>NZ_RJVO01000015.1 GCF_003730135.1 Stagnimonas aquatica | reverse complement strand
CGGATTCAAGCATCAAGTGCAACACGGTTGTTTTGATCGCGTTGTTCGAAGCATTTGTTGAAGAAGACTTCGGCGGGAGTCTTCCACCCGAGGGTTTTGCGGGGGCGGGTGTTCATCTCCCAGGCGATGTGGTCGAGTTGTCGCTGAGAAAGCTTTGAGAGATCGGATCCCTTGGGAAAGTACTGACGCAGTAGCCCGTTGGTGTTTTCACAGATACCCCGCTGCCAGGGACTACGGGGGTCGGCGAAGTAAATGCATAGGCCCGTGCTTTCAGCCAGCTTGCGATGCAGGGCCATCTCCTTGCCCTGGTCGTAGGTCAGGGTTTTCCTGGCTTCCGGCGGCAGGGGCGAGAACGCGGTCTTGAAGCCCTTCAAGGCGGCCAATGCCGAGCAGTCCTCCATCACAACCAGCATCAGGAACAGGGAATGACGATCAACCAGGACGCCCACCGCCGAGCGGTTGTGCCCTCCTTTGAGAAAATCACCCTCCCAGTGACCCGGCAGAAGCCGGTCCTGGGCTTCCGGCGGACGGACGTGAATGCTCGGTAGGTTCTGCATCTGTCCCCGCCGGCTGGCCGGCCGGTCCATCAGCTTCTGAGCCGCCCGGCCCCGACGCAGCAACACCGTCAGCTCCCGGCGGAGCTCTCCCCGGGGTATGGCATAAATCGCGGTATAGATGGTCTGGTGCGACACGCTGCCGAGTGTGCATGCGATCTGCTCAGGCGACCATTTGCGCTGTAACAAGTGCCGGACCTGCGCCCACAAGAGCCCCTGACGATCCAGCTTGCGACGGCGTCGACGCCCATGCCGCAGCCGACGGGCTCGTTGTCCCGCACGGGTGGCGTCATAGCCCAGCCGAGGTCTTCCCATCACTGGCCCTGTCGAGGGCGGTCTCTCCCCGTTGCGCCGAAGCTCCCGCGAAATCGTGCTCGCCGATCGCCCCAGAACTCCCGCGATCACTCGAAGGCTTCGGCCTTCATGACGCAGCGCCATGATCGTGCCGCGTTCCTCCGCGCTCAGGTGCTGGTACGCCTTCCCCATGCTTCACCTCCAGTCTCAGGAAGCGTTGCACTTGATCTTAGAATCCGCCT
>NZ_RJVO01000014.1 GCF_003730135.1 Stagnimonas aquatica | reverse complement strand
GTCAGGCCGGTTTTCGTCCGATGCTGTAGTACTGGAAGCCAGCTTTCTTGAGGTAGGCGGGATCGTACTGGTTGCGGCCGTCGAAGATGACCGGCTGCTTGAGCAGCTTGGCCAGGGTGGCAAAGTTGGGGGAAGCGAAGACCTTCCACTCGGTGACCAGGGCCAGTGCGTCGGCGCCTTCGGCGGCGTCCTCCGGCGACTTGGCATAGACCAGATCGGCACGGTCGCCGTAGATGCGATGGGTTTCATGCGCCGCCACCGGATCGTAGGCCCGCACCTTGGCGCCCGCCGCCCACAGGGCCTCCATCAGATTGCGGCTCGGCGCCTCGCGCATGTCGTCGGTGCGCGGCTTGAAGGCCAGGCCCCAGAGACCGATGGTCTTGCCGGCCAGATCGCCCCCGAAGTGAGCACTGATCTTCTCGAACAGCACGCCCTTCTGCTGGTTGTTGACGTCTTCCACGCCCTGCAGCACCGCCGCCTCGAAGCCGACTTCCTCGGCCATGTGGATCAGCGCCTTCACGTCCTTCGGGAAGCAGGAGCCGCCATAGCCGCAACCCGGATAGATGAACTGGTAGCCAATGCGCGGATCCGAACCGATGCCGATGCGCACCTTCTCGATGTCCGCTCCCAGCTTCTCCGCCAGGTTGGCCATCTCGTTCATGAAGCTGATCTTGGTCGCCAGCATCGCGTTGGCGGCGTACTTGGTCATCTCCGAGGAGCGCACGTCCATCACCACCACCCGGTCGTGATTGCGGTTGAACGGCGCATAGAGCTGCTGCATGTGCTCGGTCGCCCGCAGACTGTCGGAGCCCACCACGATACGGTCCGGCTTGGTGAAGTCGGCAATCGCCGCGCCTTCCTTGAGGAACTCCGGGTTGCTCACCACATCGAACTCGTGGCTGGCGCCCCGGGCCTTGAGCTCGGCGGCCACCGCCGCGCGCACGCGGTCGGCGGTGCCGACCGGCACTGTTGACTTGCTGATGACCACCCGGTAGCCGTCGATGTACTGGCCGATGGACTTGGCCACCGCCAGCACGTACTTCATGTCCGCCGAACCGTCTTCATTGGGCGGCGTACCCACCGCGATGAACTGGTACAGGCCGTGCTTGGCACCTTCCTCAGCGGAGGTGGTGAAGCGGATGCGGCCGGCTTCGTAATTGCTCTTCAGCAGCTCCGACAGCCCCGGTTCGTAGATCGGCGACTCGCCACGCCGCAGCATCGCCACCTTGCGCTCGTCCACGTCCACGCACAGCACGTCGTTGCCAACCTCGGCAAAACAGACCGCCGTGACCAAGCCTACGTAGCCAGAGCCGAATATGGTGATGTTCAT
>NZ_RJVO01000013.1 GCF_003730135.1 Stagnimonas aquatica | reverse complement strand
TGTTGGCGCGCGTTGAAAACTGACCATCTCTGCTCATTGAAAATTGACCAGGGGTGGACGCCGAGGGCGGTAGCCCTCGGCGTGTTGGGATTGTAGGTCGTCAGATCAGTTCATCGGTTCGCTCCTGGGTCTGCGGCTGAGTCTTGGCCTGTTCACGGGATTTGATGCGGGCTTTGGCGGTGCTGCTGCTGTGTCGGAAGCGATAGGACTCGTTGCCGGTCTCGACGATGTGGCAGTGGTGTGTGAGCCGGTCGAGCAGTGCGGTCGTGAGCTTCGGATCGACGAAGACGTGGCTCCACTCCGCGAAGACCAGATTGGTCGTGATGATCACGCTGGTGTGCTCGTAGAGTTTCGAGAGCAGATGAAACAGCAGTGCGCCGCCGGCCTGCGAAAACGGCAGGTAGCCCAGCTCGTCGAGGATCACCAGGTCGAGGTGCATCAGCTGATGGGCCAGCCGGCCGGCTTTGCCGGCGGCCTTCTCCTGCTCCAGCGCATTGACCAGCTCCACCGTCGAGTAGAAGCGCACCCGCTTGCCGTGGCGTGTGATGGCTTCGACGCCCAGCGCCGTGGCCAGATGGGTCTTGCCGGTGCCGGTACCGCCGATCAGCACGATGTTTTCCGCCTTCTCGGTGAAGGCCATCGTGGCGAAGCCGGTGATCTGACGACGCTCGACCTTCGATTGGTCGAAGTCGAATCCGGCGAGATCCCGGTGGATCGGAAATCGGGCACTGTGCATCTGGTAGCGGATCGAGCGAAGCGCCCGATCCGTGCTCTCGGCGCGCACCAGGTGCGTCAGCAGGGATTCGTAGGTGGTCAGGCCGCCGGTACTGCCTTGCTCGACCCAGTCGGCGTAGCAGCCGGCCATTCCGTACAGGCGCAGCGCCTTCAGATCGGCGATCAGATCAGCCATGGCAGACCTCCTCGCGCAGCGAGTCGTAGCGCTGGGTGTCGGCGATCGGCGCGGTGATGACGGTCAGCCGGGTTTCCACCGATTCGGGCGGTGGCCCTTCCCGCAAACGGGCGAGGACATTGAGCACATGCTCGGCGCTGGGGCGGCCGGATTCCAGCACCAGATCGACCGCGACCAGCACGGCTTCCAGCCCGAAGACCGGTACCGACGACAGCACCTGCGCCATCACCCGGTCGCCGCCGTCGCGGCGCAGCAGCGCGCGGCTGAGCCGCTGCAGCGGCGCCGGCAGCTCGGCGAAGGGCGCCCCGTTTCGGAGCGCACCGGGCTTGCGCTCGATCAGCGGGACATAGTGCTGCCAGTCGTAGACCACGTGATCGCGGTCGCTGGCCCGGACATGCTCGGCCACGATCTGCTGATCGGCGACGATCACGACGCGCTCGGGATACAGCCGCACGCTGACCCGATGTCCGGCCAGCGCGCAGGGCACCGAGTAGCGATTGCGGGCGATGGAGACCAGGCTGGTACTGGAGACCCGCACCGCGGATTCGACATAGCCGTCGAAGGGCGTCGGGACCGGCATCAGCTGCACCTGCTCGTGCTCCCAGGCCTCCTGGATGCTCATGCCGGGAAACTCGGGATGGGGTGCCTGGCGCGCCTCGATGCACTGCGTGGCCAGCCAGACATTCAATTCGCCAAAGCTGGCGAAGCGCTGATCGGCGGCGGACTGCCAGATGCGACGGCGCGTGTCCTGCACGCTCTTCTCGACCCGGCCTTTCTCCCAGCCGGAGGCGACATTGCAGAAGTCGGGATCGAAGAGATAGTGCGCCGTCATCGCGGCGAAACGGGCATTGACGATGCGCGCCTTGCCACGGCCCGGCACACGATCCACCGCCGTTTTCATATTGTCGTAAATGCCCCGACGGGCGACGCCACCTAGGCCGGCAAAGCTCCGGGTATGGGCATCAAACAGCATCTCATGGCCCTGGCTCGGATAGGCCACCAGCCAGAAGGCACGGCTGGCACACAGCTTCATGTGGGCCAGCTGGATCTTGCGCCAGATGCCGCCGATCAGCAGGCCTTCTTCGCTCCAGTCGAATTGGAAGGCCTCACCCCAGTCGAAGCGGAGTGGCACGTAGGCGGATCGGGCGGTGACCGCACCGAGATCGGCCTTCCACCGGCGCAGGAATTCGGTCACCCGGCTGTAGCTGCCGGTGAAGCCTTGCTCCTGAAGCTGAGCGTGCAGCCGAAGTGCGGTGCGCCGGTCGCTGCGCGGCCGTCGCGCATCGGTCTCCAGTGCCTGCCGCAGCCATTCGGCATGGCCATCAAGCTTGCGCGGCCCGGCGGGCCGCTGGTACTTCATCTCACTACGGGCCGGCTCCGCCAGCCACTTCTTGACGGTGTTTCTCGTCAGGCTGGTCCGGCGGGCGATCTCACTGATCGACAAGCCGTCCCGGAACCGCATTCGCCGCACTTTCGCGTACATCGCCATGGTATGCACCTCGTCTTCCTGCTGGGGTAAAACCCCGCAGGCTAGTGAAGAACACCCTGGTCAATTTTCAGTGAGCAGAACCCCGTTTGGCTGGTCAATTTTCAACGCGCGCCAACA
>NZ_RJVO01000012.1 GCF_003730135.1 Stagnimonas aquatica | reverse complement strand
GCGCCCGAACTCGGCGCCCTATAGGCGCCTCAAACAGGCGGGCGCTTCCATACCCCCCGACCACTGCGCTTCTCGGCGCTACGAAGGGGACCGGAACATCTACAGCACGGCGGTCTTCGCCCGCCGCCACATCAAAAGCAACAGCAGGCGCTTGCTTCGCTTGCGCGAGGTTGGCGGAGCCAACGAGCCGGAGTGCTTTTGATGTGGCGGGTGATGTAGCTGTTGACGTTCCCTCCCCCTTCGTAGCGCCGAGAAGCGCAGGACCAAAGGGGGATAACAGCGAGCGCATGTCTGAGGCGCCTATAGGGCGCCGAGTTCGCGAGCGGCCCCTTTGGGCCGAGCATCGCAGGGAACCCCCGAAGGGGGCGCTACGCAGGGGTGTGCTTTCTTTTGCTTACTTTTCTTTGCACAAGCAAAGAAAAGTGAGTCGCCAATAGGCGAAAAAAAGACAGCAAACAGCACACCGTCAAAAGAGCGCGAACGCGCGAACTGCCAGGCAAGGCAAGGCAAGGCAATAGCCAAGCGCAACTCAGCGTTTCCGCAACTCCCGCCTCAAATCCAAGCCCGCCGCCCGCAATCCCGCCAAGGTCTCCCGATCCGCCGGCTCCATCCCGTCATACCGCGCCTGCTGATACCGGCGGGCCAACTCCGCAACCACCGCCGCCAGCTCCGGCCGCTGCGCCGCCACCCGCGCCGCGAACGCGGTCGCGCCTTCGGCCGGGCGCTGCTCCAGCCCGGCACGGGCTAGCGGCCGCAGCGCCCGCCGCCAGGCCCGCAGCGCCGGGTCGCTTGGCCTCAGCGGCATGGCCCGGCGCAAGGCCAGGGCGCCGAACAAGCTCAGCGCCAAGGCCAGACCGATGGTCAGGCTCAGCATCAGGTCGCGCCAGCCGCTCAGGCCGAAGCGGCTCAGCAACTGTTCCTGCAACTCCGGGCCATAGGCCAGCACCCAGCGGTTCCACTGCGCATTGGCGTAGTCCCAACTGTCCTGCAGACGCACCCAGGCATCGGCACCGCCACGGCGCAGGCCCAGCGGCAGGGATTCATCAAGCGACAGCGCCGAGGCCAGGTTCTGCTCGATGCGGTTGGGCGCCACGGCGGCGGTGGGATCGACGCGCTGCCAGCCTGTGCCGGCCAGCCAGACCTCGGACCAGGCATGGGCGTCGGACTGCCGCACCAGGTAGTAGCCGCCGACGCCGTTGCGCTCGCCGCCCTGGTAGCCGGTGACCACCCGCGCCGGGATGCCGGCGGCGCGCATCAGGGTGGTGAAGGCGCTGGCGTAGTGCTCGCAGAAGCCGCGCCGGGTGTTGAACAGGAAGTCGTCCACCGGGTCCTGGCCCAGCAGCGGCGGTTTCAGGGTGTAGAAGAAATCCTGCTCGCGGAACATCCGCAGCGCGGCTTCGACGATGGCGGCGTCGTCCAGGCCCTGCGCACGCCACTGCGCGGCAAGCGCCTGGGCGCGTGGATTGCGCTGCGGCGGCAGGCGGGTGGCGTAGCGGCGGGCGCGCTCGGACAACTCCGGTTGCAGGCGGAAGTCGAGGTAGGAGCGCATGCGGTAGAGCTGGCGCTCGCGCACCGCGTTGCGTGCCAGCAGGCGGCCATCCTGGGTGAGCCGGGCGCCGGCCGGCAGACTGCTAACATCGGGCATCTCCAGCGCCAAGAGCCAGAGCGCGCGGTGTGGCTCCAGCACCACCTCGTAGGCCAGCGGCTCGCCGCCCACCTCCAGTTGCAGCGGCTCCTGGCTGAGCGCGCCCAGGCCCTCGCTCCATTCGCGGCCGTCAAAGTCCCAGAACACCGGACCGCGCCAGTAGCGCTCGCGCGGCTCCGGCACCCGGCCCTCGAAGCGCACCCGGAAGGCCAGTTCGTCGTTGAGGATCAGGCTGGCGATGTCGCCCGGCGACATGCGGTCGGACAGGCCGCTGCGCTCGGCGCCGGCGTCCGAGGGCAGGCCCCACAGCGGGCCGGGCACGCGCGGGAACAGCACGAACATCAGCAGCATCAGCGGCACCGATTGCAGCACCAGGCTGCCGCCACGGCGCAGGGTCAGGCGCAGCGGCAGCGGCTCGCCGGCGTGGTTGGCCTCGATCAGGATCGCGGTCACCGACACCGCAGCGGCGAACAGATACAGGACGGTCCAGATTTCCTGCGAGAACAGGAAGTGGGTGACGCAGAGGAAGTACATCAGGAACACCGTGACCATCACGTCACGGCGCTGGTCCATCTCGGTGAGCTTGAGCGCGGCCATCACCACCAGCAGGGCGACGCCCGCGTGCTGGCCGTTGATGCGGCCGTAGCTCCAGTAGACGCCGGCAAAGGCGGCCAGAGTCAGCGCCCCGCGCACCAGCTTGCCGGGCATGCGCCAGCGTCGCCGGGCAGCGAGGGCGCGCCAGGCCAGTACCGCCAGAATCGCCACCGTCTCACCCCAGGGCAGCCGCGCGAAATGCGGGGCCAGCACCAGCAGCATCACCGCCAGCAGGCGCAGCAGGCTGGTGCTGTGCAGATAGGTGCGGGCGGTGGTGGCGGGCAGGGCGGCCATGACTCAAGTGGCCTGGAACAAGGCCAGCGCCCGCAGGCAGTGCTCGCGCTGGCTGGCTCCGAGACCGGCGTCGATGGCGAGACCGGGCAGACGCAGGGCATAGGGCTCGCGCGCCTGCTCGGCCTCCAGCACCCAGCGGCAGAGCTGCGAGAGTCGCGCCTCGACGCCGAGGTCGCTCAGCAGTTGGTAGTCCAGCACCCGCTCGCGCGACACGCTCTCGCCGAAGCGCTTCACCTGCGGCAGCTCCAGCTTGGCGAAGCTCTTCCAGTGGATGCTGCGCGGCATGTCGCCCGGCGCGTAGCCGCGCAGGCCGACGAACTCGTCCACGCCCGGCCGCTCGCTGGCGGCAAAGCCGTAGTCGCCGCCGGCCTGCGGCGGCTGGCGTCCGGCCGGGGCGGGCGCCGGATAGACCAGGGCATTCATGTCCAGCTCGATCCAGGTCCAGGCATGCAGGAGGCCCAGCGGAAACTCGGTGGCAACCGCGAAGCGCGGCGCCGGCAGCCAGCCGCGTCGCACCGCCGGCAAGGGCAGCAGAACGCTGGCGCTGCCGCCGGCGGGCACATCGACGGTCGCCGCCGGCTCCTGGTCCGGCCAGCCCAGCATCAGGGTGTAGCGGGCGCTGGCGGTCGGGTTTTCCACCCGCACCTCGAACTGCGCCAGCTCGCCGGCGAACACCGGCGTCACCCGCCCGGCGTGCAGGCGGATGTTGAGCAGGTTGCCGTGGGTGTGGTGCATGCCCAGGAGGCCCAGACCGGCGAGCAGGAAGGTGAGCGCGAAGGCCATGCTGTTGGTGTAGTTCATCGCGCCCAGCAGCATCACCAGCAGCAGGATGCCGTAGCCGTAACCGAAGCGGGTGGGGACGATGTAGACGCGGTGGCGCGGCACGCTCACCGGCCCCGGCTGGCGCTGCACGCGCGCCGCCACCCAGGTGTTGATCCGCCGACGCAGGCTGCGCAAGGGGTGGAACAGCACCATCGCCAGCCGTGCCAGAAAGGGATCGCGGCCGTCGCGGTTGTAGGCCTCGGGCGGGATGCTGAGCTGGGGCCGCAGGCGCATGGCGGCGGTCGGCTCCTAGGGAATCGCCACGGCGTCGAGGATGGCTTCGGGCGTCGGCGCGCCGCGCTCGCGCTCGGTGGCCAGCAGGCGATGGCCGGCCACCGCCGGAAACACCGCCTGCACGTCTTCCGGGATCACGCTGCCGCGGCCGTCGAGCAGCGCCCAGGCCTGCGCGGCGCGACGCAGGGCCAGGCCAGCGCGCGGCGACAGGCCCTGCTTGAGCGCCGGGTGATTGCGGCTGTACTCGATCAGCGCCAGCAGGTAATCGACCAGCGCCGGCGAAGTCAGCACCTGGCCGACCTGGGCTTGCAGTCCCAGCAGGCGCTCCGGGTCGAGCACCGGCTCCACCTGCATCAGCAGACTGCGGCGGTCCTGTTCCAGCAGCAGGGCGCGCTCGGCTTCGCGCGGCGGAAAGCCCATCGACAGGCGCATCAGGAAGCGGTCGAGCTGCGATTCCGGCAGCGGGAACACGCCGATCTGGTCGGCCGGATTCTGGGTGGCGAGCACAAAGAACGGTTCAGGCAGGCCTCGGGTCGCACCCTCGACGCTCACCTGCCGCTCCTCCATCGCTTCCAGCAGCGCCGACTGGGTCTTGGGGCTGGCGCGGTTGACCTCGTCGGCCAGCACCACCTGCGAAAAGATCGGGCCGGGGTGAAAGCGGAAATGCCCGTGCTCGCGCTCGAACACCGAGACGCCGAGGATGTCGGCCGGCAAGAGGTCGGAGGTGAACTGCACGCGCTGGAAGGCGAGTCCGAGCACCCTGGAGAGCGCCAGCGCCAGGGTGGTCTTGCCGACGCCGGGCACGTCCTCGATCAGCAGATGGCCGCGCGCCAGCAGGCAGGCCAGGGCCAGGCGCAACTGGCGGTCCTTGCCGAGGACGATGCGGCCCAGGGCGTCCAGCACCGCTTGCAGTTCGGAGTTCATGCGCGGACGCGTTCTTTTAGGACTTGATGCGGGCGAGGCGCTCGCCCAGGCGCAGCGGCTGGCGGGATTGCAGCGCTTCCCAGTTCAGCTTCTTGGGCATCAGCAGGATCACCGTCGAACCCATGTTGAAGCGGCCCATCTCCTCGCCCTTCTGGAACTCGATGGGACGCATCGGCGCGTAGAACGCCGGTGCCGGTTCGCGCACATGCGGCGGACTCACCTCGCCAGCCCAGGTGGTCTCCATCGAGCCAACGAACAAGGCGCCGACCATCACCAACGCCATCGGCCCGAACTCGGTGTCGAACATCGCCACCAGCCGCTCGTTGCGGGCGAACACGCCGGGCAGCGCGCGGGCGGTGGCGTGGTTCACCGAGAACAGCCGCCCGGGCACATAGGCCCACTCGCGCAGCTTGCCGGCCACCGGCATGTGGATGCGGTGGTAGTTGTAGGGCGCGAGGTAAATGGTGATGAACTGGCCGCCCGCGAACTCCGCCGCCCAGTCGGCACGGCCGGCGAGCAGGGTTTCGGCGGAGTAGTTGTGGCCCTTGGCCTGGATCAGCTCGGCTCCCGGTCCGGTGCTGCGGCCGAGCAGGTCGCCAAACTGCGACACCGCGCCGTCCACCGGGCTGACGAAGGCCTCCGGCGCCGCGTCGATGCGCCGGGCCCCGGACTGCAGGGCGCGGGTGAAGAAGGCGTTGAAGTGCTCGAACTGCTCGACATCGCGGATCTGGGCCTCGTCGAGGCGAATGTCGAAGCCGCGCATGAAGATGCGGATGAAGGCGTTCTTGAACCAGGGCGTGCGGATGCGGGTAAGCGCATGCATGCCGCTGGACAGTGCCCGGGTGGGCAGCACTTGCTGGATGGCGGCGAACAGACGGTCGCCGATGCTGGCATCGCTGTTCGCCATTAGCCGTTTCCCAGGATGGTCTTGAGGTCCGCGCTCAGGCTGTCCGCCTTGAGCGGCGCGGTGAAGAAGCCGGCCAGTTGACCCTGCGGGTTTACCAGCATCAGCGCGGTGGAGTGGTCCATGGTGTAGCTGTCCGGCGTCGCGCCCGGCACCTTGGCGTAGACGAAGCTCATGCCGCGCGCCAGCTTCTCCAACTCGGCGTCGGGTGCGGTGGCGGCGAGAAACGTGGGGTCGAAGAACTGCACATAGCTCTTCAAGCGCTCCGGCGTGTCGCGCGCCGGGTCCACCGACAGGAACAGCACCTGCAGCTTCGCCGCCTCGGGGCCGAGCTTGGCCTTCACGGCCTTCAGCAGCGTCAGCGTGCCGGGGCAGATGTCCGGGCAGTAGGTGAAACCGGCGAAGACCAGGGTCCAGTGGCCGTTGAGGCGGGCGTTGTCGAACAGCTGGCCGTCCTGGTCGGTGAGGCTGAAGGCGGGCAGGGCGCGCGGGGTTTGCAGCAGAGTGCCGGAGGCAATGGTGATGCTCTTAGGTTGGAGCAGCATCGCGCCGACGGCCAGGCCCAGCGCGGCGGCGACCGCTGCGATGAGCCCGAACAGAATGTTTCGGGGCATGAAATAGGGAGCTGAGTTGGGGTGGGCCCGCCCGGCGAGGAGCGGATAGCGGTGATAATACGGGAATGCTCTCGACCATCTCCGCCGCCGCCGGTTCCCCGCCGCCGGAACTCCACACCGTCCGCGACTACGTGCGTTGGGGCGCCTCCGCCTTTGCCCGTGCCGGCCTGGTCTATGGCCACGGCACCGACAACGCCCTCGACGAAGCCTTTCACCTGGTGCTCTGGGCGCTGAAGCTGCCGGCCGATCTGCCGACCGTGTATCTGGAAGCGGCGCTCACCGCCGAGGAGAAAAGCCGTGTGTACGCGCTGTTGCGCGAGCGCATCGACAGCCGCCGTCCGGCCGCCTACCTGATCGGCGAGATCCAGTTCTGCGGCCTGCCGTTCACCGTCGATGAGCGCGTGCTGATTCCGCGCTCGCCGATCGGCGAGATGATCGGCCAGGGCTTCCAGCCCTGGCTGACGGTGGAGCCGCAACGCATCCTCGACCTCTGCGCCGGCTCCGGCTGCATCGGCATTGCCTGCGCCCAGGCTTTCCCGGAGGCCGAAGTCGATCTCGGCGAGCTTTCCGAGGGCGCGCTGGAGGTCTGCGAGATCAACATCCTGCGCCACCACTGCGGCGGCCAGGTACGGGCGATCAAATCCGACCTGTTCGCCGCTTTTAAGGGCCGGCGCTACGAACTGATCGTCAGCAATCCGCCCTACGTGCCGGAGATCGAGGTCGACAACCTCGGCCCCGAGTTCCAACACGAGCCGCGCATGGCGCTGGCCGCCGGCATCGACGGCATGGACATCGTCGAGCGCATCCTCAACGAGGCTGCCGAACACCTGAGCGAGGGTGGCCTGCTGGTCTGCGAGATCGGCGGTTCGCAGGAGGAATTCAACGCCCGCTTCCCCGACATCCCGGTCGCCTGGCCGGAGTTCGAGCGCGGCGGCGATGGAGTGTTCGTCATCGGCAAGGCCGATCTGGAAGATTGGCTGCAAGGGAACTGAGCGCATGTCCGGCAATACTTTCGGCAAGAGCTTCACCGTCACCACTTTCGGCGAGAGCCACGGCCCGGCGCTGGGCTGCATCGTCGATGGCTGCCCGCCAGGGCTGCCGCTGAGCGAGGCCGACATCCAGCCCGATCTCGACCGCCGCAAGCCCGGCACCAGCAAGTTCGTCACCCAGCGCAAGGAGGAGGACAAGGTCCGCATCCTTTCCGGGGTGTTCGAGGGCCTGACCACCGGCACGCCGATTGCGCTGCTGATCGAGAACAGCGACCAGCGCAGCTACGACTACGACAAGATCAAGCAGGTGTTCCGGCCCAATCACGCCGACTACGCCTACATCCAGAAGTACGGCATCCGCGACCATCGCGGCGGCGGCCGCAGCTCGGCGCGCGAGACTGCGGCGCGGGTGGCGGCGGGTGCCATCGCCAAGAAGTGGCTCAAGGTCCGCTACGGCGTCGAGATTCGCGGCTGCCTGGAGCAGATGGGGCCGATCAAGGTGGCGCGCAGCGACTGGTCGGTGGTGAACGGCAACCCCTTCTTCGCCGCCGATCCCGCCAAGCTTCCGGCGCTGGAAGCGCACATCGAGATGCTGCGCAGCGCCAAGGACTCCTGTGGTGCCTTGCTCTATGTTGAAGCCGCCGGCGTGCCGCCGGGCTGGGGCGAGCCGGTGTTCGACCGTCTGGACGCCGACATCGCCCGCGCCCTCATGGGCATCAACGCGGTGAAGGCGGTGGAGATCGGCGACGGCTTCGGCGTGGTCGATCAGCGCGGCAGCGAGCACCGCGACGAGTTGTCGCCGCAGGGATTTCTTTCCAACCATTCCGGCGGCATCAGCGGCGGCATCTCCACCGGCCAGACCGTCTACGCGCGCCTCGCCATCAAGCCGACTTCCTCGATCCAGATTCCGGGCAAGACCATCGACCAGGATGGCCAGGCCACCGAGATGATCACCACCGGCCGCCACGACCCCTGCGTGGGCCTGCGCGCCACGCCCATCGCCGAAGCGATGCTGGCGCTGGTGCTGATCGACCACGCCCTGCGCCAGCGCGCGCAGAACGGCGATGTGGTGCCCGCGACGCCACGGATTCCCGGCGAGCCGCGCTAGATGAGCCGCATCTCCGGCGTAGGCGTCGCCTACGCCTGTGGCGCCGGCGCGCTCTGGGGCTTCTCCTTCATCGGGCCGCTGCTGGCGACCGATGCATCGCCCGCACTGGTCGCGGCCGGTCGCTACGTCGCCTACGGCATTGCCGCGCTGGTGTTGCTAGCGGCGAGCGGTCGGCTGAGACAAGCAGGCAGCGCCTGGCGCGATGCCCTGGTGCTGAGTCTGCTCGGCAATCTGCTCTACTTCGTCTGCCTCTCGGCCTCGCTGCAAAAGGCCGGCGTGGTGCTACCCACTCTCATCATCGGCATGCTGCCGGTGACCATCCCGCTGGCGGCCTGTCTGCTGGAACGGCGGCGGCCCAACGCCTACCAACTCGCCGGCTTCGCGCTGACCATCGCCGGCACCAGCCTGGCGCATCCGCAGGTCGGCAACTACGTGGCGCCAGATGTCGCCGGCGGCGTGCTGCTGGCGGTGCTGGCGCTGAGCCTGTGGACCGCCTTCGCGCTCGCCAACGCGCGCCTGTTCCGCCATCACGCCGCGCTCGACGGCCAGACCTGGTCGGCGATGCAGGGCGCGGCGGCGCTGCCGTTCGCGCTGGCGCTGGGCGCGGTGAGCGGGCAGGGTCTGTTCGAGGAGCTGGACTGGCCGCGCTTTCTCGCCGTGAGCCTGCTGATGGGCCTGTTCGGCTCGCTGCTCGCCAACAGCCTCTGGAACGCCGCCAGCCGCCATCTGCCGGCAGCGCAACTGGGGCCGATGATCGTCGCCGAAACCCTGGCCGGGCTGCTCTACGGCCGCCTCTGGAGCGGCGTGCCCTGGCCGCTGGAAACCTGGATCGGCGCGGCGCTGCTGGTGGCCGGCGTGCTGCTGGCGGTGCGCGTGCCCCGATCTGCCCCCGCGCCGCTCGGCGCCTGATCTGAATCCGCGAGTCACCACATGGCCCTGAAAGCCACCATCTGCAAAGCCGAGCTGAACATTGCCGACATGGACCGTGGCTATTACGCGGACCACAGCCTGACGCTGGCCCAGCACCCATCGGAAACCGACGAGCGCCTGATGCTGCGCCTGCTCGCCTATGCGCTCTACGCGCACGAGCACCTGGCCTTCACCAAGGGCTTGAGCGACCCCGACGAACCCGATGTCTGGCAGAAGGACCTGACCGGCGCCATCGAGCTGTGGATCGACCTCGGCCAGCCCGACGAGAAGCGCATCCTCAAGGCCTGCGGTCGATCAGGGCAGGTGGTGGTGCTCTGCTACGGCAACGCCGCCGGCCCCTGGTGGGAGGGCATCGCGCCCAAGCTGGAGCGCACCCGCAACCTCAGCGTGCGGCGCTTCCAGACCATCGGCGACACGGCGCTGGCGGCCTTCGTACAGCGGTCCATGAGCCTGCAATGCACCATCCAGGACGGCCAGCTCTGGCTCTCCGACGGCAGCCGTAGTGCGCAGGTGGATTGCCTGACCCTCAAGTAGCTTAGGGACTCCTTCCCCCGCTGGAGGGGGAAGGCTGGGATGGGGGCGTTGGGCCTTAGCGTCAGCCTCGGTGGGCAAACCGCCCCCACCCTGACCCTCCCCCGCAAGCGGGGGAGGGAAATAGCTCTTTCAGCCTTCCAGCTTGCCGAGAAAATCCATCTTGCCGATCTCAACGCCGTTGTGGCGCAGGATGTTGTAGCCGGTGGCGGCGTGGAAATAGACGTTGGGCAGCACGAAGTTGAACAGGTAGTCCTGCCCCTTGAACTTCACCGGTCCGCTGCGCATCGGCAGCACGATCTCCTTGCTTTCGCTGCCCTCGAAGGCCTTGGGGTCCAGGCCGCGCAGGAACTCGATGGTCTTGTCCAGGCGCGCCACCAGTTCATCGAAGCTGGTCTCGTTGTCCTCGTACTTGGGCACCTCGGCGCCGGCCAGACGCGCGCCGCCGCCCTTGGCCATGTCGCTGGCGATCTGCACCTGCTTGGTCAACGGCAGCATGTCGGGGAACAGACGGAAGCCGGTGAGCACCAGCGGGTCCAGCTTCTTTGCCTCGGCGTAGACCTTGGCCTTTTCCAGCACGTTGATGTAGTTGCTCAGCACGCGCACTAGCACGGGCACGGAAGCCTGGTACATGGAAAGCGACATGGGATGCTCCTTGGATTGCGGATTGCGGATTGCGGATTGCGGATTGCGGATTGCGGCTCAAGCCGCGCTGAGGCTGAAGCCGGCGCGCGGTGCGTGCACGCGCAGGTCGCCGGCGCGGGAGTCCTGGCGTTGCAGCACCACTTCGTAGGCCGAAGCATGCAGCAGCAGACCCTCGACCGGCTCGCAGCCGTAGTCGCTGGCGCGTAGCAGCACCCGCTCGCCAATCTTCAGGCCGTTGGGCTCCTGCAACGGGCCGTCGAAGTCGAGCCAGCTCTCGGCACCGCGCGCTGTTTCGAGCGCCGTCTCGGCGTCGATCGTGCTGGGGTAGCCATGCCCGAGCGCGCGCATGCGCTGCTCCCAGGCCATGAGATTGCGCAGCGGCGCCAGCAAGGGCGCGACACCCGGGTTGTCGCGCACGAACCAGATCGGATGCCAGCAGACGAAGTCGGCGAGTGTCGGCGCCTCGCCGAGCAGGAAATCCCTCCCGGCCAGTTGCGCGTTGAGCGCGTTGGCGGCGGGCAGGAACTGGGTCTTGTACAGCTCCGGGCTCGGCCGTCTGGCGCTGCCGCCAGTGAACAGTTCCTGGCGGTCGCGCGAGAAGGCCTGCATCTGCTCCGCGCCCAGCCGGGCGATCATGGCCTTGAGCCCCTCGGGCTGGAACACCGTCGCGACCGCGCCGTAGAACAGCGTCTGCTCGTAGCCGGCGTAAGCGAGACAGCTCATCCGATGCGCCTCCGGGATCAGCGCCGGACTCGGGTAGAGGCGTTCCAGCACCCGCACCATCAGGCTGGTATCGAGGATCACGTCGCGGCCGACTTGCAGCACTGGCGTCTTGCGGTAGCCGCCGGTGAGCGCGGCCAGATCGGGCTTGGGCGCCATCATCGGAATGTCCACCGAGCGCCAGGCCAGGCCCTTGTAGCCGAGGATCGCGCGGATCTTTTCGGAGTAGGGGGACATGGGGTAGTGGTGCAGGATCAGGTCGCGCATTGGGCGGGTAGGGCGGGGTTCGGGGTGCGCAGGATACGCTGGTGCCGGGCGGGCTGGATGCGCTTGATCTGGCCTGGCCTTGTCTTGCCTTGTCTGGCGATTCGCGCGTTCGCGCTCTGCTGGCGGTGCAGGGCTTGGTAGCTTTTTTTCGCCTATTGGCGACTCACTTTTCTTTGCTTGTGCAAAGAAAAGTAAGGCGGATTCTAAGATCAAGTGCAACGCTTCCTGAGACTGGAGGTGAAGCATGGGGAAGGCGTACCA
>NZ_RJVO01000011.1 GCF_003730135.1 Stagnimonas aquatica | reverse complement strand
ACATCGCCATGGTATGCACCTCGTCTTCCTGCTGGGGTAAAACCCCGCAGGCTAGTGAAGAACACCCTGGTCAATTTTCAGTGAGCAGAACCCCGTTTGGCTGGTCAATTTTCAACGCGCGCCAACAGCCTAGTGGACAGGCGGTCGGGATCACAGTCCACAGAATCTTCTAGACCACACGTTTGAATGGCCAGACAAGCTGCGCCCAATAGCCACTGGGTGTCGCTTCTCCGCGTAATCCCACCTCACCTTTGCGCGGACTGCGCGGCGCATCGTGGAAGGTGCCGAACAGGCGATCCCAGATCAGGAACACTTCGCCGAAGTTGACCTGCGCATCCTCGAAGTCGCGCTTGTGGTGAAAGCGGTGCATCTCCGCCACGCCCAGCAGATGACGGAACGGGCCGAGACGGTAGTCGAGATTGGCGTGCTGAAAGGCCAGATGCACGCTCATGAAGCTCATCCAGGCCCCGACGGCGATGGGCGTGGCGCCGAGCATCAGCAGCACGGTCAGTCCCGGCCCGGCGAGCACCAGAGCCGATAGCGGATGACGACGACCGCCGTTGAGCCAGTAGAGCCGTTCCGGGCTGTGATGCAGGGCGTGGAGCTTCCACAGGAAGCCGCTGACATGGCTGAGGCGGTGCATGGTGTAGAGACCCAGATCCATGATGAGTCCGGCCAGCAGCACCTGCGCCCACATGGGGGCCGTGCTGGGCCACAGGCCCCAGCCCTGCGGCACCAGCGCGCGCAGGCCAAAGGCCATCGCCACGGCGGACTGGATGAGCAGATAGCTCACGAACAGATGCAGCGCATCGGCCCGCGTGTCGCCGTCATGGTCGCGGTTCCAGTCGGGCTCAAAGGGTGAGATGCGTTCCAGCACGGCCACCAGCGTGATGCCAGCCGCCACCACCAGCGGGAACAGCGGCCAATAACTCGCACCGGCAGCGGCCAGATGCACGAGCAGAAGTGCCGCGCCTCCAGCGATCAGGGGGTAGGACGTGCTGCGGATCAGGTTTTGGATCAGGGTGTGCATCGGGGCTCTCCGAAAGTGCGGAGAGCATGGGAGTGGCCTGCGCCGCTGGCTTGAACGAACTGGCTACTTCGTCGAAGCCATCCTCATCAATGCGCTGGGGGCCAGCCCGAAGTGCCGGCGGAAGGTGCGGGTGAAATGCGCGGCATCGGCAAACCCCGCCGCGTGAGCGGCCTCGGTCAGGCTCGCACCCTGCATCGCCTCGCGCACGGCGACCAGCAGCCGCCGCCAGCGCAGGTAGGGCCGCAGCGGCAAGCCGGTATGGGTGCGAAAGCGGTGCAGAAAGCGGCTGCTGGAAAGCCCCAGTTGGTACGCACAGGCGGCGGCGGTGAGGCGCTCCGGCAGCACTGTCGGCAGTGCGACGATCCAGCGTTCGATCTCGTCGTCGCTGGCTGGCGTGTTGATCCGCACCGAGCCCGATGACAGCACCTGGGCAAGCGCCGTATCCGGTGGTTCACCACCTGAAAGGGCGTGATGGGCCAGCGCCACCTCTTCAGTCGTCAGCACCCGCAGGCCCTGATCGAGTGCGGTCATCAGGCGACGGCCTGACTCGGCGTGTGACTCGACATAGACCAAGCGTACTGGCCTGCCATTGGAGCCGAGCTGATGCGGCAGCTCCGGGCCGATCACCGCGCCTTGCACGGTCTGCCAACCGCCTGCGGCAGTCCACAGGGGCTGCGGCTGCTCGGAGAGCAAGACCTGCACAGCATGGTGACTGTGCGGCGCGTTGTCGCCAGTCACGCCAACAAACTCGCCCCAGCCCAGACCCATGCGGGCCTGACCGTTCCAACTGCTGGGGCGAGCGGTCATCTCAGTGGCAGGGCTTTTTTATGCTGCGCTTTAACAGCCACCAGTTCACCGGCCAGGCCACTGCAAAGCCGGCCGGGATGGCGGCGGCGAAGCCTAGCCAGAATGCGGGCGCGAGGATGGACGAAGCCGTAACGCCACCAACGTGGTAGTCGGTGAAGTTCATGGCGAACTCCATAGCGGCGATGGAGATGGTCTCACCCAGCCACAGCGTCTTGAACGCCGCACCCCAGCTCATGCCCTGCTTTACCAGCGGCCACAGGCCCAGCGTGTAGCCGCTGGCAAAACCCAGCGTGGTCGCCAGCGCCATCGTCATCCACGGGTTCAGACCGAGGCTCACGCCGATGGCCAGACCAATGAACTCGCCGATGACACAACCCGAAAGGCAGTGGATCGTTGCGGAAGTGGTCAGTCCCCACATCGAGCCGCCACCACCGTGGTGAGCGTGATGCGCGTGTGCTGCGCTCGAAGGTGCTTTCGCTTTGTCCTGGTGGTGGCAACTGGCAGCGGCGGCCTGCGGCTTTTCTGGTGCAGGGGTATGGGTGGCGCAGCAGTCGGCTTTGCTGGTGTGGGGATGGGTAGTGGTGCTCATGTCAGGACTCCAAAGGATCAGCCAGGGAAACCGCCTGCACGCCCTCGATGATTGGGCAGCCGGCGACGGTGCCGCGTCCGTGACACTGGGCTTCCAGCACGACGAGGGCGTCGCGGATGGCTGTCAGTGCCGCGATCTTGCGGCTGAGGTCTTCGATCCTGTTCCGGGCCCGCTGACGCACCTCGGTGCGCGGCCCACCGCCATCCTGCAAACGCAGCAGGTCGGCGATGTCCGCCAGCGTGAAGCCGAGCGCCTTCGCCTTGCGGATGAAGCGCAGACGCTCGACATCAGCCGCCGTGAAGACACGGTAGCCACTCGCCGTGCGCGCGGCACTGGCGAGCAGTCCCTCACGCTCGTAGTAGCGCACCGTGTCAATCGCGACATCCGCTGCCTGCGCAGCGGCTCCAATGGTCATCAGGGTTTTGGGCATGATCGTTAACCTCCCGCCTAGACTGGGGTCTGGACCCTACTCCAGAGTCAAGAGGGCGGCTGTGGATTGATTGAGGACGCTTTCACAGGCGCGGCACTTGCTGTCCCGTGCCGACTGAATACGCTTGACCGTCCCTGCCCATCAAACAGCAGCGTCTGATACGGGTCGACTCGATCGCCCATCTCCATGCCCGGTGAGCCGATCGGCATACCCGGCACGGCGAGGCCTTTGGCTTTGGGCCGCTTGGCAAGCAGTTGCCGAATGTCTTCAGCGGGCACATGCCCTTCGATGACGTAGCCGTTGACCGTTGCGGTATGGCAGGAGCCCAAGGCCTCTGGCACGCCAAGCCGGGTCTTGACCAAGCTCATCTGCGGCTCGTCGTGGGTCTCTACCGTGAAGCCCGCTTGCTGGAGATGCTCGACCCATTTCAAGCAGCAGCCACAAGTGGGACTCTTGTAGACCACCACGGTATCCGGCGCGGCAGCAGCAACGACAGGTGGGACAGATGGCTCGCGAAGATACTGCGCCGCAAGCACCGCGCCGATCGTCAGCACGACGGAACCGATCCAGACCAGGCTGGAGACAGAGCTTTTCTTCACGGGTTTCGCTCCTTGGTTACTTCCAGACATGGGGAACCCGCGCTCATGGTGCGGCCTTGAAGTCTTGCGACGACCAGTGCAGATGGACGATCTGCCAGCCCGCGCTGCCCTTGCGCAGCAGCGCGGTCTCGGTGCTGGCGATGTCGAGTGGCTTGCCCTTCGACGACTTTCCACGAATGCGCGACTCGGTCGTGAGCCAGGCCTCTTGATCGTTACCACCGCTGGACTGCTTCAAGATGTCCACGCTGGAGGATTTCAAGAAAGCCATGTCGGCACCGAGGTGGTGACTCGCATACTCATCCCGCGAACGCTCTGCGGCACCGCCCTCGAAGACGAGCAGATCAGGAGCCAGCAGCCGCTTCACTGACGCTGCATCGCCTGATTTCATGGCCGCCTGGAACGCTCGCATCACCCCGCTCGGCGTCGATAGGTCGGTAGCCATAGCGTGCTGATCGGCCTTCATACCTGGCATACCCATTCCCGCATGCGCGTCCTTCTCAGCTTTGACCTCATGGGCGTGCGACGAGGCGTCATCGTGATCCATGCCCTCCATCCCGGCCATGTCGCCTTCGGCACGCGCCGTCAGGATTTGATACTGCGCGGCATCGAGCGTGGGTAGCTTTTGCAGGAAGGCCACCATGGCCCAGATGCGGGCGTCATCGTGCGTCGGCCCGAACGCCGCCATGCCGCTCGCCTTGATGCCGTGCTTGATGATCCAGAACTGCCTTGCGGCACTGGTGGTCACGTCGCCGTGTCCACCCTCGTGCCCGGCATGACCCTCCGCGCCCAGCGAGAGATTGGGTGGCTGCGGATAAAGCCCCGCACTCATTTCGGACGACTTCTTGCCCGGCTTGAGGTGGCAGCCCGCACACATGTCGTTGTAGTCCGCACCCCCGGCCAGGAGCATGTCGGGGTCATCGAGCGGCGGCACTTCGATGCCGCTCGCGCGGACGGCGATGGATCGCTCGCGCAGGGTGTCGAGCGCCCAGTAGACGGGTTTGATGTGCGGATCATCGGCCCCCATCGGATAGACCCCGGAGTAGATGAACCCCAGTCCTCCGATGGCGACCACGGCGATGGCGGCAATGGCTGTTTTCAGATGTTTCATTCGAGGCTCCTTCACGCGCTACTTGCCGTGCTTCGAGTGATCCATCCCTTCCATCGGCGGCACCTTCGGCGTGGCCGCTGGCGATGACGAGGGGCCATAGGGCTGGCGGCGGTGTGGGGTGCCGTAATCGGGATCGCTGCTGACCTTCTTGGCAATCTTGTCCTTGGGATGGCGATACCAGCCGGGGTCGGTGAAGTCGCCGGGCTTCTGCCCATCGCGCACCTTCAGCACCGTGAACATGCCGCCCATCTCGATGGGGCCGTAAAGCCCTTCGCCGGTCATCATCGGCAGCGTGTTGTCCGGCCCCGCGAGACCCATTGCGACATGCCCGCCGTGCTCGCTCATGCCATGTTTGCCCATCGCGGCGAAGCCCGGCAGCAGCTGGCGAATCTCGTCGTCCACGCCCGACTGATCCACGCCAGTGGGGTTGGGAATGCCATGCCCCATCGGCCCCATCGTGTGATGCGCCATGTGGCAGTGGAAGGCCCAATCACCCGGCTCGGTGGCGACGAACTCGATGTCGCGCATCTGGCCGACGCCGACGATCTCCGTGACCTCGCGCCGCCACTGGTTGCGCGGCCAGCGCCCACCATCACTGCCCGTCACCCAGAAGGGATTGCTGTGCAGGTGGATCGGGTGGTTCCACATCGAGAGGTTGCCGATGCGGATGCGGCAACGCTCGCCGGTCGCCATCACCAGATGTTCGATGGCCGGAAAGGTCTTGCTGTTGAAAGTCCAAAGATCGAAGTCCTGCATGATGCTGGGGTCTGGCCGGTAGGTGCCGGGGTGCATCGCCCAGTTGTGAAGCAGGAAGCAGTAGTCGCGGTCGATTGGCACTTCCTCACCCGCCTTCGGGTGGATGATGAAGAGGCCCATCATCCCGAACGCCATCTGCGTCATCTCGTCCGCGTGCGGGTGATACATGTGCGTGCCGTGCTGCTTGAGGGTGAACTCGTAGGCGAAGGTCTCGCCGGGCTTGATGCTGGGCTGGTTCATGCCGCCCACTCCGTCGTAGCCATTGGGCAGGTCGATGCCGTGCCAATGCACGCTGGTCGGTTCGCCGAGCCGGTTGGTGACGAGGATGCGCACGCGGTCGCCCTCGACCACTTCGAGCGTCGGGCCGGGTGTGGTGCCGTTGTAGCCCCAGCATTTGCCGCGCGAGCCGGGCGCGAACTCATGCTCGATCTCCTCGGCGACCAGATGAAACTCCTTGACGCCGCCTTTCATCGTGTAGGGCAGCGTCCAGCCGTTGAGCGTGCGCACGGGCAAATAGCCCTGCGGGTGGCGCTTCACCGGATTGTTTGAGGCTGCCTTGCTGGGCGCTTTGGCCTCGTCCGCTGGCATCTTCATGCCCGGCATCGAGGACATGTCGTGGCCTTCGTGCTGCGCCAGCGCCGGGCGTGCGACACCCGCCAGGAGTCCGGCGCTGCCCGCGATTTGCAGCAGGTGCCGCCGCGTGAACAGCGTTTCGGCCTGCTCCACGGTGTCCGTCGTTTCAGGTCTGGTATCCATCAGTGGCCCTCATGTCCGTCGGACTTCTTGGGGGGCGTCGCGGGCATCGGCATCTTGGAGTGATCCATGCCTTCCATGCCCTTCATGTCCTTGTGCTCGGATGGCTTCTGCTTGGCGCACTTGCTCATCATGGCCTTCATGACGGGATCGTTCGGGTCCATCTTCGAGTGATCCATCGTCTTCATCGCCTCGCAGTTGGGCGCGGCCTTGGCTTCCGCCGCTTCCTTGGCGTGTTCGGCGGGGTCATGGGCGAAAGCGCCCGGAGCGAGGATGAAGAGAGCGGCGGCGAGGCTGAGGATGCTTTTCATGGGGTGATTCCTGGTTTTAGGGGTGGGAAGAGATGGCGAACGTGGTATCGAGAAAGTGGTCATCGCTCAGTGGCCTTGGTGGCTTTCGGATTGCGGAACTGGCTTGGGTTTGCGGGCCGGTGGCGATGTCGCTGCGGGCTTTTGCTTCACCGGCATCTCGGTCTGCTGCTCGGCGCGCGGGCTGCCTTCGCCTGCGGCGGGCTTGGGAGGTGCCATGCCGGGCATCGAAGACATGTCGTGGCCCATCGCGCCATGATCCATCGTCGGCTTCGCGGGATTCTTCTGCGCAGGCTTTTCCATGCCCTCCATGCCTGACATGTCATGGCCGGAGTGATCCATGCCCTCCATGCCCTCCATGCCCGGCATGGAGGACATGTCGTGCCCCATCGCACCGTGTCCCATCGCGCCGTGATCCATGCCGCCACCCTTGGGCTTGGCGAGCGTCTCGGCATCCAGCGTGGCCGCTGCGGGCTGGTCGCTGCTGGGCAGCTTGCGGCCCACGGCGCGGGTGAGTTCGGTGCGGGCCAGCCAGTAATCGCGCACGGCATCGAGGTAGCCGGAATAGGCGTCGTATTGCTGCTGCTTGGCGGCGAGCAGCTCGAACACGCCGATGAGCATGTAGTTCGCCTCCAGCTGCATCTGATCCACCACCGCTTCGCGCTGCGGAATGAGACTGTCCCGATAGCGTTCCACCATCGCCCTGGCCGAGCGCACGGCGGCATGGGCCGCTTTCACGTCGTTGCTGGCGTCGAGTTCCTTCGCGGCGAGATCGGCCTCGGCAGCATCCAGTTGCGCCTTGGCGCGCGCCACCCGTCCGGTGCCCCAGTTGAAGAGCGGGATAGCCACCGAAACGCCGGGGCCGATGGTCCGGCTGCCGTCCGTGTCGCGCTCGCGCTCGTAGCTCAGCTCGATGGGGCCGAGCAGCCGGGTTCGGCGCTCCAGGCCGAAGGCGCTGGCGACGGCTTCGGCGTTGCGCCGCGCGGCCGCCACGTCCAGCCGGTTTTCGCTGGCGAGCTTGAGCAGGGCATCCAGCTCGTCCTCGTTCGCGAGGGGTGCAGGCAATCCCCCGGCAAGTTGCCATTGATCCCTTGTCGCGGGCAGCCCCATCAGGCGATTGAGCGCGCTGCGTGCCCGTTCGACCTCGGCCTGCGCGGTGAGCGCAGAAAGCTGGGCCTGGGTCGCCGCAGCGTTCTCCAGCGCCAGCTCGCGCTGGTTGATGTTGCCTGCCGTGAAATAGCGTTGCGCGAGATCCGCCGAGGCTTGAGCGGCCTTGGCAACGCGCGTCTTCAAAGTCGCGTTCTGCTCGGCACCGGCCAGCGCATACCAGGCGGATTGAACCTCGCTGGCCAGGACGAGTGTTGCGCTGCCGACTTCCAGCTTCGCCGCCTCGAACTGCGCCTTGGCATAGCGGCTGCGAGCGGGCAAGAAAATGAGATCGGTGAAGCTCAGTGCGATGCCGAGACCGATCTGCGCCGAGACCGCCGCCGGGTCGTTGGAGGTGAGGCGGCTGGCGCTGAATACCGGGTTGGCGATGCGGGCCGCGTCATAGACATCGGCGGCGGCGAGGCCAAGCTGCGCGGTGGTTTGCCGCACGGCGGGGCTGTGAATGAGCGCGAGGGTGATGGCGTTGTCGGGCGTGAGCGGCTGCGCCAGCAGCTGGGCGGACAGCTGCGCGGTATCGCCCGTCGGCAGGGCCTGACCACGCGCCACGACCGCCGCAGAGACATCGGAGCGGCCCAGATCGGGTGGCAGGCTGGCACAGGCGCTCAAGCCGAGCACCGCCAGCACCAACGCCGTGCGTCGGAACGGAAGTAATTTGGAAACCACAGGTGACTCCTTCGAGAGGGAAGCGAAATCCGTGCAGCACGGATCGCCCCGGTCATCGAAGGTGTCTACAAGCCGGTTCGGTCAGGAACGGGCTTGCAGCAGGGTTTGCAGCGTGGGTCTTCGAGAGCCGTGGCGATCAAAGCGCCACGGCGGATGGAGGTCGTAAGGGGTCGTAGCGGTAGGCCGCATGCGCCTGTTCGCGGGTCTCGCGGGCCTGTTCGCGGCCACTGGAAAAATCGACGACAGCAAACACTGGCGTGACAAAAGCCGCCACGGTCGCGCAACCCACCGAGCAACTGGCCGCACATTGGCAGCCGCAGTCGCAGCCCGCGCCACTGGATGTCTTGTGCTCCGAGCCCTCGTGATCCATCGCCGCATGATCCATGCCGGACATGTCCATGTCGGCACCCATCGCCGCCATCATCGCGGCGTGGTCATGCACCGGGCCGTCCTGCTGCGCGGCCTCTGCCGGGCTTGCAGCGCCCATGTCCTTGCACTGCATCATCGCCGACGCCGCCACGGCCTGAAGCGGCAGCAGAATCACGATGAGCCAGACAATGAGGGGGCGAAGCACTTTCATACGAAAAGTATGGGCGCGGTGGCGGAGAGCCGCAAGCGAAATGGCTGACATGTGAGGCGCTCAGTCACGGGGCGGTCTGCCCATTCGGTGACGCCAGCGAAGACAGGATGGGGCATTGCGCCAGCCGCCCCTTGCCAGGGCAGCAGGCAACGAGTTGCTGAAGGCCCAGTTTCATCCGTTCCAGCTCGGCCAGCTTGCGTTCGACATCGGCGAGCTTGGCGGCAGCGACCTCGCGCAGCTTCACCATGTCGGTCTGCTGATCGGTCTGGCGCCGGTCGCTCAAGTCCAGCAGTTCCTGCACCTCTGGCAGGCTGAAGCCCAGGAGCCGGCTGCGGCGGATGAACTCCAGCCGCGCCACCGCGCTCTCGGCGAAATAGCGGTAGCCCGATGCCGCACGCAAGGCGGGCGGCAGCAAGCCGATCTCCTCGTAGTGCCGCACCGTATCGGCCCCAACGCCAGCCGCACGGGCCAGACGCCCCACGGTGTATCCGTTCATGGCTGTTTCTCCTTCAAGCCCCGGCGGCGCATCAACAAGTAAGCCGCCGGAATCACGAACATCGACAGCAGTGGCGCGGTAATCATGCCGCCGATCATGGGGGCGGCGATGCGCTGCATCACCTCGCTGCCGGTGCCTGCGCCCCAGAACAAGGGCAGCAGGCCCGCGATGATGACAGCCACCGTCATCGCCTTGGGCCGCACCCGCAGCACCGCGCCATCGACGATGGCGTCTTCGAGATCAGCCACGGTGTTCATCGTCCCGCGTGCCTGCCGCTCGGTGACGGCCTGTTGCAGGTAGATGAGCATGATGACGCCGAACTCCGCTGCCACGCCGGCGAGTGCGATGAAGCCGACACCGCTGGCGATGGACAGGTTGTGGCCCAGTCCATAGATCAACCACAGCCCGCCCACCAGCGCGAACGGCAGTGTCGCCATGATGAGCAGCGCCTCACCGAAGTTGCGGAAGGTGAGATAGAGCAGCAGCAGGATGATGGCGAGCGTGAACGGCACCACCAGCTTCAGGCGCTTCGACGCACGTTCCAGATACTCGAACTGCCCCGACCAGGCGATGGAATAACCGGCAGGCAGTTGCACCTGTTCGGCAACGACCTTCTTGGCTTCCGCGACATAACCGCCGAGATCACGGCCGCGGATGTCTACATACACCCAGCCGTTCGGGCGCGAGTTCTCGCTTTTAATCATCGGCGGGCCGTCCGCAATGACCACCTCGGCAATCTGCCCCAGCGTCACCGTCGCGCCCTGCATGGTGACGATGGGCAGCTCGCGCAAATCGGTGAGCGAATCGCGCAACTCGCGCGGGTAGCGCAGGTTGATGGGGAAGCGTTGCAGGCCCTCCACGGTCTCGCCGATGTTCTCGCCGCCGATGGCGAGGGCGACGATGCGCTGCACATCGGCGATGGATAGGCCCAGCCGCGCGGCGGCGATGCGGTCAGGGTGAATCTCGATATAGCGCCCCCCCGACACGCGCTCCGAGAACGCGGAAGAAGTGCCGGGGATGTCCTTAACCACGCGCTCGACCTCCGCCCCTAGCTTCTCGATGACATTGAGATCGGGGCCTGCGATCTTGATGCCCACCGGTGACTTGATGCCGGTGGCCAGCATGTCGATGCGGTTGCGGATGGGGTTGACCCAGACATTGCCCATGCCGGGGATTTTCAGCGCCGCGTCCATCTCCTCGATCAGCTTGGCGGTGGTCATGCCCGCGCGCCATTCGCTCTTGTCTTTCAACTGCACCGTGGTCTCGACCATTTCCAGCGGGGCCGGATCAGTCGCGGTTTCGGCGCGGCCAATCTTGCCGAACACGCGCTTCACTTCCGGGAAGGTCTTCAGTATGCGGTCGGTTTGCTGAAGAATCTCAGCCCCCTTGCCGACTGCGAGGCCGGGCAATGCCGTCGGCATGTAGAGCAGATCGCCTTCGTCCAGCGGCGGCATGAACTCGCTGCCGAGTTGGGTCGCGGGCCACACCGACAGCACCATCGCCACCACCGCAATCGCCAGCGTCGCGCGCGGATGGCGCAGCACGGCGTGGATACCGGGCCGGTAGATGTGGATCAAAAAACGATTGATCGGGTTCTTCTGCTCGTCCTGAATCTTGCCGCGTATGAACCAGACCATTAGCACCGGGATCAGCGTCACTGACAGCCCTGCGGCTGCCGCCATCGCATAGGTCTTGGTGTAGGCCAGCGGCGCGAACAAGCGGCCCTCTTGAGCCTGCAAGGTGAACACCGGCACGAAGCTCAAGGTGATGATGAGCAGACTGAAGAACAGTGCCGGGCCGACTTCGGCCGCAGCGTTCGCCATCACTTGCAGTCGCTCTGCGCCTTCGGGGTCTCGACCGTCGTGCTCGTGCTTGTAGTGTTCGAGCTTCTTGTGGGCGTTCTCGATCATCACCACCGCCGCGTCCACCATCGCGCCAATGGCGATGGCGATGCCGCCCAGCGACATGATGTTGGCATTGATGCCCTGCGCCTTCATCACCGCGAAGGCCATCAGGATGCCCAGCGGCAGCGTGAGGATGGCGACCAGCGCCGAACGCAGGTGGAACAGGAACAGGATGCACACCACCGCCACGACGATGAACTCTTCCACCAGCTTGGTGCTGAGGTTTTCGACCGCGCGCTGGATTAGCAGGGAGCGGTCGTAGGTTTCGACGATCTCCACGCCCTTGGGCAGGCTGGCCTTGAGCGTTTCGAGCTTGGCCTTTACCGCCGTGATGGTGCTTGCCGCGTTGGCGCCGGAGCGCAGAACGATGACGCCGCCCACCACTTCACCCTCGCCATCGAGTTCGGCGATGCCGCGTCGGGTTTCGGGGCCGAGCTGCACAGTCGCCACATCGCGCAGCAGGATCGGCGTGCCGTTGTCGCCCAGCCCGACGGGAATGGCGCGGAAGTCGTCCAGCGTCTTCAGATAGCCGCGCGCGCGCACCATGTATTCGGCTTCGGCAAGTTCCAGCACCGAGCCGCCGGTTTCGGCGTTGGCGTCCTGCACGGCCTTCATCACGGTCTCTACCGGCAGCTTGAAGGCGCGCAGGCGATCCGGGTCGAGCACGATCTGATATTGCTTGTTGAAGCCGCCCAGCGTCGCCACCTCGGCCACATTCGGCACGGTCTTCAGCTCGTATTTCAGGAACCAGTCCTGGAGCGCGCGCAGTTGGCTGATGTCGTTGCCGCCGGTTCGATCCACCAGCGCGTATTCGTAAATCCAGCCCACGCCCGTGGCATCGGGGCCTAGTGCGGCACGGGCATTGGCGGGCAAGCGGCCTTGCACCTGCGAGAGGTATTCCAGCACGCGTGAACGCGCCCAATACAGATCGGTGCCGTCCTCGAACAGGATGTAAACGAAGCTCTGGCCGAACAGCGAATAGCCGCGCACCGTCTTGGCGTAAGGCACCGAAAGCATGGTGGTGGTAAGCGGATACGTCACCTGATCCTCCACCACCTGCGGCGCCTGGCCGGGATAGGTGGTGCGGATGATGACCTGGGTGTCGCTCAAGTCCGGCAGGGCGTCGAGCGGCGTGGTGTAGGCCGAGTAGCTGCCCCAAGCCGTCATCAGCACGGCAGCCATCAGCACCAGAAAACGGTTGTGGATGCTCCAATGGATAAGGCGACCGATCACGGGGCTTTCTCCTTCGTGCCGTCCATGCCCTTCATCTCGCTCGTGTCCATGTCCTTCATATCGCCCATGCTTTCTATCGCAGGCTTCATGGCGCCTTCGGCGCTGCCAGCGCCCTGGCCCATGCGCTGATAGGCCCCCTGCAAGCTGGCTTCAGAGTCGATGAGGAACTGCCCGGAGACGACGACGCTCTGGCCCGCTTCGAGGCCGGACAGAATCATCGTCTCGCCATTGCGCTCAGGCCCGGCCTCGACGTGCGCAGGGCGGTAGCGGCCTTCAGCTTCCGCCACCATCACCACCGTGCGCTCGCCGGTGCGGATCACCGCTTCGCTCGGCACCAGCAGCACGTCCTTCTGACCGCCGCCGAACAAGGTCACATCGGCAAACATGCCGGGGCGCAGCGCGCCATCGGCGTTGTCGAACACCAGCCGCGCGCGCAGGGTGCGGGTGCCGCTGTCGAGCTGGGGATAGAGATAGTCCACCGTGCCTTCAAACACCTTGCCGGGCAGCGATCTCAGTCGCGCCTCCGCGCTTTTACCGGTGCTGATCCAGCCCGCTTGCGACTCCGGGATTTCGACGTTGAGCCAGACCTGCGAGAGGTCGGCGAGCTTCATCAGCGGCATCCCCGGTGCGAGCTGCGCGCCTTCGCGCGCCATCAGCTCCACCACAAAGCCACTGGCTGGTGCGAACACGCCGGACTGGCTGCCGCCCCCCGCGCCGCCACCGAGCAGACGTAGGCGCTGCTGACTGGCTTGGGCGAGTGCGGCATCGCCGGATTGCTGCGCCAGCTTCAGCTCCTGCCGCGCCGCGAACAGATCAGGCGAATACAGCGCAGCAAGACGCTGCCCCTTCTTCACCACATCGCCCTCGGCACGCACGTCGAGTTTCTCGATCCAGCCCGCGCTGCGCGACTCCACGACCACGATACGGCGCTCGTCGAGTGCCACGCTGCCGACGGCCTCGATGCGCTGAAAGAAGGTGCCGATCTTCACCTCGGCAACGCGCATCCCCAGGTTCTGGGCCATGCGCGGGTCGATCTGCACCACCGTGCCACCGCCCGCACCGCCGCTGGCCGCATCGGCGTATTTCGGCACCAGCTGCATGTCCATGAAGGGCGACTTGCCGGGCTTGTCGAAGTGCTGCTCCGGCACCATCGGGTCATACCAGTAGAGCGGCTGCTTCTCGCCCTCGCTCATCGCCATCCCGTCCTTGCCGTTCATTCCCTCCATGCCGCTCATGTCGGCCATCGCGGCTTCCTGCCGCTTGACCAGCTTCATGCCGCAGATCGGGCAGCTGCCGGGCTCGCCTTGTTTCACTTGCGGGTGCATCGCGCAGGTGTAGTAGGTCTTGCCCTGCGCATCGACGCGCTTTTCGAGTTTGTGCTTGTGGGCTGCGTCCGGCTGCGCCAGCCACCAGCCGCCACCAGCGGCAGCCAGCGCGATGATGGAGAGCACGGTAATGGTCTTGGTCTTCATGGGAGTCTTCCGAATCAGGGTGCGAAGTAGCGCAGCTGCACTTGGTGGCGCGCGCTGTCGAGTTGCAGGTCGAGCTTCTGCATGGCGAGTTCGAGGGCCATGCGACGGGCGTCGAGCACGTCCTTGAGCAGGCCGCTGCCAGCGCCATACGCCGCCAGGGCGGCATCAATGCGAGCGCGGGATTGCGGCAGCAGAGCGGCGTCATAGCGGGCGAGCCGCTCTTGCAGCAGCTGCCAGTCCTCGGCGTTCATGCGGATTTCGGTGCGGTGCTCGCGCAGGGCGTCCTCCAGCCGCGACTGCTGCGAGGCCTGCATGGCCTTCGCCGCATCCAGCTGCTTGTCCTGCCGGTTGCCGGTGAAGAACGGCAGGGGGATTTCGACTTGCACATTGGCGTAGTCGGCGAAGGCGGGACGATGGCCATACCCCACGGTGAGCGCCCAATCGGGGCGGTAGTCCTGCCGCGCCATCTGTACCTCGTTCTCGACGGTAGCGAGCTTCTTGGCTTGAACGAGAAAGTGAGGGTGGCTGGTCAGGGCGTCCATCAAGGACTGAGCATCCGGTGGAGCTTCAGCAGGAAGATCGGGGCACAGCGGGTTGAATGCCACCTCGCCAATCCAGCGGGCCAGACCGTTGCGGTAGTGGCGCGACTGCTGGGCAAAGCCTGCAATCCGCTCCCGCAGCGCCTCTGCATCAACTCTTGCCGTCAGCACCTCGGCCTGGGTGGCACGTCCCGCGCCATAGGAAATCTCCAGTGCCTTGGCCTGCCGCTCGGCTTCGACGAGGCTTTGGCGGGCGAGCCGCTGTGCGGCTTCGGCTTTCCACACATCGAGCCAGGCGAGGCCGGTTTCGCGGGCGATCATCCGCGATGTGGCCAGGCGCTCGGCGTCGAAGGTCTCGGCCTCGCGCTCGGCATGTTCGCGCTTGAGCTTGAGTTTCTCGGCGCGCGGAAACTGCTGCCGGATGCCGGCCATGATCTGCGTATCGGACTCCTTGCGCAGGGTGAACCGGTCCGAGCCTTCGATCGTCAGATCGCTGATGCCGACGCTCAGGCTGGGATCGGGCAGCTCGCCCGCGGCAATGGCGCGCTGGCGTGCGGCGCGCGCTTCTGCATCGAGCGCATCCAGCTGCGGCTGGCGCTCCACGGCGAGTGCGGCGGCATCATCGAGACTGATGGCGACCAGTGCATCGGCTTGTTCCTGGGCGAAGACTGCTGGCGCACTGGCAATACAGATCGCAGCGACCACGCCATAAAGTATGGTGTTGGGGGTTTTCATCAAGAGCTCCTGGAAATGCCCTGCGGGGTCGCCCGCGCAGGGCATAAGCATCAACGAAGAACAGGAACCGTGTTGCGCGGGCCAACCCAGCGCACGGCATCGTTCGTGAGCGCCGCTTGCGGCGGCGTGACGTCGGAAACCAGCGAGGGAATGGTCTGTCGCGGGCCGTAAAACGGTGCGCCCAGATTGCGTTGCGGGGCCGTGGCCGTCTGTGTCACGACGGCACCGATGCCAGGCTTCCAATCCAGATCGGTGGGGCGTGCGTGCGCACTGGCGATGAAACCTGCCGAAAGAACGGCGGCGGTCAGAACACGGGTAAAGCGGGGGAATGAAGTCAACATGGCGAGCCTCTCAAATGACTAGGGGGAGGTGCAGCCGGACGGCTGCACAGGTCATGAGCCATCACCGTGCGCAAAGGCAGGTGATGGGCGGCGCTTTAGAGCCGCAGGCGAGCCGTGGTGAGATAGGTTCGAGTGCCGGTGCCCGCAGGCGGGCCACGGGCGGGAGGCGGTGCGGAAACCAGGCGGGGAGCCGGTTCGGCAAGCACCCACGTCGTCACCGGCAGAATCGTGAACTCCGGCAAATCGAGGCTGGGAACCTTGGCGATGGCGCCGGGCTGCTGGTCGCCCAGTGCCGAGCTTGAGACCACATCGCAGCACCGTTTCTTCTCTGCGCTGACGCTGGCGGACGATGAATCGTCAGGCTTAGCTTGGTGCTCTTGATGCCCATGCTTGCAGCAGCACATCGCACGCACCATGTTCAAGCCATCCATCTGGCACGCATAACCCGTCGTGACCCACGACAGGCTGAGTGCAAGAAGGATGGAAATGAGGTTGCGCATGGGGTGAATTGGTTTCGACAGCTAGACCATAAACCTTGGGGTTACCCCCAAGTCAAGAAACAGAACTAGCTAAATAACTTGTTGCCCGTATAGAGAGTGGCCATCACACCGGCAGCGGCCAGAAGCAGCTCCAAGCCTCGAACGAGAGCCGCGCGTCTTTTGGTCGAATAGCGGAAATCGTTGTACATCAGCCTGAGGCGGTACCCATTTCCCTTCCATCCGCGATGCCCATGTGCGCTTGTTGCCGCGCAGTAGCGGAAGTAGGCCACGAAATACTGGTTGACACAGCTCTCCGAGACCTCAGAGGCACAGCCGTGACGCGCAAGGATGATATTGGCTTCGTCCACGCGCATTGCCTTGGATTTGTAAGGGGCAAGGAAAACCGTCACGGCACCTGTCGCGTCCTGCGAGAACCACAGGGTGGCTCCACTTTCTGCCAACACCTCTGATCGAGGCGCATCGTTTTCGGAGATTGCCCGGCTGACATCCAACAAGCGCCAGCCAGTTTGGATTTGAATCTGGTTGATAATGTTGACGGGGCTGAAATGCGGCCTGTTGAACGGGGGGTATGCCCGATTCCGGGTCAGATACAGGTCCCCCAGTTCGGCCGCCTCGCGAGAGCACGTCGAAATCTTCTCGTAGGCGGCGGTGACCAGGCGATCCAGATCAAGCCACGCGACCCGACTCACGAAGGCACGATCCCGTCCGCGCGCAAGTGACTTCGCGGCCTCCTGTAACGCCAACTTCATCGCCAGCCCGCCGCAGCAGGCGGCAGCGCGATACAAACCGACTCCAGTTGCGCGCCTCGCATCTTCATTGCCGTAAAGATGTGCTGGCCTATAGTTTTGCAAAGACCCGCCGTCGGCAACTGCGCCAATTCCTCAATAAGCCGCATTGATGGCCGCAAACAGCGCTTTGAATCTGCCCTTCGTCGCAGCATCGATGGACTTGGGTGGCGATCCCGCAAAGTGTGCGGCCACTGCATAGTGATTGAATCCACCGGATGGCCGAATCGTAAGACCCTTGCTTTTGATGTACTGCTCAAGGCGATACACGATCCGGTCGCCGGCCGGGAGATCGGACTCGGCGATCACTGTTCCACCCAGCTGAGTGGCGAAGGTTGCGTTGAAATGCTTGAGGTAGAGCGACACTGAAAACAGGTCTTCGATATCGCTTGGCTGGCGCTTCTCGCTACTTTTTTCGGGATCACGGAACTGCGCTACGTTGAACAGCGATTTGGCGGCCAGCAGCTTGTCGCGCACGAGGCTTTCAAGTTTCTGATCGGGGGAGCCGCTGAAGTCGTGCAGCACCGCCAGTTTGAGTCCGTTGGCCCCGAGAAGAGAAACAAAGGTGGCCAGCTTGTCCAAGCCTCCCGTCGGCACGATGGTGACGTCGTCTCGCAAGCCGCCGCCGCCGTCCGCCTCCAGCAGGCCCGATATCGCCTGCAGGTAGATCAGCTCGGACGGTCCTTCCACCAGCAGATTGCGCTCGGAGATGAAGAGGTTTTGCGCCACTGTCCAGCCAAGTGCTGCTTGCAGCGGGAAAATCGTCCGGGGGTCGGCGCCGCTGAGATGCTCCGAGATGACCGTTCCGACCTTCAGTTGATCCTCCACGACGCGGACTTGATGCAGACGATCCGAATGCACCATGAAGGGTGAGTGCGTGGTGTAGAGCACCTGATGATCGTTGGCGAGGCGGTCGATGTAGCGCAGGAAATCGGCTTGGGCCAAGGCATGCAGTGCCAGACCGGGCTCGTCGAGCAGCAGGATCAGGCGCTTGCTGGCGCTCTTGCCACTCGGATCGAGCTGGTGCTGCACGCTGTCGAACCAGACGAGGAAACTGAAGAACCAGATGAAGCCGCGACTGCGCTGATCGAAAGGAGTGCTGACGCCGCGGTGGCGGCGGTTTTTGATACGCAGATATAGATTGGCACCGTTGTTGAACGGCCCTTCATCACTGGGGTCGGCCTTGATGTCGACTTCCACCTCCAAGTCTTCATTCTGCTTCCAGAACTCCATGACTTGATCCGTCAACCTGATCGACACCGCCTCGATTTTCGCCTTCAACTCTTCGTAGCCACTGGGCGTGGTGAGGTCGGTGATAGGGACGTCCGCCATGCGTAGCAGCGCGAGCACCGCCCGGTGGCTCGGCTTCAGATGCTTGGGGTCGGATTTGGCCTGCTCGACACGAGTGGCGAGGTCAGCCAGGTTCATCTTGCCGGGCAGCAGATCGTAATCGCTGAAGTACAGAAACTTCGGACGGCGGTTACTGATTTCGGCCCAGGTTTCCCATTGGGCGACGTTGTCCCACTTGCTGGCCGTGATACGGGCGTTCAGTGCTGCGAGCGCCGCACTATCAGAGTCCGTCAAACTGACCTCGGCGAGCAGCGTTGGAATCACACGCAATTTCTTGCAGCTTGAAAGGGCCGCCGCCGCATCCGTGCTGAGGGACTTGGTGAAAGCCTTGACGAGAGGCTGTTCATCAACCGCAAGGCCAATAACGATGCTGTTGTCGTACTTGCTGGTCACTGTGACTTGGTGACCTGGCTTCAGAGCCGTGCCGACTTTGGTATTGATCTTCTCGACTTCGTCATCTTCCAGTGCGTAGGTGAGCTCGGTCACCGCAGCGGGTTCGGTCTTGTGGGTCTTGAGGTAGGCAGACAAATCCTTGCGGGGATAGTCTTCGACGGGCTCGAAGGAATCCTCCCCGAGCGCATCCGACGACTTTTGCAGGGCTTTCAGCAATACCGTCTTCCCGGCTTCGTTCATGCCGACAAACACCGTAACGGCCGGATCGATGGCGACGGTCTGCACCGTGTTCATGGAGCGGAACGGCCCCACCTTTGCAGAAACAAGAATCACGAGAATCTCCCGGTAGAAATGGGCACTCGGGCCCTTTGATGTATCCCCGGTCAAATTGTGTCAGAAGCTGCGTACCGCGGCCGATGCGCTTATTTACTTACGCTTTCTTCCGAGCTTGAGCAGGTCTGAAGCCTTGCTGCTCAGCACATCGCCAACCTCCGAGTAGCGCACCACACTCTTGGTGAGCCGGTGCCCCGTCATGGCCATCGTCTGGGCTAGAGGAATGTCGTTCAGACCAGCTTCTGTGACAAAGCCACGACGCAAGCTGTGGCCTGCAAAGTCCCCCGGCAGTCCTGCTTGCGCGGCACGTCGCTTCACAATTGCCGCGATGGCGTGTGCCGAGAGCCGCTCGCCGACCTTTGGGCCCCAGAGCCGCCGGAAGAGGGCACCATCCGTGATCTTGGCAGCGGCCAGCCATTCTCGCAGTGCGATCGCGGCCTCGTCCTTCACCGGCTTCGGACCGGAGTCCCCGGTTTTGGAACGGCGCATGCGGAAGATCGCGGTGTCTGCCCCCATCCATTCGAGGTCCCTGACTTCAGCAGCAGCAATCTCTGATCGACGTCGGCCGCCACTGGACCACCCGAATAGCAGCAGGGCACGATCTCGCCGTCCCTCCAGGCTGTCATCGCAGGTCGCTAGCATGACGTCGAGCCCATTCTGCGTCGCAGCCGTTTTCGTGTGCGGTGCCTGTCCAAGCTCCTTGGCAATCTTCCGGCAGTCCGCCAGCAGGCGACGCACACCGGGGTCTTGGCAGGGGCTTTCCAGGCCTTTCTCGCCATGCGCCCACGACAAGACGGAGAGCCGGTGATCGATCGTGGTCATCCGGTGCAAGCCGGATTCGGCCTTGTAACCCGCAGCAACCAGCGCGGCATCGATTTCCGCGGGCATGCGCTGCTGCAACAGCAGCTGCATTTCGCCGCTGGGGAGCGTGACCCGTTCCGCATGGCCGAAATGATCGAGGATGAAGAGCTGGATGTGCGCCACGCTGACCGGCAGCGTCAAGGCGAGGCCGGTACGGAGCTGCATCCAGGCGCCGATGTAGCGCAGCGCTTTGGCGTAGGCGGTCCAGGTGGCGGTCGGTGTCGCAATCAAGCGGATCGCTTGCACTGCGTTGGCGACTTGCGCCTCCAGTTCAGTCGCCGTTGGTTGCCCGTCGAGAGGGGACAAAGCAGCATCGGCAGACCGCAATGCAAGTGTTCCTAACGGCAGTTCCTGATTGATTTCCATATTACGTATTCTGTATTATTTATAACGATATACAACCTATACCTACGATAACGACCCATTGACGTAGGTATAGCGCGAATCTGCGAAAATTGGAATCACGACACCCGAAAGGACGATTTTTATGCGAACTGGCGTCACCCTCATCGACATCACCCGCGCCGCAGACCAGCTCCTGGCCGAAGGTGAACGACCCACGGTGGATGGCGTACGCAAGGTGCTCGGCACCGGCTCGCCAGCGACCGTCAACAATCTCCTGAAGGAGTATTACCAGGCGCTGCCGACGCGGTTGAATCTGCCGGCGGCGATCGCCACCGCAGCGGCCGAGCTGTACCAAAAAATCCGCGAGACAGCACAGGGGGAAGTTGCTGAGCAACAAGAAAACTTCCAGCGCGATCTGGCGGCCGATCGCGAGAAATTGAGCGCAGATCGCAGTGCATTTGAGTCAGATAAAGCCTCTTTGCAACAGCAACTGGCCGCCCTGACCAGTGATAAGCAGGGACTTCAGGAGCAGCTTTCTGCGCTGCAAGCCAAGGTTGTCGGCCTAGAGAGGAGCTTGAGCGAACAAACCGAGCGGGCCGCCGCAGCCCAATCGCGGGCACTTTCCGCAACGGAAGAGCGCGAACGCGCAACCGCCAAGCATGCCGCTGAAGTCGCCCATCTCAGGGAGCAGGCTGAAGGCAACGAGCGGCATTTGCTGGCCCGCATCGAGGATCAAAAGACCCAGACCAAGCGCATTGCGACCGAGCGCGAGAAGGAAGCAGCAGCCGCACAAAGCCGCATTTCAGCGCTGGAAACCTCCGTGTCGGAGAGCAGCAAATTGCTGGCTGCGACTCGGGGTGAGTTGGCCACTGCACAGCGCGATCTGACGCGGGAGCGTGAACTGCGAACTGAGGTCGAAGCTGCGCTCTCGCACGCTCAAGAGCGGTTCACCAAAGAGCAGCAGGCCTGGACTGCGGAGCGCGAGCGTCTCAAAAATGAGGTGATGCTGGAGCAGTCAGCCATCAAGCACCTTCGTCAGGAACGCGATGACGCCATGCGAGAAGCGGCGCGGCAGGAGGGCAAAGCCATGGCGCTTTTGGGCCAACTGGATGAGGTGAGAGGAGAACTGATTGCGCAACGTAATTCCCAGGATCGCGTTGCAAAAGCCCCATGACTGCCCGGTGCAACGTGAGAGCGCCGTATTTTCTGGCGCGGTTTAGCCGTTTCTGCACGCGAGTAGGTCGGCACCGCCAGTGGGAGGCCATACCATAACGCATTGATTATAAAGGACTTTCGATAAAATACGGCGCTAAGTCATTGATTTATATAGAAATCGAAAGCGCCGATTTTTCCTCCTTCAACCAGATGACCTCGCCCAGCACGCCGGTGTAGAAGGCAATGGAGCGCGGCAGGTCGCCGACGCGGAGCATGGCGTGCAGGATGCGCATAGGATTCGTCTCTTCGATCTAAGGGGATGAAAGGGTACTGGCGCTGGCCTCGGCACCAGCGCGGCGGCGCCAGCGCTTGCGCGCGTGCAGCAAGCTGGCGGCCTCGGAGTAGCCCAGCCGGGCGGCGGCCTCGTCGACCTTCATGCCGATGCCGCCGAGCAGTTCCTCCGCCAGGGTCTGGCGCACTTCCTCGACCAGCTCGCGGTAGCTGCTGCCCTCGCGTTGCAGGTGTCGGCGCAGGGTCCGGCTGCTCAGGTGCAGTTCGGCGGCGAGGGCCTCCATGTCCGGCAGGGCCTTGCCGCTGAAGCCGCGCAGCAGCCGGTCGCGCACCTGGGCGGAAACCCCGGCCAGACTGCGACGCTCGGCCAGCAGTTGCCGGCACTGCGCCTCGCAGACCTGCGCCGCCAGCGGATTGGCCAGCGGCAGGGCGGCGTCGAGCTGGGCGCTGGGCAGCAGCAGCGCGGTTTCCGCGCAGTTGAATTCCGGCACCACGCCGAACAGACGGCGGTAAGGCTCCAGGTCTGCCGGCGTCGGTAGCGCGAACCGCAGGTGGTAAGGGTGACTCTGGGCGGCGAACAACTCGCGCTGGATCACCGCCAGGGCTGCGGTATCGCGTTCCAGCAGGAAACGCCGCAGGTTTTCCGGGACCTCGCTGGCGTCGAAGATCACCCTGGTCTGGCTGCCCTCGTCGCGTAGGCGCAGTTGCAGATAGGAATAGGTGAGATCGAGATAGCGCAGACCGGTTTCCAGCGCGCTGCGCAGGGTCGGTGCGTTCAGCAGGGCCAAGCCCCAGAGGCCGTAGGCGGTGAGGTGGTAGCGCTGGCCCATGGCCAGCCCCAGGCCGGGCGGGTTGCCGAGCTGGCGCAGCACCGAGGCGATCAGCGTCAGCTCGTCGCGGCTGTCGATGCTGGCGCCGACAACCTTCAGTGCCGACAGCTCCAGGCCGGTGCCGGCAAGCGCCTGCTCCGGCGCCAGGCCGCGCTCGGCGGCGAACTCCAGTAGCAGGAGTGCGCTGAGGCAGGGACGACGGAGGACGGAGCGCATGTCCGAAATTATCAGCCGTTTCCCTGCCCGGGTCATCGGCCGCCGCCGGTCTGCCAGCCTGCGGCTGGCGCGAGCGCGTGTCAGCGCGGCAGCACCGTCGCGGTCAGTGGCGCCGGCTCGGCGCTGCGGGTGCCGGTGGTGGCGGCGACGGTCATTCCGTGTGCGAGCACGCAGTCGATCTGGTCCTGGTAGCGCGGCACCAACTGCGCCGTGTCCGGCTGGGCCCAGGCGATCATCTGCTGGCCGAGAACATCCGGCGCGCCGGGGGTGAGCTTGTCCTGCCACCAGTACTCGAAGATCGCCCGTTCGGCGGTGAGCGAGACGATGCCGTAGCCGTGATCCACCCATTCGATGAACTGCACGTTCTTGTTGGCGGCGATCAATGCCAGCTCCAGCGCGCGGGCGCCGCCGACGGTGAAGGCGTTGGGCCCGCTGGCACCGATGGCGTTCTGCACGATCTCGTCGGCGCCACCACGGCCCATGGAGCTGGGCGCGAATTCCACCGCCACCGAGTCGCCGCGCAGGTTCACCGGCCCCAGGTTGCCGGTGGTGAGCCGCGCATAGCCGGCGGCGGCATTGAGCGCGGTCGAGCCCGGGCGTGGGTTCGGCAGCGGCAGTCCGGACACATAGGCGCTGAGCAGAGCCGCTGAGGCGATTACATCCGAACCGAGATTGCCGTGGGCGTCGCCGGACACCAGGATGTTGTTGCGCACCCGCAGGCCGGCCGGGTTGTCGCCGCGCAGGTAGTCGCAGAGGGCGCTGCGCTCCTCCGGATAATCGGTCCAGCGCGAAACACCGATCTTGGGCAGCGGAATGCCGTCGGCGACATCCGGGATGTCCACCGGCGCAAACCAGGTCTGGTTGTTGACCAGACGCCAGGTGACGCCGGCCTGCGCCGAGGCGAGCATGCCGCCGCTGAACCACTCGAACTGCTGGCGGCCGTAAAGGCTGTTGCCGGAGGCGAGATGGCTGGCATCGACCTCGCGCCCGTAGCCGGGCAGGTTGATCTGGGTGTCGACGCCGAACACGTCCAGCAGCGGGCCGTAGGGCAGCTTGCGGTAGACGAACTTGGGGTCGCTGGCGACCGGGTAGCTGCCGTCCTCGACCAGGATGAATTCGCCGCTGCCGTCCGGCTTCACCGGCCGCGAGGGCGTCCATTCGTAGAAGGCGCGGCAGACGTCGTCGAGCGTGGTGGTGGCGCCATCGCCGGTAACCGTGCTGGGCAGCTCGTTGCCGTAGCCGGTGGAGATGTCGTGGTTGTCCCAGACGATGAACCAGGGGTGCTGCTGGTGCGCGCGCAGCAGATTGGGGTCGGAGCGCCAGAGTGCGTAGCGGCGGCGGACCTCGGCGAGGTTGAGCCAGTCGCGGTAGTCGACGTAGGCGGTGTCCTTGACGTCCTTGCGGGCGCGGATGCCCTCGTCCTCGTCGACGAAGTCGTAGATGTAGTCACCACAGTGCACGACCAGATCGAGGTCGTTGCGGTCGGCGAGATGGCCCAGGCCGCTCCAGTAGCTGGACCAGTAGCTGGAGCAGGCCAGCACCGCCAGTCGTAGTTCCTCGACGGTGCTTGCCGGCGCGGTGCGGGTGCGGCCGACGATGCTTTGCGCACCCAGCGCCTCGAAGCGGTAGTAGTAGCTGGTGGCGGGCTGCAAGCCGGTAACGTCCACCTTCACGGTCCAGTCGTGCTCGGCGCTGGCCAACTGGCGGCCGCGCTTCACCACTTGCGTCATCGCCGGATCGCTCGCCACCAGCCAGTCGACGGCAACCGCAGTCGCGCTGGGCGTCAGCTCGGTGATCCGGGTCCAGAGGATCACCCGGTCGGCGAGCGGATCGCCGCTGGCGACGCCGTGCGCGAAGGGCAGGGCCAGCACCAGGGGATAGTCGAAGCTGGCCGGCTCTTCGCCGGGCTTGGGAAATGCCGGGAAACCGCCGCTGCCAGGATCGCCGGAAGTGCCTGGCTCGCTGCTGCCGCAGGCGCCGAGCGCGACGCCGGCGGCGGCCAGGCTGGCGGATTTCAGGAACAGGCGGCGGTCCATCGGCGGTGGCATCGGCTGACTCGGTGGGTTTTTGAGAGCGGCGAGACTAGTGTCCCGTGGTCACGGTTTGATGAACAGCGCCCTCGAACCCGCCCATACGGAGAAATTTCTCTCTGCCGGCCACCGGGCTTGGGGCCGCCGAGGCGCCAACGCGGACCGGCGGACTAGCCGGTGTTGTGAGCGAGGCTGCCTTGCGCGCGACCGTCCGCCCCAATGGCCAGCCATGGCAGGCCCAGCTCCGCCAGCCAGGCCGGGCCTTGCGCGCCCTTGAGCAGGGCGATGGTGGTGGCGGTGCCGGCCAGCAGGCAGCGGTCGGCGACCACGCTGACACTGGCGCTGCTCCCCTCAACCGGCCAGCCGCTGCGCGGGTCGAGGATGTGGCTGTAACGACGGCCGTCCTGCTCGAAATAGCGCTCGTAGTCGCCGCTGCTGGCGATGGCGCCGCTGGCCAGCTCGACCACGGCGATGGCCTGTTCCGGTCCGCCGCGTGGATGGCGGATGCCGACCCGCCAGGGCGAGCCGTCCGGATGCGGGCCGAGGATGCGCAGATCGCCAGCCAGATCGACCAGGCCGCGCTGGAAGCCGGCGGCGAGCAGCACGGCGGCAGCGCGATCGGCGGCGTATTCCTTGCCGAAGCCACCGAAATCCAGCTCCATGCCCTGGACCGGCAACACCAGGCGCGGCCGCTGCCAGTGCAGACGCGACCAGCCGACCAGGGGCAGCAGCGCTTCCAACTCGTCCGCCGCCGGCAGCCGGGCGGCGCGGAAATCCCAGGCACGACGCAGTACCCCGGAGCTGATGTCGAACAGGCCTCCGCTCTGCGCATGGGCGGTGGCGGCGTAGTCGAGCAGCCCGGCGGTCTCGGCGTCCACGACGATGCCCTCGGCCTGGCCGGCGCTGGCATTGATGCGGCTCAACAGGCTGTCGGGCCGATAGCGGGAATACTTGGCCTCGATGCGCCGCACCTCGGCCAGCGCGGCCTGCAAGGCCGTCTCGGCTCCGGCGGTCTCCGTGGCGTAGACCTGCAATGCGCAGGGCCCGGCCATGGCGGTGAAATCGCGGCGATAGAGCTGCATCAGCCTGGCCCGCGCGAGTGCCCTGTTGGACCGGTGCGCCGCACTAGTCCTTGCCGCCGGCGCCGGTCTGTACCGGGATGCGGGTGGTGCTGAAGAACTGCGTCATCGAGATCGAGGAGCTGATTTCCTGTACGCCGTCGATCTTCGACAACTGGTTCCAGAAGAAAGACTCGTAGTCCTTCACGTCGCGCACCAGGATCTTCAGCAGGAAATCGACGCTGCCCATCAGGCTGTGGCATTCCACCACCTGCGGGAAATGCCGCACCGCCTCGACGAACTTGGGCAGCACGTCGCGGCCGTGGCGCGACATCTTCACCTGGGCGAACACCAGCACTTCCAGGCCGACCTTCTTGGGGTCGAGGATGGCGACCCGTTCGCGGATCACGCCGGCGTCGATCAGCCGCTGGATGCGCCGCCAGACCACCGATTTGGAGGAGGCCAGGCGCTCGGCAAGATCGTTGATCGGCTCGGTGGCGTCGCGTTGCAGGGCGTCGAGGATGCGGGTGTCGAGGCTGTCGAGCGAAACGGACATGCGCGATATTTCGGGAAATGGTTTCGGAAACAATAGTGGAGGCGCAACAAAAAGGGAAAAAGTCCCAGCGAATACGGGATAGAGTGATCGGCGCCGCCGGCGGACGCCAGGCGTAGGAGAGAACAACCGGCTGGGGCCGCCAGGAAGGCGCGTCCGAGTCGCCGCAGAGGATTCGAGTCCCATGAGTAGAGCCCCCTTGCAGTTGCACATCCCGGAGCCGAAGGCGCGTCCGGGTGGTGTCACCGACTTCAGCGGCCTGCGCATTCCGCCGGCTGGCGTGCTTGCGCGTCCTGCGGTGGACGCTCCCAGCGAGCAGTTGCGCGATTACGCCTACGGCCTGATCCGCGTGCTCGACGACCAGGGCAGGGCGGTGGGTGACTGGGATCCGAAGCTCGACGCCGACACCCTGCGCCTGGGCCTGCGCCACATGCTGCTGACCCGCGAATTCGACGAGCGCATGGTCAAGCTGCAGCGCCAGGGCAAGACCAGCTTCTATATCAAGTGCACCGGCGAGGAAGCGGTGGCGGTGGCGCAGGCGATGGCGCTGGATGCCGGTGACATGCTGTTCCCCAGCTACCGCCAGCAGGGCCTGCTGGTGGCACGCGGCTGCCCACTGGTGCGGCTGATGAACCAGATTTTCAGCAACACCCGCGATCCGCTCAAGGGTCGCCAGTTGCCGATCATGTACTCGGAGCCGGACTACGGCTTCTTCTCGATCTCCGGCAACCTCGGCACCCAGTATCCGCAGGCGGTGGGCTGGGCGATGGCCTCGGCGTATTCCGGCGACACCCGCATCGCCGCCGCCTGGGTCGGTGATGGCACCACCGCCGAGGCGGACTTTCACTACGCGCTGACCTTCGCCACCGTCTACCAGGCGCCGGTGGTGCTCAACGTGGTCAACAACCAGTGGGCGATCTCCAGCTTCCAGGGTATCGCCGGCGGCGAGCGCACCACCTTTGCGGCGCGCGCGGTTGGCTACGGCCTGCCGGCGCTGCGGGTGGACGGCAATGATTTCCTCGCCGTCTACGCCGCCACCGCCTGGGCGGCGGAGCGTGCCCGCAGCAACCATGGCGCGACGCTGATCGAGCTGTACACCTATCGCGCCGCACCGCATTCCACCAGCGACGATCCGGCCGGCTATCGTCCCGCCGACGAGGCCAGTCTGTGGCCGCTGGGTGATCCCGTGGAGCGGCTCAAGCAGCATCTGATCAGCCTGGGAGAGTGGGACGAGCAACGCCATGCCACGCTGCTTGCCGAGCTGGCGGAAGAGGTGATGAGCCAGCTCAAGGAGGCGACCAGCTACGGCACGCTGGGCAATCCGCCACCCAATGATCCGGGCTCGATGTTCGAGGACGTGCTCAAGGAAATCCCCGGCCGCCTGGTCATGCAACGCGAGCAGATGCTCGCCCTGCGCGAGGGGAACTGAGCCATGGCGCGGATGAACATGATCCAGGCGATCAATTCGGCCATGGATGTCGCCATGGGGCGTGACCCCAAGGTGGTGGTGTTCGGCGAGGATGTCGGCTACTTCGGCGGCGTGTTTCGCTGCACCGCCGGGCTTCAGAAGAAATACGGCAAGCAGCGCTGCTTCGACGCGCCGATCTCCGAGGGCGGCATTCTTGGCGCGGCGGTGGGCATGGGCGTCTACGGCCTGCGGCCAGTGGTGGAGATCCAGTTCGCCGACTACATCTATCCGGCCTTCGACCAGCTGGTGTCAGAAGCGGCGCGCCTGCGTTACCGCTCGGCCGGCGGCTTCACTGCGCCGCTGACCGTGCGCACGCCCTGCGGCGGCGGCATCTTCGGCGGCCAGACCCACAGCCAGAGCCCGGAGGCGATCTTCACCCATGTCTGCGGCCTGACCACGGTGATGCCCTCGAATCCCTACGATGCCAAGGGTCTGCTGCTGGCGGCCATTGAGGACGACGACCCGGTGATCTTCTTCGAGCCCAAGCGCATCTACAACGGCCCCTTCGATGGCCACCACGACCGGCCGCTGACGCCCTGGTCCAAGCACGAGCTGGGTGAGGTGCCGGAGGAGTACTACACGGTGCCGCTGGGCAAGGCCAAGATTCTGCGGCCCGGCGAGAAGGTCACCGTAATCGCCTACGGCACCATGGTGCATGTCTGCCTGGCGGCGGCCGAGGAGAGCGGGGTGGACGCCGAGGTGATCGACCTGCGTAGCCTGCTGCCGCTGGATCTCGACACCCTGGTCGAGTCGGTGAAGAAGACCGGCCGCTGTGTGGTGGTGCACGAAGCCACCAAGACCTGCGGCTACGGCGCCGAACTGGTGTCGCTGATCCAGGAACACTGCTTCTATCACCTGGAAGCGCCCATTGAGCGCGTCACCGGTTGGGATACGCCGTACCCGCACGCCTACGAGTGGGACTACTTCCCCGGCCCCAAACGCGTGGCCCAGGCACTGAAAAAAGTGTTGGAGGACTAAAGCCATGGCGAGCTTCGAGTTCAAGCTGCCCGACATCGGCGAAGGCATCGCCGAGAGCGAGATCGCCACCTGGCGCGTGACGGTCGGCGAGACGATCCAGGAAGACCAGCCGCTGGTGGACATGCTCACCGACAAGGCGGCGGTGGAAATCCCTTCGCCGGTGGCTGGCGTGGTGAAGGAATTGCGTGGCCAGGCCGGTGACAAGATTGCCGTTGGCGCGGTGTTGCTGGTGATCGAAACCGCCGGCGCAGCAGTCGACAGCAAGCCAGTCGCCGCCGCTGCCGCCATTTCCACGACGGCGCCTGCGGCCACCGTGCCAGAGCCTGCTGCCAAGGCGGCGCAAGCCGTCCCCGCAGCCGCTGCAGCGCCGCTGCGCGAGGGCAAGCCGCTGGCGGCACCTTCGGTACGCAAGCGCGCGCGCGAACTGGGTGTCGATCTCGCCCTGGTTCCGGGCAGCCGGCGTGGAGGGCGGGTAGGGCACGAGGATCTCCAGAACTACTGCCAGGCGCCGGTTGCGGTTGCGGCTCCGGTAGCAGTCGCCACGCCGGCCAGGGCCACGGGTGTCGAGCAGATCCGGGTCATCGGCCTGCGCCGCAAGATCGCCGAGGCGATGCAGCGCTCCAAGCAGCGCATCCCGCATTTCGCCTACGTCGAGGAGGTTGATGTCACCGAGCTGGAAGCCTTGCGCGTCCACCTCAACGCGACCAAGCGCCCGGAACAGCCCAAGCTGACGTTGCTGCCGTTCCTGATGCAGGCTCTGGTCAAGGCGGTGCCGTCGTTCCCGATGGTCAATGCCACCTACGATGACGAGGCTGGCGTCGTGAGTCGCTACCAGGCCTTGCACATCGGCATCGCGACCCAGACGCCGAACGGGCTGGTGGTGCCGGTCGCCAAGCATGCCGAGACGCTGGACATCTGGCGCGCGGCGGCGGAGATCAAACGCTTGGCCGACGCGGCACGCAACGGCAAGGCCACCCGCGAGGAACTCAGCGGTTCCAGCATCACCATCACCAGCCTGGGGCCGATGGGCGGCATCGTTTCAACGCCGGTCATCAATGCGCCGGAAGTCGCCATCATCGGCGTCAACAAGATGGTCGAGCGGCCCATGGTGCGCAATGGCCAAGTGGTGGTGCGGACGATGATGAATCTGTCGTCCTCGTTCGATCACCGCATCGTCGACGGCTGGGATGCGGCCTCGTTCATCCAGAAGCTCAAGGGCCTGCTGGAACATCCGGCGACCTTGTTCATGCCGTAGCCGGTCGCCGTCGCGCAGGCAAAAAAACGGCGGCGTCAGCTCGAGGGCTGCGCCGCCGGTTCAATGCCGCATCGTTTAGCTGATGTGCTTGCTGACCAGCTTGGTCATCTCGAACATGCTGACGCTGGCCTTGCCGCCGAAGATCGCCTTCAGCTTCTCGTCGGCGTTGATCTGGCGCTTGTTGGTCTTGTCCTGCAGCCCGTTCTTCTTGATGTAGGCCCAGAGGTTCTTGGTGATCTGACCGCGCGGCTGCGGCTTGGCACCCACGACGGCGGCGAGCGTGGCGCTCGGCGTCATCGGCTTCATCAGGGCGGCGTTCGGCTTGCGCTTGACCTTCACCTTCGGAGCCTTCTTGGCAGCGGGCTTCTTGGCGGCGACAACTTTCTTCGCCGGAGCCTTCTTGGCGACGACGGCCTTCTTCGGTGCTGCTTTCTTGGCAGCGGGCTTCTTCGCTGCAGGCTTCTTCTTGGTGGCAGTAGCCATGCTTCAAACTCCTCTTGTCTAGAGCGCTGAAATTGCGCCCTTGAATCCTATAGGAACAGAAGGCGTACGTAGGGGAAATCACGTGGTGAAGCGCAAAAAAATGCGCTGAAAATGACCTCTTCGCCGCCTGGGGGCGTGCCGCGGGGCTGGTTGTGGCTTGTTGCAGGCCCCAACAGCCAAGCCTCCTAGGGAAGCCGGCTGGCTGGGCGCTCAGTAATTTTCGAGGCAATCGGCAATATGAGTCGCAATTCCAACTGTCGTATGCGCCGATCTGCGGCGGCGATTGCCAATGCTCGCTAAATGGACTCTACAGACGCCAGGGTGCAGACGCGTGCGCTTGCCGAGCGTCGTAGTCATGGCCCGAGGAAGCAGAGTGCAAGGTGTTTCAACGGTCGTTAATCGGCGTGGTTACTTTGGGTTCTGTGGTCGCTGGATATAGCTCCGATTTAGGCGCCATCCCTGCGCCGGCATCGGTCTCCATAATTGAGCACAATGTATATTATGGTAAATGTAGAAGGTAAAAGAAATCTGGCTGAGATCGGAAGCATCTGCCCAGATTTCTGGTTTTAAACCTGAGGATTCAGCTCTTGGCTGCAAACGCTCGACACCAGCCCTTGGCGTTTACCGTTTTGCCGGAGAACGCGAGGCAGGGAGCATAGCCGCCTTCGCTCTTGCTGGAATCAAAGAGCGCGCATCCCGAACAGACGCTGCCCTTTTTGTAGGCGGCTTCCTTGGCGACGGTGAGCTTCGAGGCGTCTTCGACATAGCCCAAGGCCTTCCCCTGCGGGTCGTCGAGGCCCAATCGGGGGGCAGCGCTCCAGGCTGTCAGACTTTTTCCGAGAGATAAACAGGCGGCGCTGGTAACAGCAAGTTGCAGGAAACGACGGCGGGCGGTGTCGGTCGGAGTCATGGCTTGGTCTCGTGGGGAACCTGGCTGAAGAGGCTTGATGCTAGGCCCTCTGCCCTGCCTTCGAACTGACCGGGATCAATCGTCGGACAGCCTGCGAACTCTGCGGCTCTGCGAGCCGCCAAAACAAGAAAGCCCGGATTCTCATCCGGGCTTCTGCGGGTACAAATTACTGTTTTGTTCTGAAAGTAATTTGGTGGGTTGCCAGGGACTCGAACCCCGAACCTACTGATTAAGAGTCAGCTGCTCTACCATTGAGCTAGCAACCCGCTTTGAAACTTTTATCTGGGGTGACCGACGGGGCTCGAACCCGCGACAACCAGAATCACAATCTGGGACTCTACCAACTGAGCTACGGCCACCGTAGACCGCTATTGTAGCAAACCTTTTTCAAATTTGGCGCGCCCGGAGGGAATCGAACCCCCGACCGACTGCTTAGAAGGCAGTTGCTCTATCCGACTGAGCTACGGGCGCGTACCAACAATCGTAGCAATGGCGGAGAGGGAGGGATTCGAACCCCCGGACGGTTGCCCGTCAGCGGTTTTCAAGACCGCCGCAATAGACCACTCTGCCACCTCTCCGGGATCGCAAGCCTGGGTCACACTGCCTTGAGACTGGTGTAGCTGGTGCCGAAAAGAGGAATCGAACCTCCGACCTACTGATTACGAATCAGTCGCTCTACCGACTGAGCTATTTCGGCATCCCGCTATGATACCGGATCGCCCCTGCCCTCGATAGATTCCGAGCTAGGGTTCCTTCTGAAGCTTGGCCCCGGTAAGTCCTTCAACGATCAGCGTTGCGCGCGCGCTCTGGGCTTCGGACTCGCTCTTGAATGGTCCGATCCGCACACGGTTCAGCGTGTTGCCGCCCGATTGGACGCGGCCGATCTCAGCGCTGAAACCCGCCGCTTTCGCGCGCTGCGCCAGCGCCTTGGCATTGGCGGCATCACTGAAGGAACCGAGCGTGATGAACCACCGCTGCTTCTTGGCCGATTCATTGTCGGCGGCCACCGGCTTCTTCGATTCTTTCGGCGCGACCGCAGCCGCAGGCGCGATCACCGGCTTTGGCGGTGCGGGAAGTTTGCCAGGCGGCGACTGAGCACTGGTGGTGGCCGCCTGCTCGGCCTCCTCCGCCACCGCAACGCTGGGCACTGTTTCGCGTGCCGGGGCGTCGGTGACCGCTTCTGACTCCGGCTCCGGCGCCGCCAAGGCTGTGGCCGTTTCTGTCGTTAGCGACTCCCCGCTACCCAGCGGCACCACGACTGTCTGCAAACCGCTGTCGTCAGTCGCAGGGGCACCAAGACTACGCAGCAACACGCTCAGCGCAAACACCGTCGCCAGCAGTACCAGCAGGCCAACCAGCCTGCGCTTGACGAGGTCTGCGGTCGATACTTCGGGATCGGTCGGGGTGCCCATGGTGGTTCAGAGTAAGCCTTCGAGTGCAGCGATGGTGAGAAATGAGCCGCAGACGAGCACTGGGAGCCCCGGGGCGGACTGACTGCGCGCGGCCGCCAAAGCACTGGCGGCGTCTTCGCAGGGGGTAGCTCTGAGGCCCGCGTGGTTCAGACGCTGCGACAAGGCGCTTGCCGATAGCCCACGCGGCGGCGGCAGCCCGAAGACCCAGGCCTGAGCCAGATGCGGGCCGAGAATTTCGGCGATTCTCTCCACCGGCTTGTCAGACAGCATGCCCACCAGCCATTGCAGCCGCCGCCCCGGATAGCGGCTGGCGAGATGGGCGGCCAACACCTCGGCGGCCTCGGCGTTGTGGGCGACATCCAGCAGCAGATCGCCTCGGAGTTCCAGTCGGCCGGCCAGTCGCAAGGCTGGTAAGGCAGCGCGAATCGCCTCTTCGCGGACGGGCAATTTCGGCTGCAGGGTTTCCACGGCGGCGATAACGCCTGCGGCATTGAGCAACTGATGCGCGCCGGCGAGCCCGGGCAGAGGCAGTCCATGCAGTTGCCGCCCAGGGCCGGACCAGTGCCAGACCGCGCCGTCGGACCGGAAGCCGAAATCGTTCCGGTCCAGTCGCAGCAGAGGAATGTTCAGATCTTCTGCTACCCGGAGCAGGCTGCGCGGCGGATTGACGTCGACACACACGGCGGGGCGTCCTCGACGGAAAACGCCCGCTTTCTCGGTGCCGATGGCTTCGCGGTCGGGGCCCAGCCACTCGCGGTGGTCGAGACCGATGTTGGTGACCAGAGCGAGATCGGCGTCCAGGATGTTGACTGCATCCAGACGCCCGCCCAGGCCGACCTCCAGCACCTGCACATCGACGGCGGCTTCGCGGAACAGCCACAGTGCCGCGAGCGTGCCGAATTCGAAGTAGGTCAGCGACTCCCCTGCCCTGGCCTGATCCACCGCCCGGAAAGCGCGACAGAGCGCCTCATTGCTGGCGGTCTCGCCGTTGATCATGACCCGCTCGTTGTAGCGGTAGAGATGCGGCGAGGTGTAGGCGCCGACGCGATAGCCTGCCTGACGGTAGATCAGCGCCAGCAGGCTGGTCGTCGAGCCCTTGCCGTTGGTGCCGGCGACAGTGAGAGTGGTGGCCGGCGCCGTCCGCAGTTGGAGACGGTCGGCGACCGCTGCGACTCGGTCCAGCCCCAGTTCGATGCTGGCCGGATGCAGGCGCTCCTGATAGCGAAGCCAGTCGTCCAGGCCCCAGCTTGCGGTGGCTTCAGGCGGCAAGCGGCGGCTTGAAGTGGGTGAGCATGGACAGCAGCTTGTAGAGGCGTTCGCGCATGTCGCGACGGTCGACGATCAGGTCGATGGCGCCCTTGTCCTTGAGGAATTCCGCACGCTGGAACCCTTCGGGAAGTTTCTCGCGCACGGTCTGCTCGATCACCCGAGGGCCCGCGAAACCGATCAGCGCATTCGGCTCGGCCACGTGCAGATCGCCCAGCATCGCGAAGCTGGCGGAAACACCGCCCATGGTCGGATGGGTGAGCACCGAAATGAACGGCAGGCCGCGTTCGTGCATCTTCGCCAGCGCCGCGCTGGTCTTGGCCATCTGCATCAGCGAGAACAGCGACTCCTGCATGCGCGCGCCACCAGAAGCGGCGAAGCAGACCAGCGGGATGCCGTGATCCAGGCAGGTGTTGACGCCACGCACAAACTTTTCGCCAACCACCGAGCCCATCGAGCCGCCCATGAAGCTGAACTCGAAGGCTGCCGTCACCAGCGGCAGGCCCATCAGCTGGCCGCGCATCACGATGAGAGCATCGTTTTCCTGCGAGTCCTCGATGGCTTCGCTCAGACGCTCGGTGTACTTGCGGCTGTCCTTGAAACCCAGCGGATCGACCGACTTGATGCCGGCGGCGATTTCGATGCGCGGCTCCGGGTCAAGAAAATGGTGCAGTCGCGCGCGTGCGCCGATGGGCCGGTGTGCGCCGCACTTGGGGCAGACCTCCAGGGTGCGTTCCAGCTCGGCGCGGTAGAGCACCGACTGACAGCTTTCGCATTTGGTCCAGAGCCCTTCCGGCACACTCTTGCGGCGGACCCCTTCGGTCAGCAGACGGGAACCGGAAATCTTGTCGAGCCAGCTCATGGTGCGTCGGATCCTGGTGAACGGCCTTGGACCGCTGCCTTCCCAGACCGAGACCTGACCGTGGACGGCCGGGCCGAGGTGGAAACTGACAGGGGTACAACGGCGGGAGCGTTTACGATGAACTCAAACCGAAAGTTCGTCCAGAGCCTTGCGGATGGCGCCGAGTTTAGCGGTGAGCAGCGCCGGCAGCACTTCCGGCGTCGCGGCGTGCTTTTCGATCTCGGAAACCAGCGCAGAGCCCACCACCACCCCGTCGGCAACCTGGCCGACGGCCGCTGCGCTGGCGGCGTCACGAATGCCGAATCCGACCGCCAGCGGCAGCGCGGTGTACTGGCGAATCTCCGCCAGCTTGTGCGCGACGCCGGCCACGTCGAGGGTCGCGGCACCGGTCACGCCTTTCAGGGAGACGTAGTAGAGATAGCCGCTGCCCACTGCGGCGACGGCACGGATACGGGCTTCGGAACTGGTTGGCGCCAGCAGGAAGATCATGTCCAGCCCGGCTTGACGGAACAGCGGCGCGAATTCCGGAGTTTCCTCCACCGCGAGGTCAACGATCAGCACGCCGTCGACGCCAGCATCGCGCGCCTGCTCGGCGAACTTGGCGACGCCACGGTGCTCGATGGGATTCAGATAACCCATCAGCACCACCGGCGTGCTCTGGTTGCTGCGACGGAACTCGCGCACCAGCTCCAGCAGCTTGCTGACGTTGGTGCCGGCCGCCAAGGCTCGCTCGCAGGCCAGCTGGATGGTCGGGCCATCGGCCATCGGGTCGGAGAACGGCATGCCCAGCTCGATCACATCGGCGCCGCCCGCCACCAGGGCGTGCATCAGGCCGACCGTATGGGCCGGCGCCGGATCGCCGCCGGTGATGAACGGGATCAGCGCCCGGCGGCCCTGGGCCTTGAGGTCGGCGAGTTGTTTCTGCAAACGGCTCATGCGGAGTACGGGTGGTGCGGCACTGGAGAGCGACGGCTCAGGTCAGCGAAATGCCTTCGCGCTTGGCGATGGTGAAGATGTCCTTGTCACCGCGGCCAGAGAGATTGATCACGATGTGACGGTCGCTACCGAGCGTCGGAGCCAGCTTCTTGGCATAGGCGACGGCGTGACTGGATTCCAGCGCCGGGATGATGCCCTCGCGACGGGTCAGCTCGTAGAAGGCCTCCATCGTTTCGGCATCGGTGGCGGAAACGTAGTGCACCCGGCCGATGTCCTTGAGCCAGGCGTGTTCGGGGCCGACGCCCGGGTAGTCGAGGCCGGCGGAGATGCTGTGGGTGCCGATGATCTGGCCGTCGTCATCAGCCATCACGTAGGTGCGGTTGCCGTGCAGCACGCCCGGCTGTCCAGCCGACAGCGGCGCGGCGTGGCGTCCGGTCTCAATGCCGTCGCCGCCGGCTTCGACGCCGTACATGGCCACTTCCGGGTACTGCAGCAGCGGATGGAACATGCCGATGGCGTTGGAGCCGCCGCCGACGCAGGCAACCAGTGCGTCCGGCAGGCGGCCGATCTGCTCGCGACTCTGGCCGATCAACTCTCGGCCGACGATGCTGTTGAAGTCGCGCACCAGCATCGGGTACGGGTGCGGGCCGGCAACGGTGCCGATGACGTAGAAGGTGTCATCGACATTGGTGACCCAGTCGCGTAGCGCTTCGTTGAGCGCGTCCTTGAGCGTGCGGGTGCCGCTGGTCACCGGCACCACCTCGGCACCCAGCAGCTTCATCCGGTAGACGTTGGGCGACTGCCGCTCGACGTCGTCAACACCCATGTAGACCACGCACTTCAGCCCCAGCCGGGCGGCAATCGTCGCGGAGGCAACGCCGTGCTGGCCGGCGCCGGTCTCGGCGATGATCCGGGTCTTGCCCAGGTGCTTGGCCAGCAGCGCCTGACCGATGGTGTTGTTGATCTTGTGCGCGCCGGTGTGGTTCAGGTCCTCGCGCTTGAGCCAGACCTGCGCGCCACCCCAGGCCCTGGTCAGCCGCTCGCAGTGGTAGAGCGGGCTGGGCCGGCCGACGTAATGCGCGTAGTCGCGATCCAGTTCGGCGCGAAAGGCCGGATCGTCCTTGAGTCGCGCGTAGGCTTCTTCGAGCTGCCGCAGCGGCTCCATCAGGGTCTCGGCCACGAAGCGCCCGCCGTAGGCCCCGAAATGACCACGGGCGTCGGGGAACTGGGCGTAGTCGTAAACCATGTCTTTCAGGAATCCATCTGGGCGTCGGCGGCGCGGACCGCCGCGACGAAGGCGCGCATTTTAAGGGCATCTTTGCGGCCTTTCGCGGCCTCGATCCCACTACTCACATCCACGCCCCAGGGATGCACGCTGCGTATCGCTTCGGCCACCGTCTCCGGGCGCAGACCACCGGCCAGCATCAGCGGACGCCGGCGCTGGTCCGGCGCCGGCAGATCCGACCACCGGAAGGCGGTGCCAGAGCCGCCGCCGCCTTCGCGGCTGTGACTGTCGGCCAGCAGGGCCCAGGCGTCCGGGTAGTCCTGCTCCCAGTCCGACCAGCACTGCGGATCGCCCATCGGCACCGCGCGGATGTAGGGCTGGCCGCAGCCGCGCACCAGCGCCGGCGATTCGTTGCCGTGGAACTGCAGCAGGTCGGGAGCGAGTTCGGTACGCACTGCCTCGATCAGCGCCGCGTCGGCGTTCTGTACCAGGCCGGCGGTACGCGGACCCGGGGGCAGCGCCAGGCGGATGGCCCGAGCCTGGGCCAGCGTGATCTGGCGCGGGCTGCCAGGCACCAGCACGAAGCCGATCACGTCCACCCCCAGTTCGGCCGCGATCAGCGCGTCTTCCAGACGGGTGATGCCACAGAACTTGATGCGGGTGCGGCCGGGATTCATGACGCCATTGTCGCCGGAAACCAGGGCTCCGGCGGCGCCGGCAGGCCGAACTCCGCCGGATATTCAGGACCGACGAAGTAGAGGCCATCGGCCGGCGCGGTCATGCCCGCCAGCCGCCGCTGCCGGCTGGACAGCACCTCGGCGACCCATTCCGGCGGCTGCTTGCCCTGCCCCACCTCGGCCAGCGTGCCGGCGATGTTGCGCACCATGTGGTGCAGAAAGGCGTTGGCGCGGATGTCCATCACCACGAACTCGCCGCTGCGCCAGACCCGGATCGCGCTGACGTTGCGGAACGGCGTCGGCGACTGGCATTCGGAGTCGCGGAAGGCGGAAAAGTCGCGCTCGCCCAGCAGTGCTTGCGCAGCGGCGTGCATGCGCTGCTCGTCCAGCGCACGGGGCCAGAACGTCACCCGACCGGCCAGCAGGGCTGATCGGGCGCGGGAATTGAGGAACACGTAACGGTAGCGCCGCGCCAGCGCCAGATAGCGGGCATGGAAGTGTGCGGCCACCGGCTGCACCCAGCGCAGCGCGATGTCGTCCGGCAGGTGGACATTGCTGCCCAGCAGCCAGGCCAGCGGTGTGCGCGTCGAGGGGCTGTCGAAATGCACCACCTGCCCCAGTCCGTGGACGCCAGCGTCGGTGCGTCCGGCGGCGAATACCTGCACCGGATGCGCTGCGATCTGGCCCAGCGCCTGCTCCAACTCACCCTGGACGCTGCGGATATGCGCCAGCCGCTGCCAGCCGGCGTAGGCGGCACCCTGGTATTCAATGCGTGCGGCCCAGCGCTGCATGGGGATCGGTACGGCGGCCTGCGTCAGGGGAAGTCGGCCGGCGCCACGCGTGGCGCTGGCGCGCACCCTTTAGGCCGGCAGGCGCTCCAGCAAGCCGCTGGCTTCGCTCTTCTGCGCGGCATTGCCCTGCTGCTGGACTTCCTGCAGCAGGCCGCGCGCCATCTCGTTGTCGCCCATTTCCACGTAGGCGCGCGCGAGGTCGAGCTTGGTGTTGAACTCGTCTTCAACCGAGCCGGCATCCAGCTCGCGCGGGGTCAGGCTGATCTCGAAGTCGGCCAGGTCCAGTTCCGGCTCCGGCTGTGCCCGAGCGGCGGGGGCCAGCGAGGACTGCGGCGCGTCGCCCGCCAGCGACAGCTGGAAGTCCAGCCCCGGCAGCTCGTCGACCACGCCCGGCGTCTTCACCTTGGCATTGCCCGGTGCCGGGTTCATCGAACCGTCGAGATCGAATTCGAGCAGGTTGCTGTCCAGCGCCGGCGGCGGCGCGGCACTGGCGGCGCCCAGCGGTGTGATGCTCTGCCCGAGCATGAAGTCGATGGAGTCCGGATCTTCCTGCGGGATGTCCTTGACGTCGCCGACCAGCGCGGGGTCCAGCTCCAGATTGAATTCCACCGGCGGCACGTCGGGCTTCAGCGCCGACAGCGGCGGGATCGAAACCTCCGGCAGATCCAGCGGCGCGAGGTCCAGCGAAGGCGCTTCACTGGCGATCGGCGGCGGTGGCAGCGAGGACGAGGGCGCCGGCGAGACGGCGGTGGGGATCGAGTGGATCGGTTCCGGCGGCAGCGACAGGTCGGAATCGTCGAAGCCGAGGTCGAAGTCGGCTGCCAGTTCGGCGCCAGCATCGGACTTGAACAGCGCGACGCCCGGGCAGAGCTGCGAGCCCATGATCGCGATCTTGCCCCACTCGGCGGGGCTCAGGCGCGGCTTCAGCTCTTCGGCCAGCAGCTGGAACTCCATCGGCTTGCCCGCCGCGAAATAGGTTTCCGCCAGCTTCACCCGCACATCGTCGCGGTCCGGCGTCTTGCCCAGCGCCTGCTTGAGCAACAGGATCGCCTCGTCGTAAAGACCGTAGGCGAGATGGAAGTCAGCCTCGGAGATCGGGTCGTTGGCATCCAGATTGATATGCAGGGTTTCCGCCTGCATCTGGGTGGTCATGTCGAAGTCGGTCTTCTTCTGACCGACTTGCGTGGCCGCAGCGGCGTTCTGCAGGGTCGCGGCCATCGCCGGCTCGATGATCAGCGTCGACTCAAACGCCGAAGGCTTGCCGCCGGCGGCTCCACCGTCCAGTTGCTGGGTGATGGCCTGGGTCTGTTCGAAGTCGGCCGGGTTGGTGCGCGTCGCATCCACCTGCGTGTCGCCCAGCCGGTTGGCGGCGGCCGCGCCGGCGACGCTGGCGACGGCAGCGGCCCGCGCCGATTCGGACTCCCGGCGCGAGGAGCGCCGCTTGCCACCACGGCGGGTACTCAGCACGCGGGAGCCCACCAGCCCGATCAGCACCAGGGCCAGCAAGCCGCCCAGCGGCAAGGCGTAGGCGGACAGCAGCTCAAGAATGCCGCCCTCGTCCTCTTCCGCCGGGACTGTCTGCGCCAGCTTGGGAGGACTGACGGCCGGAGGCGGCGTGGCAGCGACGGCGGTTGGCTCGCTCGCAGGCGTCGCCTCGGTGGCGGTGGGCGCGGCAGCGGTCTCGGCCGGCTTGGCGGCCGGAGATTCCGGTTTGGCCTCAGGTCCAGCGGCCTCGGCGGGCGCCGCCGTCGGTGCTGCAATGATCTTCGACGGCACCGGCTCGATCTTGCTGGCCGGAGCCGGAGCCGGAGCCGGAGCGGGCGTCGAAACCGACGAAGCCGGCTTGGCCGGCTCGGGCTTGCTGGCCGATGGGAAAGCTTCGGCCACCGATTTCACCAGCGGTTTGGCCGGTGCGGCTGCCGTGGGGGGAGCGGCCGGTTCTGGTGTCTTGACCGCCGGCGCGGCCGCCGGTGGCACAACAGCGGTCACCGAGGCGCTGCCAACCGGCTTCTCGGGCTTGCTGGCCGGTGCCTTCTCCGTCGCTGCCGGAGGCGCAGCGGCCGGCTTCACCGCCGGCGTCGGAGCCGGCGGGACAGGTTTGCTTTCCGGCTTCGCAGCGGGGGCGCCAGACTGCCGCAGCGCCGCCAGGCCCGCCTTGGCCTCGGCGGGTGTCTGGGCCTGGATCGCTTCCAGCGCCGGCACGTTCAGCATCGCACCCTTGTTGACCGTGGTGCCGCGCTGGATGGTCTTGGGATTGGCCAGGGCCAGGGCGTACATCACCTGGTCCATGCTCACCGAGGCATCCGGACGCAGGCGCGTAGCGATGCTCCAGAGCGTGTCCTGCGATTTCACCGGACCGAAGCTGGCACCCGAGGGCGCCGGCGGCGGCACCGCCGCAGCTGGTGCAGCCACTGCCGGGCGCAGCTCCGGTTTGCGTACCGGGGCCGGCTTGGAAACCGGCGCCTGGCTGGTTTCGGTGCTGGTCTGGTAGAACTCGTTGTCCGGCTTGGCGGGCGGCGGCAGCGGCTTGCTGGCGACCACCGGCGCGGGCGGCGGCGGCAGAGGTTTGGCAGCCACCACGGGCGCCGAGGCCGGGGTCGGCAGCGGTGCGGGGGGCGGTAGCGCGGTCACCGACTGCGGTGCCGGCACCGGTTTGGCCGGCTTGCTCGCGGCCGGCAGCGCCAGTTGCGGCGGGTCGAGCAGGACGGTGTACTCGCGCATCAGCTTGCCGCCCGCCCAGCGGGCCTGCACCAGCAGGTTCATGACCGGCTCGTGGGCAATCTGGGAGCTGCTGACCAGTACGCGCGGACGCCCCTGGTCGTTCTTGATCACGAACTCCAGGCTGGACAGGTAGTCGGAGCGCTCGAGACCGGCGCGGTCGAAGGCTTCGGCGGGCGCCAGACTCAGGCTGAGGGTTTCCAGATCCTCGGCGTCGATTTCGTAGAGCGGAATGGTGGCGGAGAAGCGCTGGTTCAGCAGCGAATCGACATTGATCTCGCCCATGCCCAGGGCCTGCGCTGCGGTCGTGTGGACGAGCACAGCGGTTGCCGCTGCCGCAGCCAGAACCCGTACCCGCGCGAATGTGCGTCGCATAACCACTCCCTAGACCCCGCCGTGACCACATATCCGGCGCCGGGCAATGTGAGAGTAATGCATGAAAATCCGGCGCTAAGCTGTTTTATAACCTATTGTTCTCGCGCCAATCAACGACGCTGGAAGCGCCGATTCCCAGTGCCCGTGCACACCGCCGGCCGGGGGCGGCGGTGCTACAGCAGATTCCGCTCGACCAGGGCCTCGGCGATCTGCACCGCGTTGAGCGCCGCCCCTTTGCGCAGATTGTCGGTGACCAGCCAGAAACTCAGACCCTGGGCCGGGGCCAGGTCGCCGCGCAGGCGGCCGATGAACACCGCATCCTCGCCAGAGGCCTGGCCGATCTGGGTCGGATAGTCGGCGTCGGCGGAAAGACTCAGACCCGGTGCCGAGGCCAGCAACTCGCGGGCCGCCGCCAGGCTCAGCGGTTGCTCGGTTTGCAGATGCACCGCCGCCGCATGGCCATAGAACACCGGCACCTGCACGGCGGTGACGCTGATGGCCAGCGCCGGCGCCTTGAGCAGCTGACGGGTTTCGCGGATCAAATCGCGCTCTTCCCGGCTGTGGCCGTCGGCATCCAGCGCACCAATCTCCGGCAGGCAGTTGAAGGCGATCTGCTGACTGAATACCCGCTGGCTGACCGGCTGGAAGGTGAGCAGCTGGCGGGTCTGCTGGGCCAGTTCCTCGACCGCTTCGCGCCCTAGTGCGGATACCGCCTGGTAGCTGGACAGCTGCACGGACTTCAGCCCGGCAGCGCGCTGCAGCGGCGCCAGGGCCAGCGCCAGGGCGATGCTCAGGGCGCCGGGGGCGGACAGCCGGCGGTCACCGCCGAGCTCGAACAGCAGCCCGGTATTCAGCTCCGGCACCAGCAGCGGCACCTCCGGCACCGCCCGCAGAGCGCCGGCGGCGTCGATCAGCCAGCAGCCGGCGGCGGTGATCCGCGCCAGCAGCGCGGCATCCAGGCCGGCGCCATAGGCAAGGAACACCAGATGCAGACTGCCGTAGTCGCAGCTGTCGGCTGGCAGAAGATCCCATTCCTCGCCGCCGGCCTGCACCACCGCGCCCTGGCCGGGCGCCAGGCTCAGGGCCTGAATCTCGGCGCCGGGAAAGCGGCGGTCGATCAACAGGTCCAGCAAGACCTCGCCGACGGCGGTGTCGGCGCCGAGCACGGCGACGCGGTATTTGCTCATGCCCGCTCGACGAGGATGCGCAGCATGCGCCGCAGCGGCTCCGCCGCGCCCCAGAGCAGCTGGTCGCCACAGGTGAAGGCGCCCAGGTACTGCGGGCCCATGTTGAGCTTGCGCAGGCGGCCGACCGGCACGTGCAGCTTGCCGCCGACGGCGGCCGGGGTCAGCTCGCGGACCGAGATTTCCTTGTCGTTGGGGATCAGCCGCACCCAGTCGTTGGCGCCACGGATGAGGTGCTCGAGATCGGCCAGCGGCACATCCTTGTTGAGCTTGATGGTCAGCGCCTGCGAGTGGCAGCGCATGGCGCCGATGCGCACGCAGATGCCATCGACCGGGATCGGGTTGGCGCCACGGCCGAGGATCTTGTTGGTCTCGACCTGCCCCTTCCACTCTTCCTTGGACTGGCCGCTGTCGAGCTGCTTGTCGATCCAGGGGATCAGGCTGCCGGCCAGCGGCACGCCGAAGTTCTGGGTCGGGAAGTCGGCGCTGCGCAGGGTGGCGGCGACCTTGGCGTCGATGTCGAGGATGGCGCTGGCCGGATCGGCCAGCTCCGGCGCCACCGCCGCATGCACGCGGCCCATCTGCGCGATCAGCTCGCGCATGTTCTGCGCGCCGGCGCCGGAGGCGGCCTGGTAGGTCATCGCGCTCAGCCATTCGACCAGGCCCTCGCGGAACAGGCCGCCGAGCGCCATCAGCATCAGGCTCACCGTGCAGTTGCCGCCGATGTAGTCCTTGGTGCCGGCGTCGAGCGCGCGGTCGATCACCTCGCGGTTGACCGGGTCGAGGACGATCACCGCGTGATCCTGCATGCGCAGGGTCGAGGCGGCGTCAATCCAGTAACCCTTCCAGCCGGCCGCGCGCAGCGGGCCGTAGACGGCGCTGGTGTAGTCGCCGCCCTGGCAGGAGACGATCACGTCGAGTGCGGCCAGCGCCTTGAGGTCGTTGGCGTTCTGCAGCGCTGGCGAGTCCTTGCCGATGGCGGGCGCCTGGCCGCCGACATTGCTGGTGGTGAAGAACTGCGGCTCGATCAACGCGAAGTCGCGCTCTTCCTGCATGCGCTGCATCAGCACGGAACCGACCATGCCGCGCCAACCGACAAATCCGACCTTCAACATTATTGTGTTTCCTGAAGCTACGAAGCCTTTTAAGGAGATTCGTCATTCCCACGCAAGCGGGGATCCAGTAGTGATGCGGGGGCACTCCGCTGGAGGACTGGATCCCCGCTTTCGCGGGAATGACCTTGTGAGTTAAAGGCGCGCGATGACTGCGTCGCCCATGGCCTGGGTACCGACCTTGGCCTCGCCCGGGGCGGCGATGTCGCCGGTGCGCAGGCCCGAAGCCAGTACCTGCTGCACCGCCTGCTCGAGCTTGTCGGCGAGATCGCCACGCTTGAGCGAATAGCGCAGCAGCATGGCCAGCGACAGGAGGGTCGCCAGCGGATTGGCGATGCCCCTGCCGGCGATGTCCGGCGCGCTGCCATGGATGGGTTCGTAGAGCCCCTGCCCCTGCGCGTTCATCGAGGCCGAGGGCAGCATGCCGATCGAGCCGGTGAGCTGGGCGGCGATGTCGCTCAGGATGTCGCCGAAGATGTTGTTGGTGACGATCACGTCGAACTGCTTGGGCGCGCGCACCAGCTGCATGGCGGCGTTGTCGACGTAGAGGTGGGAAACCTCGACATCGGGATAGTCCTTCGCCACTTCCAGCACCACCTCGCGCCAGAGCTGGCTGGACTCCAGCACATTGGCCTTGTCCACCGAGCAGAGCTTCTTGTTGCGCAGGCGCGCGGCCTCGAAGGCGGTGCGGACGATGCGCTCGATCTCGAAGTCGGAATAAGCCTCGGTGTCGCTGGCGACGCGCGCCTGGGCGACGGTGTGGCTGCCCACCGAATAGTTCTCGACCACGGCGCTGCTGCGCTTGCCGAAGTAGATACCGCCGGTCAGCTCGCGGACGATCAGGATGTCCAGACCGGCCACCAGTTCGGGCTTCAGCGAAGAAGCGCCGGCCAGCTCCTTGTAGAGCAGCGCCGGACGCAGGTTGGCGTAGAGGCCGAGCGCGGCGCGGATGCCGAGCAGGCCGCGCTCCGGGCGCTTGTCCTTGGGCAGGGTGTCGTACTTGGGACCGCCGACGGCGCCGAGCAGGATGGCATCGGCGCCGCGCGCCTTCTCCAGGGTGACGGCGGGCAGCGGTTCGCCGTGGGCGTCGTAACCGGCGCCGCCGATCAGGCCGTACTCCCAGCTCACGTCGAGACCGTGGCGGTCACGCAGGGCGGCGAGCACCTTCTCGGCTTCAGCGACCACTTCGGGGCCGAGGCCATCACCGGGGAGCAGCAGAATCTTGGCAGTCATTGCGTGAGCTTTATGGCTTGTCGAGGGGATAGAGGCTGAGCGTGCCGGCGCTCAGGTTGGGAACCAGCAGGCCCTTGCCGGGCAGGATGGCGAGGTCGGCAATGCCCTGTTCCAGCGGCAGCCAGAGGCGCACCTCGCCGTCGGCGGCAACATGGAAGAGGTTGCCGAGCGCGAAATCGCTGACGTAGTAGCCGCCCTTGCCGTCTGCGGCCAGGCCATCGAGGTTGCCGAACGGGATCGGCGCGAAGCGCGGCTGGACGGCGCGGCTGTCGAGGTCGACGGCTTGCAGCCAGCTCTGCTCGGCCGGGGTCTCGCCCTGCGCTTCCCGGCCCCAGCTGGCGACCACCAGCTGGCCCTTGTCGAGCACCAGACCGTGTGGGGTTTGCAGGTCGGCGTTCTTGACGATCTGGCTGAAGCTGTCGCCGGACAGCCGCCAGATGGCATTGCCCTGGGCGTCGGAGACGTAGACCACGCCGTTGCTGGCCACCGCGACATCGCTCAGCGAGCGCGTTCCGCTGGCCTTGAAGCGGCGCTTGACCCGGCCGTTGCCGGTGTCGATTTCCAGCAGCTCGTCGAGGTCGGCGACGTAGAGCAGGCCGTAGTAGTAGCCCAGGCCCTTGGGTGCATTGAGGCCGCCCAGCCAGCGCTTCTTCAGTAGCCGGCCTTCCGGCGACACCTGGCTGAGATAGCCCTTGCCGTCCTTGCCCAGCAACTCGCCATCGACGTTAGCGACGTAGATCAGCTTCTGCTGGCTGGCATAGACCGCCGACTGCGGCTGGTCGAGGCCGGTCAGCGTCCAGCTGGCGGGCGGCGCCGCCTGCGCGGTGGAAACCAGCAGCAGAGCGGCAAGCAGGGCGGAGAGGCGCATGGGCAGGTCCTGGGCGGAGAACTTAGGAGAACAGCCAGGGCGCCGACTTGGCGCGCTGCGCCTCGTAGACCCGGATGGCGTCCGCATGTTCCAGGGTCAGGCCGATCTCGTCGAGACCGCGCAGCAGGCAATCCTTGCGGAAGGGGTCGATGCTGAAGGCGGCTTCGGCGCGGTTCCACTGCACCTTCTGGGCGGCGAGGTCGATGGTCACTTCCAGCTTCGGATCGGCCGCGACCGCCTGGAACAGCGCCTCGACGGTGTCGGCCGGCAGTTGCACCGGCAGCACGCCGTTCTTGAAGCAGTTGTTGAAGAAGATGTCGGCGAAGCTGGGCGCGATCACGCAGCGGAAGCCGTAGTCGGCCAGCGCCCAGACCGCGTGCTCGCGCGAGGAGCCGCAGCCGAAGTTCTCGCGCGCCAGCAGCAGCTTCGCACCCCGGTGCAGCGGCTGGTTGAGCACGAACTCCGGGTTGGGGCGGCGACTGCTGACCGGAATCGACAGGTCACCGGCGTCCAGATAGCGCCAGTCGTCGAACAGATACTGGCCGAAGCCGGACTTGTAGATCGACTTCAGGTACTGCTTGGGGATGATCGCGTCGGTATCGACATTGGCGCGGTCCAGCGGCAGTGCCGGGCTGGTGAGGACGGTGAAAGCTTCCATAGGGTTCTCCGTATGAGCGGGCTTGCCCGCGACCGGGTGTTGGGAAAGGTGCGAAGAAGCTCGCGGGCAAGCCCGCTCCTACAGGGTTCTCACGTCGACGAAATGGCCGGCGATGCCCGCCGCCGCCGCCATCGCCGGGCTGACCAGATGGGTGCGCGAACCGGCGCCCTGGCGGCCTTCGAAGTTGCGGTTGCTGGTCGAGGCGCAGCGCTCGCCGGGCGCCAGGCGGTCGTCGTTCATGCCCAGGCACATCGAGCAGCCGGCCTCGCGCCACTCGAAGCCGGCGGCCTTGAAGATCGCGTCCAGGCCTTCCTGCTCGGCCTGCTGCTTCACCAGGCCGGAGCCCGGCACCACCAGCGCCAGCTTGACGTTGGCGGCCTTGGACTTGCCGCGCACCACGCTGGCGGCGGCGCGCAGATCCTCGATGCGGGCATTGGTGCAGCTGCCGATGAACACCTTGTCGATGGCGATGTCGCCGATCGCGGTGCCGGCCTTCAGGCCCATGTAAGCCAGAGCCTTTTCCATGCCGCCGCGCTTGACCGCATCGGCCTCCTGCGCCGGGTCGGGCACCCGGCCATCGACCGACACCACCATCTCCGGGCTGGTGCCCCAGGTGACCTGCGGCTGGATGGCGCTGGCGTCCAGCTCGACCACGCGGTCGAACTTGGCCCCGGCGTCGGAATGCAGGGTCTTCCACCAGCTCACCGCCTGCTGCCAGTGCTCGGGCTTGGGCGCCAGCGGGCGGCCCTGCACGTAGTTGATGGTGGTGTCGTCCACCGCGATCAGGCCGGCGCGGGCACCGGCCTCGATGGCCATGTTGCAGACGGTCATGCGGCCTTCCATCGACAGCGCCGCAATCGCCTCGCCGGCGAACTCGATGGTGTAGCCGGTGCCGCCGGCAGTGCCGATACGGCCGATGATCGCCAGCACGATGTCCTTGGCGGTGACGCCCGGACCGACATGGCCGTTGACCCGGATCAGCAGCGACTTGCTCTTCTTCTGCACCAGGCACTGGGTGGCCAGCACATGCTCGACCTCGCTGGTGCCGATGCCGAAGGCCAGCGCCCCGAAGGCGCCGTGGGTGGCGGTGTGGCTATCGCCGCAGACCACGGTCATGCCCGGCAGGGTCGCGCCCTGCTCGGGGCCAACGACGTGGACGATGCCCTGGCGCAGGTCGGCCAGCGGGATGTAGGGCACGTTGAAGTGCTTGACGTTGCGGTCCAGCGCATCGACCTGCTCGCGCGAGATCGGGTCGGCGATGCCGGCGGCGCGGTCGGTGGTCGGCACGTTGTGGTCGGGCACCGCCAGATTGGCCAGGCGCTTCCAGGGCAAACGGCCGGCGTCGCGCAAGCCCTCGAAGGCCTGCGGGCTGGTGACTTCGTGCACCAGATGGCGGTCGATGTAGAGCAGCGCCGTGCCGTCCGGCTCGGAGCGCACCACGTGGGCCTCCCACAGCTTGTCGTACAGGGTCTGGGGCTGGCTGGCGGACATGGCGGACCTCGCGGGGGGTATCGAACGCCGCGCATCCTATGCGCCGCAGTCGCATAACGCCAATGAATCGTTGTCATGAAGTTGATGCCGCTAAGGCATAATCAACGGCATGGATACCCAAGCCCTGGCCGCCTTTCTGGAAGTCGCCGACACCGCCTCGTTTTCCAAGGCTGCGGAGCGGCTGTTTCTGTCGCAACCGGCGGTCAGCAAGCGCATCGCGACGCTGGAGGCGCAGTTGGGCCGCAGCCTGTTCGACCGGGTCGGCCGGCAGGTGACCCTGACCGACGCCGGCCGCGCCCTGCTGCCCTATGCGCGGCGGGCGCTGGCGGACATCGAGGACGGCCGTCGCGCGCTCTCGCAGCTGTCGGAAAAGGTCGAGGGCCGGCTGTCGATCGGCACCAGCCATCACATTGGTCTGCACCGCCTGCCGCCGGTGTTGCGTGCCTACACCCTGGCCTATCCGGACGTCGATCTCGACATCCAGTTCATGGACTCGGAAGTCGCCTGCGAGGCAGTGCTGGCCGGCAAGCTGGAACTGGGCATCGTCACCCTGCCCACCCAGCCGCTGGCGCATCTGCAATCGCGCCTGGTCTGGCCCGACCCGCTGTCGGTGGTGGTGGCGCCAGCGCATCCGCTGGCGGGGCTCAAGAAGCCGGAGCTGGCTGACCTCGCCGAACATCCGGCGGTGCTGCCCGACGAGGCCACCTACACCCACCGCATCGTCACTGCGGCGCTCACCCGCCACGGCCTGACGCCGCGCATCCGCCTGGCCACCAACTACCTGGAAACCCTGAAGATGCTGGTGATGATCGGCCTGGGCTGGAGCGTGCTGCCGCGTTCCATGCTCGATCAGGATCTGATCGCCCTGCCGATCCGCGAGCTGGCGCTGGAACGCGAGCTGGGCGTGGTCTGGCACGAGAAGCGCACCCTGTCCTCTGCCGCCCTGGCTCTGCTCGACCAGCTTCCTGCGCCCTGATGGACTACGACGTTCTCATCCTCGGCGCCGGGGCCGCCGGCCTGTACTGCGCCTTCAGCGCCGGCCAGCGCGGCCTGCGGGTGCTGGTGCTGGAAAGCGCCAACAAGCCCGGCAAGAAGATCCTGATGTCCGGCGGCGGGCGCTGCAATTTCACCAATCTCGAAGTCGGCCCGGCCAACTATCTCTCGGCCAATCCGCACTTCTGCAAGTCGGCGCTGGCCCGCTACCGGCCCGAGCACTTCATCGCCCTGGTCGATAAGCACGGCATCGCCTATCACGAGAAGGAGCTGGGCCAGCTGTTCTGCGACGACTCCAGCAAGCAGATTTTGCAGATGCTGCTGGACGAATGCGCGGCGGCCGGTGTGCGTCTCCTGACCAGTGCCGCCGCCGAGTCGGTGGACGCCATCGACGGCGGCTATCGGGTGCAGACCGCGCAGGGCCGCTACACCGCTAGCAAACTGGTGGTCGCCAGCGGTGGCCTGTCGATCCCCACGCTGGGCGGCAGCGACTTCGGCTACCGGCTGGCGCGGCAGTTAGGGCACAGCGTGCTGGCGACACGGGCCGGGCTGGTGCCGCTGACGCTTTCCGGCAAACCGCTGGAGCAATGGAACGATCTCTCCGGCCTGGCACTGCCGGTCGAGGCCAGCGCCGGCAGGATGAGCTTCCGCAACCAGCTGCTGATCACCCATCGCGGCCTCTCCGGCCCGGCGATCTTGCAGATCTCCAACTACTGGCAGCCAGGCGAGCCGCTGCGCATCGACCTGTTCCCGCAGGGCGAGGCCGAGAGCTGGCTGGCCGAGCAGCAGCAGGCCCGACCGGCGTCCGAGCTGCGCACGGTGCTCGGTGATCTGTTCCCCAAGCGCTTCGCCCAGCGCTTTGCCGAACTGCACACGCCGGCCAACAAGCTGATGCGCCAGCTGATCCCGGCCGAGCGCAAGGCTATCGCCGCCGCCCTGCACGCCTGGCCAATCAGCCCCAACGGTACCGAGGGCTATCGCACCGCCGAAGTCACCCTAGGCGGCGTCGATACCCGCGAGCTGTCGTCCACCAGCTTCGAGTCGAAGCGCGCGCCGGGGCTGCACTTCATCGGCGAGGTGGTGGATGTCACCGGTTGGTTGGGCGGCTACAACTTTCACTGGGCTTGGGCCTCGGCTTCAGCCTGCGCGACCGCGCTGTAAGCGCCTGTTGTCGCCCGGCTCGCCCGCCATCGGGGCGTTGCTGCTTCCGGGGCGAGCGGACGCGACCTGACGATGGCATCGTGTTTGCTTCACCCTCGGGACTGGCGGCATACCCCGCTCCAACCCCTCCAAAGGCGCCATGCCCCACTCGACGACCACACTCCTGGCCGGCAGCCTGCTGCTAGTTTTCACTCTGTCTGTGCCAGTCCTTGCCGCACCGGAGTCCCGGCTCTGGAAAGACGTCGCGTCGTCAGCCATCACCCCGGTTGGCGAGCGCTTGATCGTCCCCCGCGTGGCGCGCAGCTTCGCCATCGACTACAGCGGGCTGCGCAGCCAATTGGCGACCGCACCGGCCGAGGGCCGGGCGTCGAGCACGGTGATCAGCCTGCCGATGCCGGACGGCCGCAGTCAGCGCTTCCGCATGGTCGAAACGGCGGTGATGGCGCCGGGGCTCGCCGCCCGCTATCCGGAGATTCGGACCTACGCCGGTAGCAGCCTCGACGAACCCGGCACCACCGGCCGTTTCGACATCGGTCCGCGCGGTCTGCACGGCATGATCTTCTCGCCTCAGGGGCAGATATTCATCGACCCCCATTCCCGCGGTGAGACGGCCAACTACCTCAGCTACTTCAAGCGTGATCTGCCGCGCCGCGCCGGGTTCCCGGCCGATCAACTGCTGGCCGAGCCGGCGCAGATCGCCGCCCGTCGCGCCAAGGGCGCGGCCTGGGCCAGCAAGGCGGCGTCGAAGGGCGTCAGCATTGCCGGCGAGCTGCGTACCTACCGGCTCGCCTTCGCGGCCGATGGCGAGTATTCGCGCTTCCACGACCCCGACGGCAACCTGACCACGCTTGGGCCGGACAAGGCCAAGGTGCTGGCGGAAATCGTGAATGTCGTCAACCGCGTCACCAGCGTCTACGAGCGCGAACTGGGCATTCGCCTGCAGTTGGTGGAGAACGAAGACCGGATCATCTTCACCAGTCGCATCCTCGACCCCTATGCCGACCGCTTCGGCCTGGAGATGCTGGCGGTGAACACGGCCGTGATCAGCACCCTGATCGGCAACGCCAACTACGATGTCGGCCATGTCGCCAGCACGGGTGGCGGTGGCGTCGCCGGCCTCGGCGTGGTTTGCAGTTTCACCGGCAAGGGCCAGGGCGTCACCGGCCTGTCGGAGCCGGTGGGCGATGGCTACTACATCGACTACGTTGCCCATGAAATGGGCCATCAGTTCGGCGCCAACCACACCTTCAACAGCGAGACCGGAGCCTGCGGCGGCGGCAATCGCAACGCCGGCACCGCCTACGAGCCGGGCAGCGGGGTCACGATCATGGCCTACGCCGGCATTTGCGGTGACGACGACCTCGCGCCACACAGCATCGACACCTTCCACGCGGCCAGCTTCGACGAGATCGTCGCCTACACCCGCGACGACACCGGCAACGACTGCGCGGTGATCAGCCCCACCGCCAACCACGCGCCGGAAGTCTCGACCGGCGAAGGCGGCTTCAGCATTCCCAAGCAGACGCCGTTCGAACTGACCGGCAGCGCCACCGATGCCGACGGCGACGCGCTCACTTACCAATGGGAGCAGTTCGACCTCGGCGCCGCCGGCTCCCCTGATCTGCCGGACGCGACGGCCCCGTTGTTCCGCAGCTTCCCGCCGACGGCGTCGCCGACCCGGGTGTTCCCGCAGCCATCGGACCTGCTCAGCGGCAGCCACACCATCGGCGAGCGTCTGCCGGACGGCCCTCGCGACCTGAACTTTCGCCTGATCGTCCGCGACAACCGGGTGGCCACCAGCCATGGTGGTAGCGCTGAAACGCCTGAAGCCGGTGGCGTCGCCAGCGCCGACCTGGTCTTTCACGTCGTTGACGCGGGTCCGTTCCAGTTGACCGAGGCCAATGGTGGCGGCAGCTACAAGACCGGCATGAGCCTGCCGGTGACCTGGGATGTCGCTGGCACCGATCTCGCCCCCATCTCCTGCTCCAGCGTCGATCTGCTGCTGTCCACCGACGGCGGCCAGAGCTTCCCCATCACCCTGCTCCGTGCAACGGCCAACGACGGTTCGGAAGCCATCACCCTGCCCGCTGACAGCGCCAGCGAAACGGCCCGTCTGAAGGTGAAGTGTCACGACAACGTCTTCTTCGATATTTCCGACGCCGACTTCGCCATCGCGAAATCAACCGACTCCCCTCCGGGCACACCGGGCAAGCCTTCCGACGGCAGTTCCGGCGGCGGTTGGCCGCTGCTGGCCAGTCTGCTGTTCCTGGCTGGTGCCGGCCTGCGGCGGCGAGTGCGTCGGCGCTGAGCCAGTGGTCAGCGTCCCGGCCGGTGACCGATACTCATCGGCCGGGTCCACCGCCAGATCATCGTCGTGCGTCTCAATAAATTCCTCAGCGAAAAAGGTCTCTGTTCCCGCCGCGAGGCGGATGCCTGGATCGAATCCGGCCGCGTCGCCGTCAATCGCCGTATCGCCACGCTGGGCACCCCGGTGGAGGACGGCGATCTGGTGACCGTCGATGGCGCGCCGGTCGGTGCCCGCGAGCAGGCGCATGTCTACATCGCTTTCAACAAGCCGGTGGGCGTGACCTGCACCACCGAGGCGCGGGTGCGCGACAACATCATCGACTTCATCGGCCACGAGCAGCGCATCTTTCCCATCGGCCGCCTCGACAAGGACAGCGAGGGCCTGATCCTGCTCACCAGCGACGGCGACATCGTCAACCGCCTGCTGCGCGAGGAGCACGAGCACGAGAAGGAGTACGTGGTCACCGTCGATAGGCCGGTGAGCGAGAGCTTTCTCGCTGGCCTGCGGCGCGGCGTGCGGCTGGCGGAACTGGCCACCACCACCAAGCCCTGCGAGGCCTGGCGGGTGGATCAGTACAGCTTCCGCATCGTGCTCACCCAGGGACTCAACCGCCAGATCCGCCGCATGTGCGAGCACTTCGGCTACGAGGTGCGGCAGCTGCGGCGCGAGCGCTTCGTCAACATCCAGCTGGGCAAGCTGCAACTCGGCTACTGGCGCAACCTGGAGGCCGTGGAGCTCCAGCAACTGCTGGCCTGAAGTCACCCGACCCCGGCTACCCATTGACCGCCTGCCCGGAACACCACTCATGAGCCCCCGCAGCCGCTGGCTGGCCCTCTACGTCCTCTGCCTGGGCGTGCTGATGATCGTGCTCGACACCACCATCGTCACCGTCGCCCTGCCCTCGATCAAGGCCGATCTCGGCTTCAGCGAAACCGATCTGGTCTGGGTGGTGAACGCCTACATGCTCACCTTCGGCGGCCTGCTGCTGCTGGGTGGGCGGCTGGGCGATCTCTACGGGCAACGAAGGCTGTTCCTGCTCGGGCTGACGCTGTTCACCCTCGCCTCCCTGGCCTGCGGCCTGGCCGCCAGTCAGACCTTGCTGGTTGCCGCCCGCGCCACGCAAGGCATCGGCGGCGCGGTGATCACCGCCGTCGCGCTGTCGCTGATCACCAAGCTGTTCACCGAGCCGGACGAACGCGCCAAGGCCATGGGCGTCTACGGCTTCGTCTGCGCCGCCGGCGGCAGCATCGGTGCCCTGCTCGGCGGCGTGCTCACCGAAACCCTGAGCTGGCGCTCGATCTTTCTGGTCAACCTGCCGATCGGCATCGCCGTCTACCTGCTCAGCCGACGCCTGCTGCCGGCCGACGAACGCGCGGACGGCGCGCCGCAGCGCCTGGACATGGGCGGTGCAGTCACCGTCACCGGCGCCCTGATGCTGGCGGTGTACGCGGTGGTCAACGGCAACCAGCTGGGCTGGCTGTCGGTGCAGACCCTGGGCCTGCTCGGGCTGGCGGCGCTGCTGCTGGCGCTGTTCCTGTGGATCGAATCTCGGGTCGCCCAGCCGCTGATGCCGTTGGGCCTGTTCCGGCTGCGCAATCTCGCCACCGCCAATGTCATCGGCGTGCTGTGGTCAGCGGGGATGTTCGCCTGGTTCTTTCTGTCCGCGCTCTACCTGCAACTGGTGCTGGGCTACAGCCCGCTGGAAGTCGGCCTGGCCTTCGTGCCCGCCGACCTGATCATGGCCGCCTTCTCGCTGGGCCTCTCGGCCTGGATCGTGATGCGTTATGGCCAGCGCCATCCGGTCTGGCTGGGCCTGGCGCTGGGCACGCTCGGCCTGCTGCTGTTCGCGCGGGCGCCGCAGGCCGGCAATTTCTGGATCGACGTGCTGCCCGGCATGCTGCTGCTGGGCCTGGGCGCCGGCCTCGCCTTCAACCCCTTGCTGCTGGCGGCAATGGGTGATGTCGAGGAAAGCGATTCCGGCCTCGCCTCCGGCATCGTCAACACCAGCTTCATGCTCGGTGGCGCCCTGGGTCTGGCGGTGTTGGCCAGCGTCGCCGATGCCCGCACTGCCGGCCTGCGCGCCGATGGCGTCGAGGCGGTGAGTGCCCTGCACCAGGGCTATCTGCTGGCCTTCCTGATCGGCGCCGGGTTCACCGCCCTGGCGGCCCTGCTGGGTGGCCTGCTGCTGCGGCCGCGATCCGGTCCTGCTTCGGCTGCGAGCGCGCCGCTGCACTGAGCCGCGCCGGGCGGCGTTGATCCGCAGCGCCGCCGCAGGGGCAATAAAAAAGGCCGGTCAGAGACCGGCCTTTTGGCACAGCGCGAAGACTTAGAAGTTGGCGGCATCCAGCGCCATCAGCGTGTCGGCGCCGGCACGGATCTGCTTCAGGTTCATCGCGGTTTCCGGCAGCAGCTTGGCGAAGTAGAAGCGCGCGGTGGCGAGCTTGGTCTTGTAGAACTCGCCCTGGTCCTGCTTCTCCAGCGCGATCTTGGCCATGCGCGCCCAGAAGTAGGCATACACGAAGTGACCGACCAGGTGCAGGTAGGGCACCGAGGCGGCACCGACCTCGTCCGGGTTCTTCATCGCCTTCTGGCCGATTTCCATGGTGACCTTCTGGACTTCGGTGCCCAGCTCGGCGAGCGGGCCGGTGAATTCCTTCATGGCCTCGTTGCCGGCCTCGGCCTTCACCAGCTCGGTGACCAGCTTGCCGAACTTCATCAGCTTGGCGCCCATGTCGGACAGCACCTTGCGGCCGAGCAGGTCCAGCGCCTGGATGCCGTTGGTGCCCTCGTAGATCATGTTGATGCGGGCGTCACGGACGTACTGCTCCATGCCCCACTCCTTGATGTAGCCGTGGCCGCCGTAGACCTGCATGCCCATGGTGGTGCTGATGTAGCTGTACTCGGTGATGAAGCCCTTGACGATCGGGGTCAGCAGGGCCATCAGGTCGGCGGCGTCCTTGCGCACCTTCTCGTCCGGGTGGTTGTGCTCCTTGTCGAGCATCAGGCCGGACCAGTAGGCGAAGGCGCGCGCGCCTTCGACGTGGGCCTTCTGGGTCAGCAGCATGCGACGCACGTCCGGGTGGACGATGATCGGGTCGGCCGGCTTGTCCTTGGCCTTGGGGCCCGTCAGCGAGCGCATCTGCAGACGGTCCTTGGCATAGGCCAGGGAGTTCTGGTACGCCACTTCGGCCAGGCCCAGGGACTGCATGCCGACGCCGAGGCGGGCGCCGTTCATCATCACGAACATGGCGTTGAGGCCCTTGTTCGGCTCGCCGACCAGCCAGCCGGTGGCGCCGTCCAGGTTCATCACGCAAGTGGCGTTGCCGTGGATGCCCATCTTGTGCTCGATGGCGCCGCACTTGATGCCGTTGCGGGCACCGATGGAGCCGTCCGCGTTGGGAATGAACTTGGGCACGATGAACAGGCTGATGCCCTTGGTGCCGACCGGCGCGTCCGGCAGGCGGGCAAGCACCAGGTGGATGATGTTCTCGGCGAGGTCGTGCTCACCGGCGGAGATGAAGATCTTCTGGCCGCTCAGGGCATAGCTGCCGTCGCCGTTCGGTTCGGCCTTGGTGCGCAGCAGGCCGAGGTCGGTGCCGCAGTGCGACTCGGTCAGGCACATGGTGCCGGTCCAGTGGCCGGAGACGATCTTCGGCAGGTAGGCGGCCTTCTGCTCCGGGGTGCCGTGCGCCAGCAGCGCGGCGTAGGCGCCGTGGGTGAGGCCGGGGTACATGGTCCAGGCCTGGTTGGCGCTGTTGAGCATTTCGTACAGCACGTTGTTGACCACTTCCGGCAGGCCCTGGCCGCCGAACTCGGGGTCGCAGGCCAGCGCCGGCCAGCCGGCTTCCACGTACTGGGCGTAGGCCTCCTTGAAGCCCTTGGGCGCCTTGACGTCGCCGGTGGCCTTGTCGTGGTGGCAGCCTTCCTCGTCGCCGCTCTGGTTGAGCGGGAAGGTCACGTTCTGGGTGAACTTGGCGGCTTCCTCGGCGATGGAGTTGATGGTGTCGGCGTCGAGGCTCTCGTGCGCCGGCATCGCCTTCAGCTCGGCTTCGACGTTGAGCAGCTCGTGCAGGACAAACTGCATATCGCGCAGCGGGGCGTTGTACTGACCCATGGTTAATGCTCCAAAAAGTGAAAGGTGGATGGGAAGGGAAAATTGAGGTGCGCGAGATTACCGCATCGTCCGGCCGGACGATACGGGGGAGTATGTTGCGCTGCGACGGGAGGCCCGGCGGGCCGGCTTGCTGGTCATGCCGTGCACTACGGGATTGGCTCGCACCCGGAGGCAGTCCGGCGCCGTAGGCGCGCACAGACGCTGTGTGACAAGGCCGGGATCGGACCTGCTATCTGATTGACAGAAAAGGATTTTCTTCGGCCGGGGAGACTTCTTGAGCAGCCACCGCCCCCGGCCAGGATTTGCCGGCCGGGGGCTTGGTCGGGCTCAGCCCTCGTAACGGGGCTTGGGCTTGCTGAAGCTCTTCTTGTAGGCCGGCTTCTCGCCCTCGCCCGCCTTCACCCGGCTGATGCTCAGCCGCTGGCCGGCGACCCAGACCTTCTTGAGCTTCTCGAACACTTCCTTGGGCATGCCTTCCGGCAGGTCGATCAGACTGTGATCGTCGCGGATGTCGATGCGGCCCATGTACTTGCTTTCGATGTCGGCCTCGTTGGCGATGGCGCCGACGATGTTCTTCGGCAGCACGCCGTGCTGGTGGCCGACCTCAATGCGGAAGGTCTCCATGCCCTCGTCGGACTTGGCCGGGCGCTTGGCGCGCGGCGCCTCGTCACGGTCGGCGAAAGCCGGACGCTCGCGGAAGGGCTTGGCAGCACCTTCGCTACGCGAGATGGGCGGCGCGGGTGGCCGGAAGCTGGGACGCTCCTCGGCGCCGGCAAACGGCGGCTTGAAGCTGGGGCGCTCGCCGGTGCTGCCCTCGTCCTTGCGGAACGGCTTCTTGCTGAACGACTCCGGCCGGCTGCTGCGCTCGCCGGCGTGGCCTGGGCGAGGGCTGCGGTCGAAGGAGTGTTCGCGCACGGTCTGCGCCGGCGCGCTGTCGCCACTCAGCAGCAGGCTCTTGCCGCCCTGCGCCATCAGCGCCAGCGCGGCGGCGATCTCGTGCAGGGAGGCACCCTGTTCCCGGCCCAGCTCCTGTTCGAGCTGCGCCACCAGCTCGCGCATCGGCGTCAGCTTGGCGGTCTGCTTGAGGGTATCCACCACCTGCGCCTGGAACTTGGCGGTGCGCTTGGCGTTGATCGCCGAGTCGCTGGGCAGGCCCATCATCTCGATGTGCTTGCGGGTGGTGCGCTCGATCATCTTCAGCAGGCCGCGCTCGCGCGGCGAGATGAACAGGATGGCGTCACCCTCGCGACCGGCACGGCCGGTGCGACCGATGCGGTGCACATAGCTTTCCGGGTCGGTGGGCACGTCATAGTTGATGACGTGGCTGACCCGCTCAACGTCGAGGCCGCGCGCCGCCACGTCGGTGGCGACGACGATGTCGAGGCCGCCGTCCTTGAGCTTGTTGACCGTGCGCTCGCGCTGCTGCTGCTGGATGTCGCCGTTGAGCGCCGCCGCCGAATAGCCGCGCGCCGACAGCTTGTCGGCCAGCTCCTCGGTGGCGATCTTGGTGCGGGTGAAGATGATCAGGCCGTCGAAGGGTTCGACTTCCAGGATGCGGGTGAGCGCATCGAGCTTGGCGTGCGGGCTGACGATCAGGCAGCGCTGGCGCACCGTGGTCGCGGTCTTGGTCGAGGCGGCGATGCTGACCTCGGCCGGCTCGCGCAGGTAGGTGCTGGCGATGCGCTTGATCGGCGGCGGCATGGTGGCGCTGAACAGCGCCACCTGCTTCTCCGCCGGGGTCTGCTGCAGGATCTTCTCGACATCGTCGATGAAGCCCATGCGCAGCATCTCGTCGGCCTCGTCAAGCACCAGGGTCTTGAGCTGGTCGAGCTTGAGGCTGCCGCGATCCAGGTGGTCGATGACGCGGCCCGGCGTGCCGACGATCACGTGCACGCCGCGCTTGAGCGCCGCCAGCTGCGGCTGGTAGCTCTGGCCACCGTAGATCGGCAGCACATGGAAGCCCGGCAGCCGGGCGGCGTACTTCTGCAAGGCCTCGGCGACCTGGATCGCCAACTCGCGGGTCGGCGCCAGGATCAGCGCCTGCGGCTTGGCCAGGGTGGCGTCGATGCGCGCCAGCAGCGGCAGCGCGAAGGCGGCGGTCTTGCCGGTGCCGGTCTGCGCCTGGCCGAGCACGTCACGGCCGGTGAGCAGATGCGGGATGGTGGCCGCCTGGATCGGCGACGGGGTTTCGTAACCGACCGCCGCGAGGGCTTCGAGCAGGGGAGCCGGCAGGCCGAGAGCAGCAAAAGTGAGAGTAGCGCCCTCGACGGGCACTGGGGTTTCAGCAGACATTAGGAGCGCCTCGCGCGTAGCGGGCACTCGACATGATTTGTCACTGGCCCTGGAAAAACGGCGCGGATTATAGGCGTTTATCGCTTGGAGCATCGGATATGCAATTTCTCAAGAGCTTTGCCGCCGGGTTTGCCTCAACGCTCGCCTTCCATCAGGGCCTACTCTGGTTGCTGCACCGGCTGGGCAGTTCGCCGCGCGCGCCCTGGAACTTCGCGCCGGTGCCACCGTTCGGCGTACCGGCGGTGGTCTCCCTCGCCTTCTTCGGCGGACTCTGGGCGATTGCCCTCGCCTGGCTGATCCAGGAAGCCCGTGGCAGCCGCTACTGGTTGCTGTGGACCCTGCTCGGCGCGCTCGGCCCCAGCGTGGTGGCCTGGATGCTGGTGATGCCGGCCAAGGGCATGGCCATGGCCGCTGGTGGCGATCCCAAGATCATGATCGGTGCGCTGCTGCTGAATGCCGCCTGGGGCGCTGGCTGCGCCCTCTTGCTGCGGCTGCTGCCACGCTGAGGTCGCAGCCGGACAGCGGGCAACAAAAAGGGCGCCGAAGCGCCCTTCTTGTTCCGCGTGGCTGGCCTTACTGACTGGCCACTGCGCAGGAGGAGTTGACCCGCAGCGACTGCGCCAGCGTCGCCACGCCGGCATTCATCTGCAAGCGCAGCTTGTTGTAGGGCTTGGTCACCGGCATCGACAGCACGTAGGCGTCCTGGCCGATGATGTAGGCCCCCAGCAGGGTCAGGCGCAGGCCATCGAAGGTCACCGCCGTTTCCACCACGTTGTCGCTGGCGTCCAGGGTGTCGATGGTCACCGCGCCGAGCAGGGCCAGCGACAGCAGCTGACCGGGCGGGCGGCTGATGATGAAGCCGGCGCGCTGGCCTTCGGCGGTGATCGGTACCTGCAGCGGCGCGGTCACTTTCAGCTCCGCGTAGCCACCCAGCAGACCGAGGTTGACGTTGAGCCCGGCGTAGGTGCTCAGGTCGTTGTCGATGGCCGAGGTCTCGTCGCTGACCGTGCAGGCCAGGCAGAGCAGCGGCAGCGTATAGCTGGACACGGTCGCGCCCTGGGTGGCCAGCAAGGGGCCGGTGCAGATGGCGTCGGTCACTGTCAGCGTGGTGGAGACGCTGCCGGCGCCGCTGCTCGGGGCGGTCTTGAGGGTGGCGGTGACCACCGCCGAGCCCTGCACCTTGCCGAGCGCCACGCCAGTGGCGCTGACGGTGGCAATGCCGGTGTTGGAGGAGGTCCAGTTCAGCTCGCTGGCCGGCACGATGGCCTCGGTGCCGTCGGTGTACTTTCCGACGACATTCAGTTGCAGGCTGGCGTCGATGGCGACGTTGGCCGGGACCGGGGTGATCCGGGCACCGTCCAGCGATTGCAGCACGGCGGCCCCAACGGTGACGTTGGCGGGCGCGCTGCTGACGGTGCTGACGCCATCGTTCTTGGTGGTGGTCGCGGTCACCGTCGCCGAGCCCAGGCTGACGCCCTTCACATCGACCGAACCGTTGGGCTGGTTGCTCAGCGCCAGCACGGTGGCGGCGGGGTCGGAAGAACTCCAGCTCACCGTGCCGGGAATGTCGCGCGGGTTGCTGCTATCGGTATAGATGCCCTTGGCGACCAGGTTGATGCTGGCACCGCGCGGCACCGCATAGGGCGGGCTCGCAGCGTTGTCGCTGCGCAGTACCACCACCTGCTGCAGTTCCGGCGCGATCACGGTGATCGCCGCGCTGCGCTCGACCACGCTGCCGTCGGCAGCAACCGCACTGGCCTTGATCTGCACCGGCGTGGCGTTCTGCTGAAGGGTGCTGACGGTGACCGTGCTGCCCTGTTCCGGCACGCTGGCCACGGTCGGCGCGCTGGACACCCAGCTGAGCAACTCGGTGACGGTGTGGGTTTCGGTGCTGCCGTCGGTCTTCTGGTAGCTGCCGATGGCGGTGATGGTCTGGCTCAGGCCCAGCGGCACCGAAGCGGAAGCCGGGTCGAGACTGATGCTCTTCAGCACCGGCGCGGCCACGCTCAGGCTGAACGGCTCGCTGGTGAAGCCGCCCCAGCTGCCACGGATCGAGGCGGCGCCATTGCGCAAGGCGGTGACGGTGCCGTTGGCGCTGACGCTGGCCACGGTCGGATTGGTGCTCTGCCAGGCGTCAGCGGTGACTTCCTTGGTGGTGAACTCCGGATTGGAGCCCGGCGGCGTCGAGTACAGCGCCAGCAGCTTGTACTGCCGGGTCTGGCCGATCTGGTCAAAGTTGGTGGGGGTGGCGCTGTCTACCACCACGCCTTTCAACTGCGGGAAAAAGTCCGGGCTGGTGAGGTCACCGCCGCAGGCGCTGAGAAAGCTGATCACCAGGATCAGCCAGTATTTTGTGATTCGCATCCGTGCCACTCCCTTATTCGGCGTCCGTCGCCGCAGTCCGCAAATTACCGGCTGTCGTCCGGCTGTTCAAAATGAACTGACAGTCAACCACCGCAATCCCGCCCTGGTACCAGGGAAAGTCGGGATTGGGGGGTGAGCGTCAAAATTCCGACGCCATCCTCGTTTGCCGCAGAAGCCTGATTCAGCGGCGCGCGACGAGCGTCAGCTTTTTGCCGGCTTAGCGGTTACCCAGATGCGGATCTCGGCGGTGAATACCTCGACACCCTGGGGGTCGCGCACGCTCACCGGCACCGCGATCTCCTGCTTGTCGGCCAGCTGCTTGGGCAGCACCAGCACCGCCTCGGCGTGCATGGTGCCCCTGGCCTTGGCCAGGTAGGCGACGGTCATGCCCTTGGGAATCCAGCGGTGGCTGGCGGGAATGCTGATCTCCGCCGCCAGGCCCATCACCGCCTCGGCGAGGTTGCAGAGCGCGATGGCGTGCACGGTGCCGAGATGGTTGTGCACCTTGCGCACGTGCTTGAGCCGTGCGCGCACCAGGCCCGGCTCGGCATGGGTGAACAGCATCGGCAGGGTGCTGAAGTACGGCGCCGCGAGCTGAAAGGCGCGGGTGAACACGCGCGGACCCAGCGGCAGGCGCAGGGCGCGGTCCCACATCTTCAGCAGGCGGGGCTTTTCGTTGGTGGACATGGGGGAGACTCCGATGAAGGAAGGGGGGCGTCATTCCGGCGCAAGCCGGAATCCAGTACTCGCCCGCTGACTCAGTGACTTCGCACCGGGATGGCGCGGTCAGCGGGGGGACGGAACGTCCCTCTCGCGAGGGGCCGGATGCCGGCTTTCGCCGACCTGACAGATGGGGTACTGCGAACTCAAATCGCAGCGGCCAGTTCAGCCGCCTGACGGATGGCGCGCTTGGCATCCAGCTCACCGGCAGTGTGGGCGCCACCGATCAGATGCACCTTCACCCCGGCTGCCTCCAGCGGCGCCTGCAGCGTGCGCAGCGGCTCCTGGCCGGCGCAGATCACCACATGATCGACCTCCAGCGTGCGCGGCTGCTCCTTGATCTTGATGTGCAGGCCGGCGTCGTCGATGCGCTCGTACTCGACGCCGCCGATCATCCTCACCTGCTTGTCCTTGAGCGCGGTGCGGTGCACCCAGCCGCTGGTCTTGCCCAGGTGCTTGCCCAGGGCCTCGTCCTTGCGCTGGAGCAGGTACACCTCGCGCGCGGCCGGCGCAGGTAGCTTCTCGACCAGCGCCCCAGCGGCGGTGAGTGTGGCATCCACGCCCCATTCCTTGTACCAGTGCTCGGGGTGCAGGGTCGGGCTCTCGCCCTCGTGCACCAGGTATTCGCTGACATCGAAGCCGATGCCGCCGGCGCCGATCACCGCCACCTTCTTGCCGATCTGCACCCGGCCTTTCAGCACATCGACATAGCTCACCGCCTTCGGGTGGTCGATGCCGGGGATGCCCGGCTTGCGCGGACTGATGCCGGTGGCCAGCACCACCTCGTCATAACCTGCGGCCTTGAGGCTCTCGACGCTGGCGACGGTGTTGAGCTTCAGATCGACCCCGGTGCTCTTCAGCTTCTCGCCGAAGTAGCGCAGGGTTTCGTGGAACTCCTCCTTGCCCGGGATCTGCTTGGCGAGATTGAACTGGCCGCCAATCTCGCCGGCCTGATCCAGCAGCGTCACCTGATGACCGCGCTCGGCCGCGTAGCTGGCGAACGCCAGTCCGGCCGGCCCGGCGCCGACCACCGCCAGCTTTTTCTTTTGCGTCACCGGCTTCATCACCAGCTCGGTTTCGTAGCAGGCCAGCGGATTGACCAGGCAGCTCGCGCGCTTGAGCGAGAAGACGTGATCCAGACAGGCCTGGTTGCAGGCGATGCAAGTATTGATGGTCTCGGCCTTGCCGGCCGCCGCCTTGTTGACGAAGGCCGGGTCGGCCAACAGCGGCCGCGCCATGCTGACCATGTCGCAGACGCCACCGGCGAGCAGGCCCTCGGCCACCTCCGGGGTGTTGATGCGGTTGGTGGCGATCACCGGAATCTTCACCTCGCTGCGGATGCGCTGCGTGGGGAAGCTGAAGGCCGCGCGCGGCACGCTGGTGACGATGGTCGGCACCCGCGCCTCGTGCCAGCCGATGCCGGTATTGAGCAGGGTGACGCCGGCGTCCTCGACCGCCTTGGCCTGGTAGACCACCTCGTCCCAGGTATTGCCGCCCTCGACCAGATCGGCCATCGACAGCCGGTAGACGATGATGAAGTCCTTGCCGGCCGCCTTGCGCACCGCCTTCACCACCTCCACCGGAAAGCGGCAGCGGTTCTCGATGGACCCGCCCCATTCGTCGTCGCGGCGGTTCACCCGCTTGCAGGTGAACTGGTTGAGCAGATAGCCCTCGCTGGCCATGATCTCGACGCCGTCATACCCCGCCTGGCGCGCCAGCTCGGCGGCGCGCGCATAGGCGGCGATGGTGCGGCGGATGCCCCAGCCGGACAGCGCCGAGGGCTTGAAGGGATTGATCGGCGACTTGTGCGCCGACGACGACACCGACAGCGGGTGGTAGCTGTAGCGGCCCGCGTGCAGCAACTGCAAGGCGATCTTGCCGCCGTGACGGTGCACCGCCTCGGTCACCTGCAAGTGGCGCGGCACCTCGCGGCGCGAGGACAGCTTGGAGCCAAACGGCGAGAGCCAGCCCTGCCAGTTGGGCGCGAAGCCGCCGGTGACCATCAGCCCCACCCCACCCTTGCTGCGCTCCTCGAAATAGGCGGCGAGCTTGTCGAAGTCCTTGGCCTTGTCTTCCAGGCCGGTGTGCATCGAGCCCATGAGGACTCTGTTACGCAGACTGGTGAAGCCGAGATCAAGGGGGCTGAGCAGGTGCGAGTAAGGGCTGGTCATGGCGACTGGCTGAAGGGTTGCTAGAAGGAAGTTTGAGAAAAGCGGCGCCCACGGTAGGCGGTGAGATCTGGGCAAGTGCAGTCGAGAGTCTCGATGTAAAAGTTTCGCTCCGCCCAGATCACTTCGAGATCGTAGAGGCAGAAGGAATGACGCGAAGGGTCTTCTACCCAGTCGCCAGCCTCGCCCTTGAACGATACCGAGATGAACAGCTCGTTTCCGTTGTCCCACCAGGCCAGCACCAGATAGAGGCCGGTGGCGCCGTGATGGAAGATTGCAAAGGCCGGACGCTGCGCCCAATCGCCGCCGCGCGCCGCCTTCACCGCTTCCAGGCGCTCGCGGAACGGTGCCGGCATCACCGGGCCGTCATGGGCGGTGATGCTGTAGCACTTGATGCGATCGGCCTGCTCCCATTCGGGGTGGCTCTCGATACTGCGGGGGCGATACATGGCCGGGTGTTACCAACTACGCGGCACGTAAGGCGTATCCGGCTTGCCGAGATTGCGGGCACTGGCGACGCGCTGGTTCTTACGGCCGATCAGGCGGCGCTGCCACTTGCGCTCGGCGGCCAGCGCACCGTACTCGCTATTGCCCCAGGCCTCGTCGAACAGGTGCTTGGCGGCGGCCACCGAGTCCGGCGAGCGGGTGGCGATCTGTTCCGCCAGCGCCTTGGCGGCAGCGAGCGGATCGTCGGCAATGCGGGTGATGAGGCCCAGCGCCTGCGCTTCGCCAGCGTCGAGGATGCGGCCGGTATAGGTCAGCTCCAGCGCCACGTCGCGCGGCAGCACCTCGCGCAGCAGCACCGTGCCGGCCATGTCCGGGATCAGACCCCACTTCGCCTCCATCACCGAGATGCGGCTGCCGGGCGCGGCGATGCGGATGTCCGCCCCCAGCGCCAACTGGATGCCGGCACCGAAGCAGTTGCCGTGGATCGCCGCGATCACCGGCACCGACAGCGAGCGCCAGATCATGGAGACCACCTGGTAGCGGTTGGCCCAAGGCTTCCACAGCGGCAGGAAGGCCAGCGCCACCTTCAGCGGCCCGCCGCCCATCACGCCCTTGATGTCGAGCCCGGCGCAGAACGACGGCCCCTCACCGGACAGGATCACCGCCCGCAGCGACTTGTCGCGCTTGAGCCGCCGCGCCACCGCGATCAGCTCCTCGATCAGCGCCACATCGACGCCGTTGTGCTTGTCCGGCCGGTTGAGCCGCACATGGGCGACGCCGCCCTCGACGCTGACGAGTACGCGGCTGGCTGAGGCGGAGGCAGTGGTGGCGGTCATGCAAGAGTCCCTGTCAGGTTGCGACACATACTCGGAGGTATGCGCCTCCCTCGGCAAGGGCAGCAGCGACAGCGGGCGGGTGTTGGTGGGGACAGGGTGGCTGAGCGCCTTTTCGCCTTGGGCCTCCTCGCCACCGGCGGATGGACACATCGAGGAAGCCCGCATTAGGCTTGGATCATCGGTGTGTTGGGATCACATCGGCATATCGAAGAAGGAAGGGAATGAGATGGCCAATCTGTTGACGCATTTGCCGAAGCAAGCTTGGCGACACCTCACATCCAATAACTCAAGGGAATCATGGATATGGACCAGATTATTCGTACCTACGGTGCCGGAACGGCGCCGTGTTATACGTCAGTTTTGACGCCTAATTGGCGTTAGGTTTATATGAGCTACGGCACCCTACAACCAACACTTCTTCTGCAGGCCCTTAATGAGGGGAAGATTCCAAAATATTTATACAAATATAGAGACGCAAAGTCCAATACCGAGTCAATATTTAAGAGCAAGAAAATATGGTTCTCGCTTTCTACGGCATTTAACGACCCCTTTGACTGTCATTTATCTGAGGCGCAGCACAGCCTCGACGACGCGAATAAATTTCGCGAGCATATACTAGAAGGCCGACCAGATCGAGATTTTCTAATGAGTCAGCCCGTTAGCATTGAGAGGTTAGAGGCGGCCTTGGAGGGTTCAAAACAATTAAAGCTGTCTCGACTCGGCATTTTGTGCCTGTCGAGAAACTACAACAACATCCTCATGTGGTCACATTACGCCGACTATCATAAGGGATTGGTCATTGAGTTTGACCTTGAGAAAGATTTAGATTTTTTTGTGACTCCGATAAAAATAAAATACGTTGAAGGCTACGAGCCGACTAATTATTTTATAAATCAGAAAGAGGCGATAGATAAAATAATATCGACTAAAAGTTTACATTGGAGTTACGAAGAAGAAATTAGAATCCTGAAAAACAATCATGTTGGCGCTTGCGCCGTTTCTCCAGCAGCGATTAAGCGGATTATTTTTGGTTGCAAATCAGACCCTGATTTTAAAGAAAGGATTAAAATCTTATGTGGCAGCGCCGGGCTGGGGCATGTGACGTTCTCCTCCATGAAAATGTCTTACGGCAAGTTCTCTTTAGAGTGCGTAGATGAATAAACCTAACCAGCGTATATGGACTCCTCCCACAAGGCCCTGGTGAAGTGAATCGCTGATCGTGGCGTGTGAAGGTGGTTGCAGTCGTATGTCCGGCTTTGTCGAGGGCCTGCGATGCGGGCCGAGCCTTCATGGGAATTCGCGCAGGGAGAGCCATACGTTCGCAACGAGCTTTTCCTCGCTCACGCTTGTTATCGGCTTTGGTCCCGGACGGTCCGACCGTCTACGCCATGATCTGCTGTCTTCTCCAGTGCAACCGCAGGAAAGGGTTGGGTTGGGTTGAGTTGAGTTGATTGTGTGGCCGGTCAGCAAGCGTAGCCCGGATGCAATCCGGGACTTTGCGAGTTCGGCAGTCCGATCCCGGATTTCATCCGGGCTACCAGCCGGCCACGGTGAAAAAGGGGCGGAGTAAATATCCGAGATCAGTTAGATCTGGCTGTCCAACCAGCCCGATCATGCAAAGTCGGCGACCGCCCACTCCCCCAATTACTTGAGAGCAGCCGCCACCGCCTCCGTAAGCGTCACCGTCAGCCGCCCAATCAAACGGCTCAACGCCTTGCCGTCGTCGTAGAGCGAGCCCGCCGCTGCCTTTACATCGCTCTCGGCCAGCAGGCCGGCGAAAGCCGGTGGTAGGCCGAAGCCTTCCAGCGAGGTCTTGTACTCGGCTTCTGACAAATTCTTGTACGCCACCGGCTTGCCGGACTGGCGCGCGATCTCGGCGGCCAACTCGCTGAGCGTGTAGGCGCTGTCGCCGGCCAGTTCGTACACCTTGCCCGCTTGCGTCGCGGCCGTGCTGGCGAGCACCACAGCGGCTGCGGCGGCGTAGTCGGCCCGGGCGGCGGAGGCGATGCGTCCTTCCCCGGCGGCGCCGAGCACCACGCCGTGTTGCAAGGCAGCACCCACGCTGCCGGTGTAGTTCTCGGTGTACCAGCCGTTGCGCAGCAGCACATGAGGCAGGCCGGAGGCGCGGAGGTAGTCCTCGGTGGCCTTGTGCTCCACCGCGAGGTTCATCGGGCTGGTGTCGGCGCGCAGGATGCTGGTGTAGGCCAGCAGCTTCACCCCGGCAGCCTTGGCGGCGTCGATCACGTTGCGGTGCTGTGGCAGGCGCCGGCCGATTTCGCTGGAGGAGATCAGCAGCAGCTTGTCGGCGCCGCGCAGCGCGGCGACCAGGGAGGCGGGGTTCTCGTAGTCGGCTACCCGTAGCTCGACGCCCAGGGCGGCGAGGTCCGGCGCCTTGGCCGGGTCGCGGACGAGACCGACCAGCTTGGCGTTCGGCGCGCGGGAGCGCAGTTCGGCGAGCACGAGGCGGCCGAGCTGGCCGCTGGCGCCGGTGATGACGAGGGTTTCGGTGGAGGTGGTGGTGGACATGGTGGGCTCCTTTCTAGGGTTCAGGTTGAAGACGTGGTCTCATAGTGAGACCATCTGTGCCTCTTTGTAAGGAGGCAGTTTTTTGTGACCGGGTTACCTCCCAGTAACCGCCTGCCGGCGCGTCAGGGCCTGGCGGTGCGGTTTGAGCAATGGAGCGCCGAGGCCTTCGACGCCAGCCGCTGTCCGGTGCGCGGCGTGCTCGACCGGCTGGGCGACAAGTGGTCGACGCTGATCGTGATCGCCCTCGCCCGCCGTCCGCATCGCTTCGGCGAGATTCGCCGCGCGGTGCCGGATATTTCCAAGCGCATGCTGACGCAGACCCTGCGCGACCTGGAACGCGACGGCCTGATCTCGCGGCAGGTGTTCCCCACCAAGCCGCCGAGCGTGGAGTACCGCCTCACCGCGCTGGGCGAATCGCTGCTGGAGCCACTGAACGCGCTGGTGGCCTGGGCGGAGGCGAATCAGGCCCGCATTGGCGCGGCGCGCGTGGCGTTCGATGCCGCAGCGGCGATGACGGAGGCGCCGTTGCCTGGATTGGAAGTCGGGGGCCGCTAGTCTTGATTAGGTCCGAGGTTCGTTAAGAACTGAGGCCCGCGACTCAGGAGCCATCTTTCACGCGCTGGCGCAAGTCGGCGTCGATGCGGCCCTGCCAGCCTGGCCCGAGGGCCTTGTAGTAGGCCAATACGTCTGGAGACAGCCGGATGGTGACTGACTTCTTCTGCTGACCGGCCGCCAAGGCCGGGCGTCCCCGTCGCACGGCTTGTGCCCTGGCGAAGTCCTTCGCAGCGAGCGGTGGATTGTCCCCATCGCCCTTGGCATTGGCGGTCGCCTCGGCATCCCGCATGCGCTTTACTCGGGCCCAATCGCTGCGGTCCTCCGCCTGCATCGACCGGAGTTGGGTGCTGGAATAGCTAACGACTCTTGATTTCGGCATACATCCTCCGTTCCCGGGCGTTGGCGCGGCGCAAGCTGATCACCCGCACCGCTTCATCTCGCAGCGTGTACACCAGCGAAAGCACCAGGAGTTGTCCCTGCACCTCTGCCACGTCGACATACCGCATCTCGTCGCCTCGCGGACTGGGAATGGTCAGCTTGAAATCGGCTTCGTGCACCCAGACCGCCTGAACAAAATCCAAGCCATGCTTGACCAAATTGGCCTCGCGTTTGGCTTCGTCCCATTCGTAGCGCATGAATAATTGTACATACAAAATTGTATGTAAAGCCTAGCAGGCGCTAACGCAGTTCTGGCACCTTGCGCCACACCACCCAGGTGCCCACGGTGGCGATGGCCGCCGCGATGAGGAAGGGCGCTTCGGGCCGGATGTGGTCCCAGGTCCAGCCGGCACCCAGGCTACCCACCGAGCCACCGATGCCGTAGGCGGCAGCGTTGTAGAGCGCCTGCCCGCGCCCTTGCAGCCGCGCCGGGAACAGCCGGAACACGTAGTGCATCGCGCAGGCGTGATAGGCGCCGAAGGTGAGCGCGTGGTTGAGCTGGATCAGCACCAGCGCGACGATGTGGTCGGCCAGCAGCACGGTCAGGCCCCAGCGCAGCGCCGTGGTCGCCAGCGCCAGCAACAGCAGCTTGCGCGCGCCGATGCGGGCGATCACCCGGCTCATGTAGATGAACAACCCAATCTCGGCGATCACCGCCACCGCCCACAGCAGGCCTGCGACGCTGCGGGCGTGGCCGTGGCGCTCCAGGAACAGGGTGAAGAAGTTGTAGTAGGGCGCGAACGACATCTGCGAACACAGGCAGGCGAGCAGCAGCGCGATCACCTCGGGCCGGCGCAGCACGGTCAGCAGGTCTACCGGTGCAGGGGCGCCGGGCTCGGCGCGTGCCACCGGCGTTGGCGGCACTAGGAAGCTCGCCGCCGCCATGCCTGCGAACAGCACGCCCACCAGCCAGGGCAAGGGCAGGATGCCCAGCCAGTCCAGCAGCGGCCCCAGGCTGAGCACCGACACCACGAAGCCCACCGAGCCCCAGAGCCGTACCCGTGAGTAGTCGCCGCCGCTGTGCTGGAGGTGCACCAGCGAGACCGCCTCGAACTGCGGCAGCAGCGCCTGCCAGAACAGGTTGTAGGCCAGCATCGCCGCAGTGATCTGCCAGATGCCGTCGGCGAAGGGGATGAGCAGAAACAGCATCAGCGAGGCGAGGCTGGTGCCGCGCACCAACTGGATGTGCCGGCCGCTGTGGTCGGCGATCCAGCCCCAGACGAAGGGCATCACTGCTCGCTCCAGCCCGGCCAGGGCGTAGGCGACGCCGATCTCGGTGGCGCTGAAGCCGCGCGCTGTGAGGTATGGCGCCCAGTAGGGCATGAACGCGCCGACCGTCGCGTAATAGAAGAAGTAGTAGCCGCCGAGGCGGGTGTGGAGGGCGGCGGGCGTCATGGGCGGCGCAGTTTAGTGGATGGCCTTTGCGGCTTGGGGGTGTTGGGCCTTCGTCTTGGTCTGCGGCTGGGTTGTGGTTCGCGCGTTCGCGCTCTTTTAAGCGTGCAGGGCTTGAGAGTTTCTTTTCGCCTATTGGCGACTTACTTTTCTTTGCTCCTGCAAAGAAAAGTAAGGCGGATTCAAGCATCAAGTGCAACACGGTTGTTTTGATCGCGTTGTTCGAAGCATTTGTTGAAGAAGACTTCGGCGGGAGTCTTCCACCCGAGGGTTTTGCGGGGGCGGGTGTTCATCTCCCAGGC
>NZ_RJVO01000010.1 GCF_003730135.1 Stagnimonas aquatica | reverse complement strand
GCGCCGGCTATGCCGCCGGCAAGAGCTTCAAGGGCCGAGACCTCATTCCGCTCTCCACCGCGCGTCCGCAGATGCCGGAATGGGCCTGCAAGCAGAAGATCAAGGGCTGGGTGGAGGTGGTGTTCACGGTGATGCCGAATGGCCGGGTGCGCGACGTGAAGATCGTCGATGCCGATCCGCGTGGCGTCTACGAGGCGGCGGCCGTGGAGAGCGTCAGCAACTGGATCTACGCCTCCTACGCGAAAGCCCGGGAAGTGAAGCAGCGGGTGCAGATGGACCCGGAAGACTGCGCCTACAACTATCCGCAATGAACCTCTCCCTCCTGCGTGCCGGTCTCACCACCGCGCTGCTGCTCGGCGCGGCCGGCGCCTGGGCGCAGCAGTACCGCAGCGAGGTGCGCGAGCTGGACGCGCCACCGCCGGCCGAAAAGGAGGTCGATCTGCGCGAGCAGCTCAAGAGCGCGGCCGACCCTTACGCCAAGGCGATGATCCTGCGCGAGCTGGCCGGGCAGGCGGCGAGCCAGAAGGACTACAAGCAGGCGGCGGCCTTGCTGGAACAGGCCCTGAAGACCAACGGCCTCTCCGGCCCGGCGGCGCAGCAGCTGCGCGAGGCCCTGAGCGAACTCACGCTCGCCACCGGCAATTTCAAGGCGCAGTTGCCGACCCTGGAAAAGCGCGCGCGCGAGCCGGGTGCGACGCCGGAAATCTTCATCGCGCTCGGCTCGGCCTATCTCGACTTGAAGCGCTACCCGGAGGCGATCACCGCGCTCAAGAAGGGCATTGCCGGCAGTGCCAACCCCGACCCGAGCTGGAAGCAGGCCCTGCTCGGCGCGCTGCTCGCCACCGGCCGCGAGGCCGAGGCCCTGCCGCTGTTGCAGGAGCAGGTGCGCGCGCAGCCGCAGTTGCGCGAGAACTGGCTGCGGCTGGCGGCGATGGCGGTGAAGGCCGGCGACAAGGAACGTGCTGCCGCCACCCTGGAGCTGGCCGCGCGCCAGGGGCATCTCAAGACCAGCGATGAGCGCCTGCAACTCATCAACTTGACCGCACAGATCGGCGCGCCCTTCGAGGCCGGCTCGCTGATGCAGGGCTGGATGGAGGAAGGCGTGCTCGCCAAGGATGCCGGCAACTACTCGACGCTGGCCGCGCTCTGGAGCCGCGCCCGCGAATCCGGCCTCGCCAGCGCCGCGCTGGAACAGGCGCAGCGGCTCTCGCCCAGCGCCGAGCGCCTGCTGCAACTCGGCCAGTTGCAGATGAACCAGGAGGACTACGCGCGTGCCGCGCAGAGTCTGGAGAAGGCGATCAACAGCGGCGCCAAGTCCGGCCCGGCCTGGATGACGCTGGCGATGGCGCGCTACCAACAGGCCGAGGTGGAGGGGGCTGTGGACGCCTTCCGCCAGGCCGCCGAATACCCGCAGAGCCGCAAGCTGGCGCAGGACTGGCTCAAGTACCTGGAATCCGGCGCCGCCCGCGAGCAGGCGCTGATGGCGCTGGAGCGGCGCCAGCCGCGCGCCGCTGCGAATGCCGGCGTGCGGCTGGGCGAGAAGCTCGGTGAGGCCCCGCTGGCGCTGGAAGGCGAGGTGGCGAGTCGTGCCAGCGCTGCGGCGCCAGTGACGGCCGGTCTCAGCGGCGAGGGCGCGCTCACACCGGTGGGCGCCGAGCGTGGCCGCAATGCCGACGGCCGCATTCCCGCCTGGGACGGTGGCCTGCGCGCGCCGCCGGCCAGCTACAAACCCGGCCAGCGGCTGAGCGATCCCTATCCGCAGGACCGCCCGCTGTTCACCATCACCGCCGCCAATGTCGCGCAGTACGCCGCGCAGTTGTCGCAGGGGCACAAGGCGCTGTTCGCGCGCTACGCCGACTACGTGATGCCGGTCTACCAGACCCGGCGCGGCGCCAGCTATCCGCAGGCGATCTACGACGCCACCCAGGCCAATCTCGGCAAGGCCAAGCTGCTGGGCTCCGACGCGCTCGAAGGCGCGCGGCTGGGCTTTCCCTTCCCCAGGCCGCAGAACGGCGTCGAGGTGATGTGGAATCACCGCACCCGCTACCGAGGCGACACGGTTAAGGCCACCTACACCCAGGCGGTGGTGCAGGCGAACGGCCGCAGCGAACTGAGCAAGCAGACCTTCCTGACCTATTTCCGCTACGGCAACGTCAAGGACCCGGTCGATATCGCCAAGAAGAACATCCTGGTCTACGGCATCACCAGCGGCGCCAAGCCGGGCGGCACGCCGGAGTTCGTGGCGCTGTTCCACGAAACCGCCAACTCGCTCAAGGACCCGCGCGATGTCTGGGTGCTGCTGACCCGCCTGAGCAAGATGTTCCGGGTGCCGCCGGTGGGCTATGACCAGCCGTTCCCGGGCTCCGACGGCCTGGAGTTCATCGACATGGTGGACATGTACAACGGCGCCTTCGACCGCTACGTCTGGAAGCTGGTCGGCAAGCGCGAGGTGTACATCCCCTACAACGCCTACCGGCTCTCCGACGGCCGGGTGAAATACAGTCAGCTGCTCAAGGGCGGCCACCCGGACCAGGGCGAGGCACGCTACGAGCTGCACCGGGTCTGGGTGATCGAGGCCACGGAGCGCGGTGGCAAACGCCACGTGTTCGGCAAGCGCACCTATTACGTCGACGAGGACAGCTGGAACGTCGTGCTGGTGGAGAACGAGGACCGCGAAGGCAAGCTCTGGCGCTTCCAGGAAGGCCATGTCACGCCGCTCTACGACGTGCAGGCGGTGACCACCGTGCCCAGCTACACCTACGACCTCAAGGACGGCCGCTATTTTGCCAACCGGCTGTTCTCGGAAGACGCGCCCTTCGAGTACAACCTGCCGATGAAGGAATCGGACTTCCTGCCGGCGACGGTGCGGGTGCGCTATGGCCGCTAGCCCGGATCCGGCATTCCACTAGAATGCGCGCCCCCGGGTCGGTTTCCGGGCCGTCCCGTAGCCTTGGAGCCGCATGAACGCCGTCCTGCAACCGTCGCCAAGTCCCCGCGCCGCCGCCGGTGCCGAGGTCGAGAACAGCGCCGGCCTGGACCTTGCCGCCATCGAACGGCTCAACGCCCGCTACCTGCCGCTGTCCTTCGACGAACGCCTGCGGGCGCTGTACCGGGACTTTCCGGTGGAGCAGGTTCTGGTGACCTCCTCGTTCGCGGCCACCTCGGCGTTCTTCCTGCACGTGATCTCGACGCTGCAAGCGGCGCAGAAGATCGCCTTCATCGACACCGGCTACCACTTTCCGGAAACCCTGGCCTACCGGGAATACCTGGTCGAGCGCTTCGGGCTGAAGGTTTTCGACGTCAAGCCCGACGAGTTCCACCACCAGTTCACGGTGGCGGAAAAGACCTATCTGTCCGACCCCGACCTCTGCTGCGGGGTCAACAAGGTGCAGCCGCTGGACGCGATCAAGCCGCGCTACCAGATCTGGGTGTCGAGCCTGATGGGCTGGCAGACCGACGACCGCGCGGCGATGCAGATCTTCGAGGCGCGGCGCGGCATCATCAAATTCAACCCGATGATCGACGTCAGCCGCGAGCAGCGCGATGCCTACATCCGCGAGCACGACCTGCCGTTCCATCCGCTGGTGGCGCAGGGTTATTCCTCGATCGGCTGCACCCATTGCACGGTGAAGGGCGAGGGCCGCAGCGGCCGCTGGCAGGGCAAGCCGAAGACCGAGTGCGGACTGCACCTCTGAGGGCCTCGGGGCGCTAGTCTGGGGGAGGTCCCCTCAGGAGGTTGCTCCATGTTCGATCTCGCCGTTCCTCTCTGGGAGCTGGTGCTGCGTGCCATCGCGGTCTACGGCTTTCTGCTGCTGATGCTGCGGCTGACCGGCAAGCGCCAGGTCGGCCAGCTGGCGCCGTTCGACTTCGTGCTGCTGCTGATTCTGAGCAATGCCGTGCAGAACTCGATGAACGCCGGCGACAACTCCCTGGTCGGGGGGCTGGTCTCGGCGGCGACCCTGGTGGCGCTCAACTACCTCACCGGCCTGGCCACTTTCCGCAGCCGTCGTATCGAGAAACTCGTCGACGGCGAGCCGGAGCTGCTGATCCATGAAGGGCGACTGTTCCCCAAGGCGCTGGCGCGGGCGCAGATTTCCGAGCACGAGCTGTACGCCGCCCTGCGCCAGAACGGCTGCACGACGCCGGAGACGGTGGCGCTGGCCATGCTGGAAACCAATGGCGTCATCAGCGTCGTCCCGCGCCGTGGCTGAGTGCCTGGCCGGCTTGCTTGCGCCGGCGGCCGCAGGGACTACTCTAGGGTTCTAGCGATTTTCCGAGCCCCGCATGCCCAGCCTGTTCGCGCTCAACCCGGGCACCCTGAGTCTGGCCGACTGCCGCCTGCTGGCGGGCGGCAGCCACCACCTGGCGCTGATGCCGGATGCCATGGACCGCATCCTCGCTTCCGCCGCGACGGTACAGGCGGTCGTCGCTGCCGGGGCCCCGGCCTATGGCATCAACACCGGCTTCGGCAAGCTGGCCAAGACCCACATCCCCGCCGCGCAACTGGAGCAATTGCAGCTCAACCTGGTGCGCTCGCACGCGGTGGGCACCGGCCCGCTGATCGATGACGCCACGGTGCGGCTGATCCTGGCGCTGAAGGCCGCCAGCCTCGCGCGCGGCTACTCGGGCGTGCGGCCCCGGGTGGTCGAGTCGCTGCTGGCGCTCTACAACGCCGGCATCCTGCCCTGCATTCCCGGCAAGGGTTCGGTCGGCGCCTCCGGCGATCTGGCGCCACTGGCGCATCTCACCCTGGCCTTGCTGGGCGAGGGCGAGGTGCGCGTCGGCGGCGTGCAGATGCCGGCCATCGAGGCGCTGGAAGACGCCGGCCTGGAGCCGCTGCGGCTGGCCGCCAAGGAAGGTCTGGCCCTGCTCAACGGTACCCAGGTGTCCACCGCGCTGGCGCTGCGCGGCCTGTTCGAGGCGGAGGAGCTGTTCGCGGCGGCGGTGGTCGCCGGCGCGCTGTCGGTGGACGCCGCCAAGGGCAGCGACGCGCCTTTCGATCCGCGCGTGCACGCGGTGCGCGGTCAGCCGGGGCAGATTGCGGTCGCCGAGGTCTACCGGCGCCTGCTCGAAGGCAGCGCCATCCGCGCCTCGCACCGGGTCAACGACGACCGCGTGCAGGATCCGTACTCGCTGCGCTGCCAGCCGCAGGTGATGGGCGCCTGCCTGGACCTGCTCTGCAATGCCGGCCGCACCCTGGAGATCGAGGCCAACGCGGTCACCGACAATCCGCTCGCCTTCGGGGGCGAGGGTGTTGCCGGCGAAGTGATTTCCGGCGGCAACTTCCACGCCGAACCGGTGGCGCTGGCCGCCGACACCCTGGCGCTGGCGATCGCCGAGATCGGCGCGCTCTCGGAGCGCCGCATCGCGCTGCTGATCGACGCCACGCTGTCCGGCCTGCCGCCGTTTCTGGTCGCCAAGCCCGGCCTCAACTCCGGCTTCATGATGGCCCACGTCACCGCCGCCGCCCTGGCCAGCGAGAACAAGTCGCTGGCGCATCCGGCCAGCGTCGACAGCCTGCCGACCTCGGCCAATCAGGAAGACCACGTCAGCATGGCCACCTTCGCCGCGCGACGGCTGCTGGAGATGGCCGCCAACACCCGTGGCATCGTCGCCATCGAGCTGCTGGCGGCGGCCCAGGGCGTGGATTTCCACGCGCCGCTGCGAACCTCGCAGCCCCTGCGGCGGGTGCGCGACGCGGTGCGCGAGCGGGTGCCGTTCTATCAGGAAGACCGCTACTTCGCGCCCGACATCGCCGCCGTCATCGACTACCTGCGTCAGGAGCCACTTGCGCCGCTGCTGGCCGAGCTGCTGCCCTCGGGCGGTTAGGCCGGCTGGCGCCTCTCTGACCGGCCAGGTTCTACAGAGCCCCGGCCATCGACCGCAAAAGCCGCGTCGCCAGCAGGCCGGAAACGTCGTTGACCGTTGGCACCTGCCGGATGGTCTCGCGCTGGTAGCCGTTGGCACCGGCGACGATCCGCGACTGCGGTACCTGCAGGCTTTCGGAGCCCCGCACGTAGGCGGTGCCCAGCAGGCGGCCGGTCTTGACCTCCTTGGCAGTGGCGCGGAAGTCGTAGCCGACGGCGGTGCCGGGGGCTTCGGTAACCAACATCTCCACCAAGATGTCGGCGTACTTCTCCAGAGCCGAGATTTCGTTGATGTTGGTTGAGATCGACCCCGACAAGCCATCGCTCTGCGGGCTGTTCTTGGCCATCAGGCGGAAGATCATCGCCCGGTCCACCAGATTCGCGCGCGCGCTCAACAGCTTGTTGGTCAGGCTGTCCTCGAATTCCCACTTCCAGGCTTCGCGCGGATCCTCGCGGCCGCCGGTCGGGCCGATGTAGGCCTGGCGCAGTACGGTGTTGGTCGATTCCGCGCGGGTTTCCGACTGGGCCTGCGCCCGGCTGCTGCCCTGGCCGCTGGCCTGGAGGCTGAATGGTTGCGCCGGGTCCTTGCCACCGGCCGTCGGCTTCAGCTCACCCTGGCCGCGCAGCTTGAATTCGCCACTGCCGGAAGCGCTTTGGTTGTGGGTTTCGTGATAGCTGGAAACCTGGGTCACCGCGTCGTCGGGAATCCATTCGCGAACTTCGTCGGACAGTTCACGATTGAAATACACCGCCATCCGCGGCGAGCCGGCGCGCCGATAAGCCTGTTCAAAGTCGCGTCGGGCCAAATCGAACTCCGCCGCCGGTGCGGGCACCACAGCCGCTTGTGAGGGGGGGGCGGCTACGGACGCCGCCGGGGCGGGGGAGACGATGGGCTTCACTGGTCTCGGCGGTGGTACCGCGCCGGCCGGCGTCGATTGTTCCAGGTAGACGGTGTTGCTGTCCTGGGGCGGGCTAGGGTAGTGCTGCGCCAGCGCCGCGCTGGAAACCAGGAGCAGCGCGGTGCCGAGCTTGAGCCATTGCGGGGCGACGGTCATTTCAGCGCCCCTCGCGAATTTCGATGTAGTAGTGCCCGACATCGGTGCGGGTAGACAGCTCCTTGTAGGAGCTGATGCCTTGTGGATCGAGCATCACCCGCTGCCACATGGTCGGTCCTTCGATCGGCATGCCGACGGCATCGAAGAACTGCGTACGGCCCTCGATCTGAAGCGGAAAGTCGGTGCGGTTGCGGATCACCGCATAGGCCTCGACGGTGTTGGTCGGCGACCGGCGGGCGCCGGTGGATTCCACCGCGAGCTTGCCGCCCTTGGCGTTCTGCAGCGACTTGTCGAGGATCGCAACCGTGTCGAGCCGGAGGCCGGCATTGGGCGCGCGTGCGTCGTCCACGCGCACGCCCGGCTGAGGGCCCTCGTCAATGGGTTTCTGGCCATTGCTGGGACAGGCGGACAGCAGCAGTGCGCTAGCGAGGGCGGCGACGGTCAGCGGAAGACGGAAGGCGGGCATGCGCGACTCCAGGCGGGATCTGATGATCAAGGTTGAGCGGGGCGCGACCGCAGCCAGGCAACGCCATTGCCATGGCTGTCGATCTGGATGGGGACGGTGCGGGTGAGACTGGCATCGACCTGGCCGTCGGCATTGCTGAACTCGATGGTCAGGGTGTTCAGTGTCGGCGGGCGACGCACGGTGAAGACGTGCAGACCTTCCGGCAGGTTGTTCCAGTAGCGGGCGTCGGCGCGGGCCTTGGTGGAGAACGAGGCCAACTGCGCCGCCGTGCCCACGGCCGACACCGCCGCAACCGCGCCACCGATGTTGGCGTCGAACAGAGGCGAGTATTCCTGAGCGACGCTGCCAATCGTGGTCAGCGCCGAGCCGACGTTGCCGGTGACCGCCTTGAACTCCATCTTGCCGTCGATGATGCGGTCGATGGGGCGACCGCCTCGGGTCGAGGCCTGCCAGTAGAGGTCTTCCACTGGCGCCAGTGGAAAGCGGGCGTTGCCGAAGGCGATGGCCGCGTGCTTTTCCAGCGATCGTGGATTGGGGAAGTAGCGCAGGGAGTTGCCGGCAACATTGTCGGCGCGCTTGCGTGGACCGTAGCCGGTTTCCACCAGCACCAGCAGGTTGTGGTCGGGTGCCGGCGTGGCGACCCCGGGGCGCAGGCTGCGGAACTCCGCGTAGCTCTCTTCGGCGGCGGAGGGCATTCCCATCAGCTGCGAACACCAGCCTTCCAGGAACACCAGACTGGCGAAGTCGGCTCGATTCTGTGCCTCCTCGGCGAAGGCGTCCTGCAACAGACCGCCCCGGAAGCTGGCGCGGGCGTTGTCGTAGACGCCGTCGAACAAGTCGAGCAGGCCCCGGTAGTAGTGGGCCATGGCGCGCTCGTAGGGTTCTCCCTTGAAGTCCTTGGTGCCCTCTTCGTACCAGAGGCTGCGCGCGCGTGCAGCCTGGTCATTGTTGGCGTAGATCGCCGAGATATTGACCAGCACGGCATCGAACAGCCGCGCCGCTTCGATGCGGTAGCCACGGTCGAGCGCGATCACCCCGGCCTGCATCTGGTAAAGCGTGCGGTCTTTCTCGGGCGCTTTGCGAATCTGCTCGTAGGCCGCCGCCAGCTCCGGGGGATCATCTTCGGCGTGAGCGGCGGCCAGCAGCAGGCTGGCCGCGAAGGCAGCACAGCCGGTGGCGACTCGCAGCTTGTGCATCGGCGACCTACCGGTAGATGAGGTCGTCCTGGGCCGATTTCTTGTACTCGTACTCATTGCTCCAGACCAGTTCGAGCGTGCGGACATCCAGCATCTCGAAGGTGAAAGTCTGGTAACGCAGGGTTTCGCCGGAGCGCGAGCCCACCGTGTCCTGCGAATTCATGCTACCGACCAGTCGATAGTCGACCCGCAGTGTCGGCGCAGGAGCTCCTGTGGTGCCGCCGTCCACCACCCCGGCGTGCTGCAAATCGGCCTCGGCCTCGGCGACACCCGCGTACTGACGGCCGACGAAGATCATGCGGCCGTTGGCGGCCCGGCTCAGCTGCACGCGCAATTTGTTGATGATGAGGTCCTTATCGACTCGCGAGCTGCTCATGTTCTTGAAGTACTCGCTGTCGATCAGCACCCTCGGCGGCGTCGCCCGGCCGGCCAGAATGGGATTGGACAGCATGTCGCGCACCATCTTGTCGGCGATGCCGACGATGTCCTGGCTCTCGACGCCGATGCCCTGGATGGCGCTGGAGCTGCGCACGTCTTCGTAGACACTGGCGCGACCGGCACTGTTGTTGACCCGGGTGGCGGCATTGGGGTCGGTGGCGCAGGCGCTCAGCAGCAGGGCCGAGGACGACAGCAGCAGGAATTTGTTCATGGCGGGCGATGGATCCGGAGCGGGGTAAGAGGGCGGGGATTCAGCAGGGGTGGGTTCAAGGCGGCGGCAACCCGACCAGCGGGGCTAGGTCGGGATAGAGCTGTACCGCCGAATCAAGCACTTCGCGGTACTGCGGGTGACTGGAGTTCTGGGTTTTCAGGTACAGGGCCATGTCGCTGGAGGAGGCGAAGGAGATTTCGCTGCTGGCGCGGATCGCCTCCCAGCCGCCCATCATCTGCAGTACCGCCTGTTTGCCGATTGCCTGTCCGACTTTCTTGCCGATCAGGCCACCTAGGAACGGGACGTTCTCGGCGAGTTTCTGTCCGGCAAAGGCGCCGGCAGTGCCGCCCAGCTGTCCGCCCAGTTTTGCCTTGAGTGCTTTCTCTACCCAGGGGGTCACCGTTCCGTCTTCGGTGAAGGGGCAGAGGTAGGGACCGGTATTGCCGTAGATCGGGTTGCCCGGTAGCGCCGCCCTGGATGGCGCGGCCGGCGGCGGCACTGAGGCCGGTGCCGCGAATGCAATCTGCTGTACCGGCTGGCTGCTGGCCGCCGAGGCGAAGGCGTTACTCAAGTCGTCGCCGCTCTGGGTCGCAGCGACGAAGTTGGCGCTGATAGGGAGGGTGGTGGCCGGCTGCGCCGCCGCTGGGACCGGAGCCGCCAGCGGGGGCTCCGGCGGGCTTGGCTGGGTGGCAGGCGCCAGCGTGGCGATCGCGATGCTGGACACTGCCAGGGCTTCGGGCGCGACGGGGTCAGCGGCCGTCGGCGGCTCGGCTGCAGCTGACGCTGCCGCAGCCACCGCCACCGCGCTTCGCGGTGATGTGGCCGCCGCCGGGGGCGTCTCTTCCGTAGCGGTGGCGCCGACGGCGGCCAGGGCCGCCGCGACGGCTGGAGCTGGGAGCGCGGGCGCGCTTGCCGCCCGGACTGGAGAGGCCGGCTCTGGTGCGGCGCGCGGCGCCGGTGCCGGCGACTGCGTCAGGCTCTCGGAGACGGTGCTGGCCGGGGCCGACGGTGCGACCGTCGCCGCCGGAGCTTCCGTTTTCTTCTGATAGGTGGCGAGCAGGGCTTCCGCGAACGGCGAAAGGCCACTGTCCTCGGCGTCGGCGGTGCTGGCAGATTGGGTCGGACGCGGGGCTGGGGTCACCGCCACCGCCGCGACGGCTGGTTTGTCGGGCGCGGCAGCAATGGTTCCGAGCAAGGCTTCTTCGAAGGACGCAGGCTCGGAGCGGGTCGCGGCGCTGACGGGCGCGGGCGATACGCTACTGCCCGAGGGCGGCGCTGCCGGGTCGGCGACGGGAGCCGGGTCGCTGGGGGCGGCGACCGGCGGTTGCGCTGGTGCCGCGTTGCGGCGGACCCAGTTCGAAAGGCTGCTGCCCCGGCCCAGCAACTCCGAACCGGCGGGCGTGTCGTTTTGTGCCAGCACCGGCGTCGCTGACAGTCCGAGCGCGATCAGCACAGCCGCGAGACCGTGCGCTTGTTCTCCGAGCACCTGGAACTCCCTATTCTTGATTAGTTATGCACAGACGATTATTCAGCAGCGGCCCAGGGCCTCACAATGCCCCCGGCCCGGACAAGGGCCCGACAATCTCAGCGAGGATGGCGGAGCCTCTTTGATCTGTCCGGAAGAAATAGTGACACTCCGTCAACAAAAAAACATCACATCGTCCGTGGAGACTTTCATGCGTTCCGTTCCCCTAGCCGCCGTCACTACGCTGGCCCTGGTGCCAACCCTGCTGTTCGCCCAGATTGCGCCGGCTGAAGCTCCGGCCGAAGCGCCGAAAGCCATGACCGTGCCCGAGAAACAGGCGCAGAAGCACGGCGTCGTCGGCTGTCGGGAGACCGTCGCCAGCGTCAGCGAGGTCATGCTGCGGGGCGCCCGCAGCCACCACGCGCTTTCGACGTTCAACGAGCAGGCGGCCGATAGCCATGCCATGCACTCCCTGGTGATTGCCGAGCGCGGCGGCGAGCGGGAAGTGTTCTCCTTGTTCGCGGCGCCGACGCCCGCAGGCAGTTGCGACTCCGGTTTCGTCGCGGTGCGTTACTACGACAGCAGTTGCCCGGCCACCCGCGAGCAGCTGGGTACGGAATATCGCTACTACGGCGATCTCGGCAGCAATGCCACGTATGTGCGTGGCGACAGCGAATATTTGACCCTGATGCCGGCCTCGCGAGGGTGCGTGGCGATTCGCTACGAGACTCTGTTCTAGGCGAGTCCCAGGCTCCGGCGCTGCGTCGGCGCGCCCGCCGAGCCGCCAGCGGCGTTCATGACCCAGGAGCAGGCCCGGCTACGGCGGCTTCGGTCGTCTGGTCAGTTTGGCTGTGCGCCCGCGCGGGCTCTGGAGGCTGCCCACCTGTGCCTGCGGAGACCGGCTGCCGGGTATTTCCGCTGCGGCGAAATCCTGCGTCGGCGCGGTTGGTGGATACTCTGCCGGTCTGGCGCCCTCGGTGGCGTCGTCCCTCTCCCAGAGCCGGAATGAAACCGATCAAGACCCTCGGCGTGCTCACCAGCGGTGGCGACTGCGCCGGCCTCAACGCGGCGATCCGCGCGGTGGCGCTGCATGCCAGGCAGACCTACGGACTGCGGGTGCTGGGCATCCTCGACGGCACCCTGGGGCTGATGGACCGGCCGCTGCGCTACCGCGAGCTGCACGCCGAGATCTGCGACGGCCGCCTGCTGCGCGAGGGCGGCACGGTGCTGGGCACCACCAATCGCGGTGATCCCTTCCACTATCCGATGCCGGACGGCAGCTACCTCGACCGCAGCCCGGACTTCGCCGAAGGCGTGCGCGAGCTGGGCCTGGACGCGCTGATCGTCATCGGCGGCGACGGCTCGATGCGCATCGTCTCCCGGCTCTGCGCGGTGGCCGGCATCGGCATGGTCGGCATCCCCAAGACCATCGACAACGACGTCCACGGCACCGAGTACGCGGTGGGTTTCTCCACCGCCGTCAACGTCGTGGTGGACGCCCTCGACCGCCTGCAACCCACCGCCGCCAGTCACCACCGGGTGATGGTGCTGGAGACCATGGGCCGCGACGCCGGCCACATCGCGCTCAACGGCGGCATCGCCGGCGGCGCCGACGTGATCCTGATCCCCGAGCTGCCCTACACCCTGGACGGCGTGGCGCGGCGCATCCGTGAAGTGCTGGCGCAGGGCCGCAGCCATGCCCTGGTGGTGGTCGCCGAAGGCGTACGCACCGAGCAGGGGCGGCCGGTCACCGATCAGCTCTCCGGCCGCTACGGCGGCATCGGCCAGTACCTGGTGGACGAGATCGCCCAGCGCACCGGCGTCGAAACCCGCGCCACCATCCTCGGCCATGTGCAGCGCGGCGGTACCCCCTCGGCGCGTGACCGTATCCTCGCCAGCTCGTTCGGCGTGCGCGCGGTGGAACTGGCCGCCGAGGGCCGTTTCGGCAGCATGGTGGCCTGGCAGGACCGTGGCGTCGTCGAGGTGCCGATGTCGATGGTCACCGTCGGCGCCCGCGCCGTGGCTGCCGACGACCCGCTGATCCAGACCGCGCGCGGGCTGGGTGTCTACGTCGGCGAAGCCTGAGCCGGCGCGCTTGCGCGGTTCCGAGGGTTCCGCCGAACCGCCGGCGCTGACGCCGGCGCAGTGGCTGCGTTCGCAGGCCCTGGCGCTGCGCTTCGCGCTCTCGCGTCGCCTGCGCTGGCGACGGCCCGGCTACGTCGAAAACGCGGTCGGGGAACTCTCCGGTCTGGAGCCCGCCGTCGCCGCCCGCGTCGAACAACTGCGCACGCGCTACGGCTGTCGCTACGAGCGGCGCTATCACCGCCTGCACAGCCTGGAGAACTACCTCTACCTGGATCTGCTCGACCGTCTGCGCTCGCTGGCTGGCGGTGACTGGCCGGAGGGCGGTGACTGGCTGGATGTCGGCAGCAAGCACTTCTGGTATGCGCCGGTGCTGCTGGACAGCCTGCGGCCCGCCAGCCTGGTTGGCGTCGAGATCGAGGGCTATCGCATCTACCCCGACGGCCACAGCCGCCACGACTACGCGCAGTACTACCTCACGGGACTGGCCGGCGTCAGCTACCGGGTGCAGGACGTCATGGACTGGCGGCAGCCGGTCGATGGCATCACCTGTTTCTATCCCTTCCTGCTGCCCGGCACGGTGCTGGCCTGGGGGCTGCCGGTAAGCCTGCTGCGGCCACGCGCGCTGTTCGCGCATCTCGCCGACTGCCTGCGTCCGGGCGGCCGGCTGCTGATGGTCAATCAGGGCCTGGACGAGGCGGCTCGGGCGCAGGCTCTGGCCGAGGCCGCCGGCCTGCGCCGCCGCCATTCGCTGACCGTGACGCAGGCGCTGCTGCCGCGACCGGCACCGCCGGTGCTGTCGCTGTTCGTGAAGGCGATTTAACAGCGGTCGCCCAGCAGGTAGCCGCGCAGGCGCTCCGGCGGTAGGGGACTCACCCCTCGTGGACGCCGCTCGGCATTGAAGGTGTGCCAGTACAGGCTGGGGCCGGGCAGGCCGCGCTGAAGGTCGGCGTAGTAGCCGGCCAGGGCCTTGCCGCTGTAGGCGCTGTCGCCGCGCGCGCCGCTGGCCTGCTGGAAGGCCTGCATGGCGGCGGTGGTCGCAGCGGTGGGCACTGCGTAGTCCTGGCCGTAGAACTCGGTGCGGATTTCTACCGCTGCGGCGCGTGTCGGGATTGCCGGATCGTAGCGGCGCAGCAGTGCCTGGGTCTGGGCGATCAGGCGATCCAGCTTGGCGGGCGTGGCGAACTGCGTGCTCACCACCTGCACCGCCACCACCCGGCTGCGCAGGCCGGCCAGCGCCAGGCCGATGGCCAGGCCGGCGACCGTGCCCATGCTGCTGAAGGCCACGGTAATCCGCTCCGGCTCCGGGCACAGCCCGGCCTCGATCTGGGCGCGCAGCTCGTAGGCGGCGTTGACGAAACCCAGCGCACCCAGCGGCGTCGAGCCACCGGGCGGCATCCAGTAGGGCCAGCGGCCCTGGGTCGCCAGCCGGCGCAGGCTGCGCGCCAGGGCCTGGCTCACCAGCCCGGCGCTGCTCTGCCCCAGTGCCAGTTCGGCGCCGGCCGCCGCGCAGGTGGCGAGGTTGTCGGCGACATAGGGCGCGCCGGCCTGTGGCAGCAGCAGGCCGATGGTATCCAGGCCAAGCCGGCGGCCGTGCCAGGCGCTGGCGGCGACGAAGTTGGAGCCGCTGTAGCCGAAGGCCAGCAGGCAGCGCCGCCGCTGGGCCTGCGCCTCGCCCAGCAGCAGGTCCAGCTTGCGGATCTTGTTGCCGCCGAACTCGCTGTTGCTGAGGTCGTCGCGCTTGACCCAGGCGCCGTCGTAGCCGGGCAGGGCCCGCACCGCTGTTGGGGTCTGGAAAATGCCGGCACGGGGCAGGGCGGCGAGCCGGGGATGAGCGTCGAACAGCGGATAGGCGGACATGGGGCAGGGCGGGCTGGGCTGCGGGCGATGTTCGCTGCTGGCCGGCGTCAATGCCAGCAAGGCCGGCCACGACATGCTGAAATGCCGCAATCCGCAATCCGCAATCCGCAATCGGGAGCCCTCCATGCTGCTCGTCACCCCGCTCTACGCCGGCCTCCTGGCCCTCTGGTTCTTCGCGCTCAGCCTGCGGGTGGTGCAGCGGCGCGGTCATGGCGTGAGCCTGGGCGACGGCGGCGATACCGAGCTGCTACGCCGCATCCGTGGCCACGGCAATTTCGCCGAATACGTGCCGCTGATCCTGTTGATGATGGCCTTCCTGGAGCTGGGCAAGTTCTCGACCCTGCTGCTGCACGGCCTGGGTCTGACGCTGCTGCTGGCGCGCGTGCTGCACGGTCTGGCGCTGTCGTTCACTGGCGGCTGGAAGTTCGGCCGCTTCTACGGAACCCTGCTGACCTTCCTGCTGCTGCTGGTCACCGGCGGCCTCTGCGTCTACCAGGGTCTGTCCGGCCTGCGTCTGCAATAGCCCGCCGTGCAGTTCGAGAGGCCTTACTCGGCGGCCAGCGAGCGCAATCGCGAACCGATACTGACCGTGCTGCGCGCGCACTTCGCCGACCGTCGCCAGGTGCTGGAGATCGGCAGCGGCAGCGGCCAGCACGCCGTGCATTTCGCGGCGGCGTTGCCGGCGCTGCGCTGGCAGTGCTCGGACCGCGCCGAGATGCTGCCCGGCATGCGGCTCTGGCTGGACGAGGCGGCGCTGGCCAATACGCCGGCGCCGCTGGTGCTGGATGTCGGCCAGGCCGAGTGGCCGGCCGGCCCCTACGACGCGCTCTACAGCGCCAACACCCTGCACATCATGAGCTGGGAGCAAGTGCAGACCCTGTTTGCGCGACTGCCGGCGCTCACCACGCCCGACGCCAAGCTGGCGGTCTACGGACCCTTCAACTACGGCGGCACCTACACCGCCCCCAGCAATGCCGAATTCGATGCCTGGCTGAAGGCCCGCGACCCGCGCAGCGGCATTCGCGACTTCGAAGCCGTGGATGCGCTGGCGCGCGAGGCGGGGCTTGCCCTGCTGGCCGATGTCGCGATGCCCGCCAACAACCGCTGCCTGATCTGGCAGCGCGCGCTGCCATGAGCACGCTCTGCCCCTGCGGCAGCGGCCGCGCCTACGCCGACTGCTGCCAGCCCCTGCACCAGGGCGCGCCGGCGGCCAGCGCCGAGGCCTTGATGCGCTCGCGCTACGCCGCCCACGCTCTGGGCCTGCGCGACTACCTGCTGAGCAGTTGGCACGTCTCCAAGCGGCCCGCGCAGTACGCGCTGGAGACCGGCGTCAAATGGCTGGGCCTGAGCGTCAAGCAGCACTTGTAGACCGACGAGGAGCACGCGGTGGTCGAGTTCGTCGCCCGTTACCGCGAGGGCGGTGGCTCGGCGCAGCGCCTGCAGGAGCGCAGCCGTTTTGTGCGCGAGCAGGGACATTGGTACTACCTCGATGGCGAATACTGAGGCGTCATCGGGGTTCGTCATCAGGCCGAAACGGCCGCCGGGGAGAATGCCCGCCATGAGTCTGAAGTCACTCAAACCCTTGCCGCCGGCGCTGGCGGCACTGCTGCTCGCGGCCTGCGGGGCCGGAGATGGCGGTTCGCCGGCGCCCGCGGCTCCAACTCTGCAATTGCAGGCGCTGCCCACCGAGGTCGCCGAAGGCGGCAGCACCGTGCTGAGCTGGAGCGCCACCGATGCCGACACCTGCCTTGCCAGCGGCGACTGGAGCGGCGCGCGCCTGATCGCCGGCAGCGAGTCGCTGACGCCCGCGCTGGGGTTGCGCCGCTATCAACTGCGTTGCAGTGGTGCTGGCGGCAGCGCCGAGGCCAGCGTCGAAGTGCGGGTCACCGCCGCGCCGATTGCGCAGGAGCCGGCCGAGGCCGAACTGGCGCGGGTGCAGGCGCTGGAAGCCGGCTGCTGCCAGAACCAGGAAACCGTCCCATGAAGCTCAAGCACCCGCTGCTCGTGGCGCTGCTCGTCCTGGCCTCGGCCGGCGCGCAGGCGGCCGGCATGGCCACCCACGCGGCGATGGCCGACTTCGGCCGCGACGCGCTGGACGACGGCCCGCTGAAAGCCATCCTCACCGCCCACCGGCCGGCGCTGCTGGCCGGCGCCATCCACCCCGATGGCGGCTACGGCAGCGGCGCCGCCTTTCCGGAGGACCGCGAGATGGCCGAGCGCGCGCACTGGGGCGATTTCAGCATCCAGTTCATGGCCTATCTGCGCGAGAGCGGTTGCAGTGGCGAGGTGAAGGCGGCGCTGGTCAAGCGCCCGGCCATCGGCCTGATTGATCTGGCCGCGCTCAGCGACCGTTGCGGGCACCTGATCGCCTACGCCTTCGGCAATGCCGCGCACGGCCTCACCGACGAGACCTGGGACGCGCAGTTCGAGCCCGAGGTACGTCGGCGCGGCGAAGACCCGAATCCGGCGGTGTTTCTGGCGCAACTGCCGCTGAGCCTGCCCGGCCCGCTGAAGGACGCGCTGACCCAGTTGTTCGCCGCCACGCCGATGAACGCCATCGAGTACGCGATGGACATGGTCAACATCGCCGAGCGCAAGCTGGTGCTGGATGCACCGACCCTGGTGTTTCCGCCCAGCAGCGAGCTGGTCGCGGTGTTCGCCCGCAACCGCCCCGAGCAGGGGGTGACGGTGGCAATGGTGGAGCGCGCGCAGGTGGTGTCGCGCGCCGCCGTGCAGGCGGAGAGCCTGGCGGCGCTGGTGGAGCAGGTGCGGGTGCGCCGGCAGATGCCCTGGGCCGCCGCCAACTACTACACCGCGCCGGGCGGCGTGGTGCAGAGCGGCTACGCGGTGGCCGGCATGTACCGCCAGCTCTGGGATCTGCTCACCGGCGATCCGGCGCAGCCCTTGGCGCCGACCGTGGTCGGCAGCTATCCCGGCCACGGCGCGCTCGACGTGCAACTGGACCCGGCGCACGACGGCTGGACCCAGCACCGCTGGCTGCATGTTTTCTTCAGCACCAGCATGGACGCCGCCAGCCTCGAACAGCCGGGCGCGATCTGCCTGTTCGACCCCGACGGCCGGCGCGTCGCCGGCGTGGTCGAGCCCGGCAGTTGGTCGCGCGATTACGCGCACACGGTCAAGTTCCGGCTCGCCGAGGCGCTCAAGCCCAACGCCCGCTACACGGCGGTGGTGACGCCCAAGGTCAAGGACTATCGCGGCCTCGCGCTGGAGTGGCCGTACAGCTTCAGCTTCACCACCGCGCGGAGCAGCGCGCCGTAAGTCCCGTCGGATGGGGCGTATCCTGTGCGCCCTTTTCGCCACCCGCCGTCTGCAATGCCGTTGCCGCGCCCGCCCGCGCCAAACTCGCCCTCGCACCCGGCGCCGTCATGGCCGCGCTGAGCCTGGAGCGGCGCGCCACCCTGGCCCTGGGCAGCGCACAGTTGCTGGCCTGGGCCTCCAGCTACTACCTGCTGGCGATCCTGGCGGTGCCGATGGCGCGGCAGTTTGGTCTGGCCAACGTCTGGGTCTATGCGATGTTCTCGGCGGCCCTGGTGGTGGCGGCGGCGCTCGGGCCGCTGGTCGGCCGCTGGGTCGATCAGCGCGGCGGCCGGCGGGTGCTGATGGCCTCCAACGGCGTGTTCGCCGCCGCGCACCTGCTGCTGGCGACGGCGCAGCATCCGGCGCAGCTGCTGCTGGGCTGGCTGCTGATCGGCGCGGCCATGCCCATGGGCCTCTACGACGCCGCCTTCGCCACCCTGGTGCGGCTGTTCGGTAGCGCCGCGCGGCCACGCATCGTCGGCGTCACCCTGATCGCCGGCTTCGCCAGCTCGGTGAGCTGGCCACTGACCGCCTACGTCGAGCACGCCGCGAGTTGGCGCTGGGCCTGCGGGCTCTGGGCGGCGCTGCATCTCACGGTCGGGCTCGGCATCCACGCCCGGCTGATTCCGCGCGACGAGCACCGCCCGCCGCAAGCGGCGCCTGCGCCGACGGCCGGCGAGGGCGTCGCCGCGCCGGCGCCGGTACGTGGACCCTCGCGTGGCGTGCTCTGGCTGCTGGCGACGGTGTTTGCGGTCAGCGGCTTCACCTTCGCGGCGCTGGCAGCGCATCTGCCCCGGGTGCTGGAAGCCTCGGGGGCGAGCAAGACAGCGGCGGTGTTTGCCGCCTCCCTGGTCGGCATCAGCCAGGTGGCGGGGCGGGTGATGGAGGTCGGCGTGTTCAGCCGCTGGCATCCGCTGTATTCGGCGCGCATCGCGCTGGTGCTGCATCCGCTGGGCGTGCTGTTGCTGACCCTGGTGGGCGCGCCGGCGGCGGTGCTGTTCACCGCCCTGCACGGCGCTGGCGTCGGGCTGATGACCATCGTCAAGGGCACGCTGCCGCTGGCGCTGTTCGGCGCGCAGGGTTTTGGTCAGCGCGCCGGCTGGCTGGAAGCGCCCTCGCGGGTGGTGCAGGCGGTGACGCCGGTGCTGTTCGGGCTGTTGCTGGAGCGCCTGGGCGAGCACGCGCTGTGGATCACCGGCATCGGCATGTTCGTTTCCTTCCTGGCGCTGCTGCAGCTGCGCCGCAGCCAGGCCGGCGGCGGATAGGAAATCCGCACCGAAGCCGGCGGCAGGCAGGCAACTGGCCTGCTTGCTGCTTCCCGCTGCACCAGACCAATCGGGGAAGAGCATGGAAGCTGTGCTGCGCGTTGCTGGGCTGGGGCCGCTGTTGTTGTCGCTGGGCGTGCTGAGCGCTTGCGGCGCGGCCAACGAGTCGGCGGTTCCGGGCGGCGGCGTGCCGGTGGAGATCAAATGCGAGCAGCCGCTGCCGGCCGAGGCGCGGCAGCTGCACATCACCGTGCCGGTGGCGCAGGACAGCGATCCGCTCTGGGGCCCGGCGCCGACCTCGGAGCTGTACTTCACCGCGCTGCTGCCGGAGCGTTGCCCCGGCGAGAGTTTTCCCGCCATCGTCCAGAGCCACGGCCTGGGCGGCTCGCGCATCACCGCGCTGGCGGCCGACAAGACGCTCTACCCCGAGCATGCCGGCCTCGACGCCATCGACGAGCTGGCGGCGGCGTTGCCCTACTACGACTACGTGGTGCTGAGCGTCGATCAGCGCGGCCACGGCGAGAGCCAGCCGCAGAACGGCGGCGGCTGGGCGCGGGTCAACGATCCGCGCTACGAGGTGCAGGACCTGCGCGCCTTGCTCGACTGGGCCTGGGAACACGCCGGGGAATTGCAGATCGAGCGCCAGCCGGCGAGCGGCATCGCCCGCGACCTCAAGGTCGGCACCCTGGGCTACAGCTACGGCGGCGGCTACCAGTTGGCGCTGGCGGCGCTGGACGAACGCATCGACGCCCTGGTGCCGGCCGCCACCTGGCACAACCTGTTCTACAGCCTGCTGGTGGACGGCGTCAGCAAGCAGTCCTGGGTGCAGACCCTGTGCCTGTTCATCACCATCCCCTCCGACGGCGCCACCATCGGCACCATCGACACCCCGCTGATGCGCACGCTCTGCAACAACGCCGCGATCCGCGATCCGCTGGCCTTCCGGATCCGCACCCTCGACGATCTGCTGGCGACGGTGGCACGCGACACCCAGCAGCCGCGTCCCGTCGCCGAGGCGGAGCTGATGGAATTCTTCGAGACCCACAGCCCGTCCTATCTGCGCAAGCAGGAGCGCGCCGGCCTGCCCTGGGGCTTCGGCGAGAGCAGGGCGCGGATGCGGCCGGTGCCGACCCTGCTGATCCAGGGCAATCGCGACGGCCTGTTCAACCTCACCGACGCCTGGTGGAACCTGCGCTACCTGCGCGAGGCCGGCGCCGACGCGCGCCTGCTGACCATGGACAGCGGCCACCTCAGCCCGGCGCTCGGCCAGGTCGATGGCACCGCCAACTGCGGCGCGCTCAAGGGCGTGCAGGCCATCCTCGGCTGGTTCGACGAGCAGCTGAAGGGGCGCGCGCCAGCACCGGCCGACGAGCTGCCGCCGGTCTGCCTGTCGGTACAGGCCACGCCCGGCGCGCCGGCCACCGCCGAGCTGGCGGTGGAGCTGCCCGACCTGCCGATCGGCAACACTAGTGGCGCCGGCAGCCTGTCGGTGCGCGCCGACAAGATCGAGATCAGCCTCGCCGCCACCGACGGCCTGCCGCGCTTCGTGCCGATGGCGACGGTGCCCGGGCCGGGTTATGTGCTGGGCGGCATCCCCAGCATCGGCCGTTCGACGGTGACGCCGGGTGCGCTGGCCGCGCACAAGGCCATCGCCATCTTCGGCGTCGGCGTGAAGCGCGCCGGGCGGACCTTTCTGGTCGATGACCAGGTGACCGCGCTGCTGGAAGGCAGCGCCAGCAGCAACCGTTTCGTCGAGGAGGGCGATCCGATCCTGATGCCCGGCATCGGCGAAGTACTGGAAGAAGGCGACGAGATTGGTCTGCTGTTCTACGAGCAGCACCCGCAGTACGCGGTGGTGCCCTCGCTGACCGTGCTCACCACGCTGCTGCCGGTGGCAACGATCAGCTACATCGCCGGCCGGCCCTTCCCCAACATCACCAGCGAGCTGCTGACGCCGCTGGCCGGGGTGCTGAGCAATCCCAATCCCTACACGGCGGTGCTGGAAGACGTGCGGCTGCCGGTGTTCCAGCCCGGCGTCTATCCGGGCAGCCGGCTGACCGGCTTGCAGTAGTCCCTAGCTGCGGCCGCGACGGAACCTGGCCGGCTTGGCGTCCAGGCTGGCGCGATAGGCGGCGAGGCGCTCGGCACTGAGTTCGCGGGTCACCGCGCAGCCGGGTTCGCGGTGGTGCCGGCAGTCGTTGAAGCGGCAGCGCGCCGCCAGTTGCCGCACGTCGGAGAAATCGTCCTCCACCTGCGCCTGCTCGCGGTTGAGCTTCAGCTCGCGCAGGCCAGGGGTGTCGATCAGGCAGGCGCCGCCCGGCAGCCGGCGCAGGAAGCGCGCGGTGGTGGTGTGGCGGCCGAGATCGTCCTGCGCCTGGGTGCTGCCGGTGCGCTGCGCCTCGCGGCCCAGCAACTGGTTCATCAGGGTCGATTTGCCGACGCCAGAGGAGCCCAGCAGCACCAGGGTCTGACCCGGAGCCAGATAGGGCGCCAGCAGGGCAGGTGCCTCCGGGCTGCGGGCGTCGAGCGCATGCACCGGCGTGCCGGCGCCGACCAGAGCCTCGATCTCGGCGCGCAGCGCTGGCAGATTGTCGGCGCGGTCGCTCTTGGTCAGCACCACCACCGGGCGCACCTGGGCAGCTACTGCCAGCAGCCGGTAGCGTTCCAGGCGCTCGGGTTTGTAGTCGCCGTCCAGGCCCATCACCAGCAGGGCGGTATCGACATTCGCCACCAGCCGCTGGCGGCGGCCGTCCTCGCGGCTGCGTTCCAGCAGATTGCGGCGCGGGAGTTGTTGATTGAGCCAACCGCCCTCGTCCTGGTAGCGCGCCCAGTCGCCGACGGCGAGGCCCTCGTCGCGCTCGTTCAGCGCTTTCAGCAAGGCCGGATGCAGGCGCGCGCTGAACTCGCGCTCGCCGTCGTCGACGCGGTACTCGCTGCGGTGCTGCTCGATGATCCGCACCGGCCGGCCCGGGGCCTCCGGCAACGCAGCAAGCTGCGCGGCGAGGCTGGCATTCCAGCCCAGGCCGGCGAGCGCGGAGTCGTCCAGGGCGGTCATTAGATCGTCGCGGCGCGCCGGGCGTCTGGAGCGAGGCGCATTTTTTTGCCGGCGGTCATGGCAGGTGGCGGCTGAGAAAGGAGGCGATTGTAGGCTGAGTGCCGGGGCTTTCCCGGTGCCGACGACGCTGGACTGACCTGCCTATAATCTTACGCATCAGCTATCGATTATCTTGGAGTATGAATATGGCCGCCACCGCCACGCTATCCAGCAAGTTTCAGATTTCCATACCCAAGGCGGTGCGCGATGAACAGCAATGGCGGGCGGGGCAGGAGTTGGTGTTCATCCCCAAGGGGCGTGGCGTGCTGGTGATGCCGGTGCCCGAGCTCAAGCAGCTCGCCGGCATGGCCAAGGGCGCGAATCCCGACGGCTACCGTGACCGCAAGGATCGCTACTGATGCGGGTCGTCGATACCTCGGTGTGGATCGAATGGCTGGTCGGCGGGCCGCTGGCCAAGAAGTTGGAGAAGGAGTTTCCCGACCGTAGCCAGTGTCTGGTGCCGACCATCGTGCAGCTGGAGCTGGCGAAGTGGCTCACCAGGGAGCGTGGCGAGGAGGAGGCCGATCAGCTTATCGCCTACACGCAGAAGTGCCAGATCGTGCCGCTCGATACCCGCATCGCCCTGCTCGCGGCCGAGATGCATCGCCAGTACCGGCTGGCGACGGCGGACGCCATCGTCTACGCCACCGCCAGAGACCAAGCCGCCGACCTGCTTAGTTGCGACAGCCATTTCGAGAAGCTGCCGGGCGTGGTCTATCTGAAAAAGACCAGCGCTACCTAGCTCTAGTTAGCCCTCGCTCAGCTCCAGCCACTGTTCCTCGGCTGCCGCCAGCTCGGCGCGCGCGGCGGCCTGGCGCTGTTGCAGCTTCTGCGCTTCGGCGCGCTTGGCGGCTTCGTAGAGGCCGGGGTCGGCCAGTTGCTCGTCGAGTTTGGCCAACTCTGCGGTGAGCTTGGCGATCTGTTTGTCGAGCGCGCGTAGGGCTTCGCGGTTGGCCTTGCTGGCCGGCTTGGGCGCATCGGCCGGCACCGGAGCCGCCGCTGCCACCGGCGTCGCCGCCACGGCTGCCGCTGCTGCCGTCTTGCGGGCGGCCGACTCGCCGCGCTGCGCCTTGCGGCGCTCGTCGCGCAGCCAGTTGGCGTAGTCGTCGAGGTCGCCATCGAAGGGCGCGCAACTGCCGTCGGCGACGCGCCAGAGCGTGTCGCAGACGTTCTGCACCAGATGCCGGTCGTGGCTGACCAGCACCACCGCGCCCGGGTAGTCGTTGATCGCCATCTCCAGCGCTTGGCGCATCTCCAGATCGAGATGGTTGGTGGGCTCGTCGAGCAGCAAGAGGTTGGGGCGCTGATAGACCACCAGGGCCAGCGCCAGACGCGCCTTCTCGCCGCCGGAGAACGGCGCGATGGCTTCCATCTGCCGCTCGCCGTGGAAGGCGAACTGCCCGAGGTAGTCGCGCAGGCTCTGCTCGCTGGCGCGCGGGTCCAGGCGCTTGAGGTGCAGATAGCCGCTGGCCTGCGGGTCTAGCTGTTCGAGCTGGTGCTGGGCGTAGTAGCCGACCTTGAGATCGGGCGAGCGCACGATCTCGCCGCCCAGGAACGGCATGGTGCCCGCGAGGCTCTTCATCAGCGTCGACTTGCCGGCGCCGTTGGCGCCCAGCAGCGCCACCCGCTCGCCCGGTTGCAGCGACAGCTTGAGCCTGGTCAGCAGCGGCTTGCCGGCATAGCCGGCCTGGCCGTTGGTGATGTGGATCAGCGGGCTCGGCACCTTCTCGGGCTTGCGGAAGCTGAAGTCGAACTGGTTTTCCGCCAGCACCGGCGCCACCAGCTCCATGCGTTCCAGGGCCTTGATGCGGCTTTGCGCCTGCCGCGCCTTGCTGGCGTGGGTCTTGAAGCGGTTGATGAAGCTCTGCAGATGCGCGACGCGCTGCTGCTGCTTCTCGTGGGTGAGCGCCTGCTGGCTCAGGCGTTCGGCGCGTTGGCGCTCGAACTGCGAGTAGCCGCCGACGTAGAGCGTCGCGCTCTCGCGTTCCAGATGCAGGGTGTGGGTGCAGACCGCGTCGAGAAAGTCGCGGTCGTGCGAGATCAGCAGCAGGGTGCCGGGGAACACCGCCAGCTCTTCCTGGAGCCAGAGCGTGGCGTCCATGTCCAGGTGGTTGGTCGGCTCGTCGAGCAGCAGCAGGTCGCTGCGCTTGAGCAGGGCGCGCGCCAGGTTCAGGCGCATGCGCCAGCCGCCGGAGAAGCTCGCCACCGGGTTCTCCTGCTGGCTGGGCGCGAAGCCCAGGCCATGCAGCAATTGCGCGGCGCGCGCCTTGGCGGCATAGCCGTCGATCATCGCCAGCCGGTCGTGGGCCTTGACCAGGTTGTCGATGTCGGCGTCGGTGGGGTGCAGCTCGATGCGCTGTTCGAGATTGGCGATGCGGGTTTCCAACTCGCGCAGCTCGGTATCGCCGTCGAGTGCGTACTCGATGGCCGGCTGCGGCAGCGCCGGGGTGTCCTGCGAGACGTTCGCCACCACCAGGTTCTTCGACAGGTCGATGCTGCCGCCGTCGGGGCTCAGCTCGCGGCGGATGGCGGCGAACAGCGTCGACTTGCCGACGCCGTTCTTGCCGATCACGCCCACCCGTTGCCCGGTATGGATGGTGACCGAGACGTTTTCCAGCAGCGTGCGGGCGCTGCGGCGCAGGGTGAGGTTCTGGAGGGCGAGCATGAGGGCGCGGATTGTACGCGCAGGCGTGGGCGGCCGGGCCGTGGTGTGCCGGTTGCTGTATCGCGGCCAAGAAAAAGCCCGCCAGCGGCGGGCTTTTTCCAGCGTCGGAACGCGCGGCTTACTGCACCGGCTGCGCGTCGATGACTTCCGGGGCCGGCTCGCCTTCCACCGGAGTCGGCTCGGCTTCGACCGGCGCCACTTCCTCCACCGGAGCGGCTTCGGCCGGAGCGGCCTCTTCCACCGGCGCGGCTTCCTCGCTCGGAGCGGTCTCTTCAACCGCAGCGGCTTCTTCGGCCGGCGCGGCTTCCTCGACCGGAGCCGCTTCGGCCGGGGCGGCACCGCCCTCGGTCACCTTCAGTTCGACGCGGCGGTTCAGCTCACGGCCCTCGGCGCTGGCGTTGTCGGCCACCGGGCTGCCTTCGCCATAGCCCTTGACGGTCAGGCGCGAGCCTTCGACACCACGGGCCAGCAGGTACTGGCGCACCGCTTCAGCGCGGTTGTCGGAGAGCTTGAGGTTGTAGCTGTCGGAGCCTTCCGAGCTGGTGTGGCCGCCGATTTCCACGTGCAGCGCCTGGGCGGCGAGCAGCGAGTCGGCGACGCCGTCGAGGATGGTCTTGGCGTTGGCGGTGAGGCGTGCCGAGTCCAGCTCGAAGTTGACGCCGCGCAGCACCACGGTGTCGCCGGTCTTGCAGCCGTTGAGGTCGATGGCCTCGCCAGCGGCCGGGGTCTCGCAGGGGCTGCTGGGCTCGGCCACGGGAGTGGCTTCCAGCGGGCAGCCGGATTCGTTGACGGCGGTGCCGGCCGGGGTGTCGGGGCACTGGTCGAGTTCGTCGGTCACGCCGTCGCCATCGGAGTCGGCGCCGGTATCGACCACCGCCACCGGTTCGGTGGACTCGGCCGGTGCGGCCGGGGCCGCAGCGGCACCCAGGGGCAGCAGCAGACCGATGGAGGCGACGCCTTCATAGAAGGACTTGTCGGAGGTGGTGGGATCGTTGCCGGCCTGCTCGCGGCCGTGGGCGTCGATGCGGTACTTCACTTCGGTGCGCAGCGCGGCGCCCGGGAAGTAGCCGCCGAAATCGCCCAGCGACAACAGGTAGCCCAGGCCGATGTCGAACAGGGTGGTGCCGTAGTCGGGGATGATCCCGGGGTTCTCCTTGACCTGGCCGCGCTTGAGGGCGATCGGCACGTAGAGGTCGGGCAGGGAGGTGAGCGGGAACACCATGGCGCCGATACCGACGCCGGTGATGGTGGCGGTGCCGCCGCCGGTCTTGCCGTCGGCGACCAGGTAGTCGGCGGTCAGTTCCAGATTGAGGCCGGAGGTCAGGCTCTTGCCGAGGCTGAGCTGGCCGCCCAGGCCGTCGTCGGTGCCACGGGCGTCGGCGGCCTTCAGGTAGCTGAACATCGGCGACACGTACAGGTGCTGGCCGAGGCGGGCCTTGACACTGTCGCTGCTGGCTTCATCGCTGCTGGCGTACTCCTCGTCCTGAGCGTGCGAGGGGAAGGAAAGCACCATCGCGGCGATCAGGCCGAGCGTGCCAAGGCGGTAGTTCATAGGCGTCCCTTTCATGCGGTCCGGGGTTTGTCGTTGGAATCGTTGAATTTTACGGCGGCCTGAGGCCACCGTCTCCAATGCGTTTGTAACACTCCGGTGCGGCTCGCACAACCTGCATGGTGGGCTTACCGCCCGGCGTCTATACTGCGCGCCCTTTCGAGGTGGCGGTCGCGATGGAACCCAACAAAATTCGAGAAGAGGTGACGGCTCTGCAGGCGCGTTTCGACGCCCTGCGGGGCTATCTTTGACTACGCTAACAAGAAGGACCGGCTGATCGAGGTCTGCGCCGAGCTGGAGCGCGGCGACATCTGGAACAAGCCGGAGCTGGCCCAGGGTCTGGGCCGCGAGCGCGCCAAGCTGGAAGACATCATCCAGCCGCTGGACAAGGCCGAGGCCGGCTTGAAGGACGCGCTGGAACTGCTGGAGATGGCCGAGTCCGAGGACGACGCCGGCACCATCAACGAGATCATCCGTGATGTCGAGGGGCTGCAGAAGCTCGCCGACGACATGGAGTTCAAGCGCATGTTCTCGGGCGAGATGGACAACTCCAACTGCTTTGTGGACATCCAGTCCGGTGCCGGCGGCACCGAGGGCCAGGACTGGGCCAGCATGCTGCTGCGCATGTACCTGAAGTGGGCCGACGGCAAGGGCTTCAAGACCGAGCTGCTGGAGCAGTCCGACGGCGAAGTCGCCGGCATCAAGAGTGCCACCTTCTCGGTGAGCGGCCCCTATGCCTATGGCTGGCTGCGCACCGAGACCGGCGTGCACCGCCTGGTGCGCAAGAGCCCCTTCGACTCCGGCAACCGCCGGCACACCAGCTTCGCCGGCGTGTTCGTCAGCCCCGAGGTCGACGACAACATCGACATCGAGATCAATCCCGCCGACCTGGAAGTGGGCACCTACCGCTCCAGCGGCGCCGGCGGCCAGCACGTCAACAAGACCGAGTCGGCGATCCGCATCAAGCACATCCCCAGCGGCATCGTCGTCTCCTGCCAGACCCAGCGCAGCCAGCACGCCAACCGCGACCGGGCGATGCAGATGCTGAAGTCGCGCCTGTACGAGGCCGAGCTGCAGAAGCGCAACACCGAAAAGCAGAAGCTGGAAGACAGCAAGGCCGACATCGAGTGGGGCAGCCAGATCCGCAGCTATGTGCTCGACCAGTCGCGGATCAAGGATCTGCGCACCGGGGTGGAAATCGCCGACACCGACAAGGTGCTCAACGGCCACCTCGATCCCTTCATTGAAGCCAGCCTCAAGCAGGGGCTCTAAGCGCCATGACCGAAGAATCCAAGCCCAACGCGCAGGTAGTCGCTCCCGAGGGCATCGCAGCAGCGGACGAGAACCAGCTGATCGCGGTACGCCGCGAAAAGCTGGAAGCCCTGCGTGCCGCCGGCAAGGCCTATCCCAACGGCTTCAAGCGCGACACCCTGGCCGAGCACCTGCACGGCAGTTACGGCGAGTGCAGCGGCGAGGCGCTGGACGCCCTCAGCGAGCGCTTCTGCATCGCCGGCCGGCTGATGCTCAAGCGGGTGATGGGCAAGGCCAGCTTCGGCACCTTGCAGGACGCCAGCGGCCGCATCCAGATCTTCTGCCAGATCAACACCCTGGGCGCCGAGACCTACGAGGTGTTCAAGAGCGCCGACATCGGCGACATCCTGGGCGTGAAGGGCCGGGTGTTCCGCACCAAGACCGGCGAGCTGTCGGTCTGGGCCGAATCGCTGGAGCTGCTGACCAAAAACCTGCGGCCCCTGCCGGAGAAGTGGGCAGGCCTCACCGATACCGAGACCCGCTACCGCCAGCGCTACCTCGACCTCATCGTCAATCCCGAGGTCAAGAGCGTCTTCGAGAAGCGCACCAAGATCGTCCGCTTCATCCGCAACTTCCTCGACACCCTGGGTTTCCAGGAAGTCGAGACGCCGATGCTGCAACCGATCCCCGGCGGCGCCAGCGCGCGGCCCTTCATCACCCACCACAACGCCTTGGACCGCGAGCTGTACATGCGCATCGCGCCGGAGCTGTACCTGAAGCGCCTGGTGGTGGGGCACTTCGAGAAGGTCTACGAGATCAACCGCAACTTCCGCAACGAGGGGCTCTCCACGCGCCACAACCCCGAGTTCACGATGCTGGAGTTCTACCAGGCCTACGCCGACTACCACGACCTGATGGACCTGACCGAGAACCTGATCCGCGACTGTGCGCTCACCGTCAACGGCAGCGCCCAGCTCAGCTACCAGGGCCGCGACTACGACCTCGGCAAGCCGTTCAACCGCTGGACCATGGCCGAGGCGGTGCTCAAGGCGAACCCCGAGCTGGACGCCACGCGCTTGGGCGAGGCCGACTACCTGCGCCCCATCGTCAAGGCCAAGGGCGGCAATCCGCAGCCGAGTTTCGGCGCCGGCAAGCTGCTCACCGAGCTGTTCGAGGCGACGGTGGAGGCGAACCTGTTCGACCCCACCTTCATCACCGAATACCCCACCGAGGTATCACCGCTGGCGCGTCGCAACGACGCCAACCCGGAGGTCACCGACCGCTTCGAGTTCTTCCTCGGCGGTCGCGAAGTGGCGAACGGCTTCAGCGAGCTGAACGACGCTGACGACCAGGCCGCGCGCTTCCGCGCCCAGGTCGAGGCCAAGAGCGCCGGTGACGACGAGGCGATGTTCTTCGACGCCGACTACATCCGCGCCCTGGAATACGGCCTGCCGCCAACCGCGGGCGAGGGCATCGGCATCGACCGTCTGGTGATGTTCCTCACCGACAGCGCCTCGATCCGCGATGTGTTGCTGTTTCCGGCCATGAGGCCGGAAGCCATTAGCTGACCCGGCCATGAGGCCGGAAGCCATTAGCTGACCCGGCCATGAGGCCGGAAGCCATTAGCTGATCTGGCCATGCGGCCGGAAACCAATGGCTGATCTGGCCTCGCAGCCCGATGCTCGGGGCTGACCCCGCCCTGCGCCGGAAGCTGTGCAGACGCCTCGTTCAAACCGCTGCGAGATTCCCTCCCCCGCTCGCGGGGGAGGGCTAGGGTGGGGGCGTTACGACTTCCCCTGGTCCGCAGCCCGCTAGCGCCGCGTATACCAGTCCGCCAGCCACTGTCCGACGAACATCGCCGGCACCAGCCATAGCGCGCCAGTGGCGCCCTGGCTGAAGGCGACCAGCGCCGGACCCGGGCAGTAGCCGGCGAGTCCCCAGCCAAGGCCGAACAGCGCGGCGCCGACCAGCAGCGGCGCGTCGATGCGTCCCGCCGCCGTCGCCGGCGCCCGCCCGCTGCGGCGCAGCCACCAGAAGCCGGGCAGGGTGACTGCCAGGGCGCTGCCCATCACGAACATCAGCGAGGCGTCCCAGCCCGGACCGAGCCGGAGGAAGGCCAGCACCTTGCCGGGATCGGCCATGCCCGAGATCACCAGGCCGGCGCCGAACAGCAAGCCCGAGAGGCCGGCGAGCAGCGGGCTGGGCGTTGACGGCGCGCTCACGAATGCACCCCCGCGCTGAGCAGGCTGGCGGTCAGCACGCCCACCGCCATGAACACCAGCACCGCCACCAGCGAGCGCGGCGACAGTCGTGCCAGGCCGCAGATGCCGTGGCCGCTGGTGCAGCCGTTGCCGAGCCGGGTGCCGAAGCCCACCAGCAGGCCGGCCAGCAGCAGCCAGGGCACCGGCGTCAGCAGCGCGCGCGGCAGCGGCGCCGCCGGCAGCGCCAGCCAGCCGCCGGCCGCCAGCCCGGCCAGGAACCACCAGCGCCAGGCCCGTTCCGGCCCCCACAGCGCCGCATGGCTGATGCCGCTGATGCCGGCGATGCGGCCGGAGCCGGCGTAGAGCAGCAGCGCCGCGCTGCCGATCAGGGCGCCGCCGAGGGCGGCATGGAGATAGTCGTGCATGAGGGTCTCGGTTTTGACACGGTACCCCGTAGGGTATTAACTTGCGCCGCAATCCGCAATGGAGTCTCCGATGTCCGACTGGCAAGACAGCAAGGCGCAGGTGTTGGCGCGACTGAAGCGCGCCGAAGGCCAGGTGCGGGCGGTGGCCGGCATGGTCGAGCGCGAGGAGGACTGCGAGCGTGTCGCCCAGCAGCTGGCCGCCGCGCGCAAGGCCCTGGACCGCGCCTTCTACGACCTGATGGCCTGCATGCTGCGCCGCGAGCTGGCCGACGCCGGCCTGCAAGACACCAAGCTCGACGGCGTCAATCATCTGAGCGCGCTGCTCGCCCGCTATGGCTGAACTCGGGCCACTGCTGGGCATCGGCCTGTTCCTGGGCCTGGTGCTGGGGCTGACCGGGGCTGGCGGCGCCATCCTCGCGGTGCCGCTGCTGATGGCCGGGCTGGGCTGGGAGTTTCCCCGTGCCGCCGCGCTGGCGCTGACTGCCGTGGCGGCTTCGGCGGCGATCGGTGCCTGGTCGGGCTGGCGGCAGGGGCTGGTGCGCTACCGCGCCGCCTTGCTGATGGCGACGGCCGGACTGTTGTTCGTGCCGCTGGGCTTGTGGCTGGCGCAACGGCTGCCGCACCCGCTGCTGGAGCTGCTGTTCGCCGCCTTCATGCTCGCCGCCGCCTGGCGCCTGCACCGGCAGACGCTGGAGGCCGAGGTGGCGCGCGGCGCGGTACCGCTGCCGGCGCCGGAGCGCCCGGAAATGCTCTGCACGGTCAATCCCGCCACCGGCCGCTTCCGCTGGACCTCGCCCTGCGCGCTGGCGCTGACCGTCACCGGCGCCTTCACCGGCCTGCTCTCCGGATTACTGGGGGTCGGCGGCGGCTTCGTGCTGGTGCCGGCCATGCGCCAGGTCACCGATCTGTCCATGCATTCGGCGGTGGCGACCTCGCTGCTGTTCGTCGCGCTGGTCAGCGGCGGCGCCGTGTTCTGGGCCGCCGTCCATCACGGTCTGCCGGTGGCGACGCTGGCCTGGCCGTTTGTGCTGTCGGCGGTGGCCGGCATGCTGCTTGGCCGTCGCATCGCTCCGCGTCTGGCCGGCCCGCGTCTGCAACGCGGCTTTGCCGGCCTGATGCTGCTGGTGGCCCTTGGCATGGCCGGGTCTGCCCTACGTTGAGGAGAAACCCCATGCTGTTCCGCCAGCTCTACGACCACGAATCCTCCACCTACAGCTACCTGCTGGCCGATGGCCCCGGCGGCGAGGCCCTGCTGGTCGACCCGGTGCGCGAGCACAGCGCGCAGTACCTGCAGCTGATCGAGCAACTCGGCCTGCGCTTGCTGGTGGCGGTCGATACCCACACCCACGCCGACCACGTCACCGCCCTGGGTGCGCTGCGCGACGCCACCGCCTGCGTCACCCGCATGGGCGAGCAGAGCAAGGCCGAGTGTGTGAGCGAGCGCTTCCGCGACGGCGAGACCCTGCGCATCGGCAGCCTGCGCCTGCGCGCCCTGTACACCCCCGGCCACACCGACGAGTCCTACAGCCTGGTGATGGACGACCGGGTGTTCACCGGCGATGCCCTGCTGATCCGAGGCACCGGCCGCACCGACTTCCAGAACGGCGACAGCCATGCCGCCTACGACTCGCTGTTCAACAAGCTCTTGAAGCTGCCCGACGACACCCTGGTCTACCCCGGCCACGACTACAAGGGCTGGACGGTCTCCAGCATCGGTGAGGAGCGGCGCTGGAACCCGCGCCTGCAAGTGCGCAGCGCCGAGGAGTACGCGGCGCTGATGGCCAGCCTCAAGTTGCCGACCCCGAAGCTGATGGATGTGGCGGTGCCGGCCAATCTGGCTTGCGGGCGGGTGGCTGGCTGAGGCCCGTCAAAACCACGGGGTGCGCCGCGGTCGTGGGAGGGGCCTGGAGATCGTCGCTCGCTTGATGGAAGCCCCGGCTTGCAGCCGGGCTACGCTGGCTAGTTTGCTCACCCATGCTCATTTCGTAGCCCAACGCCCACGTTCAGGCGCGGCCGAGCCGAAGGCGAGGACGTCGCACTGGAACGTGTTGTTAGCGTTTGCTTGCGACACGATATCTATTCTCTGTGACGCCGTATTTCGTAAAGGCACACCTGGCCTTGCGAACACGAATGGGGTGCGGATAAGACGAGACCAGTTCTTTCACACGCTTTACGCTCGCGGACGAACGTTCCCCGATCACAACCTCCTCAAGTCTTATGTCTTTGCTGAAGGGAGCGAAATGTAGGCCGCCCTCTTCCTCGCACTCGGCTAGATCCACGAATACGCGCCTTTCATCCTCATACGACCACCCGGAGTATTTCGTGACAAATAGTTTCTTAGTCTCATCTTCCGCGCGTGTGGGATCGGAAATGGCACTGACGTCGAAGTCGAGGAGAGTTGCCGAGTAATTAACCTGGGCAACCAGGTGGTCCGGAATCTCGAAGCCGAGGGCCATGCCCTTGTGCTTGTCGCCGTAATGGGCCCACATCACCGGGCTAGACCAACTGGGGCTAAAGCAGAGAATGCCTCGTTTCCTGTTGAATTCATCGCGGTTGTGGCGCAACGCCGCCCGGAGGTCCTTATTCCTGACGTTGACGGGCAGCAGCTCGAACGGATCATTGAGGTCGGCGACACGCGACACTTTGATGCGTCGAAGAGCAAGGTTCAGGAGGCCATGATTGCTGTCGGTGAGGTTAAACAGTTTCATCGCAAACTCTAACGCCAATTAGCCAGCACAGCCGTGACGCTTAATCCACTGCCCGTGATCGCTAATCCGGCAGCAGGCAGCGCACGAATCGGCGCGGAAAGGCAGGCAACTGCCTGACCAGAAAGAAAAATCGGAATTCTGGGAGGCAACAGATGGCCTCACGTTATACGTCAGCGGCAAATGCGTCATCCGCGCAGCCCCTTCTGAATTATTGGATTCGCTGCGGTCCCACAGCCGCAGCTTGATCGGCAGCCTACGGGCGGTGGACTCCCGCGTCCACCGCGCCGCTTCCTCTCCGCTCTGCCTTGTTCTGCTAGCCGGCCGTCACAGCGCCGCAATCGGCAGATTCAGCGTGGTGTCGTCCAGCGTTGCCAGCAGTTCCGCCTGGCGCAGCGCCTTCGGCAGTTCGTGGCGGATGAAGTAGCGGCAGGCCCAACGCTTGCCCTGGTAGTAGTCCTGGTCGGCGGCACTGGCGCTAGGTAGCGCCTTGGTCGCCAGTTCCGCCTGTTGTAGCCACAGCCAGGCGATGACGGTGTGGCCCATCATCTCCAGGTACAGATGGGCGTTGGCGAGGAAGAGATCCAGCTTGCCCTGCGCGGCGGCGGCACCCAGGGTCATGGTGGTGCGGGTGGCGGCGTCGATGGCATTGGCCAGGGCGTCGGCGTATTCGGTGAGCGCGGCGTCGCCGCTGGCCCGGGCGCTGGCGATGCTGGCCTGGATGCGGCCGAGCAGCAGCTTGAGCGCGGCGCCGTTCTGCATCAGTACTTTGCGGCCCAGGAGGTCCAGGCCCTGGATGCCGTTGGTGCCTTCGTGGATGGGGTTGAGGCGGTTGTCGCGGTAGAGCCGCTCGACCGGATAGTCGCGGGTGTAGCCGTAGCCGCCGAGCACCTGGATGGCGAGCTTGTTGGCTTCCAGGCAGAACTCGCTGGGCCAGGCCTTGGCGATGGGCGTGAGGATGTCGAGCAACAGGTGGGCGTCGGCGCGGACCTGCTCGTCGGGGTTGGCCAGCTCTTCGTCCACCAGCCGCGCGCAGTACAGGCACAGCGCCAGGCCGCCTTCGACATAGGCTTTCTGCTGCAACAGCATGCGGCGCACATCGCTGTGTTCGATGATCGCGACCGGCTTGGCTTCCGGATTCTTGTTGCTGGCCGGGCGGCCTTGTAGCCGGGTCTTGGCGTAGTCGAGGCTGTAGCGATAGCCGGCGGAGGCGAGGGCGACGGCACTGAGACCAACGCCGATGCGCGCCTCGTTCATCATGTGGAACATGCAGGCCAGGCCCTGGCCGGGCGCGCCGACCAGCTCGCCCACGCAGTCGCCCTGTTCGCCGAAGCTGAGTGCGGTGTTGGTGGTGCCGCGATAACCCATCTTGTGGTTGAGGCCCATCAGCCGCACTCCGTTCTTCGCGCCCAGGCTGCCGTCGGCGTTGACGCGGTACTTGGGCACGATGAACAGCGAGATGCCCTTGACGCCGGCTGGCGCGCCGTCGATGCGCGCCAACACGTGGTGAACGATGTTCTCGCTCAGGTCGTGCTCGCCGCCGGAGATCCACATCTTGTTGCCGCTGATCGCATAGCCACCGTCGGGCAGCGGCTTGGCGCGGGTCTTGATGTCGCCCAGGCTGGAGCCGGCCTGCGGCTCCGACAGGCACATGGTGCCAAACCAGCGGCCCTCGATCATCGGCCGCATGTAGCGCTGGCGCTGCTCCGGCGAGCCGTGCGCGGCCAGCAGGTTGGCGGCGGCGCCGGTCAGGAACAGATAGCCGGCGGTGCCGATGTTGGCGGCGGTAAACAGCGCGCTGACCGCCTGGAAGATGGTGTAGGGCAGTTGCAGGCCGCCGTGCTCGCTGGCGAAGGCGGTGCCCAGGAAGCCGCCGTCGATATAGGCATCGAGCGCCGCCTTCACCTCCGGGATCAGGTGCACGCGCTCGCCGTCGAAGTGCGGCTCGTTGGCATCGAGCTTGGCGGCGTGCGGCAGGAACTGCTCCTCGGCCAGCACGGTGGCGGCGTCGATCACGTCGTCGTAGCTGGCGCGGTCCTGGCCGCTGTAGCGCGGGTAGCGGCTGAGGGTCTCAATGCGCAGCCATTCGTGCAGCAGGAAGTCGAGATCGCGACGCTGGATCAGTTCGGGCATGTCAGGGCTCTAATGTGGTTGTCTCCTCGGGCGGCAAGACTACCAGTCTGCCGCCGCCGTTAGCGCCCCGGTCCAGCGCGAAGGTTCAGCGGTTGAGCGTGCGCTCCCACATCTGCAGATAGCCTTCGGCGGAGTTGTAGAGCGCGTCCAGCGCTTCGCGCCCGCCCTCGATCCGCACTTCCTCAACGAAGTCGGCCACCAGGCCGTAGTGGGCCATGCCCTCGGCGTTGATGTCGAAGGCTCGCTCGCCACTGACCTGCTCGTCGAAGGTCACCGGCGCCACCTTGGCGAACTGCGGGCCCCAGTCGCTGCCCTGGAACAGGGTGAATGGGTAGCTCACCGGCACCGCCTCGCTGCCGCGCGGGTTGGCCTGCGAGCCCATGCCGTTGGTGTCGGCGCCGTAGCCGAGCGCGAACAGGTACTTGTCGCTCTTGATCGGCTTGAGGCGGTTGAGCATCTCGACGTGCTGGCGGCCGTTGCCTTTGTAGGGGTAGATCAGGCCGCCGCCGGCGAGGATGCGCTGCGCCTGCGTCATGCTGATGCCGCCATGGCCGCCGTGGGTGGACACCAGCGGATACACCGGCGTCTGCGCCTCGGCGAGGTCGAGCAGCTGGTTCTTCATCTTCAGCTCCAGATGATCGACCTCGATGATCATCTTCTTCTCCATCATCTTCTTGAACGCGTATTCGCCGAGGTTGGTCATGCTCCGCGAATTGCACTGCAGCTTGCTGGAGCTGTAGAGCGGCACCGCGCCGTTGAGGATGGGCAGCAGCAGGGCGGTGAGCGGATCGTTGCCCAGGCCCGGCACCGTGCTCATGATCGCGCCGGCGCCGTAGAGGTAGTCGTCCTCCGGGCAGTCGTAGGTGCCCCAGAACTTGCCGGTATCGGCAAAGTTGCCGATGTTGAGGATCAAGCCGTTGAAGATGCCGTTGCCGCCGAAGGCATTGTCGAACTCGTGGATCGGGAACATCTGCCGCACGCCCAGATCGTAGAGGCGGTCCATCTGCTCGTCGATGTCGGTCTCGGTGCAGCCGCTGACTTCGGTGAGGTTGGCGAGGTAGCGCACGTTGCAGTTGAACAGGTGCGAGATCTCGATGCCCAGCACCACTGCCATCTTGCCGTCGTTGATCACCTTGCGGGCTTCCTGCGGCGTGGTGACGATGCGGTACCAGCCCTTGCCGGGGCCGCCTTCCTGGGCGTCGATGTAGTCCTGCATGCGGTGCATGAAGTCGGCCTGGGAGACGGCGCTGTCCATCTCGTTGCAGTTCTTCAGCGGCTGCAACTGGGTGGTGGCGGCAAGCCGGCAGAGCACCTCGTTCTCCACCAGGTTGTTGACCATCAGCCGCAGGCCCGCCTTCCAGGCCCGCTCCACCCACTTGTAGTACATCGCCTCGTGGGTCAGCGAATGCGCCGCCGGCCAGTCGATGAAGCTGGGCCAGCCGATGTTGTCGTGGGTGGCTTCCGGGGTGCCGGCGTAGAGATTGCCGACCAGATCCAGGCGGCCGTTGGGGCCGTGCTTGGCCTGGCAGCTGCCCACCGCGTCCTCGACGCCGAAGCGCGAGTAGGGGTAGCCGTAGTGCGCGCCACCAAGAAAGTCGGTGGCGGAGATGTGCACGTGCACGTCGGCGAAGCCGAGCACCGGCTGGTCCTCGCCATTGCCCTTGAAGGTCTCGCCCTGAGTGTTGGTGGCGATCTCGGGGAACTCGCTGCAATTCTCCACCCACTCGAAGCCGAACTTGCCGGCATTGGCGGCGTTGGCGACCAGGCTCAGGCTGCCGTCGGCTGCGGCACTGAGGTAGCCGGCCTCGGAGGCGGAGTAGAGCGTGTAGCCCTGGTCGAGATCGCCGTCGATGGTCCAGTCGATGGCCTCGCCCAGGGCGGTGCTGCTGCTGACCGCGCTGCCGTTGCCGGTCAGGAAGGCGCGGCTCTGGTCATAGACCATGTACTTGCCGAGCGCGGTCGGCTTCAGGAAGAACGGCTCGGCCGCCTTGGCGGTTGCGGCGCTCATCGCATAACCGCTGCCGCTACGCGCGCACCAGCCCTGGGTGGCGCGCGATTGCAGCGCCCAGCAGCCGTTGGCGAGGTCGTAGCGGGTCTTGGCGGTGGGCAGTGCCGGCGTCGGCGAAACGCCATCGCCATCCTGCGGGCGTTCGGAACTGCCGCAGCCAACCAGCACGACGCCAAGCAGCAGCGCGGAAACCGCAAGGGACCAAGGGCGCATCGGGACTCTCCTGAATCAACCGCCGAGGACCGGTCGTCCCTGGCGGGCGCCGGTGTTCTTTTAGGGCCGTCATGCTAGTGACATATGCAGGTTCGCACCTATGGTAAAAACGCCTTCGCATAACCCGCCCGCGAACCCGCAAGACCCCATGCGCAATACCCTGATCACCCTCGCCATCGGCCTGCTGTTGCTGGTCGGCTTGTTCTGGCTGTTCAAGCCGACCCCGACCCCGACCCCGGCAGTTGCGGCCAGTGCGGTCGCACCGTCGGCCGCCGTCGACCCGGCCCCCGCGCCCGCGCCTGCACCGGCGCCGGCGGTGCAACGACTGGAGCTGCAGATCGCCGAAGGCCGCCTGCTCGGCGAGCCACAGAGCTTCCGGCTGTCGCAGGGTGCGCAGGTGGAATTGCAGCTGCGCAGCGACCGCGCCGGCGAACTGCACCTGCACGGCTACGATCTGGAAGCCAAGGTGCAGGCCGGCATGCCGGCGCTGCTGAGCTTCCGCGCCGACCACGCCGGGCGCTTCGAGATGGAGCTGCACAGCAAGGCCGGCCACATCGACCTCGGCGCCCTGGAAGTCCAGCCGCAGTGAGCCGGCGGCTGGCGCTGGCGCTTGCGCTGCTGTCGCCGGCGCTGGCCAGCGCCCACTCCTTTGGCCGCCAGTACAACCTGCCGGTCCCGTTCTGGCTGTACGCCTACGGGGCGGCGGCGGCGCTGCTGCTGTCGTTCCTGGTCGCCGGCTACTTCCTCAGGACCGGCGCGACTGGCAGCGGCGGGGCGACTGGCAGCGGCGGGGCGACACGCGAGCTGACCGACTCCGCCCTGCTGCGCGCGCTGCGTCGTTGGCGGCTGCCGGGGCTGCTGCGCGCCGCGAGCCTGGCCGCGCTGCTGCTCTGCGTGGTCGCCGGGCTGGTCGGCAGCCGCAACCCCTACACCAACATCAACATGACCCTGTTCTGGGTCTGCTTCGTGCTGGGCTTCGCCTACCTGAGCGCGCTGCTGGGCGATCTCTATGCCCGGATCAATCCCTGGCAGACCCTGGCCCAGGGCCTGGCGCGGCTGTGGCCGGACTACGCGCGCGGCCGGCTGCGGCAGCCGGAGCGCTATGGCTACTGGCCGGCGCTGGCGCTGTACATGGGCTTTATCTGGCTGGAGCTGTTCGGCCATAGCAAACCGCCCTCGCTGGCCCGGGCGCTGCTCGCCTACGGCGCGATCAATCTGCTGGGAGTCTGGCTCTGGGGCCTGCGGGCCTGGTTCCGTTACGGCGAGCTGTTTGCGGTGTTCCTGCGGCTGATCGCGCTGATGGCGCCGCTCGACATCCGGCGGCAGGACGGTTGCACCCGGGTCTATCTGCGCTGGCCGTTTTCCGGGCTGCTGCAGTCGCGTGCCGAGCACGGCAGCCTGCTGGTCTTCATCCTGTTCATGCTGTCGTCGACGGCGTTCGACGGCCTGCGCGAGACCGTGCCCTGGGTGCGGCTGTTCTGGACCGATGTCTACGCGCTGCTGAAACCCTGGGTGGGCGCCGAGCCGGCGCTGGCCTACCCGCGCTTGAGCGAGCTTTACCGGGTCTGGCAGACCCTGGCCCTGCTGCTCTCGCCGTTCCTCTACCTGGCGCTGTATCTGGGCTGCCTATGGCTGTCGCGGGCGCTCGCCGGCAGCCAGCTGCCACTGCGTGAACTGGCGCTGCGCTTTGCCTATTCGCTGCTGCCCATCGCCCTGGTCTATCACCTCACGCACTACTACACGCTGCTGATGATCCAGGGCGTGAAGATCGTGCCGATGCTGTCCGATCCCTTCGGCTGGCGCTGGAACCTGTTCGGCACCGCCGGCTGGTTACGCTCGGCGGTGATCCCCGACATGGGCCGGGTCTGGCATACCCAGGTGGGCCTGATCGTGTTCGGCCACATCGTCAGCGTGGTGATCGCGCATCTGGAAGCGCTGCGCTGCTTCCCCGGCCGGCGCCAGGCCACGCTGAGTCAGTTGCCGATGCTGCTGCTGATGGTGCTGTTCACGGCGGCGGGGCTGTGGATTCTGGCGCAGCCGATCCAGAGTGGCCGCTGACGGCCGCCTCGTGCGCGGCGGCCAGCTTCTTCCATTCGCTCAGCGCGCGGCCGTAGAGGCGTAGCTCGCAGTCGGCACAGCCGCCACCGCAGCAGTCGTAGTCCTGCGGCGGTTGGGGTCTGGGGGGCAGCGCGGGCAATGTCACCCGCGCAGTTTATCGCCTGCGGTTGCGGTTGCGCTCAGGCGCGGGCGCGGTCGCCGCGCTGTTCCGGCACCGCGTTGGCCACCACGTCCGGCAGGGTCTTCAGCGGTGCGCCTCCCTCGGGTGGGAACAGACCGTAGATGGCCGGCAGCAGTCGCAGCTGCGCGCCCGGCACCAGGGCGGCGGTGAGCGGGTCCAGGTGCGAAAGCTCGATGTCGACACGCGTGCCGTCGTGCGCCAGCTTGGCGCCGGCGCGGACGAAGGGTCCGGTGCGCTGTACCGACAGGACGCGGGCGTCGAGGCCGGGGCTGCTGTCCTCGACGATGCGCAGGTCGTGGGGGCGCACGTAGATCTCCACCGCACCGGACAGCGGGCTGTCGGTGTTGAGGCTCAGGCCGTTGATCTTGAGCTTGCCGCCTTGCACCTCGCCACGGAAGCGGTTGACGCTGCCGAGGAAGTCGAACACGAAGGGCGTCGCCGGCTGCTCGTAGACCTCGGCGGTGGTGCCGACCTGCTCGATGCGGCCACGGTTCATCACCACCACCCGGTCGGCCAGTTCCAGCGCCTCTTCCTGGTCGTGGGTGACGAACACGGTGGTCACGCCGGTCTTGTCGTGCAGTTCGCGCAGCCAGCGGCGCAGGTCCTTGCGCACCTTGGCGTCGAGGGCGCCGAAGGGTTCGTCGAGCAGCAGCACGCGCGGCTCGATGGCAAGCGCGCGCGCCAGCGCCACGCGCTGCTTCTGGCCGCCGGAAAGCTGGGCCGGATAGCGCTTGCCGAGGCCGGAGAGCTGCACCAGTTCGAGCAGCTCCTGGGCGCGCTGGCGGATCGCCGCCTTGTCCGGCTTGTCAGGGCCTTTGCGCACCGACAGTCCGAAGCCGATGTTGTCCTCAACGGTCATGTGCTTGAACAGCGCGTAGTGCTGAAACACGAAACCGACACGGCGTTCCTGTACCGACAGATGGGTGGCGTCGTTGGCGCCGAACTTGATCTGGCCGGCGTCGATCGGCTCCAGGCCGGCGAGCGCGCGCAGCAGGGTGGTCTTGCCCGAGCCCGAGGGGCCAAGCAGGGCGATCAGCTCGCCGCTGGCGATGTCGAGATCGACGCCGGCCAGCGCCGGGAAGGCGGCGAAGGTCTTGCGGACGTTACGGATGGAAATTTCCATGGCGATGGCGGACAGGTGGAATCAGTGGCGACGGGCGGCGGCGAGCTGGTCGGCGTAGCGCCATTCGAGGAAGGTCTTGAGCGCCAGCGTCACCAGCGCCAGGGCGGCGAGCAGCGAGGCCACGGCGAAGGCGGCGGCGAAGGCGTACTCGTTGTAGAGAATCTCGATGTGCAGCGGCAGGGTGTTGGTCTGGCCACGGATGTGACCGGACACCACGCTGACCGCGCCGAACTCGCCGAAGGCGCGGGCGTTGCACAGCAGCACGCCGTAGAGCAGACCCCACTTGATATTGGGCAGGGTGACGCGCCAGAAGGTGCGAAAGCCGCCGGCACCCAGGGTCAGCGCCGCCTGCTCGTCGTCGGTGCCCTGCTCCTGCATCAGCGGAATCAGTTCGCGGGCGATGAACGGGAAGGTGACGAAGATGGTCGCCAGCGCGATGCCCGGCACTGCGAAGATGATCTTGATGTCGTGCTCCGCCAGCCAGCCGCCGGCCCAGCCGTGGGCGCCGAAGATCAGCACGTAGACCAGGCCCGCCACCACCGGCGACACCGAGAACGGCAGGTCGATCAGCGAGATCAGCAACTGCTTGCCGCGAAACTCGAACTTGGCGATGCACCAGGCGGCGGCGACGCCGAACACGAGGTTGAGAGGCACGGCGATGGCGGCGGCGAGCAGGGTGAGCTTGACGGCCGAATAGGCGTCCGGCTCGCGCAGCGCCGAGACATAGGTACCCCAGCCGTCACGCAGGGCCTCGGTGAACACCGAGGCCAGCGGCAGCAGCAGGAACAGCGACAGGAAGCCGAGCGCGCTGCCGATCAGCAGCCAGCGCACCCAGGCCGGCTCGGTGATCGCCGAGTTCTTGCGCACCAGTGGTCCGGTGCCGAACTCCGGGGGGAGCGCTGGCGGGTCCTGCAGCGAGTGGTCGCGGGGTTGGCTCATCGGTTGCGGCTCCGGCGGGTCCAGGCCTGGAACAGGTTGATCAGCAGCAGCAGCAGGAAGGACAGCGTCAGCATCGCCGCCGCGATGGCGGTGGCGCCGGCGTAGTCGAACTCCTCCAGCTTGATGATGATCAGCAGCGGGGTGATTTCCGACACCATCGGGATGTTGCCGGCAATGAAGATGATCGAGCCGTACTCGCCGACCGCACGGGCGAAGGCGAGCGCGAAGCCGGTGAGCAGCGCCGGCCAGACGCTGGGCAGGATCACCCGCGTCACCGTGATCCAGCGGCCGGCGCCGAGGGTGGCGGCGGCTTCTTCCAGCTCCTTCTCGGCTTCGGCCAGCACCGGTTCGACGGTACGCACCACGAAGGGCAGGCTGATGAAGGTCATCGCCACCACCACGCCCAGCGGGTGGTAGGCGACCTGGATGCCGAGCGGCTCCAGATACTGGCCGAGCCAGCCATTGCCGGCGTAGAGCGCGGTGAGGGCAATGCCGGCCACCGCCGTGGGCAGGGCGAAGGGCAGGTCGATGAAGGCATCGAACAGGCGCTTGCCGGGAAACTGGTAGCGCACGAACACCCAGGCCACCAGCAGTCCGAAGAAGGCGTTGAACAGGGCGGCGATCAGCGCCGAGCCGAAGGTCAGCTTCAGCGAGGCCAGCACCCGCGCCGAGCCGAGGGTGTGCAGCAGGCCGTCCCAGCCCAGTCCGGCGGCCTTGAAGTAAACGCCGGCCAGCGGAATCAGCACGATCAGCGACAGATAGCTGAGGGTGATGCCGAGGGTGAGGCCGAAGCCCGGGATGGCTCGGCGTTGCTTGGGCTTGAAGGGGTTCAAGGGAATGTAACTAAGGAAAGTGAGTCGCCGGGCATTTTCGGCATATGGTGCGGGCCGGCAAGTGCCGGCCTCGCCTGGCGAAAGGAAGTTCTAACGATATGCGCTTCTTGCCCGTCGAGGCCGGACGGCATCCGCCGGTGCGACGGAGCTTCGGCTCAGCGGGCGCTGATGATCTGGTCGAACAGCGCGCCGTCGGCGAAATGGATCTTCTGCGCGGCGGCCCAGGAGCCGTACGACTGTTCGACGCTGAACAGGTTCAGCGGCGGCAGGTTGGCGGCGTACTTCTTCAGGACCGCCTCGTTGCTGGGGCGCAGGTCGTTCTTGGCGAAGATCTCCTGGCCGGCGTCGCTGTAGTGGTATTCCAGGTAGGCCCGGGCGAGCGCGGCGTTGCCCTTGCGCGCGGCGTACTTCTCGACCACCGCGACCGGGTTGTCGGCGCGCACGGTCAGCGAGGGGATCACTACGTCGAATTTCTCCGGGCCGAGTTCCTCCTTGATCAGCCGCACCTCGTTCTCGAAGGTGAGCAGCACGTCGCCGATGTCACGCTGCGCGAAGGTGGTGGTGGCGCCACGGCCGCCGGTGTCGAGCACCGGCACGTTGGCGAACAGACGGCTGACGAAGTCCTTGGCGCTGGCCTCGCTGCCGCCCGGCTGGCGCTTGGCGTATTCCCAGGCGGCCAGATAGCTGTAGCGGCCATTGCCGGAGGTCTTGGGGTTGGGGATGACCAGCTTGACGCCCGGCTTCACCAGGTCGTTCCAGTCCTTGATGCCCTTGGGGTTGCCCTTGCGCACCACGAACAGGATCGCGCTCCAGGACGGCGCCGAGTTGTTGGGCAGCTTCTTCTGCCAGTCCTTGGGCAGCAGGCCGGCGCGCTCGGCGATGGCGTCGATGTCGAGCGGGTTGTTCATGGTCACCACGTCGGCCTGCAGGCCGTCGATCACCGCGCGTGCCTGCTTGGAGGAGCCGCCGTGCGACTGCTCGATCTTGATCTCCTGGCCGGTCTTGGCCTTCCAGTCGGCGGCGAAGGCCGGATTGAAGTCCTTGTAGACGCCACGGGCGACGTCGTAGGAGACATTGAGCAGGGGCTCGGCCGCCAGAGCCTGGCCGAAGCCCAGGCCGGCGGTGACGATCAGTAGCGGTTTCAGCAGGGTTTTGAGAGTGCGCATGGAAGGGTCCGAAGGGCTGGAGTCCGGCGGGCGGGCATCGTGCGGCGGCCGGCGGATTGGGTGGGGTGGGAGGCGGGTTGGTGTCGGGATGCCGCTGCGCTTGGGTTCAGCCGAAGTTGAGCCGGTCTGCCGGATAGCTGCGCTGCTGCGGCTGCGGAGGGTCGGCCAGCGGCAGCCGGCTACGGTCGATCCAGCGGGTATTGGACAGCCATAGCCCTTCAAACTCGGCTCCGTGGGCGCGATTGAGGATCGCCAGCCCGCTGTTCTTGGCGTCCAGCAGCACCACCTTGTTCTCCGGTTTCAGGCCCAGCTCCAGCAGTTGCAGGAAAACCTCGTCGGCGAGCAGGCCGGGATAGCGTCCGTGCAGCGGCCGCAGCAGGTCGTTGACCAGATGCCAGGTATCCGAGCGGCCCGGCACCCGTCCGCCCAGCGGCAGGGTGCCGTTGTGCATCAGGTACAGGCCGTCGGCGATCTTGAACGGGTGGGCGTTGACCTTCTCGTTGCTGCCCCGGGTGCGCTGGCGCAGATGCAGCACCAGCTCGCCCTCGGGGTGGGCCTCGAGCGCCGCCCGGATGGCATCGGCGTCGGTCTCGGCATGGCGCTCGACCACCAGCTCGCCGTCGGCATCGAAGCCCATCAGGCCCCAGCCGTCGGCGTTGAGGCGCAGCGAGGCTTCCAGCAGGTCGGCCGGGATGCGGGCATCGCGCGGCTTGTGGACGATCACGCACATGGGCGGCTCTCCGGTGGCGCCTATTCGTCGAGCTTGGCCACCAGCACGTCGGCGGCCTTGAACAGCGCCAGTGCCGAATCGCCCACTTGCAGTCCCAGGCGCTTGACCGAGCTGGTGGTGATCACCGCGCCGATGACACCGGCGCTGGTTTCGATCTCCACTTCGCTCATCACGTCGCCACGCAGGATGCTGATGACGGTGCCTTTGAACTGGTTACGGGTGTTGACCCGGGTGAGGCTCATCGTTCGGTCCTAAAAAAGAGGGGGCGTTTCCGCCCCCCTGCAAGTGCAACCCCCAAGAAAGCGGGGTGGAGGGTGAGGTGCAGAGCCAAGCACTGCTTGGCTCCGCCGAACGCCCAGCCATGGATGGCTGGGCCGGGGTGGGTTTCCTGCGACCGGGTGGCGCCAGGGACGGCCCAGGCGGAGGGCAAGTTGGCTATTTGGCGGCGCCGGTGATCTGGTCGAACACGCCACCGTCAGAGAAGTGCGTGCTCTGCGCCTTGGCCCAGCTGCCGAACACGCTGTCGAGGGTGAACAGCGGCAGCTTGGAGAAGCGCGCCACGTCGGCGGGGTCGGCGAGTTCGGGCTTGCGCGGGCGGTAGTAGTGCTTGGCAGCGAGCTTCTGGCCGGTCGGCGAGTACAGGAAGTTGAGATAGGCCTCGGCTTCCTTGCGGGTGCCGTGCTTGCTGACGTTCTTGTCCACCACGGTCACCGGCGGCTCGGCCAGGATCGACAGGCTGGGCGCGACGATGTCGAACTTGTCCGGCCCCAGTTCGTTGATCGACAGGAAGGCCTCGTTCTCCCAGGCCAGCAGCACGTCACCGATGCCGCGCTGGACGAAGGTGGTGGTCGAGCCGCGCGCGCCGGTGTCGAGCACGGGTACGTTCTTGAACAGCTTGGTGACGAAGTCCTTGGCCGTCGCCTCGCTGCCGCCCGGCTGCTTCAGCGCCCAGCCCCAGGCCGCGAGGTAGTTCCAGCGCGCGCCACCCGAGGTCTTCGGGTTGGGGGTGATGACCTTGACGCCCGGCTTGACCAGATCGCCCCAGTCCTTGATGCCCTTGGGATTGCCCTTGCGCACCAGGAACACGATGGTGGAGGTGTAGGGCGTGCTGTTGTCGGGCAGGCGCTTCTGCCAGTCCTTCGGCAGCAGCGAGCCCTTCTCGGCGATGCTGTCGATGTCGTAGGCGAGCGCGAGGGTGACGACATCGGCCTCCAGGCCGTCGATCACCGCGCGCGCCTGCTTGCCGGAGCCGCCGTGGCTGGCCTTGATGTCCAGGCTCTCGCCGGTCTTGGCCTTCCAGTCGGCGCTGAAGGCGCTGTTGAACTCCTTGTAGAACTCGCGGGTGGGGTCGTAGCTGACGTTCAGCAGCTCCTTGGCGGAAGCGGCGGCGGAGGCCAGCAGGGCCGTCGCGGTGGCGACGGCGGTGAGGGTGGTGCGGAAACGGTTCATGGCTATGGCTACTCGGTCGTCGGGCGGCTTAGTACTGGATGGTCAGGCGGGTAAACAGCGCCTTCTCGGTATTGCGGTCGGCTCCGGCGGCGGCGCCGCCCTCGAAGCGGGTCTCGTTGTAGTCGGCGCTCAGCTTGGCGTTCTGCGTGAGATACCAGTTGACGCCAAGGCCGTAGCTGTCGGCCTTCTTCGCGGAGACATCCGGGTTGGCCAGACGGGTCGCGGCGGTGCCGACGAAGGCGTCGTCGTCGATGCTCAGGTTGCCGACGCGGGCGACCAGCTCCACCGCGCCGAAACCGTCGCCGCCGATGGCGTAGGGCTTGCTCGGCTTCACGCCCTTGAAGCTGGCGTCCTCGCCGGTCAGCACATAGCTGGCGGTAACCGAGTAGGCGGTGTTGCTGAGCGACTGCTCGGCGCCGCCATTGGTGCGGGCGATGGTCTGCTCGGAGGCCACGTACTCGGCCAGCAGGCCGAGGCTGTTGCGGTAGAAGTAGGCCTGCGGCGCGTAGCGGTTGTGGCTGCCGGTGGCGAAGTAGCCGGTGGCGCCGGCGGTTTCGCCGTAGTTGAAGAACACGTTCTGACCCGGGGTGCGGTAGCGCGGCAGCAGGTTGGCGCCGGTGCCGTCCTTGACGCCGGTGCTGCCGGCGATGCCGAAGCCCAGGCCCTTGAAGAAGCCGTAGTCGTTCTTGAACGGCTCGACGAACAGCCGGCCCTCGTACTCCTTCAGGCCGTCGTCGGCGGCGGCCACGTCGCGGCCATCGGCGGTGCCGTTGAACACGCCGACGGTGTAGCTGACGGTGCCCTGCGCCAGTTCGCCGAACAGTGCCACGCCGAGGTCACGGTTGGGCACCAGCTCGGTGGGGAAGCCACGCTCGATCAGCTCGATGCTGCCGCCGGACTGCAGGCGCTCCAGGCCGATCGGGCCCTTCTGCTTGCCGACGCGCAGCGAGGCGGCGGGCGAGAACTTCAGGTCGAAGTAGGCGTCAACGATGCTGTTGCCGCTGGCCTCGCCAAAGCCGGAGCCGGCGAATTCCGGGGTGAAGCGGAAGGCCACCAGCTTGCCCAGGTTGCCCTGGATGGTCGGACGCAGGCGGCGGGCCTGGAAGCCGTCGCGGAAGGCGCTGTCGTCGCCGATGAAGTAGCGACCGTCGATCTGGGCGAGGCCGCTGAACTTGATCTCGTAGTCGCCCTTGGCGTTCTTCAGCGAGAAGCCCTTCTCACCGGCGGTGACCACCGGCGCGTCCTTGGCCTTGGCGGCGGCTTCCTCGTTCTGGATTTCCAGCTTGCGCTCCAGCACCAGCAGGCGCTGCTCCAGCTCCTGCACGCGCAGTGTTTCGACCTGTTCCGCTTCCGCGGCGAGCGCCTGGCTGCTGACGGCGAAGGTGGAAAAGGCCAGCAGGCTGATCAGGCTGCGGGCGGGTAGGGAAAGACGGGACATCGGCGCGGCTCCTCGTTTTGGGGTGTTGAAGTGGGAGGCAGAATGAACAGGCGCGATGTGTCTGTAAAAGACTATGTAGATCGGATGATATTTTTAAAATGGAATATAAAAGCCCGCTCGCCGGAGGTCGTTGCCCGCTCGGGCGATCAGCGGTGGCTGGGGCGGAGCCCGCTTAGCCGGGGGCCGTCGGCGCGGCCGAGATGCAGGCGCGGGTGGTCGCCGTGGCTGAGGTTGAGGCTCAGTGCCAGCGCCTGCCGACCGTCGGGCAGCGGCGCGCTGTCCATGACTTCGCCGACCGCCTGGCCGCTCTCGCCGTCGGCGTAGATCGCGCTGCCTGGCGCTGCCGGGGCGTCGCAGAAGCCGAGGTGCAGGCGCTGCTTGAGGCGGCCCAGGTAGTGCACGCGGGCGACGATCTCCTGCCCCGGATAGCAGCCCTTGCTGAAGCTGATGCCGCCGGCCAGGTCGAGATCCACGGTCTGCGGCACGAAGTGCTCGACGGTTTCGCTGCGCACCACCGGGATCCCGGCCAGCAGCTCGGCGAGGTGCCAGTGCCGGTGGTCGAGCGGTGTGGCGGTATCGAGACGCTTGCGCAGTGCGTGCAGGCGCTCCGGCGGCGCGCGCAGCAGAAACCGTGGCCAGTCGCCCGGGCGACGGCTGATCTGCAGATCCCCGTCCCAGGCGCAGGCCAGTGCACCCTCCGGCACCGGCAGACCGAGTTGCTGCAGGCGCGCGCTGGCTTCGCGACCGGCCAATGCCAACGCCGGCAGGCTGGCGCTGACGTCGTCCAGGCTCAGCTTGCTGCGCAGCAGATACATGCGCAGCCGCTTGAGGCTGGCGGCCAGCAGTTCGGTCGGCAGCTCCAGGCCGTAGCTGCCCTCGCGGTCGAGGCGCGACACGGTCAGCACCGTCAGCAGACGCCCCTTGGCGCTGCAATAGCCAGAAAGCTGCGCCTGCTGGCGGCTGACGGCGTTCAGATCGTTGCTGAGTTGCGCCTGCAGGAAGGCCATGGCCTCCGGTCCTTCGGCGCGGATCAGCCCCCAGTCGGGCAGCTCACCGCAGGCGAAGCCCGGCAAAGACGCCAGCAGCGCGTCGGGATCGAAGGTCGGCTCGGGCTGGGGCAGAGTGGTCATCAGGCCAAAGTCGTAGCGCCTGCGGGCGGCGCTTCATTGCGTGCAGGGCGCTGATTTTGTCACACTATGGCGCTTGTTCAGCCCGCCGACTCTGCCCGCAGCAACCCAGACGTGTCCGCCAGCCCCGTTCGCATCCAGCCGCCGCAAGTTGCACGTAAAGGCGATGAGGTCATCCGCCTCGATGAATTGCTGGCAAGTGAACAAGCGGAGCCGGAGCCCGTCGCTCCCTCGGCGCACGACCGCATCCTCGAATTGGGTGGCCGCCGTGACGGTCCCGATCCGACCCGTTATGGCGATTGGGAAAAGAACGGCCGCTGCATTGATTTCTAGCCGCACCTCCTCCTGACAATTCTTCCAGAGCAAGAGAGCCCATGAGCACTCCAGCAACAACGAGCAAGTCAGCCCCGCAACGGCCGCTATCGCCGTTCATGATCGGGCCGTACTACAAGCCGCAGATGACCTCGATGCTCTCGATCACCCACCGTATCACCGGGCTGGGTCTGAGCCTGGGCGCGATCCTGCTGGTGGTCTGGCTGAGCTGCCTCGCCGCCGGCCCCGACTGCTACGCGCTGATCGCCCCGCATCTCGCCGCCTGGTACGGCAAGCTGGTGATCTTCGCCTTCACCTGGTCGCTGCTGTACCACTTCTGCAACGGCATCCGTCACCTGATGTGGGATCTGGGCAAGGGCCTGGACATGCCCACCGCCGAGAAGACCGGCTACGCCGTGATCTTCGCCTCGCTGGGCCTCACCGCCGGCGTATTCGTCCTCACCCTGGTGTAAGCGGAGCCCGATCATGTCCTACCGTTCCCCTCTCGGTCGTGCCCGTGGCCTCGGCTCCGCCAAGGAAGGCACCCATCACTTCTGGGTGCAGCGCGTCACCGCCGTCGCGCTGATTCCGCTGGTGCTGTGGTTTGTCTATTCGATCGCGCAGCTTCCTTCCGGCAGCTACGAGGCCGTGCGCTGGTGGGTGCACGCGCCCTCGGTGGCCGTGGCCCTGGTGCTGTTCATCGCCTGCGCGCTCTATCACTCGCTGCTCGGCGTGCAGGTGGTGATCGAGGACTACATCGCCGCTGACGGCACCAAGATTGTCGCGCTGCTGCTGTCCAAGTTCGCGCATGCCGTCGCTGCGGTCACTGGCATCTTCGCGGTGCTGAAGATCGCGCTGGCCTGATCCTTACCAGAATCCGAGAACTCCCATGGCAGACGCTTCCTCCACCCCGACCAAGACTGGTCCGGCCTATGACATCGTCCACCACGAGTACGACGTGGTGGTGGTTGGCGCCGGCGGCGCCGGCCTGCGCGCCACGCTCGGCCTCGCCGAAGCTGGTCTGAAGACCGCCAACATCACCAAGGTCTTTCCGACCCGTTCGCACACCGTCGCGGCGCAGGGCGGCATCTCCGCCGCGCTCGGCAACATGGGCGACGACTCCTGGCAGTGGCACATGTACGACACCGTCAAGGGCTCCGACTGGCTCGGCGACCAGGACGCCATCCAGTACATGTGCCGCGAGGCGATCCCCGCGATCATCGAGCTGGAGCACTACGGCGTGCCGTTCTCGCGCACCCCGGAAGGCAAGATCTACCAGCGCCCCTTCGGCGGCATGACCACCCACTGGGGCAAGGGCACCGCGCAGCGCACCTGCGCCGCCGCCGACCGCACCGGCCACGCCATCCTGCACACGCTGTACCAGCAGTCGCTCAAGTGCAAAGCGCAGTTCTACATCGAGTACTTCGCCATTGATCTCATCATGGACGAGGACGGCTCCTGCAAGGGCGTGCTGGCCTGGGACATGAGCACCGGACAGTTGCACCGCTTCCGCGCGCATCAGGTGATTCTGGCCACCGGCGGCTACGGCCGTGCCTACTTCTCCGCCACCTCGGCGCACACCTGCACCGGTGACGGCAATGCCATGGTCGCGCGCGCCGGCCTGCCGCTGCAGGACATGGAGTTCGTGCAGTTCCACCCCACCGGCATCTACGGCTCGGGCTGCCTGATCACCGAAGGCGCGCGCGGCGAGGGCGGTTACCTCACCAACTCCAAGGGCGAGCGCTTCATGGAGCGCTACGCGCCCAACCGCAAGGATCTCGCCTCGCGTGACGTGGTGTCGCGCTCGATGACCATGGAAATCCGCGAGGGTCGCGGCATCGGCGCTGAAGCCGACCACATCCACCTGCACCTCGAACACCTGCCGCCGGAGATGCTGCACGCCAAGCTGCCGGGCATCTCCGAGTCCGCGAAGATCTTCGCCGGCGTCGACGTGACCAAGGAGCCGATCCCGGTTATCCCCACCGTGCACTACAACATGGGCGGCATCCCGACCCTGTACACCGGTGAAGTGGTGACGCTCAAGAACGGCAACCCGGACACCGTGGTGCCCGGCCTGATGGCGGTCGGCGAAGCCGCCTGCGTGTCGGTGCACGGCGCCAACCGCCTGGGCTCCAACTCGCTGCTCGACCTGGTGGTGTTCGGCCGCGCCGCCGCCATCCAGGCCGCGAAGATCACGCCCAAGGGCCAGAACCACAAGCTGCTCAATGGCTCGCTCGGCGGCAAGAGCGAGGAGCAGGCCCTGGCCCGCCTCGACAAGCTGCGCCACGCCAACGGCAGCCGCAGCACCGCCGACCTGCGCCTGGAAATGCAGAAGACCATGCAGGGCCACGCGGCGGTGTTCCGCACCATCCCGTCGATGGAAGAGGGCCTGGCCAAGCTGCAGAAGACCTGCGCCGCCTTCAACGACGTGAAGGTGTCGGACCGCTCGATGATCTGGAACAGCGATCTGGTCGAGACCCTGGAACTCGACAACCTGCTCGCCAACGCCCTGCTGACCATCGCCTCCGGCGCCGCCCGCAAGGAAAGCCGTGGCGCCCACGCGCTGGACGATTTCACCGAGCGCGACGACGTCAACTGGATGAAGCACAGCCTGGCCTGGCGCACCAGCGACACCGAGGTGAAGCTCGACACCCGCCCGGTGCACACCTACACGCTCGACGACGAGATGCACTACGTCGAGCCCCAGAAGCGCGTCTACTAAACAAGGCACACAGGACAATCCCATGGCCCAGTTCACGCTGCCCAAGAACTCCACCATCGACAAGGCCGCCGGCAAGACCTTCAAGTCGCCGGGCGCCAAGAAGCCGCGCAGCTTCAAGATCTACCGCTACGACCCGGACACCGGCGCCAACCCGCGCGTGGACACCTACGAGGTGGACATGGCGGCCTGCGGCCCGATGGTTCTCGACGCGCTGATCAAGATCAAGAACGAGGTCGATCCGACGCTGACCTTCCGCCGCTCCTGCCGCGAAGGCATCTGCGGCTCCTGCGCGATGAACATCGACGGCACCAACACCCTGGCCTGCATCAAGGGCTGCGACGAGGTTTCGGGTGATGTCGCGATCTACCCCTTGCCGCACATGCCGGTGATCAAGGATCTGGTCCCGGACATGACCCACTTCTACGCCCAGCTCGCGTCCATCGAGCCCTGGCTGAAGACCGACACCCCGGCGCCGACCCGCGAGCGCCTGCAGAGCGAGGACGACCGCGCCAAGATCGACGGCCTGTACGAGTGCATCCTCTGCGCCTGCTGCTCGACCAGCTGCCCGAGCTACTGGTGGAACAGCGACCGCTACCTCGGTCCGGCGATCCTGCTGCAGGCCTACCGCTGGCTGATCGACAGCCGCGACGAAGCGACCGGCGAGCGTCTCGACGCGCTGGAAGATCCGTTCAAGCTGTACCGCTGCCACACCATCATGAACTGCACCAAGACCTGCCCCAAGGGTCTGAATCCGGCCAAGGCCATCGCCGAAACCAAGAAGATGATGGTCGAGCGCACGGTCTGAGCGCGCGCCCGCAGGACGTTTGCCAAGGGCGGCCCGCAAGGCCGCCCTTGTTGTTTGGAGGAGCGATGGAAGAAGCCCGTATCAAATGGCTGCTGCGGCGTGGCATGAAGGAGCTCGACGTGATGTTCGGGCGCTACTACCAGCACCGCTACCCGGTTGCGCCGGAAGCCGAGCGCGCGGCGTTCCGGGCCTTGCTCGATGGTCCGCAGGAGCCGGAAATCTACGCCTGGGCGATGGGCTTCGAGGCGCCGCCTGCGGAATTCGCCGAGGTCATCCTTGAGTTTCGAAACTACCGTTGATGTCTCGCTGCGGCCCTCGCTGCGGCTGTTGCAGTGGTTGTCGACGCTGCACGTGGTGCCGCTGGCGCTGATTCCCTTCGCCATGCAGCCGGGCCCGGCAATGGCGCTGCTGATCGGCGCCTTGGCGCTGAGCTGGTTCTCGCTCAGGAGGCAGGCGGCGTTCGGTTTTGGCCGGCGGGCGCTGCGGCGCCTGGTCTGGCATGCCGACGGTCGCTGGAGCGTCTACGACGCCGGCGCGCGGCCACTGGCCGCCGAGCTGGAGCCCGGCGGCCTGCGCCATCCGCAATTGCTGCTGCTGCGGTTCCGGCTGGAGGGCGGTGGCCGCCGCACGCGCCTGATCGGCGGCGACGAGGCCGATCCGGAACTGCTGCGGCGGCTGCGGGCGCGGCTGAGCACGGCGGATTGAGCGTTCCGCGCCGGGCAAGCCGGCGCGGCGTTCGTGGCGTGGATTGCCATTCAAGGCAATCCACGACAGCCCCACTCACGTGTCCGAAAACGGCGAGTGCCAGCCGGCGCCCGGCCTACACTGGCGGCGATGAAACTCGATCTCGCCAGTTGCCACCAGGCCCTGCAGGCCCGCGATGCGCGCTTCGACGGCCGCTTTTACGTCGGCGTCAGCAGCACCGGCATCTACTGCCGGCCGGTGTGCCCGGCGCGCACGCCGCGTGCCGCCAATTGCGACTTCTTCCCGCATGCCGCCGCCGCCGAGCGCGCCGGCTATCGGCCCTGTCTGCGCTGCCGGCCGGAACTGGCGCCCGGACTGGCGCCGATGGACGCGCCCGACCGGCTCGCGCGGCAGGCCTGTGCGCGCATCGAGGCCGGCGCTCTCGATGCCGCGAGTCTGATGGCACTCGCCGCCGAGCTGGGGGTCAGCGAGCGCCATCTGCGTCGCGTCGTCGAGGAGGCGACCGGCGCCTCGCCGGTCGATCTCGCCCAGACCCGGCGCCTGCTGCTCGCCAAGCAACTGCTGACCGATACCGCGTTACCGATGGCGGTGGTCGCGCAGACGGCCGGCTTTGGCAGCCTGCGCCGCTTCAATCACCTGTTTCAGTCGCGCTACGGCCTGGCGCCCGGCCGTCTGCGCCGGGCCAGCCCGGAGCGGGCGGAGACCCCGGTGCCGGATCGCATCGAACTGCGCCTGGCCTATCGTCCGCCGCTGGCCTGGCCGGCGCTGCTGGAGTTCCTGGCCGGTCGCGGCGCCGCCGGGGTCGAGGCGGCAGTCGGTCCGTGCTACCTGCGCACGGTGCAACTGGCAGGGCGGCGCGGCTGGTTGGCGGTGCAGCCGGACGTCGAGGCGGCCCGCCCGCAGTTGCGGGTGCAGCTCAGTGCCGGCCTGCTGCCGGTACTGAGCGCGGTCTTGCAGCGCCTGCGCCGCCTGCTCGATCTCGACGCCAATCCCGAGGCGATTGCCGCGCAGCTGGGACGCGATGCGCGGCTGGCTCCGCTGCTGGCGGCCACGCCGGGCCTGCGGGTGCCCGGCGCCTTCGACGGCTTCGAGCTGGCGCTGCGCGCGGTGCTCGGCCAGCAGGTGACGGTGAAGGCGGCGACCACCCTGTTCGGCCGCTTCGCCGCCCGCTACGGCGAGCCGGCGCAAAGCCCGTTCGCCGAGTTGCGCTACCACGCGCCGACCGCCGAGCGTGTCGCCGAGGCGCCACGGCAGGCGCTGATCGAACTGGGCCTGACCGGCCGGCGCGCGGAGACCGTGCAGCGTCTCGCGCGGGCGATGGCCGAGGGCCAGTTGCGCCTGGAGCCGGGCGCGGACCCCGAGGCGACATTGGTGGCGATGCAGGAGCTGCCCGGCATCGGCCCCTGGACCGCGCACTACGTGGCGATGCGCGCGCTCGGCTGGCCGGACGCCTTTCCGGACGGCGACCTCGCGCTGCTCAAGGCGCTCGCCGCGCCGAACGCCCGTGCCCTGCGCGAAGCCGCCGAGGCCTGGCGGCCCTGGCGCGCGTATGCGGCGATCCATTTCTGGCGTTCGCTGGCGATGGGTGGCTAATGCTGGGTTTTTGTCCTTCCCCCGCAAGCGAGGGAGGGAGTAATCGAAATCGCAAGGGAGATCGAGACATGACCATCTACACCACCATCAACAGCCCCGTCGGGGACCTGACGCTGTCCGCCGTCGCTGGACGCCTGACTGGCCTGTTGTTCGAGGACAACCGCTATCCGCCCGACCGCGAGGGCTGGCGCCGCGACGATGCCGATTCGGCGCTGCGTGCGGCGTGCGCTCAGTTGGAGGAATACTTCGCGGGCCGCCGCAAGGGCTTCCAGCTGCCGATGAACTCTAAGGGCACCGAATTCCAGCAGAAGGTCTGGGCGGCGTTGCTGGAAATCCCGTTCGGCGAGACCCGCAGCTACGGCGAGCAGGCGCGGCTGATCGGCGACCACAAGGCGGTGCGCGCGGTCGGCCTCGCCAACGGCAGGAACCCGATCCCGATCATCGTGCCCTGCCACCGGGTGATCGGCGCTGATGGCTCCATGACCGGGTTCGGCGGCGGCATCGAGCGCAAGAAATGGCTGCTCGCGCACGAGGCGCGGTTTCGCAGCAAGACGCTGTTCGACTAGGGCGCTACGCCCTGCCGCAGTCCGCTGCGTTGCGCCCGCCCAATCGGCACCTGAGCACCGCTACACCGGCGGCGGGCAGCGCTCGGCGAACTGGCCGTTCCAGTAGGGGTAATAGGGATAGGGCGGGGTGACCGCGCTGGCGGCGTCGAGCCGCGCCAGCTGGGCCGGGCTCAGTTGCCAGCCGAGTGCGCCGAGGTTCTGCCGCAACTGCGCCTCGTCGCGGGCGCCGATCAGCACGTTGGCCACGGTCGGGCGGCGCAGCAACCAGTTGATGGCGATCTGCGGCAGGGTCTTGCCGGTTTCCTCCGCGACTTCGTCCATCGCCTCGACGATCCGGTACAGGCGCTCCTCGTCCACCGGCGGCGCGAAGCCGGCGGTCTCGTGCAGGCGGCTGCCGGCGGGCAGCGGCTGGCCGCGCCGGATGCGGCCGGTGAGCCGGCCCCAGCCCAGCGGGCTCCAGACGATGGCGCCCAGACCCTGGTCGAGCCCGAGCGGCATCAGCTCCCATTCGTAGTCGCGGCCGATCAGCGAGTAGTAGGTCTGGTTGGCGACGTAGCGCGACAGGCCCAGGCGCTCGGAGGCGGCCAGCGACTTCATCAACTGCCAGCCGGAAAAATTCGAGACGCCGATGTAACGCAGCTTGCCGGCGCGCACCAGGTCGTCCAGGGTGCCGAGCACCTGCTCGACCGGCGTCATCGCGTCGAAGGCGTGCAGTTGCAGGATGTCGATGTAGTCGGTGTCCAGCCGGCGCAGCGCGGCCTCGGTCGCTGCCAGCAGATGCTGGCGCGAGGAGCCGACCTGGTTGGGCCCATCGCCACTGCGCAGCGACAGCTTGGTCGAAATGATGGCCTGGCTGCGGCGGCCTTTCAGCGCCGCGCCGAGGATGGTTTCGGAAGCGCCGTCCGAGTACACGTCGGCGCTGTCGAACAGACTCAGGCCGGCGTCGAGGCAGATGTCGACGATGCGGCGCGCGCCGGCACTGTCGGTATTGCCCCAGGCGCTGAACAAGGGGCCCTGGCCGCCGAAGGTGCCGGCGCCGAAGCCGAGCACAGGAACCTTGAAGCCCGAACGTCCGAGATAGCGGTATTCCATGGCGAAGTCCTTGGGTTGGAGGGAAACGATTCAGGCGCTGGCCGCGATGCGGCCGGCGGGCGACGCGCGCTGGTCGAGCGCACGCGCCGACAGGGCGACGGCCAGCGCCGCCAGTGGCACCAGGGCACCGACCCAGGGCAGCGCGGCCAGACCCAAGCCCTGGTCGATGACCTCGCCACCCAGCCAGGCGCCGAGGGCATTGCCGAGGTTGAAGGCGCCGATGTTGAAGCTGGAGGCCAGGCTCTGGCCGGCGCCGCCGGCTTTTTCCAGCACCCACATCTGCAAGGGCGGCACGGTGGCGAAGGAGGCGGCGCCGAGCAGGGCGACGAACAGCACGGTCAGCCACTGGCTGTGCAGGGCGAAGCTCATCAGGCCCATCACCAGCGCCAGCAGCAGCAGGCTGCCGAGCAGGGTCGGCAGCAACCGGCGGTCGGCGAGCTTGCCGCCCAGCAGGTTGCCGACCACCAGGCCACCGCCGAACAGCAGCAGGATCGGCGACACCGCAGCTTCCGAAAACCCGCTGACTTGGCGCAGCAGCGGCGCGATGTAGGTGAACACCGTGAACAGGCCGCCGAAGCCGAGCACGGTGGTGAGCAGGCCGAGCAGCACCGGCGGCCGCGCCAGCGCGCGCAACTCGGCGCGCCAGTCGCCGGCATCCGCCGGAGCCGCCTGGCTGGGCACCAGGGCGGCGATGATCGCCAGCGCCAGGGCGCCCACCGCGCTCACCGCCCAGAAGGTTGCGCGCCAACCGTAGTGCTGGCCCAGCCAGGTGCCGAAGGGCACGCCGAGCACGGTTGCCACGGTCAGGCCGGTGAACATCACCGCGATTGCCGAGGCGCGCTGCTGCGGTGCCACCAGACCGGTGGCGACCACCGAGCCGACGCCGAAGAAGGTGCCGTGGGCGAAGGCGGTCAGCACCCGCGCCGCCAGCAACGCGGCGTAGCCGGGTGCCAGCGCGCAGGCGAGATTGCCGAGCGTGAAGATCGCCATCAGCACCAGCAGCACGGTCTTGCGCGGCCAGCGGGCGGTGAGGATGGTCATCAGCGGCGCGCCGACCATCACCCCCAGGGCGTAGCCGGAAATCAGCAGGCCGGCGGCGGAGATCGAGACGCCGAGATCGGCGCTCACTTCCAGCAGCAGGCCCATGATCACGAACTCGGTGACGCCGATACCGAAGGCGCCGGCGGTGAGGGCGTACAGGGCGAGTGGCATGACGGGGGCTCCGTGAAATTCAGGGCGCCACCATGCCAGTCGCGGCTATTGATGATAAGAATGTCGCTATTCAAAACTCTCGTGCTCTCAATGCACGAATAGAACGCATGGACAACCGCACCGGTGAAATCGAGGCGTTCCTGCGGTCGGTGGAAACCGGCAGCTTCGCCGCCGCCGCCAAGGCGCTGCGGCAGACGCCTTCGGCGGTCAGCCGCAGCGTCGCCCGGCTGGAAGCGCGACTGGGCACGCGGCTGTTGCAGCGGACCACCCGCTCGCTGGCACTGACGCCGGAGGGCGAGGCCTATCGTCTGCGCGCGCAAGCCATCCTCGCCGACCTCGACGAGCTGGAGCGCAGCTTCGTCGCCGACAAGGCCGAGCCGCGCGGCCGGCTGCGGGTCAGTGCCTCGCTGCCGTTCGGCCTGCACCGGGTGCTGCCGATCCTGCCGGAGTTCATGGACCGCTATCCGCAGGTGAGCGTGGATCTGTCGCTGAGCGATGCCCTGGTCGATCTGGTCAGCGAGCGCACCGACGTGGCGATCCGCCACGGGCCCTTGCGCGATTCCAATCTGCGCGCCCGCAAGCTCGGCAGCAGTCGCTGGGTCATCGCCGCCGCGCCGTCCTACCTTGCGAGGCACGGAACGCCGCTACGGCCAGACGAGCTGGAGCGGCACAACTGCCTCAACTTTAACTTCCGCCGCGCCATCGAGGGCTGGAGCTTTCGCGTCGAAGGCCAGTGGCTACAGCGCAGCGTGCCGGGGCGTTTCCAGGGCAATTCCGGCGAGGCGCTGCGGCTGATGGCAGTGGGCGGCGCCGGCATCGCGCGGCTGGCGCACTTTCTGGTCGGCGAGGATCTGCGCGCCGGCCGGCTGCTGCCGGTGCTGAGCGAATTCACCCCCGGCGACAGCGAGGACATCCACGCGCTCTATGTCGGCCACCAGCGGCTGGCGGCGCGGGTGCGCGCCTTCGTCGATTTTCTCGCCGAGCGTGCTGCGGTCAGCGAATGAGCCGCAGCCGGCTCAGTGGCTGGGCGTGAGCACCGTCGGCTCCGCCTTGGGCAGCGTCTGCGGATAGTCCAGCGTGTAGTGCAGGCCGCGCGATTCCTTGCGCAGCATCGCCGAGCGCACGATCAGTTCGGCACAGACCACCAGGTTGCGCAGCTCCACCAGGTGCGCGGTGATCTTGTAGTTACCGTAGTAGTCCTGGATTTCGCGCTTGAGCACCTCGATGCGGTTCATCGCCCGCTCCAGCCGCTTGCTGGTGCGGACGATGCCGACGTAGTCCCACATGAAGGTGCGCAGCTCCAGCCAGTTGTGGCTGACCACCACGTCCTCGTCGGAGTCGGTGACCCGGCTGGCGTCCCACTGCCGGAGCGCCGGTGGTGCTGGGCGCTTGGACAGGCTCTGCTCGATGTCCTCGGCCGCCGACTCGGCGAAGGCCAGGCATTCCAGCAGGGAGTTGGAGGCGAGGCGGTTGGCGCCATGCAGGCCGGTGCAGGCGACCTCGCCGATGGCGTAGAGGCCATCGACCTCGGTGCGCGCCTTCAGGTCGGTGATCACGCCGCCGCAGGTGAAATGCGCCGAGGGCACCACCGGGATCGGCTCCCTGGTGATGTTCAGCCCCAGCTCCAGGCAGTGTGCGTAGATGGTCGGGAAGTGTTCCTTGATGAACGCGGCCGGCAGGTGGGTGACATCGAGGTTCACATGGCGCAGGCCCAGGCGCTTCATCTCGTGGTCGATGGCGCGGGCGACGACATCGCGCGGCGCCAGCTCGGCGCGCGAGTCGAAGCGCGGCATGAAGCGTTCGCCGGTGGTGGGGATGCGCAGGTAGCCGCCTTCGCCGCGCAGGGCCTCGGTGAGCAGGAAGCTGCGCGAGTCCTTGTGGTAGAGGCAGGTCGGATGGAACTGCATGAATTCCATGTTCGCCACCCGGCAGCCGGCGCGCCAGGCCATGGCGATGCCGTCACCGGAGGCGCCGAAGGGATTGCTGGAATACAGGTAGACCTGGTTGGCGCCGCCGGTGCACAAGGCCACGGTCTTGGCGCCGACGGCCTCGACCTCGCCGCTGTCGCGGTCGAACAGATAGGCGCCGTGGGCGCGCTTGGCGGCGCGGTCGACGATCAGCTCCACCACCACCGCGCGCTCGCGCACGGTGATGTTGGGGTGGTGTGCCGCCAGCGAGGCGAGGGTGGTTTCCACCGCGCGGCCGGTGGCGTCGGCGGCGTGCACCACGCGGCGATGGCTGTGGCCGCCCTCGCGGGTGAGGTGCAGGGGGCGCTGCTTGCCCTCCTCGTCGCGGGTGAACTGCACGCCCTGCGCCAGCAGCCAGCGGATGCAGCCCGGTCCGCGTTCGACGGTGAATCGCACCGCTTCCTCGTCACACAAGCCGCCGCCGGCGACCAGGGTGTCGCGGACATGGTTTTCCAGCGAGTCGTTCTCGTCCAGCACCGCCGAGATGCCGCCCTGGGCCCAGAGCGTGGAGCCGGATTCCAGCTTGCTCTTGGATACCAGCATCACCGAGCGGCCCTTCTGCGCCAGCCGCAGCGCCAGGGAAAGGCCGGCGGCGCCGCTGCCGAGCACCAGCACGTCGTAGGGGGTTGCGGAGCTGGTCGGTGCGGAGGGCATGTTCAAACTTGCTAGACTTCAGGCATTGAGGACGCGCGGCTTGCGCGTCGGCGAATTTAAGGGAGTTTAGCGCGGCAGAGCCGGTCGACTTTGAGACCGCCGCCGGGTCCAGGCATGAGCGAGGAAGGCGTAGACGAGCAACTGGTAGCCAGGGCCCAGGCGGGTGACATGCGCGCCTTCGAGCTCCTGGTGCGCAAGTACCAGCACAAGATCGTGCAACTGGTCAGCCGCCTGGTCGGCGATGGTGATGCGCCCGATGTCGCCCAGGAAACCTTCATCCGCGCCTGGCGCGCGCTGAAGGGCTTCCAGGGCAACAGCGCCTTCTACACCTGGCTGTACCGCATCGGCATCAACACCGCGAAAAACCACCTGGTGTCGCGCTCGCGGCGGCCGGCCGACCGCGACATCGACATCGCCGACGCGGAACTCTACGGGCATACCGAGCAACTAAGCGATGGCGACACGCCGGAAGCGACGGCTCTGTCCGAGGAGATCAAGGAAAAGGTGGCGGAAACCATCGCCAAGCTGCCCCCCGATCTGCGCACGGCCATCACCCTGCGCGAGTTGGAAGGCCTGTCCTACGAGGAGATCGCCGAGGCCATGGATTGCCCGATCGGCACCGTCCGTTCGCGCATTTTCCGCGCTCGCGAGGCCATCGACGCGGTGCTGGCACCGCTACTCGACTAGTCATGAACAACCTTCCATCGTCCATGCATGGAACTTTATCGTCGCTGAACGGTTCATTGGTCTGCGTGCGGCCGCTTGGCCGTCACCTGTCTTAGCAGGAAGTCCCGAATGTCCAGAGAAGTGCTCTCCGCTGCCGTCGACAACGCCGCCACCGCCGCCGAATGGGACGGCCTGCTGGAGGCGATGGACCGCGATCCCGCCCTGAAGAACGAATGGAGCCGGCTTTGGGAGGCGCGTGATGCCCGTGAGGGCGTGGCCGTCCGCACCACTGGCGGCGATTTCTGCGCCGGCGTGATGGCAGCCCTTCAGCAGGAGCAGCAGGACGCCATCGACCACCCCACAGTGGTGCGGCTGGACAGCCGCCGCCAGCCGCCGACCGGCAATCGGCCCGCCGCGCGCCCGACCTGGCGCAGCCTGGTGCCGCTGTCGGCCGCCGCCGGTGTCGCCGCCGCAGTGCTGTTCTTCGGTCAGCCGCTGAGCCGTGATGCCGCCACGCAGGTTGTCGCCACCGTGGCGCCGGCGGTGCCGGCCGCCGAAGTCGCCGCCGTGCGTTGGAGCGCGCCCGAGCCCAACGGTGATGGTGGCCGTGCGCTGGATGCCGCCTCCGCCGAGGTGCTCAACAGCTATCTGATGGAACACAGCAATACCCTCGCCGAACGCAGCATGGGTGGTGCCATCTCCAATGCCCGCTTCGTCGTGAACACGACCGGGTATTCCGCGGACGGCGAATAAGCATGCTGCGCCGCTGTCTCGCTGCCTGCGTGCTGGGCCTGGTCGCCGCAGGCGCCGCCCAGGCCGATCCGGAACAAATTCTGCTCAAGGCCGCCGACGCCTCGCGGACCGCCAATTACCGGGGCGTGGTGGTCTACCGCGCCGGCAGCGCCATCGAGTCGCTGCGTCTGGTGCACGGCTACGAGGGCGGGGTGGAGCGTGAACGCCTGACCGCCCTCACCGGCGAGCCGCGCGAGATCATCCGCCAGGACAACAAGATCACCTGCCTCTTGCCCAAGGAGCGCAAGCTCGACCTCAAGCGGCCGGCGCTCAAGGGCCTGCTGACCCAGGTCTCGCCGGAAACCCTGGCGGCGCTGGCCGCCTGGTACGAGTTGCGCGAGCTGGGCAACGCCCGCATCGCCGGCCGCAACTGCAAGGGCGTGGAGCTGGCGCCGAAGGACGATTACCGCTATGGCTTCGAGATCTGGGCCGACGAGAGTTCCGGCGTGCCGCTGAAGGTGCGCCTGGTCAGCCGTGACCGGCGCATTCTCGAAGAGGTGATGTTCACCGAGGTGGAGTTCCCCGAGAGCTTGCCGGTGCAGGCCTTCGAGCCCGACTTGGACGCCCGTCAGTTCCGCACCGTGGTGCGTCAGGAACCGACGCCCTCGGACAACGCCGATCTCAGCGACTTTCCGCTGCGCCTGGAGCAGTTGCCCGCCGGCTTCAAGGTCACGCTGCGCGACCGCCGTCCTGGCAAGGACGGCCGTGGCGCCGTCGAGCACGTGCTGATTTCCGACGGCCTGTCGGCGGTGTCGCTGTTCGCCGCCCGCGACGTGCCTCCGGAACGGGCGTTCGTCGGTCTTAGCAGCATGGGCGCGGTGAATGCCTATGGCCGCGTGTACGGCGGCTTTCACGTCACCGTGGTTGGCGAGACGCCGCCGGCGGCGGTGCGCTACATCGGCGAACACCTGCTGCTCAAGGATGCCCCAGAGGCTGCCAAGCCCTGAAGCCGCCCTGCGGCCTAGAATAATCGCCTCGTCGTCCCCGTTCCGGAGCCTTGCCCATGCCGTCTGCCGTCTGGCCGCGCGCCGCCTCGCTGTGTGTTGCCGCGCTGCTCTCGGTGGCCTGTTCCAGGACTCCCGCCGAGGTGCGCCTGCCGGATTTCGCCGATCTGGTGGAAGAGGTCAGCCCCTCGGTGGTGAACATCAGCACCATCCCGGCCGAGACCGCTGCCGCCACCGAAGCCGAGCCGGGTGCGGCCGAGGGCGGTGCGCCGGTGCCGGACAATCTGCCGGAATGGATGAAGCGCTTCCTCGAGCAGCACGCGCCCAACGGCCTGCCGCCGGCCGAGGAACCCGAGGAGTCGCCGGAAGATCAGCAGTCCCTGGGCTCCGGCTTCGTGCTCTGGAAGGACGGCTACATCATCACCAACACCCACGTGGTCAAGGACGCCAAGGAGGTGCTGGTGCGCCTGTCCGACCGCCGTGAGCTGACCGCCACCGTGGTCGGCATGGACGAGCCCAGCGACATCGCCCTGCTCAAGATCGACGCTGACAAGCTGCCGGCGGTGAAGGTCGCCGAGGCCGGCAAGCTCCGGGTCGGGCAGTGGGTGATGGCCATCGGTTCGCCGTTCGGCTTCGACTACTCGGTGACCGCCGGCATCGTTTCCGCCAAGGGCCGCAGCCTTTTCACCGAGCAGTACGTGCCGTTCATCCAGACCGACGCGGCGATCAACCCGGGCAATTCCGGTGGTCCGCTGTTCAACCTCAAGGGCGAGGTGGTTGGCGTCAACTCGCAGATCTACTCCCAGACCGGCGGCAACTCCGGCATCGCCTTCGCGATCCCCATCGAGGTCGCCTTGCGCGTCGCCGAGCAGCTCAAGGACAAGGGCCACGTCACCCGTGGCTGGCTGGGCGTGGTCGTGCAGGAAGTCACCCGTGCCCTGGCGCAGAGCTTCGGCATGGCGCGTGCCGAGGGCGCCCTGGTCGCCAAGGTGATTCCCGGCTCGCCGGCGGAAAAGGCCGGCATCCAGCCCGGCGACGTGATCCTGGCTTTCGACGGCCAGAACCTGGGCGTTTCCAGCGAGCTGCCGCCGTTGGTGGGCGTGGTCGACCCGGGCGCCGACGTGCCGCTGAAGGTGCTGCGCGAGGGCAAGCAGATCACGGTCAAGGTCGAGATCGGCGAACTGCCGGAAGAGGTGGCGACCGGTGGCGAGGCGCCGGTGCGCTCGCGCCTGCCGCTGGGCCTGGGCGTGGAACGGCTGAGCGCCGCCGACCGTGCGCAAGCCCGTGTCGCCGAAGGTGGCGTACGGGTGCTGGCGGTCGAACCCGGCCCGGCGCTGGAAGCCGGCGTGCGCGAGGGCGATGTGCTGCTGACCCTCTCCGGCCAGGCCATCGACAGTGCCGAGCGGCTGAAGGAAGTCGTGGCCCGCCTGGCGCCCGGCTCCAGCGTGCCGCTGCTGATCCAGCGCGATGGCGCGCCGCTGTTCCTGGCCCTGGCGGTGCCGGAAGCACCGGCCGAGGGGAAGAAGTAGGTGCGCCGCTTCACTCTGCTGACCCGGCCTGGCTGCCATCTCTGCGAGGATTTCGAGGCGGAGCTGATGGCCGAGTTCGAGGGGCGGCTGGAGGTGGAGAGCGCCCATGTCGATTCCGATCCCGCCTGGCTGGCGGCCTACGATCTGCGCATTCCGGTGCTGCTGGCACCGGACGGCAGCTTCGTCTGCGCGGTGCAGCCGGATTTCGCGGCGGTGCAGGCGGTGCTGGACCGGCCCCGGGCGGTCTGAACCGCTATACTCCGCGACCATTTTTTGACCGCTCCGGCTTTCTTGCCGACCGGCACACTCCATGCAGCAGTCCCACATCCGCAATTTCTGCATCATCGCCCACATCGACCACGGCAAATCGACCCTGGCCGACCGCTTCATCCAGCTCACCGGCGGCCTGGAAGAACGCGAGATGCAGGCCCAGGTGCTCGACAACAACCCCATCGAGCGCGAGCGCGGCATCACCATCAAGGCGCAGGCGGTGCAGTTGCACTACAAGGCGCGCAATGGCGAGCGCTACCAGTTCAACCTGATCGACACCCCCGGGCACGTTGACTTCAGCTACGAGGTGAGCCGCTCGCTGGCTGCCTGCGAGGGTGCGCTGCTGGTGGTCGATGCCTCCCAGGGCGTCGAGGCGCAGAGCGTCGCCAACTGCTACACCGCCATCGAGCTGAATCTCGAAGTGATGACGGTGCTCAACAAGATCGACCTCCAGAACGCCGAGCCGGAACGGGTGGTGAAGGAGATCGAGGAGATCATCGGTGTGCCCGCCGAGGATGCCATCCGCATCTCTGCCAAGACTGGGCTCAACGTGCTCGATGTGCTCGAAGAGGTGACCAAGCGGCTGCCGCCGCCCAAGGGCAACCCCGAGGGCAAGCTGCAGGCGCTGATCGCCGATAGCTGGTTCGACAACTACCTGGGTGTGGTCTCGCTGGTTCGGGTCATGCACGGTTCGGTGAAGAAGGGCCAGAAGATCCGGGTGATGTCCACCGGCCGCGACTACGAAATCACCATGATCGCGGTGAACACGCCCAAGCGCGTGTTCAAGGATCAGCTCGAATGCGGCGAAGTCGGGATGATCGTCGCCAACATCAAGGACATCTTCGGCGCGCCGGTCGGCGACACCATCACGCTCAGTGCCGACCCCTGTGCCGAGGCGCTGCCCGGCTTCCGCGAGGTGCAGCCGCGCGTCTTCGCTGGCATGTTCCCGGTCGACGCCGACGACTTCGAGGACTTCCGCGAATCGCTGCAGAAGCTGCGCCTGAACGACTCCGCCTTGCAGTTCGAGCCGGAGAATTCCTCGGCGCTGGGCTTCGGCTTCCGCATCGGCTTTCTCGGCATGCTGCACATGGAGATCGTGCAGGAGCGCCTGGAGCGTGAGTACAACCTCAACCTCATCACCACCGCGCCCAGCGTGGTCTACGAGGTGCTGAAGTCCGACGGCGAGGTGATGCGTATCGACAACCCCTCCGAACTGCCCGAACCCGGCAGCCTGGAGGAGGTGCGCGAGCCGATCATCGTCGCCCGCATCCTGATGCCCAACGAGTACGTCGGCCCGGTGATGCAGCTCTGCATGGAGAAGCGCGGCGTGCAGAAGAACCTGCGCTACGTCGGCAACCAGGTGCAGATGGAGGTGGAGATGCCGCTGGCCGAGGTGGTGCTCGACTTCTTCGACCGCCTGAAGAGCGTCAGTCGCGGCTTCGCCAGCTTCGAGTACGAGTTTGACCGCTTCCAGGCCGCCGACGTGGTCAAGCTTGACGTGCTGGTCAACGGCGACAAGGTCGATGCCCTGGCCTCCATCGTCCACCGCGACAACAGCTACAACCGTGGTCGTGACCTCTGCGAGCGCATGCAGGAAGTCATCCACCGGCAGATGTTCGATGTCGCCATCCAGGCTGCCATCGGCGCCAAGATCATCGCCCGCACCACGGTCAAGGCACTGCGCAAGGACGTGACCGCCAAGTGCTACGGCGGCGACGCCAGCCGCAAGAAGAAGCTCCTCGAGAAGCAGAAAGAGGGCAAGAAGCGCATGAAGCAGGTTGGCTCGGTGGAAATTCCGCAGGAAGCCTTCCTGGCGGTGCTGGGCATGGACAAGAAGAAGTGAGGCACTAGATGAGCAGCTTTTTCACCCACATCGGCACCGACTTCGCGTCGATCCTGTTCGTCCTGACCATCGTCACCGGCGTGCTCTGGGTGCTCGACCGTTTCAAGCTGGAGCCGGCGCGCAAGTCGGTGGCCGCCGCCGCCGGCACCGAACCGGCGAAGGCGAACTGGCTGGTCGACTTCGGCCGCCAGTTCTTTCCGGTGATCGCCGCCGTCTTCCTGCTGCGCTCCTTCGTGGTCGAGCCGTTCCGCATCCCCTCCGGGTCGATGATCCCGACCTTGCGGGTCGGCGACTTTATCCTGGTCAACCGCTTCGCCTACGGCCTGCGTTGCCCGGTGGGCGACTGCAAGCTGCTGGCGCTGGGCGAGCCCAAGCGCGGCGACGTGGTGGTGTTCCGTTATCCGGTGGACCCGAAGATGGACTTCATCAAGCGCGTCATCGGCCTGCCCGGCGACACGGTGCGCTATGTCGGCAAGCAACTGACGGTGAACGGCCAGTTGCTCAGCCAGGAGCTGCTGGGCGAGTTCGAGGGCAGCCCGGTGCTGCGCTACCGCGAGGACTACCAGGGCGTGGTCCACGAGATTTTGCAGAACCCCGACCGGCCGCCGCAGGACTTCGAATTCACCGTGCCGGAAGGCCAGTACTTCATGATGGGCGACAACCGCGACGGCTCCAGCGATTCCCGCTACTGGGGCACCGTGCCGGAGGCGTATCTGAAAGGCCGTGCCTTCCTGATCTGGATGAGCTGGGACGCCGAGGCCAGCCGACCGGCGCTGTCCCGCATCGGCGGCAGCATCCGCTAAGATCGCGGCATCTTCAGCCTAGTCCACCGAAACGGAGTTCCGACATGCAGATGCGTAGCCGCCAGCGGGGCATGGGGCTGTTCAAGATGGTCTTCGTGTTCGGCTCGATCGCGCTGGTCGCGACCATCGGCATCAAGACCTTTCCGCTCTATGCCAACCAGCTCAAGGTCGCCAAGGCGGTCAAGAGCGTGGCCAGCGAAGGTCACGTCGACCCCTTCACCGTGCAGAAGGGCCTGGAGCGGCACTGGGACATCGAGGACATCACCTTTCTCGACTACCGCCAGGTGAAGATCGAGCGCAGCGAGCGCGGCAAGGTCGACCTCGCCTACGCCTACGAGGCGCGCGTGCACCTGTTCTACAACGCCGATCTGGTGCTGAGCTTCCAGGGTCGCGAACCGATCGACGGAGCCGAGTGAGTCAGGATCTGGCGGCCGCGCTGCAGCGGGTTCTCGGCTACCAGTTCAACGACGGCTCCCTGCTGGCACGGGCGCTTACCCACCGGAGCGCTGGCGGCGCGCACTACGAGCGCCTGGAGTTTCTCGGCGACGCCCTGCTCAATTTCGTGATCGGCGAGGCCGCCTATGCGGTCTGGCCCAAGGCGGCCGAGGGCGATCTTTCGCGCTGGCGCTCCAGCTTGGTCTGCGAGGACACCCTGGCTGGACTCGGCAAGCAGCTGCATCTCGGAGAGCTGCTGCGCATGGGTAGCGGCGAGTTGAAGAGCGGCGGCTACCGGCGCGAATCCATACTGGCCGACGCGGTGGAGGCGGTATTCGGTGCGGTCTACCTCGATGGCGGCTTCGAGCCGGCACGGGCGGTGATCTTGCGCCAGTTCGAGCCGCTGCTGAGCCAGCCGCCGGAACCCGATTCGCTGAAAGACTCCAAGACCCGCTTGCAGGAGGCCTTGCAAGCGGCGTCGAGGCCGCTGCCGGAGTACACGGTGCTGTCCGAGCACGGCCCGCCGCACCGGCGGGTGTTCCAGGTCCGCTGCCGACTGCCGGACAATGGCCATGAAACCCAGGCTGGCGGTGCCAGCCGCAAGCAGGCCGAGCAGGACGCGGCCCGCCTGATGATCGAAAAATTAAAGGAAAACGCGCATGCGTAGTGGAATGGTGACCATCCTCGGGCGGCCCAACGTCGGGAAGTCCTCGTTGCTGAACGCCCTGGTCGGACGCAAGGTCAGCATCGTCAGCCACAAGCCGCAGACGACACGCCACCGCATCCAGGGCGTGCTGCACGACGAGCGCGGCCAGGTGGTGTTCGTCGATACCCCCGGCCTGCACCGCAAGGCCGAGCGGGCACTCAACAAGGTGATGAACCAGGCCGCCTCGGGCGCCATTCACGATGTTGACCTGATCCTGTTCGTGGTCGAGTCCGGGCGCTGGACCGACGAGGACGCTGGCGTGCTGGAACGGCTGGAGGGCATCACCACCCCGGTCGGTCTGGTGATCAACAAGGTCGACCGCCTGGAAGACAAGGAGCGCCTGCTGCCGGAGCTGGAGAAGCTCTCCAAGCTGCGCGATTGGGCCTTCATCGTGCCGCTGTCGGCGCTCAAGCGCGACGGCCTCAGCGGCCTGGCCGTGGAGTTGTTCGAGCGCCTGCCGCAAGGCGAGCCGATGTACCCGGACGACATGCTCACCGATCACGACGCCGCCTTCAGCGCCGCCGAGATCATCCGCGAAAAGCTCATTCGCAACCTGCACCAGGAGCTGCCCTACGCGACCACGGTGGAGATCGAGAAGTACGAGCGCGAAGGCCAGCTCGACAAGATCCAGGCGGTGATCTGGGTCGAGCGCGACGGTCAGAAGGCCATCGTCATCGGCAAGGACGGCGAGACGCTCAAGCTGATCGGCTCCAATGCCCGCCGCGACATCGAGCGTGCGCGTGGCCGCAAGGTGTTCCTCAAGCTCTGGTGCCGGGTCAAGGAGAACTGGAGCGACGATCCCAAGGCGCTCAGCAAGTTCGGCTACTCCGGCGGCGAGTAGCGCCACGGCCCCATGCAAAGCCGGCGCGTCGAGCTGCAACCGGCCTATCTGCTGCACACGCGCGGTTACGGCGACACCAGCCTGCTGATCGAGGCGTTCACGCCCGAGTACGGACGGGTCGGCTTGATCGCCAAGGGTGCGCGCGGTCCGCGCTCCAAGACCCGCGCCTACCTGCAGCCGCTGCAGCCGCTGCTGCTGTCCTGGTCGGCGCGCGGCGAGCTGGGCACGGTCACCGGCATCGAGGCGCAGGGGCAGCCGGTGCCGCTGGCGGGCGAGGCGATGTTCTGCGCCTGGTATGCCAATGAACTGCTGATGCGGCTCTGTGCCCGGGAAGATCCGCACCCCATCCTGTTCGCCGCCTATGTCAGCCTGCTGCCGCGCCTGCGCGAAGACCGCGAACCGGCGCTGCGGGCCTTCGAGTGCCGCCTGCTGGACGAACTGGGCTACGGCTTGCGCCTGCCCGCCGACCTCGAGCCCGGGCTGCGCTATCGCTACGACTGGGAGCGCGGCCCGCTGCCGGTCGGCGAGGACGGCGAGGAGGTGTTCGCCGGGTCCAGCCTGATCGCGCTGCGGGAGGACCGTCTGCGCGGCGCGGGGCAGCTCCAGGATGCGCGGCGCCTGCTGCGGCAGGCGCTGCACCGGCAGTTGGCTGGCAAGCCTTTGCAGACGGCGCTCCTGCTGCGGCAGTTGCGCCAACTGGAGTCCGCAGGGTCGTCGGGGCTGGCGGCGGTTGCGCCGCCGGCCACTGACGCCAAGCCTTAGAATCCGCGCAAATTTCCGCTTGGCCATTGCGATGAAGGCTTCCATCCGTCTCGGCGTCAACGTCGATCATGTCGCCACCCTGCGCCAGGCGCGCGGGACCGCTTACCCCGATCCTGTGGAAGCAGCGCTGGTGGCGGTGGCGGCCGGTGCCGACTCCATCACCGTGCACCTGCGCGAGGACCGCCGGCACATCCAGGACGAAGACGTGCGGAGGGTGGTGGCCCGCTGCCCGGCGCCGGTGAATCTGGAGATGGCGGTGACCAAGGAGATGGTCGACTTTGCCTGTGCGGTGAAGCCGCGCTACGTCTGCCTGGTGCCGGAGAAGCGCGAGGAGAAGACCACCGAGGGTGGGCTCGATGCCGGCATGATCGAGTCGGTGGTGAAGGTTGCCTGCCGGCGCATGAGCGAGGCCGGCATCCAGGTGGCGCTGTTTTTGGACCCCGATCCGCGCCAGTTGGCGGCGGCGGTGCGCATCGGGGTGCCGCACCTGGAAATCCACACCGGCCGCTATGCCGACGCTCGCGATGACGGCGAGCGGGCACTGGAACTGAGCTATATCCGCAACTTCGCCGAGGCCGCGCAGTCGGCGGGTATCGAGGTGCATGCCGGCCACGGTCTGACGGTCGAGAACGTCGGTCCCATCGCCGCCATTCCGGAGATCGTCGAGCTGAACATCGGTCATTCGATCATCGCCCGCTCGGTGTTCGTCGGCCTGCCGGCGGCGGTGGCGGAGATGCGCCGCCGCATGCTCGAAGTGCGTCAGGCCCGATGATCCACGGCGTCGGCACCGATCTGCTGCTGATCGCCCGCGTCGAGCGGCTGTGGCTGAAGTACGGCGAGCACTTTCTCGACAAGATCCTGATGCCGGAGGAGCGCGCCCAGTTCGATCCGGCGCGCAAGCCGGGCAACTTCCTGGCCAAGCGCTTCGCGGTGAAGGAGGCGTTCGTGAAGGCCCTGGGCACTGGCTTTCGCGAGGGCATCACGCATCACGACGCCGGCTTCGTGCAGGCCGCCAACGGCCGTCCCGGCCTGGTCTACAGCGCGGCGATGCAGGCGCGGCTGGCGGCGCTGGGCATCGTCAATGGTCAGGTTTCGCTCAGCGACGAGGACGGTCGGGTGCTGGCCTTCGTGGTGCTGGAGCGCGCGCCGTAAAATAGCGGCATGCACGCGCTCACCCTCGCCGAGACCATCGGCAATGCCCCCCTGGTCCGGCTCAGCCGGCTGCCCGGCATCGGCAGCAACATCCTGCTGGCCAAGCTGGAGGGCAACAACCCCGCCGGCTCGGTCAAGGACCGTCCCGCCTACCTGATGATCCGTGGCGCCCAGGAGCGCGGCGAGATCAAACCCGGCGACACCCTCATCGAGGCCACCAGCGGCAACACCGGCATCGCGCTGGCGATGGCGGCGGCGGCACTCGGCTACCGCATGGTGCTGATCATGCCCGAGCACCTGTCGGTGGAACGCCGCGCGGTGATGAAGGCCTTCGGTGCCGAACTGATCCTGGTCAGCAAGGAGCAGGGCATGGAAGGCGCCCGCGACCTCGCCGACGACATGGAGCGCCAGGGGCAGGGGCGGGTGCTCAACCAGTTCGCCAACCCGGACAATCCGCGCGCGCACTACGAGACCACCGGCCCGGAAATCTGGCGCGACACGGAAGGCCGCATCACCCACTTCGTGTCGAGCATGGGCACCACCGGCACCATCATGGGCACTTCGCGCTTTCTCAAGGAGCAGAACCCCCGGGTGCAGATCGTCGGCGTACAGCCGGACGGTGAGAGCAGCATCCCCGGCATCCGCAAGTGGCCAGAGGCCTATCTGCCGAAGATCTTCGACCGCTCGCGGGTGGACCGCATCATCGAGGTCAGCAGCGCCAACGCCGAGCACACCATGCGCGAGGCGGCGCGGCTGGAAGGCCTGTTCTGCGGGCCTTCCTCCGGCGGCGCGCTGTGGAGCGCGCTGCAACTCTGCCAGGAAGTCGAGAACGCGGTGATCGTCAGCATCGTCTGTGACCGTGGCGACCGCTACATCTCCACCGGCGTGTTTCCGGCCTAGGGCCCGAGTACCCGATGCTTATCCTCGATCTGAAGACCGTGCCGGACCCGGCGGCGGCCAAGCGGCTGCTGGCGCTGGAGCCGTTTTCCGACGGCGAGGCGGTGCTGGCGCTGACCACGCTGAGAGTCGCCCGTCAGCAGCCGGCCTTGCAGCCGCCGCCCTTGCGCAAGGTGGTGGCGGCAGCGCTGTTGCACGCCGGTCCCGAGCGCTTCGAGCTGCGGGAGTTTGACGGCCAGACCGGCGAGCCGGCCTTGTTGCTGGCGCTGGAGCAGGCAGCGGCCGGCGGCGAGCCGCCGCTCTGGTGCTGGGATGGCGGGGCGCAGACGCGCAGCCTGCTGCTGGCCCGGGCCTTGGCGACCGACCTGGCGCTGCCGCGATTGCTGGCCCAGCTTGGGCCGCGCAGTCTGGCCGAGCAGTTCGGTTTCGCGCCCGGACTGGCTTCGCTCTGGGAGCTGGCGGCGGTCCACGACCTGCCGCACGACCTCGGCCTGCGCGAGGCCGAGTGCGAGCAGGCCCTGGCCACCGGCGACCGCGCCCGCCTGCTGGCCGGCAGTGGTGCCGATGCGCTGATCGCGTATCTGCTGAGCCTGGCGCTGGAGCACGGCACCGGCCTGCGCACCAGCGCATCCCTGCGCGCCGAACGCCGCCTGGTCGCCGACTGGCTGGAGCGCCAGAGCGCCACCCACTGGCGCGCCTTCCGTAGTCGCTGGAGTCCCTGATTCATGGTTCGTCGCCGGGTATTGCCGCAGGGTGTCCACAGTGCCGAAGTCAGCGGCCTGGACCATGAAGGGCGGGGTGTCGCCCGTCTGGCCGGCAAGGTCACCTTCATCGCCGACGCGCTGCCGGGCGAGACGGTGGAGTTCCGCTACACCGCCTGCTCGCGCGACCACGACGAAGGGCAGGTGACGGCGGTGAAGATCGCCAGCCCGGATCGGGTGACGCCGCCCTGCGCCCACTTCGGCGTCTGCGGCGGCTGCGCCTTGCAACACCTCGCGCCGGAACAGCAGATCCTCTGGAAGCAGGACGAGCTGCTCAACGCCCTGCGACGCATCGGCAAGATCGAACCCGAGGAGTTGGTGCCGCCCTTGACCGGCAGCTCGTTGGGCTACCGGCGTCGCGCCCGTCTGGGCGTCAAGTTCGTCACCAAGAAGAGCGGCACGCTGGTGGGCTTTCGCGAGCGCGGCTGCTCCTTTTTGGCGACGCTGGAGTCCTGCGTGGTGCTGGACCCACGGGTCGGCCTCAAGCTCAAGGACATCGCGCGGATGATCGACCGGCTGGCGATCCGCCAGGCGATCCCGCAGATCGAGATGGCCGCCGGCGATCACGTCTGCCTGGTGTTCCGGGTCTTGCAGAACCCGAGCGCCGAGGACCGCGCCATCCTCGCTCAATTCGGCGCCGAGCATGGCTTTGAAATTCTCCTGCAGCCGGCGGGTCTCGACAGCATCGTGCCGCTGGCCGCTGAGCGTCGGCCGCTGAGCTACTCGCCGGATGGCAGCGACTCGCGCCTGGCTTTCGAGCCCGCCGACTTCATCCAGGTCAACGGCGCGCTTTCGCAGGCGATGGTGCGGCAGTCGCTGGACTGGCTGGCGGCGCAGCCCGGCGAGTCGGTGCTGGAACTGTTCGCCGGCCTGGGCAACTTCACCCTGCCGCTGGCCAAGACCGGTGCGAAGGTGATGGCGGTGGAGGGTGACAAGGGCCTGGTCGCGCGCGGCGCCGCCAACTGCATCGCCAATGGGTTCCCCGAGGTGCGCTGGCAGGTCGCGGACCTGTTCAAGCCCGATCCCAAGGCGCCGTATCTGAGCGAGCGCTACGACGCGGTGCTGCTCGACCCGCCGCGTGCCGGCGCACTGGAGATGATGCCGGTGCTGATCGCGCAAAAGCCCAAGCGCATCGTCTATGTGTCCTGCCATCCGGCCACCCTGGCGCGCGACGCGGGCCTGCTGGTCGAGGGCGGTTATCGCCTGGTCAAGGCGGGCGCCATGGACATGTTCCCGCACACCGCGCATGTCGAAAGCATGGCGCTGTTCGAGCGCGGCCGCTAAGGAGCTGCACGGTCGCCGCTTTCCCCTCACAGCGCCGCAGGCGCGCCCTCACAGACCGCGCGCCGCGCGGGCCCTCACAGGCGGCAACGCCGCCACCCGCACAGGACTCACATGGCGATAGAAATCGAACGCAAATTCCTGGTCGCCAACGACCTCTGGCGCGCCGCCGCGCATGCCTCGGTGCCGATGCGCCACGGCTATCTGGCGCCGCTGGGTGCGGCGGCCAGCGTGCGGGTGCGGGTGGAGGGCACGGTCGGCAAGCTCAACATCAAGGCGGCGAAAGTGGGCATCAGCCGCGCCGAGTACGAGTACGAGATTCCCGCTGTCGAGGCCGAGGAGATGATCAGCACCCTCTGCACCGGCATCATCCTCAAGACCCGCTACTACGTGAAGCACGGCGGCCATCTCTGGGAGATTGATGTCTTCGAGGGCGACAACGCGCCCTTGGTGGTGGCGGAAATCGAGCTTGCCAGCGAGGACGAGGCGTTCGAGCGACCTGAATGGCTTGGCAGGGAAGTCAGCGACGACCGTCGCTATTACAATCACGCGCTGTCCGTGACCCCCTACAAGAATTGGGAATAAGGTTTTGGGGATACTCCGCCTGACCGTGGATCTCGCCGCGCAGCGCCTGACCGTCTGGGACGGCGCGCATGCCAGCCGGCACTACCCGGTATCGACCGCCGCCAATGGCCCCGGCGAGATCGAGGGCTCGGGCTGCACGCCGCGCGGGCGCCACCGCATTCGCGCCAAGATCGGCGCTGGCGAGCCGGCCGGCGCGGTCTTCCGCGCGCGCCGGGTGTGCGCCGAGGTGCCGCTGTATACCCCGGAGGCGGCCGCGCGTTTTCCTGGGCGGGACTGGATCACCAGCCGCATCCTCTGGTTGTCCGGACTGGAGGTTGGCCGCAACCGCCTGGGTTGCGTCGATAGCATGCGACGTTACATCTACATCCACGGCACGCCCCACCTCGATACCCTGGGACGGCCGGCTTCACATGGTTGCGTCCGCATGCGCGATGCCGACGTGATCGAACTCTTTGACCTGATCCCGGTAGGGACGGAAGTGGAACTGCATGAGTAATACCAGCAGCAATCTGATCGGCCCGGTGATGCTCGACATCGCCGGCCAGGAACTCACCGCCGAGGACCGCGAGGTCATCGCCCATCCGCTGGTCGGCGGGGTGCTGCTGTTCACCCGCAACTACCGCGATCCGGAGCAGCTCAAGCGGCTCTGCGACGACATCCTGGCGATCAAGAAGCCGCGCCCGCTGCTGGCGGTGGACCACGAAGGCGGGCGGGTGCAGCGTTTCCGGGTCGGCTTTTCGCGCATCCCGGCGATGCGCACCTTGGGCAAGCTCTACGAGGAGTCGCCCACCAAGGCCCATGAAGAGGCGCGCCGCTGTGGCGAGCTGATCGGCCAGGAACTGGGCGCTTTCGGTTTCGACCTGCCGTTCGCGCCGGTGCTGGACCGCGACTGCGAGGTCAGCCAGATCATCGGCGACCGCGCCTTCGCCAGCGAGACGGGCGTGCTCATCGAACTGGCGCGCTCGTTCTGGCAGGGTCTCAACGCCGCCGGCCTGTCGGCCACCGGCAAGCATTTCCCTGGACACGGCGCGGTCACCGCCGACTCCCACGTCGAATTGCCAGTGGACCGTCGTCAGTTGCCGGCGCTGGAAGCCGACATGCAGCCGTTCAAGGCGCTGATGGACGAGGGCCTGGAGTCGATCATGATGGCCCACGTGCGCTACACCGCCGTCGATGCCACGCCGGCCTCGCTGTCGGAGAAGTGGATACGCGGCATCGTCCGCCGGCAATGGAAGTACAACGGCGCGATCTTCTGCGACGACCTGTCGATGGGCGGCGCCGCCGTCGCCGGCACCCTGGAAGAGCGCGCCAAGCTGGCGCTGGAAGCCGGCTGCGACATGATCCCGGTCTGCAACGACCGCAACGGCGCCCTGCGGGTGCTGGAAGCCCTGCGCGACCACAAGCCCAATCGGCTGTCGAGCGCGCGCCTGAAGCGCCTCTACCGCCGCCCGGTGGCGACGCCGTGAGCCGTGCCGAGGAGGCTCAGCGCATCCTGCGCGAGGCGGACTTGCTGGTCGGCGCCGCCGAGGTGGATGCCGCCTACGACCGTCTGGCGCTGCGCATCGCCGCCGACTACGAAGGCCGGCTGCCGCTGGTGCTGTGCGTGATGAACGGCGGGCTCTACGCCACTGCCGAGATCACCCGCCGCCTGGGCATCCCTTTCGAGCTGGACTACCTGCACGCCACCCGTTACCGGGGCGCGACTCAGGGCGGCGGCCTGCTGTGGAAGCGCCAGCCGGATACCGCCATGGGTGGCCGGCATCTACTGGTGATCGACGACATCCTCGACGAGGGCCACACCCTGGTGGCGATCCGCAAGGCGCTGCTGGAGTTCAACCCGGCCTCGCTGAAGGTGGCGGTGCTGTCGGAAAAGCTGCACGAGCGCCGCGCCGCCGACGCGCACGCCGAATACATCGGCCTGTCGCTGCCGGACCGCTACGTGTTCGGCTGCGGCATGGACGTGAAGGAATACTGGCGGCAGTTGCCGGCCATCTACGCAGCGAACTTGTGAATAAATCTACTGCGCTGGGCAATCGCCGCGTCATGCGGTGCTCACAGTCCTCACGCACACGAGTACGCTGCGGTTGTTGCGCTCCTATTCCTTGCGCTGACCCATGCTCGCTACGATTTCTCCACAAGTTCGACCTATGAGCACAAAGATCGCGGTCATCGGTGGCACCGGCATGAACAGCTGGCCGGGCCTGGACGTGCTGGCGCGCATCGACGCCGACACCGCCTATGGCAAGCCCAGCGCGCCGCTGCTGCGCGGGCGGGTCTACGGCGTCGAGGCGATCTTCCTGGCGCGCCACGGCGAGGGCCACAAGCTGCCGCCGCACGCGATCAACTACCGCGCCAACCTCAAGGCTCTGGCCGAGGCGGGGGTGCAGCGGGTGATCGCCATCGCGGCGGTGGGTGCGATTGCGCCCTGGTTCGCGCCCGGCGAGGTGGCGGTGCCGGACGATCTCATCGACCACACCTGGGGCCGCGAACACAGCTATTCCGACGGCCGTCCGGGCTCGGCGCTGGCGCATGTCGAGTTCACCCATCCCTACACGCCCGCGCTGCGCGAGGCCTTGCTGGCGGCTGCCACCGTGGCCGGGGTTCAGGCCGGCGCGCAGGGGGTGATGGCGGTGACCCAGGGTCCGCGTCTGGAGACGCCCGCCGAGATCCGGGCGCTGCAGCGCGAGGGCAGTGACATGGTCGGCATGACCGGCATGCCGGAAGCCGCCCTGGCCCGCGAGCTGGGGCTGGATTACGCCTGCCTGGCGGTATCGGTGAACTGGGCGGCTGGTCTGTCGCCGGCCGGCGCCGGCATCCACGACGAGATCCATGCCTCCATCGAGGCCGGCATGGCCAAGGTGCGGGCGATTCTGGAGCGGGCGCTGCCGAACCTGGCCTGAGCCCGCCTCGGCGGGCCGGTGCCGGACTTCGCAACGGGCTGGGACCAACTTCGCAGTTGGCATTAGAGTTTTGCGCTATCCCATGAATATTCCTGTAAATTTCCCTGCGGTCGGTCCCCCAGGCCGACCCGCATGCCCGTTCTACCGTCGCTCGCCATGACTGCTGCCCCGATGCGTCTTCTGTTCGCCCTGTTCGGTTTGTCCCTGGCGGTCTCCGCGGTGGCCGCCGACGACGCCGTGCTGACGGTGGATACCGTCAGCGGCGGCGTGGTGGTGCAGCGCGACGGCAAGCAGCTGCCGCTGCACCTGGGCGACGGCCTTCAGGAGCAGGACCTGATCCAGACCGAGGCCGGGGGACATCTGACCCTGCGCTTCGCCCGTCATGGTTTCGTCGACATCGGCCCCAACACCGAGGCTGGCGTCGAGCGTCTGCCGTTTGCCGCCTACGCCAAGGATCTGAAGAGCATCTTCAGCCTCTCGCGCGGCTATCTGCGGGTGGTGTGGAAGCATCCGCAGATTTCCACCAGCTGGCCGCTATTCATCTACATGAGCGGCCATCGCATCAGCCTCACCAGTGGCGAGTTCTTCTTCCAGCACGATGGCAACGAGCAGCTGGCCTGCGCCGCTGCCGGCCAGCTGGCGCTGCAGGCGGTGGGTGCCGATGGCGTCGAAACCGTGCGGCCGCCGGCCTGTACCCGCCTGATCGCCGGCCTGCCGCCGCAGACCGCCCCGCGCGATCCCGACGACTGGATCGCGGTGCGTCGCGCCTACGATCTGCACGCGGACGCTTCCAAGCTGGCGCGCCTGGAGACTTCGGAACCGGTCACGGCCGCGTCGCCGGTGGTCGGCGCCGCGCCCGCACCGCTGGCCGCACCGGCTCCCCTTCCGGCTGTTCTCCCTCCGACGCCTGCTCCTGCCACTGCCAGCGTCGCCAGCCCGGTCGGCCCGGCGCCGAGCGCGGTCCGTGAGCCCACGGTGCTCGACCTGATCCTGGGCGAGCAGAAGTCCAGCAGCACGGAAGCTCTGGCGCATCCCGGGCCGGTGTCTGCGGCGCCGGTACTGCCAAGTCCCTCGCCGTCTCCGAAGGTGGGGCTGAGCGCACCCTTGCCCAGTCCGGTGGTCACTACGGTCAGCCCGGCACCGGCACCGGCGGCGTCGAGAGCGGCTCCGCCTACTGCGCCCCCGGCGCTGGTCAGACTGCCCGCGCCGGCCAAGCCGGCCCCGGAGTGGTCCCTGAACATTGCCTCCTACGCCGACGCGACCTCGGCCGAGCAGCAGGTGCAGCGTCTGCGCGATGCCGGTTACCCGGTGGTGGTGCAGCCGGCCACGGTCAACGGCAAGTCCTGGTGGCGGGTGCAGGTGCCAGGCTATGCCTCGCAGCAGGACGCCAAGGCCGCCGCCAACGAGATCCGGAACAAGCTGGGCGTGAGCGGCATCTGGGTGGTGCGGCCGTCTTCCTGACCCCGCCGCGCTGCCCGGGGATCAGGGCTTTGGCGCATCCAGCTTGACCACCCGCACCAGCAGGCCCAGGCGGGCGCTGTCCAGGTACTGCAGGTTGGCGTTCGGCGTCTTGCGCTGCTCGCGCAGCCGGTAGCCTTGCGGCTGCCCATCGAGGCTTTGCACGTACTCCAGGTCGGCTTCGATGTGCGGAAAGCGGCCGGCGGATAGCCGCAGCCAGCCATCGAGGCCGCTGACGCCGTCGCCGGACGGCGCATACAGCCGCAGCGCCGGGCCGTTGGCGGCCGGCGGGTTGTCCTGGGTCCAGGCCAGGCGCAGCAGCGGCTGGTAGCGCTTGGCCGCGCGCAGATTGGCCCATTCCGCGCTCAGCACGCTGGCGCTGTCGGCCTGCAGACTGATGCCGGCGCCGGCCAGGCCATTGCTGTCGTCGAGGGCATAGGCCCGCGCCAGCTCGGGTTGCTGGGGCGCATGGCCGGCCTCGGTGGGCGGCGGGTTGAGAAACACCAGGGCCTCGACCCGGTAGCGGTCGGCGTGGGCGGCGAGCGGCGCCAGCAGCAGCGCCAGTGCCAGCGAGGTGGTGCGTAGCGTCGGTTTCATCCGCTGAGTGTAGCCAAGAGCTTGGACAGACTATCGACCCGCAGGTCGATGGCCGCCAGCTCGGCGCTGATGTGCAGCTTCTTCTGGCCTTCCAGCTTGTAGACCTTGGGTTGCTTCTGGATCAGCGCGATCAGCTTCGTCGGATCGAGCTTGGGCTGCGGTCCGAATTCCAGCACCGCGCCCTTGGCATGCGCGCGCAGCTTGCGGATGCCCAGCGGCTCGGCCAGCGTGCGCAGGCGCGCCTGGTCGAACAGCCGCTCGGCGGCCGGCGGCAGCAGGCCGAAGCGGTCGATGAACTCCACCTGCAGCTCGCGCAGCGCGTCCTCGCTGCTGGCCTCGGCGACCCGCTTGTAGAGCGCCAGGCGGGTGGCGATATCGGGCACATAGTCGGAGGGGATCAGCGCCGAGACGCCGAGATCGACCTCGCAGGCGGCGTGGCCGAAGGGCTCGTCGTCGAGCTTGCCCTTCTGGATCGCCCGCACCGCACGGCCGAGCAGTTCGGAGTAGAGGGTGAAGCCGACTTCCTCGATCTGCCCACTCTGCTCGTCGCCCAGCAGCTCGCCGGCGCCGCGAATCTCCAGGTCGTGAGTGGCGAGCGCGAAGCCCGAGCCCAGCTCGCCCAGGGTCTCGATCGCGGACAGCCGCTTCTCGGCGTCCGGCGTCAGCGCGCGCTTGCTGGGCACCAGCAGATAGGCGTAGGCGCGGTGATGGCTGCGGCCGACGCGGCCGCGCAGCTGGTGCAACTGCGCCAGGCCGAGGCTGTCGGCGCGGTCGATCAGGATAGTGTTTGCGCTGGGTACGTCGATGCCGGACTCGATGATCGTGGTGCAGACCAGGATGTTGAAGCGGTTGTGGTAGAAGTCGAGCATCACCTGCTCCAGCTCGCGCTCGCGCATCTGGCCATGGGCAAAACGGACCTTGCCCTCGGGGACCAGCTCCTGGATCTTGGCGGCGAAGACCTCGATGTCCTTCACCTCGTTGTGCATGAAGTAGATCTGGCCGCCGCGCTTCAGCTCGCGCAGGCAGGCCTCGTAGACCAGGCCGTTGTCCCACTCCGCCACCGTGGTCTTGATCGCCTGCCGCGAGGGCGGCGGGGTGGCGATGATCGAGAGATCGCGCAGGCCGGCCAGACTCATGTTGAGCGTGCGCGGGATCGGCGTAGCGGTGAGGGTGAGCAGGTCCACCTCGGCGCGCAGGTTCTTCAGGCGCTCCTTGTGGCGGACGCCGAAGCGGTGTTCCTCATCGACCACCACCAGGCCAAGATCCTTGAACTTGATGTCCGGTTGCAGCAGGCGGTGGGTGCCGATCACCACGTCCAGCGAGCCTTCTTCGAGCTGCTTGAGCGCGGCGTTCTGCTCCTTGGTGGTACGCAGGCGCGACAGCGCGGCGACGCGGATCGGCCAGCCGGCGAAGCGGTCGGAGAAATTCTTCGCGTGCTGCTCGGCCAGCAGGGTGGTGGGTGCCAGCACGCAGACCTGGCGGCCGGCGCGCGCCACCGCAAAGGTCGCGCGCAGTGCCACCTCGGTCTTGCCGAAGCCGACATCGCCGCAGACCACGCGGTCCATCGGCTTTTCCAGTTGCAGGTCGGCGAGCACCGCGTCGATGGCGCTCTGTTGATCGGGCGTGGTGGTGAACGGAAACTGGCCGATGAAGGCCTGGTAGTCCTCGTCGCTGAGATCCAGCTTCAGGCCGGGCTTGGCGGCGCGCCGGGCCTGGATCTTCAGCAGTTCGGCGGCGACATCGTGGGCCTTCTCGCGTGCCTTGGCCTGCGCCTTTTCCCAGCGCTCGTTGCCCAGCGAATGCAGGGGTGCTACCTGCTCCTCGGCGCCGGTGTAGCGGTGGATCAGTGAGAGCGAGCCGACCGGCACGTAGAGCTTGTCGCCGCCGGAGTATTCGAGCACCAGGTATTCGTTGGCGACCCCGCCGGCATCCAGCGTCTGCAGGCCCTTGTAGCGGCCGACGCCGTGCTCGACGTGCACGACTGGCGAGTCGATGGTGAGGCTGGAGAGATCGCGCAGGATCGTCTCCGGATCGCGGGCGCGCTGGCGGCGCTTGAGCTGCGCCTGCGGCGCGGTGAGGCCGAAGATCTGCGCCTCGGCAACGATGCAGGCGCCGGGCAGACGCAGGCCTTCCTGGATCGGCCCCAGAACCAGGCCAACCTTGTTGCGGTCGCTCAGGAACTGCTCGAAGGTCTCGTGCAGGCGCGGCGCTACACCCAGCGGTTTGAGCCAGTGCATCACCGCCTCGCGGCGACCGGCGGACTCGGCGACGAACAGTAGGCGCTCGTCAGGGTTGGCCAGCAGGGCCTTGACCGCTTCCGGTCCGGCCGGCAGGGCCTCCACCGGATAGCTGCCACCGGGCGCGATGCCGACCCGCTCCAGCGGGTAGTACTGCAATTGCGCACGCGCCTGCGTGGGATTGAGGAAAACATCGCCGGCGGCCATCAGTGGCCGTTCCAGATTGCCGTCGTAGCGGTCGCGGCGCTCGACGATCTGCTTCCAGTCGGCTTCCAGCCGCGCGTCGAGATCGTCGAGTACCAGCCACAGCGCATTGGCCGGCAGGTAGTCGGCCAGCACTGCGGTTTCACGGCCGGGGAAGAACAGCGGCAGATAGGCTTCGATGCCGCCGGGCATCAGGTTCTTGCTGACCTCGGCGTACACCCGCGAGCGGCTGAGATCGCCGGGGAAGTATTCGCGGTAGTTGCGGCGGAAGGTCTCGATGCCGTCCTTGTCGGTGGGGAACTCGCGCGCCGGCAGCAGGCGCACTTCCGGCACTTTGTCCTGCGAGCGCTGGGTTTCCGGGTCGAAGCTGCGGATCGCCTCGATCTCGTCGTCGAACCAGTCGAGCCGGTAGGCGCTGGCAGAGCCCATGGGGAATAGATCGAGCAGCGAGCCGCGCAGCGCGAATTCGCCCTGGCTCTGTACCTGGCTTACGCTCTGGTAGCCAGCCGAGACCAGGCGCTCGCGCAGGCTGTGCGGATTGAGCTTCTGGCCGGTTTTCAGGAAGAAGCTGCGCCCTTGCAGCCAGGCCACGGGCGGCAGTCGTTGCAGCAGGGCGTCGGCGGTGACGATCAGCGCGCCGCGGTGGGTGTCCGGCAGTCGGTGCAGGGCGGCCAGACGCTCGGAAAGGATTTCCTGGTGCGGCGAGTAGGGGTCGAAGGGCAGGGTCTCGGTGTCCTGCAGATGCACCACCGGCCAATCCTTGCCGAGAAAGAAGCGCAGCTCGGCTTCCAGCCGGTAGGCCTGTTGCTCGTCGCCGGCCACCGCCACCACCAGACCCTGGTATTGCTGCACCCGGCTGGCGACCGCCAGCGCCTGGGCACCTGGCGGCAGGCTGCGGAGCGCAGTGGTGGAAGCGGGCAGGGTGGGCAGCGTCGGCAGGGCCATGAGCGGCGGCGGGTAAAAAGGGCGTGGATTATCCGCCCGCCAATGCACACATGCCAGAATCGCGCGATCCGAACCTTCACAGGGTGATGTCATGAGTCAGGCCGAACGTTTTCTCACCCACAGCGTCGACAATCAGGTGCCGCCACCGCCGGCGCTGAATCTCTATCGCAGCGATCTGGTTCTGCGTGAGGCCATCAACCGCGAGGGCGGCGGCTGGGGCGAGGCCGATCTGGCGGCTTATGGCGCCATTGCCGGCGGCGAGCTGATGGAACTCGGCTTCCAGGCCAACGAGAACAAGCCCAAGGCCAAGCTGTTCGACCGTTACGGGCATCGCCTGGACGAGGTGGAGTTCCACCCCGCCTACCACCGGATCATGGCCCTGGGCCTCAAGCACGGTGTGGCTGGCTACGCCTGGCGCCATGCCGGCAAGCCAGGCGCCCACGTCGCCCGCGCTGGCCTGGCCTATCTGCACAACCAGGCCGATCAGGGCACCAGCTGCCCCTTGACCATGACCTATGCCTGCGTTGCCGCGCTGCAGCACGAGCCGGCGCTGGCCAAGGACTGGGTGCCGCGCGTCGCCGGCGCCGACTACGACCCGCTGGTGAAGCCGGCGCTGGCCAAGAGCACGCTGACCATCGGCATGGGCATGACCGAGAAGCAGGGCGGCTCGGACGTGCGCGCCAATACCACCAAGGCGTTTGCGCAGGCCGATGGAACCTACGAGATCGTCGGCCACAAATGGTTCTTCTCGGCGCCGATGTGCGACGCCTGGCTGGTGCTGGCCTACACCGAGTCCGGCATCACCTGCTTCCTGGCGCCGAAGATGAAGCCGGACGGCGCGCGCAATGCCATCCGCGTGCAGCGGCTCAAGGACAAACTCGGCGACTGGAGCAATGCCTCCTCGGAGGTCGAGTTCCAGGGCGCCTGGGCTGAGCGGGTGGGGCCGGAAGGCCGCGGCATCGCCACCATCCTGGAAATGGTCGCGCTGACCCGGCTGGACTGCATGATCGGCTCGGCCTCGCTGATGCGGCAGGCGCTGGTGCAGGCGCTGCACCATGCCAGCCACCGCAAGGCCTTCGGCAAGCGCCTGATCGAGCAGCCGCTGATGCGCAATGTGCTCGCCGATCTGGCGCTGGAATCGGAGGCGGCGACCGCGCTGACCTTCCGCGTGGCCCGCGCGGTGGACGCCGGCGAGCGCGATCCGCACGAGGCGGCGATGGCGCGCCTGGCCACCGCGCTCGGCAAGTACTGGATTTGCAAGCGCGCGCCCGCCTTCGTCAACGAGGCGCAGGAGTGCCTGGGCGGTGCCGGTTACGTTGAGGAAAGCAATCTGCCGCGCCTGTACCGGCAGGCGCCGCTGAACTCGATCTGGGAGGGCAGCGGCAACATCCAGTGCTTGGACGTGCTGCGCGCTTTGTCACGCGAGCCGGAAACCCGCGAGGCCTACCTCACCGAACTGGCGGCCCTGCGCGGCGCACACCCGGACTACGACCGCGAGCTGAACTGGCTGGCGCATGCCTTCGACGATCCCGCCAGCCTGGAACTGCGCGCCCGCCATGTGGTGGAGCGCATGACCCTGGCCTTGCAAGCCTCGATTCTGCTGCGCGGTGGCGACCCGGCGGTCGCGGAACTGTTCTGCCGGACCCGCCTGGCGGGTCAGCAGGGGCTGGCGTTCGGCACCCTGCCGGCCGACAGTCCCTTCGAGACCCTGCTGGCGCGTGCCCTGCCGGCCGTGGCCTAGTTGCGGGGACGGTGAAAACAAGAAAGCCCGCTGTGAGCGGGCTTTCTGTTGTGGCATTTGGTGGACAGTACAGGGCTTGAACCTGTGACCCCCGCCGTGTGAAGGCGATGCTCTACCACTGAGCTAACTGTCCGTCAGGGGTGCGAATAGTAGTGAGCCGCACCCCCTGCGTCAACGCTGTCAGGCCGGTTTTCGTCCGATGCTGTAGTACTGGAAGCCAGCTTTCTTGAGGTAGGCGGGATCGTACTGGTTGCGGCCGTCGAAGATGACCGGCTGCTTGAGCAGCTTGGCCAGGGTGGCAAAGTT
>NZ_RJVO01000009.1 GCF_003730135.1 Stagnimonas aquatica | reverse complement strand
TCGCCTGGGAGATGAACACCCGCCCCCGCAAAACCCTCGGGTGGAAGACTCCCGCCGAAGTCTTCTTCAACAAATGCTTCGAACAACGCGATCAAAACAACCGTGTTGCACTTGATGCTTGAATCCGTCTTACTTTTCTTTGCAGGAGCAAAGAAAAGTGAGTCGCCAATAGGCGAAAAAGAGCTCGCACCAACTGCACCGCCAGCAGAGCGCGAACGCGCGAACCACAGACATCCAGGCAAAGCCGCAAACACCAAGCGCCCCAACAGCAGGCGCGCACCCCCGACCACGGCAGCGCCCCTCATCGCCAGTAAACTAGCGCCATGCAATTCGACGCGTTCACCCAGACCGACCCCCGCCTCGTCGCCCTCGTCGAAGCCCTGAATCCCGCCCAGCGCGAAGCCGTCACCGCCCCGTCCGAGCACCGGCTGGTGCTGGCCGGCGCCGGCTCCGGCAAGACCCGCGTGCTCACCCACCGCATCGCCTGGCTGATGGCGGTGGAAGGCGTCTCGGCGCATTCGGTGCTGGCGGTGACCTTCACCAACAAGGCGGCCAACGAGATGCGCGGCCGCATCGAGCAGCTGGTGAACGTGCCGGTTAGGGCGATGTGGGTCGGCACCTTCCACGGCACCGCCCACAAGCTGCTGCGCCTGCACTGGCGCGAGGCGAAGCTGCCGCAGAACTTCCAGATTCTCGACGCCGACGATCAGCAGCGCCTGGTCAAGCGCGTGCTCAAGGGGCTGGAGATGGCCGAGGACCGCTTCCCGCCGAAGATGGTCACCGGCTGGATCAACGCCCAGAAGGAAGAAGGCCGCCGCCCGCACCAGATGGCCGACCAGGGCGACTACAGCCAGCGGCAGCTGGTGCGCGCCTACACCGCCTACCAGCAGGCTTGCGAGGCGCAGGGGCTGGTGGATTTCGCCGAGCTGCTGCTGCGCGCCTACGAGTTGTTCCGCGACCAGCCGGCAGTGCGCGAGCACTACCACCGCAAGTTCCGGCACGTGCTGGTCGACGAGTTCCAGGACACCAACACCCTGCAATACCTCTGGCTGCGCCTGCTGTGCGGGCCAGAGGCGAAGATCTTCGCGGTCGGCGACGACGACCAGTCGATCTACGGCTGGCGCGGCGCCAAGGTGGAAAACATCCAGAAGCTCAGCCGCGACTACCCGGGCATCGAGCTGGTGCGACTGGAGCAGAACTACCGTTCCACCGGCACCATCCTCAAGGCCGCCAATGGCCTGATCGCGCACAACTCCGGGCGCCTGGGCAAGAACCTCTGGACCGAGGACCGCGAGGGCGAGGCGATCCAGCTCTACGCCGCCTACAACGAGTACGACGAGGCGGAGTTCGTGGTCAATCGCATGCGCGACTACCTCGACGGCCATGGCCGCTACAGCGATCTGGCGGTGCTCTACCGCAGCAATGCGCAGTCGCGGGTGCTGGAAGAAATGCTGATCCGCGCGCGCCTGCCGTATCGCATCTACGGCGGCCTGCGCTTCTTCGAGCGCATGGAAGTGAAGGACGCGCTGGCCTGGCTGCGGCTGCTGGTCAACCGCGACGACGACGGCAGCTTCGAGCGCGCGCTGACCACGCCACCGCGCGGCGTCGGCGCCACCTCGCTGGAAAAGCTGCGGGCCTTCGCCAAGCAGCACGAGCTGTCGCTGTGGAAGGCGGCGCGCTCCGGTAGCGCGGCGCTGGGCCGCACCTCCGGCGCGCTGGGCTTGTTTCTCGACCAGATCGACTTGCTCGACCAGCAGACCCGTGAGCTGCCGCTGGCCGCGAAGATGGAAAAGCTGATCGAGCGCTCCGGCCTGAAGGAGCACTACAAGAAAGAGAAGGGCGAGCAAGCGGAAGCGCGCCTGGAAAACCTCGACGAGCTGATCAACGCCGCCAAGTCCTTCGAGCGTCCGGAGGAAGAAGGCCTGGACCCGGTGCTCAACTTCCTCACCCACGCGGCGCTGGAGGCCGGCGAAGGCCAGGCCAACGCCGGCGAGGAGGCCGTGCAATTGATGACCCTGCATTCCGCCAAGGGCCTGGAGTTTCCGGTGGTGTTCATGGTCGGCCTGGAGAACGGCCTGTTCCCGTCCATGCGCGCGGTCGACGAGGGCAATCTCGAAGAGGAGCGCCGGCTCTGCTACGTCGGCATTACCCGCGCCCGTCAGCAGCTCACCATCAGCTATGCCGAGACCCGCCGCATCCACGGCGTCGAGCAGATCTGTGCGCCCTCGCAGTTTTTGAAGGAGATCCCCAGCGAGACCCTGGTCGAGACCCGGCCGCGCGCGGCGGTGCTGCGCAGCAGCTTTGGCGTGCAGTCGGGGCGCGGCGGCTACGGCGGCGGCGGATTCGGTGGCGGCGGCGCGCCGCGTTCCGGGCTGGGCAGCGGCTACGAGCACGGCAATGCCTGGCGCGAGCGCCAGCAGGAAGGCTACAACCTCAGCCGTCCGGCGCTGTCGGCGAAGATGACGGCGGAAGTCGGCTACGGCGGCTACAAGCTGGGCCAGCGGGTGAGCCATCCCAGCTTCGGCGAGGGCACCATCCTGAGCTTCGACGGTGAGGGCGAGCGCACCCGGGTGGAGATCCGCTTCGCCAATGCCGGCACCAAGTGGCTGATGCTGGCCATGGCCAAGCTCAGCCCGCTCTAGCGGCGTGCCGCCATGACCGTCTGGCTACCCAGCCTGCTGGCACTGCTGCTCGCCGCTGGTTTGCTCTGGCAATGGCGGCGTACCCGCCAGCGGCGGCAGGTCTTGCAGAGCGAACCCTTGTCCGAACCCGAGCGGACGCTACTTGAGACGCGGATTGCCGCCGCCGCCTGGATGAGCCCCGCGCAGCGCGCACGCTGGTATCAGCAGGTGCAGCGCTTCCGCCACGGCAAGCGCTGGCTGGCCTGCGGTGGCCATGTGCTCGACGAGGAGCAGCGCCTGCTGATCGCCGGCCTGGCCTGCCTGCTGCGCCTGCAGGACGGGGCCGAGCAGCAGCCGCTGTTCCCGGAAATCCGCGAACTGCTGATCTACCCCGAGGCCTTCCTGGTGCCACCGCTGCACGAGCCCCTGGAGGAGGGGCTGGAACTGGTCGACGACGCCCCCGACGAACGGATCGGCGAACAGGGGCCGGGGCAGGTGGTGCTGTCCTGGGCCGATGTCGAGGCGGCGCTGGCGGGCGACCCGGTGAACGTCGTGGTGCACGAATTCGCCCACGCGCTGGACGAGGAGAACCCGGCCGGCGAAGGCGCGCCACCGATGCCGCGCGCGCTGGCGGCGGAATGGGCCGAGGTGATGGGCGCCGAGTACGCGCGCCTGCAACGCCACCGCCGGCCGCCGGTGCTGGACAAGTACGGGGCGCAGAGCCCGGGCGAGTTCTTCGGGGTGGTCAGCGAGGCCTACTTCCAGCAACCGGCCGCGTTGCACCGGCATCATCCGGCCCTGTTTTCCCTGCTGGCGCGTTACTACGGCCTGGTGGCCCCGGTGGCGTAGCGGCGGCCGCGAAACAGCGGTCCGGACCAGCGGCAACTTGCCAACGGCCTGACAATTGCATTCTGATGGCAGTGTCAGTTCACAGACGGTCCCATTCCATGTTCGCCACACGCCTGTTCTCCGCCGCCCTCGCGGCCAGCCTCATCCTGTCCGCCTGCGGCGGCGCCCCCGAGAGCGACGGCAGCCTGCCGGGCGGCAGCTCCTCCGGCTCCGGTTCGTCCAGCAGTGGGTCGTCCAGCAGCGGCTCCGGCAGCTCGTCGGGCTCGGGCGGCTCCTCCACCTCTTCGTCCTCGTCCTCCTCTTCCTCGGGTGGCAGCTCCGGCGGCTCCACCTCCGGCGGCTCCACCTCCGGCAGTTCCAGCTCGGGCGGTTCCACGTCGGGAGGCTCGACCTCGGGCGGTTCGACCTCCGGCGGCTCCACCTCCGGTAGCTCCAGTTCGGGCGGTTCCACCTCGGGTGGTTCGACCTCCGGTTCCTCGTCCTCTTCCGGTGGCTCCACTTCCGGGTCTTCCTCGTCTTCGTCTTCGGGCGGCTCGACTTCCGGCTCCGGCTCCTCCTCGGGCGGCTCCACCTCCGGCTCCTCGTCTTCGTCCGGCGGCAGCACCAGTTCCTCCAGTGGCGGCAGCTCCTCAGGCGGCAGCGCGGCGGCGGCGCGGGTGGTGGTGGCCGACATCGACACCGGCATCAACCCCTACCACGCCTTCTACAACGCCGGCAGCAGCATCTACCCGGCCGGCAGCCCTCCGGCCAGCGTCACCCCGGAACTGCTGGCCGAACTGGGAGTGGATGCGGCGCACCAGCTGACCCTGACCCGTACCGGCGACTTCGCCGCCGATTTCGCTGCCGACAAGGCGATCTGGGACGGCATCAAGAAGGGCGAGCTGTACTGGTTCAAGGGCACCAACATCCTCGCCGTCACCCTGCGCGAGACCAACGACGGCGGCATTCCGATCCTGCCCGACGACGAGGACGACACCCACGGCGTCGGCACCTCTTCCTCGGTGCTGACCGGCAATCCGGAGGCGGTGATCCTGTTCGTGGAGCCGGACGCGCTCGGTTCGGACGCCTCGCATGCCTACGCCTTCGAGCACCCGGCGGTGGACATCGTCACCACCAGCTATGGCGCCTCGATTCCGCTGGTCGGTATTCCGCTGCCGGAAGCCAGCAGCTTCCCGAAGACCTTCCAGGGCGTGGTCGAGCTGGGCAAGCTGCACTTCAGCTCGGCCGGCAACGGCCCGGGCCTGAGTCCGCTGCGCGCCGGTGCCGGCCCCTGGTGGAGCATCGGCGTCTCCGGCTTCGAGGAGGACTCCTCCAACGGCCGCACCCTGCTGTCCGGCCTGTTCCCGGACTTCATCTCCGACTTCACCCAGAACCTGCCCTACTGCATGGCCTGCGAGAGCGGCACCAACGAGTTCACCGCCGGCACCAGCTTCTCGACGCCGCTGGCGGCGGGCATCGCCTCGCGGGTGCTGCTGGAGGCGCGCCGTGCCCTGGGTTCGGCGGGCGGCATCCAGGTGCGGCCGGACGGCAAGTCGCAGATGGCGGTGGCCGCCGACGGCCGCACGCTCAGCAACTGGCAGCTGCGCCGTGCGCTGGAAGAGGCCGCCTACATTCCGCAGATCACCGACTACGACCCGATCGAGGGCGTGTTCGATGTCGCCGGCCTGCCGATCAACCCGGTGGCGCCCTGGCTGCAGATCGGCTGGGGTGTGCTGTCGATCAATCCGGACAAGGGCGTGGTCGCCAAGGCGCTGGCCTTCCTGGGCCTCGCCGGCGAGGCGCCGGCCGCGAAGGATTTCGGCTACTGCGGGTTCCAGACCGGCAACGTCCAGATCCGCCACCAGTACTGGGATGTGGCCGCGCCGGCCTCCGACCCGAGCATCACGCCGCCGACGGAAGATCCCTTCATCTACTGCTAACAGCGAGAAAAACGCCTCAAACCGGCGGCAGGCGCTGGCGGGCCTCGTGATTGGTCCGCTATTGTCCTGCCCCCGGAGATTGAGGAGAAATTCATGAATCGCACCGCGTTTGCCGCCCTGCTGCTGGCCATGACCAGCGGCACGGCCATCGCCAAGCTGTCGCCCGCCGAGGCGGACAAGCTGAAGAAGGAGCTGACCCCCATCGGTGCCGAGCGCGCCGGCAACAAGGACGGCAGCATTCCCGCCTGGGAAGGCGGCCTGACCAAGCCGCCGGCCTGCTTCAAGGGCGCCGGCGCCTGGTATTGCGATCCGTTCCCCGAAGACAAGCCGAAGTTCACCATCACCAAGGCCAATGTCGACCAGTACAAGGCGCAGCTGACCGACGGCCAGAAGGCCCTGTTCGCCAAGTTTGGCGACAGCTACAAGATGAACGTCTACCCGACGCGCCGCACCGCCGCGTTCCCGGACTTCGTCTACGAGGCCACCTACAAGAACGCCCTCAACGCCGAGCTGGCCAACGGCGGCGAGTCGCTCAACGGCGCGGTGATGGGTATTCCCTTCCCGATCCCGAAGAGCGGCAACGAGCCGATCTGGAACCACAAGCTGCGCTATCGCGGTGCCGGCGTCGATCGCTGGAACATCCAGGCGGCGGTGACCACCACCGGTGCCTTCAATCTGGTGAAGATCCGCGAGCAGGTGAAGTTCCTCTACGGCACCAAGGGCCTGTCGCCGGAGCAGCTCAACAACGTCGGCATCTACTTCATGCAGACGGTGACCGCGCCGCCGCGTCTGGCCGGCACCATCACCCTGGTGCACGAGACGCTGGATCAGGTGAAGGAGCCGCGCCGCGCCTGGCAGTACAACCCCGGACAGCGGCGTCTGCGTCGCGCCCCCAATGTCGGTTACGACAACCCGGGCACCGGCTCCGATGGTCTGCGCACCAACGACCAGACCGACACCTTCAACGGCGCCACTGACCGCTACACCTGGAAGCTGCTGGGCAAGAAGGAAATGCTGGTGCCGTACAGCAGCTACGCCCTGCATTCCAACAAGCTCAAGTACGCCGACATCCTGAAGAAGACCCACATCAACCAGGACCTGCCGCGCTACGAGCTGCACCGGGTCTGGGTGGTGGAGGCCAACGTCAAGCCGAACACCACGCACATCTACAAGAAGCGCTTCTTCTACGTGGACGAGGACAGCTGGCAGATCGTCGCGGTGGACAACTACGACGCCCGCAACACCCTCTGGCGCGTGCAGGAAACCCACTCGGTGATGGCCTACGACAAGCCGTTCCTCAACCCGGTGCTGGAGTCGGTCTACGACCTGCAGTCGGGCCGCTACCTGGCGCAGGCGATGAACAACGAGGAGAACGAGAACGGCGAGCAGGACTACGACGTCGGCTTCTTCGACCCCTCGAACGTCTCCAAGCAGGCGTCGAAGTAAGCCCGTCTGCTGTTCGCGAAGGGCGGCCTGCGGGCCGCCCTTTTTGTGGCCGCGAAGCTGGCGTGGGCGTCAGGTCTGCGCTAAGGTCGGGACATAACGAGAGGAGAGAAGAGACGATGAAACGTACTCTGTGCGTGGCCCTGCTGCTGGGGCTCGCCGCGCCAGTGGTGGCCAAGATCAGCCCGGCCGAGGCGGAAAAGCTCAAGTCGGAACTGACGCCCGTGGGCGCCGAGCGCGCCGGCAGCAAGGACGGCAGCATTCCCAAGTGGGAAGGCGGTCTGACCCAGCCGCCGGCCTGCTACCCGGGCGCGCCGGCCCGCTACTGCGACCCCTACCCGCAGGACAAGCCGAAGTTCACCATCAGCAAGGCCAATGTCGATCAGTACAAGGCGCGGCTGACCGAGGGCCAGAAGGCCTTGTTCGCCAAGTTTGGCGACAGCTACAAGATGAATGTCTACCCGACGCGTCGCACTGCCGCGTTCCCGGATTTCGTCTACGAAGCCACCTACAAGAATGCCCTCAACGCCGAGCTCGCCAATGGCGGCGAGAGCCTGAGTGGCGCCATCCTGGGCATTCCCTTCCCGATCCCGAAGACCGGCAACGAGCCGATCTGGAATCACAAGCTGCGCTATCGCGGCACCGGCGTTGACCGCTGGAACATCCAGGCGGCAGTGACCACCGCCGGCGACTTCAATCTGGTGAAGATCCGCGAGCAGGTGAAGTTCCTCTACGACACCCGGGGCATCAGCCCGGAGCAGCTCAACAACGTCGGCATCTATTACCTGCAGATCGTGGCCGCGCCGCCGCGTCTGGCCGGCACCATCACCCTGGTGCACGAGACCCTGGACCAGGTGAAGGAGCCGCGTCGCGCCTGGCAGTACAACCCCGGCCAGCGCCGCCTGCGCCGTGCGCCGAATGTCGGTTACGACAACCCGGGTACCGGCTCCGACGGTCTGCGCACCAACGACCAGACCGACACCTACAACGGCGCTACCGATCGCTACACCTGGAAGCTGGTCGGCAAGAAGGAGATGTACATCCCCTACAACGCCTACGGCCTGTACTCCGACAAGCTCAAGTACAAGGACATCCTGAGAAAAGGCCACATCAACCAGGACCTGCCGCGCTACGAGCTGCACCGGGTCTGGGTGGTGGAAGCCAACGTCAAGCCGGGCACCACGCACATCTACAAGAAGCGGACCTTCTATGTGGACGAGGACAGCTGGCAGATCGTTGCGGTGGACATCTACGACGCCCGCAACGCGCTCTGGCGGGTGCAGGAGAGCCACATCCTGCAGATCTACGACGGCGGCGAGCGTCTGGGCCACGCCCCGGCGCTGGAGACCGTCTACGACCTGCAGTCCGGCCGCTATCTGGCGCAGGCGATGAACAACGAGGAGCCGCAGAGCATCGAGAAGGACTACGATGTTGGCTTCTTCGATCCGGCCAATGTCTCCAAGCAGGCCACGAAGTAAGGAATCGAATCGGGGTGTGGAGGAGGGGGCGGCATCTCCTGGTACAGGGAGAGTCGCCCCTCTTTTTTGCCGCGAGACAGCGTCTGGCGCAGGGTCTAGACTCGGCGCATGAGGCGATCCAAGACCTATCTGCTGCTGCTAGCCGGGCTGCCACTGCTGGCAGAGGCCACGGTGTACCGCTGGGTGGACGCCAACGGCCAGGTGCACTACTCGCAGACGCCGCCTGCGGAAGTCGGCGCCGAGCCGCAACACATCCGCACCGTGCCGGCATCGCCGTCGGCGCCCGCCGCCGCCCCGCCGCAGACCAAGTCGCCGCCTGCTACCGCGAAGCCCGCTGCCGCCGAAGTGGACCTGGAGGCGCGCGCCAAGCGCTGCAGCGAGGCGCGTGAGCGCATCGCTTATCTGGAAGCCAAGACCGCGCGCCGTCTGGGGGTGGAGCAGCCCGATGGCAGTCTGGCGCGGATGACCGAAGAGCAGTTCGAGGAGCGCTTGCAGGCTGCGCGCGAGGCCGTGACGGGCAACTGCGGCCGCTGAAGCGTTCCGGGCGGAAGGCCACAAAAAAGGGCGGCCCGAGGGCCGCCCTTTCGTTTACTGCCTCAAGGCTTACTTCTTGGGTTCGCCGATGGACAGCAGCTCGACCTCGAACACCAGGGTGGCGTTGGGGCCGATCTTGATGCCGGCGCCGCGCTCGCCGTAGGCGAGGTTGGAGGGGATCACGAACTTGTACTTGGCGCCCGGCTTCATCAGCTGCAGGCCTTCGGTCCAGCCCGGGATCACGTTCTGCAGCGGGAAGCTCACCGGCTGGCCACGGTCGTAGCTGGAGTCGAAGGTCTCGCCGTTGATCAGGGTGCCCTTGTAGTGCACGGTGACGGTGTCGGTGGCCTTCGGCGCGTCGCCCTTGCCTTCGGTCAGCACTTCGTACTGCAGGCCGGAGGCGGTGGTCTTTACGCCTTCCTTCTTGGCGTTCTCGGCGAGGAACTTCTCGCCTTCTTCCTTGGCCTTGCCGGCGGCGGCGGTGCGCTCTTCCAGCTGCTTCTTCTGCAGCTTCTGAGCGACGGTGTTCTTGATCTCCTCGCGGGTCTTGTCGTCGAGCACCGAGGTGCCGCCGGAGAACACGGTGTCGAGACCGGCTTCCAGGGCCTTGATGTCCACATCGTCCTTCACCGGCTGCAGCGACTTGGCGAGGTCGACGCCGATGGCGTAACCGAACTTCTGGGCGTCGGTGGTCAGCTCCTCGGCCTTGGTGATGTTGGGGACGCTGTTGCCTTCGTTCTTCTGGCAGGCGGCGAGGGCAAGGCCGGCGACAGCGACGGCGAGCAGGGTGCGTTTGGTGGTGAGCATGGAAATCCTGAGTGGATGGAAGGCCGGCTTTCGGGCCGCCGTAGGTGATGAGCTTTGAGGGCCGGGAATTATAACGAGCACGATGTCAAGGCGAGGACGAGACAGTTTCCGCCCCGGTCAGCGTGGTATCGCGCCGCCGGGACAGCAGCTGCAAGAGCGTCTGACGGCTTTCGTCGGAGAGTAGTTCCAGCGAGCGTTCGGCGATGCGCTCGATGCGGGCATCGACCACCAGGTTGCGCTGACCCTCGCCATCGCCCTGTTCGGTGACCAGGCCCATGCCGATCAGGGTGTTGAGATAGCCCTTGAACAGGGCCGGGTCGAAGAATTCCGGGGCATCGCGGCCGGTGAGTACCGCCATGCGCTCGGCGAGCAGGCGGCAGTCCTGCTCGAACTTGCTGCGCAGCAGGTTCTGCGGGGTCTTGCGCTCTTCGGCCAGCAGCAGCGCGGTCATGCCGTAGCGCTCCAGGGTCTCGCCGAGGATGCGGCCGAGCATGGCCAGGGTGGAGAAGGACTTCTGGGTGACATCCGGTCGCCAGAGATCCTGGCCCTCGCGGCGCAGCAGGCCGAGGTTGACCATCACCTCCAGCGTGCGGCGGGCCACCTGCTCGATTTCCTCCGGCGGCCAGCGCAGGAAGAACTCGGTGCGCAGGAAGGGATAGAGCGCACGGCAGCCGGTGATCGCCGCTTCCTCGGACAGGCGGGCGCGGGTGCGGAACAGGTTGGCAATCAGCGAGGGCACCGCGAACAGATGCTGGATGTTGTTGCGGTTGTAGGTGAGCAGCACCGCGTCGCGGCTGGCGCAGCCGACCAGATCGCCCCAGGGGTGCGGCACCCGCACCAGGCGCGACACCGGCGCCGCCCAGTCCAGCACCGACTTCGGATTGGCATCGGGGATGTAGAGCTGCTGCGAGTAGGGTTCGCCCTTGAGCAGCCAGGCCAGGTGGCCGACCTGTTCGACGATCTCGTCTTCGCTCGCCGCGCCGCGCGGGCTGGCCAGCAGGGCCACCGCCGACAGACCGCAGGGATTCGCCACCGCCGCCGCGTTGACCCGCCGCATGTTCTCGTCGGCCAGTTCCTTGACGAAGGCCGGGTAGCCCTCGGGACGGCTGTCGGCGCTGGCGTCGGCAGCGGCGCCGAAATGCGCGCGCCAGTCCGGCAGATGGGCGTCGGCATAGGCCTGCAGCGGGATCGGCTCGCCGAAGTTGAGGTAGGCCTTGCCGTGGCTCTTGGTGAGAATCTTGCCGGCCTTGAGCAGGCCCTCGGCGGACTCCTTCTGCTTGGCGCCGCCCTTCAATTCCTTGAAGTAGCTGCCCACCTCCCAGACCTTGTCGTAACCGATGTACACCGGGACGATCACCACCGGCCGGGCGCGGCTGCGCAGGGCGCTTTCCACCACCATCGCCAGCAGGCCGGTCTTCGGTGCCAGCAGGCGGCCGGTGCGGCTGCGGCCGCCCTCGGGGAAGAACTCGATGGCGTAGCCCTTGGCGATCAGCGCATCGACATAGCCCCGGAACACCGCCGTGTAGAGCGCATCGCCGGCAAACTTGCGGCGCATGTAGAAGGCGCCGCAACGGCGCAGCAGACCGCCCACCGGCCAGAAGTTGAGGTTGATGCCGGCGGCGATATGCGGCGGCACCAGACCCTGGTGATAGAGCGTGTACGACAGCAGCAGGTAGTCGGCGTGCGAGCGGTGGCTGGGCAGATAGATGATCTCGTGGCTCTGCGCCAGCTCGCGCACGCGGTCGAGGTTCTGCACATCGACGCCACGGAACACCCGCTGCCAGACGAAGATGGTCAGCAGGCGCTCCAGGAAGTTGACCGCGACGCTGGAGTAGTCGGCGCCGATCTCGTCGGCCAGCCGCCAGGCGCGCTTGCGCACCTGCTCCAGCGTCAGGTTCTTGGTCTTGGCCTCGTGTTCGATGGCGCGGCGCACCAGTCGGGAATTGACCACCCGTTCGAGCATGATCCGCCGGGGCGGCAGTTCCGGCCCCAGCGCTGCGGTGCGCGCGCGCAGGAAGTGGAAGTGCAGACCGCGGATCAGCTTCTTCAGGCCCTTGGCGGTGTCGGGCTCGTCCTGCAGGTAGCTGCGGAACGACACCGGCTGCGCGAAGTTGGCGAGCATGTTGCGCGAGTTGACCAGGCTGATGAAGAACTTGCGGGCACTGCCGGCCTGCGGGATGTCGGCGAAGATCAGCTTGAACAGGCTGGTCTCCGAGCCCGGATCGCGGCCCCAGAAGATCGACACCGGCACGATCTGGATGTCGAACTGAGGGTCCTTGGCGACGGTGGCCAGCACCTGCGAGAGCTCGGTCATCCGCACCCGGGTTTCCAGCAGCGCCGGCAGGTAGACGCAGCCGGCGCGGCCGGCGGTGGGCAGGCTGGCGCCGGTGCGCTGCGGACGCGGCAGGCCGTAGTGGCGGCAGACCTTGTCGAGCGCGAACAGGTCGATCCAGCTGCGGGTGGGCAGCACGAAGGCGATCGGGCGGCTCGGGTCCAGCCCCAGGCGCTCGAACAGGTTTTCCGGCGTGGCCTTGAATTTGACCAGGGCCAGCAGCGGGCGGTACAGCCACCAGGCCAGCCAGTAGCTCAGTGCGGCGAGCATGCGCATGAGGATTTGTTCTGTGAACTGTATTGTGAGTAGGCGCACAGTTTAGCGAATCGAGATTTCCACACCCCGCCGCCCGTCCGACGCCATGAACCCGGCCCCGCATCCCTCCCTGCAACGTGTCGAGAAGCTCGCCTACTGGCTCGACGAGTTCATCACCGTTCCCGGCACGCGCTTCAAGATCGGACTGGAGTCGCTGGTCGGCATGATTCCCGTAGTCGGCGATGTCGCGGGCCTGCTGATGGGCGGGTATGTCGTGGTCGAAGCGCACCGCTTGGGCGCTCCGGCCGAACTCAAGTGGAAGATGGTCCGCAACGTCGCACTCGACGGAGCCATCGGCCTGGTGCCGGTGCTGGGCGACTTCTTCGACTTCGCCTACCGCAGCAACCGCCGCAATGTGCAGTTGCTGCTGGGGCACTACCGGCCATCGGCGCTCCAGCGGAAGGCCGCGCCCCGCCGGTTCAGATGGCTGTTGCTCGGCCTGCTGTTGCTGGCCGGACTGGCGCTGTGGCTGCTCATGACCCGCTAGGGTGGAGTGGCCCGGATTTATTTTGGCGCTGCCATGGTGGCGCAAAGACGGTCGTTTAGAATCCTTCGCAACGAATGCCGTGATTTCTGGAACTTCAGGAACCACGGCCCGGTGCCCGGGGCGCGCGAACCCTGGATCGCCGGTACAGACTTCTGGGTCGCGACAGTCGGGGTTTGCCGCCGTGATGAACTTGTTCTCGATGCCGTTCCGCGTTGTTCAGGCCCTGGTTGCGGGCATTCTGCTGGCCCTGGGCTTGAGTGCCTGCGGCGGAGGCGGATCCGCGCCCCCGACGTTGGTGCGTATCGAGATCAGCCCGCTCAACGTCACCAAGCCTCTGGGCACCAGCCAGCAGTTCGTGGCAACCGCCATCATGTCGGACAACAGCAAGGGCGATGTCAGCGCGTCCACCGTCTGGGTTTCCAGCGATCCCAGTGTCGCCACGATCTCCGGCTCGGGCGTGGCCATCGCCCGCAAGCTTGGCAAGACGACGATCTCCGCCAACTTTCAGGGCAATACCGCCAGCACTGAGCTGACCGTGGGCCCTGCGACCGTGGCTACGGTGGCGGTGACACCGGTCAATTCCAGTTTGCCCAAGGGCGCCAGCCGGCAGTTCAGCGCCATGGCCACCTTCACCGACAACTCCACTAGCGACGTGACCGCCACCGCGACCTGGACCTCCTCCTCGACCTCCACCGCCACGGTCAGTAACGCCGCCGACAGCCGAGGTCTGGTGACTGCCGTGGCTCCCGGCCTGATCACCATCAGCGCCAGCCAGAGCGGCGCCACCGGCAACACCAGCTTGACGGTGACCGCCGCCACCCTCCAGCGCATCGAAGTCACCCCCAGCGCCAGTTCGGTGGCCAAGGGCAATAGTCGGCAGTTCGCCGCCACGGGCGTCTTTACCGACAACAGCACCCAGGATCTGACCGGCGCCGCGACCTGGAGCAGCTCCGCTCCGTCCGTGGCCTCGGTCAGCAACGAGGTCGCGACTAAGGGCCGCGCGAAGGGTTTGGAGGTCGGCAGCAGCACCATCGGCGCGGCCTATGGCGGCCTGACGGGTTCCACCACGCTGGCGGTCAGCGATGCCGTGCTGACAGGGCTCCAGGTCACTCCCGCCACCAGCTCGCGGCCCAAGGGCGCGATCCAGCAGTTCACCGCCATTGGCACCTTCAGCGACCAGACCACCGGCGACGTGACCGAGGACGAAAACCTGGTCTGGTCCAGCGCTGATTCGTCGATTGCCTCGATCAGCAATGCCGCAGGCAGCAGCGGTCAGGCGCGCGGCGTCACTGAGGGCGGCACGACCATCACCGCCACTTCGGGCGAGTTCACCGCGAGCGCCTCTTTCACCGTCACGGCGGCAGCGCTGGCGCGGATTGATATCACTCCGACAACGCCTTCGGTCCCGGTGGGAACCAGTCAGCAGTTCACTGCCACGGGCGTCTACACCGATAACAGCAGCCAGGACTTCACCAAAGTGGCCACCTGGAGCTCCACCGACAGCAGCGTGCTGGAGGTGAGCAACAGCGCCGGCACCCAGGGATTGGCGGTGGCCAAGAAGCTGGGCGCGGCCACGATCAAGGCCAGTCATCAGGGGCTCACCGGCAGCACCGACGCCACGGTCAGTGATGCGAGCCTGATTGCGATCGAGGTTACCCCGCCCAACAAGAACCTGGCGAAGGGCTTCAGCCTGCAGTACGCGGCCACCGGTATCTACAGCGACGACAGCGCTCGCGACGTCACCGGTACCGCCACCTGGACCTCCAGCAATACCAGCGCGGCCAGCATCAGCAATGCCGAAGGCAGTCGCGGTCTGGCGAAGGCGACGCTGACTCCGGGCAGCACCAATATCTCGGCCAGCATCGGTGGCGTGATGGGCGCAACCAGTCTGACCGTGACCAATGCCACGGTGAAGTCGGGCTCGGTCACGCCCACTGACCCCACGATGCCGAAGGGTGTCAGCCGCCAGTTCACCGCGACCGTCGTTTTCACTGATGGCTCCACCCAGGATGTCACCAGCCAGGTGAGCTGGACCTCCTCGGCGACCGGCAGAGCGACGGTTGGCGACAGCGCCGCCAGCAAGGGCCAGGTGACGGCGGTGAGCGAGGGTGAGGCGACCATCACCGCCACCGTGACCAACGACGCGGCCAAGGGCGCCTCGGCGTCCAGCAAGGTCACGGTGACGCCAGCCACCCTGGGCAGCATCACGGTGACGCCGGCGACCGCCAGCGCCGCCAAGGGGAACACCCAGAACTACAAGGCCGAAGGCCTGTATTCCGACAATTCCGTGGAGAACCTCACCGAGACGGTGACCTGGAGCAGTTCCGATACCGCAGTGGCGACGGTCAGCAATGCCAGCGGCACCCGGGGTGTGGTCCGCGCCGTCGCGCAGGGCAGCGCGACGATCACCGCCGCGCTCGGCAGTGTCAGCGGCACGGCCAGCTTCACCGGCACTGCGGCGGTGCTGAAGGCGCTCGCCATCAGCCCGGCCAGCGCCAGCGTGGCGGCCGGGCGCAGCCAGCAGTACGTGGCGACCGGCACTTACTCCGATGACAGCACGCAGAACCTGACCAAGGTGGTGACCTGGAGCTCCAAGGATTCGACCGTTGCCACTATCAGCAACGCCGCCGATAGCGCGGGCTTGGCCAGCACCAGCGCGCCGGGCGAAACCGAGATCAAGGCGGTCAGCGGCGGAATCAGCAGCGATGTGGCGACGCTGAAGGTGACCGACGCGGTGGTGACGGGTGTGACCGTGAAGCCGGCCAATCAGACCATCGGCAACAAGACCAGCTTGCAGTACACCGCCACGCTGGCCTACTCGGACGGCAGCTCGGTGGACACCCGCAAGGTGACCTGGTCTTCCAGCGATACGACCATCGCCGATGTCAGCAATGCCAGTGGTAGCGAAGGTCTAGCCACCGCCAAGGCACAGGGCGCCGTCACCATCACCGCGACCAGCGGCGGTTTCAGCGGCAGCACCCCGCTCACCGTTGGGCCGGCGGCACTGCAGAGCATCAAGGTCGCTGGCAAGCTCACCACGCTGCCGGTGGGCTATAAGGTGCAGTACACCGCCACCGGCACCTACACCGACGCCTCCACGCAGGATCTGACCAGCAGCGTCAGCTGGCAGACCCTCAATGGCGCTGTGGCGACCGTCAGCAATGACAGCGGCAGCAAGGGCGTGGTCACCACGGTGGCGCTGGGCTCCACCTCGGTGGTGGCGAGTCTCGGCGGCGTCAGCGGCAACGCCGGAGTGACGGTTACCAACGCCACGCTGAGCAGCATTGCGGTGACACCGGCCAATCCCCGCATCGCCGGTAGCGACTCGGTGCAGCTCACCGCCACCGCCACTTTCTCCGACGGCGGCAAGCTGGACATCAGCACCCAGGTGACCTGGGCCTCGTCCAATACCTCGGCGGTGACGGTTGACCAGTCCGGCCTGGCCAGCGGCGGCTTCTTCCCCGGCAACGCCACGGTCTCGGCCAGCAAGGGCTCACCGGCGGTGACCGGGCAGACCACCGTGACGCACACGGCTTTCTGATCCGCCAGGACGATTTACCCCCAAGCCCCGCTCCGGCGGGGCTTTTTTTGGCCAGCGTTTTGCAGTGCAGGATTGACTCGTCGCCCTGGCCAAAGGCAAGGTCGGCTCAAACCCGCAAGGAATCCCTCAATGCAACAAGCCCAATGGCTGGGCCACCCGCGTGGCCTGGCAACGCTGTTCTTTACCGAGATGTGGGAGCGGTTCTCCTACTACGGCATGCGCGCCATCCTGGTGCTGGCGATGGTCGCGGCGGTGGAAGGCAAGAATCCCGGCCTGGGTCTCTCCCGTGAAGTCGCCACCGCCATCTACGGTCTCTACACCTCGGCGGTCTACCTCGCCTCGCTGCCGGGCGGCTGGATTGCCGACCGCCTGATCGGCCAGCGCAACGCGGTGTTCTGGGGCGGCGTCATCATCGCCGCCGGCCACTTCACGATGGCCCTGGCCAGCAATGCCAGCTTCTTCGTCGGCCTCATTCTCATCGCGCTGGGCACCGGGCTGCTCAAGCCCAATGTCAGCGCCATGGTCGGTCAGCTCTACGCCAATGCCGAGGGCGCGCGCAAGGACGCCGGCTATTCGATCTTCTACATGGGCATCAACACCGGCGCCTTCATCGGTCAACTGATCTGCGGCGCGCTGGGCGAGAAGGTGGGCTGGCACTGGGGCTTCGGTGCCGCCGGCATCTTCATGACCCTGGGTCTGATCCAGTACAAGCTCTACGACAAGTATCTGGGCAGCGTCGGCGCCACCGCTGCCAGCACCGGTGACGCCCAGCGCGATGCGGCGGTGCGCCGCAAGGGCTGGAGCGCGGTGGCGGTGTTCCTGCTCGGACTCGCCGGCGTGGTGCTGGCCGCACTCAGCGGCAGCCTGCTGATCGACGCGGTGAAGCTGGCGCAGGGCACTGGCATCTTCATCGTCGCGCTGGCGGCGGTGTACTTCAGCGCGGTGATCTTCTTCGGTGGCCTCGACAGCACCGAGCGCAAGCGGGTGGGAGTGATCGCTATCCTGTTCGTCGGCGCGGCGATGTTCTGGAGCGGCTTCGAGCAGGCCGGCTCCAGCTTCAACCTGTTCGCGCAGGACTACACCGACCGCGTGGTGTTTGGCTGGGAGATCCCGGCCTCCTGGCTGCAGTCGGTGAATCCGCTGTTCATCATCCTGCTGTCGCCGTTCTTCGCGGCGCTGTGGGTGCAGCTCGGCAAGCGCAACCTCAATCCCTCGACGCCGTTCAAGTTCGGCATCGGCCTGTTGCAGATGGCGGTGGGCTTTCTGGTGCTGGCCTGGGCCTCGATCTACGTGGCGCAGGGCGAGAAGGTGGCGCCGACCTGGCTGATCCTCACCTACCTGTTCCACACCACCGGCGAGCTGTGCCTGTCGCCTGTCGGCCTGTCGGCGGTCAACAAGCTGGCGCCGCAGCGCTACCAGGGCCAGATGTTCGGCACCTGGTTCACCGCCTCGGCGCTGGGCCATCTGATCGCCGGCCTGCTCGCCGGGCATCTGGCGCAGGACACCGATGTGGCGGGCATGTCCGGCCGTTTCGTGTTCGTGTTCATGACCACCGCCGGCGCCGGCCTGATCATGCTGACCTTCATGAAACCCATCAAGAAGCTGATGGGCGATATCAAGTGAACCGGGGAGAACCGATGAAAACCTTCCATTACACCCTTCTGGCGGCGGTGCTCGCCGTCTCCGCCTGCGGCGGCAAGCCGAGCGAAACCGCCGCCGCGCCGCCAGCGCCGAGCGCCGCCAGCGCCGATGCCTTCATCGCCAAGTACAACGACGACTTCCGCGCCTTCTACCCGACGCTGACCGGGCCGCAATGGCTGGCGGCGACCTACATCACCGACGACAGCCAGGCGGTCGCCTCGCGCGCCAACGAGCAGTACCTGGAGTTCAGCTTCAACACCGCGCAGGCGGCCAAGCCGTTCTACGCGCTCAAGGACCTCAAGCCGGAAACCGCGCGGGCGCTGAACCTGATCCGGGTCGGCTCGGCGGCCCCCAGCGCGCCGGCCGAGCGCGAGGAGCTGGCCAAGATCGGCGCCAAGATGGAAGCCAATTACGGCTCCGGAAAATGGTGTCGCAAGGATGCTTCCGGCAACGACCAGTGCCTGTCGCTGCAGGAGATCGAGAAGATCATCACCAACGCCGACCTCAAGGCCACCCCGGCCGAGCTGGCCGAGGCCTGGGCGGGCTGGCATGCCACCGCCAAGCCGATCCGCAAGGACTACCAGCGCTTCATCGAGTTGCAGAACAGCGCGGCGAAGGAATCCGGCTTCGCCAATATGGGCGAGATGTGGCGCGCCGGCTACGACATGAGCCCGGCCGAGTTCAGTGACGAGACCGAGCGCCTCTGGGGCCAGGTGAAGCCGCTCTACGACGAGCTGCACTGCTACGTGCGCAACAAGCTCAACGCCAAGTACGGCGACGCAGTGGTGCCGAAGAACGGCCTGATTCCGGCGCAGTTGCTCGGCAACATGTGGGCGCAGAGCTGGGGCAATCTCTACCCGCTGATGGAGCCCTACCAGGGCGTCGGCTCGCTGGACGTGACCGCCGCCCTGGCGGCGCAGCGCGAGGCCGAACTCGCCAAGCTCAAGGCCGCCTACAAGGGCAAGCCGACGGTGAAGGCGCTGGCCGAGATGGAGCACGAGGCCGACAAGGCGATGAGCCTGAAAATGACCCGCATCGCCGAGGACTTCTACACCTCGCTGGGCTTCCCGGCGCTGCCGGACAGCTTCTGGGAGAAGAGCCTCCTGCAGCAGCCGCGTGATCGCGACGTGGTCTGCCACGCCTCGGCCTGGGACATGAACCTCGCCGGCGATGTCCGCATCAAGCAGTGCATCGAGCCGGATGAGGAGCATCTGTTCACCATCCACCACGAGCTGGGCCACATCTACTACTACCTGATGTACAACGCCCTGCCGCCGATCTTCCAGCAGGGCGCGCACGACGGTTTCCACGAGGCCATCGGCGACACCATCACCCTCTCGCTCACGCCGCAGCATCTGGAGAAGATCGGCCTGGTCAAAGGCGCCAAGAACGACGAGAAGGCAGTCATCAACAGCCAGATGAAGCTGGCGCTCGACAAGATCACCTTCCTGCCCTGGGGCAAGCTGGTGGATCAGTGGCGCTGGAAGGTGATGGACGGCAGCATCAAGCCCGAGAACTACAACGCCGGCTGGTGGCAGTTGCGCGAGCAGTACCAGGGCGTGGCGCCGCCGCTGGCGCGGACCGAGGAAGACTTCGATCCGGGTGCCAAGTACCACGTCCCGGGCAACACCCCGTACACGCGCTACTTCCTGTCCTTCGTCATCCAGTTCCAGTTCCAGAAGGCGCTGTGCGAGGCGGCCGGCTTCAAGGGTCCGCTGCACGAGTGCGACATCTACGGCAACAAGGCGGCGGGTGAGAAGTTCATGGCCATGCTCAAGGAAGGGCAGTCCCAGCCCTGGCCGGAGACGCTGGCCAAGCTCACCGGCGGCAAGCAGATGGACGGCTCCGCGATCATCGAATACTTCGCGCCGCTGATGGGCTACCTGAAGGAACAGAACCAGGGCCAGAGCTGCGGCTGGAGCGCGCCGACGGCGGCAAGCAGTCCCTGAAGCCAGGGGTGGGACTCGAAGGGCGGCCTCGGGCCGCCCTTTTTTGTGCCCGTCGCCCTGGGTTTGGCGTCATTCGCGGCTGAGTTGCTTTTACTACTACTATGTAACTTGCTACATGAGTAACTTGTCATAACCAACAAGGCTGGGCGATGGCTGCGCTACGCACCGGCTGTAACCAACCAGGGTCCGTCGTTCGCTCCGACGGACCCGGTGCACCGGTGAGGAGATTCGCCCGATGTCCCAGTCCGTCGAGCCGCGCGGCGTTCGCGCGTCTGTTGCTGTCGCCCGTGGCGTCCGCGCCCTGTCGCTGTCCCTGCCGCTGTTGCTGGCCGCCTGTGGCGGCAGCGGCAACCCGGATGGCCAGATGCCGGTCAACCAGCCGCCGGTGGTGGACGCCGGCGCCGACCTGAGCGCCGACGAGGGCGCCGCCGTCAGCCTGAGCGGCAGCGCCCGCGATCCCGAGGGCGCCGCCCTGACGCTGCGCTGGGAGCAGTTGGCCGGCCCGGCGGTAACGCTGTCCGATGCCCAGACCTTGAGCCCCCGCTTCACCGCGCCGCTGGTGGACGCCGCCACCACTCTGCGCTTCCGCCTGACCGCCACCGACCCCGCCGGGGCCAGCGCCAGCGACGAGGTCGTGGTGGCCGTCCGCGATCTGCCCGCCAACCAGCCGCCGACCGTCGAGGCGGGCGCCGATCAGACGGTAGCCTCCGGCGCCCGCGTGGTGCTGAGCGCCAGCGCCAGCGACGCCGATGGAACGGTGGTGCGTCGGCAGTGGACCCAGCTTGCCGGCCCCAGCGTCAGCCTCAGCGGCGCCGACACCGCCACCGCCCAATTCACCGCGCCGACGGTCAGCAGCGAGACCCTGCTGCGTTTCCGCTTTGTCGCCGAAGACAACGACGGCGCCGAGGCCAGCGACGAGCTGAGCGTGCGCGTGCTGCCGCCGGTGGTGGAGAACCAGGCGCCGACGGTCAGCGCCGGCGCCGACCAGAGCGTCGAGGAAGGCAGCCCGGTGCAGCTCGCCGGCAGCGCCAGCGATGCCGACGGCGAGATCCGCAGCCTGCGCTGGACCCAGCTCGCCGGCCCGAGCGTGAGCTTGAGCGGCGCCGACAGCGCCAATGCCAGCTTCACCGCCCCGGCGGTGGATGCCGACACCGAGCTGCGCTTCCAGCTCAGCGCCACCGATGACGACGGCGCCAGCGCCAGCGCCACGGTGCGCGTGCAGGTGCGTAATGTCCCCGCCAACCAGCCGCCGGTGGCGCAGGCTGGCGCCGACCAGAGCGTCGATGAAGGCGCCAGCGTCACGCTCGCTGGCCGTGGCGAAGACAGCGATGGCCGCATCGCCAGCTACCAGTGGACGCAGACCGCCGGGCCGAGCGTGGCGCTCGCCGGCGCCAGCAGCGCCACCGCCAGCTTCACCGCGCCGCAGGTGGACGCCGAAACCCTGCTGCGCTTCCGCCTGACGGTGACCGACGACGACGGCGCCAGCGGCAGCGACGAGCTGAATGTCACCGTGCGCGACGTGCCGCCCGGCGACGACGATGGCGACGGCGTCAGCAATGCCAGCGATCTCTGCCCTGGCACTGCGGCCGGCGCCGAGGTCGATGCCCAGGGTTGCAGCGCCGCCCAGCGGGACGGCGACGGCGATGGTGTCTCCGACGCCGCCGACCTCTGCCCCGGCACGCCCGCCGGCACCACGGTCGATGCCAGCGGCTGCCCGGTCAGCGATGGCGGCCATGCCTCCTGCGCCAGCGGCAAGAACCTCGCCGGCAACCGCAGCTACCAGGTGCTGATCGGCTCCGAGAGCGGCGAGCAGATCAGCTTCCAGGTGCTGGAGCCGAAGAGCTTCGACTGCGCCCGTCGCGCCCAGGGCGCGCACCCCTTGATCCTGCAAGGCCACGGCTTCGGCGGCGCGCGCAGCACCAGCGGCTTCGACGACTACCGCGCCGCCGGCTTCGCGGTGATCAGCATCGACCAGCGCGGCTTCGGCGACTCCAGCGGCACCGTGCGGGTGATGGACCCGGACTACGAGGGCAAGGATCTGATCCGCATCCTCGACTGGGCCGAGCAGAACCTCGACTACCTCGCCTGGCGTGACCAGGGCGCGGTGCTCAAGCCCTTCGTCGCCCGCCCGGCCAACGGCACCAGCCAGGCGCGCGGCGCCAACCTGCTGGTCGGCGCCATCGGCGGCAGCTACGGCGGCGGCTACCAGATGCTGTTGCAGAACGTCGATCCCAAGGAGCGGCTGGACGCGCTGGCGCCGGACATCGCCTGGCACGACCTGCGCTGGAGCCTCAACCCCGGCGATGTCATCAAGACCGGCTGGGACCTGCTGCTGGTGGCCGGCGGCTCGGCCGGCTCCTATCTGCCCGGCCTGCAGAACGCCGAGCTGCCCACCGGGCGCGGCCTCGACCCCTACATCCTGGAAACCCTGGCGCGCGGTGCCGCCACCGGCGAGTTCCCGCGCGAGGCGCTGGACTGGTTCCGCTACCACAGCCCGGCCTACTGGTGCGGCCTCAACGGCCAGCCGGCGATGCCCTACACGGCCACCGACAACGCGCCCTTCGACTTCAACTTCATGCTCAGCGGCTTCCTCAACGAGGCGCCGGGCGGCAATACCCGCAGCGGCCAGCCGGGCATTCCGGTGCTGCTCTCGCAGGGCTTCCGCGACACCCTGTTCAACTTCAACGATGGCTGGTGGAACTACCAGTGCCTCGCCGCGCGCGGCGACGACGTGCGGCTGATCAGCCATCAGTCCGGCCACATCCTCAACGGCTTTGTCGATGTGCCGCTGCCGCAGCTCAACTTCGGCAACACCGGCGGCAATGGCGACTGCGGCCAGCGCCCGCGCGGCGCGGCGACGCTCGAGTGGTTCCGCGAGAAGCTCAAGGGCGAGGCCGCCGCCGAGATCCTGCGCGGCACCGAGGATGCGCTGTGCATCTCGCTCGCCGACGGCGACGCGGTGGACATCCCCGCCGAGAAGTTCCTGGCGCCGCGCCCGGCCCAGGGCGGCCTGCCGCTGAGCGCCAGCTACTACGCCGCCGAGGCCAGCGTCGCCGCCGTGCCGCAGGGCGTGCCCGCCGATGTGCTGCACCTGGCCGGCCTGCCGCGTCCGGGCATCGCCCCGCTGCTCACCGTCACCGACAGCCACGGCCTGCTGCTGGCCGGCATCGCCCAGGCGGAGGTGAAGCTGAGCACGCCGCAGATGGTCAACGACCTGCTCTGCGCGCAGGCGCAATTGCCGACCCTGCGCACCGGCTGCGACGCCATCGTCTTCGTCGGCCTGGGCCTGAAGAAGGCCGGCGAGAGCGACTACACCCTGATCGACGACCAGGTGCTGCCGGTACGCGGCCTGGGTGAACACCCCGCGCTCAGTCTGGTCGGCGTCGCCGAACGCCTGGCGGTGGGCGACTCGCTGGCTCTGCTGGTCTACGGCTACAGCCCGCAGTACCTGCTGTCGTTCTCGCGCGATCCCAGCATCCCGGTGGTGAATGTCGAGGCGGCGCTGCGACTGCCGCTGTACGGCGTCGGCGCCGACGGCAAGCCGGACTTCGGCCTCGCCGTCGCCGATCTGGTGACGCCCGCCGCCCCCGAGCCGGGTCAGGGACCGGCACCGGCCTACGGCACCGGCCTGCTCGGGGCAGTCGGCAGCTTCGGCGCCGGTTTCAACGGCGTGCTGGCGGCGCTGCTGGGCGGCGACCCGGCCAGCGCGCTGGCGCAGTTGCAGACCGTGGTCGTCGGCCTTGTCGCCGATCTGGTCGATCTGCTGGTCGGTGACCAGGGCAGCCTGCTGGCGCTGCTGAGCAATCTCGGCGGCAACCTCGCCGCCGCCGATCCGCAGACCGCGCTGGAGCAGGCCGGCGACGACACCGGCGCCCTGCTCGGTCTCGATACCGACCCGCTCAGCGCCCTGCAACGCACCGCCAGCGCCGCTCGCCAGGTGGAGGCGGTGGTGATGACCGGCAACCAGTTGCCGGGCTGGTCGGCGCCTTCCGCCGCCGGTCTGCCGCATCCCTATCCCTCCGGCACCGGCCTGGTGCGCCAGTGCGAGAGCGCCGGCTTGCCCGAAGCGCTCTGCCAGGGCGTCGGCGGTCTGCTCAGCGGCACGCCGCTGGATCCCGACATCCGCAGCGCCCACAACGGAACCTTCCTCTACCCGCCGGGCTGGAAGCCGGGCGACGAGCCGGTGTCCGGCGGCGTGCCGGTCAACGAGATCGCCGCCTTCGCCTATGGCGCCGAGGGTTGGCGCGAGATTCCGGTGCAGGTCGATGAGAAGTACCCCTACTTCCTCGCCAACAGCCATTCCGACTTCGGCATCTACTCCGGCACCGACGAGGAGCTGAGCTACGCCTGGGATCTGGAGCGCTGGAACCCCGGCGACTCCGAGGACGGCTGCAACGCCGTCGCCCCGGCCGGCACGCCCGATCCGGTCGGCGGTCTCGACGACGACGACGAGCTGGTGTTCATGGCCCGCGATGCCGGCGGCCTGGCCCCGGTGGGGGAGCGGCCGCCCGGCGTGCCGGAAGGCAGCGCCAGCCAGTTGGTGACCCTGGTCGATGCGCTGAATCCGGCCAGCACCCGCGTGGTCTACCTGTTCCGCCGCCCTGGCGGATCGAGCTTTGCCGGCAAGCCGCATTACGTGCGCTACACCCGCGACGCCAACGCCGACCAGTGGATCGACCGCACGTTCTTCGCCGACGACGATACCGAGAAGCTCGGCACCAGCAACACCGGCTACGGCGCCAATCTCAGCGGCACGGTCTGTCACCCGACCGAGGGCAAGAAGCAGTCCACCGACCGCTTCCCGCGCGACGGCGTCAGCGTGCAGACCGACACCTACGTCTGGAAGGCCAGCGGCCGCTGGATGGTGCGCGAGATCGGCATCGCCAAGCCGGACGGCTCCGGCAACTACGGCGCCGACATCCTCGACCGCTGGAAGGGTCGCGCCTTCCAGCAGTCGCCGGACTCCACCATCTCGCTGGTCGGCTTCGAGGACGAGCAGGTGAACTGGGAGGCCAATTCCAGCCTGCTCGGCGAGCGCTGCGGGCCGGTGCGCTGCATCCGCGAGGTCTGGGGAGCCGACTCCGGCACCAATGTCACCAAGACCGAAACCTTCTACCGCGACGCCATCAGCTACCGCTACCACGTCCGCGTGCACCCGATCCCGCCGGACGGCCTGTACACCAGCTGGGACTACAACCGCAGCGCCATGGTGCCGACGCCGGAGGAGCAGAAGGCCGGCGTGCCCGGCGGCCGCTACTACACCCTGCTGCGGCCGCAGGGCGTGCCCATCGACGGCGTCAACGACGACTTCGGGCAGATCGACAGCATCGCGCCCATCGCCGGCTACTGCCTCACCTCCGACGGCCCTCAGCCCTCGAAGGACGGCCGCTGCCCGCTGTTCCTGGATGTCGCCGACCCGAGCTTCAATCTGCCGCTGGCCTTCGCCAACTGGGAGCAGATCTCGGCCAAGGGCGACCTCGGCTCGCTGGTCTACACCTTCGAGCTGAAGGGCCTGACCTCGCTGGCGACGCCGGCGGTGGTGCCCTACTACCGCGACGACGCCTGCCTCGACGACGGCACCGGCGACGATCCGGTGCGCCGGCCCTGGCCGGGCGAGGCCAGCACCGACGCGCGGGTGGTGGCCGGCTATCAGGACCGCAATGGCGACGGCGTGGTCGGCTGCGAGGAGCGCCAGGGCGTCTACGGCGCGCACGGCATCCACTACTTCCTCACCGCCGATGTCGATAACGCCTTCGTGCTCGGCAAGCCGATCAACGAGATCGACGGCCTGCAATGGCAGTTCATGGTGCCGACCGCGCAGCCGACCAATGTCGGCGAGCCCTACGCCAACGTCTCGCGCATCCCGCTGAAGCCGGTGGCGGTGCCGCTGGGCCTGGCGCTGCCGGGCGGTCTGCCACAGCCCTAGACGCAAAACCCGCCGCGCCCTCGACGGCGCGGCGGCACGACAGCAAGGCGCCGGTCACGGCCGGCGTCCGGTGTGAAGGAGAGAGAGCGATGCGCGACACCTTGCCCAGCCGGGCGGCGGCACTCTTGGTCCTGGCGGTTTCCTTGCAGGCCTGTCACTCCGGCAGCAGCGCGCCGGGTGCGGATGGCGGCGGCGGAGGAGGACCGGTGCCGGCGCAGGCCTGCGTCGCCGAGGACTGGTGCGCCGGCGCCGCCAAGGTGGCGATCTCGCCCAGCCAGGCGCAGATCGACGGCCTGGAGGAGGCGCGGCTGTTCCTGGGCAGCAAGCTGCAGCAGTTCAATCTGGGCGGCTTCGGTATCAACCCCACGCAGAACTTCCCTAATCCCTTCGCGCAGTTCGGCAGCAGCCTCACCCAGCCGGCGCAGGAGCCGGTGTACCGCTCGCGTCGCGATGGCGCGGTGGAAGACACCTATCTGCGCGCGCTGGTGCTGGAGCAGGGCGACCAGCGGGTGGCCTTCATCGCGGTGGACGCCATCGGCGCCGGCAACCTGATCCAGAAGGGCCTGCGCGCGGCGGTGGTCGAGGCCAGTTGCGCGATGGACTTCTGCATCGCCGAGGACCACATCGTCTTCGGCCAGACCCACAGCCACGCCGGCGCCGACCTGCAGGGCCTCTGGGGCGGCGTGCCGCAGGACTGGATCGAGAACGCGCTCTACGCCGGCGCCGCCAAAGCCGTGCAGGAGGCCATCGCCGGCCGCAGCCGCGCCGAGGCACGCATCGCCACCGGTGAGACCAGCGACTTCAACAACTACCGGCGGCCGCGCCGCGACCCCACCGACGACGCCGACGCGCATCTCGCGCTGCTCAGCTTCCACTACCCCGGCAGCGCCCGTCCCATCGCCCGGGTGATGCAGTACGCGGCGCACCCGACCAGCGTCGATGAAGACCCGCGCGTGCCGCATGCCGACTACATCTACGGCGCGGCGCGGCGGCTGGAGCAGGACGGCGGCGTGGCGCTGTACTTCAACGGCCCCATCGCCGATGCCTCCGGTGCCGGCGGCGACTGCAACTTCGAGGAGCCCAATGCCTACGAACGCGTGCGCTGCCGTGGCGACGCCATCGCCTCGTTCGCGCTCAAGCAGACCTCGCGGCCCCTGGCCCCGGCGCTGGCGGTGCGCAATGTCACCGCCACCCTGCCGGTGACCAATCCGCTGTTCGCCGCCGCCGCGCCGCTGGGCGCGTTCAACCGCTACTACGACTTCACCCCGCACGCGCTCACCGACATTCCGGTGCTGGGCGATCTGGTCAGCACCGTGCAGACCGAGATCGGCCAGGCCCCGACCACCGCCGAGACCCTGGTGACCCGCCTGAGCCTGGGCGGCGCCGGCGGGCTGGAGATCGCCACCATCCCCGGCGAGGCCACCAATACTTTTGGCGAGTTCATCCGTGGCCTGATCGAGCAGGCCAATCCCGGCGCCTCGGCGATGCTGCTGGGCCTCACCCAGAACTCCTTCGGCTACATCCTGCCGGAGGAGGAGTTCAGCTATATCGACCCCTCCGGCGATACCGGCTTCCTGATCCCCTACACCGGCTACGAGGAATTCGTTTCGCTGGGGCCGCTCACCGCGCCGCTGCTGCGCATGCAGGCCTACATCCCGCTGTTCGACGCGCCGGCGCTGGAGTACCTGCCGATCTACCTGCGCGCCTGCGTCACCCCCGGCAGTGGCGACTGCCTGATCGCCGAGCTGGCGCTCAACCTCGAATACGTGCAGACCTCGCTGGCGAAAACCTGCCTCGACAACGGCGCGCCGGAGGCCTTCTGCAGCCTGCTCGATCCGCAGACGCCGCTGGCCGGGCCCTGCAATTCCCTGGGTCTGCTGCCGCCGCAGTTCTGCGGCCTGCTCGGTGACGGCAGCCCATGAGCCGGCGCCGGCTTGTCGCGCTGGCGCTGGCGGCGCTGCTGCTGGCCGCCTGCGGCGAACGTAGCGAACGCCCCGGCGGTGGCGATGGCGGTGCACCGCCGCCACTGCCGACCGAAACCAAGGTGCGTGCCGGCGTCGGCGTGGTCGATATGACGCCGGATGTCGGCTACTGCGCCGGCCAGTACTGCGACTACGCCAGCGACACGCTCACCGGCCTGCTCAACGGCGATCTCGATCCCTTTCTCACCCACAAGCTCAAATTCGGCAGCTACGGCGTGCAGTCGCGGCTCTCCGCCCGCGCCATCGTCGTCGAGGGCAGCGACGGCAAGCGCATCGCCCTGCTCAAGACCGACAACTACATCGCCCAGGACATGCTGCTGCGCCGCGTCGGCCAGTTGCTGGCGCAGGGCGACAGCGGCATCGGCTACGAGCAGATCCTCCACCACGTCACGCACAACCACAGCTCGGCCTATGCCTCGACGCTGGCGGTGGGCCTGTTCGTGTTCCAGGACGTGTTCGACGCCCGTTTCTTCGAGAACCAGGCGCGCAAGATGGCCGAGGCCATCGAGCAGGCGGCGGCCAATCTGAAGCCGGCGCGCATGGGCGCGACCGAGATCCACCACCGCGTCTACAAGGGCAATGTGGTGCGGCTTGCCACCGCCAGCGACGGCACCCCGGCCGGCTACCCGCTGGAATACGGCGACCACGGCCTGGTGCTGATCCGCTTCGACGACTTGAGCGATCCGCAGCAGCCCAAGCCGCTCGCTGCCTGGATCAACTGGGGCGAGCACCCGGAAAGCCTCGATGCCTACAACCTGCACAGCGCCGACTACCTGGCTGCGCTGGAGCGCTTCGTCGGCCGCGAGATCGGCGCGCCGCTGCTGTTCAGCCAGGGCGATGTCGGCAGCGCCGAGAACAGCGGCGACTCCAAGGAGCTGCTGAGCGATGCCGGCGCGGTCTGCGGCGAGTGGCCGGGCGACGCCGAGGCGCCGCTGCGCAACGACTGCGCGCAAGGCCAGGGCACGCTGCGCGACTGGAACCACAAGGGATATGTGCAGACCGAGCGCAACGTCCGCTTCCTCGCCGACGCCGTCCACCAGGCCTGGGACGCCATCGGCCGTGGCGAGGCGCAGGTGCCGATGTCCGGCGACTTCACGGTGGACTACCGCAATGCCTGGGTGCCGGGGCCGCTGTCGCACCCGATCCCGACGGTATCGAACTGCAGCACCGAGCTGACAGTGGAGGGCGACATCGGCGTGCCGGTCGCCGGCCTGCCCGACTGCGGTCGCTACGGCCTGCCGGGCGAAACGCCGCTGAGCGGCCCGGCGGCGACGCTCTACGCCACGCTCAGGGCCGAGGGCGTGCCGGTGCCGGACCACTACAGCGGCCCGGGCTTCAGCGCCGTGGAGGAGAACCTGCGGCTCAAGCTCCAGGCGTTCCGGCTCGGCGACATCCTGCTCGCCTCCTGCGCCTGCGAGCCGCAGGCCGACCTGGTGCTCAATCTGGAATCACGGCTCGACCAGACCGCCGGCAACATCTACGACGGCTTCGACTGGGCCTGCCTGCTGCCGGACTTCGCCGGCGACCCCGCCTACGCCCAGGCCTGCGAAATCCAGAAGCGCTACTTCGACCCGGCCGACCCGGAGAACCGCGCCGGCGAGATCGCCGGCGACAACTTCGACCCCGCCGCCATCGCCCGCGTCCGCGCCCAGGTGCACAACGACGCCCAGGGCTGGGACTCCGTTGCCAACGCGCTCAGCGCCGAAACCGAGCCGGCGGAGCTGGCCGCGATCAAGGGCAACTTCACCCGCGAGGAAATCCAGGATCTCGGCGCACCCGGCTACAAGCTCGCGGTCGCGGTCGGGCACGCCGGCGACTACAACGGCTACACGCTCAGCTACCGCGAGTACATGAGCCGCGACAGCTACCGCAAGGCGCTCACCGCCTACGGCCCGCACACCGCCGACTACATGGTGACCCGGCTGGTGCGGCTGGGTGCGGCGCTGCAAGGCGGGCCGGAACTCGCCGCCGAACCGCTGGACACGCTCGCCACCCTCGACGAGACCCGCCAGCAGGCGCAGTCCCTGCTCATCGGCCAGCTCAGCGGCGCCGCCTACGCGGCCTGGCAGGCCGGCATGCCCAACGATGCCGGCCCCGCCGAGCCAGTGCAGCAACCGACCGACATCACCCGCTTCGCGGCGACGCAGTTCGTCTGGCGCGGCGGCTCCACCGCTGCCGACAACCCGCGCGTGCGCGTCGAGCGCGAGATCGCGCCCGAGGTCTGGCAGAGCTATGCCGACCAGAGCGGCGAAGTGCCGGTGCGCGTGCAGTTCCCGCAGGGCTTGCTCGGCCTGATGCAGACCTATGCCGGCATGCAGGAATGGCTGTGGACCGCCAGCTTCGAGGCCTACAGCGCCTTTCCGGCGCGGCTCGGCAGCACGCCACTGGGGCGCTACCGCTTCTGCGTCGAGGGCAACATCCGCCAGTCGCAGGCCGACTCGCCCTACGCCTTCTGCTCGGAGCCGTTCACGGTCTCGGCCTGGGACGGCATCGCCGCCCTGGTCCCCAGCCGCGAGGGCGACAGCTATCGCTTCACGCTGCCGCTGCTCGACTACCCGCGCAGCTACGCCGACGGCTTCCGCTACATCGCCGACAACGACAGCCTGCGGCTCTGCGATACCTGCAGCTTCCGGCCCTGGGCGCAGCAGGGTCGGGCGGTGCGTGCCGAGCTGGAGCTGAGCAGCGGCGACGGCGCCAGTCGCCGCCAAGCCGCGAGCTGCGACAGTGCCGGCCAGTGCCGGGTCAGTGCCAGCCTTGCCGGCGGTGAACAGGCGCGGCTCGTCGTCTACGACGCTGATGGCAATCGTGCCAGCGTCGCCTTGCCTTGAGGCACGCGCGGCCGAGCTTGCGGTCACCGCCTTTACGGCAGGGCCACGCCTACTTCTTTCGGATGCCGTGCAGCCAGGACGAGAAGTCGGCCGCCACGGTTTCCCAGCCGCGATCCAGCATCAGGTTGTGGGCCATGCCGGAATAGAGCTTGGCCTCGACGCCATAGGCCTTGGCGGTGGCGCGCACCTCGGCGGGCGGAAAGATGCGGTCCAGCTCGCCGCCGACGATCCAATTCGGCAGTGCTGGATCGACGCGCCGGCTGCGTGGCAGGTCCAGCACCAGCATGTCGAGAAAGGCGCGGAAGGATTCGTTCTGCAGCGGCTGCCAGTAGGCCTCGACGGTCTTGGCGTCGAGCCCGGCGTTGTAGAACAAGGCCTGGGCGAACTGCGGCGTCCGGACCAGATGGTAGAGATCGAGACGGGTCACCGAACGCAGGAAGTCCAGCGGCCGGCTGCGCAGCAGATGCAGCACCACACCCAACACACCCTGCGGCGGCACCGAGGCGAATAGCGCGGCGCCGGCCAGTTTCGCCGGGCGTCGCTCCATCAGTTTCTGCACCACGAAGCCGCCCATCGAGTGGCCGGCGACCACCATCGGCCGGGGGCTCTGCGCCAGCCGCGCGGCCACCGCATCGACGTACGCGCGGACTGGATAAAGCGCGATGCGCTGCGGGCCGGGATGGCCGTGGCCGGGCAGGTCGAGTGTTTCCACCACATGTCCCTGCTGGCGCAGCCAGGGCGCGAACTGCCGCTCCCAGCACCAGGCGCCATGCCAGGCGCCGTGGACCAGCAGGACCGGTGGTGTCGAGGCGGCCGTGGCCTCAGGCGGCACGGCGCAGCGGCTCTGCGCGCGTTGCTGCCTGCGGCGCCTGGGTCTCCAGATGCTGCGGGTCGGCGACGGGCGTGTGCAGCATCATCTGCCGGTCTTCCTGATAGTTGTTGCGCACCATCCAGGGCATCGCCTTGCCCTGGCGCGGCAAGAGGTGGTTGGCGCGCTGCACATAGCCGGCGCTGAGCTGACCGAGCACGCTGGCGTCGAGTGCGGACTGGGCGTGATCGCGCGGGATCACCACCGCCTGGCCATGCTGATCCATGTGCGCGAACAGCCGGCACAGGTAGAGGCTGGACATGTCCGCCTTCATCGTCCACGACAGATTGATGTAGCCGAAGATCCAGGCGAAGTTGGGCAGGTCCTGCAGCAGCACACTCTTGTAGATCATCTTCTCGGCGAGCGCGTAGGGCGCGCCGTCGACGCTCAGCTTCATGCCGCCGAACATCTGCACCGACAGGCCGGTGGCGGTAACGATGATGTCGGCGTCGAGATCCTTGCCGGAGGCGAGGCGGATGCCGGTCTCGGTGAAGCGGGCGATGGTGTCGGTGACCACCTCGGCGCGGCCTTCGCGCACGGCGGTGAACAGGTTGGCATCCGGCACCGCGCAGAGGCGCTGGTCCCAGGGCTCGTAGCTGGGGTTGAAGTCCTTCATGGTGAAAGCGGCGCCCAGATGGCGCTTGGCCTGGCCGACGAAGAACTTGCGGGTCGCCTTCGGGAAGCGCTGGCAGAGCTTGTAGGTGGTCTGCCAGATCTCCAGATTGCGCTTACGGGCAATGGCGAAGCTCCAGTCGCGCGGCAGCAGCTTGTCCAGCACCTGGGTCATGCGGTCCCAGCCCGGCAGCGAGAAGATGTAGGTGGGCGAGCGTTGCAGCATGGTCACCTTCGCCGCCTTCTCGGCCATCGCCGGCACCAGGGTCACGGCGGTGGCCCCGCTGCCGATCACCACCACCTTCTTGCCGGCGTAGTCGAGGTTCTCCGGCCACTGCTGCGGGTGGATGATCTGGCCCTTGAACTGCTCCTCGCCCTTGAAGGCGGGGCGGTAGCCCTGGTCGTAGTTGTAATAGCCCTGGGCGCTGACCACGAAGCGCGCCTGGTAGCGGCGCGGCTCGCCGCTCGGCTCGTGGGTGGCGGTGAGGGTCCAGAGCTGCGCCTCGCTGTCCCAGTCGGCGGCGGTGCAGTGGATGCCGTACTCGAAGCGGTCGGCAACGCCAAACTCCTTCGCGGTGTCGCCCAGGTAGTTGCGGATGCTGCTGCCGTCGGCCAGCGTGCGGTAGTCGCGCCAGGGCTTGAACTGGAAGCCGTAGGTGAACATGTCGGAGTCCGAGCGCACGCCCGGGTAGCGGAACAGGTCCCAGGTGCCGCCGGCGCGCTGGCGCCGCTCCAGCACCAGGAAGGACTTGTGCGGCTGTTCGGTCTTCAGCCGGCAGGCCATGCCGACGCCGGAGACGCCGGCGCCGATGATGATGACGTCGAGTACGCCCGTGTTTGTCTTGCTCATTGAGGTCTCCTTAGCAGGAATTGTTTTTTTAACTGGACACAGATTCGCGGGAAAAGCGCAGCAGGGCTTGATCTTTGGAGACAAAGGTTTTGCAATTGGAGACATGTCCACCTTGATCCGCGCCGCCGGCATGCGGGGAGCCGCCGACTTCCTGCACGAACACGGCGTCGCCATCGAGCCCCTGATGGACCGCCTGCAGATTCCCCGCGCCGCCTTGGTCGATGAGGAGCTGCGCATCTCCCTCACCGCCTACGGCCAGTTGCTGGAAGCCGCCGCCGAGCTGGCCGCTTGCCCTGACCTCGGCCTGCAGATCGCCGAGCGCCAGGACATCAGCATCCTCGGCCCGCTGGCGATCGCCATGCGCAACGCCGCCACCGTCCGCGAGGCGATGCGGGTGGCCAGCCACTTCCTGCACGCGCACAGCTCGGGCATCCGGCTGAGCCTGCACGCCGACGCGCCGGCGCCCGGCCAGAGCAGCCTGCGGCTCAGCCTGATCACTCCCGGTTGGCTGCCGCGCCGGCAACTGCTCGATCTCTGCTTCGCCGATCTGCACCACTTCCTCCGCTTCCTGAGCCCATCAACGCCGCCGGTGCTGGCGGTGACGCTGCCGCACGCGCCGCTGGCGCCACGCGCGCGTTACGCCGAGCTGTTCGGCCGGCCGGTGGACTTCGAAAGCGCGCATGCCGAAATCGTCGTGCCCAGCGACTTTCTCGACCAGAGCCTGGTCGGCGCCGTCGCCGCCCTGCACCGGCTGAGCCTGGAATACCTCAAGCTTGCCTACGAGGGCGGTGGCCGCACGATGAGCGAGCAGGTGGAAGACATCCTGCGCCGGGCGCTGCCCTCCACCCGTGGCCGCCGCGAGGTGGTGGCGCGGTTGCTGGGCCTGCACCCGCGCACCCTGCAACGCCGGCTGGAAGCCGAGGGCGCCGCGTTCTCGCACATCCTCGACAGCGTGCGCCGCGACCAGGCGCGGCGCTGGCTCACCGAATCCGAAGTGCCGCTGGCGCACATCGCAGACATCCTCGGCCTCGCCGATCAGGCCGTGCTCTGCCGCAACTGCGCGCGCTGGTTCGGGCGCTCGCCATCCGCGATTCGGGCGCGTGGTCTGCCGACCCCGCCAGCTTGAGCGCGGCCCCAGAGGCTCCGGAGCGTGCGCTCGGCCGGGGAGGGCTCAGAGGCAGAGTTTCAGCAGCGCGCAGGTCGCGTCGTTCAGCGATTGCACCAGACCCTCGTAGCTGATGCCGCCCTCGCAACCCAACAGGTTGCAGCCGGGCGGCGCCTGCGGACCCAGGCTCAACTGGCCGAGGATGGTCACCGGATCGACCCAGTACTGGAGGTCCAGCGGCGCCGGGGTGTCGTAGCCGGCATAGGGGCCGGGATCGGCGATCGTCTGGTCCTTCACCCCGCGCATCAAAATGCGGAAGAACTCGTGCATCCAGCGACCCGGATGCGCGCTGGTCACGGTCTGCACGTCCAGCTCGTAGTTGCCGGGCAGGCCGGTGCGCACCACCACCATGTCCAGGCTGGGGATCACGAACACGATCTGGTCGAGAAAGCCGACGAACATGTAGAGGTCGCGTGGCGCCGAAGCGACTAGCGGGTGTTCGACCCTCTGTGGCACCGAGAGAAACTCGACCGGGTAGCCGGAATCCGCGCGATTGCTCCACAACAGGTAGCCATAGAAGGGGTTGGTGGCCGAGGGCTCTCCGGCCGCGTGCACGTAGCCACTGTCGATCAGACGGCCGCCGTTCCAGACGCCGCCGTTGAGCATCAGATGACCCAGTCGCGCGAGGTGCTTTGGGGCGATGAACAGAAAGGCGTATCCGTGAGTGTTGCCGGCACGGTCGCGCAGCCAGAACCAGTCCTCGCGAGCGATGCCCAGCGGCCCGAACAGCTCGCGCTGCGCGAAGTCCTGCAAGTCTTCGCCCACAGCCACCTCCACCAGCTTGGCGAGGAGGGTGACGGTGGTCTGGCCGTAGGTGAAATCGGTGCCGGGCGCGGAGTCGAAAGGCAGGGCCAGCGTGTAGCGGACGGTGTCGGGGCCGCCGACGCCGAGCAGATCGCCGGTGTAGTTGAAATGCAGCCCCGAGCTTTGGGTCAACAACTGCCGCACGGTGATCGCCGCGTGCTCGGCGTCAGCTTCCGGCAGATAGCGGCCGACGCTGTCGTCGAGCCGCAGCTTGCCGAGCGTCACCGCCCGCCCAACCAGCATCGAGGTCACGCCCTTGGTGGTGCTCCAGACGTTGTTGGGGATGGACTCGGTCAGCGTGTCGAGCGCGCCCTTGCCGGCCAGGCAGCCGTGGCGGTAGATGCGGATCGACTGGGCATTGGTGCTGGTCGCGTAGAGCAGGGCCTGCGACACCGCCGCCGGGTCCAGGGCCAGCGCTTCCGGCTCGGCGGTCTGGAAGTCGTCGCCGCCATCGGCGCTGGGCAGGGCGCATTTCAGCGCGGCTTCGCCGCCGCCGGGATTGAGTGGACTGCTGTTGCTGCTCTCACCGCAGGCGGCCAGCGCCAGCAGGCTGAAGGCTGCGATCAGGAATGCGCGGCTGTTCATGGTTCTCCTCCTTAAGATTTTGCGACGGCGCTGCCTCGGCGCCGTCGTGGTTATTGCTCCTTGCGGCCGGCGCGCCCCGAGGCCTACAGGCGCAGCGTCCTCCAGGGCGCCTGGAGCAGCGCGCCGATGATTTCCTTGGCCTTGTCCAGGTCGGGCGCGCGGCCGGTGATGAGGTCGTTGTAGAGAAAGGCCTCGCAGATGCGCACCAGGGCGTAGGCCAGGCTTTCGAGATCGGTCGGCAGCTCCAGCCGTTGGGCCTGCACCTCGCCCTCCAGCAGCACGCGGATCCGCTGGACCACCTGGGCCTGCACCCGGCTGTGCTTGGAGGTCAGCAGCTTGAGCGCGTACTCCGGGTCGTCGCGGATGAAGTGCTGGAACGGCGCAAAGCCCTGTAGCAGCCGCAGAAAGCGGTGCAGCACCCGGGCGGTGTACTCCGGGCCGGTGCAGGCGACGTTCTTCAGCGCGTCCTTCCAGGCGAGATCGGCGTAGAAGCACAGCACCTCGCCCATCAACTGTTCGTGGGCGCCCAGCCAGCGGTACAGCGTCACCCGATTGATGCCCAACTCGGCGGCGAGGCCCTGGAGGTCGATGCGGCGCTGCTCCAGAAACCAGCTCCGCGCCAGTGCCAGGGCGGCGTCCGGCCCCAAGCGCGCGGGAACGGGCGCGGTGGCGCGCGGCCGGGGAGCGACGGGGGTGGCGGAGGTGTTCATGGCTGCAACGTATCGCAATGTTGTTGCGGATTGCAACAAAACTAAAAAACGTTGCGATTCTGTCCCTGGCCGGAGCTAAGCGGCGGTGCCGCCTACTGGCTGGTGGCGACGCAGTGTCACCACCAGCACATCCCGGTAGGCCGGTAGCGCCGGGTCCAGGGGCTGCACCGGAGTCACGCCGTGGAAGACCCGGTGGTCGTCGAGCAGCACCGCGTCGCCCGGTTCGGTGAGTGTGAAGCTGCCGAGGTCGCGGCCGTCCGGGCCGTGGATGGTGGTGGTGCCGCTGGCGATGTTGTCGCGGCGCAGCAGCAGCACCAGCACGTAATCGACGCCATCGCGGTGCATGCCCTCGGGCGTCGGCTGGCCGGGTTCGCCAGCGCGCGCCTCGATGCGGAACTGGTGCACCTCGGTGAACCACTCGCGCACCTCCGGCGCCAGCGCGCCGAACACCGCTGCGCAGTAGCGCAGCACCCGCACCAGGCTGGCGCCGCTGCCGATCTCCGGCTCGATGGGCGCAAACCAGCGCTCGACGCCGCCGTTGAGGCGGTTGTAGTCGCGGCTCTGCCAATGCGCCTGGTGCGGCAGCCGCTCCAGACGCTGGCGACTCAGCGCGTAGACCGCGTGGCGGCGCCGGCGGTAGCGACCGCCGTCGGCCATGTAGGTATCCAGTTCCAGCCGGTTCCAACTGTCGCGGAAGGCCTCGGCATCCACCGGCGCCGCCAGAGCCGCCAACTGGGCCTGAAACTCCGCCGCGCGCACGAACACATGGCCCTCGGCCGCTAGCGGCGCCAGCAAGGCGGGGGACAGCTCCAGGGTTAAGGCGGGCACGGCGCGCTCCGGTCGGGGCGCGGATTGCAGCCGAGCGGGGCCGGCGATGCAAGTGGCAACGGCTGTGTGTGCTCCCGGCCTTGTCCAGAGCAAGCGTCAATGAACCGGATATGAGTCCATATGAACCCAATGTGAGGTCATCAATGCCGGCCGTTGTCGGCAACGCGACTGCGGAAAAGTGCTGCTCTACCTCCAACGTGGAGCTAATCAGCCTGCGCGGCTTCTCGCGCAGGTCCGGTTGAGCGAAAGGTTATGCGTCGCCGGACTAAGCATCGTAGTGGCAGACAAAATATGGTCGTTCGCGGATGACGAGAGATCGGTTGTAGTCGTTCGGCTGAGCCCCCATTCCCTGCGCAAGAGAACAAAGTGCCCCATTCGGCGAAACGTAGGAATGGTTGTGGACAGAAACCACATTCTCGAACCCATAGCCGTTTGGAAGGCCAAAGAACTCCACGCCAAATGATGTTCCGTAGGAGAACAACTTCCCATCATGCATTTCAAAGACGAACCCGGTCCACGCCATAGTGGTCTCGCCTTCGACCTGTTTCAGCAAGGAAAGAGGGATGGCGAATCTGCTTGGTTCGACGCGCTCGATGTCGTAGTGGTTGACGCGGTTTCCGGAGGCCACAAAGTTCTTGACGATTGACTCGTAGCCGTCGCTCTTACGAGAGCCGAATATGCCTTTCCCCTTCCTCTCTTGGTCAAACCGCCGAATGGCCAGCTCGACGACCGGGCTGGCCTTTCTCAGCATTACGCATGGTAGGAACGTGCCATCCTTCAAGTAGGCACTACAGCGGTAGCCTTCACCGTAGGTAGGATCGGGGAATGGCTCGATGCCAGATTTCAGGAAGTCGAGGATCAGTTTGCTCATGGTCTAAGACGCATAACGCCGGGCTTATGCGGCATTGCGGCCAGCCAGAGCAGATTGAAGTAGTTGCGACAGCCTTTGTGCCTCAGCTTTTGAAAGCGTAACGGGCAGCATTTGGTAGCTGGCAAAGCTCCTTGCAGCAAACTCAAGCCCAATAGCCTTTTCAGACGAGCCACCACCGAGGCGATGCACTTTGAGCGATAGGTTCATTAGCTTGCCACCACCGCCGGCTACCTCTCCAACTGTGCTCTCGATGGGCGCCCCAAACATGGCTGCTTTGAAGCCGCCGTGCTTGAAGATTTTGACGACGAACGAACCCGCCACTAAGAAGAAGATGGCGAAGAAAATGAAGGGAAAGAAGCTTTCAAATGTCATGTGCTCTCTCTTGCCGCATAACGCATGGAGTTCAGCGGCGCCGAGCGAAGCGAGGGAATGGCCGAAGGCCACGTCCGCTGCAACGACTGGTTAGAAATTGTTATCACGCGATCCCTGCCCCTGAGCTACTCCCCCTCGCCAAAAAAGCGCCCCTTGAACCCAATGAGCGCTCCTTACAAAGCCTCTGAAATTTTGTCCGTATCAACTTGTTATGCGGCACAATTTCAGAGGCTTTGTAATAGCACACCAAGCGGTCATTCATACAGCTCAAAAAGATGTCTACGCTGTGCGGCTTTGCCCCAAGAATTACCCGCCGAAACCGCCTAACAATTACTAACGCTAATTAGATGGAACACGGATCGCCGCCTAATCTGGCGGTACGTCCGTCTAATCTGGAACGGGAAACTTCAACCTGCTGAATCCACAGAAGATTCGCAGTTGAGGAAAGACGAAACATGGAACAGAGGGTGGACACGGCCAAGGCTCCCAGTTGTTGGATCAGGTTCGGTCGCGGCTGAGGGTGAAGCCCCAAAGCCTGAGTCCCGAACAGTCCTATTTGTCCTGGATTAAACGCCGCCTCCTCGTTGCGCGGCAAGCGGTATCCACATGACATCGGCGCGCCGGAGGTCGAGCTGCCTAGACTCGATGGGGTGACGACGGCAAAGAAGGCTCTGCGTCTCCTAGAGTGCTGAGCTGGCTGGAAGCGCAACGCCGGGCCGCCCGCGAGGGGCGGCCCGAGCGCTACGAGGTGTCCCGGTCGAGGCTGCGCGACCGCGCCTGCGAGAGCCTCGGCTCAATCAATCCCTAAGGATCAAAACGCCCCACCTGCGGCGCGCCACCAGCCAGCGGCAGGGTGATCAGCGTGCCGTCGTCGGAGAGCACGACGCCCTCGGGGCGCACTGCCTTCACGCCGCGCATGAACACCTGCTCGGCGATGCGGTTGGGCGGCGAGGGCGTGAGGTGGTAGAGCAGCAGCAGCGGCACTTTCGCGGCGTTGGCGAGTTCGGCGGCTTCCACCGGGCTGGTGTGGTAGTTGGGGATGTCGCCGAAGATCTTTGAGATGCGCGGCCGTCCGGCCTCGGCGGTGAGCGTGTGCATGCGGGCGACCAGATGCTGGGCCTGCGCCTCGTGCGCCAGCAGGTCGGCGCCCTCGGCGGCGGTGACGATGCGCTCGTCGCGACGGGTGTCACCGCTGATCACCAGCGAGCGGCCCTTGTAGTCGAAGCGGTAGCCGACGGCGGGTTCGATCGGCTCGTGATGCACGGCGAACACCGACACCTTCAGCTCGCCGTCCTCGAAGGCCGGTACGCGATGACCGTCGGCGGGCAGCGCCAGCGTGTGCGCCTGCATCTCGCCGCGTTCCGGCGGCAGCATCTCGGCGCCGTGGTGGGCGGTGCGGTAGCCACGGTCCAGCGCGTAGGCCTCGCTGTAGCCGGCGACCAGGCGCTGCACGCCTTCGGGGCCGTAGACCGCGAGCGGGCCGGGGCGGCCGGCGACCCAGGTCTGCATGTTGAACTCGCCCAGCTCGCCGATGTGGTCGGAGTGGAAGTGCGTGTAGAGGATCGCGCCGATGCGCTCGGCCGGGATGTGCCGCAGCGCCAGCTGGTTCCAGGAGCCCGGTCCGGTATCGACGATGTAGAACTTGCCGCCGGCGATCACCGCCAGGCAGGGCCGCGCGCGGGTCGGATGCGGCAGCGGCGAGCCACTGCCGCAGACCAACAGCCGCATCGCATCGTCCTTGAACAGCGCCTGCGCAGCGCTGTTGTCGACGTTCTTGCGGATCACCCGGTCGATCAGCCGGTCCTGCACCGGGGTGAGTTGCAGCAGGCCGAAAACAGCGAGGGCGAGCAGGGCGACGATGCCCAGACTCCAGCTCAGGAAACGCATGGGGATTCTCCTTGTGGTTTTGCTTGTCGTTGTGGGGTGAACGGGCTCTACGCGAGCCGCGCGAAATACCAGCCGCAGCCCAGTGCCAGCACTGCCGCCGGCAACACCGGGCCATCGCGCCAGCGCGGCCAGCGCTGTGCCAGCCAGTACACCGGCAGCACGAACAGCAACTGGCCCAGCTCGACGCCGAGGTTGAAGCCGAACAGCGGCAGCGCCGGCAGGCTCTGACCCGGGCTGAGCGTGGCCAGCAGGCCGGCAAAGCCGAAGCCGTGGAACAGGCCGAACAGCGCACTGCGCAGGCTGTCCAGGCGCGCATCGGCGCCACCGCCGAAGCTCAGCAGCACCGCCGCCGGCAGCAGCAGCCAGGGCAGTACGCCGGCCAGGCAGCCGGCCAAGGCGAGTACGGCAGTGAGCAGTGCCGCCTGCGCCGCCGCACGCGGCTGGCCGGCGAGCAGGCGCTCGGCGGCGGTGCAGGCGATGGTGAGTGCGATGAAGGCTTCGATCAGCGCCGCCGGCGGACGCACCGCGCCCAGCGTCGCCAGCACCAGCGTCAGGCTGTGCCCGAGCGTGAAGCCGGTGACCCGCCAGGCGAGCTGCGCGAGCGTCGCCGCGCCCAGCACCAGAATCAGCAGGAAGGCGAGATGGTCCCAGCCACTGAGGATGTGCTCGACGCCGAGGCCCAGATAGCGCGGCAGGCTGGGCGGCGGCGCCGGTGCCGCCGCCGTCTCGGCCAGCAGCATTCGCGGCTGTCCAGCGCTCAGTGCGTAGGGCCCACGACTGCCTTGCGGGCCGTGCAACTGGGCCAGTTGCAGATGGCCGGGAATGCGGTCGAGCAGAAACTGGCTGCGCAGTTGCTGTGCCGCGCTCCGGCAATGCCAGCGCGCTTCCAGCAGCCAGCTCTCGCCGCTGCGTTGTGCTTGGGCGCCGTCGTTGGCGCAGGCGCCTTGGGTGTCGCGGATCTCGTAACCCTCGCGCAACGCTCGCGCCAGGGTTTCGGCCAGTGCCGGATCGGCGGGGTCGAGGCTGGCGCGGTTGAGTTCCACCATCGGCAGGCGCAGTTCCAGGCGCAGCTCGCGGCCGTCGGCGCTTTGGGTCCAGTCCGCGTAGGACACCGAGCGGCTGTGGGCGGCAGCGAGGCCGGGCAGGGCGAGCAGCCACGCCGCCCAGACCGCCCGGCGACCGTAGCGCCGGCACAAGGCCGCCAGGGACGCCAGCGGCGGCGGTCGCGAGCCGGCCGGCTCAGAGCGCATCGCTGATCCGCAGACTGGCGTTGCGGCGCAGGCGCTGCAGCAGCGCCGCCAGCGCACGCTCGGCCTCGCGCCGCGCCCATTCCGCGCGCACCGCTGCGGCCACGTCCTCGTAGGCGGGTACGTCGGCCTGGCGGTCCAGAATCAGCAGGAACTGCGTGCGCGTGCCGGTCTGCAAGGGGCCGATCAGCTCATCGACCGCCGCCTGCCGCAACGCCTCGCTGGCGCCGCCGCCGAGGTAGTGGGCGAGCTGGGGGAGCGACAGGGCCTGCTTCGGCAGCGCCACCGTCTTCCAGCCCGTCGGCGGCGTCTGAGTGCCACGCAGCACGGCGAGCAAGGCGGCGTGATCGGCGTCGCCCGGCGCCTGCACCGCCGCCACCCGCAGGCGCGGCTGCGCGGCAAAGCGGCCGGGGTCGGCGGCGAACAGCGCGCGCGCGCCGGCTTCGTCGACCTGGCCGCCAGCGGTGCTGGCGTCGATCAGCGCCGCGATCAGCGTCTTTCGCAGGCCGGGTTCGTCGCGCGCCAGGCCGCTGTCCAGCGCGTGCTGGAACAGCAGCTCCTCGTCGATCAGCTTGTCGAGCACGGCGCGGCGCTCGCCGGCTTCCAGCGGTCGGCCGAGATCGCCTTCGACCGCCTGCACCGCCCGCAGCCACTGCGCGCGGCCGATGCTCTGGCTGCCGACCAGCGCCACCGCATCGGCGGGCAGACGGCCGGGCCGGCCCTCGTACAGCAGGCTGCCGGCCGCCAGCAGACCGCCGAGCAGTACCGAGGCCCAGGCCAGGGCTAATCGCGAAATCGAATATCCAAACATATTGACAGAGTGTAAACCACGGACCTTTAATGGCCGCAAGTCTGCGGGATTCGCGCCGTGGAGGAGCCATGAAAACCAGAACCAAAATCCTGACCGGCCTGTTGGTCGGCATCGTCGTCGCGACCGCGCTGGGTTGGTGGGACCGCCAGGTCGCCCCGGAAGGCGCGGGCAGCCTGAGCGCCGCGCGCGTGGATCCAGACAGCCTGCGCCAGCGTCTCGCCCAGCACAGCGCGCCGGCCGACGGCAGCGGCGAGGACGGCCAGGTGCTGTTCGGCGATCTGCACGTGCACACCACCTTCTCGATGGATGCCTTCGTCTGGGCCTTGCCGCTGATGCACGGCCCCGGCGCGCGGCCGCCGGCCGATGCCTGCGACTACGCGCGCTACTGCTCGGCACTGGACTTCTACGCCCACACCGATCACTCCGAGAGCCTGACGCCCCGCCACTGGTCGATGATCAAGGACACCGTGCGCGCCTGTAACCAGGCCGCCGGGCCGGCGGACAACCCCGATCTGGTGGCCTTTCTCGGCTGGGAATGGACGCAGATGGGCAACACCCCCGAGACCCACTACGGCCACAAGAACGTGATCCTCAAGGAGACCGCCGACGCGCTGGTGCCGGCGCGGCCGATCATCGCCGGTGGTCTCGCCTTCAAGGCCATGCGCCACGATCCGCAGCCGCCGCTGGAGCGGCTGTTTGGGCCTTACGTGGCGGACTTCCCGCACCGCAAGCAGCAGTTCCTGCAACAGGACAAGCGTCGTGAACTGGCGGAGATTCCCGCCTGCGCCGAGGGCGTCAACAGCCGCGAGCTGCCGCCGCAGTGCATCGAGGCAGCGGCCACGCCCGGCGAGCTGTTCCGCAAGCTCGACGAATGGGGCGGCGAAGCGCTGGTGATTCCGCACGGCACCACCTGGGGCTACTACACGCCGCCGGGTTCGAGCTGGGAGAAGCAGCTCACGCTGGCGCAGCACGACCCCAAGCGCCAGAAGCTGATCGAGATCTACTCCGGCCACGGCAATGCCGAGCCCTATCGCGACTGGAAGGCGGTGGCCTACGACGGCAATGGCGAAATGGTCTGCCCCGAGGCCACGCCCGACTACCTGCCCTGCTGCCAACGCGCCGCGCAGATCATCCGCTCCCGCTGCGAAGATCCCGACTCCGCCGACTGCGCCAGCAAGGTCGAGACGGTGAAGAAGAACTACCTCAAGGCCGGCCGCGCCGGGCAGCTCACCGTCGCCGACGTGAAGCCGGAAGACTGGCTCAACTGCGGCCAGTGCACCGACTGCTTCCTGCCGCCATTCAACCACCGCCCGGGCAGCTCGGTGCAGGCGATCATGGCCTACAGCAATCCGGCGGAGAAAGACCCGCAGGACGGCGGCCCTCTGCGCTTCCACTTCGGCTTTGTCGGCTCCAGCGACAACCACGCCGCCGAGGCCGGCACCGGCTTCAAGCAGGTCAATCGCCACAGCGCCACCGAGACGCGCGGCGCGCTGAATGCCGTGGTGCAGCAGCGTTTCGTCGAGCGCGCCAAGCCCACCGGCGACCCCGGTACGCCGCGCGAGTTCAGCCTGGAGGGCTCGCCCTTCAACTTCCTGCAGGTCAACGAAACCGAGCGGCAGTCCTCGTTCTTCTATACCGGCGGCCTGGTCGCGGTGCACGCGCCGCACCGCGACCGCGATTCGATCTGGAACGCGCTGCAACGCAAGGAGGTGTACGGCACTTCCGGCCCGCGCATGCTGCTCTGGTTTGACCTGATCGGCAGCGATGGCCAGCGTCATCCCATGGGCTCGGAGCTGGTCGGCACCGAGGTGCCGCGCTTCAAGGTGCGGGCGCTCGGCGCCTACGAGCAGAAGCCCGGCTGCCCGGCCTGGACCGAGGCCGCGATTGGTCCGCACCGCATCCAGGAGCTGTGCGGCGGCGAGTGCTACAACCCCGGCGATGCGCGCACGCCGATCGAGCGCATCGAGATCGTCCGCATCCGTCGCCAGCAGAATCTGCACGATCCGCTCAAGCCGCTGATCGAAGACCCCTGGAAGGTGCTGGCCTGCGCCGACAACGGCCAGGGTTGCAGCGCAGAGTTCGAAGACCCCGACTACCCGGCGCTGGGCGGCGAGGTGCTCTATTACGCCCGCGCCCTGCAACGCGCCGAGCCGACCATCAACGGCGCGCAACTGCGTTGCGAGTACGACGACAAGGGCCAGTGCATCGCGGTGCAACCCTGCCACGGCGATGCCCGCACGCCGCTCGACGACCAGTGCCTGTCCGAGGTCCAGCAGCGGGCTTGGTCTAGCCCCATCTTCATTCGCCCGGGAGCCTGAGCCGGTGCGATTGCAGCGCTTACTGGATGCCCTGAGCGCCCTGCAACGGCGGCATGCGCTGCTGCTGTTCCTGGTGCTGGGCGCGCTGCTGTTCGCGGTGGACGGTTGGCGGCATCGCGCGCCGGAACTGCGCGCGCCGGCGGTGGCCGGCAGCGGTCAGGACGCCAGCCAGTGGCTGGAAGACGAGGTGCTGTATCGCGAGGCGCTGGCGCGCGGCCTCGACGACGGCGATCTGATCGTGCGCCGCCGTCTGGTGCAGAAGATGCGCCTGCTTCTGGAAGCCGGCGTCGATGTCGCCGAGCCCAGAGAGGCCGAGTTGCGCGACTGGGTGGCGCAGCATCCCTCGCGCTACGGCGGGCTGGCGCGGCTGAGTTTGCAGCACGTCTTCCTTTCGCGCGGTCGCCACGGCGATCAACTGCCGGCGGATGCCAGCGCGCTGGCGCCGCGCCTGGCCACTGCCGACGCGACGGAGCTGGCGACGCTCAGTGATCCGCATCCCGGCGGCACCCGGCTGGACGGCGTCGATGCCGCCGAGCTGGAACGCCTGTTCGGCGGCCAGCTCGCGCAGCAGTTGCGGGAGCTGCCGATGGGTGAATGGCAAGGGCCGCTGGCTTCGTCGCTGGGCCTGCACTTCGTACGCATCCTCCAGCGCGAAACCCGCGCCCCGGATTTCGCCGCCGTGCGCGAACGCGCCCAGCGCGACTGGCTGCTGGAACAACGCCGCGCGCAGACCCGGCTGGCGCTGGAGCGGCTGAAGGCGCGCTATGGCTTGAGTGGGAGTGCGCAGCCGTGAGGGGGCTGGCGCTTCGGGGCAATTTGTTCACCGCCGCATTACTCCCTCCCCCGCGCGCGGGGGAGGGTTGGGGTGGGGGCGTTCGCTGCATAGTCGCCGCGGCTGCCGTCGCCTCCCCTAAACCGCCCCCCTCCCAACCTCCCCCCGCAAGCAGGGGGAGGAGTCTGAGCAGCAGTGGTTGGCAGTCCGCCGTACTGGCTCTACTCCTCCTGCTCCCCAGCCTCGCCTGGTCGCATGCCATGAGCAGCGCGCAATGGCGTCTGACCCAGCGCGACGCGCAGACCTGGGACAGCCACCTGCGCCTGCCCGAGGACTTCGAAGGCCGCCTGCTGCCGCTGCAACCGCAGTGGCCGGCCAGTTGCGAGCGCCTGGGCGAGCCGCGCCAGCAGCCGGCCGACGAGGGCATGGTGCTGCGCTGGACGCTGCGCTGCCCGCAGGGCCTCGATGGCCAGTTCGGGCTCCAGGGCTTCAACGTGCAATTGCCGGACGCGGTGCTGCTGATCGAGCCGCTGCACGGCGAGCCGCAGTACGCGGTGCTCTCGGCCAGCCGGCCGCAGTGGCAGCGCAGCGAGACGCCGCCACCACCGCCGGTGGCGCACTACCTGGTGCTGGGCGTCGAGCACATCCTCGGTGGACCGGACCACCTGCTGTTTGTGCTCGGCCTGTTCGCGCTGTGGCGGCGTTCGGGGCGCGGGCTCGCTCGCCTGGTCGGCACGCTCAGCGCCTTCACCCTGGCGCACTCGATCACCCTGGCCGGGGCCGCGCTCGCGGGTTGGCAACTGCCCTCGGCGGCGGTGGAGGCGAGCATCGCCGCCTCCATCCTGCTGCTGGCGGTGGAGCTGGCTACCCGCGCCGAGGGCCTGGCGCAGCGCCGGCCGGCCAGCATCGCTTTCGGTTTCGGTCTGTTGCACGGCTTCGGCTTTGCCGGCGCGCTGGCCGCCACCGGCCTGCCGGAAGGCGCGCAGGTCTGGGCGCTGGCGGCGTTCAATCTCGGCGTCGAGTTCGGACAAATCCTCTTCGTGCTGGCGCTGCTCGGCCTCGCCGCCCTGGCGCGGCCCTTGTGGCGCTACGCGCCGCTGGCCTTGAGTGCCTATGGCGCCGTCGCCGCCTACTGGCTGCTGCAACGCGCGGCCGTGGTCTTCACTGGAGCAAACGCATGACTCTCTTCTCTCGCTTGGGTCTGACGGTATTCGCGGCGCTGCTGGCGGCCTGCGGCTCCTCCACCGCGCCGGAGCTGCCGACGCCAGTGACGCCTACCGATCCCGAGGTGGTGCAGGGCGAATGCGGCCCGGTGCTCGCCGGCCGCAAGCAGGCGCTGTACGGCGATCTGCATGTCCACACCAGCGACTCCTTCGACGCCTACTTCTTCAACTCCATCAACGGCCCGCGCGAGGCGCTGCGCTTCGCCCAGGGCGAGCCGGGCGGCTATCCCTCGGGCGATACCGATCCCAACACCGTCACTCACTTCGAGCAGCTCGACCGGCCGCTGGACTTCGCGGCGGTCACCGACCATGCCGAGTTTCTCGGTGCCTTCCGCACCCTCTGCGAACTGGGCGGCAACATTCCCGCAGGCACCAACCCGGTCTGCGAGATCATCGGCGGCCGCATCCGTGGCGACATCCGTGCCTTCGTCGAGGGCACCACCACGCCGTTCCAGGTTCTGGTGCAGACCCTGCTGGCGGAAAGCCCGACCGAGCGCCCGGCCTGGGCGGCGCAGAAGGCGATCACCGACGAGGAGTACCGCCCTTGCAGCTTCTCGACGCTGCACGGCTACGAGTTCAGCTCCAACAAGCGCGGCCAGATGCTGCACCGGAACGTGATCTTTCGCGGCGACAGCAGCGAGGTGCCGGACGTGGTGTTCAGCTCGGTGACGCCGCTCACCGGCATCGACGACCGAAACGCCAACGACGAGTGGATGCTGTTCGATCACTTGCAGACCGAGTGCGGCGGCACCGCCGGCTGCCAGGCGCTGACCATTCCGCACAGCAGCAATCTTTCCGACGGCCGCTTCTTCCTGCCCACCGATTTCGCCACCGGTCTGCCGCCCGGCCGTGACGGCGTGGCGCTCACCCGGGGCGACGCCGAACTGCGTCGTGGCTACGACCGGGTGCTGGAGATCTACCAGCACAAGGGCGGCTCCGAGTGCGCTGCCGGTCTGGAGGGTGGCTATCTGGAAGGCGAGGAAAGCAGTTGCGACTTCGAGCTGAGCAAGAACGTCTGCGCCGGCCTGCCCGACGATCCGCCGGCCTGCGCGCGCTACTGCGGCGGCGACCCGGCGCGCGATCCGAGCTTCTGCTCGCTGCGGCAGGCGCCGACCTATCTCACCCGCATCTGCGAAACCGCCGGCCCCGACGGCGCTTCCGGCCCGGCCGCCAACTGCACCACGCCGCTGGACTACTACCGCAACGCCATGGCCGAGGGCCTCAGCCTGCGCGGTATCCTGGGCTTGAACCCCTATCGCCAGGGCATCATCGCCTCCACCGACACCCATAACGGTACGCCCGGCATGGCGCGCGAGCGCGCCTATCCCGGCCACGGGGGCGTGCTCGAAGACGAGCCCAAGGACCACCTCGGCATGTGGGACTGCGACAACAGCAACCGGCCGATCAACCCGGAAGACCCGAGCGACCCGGGCAACTGCACCAACCGCGTGTTCCTCGACCGCGCGCGCGGCTTCGGCAGCGGCGGCCTGGCCGGCGTCTGGTCGGCGGAGAACACCCGTGGCCAGATCTGGGATGCCCTGCACCGGGGCGAGACCTTCGGCACCTCCGGCCCGCGTCTGCGCATCCGCATGCAGGTGAGCTGGACGCCGCCACCGGCCGACATCTGCGCGAAGCTGGCGCAGGGCGGCGAGAGCGTCACCGCCGCGACCGGCGCAGTGATGGGCGGCGATCTGCCACCCCGGCCGGCCGGCGCCGGCGCGCCCTACATCAGCGTCTGGGCCATGCAGGATCTCGGCGGCGCCGGCGAGGCGACGCTGCCGCTACAGGCCATCGACCTGATCAAGGGCACGCTCAATGCCGGCGGCGAGCCCAAGGTGCGCGCCTACGAGGCGGTGGCCCACACCAGTCATCCGGTGCAGCGCCCGGCGCCCGACTGCTCGGTGGCCCCCGGCCTGCACCCCGAGCAGCTCTGCCTCACTTGGCAGGACCCGGACTTCCACGCCGACCGCGACGCCTACTGGTATGCCCGCGCGCGGGAGATTCCGAGCTGCCGCTGGAGCACCCAGCTCTGCGTCAGCAAGGGCGTGGACTGCGCCGCGCTGAGCCCGGCCAATGGCATCTTCCCGGCCGAGTCCGGCTTTGCCGGTTACGAAGGCTGCTGCCGCATGGAAGGTGAGCCCGGCAGCTTCACCGGCAAGAATATCTTCGCCACGCTGGAGGAGCGCGTGTGGGGTTCGCCGGTCTGGTACGAGAGCCAGTGAATAAACCTACTGCGCTGCCCAATCGCGCTCTTGGCCTAAGCGGGACTGGCACTGCCAGTCCCGACGCTGGGCCAAGAGCCATGCGCTGCTCGCAATCCTCACGCACACAAGTGCGCTGCGGTTGCTGCGCTGGCCAAACCTTTAGTCGGTTTGGCTCCTTGCGCTTGGGCATGCTCGCTACGGTTTCTTCACAAGCTCTGACCCTCAACCCCTGACCGCTTTCCCCTCTCCCCTCGTGGGAGAGGGGGTAGGGGAGAGGGGGCAACACACTCTCAAACTACGCAGCTCCGCCATGCCCACGAAAACCTACAGGAACAAACTCTGCGTCATCACCGGCGGCTCCAGCGGGATTGGGCTGGCCATCGCCGAGCTGCTCGCCGCCGAAGGCGCACGCCTGCTGCTGGTGGCCCGCGATCCGGCGACGCTGGCGACCGCCGCCGAAGCCTTGCGCCAGCTCGGCGCCGCCGAGGTCGCCACGCTCTCCGCCGATGTCGCCAAGGACGACGACATCGCCCGCCTGCCCGCCGCCATAGCGGCGCTGGCGCCGGCCGCCGATCTGGTGGTGAACAGCGCCGGCATCGTCAGCGCCGGCCTGCTGCACGAGGTGCCGATGGAGGAGTGGCGGCGCCTGCACGAGATCAACGTGCTCGGCGTGGTGCGGGTGATGAACGCGGTGCTGCCGGCCATGCTGGCGCGCGCTGGCAGCCTTGCGCGCGGCGAGCGCGCCGGCCAGATCGTCAACATCGCTTCCGCCGCCGGCCTGGTCGGCTTCAACGGCCTGGGCGCCTACGGCAGCACCAAGGCGGCGGTGGTGGCGATGGGCGAGAGCCTGCGTGCCGAGCTGGCCGGCTCGCGCATCGGCGTCACCACCGTCTGCCCCGGCTTCGTGAAGACGCCGATCGCCGGCAAGCTGAAGCTGTTCGGCCGCATGGACAACGCGCGCACGCAGAAATTCGTGCAGAACTGGTTCGTGAAGAACAACCTCGAAGCGGTCACCGTTGCCCGCAAGACGCTCACCGCCGCCCGCCGCAACCGGCCGCTGGTGGTGGTCGGCCGCGACGCGCTGTCGGGCTACTGGACCAAGCGGGTGATGCCCTCGGTGCTCGACCGCATGATGGCGCGCATGTCGCCCAAGCCGAGGCGCAACGCGAAAGTCTGAGATGAAGCCCGCGCTGCTCTGGGGCTCGGAGCTGTCGCCCTTCTTTCTCAAGCTGGAAGCCCTGTGCCAGCACGCCGGCTTGCCGACCGAGCGGCGGCCGGACGGCGGCACCGCTCTCGAGAATCTCCGGCTGATGACGCGCCTGCGTATTGCGCAGACGCGGCGCACGGTGAAGCGCTGGCCGTCCGCGCAGCCGGACGACGAGTACCCGCTGGTGCCCTATCTGTTCACGGCGGATGGCGACATTCACTACGACAGCAGCGGCATCGCCGCCTGGCTGGACGCGCGTCCGCCCGCCGCCGCCGAGCCGTTGATTCCGCGCGAACCGCTGCTGGCCTTCGTCTGCAAGCTCATCGAGGAGGCGCTCGACGAAGTCGGCCTCTATCTCGTGCATCACCACCGCTGGGTGGTGTCGCGCGGCGACAACGACGCCGGCGAGCGGCTGGCGCGCGAGTTCCGCAGCCTGGTGCCGGGCTTCGCGCAGCCGCTGATCGCGGAGAGTTTCTCGCAGCGCCAGACGCGGCGCCTGCCCTACCTGTTTTCGGTGGCCCCAGACAGCAAACGCTGGTCGCCCGGCCGTTGGGCCGATCCACCGGCGCGTGCCGGCTTTCCCGCCACGCATCGGCGCCTGGAGCAGTCCTGGGACGAACTGGTGGATGCCGCCGAGCGCCTGCTCTCGCAGCAGCCTTATCTGCTGGGCGAGCGCTTCACGCTCGCCGACGCCGCGCTCTACGGCCAGCTCGGCATGAACCTCAGCGACCCCAGCTCTGAACGCCGCCTGCACGAGCGCGCGCCACGCTTGCGCGGCTGGCTAGGTGCGATTGCGGCTGGGCGCCATGTCGACACCCATGGCGAGCTGCGACTGCACCCCGACCTCGCGCCGCTGCTGGCCTGGGTGCAGCGCGATTTCATTCCGCTGATGCGCGCCAACGCGGCTGCTGCTGCTTCGGTATCGCCACGTGGCCCGCGTAACGAAGCCGCCTTCAAGCGCGGCCGCGACTTGTTCGAGTTCGCTTGGCGCGACGCGCCCGCGCGCTCGGTGGTGAAGCGGTTTCAACTGCGGACCTGGAGCGAGCTGTGTGCGCAGGCGCGAGCGTTGTCGGCACAAGACCTCGCAGTACTGCCGATGCTGAGTGGTGAAGCCTGGCTGCCGGAGTGGCAAGCCTAGATTCTCGGGTGAGCATCCAAGTAGCCCGGATGAAATCCGGGTTGGCGCCTGCTGTGAGGAGAAGGCCCCGGATTGCATCCGGGGCTGCGCTTGCTATTCATCCACCTTCCCGCTTTCGGAAACCTTGGCTTTATCGGGCTTTGAGCGAGGTCTGATCACAGACCGCTCCAGGAATCGTTCCACCATCTGAGGAAGGTGCTTCACCATGAAGAAGAGTTCCTCATCGTCTGCCCGGAACATTTCGTGGAAGAACGGCCCGTGTGCCGTAACCTCCAGGATCGCCATCAGGTTATGGCGAGCCTCAGCAACCAGCTTCTGGTCTCCATTGCGCAAGGCGTGATACATCTCCAAGCCAAGTTCGTAGAGCCACGGATAGTCCTCGCGCAAGAGGGATATAAACAGCAGCCATCCCGCTGCTGCGCCATGTTTGGTTTCTCTGAATGCTGGGTGGAAAAGAAACTCCTCAAACATCATCGGATGTATTCGTCGCCCCCGACGCATTGATCCCCGCTTCGTAACGGAGCGGACTCGATCATCGACTCGTTCTGGCAGCTCACGAACCATCACCTTCACTTCTTCGAAGAGCTTGGCGACGCTCGGCTCATCGGTTTCGATACGAGTCGTGGACTTCCCTTTTGAAGCGAGTAACTTTTTTACGTGTTCGAGGAAAACCCCTACTTGCATGCGTACGGCTGCTTCTCGTGGAGAGGCGTCAGGGTTGCGCTTGATTAGCTGGATCACCAGCTTCGTTAGCGAGTCTTCGTCGTCGCCGCAATTCTGAAATTGCCCAAAAGGCCCTGAGCTCACTTTCTCTAGTGGGACGCCGAGTGCAATTCCAAGCACGTTCGTATCCAACTTCCCTTTGGCCACCCCGGCTTCATAGAGAATCCATGGCCGGTCAATGCTGTGTTGCGTCAGCAAGGCGACGACGTCGGTAGCATCTCCGAGCTGAGACATGATCGCCTTGTACCACTCGGTGCCGAATTCGATCCCGGAGGTTCCTTTTTTGTCCGAGGAGCGAAACGACTTAAGTGTTCCGCCACTAACGTCAGAAAGAAGATTTTCGAAGGCTTCCGCCAGATCAGAGTCTCTGCTGTCGTGACTGATGAAAACTAGTGTTCGTCCACGAGCTGCGATCACGTTCTCGTCTGAGCCTGTTGCAGGAACAGCAGCGCCCTCGGCGCTGGATTTTCTGCGTGCCATTGTTGATCCCTGAGTTGTTGGCTGATGCGGGGTCCTCACCCCATCGTCAGTCCAGTCTCTCAGACCCATCAATCAGGTGCTAGCAAGTCGATCCAACATTCACAACCGATCCTGCCCCCGGGTGGTGAACTCGCCGCGTCGGAAGCTGGGCGCGCCCCACAGTCCGGCCGCGAATAGCGCTTCGCGATTGGCTTCGGCCTGACGGGTGTCGATGCCTTGCGCGAGCTCTTGCTGGACGGCGCTCCAGTTGAGACCGCAACGCTCGAACACCGCGCGCAGCCGCAGCGCGCCGGCTCCGACCAGGGCTTGGTCATGCGCTGACTGCGGTTGTCCTTGCAATTAATTGCATATACGATAATTACCGTGGCTTACGACCCCGCCAAGCGGAAAAAGAACCTGCGCAAGCATGAGATTGATTTGGCTGCTTGCGACGCCGTTTTTGACGAGCCGATGCTTACCCGCGAAGACACCCGCAAGTTCTACGGCGAACAGCGTCTGGTAAGTCTGGGCTGGTTGAAAGGGCGGGTCGTGGTGCTGGTGTGGACCGACCGCGAGGACGGACCACGAATGATTTCCTGTAGAGAGGCAGAACCCCATGAACAAGAAGCGTACTTCCGCGTCTACCCCCAAGGCTGATGTGCCCTATGACACCAAGAAGAAGGCCTCGGTCCTGTCGTTCTGGGAAGGCGCTACGCCTCATCGGGGCGTAGCGGAGCTGCGGGCAAAGCGTGGACGCCCGGTGAAAGCTGAGGACGAGCGAAAAGAGCAGATTGCCTTGCGCCTCGATGCGGATGTGCTCGCCTGGTATCGCGGACTGGGCGCGGGCTGGCAAACCCGAATGAATGCGGTGCTGAAGGCCTACCGGGACGCGACGGTTTGAGTGAATAGAAGGTCGGGCATCGGCCGCCGCTAGTCCGAGGCTATCGGCGCCCATCGCACGCGTTATCCCAACCGCTCCAACATCCACAACCGATCCTGCCCCCAGGTGGTGAACTCGCCGCGCCGGAAACTGGGCACGCCCCAAAGGCCGGCGGCGAACAGCGCTTCGCGATTGGCCTCGGCCTGACGGGTGTCGATGCCTTGCGCGAGTTTCTGCTGGGCGGCGCTCCAGTCCAGGCCGCAGCGCTCGAACACCGTGCGCAGGCCTTCATCCGTGCTCACGTCAATCCCCTCGGCCCAGACGCTCTGGCCGGCGAGGGCGCAGTAGCGCAACTGGGTGTCGGTATCGGCGCCGTAGGGGAAGACGGTGAGCAGCCGGAAGGCGCCGGCGCCGACCGGATCGTGGATGCGGCCGAAGGGAATACCCTGCGCGTCGGCGCAGCGTTTCACGTCGCGCACGATGTAGAGGCGCTTCACGCGCGGCACCGGCAGGCCGCGCATCACCATCGGCAGCACCGGCCGCACTTGCAGCTTGGCGTGCAGGCCACGGGCGCGGGCTCTCAGCATCTCGACGGCGGCGAGATAGGAATAGGGGCTGCGGAAGCTGAACCAGAACTCCAGCGGCGCGTCGCCCGCGACGGGAGCGGCCTGGAAGCGGCTGGTATCCAGCACCGACAGCGGTGCCGTGTCGGTGAGCCCCTGATCGGCGCTGAGTCGCGCGTGCAGAAACTCCAGGCGGTCCAGTGCCCAGAACCACTCGCCACGGTACTGCCACATCGCCGGCAGGTAGTGGCCCAGCCGCTCGCGGCGGGCGGCATTGCCGGCCAGCAGGGATTGCGTCACTACGCCGTCGGCACTCGGCCCCGGCGGTATCGGGCGGCGGGCGGCGTAGGCCTCCAGCGCGGCGCGCTCGGCGTCCAAGAAGGCGGCGGCATTGCCGGTGCAGGCGGCGAGCCGCGCTTGCAGGGCGCGCTGCTGCTCCTCGCTCAGGCGCAGCGGCGCGGGCAGCTCGTGGCAGGGGGCGATGCGGGCGGCGTCGAGGCTGGCGAAGGCGCGCTGGCGCGCTTCCTCGGGATAGGTGTTCTCCGTCGGTGACGGCACCAGATGGATGTGCAGCGGCAGCCGCAGGCGCGGCAGCAGCCGGCGGGCGAGCGCGGCGCAGAGCTGCGAATGCGGGTCGCCGACCTCGTAGTACAGCTCCAGCGCGCGGCCGGCGCGCAGGCGCGCCAGCGGATCGCGGGAGCCGGCGATGCGTTCGGCGACGCGCGACTTGAAGCTGGGCTTGAGGCCGGCGATGGGCAGCGAAATCAGGGTTTCCATGGCGCCTTCGGGTGCGGACTATTGACCGGATTCTGTAGCTGAGTTTACATAGTGTAAATTTTCGGCACCAGAGCGGAGGAGAACCGTATGACTGCCACCACGGCCGGCGCGAGCCAGGATACGCCCCGGACCCCGCCGGACATCGAGCTGTTCACCGCGCCCACGCCCAATGGCTGGAAGATCTCGGTGGCCCTGGAGGAGCTGGGTCTGCCCTACAGCGTGCGGCCGGTGAACATCCTCGCCAACGAGCAGAAGAAGCCGGAGTTCCTGGCGCTCAACCCCAACGGCCGCATCCCGGTGATCGTCGATCATGGCAATGACGATCTGGTGGTGTTCGAGTCCGGCGCCATCCTGATCTACCTCGCCGAGAAGACCGGGCGTCTGTTGCCCGGCGAGCCGCGCGCGCGGATGGCGGCGCTGCAATGGCTGATGTTCCAGATGGGTGGCGTCGGGCCGATGATGGGCCAGGCCAATGTCTTCTTCCGCTACCTGCCGGAGAAGATTCCGGTGGCCATCGAGCGTTATCACAACGAGTGCCGGCGCCTGTTCGAGGTGCTCGACCGCCGCCTCGGCGAGGCCGAGTGGCTGGCCGGCAACGAATACTCCATCGCCGACATCGCCAACTGGTGCTGGGTGCGTACCTACAAGTGGTCGGGCGTCAGCATCGACGGCCTCGATCACCTGCGCCGCTGGCTGGACGCGATCCGCGCCCGTCCGGCCGCCGAGAAGGGCATCGCCGTGCCGTTCAAGCTGCCCGAGCCGAGCAAGGACGCCAAGGCCGGCGAGGCCTTTGCCAACGCGGCGCGCGGCATCGTCCAGCGATGAGCGAGGCGGCAACCGCCGGCGCCTACAGCGGCCCGGGAGCGCGAGCCTGGCTGTGGCGCTACCGCTTGGCCCTGCGGATTGCGAGCCTGCTGCTGATCGTCCTCGGCCTCGCGCCCCTGGCCGGCGCGCCGGACGAACCCGCGCGCACCCTGGGCCTGCTCGGCTGCCAGTTGTTCGGCCTGGCACTGACGCTCGGCAACGCGCTGGACAACGGTGGCCTGCGCGGCTTCCTGCGTGCCCAGGCGCTGGCGCTGCTGCTGTTCGCCGGCCTGCGCACGCTCAATCTGTTGCTGGATCCGCAGTCGCCGCCGCTGGCGCTGCTGATCGGCATTCTGTTGCCGGGCGGCATCGCCGCCTCCTTCCTGTTCCTGCGGAGTCGTCTGTGAGCAAGCCTTACGTGATGCACGGTTGGCATCTGTCCTTCTTCAGCGGCAAGACCCGCGCGCTGCTGCAATACAAGAACGTGCCCTTCATCGACCAGGAGGTGAATGCCCTCAATCTGCTCTGGCGCATCCCCAAGAAGACCGGCGCCAAGGTGATGCCGGTGGTAGTCACGCCGGAAGGCGAGTGGCTGCAGGACACCAAGGACATCGCCGAGATCATCGAGCAGCGCTTCCCGCAGGGCGCGACGCTGCCTGCCACGCCGCGCCAGCGCATCGCCGCGCTGCTGATCGAGGCCTGGGCGGACGAGTGGTGGATCCCACCGGCGATGCACTACCGCTGGGTCTATCCCGAGAACTACGCGCTGTTCGAGCACGATGCCGGCAAGGCGCTGCTGCCGCACTTCCCGGCCTTCGCGCAGAAGCGCATCGCCGCCTACGTGGCGGGCACGCTGCGCGGCTATCTGCCCAGCGTCGGCATCGTCCCGGCGCAGTACGCAGTGCAGGAGCGCTGGACCGAGCGCATGCTCGACGTGCTCGATGCCCACTTCGCGAAGCTGCCCTTTGTGTTCGGCAGCAAGCCCTCGGTCGCCGACTTCGGCCTGTTCGGTCCTATGTATGGCCACCTCAGCCGCGACCCCTGGCCGAAGCGCGAGCTGATCGCCAAGCGTCCGCATCTCAAAGCCTGGGTGGAGCGGATGAATACGGTGAAGGCCGGCAGCGGCGAGTTCCTGCCCGGCGATGCGATCCCGGAGACGCTTAACCCGGTGTTCGACGCCATCTTCGGCGAGTTCTACCCGATGCTTGCCGGCATCCGCGACGAGGTGCAGAAGTTCCTGCCCAAGCTCAAGCCCGGCCGCCGGCTGCCGCGCGCGCTGGGCGAGATCGAGTTCCCGATGGCCGACGGCCGCTACCGGCGCATGGCGATGCCCTACACGCTGTGGATGCAGCAGCGCATCCTCGATGTCTACCGCGCGCTGCCGGCCGCCGAGCGGGCCTCGGTCGACGCCTGGGCGGCGGAGCGCGGCGCGCCGGAGGCGATGCACTTTCAGCAGGACTTCCGCTTGGAGCGGGTGGGCCTGCATGTGAAGGCCGCCGCTTGATGAAAGCGCGCTCCCCCTCTCCCGGCGCTGCGCGCCACCCTCTCCCACGAGGGGAGAGGGGAATCAGCGCGCGGCCTGTTGTTCTCCCCTCGCCCCCTCGTGGGGGAGGGGCTGGGGGAGAGGGGGAACTGGTTAGCGAAGAGGGCGCGCTGTGAGCGAGAAGCAGCGCTACCGCGTCTATCTCTCCGACGTCTCCTACTTCAGCGGCAAACTGGAGGGCGCCCTGCGCGCCAAGCGCATTGCCTATGAGCGGGTGCGGATCACGCCCGACATCCTGCTGCGTGAGGTGCTGCCCAATACCGGCTGGATGAAGGTGCCGGCGCTGCGCCGCGATGACGGCCTCTGGCTCTGCGACAGCACGCCGCTGCTGCGCTGGCTGGACGCCGAAAACCCGCAGCGCGCACTGATCCCGGACGACCCGTATCGCGCCTTCCTGTCGGCGCTGATCGAGGACTACTGCGACGAGTGGCAGTGGCGGCCGGCGATGTTCTGGCGCTGGGCCTGGCCGGACAACGCGCGCTATCTGGGCGCGCGCCTGGGCGCCGAGCTGTCGGCCGGCACGCCGCATCCCGCCTGGGCGATGGGCCTGTACTTCCGCAAGCGCCAGCAGCGCATCTACCTGCGCGGCGATGGCGTGCGCGCCAGCAACTTCGAGGCCATCGCTGCGCTTTACCCACGGGCGCTCGGCTGGCTGGAGAATCTGCTGGAGCATCGCCGCTACCTGCTGGGCGACCGGCCCAGCCTGGTGGACATCGCCTGGTTCGGGCCGATGTTCCGCCACTACGCGCAGGACCCGCGTCCGGCGGCGCTGATGGCGGCAACCGCGCCGCGCGTCTGGGCCTGGGTGACGCGCTTGTGGAACAGCGGCGCCGAGGACTGGAGCGAGACCGCTCTCGATGATTTCAGCGACGCGGCCTGGACGCCGATCTTCAATGATCTTGGTCGTGCCTATCTGCCCTACCTGCAAGACAACGCCGCCGCACTGGCCGCCGGTGCCCGCCACTTCGACGGCCACTACGGCGGGATCGACTACCCGCGCCTGCCGGCGATCCGCTACCGCGCGCGCTGCCTGGCGACGCTGCGGCAGTCCTACGCGCTGCTGGCGCCCGGCACCCGTGCGCGCGTCGATGCCCGTCTGCAGGGGCTCGGCATCAGTGAGTGTCTGGCCGCCGCGCCGATCCTGCCCGAGGCCGCCGTCATCGACTCCGCGCTGGCCGGCCCCCGGCGCGACCTGAGCCTGGCGCAGCGTCTGCGCTTCTACTTTTCCGGCACACCCTGGGATTCGCCACCATGACTCTGGAACCCTACCGCCTGATCGGCGCCAACCCCTCGCCCTATTCGCGCAAGCTGCGCGCGATCCTGCGCTACCGGCGCCTGCCGCATCTCTGGAAGGTCGGCAGCGCCGACACCCTGCCGGAAGTCGCCCATGTCCGGCCCAAGCTGGTGCCGATGCTGCGGGCGCCGGAGGAGAGCGAATGGCGGGTGGACTCGACGCCGCTGGCCTACTGGCTGGAAGAGCGCCATCCGGGCGAGCGCTCGATCATTCCCGACGATCCCGCGCAGGCCTTCCTCTGTCACCTGATCGAGGATTTCGCCGACGAGTGGGTGTCGAAGCAGATGTTCCACTACCGCTGGTTCGAGGACGCTACCGCGCTCTGGGCCGCGCAGTGGATCGTCCGCGACAGCCTGCCCAAGGCGCATGGCCCGGCGCTGACGCAGGCGGCGAAGTTCTTTCACGACCGCCAGCGCAGTCGCATGGCGATGGTCGGTTGCACACCGGCCAATGCGCCGCTGATCGAGGCCAGCTACCAGCGCTTGCTCGATCTGCTCGGTCCGGCGGTCTCGGCCAGCCGTTTCCTGTTCGGCAGCCGGCCCTCGCTGGCCGACTTCGCGCTCTACGGTCAGCTCGCCCAGCTCAGCCTCGACCCCTGGCCGCAGCGCGTCTGCCGCGAGCGCGCGCCGGCGGTGGAAGCCTGGGTGATTACCCTTGACGATGCCGCCGGCATCGACGGCGAGTGGAAGCCGGAGCTGCTCGCCAGCACCCGCGCCGGCTTGCTGGAAATGATCGGCGCCGAATACCTGCCCTTCCTCAGCGCCAACCAGCAGGCGCTGGCCGCAGGCCGGAGCGAACTGGTGGCGAACATCCGTGGCCAGGAATTCCGTCAGGCGCCGTTCGGCTACCAGGAAAAGTGCCGTGCCGAACTGCTGCGGCGCTGGGCGCTGCTGCCGGCCGAGAGCCGGCAGGCGCTCAGGCCGGTGCTGGAGGCGGCCGCCTGCGTCGACTGGTTCGAGCGCCAGTCGGAAGGCTGAGCGGCGCCTTCGTATCCGCCGGCTCCGGGCTGCGGATCGCACCGCGCGCGGCGGCCTGCATCAGGCGCCGGAAGCTGGGGCATTCCAGATGGCTGGGGGCCTGGCACACCGCCGCGTGGCGCAGACCATCGCGCAGCGCCGTCAGCCGGCGGATGCTGCGGTCCACCTGATCGGCGCGCGCCAGCAGCTTCGGGCGGTCGATCTGCAAGTGGCCGTCCGGCGCGAACATCGCCGCGATCTCGGCCAGTGAAAAGCCGGCCGCCTGGCCGAGCGCGATCAGCGACAGCTTTTCCAGCACCTCGACGCCGAAACTGCGCCGCAGGCCACGTCGCCCCAGGGCCCGGATCAGGCCGCGCGCCTCGTAGTAGCGCAGGGTCGAGGCGGCCAGCCCCGATTGCCGCGCGACCTCGCCGATGTCGAGTTCCTGCACGGTCTTGACCTCAAGTGGACTTGAGTTGGCACAGTGCCGCTCCAACGACAGCAAGACAAGCGTTCTGCGGAGGCAGCGATGACGATGGAACAGCGGCAGGATCACGAACAGGCGCGGCTCTGGAACGGCGTGGCCGGCGCGGCCTGGGTGGAGTTGCAGGCGACGCTGGACGCGTTGTTCCGGCCTTTCGAGACGCGCCTGGTCGCCGCGCTGGCGGACGGCGCCGACCAGACGGTGCTGGACATCGGCTGCGGGACTGGCGCCACCGCCCTGGCGCTGGCGCAGTGTCTTGGCGCAGGGGGGCAGGTGCTGGGCATCGACATCTCGGAACCGATGATCGCGCACGCCCAGGCGCGGACGCGGCATCAGCGGACCCGCGCGCCGGTGGCCTTTCTGTGTGCCGACGCCGAGCACCACGCCTTCGAGCCCGGCCGCTTTGACCGCATCGTCTCCCGCTTCGGCGTGATGTTCTTCGCCGATCCGGTGGCGGCCTTCGGCAACCTGCGCCGCGCCGCGCGAGCGGCGGCGCAACTGCACCTGATCGCCTGGCGGCATCCGGGCGAGAACGCCTTCATGACCACCGCCGAACGCGCGGCGGCACCGCTGCTGCCGGCGTCGCCACCACGCGCGCCGGATGCGCCGGGCCAGTTCGCCTTCGCCGATCGCGCGCGGGTGCGGCTGCTGCTGGAGGAGGCCGGCTGGCGCGATGTCGCAATCACGCCCCTGGACATGGAGTGCCGGATGCCGGAGTCGGCGCTGGAACCCTACTTCACGCGGCTGGGCAACCTCGGCCGCCTGTGGCCGAGCTTGGCGCCGGATCTTCGCGAGCGGCTGATCGCCACGGTGCGTCCGGCGTTCGCGCCGTTCCTGCGCGATGGCGAGGTGTGCTTCACCGCCGCCTGCTGGGAGATCGCAGCGACGGCCTAGCTGCTGGGCTCAGAACACCTTGGCGACGTAGAGCGAAAGATTGTCGCGGTCGCTCAGGCGGTGGCGGGTGCCGCCGCCGTCGAACACCTGGTAGGTGAGGCCGGCCGACCAGTCGTCCTGGAACTCGACGGTGACATTGCTCAGCAGCACCCGACGGCCTTCGATGAAGTTGATGATCGGTGCCGGCGAGGTGCCCTTGAGGTCGTGCAGCCAGACCAGCGCCGGGTTGATGGTGATGCCGCCGGGCAGGTCGTTGTAGCTCAGTCGCAGCAGGCTGCGGTAGCCGTAGGCCAAGCTGGTGGCGAAGCCCGAGGTCATCTGGGTGGGATTGATGTGGCGGCTGTCCGGCTGGCCGTCGGGGCTGCCGGTGCCGTCGGCGCCGGCCGAAGGATGGGTGCGGTCGCCGGCACCCTCGAAGTACAGCTCGCCGCGCTTGGGCAGGTCGTGCACGTAGAGCGCGGCGGCCTCGAACACCCAGAAGATCTGCGAGGCCCCCACCGGGTTGTCGGCGAAGGTGCGGATGCCGGTGAGACTGAGCTGCGAGACCTGCTGGCGCTCGTAGCCGGGGATGTAGTCGCCGGCATTGATGGTGACGCCACGGTAGCGGCTGAGGAAATCCGGCACCGCGTTGTTCTCGCCGGGCAGCACGAAGCCGGTTCCGCTGGGCAGTTGCGGCAACAGACTGGCCTGCAAGCTCATCAGCGGCTGCGCCAGCGCCGGTGGCAGTCCGGCGAGCAGCGCGGGGTCGGTGAGGCTGGCGGCGCCGATGGGGATGTCCTGGGCCGGAAACGCCGGGCCGAGCGTGGCGAACAGCACGTCCGATTGCAGGATCTGCAAGGGCTGGTTGGGGCGGTAGGCGTACTCGCCGGAGAAGGCCCAGTCGCCGACGTTGGTGTTGAACGACAGGCCGATCAGGTCGATGTCCTCGGGAAAGTCGAGGAACAGCCGCGCGGTATCCACCGGCAAGGGCTCGCGGCCGATGGGGTTGAAGCTTTGGCTGAAGCCCTGGCAGGCGAGAAAGGCGCCCGCGAAACCGCCGCCATTGGCGTCGCGCGTGCAACTGGCATTGGCGGCGTAGCCGCTCAGCACCGGGTAGCGGCTGTGGTAGTGCAGATAGTGCAGGGCCAGTTCGGTGCCGTTGTTGAGCCAGTCGGCGAGGTAGTTGAGCCGCAGGCCGAACTGGCCGCTGTCGCGCGGGGCACCGAAGTCCTCGTCGGGCAGGTAGACGGTGCGGGTGGCCTGCGAGATCGCCGAGGCGAGGCCGGCGGGCCGGAACTGCCGGTCCGGATCTTCGTGGAAGTTGCCGAAGCCGAGGATCGCGTATTCGCCGCCGCCGGCGACATCGCTGAACGACAGCAGGCTGCCGGCGGCCGGCAGCTTGGCGCCGCGCCACTGCAATTGGTAGACCGCCTCTAGCGACAGCGCGTCGGTGAGCGTCAGGCTGGCCACCGCCAACGGCGTGGCGAGCTGCAACTGGCTGGGTTCGGCGCCGGGCATGGCCAGCATCGGCGCGTCCAGCGGCGCCCATTCCGAGAGGGTGTTGAACTGCACCAGATTGGCTTCGCCCCAGTTCAGCACCTGGTTGCCCAGGCGCAGCAGCAATTCGTGGCCGCCCAGCTCGAAGCTGCCGGCGACGAACAGGTTTCCGAGCCGATGGCGCTTGGCGAACAGCGACTCGACATCGTCGGAGCGAGGGGTGCGCTGCGGCTGGAACTTGGTATCGGCGTGGTAGTCGTCGAAGCCGGTGTTCACGAAGTCGTAGAACAGCAGGCCCGAAGCCTGGAACTGCCAGTCGCCCCAGACCAGCTCCAGCTTGGGCCGCAACTGCAAGGGCGCGCTGACCCAGTCGCCACGGTCGTAGTTGAGATTGCCGTTGTCTTCGTTGACGCCGGAAAAGGCGCCACGGGCATCGACCAGTCGCTGATTGGGGGCGGCGCTGCCGGTCTGCGACTGGCAGTCGTCGGCGTCGCAGAGCCCGAGCTGGCCGGGGTTGGCGAGCTTGGCGATCAGCCGGTAGTCGCGGCCCTCGGTACGCACCGCCGCGCCCAGCGAGATCCGCGTGTTGAGTGCGCCGCTCGCCGGGCCGAGGTCGAAATCCACCGCGCCAGCGCCTAGCGACCACAGGCCGAGTGCGGCCAGCCACAGTGTCTTGTTCATCTCGCTCCTCTAGCCATGCGCCGGCCTGGCTGGCCGGTCTTGCGCCGCGTCGCCAGACTGGCGCGCGATTCGTCTTGACTAACGATTTACAGGATGTAAAGTTTACACACAGTCAAAAAGCCCGCAAGACGGGCGCCGGCTCCGGCCGGGAGGAGAGAACGATGGATGCCAAGAACGCGTGGGCCTATGCCCTCTGCCTGGGTGCACTGGTCGCCGGCCCGGCGACGGCGGCAGTGAGCGCCGCCGAGGCGGCGAAGCTGGGCGCCACGCTGACGCCTTCGGGCGCCGAGGCTGCCGGCAACGCCGCCGGCACCATCCCGGCCTGGACCGGGAGCAAGAGCTATCGCCCCGAGCAGATGCAGTTGCGCTACGGCGACTTGCAGACCCTGCGGCAGAAGCAGCCCGAGGCGGTGCAGGCGGCGCTGGCGCCGAAGGACGCCGGCGACAAGCCGCGCTTCGTCATCAGCAAGGCCAATGCCGCCCAGTACGCGGCGCAGCTCACCGCCGGCCAGCGCGCGCTGCTGGAGCAGGTGCCGGAGTTCCAGATGCGGGTATTCCCCAGCCTGCGACCGGCGTTCAATCTGCCGGCGGTGGAAGCCGCGACCCGCGCCAACGCGGTCAATGCCCGGCTCGAAGGCACCGACAAGCTCAGTGGCGCCAAGCTGGGCGTGCCGTTCCCGATTCCGCAGAACGGCGCCGAGGTGATCTGGAACCACAAGCTGAAGTTCCGTGGCAGCGCGGTGCGCCGCTACAACAACGAGGTGATCGTCGCCCGCGACGGCAGCTACCAGCTGGCGCGCATCGTCGAGGACGTGAAGCTCAAGTACGGCGACCCGAAGGCGCCGAGCCCGATTGAAGACGGCCTGATCCTCTACTACCTGCAGGAAGTGCTCTCGCCCAAGCGCATCGCCGGCCAGTTGCTGCTGGTGCACGAGAGCACCGACCAGACCGAGGGTGGCCGCAGCGCCTGGATCTACAACCCGGGGCTGGGGCGCACGCGGCGCGCGCCCAATGTCGGCTACGACAATCCCAAGGCCTCGGCGGACGGTCTGATGTTCAACGACCAGACCGACATGTACAACGGCGCGCTCGACCGCTATAGCTGGAAGCTGCTCGGCAAGCGCGAGATCTACATCCCCTACAACTCCACGCGTCTGCTGGCGCCAGATGTCAGCTACGACAAGCTGATCCGCAAGGGCGCGCTGAATCCCGAGCTGAGCCGCTACGAGCTGCACCGGGTCTGGGTGGTCGAGGCCAGTCTCAAGCCCGGGGTCCGTCACAGCTTCCGGCGCCGGATGTTCTACGTCGACGAAGACAGCTGGAGCATCGCGGCGGTGGACTGCTACGACGACCGCGACCAGCTCTGGCGCTACCAGGAAGCGCATCTGGCCACCTTCCCGTTCGTGCCGGCCACCACTGGCAGTCCGGAAGTGCATTACGACCTGCAGAGCGGCCGCTACTTCGTCACCGCCAGCTACACCGGCGACGACTTCCCGGATTTCGGCGCCAGCTTCGACGATGCCTACTTCCGTCCGCAGACCCTGGCCGGCCGCAAGCTGCGCAAGTAGCGGCGGATCGCGTGTCCGCCCTCAGGGGCGGACGATGCGCTCCAGCATCTGGTTGAACAGGCGCACGCCCTGGCTGCGCGAGATCACCCCGTCGCGCACCAGCTGGCGCATGCCCCAGAAGGCCATCATGGTCATCCAGGCGTAGGCCTTGCCATCGGCCAGGCCGAGGCCCAGCTGTTTGCGCACTGGCTTGGCCCAGAGCCCACCGATCAAATCGCGGAAGCCGATGCGCATCCGCTCGAGTTCCGGCGAGCCGCCCGCCGTGCCGGCGATCAACTGCCAGAGCGCGTCGCCCAGGCCCGGAGAAAGATCGAGGGTGACGGCCTCGGCCGATTTCACCGCCTCCTGCAGGCTGCCGGGGTTGGCGCTGATTGAGGCCTGGGTGCCGGCCATGGTGTCGTTGAAGATGTACCAGGCGGTGTCCGCGAGCAGCTTGTCCAGGCTGGGGAAGTGCTGGTAGACCAGCTGCCGGCTGGTGCCGCCCTGTTCGGCGAGCGCGCTCATGGTCAGGGCTGGCCAACCCTGGCGCTCGACGATGCCCGCCGCTGCCGCGAGCAGGGTCTGACGGCGCTGGTCGCGGCTGAGGTAGGCGCGCTTGGCGACCGGTTCAGCGGTCTTGCGAGGCTTGGCTGGCATCGGGCTGGTCCAAAGTTTACAGATAGACAATATCTTCTCGACGCGCGCTGCGCCAACTGCCAAGGCCGTCAGCAACGAGTTCGCGCCGGCAATGAGCAAAGGCGGGGCGCCGGAGGTGAGGGCTCCGCTACACTCGCGGGCATTCCACTCTTCAACCCGCCGGGAGCAGTCAGACCATGGAGGCGCGCAGCACACTCGCGGAGTGCGAGCTGTTCCTCGGTCTGGAGCCGGCGGCGCTGGATACCCTGGCGGCCTGCGCCAAGGCGGTGACCGTGCGCGGCGGCGAGACCCTGTTCTCCGCCGGCGACGATTCCGACGCGCTCTACATCGTCGCCACCGGACGCCTGCGCGCGGTGCTGCCCAGTGGCGAAGTCGCCGGTGACATCGCCCGGCTGGAACCGATCGGCGAGATCGGCGTGCTGTCCGGCGAAGTGCGCGGGGCCTCGGTGCACGCCCTGCGCGACAGCCTGCTGTGGAGGTTCTCCAGCGAGGCCTTCTACGCCTTCGTGCTCGACCATCCGGCCGCCCTGGTGGCGGTGGCGCGGGTGATCGTCGCCCGCCTGCGCCAGAACAGCCGCAGTGCCTTGCTGGCCAAGGCCAGGCGCACCCGCACCTTCGCGGTGGTGGCGGCCACGCCCGATCTCGATGCCAGCGCGCTGGCGCGCAGTTGCCAGGCCGCGCTCGGCCAGCGCAGCCGCTGCCTGCTGATCGACGCTGCGCGCGTCGACGCAGCCCTCGGCGCAGGTGCCTCCGGCCTGCCGCCGGGGCAGGGAGCCGAGGAGGGGCGGCTGATGGCCTGGCTCAACGCGGTGGAGGCTGAGCACGACTATCTGGTGTTCGATGCCGGGCATGGCGACGCGGCCTGGTCGCTGCGTGCGCTGCGTCAGGCCGACCGGGTCCTGGTGCTGGCCGATGCCAACGCCCAGCCGGCGCCCTCACGGATGCTGGAAGCGCTGGCGCGCGCCTCGGTGCGCACGCCGGTGGATTGCGTCCTGTTGCGGCCAGCCGGCGCGGCGGCCATCGCTACCAGCGCCTGGTGCCAGGCGCTGCACGCCAGCGGTCACTACTACCTGCGGCCGGGTGTCGAAGCCGATGTCCACGCCCTGGTGCGCCAGCTCACCGGGCGCGGCCTGGGGCTGGTCTTGGGCGGCGGTGGTGCGCGTGGTTTTGCGCACATCGGCCTGCTGCGCGCGTTGTCGGAGCTGCAACTGCCGGCCGATCTGATCGGCGGCACCAGCATGGGGGCCTTCGTCTCCGCGCTGCACGCCTGCGGTCACGACCACGCCACCATCCTGCAGATCACCCGCGACACCTTCGTCAGCCGCAACCTGCTCAACGACTACATGCTGCCGCGGGTGGCGCTGATCGGCGGCCGCAAGCTGCGCAAGCGCCTGCTGGAAGTCTTCGGCGACGTCCAGATCGAACAGCTGCGCATGCCCTATTACTGCGTCAGCACCAATCTCACCCGCGGGACTGCGGTGGTCCACGACCGCGGCCCGCTCGCGGCCTGGGTGGGCACCAGCATGTGCATTCCCGGCGTGGCGCCGCCGGTGGCCTGGCGCGGCGATCTGCTCGCCGACGGGGCGGTGGTCAACAGCCTGCCCACCGACGTCATGCAGAATCTCGCGCGTGGGCCGATCATCGCCAGCGACGTGTCCACCGAAGGCAGCATCGCCGCGCCGGGGGTGGAAGGCCCCGATTTCGAGGCGGTGCTGCGCGCCGGCGCCGACGGCCGCCGCGTGGGCCTGCTCGACATCCTGTTTCGGACTTCCACCCTCACCTCGGAAAGCGGCGTGCGCCGCCGCGCCGAATGCGCCGACCTCTACCTGCGGATGCCGGTGGGCGGCATCCAGACCTTCGACTGGAAGAGCCTCGACGCCATTGTCGAGAAGGGCTACCGCCACGCCATGGCGCGGTTGCCGGAGATCGCCGAGCAGCTACGCGGCTGATCGCTGCCGGGCACAAAAAAACCGGGGCGGATCGGCATCCGCCCCGGCTTGATGCCGCCGCCCGCTTACTGGGTCAGGATCTTGAACTCGACGCGACGGTTCTTGGCGCGGCCTTCTTCGGTGTCGTTGCTGGCGATCGGGCTGAACTCGCCCTCGCCCTCGGAGCTGAGTCGCTCGGCGGCGACGCCGGTGCTGGTCAGGTAGGCAATCACCGACTTGGCGCGCTTCTGCGACAGCGTCAGGTTGTAGGACTGCGGACCGAGCGAGTCGGTGTGGCCGGTCACCTGCACCTTCACCGCCGTCTGCGCCGCCAGGCTCTTGGCGATGCCGTCGAGGATGGCCTTGGCTTCGGCGGTCAGCGCATCGGAGCCGAACTCGAAGTTGACGCTCTGCAGCGCCACGGTCTGCTCAACCATGCAACCGACGCCGTCCACCTTGAAGCCCTTCGGGGTGTCGGGGCACTGATCGACTTCGTTGAGCACGCCGTCGCCGTCGAGGTCGGGGTTGCCGACCGGGGCCGGCGGCGGGCAGCCACGGGCATCAACCACGGTGCCGGCCGGGGTGTCGGGGCACTGGTCCAGCGTATCGACCACGCCGTCACCGTCGGTGTCGGCCGGCGGCAGCGGGCAGCCCACCGCGTCCACGGCGGTGCCGGGCGGGGTGTTGGGGCACTGGTCGCTGGGATCGGCCACGCCGTCGCCATCGGTGTCGGCCGGAGGCGGGGGCACGGGCTCTTGGCCGAACAGACCGTAGACCAGGCCGAGATTGAAGCGCAGGTCGATGCCGCCGCCCGCCTTCACATTCGGGTCGTAGCCGAGGTTGTCGTTGAAGTCGTAGACGCCGCGAACTTCGCCGCGCACCGAGAGATTCTTCCAGGGCAGAGCGCGCGCCAGACCAAAACCGAGGTTGACGTAGGGCGCCGTCTGGCCCTGGCTGCTGACGTCGTCATAGACCGCGCCAAAGCCGCCGAGCAGGAAGCTGCTCCACTTGCCTTCGCGCTGGATCACCAGCAGATCCAGACCCAGGCCCAGATTGCCGTCGGCGGTATCGTCGGTGTTGCGCGGCAGGTAGCTCAGGAAGCTGGTGGCTTCCAGGTTGAGATGCGCGCTCAGCGGAACGCCGGCAACCAGCTGAAAGCCGGTGCCGTAGTCGCTGGGACGGGCGTTATTGGTCTCGACATAGCTGAACATGCCGGCACCGTAGGCCTTGGACAGATCAAGCAGTTCGAACGCGGAAACGCTGTGGGCGACAGCCGCCATGGAGGCAGCCAAAACTAGTTTCTTCATGCTGTAGGGGTCCCTTGCTAAAGCCCTTGACCGAGTGTTGCTATGAGCGGATCGTCAGTTTCAACGCACTACTTCTCTAGGGAGCGCAGCACTCTGCGGCGACGAGCCGTGAACGTGTGCATACTCTAACGCAAGTCTTACGCCAAGTTGGCAGCACATTCGCCATGAAATCAGCCCTACAACGCCTCAGCCTCTGTTTCGCTTACGTCCTCATGCCCTGCCTCGCCGCCGCCGCTACTGACTATCCGGCGACGCCGCGTGGCGAGGTGGTCGAGGACTATTTCGGCACGGCGGTCGCCGACCCCTATCGCTGGCTGGAGGATGTCGATGCCGCCGAAACCCTGAGCTGGGTCAAGGCCCAGCAGGCGCTGGCCGAGCCCTTCCTCGCGGCGCTGCCGGAGCGGGCGCCGCTGAAGCAACGACTGACCGAGCTGTGGAACTTCGAGCGCCGCTCGACGCCGCGCCTGGTCGCCGGTCAGCGCTTCTTCCTGAAGAACGACGGCCTGCAGAATCAGGCGGAACTGATGGTGCAGGCCGGCCGCCTGGCCAGGCCGCTGCTGGACCCCAATCTGCTGTCCAAGGACGGCACCACGGCGCTGACCCAATGGGAGCCCAGTGCCAATGCCACCACCCTGGCCTACGCGCTGGCCGAGGCCGGCTCGGACTGGGAGGTGATCCGCTTCCGCACCGTCGCCACCGCGTCCGACCTGCCGGACGAGTTGCTGCGGGTGAAGTTCTCCGGCCAGGCCTGGACCAAGGACGAGCAGGGCCTGCTGTACTCCCGCTACCCGGAGCCCAAGCCCAGCACCGACAACGCCGGCAAGACCTTCGAGCGCCTGGAAAACCACACGCTCTACTACCACCGGCTGGGGACGCCGCAGTCCGCCGACCTGGTGGTGCACGCGCCGGAAGACCCGAGCTGGACTGCGGTCGGCGATCTCAGCGACGACGGCCGCTACGCCCTGGCCTATGTCACCGAAGGTGCCTCCGACAACAACCGGCTCTACGTCTATGACCTGAAGGATCCGCTGAAGCCGGAGTTCGGTGGCCAACCGTTGTTGCTGCTGGGCAAGGACTTCCAGCGTTCCTACACGGTGATCGGCAGCGAGGGTTCCATTCTCTACGTGCTGACCACCGATGGCGCCCCGAAGAAGCGGGTGGTGGCGATTGATCTCGCCCACGCCGAGCCGGAAAACTGGCTCACCGTGGTGCCGGAAGGCGCGGATGTCATCGACTCGGTCAATCACGTCGGTGGTCAGCTGCTGGTGAAGACCCTGCACGACGCCAGCTCGCGTCTGAGCCGCTACTCCCTGAGCGGACAGAAACTGGGCGAGGTGCAGCTGCCCGGCATCGGCGATGTCTCCGCCATCACCGGCAAGCCCGGTCAGGCCGAGGCCTATTTCCAGTTCACCGGTTTCGCGCAGCCGGCCAGCAACTACCGGCTGACCATGAAGACCGGCAAGGCGCAGCTGGACTGGGCGCCGAAGCTGGCCTTCCAGCCCGCCGACTACCAGACCGAGCAGGTGTTCTACACCAGCAAGGACGGCACCAAGGTGCCGATGTTCATCAGCTACAAGAAGGGCCTGAAGAAGAACGGCGCCAATCCCACGCTGCTGTACGGCTACGGCGGCTTCAACATCTCGCTGTCGCCGACCTTCTCGCCGCAGAACCTGGCCTGGATGGAGCGTGGCGGCGTCTACGCCCAGCCCAGCCTGCGCGGTGGCGGCGAGTACGGCGAGGCCTGGCACCTGGCCGGCACCAAGGAGCGCAAGCAGAACGTCTTCGACGATTTTGCCGCCGCCGCCGAATACCTGATCGCCCACAAGTACACCTCGGCCAAGCACCTCGGCATCCACGGCCGCAGCAACGGCGGCCTGCTGGTGGGCGCCACCCTCAACCAGCATCCGGAACTGTTCGCGGCAGCGGTGCCGGGCGTCGGCGTGATGGACATGCTGCGCTTCCACAAATTCACCATCGGCGCCGCCTGGCGCGAGGACTACGGCAGCTCCGAGACCGCCGAGGGCTTCGCCTATCTCTATCCCTACTCGCCGGTGCACAACGTCAAGCCGGGCTTGAAGTATCCGCCGACGCTGACCATCACCGCCGACCACGACGACCGCGTGGTCCCCGGCCACTCCTTCAAGTACGCGGCGGCGATGCAGTGGGCCAATGCCGGCAATCCCAACCCGCAGCTGATCCGCATCGAGGAGCGCGGCGGTCACGGTGCCGGCAAGCCGGTGGGCAAGAAGATCGACGAAGTCGCCGACGTGCTGGCCTTCCTAGTGCACTACACCAAGTAGTTCCCCGGGTGCGGGAGTCCGGCGCGGGCGGCGCGCCGGACTGTCATCGAACCGCAACCCTCGCTTGGCACTCTCTGCGCCCGAATCAAAGCCAATCGCTCAGGGAGTCATCATGTCGTTTACCGCGCGTCTCGCGGCGCAAGCCGCCCTGCTGGGTCTCGCCGCCCTCACCACCGCCTGCGCCAGCAAGGACAGCTGGATGGGCGCCGAGAAGGAAAAGAGCTACGACGCCGAGCTGGCCGCCAAGCGTCTGGCCGAGGGCCTGAACAACGACGACTACTTCGAGATCCGCAAGGACAACACCATCTTCGTGTTCGCCGACGCCAAGAGCTACAAGGTCTGGCTGAAGACCGACGAAATCCCGCTGGTGGTGACCAAGTTCCGCGTCGGCCCCAATGGTGAGAAGGGCAAGTTCGCCCTCACCAAGGACGAAACCAAGGCGATGGAAAAGATCGTCGGCTACAAGGGCGGCGCCCAGAACCTCTACGAAGGCAATGTCCAGGGCATCGCCAAGGGCTTCTTCGGTTTCATCCAGCTCGACGACGGCAGCACCTATGTGTTCGACAACTGGAACGCGCTGGTGGCCTTCCGCCAGAACGGCACCGCCAGCGGCTATGTCGGCACCGGGCCGAAGGGCAAGGTGACCTACGTTGGTTCCGCCAGCGAGCCGGCCGAGCTGGTGGCCAAGTTCGCCGCGCTGCACGACGGCAAGTAAGGCTTCATCCGCTGCACGAAAAGCCGCCCTCGGGCGGCTTTTTCGTGGCCCCTGCTCAGACGGCCAATGGCCGCAGGCGGTCGGGGTAGTCGGTGAACACGCCGTCGACGCCCAGGGCCGCCAGCCGGAGGTACTCCTCCGGGTCGTTGACGGTGTAGACGTAGACCGCAAGACCGCGCGACTTCGCATCGGCGACCAGTCGGGCGTCGACGAATTCGCTGGACAAATTCAGGCTCGCCGCCTGCAATTCGCTGGCGCAGGCGGCCCAGTCCAGCGGCACGCCGCAGAGCAGGGCGCCCACCGGAATCTCTGGCGCGAGCTGGTGAAACTCGAACAGCTCCGGCAGGTGGAAGGACGACACCAGCAGCTTCTCCAGCGGCCAGCCGGCGGCGACGCGCTCGCGCAGCTTGGCGGCGACGGCGGCGGCAGTGCCGTCCCAGGTCTTCAGCTCGATGTTGACGCCGGCGCGCTGGTCGATCAGGTCCAGCGCCTCGTCCAGCGTCGGCAGCCGCTCGCCCAGGCCGGCGTCGAGTGCGCGTAGGGCCTCCCAGCTCAACTCAGCGGGCAGGCCCTGGCCGTTGGTGCTGCGGTCCAGCGTCAGGTCGTGCAGCAGGAACAGCTCGCCCGAGGGGTGGCGCTGCACGTCGAATTCCAGCCAGGGCGCGCCGGCGAGGATGCCCGCCTCCAGCGCCCGCAGGGTGTTTTCCGGCGCCAGGCCACGGGCGCCACGGTGGCTGATCAGCAGGGGCTGGGACATGCGCGGGCTCCGTTGGGCTGCGGCGGCCAGTGTAGTCGGCGCCGGCTCAGGGCTTGCGCGCGACCAGGTTCACCAGGGCGGCGGCGAGCTGGAACGGCTGGCCGCCCAGGCGCTCGCGCACCGCCTCCGGCAACTGACGGTCATCGAGCCGCAGCATCGACACCTGCGCCACTTCGTTGCCGATCTGGCCGGCCCAGGTCTGCACCGGCGGCGCGTTCGGCCCCTCCTGAGGCTGGATGCCGAGGGCGGTGAGCCGGGCGACCTCCGGCAGCAGGGCGCGGGCGCCGTCGGCCAGCGGGCCGGTGGAGGCGTGCAGCTCGAACCAGCTCTGCACGTCGTGGCTGAGCAGCGGCGTCAGCGCCGCCGCCAGTCGCGGGGCCTGCGCCTGAACCCGGCGCTCCAGCCAGCCGCCGGCGCGGCGCGCGAACGGTGCCAGCGCCTGGGTCAGGGCCTGCGCGGCTTTCGGGGCTTCGCCGGCCTGCGGGTCGGGCAGGGCGGCGTAGGCGCGGGTGGCCAGGCGTTCGCCCCAACGCTGGCCGAGCTGCGCCAGCGCCGGCTTCAGGCCGCTGGCGAAATTGGCTTGCAGATGCGCGCGCAGGCGCAGGCGCTCGCCGCCGCCGGCGGCCGGTTCGGAATAGGCCTCCACGGTCATCCGCAGCAGCGAGTCGCCATTCACGCCGGGCAGCGCGGCGCTGAAGCGCAGGCGTTGCGGGTCGTCCGGGCCTTGGGCTTCCAGTACCTTGCCGGCGCGTAGACTGCGTCGGGATTTGGCCGGGGAATGCGGGGGTTTTTTCGCCATGACGGGAGTGTATCGCTTCAGGGTGCGCGGTCGGGTGCAGGGCGTGGGCTTCCGCCAGGCCACCCAGCGCCGCGCCAGTCAGCTGGGCCTGGATGGCTGGGTGCGCAATCTGGCCGACGGCAGCGTCGAGGGCCTGGCGGCGGGCGCCCCGGCGGCGCTGGAGCGCCTGCGCCAGTGGCTGCAGCACGGCCCGCCCACGGCCTGGGTGGACGCGCTGGACTGGCAGGCCGATGCCGAACCGGTCGAGGCTGGGGCCGGCTACCAGGTGCGTCGCTAGCCCACTATCTCGGACAGCGCCGGGGCTAGCGACGGATGGCGGAACACGAAGCCCTCGGCCTGGGCGCGCGTCGGCAGCACCCGCTGGCCACTCAGCAGCAGGCCGGCCATCTCGCCTAGCAGCAGGCGCAGCGCCGGCGCCGGCATCGGCAGCAGGGCCGGGCGGCGCAGGCTCGCCGCCAGCGCGCGGGCGAAGTCGCGGTTGCGCACCGGCTCCGGCGCGGTGCCGTTGTAGGCGCCTTGGCAGTGTGGATTTTCCAGCAGCCAGATCAGCAGCCGTACCAGATCGACGCGCCGTACCCAGCTCATCCACTGCTGGCCATTGCCCAGCGGACCGCCGCCACCGAGCCGGAAGGCTGGCAGCATCTTCGCCAGCGCGCCGCCGTCGCGGCCGAGGACCACGCCAGTGCGCAGAGTGCAGACCCGCAGGCCCAGGGTCTGCGCACGCAGCGCCTCAGCCTCCCAGTCGCGGCAGAGGCGGGCGGCGAAGTCCTCACCGGGCGCGGCGGATTCGTCCAGCGGGCTGTCGTCGCGCGGGCCGTAGTAGCCGATGGCGGAGCCGCTGATCAGCGTCTGTGGCGGCGTCGGCAGGCTCTCCATCCAGCTCAGCAGACGCTGGGTGGTGCCGATGCGGGAGTCGCGCAACTGCTGCTTGCGGGTGGCGGTCCAGCGTCGCTCGGCCAGGTTTTCGCCGGCGAGGTTGATCACCGCATCGACGGCCCGCAGTCCGTCCAGCCGGCCGGTGTAGTGGATGCCCTCGCGGAACGGCATCTGCCCGGCGCGGCGACTCAGCACGCTGACCCGATGGCCGTTGGCAACCAGGGCAACGACCAGCTCCCTGCCGATGAAGCCGGTGCCGCCAGTGACCAGGACGTGCATGTGGCTAGCTCCCGCCGCCGCGCCCACGGCGCAGGCGATAGCCCAGGATCAGCAGGCCGCCGCCGGCGAGCAGGCAGAGCAGGGCATAGAGCCGCGCCGAGCCCAGCGCCGGGCCTAGCAGGCTGTAGAGCCGGCAGTTGACCAGGCTGACCCGCGCGCAATCCAGCTGAAAGCCGTGCACCGCCGCCTCCGCCGTCGCGATCAGAGCGATCAGGCCGAGCACATTGCAGAGCAGCGATAGCGGTGTCGGGCGGCTCATCGGAGAGGATTCTGCGGCCTTGGAGAAAAGGGAGTCCTTAACGACCGCCGATGACGATCACGAGGCTGGGCCGACGTTAGCAAACCACCTAGTTGCTGCGTAGCCCCGATGTCGTCCTACGGCGGTTGCCGGAGGCTCGGATGCGTCGCGATAGTCGCGCATGGACGGATGGCTGGCGACGCAGGTATTCGTGCGGGTGGCCGACAGCGGCAGGTTTGCCCTCACCGCCGAGACCATGCAGCAGCACTTTGCCCGGCTGGAGTCGCATCTCGGGGTGCGCTTGCTGCACCGGACCGCCCGCCGGCAATCTGCATCTGGCCGCCGCAGCCCTGGGCGATCAGCACCCAGCGTTCGCGGTGGAGGTTCTGGGGGGGGCTGACCCAGGTGCGGGGCGACGAGGGCGAGCAGGCGCGGGTGACCTCGGTGCCGCTGAGTGGCCTGGTGGCCGGCATGGTGCTGGTGGAGCCGCTCTACACCGCTTCCGGGGCGGCGGCTGGCCCCGGCCGGGTACGGGATCAGTGCCGGGCTCATCGAGCGGGCACTGGCGCTCAAGGCGGGCGCGCTGCGCCTGCCGCTGCGGGTGCGCTGGCCGACGCTGCCGTTCGCTGAATGAGTCCCTGGCAGGGCGTTCCCGCTGACCAAAAGCCGCAATTGCCGCGTGCAAAGCTTGGTCAAAATCGAAACAATCCTGCTCTTCGCGACGCAATAATGTGCAAATTATGACGATATTTGTTTGCACATAAGTTTTACATTTGATCGGGCATGGCGGACAATGCAGTTGTGCAAGCTTCCCTGACCGATCTGCCAGTTGCCCATCTCTCCCCCGGCGGCAGATCAAGCCCTTTAGGCCGGCTTCCGCCGGCCTTCTTTTTTGGAGCCCGGCCATGAATTCCAGCCCTGCGAGCCGTCCCCTGCTGCTGTTGACCGGAGCGCGCGGGGGCATCGGTGCCGCCGTGCTGGCGCGGGCCCGGGAGGCGGGCTGGCGGGTGGCGGCAGTGTCGCGACGGCCCCCGGAGGGCCAAGCCGCCCAGGCCTGCGCTGACTATCTGCCGGTCATGGCGGACGTTGGCACGGCGGCCGGCGCCGAGGCAGCCTTCACGGCGGCCCGCGAGCACTTCGGCGAGCCGCCGGACCGGCTCTGCCACGCCGTCGGCAATGTCCGTCTGGGCGCCATCGAGCGTTGCAGCGAGGAGCAGTGGCGCCAGGTGATGGCCGCCAATCTCGATTCCGCCTTCTTCAGCCTTCAGGCCTATGCCCGCGCGCGGGCCGACCGCCCCGGCGGCGCGGCGTTGCTGTTCAGCTCGGTGGCGGCGCGCATGGGCACTCCCAATCACGCGGCGGTGGCTGCTGCCAAGGCCGGGGTGGAGGGCTTGGTGCGCGCCCTGGCGGCCGACTGGGCGCCGCGCGGTTGGCGGGTCAATGCACTGGCTTTGGGGCTGACGGAAACGCCGATGACCGAGGCCTTTACCCGTGGTGATCGCAGCCGCCAGAGTCTGAGTCTGCAATACCCCTTGGGCCGGCTCGGGCAGCCTTCGGAGGTCGCCCGCTGGGCCTTGTCCCTGCTGGACAGCGAGGGCTGGGTGACTGGCCAGGTGCTGTCCGTCGACGGCGGCTTCAGTGCCGTGCGGCCGCTGCTGCGCCTGTCCTAGCCGCTCCTCCGTGAATCACGGTGCCCGGGCGAGCGCCGTGGCGCTAGTCGTCGCGGACGCCCTCGTGCTCCAGTACCCGGTGCAGCGCCAGCTCCAGCAGCTCCCGGCACTGCGAGGCGGCCGAATAGAGCAGGGCGTGGACGGCGGCATCGGCGTTGTCGCTGTTCTCGCACTCCAGGCTGTATTGCTCGAAGGCATTGAGCTTGGTCAGCAGGTCGGCGAGGTGGTTGGGACATTCGCAGCGCACCGTGGACGGGCGGCGCGCAACCGTGGCCAGGAACTGCTCGTCGTAGCGGCGCGGCGCGGCAGGCTGCATCAGCCGCCGCTCGGGTGCGCTGGCCGGCTGGCTGTCCATCGCCAGGCCAAGCTGGCAGATGCGCGCCAGCTGTGCGGGATCCGCCGGCGTCGGCACCGCGATGATGCCCTCCTGATCCAGTCGCGCGAGGGTCTGGCGGCTGCTGAAGCCATAGACCACCACCATCACCCTGGCCTGGCTCTGTGCCCGCAGTTGCCGCAGCACGCGCAGGCTGGTGCCTTGCAGGGTGGCCAGCTCGACCATGATCACGTCATTGCCCGGCGGCGGCGTCACGTCCGCAGGTGGCGCGGGCAGGCGGTTGCTGATGCGCAGATCGCTGCGACCTTGCCAGGCCTGCTGCAGGCGCTCGGCCAGGGGCAGGCCGCAGACCAGCACCCGGCATTCACCGCGCGGCGGATTCGCAGCCGATGGGCTGGCGTTGTCGCCCAGCCGTTGGCGCAGCTGCTCGTCATCGAGGCCGGCGACGGTCCCGATCGCATGACCGGCGTCAACCGCCGTCTTCAGCAGCACCAGCCGGTCAATGTCGGCGCGGGAATAGAGGCGGCCGTTGCCGGCGCTGCGGGCCGGCTCCACGGCCGCATAGCGGCGTTCCCACATGCGGATGGTGGTTTCCGGCATGCCGGTCAGGCGGGCGACGGCGGCGATCCGGTACAGATCCTCGCTGGGCAGATTGGCGGGCGGGGTGTTCTTGGGCATGGCGGGCGGGGTTCCGAAGTTCGGGCTATACAGAATCAGGTCAATGAACAAACAAGACGAGCTTTCGTATAGCTTTTGAAGCAACTATGGGTATAGGATGCGCTTCCGATAACTATTTGTACAAGGAACGCGCCATGGAAGACTTCCAGAGCCCCGCCGCTTTCGCCGCCGGCCACGACTTCGATGCCGAGCCCTTGGCCGCCGCCGACGGCAGACCCGCGTCCGAGCACGCCTTCGCGCCGCTGTATCGCGAGCTGCTCAAGGGCATCGGCGAGGACGTTGGTCGGGAAGGGCTGGTCGGCACGCCGCAGCGCGCCGCCAAGGCCTTCGAGTTCCTGACCAGCGGCTACCAGCAGGACGTGCAGCAGCTGCTCAACGGCGCGATCTTCGAGTCGGCGAATCGCGACATGGTGATCGTCCGCGACATCGAGTTCTATTCGCTCTGCGAGCACCACATCCTGCCGTTCTACGGCAAGGTGCATGTCGCCTACCTGCCGGCCGGCAAGGTGATCGGGCTGTCGAAGATCCCGCGCATCGTCGATCTCTATGCCCGCCGCCTGCAGATCCAGGAAAACCTCACCGAGCAGATCGCCCGCTGCGTGCAGTCGGTGACCGGCGCCGAGGGTGTGGCTGTGGTGGTGGAAGCCCGGCACATGTGCATGCTGATGCGCGGCGTGGAAAAGCAGAACGCCTCGATGGTCACCTCCACCCAGCTCGGCCTGTTCCGCGAAAGCGAGAGTGCGCGCAACCAGTTCCTGCGCTTCCTGCCGCAGGCGGGCTAAAGCCGGCAGCGCCGACTCAGGCCTGGCCCTGGGTCTGCTCCAGCAGCCAGTCGCGCAGCGCGAACAGCGCCGGCAGTTGCGGGTGATCGGCGCGCCAGACGAAGTAGTGTCCGTAGGGATCGGGCACCGACAGCTCGAACAGCCGCACCAGCCGGCCGGCCTGGAGGTCGCCCTCGACCAGCGTGCGTCGCGCCAGGGCGATGCCCAGGCCGGCGGCGGCGGCGTCCAGCAGTACCGAGGAGTCGGTGAACGAAGGCCCGCGCGCCGGCTCGCGGAACGGCAGGCCGGCGGCGTGCAGCCAGGGCTCCCAGGGTAGCCAGGGGTTGCGCATCAGCACGCAGTCGGCGAGTTCTTCCGGGCTGCGCGGCAGCTGGCCGTTGCGGTAGCCGGGAGCGCAGACCGGGAACGATTCATCGCCCATCAGCCGCACCTGCTGCACTTCCGGCCAGCCGCCGGCGCCGAAGCGCAAGGCGGCATCGGCTTCGCCAGCGGCGAGGTCGGCGATGGTGGCGCGCACGTCGATGGCGAGGTCGATGTCCGGATGGCGGGCGATGAAGCCGCCCAGGCGCGGCACCAGCCAGCGACCGGCCATCGACGGCAGCACACTGAGATTGATGGTCAACTGCTTGCCGCCGGCGCCATCGGCGAAGCTGCGTTCGAGCATGCCCAGTGCCTGGCGTACCTTCACCACCAGCAGCCGGCCCTGTTCGGTGGGCACCATGCGGTTCTTCTCGCGCTCGAACAGCTTCACGCCCAGGCGTTCTTCCAGGCCGGTGATGTGATGGCTGATGGCGCCGTGGGTGAGCGCCAGCTCCTGTGCCGCGCGCGTGTAGGACTGGTGCCGGACCGCCGCCTCGAAGGCCTGCAGCGTCGCCAAAGGGGGCAGCCGGGTGGTCATCGGGCGGGGTGGAGCGCACTGGCCGGGGGTGCCGAAGTCTAGCTCGCTGTGAATTTGGCTCACAACGCGGGGCAAAACACTTCGTTTCCGTTGCCTCCGGCGCGCGCGCAGACTGCGCGCCGTTGACATCCCCGGCCCCCTAGCCACCGCCCATGAGCCCCGCCGAAAACCTGGTGCAGCGCCAGCTCCAGGCCTACAACGCCCGCGACATCGAGGCCTTGCTGGCCTGCTACGCGGCGGATGCCGAGCACCACCAGTTGCATGGCGGCCTGCTGGCGCGCGGCCACGCACAGCTCAGGCCGCGCTTCCTGGCGCGCTTCGCCGAACCCGACCTGCACGCCAGCCTGCTGAGCCGCACGGTCCTGGGCGACTGGGTGGTCGATCACGAACGCATCCGCCGCAACTTCCCGGAAGGGCGGGGCACGGTGGAGATGCTCTGCATCTACGAGGTCGAGGGCGGCAGCATCCGCAAGGCCAGCTTCGCGCTCGGCGCGCAAACCCTGGAAGACCAGACCTCATGACCCACTACCGCCTGTACTACGCACCGGGCGCCTGCTCGCTGGCCAGCCACATCGCGCTGGAGGAAATCCGCCGCGCCGGCCTGGCGGACTACGCCACCACCCGCCTGCTGCTGCCGGCCGGCGACCAGAAGAAGCCGGAGTTCCTGGCGGTGAATCCGCGTGGTCACGTGCCGGTGCTCAGCTACCGGCTCGACGGCAAGGAAGGGCTGCTGAGCGAAAACCTGGCGATCCTGCGCTTTCTCATGCGGCAGCACCCGCAGGCGCGGCTGCTGCCGACGGCGCCGGAGCTGGAAGCGCGCGGCTGGGAGTGGCTGTCCTGGCTCGCGACCGACGTGCATTCCTACGCCTTCATGCAGGTGTTCTACCCGATGCGCTACGCCGAAAGCCTGGTGGCGCAGGCCGAGGTCGAGGCCAGTGGCCGCGCCTTGCTGACGCGCTACTGGGCCGATCTCGAATCGCGGCTGCCGGCGCAGGGCTTTGCGCTCGGCCCGGGCCTGGCGGATCAGGGCGGCGAGGACTACTTCTCGGTGGTCGACGCCCTGCTGATCGTGTTCTACCGCTGGGCCAAGCGCTACGGTTTTGCCCCGCAGCGCCACTACCCGCGCTGGGCAGCGCTGAGCGAGCGCACCCTGGCGCGGCCCAGCGTGCAGGCGGTGTTCGAGGAGGAGCGCATCAACCTCAGCGACCGCCTGCCGCCACGGCCGGCGCACCTCTACCAGATTCCGGAAACCGAGCAATGAGCGACTACCGTCTCTACTACTCGCCCGGAGCCTGCTCGCTGGCGCCGCACATCGCGCTGGAAGAGCTGGGCCTGGCCTACGACAGCCAGCGCGTGGTGGTGGCCCAGGGCGACACCCAGAAGCCCGACTACCTGGCGATCAATCCGCGCGCCCGGGTGCCGGCACTGCGGATCGCCGACGCCGACGGCGAGCGGGTGCTCACCGAGGTGGCGGCGATCCTGATCTATCTCGCCGGCCTCAAGCCGGCAGCGCGGCTGTTGCCCACGGCTGGCGAGCCGCTGGCGCGCGCCGTCGAATGGATGTCCTGGCTCGGCACCAGCGTCCATGCCCATGCTTTCGCCCAGGTATTCCGCCCGGCGCGCTTCGTCAGCGACGAGAGCCTGCACGCGCCGCTCAAGGCCCAGGGTCTGGCGCTGCTGGAACTCGCCTACCGGGACATCGAGCAGCGTCTGCAGGGGCGTGACTGGGCGCTGGGTGCCGACTACTCGCTGGTCGATGCCTACCTGCTGGTGTTCTACCGCTGGGGTTATCGCGTCGGCTTCGACATGCGTCAGCGCTATCCGCACTACAGCCGGCAGGCGCAGGCGGTGGTGGACCGGCCGGCGGTGCAGCGGGCCTTGCAGCAGGAACAGATCGTGGTCTGGGAGTCGTGACGATGAGCGCGGAAGAAGCAGAAAAGAGGCGTGGATTTTTTGCCGCGATGTCGGCCTTCCTGATCTGGGGAATGCTGCCGCTCTACCTCAAGCAACTGCACGACACGCCGGCGGTACAGATCATGGCGCACCGGGTGGTCTGGGCCTGCGTGTTCGTGTTCGCCTACCTGGCACTCAAGGGCGAACTGGGCAAGGTCGGCGCCGCCTTGCGCGACCCCGCCGCCCGGCTGCGGCTGGCGGCTTCGGCGGTGCTGGTCAGCGTCAACTGGCTGATCTACGTCTGGGCGGTGACCTGCGGCCATGTCATCGAGTCCAGCCTCGGCTACTTCATCAACCCGCTGGTCAGCGTGCTGCTCGGTGTGTTCGTGCTGAAGGAAAGCCTGAGCCGCGCGCAATGGAGCGCCGTCGGCCTGGCCGCACTCGGCGTGCTCTGGCTCACCGTGCAGGTCGGCCGCCCGCCCTGGATCGCGCTGGCGCTGGCACTGTCCTTCGGCGGCTACGGTCTGATCCGCAAGAAGGTGGCGGTGGACTCGGTGGCCGGACTGGGTGTCGAAACCCTGCTGGTCGCGCCCTTCATGCTCGCCTGGCTGCTGTGGTGCACGCAGGCCGGCACGCTCAGCTTCGCGCACCACGACCGCCTGCTCGACGGCCTGCTGATCGCCAGCGGCGCGGTCACCGCCGTGCCGCTGGTGCTGTTTGCCTACGGCGTGCGGCGCATCCCGCTGTCCACCGTCGGCCTGCTCCAGTACCTGGGGCCGACGCTGCAACTGCTGACCGGCATCTTCGTCTTCCACGAGCCGTTCACCCAGACCCAGTTGATCGGTTTCGGTCTGATCTGGTCGGCGCTCGCGGTGTACGCCGGCGAAGGCTTCTGGCGCAGCTACCGGCGCCGGCCGGCGCCGGTAGCGGCCTGAGATGCGCGCCGTCGCCGCGCAAGGCGGCACGCGCGGCGCCTGGCTGCTGATGGTGGTCGCCGCCACCATCCTGACGCTGACCATGGGCGTGCGGCAGTCGCTGGGCCTGTTCGTGGTGCCGATCCACGACAGCGCCGGCTTGAGCATTGCCACGATCAGCTTCGCGCTGGCGGTCGGTCAGCTCATGTGGGGCGTGGCCCAGCCACTGTTCGGGATGTATGCCGACCGCCACGGCTCGGTCGGGGTGGTGCAGCTGGGCGGCCTGATGCTGGCTGGCGGTCTGGTGCTGGCGCCGTTTCTGCCGAACGAATGGGGGCTGCTGTTTGCGCTCGGCGTTCTCTCGGCGGCGGGTGCCGGTGCCGGCAGCTTCTCGATCCTGATCGGCGCCACCGCGCGCCTGCTGCCGCCGGAGCGCCGCCCGTTCGCCGCCGGCTTCATCAATGCCGGCGGCTCCTTCGGCCAGTTCCTGTTCGCACCCATCGCCCAGGCGATCATTGCCACCGCCGGCTGGGCGTCGGCGATGTTCACCCTCGCCGCCACCAGCCTGCTGACCCTGCCGCTGGCGCGCTTCCTGCGAGCCCCGACGGCGCCAGCAGCGACACCCGGGGCGCCGACGGCGGATGCCGGCCCCGGCCTCGGTGCGGAAGTCCGCCGGGCCTTCGCCGACCGCAGCTACTGGTGCCTGCACCTGGGCTTCTTCACCTGCGGCCTGCACATCGCCTTTCTCGCCACCCATCTGCCGGGCGAGATCGCGCTCTGCGGTCTGTCCGCCAACGTCTCCGCCGCTGCGCTGGCGCTGATCGGCCTGTTCAACATCGCCGGCAGCTTAAGCGCCGGCGCGCTCGGCCAGCGCTACCGGATGAAGTCCCTGCTGGCCGCGATCTACGCCAGCCGCGCCCTGATCATCGCCATCTACCTGGTCTCGCCGCGCACGCCGCTGACCTTCTATGCGTTCGCCGCCGCCATCGGCTTCACCTGGCTGGCAACGGTGCCGCCCACCGCCGGTCTGGTCGGCAAGCTGTTCGGCACCCGCTATCTGGCGACGCTGTTCGGGCTCACCCTGCTCTCGCACCAGATCGGCGGCTTCTTCGGCGCCTGGCTGGGTGGGATCACGATTTCCCGCTACGGCGACTACAGCTGGATGTGGTATCTCGACATCGGCTTCGCGCTGCTGGCAGCGGCCGCCAATCTGCCGATCCGCGAGGCGAGGCTGGCACCACGGCCGGTGGCGGCCTGAGCGCTTAACGCGATCCGCCGAAGCGCCGCACTGACAGTAGTTGCGCCTTGGCGCGCTCGGCTTCCCGGTTCCTTGGCGGCGCTAGGGTGACCAGCGAATCCATCAGCAGACGCGCCGCCGAGCCCACCTGCTCCACCGCGTGATTGAACGCCGCCTCATTGATCTTCGACGGGGTGTTGAATCCGCTCAGTTTGCGCACGAACTGCAGGGCGGAGGCGTGGATTTCGTCCTCGGTGGCCGGCGGTTCGAAGTTGTAGAGCGTTTTGATGTTGCGGCACATGGCGACTCCCGATGACTGTGAATGCCGCGTCTGGTGGCCGGCTAGTTTAGGCGTCGGCTCGGCTCGTCGGCTCTCGCCCTCTGCGGTAGCGCGGTCAACGAGAGCCCGCTGGAACCGTTGTCCTTAACGGGAGTCAGGAGGACCTCGATTGCAGGCCGTCTGACATAAGGTTGAATAACGAGGGCGGGGAATGAATCTACAAATTACGGCCGTGGCTGGCTTGGTGCTGGTGCTGGCCGCTTGCGGCGGCGGAGGAGATGGCGGGACCACACCCGACGGCGTGCCAGTGGCGAAGGCGGAATGCCCGAACCAGTTTGCCAACTCGGGTAGCCGGGTTTCTGCGGGCGGCATCATGCAGGGCGGCAGTGACCCGCAGAAAGCGGTGGACGGCAATTTCGGTAGCTCGGCCCTGCTGTACGGTGCCGCCGCCGATACCGGTACCGATGCCGCCGAAATTTACTCCGCGCCCGCCAGCGTGCTTGATCTGGTGGTAACGGCTGCAAGCGGGCTGAGCTTTCCAGCAGGGAATCGCGCCGGAGCGGTGGCCCAGCTCGCCAGCGGTCCAGCGGTGCAGCAGCAGGTCACCGTCATCACTTACCTCGGTGGCGTCGTGCAGGAGGCGTTCGACGGAGGTCTCTACAACAGCATTACCGCACCGACGTCGAGCCAGGTCTTCTCCTACCTCACCACCAAAGCCTACGACTCGGTCCGGTTTTCGATCCTGCTGTCGAGTCCCGCCAGTACCGAGAGACCGCAGGTGAAGGTCTACGAGTTCTGCGGCTGAGCGCCGCGCCTATTCACGATGGAAGCGCCGGGTGCGATGCCCGGTGGTCAGCACCGCGCCACCGACGCGTTCCAGCAGATAGGCGTCCCAGACCTTCTCGTAGGCGCGGTACACCTGCTCGCCCTCGTGGCGGCGGATCGCCTCGCGGCCACGCCGGTCGAGATAGACCAGGGCGCAACCCTGATGGTCGTGCTGGCGGCGACCGTAGCGGCGGATCAGCGCCAGCGCGGCGGCCGGCAGACCGCGCTGTTGCATGCGCACCTGGGCGTGCAGGCTCAAGGGCAGGGATGGGCGGTCGGTAGGCATGGCGGTCTCCTGGCGGTGGGGCCGGCCATGCTCCGCGCAGTCCGTCTCAAACCATGAGACGCCGCCGCCCGCTCATCCGGCCGCCGGCCCGTATTGCCGCAGCAGCGCCTGCGCGGCGGCGATCACCGCCTGCCTCAGTTCCGGTGGATTCAGCACCTCGACATCGGCGCCGAGCTTGAGAATTTCCATCTGCAACTCGACCGCCGAGGAATAGGGCACGCGCAGGCTCAGGCGGCCGTCCTTGCCGAGTTTGAGGCTTTGCTCCGGGTGCCAGATCTCGTCGCGCACCCAGCGGCTGCGCTCGACGCTGAAGCGCAGTTCCGCCCAGCGCCGCTCCTTCGCGCCGAAGATGCCGTAGCTGGAGCCCAGCGCGGCGTTGAGCGCCTTTTCGCCGACCTCATGGCAGGGCGAGTCCAGCAGCCGCACCTCGCGCAGGCCATCTACTGCGAAGCTGCGCGGCCCGCCGCGCAGATGGCACCAGGCGTCGACATACCAGTTGCCCCGGTAGTGGATCAGCCTTTGCGGCGAGATGGCGCGCTCGGTGGTCTCGTCGGTGCTGCGCGCCCAGTAGCGCACCTGCGCCTGCCGGCGCTCGACCAGGGCGCGGGCGATGGGGGCGAACGCCTCGTTGCTGGCGATGCGCTGGCCCGGGGTGAGGATGCGTACCCGCTTGCGCAGCTCGGCGAAGGCGGTGGAGGAATCGCCGAGCAACTGCTCCAGCTTGCCGCGCAGCGCCGCCACCGATTCCGCCAGCAGGCCGGAGCCCATCTGTTCCAGCAGGCTGTGCATGGTCAGCAGTGCGTGCAGCTCCTCGGCCGAGAACCACAGGCCGGGCAGCTCGAAACCCGCGCCGTCGGCCGTGTAGCGGTAACCGTTCTCGGCCTTGTCGTACTCGATCGGCGCGCGGTGGCGGTCGCGCAGGTATTCGATGTCGCGCATGAAGGTGGCGCGCGACACTTCGAGCTGGTCGAGAAAGCGTTGGGTCGGCACGCAGCCGCCGGTCTTCAGCAGTCGGTGGATTTCGTGAAAGCGTTCGCCGCGTTCCATCGGTACTCGGGATTCGGGACAGGCCGGCGGCCGACCGGCGGAGGGCTGCGTCTCATCCCTTGAGATGCAGCCAGGGCAGTGTAGCCGCACCGCCTCCCCAACCCGCCAAGCCCGCCATGTCCGCCCTCGCCATCCGTCTGCCGCAACGGCTCCCCCGCTTTCGTCCCTCGTTTCTGGCGTGGCCGCCTGCCCGGCCGCGCCCGGAGCCGCTGCGCCCCCGTCGCCCGCTGCCGGCGCGGGCCCTGGTCACCGAGCCGGTCGGTGTCGCCTGGAGCCTGGGCCAGGATCAGCAGCTGCACTGGTGCTGGGCGGAATCGCCGGCAGCACTGCTGCGCCGGCTGTCGCGGGAGATTCCGGTGCAGGTGCTGCGCTCCTCCGAGGCCGGCCACGGCCTTGGCATCCTGCTGCGGGTGGCGGCCGATGAGCTCGACGCCCGTGGCGCGGCCGATCCCAGCCGCATCCTGGTGCTGGCCGCCAAGCTGCGGCCCTGGGTGAACCTGCGCTGGTGCGGCAGCCAGGCCGAACTGCGCCAGGGCCAGGGCGCGTTCGCGGCCGGCTATGTCAATGCCTTCCTGGGTTGGGACGAGGTGGTCGAAGCCGGCTTCCAGCCCGAGGTGCCGGCCTATCTGCTGCCGCGCTTCCTGTCGGCCATCGCCTATTCCTGAGAGGCCGGCCGGGCAACAGATTCAGCGCTCCGGCGGGTACTCCGGGTACTGCGGCAGTGCGTCGTCGAGCTGATGCCAGTCCGCCTTGTGGGCGGTCATGAAGTGAAAGTCCGGAGTGTGCCCGGCCGGCGTATCGAGCAGGCCGATGCGCAGCCGCAGCAGGCCCGGCTTCTTGGCGTTGCGGCTATAGATCGGCGAGCCGCAGTGACCACAGAACACCCGCTGCTTGCCGGGCGAGGACTCGTAGGCCTTGAGCAACTCGGCGCCGGCGAGTAGCTGGAAGGCAGCCTCTGGCACCGGTGCGTTGGCGGCGAAGGCGCTGCCGTTGGCCTTGCGGCATTGCTGGCAATGGCAGAGCCCGATTTCGGTCAGCGGCGCTCTCAGCACATAGCGCACCCCGCCGCAGAGACAGGAGCCGCGATGGTCGCTCATGCCTGCGCTTCCGGCTTGGCTGCCCGAAGCGGGGCGGTGGCGATTTCCGTTTCCGGCGCGAAGGCGGACGCCGCGATGCCGCGTTCGCGCAGATAGCCGACCAGGGCCTCGCTGCGGCCGTGCATCACCAGCACCTGGCGGGCGCCGGTTTCCTCGATGCTGCGGATCAGCCCCGGCCAGTCGCTGTGGTCGCTGAGCACGAAGCCGCGCTCGTAGGCGGCGCGACGCGGCGTGCCCTGCAACTGCATCCAGCCGCTGGCCAGCGCGGTGGAGTAGGGCGCGAAGCGACGCATCCAGGGCGTACCGCCGGCGCCCGGCGGCGCCAGCACCAGCCGGCCGGCAAAGCTGGTGCCCCGGGGGCGGTCGCCCACCGGCTCGGTCGGCAGCATGGGCACACCGGCCTGGCGGTAGGCCTTCACCAGCGGCGTCATCGCCGCGTGCAGCAGCACGGTCTCGTTGGTGAGCGTCGCCAGCTCGGCGAGCAGGCGTTGCGCCTTGCCGAGCGCGTAGCAGAACAGCACGGCGGTGCGATCTTCCGCCTGGCACTGCCGCCACCAGTCGAAGATTTCGCGCACCACCACCGCCGGTGGCTGCCAGCGGAAGTTCGGGCGCGCGAAGCTGGCTTCGGTGACAAAGGTGTCGCAGGGCACGGGCTCGAAGGGCGCACAACTCGGGTCCGGGCAGCGCTTGTAGTCGCCGCTCACCACCCAGACCTCGTCCGCCACTTCGATGCGCACCTGCGCGCTGCCCAGGACATGACCGGCCGGGTGCAGGCTGATGGTGGCGGCGCCGAGTTGCAGGCGCTCGCCGTAGTCGAGGCTGCTGAGCGGCGCATCGCGGCCGAGGCGGATCTTCAGCAGGCCCTCTCCGGGCCGCGCCGCCCAGTACTGGCCCATGCCCGGCCGCGCGTGGTCGGCGTGGGCGTGGGTGATGACCGCGCGCGGCACCTTCTTGATCGGGTCGATGTGGAAGTCGCCGGCCGGGCAGTAAAGGCCGGCGGCGCTGGGCACCACCAGCGCGCTCATGCCGCCGCGACCAGTGCCAGCAGGCGTTGCAGCGCGCCGCGATTGGCGGCGATGGCGACGGCGCCCGCCTGGCCCATGGCCCGCCGCCGCGCCGGATCGGCAAACAGCGCCAGCAGTGTTTCGGCGAGCGCGCTCGGCTCGGCCAGTTCCAGCGCCGCCTCGCTGCCGAGCAGCAGCTCGCGCGCCGGCAGGAAGTTGTGCATCTGCGGGCCGAACAGCACCGGCTTGCCGAGCGCGGCGGGTTCCAGGATGTTGTGGCCGCCGACCGGCACGAAGCTGCCGCCGACGAAGGCGAGATCGCTGGCTTCGAGGTAGGCCAGCATCTCGCCCATGCTGTCGCCGAGCAGCACCTGCGGCGGCTCGCCCGGCGCCGGCGTGGCGGCGTCGGTGGGGAAGTCGAGCGCGCTGCGGCGCAGCAGGCGCAGGCCGGCGCGCTCCACCAGGCGCGCCACCGCATCGAAGCGCTGCGGATGGCGCGGCACCAGGATCAGCAGCGCGGTCGGCAGCGTCCTGAGTACCTGCAACTGCGCGGCCAGGGCGATCTCTTCCTCGCCCTCGTGGGTGCTGGCGGCGATCCACACCGGCCGCGTCGCGCCCAGGGCTGCGCGGATGCGCTGACCTCGCGCGCGCTGAGCCTCCGGCAGTGCCAGGTCGAACTTGAGATTGCCGACCACGCTCACCCTCGGCGCGCCAAGGGCGGTGAAGCGCTCGGCGTCGAGCGCGCTCTGGGCGGCGATGTGCGCGGTGTCGGTGAGCGTGGCGCGGGTGAAGCCGGCGACCCGGCCGTAGCCCTTGTACGAGCGCGGCGACAGCCGGGCGTTGGCGATCAGCAGCGGAATGCCGCGCCGGGCGCAGGCGCGGAACAGGTTCGGCCACAGCTCGGTTTCCATCACCACCACTTTCGCCGGCCGGGCGCGGTCGAGAAAGCGCGCCACCACGGTCGGCAGGTCGTAGGGCGCGTAGCTGTGGATCACGCGCCCGCCCAGCGCTGCGGTCACCCGCTCGCTGCCGGTGGGCGTGGTGGTGGTGACCCAAACCCGGCGCTCGCCGTGCTCGGCAATCAGCGCCTCGATCAGCGGCAGCGCCGCCAGCGATTCGCCGACGCTGACCGCGTGCACCCACACCGCCACGCCCTGCGGCGGTCGCGGCACCCGGCCGAAGCGCTCGCCGATCCGCCGCCGGTAGGCTGGCAGCTCGCGGCTCTTGAGCAGCAGGCGCAGCACGATCAACGGCGTCAGCAGGGTGAGCAGCAGGGTGTAGAGCAGGCGCATCGTCGGGGCCGGGCATCGCAACAGGCCGGCATTGTCGGCCCTGGCGGCCCTGGCGACTACAATGCCGCGCCCGCCAGCCTGGGCCGACCGCCGCCGCCGATGCACGCTCCACCGTTCCGCGCCTCCTTCCTTGGCCCCCGCTACTGGCCGGTCTGGCTGGGCCTGGGTCTGATGCGCCTGCTGCACCTGTTGCCGATCACCTGGCAACTGGCGTTTGGCGAGGCCCTGGGCCGGCGCCTGGGGCGGATGCTCGGCTCGCGCCGGCGCATCGTCCGCGCCAACCTGGCGGTGGCTTTCCCCGCGCAGAACGCGGCGCAGCGTGAGGCGATGGTCGATGCCCATTTCGCGGCACTCGGCCGTGGCCTGTTCGAGGCGGCGCTGGCCTGGTGGAGTTCCGACGCCCGCCTGCGCGGCCTGGGCACGGTGGAAGGCGTCGAGCATCTGCGCGCCGTGCAGGCGAAGAAGCAGGGCGCGCTGCTGCTCACCGGCCACTTCACCACCCTGGAGCTGGGCGCGCGCTTCCTGTGCCTGGCCGGGGTCGATTTCCACGCCATGTACCGGCCCTACGAAAACGGACTGATGGACTACTTCATGCACCGCTGGCGCGAGCGTCGCTCGCGGCTGCCGGCGCTGCCGCGCGACGAGCTGCGCACCCTGGTCAAGGCCCTGCGTGGTGGTGCTTCGGTCTGGTACGCGCCGGACCAGACCCTGGATACCCGCATCAGCGTCTACGTGCCTTTCTTCGGCAAGAAGGTCGCCACCATCGTCGCCACCAGCAAGCTGGCGCAGATGGGGCGGGCAGCGGTGGTGCCCTACTTTCCGGCCTATCTGGGCGGCGGCCGCTGGAAGGTGGTGATCGAGCCGGCGCTGGCGGACTTTCCCGGCCCCGACGAAACCGCCGACGCGGCGCGGGTCAACGCGGTGCTGGAAGCCGGCATCCGCGCCCACGCGCCGGCTGAATATTTCTGGGTGCATCGGCGTTTCAAGCATGTGCCGGCCGGCGAGCCGGACATTTACGCCCGGGCGGACGCGGAGACGCCTCCGGCCGGGTAAATGGCTTATAGTTCCGGCCTAACAAAAGGCCCGTACACCTGAGGTTTTCGGCGTGAACCGCACCCTATCCCGCCTCGCTTTCCTTGCCGCCGCCGCCGCCTTCGCGCCGCTGGCCACCGCCGCGACGCCGGTCGAGCAGGCCCAGGCCCAGCTCAACGGTGGTGATCTGCAGGGCGCGCTGAAGACCCTCGACCGGCACCTCGCCAGCTCGCCGCAGGACGCCGAAGGCCGCTTCACCCGCGGCCTGGTGCTGGTCAAGCTGAACAAGACCGAAGAGGCGCTCAAGGCCTTCGCCGACCTCACCCGCGACTATCCGCAGCTGCCCGAGCCCTACAACAATCTGGCCGTGCTCTACGCCCAGCAGGGCGACTACGAGAAGGCCCGCGACGCGCTGGAAGCCGCGCTCGCCACCCACCCGGCCTACGCCACCGCGCACGAGAATCTGGGCGACATCTATGCCGCCCTGGCCGGCGCCGCCTACAACCGCGCGCTGATGCTCGATCAGAGCAACCAGACCGTTCGCTACAAGCTCAACCTGGTCAACCAGCTCGACACCGGCCTGGTCGGCACGGCGCCTGCGCCCGCAGCGCCCGCTGCCAAGCCCGCTGCCGGCACTGCGGTGCCCGCGCCGGCCGCGACCCCGGCTGCGGCGGCCACGGCGGACCCGGGCGTCGACGCCGTCGCCATCAATGCCAGCCTGACCGCCTGGGCCAAGGCCTGGTCCTCGAAGAATGTCGACGGCTACCTCGCCCTTTACGCGCCGGATTTCGCACCCGAAGGCGGCCTCACCCGCGCCAACTGGGAGCAGCAGCGCCGCGAGCGCATCGCCCGCCCCAGCCGCATCGCGGTGCGGGCGTTGAACCCCGAGATCAGCCGCATCGGCGCCGACCGCGTGCGCGTCAACTTCGTGCAGGACTATCAGTCCGACAGCTTCTCCGACCAGGTCAACAAGACCCTGGAGCTGCGCGCCACCGAAGCCGGCTGGAAGATCGTCCGCGAATACATCCGCTAAGCGCCGGGTGTTTGCCGGCAGCAGGTCTCGATTTCCGATGCGGTTCTTCACCCGGCCAGCGTTCGCCCTGGCAAGCCTCCTCTTGCCTGTGCTCGCGCAGGCGAGCTTCACCCCTGAGCAGCAGCTGAAGACGGCGGTGGACCAGTTGCGCGCCGGTCGCAACAACGAGGGCTTCCAGCAGATCGAGAAGCTGGTCAAGCAGGAGCCCAACTTCCGCCTGGCGCAGCTGATCTACAGCGAGCTGCTGGCGGTGCGCGCCGGCTCCCAGAGCACCATGGTCGGCAAGGCCGACGGCCAGCTCAAAGACTTGCTGGAAGAGGCGCAGCTGCGGCTGTCGCCGCCGGTCAAGCAGGCCGGCACCCTGCCCAGCCTGGTGCTACAGGTCGCCAAGGCGCAGAAGTATCTGGTGGTGGTGGATCTCTCCAACGCCCGTCTCTACCTGCTGGAAAACCTCGGCAGCGAGCTGCGGGTGCTGCGCGAGCACTACGCCGCCATGGGCCGCAATGGCGCCGGCAAGGTCAGCAAGGGCGACCTGCGCACGCCGATCGGCATCTACACCGTCACCGGCTTTCTCAACGACCAGGGGCTGCCGGAGATGTACGGGTCCGGCGCCTTCCCGCTCAGCTATCCCAACCGCTGGGACCAGAAGCTCGGCCGCTCCGGCTCCGGCATCTGGCTGCACGGCGTGCCGCGCGATACCTATTCCCGCGCCCCCCGCTCCAGCGAGGGTTGCGTGACCATGGCCAACGACGATCTGGTCGCGCTCAAGCCCTATCTCCAGGCCGGTCAGACGCCGGTGATCCTGGCCGACAAGCTCGACTGGCAGGAGCCGGCCAAGCTGAGCGCGCAGCGCGAGCCTTTGCTGAAGCTGATCGAGGGCTGGCGCAGCCACTGGTCGGCGCGCGATACCGAGGCCTACCTCGGCTACTACGCCACCAATTTCAGCACCGACGGCATGGACCGCAGCGCCTTTGCCGCGCACAAGCGCCGGGTCAATGCCGCCAAGAAGCGCATCGACGTCAAGCTGCGCGACCTGGAGCTGTTCCGCTACCCGGGCGAGGAAAACCTGGTGATGGCGCAGTTCATCCAGGACTACAACAGCGACAACTACGCGGTCAGCTCGCGCAAGCAGCAGTACTGGAAGCTGCAGAACGACGGCAGCTGGAAGATCGTCCTCGAAGAAAACCGCTGAAGCGGCCGTCGCAACCCCTCCCGACGCCTGAAATCGCCCCGGTCTGCGGCGCGCCGCCGGCTGGCCCGGATGTGCAATTCCCAAGTCACTTTAAGTTTTATCTCTTGTGCGATGTTTTTATTGGGAATATATTCGAGACTCCAAGAGGAGCCTGCGATGAGCCAGACGACAGCCGCCAGCAATACCCCCGGTACCGCCACGGCGCCGGCCCAGCCCAGCCTGAAGCAGGTCTTCCAGCGCCTGGCTGCGGCCGGCGCACCGCTGAAAAAGGCCGCCTGAACTCCCCGGGCTGCCGACCGCCCGCGCCCCGCCGGGCGGCGGGCGCGCCCTTGAAGGCGGCCTAGGCGACCCAACCCTGGCTTGACGCGCTGTTCCGGGCGCGCCGCCCGTCTGCCGCCATGAAGCCCCTGCCGCCGGTCGAACCGGCTCCCAAAACGCCCGCCGACGCCGAGCCGCCAGTGCCGCTGGCGGAGGCATTGCGCTCGCTGCTGCCGGCGCTGCGCGCCTTTCCCGTGCATGTCGGCTTCGCGGCGCTGATGCTGATCGCCGCCAAGCTGGCGGCGGTGGGGCTGCCGTTGGTGCTCAAGCATCTGGTCGATGCCCTCGACGCCAGTCGCGGCGCCGCTCTGGCCCTACCGCTGGCGCTGCTGCTCGGCTACGGCGCGCTGCGCTTCGTCAACGTGCTGTTCGGTGAGCTGCGCGACGTGGTGTTCGGCCGCGTTTCCGAGCGTGCGATGCGCCGTGCCGGCCTGCAGGTGTTCGAGCACCTGCACCGGCTGGATCTGGAATTCCACCTGTCGCGCCGCAGCGGCGCCCTGGCGCGCGACATCGAGCGCGGCGTCGAGGGCATCGGCTTTCTGCTGCGCTTCGCGCTGTTCACCATCCTGCCGACGCTGCTGGAACTGGCGCTGGTGATGGCGGTGCTCTGGAAGGTCTACGAGATCGGCTTCGCCCTGATCGCCCTGGTGGCGGTGGTCGCCTACGTGCTGTGGTCGGTGCGGGTCACCGACTGGCGCACCCGCTATGTGCGCGAGGCCAACGAGCGCGACAGCCAGGCCAATGCCCGCGCGCTCGACAGCCTGCTCAACTTCGAGACCGTGAAGTACTTCGGTGCCGAGCGCCTGGAGTCGCAGCGCTACGACGGCGCCTTGGCCAGCTACGAGCGCGCCGCCGGCAAGAGCCGTGGCACCCTGGCCCTGCTCAATGCCGGTCAGGCGCTCATCATCGCCGCCGGCCTGACCGCCATGACCAGCCTGGCGGCGCTGCGGGTCGGCCAGGGGCAGATGAGCCTGGGCGATTTCGTGGCGGTGAACGCCTTCATGACCCAGCTGTTCCTGCCGCTCAACGTGCTGGGCTTCGTCTACCGGGAGATCCGCCGCGCGCTCACCGACATGGGCAAGCTCTTCCGCTTGCAGGCACTGGTGCCGAAGATCGTCGATCCCGAGCAGTCGCTGGCGCTGCCGGCAGGACCGCTGGCGGTGCGCTTCGAGCAGGTGCATTTCGGCTACCGGCCAGAGCGCGAGATCCTGCGCGGCACCGACTTCGAGATCCCCGCCGGCCATACCGTTGCGGTGGTGGGCGCCAGCGGTGCTGGCAAGTCCACCCTGGCGCGCCTGCTGTTCCGCTTCTACGACCCGCAGCAGGGGCGGGTGCTGCTCGGCGGGGTCGATCTGCGCCGGCTGCCGCTGGAAACACTGCGCACGGCCCTGGGCGTGGTGCCGCAGGACGTGGTGCTGTTCAACGACAGCCTGCTGGAGAACCTGCGCTACGGCTGCCCCGAGGCCAGCCGCGAGGCGGTGGCCGAGGCGGTGCGACAGGCGCACCTGGCCGAGTTTGTCGCCCGCCTGCCGCAGGGGCTGGATACCCCGGTGGGCGAGCGTGGCCTGAAGCTTTCCGGCGGCGAGAAGCAGCGGGTGGCGATTGCCCGCGTGCTGCTCAAGAACCCGCCGGTGCTGATCTTCGACGAGGCCACCTCCTCGCTGGACACGGTCGCCGAGCGCGCCATCCTCGCCGCCCTGCGCGAGGCGGCGGCGCAGCGCACCGTGCTGGTGATCGCCCACCGGCTGTCGACCGTGGTGCACGCCGACCAGATCGTGGTGCTCGATCAGGGGCGGGTGGTCGAGCGCGGTCACCACGAGCAACTGCTGGCTCTGGGTGGCGCCTACGCACGGCTGTGGCAGGCGCAGCGCCAGCAGCAGAGGCCATCCCCGGAGACCGGCCAGGACTGAGGTGGTGGGCTGGCCGGTCAACGCGAATTGCAAAAACCTGTTATTGCCTTGTTCAGGTAGCAACTCAATAATCGTTTCCGGTGGTTCGACGAGGGGAGAACGGTCCGCAACGGCCGCCTATAAGAAATGCAGATTCAAGAAGTCCTCAGCCTGCTGAAAAATTTCAGTGCCAAGGAAGAGGTGTTGCGGCGCCTGGTGACGCCCGAGATCGAGGCCCTGGTGGCGAAGATCCCGAAGCCGGTGGGCAGCTTCGGCTTTGACGCCTGGGGCTACAACGAAGACTCCTTCAAGGTCGGCCTCGCCGCCTTCAAGCTGCTCTACGACCACTACTTCCGGGTGCAGGTGCATGGCCTGGAGCACATCCCGAAGAATGGCCGGGTGCTGATCATCCCCAACCACTCCGGCCAGCTGCCGATGGACGGGGTGCTGATCGGTATCGCCGCCGCCACCAATCCCAACGGCCCGCGCGCCGCGCGGGCAATGATCGAGCGCTTCTTCCCCACCGTGCCCTGGCTGGGCAACCTGCTGAACTCCTGGGGCGGGGTGATCGGCGATCCGGTCAACTGCGTGAAGATGCTGGAGTCGGAAGAGGCGATCATCGTTTTCCCCGAAGGTGTGCGCGGCTCCGGCAAGCTCTATCGCGACCGCTACAAGCTGCAACGCTTCGGCAACGGCTTCATGCACCTGGCGATGAACCAGCGCACGCCGATCATCCCCTGCGGCGTGGTCGGCTGCGAGGAAACCATGCCGGCCATCGCCAACCTGGCGCCCCTGGCCAAGCTGCTGGGCGTGCCCTACGTGCCGGTGGTACCGGCGCCGTTCCCGCTGCCCGCCAAGGTGATTCTCAATTTCGGGGAACCGATGCACTTCTCGCCGGTTCGTACCGAGGAAGAGGTCACTACCCGGGTCGAGCAGGTCAAGGCCGAAATCCAAAGGCTGATCAACAAGGGATTGCAGGAACGCACCAGCATCTACTGAGCGGCGCGGCGTAAAAAAATGACAGGAGAACGCGGCATGGCCGTCGAGAAGAAAGCAGCAGCCAGCGGAGCGGCAAACAAGAAAACCGTCCTGGTCACCGGCGCCGCCGGCGCCCTGGCCAAGCGGGTGATCGCCCGCCTGCACGGCCGCTACAACGTGGTGGCGGTGGACTTTCGCCGCAAGGTCGAGACCGACGCCGGCATCCCCAGCTACAAGGTGGAGATGGAGAAGCGTGGCTTCGAGGACATCTTCCTCAACCACAAGATCGACGCGGTGCTGCACATCGGCCGCATCTTCGCCCACGAGTCCTCGCGCGACCGCCGCTACAACGCCAATGTGCTGGGCGCCAAGAAGCTGTTCGAGCTGTGCAAGAAGTACGGCGTCGGCCAGGTGCTGATCCACTCCACCTACTACGTCTACGGCGCTTCCGCCTACAACCCGGCCCTGCTCGACGAGAGCCACCCGCTCAAGGCCAGCGAGGTGACCATGGACCTGGTCGATTCGGTGGAGCTGGAGAGCCTGGCCAACATCTATCTGTGGAAGCACCCGGAGCTGCACATCACCATCCTGCGGCCCTGCAATGTGCTGGGGCCGGGCGTGCGCAATTCCATGAGCCTCCTGCTCTCGCACACCTTCACGCCGGTGCTGCTGGGCTTCTCGCCGATGATGCAGTTCCTGCATGTCGACGACATGGCCGACGCCCTGGTGCTGGCCTTCGAGCAGAACAAGCCGGGCATCTACAACGTCGCGCCCGACGACTACATCCCCTACCAGCGGGCCGTGGAGGAGTGCGGCTGCAAGAAGCTGCCGATCCCGGGCATTCCGCCGGTGGTGCCGAGGTTCATGTCCAGCCTGCTCAACTGGGGCGCGTTCTTCCCGCCCTACCTGATCAACTATTTCAAGTACCCGGTGATCCTCGACGGCCGCCTGTTCAACGAGACCTTCGGCTGGAAGCCCAAGCGCAACTTGAACGACATCTTCACCTACTACCGCAAGACCAAGCTGAGCGCCGCCTGAGGCCAGTGACCGGCGTGATCGGTCACTGATCGGCGGTGCCGCCGGCCCCACTGTGGCCCGGCGAACGGTTACAGACAGCGGTATCCGAAGCGCCTATCCTCGGTCCGTCCGACTCATGGAGGAGAAGGCACATGGCGACTCGAATCGCGGCTGCGGCACTGATCCCGGCCCTGACGGTATTGGCGTCGGTGGAGGCCAGGGCGGCAACGCCCACCTGCGCCGACTGGAAGCCGAACCTGGTCAACGAACTGCTCTGCAACCTCAAGCTGATGGGGCCGCCGGCCTCGACGCCAACACCCCCGCCGCCGCCTCCGCCACCGGACCCGATTCCGGTTGATCCGGTGGGCTGCGGCGCACCGGTGCTGAAGTCCGACGGCACCGCCTGGATCTGCACCTTCTTCGACAACTTCGCAGGCGGCAGCCTGGATCGCGGCAAGTGGGTTCCGCAGACCAACTTCGTCAACGGCAGCGACAGTGTCTACGCCTGCTACATCGACGACCCGGCGGTTGTCAGCGTCTCCGATGGTTACCTCCAGCTCTCGGTGAAGAAGATGCCGCAGCCGGTGGCCGGCTGTCCCAGCAATCGCGCCGGCTCTCCGTATGCCGCCGGACAGGTCTCGACCTTCGCACTGTTCTCGCAGCAGTACGGTCGGTTCGAGGCGCGCATCAAGGTGCCTTCGGCGAGCGCGCCGGGGCTCCAGGAAGCGTTCTGGCTGTGGCCCGACGTGCGTTATCACAGCACCGCCACCTGGCCGCTGTCGGGCGAGATCGACATCGTCGAGACCTACTCGCAGCACCCGCAGCTGGCCATCCCGTTCTTCCACTACTCCGCCGACCTGCTGGGTCCGCAGCCGGGCGTGAACACGGCCTGGAACTGCCTGGCCTCCCGTGGCGAGTGGAACACCTACACGCTGGAGTGGACCGCGAACCGGCTGGAGGTGCTGGTCAACGGCCAGTCCTGCCTGGTCAATACCTCCAACGATCCGGCCTTCGACAAGCGCTACATCATCGCGCTGACCCAGGCGCTCGGTACCGGGGCCAATGCCTACGGGGGGTCCGGCATGCTGCCGGCCACCACCCTGGTCGACTACGTGCGGGTCTGGCGCTAGCGCGGGCGCGTCAAACTCGGCTGCGACCTTCGCCCGCGTGACGACCGGGCGGGGGCTGAAGCCGATGGCTGGAAGGCCGTAAGGGCGAGCCGTTGAGTACCATGTTCTCAGTCCCGGTTCAGTCCGGCCCGGTAGGGTTTTCCAGAGTTCCGACGGAGTGCTGACGATGAGCAAGAAAGACAAGGCCAAGACCCCGGCCAAGACCCCAAAGATCGACATCGGCATCGACGCCGACAGTCGCAAGGCCATTGCCCACGGCCTGTCGCGCCTGCTGGCCGACGAGTACACGCTGTATCTGAAGACCCACAACTTCCACTGGAACGTCACCGGGCCGATGTTCAACACCCTGCATCTGATGTTCGAGACCCACTACAACGAGTCGGCGTTGGCGGTGGACCTGGTGGCCGAGCGCATCCGCGCGCTCGGCTTCCCGGCGCCGGGGACCTACAGCCAGTACGCCAAGCTGTCCTCGATCAAGGAAACCGAGGGCGTGCCGGAGGCGATGACCATGGTGCGTCTGCTGGTCGAGGCCCATGAGGCCTGCGCCAAGACCGCGCGCTCGGTGTTTCCGATTGCCGACAAGGCCAGCGACGAGCCGACCGCCGACCTGCTGACCCAGCGGCTGCAGGTGCACGAGAAGACCGCCTGGATGCTGCGCTCGCTGCTCGAGTGAGGCGCGGCATCGCCTCCGTCGATGGTTGCGGGGGCGAAACCTGAGGCCGGCATGGCGGCCCTCGGCGGCCGCTGTGCGAAAATGCGCGCATGTCCGCGCCGCCTCTGCTCACCGTCCGCCGTCTGTCCGTCCAGTATCCGCTTCGGCGCTGGCTACCCTGGCAGGCCAAGCGCCAGCTGCGGGCGGTGGACGGCATCAACTTCAATCTGGAGCCGGGCGAAACCCTGGGCGTGGTCGGCGAGTCCGGCTGCGGCAAGTCCAGCCTGGCGCGCGCCCTGGCCGGCCTGGAGCCGATCAGCGGTGGTGCCGTGCACTTCCTCGGACGCGATCTCGCCAAGCTCGGCAAGAAGGACTGGCGGCCGCTGCGCCGTGACATCCAGATGGTGTTTCAGGATCCGCTGGCCAGCCTCAATCCCCGCCACAGCGTCGCCAAGAGCATCGAGCAGCCGCTGATCGCCCTGCGCCCGGAGCTGGACGCCAGCGAACGCGCACGGCGGGTGGCGGCGATCCTGGAACGGGTCGGTCTCGACGCCGGCGATGGTGTGCGCCGGCCCAAGGAGCTGTCCGGCGGCCAGTGTCAGCGGGTCGGCCTGGCACGCGCCCTGGTGGTGGAGCCCAAGCTCCTGATCTGCGACGAGCCGGTGTCGGCGCTGGATGTTTCGGTGCAGGCCCAGGTCATCAATCTGCTGGCCGAGCTGCAGCGCGAGCGCCAGCTCGCCATCCTGTTCATCGCCCACGATCTCGCGGTGGTGCGGCAGCTCTGTAGCCGACTGCTGGTGATGTACGCCGGCCGGGTGATGGAGCAGGGCGCGCGTGAACCGCTGTTCGCGCGGCCGGTGCATCCCTATACCCAGGCGCTGATCCGGGCGATCCCCGGCGAAGGCGGCTTGTCGGCGCCGGCCAAGGGCGAAGCCGGCGAGGGCGAGGCGCCCGACCTGTCGTTGCCGCAACTGGGCTGCGTCTACCGCAGCCGCTGTCCGATCGCCGACGACTACTGCGGCCGCGTGACCCCGACCCTGCGCCGCACCGGCGACGGTCTCGACCACCACGCCGCCTGCCACTTCAGCGCGCCGGAACTCTCCGAGCTGGCCGACACCTGGCCCCAGGGCCTGCCGCTGCCGGCCTGAGCCGGCGCGGGTCTAGCGGGTCGGCTTCAGGGCGCGCACTGCGGATTCTTGCCGGCAGCGCGCGCCTGCTCGTAGATCGGCATCGACACGTTCAGGCGCTCCGAGAGCTGGCGGATGCGGGTTTCGTCGGAAGGGTGCGTGGACATGAACTCCGCCGGCTTGTCGCCACCCAGGCGCGCCATGTTCTGCCAGAGCGGGATCGACTGGCGCGGATCGAAACCGGCCTTGGCCATCAGGTCCAGGCCCAGCAGGTCGGCCTCGGACTCGTGGGTGCGCGAGAACGGCAGGATGAAGAACACATTGCCGGCCATCTGGAACAACTGCGGGTCGTAGCCGGTGGCGATGCTCGCCACCTGCGCGCCGAAGCCGGCCGCCATCTGGTCGGACATGCGCTCGGCGGAATGATTGGCCAGCACGTGCGCCACTTCGTGGCCGATCACCGCCGCCAATTGATCCTGATTGGTCGCCGCCTTCAGCAGGCCGGTGTAGACACCGATCTTGCCGCCGGGCAGGGCGAAGGCGTTGATGTCCTTGGAGTCGAACACCGTCACCTCCCACTGCTGGTTGCCGGGGATCTCGGCGGTGACCTTGCGCGCCACGCAGTTCACGTAGCCGCTGAGCTTCGGGTCCTTGGTCGCCGGCGTCTTCTTCTGCATGTCGCGGTAGGAGGCGATGCCCATCTCGGTGACTTCCGACTGCGAGACCAGCATCAGCTGCCGGCGCCCCAGCGGCGAGGTTGCGCAGGCCACCAGCAGCAGGCCGGTGACGAGGGCAGTGGTCAGGGGACGCAGGCGCATGGGCAACTCCAGGGACGAGGCTGGGCGCATGATACGAAAGCCCATCCGGTTCGGAAGTCCGCCAGCCATGCCGTCCCCGCTCAAACCCGCCGTCTTGTGGCTCTTGCCGCTGCTCGGCGGCGGCCTGCTGGCCTATGCCTGGCTGCGCGCACCCGCAGTGGTTACGCAACCGGAGCCGGGCCAGAGTCCGCGCACGGTGGTCAGCCTGCAGCTCGCCGCCCTGCGCGAGGTTGACGCGCCCGAGCCGGAAGCCGGCTTCGCCACCGTGTTCCGCTTCGCCTCGCCGGAGAACCAGCGCCAGACCGGCCCGCTGCCGCGCTTTGCGCGGCTGCTGCGCAGCGGCCCCTACGGTGCGCTCATCAATCACCGGGAGGCGCTGGTGCTGGCCGCCATCGAACAGGGCGGGCAGGCCCGGGTACCGGTGGACGTGACCAGCCGATCCGGCCGGATTTACCGCTTCGTGTTCCTGCTCCGCCGGGTCGCCGATCCGGCTTGCCCCGGCTGCTGGCGTACCGACGGCGTGATCCCGCCGGCCGACGCCGCTAGCGCCCCCGAGACCTGAGCGCTCGGCGCCGCGCCCGCCGGGATTCCCAAAGCCGGCGCCGGCCCACTAAATTAGCCGCAGGGAAACCCGGCCCGGGAGAGCGTCGGGACCCTGGCAGGCGCGCCGCCTGCCTGCAAACCGGCCGGGGGCCGTCAGGGGATCGCTGCATGTCGTCACGCGTTACCGGAACCGTGAAATGGTTCGACAACGCCAAGGGGTTCGGCTTCATCCGCCGCAGCGAGGGCGAAGACGATGTCTTCGTGCACTTCCGGCAGATCCAGGGCGAGGGTTTTCGCACTCTGCGCGAGGGTCAGGCGGTGAGCTTCAGCCTGGTCGAGAGCGCCAAAGGGCCGCAGGCCGCCGAAGTGATTCCGCTCTAGCGCGCCGCCAGCGGGCTCAGTGGCCGCCGCCAGTGGCCTGCGGCATCGCCCCGGAGGTGATGCTGGTGCCACCCAGGCTCCAGCCACCGTCCACCGGAATCACCGCGCCGGTCACGTAGCGCGCCAGGGGCGAGCCCAGCCAGAGACAGCAGTTGGCGATGTCGTCCACCGTGCCGAACTGCCGCATCGGCACGCTGTCGGCCACCACCTTCTCCATTTCCGGGGTCGGCGCCAGGCGGCGCATGCCTTCAGTACCGGCGATCGGGCCGGGTACCACCGAGTTCACCCGCACCCCGGCCGCGCCCCATTCGATGGCGGCGACCCGGGTCACCATATCGACGCCGGCCTTGGCGGCGCAGACGTGCATCTGCAACTGCATGGCGTTGTAGGACTGCGGCGCGGAGATGTTGACGATGCTGGCGCCGGGCTTGTTGAGATGCGCGTAGGCGGCGCGCAGCACGTGGTAGGTGCCCAGGAGATCAATGTCGATCACGGTCTTGAAGCCGTTGGCCGACATGCCCAGCGCCGGCGCCGGAAAGTTGCCGGCGGCGCCGGAGATCAGCACGTCGATGCCGCCCAGCTCGCCCGCCGCGCTGGCGAGCGCGGCTTCCACCGCCGCGTAGTCGCGAACGTCGGCGGCATAGCCGCGCACCTCGCCGCCGTGCGCGCGCAGGGTGGCGACAGCAGCGTCCACCTTGTCCAGTGAGCGCGACAGCACCGCCAGCCGGGCGCCGGCACGGGCAAAGCCGTGGGCGATGCCGAGATTGATGCCGGACGTACCGCCGGCGACGAACACGGTCTTGCCGCGGTAGTCGATGCTCTGCTGCATGGGTTCTCCTCCCAAGATGGTCTTGTTCTGTTGGTTGCGGCCGACTAGCGCGGTTTTTGTTTAAGTGTAGACATCAAATACCGTCATAGCGGCGAAAGCCGGAATCCAGTACCAGCAAGGTTTTCCCGGTTTGAAGTACTGGATACCGGCTTTCGCCGGTAGGACAACAGTTTGTATGGGCTTGACTCAAAAATGCTCTAGGCCGGCGTGTAGGCCAGCGCCGTGCGCAGGGTTTCCTGCAAGGCGCCATTGCTGGCCAGCACGCTGGTGGTGGCGAGGCTGATCGGCCCGCCGTCCAGCTCGGTGAACACCCCGCCGGCCTCGCGCACGATCACCACCAGGGCGGCGATGTCGAGGATGTTGACGTTGGTTTCCACCACCGCGTCGATGCGGCCCGAGGCCAGCAGGTGGTAGTGCAGGAAGTCGGCGTAGCCGCGGATGCGGTGCAGCTGCGGAATCACCGCGCCCAGCCGCGCCCAGCTCGGCGAGGCGGCGAGCGTGGCGAGATTGCCCAGCGACAGCGTCGCCTTCGGCAGCGTGGCGATGTCGCTGACGCGCAGTGGCTCAGGGCCCTGCGCGCCGAGCAGATAGGCGCCCTCGCCGCGCTCTGCGTAGCAGGTCTCGCCGGCGCCGCCGTTCCAGCAGGGCGCGCTGGAGACGCCCAGGATCAGCTCGCCCCGGTGCATCAGCGCGATCTGGGTGGAGAACATCGGGTAGCCGCGCACGAAGGCCTTGGTGCCGTCGATGGGGTCGACCAGCCAGAGATATTCGGCGCTGGCGTTGTCCTTGCCGCTCTCCTCGCCAAAGAAGCCGTGGCCGGGGAAGTGCTTGAGCAGCACCGCCTTCACCGCCGCTTCGGCGGCCTCGTCCACCTCGGTCACCGGCGAGGCGTCGGCCTTGATGCGCACCTCGAAGTTCTTGCGGTAATGGGCGCGCACCACGGCGTCGGCGGCGCGGGCGGCTTCGAGGGCAGCGGTGAGAAACGGGCTCATGGTGAAAGGGCAGGCTGGCTTTGCGGGGCGCCTAGCTTAAACGGCTCGTCCACTTGCGGGTTTGCACCAGCCTCTCGCCAGCCCTACAGTGCGCCCGCTTGACGGTGCCCCGAGGTGCGATCCCCATCGCCCGAAGGGTTAAACGGGAAGCCGGTGAAAAACCGGCGCTGCCCCCGCAACGGTAAGCAGGAATCGACCTCCTTTGGAGCCACTGGCGCAGCGCGTCGGGAAGGCGGAGGCCGACGAGGGTCCGGCATCGCCGGCGCCCTCAGCCTGCGAGTCCGGAGACCGGCCATCGAGCCAGCACGGATTCGCGGAGGGCGAAGCCGGCGGGGTCGGCTCTCGCTGACCGCGCCGATGCACGTTCTCCCTGGGTCCGCCTTACCCACCTAGGGCCTTGCGGGGACGCAAGGCCGGGAGAAGAGCACCATGAAGCAGTACCCCTACGCGGCCCTGGCCGTGACGCTGTTGAGCCCCAGCCTGAGCCTCGCCGCCGAGCCCACCGCGCTGGATCCGGTGGTGGTCACCGCCACCCGCACCGCCACGCCGGTGTCCGCCGTCAATGCCGCCGTCACCGTCATCGACCGCGAGCAGCTGCGCCTGCTGCAAGCCGGCGACCTGGGCGACGCCCTGGCCCTGGTGGCCGGTATCGACGTGATCCGCAGCGGCGGTCCCGGTCAGTCGCCGCTGACCGTGTTCATCCGCGGCGCCGAGAGCAACCAGACGCTGGTGCTGGTCGACGGCGTGCGCCTCAACGACGGCATCAACAGCCTCGCCGCCATCGAGGACATCCCGCTGGAGTCCATCGAGCGCATCGAGATCGTCAAGGGCCCGCGCTCGGCGCAGTGGGGCGCCGATGCCATCGGCGGCGTGGTCAACATCATCACCCGTGGCCAGTCCGCCAGCGGTCTGCACGGCGAGCTGGCGGCGCGCGCCGGCCGTTACCAGACCCGCGACTACAGCGGCCGGCTCGGCTACCGCGATGCCGACGGCGGTCTCTCGCTGAGCCTGCAACAGCAGGACAGCGACGGCTACCCGCCGTTCGCCGGCTCCAGCCTCAAGGCAGGGCACGAGAACCTGGCGCTGAGCCTCAATGGCGATGCCCAGATCGGTGCCAATCGGTTTGTCGTCAGTCATCTGCAGGCCGAGGGCAACACCGAGTATCTCGGCTCCGCCTTCGCCACCAGCACCAGCCATTACGACTTCAACCGTCGCGCCTCGCGCCTGGCCTGGACGCGGCCGGTGCTGGGTGCCTGGACCAGCAGCCTCGCCCTGCAACTCGGTGGCGATGCCCGTGACGAGCAGCAGCTCGGCTTCGGCAGCCGGCCCGACTACTACCACACCGAGCGACGCGCGCTGGACTGGCAGAACGACCTCGACCTCGGTGCCCACCGGCTCACCGCTGGGCTCAGCTACCAGGATGAAGACACCGAGGCCAGCGTCTCCGACGCCCGCTTCAACGAGTCCACCCTGAGCAAGGCGCTGTTCGTGCAGGACGCGCTGCGGCACGGCGCGTTCAGCGCGCTTGGCGCCCTGCGCTATACCGACCACGACAGCTTCGGCGGCTACACCACCGGTGCCCTCGATCTGGCCTACGACCTGCTGCCCTCGCTCACCGTCGGCATCGGCTACGGCACGGCTTTCCGCGCGCCCAATGCCTCCGAGCGCTTCCTGTCGTTCCCGGCCTTCAGCTTCTTCGCCAATCCCGATCTCGACCCGGAAAAGTCGCGCAACCTCGAAGCCAGCATCAAGGCGCGCCTGGGCCGCTCGCAGACCCTGGCGCTGCATGCCTTCGAGAACAAGATCAAGGACCTGATCGGTACCGCCACCGATGCCAGCTTCAACACCACCTATGTCAACGTCGACAAGGCCAAGATCAGCGGTGTGGAACTGGACTACCAGCTGGCGCTGGCGGCCTGGTCGCTGGGGCTGAACGGATCGCTGCAAAACCCCAAGAACGAGATGACCGGCGAGCGCCTGCTGCGCCGCGCCAGCAAGTCGCTCACTGCCAATCTGAGCCGTCGCATCGGCGAGCACCGTCTGGGGCTCAATGTGCAGGCGGTGGGTGATCGCGACGACGTCGACTTCGGCAGTTTCCCCAGCCAGCCGGTGAAGAACGGCGGCTACACCCTGGTGAATCTGACCGGCGAGTTGAAGCTGCCGCAGGGCTGGAGCCTGTCCGCCAAGGTCGAGAACCTGCTCGACCGCGACTACGTGACGGTGTTCGGCTATCAGCAGTCGGGCCTTGCCACCTACGGCACCCTGCGCTGGACCTGGTAGCCGCAATCGCAGATTGCGGATCGCGGTTCAGGGCGGTACAAGCGGTGGGCGATGGCCTGGACCAGGTCATCGCCCACTCCGAATTCCGAGATCGACCACCGACATGGGCCACCGCCTCTCCAAGATCGTCACCCGCACCGGCGATGCCGGCGAAACCGGCCTCGCCACCGGCGAGCGCATCGCCAAGACCCATGCCCGCGTCGATGCCATGGGCCATGTCGACGAGCTGAACTGCTGCCTGGGCCTGCTGCTGGCGGTCGAGCTGCCGGAGCCCGTGCGCGCGGCACTGGCGCCCTGTCAGCACGAGCTGTTCAACCTCGGCGGCGAGCTATCCATGCCGCCAGCCCAGCTGATCACCGAAGCGCATGTGCTGCGCCTGGATCAATGCCTCAGCGACCTCAACGAAAGCCTGCCGCCGCTGAAGGAGTTCGTGTTGCCGGGTGGTGGCGAAGCGGCGGCCCGGGCGCATCTGGCGCGCGCGGTCGCGCGCCGTGTCGAGCGGGCGCTGTGGGTTTTGAATGCGCAAGAGCCGGTCAACCTCCACGGCCTGCACTACGCCAATCGCCTGTCCGACCTGCTGTTCGTCTGCTGCCGCGTGCTGGCGCGCGGCGAGGCGGGCGAGGTGAGCTGGAAGCGCGGTTAGCGCTTTAGGCCAGCTGCGCGAGTACGGCCTCTTCCTCGCCTTTCGGGAAGCCGATGGAGAGCGGCTTTCCATCGCGCTCGAATACCGGCCGCTTAACCAGCGAAGGCTCCTTCGCCAGCAGCGTGGCGGCATTGGCGGCGGTGAGTCCGGCCTGGGTGGCGGTGTCTAGCTTGCGCCAAGTGGTGCCCTTGCGGTTGACCACGGTGTCCAGGCCAAGAGCGTCGATCCAGTGCTGGGCGGTCGCTGCACTCAGGCCCTCGAGCTTGAAGTCATGGAAGCGATGCTCGATGCCGGCCTCGCGCAGGCGCGTCAGCGCGCGCTGCACGGTGTCGCAGTTCTTGATGCCGTAGACGCTCAGCATCGGCTCGTGCTCAGGCAGCGGCAGGCAGCATGCCGCGCAGGAAGTTTTCGCACTCCGGCTTGTCCATGTAGCGCGGCACCGCGTAGGTCCAGTGCGCTTCGGCCAGGGCCTTATCGGTGATCGCCGGGATGTCGCTGGCCTTGAGCTTGTCGACCTGGGTCGGAATGCCGAAGTCGGCGTTGAGCTTGCGCACATGGGCGATGAACTTGTCGGCCAGTTGCACCTCGCTCTCGCCGCCCTGCTTCAGGCCGCTGACCTCGGCCAGCTTGGCCAGGCGCGGCGTGCAGTCGGGCTTGGAGAAGTCCAGCACGCGCGGCAGCACGATGGCGTTGGCCAGCCCGTGCGGCAGGTGGTAGTAGGCGCCGAAGTTGTGGGCGATGGCGTGCACGTAGCCGACGCCGGCGGTGGTGAAGGCCACGCCGGCCTTGAACGAGGCCAGCGCCATGTTCTGACGCGCCTCGACATTGCTGCCGTTGTGCACCGCCTCCGGCAGGTTCTGCATGATCAGCCGGGTGGCTTCCAGCGCTTCGGCGTCGGTGGCCGGGGTGTGGTTGCGGGAGATGTAGGCCTCGACCGCGTGGGTCAGCGCATCCATGCCGGTGGCGGCGGTGATCGGTGCCGGCAGGCCGGTCATCAGCGCGCCGTCCAGGCAGGCGCCGATCGGCACCAGCTTGGGGTCCATGATCGCGAACTTGCGGGTGGTGGACGGATCGCTCACCACCGCCGCGATGGTCACTTCCGAGCCGGTGCCGGCGGTGGTCGGCACCGCGTACAGCGGCATGGGCTTGAACAGCACCCGCATCAGGCCGGCCATGTGCACGATCTTGTGCGGGTTCCTGGCGCGCGCGGCGATCACCTTGGCGGCGTCGATGGAGCTGCCGCCGCCGATGGCGAGGATGGCCGTGCAGCCTTCCTTCTTCAGCATCGCGAGGCCGGTTTCAATCTGTTCGATGGTCGGGTTGGGCAGCACGCCGTCGTAGACCACGTACTGGATCCCGAGCTGGCGCAGCTTTTCCTCCATCGGCTTGAGCAGGCCGATCTTCACCAGCATCGCGTCGGTGACGATCAGCAGGCTCTTCACCCCGGTTTTTGCGATGTGCTCGCAGAGCTGTAGCGAGGAGCCGGGACCGCTGAACAGCTCCGGGGTGCGGAAGGTCAGCAGCTTGGTGGACCACTTCAGCAGGAACTGGAAGATCTTGTAGACCAGCACCTTGAGCGAGAACGGGATCATGCGGAGGCTTCCGGCAAAGGGATGAAAGGGTAGGCCCACCTTCGGGTGGCGGGCTCGGGCGGCGCATAGTCCACCCCGCTCGGGGCCGGCGGTCAATAGCGCTAGCGGCCAAGTTTCGTCGGCCGGGCGGCTTCAGTCGGGCACGTTTTCCAGTTCCAGCTTGCCGCAGGCGGCCAGCAGGCGGAAGGCGGTGACCGCGCGGTCGCGCTGGGCGCCGACCAGATTGACCTGGGCGCTGAGCAGGTCGCGCTCGGCGTCGAGCAGATCCAGCGTGGTGCGGCTGCCCACCTTCAGCTCCTTGCCGACACCGTCCAGCGCCAGCTCGGCGGCGCGCACCTGCGACTGGTAGGCGGCGATCACCGGGCCGGAGGCGCGCAGCAGCTCCCATTCGCGGGCGGCGGTTTCGGCGTAATAGGCCTCGGTGTCGGCAGCGGCGTACTGGGCGCTGCTGGCCTTGGCGCTGGCCTCGCGCACGCGGGCATTGACCAGGCCGCCGGTGAGGATGGGCACTTGCAGCTTCAACTGCACCGCCCAGGTGGAGAGGCGGTCGTAGCCGAAGTCGCTGTCGTCCTGGGTGCCGGCGCGGGCGTCGAGCGAGAGCTTGGGCAGGCGCTCGGCGGCGGCGGCGCGGATCTGTCCCTGCGCGGCGCGGCTGCTGTGCTGCGCCGACAGCACGCCCGGCGCGGTGTGCGACTGGCTGATGGCTTCCTCGCGGCTGGTGGCGGTGGCGATGAACTCCGGCCAGGGCGCGTCGAGATCGGCCGGCAGCGTGCCGAGCAGGCGGGTGAGTGCGATCTCGGAAGCACGCAATTGCGCCTGGCTGCGTTCGACATTGGCCGCCGCCTCGGCGAGCCGCGCCTCGGCGAGGGCCAGATCGGTGCGGGTCGCCTCGCCGGCCTGGTAGCGCTTATCGACGTCGCCGCGCGCCTGCGTCAGCGTCTCGCGGTTGACCGTGGACAGACGTAGGGTCTCGCGGTCGCGCTTCACGTCGAGATAGGCGGTGAGGGTGGCGAGGATCAGCTTGCCGCCGACATCGCGACGCTTCTCCAGCGCCGCTTCCACCGCGCGGCGGGCGGAGTCTTCCAGCGCCGCCGTGCGGCCGCCGGTGTACAGCGGCTGGCTGGCGGCGAGCGAGAAGCTGCTCGGCGTGCGCACGCCGGAGGCCGGGAAGGGCGCATCGGTCTCGAAGTCGGAGCGACCGACATCGGCGGCGAAGCCCAGGCTCAGGCTGCTGCCGGCGCGCGCCACGGTCTCGCCGGCGCGGGCGGCCTCGATCTCGGCCTCGCTCTGGTCGAAGCGCGGGTCGTGGTGCAGAGCGGCGGTGGCGGCGGCGCGCAGGCTCAGGGCCTGCGCCGGTGCGCAGGCGGCGAACAGGGCAAGCGCGGCGAGGCGGGTCAGATTTGGCGTCATGAGCGGCTCCGGGCCGGTTTCTTGTTGGGTGTCGCGGGCGGCTGGCAGCCGTACAGGAACAGGCGCACGGCCTGTTCGACGAAAGCATGAGGCGTGATCGTCAGCGCCAGCGGCGAGAGGCCGAACAGGCTGCGGAACTGGCAATGGCCCTTCATCAGCGTGATGAACTGGATGGCGGCGAAGTCCGGGTCCGGCGCGTGCATGTGGCCGCCGGCGTGGCAGTGCGCGAAGAAGGCGGCGAGCTGCTGGCGGGCGCGCTTCGGGCCGTTGTCATAGAACTGCTGGGCTAGTGCCGGGAAGCGGGTGGCCTCGGCGATGATCGCGCGCATCAGGCGCACGCCGTTGGGATCGGTGAACAGCTTGAAGAAGCGCAGGCCGAAGGCGCGCAGCGTGCTTTCCAGGTCGCCTTCGATGCTCGTAGGGATCGCGACATTGCGCAGGAAGCGCTCGCAGCCATTGACCACCATCTGCTCGAACAGGCCTTCCTTGCTGCCGAAGTAGCTGTACAGGCTGGCCTTGCTGCCGCCGACCCGCTGGATCACTGCCTCCAGCGAGGCGCCGGCGTAGCCGTGCTCCAGGAATACCGCCTGCGCGGCGCTGAGCATGGCCTCGCGACGCCGCTCGCCGCGCGCATTGGTGCGCGGCGCCGACGCGGCCGCTTCCGCCTTGCGGCGGACGCTGGCGGCGGGGCTTGCGGTGCTGTTGACGGGCTTGGGCATCGCGCTTGAAGTGAACTGTACTGTTCGTTACAGTACCAATCACCACCCGCTGCCGCAAGCCGGCCGGGATCGGGCACGCAAGGTCGACAAACCCGCAGTAACAACAAGGAAGCACGCGATGGCTGCCAACAAGATCGTCCGCACGGTTGTACTGGGTGCCCTGGCCGTGGGCGCCGTCGCCTTCGGGCTGCACTGGTGGCAGACCGGCCGCTGGCTGGAGTCCACCGACAACGCCTATGTGCGCGCCGACATCGCGGTGATCACCCCGCGCGTCGCCGGCGAGATCGTCGAAGTGGCGGTACGCGAGAACCAGTTGGTGAAGAAGGGCGAGGTGCTGGTGCGCATCGACCCGCGCGACTACCAGGCGCGGCTCGCCAACGCCCAGGCACAGGTCGCCCAGGCCGAGGCGGCACTCCTCGCCAACAGCCGTCAGCAGGAGATGCAGGTGGCGATGATCGACGAGGCGCGCGCCAGCCTGAACGCCGCCGAGGCCGACCGTGTGCGGGTGCGCAAGGACTACGAGCGCGCCAGCTCGCTGGTGAAGGACGGCGTCGCCACCCAGGCGCGGCTCGATACCGCCAGCGCCGGCTACCAGTCCGCCCAGGCAACGGTCACCCGTGGCAGCGCCGCGCTGAAGGCGGCGCGCACCCAGGTCGGCACGCTGGAAGCCGAGCGGGCGCGCCTGGAAGCGCAGTTGCAGGCGGCCAAGGCCGCCGAGCAGTTATCCGCGCTGGATCTCGAAGCCACGGTGTTGCGCGCGCCCGGCGATGGCCTGGTCGGCAATCTCGCCGCCAAGCTCGGCGAGCGGGTCAGCCCGGGCCTGCGCCTGCTGTCGCTGGTCGCCGCCGGCCCGGTCTGGGTGGAAGCCAATTTCAAGGAAACCCAGCTCACCCATGTCGTCGTCGGCCAGCCGGTGCTGGTGCACGTCGATGCCTTCCCCGATACCGAGATCCAGGGCCGGGTGGAGAGCGTCGCGCCGGCCTCGGGTGCTGAATTCGCGCTGCTGCCTGCTGACAACGCCACCGGCAACTTCACCAAGATCGTCCAGCGCGTGCCGGTGAAGGTGACGCTGGAAGTGCCGGCCGCACTGGCCGACAAGCTGCGCTCGGGCATGAGCGTGGAAGCCGAGATCAATACCAAGCCGCAGGGCTAGGTGGTTCGCGGAGCGGCGCCATGAACGACGACGGACAGCTCCTCAGCGAGGAAGAGCGCAAGGCCGCCTACCGCCGCGCCTGGTTCGGCTTCATCGCCATGATGTTCGGCAACTTCATGGCGATCCTCGACATCCAGATCGTCGCCAGCTCGCTGAAGGAGATCCAGGCCGGCCTCTCGGCCAGCGCCGACGAGCTGACCTGGGTGCAGACCAGCTACCTGATCGCCGAGGTCATCGCGATTCCGCTGTCGGGCTATCTGTCGCGGATGATGTCCACGCGCATCTACTTCGTCATCAGCGCCATCGGTTTCACGCTCGCCAGCCTGCTCTGCGCCTTTGCCTGGAACATCGAGAGCATGATCGTGTTCCGCGTGCTGCAGGGCTTTCTCGGCGGCGGCATGATCCCGACCACCCTGGGCGCGATCTTCCTCCTGTTCCCGCCCGAGAAGCGGCAGTTGCCGACCGTGCTGGTCGGTCTGGTGATGACCACCGCGCCGGCGCTGGGGCCGACCCTGGGCGGCTATCTCACCGCCGCGTTCTCCTGGCACTGGCTGTTCTTCATCAACATCATCCCCGGCACCCTGCTGTCCATCGTCGTCTGGCAGTACGTGCGCTTCGACAAGCCCGACTGGTCGCTGCTGCGCAAGATCGACCTCTGGGGCTTGCTGGGCATGGCGCTGTTCCTCGGCAGTCTGGAGTTCGTGCTCGACGAAGGTCCGCGTCATGACTGGTTCGAGGACGAGCTGGTCTGGCGCATGTTCTGGGTGATGCTGGCCGGCGCGGCGCTGTTCTTCTGGCGTGCGTTCAGCGCCGAGCATCCCATCGTCGAGCTGCGTACCTACAAGAACCGCAACTTCGTGTTCGGTTCGATCGCTGCTTTCGTGGTCGGCGTGATGATCTTCGGCATGGTCTATCTGGTGCCGACCTTCCTCGGCGGCGTGCGCGGCTACAACAGCCTGCAGATCGGCCAGACCATGATGGTGATGGGCGTGGCGATGTTCTCCAGCGCGCCGCTGGTGGGCCGTCTCGCCACCAAGCTGGACCTGCGCCTGCTGCTCGCCTACGGCCTGTCGATGGTCGCCGCCGGCACCTACCTCAACGCCCATCTCACTGCCGACTCCGGCTTCTGGCAGTTCTTCTGGCCGCAGGTGATGCGCGGCCACGGCTTCATGTTCTGCATGATCACCATGACCGGCCTGGCGATGGGCACCCTGTCACCAGACCAGGTGAAGAACGGCTCCGGCCTGTTCAATCTCATGCGCAATCTTGGCGGCGCCATCGGCCTGGCGCTGATCAACACCGGCCTGCACGAGCGCAGTTGGTTCCACTACGCGCACCTGTCCGCCTCCATCAACGACGCCCGCGCGCCGGTGCAGGAAGCGCTCAGCAACGGCAGCGCGCTGCTGCGGCCGGAACTGGGCGGCGATGCCGGCGCCGCCACGCTCGGCCGCATCGCCGGTCTGGTGCAGCAGCAGGCGGCGATCATGAGCTTCAACGACGTGATGCTGGTGATGTCCCTGCTCTGCGCCCTGGCGGTGCTGCTGCTGCCGTTTGCCGACAAGCCGCAGATGCTCGGTGCTGCGGCTGGCGGTGCGCACTAGCCGCACCCTTCCGGCCCTGCGGGCCACCTCCCCTGCTAGCAGGGGAGGCAGACGCTGGAGGCGACCCTGTTTCGCCTCCCCTGCTGCGCAGGGGAGGTGGCGCCGCAGGCGACGGAGGGGTCGGCCCTCTCCGGCCGAAAACCCGATTTCCCATAGCCCCCGAGTCCTTCCATGAGCCTGTTCATTCGTCTGTTTCTGGTGCTGTTCTTCCAGTCGCGCGGCAAGACCGCCGGCATTCTGGATTCCACCGTCGTGCACTCGCGGGTGATGCCCAATGACCTCGATCTCAACCGCCATGTGAACAACGGCCGGGTGTTCACCTTCGCCGATCTCGGCCGCATGGACTGGTTCACCCGCACCGGCTGCCTGAAGGCGGCGCTGAAGAACGGCTGGATGCCGATCATCGGCGACGCCACCGGCCGCTTCATCAAGCAGCTCACCCTGTTCGAGCGCTTCAGCGTCGAGAGCCGCATGCTCGGCTGGGGCGAGAAGTGGGCGTTCATGGAGCACCGCATCCTCAACGCCCGTGGTGAGCTGGCCGGCGTGGTGGTGATCCGCGGCATGTTCTGGAGCCGCAAGCAGGGCGCGGTGGCGCCGCAGCGGCTGCTGGCCGCCACCGGCCAGACCGTGCAGGCCTCGCCGGCGCTGCCGGAGTGGGTGCAGACCTGGGCGGCGAGTCTGGAGCAGCTCAGCGCCGCCGCCCGCCGCAGCTAGGAATACCCTGCGCAAGTCGTCATTCCGGCGAAAGCCGGAATCCAGGCCCTGATAAGGCGTTGAACCTGCTGGTACTGGATGCCGGCTTTCGCCGGCATGTCGGAGTGTCTTGGGCTTGTGTCGCCCCTACCCGGGCTGATCCCCCGCCCGACACTAGGCGCTGTTCCTCAGTCTGGGCTAACCTTGCGCCGCTACCACCAGCGGTAGTTAAGACAGGCTTGGGGGACACAATATGTTGACGTCGCTCATCGCCGTCCTGGTGTTGCTGGTGATCGGCTTCTATGCCGCCACCATTGCCGCCGTCGGCCGCGCCGGGGTGGGCGAGGCCCAGCTTCCCCGCAGTCGCCGACTGGCTCTGGCCCTGGCCGGGGTGTCCGCCCTGGGCCTGGCCTACGCCATCTACCGGCACCCCATCGGCAGCGGCGATCCGCTCACCCAGGCCAGCGCCGGCAACTGGACCGCGCCAGCCGCGCCCCTGCCGAAGGACGGCCAGCTTGCCGCTGAGATGGCCGCCGACCGTCCGACGCCGGAGCTGCCCGCGCCCGAGCCGGCCCCAGTCAGCGAGCCGGCCGCGCAGCCCGCCGCAGCCGCACCGGCGGCGGTGAGCGAACCCAGCGCCGTTGCCGTTGCGGAGCCGCCGGTCGAGGCGCCGCGCAGCATCCCACCCGCCGAGCCGGCGGCCAGTCCGGAGCTATCTGCTTCGGCGGCGGCCATGGAGGCCGAGCTGCTGCGTCGGCGTCAGGGGCTGACGACCCTGCCTGGCGAGCCGGAGCCCGCTGCCTTCGCCGCGCCGGAGCCGGCCGTCCGGGCCGCGTCCGCTACACCCGTCGTGACCGCCTCGGCGCCGGCTCCGGCCGTCAAGATGACCCCCGCTGCGCCCGCCAGCGCGCCGCGCGCCGCGCCGAAAGCCGCAGCCCCGGTCGTGGCCCGCAGCCGCAGCCCCGGTGTCGCGCCTCTGGGCTATGCGCCCCTGACCATCCTCGTCCAGAACCAGCTGGGCGCGGTGCAGCAGAGCGAGCGCCTAGCGCTGCTGATCGAAGGCAAGCGCGTCGCCAGCTTCGAGATCACCGAGGCGGCGCCGAGCATCTCGCTGCCGATCCGGCTGCCGCGTCCCGGCCTGCTGCACTACCGCATCGAGGGCGAGAGCATTCAGGGGCAGCGCATCGGCCTGCAGGGCGAGGGCTGCATCCGCGTGGTCGAGGGTGCTCGCTTCCAGGTGCGTCGTCGCGGCAGCGACAGCCGCCAGGTTTTTCTGGAGACGGTGAATGGCTGAATCCGCCGCCCGCAGCGTCGCCTCGACCGCGCTGCACGAGCAGGTCTACATGGTGTTCCCCAACGACCTCAACTCCAACGACACCGTGTTCGGCGGCCTGATCATGGCGCAGATGGACCGCATCGCCGCCGTGGTCGCCGACCGTCATGCCGGTGGCGTCTGCGTCACTGCCAGCGTCGATGCCGTGCACTTCCTGGCGCCGGCGCGCAAGGGCGACGTGCTGGTGTTCGCCGCCAGCGTCAACCGCGCCTGGACCACCTCGATGGAGGTGGGCGTGCGGGTCGAGGCCGAGTGCATCGGCACCACCGACCGCCGCCACATCCTGTCCGCCTACCTCACCTTCGTGGCGCTCGATGCCGCCGGCAAGCCGCGTCCGGTGCCGGCGCTGCTGGCCGAGAGCGAGGCCGAGCGGCGCCGTTTTGAGGAAGCCCAGTTGCGCCGCGCCTCGCGCCTGCGCCATGCCGAGGATCTGCGGCAGTTGCGCGCCGCCAGTCAGGAGGAGACGAGATGAGCAAGAAGCTCTGGTGGCTGCTGCCGGCCGGTCTGCTGGGACTGGCGGGTGTGGTGGCCCTGCGCACCGTCAGCCTGCAGGCAGCGGCGGCGCCCGCCGCCGCTGGCACCGCGCTACCCGACGCCATCGACGGCGCCCGTCTGGCGCAACACTTGGGCGAGGCGATCCGCTTCCGCACCGTCACCCACCAGGACCCGCAGCAGGACGAGTTGCCCGAGTGGCAGCGCCTGCACGACTGGCTGGCCTTGACCTACCCGGCCGCGCACGCAGCGATGCGCCGCGAAGTGCTGGACGGCCGCAGCCTGCTCTACACCTGGCCTGGCCGCGACGCGGCCCGCGCGCCGATCCTGCTGATGGCGCACCAGGACGTGGTGCCGGTCTCGCCCGGCACCGAGGGCGACTGGCAGCAGGCGCCGTTCTCCGGCGCGGTCGAGGGCGGCTATGTCTGGGGCCGTGGCGCCGCCGACGACAAGGGCTCGCTGGTCGCCCTGTTCGAGGCCGCCGAATCGCTGGCCGCCAGCGGCTTTGTTCCGGCGCGCACGGTGCTGTTCGCCTTCGGCCACAACGAAGAGGTGCTGGGCTCCGGCGCCAAGGCCATCGCCGAGCACCTGCAAGCCCAGGGCATCAAGCCGGAATACGTGCTCGACGAGGGCATGCTGGTGATCGAAGACCATCCGGTCACCGGCGCGCCGGTGGCCCTGGTCGGCATCGCCGAGAAGGGCTACGCGACCCTGCGGGTCACGGCGCGCGCACCCGGCGGACATTCCTCGATGCCGCCGCCGGAGACTGCGGTGGCGACGCTGGCGGCGGCGATCACCGCCATCACCGGCGATCCCTTCCCGCTCGACTACTCCGGCCCGGCGCGCGAAATGCTGGAGCAACTGGCGCCGCACGGTGGCCTGGGCATCCGCATGGCGGTCGCCAATAGCTGGTTGTTCCAGCCGCTGCTGGAGCGGCAGATCGCCGCCACGCCCTCGGGCGCGGCGCTGCTGCACACCACGATGGCGCCGACCATGCTGGAAGGTTCGCCGAAGGAGAACGTGCTGCCGCAGACCGCGATGGCGCGCATCAACTACCGCCTGCACCCGCGCGATAGCGCGGCCTCGGCGCTGGCACGCGCCCAACAGGCGGTGGGCAGTCTGCCGGTGACGCTGGAATGGGAAGGCACGCCCAATGAACCCTCGCCGGTGTCGTCCACCGCATCGCCGGCCTACCAGGCCATCGCCGCGCTGGCGGCGGAATTCAGCGGCGCTCCGGTGGCACCTGCGCTGGTGCTGGGCGGCACCGACAGCCGGGTGTTCAGCGGCCGCGCCGAGGATGTCTACCGCTTCCAGCCGGTGCGCCTGAAGCTCGCCGAGCTCGACATGATCCACGGCACCAACGAGCGGCTGTCGATCGACAACCTCGACCGCATGGCCGAGTTCTATCGGGCGCTGATCGCGAAGACCGCCGGCTAGGGTGGGTACTGCTACACGCCCTGCGTCATTCCGGCGCAAGCCGGAATCCAGTACCCGCTAGGGTTTCCCAGCTTGAAGGACTGGATGCCGGCTGCCGCCGGTATGACGACAGTTGGTCGGTGCATAAGTCGAAGACGCTCAGGAAAATCGCATCAACCCGGCTGCGCATCCGGCTGCTGATCCGGATGCGCGGCGATGAAGGCCGGCAGGGACTCCAGCCGCGCCGCGAGCGCCATCAGGCGCGGATAGCGCGCCAGATCGGCGCCGAAGCGCCGCGCTGCGTAGACCTGCGGCACCAGGCAGCAATCGGCAATGCCGGGGCTATCGCCGAACACCGCGCTCTCCAGTGGCTGGTCGGCGACTTCCGCTTCCAGCGCACTCAGGCCACGGTCGATCCAGTGCCGTATCCAGGTCTCGCGCTGCCTCTCGTCCACGCCCAGGGTCTTGCTCAGGTAGCCGAGCGGGCCGAGGTTGTGCAGCGGCTGGATGTCGGCGTTGATCGCCTCGCAGAACTGCCAGGCGCGCGCCGCTTCGCGCGGCTCGGCGGAAACCAGTGGGCGCTCCGGAAAGCGCGCGTCGAGATAGCGCAGGATCGCTAGCGACTGGCCGAGCTTGAAGTCGCCGTCGATCAGCAGCGGCACCCGGCCCTCGGGGTTGATCGCCCGGTAGCCGGCGGCGTGCTGCTCGCCGCCGTCCTTCACCAGATGCACCGGCCGGTACTCGTAGTCCAGGCCCTTGAGCGCCAGGGCGATGCGCACGCGGTAGCTCGCCGAGGAGCGCCAGTAGCTGTAGAGCGTCAACATGGTTGGTGAGTCTCCGTACTTGGGGCGGAGCATGTATCAGGCGCCGGGATGGCGCTCGACGCGCTGCTCGATGGCGCCAAAGATCGAACGGCCCTGCGCATCGCACATCTCGATTTTTACGGTGTCGCCAAAGCGCAGAAAGGGTGTCTGAGGTTTGCCCAGGCGCAGGGTTTCCACCGTGCGCAGCTCGGCCAGGCAGGAATAGCCCAGCCCGCCCTCGGCCACCGGCCGGCCCGGACCGCCGTCGGCGTCGCGGTTGCTGACGGTGCCGCTGCCGATGATCGAACCCGCCGCCAGCGGCCGGGTCTTGGCGGCGTGGGCGACCAACTGGCCGAAGTCGAAGTTCATGTCCACACCGGCGTCCGGCGCACCCAGCGGCGCTCCGTTGAGCCAGGACAGCAGCGGCCGGTGCAGACGCGCCTCGCGCCAGGCCTCGCCGAGTTCGTCCGGCGTCACCGCCAGCGGCGAGAAGGCGCTGGACGGCTTGCTCTGGAAAAAGCCGAAGCCCTTGGCCAGCTCGTTCGGGATGAGATTGCGCAGCGAGACATCGTTGACCAGCATCAGCAGACGGATGTGGCCGCGCGCCGCCTCCGGCGAGACCGCCATCGGTACGTCGTCGGTAATCACCGCGACTTCAGCTTCGAGGTCGATGCCGTAGTCCTCGCTCATCGCCGCAATCGGCGCAGTCGGCGCCAGGAAGCTGTCGCTGCCGCCCTGGTACATCAGCGGATCGGTCCAGAAGCTTGCCGGCATCTCGGCGCCGCGCGCCTTGCGCACCAGCTCGACGTGATTGACGTAGGCCGAGCCATCCGCCCACTGGTAGGCGCGTGGCAGCGGCGAGAGCAGGCGGCTGGCGTCGTAGGGCAGGCTGGTCTCGCAGCGCTCGCCGGCGCACAGCGCGGCATAGCGCTCGGCCATCAGCGGCGACAGACGCGGCCAGTCATCGAGCAGGGCTTGCAGTGTCGGCGCGAGGTCTGGCACCGGCAGCATGCGTTGCAGATCGCGGCTGACCAGGAGCAACTGGCCGTCGCGGCTGCCGGTGGCGAGGGTGGCGAATTTCATGGTGGCTCTAGGGCTGGCGCCAGGAAAGGTGGTAGTCGGGGTTCTCGACCTGGCTGGCGGCGGCGCCGATCTCCAGCGCGTCGCGGGTGTCGATCATCACCGCGTATTCGTCAGTGGCCGGCTTGCTCTGCACCAGCATCTTGCCCAGGGCCTTGGGATGCGGGCCGTGGGTGAAGCCGCAGGGGTGCAGGGTGAGCATGCCGGCGTGGATGTTGTCGCGGCTGAAGAAGTCGCCCGCGTGGTAGAACAAGACCTCGTCGTAGTCGTCGTTGTTGTGGAAGAACGGCACCTTGATCGCGCCCGGATCGGTCTCGAAGGGGCGCGGTGCGAAAGTGCAGACCACGAAGCGGTTCGCCACGAAGGTGGTGTGCGCCGAAGGCGGCAGGTGGTAGCGCGCCGACACCAGCGGGCGGAGGTCGCGCACATTGACGCGTACCGGGTGCAGAGTGCCGTGCCAGCCCAGCGCGTCCAGCGGGTTGTAGGGATAGTGGACGGTGGAGAGCGCGTTGCGGCGCTTGATCCGCACCTGCCACTCGCCCGGTTCCGCCGCCTGTGCCTTGAAAGCGGCGTCGAGCGCCGGGATGTCGAACATCGCCGGGTCGAAGATCGCGTGTTCGCCGAGCAGGCCCTTGTCCGGCAACTGGTAGCTGCTGTTGCTGGCCTCGATCAGCAGCAGGGTGATGGGCGCCGCGCATTCGATGCGCCACATCGTGCCGCGCGGCAGCAGCACATAGTCGCCGGCTTCGATGGCGAGATGGCCGTAGTCGCAAAACAGCGCGGCGCGGCCGGCGTGGACGAACAGCAGCTCGTCGCCGTCGCTGTTGCGCGCCAGGTGATCCATCGAAGCCGTGCAAGTCCATTGCCGCAGCCGCACATGGGCATTGAACAGCAGCTCGTGGGCATCCCAGGGTGAGGCGCCGCCGGGGCCGAGCTGGGCGGCATCGAAGGCGCGCGGCCGTAGCGGGCCTTCCCAACTGGTCCAGCCGGTGGGTGGACGCGGATGGATCATGTGGCTGGCCGGGCCGAAGAAGCCCTCCTTGCCCAACTCGCGTTCCACCGTGCCCGGCGGCAGGTCGGCATGCGCCTGGCGCGAGGCCAGGCCCTCGATGTGCGGACGGTGGATCCACTTGCGGGTCATGGCCGGCTCCCTGGCGCTAGACCGCTTCGGTCTTGAGCACGCCGCGCTTGATCTGGTCTTCCTCGATGGACTCGAACAGCGCGCGGAAATTGCCCTCGCCGAAGCCCTCGTTACCCTTGCGCTGGATGATCTCGAAGAAGATCGGACCGATCACCGTGCTGGTGAAGATCTGCAGCAGGATGCCCTCCACCGGCGCGCCGTCGATCAGGATCTTCAGTTCCTTGAGCTGGGCGACGCTCTCGCCGTGGTTGAGCACGCGGCTGTCGACCTTGTCGTAATAGGTATCCGGCGTATCCATGAACACCACGCCACGGTGCTTGAGCGCGGACACGGTCTCGTAGATGTCGGGCGTGGACAGTGCGATGTGCTGGATGCCCTCGCCGCGATACTGCTTGAGGAATTCCTCGATCTGGCTGTGCTCGTCGGCCGATTCGTTGATCGGGATGCGGATCTTGCCGCAGGGGCTGGTCATCGCCTTGCTGAACAGGCCGGTCTGCTTGCCCTCGATGTCGAAGTAGCGGATCTGCCGGAAGTTGGCGATGCGCTCGTAGAAGCCGGCCCACAGGTCCATGTTGCCGCGCTCGACGTTGTGGGTGAGATGGTCGATCTCGGTGAGGCCGACGCCCACCGGGCGCTTGTCGACGCCGGGGAAGAACACGAAGTCCACGTCGTAGATGTCGTGGCCGGTCTTGCGGTCGGCGAAGTAGAGCACCGAGTTGCCGATGCCGTAGACGCTGGGCAGGCGCAGTTCCATGAAGCCGGGCTTGGCGTCGAAGGCCACCGCGCCCTGGCTGATCGCGTGCGCGTAGGCGGCCGGCGCGTCGGCCACGCGCCAGCCCATCGCGCAGGCGCTGGGGCCGTGCGCCTGCGCGAACTGCGCGAAGTGCGTGTAGGGCGTGCCGTTGACCAGGAAGTTGATGCCGCCCTGGCGGAACAGGGTCACGTCCTTGCTGCGGTGCCGGGCGACGGCGGTGAAGCCCATCATCTCGAACAGCCGGTGCAGCTGCTGGATGCCGGCGGCGCTGGGCGCGGTGAATTCGACGAACTCGAAGCCTTCGGTGGCGAGCGGGTTGAGGTGGCTCATGGGGGATTCCTGCGATGGATCAACGGGGATCAGGCCGCGAGTGGCGGCTTGGGCGCATAGAGGGCTTCCAGCAGGCCGAGGGCGCGGGCCTCCTGGACTTTCGCCATCAGGTCGAGCTGGGTCAGGCGCGAGAGGTCGGCCAGCTCTTCGATCACGTAGTAGAGCGGCTGCATGATGTCGATGCGATAGGGCGTGCGCAGCACCTCGGTGAGCGCAAAGCGTTTGCGCAGCGCGACGTTGGAGCGATAGGCGTACTCGGTCTCGCCGATCGAGCTGAGGATGCCGCCGCCGTAGATGCGCAGGTCCTGCCCCGGCTTTTGCAGCAGGCCGAATTCGACGGTGAACCAGTAAAGGCGCGCGAGGTAGACGCGGTCCTCGCGGCTGGCGGCGAGGCCGAGCTGGCCGTAGCGGTGGGTGAAGTCGGCGAAGTGCGGGTTGGTGAGCAGCGGCGTGTGGCCGAACAGCTCGTGGAAGATGTCAGGCTCCTGCAGATAGTCCAGCTCCTCGCGGCGGCGCACGAAGGTGGCGGCGGGGAACTGCTTGTTGGCGAGCAGGCGGAAGAACTCGCCGAAGGGGATCAGCGCCGGCACGTAGGCGACCTCCCAGCCGGTCTCGCGCTTCAACACCCTGCTGATCTCCGGCAGTTGCGGCACCCGGTCCCTGGGCATGCCGATCTGCTCCAGGCCGTAGAGAAATTCCTCGCAGGCCTTGCCCTGGATGGCCTGCTCCTGACGCGCGTACAGCTCCGCCCAGATCGCGTTTTCCTCGTCGCCGTAGCGCACCAGGCCGGTCTCGTCGGGCAGGCGCGAGACGTAGTTGCTGGCCTTGCTCATCGCAGTCTCCTCCTGGGGCCGGTTCTGGGAGCCACTGTAGCGCGAAGCCGCTGGCGGTTCCTTGCAAAGTCCGGCGCCGGAACCGATGCTTGCGCAGCAATCCGCTAGCAAATATCCAAAAATCGCCATAAACATGCGCGCTGATCTCGACCGCACCGACCTACGCATCCTCCGCGAGCTGCAGCGCGACGGCCGCCTGCCGGTGGTGGCCCTGGCCGAGAAGGTGGCGCTGTCGGCCACCGCCTGCCAGCGGCGGGTGAAGAAGCTGGAAGACGCCGGGGTGATCGAGCGCTACGCCGCCGTGCTCAGCCCGGTGGCGCTGGGGCAGACGCTGGAGGCCTTCGTGCGGGTCGCCATCGAGCGCCAGTCCAAGGACGCCAGCCAGGCGTTTCAGGAAGCGATCCGCCGCCGGCCGGAGGTGCGCGCCTGCTATGTGATGACCGGCGATCAGGACTATCTGCTGCATGTGCAGGTCGCCGATCTCCAGGCTTTCGCGGAGTTTTCCATGCAGGTGCTGATCGGCCTGCCCGGCGTGCGCGACGTGCGCTCCTCGCTGGTGCTGGAGGCGATCAAGCGCGACGAGGGCTTGCCGCTGTAGGCTGGCTGGCGCGACGCTAGCCGCGCCGGCTGCATCCCTCATTCACTCATCGAGCCCAGGTCCGTCATGAATCTCTGCCCCGCCACGCGTCGCCTGCTGCTGCTGAGCCTGCTGGCCGGCATCACCGCCTGCTCCGGCCCGCAGTTCCGGCCCGGGGACGAGTCGCTGCGCAGCGATCGCGCGGTGGTGCGCCTGCTGGCGCTGGTCGAAGCCAGCCGCGAGCAGCAGGACCAGGTGCTGGCCGCCTATGACATCGACGCCGTCCGCCGCCGCGAGATCGAGCGCGAGTTGCAGACGCTCAATCGCGAGCGCGCCCGGCTCGACCCCCACCAGCCCGACTTTCTCGCCGCCAACCAGGCCTGGGTGCAGCGCTGGACCGCGCTGATGGCCGAGCGCTACGGCATCCAGGCCCGCTTCGATGTCGCCGTGGCCGGCGTGCTCAAGAGCAGCCAGTGGGAAGACTGGGTCAACTACACCAGCGCCTCGCCGTCCGGATACGGCGGCTATGGCGAGGGCGGCACCGGCCGCCGGCCCGGCGGGCCTTAAGCACGCGGCGGCCTGCGGCGCCTCTGCATCCATCCTCAACCGACACCCGGCGCTGCCGCCGCCGGGCCGGACGGTCGCGCCGCGCCGAACAGCGGTAATTGATTAGTTGGCAAATGGTTAGTAAGCTAACCATATGTCCAAGACCCCTGCGCCACCGCCCGTCACCGTCACCTCCCTGCTGATGGAAGTGAGCCGCCTGCTGCGCGCACGCTTCCGCGAACAGGCGCAGGACTGGGAGCTGACCCAGCCGCAGTGGCTGGCCCTGGCCCACCTCAACAAGACGCCCGGCCTGACCCAGTCGGAACTGGCCGAGCGTCTCGAAGTGAGCAAGGTCACCGTCACCCAGCTCGTGGACCGGCTGGAGAAGTCCGGCTGGCTGCGCCGCGAGGCGCACGAGTCCGACCGTCGCGCCACCCGCCTGCAACTCACCGACAAGGCCGCGCCGGTCACCGCCGAGCTGTGGCGGGTCGGTGCGGTGGTGCGCGGCCAGGCCCTGGCCGGCCTCAGCGCCGGTGAGCGCGAACAGCTGGAAAGCCTGCTGCAGCGGGTGAAAACCAACCTCAGCGGCGCCGCCGCCAAGGAGTAAGTCATGAACGAATCCGAAACCCCCACCCCGACCAACGCGCCCGCCGCCAACGACGCCGCTGCGACCAAGCCGGTACCGCCTGTCAAGCCCAGCGGCGCCATCCCCGAGCGCCGCCGCCTGCGCCGCGCGCTGTTCATTGCCGGCCCGGCGCTGGCGCTGCTGGCCGGCGCTTCGCTCTGGCTGCTGGGTGGCCGCTACGTCGATACCGACGACGCCTACGTGAAGGCCAACAAGGTCAACGTCAGCGCCGAGGTCACCGGCCTGGTCGCCGAAGTGCTGGTGAAGGAGAACCAGCCGGTGCGGCGCGGCGAGCCGCTGCTGCAACTGGAGCGCGCGCCGTTCCAGGTGGCGGTGCAGCAGGCCGAGGCCAACCTCGCCCAGACCCGTTTGCAGATCCAGTCGCTGCGCGCCAGCTATGGCCAGAAGCTCTCGGCCCTGGCCTCGGCGCAGTCCGACCTCGCCTACCAGCAGACCCATGCCCGCCGCATCCGCGAGCTGCGCGGCAGCGGCGCGGTCTCGCAGTCGGAAGTGGACGACGCCAGCCACACCCTGGATGTCGCCGGCAACCGCGTGCAGGAGTTGCAGCACGATCTCAACGAGGCCCTGGCGCAGCTCAACGGCGATCTCAAGGCCCCGGTGGAAACCCATCCCACTTATCTCGCCGCCGCCGCCGCCCTGGAAAAAGCCCGCCTGGACTTGCAGCGCAGCACCCTCAAGGCCCCCATCGACGGCATCGCCAGCAAGGTGCCGGACCCCGGCACCTACGCCATGCCCGGCCTGCCGGTGATGAGCGTGGTCGCCGAGGAGGAGTCCTGGGTGGAAGCCAACTTCAAGGAGTCGGAGCTGGAGCACCTGCGCGTCGGCGCGCCGGTGGCGGTGGCCATCGACGCCTATCCGAACACGCAATGGCAGGGTCGGCTGGAAAGCATCGGCCAGGCCACCGGCTCGGAGTTCTCGGTGCTGCCGGCGCAGAACGCCAGCGGCAACTGGGTGAAGGTGGTGCAGCGCATCCCGGTGCGGGTGCGCCTGGAGCACCGTGCCGACGAGCCGCCGCTGCGCGCCGGCATGAGCGCCGAGATTCGCGTCGATACCGGCGCCCGCAAGCACTCCGGCATCGCCCGCCTGATGTCGGCCTTCGGCCTCGGCAGCGCCGAGGCGGCGCAGTAGGCCGCTACCGGCCATGAGCCGCACGCCCGCCGCCCAGCGCGGCCTGGTCGCCGCCTCGGTGATGGCGGCGACCCTGATGCAGACGCTGGACTCGACCATCGCCAACGTCGCTCTGCCGCATATGCAGGGCGGCCTTGGAGCCTCGCAGGAGCAGATCTCCTGGGTGCTGACCAGCTACATCGTCGCCGCCGCCATCGCCACCGCGCCCACCGGCTTCCTGGCCCAGCGCTTTGGCCGCAAGCGGCTGTTCCTCACCGCCGTGGTCGGCTTCACCCTGGCCTCGATGCTGTGCGGACTCGCCACCTCGCTGCCACAGATCGTCGCCTTCCGCCTGTTGCAGGGCCTGTGCGGCGCCTCGCTGGTGCCGCTCTCGCAGCTGGTGCTGCTCGACACCTATCCCAAGGAGCAGCACGGCGCGGCGATGTCGCTCTGGGGCATGGGCGTGATGGTCGGCCCGATCATCGGCCCGACGCTCGGCGGCTGGCTCACCGAGACCTATAGCTGGCGCTGGGTGTTCTACATCAACCTGCCGGTCGGCATCCTCGCCTTCATGGGCCTGTCGGCGGCGCTGCCGGCCGATGCGCCCAAGCGCGGCCTGCGCCTGGACGGCCTCGGCTTCGCGCTGCTGAGCCTGGCCATCGCCTCGCTGCAATTGATGCTCGACCGTGGCGAGACCAAGGACTGGTTCGGTTCCCCCGAGATCGTGCTGGAAGCGGCGGTGGCGGCGCTGGCCTTCTACCTCTTCGTGGTGCACACGCTCACCGCCCGCGCACCGTTCCTGTCGCCGCGCCTGTTCGCCGACCGCAACTTCGTCACCGGTCTGGTGATGATCGGCATGGTCGGCGTGGTGCTGTTCGCCACCGCCGCGCTGCTGCCGCCGTTCCTGCAGAACCTGCGCGGCTTTCCGGTGATCCTCACCGGCCTGGTGATCGCGCCGCGCGGCATCGGCACCATGGTGGCGATGAAGCTGGTGCCGAAAGTGATCGACCGCTGGGGCGCCCGGCTGCCGATCGCCGCCGGCCTGATCGCCACCGCCGCCTCGCTGCACTGGATGACCCAGTTCAATCTCGATGTGCCGATCTGGGAGCTGGTGGTCTCGGGCGTGATCCAGGGCGCCGGCCTGGGCCTGGTGTTCGTGCCGCTGAGCACGCTCACCTTCGCCACCCTGGCGCCGGAGCATCGCGGCGATGCCACCGCCCTGTTCAGCCTGGTGCGCAACATCGGCAGCAGCATCGGCATCGCCATGACCTTCGCCTTCCTCAGCCAGAACAGCCAGGCGGCGCATGCGCGGCTGGTGGAACACATCAACCCGTTCAATCCGGCGCTGGCCGAGTACGCCAATGCCGCCGGCGGCCTGGGCTCCACCGCCGGGCTGCTGACCCTGGAACAGGAAGTACAGCGCCAGGCCAGCCTGCTGGCGACCCTGACCGACTTCCAGTGGATGATGTTCGGCGTGCTGCTGGTGCTGCCGCTGGTGTTGCTGTTCCGCAGCCCGCCCCGGGTGGTGGCGCCGGTCGAAGCCCTGATCGACTGAGGCCGGATCGCCTCAGTCGGCGTAGCGGTCCGCCGCCTCGATCAGCGCGGACAGGATGCCCTTCTCGCTGGCGGCATGGCCGGCGTCGCCGACGATCTTCAGCTCGGCTTCCGGCCAGGCGCGGTGCAGGTCCCAGGCGCTCTTGGCCGGGCAGACCACGTCGTAGCGGCCCTGCACGATCACGCCGGGAATGTGGCGGATGCGGTCGATGTTCGCCAGCAGCTGGTCGTCGCGCTCGAAGAAGCCCTTGTTGATGAAGTAGTGGCACTCGATGCGGGCGAAGGCGTCGGCGAACTTGTCGTCGCCGTAACGGGCGATCATCTCCGGGCTCTGCAACAGCTTGCTGGTGGCGCCCTCCCAGGTGCTCCAGGCCTTGGCGGCGGCGCTACGCACGGCGGCGTCCGGGCTGGTGAGGCGACGGTAATAGGCCGACACGAAATCGCCGCGTTCGGCTTCGGGGATGGCATCGCGGTAGGCCTCCCACATGTCCGGATAGATCCAGTTGCAGCCCTCCTGGTAGAACCAGTCGAGTTCGGCTTTGCGCAGCAGGAAGATGCCGCGCAGGATCAGCGCCAGTGTCCGCTCGGGATGGGTCTCGGCATAGGCCAGCGCCAGCGTCGAGCCCCAGCTGCCGCCGAACACCACCCAGCGGTCGATGCCGAGCAGCACCCGGATGCGCTCCATGTCGGCGACCAGATCCCAGGTGGTGTTCTCGCGCAGTTCCGCGAACGGCGTGCTCTTGCCGCAGCCGCGCTGGTCGAACAGCACGATGCGGTACTTCTGCGGATCAAAGAACTGCCGCTGCCAGCCCTCGGTGCCGCCGCCCGGCCCGCCGTGCACGAAGACGATGGGCTTGCCGTGCGGGTTGCCGCTTTCCTCGACGTAGAGCTCGTGCAGCTCCGAGACCTTCAGTCGTTGGGTGCGGTAGGGCGCGATGGCGGGGTAGGGCGTGCGCAGGCTCATGGCGGCGGTCGGAGTCAGTGAGGTGCCGAGCTTACCGGAAGCCCACGGCGTTCTGGTTCAGCCCAGGCTGCGCAGGAAGCCCCAGAACAGCAGCGCGAAACCGCCGATCTCGGCCACCACCAGCAGCCACATGAAGCCGTGGATGGCGAGCGCGGGCAGGGTGGCCTGGCCCAGGCGGTGCGGCGCGCGCAACTGGTTGTCGGTATCGCGCAGCAGGCCGTGCAGCACATAGGTCGAGATCGCCAGCGCGAAGAACAGCAGCGGCGCCGCCACCGCCCACAGGGTGCCGGTGGCCGACAGCGGCGAGTAGGGCAGGAACTCGCGCAGCAGGATCGCCGAGAAGGCGTACATCAGGCTGCTGCGATGGGCGATGTCGACGTACACCGGTGCCTGCGACTCCGGCGAGCGGACGATGCACAGGTATTTCCAAACCCCGGTGAGCAGGCCGGTGAGGAAGAACAGGCCGGCGGCGAGCAGGCAGAGTTGGTCGGCGGTCATGGCGTCTTGGGTGCGAGGGCTGCGGGCGGGAGCTTAACGGCAGTGCCGGTCGCCGTGGCCGCACGGCATGGATTTTGACTGTCTTGAAGTGACAGGCCCTGGCCTTGGGGCTAGCATCCACGGTGATTTAGCTTCTCCACGCAGGAATGCCTCATCCGATGCCGCTGAACCGCAAGCTGACTCTCGCCTTCCTGGTCGTCGGCAGCTCCGCCGCCCTCGCGCAGGTGACGGCCCCGGCCGCGCCGGTGATCTACGAGGCCCCGACGCCGACCGCCGTGCCGGCGACGGCACCGACGCCAGCGCCAGCATCGGTCGAGTCCGCCGCCGCCGCGCCCGCCGCCACGGCGGTGGCGATCAAGCCCAAGGCCGAGCCGGTCGATCCCCTGGCGCACGAGCGTGAGCTGTTCCCGCGCCCGGCGGCGCTCAAGGGCAACATCGCCTTCTGGCGCAAGGTGTTCTCGGAATATTCCGAGAACCAGAGCGTGATCCACGATCTGCGTAAGCCCGAGCGGGTCTACGCGGTGCTGGATTTCCGCGACGAGGCGAAGACGCTCGGCCGCGTGCAGCTTGCCAATCTGAAGTCGGCCGAGGAAGTGCGCGCCAAGAAGCGCATCGAGGCGGCGTTGCGCCGCGCCGCGACCCAGCGCGACACGCCGGAAGTGCTGGACGACGAGGCGCGCAAGCTGGCCGCGCTGTTCGCCGGTGACCGCAGTGCCCTGCGCGAGGCGGCCGACAACATCCGCAGCCAGCGCGGCCTGCGCGAGCGCACCGGTGAGGCGATGGCGATTTCCGGCCAGTACCTGCCGGAGATGGAACGTACCTTCGCCAACGAAGGCCTGCCACGGATGCTGACCCGGCTGCCGTTCGTCGAGTCGAGCTTCAACGTCGAGGCCTATTCCAAGGTCGCGGCGGCCGGCCTCTGGCAGTTCATGCCCGATTCGGCGCGCATGTACATGCGCTTCAACCATGTTTCCGACGACCGCCGCGATCCCTGGACTTCCACCCAGGCCGCCGCCGAGCATCTGCGCGACGACTACCGCGTGCTGCAGGACTGGCCGCTGGCGGTCACCGCCTACAACTACGGTCGCGGTGGTCTGGCGCGGGCGCTGAAGGAAACCGGCGGCAGCTCGCTGGACGACCTGCTCGCCAACTACAGCAACAAGCGCTTCGGCTTTGCCTCGCGCAACTTCTATTCGGAGTTCCTGGCCGCCGCCGATGTCGAGCGCGACTGGCGCGAGCACTTCGGCGACGTGCAGCGGCGGGTGCCGCTGAGCTTCGAGACGGTCACCGTCGAGCGCTACACGCCCTACCGCACCCTGGTGCGCCTCGCCGGTGGCGACGATGCCACCTTCGCGCGACTCAACCCTGGCTATCGCGCCGAGGTGGTCAACGGCAAGCTCTACGTCCCGGCGGGAGACCGCATCCGCGTGCCGGTCGGCCGCGCCGTCGCCTTCCGCAGCGGCTACCAGCAGCTGGCCAGCAACGAGACCTACGGCCAGCAGCGCGAGATCTATCTGGCGCACAAGGTTGGCAAGGGCGACACGCTCGGCGGCATCGCCAAACGCTATGGGGTTTCGCAGCAGACCCTGGTCGCGGTCAACGGCCTGAAGAAGGGCCGCATCCGCGCCGGCCAGACCCTCAAGGTGCCCAACGACCGCGACTTCGCGACCTCCACCCTGGTCGCCAAGGCGGAGCCGGAGTCCAGGCCGGCGGTGGTCAAGCGCCATGAAATCGCCATGGGCTCCACCGGCAGCAAGAAGGCCAAGCCGACGACCCGTCTGCACAAGGTGAAGAGCGGCCAGAGCCTGTCGGTGATCGCCCAGCGCTACAACACCACCGTGCGCCACCTGCTGGAACTCAACGACCTCAAGGATGCCAGCCGCATCCGCGCCGGCATGCAGCTGAAGGTGCCGGTCGCCTGAGCGGCCGCGCCGGCGCAGGCCCTCAGGCTTCGACGCTGGGCAGCCTCGGCGCCTCGTCGTCGATACCGACCACCTTCAGGGCAATCCGGCTCAGCAGCCATTCGAGCAGATCCTGACTGACCTCGTCGCGGCAGGTCTCGTTGAGCAGCTCGTGGCGCGCGCCCGGATAGACCTTGATCTCGATGAACTCCAGGCCGGCCATGCGGTAGGCGCTGGCGAGCTGGTGACTGCCCAGGCCGTTCTGGCACACCGGGTCCTCGCTGCCGGCCAGCAGCAGCACCGGCAGGGCATTGGGCACCCGCACCAGCCGCTCGGGCGCGGTCAGCAGCTTGCCGGCGTGCAGCAGCTCGGCCCACAGCGAGGCGCTGCAACGGAAACCGCAATAAGGGTCGGCGACATAGGCATCGACCTCGGCGGGATCGCGCGACAGCCAGTCGGAGCCGGTGCGGGTGGGCCGGAACTTGCGGTTGAAATCCTTGAAGGTCATCAGCTCCGCGAGCGCACTGCGGTGGTCGGCGCCGAGCAGCTTGGCCTCGGCGCGCATCAGCCGTTCGCCCAGTGCGCGCAGCGGACCCATGCTGGCGCTGGTCGCCGAGAGGATGGCGCCGGCCAGGCCCTCGCCGTGCTCCACCAGATAGTGCTGGGTCAGGAAGCTGCCCATGCTGTGGCCGAGCAGGAACAGCGGTACGCCCGGCTGCTCGCGCTCGATCAGCGCGCGCACGCCATTGATTGCCGCCAGCGCCGTGCCCCACTCCGAGCCGGCCCCGAAGTGGCCCAGCGAGGCAGTGTCGGGCGCGGTCTGGCCGTGGCCGGGCAGGTCCTGGGCGTAGACCGCGAAGCCCTTGGCATTGAGCAGGGCCGCCAGTCGCGCGTAGCGGCCGCCGTGCTCGGCCATGCCATGGACGATCTGCACCACGCCCTTGGGCCGGTGCGCGCACTCCCAGGCGTACACCCAGGCGCGCTGGCCGTCAGGCAGGAGGTGGTGCTGGGCACTGGTGGGCATGAGCGAGCCTGAGAAGCCTTGTTATGGGATGCTGAACTGCGGCAATGCGGAATCTTCGCCGGAATCTGCCGACAAGTCTGCAAAAATCCTGCCCAAAGGCCGGCCTGGCCGGACCGGGCACGGCGATATCACCATCTGCGAGGAGTACCGATGAGCTTTCTGCTCGCCATCGACCAGGGCACCACCTCGACGCGCGCCATCGTCTTCGACCGCGCCGGCCGCAATCGCGGCAGCGCGCAGCAGGAGCTGCCGCAGTCCTACCCGGCCAGCGGCTGGGTCGAGCACGATGCCCTGCGCATCTGGCAGGACAGCCTGGCCTGCGCGCGCGGTGCACTGCGGGCGGCGGGCATCGAGGCCAGCCAGGTGGCGGCGCTGGGCATCACCAACCAGCGCGAGACCACGGTGATCTGGGACCGCGCCAGCGGTTTGCCGATCGCGCCCGCCATCGTCTGGCAGGACCGCCGCACCGCCGAGTTCTGCGCCGCCCATGCCGGCCGCAGCGACTGGCTGGCTGACAAGACCGGCCTCCTGCTCGACCCCTACTTCTCCGCCACCAAGATCGCCTGGCTGCTCGACCAGGTGCCCGGCGCGCGGCCGCGCGCGGAGGCCGGCGAGCTGGCCTTCGGCACCGTCGACAGCTGGCTGCTGTGGAATCTCACCGGCGGCCGCGTGCACGCCACCGACGCCAGCAACGCCAGCCGCACCGCTCTGTTCAACATCCACAGCCAGCAGTGGGACGAAGAGCTGCTGGCTTTCTTCCGGGTGCCGCGCGCCTTGCTTCCCGAGGTACGCGACAGCGCCGGCGATTTCGGTGTCACCGATGCCGACCTGCTCGGCGCGCCAGTGCCGGTGCGTGGCATCGCCGGCGATCAGCAGGCGGCCACCGTCGGCCAGGCCTGCTTCGCGCCGGGCATGACCAAGTCCACCTATGGCACCGGCTGCTTCCTGGTGCTCAACACCGGCAGCCAGTGCCTGCGCTCGCGGCACCGGCTGCTGTCCACCGTCGCCTACCGGCTCAACGGCCGGCCGACCTATGCCCTGGAGGGCAGCATCTTCGTCGCCGGCGCCGCCGTGCAGTGGCTGCGCGACGCCGTGCACCTGATCCAGTCGGCCGGCGAGACCGAGGCGCTGGCGCGCTCGCTGCCCGATGCCCAGGGCGTCTACCTGGTGCCGGCCTTCACCGGCCTGGGTGCGCCCTGGTGGGATCCGCAGGCGCGCGGCGCGATCTTTGGCCTGACCCGCGACACCGGCCTCGCCCACATCGTCCGCGCCGCGCTGGAGTCGGTGGCCTACCAGACCCGCGACCTGCTCGACGCCATGGCCGCCGACGGCGTGCGCCCCAACGAGCTGCGCGTCGACGGCGGCATGGTGGTCAACGACTGGCTGACCCAGTTCCTCGCCGATGCCCTGCAGGTTCCGGTGCTGCGGCCACGGGTGACCGAGACCACCGCGCTGGGCGCGGCCTTCCTGGCCGGGCTGGGTGCCGGCGTCTATGGCTCGCTGGAGGAGATCGCCGCGCTCTGGGAGCAGGAGCGCCGCTTCGAGCCGGCCCTGCCCGGCGAGCAGGCCGATCGGTTGATGGCCGGCTGGCATGCCGCCATCGCCCGCGTGCGCAGCGGCACGCCGCCACCGCCCGTAGAATAGAAGCGCCCCCTACGCCCGATTCCCAGCCGCCGTGAGCCGTCCCGAAGACCCCAAGACCGAGCCCCAGAGCGGGGCGACCACGCACTTCGGGTTCTCCCAGGTGCCGGTGCAGGAAAAGCAGCGGCGCGTCGCCAGCGTGTTCAGCTCGGTGGCCAGCAAGTACGACCTGATGAACGACCTGATGTCGTTCGGCGTGCACCGGCTGTGGAAGCGCTTCGTCATCGACCTCGCCGGCGTGCGCGCCGGCGAGAAGGTGCTCGATGTCGCCGGCGGCACTGGCGATCTCACCCGCGAGTTCGCCAAGGCGGTCGGCCCCAAGGGCCTGTCCATCCTCTCCGACATCAATGCCGCCATGTTGGGCGAGGGCCGCAACCGGCTCGCCGACGCCGGCCTGGTGACGGTGCCGGCGGTGCAGGCCAATGCCGAGAAGCTGCCCTTCGCCGACGACACCTTCGACCTCATCACCATTGGTTTTGGCCTGCGCAACGTCACCGACAAGGACGCCGCGCTACGCTCCATGACCCGCTGCCTGAAGCCGGGCGGGCGACTGATGGTGCTGGAGTTCTCCAAGCCCGTGCTGGAGCCGCTGGCCAAGGTCTACGACCAGTATTCCTTCAAGCTGCTGCCCTTGATGGGCAAGCTGGTCGCCAACGACGCCGACAGCTACCGCTACCTCGCCGAGTCGATCCGCATGCACCCGGACCAGGCAACGCTCAAGGGCATGATGGAGAACGCCGGCCTGTCGCGGGTGCAGGTCTACAACCTCACGGGCGGCATCGTCGCGGTGCATCGCGGCTTCAAGCTGGACTGAGCTTCGTGGCTACTCCCGCCCTGGTCTGCGCGACCGTCGAGGTCGCGCTCAATCGCACGCTCCGGCTGGAGCCGGAAGTGCTCGCCGATTTCGCCCGCCTGGATCGCCGTGTGCTGGCGCTCACCGTCGAGGGTCTGGACTGGACCCTGTACCTGGAATGCAGCCCCGAAGGCGTGCGGGTGAGCCCGGAGTCTCCGCGCACCGCCGACGTGCATCTGAAAGGCGGCGCGATCAGCCTCGGCCGGCTGGCGGCGCAGGCCGCGCGTGGCGAAACCACGCTGCCGGCCGGCGTGGTGGTGGACGGCGACGCCGAGCTGCTGCACCGCTTCAACCGTCTGCTGGCGCGGGTCGGCTTCGACCCCGCCGAAGTGGTCGCCCGCTATGTCGGCGACGGCGCCGCGCAGCGTCTGGTCGGCGGCTTCAAGGAATTGTTCGGCTGGGGCCGGCGCAGCGCCGCTACCTTGAGCCTGGACACCGCCGAATACCTGCGCGAGGAAACCCGCGACCTCGCGCGCAAGATTGATGTCGAGGAATGGATGGAAGCGGTCGATACCCTGCGTGACGATGTCGAGCGCCTGGAGGCGCGCCTGCGCCGGCTGGAAGCCCCGGCAGCACCGGAGCAGAGGGCATGATCGTCGCCAGCGCCCGCCTCTGGCGCATCCACGCAGTGATCCGCCGCTACCGGCTGCAGGAGTTCTGGACCGGCAAGCCCGCCAAGGACCCGCGTCCGCGCGGCGAGCGCCTGCGCCTGGCCTTGCAGGAACTGGGCACGGTGTTCATCAAGTTCGGCCAGGCGCTCTCGACCCGGCCCGATGTGCTGCCGCCCGACGTGGCGATGGAACTCGCCAAGCTGCAGGACCGGGTGCCGCCGTTCTCCAGCGCCGAGGCGCGCCGCTTGATTGAAGCGGAACTCGGCAAGCCGATCAGCGAACTGTACGAGCGCTTCGACGACGAGCCGCTGGCCTCCGCCTCGGTGGCGCAGGTGCACACCGCCAAGCTGCATGGCGAGGGCGGCATCGAGGTGTGCGTGAAGGTGATCCGCCCCGGCATCGAAACCACCATCGCCAAGGACATGGCGCTGCTGCGTGCTCTGGCCGGGCTGGTCGAGCGCTTGCACCCGGAAGGCCATCGGCTCTGCCCGGTGGCCATCGTCGGCGAGTACGAGAAGACCGTCTACGACGAGCTGGACCTGATGCGCGAGGGCGCCAACGCCGCGCAGCTGCGCCGCAACTGGCTGGGCTCGGAGCTGATCTACCACCCGCTGGTGTTCTGGGACCACACCCGCACCCGGGTGCTGACCATGGAACGCCTCTACGGCCATTCGGTGCGCGAGCTGGAGCATTTCCGTAGCCAGGGCGTGGACTTCTCGGTGCTCGCCGAGCGTGGCGTGGAGATCTTCTTCAAGCAGGTGTTCCGCGACAATTTCTTTCACGCCGACATGCACCCCGGCAACATCTTCGTGGACATCAGCAACCCGCGTCGGCCGAGCTATCTGGCGCTGGACTTCGGCATCGTCGGCCAGCTCACCGGCCAGGATCAGCGCTACCTCGCCGAGAACTTCCTCGCCTTCTTCAACCGCGACTACAAGCGCATCGCCGAGCTGCATGTCGAGAGCGGCTGGATCCCCGAAGGCACCCGCGTCGAGGACTTCGAGTCGGCGATCCGCACGGTCTGCGAGCCGATCTTCGGCAAGCCCATCAAGGACATTTCCTTCGGCTACTTCCTGCTGCGGCTGTTCCAGATCGCGCGCCGCTTCAAGTACCAGGTGCAGCCGCAGTTGGTGTTGCTACAGAAGACGCTGTTGCAGGTCGAGGGCCTGGGACGCCAGCTCTATCCCGACCTCGATCTCTGGAAGACCGCCAAGCCGATCATGGAGGACTGGATGCGTAAGCGCCTGGCGCCCTCCACCGCCTTCAACCGCCTGAAGAACCAGGCGCCGGCCCTGGCCGAGACCCTGCCGCTGCTGGCGGAAAACGCGCTCAAGCGGCTGGAGAAGGGCGAGTCGCTGGGCGGCGGCGTGTCCAACCGCGAGTTCGCCGCGCTGCGCCGCGAGCTGCTCGCCAGCCAGCGCCAGACCCGCGCCCTCTTGTGGGCGGTGGGCGCGCTGATCGCGGCGGTGCTGCTCTACGGCGCCACGCCCTCCTCGCAGCACGTCTGGGGCTTGCCCTGGGCGAGCTGGCTCTTGGGCGGCTGCGCCCTGCTGGGTCTCTGGCGCGCGCGCTGAAGCCCTGCGATGGACTTCGCCCTGTTTCTGAAGTGGTGTACGGCGCTGGCGACTCCGCTGGGCAGCGCCTGCCTGCTGATCGCGCTCGGCCTGCTGCTGGCGCGGCGCTGGCTGGTGCTGCTGGCGCTGCTCTGGCTATGGCTGTGGAGCACGCCCTGGGCGGCGTCGCAGCTGGCGGCGAGCCTGGAGCGCCAGCAGCCGCTGCTGACCGCCGAGCAGACCGCGCAGGCCGACGTGATCCTGCTGCTCGGCGGCGCCCTGGGGCCGGCCATCCCTGGCTGGCGCGCACAGACCAATCTGACCGCCGCCGGCGACCGGCTGGTGTTCGCGCGCGATCTTTACGCCGCCGGCAAGGCGCCGCGCATCCTGTACTCCGGCGGCTCGTTCTCCGGCCAGCGCCCGGTGGAGGCCGAAGACGGCGCGCTGCTGCTGCAACGCTGGGGCGTGCCGGCGCCCGCCCTGGTCGTGGAGCCGCGCAGCCGCACCACTCGCGAGAACGCGCTGTACAGCCTGCCGCTGTTGCGTGAACTGGGCGCGCGGCGGGTGCTGCTGCTCAGCTCCGGCTGGCATCTGCCGAGAGCGCTGGTGAACTTCCGCGCCGCCGCGCAGCGCGAGGGCCTGGACATCGAGTTCATCCCCGCCGCCTGCGATCCGGTGGAAATCTCCGAAGGCCATTTTCCGGGCATGGCCTGGCTGCCCAACACCGAGGCGCTCAACGTCAGCCGCACGCTGTTCAAGGAGTATCTGGGCCTGCTGCACGCCCGCCTGTTCGGCGGTTAGCCCGGTAACGGCGCCGGAACGCCCGGCGTGAGCGGCGCGTCATCAATCGGAAACTGCCCTGTCACGTTCGGCGCCTAGGCTCAGGCGCTGAAAAATCCGGGGACTTTCCATGGACGCCACGTCCACCACGTCGGCGCAGATACTGAGTCTGCGCCGCACGGTCGAACCGATCAGTTCCAGCACCACCGTCAGCGACGCCGCCGACCGCATTCTCGAAGCCGGCTACGCGCAGTTGCTGTGCCTGCCGGTGGTGGATGAAGGGCGGCCGGTGGGCACCATCAGCCGGCATCGCTTCAACGAAATCTTCCTCACCCGCTTCGGCCGCGAGATCCACGGCCGCAAGCCGGTGGCGCGGTTCATGAACGCCGAGCCGCTGGTGGTGGAATACGACACCGGCCTCGACGAGGCGGCGCAGGCGGTGTCGGCGCAGCTCTCGGCGCCGATCACCGAGGATTTCCTCATCACCCATGAAGGCCGCTACATCGGCATGGGCGTGGTCATGGATCTGCTCTCGGCCATGCAGTTGCGGCTGGCGCAGGAAGCCGCCGCCACCGCCGAGGCCTACCGCCGCCTGCAATCCTCGCAGGCGGCGCTGGTGCAGAGCGAGAAGATGGCCTCGCTGGGCCAGATGGTCGCGGGCGTCGCGCACGAGATCAACACGCCGCTGGGCTATGTGCGCAACAACGTCGAGATGCTCCAGGGCGTGTTCCTGCAACTCAACGAGGCGCTGGCCGAGCACGAGGCACTGAGCCAACTGCTCGCCGACCCGGCGGTGGAAGAAAGCGCGCTGGCCGCCAAGCTCGAACAGGTCGGCCTGCTCGACCAGCAGTTGCGTGGCAGTGGCCTCCTGGCCGATGCCGAGGCCTTGTTCGGCGACACCCTGTTCGGCGTCGATCAGATCCGCGATCTGGTCATCAACCTGCGCAACTTCTCGCGCCTGGATTCCGCGCACAGCGCCGATGTCGCGCTCAACGACTGCGTCGAGCAGACCCTGGTGATTGCCAACAGCGTGCTCAAGGGCCGCGTGCAGGTGGTCAAGCAACTGGCGCCGGGCCTGCCGCTGCTGCGCGGCGCCGCCTCGCAGATCAATCAGGTGCTGCTCAACCTCGTCACCAATGCCGCGCAGGCGATTCCGCACGAGCAGGGCCGCATTGTCATCACCAGTTGGAGCGAGGGCGGGCAGCTCTACCTGAGCGTCGCCGACAACGGCAAGGGCATCGCGCCGGAACACCTTCAGCGGGTGTTCGATCCCTTCTTCACCACCAAGCCGGTGGGCGAGGGCACCGGTCTGGGCCTGTCGATCAGCTTCCAGATCGCCCAGGCGCACGGCGGCAGCCTGAGCGTGCGCTCCGAAGTGGGTCACGGCAGCTGCTTCACCCTGGCGCTTCCGGCCAAGGTCTCGGTCCGTGGCGGCACCACCCGTGTGGTCGAGGAGGCGGCATGAACGACGCGGAATCCCCCGGGACCGGCGCCGGCCGCGCGGTGATCGGCCTGCCGCACTTCCGCCCCACCGTGCTGCTGGTCGACGACGAGGAACGCATCCTGCGTTCGCTGGCGATGCTGTTCCGCCTGCAATACGAGGTGCGCGTCACCACCGACGCCCACGAGGCGCTGCGCATTGTCGAGAACGAGCGCGTGCATGTGATCGTTTCCGACCAGAAGATGCCGATCATGCGCGGTGCCGATCTGCTGCGGCAGGTCAAGGAGAAAAGCCCGCACACCATGCGCCTGCTGCTCACCGGCTATTCCGAGCTGGACGCGGTGGTGGACTCGGTGAACGAGGGCGAGATCTTCCGCTTTCTCAACAAGCCCTGGGACGCCAACGAGATCCGCTCGACCGTCGCCCAGGCGGCGCAGATCGCCCGCGCCTCCTTCGACGCGCCGCCGGCGCCGCTGCTGGAAGCGCCGCCGCTATCCGCGCCCAGCAGCCAGCAGTTGTTCACCGGCACCGGCAGCTTCGTCGCACCCATGGCCAGTGAACGCATCCTGGTGCTCGATGACGACGCCGAGGTGCCGCGCGTGGTGCAGGAGCTGGTCGGCCCCAGCCAGCCGGTGCTCTGGGCGCGCAGCCTGGACGAGGCCTTCGCCCTGCTGGAGCGCGAGCCGGTGGGCGTGGTGGTGTCGGAGCTGGAAGTTGGCGGCGAACGACTCACCGGCGTGCTCAAGGCGCTCAAGGCCCAGCACCCGGAGGTGGTGAGCATGGTGCTGACGCCGTTCCAGGACATCGGCACCCTGGTGGGCCTCATCAACGAGGGCCAGGTGTTCCGTCTGCTGCCCAAACCGATCCGCAAGGGCCCGCTGGCGATGAACCTGGCTTCGGCGCTCAAGCATCACCGGGCGCTGAAAGCCGCGCCCAAGCTAGCGCAGCGGCATGTGGTGCAGCCGGTGAAAGCCCCGGAAGAGGCGAGCGTCGCCGGACGGCTGATGGGTTTCCTGGCGCGGCTGCGGAGCCGGACCCCGGCCACCTGATTCGCCACGCCGCCGCGCCAGAGCCTGCGCCGCCGCCGGCACAGGGGGCGCGAAGCCGGCCCTAATCCATGCGGACGACGAAGCGCCGCAGACCCCTGCCTATCGTGGGTTTGGAGCCATTCGCAAGCAATGGCCAAAAAAAACAGCGGTACCACGTGCAGAGGAGAAGAAGCATGCGTCGCAAGCCCCGTCTTGTGTGGCTGTCCTTGAGCGCCGTCTCGGCCCTGTGTGGCCCCGCCCAGGCCCAGGCGCCAAACCAATCCGCGCCGGAATCCGGCTCCACGGTGCTGGAAACGGTCACCGTTACCGCCCAGAAGCGCGAGGAAAAATTGCAGGAGGTGCCGATTGCCATCACCGCGATGAACAAGGCGCAGTTGCAGGCACGCGGCATCGACAACGTCGCCGACCTCAGCGCGCTGGCGCCGGGTCTGCAAGTGAGCCGCTCGCCCTCCAACGACAGCATTTCGCAGATCGCCATCCGTGGTAACTCCGAGATCAATCCGGCGATCTACTGGGATCCGGCGGTGGGCATCTACATCGACGGCGTCTACCTCGGCAAATCGCAGGGCACGGTGTTCGATGTCGTCGATCTGCAAAGAGTGGAAGTGCTGCGTGGCCCGCAGGGCACGCTCTACGGCCGCAACACCATCGGCGGCGCCATCAATCTGGTGACCCGTCCGCCCACCGGCGAATGGGGGGGCGAAGTCAGCACCGATGTCGGCAACTACGGCGCCTGGGTGCGCAAGGCCTCGGTGGATCTGCCGGCCTTCGGCATCGCCAAGCTGTCCTTCGCGGCGCGCTCGGAGCAGCGCGACGGCTGGGTCGAGACCCAGGCGGGCAGCTCGGTGTCGGAAATGAACGACCGCCACAGCAACGGCTTCCGCTTCGCCGCCGACATCGACTTCAGCAAGGACTTCCAGGCCGCGCTGCGCTACGACCGCTCGGCGATCAATCAGAACGGCACTTTCAGTCAGCTCTATCGGCTGCGGCCGACTGGCGCCTTCAGCCCGCTGGCTCCTGGGGGGAGCCTCTTGTTCGGTTTGCTCTCTCCGTTTGCCTCGACGGAACGGCAGGAAACCGCAGCAGTTAACGGCCCGCAGTACCAGAAGGTGATCGTCAAGGGCGGCTCCGCGACTCTCAGCTACAAGTTGGGTACCAACGACACGCTGAAGTCGATCAGCGCCTACCGGCAATTGGTCAATAACGACGGCGGTGACTACGACGGTTCGCCCTTGGCCATCGCGCAGACCGAGCGCCTGACCAACTTCGACCAAGCCTCCCAGGAACTGCAGTGGGTGGGCCGCCGTGGTGCGCTCAACTACGTCGGCGGCCTGTACTACTACCGCGACGACGGCGATACCAACAACCCGCAGTCCTATTTCTCTGGCAACGCCAACTACGACTCCCGCTACGGCACCCGCACCAATGCCCGCGCGGTCTACGGCCAGTTGGACTACCAGGTTCTGGACCCGCTGAGCCTGAGCGCCGGCCTGCGCTACACCTCGGAAAAGAAGGGCCTGACCCGCACCTTCGGTGTTGCCGGCGCCGCGCCAGCGCCGTTCTTCTACTTCATTCCGGAAGGCACGGCCGCCGAAAAGACCTTCGATGCCTTTACGCCGACGGTCAGCGCCAGTTGGAAGTTCAACGAGCAGCTCAGCACCTACATCCGCTATGCCGAGGGCTTCAAGAGCGGCGGCTTCAACGGTGAGTTCAGCGACACCACGCTGTCGCCGGCGCAGAACGTGGCCGAGACCCAGACGCCGTTCAAGCCGGAAAAGCTCAAATCCTTGGAGCTGGGCGCCAAGAGCAGTTTCGCCGGTGGCCGGGCGCAACTGAATGGCGCGATCTTCCACAACAAGCTCGACGATTATCAGGTGTCGGTGTTCACCGCCTCGGGCGCGGCGGCCTCGGTGATCCGCAACGCCGGCAAGGCGACCATCGAGGGCTTGGAGCTGGAGGCGGTGGTGCAGCCAATCAAGGCGCTGCGCCTGCAGGCCAACTACGCCTGGCTGCACGGCAAGTACGATGAGTTCATCGACCTCGATCCCAACCTCGGCGTCGAGACCAACCAGGCCGACAATCGCGCGCTCGTCCATGCGCCGCAGAGCACCTTCAACCTGGTGGCCGACGCGCAGTTGGCGCGGTTGTCCTTCGGTGAACTGCGCGCCCTGGTCGATTACGCCTACACCAGTGCCTACTACACCTATCCCTACCAGATTGCCGCCACCAACACGGCGGCGCCAGTGGCCGGCGACACCAAGGTCAGCGCCCACGGCCTGCTCAACGCGCGGCTGGCGCTGGGCAAGCTGAAGCTGGGCAAGACCGCCAGCGGCGAGCTGGCGCTGTGGGTGCGCAATGCCCTGGACGAGGACGAGCCGGTGAACTTCATCGACTTCGGCCCCGGTTTCGGCAGTCTCACGCCCTCCTACTTTCTCGACCCGCGCACCTTCGGTGCGACCGCCACGCTGCGCTGGTAATCACTCAACACCCAAGGACATGCAGACATGACACAGAGGCTCAAGGGCAAGATCGCACTGGTCACCGGCGGCGGACAGGGCGTGGGGCAGGGCATCGCCTACGCGCTGGCGGCCGAAGGCGCTGCGGTGGCGGTGACCGGACGCACGCTCGCCAAGCTCGAAGGCACTGTTGCCGAGATCGGACGCCGTGGCAGCCGGGGTCTGGCGCTGGCTTGCGACGTGAAGGATGCCGGCTCGCTGGAGCAGGTGGTCGCAGAGACCGTGGCGCAGCTCGGTGGCCTCGACATCCTGGTCAACTGCGCGCAGGAGGTGCCGCTGGGCACGCTCAATGGCCTCAGCGAGGCGGCGTTCGCGGCGGGTTGGGAGTCCGGCCCGCTGGCGACCTTCCGGCTCATGCGCCTCGCCTATCCGCATCTGAAGAAGAGCGGCGACGGCAACATCATCAACCTCGCCTCCTCGGCCGCCTACCGCTGGGACGCCGCCGGCTACGGCGCCTACTCGGCGGTGAAGGAGGCGATCCGCCAGCTCACCCGCGCCGCCGCCTGCGAGTGGGCCAAGGAAGGCATCCGTACCAACTGCATCCTGCCCCTGGCGGACTCGCCGGCCATGGCCGGCTGGAGCGCGGCGCGGCCGGAAGAGGCTGCCGCCTTCGTCGCCACTGTGCCGCAGCAGCGCGTCGGCGCCTGCGAGGCCGATATTGGCCGCTTCGTCGCCAACCTCTGCACCGCCGACTGCCGCTACATCAACGGCCAGAGCATCGCCGTCGACGGCGGCCAGGCCTATCTTGGGTGAGGCACCGCGGCTTGCGAGCACTGCTCGCGGCGGTGCCGAACGCCCGGCCATGGATGGCCGGGCAGGGGGCGGGTACGGAGTGCACCGTCGCGCCATGGATGGCAGGGAAAAACTAGGAGAACCATGAGCACCGCCTTCACTCCGCTGCAAATCGGCCCCCTGAAGCTGCGCAACCGCTTCATCAAGTCCGCTACCAACGAGGGCATGGCCAAGGGCGGCGTGCCCTCCAAGGCCCTGGTCGAGCACCACCGGCGCATGGCCGCCGGCGGCGCGGCGATGACCACGGTGGCCTACTGCGCGATCAGCGCCGACGGCCGCACCTTCGACGATCAGGTGACGCTGGACGAACCCAGCCTCAAGCACCTGCGCGCGCTCACCGACGCGGTGCACCGCGAGGGCGGCGCCGCCTGCGCGCAGATCACCCACGGCGGCTGCTTCACCTTCGTCAAGCAATCGGCGGGCCGGCCGATCAGCGCTTCCGGCGGCTTCAATCCGCCGGGCTCGATCAGTGGGCAATTCTTCAAGCGGGCGATGACCGAGGCCGATCTGGAGAGCGTTGCCGAGGAGTTCGTGCAGGCCGCCCTGCGTGCCGAGCGCGCCGGCTTCGACGCGGTCGAGATCCACATGGGCCACGGCTATCTGCTCAGCCAGTTCATCTCGCCCAGTTACAACAAGCGCAAGGACCAATGGGGCGGCAAGACCGCCGCCGAGCGCGTGCGCTATCCGGCGCGGGTGCTGCGCCGCGTGCTGGACGCGGTCGGTGACCGGCTGGCGGTCACCTGCAAGATATGCGTCACCGAAGGTTTCAAGGGCGGCGCTACCGCCGAAGACGCCGTGCAGGTCGCGCAGGCGCTGGAGCGCGAGGGCGCACATCTCTTGGTGCTCAGCGGCGGCATGAACGTGGAATCGCCCTGGGCGATCTTCGGCAGCAACATGCCCAAGGCCGCCACCGACGTGATCGACAACCCGGTGGTGCGGCTGGCCACCCGGCTGATGAAGCTCTGGGAGCCAAAGGTGCCCTTCCACGAGCTGTACCTGCGCGAGCACTCGCTGAAGGTGCGCGCGGCGGTGCAGATGCCGCTGGCCTATCTCGGTGGTGCGAAATCCATGTCCGGCGTGCGGCAGGTGCTGGGCGAGGGTTTCGACGCCGTGGTGATGGGCCGCGCCTTGATCCACGAGCCGAACCTGGTCAACCAATTTCGCGACGGCACCGCCACGGTCTCGGGCTGCACCGCCTGCAACGAATGCGTGGTGAGCATGTACACCCCCGGCGGCACCCGCTGCGTGCTGCATCCGCCGAGCGACGTAAAGCTCAACCAGACGCCAGCGGCGGCCTAGAGGCGGGCCGCTGCAAAGCTGAGTAGTCCAGGTAGCCCGGATGTAATCCGGGTCAACACTTGCCGTGAGAAGGAGGCCCCGGATTGCATCCAGGCTACCTCGTCAGTGAGTAGATGATTGGAGAGTCTCGAAGCTCACATATCTGCGAATCGTCCAAGATAAAAACTGCGTCAAAAACAGCGAACGCGTTGATGTCCTTTAGAAGTGGATGGAGAAACTCGGCTGCCTTTCGGAAGCTGATGTGGGGCAATGGCCAGTTGTCATAGACCATAAGCCAATTCTCTGGGTGGCGTGCGAATCCCGGGGCGGTGGCCTTGGGAATCTTGCCCTGGACATAGTGGGTGATTGCCGCTGCCCACTCACGCTCGGCAGAATCGCCAACCCAGCCATCGCCAGGTTCATCGGCTTCAATCTCTTCGCGCAGTTCGGCGGCAGTCTTACGAGGCTCGCCTGGAGTTGCGTGTGGCGTGAAGAACACGTCCGGGCCTGAGCCCTTATCCCGTAGGAACTGTGCCCGGGCGACATTCTCTGGAACAGCCTCTGTGTGCTCGATGCCGATAGAACCGCTTGGCATGGACAGCACAAAGTCCGGCTTGTCGGCGTGCGCGAGTGCCAGCGGAAACGACAGCCTAGAGACGGGGATAGTGGCCAGCAGGTGAGCAATGCAGTAGCGCTCAGCGTGTTGGTTGCGCCTGCCGGCATGGCGCTCGGGAACATCTCTGTCTAGCTGGGCAAGCGCGCCTCCTAGTTGTTCAGCGCTTGTAGCAAGCAGGATTTCTTTCATGGGAGCTACCAGCCAACAGACGGAACACCGTCGCCATATGTATTTTGGACCGGGCACCGAAGTCGGGTTCTAAACACTTGTTCTTGAACGCGGTCGCTTTCATCCCGTCTTCTTGCGCGGTGCTCGCCCAGACGTTCCTGGTGCCCAGCGGCGATGCTGCCCCGGCATGGGGGTGAGAAGCAAGGAGCGACTGCAGTCGGATAGACCGTCTTGGGCAGAGTGCCACTGATCCGAGAGCCAGACCGCCTGACCAGTCCAGATATGCATCTATTCAATCGCAGGCATCGCCTAAGCTGTCGTCCCTTTCTGGAGAGAGACCACATCACATGGGCCACGACTACAACACCCTCGACTACGCCGTCGCCGACGGCATCCTCACGCTCACCCTCAACCGCCCGGAGCAGATGAATGCCTTCACGGTGGAGATGGCCAACGAGCTGGTCGCGGCCTTCGACCGTGCCAGCGAGGACGATGCGGTACGCGCCATCGTCGTCACCGGCGCTGGCAAGGCCTTCTGCGCCGGCATGGACCTTTCCAAGCCTGGCAATGTCTTCGGCCTCGACGAGAGTCAGCGGCCGACGCTGGACGACATGCGCACGCGTCTCGAAGACCCCGCCATCCACGACGGCGTGCGCGACACCGGCGGGCGGGTGACGCTGGCGATCTACCGCTGCAAGAAGCCGGTGATCGGCGCCATCAATGGCGCGGCGGTGGGCATCGGCGCCACCATGACCCTGGCGATGGACGTGCGGCTGGCCTCCGAGAAGGCGCGCATCGGCTTCGTGTTCGGCAAGATCGGCATCGTTCCGGAAGCCTGTTCGAGCTGGTTCCTGCCGCGCATCGTCGGCATTTCCCAGGCGCTGGAGTGGGTGCTGAGCGCCGACATCCTCAGCGCCGACGAGGCGCGCGCCGGCGGACTGGTGAAGGCGGTCGTGGCGCCGGATCAACTGTTGCCGGAGGCCTACAAGCTGGCGCGCAAGTTTGTCGAGCACCGCTCGCCGGTGGCGGTGGCTCTGGCTCGGCAGATGCTCTACCGCAACTCCGCCCAGGCGCATCCGATTGAGGCGCACCGGGTCGATTCGCTGGCGATGTTCTACACCAGCCTCGGCGACGGCAAGGAAGGGGTGCGCTCGTTCCTGGAAAAGCGCGCGCCGGACTACGCCTCCCGGGCGTCCACCGATCTGCCGCCGTTCTACGCCGACTGGGCGCGCGAACCGGGCTGAGGTCAGCCGCGTCCTGGCCTGTTGCTTGCGTAGCGCCGGGTACCCTGAACGCGCTGGTATTCGTTACCCTAGCCGTCATCGCCGGGCGGGTGGATTGCGATCGCCGCCCGCTGCTGTTTCGCCCTCCAGGAGCCTGCCGTGTCGTCCGACAACAACGAAGAGAAGTTCACCCGCACCGTCGCTTTCATGAAGCAGCGCCAGGCGGAGAAGGAGAAGGACAATCGCTGGACCGGCAAGGTGTCGTTCGTGATCGGCGCCATCGGTGCGACGGCGATCGTGCTCGGCACCTTGTACTTCCTGTTCCGCTAGAACGCTCAACGGCTGTCCGGATGACCCTGGCGGCATCGCCAGGGCAAGGCCGGACCGGCGCTTGAACCTTTGGACGGCGCCGCGACTAAGCCTCGAGTCCCGTCCGTGGCGGAATCCGCGACCACACCGCCGCCACTACGCCGCCGGCAAGAATGTGCCAGACGCCCCACCAGGCGGCGATCAGCGCCATCGGTCCGGAGCCGTCGAAGAAGTTGAAGATCAGCACCAGGCCGAGGCCGGAATTGTGGATGCCGGTCTCGATGGCGAGTGCGCGACGGTCGGCCTCCGGCAGCCGGAACAGCCAGCCCAGGCCGTAGCCGCCGGCGATGGCCAGCGCATTGAGCAGGAACACCCAGCCGAACAGCGCCTCGATGTGTTCCAGAAACAGCCGGTAGTTGCCCGCGAAGCCGCCGACGATGAAGGCCAGCAGCAGCAGGCCGGCGGCGATCCGCAGCGGCTGGCGGATGCGCAGCGCCAGCGCCGGCGCGTAGTGCCTGAACAGGCCGCCCAGGAACAGCGGCAGTGCGACGATGGCGAGCACCGTCCAGAGCATGCCGACGAGATCGACATGCAGCTCGGGCAGGGCGCCGGCGGCGCCCACCGCGCGGGCGGTTAGCGCGAACAAGCCGGGCGTGGCGACGGCGGCGGTGAGGGTGGAAATGGTCACCAGGCTGATGCCCAGCACCACGTTGGCGCGCGCCAGCATCGACAGGTAGTTGGAGACATTGCCGCCCGGGCAGGCCGAGACCAGCAGCATGCCCAGGGCCAGGCCCGGTGGCGGCTTCAGCAGCAGGATCAGCGCCACCGTCATCAGCGGCATGTACAGCCATTGCGAGACCAGCCCCACCAGCAGACCGCGCGGCTGTCGCCGCAGCTTGGCCAGCGGCTCGCGCTCGATGAACAACGACACCGCGAACATCAGGAAGGCCAGCGCGAGATTGAGCACGCGCAGGCTTTCGGCGGAGAAATGGATGCTGGCCTGATCGAGGGCGCTCATGGGCAGGGAGCCGGCAAAGGCGCGCACTGTGCCCAAGCGTGCCTAAGGCCGACCAATACTTTGTTCTGCCTAGGTTATGAACAAATTGCTATTTACTGATACCCCGGGAAATGCGGGAGGATGCGCGCAGTTCCCCGCCTTGGTGCCAAGCATGTCCGCCAACCCGCCGCCGTTCTCGCTGAGTTCCGCCCGCCTGCCGCTGCTGGTACAGCCGGCCGGCATCGCCGATGTCGCCGGCCTGAGCGCCTGGCTGGAAGCCCATCGGGATTGGGTCACCGAGCAGTTGCACGAGGTCGGCGCCTTGCTGTTCCGCGGTTTCGGCGTGCGTGGCGTCGACGATGTCGAGGTGGTGGCGCGCGCCATCGAGCCGGGTTTGCAGAACGAGTACCTGGGCTCCTCGCCGCGCGTCGCGCTGAGCAAGAGCGGCTACGTGTTTTCGGCCAGTGAGCTGCCGGACTTCTACCCGCTGCCGGCGCACAACGAGATGTCGTTCACCGCCCAGCCGCCGTCGCGGCTGTTCTTTGCCTGCACCATTGCGCCGGGCAAATTCGGGGAGACGCCGCTGGTGGACTTCCGCGCCGTCTACCGCGATCTCGACCCGGCACTGCGCGAGCGCTGGGCCAAGAAAGGCCTGCGCATCATCCGCAACTACTCCGGCCCCGGCGAGACCAAGAAGGATTTCTTCGAGCTGAAGAAGTGGACCGAGATGTTCAACACCCGCGACCGCGCGGTGGTGGAAGCGACCTGTGCCCGCGAAGGCTTCCAGCCGGTGTGGAAGGACAACGACCGGCTGGCGCTGATCAGCCATCACCAGCCGGTGCGGCCGCATCCGGTCACCGGCGAGCCGGTGTGGTTCAACCACATCCACAACTTCCACCTCGACGCCGGCCACCTCGAATACTTCCAGGTCTTGAAGCTGCGCCCGAGCCTGCGCCACCTGCGCTATTGGGCGCTGGCGCGGGCGCTGAGCGCCTGGAAGCGGCGCACGGTCGCCGCCGAAGACCAGGCCATGCACGCCACCTTCGCCGACGGCAGCGAGATCCCCAGCGCCGAGGTCGATGCGGTGATCCGCGCGATCTGGAAAAACCTGGTCATCACCCCCTGGCAGCAGGGCGATGTGGTGGTGATCGACAACGCCTCCACCGGCCATGGCCGCCTGCCCTACGAAGGGCCGCGCGAGGTGGTGGTGTCCTGGGCCTAGTTCCGGGCCTGGCTCCGGCGGTGCTCGCGATTTAGAGCGTGCAGGCCAGGTTCGGGTGCTTTTCCCCGTACTTCTGGTGGTACTCCTCGGCCGGCCAGAAGGTGGCCGCCGGCTCGATGCGGGTGACGATGCGGCCGGCGAAATGGCCGGCATCGAGCTCCGCGCGCACCCGCTCGGCCACCGCCTGCTGGGCCTCGCTGTGGGTGAAGATCACTGAGCGGTACTGGGTGCCGACGTCCTCGCCCTGACGGTTGAGCGTGGTCGGGTCGTGCATCTCGAAGAAGTAGCGCACCAGCGCTTCGTAGCTGGTCTGCGCTGGGTCGAAGCGCAGCTCCACCACTTCGGCATGACCGGTGCGGTCGGTGCACACCTGCTTGTAGGTGGGCTGGGCGAGCTGCCCGCCCTCGTAACCGACGGCAGTGGACAGCACCCCCGGGCGGCGGCCGAACTTGTATTCCACGCCCCAGAAACAGCCGGCGGCAAAGGTCGCTTTTTCAGTGTTTTCCATGGTCTGTCAGTGACGGCAGTCGGCCTGCCAGGATGCGGCGCCGCGCCGGGTTTTCAAGTGGCGGGCGGTGCCGGCCGCCGGGTGCCGAGGATCACCTCGCGCTCGCGCAGGCCCTGCAGCATGGCCAGGCCGGGCGCCATCAGGCTCGTCGCCGCAGTACCCAGCTCGCTGGCGATTCGCGCGATCAGTTCCGCGCCGCTGGCCTCGGGTTGCTCCTCCGCGAGGCTCAGCAGCCGGGCGGTGACCGCGTTGATCTCCAGAAAGCGCACCTCGTCCTGGCGGCTGCGATAGACCACCAGCCAGGTGGTCTCCGCGCCCGGCTCGCCGGGCTGGAACTGCGGACCGATGCGGTGCACCGGGTAGTCGTAGCCCAGCGTCCAGGCCAGCGGCGACACATAGGGCGGCGCCGCCAGCAGATCGCCGTTGGGGTCGGCCAGCGACACCTTGCCCGCGCCTAGCTCGGCGCGGTCCGGGTGGGGCGCGTCCTCGGCGATCGACAGTGCCAGCTCCACCCATTCGTAGTGCGCCAGCTCCGGCAGAAACGCCGGGTCTTCCGGCGGGGTGCCGCGCTCGTCCTGCAGATAGCGCACGAATTCCTCGGCGACGCCGTTGAACAGCGGGTCGCGGCACTGGTGGCGGGCGTAGAAGTCACGCACCAGGCCGTGCCAGTGGGCGTCGGGCAGCAGTTGCCGGATCACCGGAAAGGCGTTGGCGAGAAAGCCTTCGACGTTGTTGTAGAACAGCTCGCGGTAGACCCGCAGTCGCCGCTCCTCGATGCCGGCTGGGCCGGGGTGCTGCTCGGGATCGCGCAGGTGCGCGGTGAACGCGTACTGCAATTGCTGAAAGCGCGGGCGCAGGCCGTCAACACGCTCAGCCATGCGCGATCCTGGTTAAAGGCTGCGCCCGAGCCTGAGCAACATTGATGCGCTGGATCTCCTGCATCAGCTCCGGTAGCGGCGGGATGTTGAAGTCGCGTTCCAGCAGCGTCGGCACCGGCCCCAGGCGCACGTAGACCTCGTCCAGTAGCGCCCAGGCGGGGTCGTCGACATCGCTGCCGTGGGTGTCGATGCGCAGGTCCTCGGCCTCGACGTAGTGCCCGGCGAGGTGCAGATAGCGCACCCGCTCCAGCGGCAGCTGGTCGAGAAAGGCGCGGGCCTCGTAACGGTGGTTGATGCTGTTGACCACGAGGTTGTTGACGTCGAGCAGCAGATCGCAGTCGGCGCGCTCGATCACCGCGCGGATGAACTCGGCCTCGCTCAGTTCGGTGGCCAGCGGCGTGTAGTAGCTGGCGTTCTCCAGCGCGATGCGGCGTTCGAGGAGGTCCTGCACGCGGCGCACGCGCGCCGCCACGTAGTCCACCGCCTCTTCGGTGAACGGGATCGGCATCAGGTCGTAGAGATGACCGTCGTCCGAGCAGAACGTGAGATGTTCGGTGTAGTCGGCAATGCCGTGCTGGTCGAGAAACACTTTCAGCGCGCGGACGAAGTCCTCGTCCAGCGGCGCCGGGGAACCGATCGACAGCGACAGGCCATGCGCGACAAACGGAAAGCGCTCGGTGTAGGCGCGAAACTGGCGACCGAGACGGCCACCCGTGCGCATCCAGTTTTCCGGCGCCACTTCAAGAAAGCCGATGCCCTGACCGGGCATCGGCTGCACATCCGAAAGCGGGCCCAGCAGCGCCCGCCGCAAGCCCAGACCCGCGCCACGCACCTGAGGGATCGCCGAGGACAGGGCGCGGGTTTGCATCGCCAGACTGGGCAAGATCAGCGTTGCTCAGTTGGTCTTGGGCTTGTCGGCGCCGCACTTGGCTTCGCCGCACTTGTGCTCGGCAGCCTTCTTGTCGGCACCGCACTTGGCCTCGGCAGCCTTCTTGTCGGCCCCGCACTTGGCTTCGGCGGCCTTTTTGTCGGCGCCGCACTTGGCTTCACCGCACTTGTGCTCGGCAGCCTTCTTGTCGGCACCGCACTTGGCTTCGCCACACTTGGCCTCGCCGGTCTTGGCGTCACCGAGGGAGGCGACCATGTAGCCGGAGGAGAGGTCGGAGGCCGCGAACACCGGGGCAGCGCCGCAGAGGGCGAAGGCGGTGCCGAGAGCGAGGGCGAGGGGCTTCTTGTTGAGATTGCGCATGATGTATCTCCAGGGTTGCAGTGACCGACAGACCGGTCGTGATTGAAATGATGTGGCCTCTAGGCGGGCCACCCGCACTTTACGCCGACTTCACCGCCGCAGATGCGTCCAGCCGGCGGCGCAGCCAGTAGTCCAGACTCAGATAGCGCCCGGCGCCGGTGAAGAACAGCGTCAGCAGCATCACCAGATAGGTCACCGCGAACTCCACGCCGTTGTTCAGCACTACCAGCGAGCCATGCCGGGTCAGCTCTTCGTACTCGCCGCTCTGCATCAGCAGCTCCTTGGCGCGCGCCAGGGCGGCGGTGGCCTCCAGGGTGCGCTCGGTGGCGAACAGGCCCATGCCCTCCGAGATCGCCAGCCAGCCGTTGTGCCAGTGCACAGTGAAGATCGCCACCAACATGGTGGCCATCATCGGCAGCGTCATCCAGCGCAGCCCCAGCCCGAGCAGCAAGCTGATCGCACCCCCCAGCTCGGCACCGATGGCAAGACCCGCCATCAGGGTCGGAAACGGCAGGCCCAGGCCCCAGTCGGCATTGCCGAACCACTCGACCGTATCGGCAAAACCCATGGCCTTGTTCCAGCCTGCCATCCACATTACCGGCGCCAGGTAGAGGCGCAGCAACAGCGGCGCCAGCCAATCGGCAGCACGGCTGGCGTCTAGTCCTTGCTGCAGGCGCTGGGCGATAACGAGGGGTTTCATGACTGGCTCTGTGGAGGAACGCCGCCATACTAGGCAGAGCCGATGCGTCACACCGGTTGCCCCCGTCCAGCGTTTATGTCCGAAACCCCAGTCACCCCCGATTTGGATGCCAGCCCCGCAGAAGGCGTCTTGCAGAGCCTGCTGGCCGCCTACCAGCTGAGGGCGCGGCTCACCGACCGGCTGGAACTGTGCGGGCGCTGGGAAGAGCCCGAGCCCGACGCGCCCCTGGCCTGGTTCCATCTGGTCGAGCAGGGGCGCTGCTACATCCGCGCCGACATCCTGCCCCGGCCGCTGTGCCTGGAGGCCGGTGACCTGGTGCTGTTCCCCGGTGGCGCTGCCCACCTGCTGTGCAGCGCCGCCGAGCCGGCGCAGGAGTCCGACCAGGCGAGCGCGGTACTGCTATGCGGCGAGTTCGAGTTTGAAGGTCAGGCCGCCGCGCCAATGATCCAGGCGCTGCCGCCCTGCCTGGTGGTGCCCTCCTCTGCCGGCGGCCCCAGCCTGCGAGGCTTGGCCAGCCTGCTTCGGGACGAGGCTCAGCGGCGCGCCTTCGGCAGCCGCGCGGTGATGGACAAGCTGTCCGACGCACTGTTCGTGATCGCCCTGCGGCATCACCTGCAGCAGCGCGGCGAACTGCGCGGCCTGCTCTCGGCCCTGGTCGATCCGCGCCTCGCACCGGCTCTGGCGGCGATCCACGGCGCGCCTGGTGACAGCTGGACGGTCGCCTCACTGGCCGAACGCGCGCACCAGTCGCGCGCCGCTTTCGCGCAGCGCTTCAATGAAGTGCTCGGCGAGCCGCCGATGCGCTACCTGGCACGTTGGCGCATGACTGAAGCCCTGCGCTTGCTGCGCGATCCGCGCCTGTCGGTGGCCGCCGTGTCCGGCCAACTCGGTTTTGAAACCGAAGCCGCGTTCCGCCGTGGCTTCAAGCGCATCCACGGCTACGGCCCTGGTCAGGCGCGGCGCAACGCCCGAGCCAACAAGGCTTAAAATCCCGCCCTCGCGGCGCCCGGCGTTGCCGCTTGGACGGGCCTTTAGCTCAATGGTTAGAGCAGGGGACTCATAATCCCCAAGTCATTGACGAAGGGGTCACTAGCTTCAACAATGCTCCGCAGAGAGTGAATGATCAAAAAGGGCCTTTAGCTCAATCGGTTAGAGCACGCGACTCATAATCGCTTGGTTGCCGGTTCAAGTCCGGCAGGGCCCACCATTCACCTCCAAATTGGCGCCAGGTACAAATCTGGTACAGCAGCGATTGGAGAATGCGATGGCCACGTTCGTGAAGGTGCTCGCGAAGTCCAAGAATGGAACGCCTGATAACAAGGCTGGCCGCGCGCCAACTTACAGACACAAAGCCGTCGTTCGACTGACAGGATGGCCGACGTGCAGCAAGACCTTTCGCCTGAAAAAGGACGCCGAAGATTGGGCGCGGCGCATCGAGGACGAGATGGTCCGCGGCGTATTCATCCAGCGCGCGCCATCGGAGCGGACAACGCTTAAGGCCGCCCTCGAACGTTACGAAACGGAGGTTACCCCTAGGAAGCGACCAAGCTCCAGAGCGTCGGAAGTCCGCCGTATCGCCACGTTGAAGCGCGAACTCGGCAGCTATTCGCTAGCCGCGCTCACTCCAGATTTGGTGGCGTCATTTCGTGATAAGCGACTCAATGGCGATATCGATCCCAATACAGGCGAGCGGCGACGGAGGGCTCCCAACACAGTGCGTTTGGAGCTGGCGCTGCTCAGCCATCTCTTTTCCTTGGTCATCAAGGAATGGCGACTGGGTGTGACGAGCAACCCCGTGATGCTGATCTCGAAACCCTCACCAGGACCTGGTCGCAATCGCCGACTGTCTCAAGCCGAAGAAGATCGGCTTATGCCTTACGTTGATCGGCACTCGAATCCGATGCTCCGATGGATCGTGCGCATTGCCTTGGAAACAGGAATGCGGTCATCGGAGATCACTTCATTGCGCTGCAATCAAGTGGATACGGCGCGACGTATCGTTCGGCTTGAGTACACCAAGAACACCACTGCCCGCACGGTGCCCCTGACCAAGACTGCAACCGCAATCTTCGTTGAAGCACTCAATCATGCTGCTCGCCCGCCGGATACTGACCTCATCTTTTTCGGCGAACCGGGCGAAGGCGGGGTCCGTCGGCCTTATGAGTTCAACAAAGTGTGGGCTGCGGTCAGGTCCAAGGCCGGGCTATATGATTTTCACTTCCACGATTTGCGTCATGAAGCGGTCAGTCGATTGGTCGAATCCGGCCTTGGCGATCAAGAAGTCGCTGCCATCAGCGGACACAAGTCGATGCAAATGCTCAAGCGATATACCCATCTTCGGAGCGAAGATCTCGTAGATCGGCTCGATCAGATGACTGAAAGAAGGTCGGCAAAAAGGGATGCCAATCAAGCGCCGGCTTAGTCGGCTAAAACCAGCCCAAAGCGGACCTTCGCAGTTGCCGGGGTCTTGACTGCAAATTGCGGCAGGTGTGAAGTCCCGACCATCGGCAGAGGGGTCTGCGGTGTAACTCGGCGAGCCCTCAAATTAGGCGCGTTCTAAGGGACTGTTACCAATGCGAATCGCGTTTCGGAAACTGCCCTGCGGCCATCGGTCACCGCACTTCGGCGATCCAATCCGCGTTGGGCTCAGTAATCGATATGAACTATGAAGGGAGTTGTCTTGAGAGAAGTCGATTTGGATCCTTGTGAAATCTGCCTCGACCAACAAGCAGAGACTTTGCCCAGCGGCTTCGACGGTATCGAGCAGTCCTGCCCAAGGTGTGGACACTTTCGACTTTCTGGTACTGCCGGATCGCTGCTCCGTCGGGCGAGAGACAGGCGAGCTCGAGCGACGCTGTCTGGATGGGTGCGTGAGCAATTTGTTGCCGGCTCAGTTCCATTGATTACGAGCGTCGTTCTGGAGAACGTACTAAGGCGACGTCCGTCGTCGATTTCTGATCGGTCCGACGGTCTGCTCCGAGAAGCCCGACGGGGGCTTGGACCGCTAGGAGCATCATTCAACATCAGTGAGCCACGATTTCTGGCAGCAACATACTCTGCGTCCAAGGAAGATGTCGTTTACTTGGCACGAATGCTAGAAAATCGAGGGAACCTTAAATTCCTCGGCACGGGCGGAGACTGCCAAATTCTGCCTGACGGCTACATGCGACTTGAGGATGTTGAAAGACGTCAGCCGATTTCGTCGCAAGGTTTCATCGCGATGTGGTTTGATCCCGGACTGAACAAAATTTACGAGGATGGGTTTCAGAAAGGTATTCTCGCAGCGGGCTACGACCCGCTTCGCATCGATAGAGTTGAACACATAAACAGGATCGACGACGAGATAATTCGTCAGATCAACGCGTCGCGGTTTCTTGTTGCTGACTTCACAGGCCATCGAGGTGGCGTCTACTTCGAGGCTGGATACGCCTTAGGTCGGGGGTTGCCAGTGTTCTGGACTTGCCGAAAGAGTGACCTGTGCGACCTTCATTTCGACATACGGCAGTTCAACTGTATCGACTGGGAGACGCCGGAAGAACTGGCAATACGACTCACTTCACGTATAGAAGCTGTCGCCGGGCCTGGCCCGATAAAAGTGTCACCGACGAGCGCAAGCTGATGAAGCTCGTCACCAACATTGAGGTTGCCTACTTCCGCTCAATCTACAAGGACCAACTTTCTGAGTGTCGTCCGATGAACATCGCGTTCGGACGAAATGACTCCGGCAAGAGCAACGTCCTTCGAGCGCTAAATCTTTTCTTCAACAACCAGACGAACCCGGGTCAGCCTTTCAGATTTGAAAGAGACTTCAATCACTCCCGGCGTGCAGATGCCGATGACGGAAACATAAAAAAGTTCGTCTACGTCAAAATCGAGTTCCAAACACCGCCAAGCTGGCGAGCGTCACTAGGCGACTCGTTCTGGGTCAAAAAGCAATGGAGTGTCACAAACCAAGATACCCCTCAGGTGAGCTCTCCCTTCGAGGGGCGGCAGCAACAGTATTTGACGCGATTTCTGAACAAAGTTCGCTTTTACTACATCCCCGCGATCAAAGATCGGAAGATTTTCGAGCAGCTGCAATCTCAGATTTACGAGCGCATCGCCGCTCATGAGGATTTCTCAGAATCGCTACGCGGTTTTGCTGGCGCGCTACGAGAGCGAACGGCCGACCTGACGCAAGGGCTTCTGAACGGGTTGGGCATCAACAGTGCGGTCTCCACGCCGCAAGATCTAACCGATCTTTTTCGTTCTCTCGACTTTGAGACGACTTCTGAGGCTGGGGACTCTTACAGCCTTACGCTGCAGCGGGGCGATGGAATACAGGTGCGACATATTCCACTCATTCTTTCTTTTCTTTCGGAGAGAGATACAGGGCATTACTTCCTATGGGGCTTCGAAGAGCCCGAGAACTCACTTGAACTCGCCAACGCAATCCAAGAGGCAGAGACTTTTCAGCAGTTCTCTAGGGAACCAAACATTCAGGTGTTCCTGACCAGTCACAGCCCAGCATTTTTTACCCTTGAGAGCGAACAAGTTCAGCGCTACTTCGTATCGCGCTCCTACTCACGGAAAGAGCGGCTGAACTCGGTCGTGAAAATGCTTCGTCAAGAAGACGGCAGTGCTCCAGGCGAGCTTATGGGAGAGGCGCCACACCTGGCGGTTGTAAGTTCGTACCTGAAAGAAGCGGATGCCAAGATCCGACAAATGGGACAGGCAACAGCGGACTTGCAACAGCAACTCCAAGCTATGGAGAGATCCATACTCTTCGTAGAAGGTGAGGCCGACAAGATAATCCTAGATGCCACTTGGCGCCTGCTTATCGGCGGTGCTTGTCCGTTCGATATTCTCCCAGCCGGAGGCACGACGAAGATGGAGAGTCTCGGTTGCGACGGCCGAATTCTCAGTTCGATTGCCCCGACCCGGAAGATCCTAGTACTCGTGGACAACGATGCGGAGGGGCGGCGCGTTTACAAGAATGGAAGACTCGACGCCGGGGGCAGGTGGATCGAAAACAATTCGAGCGGCGTCTGGTGGCGTCGGCTTCCACTGAGCGTTGAATTCCGCGACCAGATGACTGCACTTCGGGTTCCACAGCATGAGTGGCCGGGCTGTATGGAGAATCTGTTTCCAGTTGCTCTCCGAGAAGAAGCAGTTGTGGACGGAGAACTTAGGCTCACTGACGAGCCGCACGCCGAACTACTGTCGTCGCAGATTTTCCGATCGATTAAGACGCATATTCGCCCTCGCCCCGATCTCGCGCATCACTACGTGCTCGCCGCTGACCCGGATTTTAAGATCCGATTTGCCCGATGGTTGGAGGCTGCTGCAGCGAGAAATCCGCAGTTGTTGTCGGAATTGCAGCCAATACTTCAAGAAGCTGCTCGAATCGTGAACACACCAGTACGCAACTAGCCGCAATCGCTGGTGACGGAACTACCTGTTATTTCCTGCACCTCGCTCAGAACTCGCCTAAACGTCCGCTTCTGGCACCGAATTGTCTGTGACGACCGGTGAGATGCAGCCCAGAGCCGACTGTCGCGATGCTTCACTTGATCTGCTTACATTGGTTTTCCGGCTGGTCTGGTCACCACCAGTCTACGAGCGGGGGTGTGAGTGCTCGCCCGCTGATTACAACGTTGAAGACTTCTCAGAGCCAGAATTCGCGGCGGCGTCTACAAGTCCGCGAGCGCGCGGATCTCTTGGATCTCCTGCTCGATCGCCCGGGGTGCAGTCTCGAAACCGTCGAAGTCCGCCGCCCAGCCGTGCCGAGCAGCGATCTCGACAATGCGGCGTGCGTCCGTGCGGCTCAACTCAGAGCCAGTTTCCGCCGGTGCGCGCGCAATCGCGCGGCATCCCATTTCCCAGAGATGCAGCGAACGACCCAGGCTTTCGGCGAGTTTGGCGAACACCGCCGCGATCAGCAGCCCTCCGAGATCAGTGTCCCCCCAGTGCAGCAGCCGGCTCTCCGGCGCTGATGCAACTAGATCGAGCCAAGCCCTGCGCATCGACCTCGACGGCATGCCACCGGTGTACAGGATGAGGCCGCGGTGGTCGCCAGCGGCACCCTGGGCAAGCACGTTGAAGGTCGTTAGGTTCTCCACCGTCAAGATGAATTCCGGAGGCTCAGCCAGTGCCGCCACGATCGCCGGCGGTACGCCCATATAGGGCTTGAGGAGGGGTAGGCTGTCCCCGTTGTGGAACTTGATTGCGCCACATCCGCTTACCAGCACCGGCTGTGGGAAGCGGACGAGGCCCAACTCGGACAAAACCTCGTCCTCGCTACGCGCCGGCGCTTCGCAGTCTCCCGCGGTCAGGACGTCGAGGATTCCGACCATCCGCTCCTCGATCATTTTGGTATCGCCAAGCAAGCGGCCGCTGAGTACCCGAACCGGGACGTCGGTGGCCGGCCCCACCCGCCGGCAATGTCGAACGATGTCCGCCGCCACGGCCACCAAGTGCGCTTGATCGGGGCCCCTGCTTCGCACCCGACGCCGCTGCCTCCAAGTCTCGATGATGGCGTCAATGCAGAACTCATCTCGATAGGACGCTAGCCGACTTTCTGCTTGGGCGATTTGATCCCACAGCGGGATTAGGCCCAGTTCCCTCGCCAGGCCGTCGGCATCGGTACACCGAAGGCGCAGGATCCGGCCGTCGTCGCCAGCACGATCGTCCCAGTCGATCGATATGGTCCGCGTCTCGGCTATCTGGCGGAGATCGGCGTGGACGTCATCCCGCTCCTGCCGGGATTGGAGCTTGAGGTATGCAGGGAAGCGGGCGGCCGTGAACGGCAGCGAGCTATCGACCTGGCGATCGCGTGACCACTGACGCTCCGCGCCTTCCAACAGTTGCTCAAGCGCTTGCCGGGCTACGCTGGTCGACACGAGCAGCCTCCTTGGCCACGATCTCGGCTTCGGCGATATCCAGCAGATCCGGGTGGGCCGATGGGTAGTCCGACGTCATCAGATCCTTGGCCGCCGCCTTCACGTAGATCACCTCCACGTGCAGGTCGGCGTCGAAGCGGCTGAACTCGTAGATCCGGTCGGACACGGCCATGAGCTTCGCTAGCTCTGTCGACGGTCCTGTCATCAGCAGCTGCAGGCCCAGGCTCTTGAGGAACTGGGCCGCCGCGAGACTGTTATCGGAATCCATCGCGTAGAACGCCTCGTCGAGTAGCATGAACCCTGCGCCCGCCTGACGGCGATCATCGAGTCGGTAGGCATGCGCGAGGGCGGCGCCCAGCACCACGTAGAACGGGGTACGGTGCTCACCGTTCGAGCCCGGGCCGATTCGCTGTGACAGCCAGCCGGCATGCTTCCCGCCGGACAGGATCTCGACGTCGAACGAAAACATCAGCCGGAAGTCGTCGAGCGGAGTCGGCCCGCGCTCGGGGTCGTTGTTAGCGGCCAACTCCAGCAGATCCAGCACTGCCGGATTGGCCGAGTCCTCAGTTAGCTCGAACAAGCTGGCCGAGTGTTTGATCACCTCGTAGAGGTCGCGATGCTCTCGCACAGTCTCGTAGCGGAACAGGTAACGCTCGCCGTTCGAAAACTCGGGGCAGGTCCGCAGGATCCGATTGAGCGAATCCAGGTTACTCTTCATGTCGTCAATTGCGTTCCGCAGCTTGACCGCGATGTCAGTTCGGAAAGCTTGCTCGGCGGCTAATTTGGCCTGCTTCGCGTCTTGTTCGTGCCTAACCAGCTCGGTTTCCACCAGCCGCTTGCGCTGGGTCCGCACCCACTTGAGCGCGAGACGCCAGTCCGTGCGCTCCTCGATCAGGCCATAGCCAAACTGATCGATGAAGACGATGAAGGGCGGGACCACCTTGTTTAGCTCGGACTGCAGTCGGGAGGCGGCGTTCTGCCCTCTGGACTCGACCAGGCCGAGGCACTGGTCGTAGCCACCGCCCACCGGCTTCGCCGCTTCGTCGATCTCCTGGCGCAGGCCATCGGCGAAATCGGCGTCGAAATCCGGTAGCTGGGCGATCTCCGCGACGCGATCCTTGGCGAGCCGCGCGACTTCGCGCTGACTGGCCGCCAACGCGATGGCACGCTCGATCTTGTCCTTCGTCTGGGGGATTCTCGCGGCCACGGCCAACCTCTCGTTGTCGAGGTCCGTGATCCGATCGCTGGCCGCTGTGAACTGGTCTCGAAGATCGTTCATGTGGTCCAGGTTGATCGCCTTGATCTGCGAGTCCAGATCGGCATGGTGTTGATCGTGCGAGCCCCATCGCTCCGCCGCGCGCGTGACCGCCGCGGTCAACTCGGACAGCTCGCCGAGCACGCCGATGGTCGAGATCACGCGATCAGCGGCCTTAAGAGAAGCCTTGGCATCCCGAAGCGCTGCGTCCGCCTTGATCCGCGCGGCAGGGAGTGAGGAGGCGTCCCGGACATCCGACTTCATGCCCATGATGAGCTGGCTGTCGGGCATCAACTTGAACGATCCCGTGGAAGCGTTGGCCGACAGCATGCCGTCGACGGTCATCGCCCGGTCGTTACCACGCAGCTCCGCCTCAGTCTCCACCATAACCATGCCGCTCAGAATCTGCCGGAGGTAGGCCTGCGCGGTACGCGCCGAGTCGGATCGGTCGGTGGTCGTCAGTAGCGAGGCCACTTCCTTTGTAGCCGGGTCGGCGTAGTACTTGGACCGGATGCGCTCGGGCTGCACAATTCGAGCGTCGTGCAGACGCTGATGCTGCGGCAGTCTCCGCAAAACCTGAACCGCTTGATCCTCCTTGCCGTCCTCGACAAGTAGCGCCTCGCGGGCCTGTTTCAGGAAGCCCTCTACGGCCGGCTGCCATTCCTCTTTCGAGATACCGATCAGCGTGCACACCGGCTTGGCGCGGATGCCGGCGCGGCTGAGCAGTTCCAGCGCCATCGCCGGGTCTGGGTTGAGCGCCACGCCGGTCTTCTCGATCGCGTTGATGCGGGCCACGACCTCGTCGACCTTCGTCGATGCACGATCAACAGCGGATCCGAGCTGAGTTCGGATTTCTGCCATCCGATCTGACACGCGCTCCAAAACCGGCACAACATCCCGGAACGCCTCCTTGAGACAGCCGGGCCCTGCAGCGCTGCTCCGGTCAAATTCGCGGACCAGGTCGTCCTTGGCCACGACCAGCTGTTCGGCGCGATCGCTCAGCTCCGGCAGCAGTGCCGCCTCGTTGAGGGCCTGCACAACCTGACCGACCAGCCGTCGAAGGAAATGGAATTCGCCGGCGCGGTTCGCGTCGACCGCCGCGAGGTCCTTCTGAAGGCTGTCCACCCGGCGCGAAGGCTCGTCGCTGTTGAGCGTGAGGAGCAGTGCCTCGCGCGACTGACTGGCCGCAGCGAGGTCGGTCACTAACCGAGCCAGTCGCCCATCGTCCTTCTGTAGTTCGTCACCGAGATCCCGCGCTTTCTCGGCCTCCGCGTCGGCGATCTCGCTGGCGCGCTCGAATTTGTAGGTCTGCTCGAGCCCTTGATAGGCCACCTGTCGGCGGGCCCACCCCTGCACGCTGGTGAAGCCGCTGTCGAAGTCTCCAAGTTGATTGATGCGATGACCGACTTCATCGATCAGCGCCTTCAGCTTGCGAAGCGTCTCGACCTGGAGGAGCGCGCGCTGCTTGTCGATGCTGGGGGTTTCGACCAGAAAATGGCGGACGAAATCGCTGACCGGTCCGATGTCCTTCATCGAGACCGACTTCGCAAAGGTCCTCAGGAACTCCCGCTGATTGATGCCGGCGCCGGCACCGCCGATGGCGTGCAGCAACTCGCGAACATAGGTCTCGGAGCGATCCGTGAGGATCGGCGTGCGGCCGGCGTGTTCCGAGGCTTTGCGCAGCACCGCGGCGAAGTCCTTCCATAGACGGGGGACTTCGTCGGTACCTACGGTCTCCATGTGATCGGCCAGAGTCAGCTCGACCCCTGGCGCCACAAACAGGCCCTGTACCTCGTGCGTGTGATAGTCGATGCTGGCCGTCATGGCCACGCCAGCGGACACGGACTCTCCGGTCTCCGAGTCCTCGAACACCAGGGTGATGAAGGTGTTCGCAGTGTCGCGGCGATGGCGGAGCGCCACGGCTTTGTCCTGCTCGGGCTTGAACATGCCCAGGCAGTACCCGCGCAAGGTGCGGCTGTGCCCCCCGCCGCTCGACGAGTCGGTCTGGGCGTTGAACTTTAGATATCGCAGGTTGGCGCCCAGCATCGCGATCTGGACCGCATCCAGCATGGCGGTCTTGCCGGTGCCATTGGAACCGAGAAAGGTCGTGTTGCCCCCGGCCTCCCACTCCATGGCGTCGTGCAGGAAGAACTGCACCAGGATGATCTTCTTCAGCGCCTTCATGCATCGCTCTCCGCGGGTTGGCCGGCTGTCTCTTCGGCGTCCGGGGCGCTACCGCTGTAGGCGCTGGCGAGTCGCGCCGTCGTCATTTCGCTGACGACCTCGGCGATGCCAGGAAGAATCTCGATCGAGAACGGCTGTGGCGAGTTGGGCGGGGGCTCTCCGAATCGGATCAGGCCGAATCTCTGCAGCGGCTTCAGAACATCCTTGAGGGCAATCGAGGTGTTCGGGAGATCGTCCTTGCGGGCGATGGCTTTGTAGGCCGTGAACAACTCTTCGACCGTCAGATGCGCGCAGCCGGCCTGGCCTCGCCCAGACCGCATCTGGTCGTCGTAGACCTGCCGGAACGTGAGGCAGAGCAGCGTCTGTTGTTTGGGCAGCGCGACGCGTTTGGCGTGGTGAGGGATGGCCGCCACGAACCGGTGCTCATCAATGAAGCGAAGCTCGATGCCGAGCAGAGCCATCGCCTCTCGGAACTGCGATCTATAGCGCGCGATCAACTCATAGGACACGCGCTGTCCTGGGTTCCGGGAGTAGAGGATCTGTTCGGTAACCGCCTGGTAGGCCGCGGCCTTGAAATCTTCCGGCGCATACAGAGTCGACGCGTCGGCGAGGTCGTCCCAAGTCTTGGGCATCAGCCAACTCCTTTAAATTCCATGGTGAAGCGAGGCAGGCGCAGATACTCGTTCTCGGTCCACTCGCCGGGAACGCGGTGTAACACCAGCCCTCGCGTCGAGCGGACGGCGTTCGAGCCGCCGGTCTTGCGCGAGCCCCCATACGTTCGGACTCCGGCCTCCCGGCACATCTCGAGGACGATGCATAAATCCGAGATCGATTCGATGGTCAGGTCATCGGAGCTGACCTGACGGTTGGAGGCAAAGCGCGAGGCATAGCTCGCGACGTGACGGCTGGTGATGTTCCGCCGCATGTCGCGGGCCTTGCGCAAGGCGATGAGAGCCTTTTGGCGCGGCGTCAGCTGTACGCGCCGGGTCGCTGTCCGGGTCATGGCTGGTTTCGCCTCATTTGGCTCGCGCAAGCGGCCCTCAGTGAACAATTGACCCGGGGCAAGCACGAAGGCGTGTTCAATGTCGTCGCCATCTCGGAGCAGCACGGCATCGACGGCCTGCTCGATTAGGCGCTCCATTCGTCCCTGGACCCGGAGCGAATAGCTGATCGCCGTGATGGCCTTCTGCGTGGCCCTCTGAACCGAGTCGTCCAGGTCGTCCAGGTGCCGCTGGATGTCGTGGAATCGTCCAAGGCGGTCGAAATCCCGCTGCAGCAGTTCTTCGGCCTTGTCGTTCGAGGAAGTCCGGAAGGTGGTGGCGTACCAGGCCAGCAGCGCGCGCCGCGCCGCCTGGTCATCTCGCAGTTCGGCTACCAGGCGCAGGATGTCGTGCCGAAACCGGAGGGGGTGGTTCGCGGTGCGGAGTTCCTGATAGTCCCGGATATAGATCTCGGAGATGTACTGCTGGAAGAAGGCCTTGATGAAGGCGGCCGTGCCGCCTTCCTCCTCTAGCCGCTCCATGACTTCCTCGACGCGGACCCCGGTGGCCTTCAACCCCGCCACCAGGCGCATGGTTTCGGTGGCCGCTTGGTGAAACGCTGCCGCCTGCTCACCCGGATTCGCCCGGACCTGCTTCAGCGTGTTGTGCACTATCTGCACACTGCCGGCGACGATCTGAGGGCCCTCTTCGGCGAACTGCTTCAGCACCCCAAGGAGTCCGATGATTGCCGGCGGCATCAGCACGAAGGGTTTCACGCCCGTGGTGAACTCCTTCAACCACCCGGCTTGCTTGAGGGTCGCCATCATCTGGTTGGCGCGCACCGAGATTGGAGTGTCGCTCGGCTGACCGTCCTCCCCTGCCATAGAGGGGACCTCCAGTATGTAGCGCTCAATCTCCGCGCTGATCGCCCGATGCTCGTAACCGTCGCGTGGAATATCCGCGTCCGGTCCGAAGTATCGATCATAGAGGCGGGTCAGCACCTGCCAGTAGTGCTCGCGCAGTGGCGCCGACAGAGGCGCGAAGACCGTCGATGGAACGCGACGAAATATGCCTACCGGTGTAGGACTGGACTGTGCGCCTTGGCTCATTATCTGTGACCGGCTATGGGGCGCAGGCTTGGCCGTCGAGCGAAAATTCAACTTGAACTGCTCCCGCGAGCGCTAGGGCTTCGCCAGCTCGTCCTTGTATTCCTTGTACTCATCTAAATACAGGCGCGCTGCCTTATCGGCGAACTCGGCCTTGCGTTCGCGAAGGCTCTCGAGCTTACCGAGAACGCTCTTGTAAATGACCTGGTGAGCCTGGTTCGGAAGCTCCACATCACTGTAGGGATCGAACGCGACCGACTCCTCGGTCAGCGTGAGGTTGGCCAACCTAAGCAGATCCTCTTTCGTGATTTTGTCGATGGAGTTGAATGTCTCCCCGGCGATCAGAAAATGTGCAGCCTTGCCTTCAATTTTTAACAGCTTCATAGCTCTCCCTCCTGAGCCGATAGGCGTCTGCGCCCGCTTCCAACGAATTCATCATTACGTCGTGATTCCTGACTTCAGTACCATCTGGCGCGCGCAGCATTTTGTCCGTGGGGTGCCCCGAATAGACACGGTAGATGACCTCGCCGTCTTTCACCTCCTTATGTGTGAACAGCAGATAGTCCGCCTGGATGGAAGCGCCTACTGTGTTGTTGTGCGTTACGACGACGACAGGCATGGTCTCTGACAGGGCCTTGAGAATCTCGTTGACCTCTCCCTTCAGGAACAGGTTATCGAAGGACGATTCGGGTTCGTCGATCAACAGGGCGTCGAAGGTTTTGGCATCGGCGATCTCCTGTATCAGTCGATACTCCGAGCGCTCGCCACCCGAGACCGGGACTCCGTCCTTGTTCAGTATCCGGTAGTTGATCTGGACGAAGAGCTTGTAGAGATCTGCGGGGTTGAGCTCCATCGCTTTCAATTTCTGCAGATACCGAACGGGATCGCCGTACTCTCCATACGCCTCCACGAAGCTGACTGCCGTCGAAGAGCGCTTGCGAAGATCTGAGGCGTTTTTGTACGTGGTGCGTCGGGCCTCGACACGGAAACCTTGTACCGGCTTCTCGTATATGACGGCTTCCTTCTTCAGGAACCCCACGATTTCCGCGAATCGAGCGAGGCGTCGCTGGTCAAGGGCGATATCGAACAGGTCCACGTCGGCCACCGAGCTGGCTGAGCTTCGGGTGCTCAGCAACTGCTTCACGTCCTTGACGATCGTGTTGACGTAGGACTTCAGTGCGATGTCGCGAGCGGTCACTTGGTGCAACTCGATGAGCTCGCAAGCAAGGCGCCTCAACGAGGTCCGATCAACATGCTTCTCGATGATGTTGGCGAAATCGATATTCCGAATCAGATGCTGGACCGATGCGATCAGCTGCTCAAGACCCTTGTTGTCTCGAAGAGTGAAAGGTGTTTCACGGAACAGCGCGCAACTGGAAAAGTTGTCCTGACGCTGGACCTCCGTCGCGGATGTGAGGAGCGTGCTTACATACTTGCCAACCTCGGCATCGTTCGCTGGCGGATCAATTCTGAGCACGTCATCGAGAACCCGCCGCAAGCCGGCGAGATGGCCCTCGACAACAAGGCCCCGGCGACGCTCGACGTCCTTGTTGAACTTCTTCTCGTAGTCTGCCTCGTCCTGCTGGACCAGCTCGAACTGTCGAATGTACTTGCAGTTCCCAATTGCCTTTTGGATTTCGTCCAGGGTGTGTGTCTTGCCGGATGATCTCGGGCCGACGATGACATTGAGGCCAGTCGAGATCTGTTGCCCGTTCGTGAAAATGGGCCAGAGAAGGTTGCCGTCGCTCTCGGACAGCGCAACCTTGTTCTTGTCCTTGATGCAGGCCTTGAGGGCGGCGAGCGAAATGTCGCCGCAGTCCACGAAAGTTGCACGCGACGGGAAATGTTCGAGCCCATCCTTCATCCGAAGGTCGCTGAACAGCACCGGGGTCAGCTTGGTATCGTCTTTTATGGCCCGGACAAACTTCTTTGCGGAATCCACCTCCCCTGCGGACACGAAGGGATCGAGATTCAACAGTGTGTCGGCTGATATCGGCGGGCTCTTGTCGCTGTGAGGAATCAGCAAGTAGTGGTCGAGGTTTCCAAAAATCGTCTTCAGCTCGGTAACTGTTACCTCATCACCGTGCTTTCTGATCTTCTTGGTGACGGCCGCGCACTTGGTGTTGAAGTCGTCGATGTCCGTCGGATCGCAGTACAGTAAAAGGTGGCAGCCCTCGAGATTGATCTCGATGCCCGGAAACACGACCACCGGGGCCAGTGCCTTCTGAATTTCGCGGCATTGCTTCGCGTCGAACACATCATGATTCGTGACCGCGACAGCATCCAGCCCGGCCTCGGCCACATATCGCTTGAAGACCTCCATACTGAAATAGAAGGGGCTGTCGCTGAAGGTAGCGACGGTGTGGATATGCAGGTCTATCTTCTTCACGCCTACTCCCTGTAGTGGCGGCCACCGTAGTGGTCTTATGTCGGTTGGCGACGTCCCTTAAATCGATTCTGCTCCCACTGGCTCAAAAAGTGTCAATCAACGTAGTGAATGAGCAACTAATCTGTTAGTCGCTCTGCTCTGCGGCTGGCGGCTGACTTTGATCCAAGGTCGAAGAAAAGCTGTTCGGACAAGTTTAGTCTCCGCCCGACTTTGGCGACGGGTCCGACCGCCTGCTCTTGGCACGGAGTCACCGATGAGCATTGACTTGATCAGCGCAAAGTGGACAGCGCTATCCAAACACGCATACCTGCGCTGACATTGATTAGGGTGATACAGCTGTCCCGCGACATTTGGGGAACGTAGAGCACCCCCAGAACTGCTGGCCTGCGTTGGCGCCTTGACGCGCTGTGCGCAAAACCATGGAGGAACCACACTTCGGACAGGCCTTCGCTGGCGCCGATGCAGACAACGCTGCTGGCCGCAAACGCGGGGTCGGCGTGGCTGCTGCATCGCCATCACGCATAGCGACGATGAGCTGTTCGCCATTGACGAGCTCGATGTTTCGGCCTTGAGCGAATGCCTCGGCATCGGCTGTGAATTGCCCGGATGAAACCACATAGCCGCCTGATGCACCCCGAGCTGCAATGACGCCATAGAGCTCTCGCACCACATCCACGCCCACTTTGGTGGCGCGCCATTGCTTGCATTGCACCAGCAGCAGTTCACTTCCTTTTCTCAGCTCCACATCCACGCCGCCATCGGCACCACCTCGGCCCACCACACTGACGGCATAGCCTCGCCGCCTGAAGTGCTCTGCGACCAGCTGCTCGAACTGCGGCCAGGACATGTTGAGTAAGCCGGCTCTCTGTCCGATTTCAGCGGTCTGTTCATAGCGCTTTCGAGATTGAAAGGCTTTGATTGCGGCAATCACAGCTCCGAAGCCGAATGCGGCCGGAAGCAGGTATTGCCCAAAGAAGGCCATCGTTCGCCACATCTGCTGACCTGCATATGCGCCCATCTGCGCCATGTCAGTAGGAGCCGCTGGTTGGACCGTGGCATATCGATGCAGAGCGAAGTAGGAGATCGCTGCCAGTAGCACCCCTAGCCACCAAGGCAGGCGGGAAGACACTTCAATTAAATCGTCGAACAGGCTGCTCTTCTGACGGCGTGCCACGGTGATCTCCGTTCACGAATTGTGTTTTTACAGGCCTACCCGTGGAAGAGCAAAGGCGCCCTTCCACCTACTACATCGGCCTCTCTTGCTGATGTAGCGCCCCTGCTCTTCTGGTCAACTCTTCAAGCTTCGCGAAGCCCTCGGGATTCACTTTATGGAGGACCATGCGCGTCGCCACCACCAGTTCGATCAGAAGCCGGTGGCTCCTCTCCAGTTCACGCGCTAGCCCCTCCACATCATGTCCAACCTGCGAGATGTCGTTTTGCTGAACCTCGATAGCCTGATTCAATTCGACCAGGCAATCTTCCATTCCCTGCATCCGCTCGTAAGGACTTCGGGTCTCCAAAGCGAGCGAATCGGCGCCTAGTTTCAACAAGATTGCGCAGGCGCTGGCATCCGAAATAGAGCGCTTGGCCGCGAAGGCCTGTATGCGATCTTTCTCTTCTTTTGGCATGCGAAGGTGGAGAACGGCAGGGCGTTTTTTCATAGCGTTTTCCGCAAAGCGGGCTGCAAATATTAAGTCACTGTATTTGCTAGCTATTGCAAAAGTAATAGTAACTATGCAGCCATTTTGCAGCCGGCCAAAAAGCAGGGGTGGCTACATCGGAAAGCCACGCCATACGTGGCTTTCCGGCTTCCGGGCTGCACGACCCCACCGTGCGTCGGGTGTACGGGAAAAATGGGGCCCCAAAAATGGGGGCAAATCTAGCCGTTCTGGGCTGCAAACCCTCGATAGCTTTGCTTGCTGATCAACAGCGTGTTTGTAAGCGAACTCGTCCAGCGCCCATCAGCCTTGCCGAATGACTTTCTAACGAGCCGAGGATTAGCGCCGTCGCGCCGGGCATAGATGCCGCACTTCTGGGTTCCAGCTAGCGGCGAGGTAATCGAAGCAGCACATTTGGAGGCGGACGGCAGCGACTGACTCCGGCTTGAAGCAAACCCGCAGTCTTGGCGCTTGTCGGATAGTCAAGAGGCCACGATTTCCGAACGTCATGTCCGTAGCTTCGAGTCATCGCAGCGACACCGTCGACGTACGTCGAGTTGGCATTCCCCGCCAAGCCCAGTTCGACTTGAGCCGACTTACTAAAGCCGGTCTGTAGCGGATTGCTACAATGCGTACTCACTTAGATGGGAGCCCGTATGGCCTCGAACAGCCCTATGCGCCTGGATGCCGAACTCACGGCCGCAGCGCGCTCGACCGCCGACAGCATGAGCCGCAGCCTGTCTCAGCAGATCGCACACTGGGCGCGAATCGGCCGGGAGTTGGAGCGGAGCCCTGGGGTGACCGTCGCCGCCGTAAAAGCCGTTCTGGACGGCGGCGGTGGCTACGACCAGCTCAATGTGCAAGAGCAAGCCTTGGTCCGTGCTGGATGGAACGAGCGCATTGACGAAACACGCAAGAATCTGCGGCTCGACAAGCTGCTACCAGCGATGGGGCGCGAGGTGGTCGAACTGAATGCTTCCGGACAGGTGGTGGTCCGCAGCCCGCGAAAGGGCAAGCTCAAATCGGTGCGCTGATCCATGCCGCTGCTCCACCTGCTCGCAGGTCCGAACGGGTCTGGCAAGACGACGTTCTACGAGCAGGTTCTGGCGCCGGCTACCGGCTTGCCGTTCATCAACGCCGATGTCATCGCCCGAGAGCGCTGGCCAAAAGCGAAGAAGGATTGGTCCTACGAGGCCGCCAAGATCGCGGCGCAGCGCCGCGATGAGATGATCCTTGCAGGCCGATCCTTTATCGCCGAAACAGTGTTTTCGCACCCGTCCAAGCTCGATCTGATTCGGACCGCCAAGCGCAGCGGTTTTTTGGTGGTGGCCCACATCATCTTGGTACCGCTGCCCCTGTCGATCCGCCGCGTTGAGGCCCGCGTGCGCCACGGCGGACACGATGTCCCCGTCGAGAAGCAGAACGAACGCTTTACCCGGCTGTGGCCTCTCGTCGCGGAAGCATTGCAATTGGCAAACGAAGGCTTCGCTTACGACAATAGTTCGGCGAAGGAACCGTTTCGACTCGCAGCAAAATTTGAGAATGGCAAGCTAATTGGCAAAGCGGCTTGGCCTGACTGGTCGGATTTGGGCAAGCTGTTTGATCGCGAAGGGTGAGCCCCCTCTTTGACTAGTTTCGCGCGCGAAACTAGTCGGAGGCGTTTGACCAACCCAAGGTGGTCGCGAAAGCGGCGCGGATCACTTCAGCGTCGTGCAAGGCGTTGTGCCGTGTGCGCTCTGCCGGCCAACCCGCGTCCAGAGCGAACTCAATCTGCGGAACGCGATCAAGCAGCAACCAGGCTGGCTCATCTTCGAATAGTGGGCGCAGCAGGTACGCATCGCCAATCCAATCCACCGCAAGAAGCGGCGGCTTTCCAGTCGATCGCCTGCGAGTGGCAAGGTAGCTCTTCAGACTAGGCTGCAGATTGGCCTCGTCATCGAACGCCACCGTTGCCACCGACGCGCCCATGCTCGGAATGACAGTCTCTCTGACGAAGGGATTGCATATCGACAAAATGGCCTTGCTGATCTTCCGGGTTGCATAGAAGTGATCCGGCTTTTCTGATTGCGCCAGCGGAACAATCGCGACCGCGAGCAATCGGCAATGCTCGGCCCAACTCCAAACCGCTTCCTTCTCCATGGGCAGCCTGGTGAATTCGGTGTCCACAACCAGAAGGTCATACTCGGCTTCAACACCGGGATACGGCATCAGATAGTTCAAGGGTCCGCGCATAGGTTTCTTAAAAGGCTCCCCTGAGAGACCGCGCGCTCAGCCAGGCACTTGGACTCGCCTTTCAAGCGCGCTAAAGCTGCGCCATTATCCCTCCAGCCGACCGCCGTAGCTCACGTTCAGTGGGTGGAGCACACGCCGCTCTAAGGGTTGTCACTACGACGCAAGACACCTCAGTCGCAATTAGCGACGGCCGCGGTACTCCAGCTCCAGAAGGGGCGGATTGCTCGGCTGCATCGCATCCAGGCCGCTGTAGGCGGACATCCCAACGATTTTCGCTCGGCACGCCAACATCGTTCTCTGCTGCCGGTCCAAATCGCATCGATCCAAGGAGAAAACCATGGCGACTGCGACCTTGCGTTCGCCATCAACCTTGCTCAAGCGCTCGAGGATTTGGACCGCCCGTTCCGGCGCTGCCGGCAATACCCAGCCGACCTTCGAAAACCAGAGCTCAGCGGTCACCAGCCCGTATCCCTCTGCAGCGAAGCTCATGCCGCGAGTGACACCTTCCCTCGACTTGCTGGTGCGAACATCGTCGTTGCTGAAGCGGAGGCTTGCATCGGTATCCATCGGCAGTTGGTAAAGCGGAAATCCGCCCAACCGCGCGTCGTAGGCATTGGCCGTGATCAGCGTTCTGATTACGAAGAGCTTCGAGGATAGTTCGGCCCCGGCAGTCTCGATTTCGGCAATGGCCTCCTGTTGCAGCGGCTCCATCCCAACACCGACTTCCTTGGCAGCGACGTATCGGTCGAAGGTTTTGGTCTGCGACCGGAGATACATGTCGAGCGTTTCTTGACGCTGGACCGACAGGTTGGAGACGCCGTAGCTGGTCAGCAAATCCTTGAATGCGACCTTCTGGTATTGCGCCCACGGCGCTTTGTATCTCGGTTCTCTCGCACTGTCCGGTCCAGTTGCACAACCCGCCATGAAGGCAGTGACCAACGACACGAGGATAGTAGTTTCGCGCGCGAAACTACGCGACTTCGGCGCATCGATACTTTTAAAGCGCGTCGCAAGAGTCAGCATGCGGAGGCCTTCTGGCGCGTGCTGCTGTCCTTGGACGGCGGCGCAAATCCCAAAGCGATGCAGCGCTGAAAACGCGCACCGCCGTCATGGAAATCGTTGGGCCGAAGTCCTTGCGTCTTCCGAACGAGTTCGAGAACTCGAAGCACACGGCTCCAGCTGCCATCGGTCAGGAGCGAAATCTGGAGTAGATCCAGAGGCCACTGATCCATCGGATAGGCGCAGCAGGCCAGTATCTGAGCGATCAGGGAGGCATCGACGTCGTTGGCTTCAATGCTGGCAAGCAGTTGCTCGGCAGCCGACCTTGCGGACACGCCGAGTTCCGACTTCCATTCGAACAATGGCGGAGGATCAAGCAGCGCATACCCGAACATCAGAAATGCATCTTCAGCGGAAATGTCCTGCAGGCTTTTCTTTTTCATTTCGGTGGACACCACGGTTAAGGATGTACGTGAGTTATATACCGTGGTGTTATACCGCAATGTGCGAACAATCGCACAGATGCGCGATCAGCATCCTTCAATCTTCTCCGTCGGCCGTGCCATTCGAGCCCGGCGCGAGGGCATGAAGATCTCGCAAGAGGATTTCGCAGCGGAGATCGGGCTCGACCGCGCCTACTACAGCCACGTTGAGCGCGGGAAATACAACATCACGTTGGTGGTGCTCTTTCGTATCGCTGCCGGCCTTCGATGCGAGCCGTCAGAGCTGATGCCGCCGTTAACAGAGCTTGTCGAGCTTCCACCGCCGATGCGTTCACGCGGGCGCAGGTCCAAAGCGACCTGAGGCGATATACCGGAGCCCCGGAACCAGCAGATGCAGTTTTAGGTGTGGAAAACCACATCTATGCATAGACGCGCTTGCCAACGAGCATATGCATATCGCCATGCCATAACGAACACAGCGTGGCGTCGATCCGCTCATGGAGATGAGACATGCAGCTATCTAGCGCCGCCGTGGATTTGCCGATTTCACATTCGCCGCTTCTCACATTGGCGGAACTAGCCAAACTACTTTCGAGATCGCCGCAGGGCCTGAGAGTGTCCATCTCGGCCAACACAGAATTCGGCGCTGCGTTGAGGCGAGCGAAAGTAAAAATGGGTCGACGGATCTACTTCAAGCGGACGCTCATTTACCAATTGATTGACGACTCGACCGGCCGTTAACGCTTATGAAACGAGCTAGTCCGGGGTAGAGCGCTTCTCGTAGCCCAAAGCGGACGCTCGGCCGTGGCTGGCTGATTAACCCTTCCGCTGTGGCCGATCGACTAAAACACTGCCCACAAATAAGCATCGCCCGCTCACCACCTGGCTCACCACACGACGGGCACCCGAAGGAGCCCGCCATGGAGCCTCCCGCAGCGAATCCTCAGGAATCCGAGTTACAGTCTTTCGGTGTTGGCGCGCGTTGAAAATTGACCAGCCAAACGGGGTTCTGCTCACTGAAAATTGACCAGGGTGTTCTTCACTAGCCTGCGGGGTTTTACCCCAGCAGGAAGACGAGGTGCATACCATGGCGATGT
>NZ_RJVO01000008.1 GCF_003730135.1 Stagnimonas aquatica | reverse complement strand
GCCGCCCAGACACCGTCAGCCGCGCATTGCCGTGTATCCGCATCCAAGACCCCAATGAGTTCAAAGCTCATCAGAGTCCCCAGCACCCTCAAATCACTGAACAACGTGGTGAGAAACGACACCTAGCTTGCCGATACGCCGGCCTTGAGCCGAGGTTCTGGGTGTGCCGCTGGTACCGGCACTAGAGCCGCCACCCCACCGCCTGTCGCGGCTACGAAAAGCATGACATCCCTGTCATCAGAACCGCCGCGACCGCGTTGTTGAGGGGTCCGCTGCGCCTGTTCCGGTGCGGTTTCCGGAGCACTTAACAAGTGCCTCCAGCAATCGTGAACACCGGCCAAATCAAATCTTGATGAGTCATTAACAAAGCCCGCAACTGCGGGCTTTGTTGTTGGCCCTCCAACCTTGTCGGGTGAGTCCATGCATTTCCGTCTCTTGCTGCAACACACCGCCTTGAGCCTCGCTTTGGCTGGCGGCCTCGGCACCGCCCTGGCCTCCGAACCTGCCTCGCAGGATGTGACGGTCTCCGGCACGCCCGGCGAAACCATCGTCGTCGAATGGACCGGCACGGCCCTGCCCGGCGTCTCCGGCGCCGGCAGTGCCGGCAGCCTGGCCGGCCTCAGCGGCGCCTGCCTGCCGGCCGGCCCGGACGACAGCCACGACATCAAGCTGGCGATCCCCGACGGGCTCTACGACCACAACCACCTCACCGCCGACTTCCAGATCACCTGGACCCCGGGCGAACCGGTGCCCGGCGGCCTGGTCAGCGATCCCGACCTGGCGCTGTCGGTGTACAGCGGAACGACCGAGCTGGGATCCAGCGACGGCGGCGATCCGCAGGAAACCGTCGGACTCAACGACCCGGCGAGCGGCACGCTGACCGCCGTGGTCTGCCCGTTCACCGCCAGCGCGCCCACCGACTACCACGCCACGCTCACCATCAAGGTGCTGAAGGCCGCCGAATGCCTGCCGCCGCCGAGCAAGGCGCTGGCCAATTCCACCGTGCCCTCGGCCGGCGCGGTCGGCGGTTTCGATGCCGCCGACCAGTACCGCCTGCCCAACTTCGACCAGTTCCTGCACGAGGCCAGCAGCCGCCGCAGCGCGCCACCGGCCAGCGGCCTGGGCGGACGCCACCAGTCGCCGATCTTCGATCTCGATCTCGGCCTGCCCAGCTTCCTCTGGGCGCGCAAGGACGCGCCGGTCGCGGCGGTCGGCGCGCTCGCCCCGCGCGAACTGCTGGTTGCCCGCGCCCGCGCACACCTGCGCAGCGAGGCCAAGCTGCTCAAGCTCAGTGCGGCGATGATCGACGAGGCCGAGGCCTACGACGCCCGCTACAACGGCGACGGCCCAGCGGTGGTCCGCTTCCGCCAGCGCCTCAACGGCACCGAGGTCTATCACCGGGGCCTCAACGTGCTGCTCGACCGGCAGGGTCAGCCGATTGCCACCTCCGGCTACTTCGCCACCGACTACGACGCCGCTGCCAGCCAATCGCTGCGCTACCAGCGCAGCGCCGCGCAGGCCATCGCCGCCGCCTGGGCCAGCTTCGGCGGCCAGTTGCCGGTTGGGCAGTTGTTGCGCACCGGCAGCAAGGCCGGCTTCGATCTCTACACCACACCCAGCCTCGGCAGCCGCTTCGTGTTCGAGCGCGCGCCGCGCGCCAAGCCGGTGTACTACCCGCGCGCCGGCCGCCTGGAACCCGCCTACGAGGTGGAGCTGTTCGCCCGCCACCGCGCCGCCGGCGGCGGCCTGCTGGCCTACTCGCTGGTGGTGTCCGGCCTGGATAGCACGGTATTGCACCGCGACAACCTGAGCGCCAATGCCAGCGCCTACAGCTACCGCGTGTTCGCCGATCCGGAGGGCATCCACCAGCCTTACGACGAACCGACCGGCAACGATCTGATCCCCTTCCCGTTCAGCGACCCGAACGCGGCAGTCAATGCCGTCAGCGCCACCGCCAACCTGATCACCCTGGTCAGCGGGCCGATTGCCAACGGCGATCCCTGGCTGCCGGACGGCGCCACCCAGACCACGGGCAACCACAGCGATGCCTGCATCGACCAGTACGATCTGCAGGGCGTGCCAATTGCCGTGCCGCCGCCGGTGAATTCCTGCGTCGAGGGCCTGGAGCCGCGCGCGCCGACCACCGGCGCCAACAGCTTCGACTACCCCATCGCCGCCTTCGACGACCCCAGCACCGACAACGCCAAGAACGCGGCGGTGGTGAGCATGTTCTACACCGTCAACTGGCTGCACGACTGGTGGTACGACCACGGCTTCGACGAGGTGGCCGGCAACGCCCAGACCAGCAACTACGGTCGCGGCGGCGTCGAAGGCGATCCGCTGCTGGCGCAGGGCCAGGACGGGTCCGGCCGCAACAACGCCAACATGGCCACGCCCTCGGACGGCAGCTCGCCGGTGATGCAGCAGTACCTGTTCAACGGCCTGATCAAGGGCACGGTGGAAGTCACCTCCGATCCCAGCATCGGCAAGATCGCCTTCAACGCCGTCGAATACGGCCCGCAGACCTACGACTACAGCGGCGTGGCGGTGGTCGGCAACGACCAGTTCGCCCCCACCAACGACGGCTGCACCGGCCTGGCGACGCCCGCCGGCCCGGCGCTGCCGGTCGTGGGTTCGCCGACGGTGGCAGTGCCGGTGCCGCAGCCCGATCCGAATCTGCTCGGCAAGATCGCGGTGATCGTCCGTGGCGGTGGCTGCCCCGGCTCCTACAAGGTGCGCTGGGCGGTGGAGTCCGGCGCCTCGGCGGTGCTGCTGGTGCACAACGGCGACGGCCCGCCGCCCTACCTCAGCAACGGCGACCTGCCAATCGACGCGCCGGTGCAGCCCACCAACTACCTGTACCAGGTGCCAATCGCGGTCATCAAGCGTGACGATGGCCAGAGGATCATGGACGCCATCGCCGCCGGCCAGGAGGTGAGCGTGCACATGGTGCGCGAGCCGACCATCGACCTCGACGGCACGCTCGACAACCTGATCATCGCGCACGAGTACTTCCACTACGTGCACCATCGCCTGACCGATTCCAGCAACAACCAGTCGAAGAGCATGAGCGAGGGCTGGGGCGACATCAACGCCTTCATGCTCGCAACCCGCGAGAACGACCGCACGGTGGCCGGCAACGACCAGTACCAGGGTGCCTACCCGGGTGCGACCTACGTGACCCAGAGCTACTTCTACGGCATCCGGCGCGCGCCCTACTCCACCGACTTCGCCAAGAACGCCTTCACCTTCAAGCACATCGCCAACGGCGAGGCGACGCCGGACGGCGGCGACGGCTCGATCAACTCGGAGGTGCACAACTCCGGCGAGATCTGGGCCAACATGATGTGGGAGTGCTACGTGGGCCTGCTCAACGACCCGCGCCACAGCTTCGCCGAGGCGCAGAAGCGGATGCAGGACTACATCATCGCCGGCTTCAAGATGACCCCGGCCGATGCCACCTACACCGAGGCGCGCGACGCGATCCTCAGCGTGGTGCTGGCCAACGACTTCCAGGACTACCAGGAATGCTCGAAGGGCTTCGCCAAGCGCGGCGCCGGCCTCAACGCGGTGTCGCCAGCGCGCGCCAGCACCGATCACGTCGGCGTGATCGAGGACTACAGCGAGTTCGTCTGCAAGGTGGACAACCCGGGCGGTGGTTCCAGCTCCGGCGGCACCAGCGGCGGTGGCAGTGGCGGCTCCTCGGGCGGCAGCCAGAGCGGCCGCTTCGGCGGCGGCGCGCTCAACCTGCTGCTGTTGCTGCCCCTGCTGCTGACGGGCCTGTTCCGTCGGCGACGGCTGGCCTAGTCCGACCATCAGCGCCGCAGCGATCCCCGGCCCAGTGCCGGGGATTTTTTTGCCCGCCGCTCAGCTCAGCGAGGGCCTGCGCGCAGCGGTAGATCGGGTAGAGCCCGTAGCGCTCGTCCCAGGAGGGGTGCCGGCGGTAGAAGAACTCCAGCCGCGCCTCCGGATCGGCGGCGAACACCGCGTCGCTCTGCAAGCGGCGCTGGAACTCCGCCGCCAGCGCAGGGTCGTCGGCGAGCAGTTGCGCGGCGACCTGCTCGGCGACATAGCCCTCCATGTACTCGACCTGCTCGTAGCAGCCGTTGAAGTAGCCCCAGGCGGCGTAGGAGTCGGGGCCGTGCGGCTCCAGCAAGGCCATCAGCAGGCGTGCGCCGGGCTGGGCGATGGGCACGAACAGCGAGCCGGCCGGCAGCTCGCGGGTCTCGGTCTGCCAGCGGCCTTCCAGCGTGAGCTTGGTGCGGCCCTCGTAGGTCTTGGCCGACAGCGCGTGGCGGTCGGCGCGGAAGGTTTCCACCTCGACCGAGGCCCGCGCCTCGGTCAGCCGCCGGTAGTCGAGGCCGTGCATATCCAGTTGCGTCGCCAGCCAGTCGGCATACGCGGCCGGCACCAGATAGCCGGCGCCGGGCGCGCGCTCGATCAGGCTGGGCTCCACCACGTCCTTCAGCGGCACCCGCCAGATCGCCGGCTGCTGGTCGTCGTAGCGGGTGGCGAGCGCGCCGGAGATCGCCGAGGGCGTGCGCGTGTAGGCGTAGCCACGGAAGTCGATCAGCGTCGTGTGCGCGCCGTTGCGGTAGTCCAGCGCCACCGACTCGCCGGCCAGCCGGGTGGCGGCGGCATCGGCGGCCTGGGCGCGCGCCAGCCAGTCGCGGCCATCGACCGCCGCCAACTCGCAGAGCGCGCGGATGCTGTTGCGGGTGATCCGCACGCGGGTGGCGTAGTCCTTCCAGGAATGGGTTTCCACCAGCACCGTCCAGCGGTTGCGCCAGGCCCAGTAGCCGGTGGAGAAGCGCGGCGCGTAGGCATCCACCACGAACCCGGAGGCGGGATCGTCGGCCTCGACCAGCGAGGGATAGAACGGCAGCGGCAGCGAGCCCTTGGCGGCCAGCCGGTCGAGGATGCCGTCGCGCAGCGCCACGCCGGTGGCGTGCAGGCCGGGCTCGCCGACGTGGATCGGCTCCACCTGGATCGAGATGTCGTGCTCGAACTGCGCGCCATTGGTGGCGTGCAGGTCCATATAGACCACCGGGTCCCAGTGGTTGAGCAGGCGCAGCAGGGCCTGCATCTCCGGCGCCGCCGCCTTGGTGTAGTCGCGGTTGAGGTTGAGATTGTGGGCGGTGGTGCGCCAACCCATCTCCTCCGGGCCGTTCTGGTTGGGGCGGTTCCAGGCCTTGAAGCGCTCGTGACCATCGGCATTGAGCACCGGCACGAACAGCAGCAGGCACTCGCGCAACAAGGGGCTGTCGGTCTCCAGCAGCTCGCGCAGTTCGGCGAAGCCGGCGTCCTTGCCATCGCACTCGCCGGGATGGATGCCGCCCTGCACCAGCAGCACCGGCAGGCCGCGCTCGCGGGCGGCTTCCGGCGTCAGCGCGCCGCTGGTGGAGACCACCAGGGCGTGCAGGGCGCGGCCTTCCGGCGTGTGGCCGAAGTCGAAGGCGCGCGCGGCCTGCGGCCAGCACTGCGCGTAGGCGCGACAGAGCGGGCCAACCTCGTCGTAGCGACCGGTGAGGCGGTAGCCGGAACGCTCGGCGAGTGTGGTCAGCGAAGCGGGGTTGGTCATGACGGCGAACACTCCGGAATCAGAAGATGCCGGAGGTTAGCCGAGCCCCCGTCTCAGCGCAGGAAGCCCCGCCAGTTGGCCGGTGCGGCGTAGCCACCGGGGAAAATTTCCTCCACCTGCGCCGGGCTCAGGCCCAGGCGCCCGGCGAGGATCTCGCCGAGCACGGCGCGGAAGTCGGTGGTCGGTTCCAGGTCTTCGCCCTGGTAGAGCGCGCTGGCCGACAGCCCCGGCCACTGGCCGTGGACACGGCCACCGAGCACGCCGGCGCCCATCAGCAGCATCGAGGACGCGGTGCCGTGGTCGGTGCCGCCGAGGTTTTCCTTGGCCTTGCGGCCGAACTCGGTCATGGTCACCAGGGTCACGCCGTCCATCAACTCGCCGAGATCGTCGTGGAAGGCACGCAGCGCACCGGCGAAGTTGGGCAGCGCCGCCGCATGGCGGCTGACCTGGTTGACGTGGGTATCCCAGTCGTCCTCGGAGCTGACCGAGATCACCCGCGGCGCCAGCCCGCCACGGATCGCCTGCGCGGCGACCTTGAGGCCCTGGCCCAAGCTGGTGGCCGGATAGCTCACCGTCGGCTCCGGCGGCGGCGAAGCCTGTAGCTCGCGCACGCCCTCGGCAAGCTGGCGGATGCGCTCGCCCGGCGTGCCGGCCAGGCCGGCGATGGTCTCGATCAGCGCGGTGGCGGCATCGCCCATCACCGAGCCGTGGTTGTAGTCGGCGAAATTGCGCACCGCGATGGCACCGGCATAGCCCTGGAAGCTGGCCGGCACCGCGCTCTCGGCGGCCAGCGCCGCCCAACTGCTGTCGGAGCTGTCGCGCAGCATCACCCGCGCCAGCCAGCCGCCGCTGACGCCGCTGCGGGCGCCGGCCTCGGCGATCGACTGCGCGAAAAAGTGCGAGCGGTCGCGTGCCTCCTGCGGCAGCCAGCCGGTGGCGGCGACAAAGCCCAGGCGGCCGCTGTCGTAGAGCGGCTTGAGGTCGGCGAGGCCGGGGTTGAGCCCGAAGTAGCCATCGAGGTCGAGCGGGCTGCCGACCTTGATGTTGGGACGCAGCGTCGCGTAGTCGGGATCGCCGTAGGGCACCAGCAGGTTGAGCCAGTCGGCGGCGAAGCGCTGGAACACCACCACCAGGGTATGCGGACTGGTGCCAACGGCGTTGCTGCCGCCAGTGCTGCCGGTGGTCACGGCGCCGGTGGAGGTGGTCGAGGTAACCCCGGAGCTGGTCGCACCGCCGCTGGCGGCAGCCGGCGGCGCGGCGGCGGGGGCGGTGGTTTCGCCGGGGCGGGAGCCGCAGGCTGCGGTGCCGCTGGCGGCCAGCAGGGTGAGCAGGGCGCGTCGGGAGAGCATGGGGGACTACCTCAGCAGGAACCAGGGCGAGGCGAGCAGCACGAACACCAGACCCTTCACCCGCTTTTCCAGCTCGGTGTTGGTCATCTCGGCGTCGGGGTCGGCGTCCTGGGCGACGAAGGCCAGCGCGGCGGCACTGGCGGCCTCCGGCAGCGGGGTGAACAGCAGATTGGCGACCGCGTTGCTGACCGCCTTCCGGGGCGTCTTGGCGCGGGTGACGCCGGTGGCAACGCTGTTGCCCAGGGTCAGGAAGCTGATCGGATCGGACAGCAGATAGCTGAAGCTGAGGCCCTCCACCAGCCCGACCAGGAACTTCTGCTGGTAGAGCATGGTGTTGCTGTTGCCCCAGTAGTCGGCGCTGTCCGGGTAGCCGTTGGGCGGCACCCAGCCGAAGGGCTCGTGGCCGGCCTGCACCAGCGAGTTGAACAGCAGGCCGTTCGGCGCCGCGACCGGGATGCCGAACAGATTGGTGTTGGCGAGCTGATCGACCTGGTTGATGCCGCAGGCGCGCAGGGCGCCGACCATCGCTTCCAGCGGCCGCTTCAGCTTGGCGCCGGCGCTGGCCTCGAATTCCGCCGAGTTGAGGATCAGCCGCAGCATCGCCTTGATGTCGCCGCCGGTGGCGGTGAACGTGGCGGCGACGCGCTCGACCAGCGCCGCCGGCGGATCGTCGGCGACGAAGCGGCGGCAGAGCTTGCTGGCGATGTGCTGGGCGGTGCCGGGGTGGGCCAGGATCAGGTCCAGCGCGCGGTCGATTTCCGCCTCGCCGCCACCCGCCGGGAAGTCGACGCCGAGGAAGTGCTTGGCGCTGCCGTCGTGCTGGCTGGCGTTGAACTGCACGGTGCCATAGGCGAGCGCGCTGAACGGCAGGTCGGTGATGAAACCCAAGCCGCTCAGGATCAGCGACAGCGCCTTCATGTCGGCCTCGCTGTAGCCGCCGCCCTTGCCCAGGCTGTGCAGCTCCAGCAGCTCGCGGGCGTAGTTCTCGTTGATCTGGCCGCTGCGGTTCAGCCAGTTGTCGAGGTAGTGCAGCATCTCGGCGCTGCGCACGCTGGCCTTCAGCAGGGTCTTGAAATTGCCGAGGGCATTGGCGCGGATGACGTTGCGATCAAAGTCGATCTTCAGCGGCACCGGATTCTTGCGGATATAAGTGTTGAAGTGGTCGTTCCAGAAATCGACCATCACCTCGTGCAACTGGGCGCTGGACAGCAGGGCGCGGTGCAGCATCGCGCTCTGCAATTCCAGTTGGTGGATGTTGACCACGAAGCCGGCGCCGGTGCTCAGATAAATCGCCGACCCGCTGGTGTTGATCAGCGGATAGAGCGCGGCGGTGAGGGTTTCGGCGAGCAGATCGCTGGCGGCGAGTTGCTCCTCGATGTAGGCGGCACGGCCGACGGCGCGCACCCGCGCCAGGCTGGCCGGCGTCGGGCCGAAGCTGATCCGCCGCAACAGATGCAGGTCGAGATCGGAGCCGGCGACCTCGCCGGGCTCCATCGCCATCGCGCTGCGGCCAAAGTCGGCCAGCAGTCCGCCATAAAGGGCCGAGTAGCCGGCCAACTGAAGAAAGGTTCTGCGCTGCATCATGGTCACCGCCTGCCTTGCCTGCCGGCCGGAGCCGGGCTTGGGTTTTACTCCCAACAATCGTGCCTACCGATTCAGCTTGCATTGAAACCCAGGCCGGCGGCCGGCACCAGAGGCCGCCTGTCAGGTTCCGGGCCGTCGCAGGCGCGCCGCTCAGGTGGTCAGCGGGAAGCGCAGCAGCACCTTGGTGCCGCCCTGGGTGGCTTCGTCCCACTGAATGTCGCCCTGCAACTCGGCGGCGCGCTCGCGCATGCCGACGGTGCCCTGGCCGGCGCCGATCCCCTGCGGGTCGTAGACGCCGTAGTCGGTGATCTCCAGCACCAGCTCGCCGGCCAGCTCGCTGACGCGCACCCGCAGCGCCCGGGTCCGGCCGTGGCGCAGCGCATTGCTCACCGCCTCGCGGACGATGCGCGAGAGATGCAGCACCCGCGCCTGGTCGAGCGCCACCGCCGGCAGCGGCGACTGTTGCTGCCAGTCCAGCGCGACATCGAGCGCGCCCAGCCGCTGCGCCAGCTCGGCGCGGATGGTGTCCAGCAGTTCCGGCAACGGACCGGCGGCGCGCGCCGACTGCGACACCACATCACGCAAGATTTGCAGCGCCTCGCGGGCACGGTCGGCCTGCGCCGGCGTCTCGGCACCGTAGACCAGATCGAGCAGCTTGGCGCCGAGATCGTCGTGCAGGTTCTGGTAGATGCGCTGACGCTCGCGCAGCAGCTCGCCGTCAGCGCCGGCGGCGCTGGCCGGCGCAGGTGCCGACCGACGGCGGCGGCGCAACCAGGCGGACAGGCTCACGGCGCCAGCGCCGCCTCGGCCTGGGCCAGCCGCTCGCGCGCCTTCCGCACCCTGGGATTCCGCTCGCCGAAGGTGGCCACCAACCCGGGCAGCACGCCTTCCAGCATCTGCTGCGCGCCGCGATAGTCGCCGGACTCCAGCAGCGCGCGGCCGTAGTTGCCGCCCCAGGCGACGACATTGCCATTGCCGTCGCCGAACACCTTGAGCGCTTCCGGGTACATCGCCCGGTAGATCGCCAAGGCCTCCGACAGGCGCTTCTGCTCGATGAGGAACACCGCGTACTCGTCACCCGGGTAGTCGGCGAAGCTCAGCAGCAGGTCGGCGTAGCAACCGTAGATGGCCATGCGCAGGCGCTGCGCGTGGTGGCGACCATCTGCGACCCCGACGAAAACGTCTTCGCCACCCTCAAACGCTGCTCCGAAGGCTATGTGCTGAAGGAGCAGTCCAAGAACCAGCTCGCCGACATGCTGCGCGCCATGGTCGGCGGCCAACCGCCGCCGAATCCGCTCAGCCCGCGTGAACGGGAAGTTCTATCGCTGATCGGCAAGGGCTATCTGAACGATCAGTGATCTACCGATGCGGGTTTCACCAGAGGTAGCGGGCGCCCGGCTATCGCATCGGCTTCATCAATGGTCAGGCCAAGACCAAAAAGCAAGTTGCTGGCTGCGCGCTCGGGAAGGTCCGCAGCGGTCAGGCCAAGCAGCGCGAACTCCCGCGAGCGTTCGCCTTCGATCTCGATGCTCGCTGCAATCGCACCCAGGACACCACCACCGAAGGTGATGAAGCTCATCAGCGGATCAGTGAGCTTGAACCGCCCCTTGGCTACCCCCTTCTGAATGTCGCGAAGCAGACGCACGCCCAAGCCACGCGAAAGTACGCGCGCGGACAAGCCCTCGCGAACTAGGAAGCGGCCCCACAGAGGTTCGCGTCGGGCGCGCAACAAGGTGTGGCGAACGCTGATCGCGATCACCTCGGCGGGGTCGTCGACGTTTACGACCAGGTGATCGAGCGCGTCCCCGAACTCTTCGAACACCTGATCTATCAGGGCGGCATAGACCGCCTCCTTGGACTCGAAGTGGTTGTAGAACGATCCGATCCCCACATCGGCGGTTTCGGTGATCTCGTTGATGGCGACGCCGTCGACGCCCTTCTCGGCCATCAGCCGAAACGCGGCCTCCAGCAACTTGTCCCGTGTTTCGCGGCGACGCCGCGCACCGCGAGGCTCCTTGGCGATGGCCGGCTTTGCGGTGGGTCGGGGACGGGGGCTTTTGGGGGCGGGCATGAGACAGGAACCGAAAACTGACCTCGGCATTGTACCTTGATTGTTCATTGTTGAATAATTATTCAATTACGAATAAAGTCTCACAAAAGACGCACCAACGACGTCCTCTGGAGGAGAGACATGAGCTTCGCGGTTGCCCCCGCTCGCCCGCTGACAGCGGAAGAAATCCAGCGCTATCGCGACGACGGCGTGGTGATGGTCAAGGGCGCCATTGGTGCCTCGTGGCTGCGCCTGATCGAATCCAGGATCGAAAAGGCGCGCAGCGACATGCGGATGCCCGTCCACTTCCGCCACGAATCGCGCGTCGGCGGAGAACTCCGCGCCGCCGCCCCTCCGCGCATCCTGCCAAGGCCGATCAAAGCGGAGCGCGAGGCTCGTCGCCGGCCCGGGGCTCCGAGCCGGCTGCAACTGCTCGGTTCCGGTTGGACCAATCTGCGAGCGGCCGCGCAACTGAAGCTCCGCGCCAAACCGCTGGCCCTGCAGCAAACCTGGTCGGCGCAGGCGCCAGCTCCATCCGATTCGCCTAGCTCCCTGTGAGCCCAAGAAACCGCCCATGACCGAACTACGCACATCGCAACCAGCCCGCCACCCGAGCCCAACGGCAAAAGCGGTCGCCCTTTCACATCTGATCTTCGAGCGGCCCGATCTGCCGCGTGCGGGGGAGTTCCTGCGCGACTTCGGTCTCCAGATCGCGACCTCGACCGAGGAATCGCTGCACCTGCGCGGGACATCCTCGGCGCCTTACTGCTACCGCATTCATCACGGCGATCATGCCCGTTTCCTTGGGATGGGCTTCGCTGTCGCCAGCCGTGAGGAACTCGAAGCCCTCTCACGCCTTCCCGGCGCAAGCTGCATCGAGCCGGTACGCCACCCTGGCGGGGGGGAGCAGGTGGTCCTGACTGACCCTTCCGGATTCACCATCGAAGTGATTCACGGACAGATCCCGGTCGACGAGCTGCCGCATCGCGGCCCGATTCACTTCAACTCGGCGGGTCAGAGCCTCCGCGTCAATGGCACGCAGCGTCCACCCGCCCAAGCGCCGGAGGTGATCCGTCTCGGTCACTGCGTCATCGAGGTCGCCGACTACCAGGCGACCAGCGCCTGGTACACGCAGCATCTGGGGCTGATTCCGAGCGATGTACAGGTGTTGCCGGACGGCTCTCCCGCCGTCTGCTTCTTCCGTCTCGATCTCGGCGACCGGCCTGCCGATCACCACACTCTGGCAATGGCGCAGGGCTTCATGCCGCTCTACAGCCACAGCGCCTTCGAGGTGATCGACGCCGACGCTGTAGGCATGGGTCAGCGCGTGCTGCGTGAGAAGGGATGGCGGCACGCCTGGGGCATCGGTCGGCACATCCTCGGAAGCCAGATCTTCGACTACTGGAACGATCCCTGGGGTGCGAAACACGAGCACTACTGCGACGGCGATCTATTCACGGCGGATCGCCCGACGGGCGTGCACCCGGTCAGCCGCGAGGCGATGGCGCAGTGGGGGCCGCCGATGCCGGCAAGCTTCACGAAACCCAAGCTCACGCCTGCGGCATTGCTGGCGCTGATCCAGAACCTGCGTCGAAGCCCGGACCTCAACGTCCGCAAGCTCGTCACCCTCGCCAAGCTCTTCGGTTGAGCCGCCGTGCATGCCTACCGATCTCGATCGTCGCGCGCTGTTGAAAGGCAGCGCGATCACGGCGGCGGCTCTGGGCCTCGGGCTGCCGCTCTCCGCCTGTGAATCTCCGCCAGTCCAAACCACTTCTCCGACTCCACACGCTCCGGAACCCAATGCCATGACCATCAACATCGTCCGCTTCGAGCACCAGGGCCTCCCGCGGTGGGGCGTCATTCGCGGCGAGCGGATCACGCCGGTCCCCGGCGACTTCGCAACCACCGGTGATTTCGTACGCGCAGCCTCGATCCCACACCTCGCCAACCTCTCGGGTGAAAGCTTGGCGCTGTCCGAGGTAGCGCTTCTCTCGCCGGTGACGAGCAACCAGCAGTTCGTCTGCCAGGGTGCGAATTACCGCCAGCACATGATCGAGTCCGGCATGGACCCGGACGTGAAGACCTACAACATGATCTTCACCAAAGCCCAAAGCTGCATCTGCGCGGCCGACAGCGAGGTCATCAAGCCGCAGCGCGTGCAGTTCCTCGACTACGAAATCGAACTGGGACTGGTGCTGAAGAAGGCCATCAGCGGCCCTGTCCAGGTGACCGACGCCAACCTGCACGAGTACGTGGCCGCAGCGGTGATCGTCAACGACTACTCGGCGCGCGACGTGCAGATTCCGCAGATGCAGTTCTACAAGGGCAAGTCCTTCCGCACCTTCGGCCCGGTCGGCCCCTGGCTCACGCTGCTGGATGCCAGCAGCATTTCCGTGCTCAAGGGACTGCAACTGAAATTGACGGTCAACGGCGAAGTGCGCCAGAGCGACAGCACCGCCAACCTCGTGTACGGCCCGGCGGAGACGCTGACGGAACTCTCCGGGGTGCAGAACTTCGAGCCCGGCGACTTGATCGCCACGGGGACGCCTGCCGGTTGTGCGCTTTCGATCCCCTCGCCGGCGAAGCAGAAGCTCGGCGCGCTGCTGCCAGAGAAGAAGAAGTGGGAAATCTTCTTCAAGGTTCAGAGCAAACGAAGCCAGTACCTGAAGGTCGGTGACCAGGTGGAAGCCAGCATCCGCTCCGCCGACGGTCGATTCGACCTCGGCACTCAGCGCAATCGCATCATCGCCGAGGGCTAACACATGTCGGGTATCGCCAACCTCCGCGACGTCGAAGCGGCGGAGGCCGGGGGACTGCCGGCCTCGCTGCCGTCCAACACCTTTGAAATGCTCCAGCAGGGCGCGCGGATCAACCCCGAGGCCCCCGCGCTGAGCTTCTTCCTGACCACCGCCGAGCACCGCAATCCAGAGACCTGGAACTATCGGGAGCTGCTCGCCGAGATCACTCGTACGGCGAACTTCTTCCACCGAATCGGCGTGAAGAAGGACAGCGTCATCGCCTTCGTTTTGCCCAATCTTCCCGAGACCCATTTCGTGATCTGGGGCGGCCAGGCCAGCGGCGTTGTCGCCGCGCTGAATCCGCTGCTCGAAGGCCCGGCGCTCGGCGAACTGCTGCACGCGGCCCAGGCCTCGGTGCTGGTCACGCTCGCGCCGTTCCCGGGTACTGACCTGTGGTCGAAGCTGCAGCCACAGCTCAAGCAGGTCCCCACGCTGAAGCATCTGGTGCTGATCGGACTGCCGGATCGGGTGCGGGGCTTCAAACGCTTCGGGGCGAAGCTGATGCAGCGGCGGGAGACCGTCCGCCTGCACGGCAGGGCGAACTTGCGCGGGGCCGTGCCCTCGCACATCGAGATCCACGACTTCGCGCGTGCCCGGAAATCGCAGACCGATACTCGCCTGAACAGCGGCCGGCGGTTCTCGGCCGATGACGCCTCGTCCTACTTCTGCACGGGCGGCACCACGGGTCTTCCAAAGATCGCGATGCGCCGACACGGCAACGAGGTCGCGAATGCCTGGAGTGCCGGGCAGTTCCTCGGTGATGGAGTGGGGCCCGGCAAGGTCGTCTTCTGCGGCCTGCCGTTGTTCCACGTCAACGGCGTTCTGGTGACGGGTCTGCTGCCATTCTCGAAGGGCGCGCATGTAGTGCTCGGCACTCCCCAAGGCTATCGCGGCGACGGGGTGGTGAAGCGCTTCTGGGAGATCGTCGAGCATCACCGGATCAACTTCTTCAGCGGGGTGCCGACGCTCTACGCCGGGCTGATGCAGGTGCCGATTGGCGGCCGCGACATTCGCTCACTCGAATACGGCCTCTGCGGCGCTGCGCCGATGCCGGTGGAAGTCTTCAACAGCTTCCAGCGACAGACAGGTCTGAAGATCCTCGAAGGCTACGGTCTCACCGAAGCCACCTGCGTCAGCAGCGTCAATCCGCCACTGGGCGAGCGCCGGCCGGGCTCTATCGGCCTGCGCGTGCCGGGCCAGTCCATGAAGGTGGTGGCGTTGGATGAGCAGGGTGGCTATCAGCGTGATTGCGTGATCGGCGAGGTTGGCGTGCTGGCCATTTCGGGCCCCAACGTTTTCGACGGCTACCTCATCGAGGCGCAAAACAAGGGCCTCTGGATCGACTGTAGAGACGGTCAGCGTTGGCTCAACACCGGCGACCTGGCCCGGCAGGATGCGGAGGGCTACTTCTGGCTGACCGGCCGCAAGAAGGAGCTGATCATCCGCGGCGGCCACAACATCGACCCGGCGAGCATCGAAGAACCGCTTCACAAGCATCCCGCCGTTCAGGTCGCTGCTGCGGTCGGCCGGCCCGACGCGCACTCCGGCGAACTGCCGGTGGCCTATGTCCAGCTCAAGCCGGGCGCCGTGGTCACGGAGCAGGAACTTCTGAAGTTCGCCCAGGAGCATGTGGGTGAGCGCGCCGCCTGGCCGAAGCAGGTCGTGATCATCGAGCAGATGCCGCTCACCGGCGTCGGCAAGATCTTCAAGCCGGACCTCAAAAAGCGCGAGGCGCACATCGCGCTTTCGGCGGCCATCAAGGCTGCCGGCCTCGACGTGGACTTGATCGCGATCACCGACGACAAGACGAAGGGCATGAGCGCCACCGTCAAGCTCGCTTCGGGCTCGTCCGCCGACGCGGTTCGCAAAGTCCTCGGGCAGTTCGCGCTTCCGTTCGTGATCGAGGCCGGAGAGCAGACGTGAAGCTGGAACTTGTCGCCTCCTACTCAGCCGCATCGGAGGTCGTGCTCCGAGCCATGACCGACCGACGGTTTCACGAGGACAAAATTCGGCTGCTTGGCGCGGTGCAATCCGAGGTCATCAACTGTTCGACGCAGGGGGCGGAGTTCGAGATCCGAATCCGTCGAACGATGCGCAATGAGCGGCCAGTCCCTGCGGGGCTCCGCGGGCTGCTGCCCGAGACATCGGTCGTCGAACATCGCGATCACTGGAACGCAAAGACCGGCCGGGGAACGGTCGCGATCAGCATTCAGGGCGTCCCTGTGGAGCTCTCCTGCGCCATTGAACTGGCGGCGACTACGGCGGGCACCGATCTCAAGCACCGGTGGGACATTCGTAGCCGTCTCCCGGTTATCGGCGGCGCGTTGGAGAAATTCATCGCCGCTGATCTGCCGAGGTTGATGGAGTTGGAGACGAGAGCAGGCTCCGCACTACTGGAGCGCTACCGGTGACTGCCTTGACCTTCAGTACCGCTGGATTGCCGTTCCCGGCCATTTCGCTGTTGATGCTGGCGTACACCAATCGCTTTCTGGCGTTGTCCGGTTTGGCCAGGCAGTTGATCGCCAAGCACCACGAGCGTCCGTCGGAAGAACTGCGCGCCCAGGTCCGGAATCCTTCCTTGCGACTAAACCTGCTTCGCCATGAGCGGACAACCGCTATTCGATGGGGCCGGTTTTGGCCCCGAACCAATCCAATTCCTCTCGCCATCAACGCGCGCATGCCGGTGCCTCGCGGAGCACCTGGTCGCCACTAACTGAGCCTCCATTTCCATGAAAGAAGTACCCAATGCAGTTGATGTGCTCGTGGTCGGATACGGCCCAGTGGGGGCCGCTGTTGCCGCGTTGCTCGGCGGCTATGGCATAAACACCTTGGTAATCGACAAGGCGCCGGACATTCTGATGGCGCCACGCGCGATCGCACTCGACAACGAGGCGCTGCGCATCCTGCAGATGGTGGGACTTGGGGAGAACGCGTTTCCGAAGGTGGCGATTCCCTACGTTCGGATGCTGTGTCCGATTGTCGGCGAGTTTGGTCGCGTCAACTCGGGCGGGACCATCGACGGCCACCCGAAGCTGGTGACGTTCTATCAGCCCGACCTGGAACGTGCGCTACGAAAGAAGGTGGCGGACCGAGGCTCGGTCCAGGTCTGCACCAGCGCTGAAATGCTCAGCGCCCAAGAAGATGAACGTGGCTTCGATGTCGTCATTCGCTTTCCCAGCGGTGCAGAAAGCACGGTGCGGACCCGATACCTGGTCGGCGCTGACGGCGCCGGCTCCGTGGTTCGCAAGCTCATTGGCCAGGACTTCGAGGGCAAGACCTACGCCGAGGACTGGTTGATCGTCGATGCCAAGAATGTGCCCGGCAACTTCGACCACATCGAGTTCATCTGCGATCCCAAGCGGCCGACGCCGCACATGGTCGCCCCGGGGGGGCGTATCCGCTGGGAGTTCATGCTGCGGCCGGGCGAAACCCGCGAGCAGATGGAAAGCGACGAGACGATCACGCGACTGCTCCAGCCCTGGGCCCGGGCTGGCGAGCTGAAGATTGAGCGCAAGGCCGTGTACCGGTTCCACGCGCGGTCCTGCAAGCGTTACAGCCGCGGCAATGCGTTTCTGGTTGGCGACGCCGCCCACATCACGCCGCCGTTCGTGGGTCAGGGGCTGGTGGCCGGGCTGCGCGACGCGGCCAACCTGAGCTGGAAGCTGGCCTGGGTGCTCAAAGGGCGCATGTCGCCCGTTGCGCTGGAGACCTACGATCAGGAACGCCGCCCACACGCGACGCAGATGATCGCCCTGGCCAAGCTGATGGGGCGCCTGGTCATGCCGAGCAACAAGCTGATGGCCATCCTGATCCACGGAACGATGGCGCTGCTTCGCCGCATTCCCCCACTCAGGAATCATTTCGACGAATTGGGCATCAAGCCCAAGAACGAGTTTTCCGACGGGCTGTTCGTGAAAGGCCAATCACGGATACGCCGGGGGCGGGTACTGCCGCAGGGCTTTGTCCGCTCCAGCTCGGGACAAGGCCTGCTGAGTGATGACGCGCTGGGTAACGGGCTGACCCTGGTTGGTTTCGGACAGAGTCCCCTCCCGCACCTCAAAGCGACGACGCTTCGGAAGTGGGAATCGGTCGGAGGCCTGATTTCACAGATCAACCATCGTGGCGGCTCGGACGATGAAGCCGACAACGTCTTCGAGGACCTCGAGAGCCGCTTGCTGAGCTCTGGGCAGTTGTACGGCTGGTGCGCGGTGGTCCGACCCGACCGCACCGTCCTGCACGACGGCCCGATCTCGGAAGCGGATCGCCTCGTCCGTGAATCGATTGAACTGCTGAACCCGCCCGGTCTCCGGACGTAATCGCTCTGCGGAGAAAGTAATGAGCACCAAATTCGCCCTCTGCGCGGTCCTCGCGCTCGGCGCCGGCACGGCGCAGGCTCTCCAGATGACCTTGCCCGGTCCGGGAGGAGACGAGATTCAAGGCATCCTCAACACAAGCGTCACCGTTGGTGCCGGACTCAGAACCCAGAAGCCAGCCTCGGAGTTGATCGGAAAGTCGAACCTGAATCCGGCGGTCTGCACCGGACCCAACGGGGCTTATCAAAGCTGCCAGGGATTGTTCAAGGACCAGGTATTCCCAGCCCAACGTCTGGTCAGTGCGCCGGGCGCGGCTTCGATCAACGGCGACGACGGCAACCTCAACTACAAGAAGGGTGACCTCTTCTCGGGGCTGACCAAGGTCACCAGCGATCTCACGCTCAACTGGGGAGAGGTCGGGTTCTTTGGACGGGCCTTGTACTTCCACGACTTCGTCAACGAAGACCTGAAGGAGTACCACCCCAACCGGATCACTTCAGACAACTACCTGCAGGTCGGCCGCGAGACCCCCGCAGCACCGATAGTGCCCGTTGATCCGCTCGTACTGCTGAACGACCCGGCGGCTCTACTCACCGGCTTGATCTCCAGCCGCCCCTGGGGACAACCCGGCCCCAATGGCGGTCGAATCGTCTATGGGCCGGGTGCCGTCGTTCGCAGCAAGCGAACAGACCCCGTCGTTCGCCAGCAGATTGGAAGCGACCTGCAACTGCTCGACGCGGTGATGTTCGGCAAGCTACCACTGTGGAATGACCAAGATCTGACGGTCAAGGTGGGCCGCCAACTGGTTTCCTGGGGCGAGAGCACGACTCTGGCGCTGAACAGTCTGAATCAGGCCAACCCGGTCAACGCCAACAACTTCTATCGGGTTGGGCGGACCAACGAGGAAGTGTTCATGCCGGTGAACATGGCGTTCCTCAGCTTCAACCCGCTGCCGGATACCACGCTGGAAACGTTCTACCAACTGGAGTGGCGCGGGATCGAGGCTCCGGCGCCAGGGAGCTATTTCTCGGATCTCGACGTTGGCACCAACAACGCCATCAATACCGTCAGCACCAGCGCGGGAGGAGCCGCAGAAGATCCCGACCGAGTGGCCACGCCCTTGGACTCACCGCTAACTGGCCTGAGCAACACCACCTCGACCATCCGCCGCGTCCGCGATGCCAAGCCCGGCGCGGGTGGGCAGTTTGGCGTTGCATTGAAGTCGTACTTCGAAAACTTCGGGGGCGGTGTCGAAGTCGGGCTTTACTACGTCAACTATCACTCGCGCTTGCCGATCGCGAGCTTCTATGCGACGCAGGCCAGTTGTGCGCGTCGAGAGGGCAATGACCAGGGCATCGACGCCAACGACCTGCTCAGCTTCCTGGCGGCCTGTCCCGACATCCCGTTCGTGCACGCACTGACCAATCCCCAGCAGCCGGAGGCGCAGTACGCTACCGACAGCGCGGCACCGCTGGACAGCGCCAGATTCCAGTTGGAGTACCCCGAAAACGTTCACCTGATCGGGCTGAGCTTCAACACGACGGTTGGTGATTACTCGATTCAGGGCGAGGTCGCCTACCGGCCGAATCAGCCGTTCCAGATCGATACACAAGATCTCGCCTTCGCCGCGTTTGGTCCAACCCTGACACGCTGCCACCAAGCGTCCTTGGGGTGCCTGGGCTCTGCGCAGCTTGGGAATCTGGGATTTGGCTTAGGCCCCGATGGAAATTCGACTAACTACGGATCAAGCGATTTTCTCGACGCTAGCGGCACAAACCCGTACCCAGATCTGATCAATGTTGGCATCGGCCATGTTCCCGGATCCGCCCGGGCATTCCCGAGCTTCGTAACGGCCTACCGCGACATGGACGTGGGTGAAAACCCGCCTTGCAGCGCGGGCATGTCCGACAGCGACTACCACCCAGGCATCGACTGCTACATCCGCGGCTACGAGCGCATAGCCAGCTACAACTTTAATTTCGGGACGACCCGGGTTTTCGGCGCTACGGACAATCCTATTGGAGCCGACCAGATCATCCTCGTCACGGAGTGGGGCGCTACCTGGGTGCCGGACCTGCCTGGGCTGGACCTGCTTCAGTTCGAGGCGCCCGGCACGGATTACCACGCGAGCGCGGGTGCCGATGGCTCGGGCGCTGACGGCTCCCGGCAGGCCTGTTCGCTCAACCCGGCGTGCAACTTTGGAGCGGACGGCATCCGCTTCAACCCGCATCAACAGGACCTGTCTGCGTTCCCGGATCGCTTCTCCTGGGGCTACCGCGTCATCAGCCTGTTCAGCTACGAGAGCGTGTTGCCAGGCGTCAGTTTGCGTCCTTCCCTGACCTGGTCTCAGGACGTCAACGGCACATCGCCGGGACCGGCCGGCAATTTCGTGCGGGGCCGGAAGCAGGCCGATCTGCTGATCGAAGCTCGCTACAAGGACAAGACCTCGGTTGGCGTCGGCTATTCCTGGTTTACCGGCGGTGGCGCGACCAATCTTCTTCGTGATCGCGACTATCTGCAGTTCTTCGCCCGCTACCAGTTCTGAGGCACCCACATGAAAACATCGGGAGCAGTGCTGTGATGGATGCAACGACCGTTGAAGGTGCACTGCACTACGAACCCATCTCGGCAAAGGAACTCGCTCGCGGCCTCGGCGTCGCCCGGCGATGGTTTCGGCCGATGTATCTCGGCGTCGAGAAACTCAACCTGAGCAAGCCCGCGCTGTTTGTCGGCAATCACACACTATTCGGCCTCACCGACGCACCGCTGATGATCGAGGAGTTGTACCGGACCCAGGGCGTACTGCTGCGCGGCTTGGGCGATAGAGGGCATTTCCAGGTTCCGTATTGGGGCGATTTCCTCGCCAAGCGCGGCATGGTGCTGGGCACCCCGGAGATCTGCTCCGCCTTGATGCGGAGCGGCCAGTCCATCCTCGTTTTCCCTGGCGGCGCCCGCGAGGTCATGCGTCGCCGAGGGGAGGCCTACCAGCTCATCTGGAAAAAGCGCACCGGGTTTGCGCGCCTTGCCATCGAGCACGGATACGACATCATCCCGTTCGGCTCGGTTGGGCCGGACGAGAGCTATCGGATTCTGCTCGATGCCAACGACCTGCTGAAACCGGGCTGGCGGTTGGAGCTGGCCCGCCGCACCGGCCTGCTGAAGGCCACTCGCGATGGTGACTTCGTGCCACCGCTGGTTGCTGGACTGGGCCCGACACTGATCCCACGACCCCAGCGCTATTACTTCGGATTCGGCGAGCGCATTCCGACTGGGCAGTTCGCCGGTCGCCACGGTGATTCGGAGGCGACCTGGGCGTTGCGCGAACAAGTCGCCGGCGCGGTACGTCAGCAGATTGCACTGCTTCGCGAGTACCGAGAGGCAGACCGCCCCAGTGGTTGGAGCGCCCTGCGTCGCGCGCTCGCCCCCCTGCAACCCTGAGCAGTTCTGCAGAGCTGGGGCACTACCACGTTTCCACGGACGGATCGATACGGACTGCGAGCCGCGTCGCTGTTATGGATCAGACGCTCGTCCCGCTCCTGCCTCAGGGCGTAGAGCGCCTAATCAAGCGCGTCGAGGACAAAGGCGGCGACCGCCTCGTGCAGCGCCTGCACCGTATCGAGGCGTAGGCAGAGATGGTGCAGGCCCGGCGCGTAGGGATCGTGCGCCGGCCCGCCGCGCGCCGGTCTCAGCACGTAGCCGAAGTGGCGGTTGTAGTACTGCACGTGCCGCTCACCGCCGATCTGGAACTCGTTGCGGCGGAACCCCAGCGCCGCCATCGCGCGGTCGCAGAAGGCGCAGGCGCGGTCCAGCTCGCGGACGGCGATATAGAGGTGGTCGATGCCGGTGATCTCGTGCATGCCGGCATTTCGCCCCCTTGGAGGCGCCCGCGACAGCGGCGCCGGCCGGCGCCACTTTGTTAGCCGACCAGCCGGTACACTAATTGCTACTGGACTCAGGCCGGCTCCGGCCCTTCCAGCCCTCCGGCTCCGTCACCCCTCTGCCCGCAATGCCCGCCAAACCCGCCACCCGAGGCCGCCCCAGTTCCCGTGAGGCCATGCTCGACGCCGCCATCGCGGTGGTTACCGAGCAGGGCGCGGCGCGGCTGACGCTGGATGCGGTGGCGCGCGCCGCGCAGGTGAGCAAGGGCGGGGTGATGTACCACTTCCCCACCAAGGAGAGCCTGCTGCAGGCGCTGGTGACGCGCGCCATCGAGCACACCCAGCAGAACTGGGAACAGGCGCAGCAGCGGCTGCCCGATCAACCCGGCCGTGGCCTGCGCGCCTATGTGCAGGCCTCCACCGCCGAGCGCCCGGACCAGGACCCGTTCAGCAGCGCGCTGCTGGCGGTGGTGCCGGGCGATCCGCAACTGCTGGAGCCGGTCCGCACGTACTTCAAGGAGCGGATGCCGGCGCTGAGCGAGGGCCTGCCGTTTGAGCGCACCGCGCTGGTGTACCTGGCCACCGAGGGCCTCTGGCTGCTGGAGCTGATCGGCGCCAGCCCCTACAGCCGCAGCCAGCGCAGCAAGGTGCAGGCCCTGCTGAAGCGGCTGGCCGCCGAGGGCGGCAGCCTGCCCTGAACCCCTTCCATGCGTCACTTTCCTCACTCCGTCCACAGCTGTACCGCCTTAGAGAGATCCCACATGCAGAACACCACCGGAACCCTGATCGGCGCCCTGGCGCTGGCTTTCAGCCTGGGCCTCGCCGCCTGCGGCAGCGACAAGAGCGAGAAGGTGGCGGCCGCCACCGCCGCCGCCAGCAGCGCCTCGGCGATTGCCCCGGCCGACCCGGCGCTGGCGCAGATCTACGACACCAGTTGCAAGAGCTGCCACACCAGCCCCGCCTCCGGCGCGCCGCTATCCGGCAACGCCGAGGCCTGGGCACCGCGCATCGCGCAGGGCAAGGACACCCTGCTCGACCACACCATCAACGGCTACCAGGGCATGCCGCCGATGGGCATGTGCATCCAGTGCTCGGAAGAGGAATTCCAGGCGCTGATCGAGTTCATGTCCGGCGCCAAGCTCAACTGATCGCCTCTACGAGAACCACGCCATGAAACTCACCCGTCGTCAGCTCATCCAGCAGCTCGCCGTGGCCGGCCTCGCCGGCGCCGGCGGTGGCTTTTCCGCCCTCGCCCGCGCCGCCGCGCCGCGCATCATCCCCTGGCGCAACTGGTCCGGTGGGCAGTCCTGCATCCCGCTCGCGCGGCTGGCGCCGAAGAGCGAGGACGAACTCGCGCAGATCATCCGCAACGCGCCCTCGGCGGTGCGGCCGGTCGGCTCCTCGCATTCCTTCAGCGGTCTGGTGCCCACCGATGGCACCCTGGTGTCGCTGGCGCATCTGCACGGCATGCTCGGCCATGACGCCAGCAAGTTGCAGTCGGATTGGGCGGCGGGCACGCCGATGACGCAGATGGGCGCGCCGCTCAAGGCCGCCGGCCTGGCGCTGCCAAACATGGCCGACATCGACTACCAGACCCTGGCCGGCGCGATCTCCACCGCCACCCACGGCACCGGCATCAACTTCGGCTCCTACTCGGGCCAGGTGATCGGCCTGCGCCTGGTCACCGCCAAGGGCGAGGTACTGGACTGCGATGCCGAGAAGAACCCGGAAATCTTCCGCGCCGCGCAGGTCTCGCTGGGCGCGCTGGGCGTCATCAGCCGGGTGCGGCTGCAAAACCGCAAGGCCTTCCGCCTGCGCGAGAAGATGTGGATCGCCAAGACCGAGGAGCTGCTGGAGCAGGTGCCGCAACTCACCCGCGACAACCAGCACTGGGAGATGCAGGTCATCACCCATTCCGAATACGCGGCGGCCATCGCCCTCAACGAGACCACCGATGCGCTGACGCCGCCGCTGGACCCGGCCGAGGAAGGCGGCAACGCCTATGTGAAGGCCATCGAGAAGCTCGACAAGTACGGCAGCGACTGGCCGGCGGCGCGCAGCGCGATCCTCAACCTGATCGCCAAGACCGCCAGCTTCGAGGACCGCGTCGGCGACTCCTACGAGATTTTCGCCAACGTCCGCAATGTCCGCTTCAACGAGATGGAGTACTCGGTGCCGGCCGAGCACGGCCCGGCCTGTCTGCGCGAGATCTTGAAGCTGATCCACGACAAGCAACTGCCGACCTGGTTCCCCATCGAGTACCGCTACGTGCACGAGGAGGCGATCCCGCTGAGCATGTTCGAGGGTGGGCCGCGCTGCGCGATCTCGATCCACCAGTACTACACGATGGACCACCACAACTACTTCGCGGCGGTGGAGCCGATCTTCTGGAAGTACGGCGGCCGCCCGCACTGGGGCAAGCTGCACAACCTCGGCGCGCGCCAGCTGTCGACGCTGTATCCGCGCTGGAAGGAATTCACCGAGGTGCGCGCGGCGCTGGACCCGCAGGGCAAGTTCCTCAACGGGCATCTGCGCACACTGTTCGGGGTCTGAGCTTCCGTTCGCGGAAGCGGTGCTGCGCACTCTGGCGGGTCTCCTTCCCCTGCGCAGCGGGGGAAGGCCGGGATGGGGGAGTCGGCTGCTGTGGAGAACGCCCCCTCCCTAACCCTCCCCCGCTCGCGGGGGAGGGAACTCCAGGCGGGATGGGCGTTGCGCCTAGGCGGCGCCGCGCACCAGGGCCTCCAAGGCTTCCGGCTGGCGGATCAGCACCCGGCCGTAGTCGAGGCGGATCCAGCCGCGTGCCTCCAGGGCGTTCAGCTCCTTGCTCACCGTCTGCCGCGAGACGCTGAGCATGCGGCCCAGCTCCTCCTGCGGCAGGTGCAGGGCGATCAGCACGCTGCCGTCGGCCTGGGTTTCACCGTAGTCCTGCGCCAGTTCCAGCAGGCGCGCGGCCAGGCGTGCCGACATCGGCAGAAAGGCGATGTACTCGATCCAGGCGAAGCTGCGCCGCAGCTTGCGGCAGAGCATGCGCATGAAGTGCGGGTACAGCACCGGCTGCGCCGCCAGCAGGGCGTGGAAGCGGGCGCGGGGAATCAGCAACAGCTCGCTGGCGCCCACCGCGCGGGCATCGTGGGTGCGCGGCAGACCGTCGAACATCGAGATCTCGCCAAACCAGTCGCCGGGCTCGAACAGGTTCACCAGCAGGTCGCGGCCATCGCGGGTGGTGGCGCTGATCCGGACCCGGCCGGAGAGCAGGCCGTAAAGACCATCGGCGGCATCGCCCTTGGCGAACAGCAGGGCGCCGTCGGCGAGATGCCGCTGCTGCGCCAGCGCCGCCAACTGGCCCACCAGCTCCGCCGGCAACTCGCGGAACCATTCGCTGGCGGCGATGGCCTGGTGCAGTTCGGGTGTACTCATGGGCGGCGGAAGAATGTCGGCAAGTTGACAGAGTCGGGCGGCGCGGCTGGCAACAATGGCGGCACCTTAACCGACCGGAGTGCGCCATGCGCAGCCTGCAAAGCTACCTCGACGAGTACCGCGCCCATCACCGCAACCCGGTGAACGAGTGGATCCACTACCTCTGCGTGCCGCTGATCACCTTCACCTCGCTGGCGATGCTCTGGCTGGTGCCGTTGGGTCGCTGGCTGGGCCTGCCGGAGACGATCGCGCCCTACGTCAATGCCAGCACTGTGCTGGCGCTACCGATCTTCGTCTTCTACCTGCGCCTGTCGCTGAAGGGCGCCGTGCTGATGGCGCTGTGGTTTGCCGCCACCGTCGCCGGCATCCTCGCCATGCAGGCGGCCGGCTGGTCGGTACTGGGCATCAGCGCCACGGCCTGGCTGCTGGCCTGGGTGGCGCAGCTCTACGGCCACAAGCTGGAAGGCCACAAGCCGTCCTTCTTCGGCGATCTGCTGTTCCTGCTGATCGGGCCGCTGTTCGTCAACGACCGGCTGGTACTGCGGCTGGCGCGCTGAGGCGGATCTGCGGCGGCGGCCGGGCGCGCCAAACGGCCGGGAGTCTCGCTACAGTGCAGGCGTGACTCACCGCCGGAGCCTGCCTTGACCACCCCGCTCGATCTCGCCTTCGTCCGCGCCCGGTTTCCGGCGTTCGCCGAGCCCAGCCTGCAAGGCCAGGCCTTCTTCGAGAACGCCGGTGGCTCCTACGCCTGCGCGCCGGTGATCGCGCGCCTGGACGAGTACTACCGGCGGCTCAAGCTGCAACCCTACTACCCCACCGCCGCCTCCACCGAGGCCGGCGAGTGGATGGACGCCAGCTACACGCGCCTGGCCGAATATCTCGGCGTGCCCGGCGACTGGCTGCACCTGGGCCCGTCGACCTCGCAGAACAGCTACGTGCTGGCGCAGGCCTTCGGCCAGTGGTTGCAGGCTGGCGACGAGATCGTCGTGACAAACCAGGACCACGAGGCCAACAGCGGCGCCTGGCGGCGTCTCGCAACACGCGGCGTGCGGGTGCGCGAGTGGCAGGTCGAGCCCGACAGCGGCGCGCTGCATCCCGAGGCGCTCTGGCCGCTGGTCAACGAGCGCACCCGGCTGGTGGCCTTCACCCAGTGCTCCAACATCGTCGGCGCGATCAACCCGGTGGCGGCGATCACCGCGCGCCTGCGCGCCGCCGGCGTGCTCAGCGTGGTCGATGGCGTTTCCTACGCGCCACACGGCTTTCCCGACCTCGCCGCGCTGGGCGCCGACATCTATCTGTTCTCGCTGTACAAGACCTTCGGCCCGCACCTGGGCCTGATGGCGCTGAGCCCGACCCTGGTGCAGCGTCTGCCCAACGAGGGCCATTTCTTCAACGAGGGCGTGCTGCGCAAGCGCCTGCTGCCGGCCGGCCCCGACCACGCGCAGATCGCGGCGGCGCGCGGCATCGCCGAGTACTTCGACGCACTCGATGCCCACCATCACCCGGGCGCTGCGCCGGCCGGGCGTGCGGGCCGGGTGCGGCAACTGCTGCGCGGCACCGAACTGGCGCTGCTGCCGCCGCTGCTCGACTACCTCGCACAGCGCAAGGACATCCGCCTGATCGGCCCCGCCAATGCCGGCGAGCGCGCCGCCACGGTGTCCTTCCTGCCGCTCAGGCAGGAGCCGGGCGCCGTGGTACGCGCCCTGGCGGCGCGCGGCGTGATGGCGGCCAGCGGCCACTTCTATGCACTGCGCCTGCTGCAAGCCATGGGGTTGGACCCGGCGCGCGGCGTGGTGCGGCTGTCGTTCGTGCACTACACCAGCGCCGAGGACGTGCAGCTGCTGCTGCGGGCGCTGGACGCCGTCCTCGGTGCCGATTGAATCCAATCACCCAGCAGGAGCCGGACCGATGAAGGTGGAAGGCAGGATCGAATTCGAGGTCGTGGAACAAAGCCCCGACAAGGTGGTGGGCCGCATGCCGGTGCAGGCCGGCATCCTCAACCCCTACGGCACCGTGCATGCCGGCGCCACGCTGTGGTTTGCCGATGTCTGCGCCACCGTGCTGGCCTTCGGCGGCAGCGAGATCCAGACCGGGCAGTCCGGCTTTCCGCTGGCGATCAATCTCAACGCCAGCCTGCTCGGCAACCAGACCAGCGGCCACTTCGAGGCCACGGCGATCTACGTGAAGAAGGGCAAGCGCCTGAGCGTGGTCCGCACCACCGTGGTCGGCAGCGACGGCCGGCTGATCGCCGAGGTCACCACCAGCCACGTCCCCGCCGGTTAGCCGGCGTCGGCAGACTCGTAGAGCAGTCCCGGCAGCAACTGCCGCAACCGGGCGATGCGTTCAGCGGCTGCCGCCGGCTCGTAGGCCTGCGCGGGGAACTTGCCCCAGACCGGCGCCGGCCAGGCCGGGTCGCCGCGATAGCGGGCGATGTGGTGCAGGTGCAGTTGCGGAACCATGTTGCCGAGCGCGGCGACGTTCATCTTGTGCGGCGCAAAGGCCGCTTCCATCGCCCGCGCCAGCGCGGTGGATTCGCGCAGCAGTTGCAGCTGATCGGCGTCGTCGAGCCGGTGCAGCTCCTTGGCGCCGCTGCGACGCGGCACCAGGATGCACCAGGGGTAGCGCGACTCGTTCATCAGCAGCAGCCGGCTCAAGGGGAAATCGCCGACGCTCAGCGTGTCGGCCGCGAGTTGGGCATGTAGGGTCCAGGTCATGCGGACTATTGTGCGGCCTGGAACCCTGTGACGACAGGGCGACGACGGGCCGCCTGTCTCGCGTCCTGCAAGCTCCGGCACCGAAGACCGTTGATGGGGCGACGCGCCATCCAGGCACGGCCTGGTCTTGCAGGCCAAGTCTTGCGCACAAGGATGATTTTCTTAGCGGCAACGCAGGGTGCCGCAGATACGATCCTGCTCATGAAAATCACCATCCAGGAGCAGGCATGACAACCTCGTTGGTCACCGGCGGCAGCGGCTTCATCGCCAGCCATGTGATTGCCCATCTGCTGGCGGCCGGCGAGCAGGTGCACGCCAGCGTCCGCGACCTGCGGCGGCAGGACAAGCTGGCACCGCTGCTGGCGCTGCAAGCCCAGTACCCGCAGCAGCTGCGGCTGTTCGAGGCCGATCTGCTCAAGCCCGGCAGCTTCGACGCCGCGATGGCCGGCTGCGAGGTGGTGCATCACGTCGCCTCGCCGTTTCTGATGCCGGAGAAGATCCGCGATGGCCGCACGCAGATGTTGGAGCCGGCACTGAACGGCACCCGCAATGTGCTCGACAGCGTCAATCGCTGCCCCTCGGTACGGCGGGTGGTGATGACCTCGACGGTCGGCGCGATCTTCGGCGACTACAGCGATGTGCTGGCGATGGAGGGCCAGGTGCTGTCGGAGCGCTACTTCAACGAAAGCAGCACGGTGGACTACAACCCCTACCACTACTCGAAGGTGCAGGCCGAGAAGCTGGCCTGGGCGATGTGCGCCGCGCAGTCGCGCTGGGACCTGGTGTGCATCAACCCCGGCCTGGTGCTGGGCCCCAGCCTGTCGATGGCCTCGGACTCCGGCAGCCTGTTTCTGCTCGACGAGATCCTCGGCGGCAAGCTGTTCTTCGGCGTGCCCGACCTCAGCGTCGCGACGGTGGACGTGCGCGAGGTCGCTGCCGCGCATCTGGCCGCAGCACGCACGCCCGCCGCCCACGGCCGCTACATCATCGCCGAGCGGGAGATGGCCCACTTCCTGGACCTCGCGCGTCTGCTGCGCGAGCAGCACCGGCGGCCCTGGCTGCTGCCGCGCGTCATCATCCCGGGCTGGCTGCTGCGTCTGCTCGGACCGCTGTTCGGACTGTCGCGCAAGTACCAGGACAACCACGTCGGCATTCGCTTCAAGGTCGACAACCGGCGCGGCATCGAGGAACTGGGCGTCCGCTACCGGCCGCTGCGCGAAACACTCGCCGACCACTACCGCAGCTGGCAGGCCGCCCGCGACGCAGCGGCCTAGTTGCAGGCGGGCTGGCGCGAACGGCCACTCGCGGTGAATCGCGGAGGACATTTCCTCAGCCTGTCATCTCCAACCCCTAGCCTGCGCGGCCCGCTCTTCCTGGACGAACGACCGTGCCCGCCGCCCGCCACCTCCTGCTACTCGCCAGCCTGCTGAGCCTGGTCTCCTGCGACGGCGAGCAGCGCAGCCCGCCCACCACCGAGCCGCCGCCGGTCGCCAAGGCCTGCGCGCCGTATGAAGGCGAGCCGCTGGCGAGCCTGAAGCCCTACGAGGGGCTGATGCACATGCATTCCAGCTACTCCGACGGCGTCATCACCGACGTGCCGGGCGACTACTTCGCCAAGGCCAAGTCGCTGGGCTACAGCTTCGTCGGCAGCAGCGAGCATTCCGACACCCTCAATAACGGCCTGTTCCTGTCGGTAGGGGACCAGTGCTTTGCCTCGCTGCAAGGCCTGCTCACCTGCCTCACCCCCAGCGCCGACGAGCTGCTGAAGTGGCAGAACACCGCCGAGCAGGCGCAGGCGGCGAGCGACGACAGCTTCCTCGCCATCCGTGGTTTCGAGTGGACCTCGGACCGCTTCGGCCACATCAACGTCTACTTCTCGAAGAACTTCAGCAACGCCAAGTTCGATGGCGGCTATCTGTTCACCATGGATACCTTCTGGAGCTGGTTCACCCGCGACGCCGACACCCCGGCGCTCAACGGCGGCAGCCTGAGCGGCGAGGTGGCTATGGGCGGCGGCAGCGACGCGCTGGCGCACTTCAACCATCCGCATGACAAATGCTTCGACAAGGAAAGCGCGGAGTGCGACTGGAACGATTTCACGCTGATCCCGGAGGCGGTGGAGCGCATGTTCGGCATCGAGCTGTACAACACCGACCACCGCAACGACCGCTACCTGCCCTACTACGCCAAGGCGCTGGACAAGGGCTGGCGGCTGGCGCCGATCGGCTCCGAGGACAACCACTGGGGGACCTACGGCGCCGAGGAGCACCCGAAGACCGTCACCCTCGCCAGCGACCTCGGCGAGGCGGCGATCAAGGCCGCCTGGCAGGCGCGCCGCACCTATGCGCTGGCGCCGGGCCAGCACCTGCGCGTGGACTTTCAGGCCGAGGGGCACCCGATGGGCTCGCAACTGAGCTGCGACCTGGGCAGCCGCGTGGTCTTGCAGACCCAGGTCCGCCAGAAGGACGGCAGCGCCTACAACGGCACGCTGCGGCTGTTCGGGGCCGGTGGCCAGGAGCTGGCGAGCACCGACAGCGCTCACGGACGGTTTGAAGTGCCGGTGACCGAGGGCAGCCACTGGTATTTCGTGCGCGTGGATGGGGCCGACGGACTGTCGGCGGCATATCTGGCTCCGGTCTGGATCAGCGCGCGCTGAGTCGCCGAGCGGCCCAGGGCCGGTGCCTCTCGTCAGCCCTGCGGGCCCCTGGATCGCCGCGGCCGACCGGCAGCCGGTTCCGCAGGTCACAGTGCCCCGCGCCTCCGTCGAATCCCCGGCGGCGACGCGGAGCCCGCATGCCGCAAACCCTGTTCATCCGCCGCTACCCGGACGACCTCACGGTCACCGTGCGCTGGTGGCCGGCGCCCGGCCACAAAGGCGAGGACTACCGTGGCGAGCTGGAACTGTTCGCCAGTCAGGGCGGGCTCAGGCTGGGTGAGGAACGTCATCGCGTGCAGGAAGCCAATCTGCGCCAGCGTGAGCGCCACAGCACGGCGCTGGCCAACGCCTTCATCGAGCGCCTGGGTCTGGCCAATCACCTGAGCCGACCGGCCTGAGCCGTTCTACACCCCTTGGAGGACGTCGCGGCGGCGCACCCGTGCCACCATGCGACTCACTCCACCCTGCGCCAGGACGGCGCTGGCACGGTCGTTGTTACCGCCTGTAGTCAGGGCCGGTGCGCTGCCAGTCACGGTGGAAACAGCGGCCACACTGCGGGGTAAGCTCATGAGCGGCAGCATCAAGAAGTTGCTGGTAGCCAATCGCGGCGAGATTTCGATCCGGGTGATGCGCGCGGCGGCGGAGATGGGCATCCGCACCGTCGCCATCTACGCCCACGAGGACCGCTTCGCCCTGCACCGCTTCAAGGCGGACGAGAGCTATCTGGTCGGCAAGGGCAAGAAGCCCATCGCCGCCTATCTCGACATTGCGGACATCATCCGCGTCGCGGTCGCGGCCGGGGTGGACGCCATCCATCCGGGCTATGGCTTTCTGTCCGAAAATCCGGACTTCGCCGAAGCCTGCGCGGCGGCCGGCATCCGCTTCATCGGCCCCAGTCCCCAGGTGCTGCGCACGCTGGGCGACAAGGTGGCGGCGAAGGCGGCGGCGGTGGCCGCGAACGTGCCGACCCTGCCGGCCACCGGCGAGCTGCCCGCCGACCCGGAGGCCTGCAAGCCGCTGGTGGCGGCGGTGGGCTATCCGGTGATGATGAAGGCGAGCTGGGGCGGCGGCGGTCGCGGCATGCGGGTGATCGAATCCGAGGCCGAGCTGCTGCCACAGATGGAATCTGCGCGGCGCGAGGCCAAGGCGGCGTTCGGCAACGACGCGGTCTATGTCGAGAAGCTGGTGCGACGGGCGCGGCATGTGGAGGTGCAGATTCTTGGCGACACCCACGGCCAGCTCGTGCACCTGTTCGAGCGCGACTGCACCGTGCAACGCCGCAACCAGAAGGTGGTCGAGCGCGCGCCCGCCCCGTATCTCGATGCCGCCACCCGCGAGTCGCTGTGCGCCTCGGCGGTGCGGCTCTGCGCCAGCGTCGGCTACTCGCACGCGGGCACCGTCGAGTTTTTGATGGATGCCGACACCGGCCTGTTCTATTTCATCGAGGTCAACCCGCGCATCCAGGTCGAGCACACGGTCACCGAGATGGTCACCGGCGTCGATCTGGTGGCCGCGCAGATCCGCGTCACCGAGGGCGCGCAGATCGGCGAGCCGGGGCTGCCGAAGCAGCAAGACCTGCGGCTCTCCGGCCACGCTCTGCAATGCCGCGTCACCACCGAAGACCCGGAGAACGGCTTCACGCCCGATCACGGCCGTGTGACCGCCTACCGCTCGCCGGCGGGCTTCGGCATCCGCCTCGATGGCGGCACGGTGTATTCCAATGCGGTGGTCACCCCGCACTACGACTCGCTGCTGGTGAAGGTCACCGCCTGGGCGCCAGAGCGCGAGGTCGCGGTGCGGCGCATGGACCGCGCGCTGCGCGAGTTCCGCATCCGTGGCGTCTCGACCAATCTGCAGTTCCTGGAAAACGTCATCGCCCATCCGCTGTTCACCCGCGGCGAGGCGACCACGCGCTTCATCGACACCACGCCGGAGCTGTTCAAGTTCACCGCCAGGCAGGATCGCGCCACCAAGATCCTCAACTTCATCGGCGAGGTGATCGTCAACGGCAACCCGGACATGAAGGGCCGCGCCAAGCCGACCGGAAGCTTCGCGCCCGCGCTGCTGCCAGCGACGGACCTCGCCCACGCGCCGCCGCCGGGGCTGCGCGACAAGCTCAAGGAACTGGGCGCGAAGGGCTTCGCCGACTGGCTCAAGGCACAGGATCGCGTGCTGCTCACCGACACCAGCATGCGCGACGCCCACCAGTCGCTGTTCGCCACCCGCATGCGCACGGCGGACCTCTTGCCCATCGCGCCGCATTACGCGCGCCTGCTGCCCGGCCTGCTGTCGCTGGAATGCTGGGGCGGCGCCACCTTCGACGTCGCCCTGCGCTTCTTGAAGGAAGACCCCTGGGACCGCCTGCGCAAACTGCGCAAGGACGTTCCCAACATCCCCTTCCAGATGCTGCTGCGCTCGGCCAACGCGGTCGGCTACACCAACTACGCCGACAACGTCGTGCGCTACTTCGTGCAGCAGGCGGCGAAGGAGGGCATCGACATCTTCCGCGTGTTCGACTCGCTCAATGCCGTCGACAACATGCGCGTCGCCATGGACGCGGTGATCGAGTCCGGCGCGGTTTGCGAGGGCACGGTGTGCTATTCGGGCGACCTGTTCGACGCCGGGCGGCCCAAGTTCAACCTCGCCTACTACGTGAAGATCGCCAAGGCGCTGGAGCAGGCCGGCGCGCACGTACTTGGCATCAAGGACATGGCCGGCGTGGCTAAGCCGCGCGCGGCCGGCGAACTGGTACGCGCGCTTAAAGCTGAAGTCGGCATCCCCATCCACTTCCACACCCACGACACCAGCGGCATCGCGGCGGCGAGCGTGCTGGCGGCCGTCGAGGCCGGCGTCGACGCGGTCGACGGCGCACTCGACGCGCTCTCCGGCCTCACCTCGCAGCCCAATCTCGGCAGCATCGCGGCGGCGCTGGTGGGCCATGCGCGCGACCCCAAGATCGACCTCGGCGCGATGCAGACGCTCTCCGACTACTGGGAGGGCGTGCGCCGCTACTACGCGCCCTTCGAATCCGACATCCGCAGCGGTACGGCCGACGTCTATCGCCACGAGATGCCGGGCGGGCAGTACACCAATCTGCGCGAGCAGGCGCGCAGCATGGGTCTCGAATCGCGCTGGGCCGAAGTCTCTAAGGCCTATGCCGACGTCAACCGCGCCTTCGGCGACATCGTCAAGGTCACGCCCAGCTCCAAGGTGGTCGGCGACATGGCGCTGTTCATGGTCGCCAAGGGCCTGAGCATCGAGCAGCTGGTGGACCCCGATTACGCCGTGGATTTTCCCGAATCGGTGGTGCAGTTGTTCAGAGGCGAACTGGGGCTGCCGCCCGAGCCCTGGCCGGCGGCGCTGCAAGCCAAGGTGCTGCGCGATAAACCGGTACTGAGCGAACGCCCGGGCGCCAGTCTCGCCGCCGTCGATCTCGCCGCCGAGCGGCAGAAGACCGAGCAGGCGCTGGGCGTGAAGCTCTCCGACGCCGACCTCGCCAGCCACCTGATGTACCCCAAGGTCTACAAGGACTACGTCGAGCACCAGAAGCTTTATGGCGATGTCAGCGCGCTACCGACGCCGGTGTTCTTCTACGGCCTGCCGGACAACGAGGAGATCAGCGTCGACATCGACACCGGCAAAACCCTGGTGATCCGTCTGCAGGGCCGCACCGAGCTGCTCGACGAGGGCGCCAGCAAGCTGTTCTTTGAACTCAACGGCCAGCCACGCGCCCAGCGCGTTGCCCATGCCGGCGTGAAGCAGGCCTACGAGCGGCGCAAGGCGGCGGAAGGCAACGCTCTGGAAGTCGGCGCACCGATGCCCGGCACGGTGGCGCGCCTCGCGGTGCAGGCCGGCCAGCGCGTCGCCAAGGGCGAGACCCTGCTAGCGCTGGAAGCGATGAAGATGGAAACCCTGGTCGCCGCCGCGCAGGACGCGGTGGTCAAAGCCGTGCATGTGCACGCCGGCGACGTCGTGCGGCCTGGGGATTTGTTGATTGAGATGGAGGCGGGTTAGGCGGTCGTTTTTCTACAACCTCAACGACCTAGCTCAGCCGCGGATTTGATGCCGCGAAGCGGTAGCAAATACGGCTGGCCTGGTTAGCCATTGCTGGCAAACCAAGCATGGTATTTCTGTATAACGGGGAAGAATATTTCACGCGAATCGATACCATCGATTCGGTAGTAGGTCTGGTCGAGTGAATCACAGCACCAACTGTTGCAGGTCGCCCCGGAAGAGACAGAAGTAGCGCCGCCACTTCGGATGCTGGCGTGCTTACTGCGATTGCAAAGTGCATTGATGGTTTGAAACTCTTCTAGAGTCCACAGCTCGAAGTAAAACATCTCTGCTGGAAGCAGAACTTGACCAGACTGACGCTTGGCCTTCAAAGCTTCGTACCCTGCACCTGCTATCCACTCACGCAAGTGGTTTAAAGAAAATAGTAGGAAGAGCAATAGCCGGCTGCTTGGTTCCCGACAATATTCGGCCATTGCTTCTTGTATCTCCGCAAAGAGATTCTTAGGCTCGCGCAATTCAAAAAGATCAATCTCGCTCATCGGGGTGAGATGCTTTTAATGGCTAACGCCAAAGCGCACGCGCGGCGAAGGCGTCGCGGGGAGCGCCTTGTTCGGCGGCGCCGTGGCTAACACGCAATTTCTTGGATGCCGTATTCACGGAAACCTCAGGGTCGGAGTAATGCATCGGCACAGCCTAGGCACAGCGGCGAAAATTACTTCGCCATCTTTCCCGTTTTTTCTCGATGTCGAATTAGGCGTCAACGTTCCCGACATAGGAAGCAACCGTTGCCCGAATCTGATCGGCGTAGTTGTAGATGTCGTCCACCGACTCAAGAGAAACTTGTTCCTCTTCCTTCTGCGCGTTGAAGAGTCCGAGCCTCAGCTTCTGGGTGTTGTTGAAGCGCAGCCGACAGATCGGCTTTCGGTTGTTGTCGTCCAGAAGAATTGCGCAGTAGCTCTGCGCATCTCGCATGACAACACGCTTTGTTGGCACAAGGCTCCTGATGATCGCCCGAACGGTGTGGAAACCTTCAAGCTCCTCGTTCGACGTAACGATGACTGGCTCGGTCGGACTTGCAGGCTCGTCTTGGGGCGCAGCAGCAGGCTTTTCGGAAACCGTAACTGACTCGGGAGTCATCGCCCCCTTCAGTCTTTCATTGATTCGCTCACCAATGAACTGCTCGAACGCCAGTTTGGAGATGGCGGTGAACTGATCTCGAATAGCCGGGGTAAAACGCCTTGCACCGAGGAGATCCGCCGAAAGGAGACGCACAAATTCCTCAGAGGGATTTGCTACCAGCTCGGCCAGCTTCCCTTGGATGGCTCGCGTGTACTTCAGATCGTTCGCTGTCGTTAGGATCGTATCGAGGTCAAACGCTGACTTGGCAAACTTCTTCAGTTCCTCTACGTCCCGCTCCTTGAAATCAAGGATGCTGAACTCGAAGAACGGTTTCTCGTCCATCTTGTTGGGCTGCTCAAGATCCGTGAAGAACCGATAAATAAGCCCGTTTGTTAGAACGCCGAATCTGGCTTCGGTGACATGAAAATATCGGAAGAGCTGACCAGCATGATTTACCCCAAGGTCGCCCCCGCACTTCTTGCACTCGAACAGCATGATCGGCTTCCCGTCACGCAGAATCGCGTAATCAACCTTCTCGCCTTTCTTCGTTCCGACATCAGCCACCAACTCTGGCGTCACTTCCAGCGGGTCAAAAACGTTGTAGCCAAGGGCCTGAATGAATGGCATGACCATCGCATTCTTCGTCGCCTCCTCCGTCTGAATCATCGCCTTGGTGTTGGCGATCCTGCTTGCCAGTACGCGTAACTGGTCGATGAAGTCCATTTCCGTCCCCTTATTGTTGAACAACAATTTTTCCCGGCCTTCTTAATGCCAAATTAAGACTTTAGAACAACATCCTCACCAAGCCACACGAAAGTGGCAATTGGGCCTTCGCGATTAGCTTCAGTAGTGAACCACTGATTCGTTGCGGTAGCGAATACCCAAATCGCAGTCCTTAGTCGGAGACGGTACTTTGTTCGCGAAAGCTTTCCAAGAAGGTTCTCCCGTAGCCAAACTTACTGCCTCTGGACCTCGTGGAGCCGGGCCACTCTTTGACTCCCCTTCCTAGCCCTCCCCACATGGGGGAGTGAACAATGACAGCCCTGCTTCGCCGCTCTGCACGCGGCCATTCGACGAGTTCTCCTTGCCCACCTCTCCCCGCACCGCCTACCTGAGCGGCCTGCTGCTCGCCCTCGCCGGCTCGGTGTTCTTCTCGGCCAAGGCGGTGGTCGCCAAGCTGCTGTACCGCGAAGGCATCGACGCGGTGACGCTGATCGCGTTGCGCATGCTGCTGTCGCTGCCGGTCTTCCTCGCGGTGGCGATCTACACCTGGCGGCGCCGGCCGCGCCTTTCCGCGAACGATATGGGGCGCATCGCAGGACTGGGCCTGCTCGGCTACTACGCCAGCAGCATGCTCGACTTCCTGGGCCTGCAATACATTTCGGCCGGGCTGGAGCGCCTGCTGCTGTTCCTCACGCCCAGCTTCGTGCTGCTGCTGGGCATTGTCTGGCTCAAGCGGCCGGTGACGGCGCGGCAGTGGCTGTCGCTGGTGGTGGCTTATGGCGGCGTGGTGCTGGTGTTCTGGCACGACCTGCACCTGGGCGGCCGCAGCACCGTGCTCGGCTCAGCCCTGGTGCTGGGCGCGGCGCTGGTCTACGCGGTGTACCTGCTGGCCTCGGGCGAGCTGCTCAAGCGCGTCGGCAGCGTGCGTCTGGTGGCGCTAGCGATGAGCGTGTCCTCGCTGGCCTGCCTCGCGCAGTACGCGCTGCTGCGACCCTGGCCGACGCTGTTTGAACAGAGCCGCGCGGTGTGGTCGCTGTCGCTCGTCAACGCCGGGCTGTGCACGGTGCTGCCGGTGTTTCTGACCATGATCGCGGTGGCGCGCGTCGGCGCCGGCCCGGCCTCGCTGGCGGGGATGATCGGGCCGGTCTCGACGCTGTTTCTGGCCTACTGGCTGCTGGCCGAGCCGATCACCGGACTGCAACTCGCGGGGACGACGCTGGTGCTGGCGGGCATGCTGCTGCTGTCTTCGCGGGCGGCATCGCCAAAAGCCTGAGCCGCCACTGGCCCGCCGCCAGCGGCGCGCGCATCATGCGCGGCAGTTCCACAGCCACCCCCAACGCCGCATGGCCACCGACGCCGAAGTCACCAGCATTGCCCACGTCATCCAGCTCGCGGTGGCGCCGGTGTTTTTGATTGCCGGCATTGGCTCGATGCTGGTGGTGCTCACCAATCGCCTGGGCCGCATCGTCGACCGCGCCCGCAAGCTGGAAGAGCAACTGGCGGTGAGCGGCGACGACTACGACCTCGCGGTCAACGCCAACCTGCATATCCACGCCCGGCGCGCGCGCCTGGTGCAGTTCGCCATCGGCTGCTGCGCGCTGTGCGCGCTGATGATCTGCATGGTGGTCGTGGTGCTGTTCATCGGCGCCCTATTCGAGATGAACTTCGCCTCGCTGGTGGCAGTGATCTTCATCGCCGCAATGACCTCGTTCATCCTGGCGCTGCTGTTCTTCCTGCGCGAAATCCAGCTGGCGATCCGGCATCTGGGCATCGTCGCGCGGGAAAAGCCGCCCGTGCGGCCATAATGCCGCCCTGCCCGTTCAGCCCCGAAGAGCCCCGATGATCCTCGACCGCTACCTGATCCGCGACGCCCTCGGCGCCTGGCTGGCGGTGGCGGTGGTGCTGCTGGCGATCATGCTCTCCACCCGCTTCACCTTCTTCCTGGCCTTGTCGGCCAAGGGCGACCTGCCGCCGGATCTGCTGTTCAAGGTGGTGGGCCTGTCCAGCCTGCGTTACCTGGTGTTGCTGGTGCCGGTAGCGCTGCTTTTGGGCGTGATGCTGTCGCTGGGCCGGCTGTACAAGGACAACGAGATCGCCGCGCTCACCGGCTGCGGCGTCGGCCTGTCGCGCTTCTACCGGCCCTATCTGTTCCTGGGCCTGGCGATGGCGGCGCTGACTGCGGCCCTGTCCTTCGAGATCAGCCCCTGGGCGGCGCGCCAGGCCGACTACCTGCTCAAGGACGCCAAGCGGCTGGTGCAGTACACGCCCTTCGAGGCCGGCCGCTTCAAGCCGGTGGCGGACGGCAAGGCGGTGTTCTACACCAGCAGTGTCAGCGGTGACGGCACCCAGTTGGGCGAGGTACTGGCCTTCATCGAGGAGGAAGGCGGCACCACCCTGCTCACCGCCAGGAGCGGCACCCAGGCCATCGACGGTAACACCGGCGAGCGGCAGATCAGCCTGAGCCAGGGCCAGCGCGCGCGGGTGACGGCGGGCGAGGGCCGCACCGAGATCGCCGACTTCGCGCGGCTGTCCACCCGCATCACGCCGCCGGACTTCATCTTCAACAGCAGCAGCCGCGCGATCATGTCCACCGGCGCGCTGGCCGCCTCCGCCGATCCCAAGGACCGGGCCGAGCTGCACTGGCGCATCGCCGCGCCGCTGTCGGCGCTGATCCTGGTGCTGCTGGCAGTGCCGCTTGCCCACGTCGGCCCGCGCCAGGGTCGCTACGGCAAGCTGGTGATCGGCGTGCTGGTCTACCTCGCTTATTCCAATGTGCTGAGCCTGGGCCAGGCCTGGATGGCCAAGGGCACGCTGCCGCCGGCGCTGGGGCTGTGGTGGGTGCATGCGCTGTTCCTGGGCCTCGCCGGCTGGTTGGTATGGCGGCGGCGCAGCGTGTAGTTGGGAAAAATCCGGCGCGCCGCCTGACGGCGTTAGACAAGCCGCACCCGGCTGCTTAGCCTGGCAACACAAGCCGGCGCGTAGGGAACGCGCCAGAACAGGGAACGTACGGGGGAACGCAGGGATGCGATTTCAAGGCAGGATCACCTCCTGGGACGAGGCACGCGGCTTCGGCTTCATCACCTGGAACGGCGGCAGCGACAAGGTCTTTGTCCATATCAGCGCCTTTACCGATCGCCGGCGCCGCCCCTCCGTTGGCGACATCGTCAGCTACGAAGTGGTCAAGAACGCGCAAGGACGGCACCAAGCCGAGAAGGTGGCTTTCCCGGGCCAGGCCATGCCCGCAAGGTCGGGCGGCGGAGGTCACAAGACATCGCCGTTGCTGCAACTCGCCGTCGTCGGCCTGCTGGTCGCCATCGGCGTAGGCCTTGCCCTGCGATATCAGGCACGCAGCGCCAGTCGCGCCCAGGACGCTTTCGCTTCAATCCCGGCGGAAAGGCTCAGCCGCTACCACTGCGAGGGCAAGACCCGTTGCTCCGAGATGCGCTCCTGCGCGGAAGCCGAGTTCTATTTGCAGAACTGCCCCAACACCGAGATGGACGGCGACCGCGATGGCATACCCTGTGAGTCGCAGTGGTGCGGCCAATAGCACCTCCCTTATTCAAGACCACATAGGCAAGCTCATGCTCCTCACCCAAGTCGCCCTGCTCGATCAGTTGCTGGAACACTACGCCGCGCAACTGGGCGCCGACCGGCAGGCCTACCGCAACCACTGCTACCGGGTGCTCAACTGCGCCGCGCGCTTCGCCGACGACAACCGGCCGGAGACGCTGGACAAGCTGGCCATCACCATCGCCTTTCACGATCTTGGCATCTGGACCGACCGCACCTTCGACTATCTGGCGCCCTCCGAACAGCGCGCCCGCGACTATCTGGCCGAGACCGGCCGCGCCGACTGGGCCGAGGAAGTTGGCGCGATGGTGCGCGAGCACCACAAGCTGCGCCATTACCACGGCAGCCCGCTGGTGGAAGCGATGCGCAAGGCGGACTGGTGCGATGTCTCACTGGGCCTGTTGGGCTTTGGCCTGCCGCGCAGCTACCGGCGCGAGCTGCGGGCGACCTTCCCCAATGCCGGCTTCCACTGGCGGCTGGTGCAGCTCTCGCTGCGGCGGCTGCTGAGCCATCCGCTCAGTCCGCTGCCGATGCTGCGGTACTGAGCGCCAGCCAGACGCAGGGCGGGCTAAGCACAGCGTGGCCGCTGGAAGCTCCGCGCACTGCGGGCCAGGAAACTGGGTGCCGGGCAACCGTCTGCCTTGAGGTTAAGTACGCAATCACGTACGCTTCAACAACTTCAAGCTGCTGCAAGCCACCATGAGCACCCTCACCGCCAGCCAAGCCCGGACCAGTCTGTATCGCCTGATTGACGAGGCGGCCAGCTCGCACGAGCCCATCCATATCACCGGCAAGCGCAACAATGCGGTGCTGCTGTCGGAATCGGACTGGTCAGCGGTGCAGGAAACCCTCTACCTGCTGGGCGTGCCCGGTATGCGCGAGTCGATCCAGGCTGGCATGGCCGAGCCGGTCGACGAATGCAGCAAGGAATTGGACTGGTGAGCTGGACGCTCGTCTTCACCAAACAAGCCAGCAAGGATGCCAAGAAGGTCGCCGCCTCCGGCCTGAAAGCGAAAACCCAGGAGCTGCTCGGCCTTATCGCCCGCAACCCGTTCCAGAACCCACCGCCCTACGAAAAATTGGTCGGCGACCTGAGCGGCGCCTACTCGCGCCGCATCAACATCCAGCATCGGCTGGTCTATCAGGTGTTGGACGCGGAGCACACCGTCAAAGTGCTCCGCCTGTGGACGCACTACGAGTAGCGCGCCGCCTTCAGCCCTCGCGGTGATAGGCCACCACCCGCTCAACCTCGTTCTTGCTGCCCATGATCACCGGCACCCGCTGGTGCAGCTTGTGCGGCTGGATGTCGAGGATGCGCTCGCGGCCGGTGGAGGCGGCGCCGCCCGCCTGCTCGACGATGTAGCCCATCGGGTTGGCCTCGTAGAGCAGGCGCAGCTTGCCGCCCTGGGCCTGGGTCTTGGCGTCCAGCGGGTACATGAACACGCCGCCGCGGCTGATGATGCGGTGCACGTCGGCGACCATCGAGGCCACCCAGCGCATGTTGAAGTCCTTGCCACGCGGGCCTTCCTTGCCCTTCAGGCATTCATCGACATAGCGCTGCACCGGCGCTTCCCAGTGCCGGGCATTGCTGGCGTTGATCGAGAACTCCTTGGTGTCCTCCGGAATCCGCAGGTTGCTCTGGGTGAGCACGAAGCTGCCCAGCTCGCGGTCCAGCGTGAAGGCGTGCACGCCGGTACCGACGGTCAGCACCAGCATGGTCGAGGGACCATACACGGCGTAACCGGCGGCGACCTGGGTGGCGCCTGCCTGCAGGTAAGCCTTGGAGTCGGCGGGGTCGATGCCCTCGGGCGCGCGCAGCACCGAGAAGATGGTGCCCACCGAGATGTTGACGTCGATGTTGCTGGAGCCGTCGAGCGGATCGAACAGCAGCAGGTAGCCGCCCTTGGGGTATTCGCCGGGGATGATGCTGGGCTCGTCCATCTCCTCGCTGGCCATGCCGGCGAGGTGACCGCCCCAGGCATTGGCTTCGAGCAGGATGTCGTTGCTAAGCACGTCGAGCTTCTTCTGCGCCTCGCCCTGGATGTTGCCGGTGCCGGCATCACCGAGAACACCGCCCAGCGCGCCCTTGCCCACCGCCAGCGAGATGCGCTTGCAGGCGCGGGCCACCACCTCCAGAAGCAGGCGCAGGTCGGCGCCGCACTGGTCATTCTTGCGCTGTTCTTCGATCAGGAACTGGGTGAGAAAGATGGGTTTCATGGACTCTGGGGCTGGCGGTGGAGTTTGAGAGGGCTAGTTTAACGGTGCGCGGGCGGGGTCCGAGGACAGACGCCTGCGGCGGCCGGAGGCTCAGGCCTGCTTCTTGAGCAGGTCGCGGATCTCGGCAAGCAGCTTTTCCTCGGCGCTGGGCGCGGGCGGGGCCGGTGGCGGCGCGGCTTCTTCCTTCTTCTTGAGCGTGTTCATTGCCTTCACCAGCAGGAAGATCGCCCAGGCGACGATGATGAAGTTGATGACGGTCTGGATGAACTTGCCGTAGCCGAACAGCACCGCCGGCGTCTTGCCGTCGGCGCTGGCCTCCTTGAGCACCAGGGCCGCCTTGGAGAAGTCGACGCCGCCGGTGAGGATGCCGATCACCGGCATGAACAGATCGCCGACCAGCGAGGTGACGATGGCGCCGAAGGCCCCACCGATGACCACGCCGACGGCGAGGTCGACGACATTGCCACGCATGGCAAAGGTCTTGAATTCGTTGAATACGCTCATGAGGCTGGCTCCGATGGCAGTGAGGTGAGGGCGGCGGCTGCGCGCCTGTCGACGGATTCTAGCGAGCCGCACAGGGCTGCGGCTCCCAGGGGCGGTCCGGCGACCGGCGCTACAGGCAGCTGGGCAGGCCGGCGTCCAGGTTCGGGTAGCGCGGCGTCCAGCCCAGCGCGCGCAGGCGTTCGACCTTGAGCCGCTTCGACTCCTCCAGGAACGAGCGCAGCATCGGCGAAAAATGCGCCGGCGCCTCGGCCAGGGCGATGCGTCCCGGCTCCGGCAGGCCCAGCAGGCGGGCGCAGCGCAGCAGGTAGTCGCTCATGCTGGTGGGGGCGCCGTCACCGACGTTGTAGGCGGCGCCCGCCTCGCCGCGCTCCAGCGCCAGCAGGCAGGCATCGGCAAGGTCGTCGGCATGGACGCGGTTGGTATAGGGCGATTCGGACTCGTGCAGCACCGGATCGCCGCGTCGCAGCCGCTCCGCCGGCAGGCGGCCGGGGCCGTAGATGCCGGGCACCCGCAACACCAGGCTGCGAGTGCCGGTGCGCGCCGACCAGGCACGCAGGGCCAGTTCGGCATCGAGGCGGCGGCGACCACGGGCGGTGCCGGGCTTGAGCGGCTCGGCCTCGTCGATCCAGCGGCCCTGGCAGTCGCCATAGACGGCGCTGGTGGAGATGTAGAGCAGGCCCTGGCGCAGCGGCGGCAGGCGCGGCAGCAGGCCACGCAGACGGCTGTCGGTCTCGCCATCGGCCGGTGGTGGCGCGCACCAGTAGACGGCATCGCAGAGCGGCGGGCTGGCGGCGGGCGCATCGAGGTCGACCAGCCAGGGCTCGATGCCACGCTGCGCCAGCACCGCTGCCGCCTCGGTCCGGCGCACCGCACCGATCACCGTCACCTCGTGCAGACGCAGGCGCTCGGCAATGCGCAGGCCGATGTCGCCGCAACCGACGATCAGAGCGCGGTCACCCGCCACCAGTGCGCTCACGTGCTACCACTCGGTCGCGGGAGGAGCACTAGAGGCCCGGCTGGCCGGTGGCCAGTTCCAGCCCGCGCCGGTAGTGCTGCTCGGCCTCGGCCCTGGCCTGGGTGAGTTCGCAGAGCTTGGCCAGCTCCAGATAGGCGGCGGGCGTCGGCGCTACTTGCACCACCGCTTCCAGATAGCTGCGCGCCTTGCCCCAGAGCTTGTTCTTGAGGCAGACCCGGCCGGCGGTCTCCAGCAGCGCCGGCTGCTCGCCGTGCAGTTGCAGCCAGCGTTCCAGCACCGCCAGCTGGGCGACGGGATCTTCGGTGTACAGCGGGCCGTAGAGCCGCACCAGGATTTCGTCCCAGCCGCGCTCCAAGCGCGCTTCGATGAAACCGCGCGCCTCGGCATCGGCGTTCAGCCGCGCCAGGCCGGCGGCGTAAGCCCGCGCCGGCTCGTCCAGAGCCTGGATCTCGGCCGGCGTCGCCACCCAGACCGCCTTCAGCGCATCCAGCTGGGCGGCGGCGACGGCGGCGCGCAGCAGCTCTTCGGCGGCACGCGCGGACAGCTCGAGCCAGCGCGCCGAGCCCATCGCCTTGGCGGCGCCGGGCTCGGCCAGCAGGGCGCGCAGCGAGGCCCATTCCGCCAGCTCGTCGTGGCTCTCGGCCAGCAGCTCCAGCGCGTAGGGATGCGTGGGCTCCTTCTGGCGCAGTTGCAGGGCGGTGTCGCGGACCAGGGCGAACTCGCCGCGCTCGCGTTGCAGCTCGGCCTGGGTGAGCAGCAGGGCGAATTCCAGCTGCGGCGCACGCTCGCGCACCAGTGCCAGGTAGCGGTCGCGACGCTCGCCAGCGCCCACCCGCTGGGCGGCACGGGCGGCGGCCAGGTAGTTGAGATGGCCGGCGTGATGATCGGCGGCACGACGCACCAGCTCCACCTCCGCGCGCTTCCAATGGCCCTCGAACAGGCGCAGCAGGCCGCGCTCGAAGCTCTCGCGGGCAGCGTCGGCGCGGCGGCTTTCCAGGGCACTGCGCCAGCGGCGCGGCAGCGAGACGCTGAAGCCGATCAGCTTCAGGCCGTAGTAGATGGCGAGGAAGAACGCAGCGACCGCGACCACCAGGCCGAGCAGGGAGGTTTCCACCACCCAGGGCCCGTAGCGGAGCAGCACATAGCCGGTCTCGGCGCCAAGTTGCAGCGCAGCCACGCCGCCGGCCACCAGGGCCAGCACCAAGATCAGATAGAAAACGATCATGATCGGCCCGCCTCAGGGCGCGCTGCGCAAAACCGCGCGCAGCCGCTCCAGGCTCTTGGTCGGCTCCGGCAGACGCGGCGCCAGTTCGAGGCCGCGCAGGCGCTCCAGCTCCGAGTCCACCGCCAGCACCACCGGATCATCCGGCTTGTAGTAGTCGGCCAGCCAGGCACGGGCGCCTTCGACCAGATCGCGGAAGGCAGCCGGTTCGCCGCGCAGCAGCGCCAACCGCGCGCCTTCCAGCTTGATCAGCAGCAGCTGCGTGACCAGCGCCTCCTGCGCGGGCGGCAACAGGCGATCCACCGGACGGGTCTCGCGCTGGATGCGGAACACCGAGGCCAGCGCCGATTTCATACCGGCCCAGACCCGCGCCGGCCACTCGGCGTCGGCGGGCAGGTGCGACTGATCCTCGCGGCTGTCGGCGCGCGGCTCGAAGTGGTCCGGCGCGCGCGCGCGCAGCGGCAGCTGCGGGACACGGTCGATCAGGCTGGCGAGGCTCAGGGCAGCACCGGCGAGATCCACCCGGGGCGCGGCGAGCAGGGCCAGGCGCTCCTGCGCCAGTGCCTCGCGCACGCCGGTCAGGCGCGGGTCGCTGAGCCCGGCCAGGCGGGCGTCGGCCAGTTCCAGCGCCTGGATCGCGCCGGCGGCGTCGCGCGCCAGGCGGATGCGGTCATTGGCCAGCAGCAGCAGTTCCTCCACCGCCGCCAGCTGGAAGCGCGCGCGGCCACCGCGCAGGGTCTCGTCGATGCGCGCCAGCGCCAGCTGGCTGGCCTCCTGCTGATTCTGCAAGGCAGCGATCTGCAGACCGTTGCGGCGGCTGCTGCTGTCGGCATCGTCCTGACGGCGCGCCAGGCTGTCGGTCTGTGCCTCCAGCTCGCGCATCTGGTAGCTGAGCCGGCGGATCAGCGCGTCCTCGGCTTCCAGGGTTTCGGTGGTGCTGCGCAGCTGGGTCCAGAGCTTCCAGCCACCGGCGCCGAGCCCGGCCAGCAGCGCCAGCAGCAACAAGCCGAGGAAATAGCGACGGCTACGGCCGGCACGGGTCGGCGGAACGGTCAGCGGAGTGGGGGCTAGGTCGGTCATAGAGTCGATTCTTGGCGCCAGCGCAGCAGGCACGCGAGATAGGCGGCGTCGGAGACGGCGTCGGGCACCCGCAGCGCCGCCCGGAAGCCGAGACGGCGGGCGAGTTCTACCACACGCGCGGAGGGCACAACCAGCGGCAGCGACCACAGGCGCGGGCGCTCGGCTTCAGGGGTCAGCGCCAGCAATTGCTCCAGGGCTTCGCCGCTGGTGAGCAGGGCGATGTCCACTGCCGCCAGCGCCGCCGCCACCGTCTGCGGATCGTGCGGGACCGGCTCGCGGCGGTAGCAGCGGGCAACGCGGACCCGGGCGCCGCGTTCGGCAAGGGTCTGGGCCAGCAGGCCACGTCCACCCTCGCCGGTGACGATCAGCAGCTCCTCGCCCGCGACGGCCTGTAGCCGGGGCCAGGCCAGCAGGGTTTCGCTGTCGGCGCCCTCCGGCGCCAGCGCGGAATAGCCCAGCTTGGCCAGGGCGGCGGCGGTGCCGCCACCGATGGCGATCAGGGTCGGCGGCCAGCCCTGCGGGCCCAGGCGGGCGGCGGCCTGCACGGCATTCGCACTCGTGAACAGCCAGAACGCCGCGTCGCGCGCCACGCGCAGCTGCTGCGCCGCCGCTTCCGGGTCGGCCGGCGGGGCGATGCGCAGCAGCGGCAGCAGCCGGGGCTCGGCACCGGCCGCCAGCAGGCGTTCACGGAGGCCCGCCGCCTGGGCTGCGGGCCGGGTCACCAGCACCCGCAGGCCGGCCAGCGGACCGGCGGTGCTCATCCGCCGAGATCCTGGAGGATTTCCCGCGCACCCGCCGCCAGCAGGCGGTCGGCGAGGCTCTCGCCCAAGGCGCTGGCCTGCGCCGGGTCGCCGACGATCTCTTCGCGCAGCAGGCGGCTGCCGTCCGGCGTGCCGACCAGGCCGACCAGACGCAGGCGGCCGTCGGCGAGGGGTGTGGCGTGGCCGGCGATCGGCGCCTGGCAGGCGCCGCCCAGCCGGGCGTTGAAACTGCGCTCGGCGGCCAGGCGCAGCGCCGAGGCGCTGTCGTGCAGCGGTGCCAGCAGCGCGCGGGTGCGGTCGTCGTCGGCGCGACACTCGATGCCGACGATGCCCTGGCCGATGGCGGGCACGAACTGCTCGGGGTCGAGGCGCTCGCGGATGCGCGCTTCCAGGCCCAGGCGCATCAAGCCGGCGCAGGCGAGCAGGATGGCGTCGTGACGGCCCTCGTCGAGCTTGCGCAGGCGGGTGCCGACATTGCCGCGCAGTACCTCGATCTGGAGGTCCGGCCGCAATCGCCGCGCCTGCACCTGGCGGCGCAGGCTGGCGGTGCCCAGGCGCGCGCCCAGCGGCAGGCTGGCGAGACTGGCGTGGTGGTTGGAGACGAAGGCATCGCGCGGGTCCTCGCCTTCCAGAAAGCTGACTACCGCCAGACCGGGCGGCTGCTGGGCCGGCACATCCTTCATGGAATGCACGGCGAGATCGGCGCGGCCTTCCAGCAGCGCCGCCTCCAGCTCCTTCACGAACAGGCCCTTGCCGCCGGACTGCGACAGCGGCCCGGAGAGCAGCTGATCGCCGGTGGTGGTCATCGGCACCAGGCTCACCTCCAGGCCGGGGTGCGCGGCACGCAGCCGCGCCTGGACGTGCTCGGCCTGCCAGAGGGCCAGGGGGGATTCGCGGGTGGCAATGCGCAGAGGGCTCATGCGCCTAGTTTAAGTAGGACGCGGCAGGCCTGCGGGTACTGCCCCCGGGCCGGGATAGCCTGGCGCAGGCCGGTCGCCAGGCCAGCGCCGCCAGGCCGAGGCCCGGCGGCGCGGCGCGACGGCCGCGCCGTCGCGCTCAGGCTGCGGCGGTGGTCGCCGCCAGATCGCGCGCGGCGATGTAGCCGAAGGTCATCGCCGGGCCGAGCGTGGAGCCGGCACCGGCGTAGGTCTTGCCCATCACCGCTGCCGAGCAGTTGCCGATGGCGTAGAGGCCGGCGATGACGCTGCCGTCCTCGCGCAGCACCCGCGCGCGCTCGTCGCACCAGAGACCGCCCTTGGTGCCGATCTCGCCCGGGTAGAGCGCGATGGCGTAGAACGGGCCGGTATCGACCGGCCCCAGGCAGGAGTTGGGACCGACGGTCGGGTCGCTGTAGTAGCGGTCGATGCTGGTGTCGCCCTTGCCGAACTCGGGATCCTTGCCGGTCTTGGCGTACTCGCCGATCTTGCGCGCGGTCTCCTTGAGGCCAGTGGCATCGACGCCGATCTTGGCCGCCAGCGCCTCGAGGCTGTCGGCGCGGAAGTAGACCTTGTCCAGCCAGTCCTTGGGCAGCGCCGAGTCGGGCTGGATCTGGCTGGGCAGGAACAGGCCGGCCGGATACTTCTTGCGGAAGTTGGCGTCGAACACGAACCAGGCCGGCACGCAGCCATTGCCCTGGGCGTCGTCCCGGTACATGGCGGTGACCACGTCCGGGTAGGCGGCGGCTTCGTTGACGAAACGCTGGCCCTTCTTATTGACGATCACGCAGCCGGGCGCACAGCGCTCGACGAACAGCGTGGTCTGCGAGCTGGCACCAGGGACGTGGACGGTAGGCGAGCCCCAAACAAGATCCATGAAACCGAGCTTGGCGCCCAAGGTCAGCCCGGCGCGGATGCCGTCGCCGTTGTTGATGCGTGGGGCACCGGTCCAGTTGGCCTGGGTCGGCTTGGGCAGATACTGCTCGCGCATCTGCTGGTTGTTCTCGAAGCCGCCCGAGGCCAGCACCACGCCGCGCTTGGCGCGCAGGCGCAGGCTCTTGCCGGCCTGCTTCACCACCACGCCGACCACGCGGCCGTTCTCCTCGATCAGGCTGTCCATACCCGACTCCAGCCAGACCGGCACGCCCTGCTTGAGCAAGGCATGGCGCAGATGCGCGACCAGGGCCTGGCCCAGCGTCAGCCGGCGGTCGCGCTTGGTCTTCAGACGCCAGCCGAGATCCAGCCAGTAGCGCAGCATCATCTTCAACACGATGCCGAACCAGCCCTTGCCCTTGGTGAACAGCACGTGGGCCTCGACCTGGTTCATCGCCATGCGGCCCATCACCTGGGTGCCGGCGAAGGCCGGGCGCAGGCGGTCGAACTCGCCGCCGAGCAGGGCGGCGTTGAACTCCACCGGCTCCATCGAGCGGTAGCCGTCCTTGCCGCCCGGCTTGTTCGGGTAGTAGTCGGGGTAGCGCTTGACGCCACGGAAGACCACGCCGAACTTGCGGGCCAGATGGCGCACCATCTCCGGCGCGTTTTGCAGGTAGGCCTCGATGCGCGGCACCGGCACCTCGCCTTCGGTCAGCAGCTTCACATAGCCCAGAGCCTCGGCGTAGGAATCGCTGCCGCCGTTCTTGGCGATGTCGTCATTGCAGGGGATCCAGATACCGCCACCGGAAACCGCCGTGGTGCCGCCGTAGACGGACTCCTTCTCCAGCACCACCGCCGACAGGCCCTCGCCCTTGGCGCACAGCGCGGCGGTCATGCCGCCGGCGCCGGAACCCACCACGATGACATCGAACTGCTGGTCCCAGTTGCCGCCGCCTTTGCTGCCGTCCATGAGATGCCCTCGCCAATATCTGGCCCTCCCCCGCAGGCGGGGGAGGGTTGGGTGGGGGCGGTGGATGCCCCCCTCCTAGCCTCCCCCCGCAAGCAGGGGGAGGAACGGTTCCGAGTTAGATGAAGAAGTCAGTGTTTTCGCGGCCAAGCAGGAAGCCGCCGAAGTTGCGGCCGAACTGCTCGGGGTTGTTCGCGTAGTGGCCGCGCGCCGCCATGATGTCGGTCATGTAACGGTAGAGCGGGAAGTCGGTGAAGATGCCGCGACCACCGCAGACCGAGAACAACTGGTAGGCGTGCTTGGCGCAGCGCTCCACCGTCTGCGAGGCCTGGTGGCGGAACAGCAGGCGCTGCTGGATGTCATCGAGCGGCTGCTTGTTGCGGATCTTGGTCTGCAAGACGCTGAAGTTGCGGTTGAGCACCAGCTTCATCTCGTCGATGGCGGTGGCGGTCTCGGCGGCGGCCAGCTGCGCCGGCGCCTGCTCGGAAGTCTTGTTGCCCATGTCACCGACCCGCACCTTGGCGAAGTCCAGGAAGGTGTCGAGCGCGCCCTGCAAGCCGCCGATGGCGGCGGTCGACACCGCGCGCACGAAAATCTGGCCGAACGGCAGCTTGTAGAGATCGGCGGTGAAGGTATCGCGGCCGGGATTGGTGCCCATGAAGCCATCGCTGGCCTTGTGGGTGCGGTACTCGGGCACGAACACGTCCTTGACCACGATGTCCTTGGAGCCGGTGCCCTTGAGGCCCATCACATGCCAGGTGTCGATCACCTCGTAGTCGGACTTCGGCAACAGGAAGGTGCGGTACTCCGGCGGCTGGCCGGGGTTGAAGATCAGGCCGCCCAGGAACACCCAGTCGCAATGGTCGATGCCGCTGGAGAAACCCCAGCGACCGCTGAACTTGAAGCCGCCCTCGACCGGCGTCACCTGGCCCTTGGGCATGTAGGTGGAGGCGATCAGGGTGGAGGGATCCTTGCCGAACACGTCCTGCGCGGCGCGCGGGTCGAACAGCGCGATCTGCCAGTTGTGGACGCCGATCACGCCGTAGATCCAGGCGGTGGACATGCAGCCTTCGGCCAGCGCCATCTGCACGTCGTAGAACACCTGCGGGTCCATCTCGTAGCCGCCGTACATCTTCGGCTTGAGCACGTCGAACAGCCCGGCCGCCTGCATCTCGGCGATGGTCTCCTCCGGAACCTTGCGGGCGGTCTCGGTCTGGACCGCGCGTTCCTTGAGTTTGGGGATCAGGTCGCGGGCGCGCTGGACCAGCAGCTCGGGCGTCACGGTGGCAAGTTTGGCGGCGGCTTGGGACACGGGAAACTCCTCCAGATTTGACCGGTGTCGGGATAGAACCGGTCAGGCTTATTTCATCGGACGACGTTTTCGCTGATCGGGCCTGGGCCGTCATCGTCCGAAGTGACGACCCATGCGCGGCTACAGCGGACTCAGGCGCAGGACCACCTCGCCGTCGCAGCTCAGGTTCTGCAACCGCAGCGAACTGGCACCCGCGTCCGACACTACGCGGGCGCCGCTCAACTCGATGCGATAGCCATTCGGGTAGTGCAGCTTGGGCACATGGATCTCGGTTGGCGCCGAGGCCGGCGCCGACCGGTAGCGGTACAGAAACGCGCCGGTGTCGGGATCGAAGCTCAGCTCCAGCGGCGTGCCGGCCGTGGCCTGCGGATAGGCGCGTTCGAGAATCTTCAGCTTGTCGAGCTTGACGGTGCTCAGGTCGGTGTCGTCGGTGAACAGACTCTGCGCGCTGCTGCCCTGCGAGGTCGTCGTCGGATCGGCGAAGTTCTTGTACTGCCAGTACTGCCAGCCGATGAGCTTGGTATCAGCCGCCGCGACGGATTGACGGAGCACGTCCAGATCGTCGCTGGCGCCGAACTCGGTCATCAGCGCGACGGCTTCCATGCGCGTGGCCTGGTCGTGGGCATTGGTGATCGAGGACGAGGCGAACGGATCGCAGGTGGCAGGAATGACCGCGTCCAGCAGGCCGAGTTGCGCCGCCTGCGCCAGCGCCCCCAGCGGGCAGTAGTAGTGGAACGAGTAGCCGAGCTGCGACTCGCCGGCGACCGGCCCGAAACCCTTGGGCGTGCCGATGCTGCTGCCCTGCGGCTCCGACTCGAACCAGACCATGTTGTTCGCATCGACCGTGCGGATGCCGGCCAGCGCGTACTCGTAGAACGGCTGCAGCTCCTGGCTGTCGTGCGTCGGACAGCCCAGGCCGGGAATCAGACAGCTCGCGAATTCGAGTCCCGACCAGGGCTCGTTGAACAGGTTGTAGCCCATCGAGTACGGCTGGTTCTTCCAGCGGTCGGCCACCGCGACCCAGGCATCGCGGAAGCCATCGCGCACCGGGCCCTGCTCGCTCCACAGATTGTCGTAGGCCTGCGAGAGCTGCGGTGTGAAGTAGTTGAAGGGAAAGCCGAAGACCGGCGCCCCGAGCAAGCTGGTGAAGCTGCCCCGGACCCGTTCCACCGCCCAATCCGGAACACCCTCGCCCTGGTACTCGTGGTTCAGCATGTCCTGGTGGAAGTCGAACAGCATCCAGATCTTGCGCGCCGCCAGCAGTTGCACGATGCGATCCCAGGCAGCCAGGTAGTCGGCCTTGATCTGGCCGGGTGCATCCGGCGAGACACCGACCCAGAGCGTGCCGATGCGGGCGCTGTTGAAGCCGTGCTCGGCGAGCCATGCGGCATCGGCAGCCATGAAGCCTTCCGGGCTGTCCGGCGGCACATAGGGGTCGAGCTTCCACACCGCGTTGACGCCGTGCAGCAGCACCACACGGTCGTGCTGGTCGACCAGCCAGCGACCGCGCCGCTGCAAGCGCGGCGTGGCCGCCGGCACGGGCGCCGCGCAGGCGGCTTGTTCCGGAACCGACGGCAGTACCGGCGTGCTGCTCTCCCGCGAGCAGGCGGGCAGCCACAGCAGCGGCAACAGCACCCACAGGGCGCGGCGGACGTGGGTCATGATCCTCTCCTCCAGAGCAGGGTCTTGTAGTTGTGCCCGCACCCTGGGCCAGCCCCCGCCGACATGCCTCCCCCGGACAGACGAGCGCGCCGACAACCGGCTGAAGGCTGTCATCCCATGTTCACTCAAACGGGTGATGCGGCAGCCCCCGCCGCTGCCAAGACTGCCGCGAAAACTTAAGGCATTGCGGGAGCAAGGCATGGCAACGACAAAAGACTACGGCCTCGGCGAATTCACCTTCCCGCGCGGCTGGTTCATGATCGGCGAATCGGCAAAGATCACCAGCACCCCGCAAGGCGTGCGCTTCTTCGGTCAGGACTTCGCGCTCTACCGCGGCAAGCAGAGCGGCAAGGTCTACCTGCTCGATGCCTACTGCCCGCACATGGGCACGCACCTGGCGAAGAACAGCACCTCCTACGTGGCGCAGGATGGCGCGGTGGAAGGCGACTCCATCCGCTGCCCCTACCACGCCTGGCGCTTTGGTCCGGACGGCAAGTGCAACCACATCCCCTACTCCAAGGGCCCGATCCCGCCGCAGGCGCGGGTGAAGTCCTGGCGGGTGGAGGAGCGCATGGGCGCAGTGTTCGTCTGGCACGACCCGGAAGGTCTGGAACCCGACTACGAGGTGCCGACGATTCCGGTGCAGGGACAGCCCAACTGGGTGCCGCTGGCCTTCGACGATCTCGGCATCGTCGGCTGCCACACTCAGGAGATCGTCGACAACATCACCGACGTCGCCCACTTCGGCCCGGTGCACGGCTCGCTGACCAAGTACTTCGAGAACGAGTTCCAGGGCCATGTCGCCACCCAGCGCATGGGCGGCGGCCACCGCACCCTGACCACCGCCGACGGCCCGCTGCTGGAAACCGAGGCGGTCTACACCGGCCCGAGTGTGCTGATCACAAAGATGTTCGGCACCCACAATTCCTACATCTACATCGCCCACACCCCGGTCGATGACGGCAGCGCCTACGTCTGGCACGGCCTGATGGTGGAGAGCCCGACCGGCCAGGCCAACTACAGCGAGCAGGATGTCGAGATTGCCCGCCAGTACCAGGCGATGGCGCTGGCCGCCTTCGCCCAGGACTTCGAGGTCTGGAAGCACAAGAAGCCCTGCCTCAAGGGCCTGTTCGTACAGGGCGATGGCGCCTTCCTGAAGCAGCGCGCCTGGTACAAGCAGTTCTACAACCCGCGTGCCCAGCGCGAGGAGCTGCTCAAGAATGTCGAGGGCGTGTGGCTCGCCAATGGCATGCCGGGCATGCCCGAGCAGCAAGCGGCCTGAGCCCGGCAGCGCTTCACAAAAAAGCCCGCAGATTGCGGGCTTTTTTGTGGCGGCGGGCTCCGCCGCCGCCGGTAGCGACGATGGCCAGACGAGGCCAGCGCGCCCTCAGCGGCCGGCAGCCGGAGCCGAGGGACGGCGGATCAGCACGGTCATCACCGCCGCCAGGACAGCGACCCCGAGGAACACCGTGAACGGCTGGCTGTATCCGCCGCTGCGGTCATAGGCGATGCCGACATAGCTGATCGCGGTCAGGCTGCAGATCATGTTGATCGGGTTCATCAGCCCCATCACCGTGCCGAAGGAGCGCGGCCCGAAGCGCTCAGCGATGATCGCCGCCCACACCGGCAACTCGCCGCCCAGAGCGAAGCCGGCGAGGCCGCAGATCACCAGCAACCAGGCAAAGTCCGGCTGCGCGATCAGGGTTACCAACTGCAGCAGGGTGAAGGCCACCACCGTGAGCAGCAGCCAGCGCTTGTCGATGCGCTCGGCCAGAGCGCCGAACAGCAGCTTGCCGAGAATGGAACAGACCGAGAGGCTGGACACCAGCAGCGCCGCCTTCTTGGCGTCGATGCCGGCATCGGTGGCGTAGGGCACCAGCGAAGCCAGCACCGACTGGGTCACCGCAAAGGTGAGCCCGACGGACAGGCCGATGCACCAGAAGTCGCGCTGCCGCAGCAGCCGGCCCAGGGTCCACTCCGGACCGCTCGGGCTGGCCGCTGGCGTGGCGGCATCCTCCGGCCGAGGCGCGGCGCCGTCCGGCAACAGGCCGAGATCCTGCGGACGGTCGCGCACTACCCACAGGGCCAGGGCCCCGACGATCAGCACGATCAGGCCGGCCTGGATCATCAGCGCCTGCCGCCAGCCAAAGGTCTCGATGTTGTAGGCGATCAGCGGCACCAGCAGGGTGCCGCCCACCGAGGTGCCGACCGCCACCACGCCGAGAGCGCGGCCGCGCCGCCGCTCGAACCAGCGTGAGGCCAGGGTGTTGGCGGTGAGCGGGCCGATCATCGCCGCGCCCGAGGCCAGCACCAGCAGCGTGGCCAGGGCCATCCAGCCGAGTGTGGGTGCGAGGGCGACGGCGACCAGACCCAGCGCCATCCAGGCCGCGCCGAACAACATCACGCCGCGCGCCGAGCGGCGGTCGAGCAGACGGCCGATCAGCGGCGCCGACAGGCCCATGCCGACGATGAACAGCGCCAGCCCCTTGTTGGCATCGCCACGGGAGATACCGAACTCCTGCTCCAGCGGCTTCACGAACAGCCCGAAGGCGTAGGTGGTGCTGCCGATGGCGAACATCTCGCCGACGAACACCGCCAGCACCAGCCACCAGCCGTAATAGAGACCCGTTGCCGCTTGAGGGACGATGCTCATGCCGTGACTCCTGCTTGTATGCCAGTGGACCGCCAGGCGGCCGGCGCCGGATCGCTCAGCGCTTGAGCGCTTTCCGCATCCACTCCGGCATGTTGTGCTCGTAGCTCTTGCGCTCGACGCGCTCGCTGATCCGCCAGCCCTGCGCGGTGCGGCGGTAGCGGTCGAGGTACCAGAGCCCAAGGAACATGGTTTCGGTACCGCCTTCCGGCGTCGGCACCACCATCGGATTGAAGCAGGCGACCTTGCCGCTGGCCTCGTCGCCGTCCACCTCGAACAGGGTGTTGCCGATGAAGTGCATGTAGCCGGGAAAATGCTGCAGCGCCTGCGGCAGCCAGGCCTTGACCGTAGGGTAGTCGCCCTGGATGCCGCCCATCGCCGTGTAGTCGATGTGCGCGTCCGGGGTGAACACGGCGTCCAGCTTGTGGAACTCGCGTTCGTCGATGGCGTAGGCGTAGACCGTCACCAGGCGCAGCAGCTCGGCCTGGTCCGAGAGTTCCTGCAGGTTCATGCCGGCGGCTTCAGCAGCACCATGTCGCTCTTGCCCCAGAAGGCGCGCATGGAGGTGAATTTGCCGTCTTCGTTGAAGGTCATCACGTCGATCACCTGGATGATCGCCTCGCCGGTGGGCATGTTCAGCTGCACGTCGAAGGCCATCGCCGCCGAGTTGCCGTGCGAGGCGCGGATCGGCGCCGCCAGCTTGAGCTTGGCGCCGGTGGCGACCGCCATCTTGTAGAAGGCAGCAACCTCGGCCTTGCCGCTCTTCAGCGGACTGCCGACCGGATCTTCCACCGTGGCGTCATCGGCATAGAGGGCGGCAATGGCCTCGGGATCGGCGCGGTTGAAGCAGTCGATATAGGCCTGCATGGCCGCCTTCATCACTTGTTCGCTGGGCATTACGGGTCTCCTCCCGCCAGCCACCGGATTGCGGCTGTTAGCCCGGCGATGTTCCGCCCTGAACCTGCGCTCAGAATCGTCCGGACGGGTGATTGGGGTGATGTTTTTCTTGACGCGGAGGGGGCTCAGAGCATATTGATAAGCCGTTCTCAAAATTGATCCCGGCGGATGCGTTCGCCAGGACGTGTATGCCCAGCCAGAGGCAATAGCAGGAGGAGAGTCAGGCTATGCCGTCGCCAGCAAAAGTCACCAACATCCAGGTCGCGGCCCGGAAGATGGCCCCTGTCAGCCTTGCAACGGAGCCCGCCGTGAGCCTCGAAGACTACGACCGTCTACTGGGCGCGCTGTATCAGGGCTCGCTGGAGTCGCCGCCCTGGCAGGGTGCGCTGCAATTGCTGCGCGACCAGCTACGGTCCGCGCATGTCACCCTGATGCTGCGCCCGCCCTCGTCGGAGAGCACCGGCGTGATGATCAATACCGGCGCCGTTACCCAGCAGGGCGTCGAGTCCTACGAGACCCACTTTTTTGCGCTCGATCCTTTCGTACGGCTGTCGGAAGGCCAGGTGGTCACCGCCGAGGAACTGATCGGCAAGCAGTGGTTGCAGAGCACGGTGTACCAGGAATACCTGAAGCCGCTGGACGTGCGCCATCTGCTCGGGGCCGACATCTACACCAAGGACGGCATCGAGTGCCGCCTGCGCATCACCCGCGGCCACGATGCCGCGCCGTTCTCGGAGGCCGACAAGAGCCTGGTCAAGCGCCTGCTGCCGCACCTCAAGCGCTCGATCCAGATCCATGCCCAGCTCGACTTCCTCGAATGCGAGCGCGCGCTGTTCGCTGGCGCGGTCAATCGCCTGCTGCTGGGCATGGTCAGCTTCGACCAGAACGGCGCGATCATCGAAACCAATCCCGAGGCGCGGCGCATCCTCGGCGAGAAGGACGGCATCTGGCTCGCCGGCAACAACCTCTGCCTCGACAACAGTCAGGAAAGCCGCGATCTGCAACGCCTGCTGCGTCAGGCCCTGAGCGGCGCCAGCATCAACGACGAAGGCCCCGGCATGGTCGAGGCGATGGCGGTCACCCGCCCGTCCGGCCGCGCCAAACTGGGCGTGCTGGTGAAAGCGGTGCCGATGGGCCAGTTCTCCGAGAGCAAGCAGCGCCCGGCAGTGGTGGTGTTTCTGCGCGACCCGGAATCCAATGCCGCGCAGCCTTCGCAGGAGCTGGTGCGCCGCCTGTTCGGCCTGACCCGCATGGAAGCGCAACTGGCGCTGCTGCTGACCGAAGGCCTGACCCTCGACGAAGCCGCCGAGAAGATGAATGTGCGGCGCAATACCGCCCGCACCCACCTGCGCTCGATCTTCTGCAAGACCGGCGTGACCCGGCAGACCATGCTGGTGCGTCTGCTGCTCAACAGTGTGATCTCGCTGGGCTGATCGCGCCCCCCCGGCAGCGTCCACCGGGGTCCTGGCCCAGGACCCGGCGGCGGTTGCCGCGAGTCGGCCCGCCTCACCCCGAACCACCGGCACGACTAGGTCCGGCGGGGCTCCTTTCGCGCAAGCTGCCGCGCCGGCTCCAGAAACCAAGAAGCCCGGGGATCACTCCCCGGGCTCATGGCAAAGGCCGAAGGCAGCTTCAGTGCGCGGCGCTGGTGCCGGCATCGTCCTCGTCGGTCGCCCGCCCCGCCTGATGATCGGCGGCCATCAGCAGGTAGACCGCCGGCACCACGAACAGGGTGAACACCGTGCCGACGAAGATGCCCGAGGCGATCACCAGGCCCATCTGGTTGCGGCCGACGGCGCCGGCGCCTTCGGCGAGCACCAGCGGCATCACGCCCAGCACCATCGCCGCCGTGGTCATCAGGATCGGCCGCAGACGCACGCCGGCGGCAGCCATCACCGCGTCCAGCTTGCTCTTGCCGGCCTTCTGCTCGTCGTTGGCGAACTGCACGATGAGGATGCCGTGCTTGGCGATCAGGCCGACCAGTGTCACCAGACCCACCTGGGTGTAGATGTTGATGGTGGAGTCCATCACGCCCAGGAAGATGCAGACCAGCGCGCCGAAGATCGCCATCGGCACCGAGGTGAGCACGATCAGCGGGTCGCGGAAGCTCTCGAACTGCGCGGCCAGGGTCAGGAAGATGATGATCAGCGCCAGGCCCATGGTCAGCGCGAAGGCCGAGGTCTCCTGCACGAACTGCCGCGACTCACCGCCGTAGTCGACGGTGTAGCCGGCCGGCATCTTCTGGTCGGCCAGCTTCTTCAGATAGTCGAGGGCGTCGCCGAGCGTGCCGGAGGGCACGCCGCTGAAAGTCGCCGAGTTCAGCTGCTGGAAGCGGCTGATGCGGGTCGGAATCGCCTCGGTCTTCAGGGTCACCACCGTCGAAGCCGGCACCACTTCACCGCTGGCGGTGCGGATGTAGTAGTTGTTGAGCTGATCGCCGGTCAGGCGACTCACCTGCTGCGCCTGCGGAATCACCTTGTAGGAGCGGCCGGCGATGCTGAAGTAGTTGACGTAGCCACCGCCCAGCATCGCGCCCAGCGAGGAGCCGATGTCGCGCATCGACAGACCCAGCGCCGCCGCCTTGTCGCGGTCGACATGCACCGAGACCTGCGGCTTGTTGAGCTTCAGGTCGGTGTCGATGTAGTAGAACTTGCCGCTCTTCTGCGCCTCCGCGAGCATGTCGCTGGCCACCTCGTCGAGATTCACGAACGAGTCGGTGGTGCCGATCACGAACACCACGGAGGTGTTGGCGCCGCCGCTGCTGGTCGGCAGCGGTGGCGGCTGCGAGGCATAGATGGTGGCACCGGAGATGCTGTTGAACTTCTCCTGCAGATCCTTCTGCACCTCGAAGCTGCTGCGCGTGCGCTGATCCCAGGGCTTGAGGATCATGCCGGTGAGGGTGGTGTTGGCGGTGCTGACGCCGTCCAGGGTGAAGGCCTGCTCGACTTCCGGGGTCGCCTTCACGTACTCGTACATCTTGCGCGAGTAGGCTCCCATCTGCTCGACGGTGGCGTTCGGCATGGCGTAGCCGAAGCCGATCACGAAGCCCTGATCCTCCTGCGGCGCCAGCTCCTTCTTGAAGCCGATGGCGGAGGGCAGCGACAGCATGCCGCCGATCAGCAGGATGATCACGAAGCCGAAGGCGACCACCGACTTCCAGCTGCCCAGCGCGCTGCCGAGCAAGCCTTCGTACTTGCTCCGCGTCCACTCGAAGTTGCGGTCGATCATCTGCATGAAGCGGTTGCCTTCATGCTCGCCCGGCTTCAGGAAGTAGGCCGCCATCATCGGCGACAGCGTCAGCGCGACGATGGCAGAAACCACCACGGCACCGACCAGCGTGAACGCGAACTCCGAGAACAGGGTGCCGGTGAGGCCGCCCTGGAAGCCGATCGGCACGTAGACCGCGATCAGCACCACGGTCATGGCGATGATCGGCCCGGCCAGCTCACGCGCACCCTGCAGGGCGGCCCTGAACGGCGTCATGCCGTCCTTCATGTGGCGGTCGACGTTCTCGACCACGATGATCGCGTCGTCGACCACCAGACCAATCGCCAGCACCAATGCCAGCAGGGTCAGCAGGTTGATCGAGTAGCCCAGCACCAGCATGAAGATGAAGCCGCCGACCAGCGACAGCGGGATCGCCACCGCCGGGATCAGCACCGAGCGCGGCGAGCCGAGGAACAGGAAGATCACCGCCGAAACGATCAGCAGCGCCTCGATCAGGGTGGTCTGCACCTCGCTGATGGCGCTGCGGATGTAGTCGGTGGCGTCGTAGTCGATCTCTCCGGAGAGCCCCTTGGGCAGCTGCGCGACGATGCCCGGGAAGGCCTCGCGGACATTGCCGATCACGGTCAGCACATTGGCATCGGGCGCAACGCGGACGCCGATGAACAGCGCGCGACGGCCGTCGGACCGGGCATTGAAGTCGTACTGCTCGGCGCCGAGGGTGACGTTGGCCACGTCTTCCAGGCGGACGATGCCGCCCTCGCTGGACTTCACCACCAGCTTGCGGAACTCCTCCAGCGAGTGCAGATCGGTGCGCGCGGTGAGGTCAACGGTGACCATCTCGCCCTTGGTCGAGCCGATCGCCGAGATGTAGTTGTTGCTGCCCAGCGCGCTGTAGACGTCTGCGGCGGTCAGGCCGTAGGCGGCGAGCCGCTGCGGGTCCATCCAGACGCGCAGTGCGAACTGGCGGGCGCCGAAGATTTCCGCGTTCTGCACGCCGGCGATGCCCTGCAACTTGGGCTGCACCACGCGCAACAGGTAATCGGTGATCTGATTGGCCGCCAGGGTGTCGCTGGTGAAGCCCAGATACATCGAGGCGGTGCTCTCGCCGGTGGAGATCTTCAGGCTCGGCTGCTGCGCGCCCTCGGGCAGCTGGTTCAGCACCGAGTTCACCTGGGCGCTGATTTCCGACAGCGCCTTGGTGGCGTCGTAGTTGAGCCGCAGGTTGACGGTAATGACGCTGGCGCCGTTGAGCGAGGTCGAGAAGATGTAGTCGATGCCCTGCGCCTGGGCGATGGCGGCTTCCAGCGGCGCGGTGATGAAGCCGGCGATCACGTCGGCGTCGGCGCCGAAGTAGGTGGTGGTGACGGTGACCGCCGCGATCTGCGATTCCGGGTACTCGCGTACCGGCAGCTGGGCCACGGCACGCAGGCCCAGCACCAGGATCATGGCGCTGACCACCAGGGCCAGGACCGGCTTCTTGATGAAGATATCGGTGAAGTTCATGAGCGGCGCTCGCGGCGTTCCTTATTCGTCCACCGGACGCGGGTCCGGATTGCTGGACGGCTGCAGCTCGTTGTTGATGACGACGGCGGTGTCGTTCTTGAGCTTGATCTGGCCGCTGGTCACCACCTCGTCGCCCTCCTTGAGGCCGCTGATCACCGCCACCTGGTCACCACGGCTGGGGCCGGTCTTGATGAATACCTGGCGCGCCACCAGCACCGGCTCTGCGGGAGCGGCCGGCGCGGCCGGCTTGGCTTCCTCGGCCGGCTTGGCAGCGGCCTCGGCGGCCGCCTTCAGGTCGGCGTCGGCCTTCTTCAGCGCCTCCGACTGCAAGAGGTCTTCCGGCTTGTTGTCCGCAACCGTGCTCTCCTCGCCGCGCTTGACGATGACGAACACCGTCTCGCCATAGGGGTTGAAGGCGACCGCGTTGGCGGGCAGGGTCAGGTAGCGCTGCGGCGCCCCGGTGGCGACCACGACGTTGGTGAACATCCCCGGCAGCAGCTTGCGCTCGGGGTTCTTCAGCGTCGCCTGCACCTTGACGTTGCGGGTGCTGGCATCGACCACCGGGTTGATGGCGGTGACCGTACCGTTGAACTGGACGCCGGGGAAGCTATCGGTGGTGGCGGTGACCGTCAGGCCATTACGCAGCTGCGCCAGCGCCGACTGCGGCACGGTGAAATCGACGTGGACCGGATCCAGCTGCTGCAGGGTCACCAGCTTGTCGCCCGGATTCAGATACTGGCCCGGGTTGACGGTGGTGATGCCCAGGCGGCCGGGGAACGGCGCCTTGATCGCCTTCTTGCGGATCAGCGCGTTCTGCTCGGCCACGGCGGCTTCGGCCGCCTTCAGCTTGGCGGCCTCGGCATCGGCCTGCGCCTGGCTGATCGCCTGCGCTGCCAGCTGCTTGCGGGCACGCTGCTCGACGCTGCGCGCCAGCTCGGCGTCGGCTTGCAGGGCGCGCAGGCGGGCGTAGTCGGAATCCATCACCATCTGCACCAGCAGTTCGCCTTCCTTGACGTCTTCGCCGGAGCGCACCTGCACGGTCTCGACCAGACCGGAGACTTCGGCGGCGAGATCGACACCGCGCGCGGCGCGCAGCGAGCCGACCGCGCTCAGCGTCGGCTGCCAGTCTTCATAGGCGACCTTGGCGGTCGATACCGTCGATTTCGGCTCGCCCATCGCGGCGAAGCCGTCGATCATCCGCTTCACGCTATAGGCCTTGTAGCCGCCGATGACCAGCACCAGAGCCACCACGATGGCGACCAGCACCGCCCAGACCGCGATGCCGCTGTTGTTGTTCTTGAAGTTGTGCATGGCGTTTCGCCTTGGTTCAGAAATGGGATTCGTCAAAGGAAATCAGGGCGCGCCGGCGGCGGTCTGAGTGTTGGTCTCGCGGGCGGTCCAGCCACCCCCCAGCGCCTGGAACAGCGCGGCGGTGTCCTGGTAGCGGGCCGCCAGCGCCTGTACGTAGGCGGCCTGCGCCTGGGCGTGCTGCTGCTGGGCATTGAGCAGCTGCAAATAGCTGCCGGCGCCGAGTTGGTACTGCAGCTGCGCCAGCTTCAGGCCTTCGGCGGCAGCGCTGGCGGACTCGTGCTGCGCCTGCAGGCGCTCGGCATCGGTCTCGATCTGGCGCAGCGCGTCAGCCACGTTGCGGAAGGCGTTGAGCACCGTCAGCTTGTAGTCGGCCTCGGATTGCTGATACGCCGCCCGCGAGGCGCCGTAGAGCGCCTTCAGCGCGCCGAAGTCGAACAGCGGCGCGCTCAGATTGGCGCCCAGACTCCAGACATCGCCCTTGAACAGGTTCTCGGTCTTGCTGGCCTGGCTGCCATAGCTGGCCGACAAGGCCAGCTTCGGCAGCCGGTTGGCGGCGGCGATGCCGACATTGGCCGAGGCGCTGCGCAGCGCGGCGTCGGCGGCGAGCACGTCCGGGCGGCGCTGTACCAGGGTCGAAGGCAGCGACACCGGCAAGTCTTCCGGCAGCTTCAATTCCGACAGCTCGAAGTTGCTGGGTGTGTAGTCGCCCGGCAGCTTGCCGAGGTAGACCGCCAGCTGGTTGCGGGTCTGCGAGAGTTGCAGGCGCAGCGGTGCCAGTGCCGCGCGCTGGCTGGCCAGCTGGGACTGGGCGCTGAGCAGCTCGCTCTTGCCGATGGCGCCCAGCTCGAACTGGCTATCGCTCACCTTCAGCGACTTTTCCTGGTCGGCGACGATGGCTTCCTGCGCCGCCACCTGGGCGCGCAGCTGCGCTTCCTGGATGGCGGTGGTGACGACATTGGCGATCAGCGTCTGGTACGCCGCCTCGCTCTGGAAGCGCGCCAGCTCGGACTGCGCGAGCACCGCCTCGATGCCGCGCCGGGTACCACCGAACAGGTCCACGCCGTAGGAGACATCCACCGAGGCATTGAACAGGTTGTAAATGCTGCCGCCGCCGCCGGGGTTGCCGAAACTGCTGGTATCCACCTTCTGACGGGTGCCGCCGACACCGATGCCAACGCTCGGGTAGAGATCGGCGCCGCGCGCCGTCGCCAGCGCCTGCGCCTGAACCAGCGCCGCCTTCGCCGAGGCTGCGCTCGGGCTGTTGGCGAGGGCTTCGTCGACCAGGGCATTGAGCTTGTCGGAGCCGAACAGGGTCCACCAGCGGTCGGGCAAGTCCTTGCCGGCCAGGAAGCGCTGCGCCTCGCCACCGATCACCGGCGTCGCCACCGTCTGCGCCGGCAGGGCGTCGACGCCGTAGCGACCGCTGGCGGGCGCTTCGGGGCTCTTGTAGTCCGGTCCCAGCACGCAACCGGAGAGACTCATCGCCAGCAACAACAGGCTTGCAGGCGGGAAATGCGGGGAGACCGGACGCATCGGGATTCTCGGCAACGGGACGGCCAGCAACGGCCGAAATTAAGGGGCTGAGTGCATTATTGACCGATTCGCGAACCTGATTCAAGATTGAAACCAGATTCTTTTCCAACCCACCGGACCGAACCCACTTGGGCACCAAGGAACGCAGGCAACGGCAGCTTGAGGAGCGCGAACAGCGCTTCCTGGCCGCCGCGCGCGAGCTGATCCGCGAGGACGGCCTGCTGAAATTGCAGATGAGCCGCATCGCCGAGCGCGCCGAATACGCGGTTGGCACCCTCTACCTGCACTTCGCCTCCAAGGAAGACCTGCTACTGGCGCTGACCATCGAGCAGGTGCGCGAGCACGTCGAGCTGTTCTTGCGGGTGGCGCGCTGGGAGGCCTCCTCGCGCGAGCGGATGTTCGCCTTCGGTGTCGCCGACATGCTGTTCGTGCGCCGCAACCCCGAGCACTTCCGGATCGGCCAGTACGTGTTCACCGAAGTGGTCTGGAACGCCGCCTCCGCCGAGCGCCGCGCCGAACTGCTGGAGGCCAACGACCCGATCGGCGCGCTGGTGGTAGGCCTGATCAACGAGGCCGTGGACGCCGGCGATCTGGAACTGCGCGGCCTCACCGCCGAGCAGGTCTCGGTGGGCGTCTGGGCGCTGACCATCGGCACCCACAACCTGGTGCACGCCGAGGGCGTGATGGACGACTTCAACGTCCGCGATCCCTACCGGCTGTTCTGCCGGCACTTGCAGACCCTGCTCAACGGCTACGGCTGGAAGCCGCTGGTGGACATCGCCGACGACGCCGCGCTGGACCGCCTGATCGAGCGCGTCAGCCGCGAGCTGTTCCCCGATCTCTGCGGCGACTGCGTGGCGCAGGCGGCCCGTCCAAACACCTAGGGGCTAGTGCCGGTAATAGTCCGGCCGCCCGGCGGTCCACAGCTCGCCCCAGAGCTTGCCGCCACCGTCAACGGTGACGACCTCGCCGGTGATGAAGCTGCCGGAGCCGGCGCTCAGATAGATCACCGATTCGGCAATCTCCATCGGCGTCCCCGGCCGCTTGAGCGGGTTCGCCAGCGGGAATTCCTTCTGCGCCTCGGGCGGATACACGTCGAGCCCTTCGGTAGCGGTCAGGCCCGGCGCGACGCAGTTCACCCGCACGCCCAGCGGCGCCCATTCGACCGCCACGGTGCGCGTCGCGCCGATGATGCCGGCACGCGCCGCGACGGTATGCGCGACCCCGGGCATGCCGCGCTCGATCACCACCACAATGTTGACGATGGAGCCCGGCCCGCCGTGCTCGCGCCAGTGCTGGGCGGCGCGCTGCATCATCAGCCAGGTGCCGTTGAGGTTGTTGTTGATGACCGCGTTCCAGCCCTTGGGCGCGTAGTCGATGGCGTTCTGCGGAAACTGTCCGCCGGCGTTGTTCACCGTGTAGTCGATGCGGCCGTAGTGCGCCTGCGCCTTCTTGAACAGCGCGTCGACCTGTTCCGGCTCGCGGACATTGGTCGGCACCACCAGCACCTCGCCACCCTTGCTGCGCACGAACTCGGCGATGACTTCCAGCTTTTCCGGCGTGCGGCCGCAGATCACCAGCTTGGCGCCCAGACGCGCGAACAGCAGCGCCACTGCCCGGCCGATGCCGCTGCCGGCACCGGACACCAGGGCGACCTTGCCCTGGAAGAGATCGGGGCGGTAGACGGTTTCGGCGGCCCAGAGGTTTTCGGGATTGTTCAGTGCGGCGATTTCGGGGGACATGGTGTGTTCCAGTTCCCCTCCCCCCTCGTGGGGGAGGGGTTAGGGGAGAGGGGGGATCTCAGTTTGGGAAAGACACCGCACGCGGCTGCGCCGCGCACCCCTCTCCCTAACCCTCTCCCACAAGGGGAGAGGGGACAGTCTCACTAAGCCGTCAGCAATTCCTTGCTGATGATCATCTTGCGCACCTCGCTGGTGCCGGCGCCGATCTCCAGGAGCTTGATCGCGCGGTAGAGGCGATTGATCTCGCTCTCCCAGATGTAACCGGTGCCGCCGTGCACCTGCACCGCGTCATTGAGCACCTGGTTCATGGTCTCGGCCACATACAGGACACCAGCGGCGGTGAGCTTGTGGATCTCGCCACGGCCGCCGTCTTCCTCGCCGATGACGTTGGCGGCGCGCAGCACCTGGTAGGTGAACAGGCGCATCGACTCAACACGCGTGTACATTTCGGCGAGCTTGGCCTGCACCATCTGGAAGTCGCTGATCGAGCGGCCGAACTGCTTGCGCTGCTTGGAGTAGTCGAGCGCCAGCGCGAAGGCGCGCTCGGCGATGCCGAGGCAGATCGGCGAGATCATCGCGCGCTCGAGATCGAGCCCGGACATCACCACCTTCACGCCGCGGTTCTCGCCGCCGACCAGGTTGGCCGCCGGCACCTTGCAGTCCTCGAACACCAGCTCGGCGGTCTGGCTGCCACGGAAGCCCATCTTCACCAGCTTCTGCGCCACCTTGAAGCCGGGGAAATCCTTCTCGACGATGAACGCCGAGACGCCCTGGTTGCCGCGATCCTTGTCGGTCTTGGCGTAGACCAGCAGCACATCGGCAACCGGGCCGTTGGTGATGTAGATCTTGCTGCCGTTGAGGACGTAGTAGTCGCCCTCGCGGCGCGCGGTGGTGCGCATCGAGCCGATGGCGTCGGAGCCGGCACCCGGCTCGGTCAGGCCGAGCGCGCCGATGGCGGTGCCCTTGACCAGGCCCGGCACGTACTTCTTCTTCTGCTCGTCGTTGGCGTTGCGCAGGATGTTGTGCAGGCAGAGGTTCTCGTGCGCTACCCAGGCCAGGGCCAGTGCGTGGTTCCAGCGACCGAAGGCCTGAAGGATCAGGCCGCTGGTGAACACATCCAGCCCGGAACCACCGTACTGCTCGGGCGCGGTGATGCCGAAGTAACCGGTGGCGCCGATCTTGGGAAAGATCTCCTTCGGCCACCACTCCTCGTCGTCCATCTTCTGCGCCAGCGGGTACATCTCGTTCTGGGCGAAGTGGTCGGCCTGATTCAGCACCTCCATCTCGTCGGTGGAGAGGCCGGTGAAGGCTTGGAGGACGCTGGGACGCTCGCTGCTGGACATGGGACGGGGCTCTTGGTGAGTCTGACTTACCGATGAGCTTAGGCAGCCGCCGGCGCGCAGGCTTCGTCCGATTTGGTGAGGAGCGCCCGACTCGGCCGGCCTCGGGATTCCGCGCCCTGTTCAGCGCGACGCGGCGAGTGGCGGGTGGCGCCCGGGCACGGTGCGGGTCGCGGCGCACGACCCTCGCTGGCTGAACCGGGATTTCCGGCCAGGCGCCCACCGCGTCACCGTCGGAGCAGCGCGGTCAAACCGACGCGGCCAGACGGGCGACGCGCAGGTCACGACGGAGGCCGTCAGAGTCAGACCGCGACCCGCACCTGCGCCGCCGAGCGCCGCGACTTGGCGCGCGCTTCCTCGAGGGTCTCGGCCAGCGCCAGCGCCACACCCATGCGGCGGCGGCCGGCGATTTCCGGCTTGCCGAACAGGCGCAGCATGGTGTCGGGCTCGGCCAGCGCCTCGGCGATGCCGGTGAACTCCGGCGCCAGACGATCGCCTTCGAGCAGGATGGCGGTGCTGGCTGCCGCGCCACGAGCGCGGATGTTGGGGATCGGCAGACCGAGGATGGCACGTGCGTGCAGGGCGAATTCGCTGAGATCCTGCGAGATCAGGGTGACCAGACCGGTATCGTGCGGGCGCGGGCTGACCTCGCTGAAGATCACCTGGTCGCCCTTCACGAACAGCTCGACGCCGAACAGGCCCCGGCCGCCCAGATCGCTGGTGACGGCCTCGGCAATGCGCTCGGCCTCTTTGAGCGCGGCCGGCGACATCGGGTGCGGCTGCCAGGACTCGCGGTAATCGCCGTCGATCTGAAGGTGGCCGATGGGCGCGCAGAAGCTGGTCTTGATGCCGCCCTGGCCGTCGCTGTGGCGCACAGTGAGCAGGGTGATCTCGTAGTCGAAGTCGATGAAGCCCTCGGCGATCACCTTGCCGGCGCCGGCGCGGCCGCCGGCCTGGGCGTAGTCCCAGGCCTTCTGGATGTCGGCAGCGGTCTTCACCACGCTCTGGCCCTTGCCGGAGCTGGACATGATCGGCTTGACCACGCAGGGGATGCCGACCGCCGCCACCGCCGCTTCGAAGTCGGCGTAGTTGTCGGCGAAACGGTAGGGCGAGGTCGGCAGCCCGAGGGTCTCGGCGGCGAGGCGGCGGATGCCCTCGCGGTCCATCGTCAGTCGCGCCGCGCGGGCGGTGGGGATCACCGTCCAGCCTTCGGCCTCCAGTTCCAGCAGGGTCGGGGTGTGGATGGCCTCGATCTCGGGGACGATGTAATGCGGCTTTTCCTGCTCCACCACCTGCCGCAGCTTGGCGCCGTCCAGCATCGGGAACACATGGCTGCGATGCGCCACCTGCATGGCCGGGGCGTTGGCGTAGCGGTCGCAGGCGATGACTTCCACGCCCAGCCGCTGCAACTCGATCACCACCTCCTTGCCGAGTTCGCCAGAGCCGAGGAACAGGACACGCGTGGCGTTGGCGGTGAGCGGAGTACCGAAGCGGGAGGTCATGGGCAGATCGGGTGGAGGTGGCGAAGACCGATAGTGTGCCGCCGTTCGGACACCAGCTGGTAGCAGTCCCCAGGCTCGGCGCTCCAGCGCAGCGGCTCAAGACCGGCCGCCAGCGCGGGCTCCGGGTTCACCGGCAATTCAGCCGCATCGCCGAACTTGCCGCAAGCCAGAGCCGGGCCGGAACCGAGCCACTGGCGCCACCACCTTGCCACCACCGAGCCGCCCTCATGAACAAGACAAACCTGCTCGCCGCCAGCCTGCTGGCGCTGCCGACACTGGCCCTGGCCCAGATCGGGGTCTCGATCAGCCTCGGCGATCCCGGCTTCTACGGCCGCGTCGACATCGGCGACTACCCGCCGCCACGCCTGCTCTATGCCAAGCCGATCCTGGTTGAACCGGTCCGGGTGAGCGCTGCGCCGATTTACCTGCGGGTCCCGCCGGGCCAGGCCCGCCAATGGGCACGGCACTGCCGCGAGTACGATGCCTGCGGCCGCCCGGTGTACTTCCTCCAGGATGACTGGTATCAACAGGTCTACGTGCCCGCCTACCGGAGTCGCCACCACGGCGGTCCCGGCGATCACGGCCGGCACGGCGAGGGCAAAGGGCACGACCGGCACTGAGCGCCCCCTGTTCGGCGGACGATAAGCGGCCATTGATCCGCCCTCGGCACGGAGCGGTCATGCGGGAGCGTTAATCTATGGGGCATACAGGAGTTCCAATGCCCTTCAGCCCCAAGACCGTCCGCCGCACCAAGATCGTCACCACCCTCGGCCCTGCCACCGATGCCCCGGGCGTACTGCGCGCACTGGTGGCGGCCGGTGCCGACGTCATGCGCATCAACTTCAGCCATGGCAGCGCCGAGGATCACGCCCGCCGCATCGTCGCGGTCCGCGAAGCGGCCGCCGAACTGGGCCGCGACATCGGCATCCTCGCCGACCTGCAGGGGCCGAAGATCCGCATCGAGTCCTTCGCCAATGGCCCGGTCGAACTGGTCGAGGGTGCCGCCTTCGCGCTCGACACCGCCCACGACCCCAAGGGCGGCAACCAGAGCGTGGTCGGCTGCGCCTACCGGCGGCTGCCGCACGACGTGTTCCCCGGCGACATCCTGCTGCTCAACGACGGCGCCATCGCCATGCGGGTGGAGCAGGTCGCAGGCACCCGTATCGACTGCCTGGTGACCCAGGGCGGCGTGCTCAGCAACCGCAAGGGCATCAACAAACTCGGCGGCGGCCTGTCGGCAGCGGCGCTGACCGACGAGGACAAGGCCAACATCCGCCATGCCGCCAACTGGGACTGCGACTTTCTCGCGGTCTCCTTCCCGCGCTCGGCGGCCGACATGCACGAGGCCCGCAACCTGCTGCACGAAGCCGGCGGCCACGCCCAGCTGGTGGCGAAGATCGAGCGCGCCGAAGCGCTCACCAATCTCGAACAGATCGTCCAGGCCAGCGATGCGGTGATGGTCGCGCGCGGCGATCTCGGCGTGGAGATCGGCGATGCCGAACTGCCGGGCTGGCAGAAGAAGATCATTGCCGCCGGCCGCGAGGGCAACAAGATGGTGATCACCGCGACCCAGATGATGGAGTCGATGATCACCAACCCCATCCCCACCCGCGCCGAGGTGCTCGACGTCGCCAACGCGGTCATGGACGGCACCGATGCGGTGATGCTGTCCGCCGAAACCGCCAGCGGCAAATACCCGGTGAAGGCGGTGGAGGCGATGGCGCGGGTGGTGCTCGGTGCCGAAGCGCATCCGGCGCCGGACATCAGCGGCAGCCGCAGCGACTCGCACTTCAAGCGCATCGACGAGGCGGTGGCGATGGCCACCGCCTGGACCGCCCAGCGCATGCACGCGCAGGCGATCCTGGCGCTGACCGAGTCCGGCTCCTCGCCGCTGATGATGAGCCGGGTCGAGCGCTACATTCCGATCTACGCGCTGACCCCGCACGACCGCACCCGCCGGCGCATGGCCCTGTGCCGCGGCGTCTACCCGGTGCTGTTCCGGCCCAGCTCTCCCGACGGCCTGGGCACGGTGCAGGAAGCCATCAGCGCGCTCAAGCAGCGCGGCCTGCTCAAGGACGGCGACCGGGTGCTGCTGACCAAGGGCGACAACAATGGCTCGGGCGGTACCAACGCGATGAAGATCCTCACCGTCGGCGCACCCGGCTGAGCCGACGGCCGGGCGCCGGCGCGGGCGATCCGCTGCCGGCAATCACCTCTTTTCAGGAGTGAACGTGGACACAACCGAGCTGGAATACGTGGGCTTCTGGGCCAGGGTCGGCGCCTCGCTGGTCGACACCCTGCTGATCGGCCTGCTGATCTGGCCGCTGCTGACGGTGTTCTACGGCTGGGACTACTGGACCGACCCGAGCAGCGATACCGGCGTGCTCGACCTGCTGATCTCCTACGTACTACCGGCGCTGGCGGTGCTGGCGTTCTGGATCGCCCGGCAGGCGACACCGGGCAAGATGCTGCTGTCGGCGCGCATCGTCGACGCCCAGACCGGCGGCAAGCCCAGCACCCGCCAGCTGCTGGCGCGCTATCTGGGCTATTTCGTGGCGATGATCCCGTTCTTCCTCGGCATCCTCTGGGTCGGCATCGACGCCCGCAAGCAGGGCTGGCACGACAAGCTGGCCGGTACCGTGGTGGTCCGGCCGAAGCTGCGCGGCCCGCAGCCGGTGCACTTCCCGCAGTCCTGATGCGGCGGCCGGCGTGGCAGACTGCCGCGCACCACTTCCAGGGAGTCGCTTCATGAGCCAGATCGCCAATGGCGTCATCGCGCTGGTCGCGCTGCTGCACATCTACTTCCTGATCCTGGAGATGTTCCTCTGGGACACGCCTTACGGACGCAAGACCTTCGGGCTCACCGCCGAGTTCTCCGCCGCGTCCAAGACGCTCGCCGCCAACCAGGGGCTGTACAACGGCTTTCTCGCCGCCGGCCTGATCTGGGGGCTGTGGCTGGGCGCCGAGGGCTTGGCGATCAAGACCTTCTTCCTCGCCTGCGTGATCGTCGCCGGTGTCTACGGCGCGGCGACCGTCGGCAAGAAGATCCTCTACGTCCAGGCCTTGCCCGCCCTGCTCGGCCTAGCCCTTTTGCGTCTCGGCTAGCCGGGATTTCACGGCCTTCCGCGCGGCGCGCGCGCGCGGCTTCGCCGGCGCGGATCGGGCTGGCTTTACGGCTTCGCCCGATAGCGTCCTGGGCTTGACCTTGGGCTTGGGCTTGACCTTGGTCTTGTCCCTGCTCCTGGGCTTGGCTTTGGCGCGGACCACCGGCTGCGCATCGGCGGCCGCTGGCGCCGCCACGCCGTAGCCGCTGTCGGCCAGACCGAGCGCCTGCTCCAGTTCCGCCAGGGCATCGCGGGTGTACACCGCCAGCCGCTGCAGGCTGGGGATGGCGTCGCGGCAGCCGAGAAAGCCCACCGCCACGCGGTCGGCATAGCCGACCAGGGTGACGTTCAGGGCATAGCCGTCGAACAGGAAGGACACCGGATACATCGCCTCCAGCTCGGCCCCCATCAGGTACAGCCGCTCGCGCGACAGCACCACGTTCGACACCACCACATTGAAGAACGGCGGCATCTTCGGCAGCAGGCCCGACATCTGCCCCATCATCAGCGGCGCGATGCCCAGCAGCGCGAACTGCATCTGCGCGGCGTAGGGCATGCCGTTGACCTCGTTCTTGCCACGCACGGTGATCCGGTGGATGCGCTCCAGTCGCTGCCGTGGATCGTCGAGTTCGGTGCCCATAGGCACCACGAAGCCGGCGGCGGCATTGCCCATCTTGCCGTCGTTGCGCTTGAGCGCCACCGGCACCGAGGCCAGCAGCGACTTGGCCGGCAGTGCCCCCAGCTCCTGTAGGTAACGGCGGATGGTGCCACCCACCACCGCCAGCATGACGTCGTTGGCGGTAGTGCCGGTGGCGCTGGCGATGGCCTTGATCCGTGGCAGTTCGAGGATCTGGGTGCCGAGGCGGCGCTGCTGCGAGACCGGCACATTGAAGCGGCTGCGCGGCGTCTGCAGCGCGACGCGGGCGCTGCTGTCCTCGCCTTGCAGCATCTTGCCGAGGGTGCGCACCAGCTCGCCGATGCCCTGCGCCTGCTCCGCCGCTGCCGCCGCCGGCTGACGCAGGCGCTCCAGCAGGCCAGCGGGCGTGCGCGCGCGCTCCTCGCGCGGCGGCTTGGCGGCGAGGATCCAGGGCCCCGGGGTGTCGCGGTTGCCGGGGTCGGTGGATAGCCACTTCTGCACCATGCGCATGGCGCCCATGCCGTCGATGGCACAGTGGTGCGCCTTGAAGTACAAGGCGAAACGCCGACTGCGTCCGCGCGGTTCACCACTGCCCGGGTCCAGCTCCGGATCCAGGCCCTCGATCAGGTGGCATTCCCAAAGCGGCCGGGAAAAATCCAGCGGGTGCGAGTGCAGGCGCGCCACCAGCTGGCCCAGCTCGCGCTCACCGCCGGGGAATGGCAACGCCGAGTGACGCAGGTGGTAGTCCATGTCGACCTTGGTCTCCACCCAGGCCGGCGCCAGCTTGCCGCGCGCCAGCTTGCAGTTGAACGGCTCGGGCATGAACGGCTTTTCGCGCATCCGCAGCATCAGGGCGCGCACGAAATCGGGCGGCGCCTCGTCCGGCAGCCGGAAGGTCATCAGCGCGCCGACGTGCATGGGCGTGCGCTTGGATTCCATGCGCAGGAAGGCCGCGTCGATGGGACTCAGGTATTGCATGCAGGTTCTCCTCCGCCGGTGGCGCGATGGCCCTGCCGTAGCCTCGCGCCTCTTGGTTTTCGCCCATACGGTGCATGACTTCAGAGCCTGCCGCCAGTGGCGACACTCCACTGGCTGAGCCACTAATCAGTTCGGGTGAGGTTGTCGCGGGACGGCCTCACTTAGGGTGTGGACTGCAAAAAAACACGACAAGTCGGGTCACTACCCGACAACAACGAAAGTGCGAGGAGAAAACGATGGGTGATTCAGGGTCGCGGACACTACGGCGGATCGCGGCGGCCGCCGCACTGCTAGCCAGCAGCCTGGCCCAGGCCGGCTCGCTGGACCTGTGGGGAACGGATATCGAGTACCGGACCTCGCTCAACTACGCGGCGGCGATGCGCCTGAAGAACCCGGATCAGTCGCTGATCAACGGCCAGGTCGATCCCCTGGTGGCGGGCGCACCGATCCTCAATCCGACGCCGGGGCAGCCGGTGCAGATCGCCGGCTTCACCCACACCGGCCTGCCCAGCACCATCAACATCGACGACGGCAACCGCAACTTCAAGCAGTACTCGCTGGTGCACAACCGCATCACCGCGTTCAGCGAGCTGCAGTTCAAGCGCGAGAACTACGGCGCCATCTTCAGCGGCGACGCCTTCTACGACCAGGTGTACCGGCAGAAGAACGACAACGACTCGCCGGCCACGGTCAACACCATGGGCATCCCCAACAACCAGTTCACCAGCGAAACGCGCCGCTACGACGGCATGCGCGCGCGGCTGCTGGATGCCTACGCCTACTTCGACCACAGCTTCACCGACGAGGTGGCACTGAATCTGCGCGTCGGCCAGCAGGTGATCGCCTGGGGCGAGAGCCTGTTCATGCGCGGCATCGCCTTGTCGCAGGGCCGCGCCGACGCCACCCGCTCCTCGGTGCCCGGCGCCGAGATCAAGGAACTGCTGCTGCCCGGCAACCAGGTCGGCTTGCAGCTGTCGCTGAGCAACACCCTGACCCTGTTGGGCTATTACAAGCTGGACTTCGCGGCGACCGAGGTCTTCCCCACCGGCGACTTCCTCTCGCCGGCCGACCTGATCGGCCCGGGTGCCACCTTCACCCACGGCTCGATCAACCCGGCCTACCTCGACGGCTGCCCGGGCCTGCTCGACCTCGGCACCTTCGTGCCCGGCCTGCCAGTCGATCTCAGCGGGCTCTGCGAGTTTGGTGGCCTGGGGCAGTTCCTGCTCAATGCCTCGCCCAACATCTACGTGTTCCGCAAGGAAGACATCAATCCCAGCAACTGGGGCCAGTGGGGCACCGGCCTGAAGTGGGCGATCACCCCCGGCACCACCCTGGGCTTCTTCCACCTGCGCTACGCCGACGCCAACCCGACGGTGCAGCTCAACCCCGGCTTCGCCTATGTCGGCACCGTGCCGGGCACCAATGTCGACATCACCACCGCCCTGTTCAACCAGTACGTCCCCGAGACCTACCAGATCAAGTACTACGGCGGCATCAAGCTCTACGGCATGAGCTTCTCGAGCACGCTGGGGCCGTTCAACGTCGGTGGCGAGTTCAACTACCACCAGGGCATCGACACCCAGGTGCAGACCATCATCTCCGGCGTGCTCAGCCCGGTCTTCACCCGCGCCAACATCGGCCAGGCGCTGCTGTCGGCGATCTACGCCGGCAACCCGGACTTCTACATTGATGACCTCGCCCTGGTCGGCGAAGTCGCCTACCACCACGTCTACTCGGTGGACGCGGTGGAATCGCAGCCCGGCATCATCCCGGTCGGCGACGGCAAGCAACTGTTCGGCAACCGCAATTCCTGGGGCTACCAGATGCTGGCGCTGGGCACCCGCCGCAACGTGCTGGACGGCTGGGACCTGAAGCACACCCTGTCCTGGGGCGCGATAGGCAAGGGCAATCCCTCCATCAGCGGCGCCTTCGGTCCGCTCTACGGCGAGGGCGACCAGCGCCTTGGCGTCGGTCTGGGCATGCAGTACCTGCAAAACCTGGAAGTCGGTATCAGCTACCAGAAATTCTTCGGCGACGCCGAGCGCGTCATGCGCGGCAGCCCGGTGGTGTTCCAGAACCCCTACGCTGATCGCGACTACCTCGCCCTCAACATCAAGTACAACCTGTAAGCGCCATACCGGGCCGGGTGACGCGGGCGCGTCACCCGGCTTTTTATTGTCCAGGCGCCGCCGCGGCTACGGCATCTAAGGTATGACGGCAGGCGCCGCAGGCTGGCAACATGGCGCTCTTCCGTCGATTCCAGCCGCAGGAAACCCCGCATGAGCACCGCATTTGACGCCGCCGAATTCCGCAAGGCCCTGGGCGCCTTCGCCACCGGCGTCACCATCATCACCACCAAGGCCGCCGACGGCAGCCTGATCGGCTTGACCGCCAACAGCTTCAACTCGGTGTCGCTGAATCCGCCGCTGGTGCTCTGGAGCCTGGCCGAAACCGCCGCCAGCCTGCCGGTGTTCCGCGCCGCCGAGCACTGGGCGGTGCATGTGCTGGCCAGCGACCAGGAGGAACTCTCCGGCCGCTTCGCGCGGCGCGGCATCGACAAGTTCGCCGGCCTGGACATCGAAACCGGCGTCGGCGGCGTGCCGCTGCTGAAAGGCTGCACCGCCCGCTTCGAGTGCAAGAACGCCTTCCAGTACGAAGGCGGCGACCACATCATCTTCGTCGGCCAGGTGCTCAACTTCAGCCGCAGCGAGTCCGCGCCGCTGGTGTTCCACGGCGGCAAGTACGCGCACGCCACCCGCCGCGAGGCCCCGGATGCCAAGCCGCGCAGCGCCGCGCTCTCCGGCAGCTTCAACGAGGGCTTTCTCGGCTATCTGCTCGGCCGCAGCCACTTCCAGTTCTTCGGCCAGATCCGCGCCCAACTCGCCGACCAGAGCCTGAGCGACGACGACTTCTACCTGCTGTCCACGCTCACCCTGCGACCACTGATCAGCACCAGCGAACTCGACGCCGGTCTCGCCGCCGTGCTGCGCCAGCCCAGCGCCAGCCGGCTACCCGCCCTGGCCGAGCGCGGCCTGGTGGCGCAACTGGCGATGACCGCCGAGAGCGATGTCGCCGAGTACCGCCTCACCGAAGCCGGCCGCGACACCGCCCTGCGGCTGATCTCCGCCGCCAAAGCGGTGGAGCTGGAGATCCTGGAGCGCATGGGCGCCGAAGACGGGGCCATCCTCAAGTCGCTGCTGAAGCGCTTCCTCGGCGTGGTCGATCCCGACGCCTCGGTGCTCTGGGACGATCCCACCCAGGTCGCCGGTAAGATTCCCGGATCGGGCTGGGACAGCTAGCCCATCCAGCCCAGAACACCCAGGAGCCTCGCATGCGCCAGCGGCTGCCACTGATTGTCGTCACGCTGCTGAGTCTTAGCGGCTGCACCGCCGAGCAGATCTACGCCAGCAGCCAGCCCGCGCGGCTGAAGGACTGCGAGCGCCTGCCCCGCGCCGAACGCGAGGCCTGCCTGAATGTGGAGCGGGAAACCTATTCCGAACGCGAGAAGCGAACGGCCCAGTAGGCGCGCCGCAGCCTGGGCATGGACCTGGCGGCGTAAGTAGTCAGCGAGCGCGATGGCGCAGCGCGTCCAGCTTCACCACCCGGCAGCGCGGCTGCGGGTGCGCGTCGGCGCCGACCCAGCGCAGCAGCATGCCGCCCTGCGCATGGTGGTCACTGTCGATGAAATTGCCGACGCCGACATCCTCGGCGGCGATCAGCAACGTCAGGCTGCCGTCGGGATTGAGCCGGGCATCGTGCTTGTTCAGATGCACGCGCCGGTGCTGGCAGTCCAGCGATTCCAGCCAGTGGTTGGCGAGCTGGAAGTTCCAGTACGGGCAGTCGGGCACCTCGGTCTCGATCAGCAGCGCCTCGTCGGGCGCCAGTCGCCAATAACCGTGGTAGTAGCAGATCTTGGGATCGCCGCCGACCCGCATCGAGGCCGCCACATAGGGCGCTGCCGCCAACTGGTTGGGATGCTGCGCCACCCAGGCCGCCCAGTCAGCGACCAGCTTGGCGGTGCCCTGCACGAAGGCCAGCGCCCGCGTCAGGCCGGCGTCCAGTGCCGCTGCCGACAGCGGCGCCGGCGCGGAAGGCGCACTCAGGCACTCGATGTGCAGCTCGGCAGCGGTCTCGGTCCGGCGGTCGAGAAAGGTCTGACGCACGATCAGCATGCTGGAGTCGGCCGCCATCGGCAGCCAGTTGCCAGGCTGCGGCCGGGCGCTCAGCAAAAGCTCGAAGCGGCCATCGGCGTCGATCCGCATCTCCTTGGCTTCCAGCTCACCAGTGGACGCCATGGTGCCGTCGATGGCGTAGCGATTGGCCTTGGTCCCGAACGACAGATAGGCCACCGAGCCACGCCGGCCGTGGACCCGGTACTCGCGGTCACCGGCGATGGTGGCGTTGCAATAGAGGTTGTCCGGATTGGGCAGGAAGACCTTGATGGTGTCGTCCGAGGCCGCGTAGAACACCGGGAAATCCGGGTCGGCGAACTCCAGCATCATCTGCAAGCCCAGACGCGCGTAGCGGCTTAGCAGGCGCCAGCCTTCGGCGCGGTCGAGCAGGCTGTCGGGGGCGTCGGCGCGCAGGATGGTCTCACCAGCGGCCTTCAGCCCCTCGCAGTAAGCGGCCCAGCTTTCACCGCCGATGACCCGCTGCAGTGCCGTGCTCATGAGGCCCTCAGAACATGCAGTACTGGCTGGTCGGCGTCACGTCGATGCGGCTCATGTCGATGAAGCGGCCGACACTGTCCATCATCGCCTTCAGGTTCTTGTCGAACTTCGCCGGATCGCCTTGGGCGTCGAAGAACAGTTGCGGATCGTTGAGCGCGCCGGCGGGGAAACCCTCCTCGACGATGGCGTCGATGGCGCGGGCGCAGGGCGTCAGCGCCCGCACCACGCGGTTCTGCACGTACTCGAAGTTGGACTGGGTCTCGACCGCCACCGTAGTGTGCTGGTTCTGCCAGAGGTCGAGAAAGGCCTCGTCGCTCAGGCCCGGCTTGCGCGGGAACAGCGCGATCTGCGCGAAGCCCTCGCTGCGCTGGCCGTGGCCGGACGACGGATGCTCGGTATTGGGCAAGGGCACCGACTCGGTGACCAGATAGGCGTCGAAGCGCGCGGCGACGCTGGCGATGACGCCATCCACCGGCGCCCGCAAGGCGTCGATGGCGCTGTGCAGCCAGACCTGCACCAGCGCTTCCACCGGCGGATTGCTGTGGGTCTGGCGCAGGCCGGCACCGGCCTCGACGGCGGCATCCGCGACATTGATGCGCAGGCCGCGCGCACCCAGCGTCTTCAGGCGTGGCGCCAGGGTCTTGCGCAGCCGCTGGCCGAATTCCTCGACGCTCAGTGCCGGATCGCGCCAGACGACGTAGATGACTTTTTCCATCGACAGCTCCTCTGCGTCAGAGCCCCTCTCCCCTGGTGGGAGAGGGGTTGGGGAGAGGGGGCGGCGCGCAGCGCCCAGCCCGCTCGTATTAAACAGCACGGTGGCCACGCCACCGCTACCCCTCTCCCTAGCCCTCTCCCACAAGGGGAGAGGGAATTACCTCAGGGCATGTACATGCCGCCGTTGGCATCCAGTGCCGCGCCGGTCACCGCGCTGGCGTAGTCGGACACCAGGAACAGCGCGGCGCGCGCGCATTCGTCGTCGGTGGGCATGCGGCCCAGCGGGATGCCGGCTTCGACCTGGCCTTTCAGCGTCTCCAGCGGAATCTTGTGTTCGCTGGCCTGCCATTCCATATAGCCCTGCACCGGCGCGCCCCACATCCAGCCCATGTGGACGGTGTTGACGCGGATGCCGCTCGGCCCCAGCTCCTTGGCCAGCCACTTGCTGCTGTTGGCCAGTGCCGCCTTCGAGGCCGCATAGCCGGCCTCGCCCAGCGGCGGCACCTGGCGCACCGCCATGGTGTTGATCATGACGATGGCGCCGGACTTCTGCGCCTTCATCTGCGGGATCAGCGCCTGGGTGATCTGCAGGGTGCCGATCAGATTGGTGTTGATGACCTCTTTCCAGGTCTCCAGATTGGCGGTGGAGGCGTAGTCCATGTCGCCGTGCACGAAGGCGCTGTTGACCAGGGCATCGACGCGGCCGAAGGTCTGTACCGCCTGCGCGGCCAGGCGCTCGCAGTCGGCGACCTTGGTGATGTCGGTGACCACCTTCAGCACCTTGCAATTGGGGTTCACCGCCTTCACCCGCGCCTCGGCGTCGGCCAGCTTCTCGGCGCTGCGCGCGGCGGCCACCACGCCGGCCGCGCCTTCGCGCGCGGCCTCGATGGCGAGCTTCACGCCCAGGCCGGGGCCGATGCCGGATACCACCACGATCTTGTCCTTGAGCAGCATCTTGTTTCTCCTCAGTTCTTCTAGTGGGTTGTTGCTTGCAGCCGCGCGCCCGACCAGCAGCGCCAGCAGGGTCAGGCTTCGATGTACTTGCGGTGGTAATCGGCGAAATCACGCTGCAACTGCTCGACGCTCAGACCGAAGTCCTCCGGCTTGTAGTCGTGGGCGGCGCGGCTGTCGCGACTGTTCTTCTCCAGCCACTGGCGCATCGCCTGCTCGGCCTCCGGAGTGAGGGCGATACCGAGGTGGCGGTAGATCGCCTGCACCACCTCGAACGGCCGCTTGACGGTGTCGATGAAGCGCACGTCGATGAACGGCTTGGGATTGGCCTCGCGCACCTGCATGGTGTGGTGGAAGGCCTGCACCATCAGGTCATTCCACTCGCGGCCAGCGGCCTTCGCATCGGGCGCGGCGCCGTAGATCGCCCACAGGGTGTGGATCATGCTGGCGATCGAGGGGATGGTCTCCACCGGATCGCGGTGGGCCTGGACGATGTGGGCGTCGGGGAACAGCTTCAGCAGCAGGCCCATGCGCAGCAGATGGTGCGGCGCCTTCAGCACCCAGCGCTCGGCGCTGACGCCGCGCTGGCGCTTCTGCCATTGCAGGAATTGCAGCACCCGCTTGAGGTACTCGTAGGTCGGGGTCTCGTCGGTGCCGTGCAACCAGTCCATGTAGCTCGGCACATGGGCGTAGGCGTTGAACGAGGCGCGGAAGGAATGCTCCATCAGCATCACCTCCTCGTCGGCCTGGTCGGCGTCCATCGGGTGGATGGAGAGCAGCTTGGGCATGGCCTCGACCATCACCTTCACTTCGCCACGCGCGCGCTCGATGCGCTGCACGGGCGCCTTCACGTCCTCGCCAGGAAAGGGCACCGGATAACGCGATTCCCACCAGGGCATGGAGTAGAAGCGCGGGTCGCAGGCCAGCACGCGCTGCAAAAGCGTGGTGCCGGTGCGCGGCAGGCCGACGATCACCACCGGCGCGGCGATGGTCTCCTGGGCGATCTCGGGATGCTTGGCAAACCAGTCCTCGATGCGCAGGCGGTTGACCAGCATCTCGACGATCTTCTGCTGCAGCAGGCCACGGCCGAAGTCGGACAGATTGGCCTCCCCGTTCAGGGAGGCGCAGAGCTTTTCCAGGCCCGGCCGGTGCGAGGGCAGGCCGAAGTTCTTCAGGCCGCCGGACTGTTCGACGGCGGCGGCTTCGAGGGCATCGGGGACGAGCGTGTCGCTGCTCATTGCGGCAGTTCCTTCTGGTAGTCGGCGAGCTTGAGCACGCGCGTGGTGGGGTGGATCACTTCCTTGGCGCCGACCCAGCGGAAGCACCAGGTGCCCTCGGCATGGCCGGCGGTGTCGAGCCAGTTGGGGTGGCCGGGGTCGCGGTGCGCCAGCACCAGCCGCAGGCTGCCGTCGGCGTTGAGGCGGGCGGAATGCAGGTTGTGGCAGATGCGGTGGTAGCGGTAGTCGAGCGACTCCATCCACCAGTTGTTGATCTGCAGATTCCAGAACCGGCAGTCCGGCACCCGTGGCAGCTCGACCAGCAGCACCTCGTCGGGCGCCAGCTTCCAGTAGGCGTGGTAGTAGAAGATGTTGGGATCGCCGCCGACCCGCTGGCACAGCGCCTGATCGGCCGGCGGCAACTGGTTGGGCTGCGCGAGATAGCTCTGCGCCCAGTTGGCGAACAGCGTCGCGGTGCCTTCGACGAAGCGCGCGGCGTTGCCCAGGCCCTTCTCCAGCCGCTCGGCCGACAGCGGTGCCGGCGTGGCAGCGCTGCCGATGCGCTCGATGGTCATCTGCGCGGGCTGCTCGGCACGGCGGTCGTTGAAGGTCTGACGGACGATCACCGCATTGCTGGCCGGCTCGATGCGCAGCCAGTTGGCGACCCCTTCCGGCCGCTCGGCGCTGAGCACGATCTCGAAGCGGCCCTCGGTGTCGAGTTGCAGTTCCTTGGCGTCGATGAAGCCGGTCTGCTCCATCTTGCCGTCGGTCTCGTAGCCGCCCTTCTGGCTGCCGAGGGTGAGATAGGCCACCGTGCCACGGGTGCCACGGATGCGGTACTGGTTGGCGCCGTTGATCTTGGCGAACAGGTACTTGTTGTCGGGATTGTCGGCGCCGATCTTGCCGGTCTCGTGCGAGGGCAGGAAGAAGCCGGGAAAGTCAGGGTCGGCGAACTCCAGGTGCATCTCCAGACCGATGCGCAGCAGCCGCGAGAGATAGCGCCAGCCCTCGGCGCGGGTCAGCTCGTCGGCGGGCGCTTCGGGTCGCAGCACCTGCTGACCGGCGCGCTTGAGCGTGTCACAGAACTCGTTCCAGACCTCGCCGCTGATCACGCGGCCTTGCGCCTTGTCGTCCAGCGCCATCGCCCCTCTCCTCACTCTGACAGAGCTGCACGGTAGAGGCGGCGGGCGATGGCGCCTTCACCTGTTTGGGGGAGACGGGGCAATTGCGGATTGCGGATTGCGGATTGCGGATTGCGGATTGCGGATTGCGGATTGCGGATTGCGGATTGCGGATTGCGGATTGCGGATTGCGGATTGCGGCGAAGCTGCTGCACCGCTTCCCGCTGTTCAATCCAAAATCCGCAATCCGAGATCCGCAATAGGCCGCGCCTCAGGCGCGGCCGGTCACCCAACTGCGCAGCGAGCGGATGCGGTCGAGGAACTTCACCGTCGGCGGTGGCGCTGCGCCCGGCGCCGGCTCGGGCAGCTTCTCCACCTGGTAGCGCTGATGCAGGATCGGGTTCTGCGCCAGCTTCTGGTGCTGCTTGTGCGCGGAGTTGACGGTGATGCGGCAGGCGACATCCTGGATCGGCTTGGTGATCAGCCGGTAGATTTGGCCCTGGTTGATCAGCTCGATGGCGGCGCCAGCGTCGGCGCGCTCGGTGAGGATCACCGACACCAGCTCCGGGTGGTGCTGCTTGAGCGTGCCGATCAGGCTCACCACCGGATGGTCCTGCACGCGGGTCTCGGAGATCACCACGCCGATGCGCTCCTGTTCCAGCCGGTTTACCGCCTCGTCCATGTTGCTGGCGCCGAACACCCGGTAGCTGGCGCCGAGGATGGCCTGGATGCGCGAGGGCATCTGCGGATCGTCGTCCAGCACCAGCACGCCCGGCGCCTCGCCGTCGGCGGCCTCGGTGCCGGGCGCCGAGTCCGGCGCGTTGCCGACCGCCAGACTGGCCTTGGCCGCTGCGGCCGCATTGGCGACGGTGCTGGCCAGCACCTCGTTGGACCAGGGCTTGTTGACGAAGCGGAAGATCTCGCCGTCGTTGACCGAGCCGATGATGGCGTTGAGGTCGGAATAGCCGGTGAGCAGGATGCGCATCGCATGCGGATTCAGCTCGCGCGCTGCGCGCAGCAACTCGATGCCGGTCATGCCCGGCATGCGCTGGTCGCTGACGATCACGTCCACCGGCTGCGCCTTGAGCAGCTCCAGCGCCTGCGCGCCGCCCTCGGCGAAGTAGACCTCGTAGTGGCCACGGAACAGCATGCGCATGGTGGTGAGCACGCGCGGCTCGTCATCGACGAACAGGACGCGGGGCTTGGCTCCAGGCGGATTGGTCATCGCGGAAATCCTCTCAGGCGGCCAGCCGCTCGCCGGCATCGCTGCGTGGCTGCCGCAGCGGCAGGTGGATGGTGAAGCAACTGCCGATGCCCGGCGTCGATTCGACCTCGATGCGGCCGCCATGCTCCTCGATGATGCGGAACACGATGGACAGGCCCAGGCCAGTGCCCTTGCCCACCGGCTTGGTGGTGAAGAAGGGCTCGAAGATGCGCCGCTGCACCTCTTCGCTCATGCCGCTGCCGCTGTCGGTGATCTTCACGTAGACGCCCCCCGGCTCGGCGCCGGTCATCACCGTGATCAGGCCCTCGCCGTCGATGGCCTGGGCGGCGTTGGTGAACAGGTTCAGGAACACCTGGTTGAGCTGCGAGGGCGAGCACTCGATCTGCGGGGTGTCGCCGAACAGCCGCTCGACCGCGACCCGGTGCTTGATCTGGTTGTTGCAGATCTTCAGCGCCGAGTCGATGCCGGCATTGATATCGAACAGGTCGGCGCGCGAGCGGTCCACCCGCGAGAAGTCCTTGAGGCTGGACACCAGCTCGGCGATCTGCGCCAGGCCGTGGTCGGTGTCGCGCAGCAGGCTGTCGAGGTCCTCCATCAGCTCCGCCGCCGGCACGCTCTGGCGCCGCTCCTCGGCGACGGCCATGGCTTCGGCAACTTCCTCGTCGCTGGCATTGGCGGCGGTCATCAGGCTCAGCACGCGGTCCTGCGCGCCGCAGAGCTCGCGAATGTCGCCGAGCGAGTTGCGGACGATCTCGGCGTTGCTGCGGGCATAGCCGAGCGGCGTGTTGATCTCGTGCGCCACGCCGGCAACCATCTGGCCCAGCGAGGCCATCTTCTCCGACTGCACCAGCTGCGCCTGCGACTCGCGCAGGTTTTTCATGGTGCTGCTCAGATCGTCGAGCGCGACGCTGAGGTCGTTGGTGCGCAGCTGCACCTGCTCTTCCAGATGCTCGTTGGCGCTGGCCAGGCCGGCGTTGGCCCGGTCGAGCTCGGCATAGCTGCGGCGCAAGCGCAGCCCCAGGTAACCCAGCACCAGCAGCAGCGTGCCGGCAAACGCCGCCAGATACAGCCGGTACTGGTTGGCGATGGCCACTTCGCCCTGGTACCAGCGGCTGTAGGCGGCTTCCACCGTCTGCAACTGCGGGCCGGTGGGGCGGTTGAGGAAGTCCTTGAGCTTGTCCACCAGCTCGGTCTTGTCGGCGATCACTTCCACGACCTTGCCGCGTAGCTCGCTGGCGGCGGTCTTGTAGGCCTCGCCCTGTCCCTCGGCGGCGGCATCGAGCTTGTCCAGCAACTGGTTGATCGAAGCGATATTGATCGGAGAGGGCGTGACGCCGAAGTTGATCACCTCGCTCTTCAGCTGGTCGCTCAGCTCGACCACTTCATCACGCCGCTCGGGGGCGGTGGCGGCGAGCAGGGCGTTGACCCGCACCGGGACCGCATCCAGGCCGGCGATCAGGCGCTGGGTGAGGATGGAATTGCGCGCCTCGAAGTCGAAACCCAGGCCAAACTTGCTTTCCACCGTTTCGTAGAAGGCCTGCAGGGCGGTGTCCAGCTCGGCGCTCAGACCGGTCAGCGCCTGCGGGCCTTTCTCCAAGCGGTCCAGGGCCTCGCCCAATTGTTGGGTGATGCGCGAGCGGTCGCCGGCGGAGTCGGCGATGGAACTGGCGCGGGTCTGGGTGAAGCCGCGATTGAGTTCGACGTCGAGATTGTTGACCGCCCGCAGATTGTCGAGCCGCGCCTGGTGCAGGTCGCTGTCGACGCTCTGGGTCATCTTGAGCAGGAAGATCAGAATGCCGATGGACACCCCAGCCGCCAGACCCGGCAACAGCAGTCGCAGGTTCATTCCGTCTCCTCTCCTTGATCGGCGCGACCTGGATGAGGGGAGAGCGCCGGTTCTTTATCGGCCCGACCTCGGCGGCACCCCATGCGTGCGGAGCACCGTCCTGCGCCAGACCTTGTGATTTGACGCAGGATTTACGAGGCCTACCGGGGCTGCCTCGTCCACTTGTAGGAGATTTGGCGGATTGCGGCGAAGCAGCCGCGCCGCCTGCCGCCGTTCAATTCGAGATCCGAGATCCGCAATGGGCCGCGCCTCAGCTGCGGCCGCTGGCCCAGGAGCGCAGTGAGCGGATGCGGTCCAGCAGCTTGAGCGCCGGCGGCGGCGCGGCGGCGGTCGGCGCTGGCGCCTCGACTTCGTAACGGCGCTGCAGCACCGGGTTCAGCGCCAGCTTCTGATGCTGCTTGTGCGCGGAGTTGACGGTGATGCGGCAGGCGATGTCCTGTATGGGTTTGGTGATCAGCCGGTAGATCTGGCCCTGGTTGATCAGCTCGATGGCGGCGCCGGCATCGGCGCGCTCGGTGAGGATCACCGACACCAGTTGCGGCTGGTGTTGCTTGAGGCTGCCGATCAGGCTCACCACCGGCTGGTTCTGCACCCGGGTATCGGAGATCACCACACCGATGCTGGCCTGCTCCAGACGCTGCACGGCCTCGTCCATGCTGGCGGCGCCATAGACCTTGAACTGGTCGCCGAGAATCACCTGGATCTTCGCCGCCATGCGCGGATCGTCGTCCAGCACCAGCACGCCGGGTGCGTCGCGCTCCGGCTCGGGTGTGATCGGTTCAGGAACGGCGGCGGCCTGCTGGCTGAGCTTGGCCGCCGCCGCCGCGTTGGCGACGGTGCTGGCCAGCACATCGTTGTCCCAGGGCTTGCTGACAAAGCGGAAGATCTCGCCCTCGTTCACCGAGTCGATGATGGCATTGAGATCGGAGTAGCCGGTGAGCAGGATGCGCATCGCATGCGGGTTCAGCTCGCGCGCCGCGCGCAGCACCTCGATGCCGGTGATGCCGGGCATGCGCTGGTCGCTGACGATCACGTCCACGGTCGCGGTCTTCAGGAACTCCAGCGCCTTGTGGCCGCCCTCGGCGAAGTACATCTCGTACTGGCCGCGAAACTGCATGCGCATGCTGGTCAGCACTCTCGGCTCGTCATCGACGAACAGCACGCGCGGCTTGGTCACCACAGAGGCGCTCTGATTCATCGTCGCTCCTCAGGCCGCAGCCAGTGCTTCGGCCTCGGCGCCGGCCGGGCGTGCCTGCGCCAGCGGCAGGTGCAGGATGAACGTGGTGCCCTGCCCCAGCTTGGACTCCACCTCGATGCGGCCGCCGTGCTCCTCGACGATGCGGAACACGATGGACAGCCCCAGCCCGGTGCCCTTGCCCACCGGCTTGGTGGTGAAGAAGGGCTCGAAGATGCGCTGCTTCACCTCCTCGCTCATGCCGCTGCCGCTGTCGGTGATCCGCACCTGCACGCCATTGCGCTCGGCGCGGGTCTGGATGTGGATGCGGCCCTCGCCCTCGATGGCTTGGCCGGCATTGGTCAAGAGGTTGAGGAACACCTGGTTGAGCTGCGAGGGCGAGCACTCGATTTCCGGCAGCGCGCCGAACTCGCGAACAATCTCGATGCGGTCCTTGAGCTGGTTGTTGCAGATCTTCAGCGCCGAATCGATGCCGGCGTTCAGGTCGAACAGGTCGGTGCGCGAGCGGTCCACCCGTGAGAAATCCTTGAGGCTGGAAACCAGATCGGCGATCTGCACCAGGCCGTGGTCGGCATCGACCAGCAGGCTGTCGAGATCGGCCATCAGCTCCTCGGGGTTGAGCGCCTGGCGCTGCTCCTCGGCGCCGGCGATGGCAGCGGCGATCTCATCCTCGCTGGCATTGGCCGCGCTCAGCAGACTCAGCGCATGCCCTTGGTTCTGGCACAGCTCGCGGATCTCGACCAGCGTGTTGCGCACCGTGCGGGCGTTGCTGCGGGCATAGCCCAGCGGCGTGTTGATCTCGTGCGCCACGCCGGCGACCATCTGGCCCAGCGAGGCCATCTTCTCCGACTGCACCAGCTGCGCCTGCGATTCGCGCAGCTCGCTGAGGGCGCCACGCAGGTCCTTGGTGCGCTCCTGCACCTGCGACTCCAGGGTGCGGTTGGCGTGCTTGAGTCCGGCATTGGCCTTGTCCAGCGCGGCATAGCTCTGGCGCAGCCGCAGGCCCAGGTAGGCCAGGGCCAGCAGCAGCAGGCCGGTGTAGGCGGCGAGGATCACACGGTAGCGGTTGGTGGCCTCGATCTCGGCCTGATACCAGCCCTGGTAGGCCTGTTCCAGCGCCGCCAGTTGCGGGCCGGTGGGCAGGTTGAGAAAGCCGCGCAGCTGGGTCACCAGCTCGGCCTTGTCGGCGATCACGCTCTCGACCAGACCGCGCAGGCTGGCGAAGGCCTTGGCATAGCCGGGGCCGAGGTCCTCGCCGTTGGCGGCCAGCCGGTTCAGGCGCGCGCGCACCCCTTCGGTGTTGGTGGCGGTGGGAACCACCGCCAGGTTGACCACCGCGTTGACCAGTTCCTTGAGACCCGCCTCGCGACTGGCGCGCAGTTCGGTCGGGGTCTCGCGCAGCACCCAGTCGGTGTAGGGCAACAGGGCGTTGAGATTGTTGGTGAGCCGCTGGGTAAGCACGGTGTCGCCGGCCTCGAACTCGAAGCCGAGCCGGAACTTGGTCTCCACCGTGTCCAGGAAGGCATCCAGCGTCGCATCCACCTCGGGACTGATGCCGCGCAACGCCGCCGGGCCGTTCTCCAGCTCGTGCAGGGCGGCGCCCAGTTTCTGGTTGATCTGCTGCTTGTCCGCCGCATCCCCTTCGCCCTCGCCCGCCAGCATGCGGGTGAAGGCGCGGTTGAGATCGACATCCAGATTGTTGACCGCCCGCAGTGCCGCCAGGCGGCTCTGGTGCCGCTCCTGATCGACACTCAGGGACATCCGCGACAGGAACACCAGCAGGCCGATGGCGAGCACCGCCACCAGCGCCACCGTCTGCCACAGGCCGAACTCCCGCTCCCGGTCCTTGTTTACCGCCATGCCACCCTCCCCTGAAAAACCACCGGGCCGGCGCCGCAAGCGCGCCGGCCGATTGCCCGTATCACTGACGTCAGCCTCAGTGTTTGGGAAAAACTCCGCCAAATGAGGGATTCGGCCACGCCGACTTCCCCGTCCAATCCAGAATCACCACATTTTTCTACGGAGTGACCCGTGCCAAACCTCGACCTAGAACGCCGCCTGCAGGCGCTGGAGGACCTGGACGCGATCCGCAGCCTGAAGGCGCGCTACCTGGCCTGCTGCGATGCCAAGGACCCGGTCGGCATGCGCGACTGCTTCGCCGACGGCCCGGTCGCCATCGACTACGGCGCGGTCGGTCGCTTCGACTCCGCCGACCCCTTGGTCGAGCTGTTCAAGCAAATTGGGTGCCACCCCCACATGGTGGAGATGCACCACGGCTCCAACCCGCAGATCCAGCTCAAGGCGGACAACCAGGCCGAAGCTCGCTGGAGCCTGCATTACCAGCTGATCAACACCAACGAGAACAGCCTGACCCAGCTCGGCGCCTACTACGAAGACGAGTACCGCAAGACCGCCACCGGCTGGAAGATCAGCGCCACCAAGTGCGTGGTCACCTCGCTGCTGGTGCTCAAGCTGGCCCCGGACGCGATCCAGGCCCTGGTCATCGGACGGGCGCCCGGCGCCTAGTCGACCGGCTTGCTGTCGGCCGGGATCGCGACGCGACGCCCTCCGGCACGGCTGCTATCGTTGCCGCCCCAATTTCCCTACCGAGCCCCCACCATGAACGCCCGCGTCAGCCCCCCCAACAGCGCCTACGTTTCGCCCTGGATGGATTCCGATCTCGAACTGTTCCGCGACGCGGTGTCGCGCTTCGTCGAGGGCGAGATGGTTCCCCACGACGAACACTGGCGCAAGCAGAACCACGTCGGCCACGAGATCTGGCGCAAGGCCGGCGAGATGGGCTTCCTGTGCACCGACATCCCGGCCGAGTACGGCGGCGCCGGCGGTGACTTCCGCCACGAAGCGGTGGTCTACGAGGAGTGCCTGCGCCGTGGCATCACCGGCTTCGGCCAGGGCGTGCACTCGATTGCCGCCCACTACGTACTCAACCACGGCACCGAGGAACAGAAGCAGAAGTTCCTGCCGCGCCTGGCCAGCGGCCAGTTGGTCGGCGCCATCGCCATGACCGAACCGGGCGCCGGCTCCGATCTGCAGGGCGTGCGCACCAAGGCCGAACTCGACGGCGACCACTACGTCGTCAACGGCTCGAAGATCTTCATCACCAACGGCTACCTCGCCGAGTTCCTGATCCTGGTCGCGCGCACCAACCCGACGCTGCCGGGCGCCAAGGGCCTGTCGATCCTGCTGGTCGAGACCAAGGACCTCAAGGGTTACCGCTGCGGCCGCATCCTCGACAAGATGGGCATGAAGGCGCAGGACACCGCCGAGCTGTTCTTCGAGGACGTGCGCATCCCGGCCGAGAACCTGCTCGGCGGCACCGAGGGCCGTGGCTTCATCCAGTTGATGAGCGACCTGCCCTACGAGCGCGCCATCGTCGCCCTCGGCGGCGTCGCCGCGATGGAAGGCGCGCTGGCCGAAACCGTGAAGTACGTGAAGGAGCGCAAGGCCTTCGGCAAGACCGTCGCCGAGTTCCAGAACACCAAGTACAAGCTGGCGGAAGTGGCGACCATCACCCGCATCGCCCGCACCTTCATTGACCGCTGCATCCAGGACGTGGTGGACGGCAAGCTCGACACCGCTACCGCCTCGATGGCCAAGTACTGGATCACCGACATGCAGCAGCAGGTGATCGACGAGTGCGTGCAGTTGCACGGCGGCTACGGCTACATGAACGAATACTTGGTCACCCGCATGTTCGCCGACGCCCGCGTGCAGCGGATCTACGGCGGCACCAACGAGATCATGAAGGAACTGATCTCGCGTTCGGTACTTGGGTGACGGCGAGAACGGTCGCACTCCCCCGCCGTTCCCCCTCCCCCGCCTGCGGGGGAGGGTCGGGGTGGGGGCGTTCCCTCGTCGGCACTCGTCCCCGTTCCCAAGCTCCAACCGCCAGCGGGTGGAGGAGCCCTAACAGGGACGCCGCTTGAGCACCGCCAGCCTCGACACCGGCCTGCCGCTCGACGAAACCCTCGATCAGGCACGCGAGCGCCACCGCCGCGAATGGCTGGGCTTTCTGGCGATCTCGATGGGCAGCTTCATTGCCATCCTCGACATCCAGATCGTCGCCAGCTCGATCAACCAGATCCAGGCCGGCCTGTCGGCCAGCGCCGATGAGATCCAGTGGGTGCAGACCGCCTACCTGATCGCCGAGGTGATCGCGATTCCGCTGTCCGGCTACCTCTCCCGGCTGCTGTCGACACGGCTCTACTTCACGCTCTCGGCACTCGGCTTCACCCTCGCCAGCCTGGCCTGTGCCCTGGCCTGGGATCTGCCCTCGATGATCCTGTTCCGCACGCTGCAGGGCTTTCTCGGCGGCGGCATGATCCCCACCGCCTTCGCGGCGATGTTCCTGCTGTTCCCGGAGGCGAAGCGTCGCGCGCTGCCGCAGCTGATCGGTGGCCTGATGGCGATCCTCGCGCCCTCCATCGGCCCCAGCGTCGGCGGCTATCTCACCGGCATCGCCAGCTGGCACTGGTTGTTCCTGGTCAATCTCGGGCCCGGCCTGCTCTGCGCCTGGGGAGTCTGGAGCACGGTTCGGCTGGATCAGCCGCAGCCGCAGATCTTCAAACTCACCGACTGGCCGGGCCTGGCCTTCCTGGCGCTGTTCTTGGGTTGCCTGACCTACGCGCTCGACGAGGGGCCGCGGGTGGACTGGCTCGCCAACCGCAGCGTCGCGCTCTGCTTGCTGCTGGCCGCGTTGGGCGGCGCGCTGTTCTTCTGGCGGATGTTCAGCTGCGATCACCCGATCGTCGATCTGCGTGCCTTCCGCAACCGCAACTTCGCGCTCACCTCGCTGGTGTCGCTGGTGCTGGGCATGAGCATGTTCACCCTGATCTACCTCACGCCCTTGTTCCTCGGCCGGGTGCGCGGCTACAGCGCGCTGCAGATTGGCGAGGTGATGGCGGTGCAGGGCATGGCGATGTTTCTCACCGCGCCGCTCGCCGGCCGGCTGTCGCGCCGCATGGATCCGCGCCAGGTGATCGCCGTCGGCCTGGTGCTGGTCGCCACCGGCTCCTGGCTCAACGGCCACATGAGCGCCGACTGGGGCCATGCGCAGTTTCTCTGGCCGCAGGTGCTGCGCGGCGCCGGGATGATCTTCGCCTTCATCCCGATGACCAATCTGGCGCTGGGCACCCTGCCCAGCGAGGCGGTGAAGAACGCCAGCGGCCTCTACACGGTCACCCGCAACCTCGGCGGCGCCATCGGCCTGGCCTTGGTCGGCACCCTGCTCAACGGCCGGCTTTGGCTGCACTGGCAGGACCTCGCGGCGACCCTGCACAGCGAGCGCAGCGGCGTCTACGACTACCTGCACGGCGCCGCCGCGCAGCTGGGGCCGGGCGGCGAGAGCGATCCGCGCGCGCTGGGCCTGCTAAACCAGCTGGCCCAGCAGCAGGCGCTGACCATGGCCTACAACGACATGTACCTGCTGCTGTCGGCGCTGGTGGCGGCAACGCTGCTGCTGGTGCCACTGATCGAGAAACCACGGCCAGACACGGAGGTCGGCGTGGCGCATTAGCGGTCGATACCAAAGGACGGAGGAGACATGAAAATCATCATCAGCGGCCTGCTGCTCGCTGGCCTCGCCCAGGGCGTGCTGGCGCAGACGCCCAGCCCGGCGGCGCGCGGCGCCGAACTGGACGGCCCCAAGCTGAGCTGTACCGGCGCCGAACGCGCCGGCAGCAAGACCGGGGTGGCCGCCTACCGTGGCCAATGGCTGGACAGTTGGCCGGGCATCAAGAACCCCCAGGGCTACGACCCCGGCCCCTACGCGGACGAGCAGCCGCTCTACACCGTCACCGCCGACAACGCCGGCCAGTACGCGGCGCTGCTGAGCGAGGGCCAGAAGGCGCTGCTCGCGAAGTATCCGAAGAGCTTCCGGATGCCGGTCTACCCCAGCCATCGCGACTTCCGCTTTCCCGATCTGGCCTGCGAGCAGACCCGCCGCAATCTGGAGACCGCGAGCCTCAGGAACGAGGGCCTGGAGCTGGCCGGCGTCCAGGGCGGCATTCCCTTCCCCTTCCCGGCCAGCGGTCTGGAAGCGATCTGGAACGTGATGGCCACCCGCCACGTCTGGAACGAGACCGCCACCGTCGATACCGCCGACGTCTTCCCCAGCGGCAAGATCGCCTGGGGCAAGATGAAATACCTGACGCTGGCACCCGGCGCCGCGCCGGACGGCGGCGGCAAGATCGAGAACAACATCGCCGCCTACTTCCTTTCCGAGGTGCTGCTGCCGTCACGCGACAAGGGCAGCATCGGGGTCGGCTTCCAGCCCTTCAATTTCAAGGACGGCAGCACCCACGTCTGGCAGTACAACCCGGGCACGCGGCGGCTGCGGCAGGCGCCGGACATCGCCTTCGACTACCCGGTGCCGCCCTCGGGTCTGCGCACCGTCGATGACGATCACCTGTTCAACGGCTCGCCCGAGCGCTACCAGTGGAAGCTCGTCGGCAAGCGCGAGCTGCTGATCCCCTACAACAACTTCCGCATCAACGATCCTGCCCTCAAGTACAAGGATCTGCTCACCCCCGGCAGCCTCAACCCCGACTACCAGCGCTACGAGCTGCACCGGGTCTGGGTGATCGAGGCAACGCTGAAGAAGGGCCTGCGCCATGTCTACGGCCGGCGGACGATCTACGCCGACGAGGACAGCTGGCTGGCGCACTGGGCCGACAACTATGACACCCGCGGCCAGCTCTGGCGCACGGCGATGGTCCACTACCGCTACGCGCCGGACGCCCAGGCCTTCCATCGCGGCGTGTCGATCTATCACGACCTCAACCTCGGCGCCTACGAAGCCACCTACCTGGTCAACGAGGCCGGCAAGGGCTGGTGGCGCCTCAACCGTGACGACCTGAATCCGCAGATGTTCAACCCCAACGCCGTGACCCGCAGCGGTCACTGAACGGAGCCCCAACATGCCACTGAGTGCGCAACAGCTCGCCGCCCGCGCCGAAGCACTGCAAGCCGCCTTTGTCGAAGCCGCCCGCCGCAACGAATGGGCCTGGATCGCCGACGAGTTCTACGCGCCGGACTGCGAGTATCTCTGCGAGTACGCCGGCACGATGCGGGTGTTCGCCAAGAACCGCGACGAGATCCGCGCCACCCATTACGGCCGCGACATGATGGTGGGCTGGGAGGGCTGGAGCTTTCCCATCGAGCGCTACACCACGCACGGCAACCAGATCATCACCCACTGGTGGAACCGCGGCCCGGGCTTAAGACCCGACGGCAGCCACTACCAGACGCCGGGTGTGTCCTTCATCACCGTCGGCGACGACGGCCTGTTTAGCTACCAGCTCGACCTGTTCGACCTCGCGCACCAGATGAAGCTCTGCGACGAGCTGGAAGCCGCCGGCCTGCTGTCGACTACGCTGAAGGCCAACTGGGTGATTCCGACCAAGCGGCGGCTGATTGCGCAACTGAGTCTGGGCCTGCCCGCCGAAGAGGCGCGGCCATAAAAAAGCCCCGGCAGGGCCGGGGCAGCTGTCACCAGGGAGGATTCGCCGGCGCCGTGCCGACTGCCTTTCTCTGATGCGCGGTGTCGCAAATAGGTTGCAAAGCCGGCTTAGACGGCGAGCAGGATGCCGCGCTTTTCCAGGAGCGCGATCACCGCCGCGACTTCCTCGTCGAGGCTCATCTCAGCGGTCTTGAGCACCAGCTCGGGCTGCTCCGGCGCCTCGTAGGGATCGCTGATGCCGGTGAAGTTCTTGATCTCGCCAGCGCGCGCCTTCTTGTACAGGCCCTTGGGATCGCGCTTCTCGGCCTCGCCCAGCGGGCAATCAACATAGACCTCGATGAACTCCATGCCGGCCTGCTCGTGCAAGGCACGGGCGCTGTCGCGGTCGGCGCGGTAGGGGCTGATGAAGCTGGTCAGCGCCAGCACGCCGGTGTCGACGAACAGCTTGGCGATCTCGCCGATGCGGCGGATGTTCTCGGTGCGGTCCTCGGCGGAGAAGCCGAGATTCTTGTTGATACCCAGGCGGATGTTGTCGCCATCGAGCCGGTAGCAAAGCCGGCCGCGCTTGGCCAGCTCCTTTTCCAGCGCCACGGCGACCGTGCTCTTGCCGCTGCCGGACAGGCCGGTGAACCACAGGGTCGCGCCCTTCTGGCCGAGGATGCGGTAGCGGTCGGTGCGGGAGACTTCGCCGTCGTGCCAGACGACGTTGGTGGCTTTGACTTCGGTGGTCATTTCTTGAATACGTTGGTGAGCTTGAGGAGGCCGCCCATGAAGTTGAGGACGCCGTCGGGCATTTTGACACCCTTGTTGAGCATCCAGCCAATGGCTTCCTTGTACTTGTCGGAGTAGGGCGGGAACATCATGTCGGGGTCGCCGATGCCCGGACCGTCTTCCACCACCGCACGCTGGTTGGAGCATTCCAGGAAGCTGTAGTGGCCGCCGATGCGGCCGATGCCGCTGGAATTGACGCCGCCAAAGGGCAGATGCGGGTTGGTGCCGGACTGGATCAGATTGTGATTGACCACCACGCTGCCGGAGGTGGTGTGGCTGAGCCAGTAGGCGATCGCCTCGCGGTCCTTGGCGAAAATGTAGGAACCTAGCGGCTTGGCGCGGGTCTGGATCTCCGCCACCGCCTCCTCGCGGCTCTTGAACGGCACCACGCAGATGATCGGCCCGAAGATCTCCTCGGTCATGATCCGCATGCTGTTGTTGACGTTAGAGAGCACGGTGGGCGCGATGAACAGGTCGTCGCCGTCGGTCTCGCCACCGCACTCCACCACCGCGCCCTTGGCGATGGCATCGTCGAGCAGGCCCTTGATACGGTCGAAATGCCGGCGATTGACGATGCGCGGCAGCTCGGCGGACTTCTGGAAGCCGGCGCCGCTGGCGTTGTACATCGCCTTCATCGACGCCGACAGAGCTTCGATGAACGGCCGCTGCACCGACTCGTGCACCAGCGCGTAGTCCGGCGCCAGGCAGACCTGGCCGCAGTTGGCGACGCGGCCCCAGGAAATCTTCTTGCCGGCTTCGACGACATCGGCGCTGGCGTCGACGATGGTCGGGTTCTTGCCGCCCATCTCCAGCGTCACCGAGGCGAAGTGCTCGGCGGCGGCCTTCATCACCAGCCGGCCAACGGCGTGGCCGCCGATGAAGAAGATGTGGTTGAAGGGAAGCGTGAGGACTTCCTGCGCGACCTCGGGGCCACCCTGCACCACCGCGAACTCGTCCTCCGGGAACACCTTGGCGATGATGTCGGCCAGCACCTGCGCCGAATGCGGCGCCAGCTCGCTGGGCTTGAGCATCATGGTGCAACCGGCGGCGATGGCGCCCATCAGCGGCACCAGACCGATGGCGATCGGTGCGTTCCAGGTCGCCAGGTTCAGCACCACGCCCTTGGGCTCGTACTGCACGTAGCACTTCTTGCCCAGGGTCATCAGCGTGCCCTGGATCTTGCCCGGCGCCATCCACTCCTCGACGTGGCTGGCGATGAACTCCGCCTCGCCCTTGACCATCAGCAACTGGGCGTCGATGTCGGTGTCGGTGAGGCGCAGCTCCTTGCGCCCGGCTTCGAGGATCGCCGGACGCGCTTCCAGCGTGGCTTTCAGCAGCCGCCGCAGCTTGTCGGCGCGTTGCTCGGCGCTGGTGGCGCGAATCTCCGGCGCCTTGGCGGCGAGGCGGTCGAACAGCCGGCGCAGCTCGGTCGGCGGGGTGACGGGAGCGTTCATGGTTTCTTCCTCTTGCTATGGCTCCCTCCCCCGCGAGCGGGGTAGGGCCGGGGTAGGGGCGGCTCGGCTAAGCCTTGTACGAGGGGATCTTGAACGCCGAGCGCATCATCGCTTCCAGCTGCCCATCGGACAGCAGGCGGCGCATCAGGCCCATGGGCTTCACGTCCTTGCCCAGCAGTTCCATCGGCGCCCAGGTCTTCTTGTCGAGGATCTTCAGCGTGCCTTCCAGGGCCTGCTCGGGCGTGGCGCCGCTCTTTTCCAGCATGTCGGGCAACACCTGCTCCATCACCTTCTTCAGGTAAGGGTCGTAGGCCTTGCGCACCGCTTCCGGCTGCATCGCCCAGGTCTTCCTGGTGTTCTCGTGGGCATTGGCCGACATCGCGGTGAGCACGCCGCCGGGAATGATCGAGGTGACCTGGATGCCGAACGGCGCCAGCTCGTGACGCAGGGTCAGCGTCATCCCGTGGATGGCGTGCTTGCTCATGTTGTAGACGCCGGCGCCGACCGGGTTGGCGATGATCGCGCCGGAGCTGTAGTTGGCGATGCGCGAGCCCGGTGCGTTCCGGCGCAGCAGCGGTAAAAAGGCCTGCACCACCCGCAGCTGGCCGAAGGTGTTGATCTGGAACAGCCGCTCGGCCTGCGCGAGATCGGCGCCTTCCAGCACCCCGACGCCGATGTTGGCGACGCCAGCGACATTCATCAGCAGATCGATGCCCTGACCGGCCAGCGCCTTGGTGACGAACTCGGCGCTGCGCTGCACCGACTCGGTCTTGGAGACATCCTGATCGACCAGGGTGACCGTGTCGCTGTTGGCGAGGTCGGTGGGCGCCCCCGGAAGCACGCCGGCGAATACCCGCCAGCCCCGCTGCGAGAGCGCCTTGACCAGCAGGTTGGCCTGGCCGACGTTGGCGCCGGTGATGAATGCAGTCTTCACGAAATCAAACCCCTGACACGAAAACGGGGCGGCGTCTGTTCGCCGCCCCGTCAGAAAGTACCGGCCTTAGTGCCCGCCGCGTGCCGCCGCTTCCGGGCTGAACATCGCCGGCTTCATCGGCTGGTTGATGCGCCACCAGTCCTTGCCGCGCTCGTTGACCAGATAGCCCGCCTCGTAGGCGCCAGAGGAAAGATCGTGATAGATCGTCGCGCCGCGATGGAAGGCCTTCGACTCCTGCGAGTAGAAGAAGTTGACGAAGTTGGCGCGCCAGAGCTGGCCACGGCCGTCGTAGTTGTCGGCCCAGAGGGTGTGCCAGCTGTCCTCGTCGAGATACAGGATGCGCTTGCTGTAGATGTGGCGGACACCGGCCTTGAGCGTACCTTCCACCACCCAGACGCGGTGCAGCTCGTAGCGCACGTACTCGGGGTTGACGGTATCCGGCTTGATCAGGTCCTTGTACTTGATCGAGGGGTCGTTGATCTTGAAGTTGTGGTACGGGACGTAGATTTCCTTCTTGCCGATCAGCTTCCAGGTGTAGCGTTCCGGCGAGCCGTTGAAGCCGTAGTCGTCGTCGACGGTCCGCAGACCGGCCGGCGGCACCGGGTAGTCAAAGCCGACTTCCGGCGCCTGGCGCACGCGGCGGATGCCGGGGCTGTACTGCCAGGAGGCGGTGGCGTCCTTGGTGAAGTCGTTGGGCTGGTAGCCGACGGCGGTGAAGCCCTTGTCGCGCTCCGGCAGGATGTAGCTGGTGTAGAAGTAGGAGTTGAGCTTGTCCTGGAACGAGCCGCGCTTCTCGGGATCGTTGCCGGGGTTGTAGGTCATGAACTTGTTGCGACCCCAGGCGATGCTGCCGTTGGCGTAGACATCGGCGATGTCGGTCACCGCCTGCTCGGTGGAGGCGCGGTGCGGGTTCACCGCGTTCCACACCGCCTCCAGGCCGCTGGCCGGGAACGGGAACGGGATGCCGCCGCTGATGCCGGTGATCCCCAGCCCGTTGTTGATCACTTCGGAAGTCACCGCGTTCTTCTTCACCGTGTCGCAGACCCAGGGCGCATAACCGAAGTCACGGTGGCTCTGGTAGACGTTGATGCGATAGGACTTGGGGTACTTCTTCAACAGCGCCTTCTGGCCCTCGGTGAGCTTGTCGGCGTACTGCCCGACGTTGTCGGCGCTGATGGTGAACTTCGCCTTTTCATCGGCGTAGGGGCCGGGCTCGTAGCCGAAGGGCTTGCTCTGGCCCGGCCAGGTGCCGACAAACTTGCCGGTGTATTCGGCCACGCCCGACGGCGAAGCCGCGCGTTCCGCGCCCATGCAGGTGTACTTGGGGCCATCGAGTTCGGCCGCCTTGGCCGCCGGCACCTTGGCGAGCGCGGCCGACATCGGCAGCGTCAGCAATGCCATCAGCAAGCTTGTTTTCATGGCGACCTTGGTCGTCGATTTCATCACCGTGTCTCCTCCGGTTTTCGTTGTTGGCATCCTAGGCGTGCGCGGCAACAGCGCCTCGTCCGAACCGAGTATGCCCCTGTGTGTTCCCAGCCCCGCCTGTCGGCGGCACGCGCTCAGCGGTAATTCTTCAGCAGCGCGATCGCCGCCTGGGTCTCTTCTTCCGCCTTCTTGTCCATGTCATTCACCACCATCTTCTCGATGGTTCCGCCGACCAGCGGAATCTTCGACTTCACTTCCCACTGATAGGTGACCACGCAGTCCTTGCCCTCGTCCTTCATCGAAGTGACACAGGACATCTCCAGCGGCATGCCCTTGAGCTCCACCACCACCCGGCCGGTCTTGCTGGCGAGGCTCCAGGTTTCGTCGTTGACCACCGTCGACTCCGGCGCGTTCTTGCCCATGCCCGGCATCGACACCGGGACCTTGCGCTCGATGCGGATGCTGAAGCTGTTGGCGTCGCCGACGCAGTTCAGCACCTGGTACTTGCCGGAGTAGCCGGTGGCTTCCAGCTTGCGGGTGTGGAAGTCGCGGTCGGCGAACATCTTCATCACCACCGACGAGGGCGCCGGATAGCGCGCCTTCATTTCGTGTTTCATCGGATCTCCTCTGTTAGTTTTTATTGGGGCGACGGACGCGGGCACAGACTACTCGTCATGCGGCTCGAACGACTCCTTGGGCGAGCCGCACTCCGGACAGGTCCAGTCCTCGGGCAGGTCGGCAAAGCTGGTGCCGGGCGCGATGCCGCTCTGCGGCATGCCCTTGGCTTCGTCGTAGATGTGACCGCAGATCACACAGATCCACTTCTTCATGGCGTTCTCCTGGGTTTGATCAAACTCATGCCTGGGGATGCGACCGGCTCCAAGCTGGCTGCGCCACTCCCGCGCCCCTGGACGAGGGCGGTCGCGGCCGGCGATGCCGCTCAGTGCCGATCGGCGGGCTGGCGCCCGGCGGCGTAGCGCTGCTGCGGGCTGGGTTCGGGCAGCACCTCGCCGCGCAGGGCCGCAACGCCGGTCAGCAGGGCGCGCAGGGCCGGCAACCAGTGGTGCGGCTGGCGTTCCAGCGTCTGCGGAAACACCTGGCGCACGTAGGGCAGCTCGTCGGCATCGCGGGCCGCGAGGGCGTCGTGCACGGCCTGGCTCCAGGACGGCCCGGAGTCGCGGCTGGCCTGCAAACCAATGGCGCCCGCCGCCGCCCCCAGCATCAGGGTGCCGATGCTGTGGAACAGACGCACACCCTGCTCGGGATCGAAGCCGTGCTGGCAGACCGCCGCGAGGAACTGATCCAGCAAGTCGATCTCGGCCTGCGGCCCCAGGCGGCCCTTGAGCAGTTCGTTCATCAACTGCGGCTCGGCGACGAAGGACTCGAACAGGGTTTCCGCGTAGCGGGTCGCCAGCTCCGACCAGTGTTCGGTGTTGCCGCTGGGCAGCCGCCGCGCCAGCGTCAGCTCGAAGGCGGCCAGACGCAGCAACTCGTTGCGGTTGCGGACATGGCGATACAGCGTCGCCGGCGCCACTCCCAGGTGCCGGGCGATCTGTTTGAGGCTGACCTGTTCCAGCCCCAGTTCCAGCGCGGCGGCGATGATCGCCTGCACGCTCACGCGCGGCGGCCGGCCGACACGCGCGGGAGCGACGGCATCTGCGGAAATGGCGCTGAGAGGCGGACGGCGCATGGCGGTCCTCGGTGGATTCATGCCGGCAGTTTCAGGACCCGCCGGGCGTCAGTCCTACCCTGGACGGACGAGAGCTGGCGCGGGGTATCGAGAACAGGTCAACGCCGCGAGGCCGGGCGACGCTTACCGGCGGACCGGACGAGCCAGGGCAAAGCCCGGTGACCCTCCCGGCTCGGGGCCTCAGGCAGCGCCGGCGACGTTCGCCTCGGCAGCGTGGATGACCAGGCCGCCGCGCAGGCTCAGGCGCACGCGCGGCGTCTCCAGGCCGGCGCGTCGCCAGGCCGACCAGGGGATTTCGAGCAGACAGAGGTCGGCCACACTGCCCGGCGCCAACCGCCTGGGCGGACCGCCGGGGGCGGTCGGCGCCGTGGTGAACAGAGCCAGCGCCTGGTCGGCGTCCAGTGCCTCGTCGGCCGCCATCACCCGGCCCGCGCGGGTGCGGCGCTCCATCGCGGCGCGCATCGCCCGCCAGGGGTCGGGCTCGCCGAACGGCGCATCGCTGCCGGCGGCCAGCGGAATCCCGGCGTTCAGCAATCCACGCAGACGGTACAGCCAGGGGCGATCCTCGGCCGCGACCTCGCGCAGATAGGCGTCGCCGCGCTCGGCGATGAAATTTGGCTGGGTCACCACCGTCAGCCGCAGCTCGGCGACCTCCTCCAGCAGCTCGGGCGGCAGCACCGAGGCGTGCTCGATGCGATCACCGGCCCGCACACCAGCCTCGCGCAGGGCGCCGAGCGCGAACACCAGATCGGTGCGGCTGACGCAATGAAAGGCGGTGGCGCGGCCGGCGCGATGGCTGGCGCGGATGTCGGCGCAGAGCGCCTCGAAATCCGGCAGCTCGTGATCGTGCAGGTGGAACTTGCGCGCGCCGCGCAGCAGCCCCGGCCGATCCTGCAGGGCATCAAGACTGGTATCGCCCATCAGCATCAGGTTCTGCAGCAACTCGCCGCGCGCCTGCGCGGCGGCGAAGCCCTCGGCGGCGGCCAGATCGTTCTGCGGCGTGGTGTCGGTGACGCCGGTGACGCCGTGGCTGGCCAGCAGGCGGCTGGCCCGCGCCAGGCTCAGCGGCCGGCGCGGCAGGCGGCTGCGCAGCCAGTCGTCGGCGTCGTAGAGACGGCCAGTGGTGCGGCCGCCGACGCGCTCCAGCGGATCGTCGCCGCTCGCCGATTCGAGCTCGGCAAGCGCGGCGGAGTTGAGCAGCCAGAGCCGGCCGCTGCGCTGCTGGATGCGCAGCGGCACCCCGGGCAGCAGGGCGTCCAGCGCATCGCGGTCCAGCTCGCCGGCCACCGATTCGTGATAGCCGACGCCGCGCAACCATTCCCCCGGCGCCAGCTCGCGCGCCCGCGCCCGCAGTCGCGCGCCCAATTCCTCGGCGCTGTGCACCTGCGGCGGGCCGCAGGGCAGCGAGTCCAGCGCCGCCGCCAGCGCATACAGGTGCAGATGGTGGTCGTGCAGGCCCGGCAGCAGGGCGCCACCCTGGGCTTCGATGAGCGGCTCGTCGGCGCCGCGCCGCGCCAGACGCGGTGCGATCTCGGCGATACGGCCGGCAGCGATGCGCAGGTCGGCGATCACCCCGCCTGGCAACTCGGCTTCGCGGATCAGCATGCGAGGCCCCAGTCCGCGAACACGGCAGCGGTATCGGCACCCAGGGCAGAGGCCGTTCCCGAGCCCGGCCGGCGCCGTGGTGCCGCCACCGGCTGGCCGCTCTGCGCCAGCACCCGACTCCAGTCGGCCATCCGGGCAGCGACATCGGATGGCGTATCGAAGTCCAGCGCCGCGCGCACCACGCCGCTCAAGGAGAGCGCCAGCAACTGCCCGCCGCCCTGACGCCAGCTCGCCCAGGCGGCGAGCGCGGCGTGGATGCCGGTGAGCGGATCGGCGATGGCGTCGCCACAGATCAAGGGCTCGCCGTGCGCCTGCCGCAGCAACGCCGACAGGCCGGCGGCGACGCCGGCATCGTCGCCATAGGCGATGGCGTTTTCCCACTCCGGCGCGCGGCCGTAGCCGCTGAGGCTGAGCCAGGTCAGCCCCGGATTTTTGCGCAGCAGTTGTTCGGCCGAGATGCCCATCTGCCGCAGCGCACGCGGCCGCGAAGCCTCGATGACGATGTCCGCTTCGCCCAGCAGCGCCCGCAACTGCTCACGCCCGGCGGCACTGCCGAGATCGAGCGCGACGCTGCGCTTGCCGGCGTTGAGCAGGTCGAAGAATTCCGGCGCGCCACGGCGGGCGCCGTCGGGGCGTTGCGTGCTTTCCACCTTCACCACCTCGGCGCCCAAACGAAGCAGTAAATGGCCGCAGAGCGGGCCGGCCCAGAGCGAGGACAGATCGACCACGCGCGGTCGTAGTTTCTTGGAACCCCTCTCCCCTTGTGGGAGGTGAGGCGGAAGTAGGCGAAGCACGGCTTCGCCCCGCCGAACGCCATCGGCCATGCATGGGCCGATGGCCGTCTGGGTAGGGGAGAGGGGGCCCTCCAGTTGGCACAGGATCTCCTCCAGCACCGCACCGCCTTGATTCACCACCTGATGGTTCCAGAACCTCAGCACGCGGAAACCTTCGTGTCGTAGCCAGGCATCCCGCTGTTCGTCCTTCAAGCTATCCAGATGCTGGCTGCCGTCCAACTCCACGACGAGCTTCGATCCAAAGCAAACGAAATCGAGGACGTAGCGCCCCAGCGGCACTTGGCGCTTAAATTTGTGGCCTTGCAGACGGCCGGCGCGGAGATGGAACCAGAGCGCCTTTTCAGCATCGGTCATGCTGCCGCGCAATTCCTTGGCGAAGCTGAGGGGCACGCTGCGCGCCCCCCCCCTCTCCCCTACCCCTCTCCCACAAGGGGAGAGGGGAAAGCTCGGTGTGACTAGCAGCCAAGGCGGAAGCTGCGGCTCCGGGCTACGCGCCAGTGCCAGCCCCAGCAGGCGGCCCTGCTCGACCAGAGCCGCGCTCGATTGCTTGCGCAACGCGGCGGCCACCGAGGGCCAATCGGCGGCTACGTCGGTCTCCAGCCAGGCCGGTAGCAAGGCCCAGTCATCCTCGCGCGCCAGGTTCACGGCAAGTTCGCCATCGGCGGTCGCCAGCAGCCGGCAGCTGCCGCCCATCGACACCGCACCCGCGCGCAACCAGCCGGTGTAGGCGGCACGCTCGGCCAGGAGCCAGGAGCCGCGCAGGCCGTCCAGCGCGCCGGCCGGGGCCAGGCTGGCGAGCGCCGCCAGGGCGCCGTCGGCGCAGGCGGCAAGCGCGCTCGGCAGCAGGCGCGGCGGGCCCTCGGCAACGCCGGTCAGCGCCATCAGGCCGCTGCCCGCCCAGCTCAGCGCCGGATGCTCGTCCGCCAGCGCCAGCTCTCGCTCCGGGGCTAGGCCCAGTGCGCCCAGCAGCCAGTGCGCGTAGGCGCGCGCGGCCTGCTCCGGCGCCTCGGCGCCGGCATCGGGGCTCAGGCCTTGCGCTGCGCCCACAGCGCTTCGGACCGCGTCTGCACACCGGCGATGGCGCCCGCGAATCCGGCTTGCAGCCGGCCTCCAAGCAGGGCGACGACGACATGCCGCAGCCAGCCCGCGAGATGGAAGTGCGAGCGATAGCGCGTCAGCTCCGGCCCGAGCGACTCGACCTCCTGCGAGCGCAGGCTGGACAGCGTGCCCGGCACCGGCTTCATGCAGTAGACGAAGCGTTTACCCTCGACGTATTCCTTCACGAACTCCCGCTGCGGCTGCGGCCTGGCGAGCAGTTTCACCCGCATGTCGATGGGATCGCCCGGCTTGAACGTGGTGCGGAATTCGACCTGGAAGGGATTCCACTCCGGGTACTTCTCGACATCGGTGATGACCTCCCAGACCACGGCGGCGGGGGCTTTGATTTCGAGGGTCTTTTCGATGACGTACATGGCGGCCTGAGGCGGATCGCGGAAGTGCGACCAGTTTCGCGGGCTGCGAAGATAGCGCCTCCCGCAGGCGGATGAGTGATTGTCCGCGCCACTCAGGACCGCCCGACCGTGCAGACCGCCGATCTCCCCGCCCTGGAACCCTCGCCGCGCTGGAGGATGCTGCTGGGCGGGCTGCCTGACCTGGCCACCGCCGCCACCTGCCTGCTGTGCTGGTGGCAGCCCCGGTTGCTCGGCACCGACTGGATCAAGCCGATGCTGCTCACCGTACTGGTGGAGTTTCTGGTGATCCACTCCGGGGTGTTCATGGCCGTCTTCGGCAACGCGCCCAAGACCCGCCTGTTCCGCTCCCTGGCCCATCTGGGGCTCGCCGGCTTCTATGGTTTGTTCGTCTGGCTCATCGCACGCGACTACGAGGCGCCCTGGCTGTATGCCCTGTTCGGCTGGCTGTTCTTCAGCAAGCTGCTGGTCTGCTGGTCGGCGCAACCGCTCCATCACCCCAGCCTGCGCGAGCAGTTGATCGACTGGCCGATGGCAGTCGCCAGCTATCTGCTGTCACTGGTGTTGGGAGGGCTACTGTTCGAAGCCCAGCGCGGCGGACTCGACTATCGCCTGATCCGCGAGGCCGGACTCAGCGGCAAGCCGATGTTCGAGCAGGCTCCCTGGACCCTGCTCGCCTCCGGCGCGCTCTACTTCACGGCGATGGGCCTGTACCGGATGCGGCTGTGGCGCTGGCGCCGGCCCGGTCCACAGCCCGCCGCATCGAACTAGGCGGGCACCGCCCGCCCCGGCTTTGTGAAAGCGGGCTTGTTACACAAACTCCTGCCGGATCACCCGCCGCAGCACCTTGCCCAGCTCGTTGTAAGGCAGCGCGTCCTTGAAGACGATCCTCTGCGGCACGCGCGAGGAGCGCAGGCTGGCTTTCACCAGCTCCTGCAACTCGGCGACCTCGGCGGCGCTGCCGGGCTTGAGCACGATGGCGGCGGCGACACCCTCGCCCCATTGCTCGTCGGGCATCGCCACCACGGCCACGTCGGCGACTGCCGGATGGCCCAGCAGCACGTCCTCGATCTCGCCGGGCGAGATGTTCTCGCCGCCGCGCACGATCACGTCATCGGCGCGGCCATCGAGAAACAGATAGCCCTCGGCGTCGAGATAGCCACGGTCCTTGGTCGGGAACCAGCCGTCGTTGTCGAGCTGGCTGCCCAGCGCCAGGTATTCGCCCGAGACCTGCGGGCCGCGCACGAACACCAGGCCGGCTTCCTCGGGGCCGAGCACCTGACCCTCGTCGCTGCGGATCTCGATTTCCACCGCGCCCGGCTTGCCCACCGAGCCCAGGCGCCGGCGCACTGCCGGGTCTTCGCTGCTGGCAGCGGCGCGGTGATCGTCCGGCCCGAGCACGGCGATGGTGGAACTGGTCTCGGTGAGGCCGTAGGCGTTGGTGAAGTCCACCTCCGGCAGTAGCGCCATCGCCTTCTGGATGGTGGTCAGCGGCATCTTGCCGCCGCCGTAGGCGAGCGCGCGCAGGGCCGGAAGATTGGCCGGCTCGCCGCTGTCGTGCAGGTGATCGACCACCCGCTGCAGCATGGTCGGCACCAGGAAGGCATTGCTGACGCCGTGCTCGCGGCAGGCCGCCAGCCAGGCCTTGGCGTCGAAGCCTTCGAGCTGGACCATGCGCCTGCAGGCGTAGGTGGAGGACAGCACCGCCGAGATGCCGGCGATGTGGTAGGGCGGCACGGTGACGATGATCGCGTCGTTCTCGTCGGCGGCGGCGAATTCCACGGTGCCGAAGATGTAGCTCGACAGATTCTCGTGGCGCAGGATCGCCGCTTTGGGCTTGCCGGTGGTGCCGCTGGTGAACAACTGCACGGCGACCTCGCGCGGGTCGTCGGCCGGCGTCGGCTCCTCGCTGGTCGCGGGCAGCGACAGGAAGGTGGCGCGGTCCACCACCTGCACATCGGCGCGCGGCGTGATGAGCTTGGCGTAGTCGGCGCTGGTCACCAGATAGGCCGGGGCAACGCGCTCGATCAGCTCGTTGATCTCCGGCGCGGTGAGCCGGTAGTTGAGCGGCACGTAGGGGACATTGGCGTAGGCGGCGGCATAGATCGCCACCGGCGCCGCCGGGCTGTTGACGTCGAGCAGGGCCACGTACTTGGCACCACTGGCGCGGATCGCGGCAGCGGCATTGACCGCCGCCGCGCGCAGCTCGGCATAGGTGTAGCGGCTGTCGCCGGAGACGACGCCGATGCGGTCGCCGAAGGCTTCGGCGGCCATGTCGAGGATGGTGGAGATGTTCATGGGCGAACCCTGGCTTTCTGAGTTCCCCTCGCCCCTGGTGGGAGAGGGATTTTGGGAACAAGGGCCGCAAGCTCAGCTCGGACTGCGAACCCGGACAGCGTTGCCGCGCACCCCATCCCCTGCTCTCTCCCTTGAGGGGAGAGGGAACATCCAAATCAGTCCGAAGACGGCAACTGCTTGGCCTGCTTGATCTCCAGCGCCACGCCGTCGAGCGCCAGCGAACCCTTGCCACCCTTGGTGCACAGCAGTTCCAGCGACTCGTCGGCGTTGACGTAGCGCTTACCGATCAGCGTCTCGCCGGCCTGGGCCGGGTCCAGGTCGCCGCCGCCGGTGGCGGTCGGGGCGATCATGTCGGCGCCGCCGCAGCTCAGCGTGAATTCGCCGGCCGGGGCCTTGATGACCATCACCTGGGTCTCGCAGACCGCGCTCTTGAACCGCCCACCCGCCTTCAACACGGTTTTCGCCATGTGCAACTCCTCCTATGAATGGCGGCGATTGTGGCAGAGCCGCCCGGGCTCAAACCTCGTCCAAATGGGCCAGCACCGTGCGTACCCAGGCGTCGAGCCGCCGGTACAGGGCCCGCCGCGAGGCGAACAGGAAGTGGCTGTGCCCGGCCTGGGGCTGGATGTACAGGGTCAGGTCCTGACTGCCGGCGAACGCGGCCGGCACCTGCTGCGGCGCGCCCACCATGTCGCGCTCACCGATGCCGAGGAAGACCGGCACGGAGACCTGCGCCGCTTCCGGCGCGATGTTGCCGGGGATCATCGAGAAGAACGCCGGCACCGGCAGCAGCGGCGCGCGCGCCGCCTTGATCGCCTCCACCCCGCGCGGATCGGCGCTGGCGCCGGCAAAGATGCTGTTGGAAGTCGGCGAGCCCTTGATCTCCGGGTAGTCGCTGACGAACATCTTGCGCGCCAAAGGCACCACCTCGGCACGCACGGCAGCGACCGATTCGGCGGCCAGCTCCTTCACGCGCGGGCTGACGTACTCCGGCAGCCCACGGGTGGAGAAACCCAGCACCACGATGCCGGCGTGCTGCGCGTGGGCAGCCTGCTGCAAGACCGTGAACATCGCGCCCATCGAATGCCCGACGCCGACGCTGCGCAGCGCCGGCAGCGGCCCGAACTGCGGCAGCAGCGCGCCACTGCGCAACTGCTCCAGCACCAGGGCGGTGGCCTCGGCATTGGCCTGCATCACCCGCTCCGGCGTCAGCGCGTAGCTGTCGGCGGGTTTGTCGCTGTCGCCGATGCCGGCGTGGTCGAGGGTGACGACGAGGTAGCCACGCCCGGCCATTTGGCGGGCAAAGGAAAAGCTCTCATCGCCGTCCGAAGACCGCAGGTCGTAGTAGCGACGCGACATGCCGCCACCGGGCAGGCAGACCAGCGCCACCGGCGGCTGCGTGAGTTGGTCCGGAGCAAAGACCTCGGCGGCGATGCTCAGCGGCGCCTCGCCCGGCAGCTCGACCGTGGTGGTCAGCCGCCGCATCAGCGAGCCCGTCATCAGACCGCCGACAACACCGCGCCGGCCATGCCGGAAGACACCAGCACGTTCTCGACCTTGCGCCTGGTCACCTGATTCACCGAGGTGCCGCGCACCTGGCGGACACCCTCGGCCATGCTGTTCATGCCGTGGATGTAGGCCTCGCCGAGCAGGCCACCGTGGGTGTTGGTGGGGATGATGCCGTCCAGCTCCAGCGCGCCGCTCCTGACGAACTTCGCCGCCTCGCCCTTGCCACAGAAGCCGAAGGCTTCGAGCTGCATCAGGAGGTGCGGGGTGAAGGCTTCGTAGAGCATCGCCGCCTGCATGTCCTTGGGGCCCAGGCCGGTCTGCGCCCACAGGCGCTTGGCGGTGCCCTGCGCTTCCGGCATCACCGTGAGGTCCTCGTGGTAGAAGTTGCTGATGACTTCCACGTTGTAGGGGATCGACTGACAGGCGCCGGTGATCTTCACCGGCTTCTGCTTCAGGTCCTTCGCACGCTCCAGCGAGGTGACCAGAATCGCCACGCCACCGTCGCTCTCCTGGCAGCAGTCGAGCAGGCGCAGCCAGGGCTCCTGGATCCACTTGGAGTTCTGGTGGTCCTCGACGGTGATCGGCTTGCCGTAGAACCAGGCCTTGGGATTGGTCGCCGCGTACTTGCGCTCCAGCACCGAGACGTGCGCGAGGTCGGCGTTGGTGATGCCGTAGGTGTGCATGTAGCGCGCCGCCTGCAAGGCGCCCCAGCTCGCCGGCGTCATCGCGCCGAAGGGGATGCACCAGAGCAGCGAGCCGGTGCCGTGGCCGCCGGTGTAGCCCTGCATGTTGGTGGGGTTCTGGCCGAAGCGATACTGGCTGCGCTCGTTCATCGCGCGCCAGATCAGCACGTTCTTGCACAGGCCGGCGTTGACCACCGCCATCGCCTGGGCGATGGTCGCCGCCGCCGCCGCGCCGCCACCCGGGATGCGCGTGGTGTAGGCCAAGTCCTTCACCCCGAGGCAGCGGGCGAGACCGATCTCGTCACTGTTGTCGATGGTGAAGGTGATCATGCCGTCGATGTCGCGCGGGTCGATGCCGGCGTCCTCGCAGGCGGACTTGGCGCACTCGGCGGCGAGCTGCAGCTCGCTGCGGCCGGACTCCTTGGAGAACTCGGTGGCGCCGATGCCGGCTATGGCGGCTTCGGTGAAGGTGCGGGACATAAAGACTCCTCTCGATTCCTGATTTTCTTGAGCCCCTCTCCCCTTGTGGGAGAGGGGTTGGGGAGAGGGGTGCGGTGCCGAAGGCGCCGTGGCGCGCTTCGAAGCCAAAGCCCCCCCTCTCCCTAGCCCTCTCCCACTAGGGGAGAGGGGACAAAAGCTTAGGTGCGCGGTTTGAAGACGTGGACCTTGTGCTTGTTCATGGTGTCTTCGAACAGCACCTCGACTTCCATGTCCATCTTCACGTCTTCGGGCTTGATGCCGACGACGTTCGACACCATGCGGATGCCTTCGGCCAGCTCGATCACCGCGACGATGGGCGCCTCGCGAAAGCCGAACGGTGGCGGGTGGCGCGGGATGGTCCAGGACACCACCTTGCCGGTGCCGGCGAGCTTCACTTCCTGCCGGTTGAGGCTGTGGCAGTGCGGGCACATCGGCCGGGGCGGGAACACGAACTGGCCACAGTCGCCGCATTTCTGGCCGATGAATTCCTCGCGGTCGCAGGCCTCCCAGAAGGTCTTGGCGTCGGGGGTGACGATGGGGGCGATACGGATCGGCTTGGGCGCGGCAGGGGCCGCCGGGGCACCTTCGGTCGGAGTGCTCATAGAGTCCTGGAGTGAATGCAAAAAACCGTCGCGCCCTGCGTCTTGGGCGCCAGGACAGCACGGTAGCGGGCGGCCGGCGACAACTGCCTGCCACAAACGGGTGAGTCGGACTTCCCGCCATGACGGCGGCACGCGGGGAAAGCCCCGATGCGCGCCGCGAGGGCAGCCGGCAGGCCCTTCGCCCCCCCTTGGCTATGCGCCGGTCATTGCCGCCCACCGACCGCCAGCGGGTCGCGGACCGCTGGGCCAGCCAGAGCCAAGTCAGACGCGCAAGCGCCTGCTTCTTGGCCTTCTTGGCCGCCTACTTCTTGGTTTCCCTGCGGCGATCCAGGCCCCTGCTCAGGCCGATGGTTCCGGCTTGATCGCCGAGGCTTCCGCCGCCTCGTTGCGCGCCAGCTTCTTCAGGCGCTTTTCTTCCTGCTGCTTGTTCTTCTTCAGCTCCCGCTGCCGCTTGTCGAACTGGTAATTGGGCTTGGCCACGGGGACTCCGATCATTGGGTTGCACAGTGTAGGCCTTCGGGCGCCGGGGCATCGGCGGCAGCGGGTTTTGCCGTTTGATCGCTTTCGGACTACCGCCGGCCCGGAGTCGGGTTAAGCGCTTGTAAAAGACCCGGCGGCGAGGGGCGCGGCTCACTAGCTTCGGGGGCGACCGATGCCCGGCATCGGCAAGCCCATCGCCCCAGGAGACCCCGCACCATGAGCATCGCCGCCATCGGCTCCACCGCCTCGTCGTGGACCGCCACCCACCCCAAGGTCAATCTCGCCGACGCGCTGTTCGCCAAGCTCGACACCAACAACCAGGGCTATCTCTCCGACACCGACCTGGAGAAGGTGCTGGGCGCCAGCACCAGCGCCGAAACCGGCGGCGACAGCGAGGCGCAGACGCTGTTCAAGGCCCTGGACAGCGACAGCGACGGCAAGGTCAGCAAGGACGAACTGAGCAGCGCGCTGGAGAAAGTCAGCGCGCAACTGGGCGAGGATCGGATGCGCAGCCAGCTCGGTGGACCGGCCGGTGGGCCGCCGCCACCGCCGCCGGGCGGGCGGCCCGACGACGAGGGCCTGAGCCAGGAACAACTCAGCACGATGGCCGCCGACGCGCCCGCCGGCAGCAGCCAGGCCAGCGCCCTGAGCGCCCTGGCCGCCTCCTTCGACGAAGCCGACACCAACGAGGACGGCAAGGTGAGCTTCCAGGAAGCCATGGCCTTCCAGCAGAGCCAGAGCGGCGGCGAGCTTAGTGGCAACACCCGCCAGAGCCCGGAGGCGAACCAGCCCGGGGTCAGCGACTCCGACCTGGGCCGGCTGGTCAAGCTCATCGCCCAGTACCTGGGCGTGCAGGACGACAGCGGCGCCGGCAGCCAGGTGGCGCTGTCGGTCAGCGCCTGAGCGACTAGCCGCCGGGCAGCAGCCAGGACAGCGCGTCGGCGCAGTCGGCTTCCAGCTTCAGGCTCAGCAGCGGATCGGCGCGGGTGAGCCCGAGGTTGACCGCAGCGATCGGCTTGCCCTGCTCGGCCGCCGCCTGCGCATAGCGGTAGCCGGAGTACACCATCAGCGAGGAGCCGAGTACCAGCAGGGCATCGGCCGCCGCCAGCGCCCGCAGCGCGGCCTCGACGCGCGCAACGGGCAGGTTCTCGCCGAAGAACACCACGTACGGCTTCAGCAGGGCGCCGCAGTCGGGACAGGGCGGCACCCGGAAGCTGGAAAAATCCAGGCCGTCGAGGTCGGCGTCGCCATCCGGCGCGGTGGCGGCATCGAGTGCCGCCCAGTCGGGATTCAGCGCCAGCAGCTCGGCCTGCAATTGCTGGCGCGACTGGCGGTGCGTGCAGGCCAGGCAGCGCACCGCGTCGATGCGGCCGTGCAGGTCGAGCACCCGCTGGCTGCCGGCCGCCTGGTGCAGGCCATCGACGTTCTGGGTCAGCAGCAGACTCAGCCCGCCGCGCCGCTCCAGCTCGGCCAGCGCGCGGTGCGCGCCGTTGGGTTGCGCCGCCTTCAGGCGCGGCCAGCCGATCAGGCTGCGCGCCCAATAGCGCTGGCGCGCCAGCGCGTCGCCGACGAAGGCCTGGTAGCGCAGCGGCTCGGCGCGCTTCCACTGGCCCTCGCGGTCGCGGTAGTCGGGGATGCCGGAGCCGGTGCTGCAGCCGGCGCCGGTGAGCACCAGCAGGCGCGGATGCCGCTCGACGAAGTCACGCAGGGGCGAAGACGCCACCTCGCTCACAGGCGCGGCTCCGGCTCAAGCGGCTGCCGGCAGGGCGCTGCCTTGGCCAGCACCATCCAGGTGGCGAAGCCCGGCTTCATCGGCCGCTTCGGCGCCAGCCGCGCGACCTCGATGCGGCTGGCGCTGGCGATCATCACCCCGCATTCCGGCGGAATCTCTTCCGGCTCGGCGATGCCCTGCTGCAAGACGTAGTAGCACTCCCCCGCCAGGGCCAGATAGCCGGCACGCTTGTCCGGCTTCTTGAGGTCGGAAAGCAGATCGGCGCGCCGCACCTTGATCTCGTGCACCACCGGTTCGAGATAGTCCTCGACGCTGGTGTTGCGGATCGAATAGACATCCGGCCGCAGTTGCAGCCAGCGCTCGCCGGGCTTGGCCAGCAGGCCCAGGCCGCGATAGGCGATGCGGCCGGCGCGCTGCGCCTCCTCGGCCACCCGCAGCACCAGCGCCTCGTGGGCGTCGAGCGCGGCGCGGTTGCGGTCCAGCGCCTGCGCCAGGCGGGCGATGCCCAGATCGGTGACCCGCAGGTACTCCCTGCCGCTGGGCTCCAGCCGCCGCTCCAGCAGACCGGCGGCGAGCAGTTCGATCTCCACCGTGTCCTGGCAGGGCCAGCCGGCCGAGCGGTACATCTGCCGCAGCCGGCGGTCGTGCTGGCGGCTCAGCGGCGGCAGCCCGGGGTCCGACATGACAGGTCTGCGGCAGTGCCTGCCTAGCCGCGCGCCAGCGGGTTGGGCGTCGGCTCGGCGAGCTTGCTCAGGATGTTGCGGTCGGTGTGGTGAAACGGCTCGCTCTGGCCACGGATCATCAGCACGGTGTCTTCGTCGTAAGACCAGGTGCCGTCGTCGTTGACGCTGACCTGAATGCGGAACTCGGTGGTGCGGAAGGCGTGTTCGAGAAACGGCGCCGAGCGGATGCCGAAGCAGAGGTCGTCGGCCCGGGCGACCACCTCGAAGCTCTTGGCGTCGGCGCTGGCGCGGCCACTGGCCATGGCGATCTGCCCGCGCGGAATGCTGAGGGTGTGGATGATGGTGCCGGTGGCCGGCTCCCACAGCCAGTAGCCGACCTGGTCGTGATAGGTCTTCACCTGGCCTGGCTTCACCACATGGGTGTGGTAGCGCAGGCCGTAGAGCAGCTGCGGGCCATTGGTCTGCGGGTCGATGGGTTGCAGCTCGATTCGCTCGACGTAGGTCTGCTTCTTCGGCCCCTCAGCCTTGGGCTTCACATCGAGACCACGGATGCCTTCCCAGACGCCAGCCAGCCCGGTGAGCGGGCCCAGGTTGCGCAGGGTGTCAACGTCGATGTCGCGCGGCTCGGTGTAGATGTCGCTGGGAAAGTCGCTCATGGGTCCGGAAGTTTGGGCAAGGGGCATTAGGGCGGCGCGATGGCCGGCCCGAATGATAGCCTCGCGCCCCTCGCTCCCCCATCGCCTCCACCGTGCGCAAATACACCGGCCCGCTGCTGACCCTGGAAACCCACCAGGCCCTGCTGGCCGCGCGCGCCGCCGGCCTCGCGGGTGCCGAGGTCTCGCTGGATCTCGGCCGTTCGCGCGGCGAGGCCCTGCTGGCCGCTGAGTACTGGCAGTGGCAAGGCCAGAGCTATCCCTACCCCGGGGTCTGCAAGGAGCGCACCGTCTACTACTGGACCGGTGAGGACTTTCAGCCGGTGGCGCGCTTCGGCGGCGGCGGGCTGATCAAGCTGGTGCCCACTGCCTGGGGGCCACCCACCTTCGAGATCGACGGCATCAAGATGCTGCCCACCGCGCAGGTCTCGCCCTACGCCGATGCCGAGCGCAAGGTCGGCCTGATCGAACCGCGCGGCAAGCGCGTGCTCGACACCTGCGGCGGGCTCGGCTACTTCGCCGCCCACTGCCTCGGCGGCGGCGCACTACAGGTGCAGTCGTTCGAGAAAAACCCCGACGTGATCTGGCTGCGCCGGCTCAACCCCTGGTCGCCGGAGCATGCCGAGGACGGCCAGGGCGAGGCCGCGCTGCAACTCAGCGAGGGCGATGTCGCCCAGCGGATCGCCGAACTGCCGAGCGGCTCGATGGACGCCGCCCTGCACGACCCGCCGCGCTTCGGCATTGCCGGCGAGCTGTACTCGCAGGCCTTCTACAACCAGTTGGCACGGGTCCTGAAGCCGCGCGCACGGCTATTCCACTACACCGGCACGCCGAACAAGCTCACCAGCCGCCGCGACGTGCCGCGCGAAGTCGCCAGCCGCCTGCAGAAAGCCGGCTTCAGCACCGAGCTGAACGGCGACGGCGTGCTGGCGGTGCGCGCCCGCTGACTCAGCGCACCGCGATCTTGCGCGCCCGCATCAGCCAGCGCACCACGCCCAGGTAGGCGTTGGGCAGCAGCCGCGCCAGGATGTCCTGCGCGCGGCCATCGCTGATGAAGATGCGGCCGGTGTTGCGCTGCACGCCACGCAGGATGATCTGCGCCGCCTTCGCCGGCGGCGTGCCCCGCTGCAACATGCGGTGGAACCGCTCGGTGCCGCTGTTGTGATAGTCGGCGTTGAGGGTGATGTTGGTGGCCACCGCGCCCGGATGCACGGTGTGGAACGTGAGCTTGCCGATGCCGCGCAGACGGTGCTCGGCGCGCAAGGCGTCGGTGAAGCCGCGCACCGCGAACTTGGTGGTGCAGTAGGGCACCAGATAGGGCAAGGCCAGGATGCCCTGCGAGCTGGACAGATTGACCACCGCCGCCTCCGGCCGCGCCAGCAGATGCGGATAGCAGCGTTGGGTGGTGTGGATCACGCCCCAGTAGTTGATCGCGGTGATCTTTTCGAAGTCGGCTTCGCTGACTTCGCCGAAGGTGAGATCGCCCAGCGCAATGCCGGCGTTGTTGATGAGCAGGTCGATGTGCCCGTAGCGAGCCAGCACCTGCTCGACGAAGGCGTCGATGGCGCGCTTGTCGGCCATGTTCACCGTCGCGCTCAGGTAGTCGGCACCCAGCGCCTGCAAGGGCTGCTCGGTGGTCTCCAGCTTGGCGATGTCGCAGAAGGCGACCTTGGCGCCCTGCTGCGCCAGCGCCAGCACCAGATGGTGGCCGATGCCGTTGCCGCCACCGCCGGTGACGATCGCGACCTTGTTCTTGTAGCTCTTCATGGTGGCGCCCTCAGGGAGTCAGGCTGGCGAGAAAGTCGCGGTAGATCGCGGCGGTTTCCGCCGGCTGCTCGACCATCGGCATGTGACCGATGCCCTCGCGGATCACCAGCGTCGCCTTCGGCAGGCCGGCGGCCCAGACGCGGGCGGCGCTGACGTGGATCAGACGGTCCTGGTCGCCCCAGAGCACCAGAGTCGGCGCCGGAATCTCGGCCAGGCGGCCGTCCAGCGCATCGCGGTTGTGGAAGCCCTGGAAGATTTCGGTGAGCGCCGGCCGCCGTTGCTGGTAGCTCTCGGCCATCGCCGCCAGCACGAAGCCCGGCAGCCAGGGCGGCTGCGCCATGGTCATGGCGTAGAAGGCGTCGAACTCGGCGCGCGAGTGCACCTCGAAGGGATTGCGGCCGGTGGCCAGCAGCTTGCCCATGTCGCTGGGCTCCGGCGAGCTGACGCCAGCCGGGTCGATCAGCCCCGCACTCAGCGTGCGCTGCGGGTAGGCCAGCGCGAAGTGGGCGGTGATGAAGCCGCCCATCGAGTTGCCGGCGAGGTGCGCGCGCTCGATGTGCAGGCTGTCGAGCATCGCCGCCACCCGCCGCGCCTGCGCCGGCGCGCTGTAGTCGAGGCCGTGTACGAAGCCGGTGTCGCCGTGGCCGGCGAGGTCGGGGACGATCACCTCGTAGCGGTCGAGCAGGTGCTTGGCGAAGCGCACCCAGACCTGCTTGTCGGCGCTGTAACCGTGCAGCAGCACGATGGTCTCGCGCCCCGGATGGGTGCCGCCGCGATAGACGCTGAAGGTCACGTCGCCGGCGGCGATCTGCTCGCGGTGGAAGCCCGAGAGACGCGCCTCCAACTGGCCGCCATCGCGGTAGACCCAGTGGCCGAGAGCGGGATAGGTGACGGCAATGGCAATGGCCGCCACGGCCGCGAGGCCGGCGGCGATCAGCAAAAGTGTGCGCTTCATCGGTGGGTTCAGCCCTGTGAGCGGTCGGTGGAGTTCAGCGCGCGGCTGGCGGGATAGTCGCGGGCATCCAGCACCCCGCCCATGTCGTGCCAGACGATGGGATTGAGCCAGCGCAGCGGCAGCAGCTTGGAGCCCAGCCAGATCTTGAACGAGTCCTTGCCGTAGACGATGCGCGGCTGGCGGCGGCGGATGCCCTGGATGACATGGCGGACGATCTCTTCCGGCGGCGTCGAGAGGTACTTCTTCTTGAACGCCTGGGTGTGCTCGGCGCGGGTGATGTTGGTGTTGATGCCGCCCGGGTGCACCAGATGCACGCTGATCGGGCTGCCCTGCAATTCCACCATCAGCGCCTCGGTGAAGCCGCGCACCGCGAACTTGCTGGCGCAGTAGTCGCTATTGCTCGGCGTGCCGATCAGGCCGAACACACTGGAGACGTTCACCAGCGCGCCCTCGCCGTTGGCGAGCAACTGCGGCAGAAACACCTGACTGCCGTGCAGCACGCCATAGAAGTTGATGCGCATCACCCGCTCGAAGGTGGCAAGCGGCGTCGCCCACATCGGCCGGCCGGAGCCCTCGATGCCAGCGTTGTTGATGACCACATGGGCGTTGCCGAGCGTGGTCTGCACTTCGGCAGCGAAGTGCTCCATCGCCGCGCGGTCGGAGACATCGAAGGCACCGAGCAGCACCCGCAGGTCCGGCACATCCTTGAGCAGGGCGCGGGTCTCTGCCAGCGCGGCGGCGTCGTAGTCGTTGAGCGCCAGGCGCGCGCCGAGCTTGGCGAATTCCAAGGCGTAGGCGCGGCCCATGCCGGAGCCGGCGCCGGTGATGACGACGGTCTTGTCGCGGAAGTTGTTCATGGGGTCGGGCCTCAGGCGAAGCGATGGTGCTTGGGCTTGAAGTGCGCTGCCAGCCAGCGGTAGGTGAAGCTGAAGCCCGGGAACATGGCGATCACATGGCCGCTCTTGCTCTGATACCAGCTCCGGCAGCCGCCGGCCTTCCACACCGTTTTCTCCATCTCCGAGTGGATCATGCGGGTGTACTCGGCCTCCGCCTCGGGGCGGACCTCGATGGACTGCTTGCCCGACTGCTTCAGGCGCTTGAGGCTGTCGAGGATGTAGTTCATCTGCGACTCGATGATGAAGATCGCCGAGGTGTGGCCGATGCCGGTGTTGGGGCCGGTGACCACGAAGAAGTTGGGAAAGCCGGGGATGGCCGTGCCCAGGTAGGCGCGCGGGAATTCCTCCCAGACCTTGGCCAGCGACTGCCCGCCCTTGCCGAGCACCGGGTAGGAGATCACGCCGTCGGTGGCGTCGTAGCCGGTGGACCAGATGATGAGATCGACATCCACCTGCTCACCCTGCGCGGTGCGGATGCCGCCGGCGTTGATCTCGGCGATGCCGTCCTCCTTGTCGTGCAGCTTGACGTTGGCGCGGCTGAGCGCCGGGTAGAGCGTGCTGGAGAGAATGATGCGCTTGCAGCCGATGGTGAAATCCGGCGTGAGCTTCTTGCGCAGCACCGGGTCCGGCACCTGGGTCGCCAGATGCTTGCGCGCCACCCGCTCGGCAACCACGTTGAGCATGGTCTTGGAGTACTTGAAGCCGATCACCCGGGTCTCCAGCCCCCAGTAGATGCCCCAGCGCAGCAGCTTGTGCAGCGACTTGAAGCCCAGCAGCCAGCGCTCGAAGCCGCTGAAACGACGGTCCGGGCGCGGCAGCACCCAATGCGGGCTGCGCTGGAACACATGCAGCGAGGCCACCTCGCCGGCGATCGCCGGGATCACCTGCGCCGCGCTGGCGCCGCTGCCGATGATCGCCACGCGCTTGCCGCGCAGGTCGTAGCTGTGGTCCCAGGCATTGGTGTGGAAGCTCTTGCCCTGGAAGGAGTCGCGGCCGGGAAAGTTGGGGATCACCGGCGTGCTCAAGGGGCCCGAGGCGTTGATGAGGATCTGCGCCTCGAAGGTCCCCGCCGCCTCGGTCTCGACGATCCAGCGCTTGCGCTCCTCGTCCCAGCGCACCTGCCGCACGTTGGCGTTGAGCGTGGTCTTGTCACGCAGGCCGTGCTTGTCGATCACCATGTTGGTGTAGCGCTGCAACTCGTCCTGCTCGACGAACATCTGCGACCACTGGTAGGGCTCGCTGGAGATCGAATACAGCGGCGACTGCACGTCCACCGCCGCGCCGGGATAGCTGTTCTGGCACCAGGTGCCGCCCATGAAGTCGCGGCGTTCCAGGATGCGGAAGTCGCTGATGCCCTGCTCCTGCAAGCGAATGGCGGCGCACTGCCCGCCGAAACCGCTGCCGATGATGACGACCTGATACGCCTGCATGTGCGCTGCTCCTCGATGAGCCCTGAAGGGCCTTCAATGTGATGACGACGGACATCACTTTATTTCTGATGACGCTTGTCGTCAAATAGCGACATGCCGACATCCCCGGAACCCATCGAGCCCGGCCGCACCTACGGCGGCGAAACCGCCACCGACCGGCTGGCGCGCCAGCGCCGGCAGTTTCTGGACGCCGGTCTCACCCTGTTCGGCAGCATCGGCTACCGCGCCACCACCGTGCGCCTCTTGTGCAAGCAGGCCGGCCTGATCGACCGCTACTTCTACAAGAACTTCAGCGACACCGAAGAACTGCTGGCGGCGATCTACACCGAGTCCATGGACCAGATCCAGGCCGAGGTGATGGCCGCGCTCGCCGCCGCCCTGCCCTCCGGCGACACCGAGCAGATCGTCACCGCCGGGCTCGATACCTTCTTCAAGGCGTTTGAAAACGCCCGCGTCGCCCGCGTCTGCTGGCTGGAAGTGCTGGGCGTGAGCCCGCGCATCGACGCGCTCTACACCCGGCGCATTGAGCAGTTCACAGAACTGCTGATCTCGGTCGCCCAGCGCCTACTGCCGCGCTGGCCCGCCTCCAGCGACGAAGCCCACTACATCGCCATGGCCCTGATCGGCGGCGTCACCCAGTCCGCCGCGCATTGGCTGCTGAGCGGCTATCGCGCGCCTAGGAAGGTGTTGGTGACGGCAAATGCGCTGCTCTTGCGAAGCACGATGGGGGCGTTGGGGTAGCACGTCTCATCCTCGCCCCGCCCCCATCAGCAACCGAATGTCCGGCCGAATGCCGGCTGCAGCTCAGAATTTGGCCCAATTTATTTACTCCGCCCCCCTTTTCCTGACGCACGCTTATTTTTGTTTTCCGCTTTCATAAAGCTTGAATAGAGGAAATATAAATAAATACAGCGCCAACAAGCCCACGAGGAATTGCCCATACTCATCTATTAAGTTGGCGCAACTTGGAAACGATTGCATGATCAAATCCAAAACGTAGCGCGCGATAAATCCATAAGCAATTGCCGAAACCACAATCATAATTGCCTTACCACTTGTGGAAAATTTATTGTCCACAATTACAGCCTCCAGCCTTCGAATTGATAAAATCAATGGCGTCACCAGCTATTGATTGAGCTGCCCCTCCAACGATGCCGCCGAATGCCCCTCGGAACACTGGCGCTCCAACCGCGCTCAAATGATTTGATGAACCCTTAGTTGATGTCAAAGCGCCGACAGCGCCCCCAGTAATGCCGCCGAGATACGCGCCGCCTGCATCAGACAGAAAACCGCCAATGGCTCCCGCATACATCGCGGCCTTCGTGCGTCCAGCCGCCAAGCCGAGTGCACCGCCCGCGACCGTGGCGCCGACTCTAGACCCCGCCCCGTAATCTAGCGCGCCTGTAATTATTCCTGCTCCCAAAGCAAGTCTTGGGTTCGCGCCCGAAGCCAGCGCACCAGCGGTCGCCCCTACGCCTGCTGAAATTGCAGACTTAGCTTTATCACTAATACAAAATAGGCCGTACGGATCCACATACATAACTGGACTCCCCCCGACATAGGCATAAGTATTGATCCCACCTGCCAGCCCTATGGGGTCAGACTGGGTATACCGCCCGATGCCCGCATCGTAGTAGCGGTTCCAGTTGTAGTAGAGCCCGGATTCCGCATCGAAGTACTGACCAGGAAATCCGAGGTTGAGCCCACCAAAGGTATTGGTCGTCACCGTGCGATCAAAGGCGGTGTTCGACGCCCTCCAGACGACGGTTGGCGAAGCCGCCGCAGTCGTAACGGTATCCGGCCGGCCCAAGTGGTCGTCAAATGTGTAGTAGACGACGTTGTTGCGAATCATCGCGACCGGCCGTCCCCCGAGCCAGACGTACTGCGTAGTCAAGCTGGTGCTGCCGGCTGCCGTCTCGGCCAGCAGACTACCGTCTGGTGCATATAGATAGTTGAAGCTGCCACTAGGTCCGGCTTTCCGGACGCGCTGGTTCATCGCATTGCTGCTGTAGGTCGTGACTGCGACGCCAGCAGTAACCTGCTGCAAGCGATTGAGTGCGTCGTAGGCGTAGACGTAATTCCCCCTAAAGCCACTTTCCGTCACGATGTTGCCGAGGCTGTCGTGACCGTAGCTTCGTGGTCGGGTTCCAGTGAGCGCGACCAAACGATTGTTCGTGCTGGCTGGCTGGTAGCTATCGGTGGCGCCACCCCAAGTGTGGCTGAGCCGGTTGCCATCATCGTCGTGGGTCCAGTTCTGATTGCCGACGCCGGCCGTCACCGTGTTCAGACGCGAAAGACTGTCGTAGCCGTAGGTCTGTGTCAGCGACGAGTTGAGGCCGTTGATAATGCTGGTCAGTTGGTTGGCCGCATCGTATCCATAGGTCAGGTTCTGAAGGCCGGACGTGAAGATTTTCTTGAGCCGGTAATCCGTGTCGTAGGTATAGGCCCGCTGGGTTGGAGCCGATGTGCTGTTGCCGAACTTGAAATTGCTGATCGGCCCCAGCGGGTAGTAGGTGATGCCGCTTGCCAGCGTCGCACTCACGCCACCGCTGACCGCGATTGAGGATACCCGGCCCGCGTCGCTGTAGTTGTACTGAACAACATTACCGCCTGGATAGCTGAGCGTCTTTACCCGGTCGCTGACGTCATAGGTCCAGCTAGTCGTATAGCTCGTGCCGCCAATGACACTGAGCTGGCTCGCCAGCTGGCCCGACGTGGTGTAGCCGTAACTTGTACTGCCGCTTGAATCGGTTATGGAACACAACTGCCCCTTGCCATAGCTGCAACTGTCGTAGGTAAAGGATTGCGATTGGCTGCCGGCAGTGATTGATCCAGGGCGATCCAGTACGTCGTACAGCGAATACGAAATCAGAGTGCCGTCACTGCGTTGATGGCTTGTGAGACGACCGGCGGCGTCGTAGGTGTACTGACTCAGACCGGTGTCGGGGCTGTTGACGGAGATCCGATTGCCCAGCCCGTCATAGCGGTAGGTGGTGACCTGGTTTCTTGGGTCAGTGACCGTGTAGAGATTTCCTGCCCCATCGTAGGCGTAGGTCGTTGTCTTGTTATTGGGATCGGTAACTGTCTCGACCTGATTGTGGGTGTTGTAGGTATACGCCGTGATCCGATTCAGGCTGTCCTTGACGGTCGCGATGTTGCTGTTGTTGTCGTAGCTGTATCGGGTTACTTGTCCATTGTCGCCGCGTTCACTGGTTATCCGGCCAACTTGGTCATAGGTCCAGGTCCTGGAGAAAACGACAATATCTTCCGTCGTCGTCGGGCAGCCCAGCGGTGAGGCGCGTGGGTCTTGCTGCGGATCGTTGCCGGGATCGGGGTCTATAGGTACCGGCGCGCGCAGCTGACAGTTGGGGACTTGGACTCGGCGAATGATTTGCTTCTTCGTCTGACGGCTTAGGTTGTCGTACTCATAAGCCGCCCAGTAGTTGGAGCCAACCACCTCGAAGTAGTGGGTCAGGCGGCCAGTCGCATCTCGGTAGTAGTCTGAGATTTGTCCGTCGGGCCGAATCACAGATGCGATGTCTCCCAGAGGGCTATAGCTCCAACTGGTGACGGAGGTTTGTCCGTTGAGCGTTGTCTGTTCTGCCGCCAGTTGTCCGCGCGCGGTATAGGTCAGCGTGGTCACCAGTCCGTTCGGATCGGTGATCGATCCGGGCAGCCCCAAGCCGTTGTACCCACTCAAGCTGGTGGTGTGATTCAGCCCGTTAACGACGGAGGTCAAGTCTCCGGCGGCGTTGTACGCATAGGTGGTCTGATCCGAGGTTCCAGCAATCGGTCCATCGATGATGATCGTGGCGGGCAACTTGTTGGGGTGCAGCGTGTAGGTGTAGCTCGTCACCTGGGACTGGTTAGGGACTCCGAATGCAGTCTTGTTCTGGACCGTGACACTCTGGAGCCGCTTGGCGGCCGGATGGGGGTCGGCGTAGTAGGCATAGATGATGTCCGACTGCGGGCTGGTTTCATCGACACCATAGACGTGAATGGCGTTGATTCGATTTTCGATGGCATCCCAGTCATAGACATTCTTTCGGCGCTGAGTTGGTTTGGCCGGATTGATTCCAGCGACCTCCCACTGCAGCTGTCCCTTGGCGTTGTAACTGGAGGTGGTTTCGTTGCCGTTCCAGTCGATCTGGCTGTTCGGATTGCCATTGGTGTCATAAGTTGTAATCGCACTGGCGTTGGGGCAGTTGGTGATGCCCGAACGATCCACGCGGATTAGCTTTCTTTCACCGTAGGCCTCGGTGAAGGTGTATCGGGATACGGCGCCACTGGCATTGGTGACATCGGTGTAGGGATGCCCTGAGCTGTCGGTGCCATAAGCAAACGTCGAGCGATCAACGCCACCCGCCAAACCACTTTCGGTGACTTTACCGAGAGTGCCGTAGACGTAGTTGCTGTAGCGGACCCCGTTCACGGAGATGCCAGTAACTTGGTTCGTGTACGAACTCTCGTAGTGATACGTGCGAGTAACCGCCGGGTTGCCCGGATAGCTGGCGGTCGTCAATCGTCCGTTGTTGTCGTAGCCGTAGGAGTAGGTGTTCCCATCCGGAGCAGTGAGCGAGCTGACCTTGTTGTTGGTCCATGTGAACTGGATTGAGCGACCCGAGGTGTGGGTGGCAGAAAGCAGTTTGTATCCCGGCACTTGATAACTGAACGTCCAGCCCAAGCCCGTTTCGTCCTTTACGGAGGTGACTTGTCCGTAAAGGTTGTAGGTCTCGGTGCCGTTCTCTTCGGTATGGCGCGTCCAGGTGCCATTACTGGCGTTCTGGGTCAACCAGGCCAAGGAGTTGGGCTTCGCATCTTTCCAGCGGCTGTTGACGCTATCCCAGGAATAGGTCCGACGCGCACCATCTGGGGTGTAGAGGTAGACCTTGTTGTTATTGTTGGTCGGGAATGGATGGGTCGGCTGGTTCGGAGGATCGTTGCTTAATGCGATCGTGCAGTTCTGAGTCTGCCCGGGGACCGATGAACAGCTTCCGTTGGGTGTCTTAAATCCCAGGGAGTAGTCAAGATTTGAGCGCCAATATCCACCAAACATCGCCGGCCAGTCGCTGTCGGTGGTGAAGGTGCGATTGAACGCCCACGGCGCGTAGCCGCCGACCGCGAAATCCCGCTCCACGAGGAGCTTTCGACCCGTCGCGATCACAACGGGCGCATCAGAGGCTGGCGAATCACATGAGGTGCTCGCCCCTTGCTTGTCTGCGTCAGCGCTGGTCTCACGAAACGTTGACCCAGTCGAAGAGCCGAATCCACTAGGAATGCCGCTGTTAAGTCCGGGCAGCAACGAGATGGCACCGGGAATATTAGGCGGCCTAGGCCTAACTGCAGTGACCGAGACCCGAGGCAAGCGCACAGGATTTTCCGGAGTTTGAAAAATCCTAGAATTCTCCTGCACAGCGTTGCCACCGCCTTGTGAGAACGCGGCAGGTGCGGCAAAGCTCATCAACAGAATCGCTACACGTACTTTCCATGTGCTGTGATTTTTCAACATCGATTTCCCCTTTCATTTTTTCAGGCGACAAGAAGCCTGAATATCTATTCCCAAATCTCAGTACGCTTATCCGCAGGGCGGGACGCCTATGCGTCCGAATTTACATGAGCTTTAGGGACAGGAGCCATCTTATTGATTTGGTCGATCTGAAGTTCCCAGGATTTAGTGGACACGTGATCGACTGTGGGCATGCAGCGCCTCGAATTTATCGGGGCTGATGCCGTCCTGTTAGCTGTGCTGGCGAGTCGGGTTTTAGAATGCGTCGATGTAGTCGGCGATGTCGGCGACAGCCGATTACCGATCTGCATAGATGCGCTTCTTGATGCGTTCCTTCTTCAAACTGCTGAAGAAGGACTCCGCGACGGCGTTGCCCCAGCAGTTGCCACGGCGGCTCATGCTCGGCTGAAGGTGGTTGGTCATGCAGAACCGCCTCCACGCGTCACTACCGTACTGCGTGCCCTGATCCGAGTGAATCAACGTGTGGCGAGGGCGTCGACGCCGCACAGCCGCTCCGAGGCCTCGGGAACCAGCTCGCGATGAATGGTGGGCTTGGCGGCCCAACCCACAATCTTTCGTGAGAAGAAATCCATCACCATGGCAAGGTCCAGCCAGCCCTGCCGGGTGCGGATGTAGGTGATATCGGTCACCCAGACCTCATTCGGCCTGGAGACGGTGAATTGCTGCTGCAAAACATTGGGGATCAGGACTGCCGGCTTGGTCACCGGGGTATGGCGCGTCCGATAGCCGCGCAGTGCGCGCAATCCACACTCGCATCAAGCGGGCGACGCGGTGCTTGCTGCAGGTCTCACCGGCTTCCCGCAGGTCTATCAGGATTCGGGGAGCACCATAGATGCCATGACTCGCGACAAACGAAGATCGGATAAGACGAAGAAACCGAGCGTCCTCTTCTGCGCGGTCTGAGATCGGATGCGCCAGCCAGGCGTAGTAGCCAGCCCGAGCCACGCCGAGCACCCGACACATCACCTGAACGCTGAAGTCCCCGACGTGGGCCTCAATGAATGGGTACGTTTGCCGTGTCTTGCTGCTGGGTCTATCGGTGGCCATGGCCGTGCCCCCAACCAACGTGGCGGAGTCCTAACCACTGTCCAGCAAAGACTGGGAACTCCAGATCTCTGCCTGTCCTCTCTCAACAATGTTAGATAAAAAAGCCCCCGCAGCTCACGCCGCGAGGGCTTCTCTTGCAGCAAGTCCGCCTTACTTCTTCGCCGACTCCTGCGCCAACATTCCCGCCATGCCCTGCTTGGGCGCCTCCTTGCCGGCGGCGCTCGGCGCCGGGCGCGGGGGCATGCGGGGCATGCCGACGAAGCCGATGGCCATCTGCTCTTCCATGGTCTTCACTTCGTCTTCGCTGTAGCCGAGACCGGCGAGAATTTCCTTGGTGTGCTCGCCCACCAGTAGCGGCCGGCCCTGGATCACGCCGGGGGTGTCGCTCAAGCTGAACAGCAGACCAATCTGGTCTAGCTTGCCGACCACCGGGTGCGGGTAGGACACCACCAGCCCCTGCTTCTGGAACTCGGGATTGTCGTGCAGGCGGCGCGAGAACTCTTCGTCGACAATTTCCACCGGCACGCCGGCGGCATCCAACTCGGCAAACCATTCGGCGGCGGTCTTGGCCTTGATGCGGCCTTCGATGAACGTGGCCAGCGCGGTGTCGTGCTGGGCGCGCGCCTCGGCGGTGGCGAACTGCGGATCGACCGCGAGCTTGGGCGCGCGCAGCACGGTGAACAGCTCGTCCCAATGGCTCTGCTCGACCAGCACGAAGCACAGCCAGCGGCCGTCCTGCGCCTGGTACAGGCGATGGCCGGCGGAGTAGCCGAGCTGATCGCCGCCGATGCGCGGGCGGGCAAAGCCCTTGCCCTCGGGCGTGGCCACCGCATAGCTGGTGTTGAGCAGCGCGGCGTTGATGATGGAGGTGTCCACAAACTGGCCTTCGCCAGTGCGGTCGCGGTGGTAGAGCGCGTTGATGATGGCGGTGGCGGAGAGGAAGCCGTTGCCGGTGTCACCGAAGCTGGTGAAGCTCCACAGCGGCCGGCCGACTTCGCCGTGCGCGCCAGGGCGCGCCATGCCGCCATCCTCGAACTGGATGCCGGAGAGGCAGGCGCCGGTCTGGTCGTTGCCGGGCAGGCTTGCGCGCACGCCACGCTCGAAGCCGCGCGAGTGGGCGTAAATGAGCGTGGGGTTGATCTGCTTCAAGCTCTCGTAGTCGATCTTCAGGCGCTCGGCGGCGTCGTAGCGCATGTTGTGCTGCACCACGTCGGCCTGCTTGACCAGATCGAGCAGGATCTTCATCGCACGCGGGTCTTTGAGGTTGAGCGTGATCGACTTCTTGCCGCGGTTGGCCATGTAGGCGATGTGCACGCGGTGCCAGAACAGATCAAACAGGCCGTTGATCTTGATGACCGTGGCGCCGAGATCGCTGAGCAACTGGGTGCCGAAGGGGCCGGCGATGGCGAGGCCGAGATCGAGCACCACCACGCCTTCCAGCGGCGACTTGATCTTCTTCCCGGCATTGGCGGCGGCGGTGGCGGCCTTGGCCTCGGCGAGTATCTTCGCCGCCTCGGCCTTCACCTCGGCGGTGTTGGCGCCGGCAGCGACCGGCGCGTGGCCGGGCTTGCCTTGCGTCTTGCTCATGTTGAAGGCATTGCCGACGGTGCGGATGCGACCCAGCTCCGGGTCCTGCACCTCGGTGACGCAGCCGTCTTCCACAAAGGCGTTGTCGGCCAGCGACTCCTCGATGGAGCGCACCGGCTGCATGGTCATCTCGGCGGTGGCGGCGGCCTGCACCCAGTCGGCGACCGGGAACTTGGCGACCGCCTCGGCGAGCAGCGGCTGGTAGTGCGACATCACCAGAATTTCTTCCGGGCCGGTACCGAAGCGGTCGGGGTCGTTCTGCACCGTGAGGTCGGGCGTGGCGTTGAGGGTGTCGCCCTCGGCCGCCTGCAGGATGAAGCGCGGGTTGGGCACCCAGTTGTGCAGCCACTTGCCGTCCTTGGCCTGGAAGTGGCCCTTGGACGACTTGCTGTTGAGGATCCAGGTATCAAAGCCGGGTGCGTCCGGCTTTTCGACGCGCTGCCAGACGCCAGCGGCGCCGGCCAGGGCGCCGGCCAGCAGCGAGGTCTCCACCCACTGGCCACGGCCGGTCAATTCGCGCGCGCGCAGCGCGGCGGCTATGCCCAGGCTGGCGTTGAAGAAGGCGCCCAGGCTGGGCCAGTGCGAGGCCACGAACAGCGGGCCCTCGCGCGGCGCGCCCTGCACCTGATCCTGCGGGATTTCGAGATCGGGGAAGGGATCGGGCAGACCGCTGATGTGGTTGAGCGCGCCTTCCGGCCAGCCGCGCTGCTCGAACATCAGGCCGGTACGCGCTTGCACCAGCGCGTCGTAGGCCGGGCGCTGGGCCAGCTCGCCTTCGCGGCCGTAGCCGGTGATCGAGCAGTACACCAGGCGCGGGTTGAGCTGGCTGAGCGTCGCGTAGTCGATGCCGAGCTTGGTGGTGGTGCCCGGCGAGTAGGACTCCACCAGCACGTCGGCGACCTGCGCCAGGGCCAGGAAGGCCTTTTTGTCTTCGGCATTCTTGAGGTCGAGGATGGCGCTGCGCTTGCCGCGCTGCCAGACGTGGTAGCCGAGCTGGTTGCGATAGGGGTCGCCGCCGGGCGGTTCGATCTTGGTGACCTCGGCGCCGTTGTCGGCCAGCAGCATGGTCGCCATCGGGCCGGCGATGCCCCAGGTCAGGTCGAGGACTTTCAGTTTTTCGAAGACAGCGGGCATCTCACACCTCGGGGCTACGGTTGCGTTGTTCGGTTTTCAGGCCCCGCCTCTGAAGGGGACGGGGAACAGCGGACGGAAAGGGCTGGCTTACAGGGCGAAGGTTTTCAGCGCGTTCTGGCTGACGATCTTCCGGCGGTCGGCCTCGGGTATGCCGGCCTCGGCGCACTGGCTGATCACCTGCGCCTGCGAGTTGGGCCAGCAGGTGGCGGGGTGCGGGAAGTCGGTGGACCAGTACAGGCAGTCGGCGCCGAAGTAGTCGTAGAAGGTCTTCAGCCCCTTGGGCTCGTACATGAAGGTGGCGCCGCACTGCTGGCGGAAGGTGTCGCTGGGCTTCTGCTTCACGCCCGGGAACTGGTAGTGCAGATCCATGCGCGGGTCGAGCAGAGTCTCGAAGAACCAGGGGATCCATCCCAAGCCCGGCTCGACGAACACCACCTTCATCTTCGGATACTTCTCCAGCGTGCCGGTGAGGATCCAGAAGCACAGGGTCTCGGCCATCGGCGCCCAGGGTAGCGCGGTGAAGATGCCCTTCTGCGGCGTCGGATCGCGGCGGAACACGTCCCAGAGATCGGCCTTGAGGTCGAGGTGGTTCATGATCGTCAGCCCGGTCTCCTCAATGGTCTTCCAGAGCGGGATGTAGCGCGGATCGTGGTAGTCCGGCAGGCCGAGGTCGGCCGGGAACGGCGTGAGCTGCACGCAGCGCGCCTTGTTGTCGCGCGCCAGGCGGGTGACTTCGCGCACCGCGAAGTCGATGTCGATCAGCGGCAACTGGTAGGCGCAGAGCAGGCGGTCCGGGTTGTGCGCGGCAAAGTCGCGCATGCTGTCGTTGTAGCCCTTGAAGACTTCCTTCCAGTCATTGCCCATCAATTGCGGCGAGCAGATCTTGGCGCCGCCCAGCTCCGGAAAGATCACCTCGGCCTCGACGCCATCGCGGTCCATGGCCTTGAGCTTGTCGGCGGGGTTCTTGTAGCCGGGGTCGTTGGAGGCCTCGGGGTCCACGAAGTCTTCCAGATGCAACTGCGGCTGGCCGCCGCGCAGCACCTTGGCGGCATAGACCTCGGCCTTGGCCGTCGCCTCGTCCCAGACCGCGTGCAGCTCGCGGCGCAGGCGCTGCTTGATCCAGTCGTTGGTGAAATAGACGTGGGAGTCTGCGGAAACCAGGCGTTCCTTCTCGGCGACGGTCATCGGGGCTCCTCCAGACAGTTATAGGGTTCTGGCGGCACGGAGCCGCGGCGGCCGATCTAGCGGCTGCCGCCCGATTACAACGGTGGCGCTCCCCAGGCACCTGCCTCAAATGGGTGAGACTCACCAGCCCTGCGGAATAGCGACGCCCGGCCGAGACCGGGCGTCGCTCAAACAGCTTGCCGCCTCAATTGCCGCCGCGACGCACCCCATCCAACGTGAACTCGTTGGCGCCTGGTTCGCGGCGGTTGAACTGCGCCGAGGTCGGCTCCTCGCTGGTGATGTTCTCGGCGCTGTAGGCGCCGGACTGCAAGTCTTGATAGAAGCTGGCGTTGAGGTAGTAGAACTTGCCGTCGTAGGCGTAGGCCGCGCAGTTGGTGACCGCGCGCCAGAGCTGGCCACGGGTGTCGTAGTTGTCGGCCAGCAGCGCCTGCCAGGTGTCCTCCTCCACATAGAAGCGGCGCTTGCCGTAGACGTGGCGGGTGCTCTTCTTCAGCGTGCCCTCCACCACCCAGACCCGCCGCAGCTCCCAGCGGATCAGGTCGGGGTTGGGGTGACCCCGGGTGCTGATGACATCGGCATAGCGGGTGGCCGGGTCTTCCAGCCGGTTGGTGTGGAAGGGCACGTAGATTTCGCGCCGGCCGATCAACTGCCAGTCGAAGCGTTCCGGCGAGCCGTTGAAGCCGTTCTGCTCGTCCACCACCCGTGGACCGGTGGGCATGGGGTAGTCAAAGCCGACATCCGGCGACTTGCGCAGACGCCGCGAGCCGGGGTCGTACTGCCAGGCCTGGCGCGGCGCGCCGACGAAGTCGAAGGTGTTGACGGTGTAGGAGATCTTGCCGGCATCGCGCGGCGGCGCCTTCTGCACACTGATGCTCTGCGAGTAGACGCCGTCGTCCCAGTGCGCGCGGTCGTCGCCCTTCTGGTAGCGGTTGTAGGCGGCCAGCGTGGTGCGCGACCAGCCGACGCTGCCGCCCGGCTGCACGTAGGCACCGACATTGGGCGCCTCGTACATCCAGGCCGAGGGCGTGGTCATGATGTTGAACACCACCTCGATACCGGTCTTGGGGATAGGGAAGGCCGGCCCGCCATAGGCGCCCTTGAGCGTCAGGCCGTCGTTGGAAAGCTTGGCGCTGGTGGCGTTGAGGCGGACGTTGTCGTTGAGCTGGTCGCCGTAGCGGAAGTCGCGATGGGTCGGGTAGACCGTCATCCGATAGCTGCCGGGGTACTTGGCGAACAGCGCCTTCTGTCCCTCGCTCAAGCGGTCCTTGTAGGTGGCGAGGTTCTGGGCGGTGATGGTGAACAGCGGCTTTTCGCCGGGATAGGGATCGGGGTTGCGCTTGCCGTCGTACTTCACCTGCGGCGGCGCGCCCAGCCACTGGCCGGTCCAGGCCGGGATGCTGCCATCGGCATTGCCGGCGATCTCGGCACCGGTGGGGGTCAGGGTCTTGCCGAGTTGCGCCGCTTCCTCGGCACTCACCGCCGCCTGCGCGGCAGGCAGCAGACCGAGGCACAGCAGGCTCGCCAGCAGCGTGCGGGAGCCAGAACGGATTCGAAGCATGTGGATTCTCCTAAACAGGAAATCACCAAGTCGCCGGTGGGCGGCTCAGAAGCTGTACTTGGCGCTGAAGGCGAGGTTGCTGCGGTCGGCCAGCGAGCGATTGATCGGGTCTGGGGTGCCGTGATAGCCGTTGTAGGCCAGTTGCAGCTCCAGGTTTTGCAGGTACTTGAAGCCAAAACCCAGGCTGTAGCGCTTGTCGGCGGAGCCGGTGAGGCTGCCCAGCGCGCCGGCGATGGGCGACTTGCCCTTGAAGGCGTTGGCGTGCACCAGCGAGACGGTCAGATCCCAGCCCGGCAGCACCTGCTGGTAGCCGAACTGCGCCAGCAACTGGTAGGCACCGGCGCTGTCGCCATTGCTGGGCTGGTCGTAGCGGGTGCCGCCGACGGTGAGCGCCTGCACCTCGGTCAGCTCCACCCAGGAGGCCTCGCCGACCAGGGTCAGGGTGTCCCAGAGCGAGGTCGGCAGCAGCAGGCGGGTGAAGCCCAGGTTGGCCTGCACCGCGTCGCCGCGTCCCGGCGTGGAGCTGGGAGCGTTGATGGCGACGCCCGCGTCCTGCCGGTAGCTCAGTTCGGCGGTAAAGGCCGTCTCGAACAACTGCGTAGAGGCGCTGGCGCCGAACATCTGAATGTCGTCGGCGTAGGTGACGTGATAGGCGGTCGGCACCGGCACGAACACCCCGGGCGCCACCTCCAGCAGCGTGCCATCGAGGGTGGCGCCGACCGGATTCTTGTCGCTGTAGCGCAGGTAGTAGAGACCGGCCTCGCTGGCGTCGCCAAACTGGAACTTGCTGGAAATGCCCCACTGGCCGTCGTCGTCCGGCGCGAGGTCGGCACCGCGCGGCACCCGGTCGCGACCGAGCGGCGCCAGCGACGGCACCAGCAACACGCTGGCACCCGGCCCCACCACGTCGCTGCCGCTGAAGTAGGCGCCGGGCGGATTCAGCTCGGTGCCCTTCCACTGCCACTGCCAGTAGCCGGCAACGCTCCAGCGCGGCGTCAGGCCCCACTGGGCGTAGACCTGCCCGACCGGCAGCAGGATCTCCTTCACCTCGGTGCCCGGCACGTTCGACTTGGTGGCGTCGGCCGGCGACTGCGCGCCGCTGGCATTGGGGAAGAACAGGCTCTCGCCCCAGCTCACCACCTGATCGCCGACGCGCAGATCGAGCGCGGTCGAGCCTAAGTCGAAGCTGCTGTAGACATAGGCGTCGAGCAGCCGCGCGCGCATGCCGAGATAGCGCCGCGCCTCGGAGCTGAAGGCGGTGTTGTCGCCGCTCTTGTTGACGGTGCTCGGCGAGTCGTTGTCGTTGCTGTCGCGGTAGACCTGGTCGTAGAAGGCGCTGCCGCGAACAAACACGCCCTGCCGGCCCTGCTTCAGATTCAGCTCGCCGAGCAGCGCCAGGCGGTTGTTGATCATCGCGCCACCGGCGAAGTTGCGATTGCCGTCATCGGCGTTGACGTCGGCGGTCAGCGCCGGATCAGGGTCTTGCAACCGCCAGGCGGCGCTGTAGGTGAGGTTGGCCAGGTAGTCGAGCGACAGGCCGGGGCTCAGATTGACCGAGCCCGCCTGCGCCAGTGGCAGCCAGAGCAGGGGCGCCGCCGCGAGCAGCTTGTGTGCGGGGCGCCATGCACGCCGACCGCCGACCGTGTTGCCGGACTTCATTGTTATTTCTCCTCCCGGACTTTGTTGGATGTCCGGCTGAGGCGATCATCGGCAGCGCGGCGGGCGCCACTCCTACTCCGTGCAGACGATGACCTCAGGCCTCGCCGACGCGACCTGAACCGAGACGCCCGAAAAACTCCAAGGGATTCAGTCGCCCGCCGCGCGCGCGGCGGCGAGGCCGGCTCACCAGCGTTGACCAGAGTCCGACTGAACGGCAGCGCTGGGCCGACGAATGTCCTGCTGAACCGCCTGGCAGGCGGCGCATCGCCACCGCAGGACGGCGCCGGCTAGCCGTCCAGCAGGGCCATCAGCTTCTTGCTCGCGGCCGCGCGGTAGGCACTGGCGACCAGGTGTGCAAGCGCCGCGTCGTCGCAGCCATGCAGGTGCAGGCCGATCCATCCGTAGGCGCCGACATAGGGCGGACGGAAGATCGCCTCCGGCGAGGTTTCCAGCAGCATCGCCTGCGCACCGGGCGGCGCCTTCAGCCAGGCTGCGAGTCGGCCGTCGCCATGGTGGTTGTCGCTGTACATCGCGAAGATCTTCTTGTCGGCGTAGAAGCAGGGCGCCCCGTGCCCGAGCCGCTCGTTGACCTGCGGCAGCGCCAAGCAGGCACGCCGCAGCCGGGCCAGTTGCGCGCCGTCAGCATCCAGGGAGGCCGCGCGCGGCCGCACAAATTGTCCACCAGTGCCGCCGCCGTCTGCAGCTTTGGCGGGAGGCGGCCGGCGGCGCGTCGCCATGGCTAGGCCTTCTTGCCCTCGTTGCCGAAGAACCAGGCACCGAGCGCCGGCAGCAGGCAGATCGCGCCGAGCATGTTGACCACGAACATGAAGGCCAGCAGCAGGCCCATGTCGGCCTGTAGCTTGAGCGCCGACAGCGTCCAGGTACCCACGCCAATCGCCATGGTGATGGCGGTGAACACTGCCGCGCTGCCGCGCTGGCGCATCGCCGCCTCGAAAGCCTCGCGGAAGCTGGAACGATGCTCGCGCATCTCGTGCTGGATCTGCTCGAAGAGATAAATGCCGTAGTCGACACCGACGCCGACGCCGAGCGCCACCACCGGCAGCGTCGCCACCTTCAGGCCGATGCCCAGCATCGCCATCAGCGCGTTGCAGCAGATCGACACCAGCGCCAGCGGCACCAGCACGCAGAGCGTGGCCTTGAGCGAGCGGAAGGTGATGAGACAGAGCAGGGTCAGCGCGCCGAAGATGGCGAGCAGCATGGTTTCCTCGGCTTCCGCCACCGCCTCGTTGGTGGCGGCCATCACGCCGACGTTGCCGGTGGCGAGACGCAGGTTCACGCCCGGGGTCGGATTGGCCTCGATAAACTTTTTGATCTCGGCCACCACGTGGGCAATGGTGGTGCCGTCGTGGTTGTTGGTGAAGATCATCACCTGGATGGCCTTGCAGCCCTCGTTGTTCAAGCCCAGGTTGGGATCGAAGGCCTTGGAGCCGGTGGACAGCCCGGTCTGGGTGCGCGGCAGCGCGCGCCAGCGCGGGTTGCCCTCGTTGAAGGCGGAGATCACCAGCTTGCCGATGCCAGCGACGCTGGTCACCGAGCGCACGCCGTCAACGCCGCGCAGGTACAGCTCGAAGCGGTCGATCAGGCCGACCACCTCGTAGTGCAGGCAGGAGTCGCCCTCGAAGTCCTTGGCCTCGGCGATCACCGTCAACAGGTCGGTGCCGATGTTGTAGTTGCTGCCGATCACGTCGTTGTCGCGGTTGTAGCGCGAGTCCGGGCGCAGCTCGGGCACGCCGCGACCGAGGTCGCCGATCACCATGTCGCGCGACAGCACGGTGGCCACCGCCAGCACCGACAGGCCGATGCCGAACATCACCAGCGCGGTGCGCGGCTCGGCGCAGCGGCCGATCCACTTCCAGCAGCGCTCGCTGAAGCGGTTGTCGTTGCAGTTCTGCGCGCGCTGACGGTGGTGCTGCTTGCAGGACTCTTCCAGGCTGACGTGGCTGAGGATGATCGGCAGGATCATCTTGTTGGTGACGATCATCAGCAGCACGCCGATGCAGGCGGTGATGCCCAGCTCATGGACGATAGGGATGTCGATGAACATGATCACCGCGAAGCCCAGGGCATTGGTCAGCAGCGCCACCGCGCCCGGGATGAACAGCTTGCGGAAGGCGCTATCGGCGGCCTGCAGCGAATCCGCGCCGGCGACCACCTCGTGGCGCCAGGCGCTGGTCATCTGCACGGCGTGGGAGACGCCGATGGAGAAGATCAGGAACGGCACCAGGATCGACATCGGATCGACGCCGAAGCCGATCAGCGGCAGGGTGCCGATCAGCCAGAGCACCGGCAGCAGCGCCACCACCAGGGCGACCACCGTCAGCCGCACCGAACGCGAGTAGAAGTACAGCAGCGCCATGGTGATGAGAAAGGCCAGGCCGAAGAAGGCGAATACCCCGAGCAGGCCCTTGATGACATCGCCGAGCAGACGCGCGAAGCCGATGATGTTGACTTCGATCTTGGCGTTGTACTCGGGGTTGTCGACGGTCTCGACGCTGACCTCGCTGCCCTTCACCGGGATCACCTGCGGCGCGTCCTGCCCCTCGGCCGGGCGCAGCGCCTTGAAGGTCTGCATGAACAGTGCGATGCCGTGATCGACATAGCCTTCGGACACCACCTCGCCAGCCTTCAGCGGCGGGTGGTCTTCCTTGAGCTTGTAGACGTACTTCTTGGGGTTTTCGAAGCGGCCACGGATTTCCTCCAGGCGGTTCTGCACCTCCCAGTAGTCGACGCGCTGCTCTTCCTGCGGCTTGCTGGGGTCGTAGTCCTGCAGATTGGCGCGGATCAGCGCCGCCTTGCCGTCGTTGGCGACCAGCAGACCGATCTGGCCGGAGAGCTTGACGTTGTGACGCACCCGGTCGAGTTCCTCCGGCTGGCCGGAGAACTTCGCCGGCACCACCGGCTCGCCCTTGAAGCCGTCTTCGGTGATCTCGATGTAATAGGTATTGGGCGTGTAGATGGAGGCGACGGCGGTGCGGTTGATGCCGGGGATGAAGAACACCTCGTCGGTGGCCTTGCGCATCGCATCCATGAATTCCGGATTGTAGATGTCGCCCTCGCCCTTCCAGCGCAGATTCACCAGCAGGGTGTTGGCGCCGGAGAAATCCTTCATGTACTCCATCATCGTCCGCATGTACGGATGCTCGATGGGGATCAGCTTCAGGAAGCCCGGGTCGAGCTTGATGTGGGTGGCGCTCCAGCCGAAGAACAGGGTGACGGCGGTGAACAGCACCGACAGCGGCTTGCGCCAGCCCAGCAGCAGTGCGGAGCAGGCCTTGACGAAGTTCTCCATGCGCCTCATGGCTGCGCTCCGGTACCACGGTAGGGGTTGCGCAGGGCGAGACCCAGCTCGCCGGCGGTGAGCAGGTCGCCACTGTCGAGCGGCAAGGCGGCGGCGAGCCGCTGCTGCTCGCCCAGCGAGCCGAGCTTGAAGCTCTTGCCGCCGTCCTTCGACACCATCACCACCGCGTTCTCACCAACCAGGATGATCTCCCGGCGCAGGGTGCTGGTGGCGCCGAACAGCGACAGCGCCAGTGGTGTCTCGACCTTCACCCAGGTCTTGCCGCTGTCTTCGCTGCGGAAGACATTGCCGCGCATACCGTAGGCCAGCAGGCCTTTCGGCGGCAGCGCCAGCAGGCCGTAGAAGGAGCCGGTGTAGACCTGCGGCACCGCCGTCCAGCTCGCGCCCTCGTCGGTGGAGCGGGCGATCATGCCGCGCTCGCCGACCATCACCAGCGCCCCGTCGGCGGCGCGGGTCATGGCATTGATGTGGCCGTCGGCGATGCCGCCGCCGGTGCTGATGTTGGCGAAGGGATCGGCGTAGGGATCTTCCTCGGCGGCGTTGCCGGCCGTCGCGCTGGCGGCGCTGGCGTTCTCCACCAGCGGCTGCTGCCGCCAGGTCTTGCCGTCGTCGCTGGAGACCAGCAGCTTGCCGAAGGCGCCGAACGCATAGAGCTTGCCGGCATAGGGGCCGGCGATACCCAGCAGCGGGTCGGAGCTTTCGGAGTCGAAGCTGGCTTCCTGCCAGCTCTGGCCGCCGTTCTCGCTGCGCAGGATCCAGCCGTCGTGGCCGACCGCGATCAGGGTCTTGGCACCGACTGCCGCCATCTGGGTGAGCGCGCTGCCGCGCTGCGGTTCGACCTTGGCTTCGGTCCAGGGACCTTTCTCGCTGTCGGCGATCAGGATGCGCCCCTGCTCGCCCGCCGCCAGCAGCTTGCCGTCCGCTTTCAGCAGGGCGTTGATCTGCAAACCGTCCGGCCGCACCTCGGTAGCGGGGAACGGCGGCATCGGACGCGGCGAGAAGGCGTAGACCGCCGCCAGCAGGACGATCAGCGAAACCAGGTAGGACGGCCAGGCGCTGACCGCGCGGGCTGGCGTTATGCCCGGGCCGGAGCCCGGGGCGGTGCTTGCCATGCTGTATCTCCTCTGCTGCCCGGCCCGGTCATTGCCAGGCCCTGTTCAAATATGGAGCTTGTGCATCCTGCGGCTCCTTGTCTCCCCTGCTTCCAGAGGGGCGTTTGCCCTGAGTTTGCAATGGGCTGCGGCGGCCCGCCAGCGCGCGATCCACGACCGCGACCGGGAGCGGGCGCATTGGCTTTACGCCGTCACCTCGAACAGCCCTGCCGCGCCCATGCCGCCGCCGATGCACATGGTCACCACCACGTACTTCACGCCGCGCCGACGGCCTTCGATCAGGGCATGCATGACCATGCGCGCGCCGGACATGCCGAAGGGATGGCCGATGGCGATGGCGCCGCCGTTGACGTTGAGGCGGTCGGCGGGAATGCCGAGCTGGTCGCGGCAGTAGATCACCTGCACCGCGAAGGCCTCGTTGAGTTCCCACAGCCCGATGTCGGAGACCTTGAGCCCGGCCTGCGCCAGCAGCTTGGGCACCGCGTAGACCGGGCCGATGCCCATCTCGTCGGGCTTGCAGCCGGCCACCGCAAAGCCGCGATAGATGCCGAGCGGCTTCAAGCCACGCTTGGCGGCCTCGGCCTTGCTCATCAGCAGGGTGGCGGCGGCGCCGTCGGAAAGCTGCGAGGCATTGCCGGCGGTGATGTGCGCGCCCTGGGGCACGAACTTACCGTCCTTCCACACCGGCTTGAGCGCGCTCAGGCTTTCCAGCGTGGTATCGGCGCGGTTGCCCTCGTCCTTGGCCAGGGTCACCGCTTGCTTCTCGGTGGGGTTGCCTTCCTTGTCGTAGAGCTGCTTGACGGTCTCGAAACTGATCAGCTCGTCGCTGAACTTGCCAGCGGCCTGGGCGGCGGCGGTGCGCTGCTGCGATTGCAGCGAGTATTCGTCCTGCTGCTGACGCGAGATGCCGTAGCGCTGGGCGACCAGCTCGGCGGTCTCGATCATCTGGATGTAAGCGGCCGGCTGCGCCTTGAGCACGGCTTCGGAAACGAAGCGGTAGCTGTTCTTGTGCTTGTTCTGCACCAGCGAGATCGACTCCAGGCCACCGGCGACGACGATGTTCTGCTCGCCGGCCATGATGTTCTTGGCGGCGATGGCGATGGTCTGCAGGCCCGACGAGCACTGACGGTCCAGGGTCATGCCCGGCACCGTGTCCGGCAGGCCGCCGGTGTAGGCACAGAGGCGACCAAGGTTGTAGGCCTGGGTGCCCTGCTGCGCCGCGCAGCCGATCAGCACGTCATCGACCTCGGCCGGGCTGATGCCGGCGCGCTGCACGACTGCCTTCACCACCTCGCCACCCAGCACCGGCGCCTCGGTGTCGTTGAAGGCCCCGCGAAAGGCCTTGCCGATGGCGGTACGGGCAACCGAGACAATGACGGCTTCGTTCATGCAGCGCTCCGGGGAAACGGGAATGACAACGAGCCTAGGCGGCCAGGCCTGGGCAAGCCTCGTTCAAAAGTAGTAGCGCCGAACTTCGAGAATGCGTTCTCGAAATTCCGTCACCCGAAACCGCGGCAATGACGGCGAGTCGGTGAATTTCAGCCGCTGCTACGCACAGGCGGCCTGCAGCCGCCCTATGGGCTGAGACGGCGATTTTCAGCCGCTGCTAGGCGGCGGGTCTGAAAATCGCCGCGCCTCAAAAGTAGTAGCGGCTGATGGTGTCGGCGATGCAGGCCGGCTTAGCGCCACCCTCGATCTCCACCGTCAGGCGCAGCGTCGACTGCACGCCGCCGTCCTTGGTCTGCTCGACCGCGACGATCTCGCCCTTGCCGCGGATGCGCTGACCGACCTTCACCGGCGCCGGAAAGCGCACCTTGTCGCAACCGTAGTTGACGCCCATCTTCATCTGCACCTCGATCAACTGCGGCAGGAAGCGCGCCGCCAGCGACAGGGTGAGATAGCCGTGGGCGATGGGCGCGCCGAAGGGGCCATCCTTGGCCTTGACCGCATCGACATGAATCCACTGGTGATCGTCGGTGGCGTCGGCGAACAGGTTGACGCGCTCCTGGGTGACGGTCAGCCACTCGGTTTCGCCCAGCGGCTGACCGATGGCGGCGGTGAGTTGTTCGGCGGATTGAAAAATCTTGGGCATTGCAAACTCCACTATTCGGTTCCCCTCCCCCCTCGTGGGGGAGGGGTTAGGGGAGAGGGGGGCTTTTAGCTTTGAACTCTTTACGTTGCCTTCGGCAACGCACCCCTCTCCCCTGCCCCTCTCCCACAAGGGGAGAGGGGGAGCCTCTAACTAGGCGCGCTGACTCGACGCAGAAATGGTTTCGCCGACCAGATAAGACGAATAGTCGGAGGCCAGGAACACCATGATGTTGGCGATCTCCCAGGCCTCGGCGCCACGGCCGAAGGCTTCGCGCGCGGCCAGCTCCTTGAGCAGTGACTCCGGCGCCGACTTGCGCAGGTGGTCGTGGAAGACGATGGACGGCGATACCGCGTTGATGCGCACGCCGTAGTCGGCGGCTTCCAGTGCCGAGCAGCGGGTCAGCGCCATCACCCCGGCCTTGGCGGCGGCGTAATGCGCCTGCTCCTTCTGCGCGCGCCAGCCGAGCACCGAGGCGTTGTTGACGATGGCGCCACGACCACGCGGCTGCATCTTCTTGAGCATGGCGCGGGTCATGCGGAAGGTGCCGGTGAGGGTCACGTCCAGCACCTTCTGCCACTCCTCGTCGCTCATGTCGACAACCCGCTTGCTGCCGCCCAAGCCTGCGTTGTTGATGAGCACATCAACGCCGCCCAGCTTGTCCTCGGCGGCCTCGATCAGGGCCTGCACATCGGCCTCGACCGCGACATTGCCGACCTGGCCGAATACCTGCGCGTCCGGAAACTCCTTCGCCAGCGCCTCGGCCGCCTCGGCGGTGCGGCGCGGGTGGATGTCGGAGAGCATCAACGCGCGCGCGCCCTCTTCCAGACAGCGCTTGGCAGCGGCGAAGCCGATGCCGCCACCGGCGGCGGCGGTGATCAGCACCGAGCGGCCTTTCAGCAAGCCGTGGGCGGGGACATAAGCGGGTGCGACTTGCGGCGGTGTGGACATGCGGGCTCTCGTTACCGAGCCGCGAGTGTGCCGTTTTGCCTTGCCGGTGCGCCTACGTCAGAAAGACGAGAGCGACTACCCCTCCGGCGCTGCGCGCCACCTCCCCTATTGCATAGGGGAGGCAGCAGCAAATGCCTCCCCTGCGCGCAGGGGAGGTGGCGCCGTAGGCGACGGAGGGGTTCCGCGCGCCCGCAGCGTCAAAACACCTGCATCGCCGCCCGCGCGGTGAAGGCGATCAGCACTAGCGAGGAGAGCAGAAACAGCGTGAAGCGCACCTCGATCACATTGAACAGCGACTGCCAGATGCTGTGCACCACCCGCAGGCCGACATAGGCCCAGGCCAGCAACTGGCTCCAGTAGCTGCTGTCGTCGAGCACCGCCAGCGTCAGGCAGATCGCGTAGAACAGCGTCGGCGCCTCGAACAGGTGGTTGTAGTTGTCGGCCTTCCAGCGCACCCCGGGCGGCAGCCGGTTCATCAGCTCGCGCGGCGGGATGCCCGGGTCCAGCATCAACTGCTCGCGCTGGATCGCCGGGATGCGGGTGGCGTACATCCACAGCCACATGAAGTGCGTCCAGGCCACCAGGGCGACGACCGGGGCCAGCAGGGGTGCGGCGAATGACATGGGTGATCCTCAAGCGGAGGGATGACGCGGCGATGATAGCCGCAGCCGAATACGGTTACGGGTCGCCTTCGGAACCACCACCTCCCCTCGCCCGCAGGAGGGCGCTCCCCTACCGCCTCGACCCGTGGGAGCGGTGGCGGCCCATATGGCCATGTGGATGGGAAGCTGGTCTTGGAGAGAGCTCGGCGCTTCAAGCAGAGAGCCGGATGAACAGTCGTCGAGCATGCCCGAGCGACGTGGCGTGGGAGAATGCGGTTGGTGGATCGCATTACTCGGTTTCGACTTACAGCGGCAGCATCGGAAACGGGCATCTCTGAGCGGACGGCGGCGAAGTAGAAAGCCCGGCTTCTGGCGGTGGGTGAAGCCCGTCGAGCCGCCTAAAGCATCAGCGTGGGTATTGGAACGCCAATCAGAGCGCCAGACGATCCGGGTGGTGGCCTCTCATCGAGGCCCCGCTAGTGGTGCGCTGCGAGAGGCCATGCTGCATCTGCATACCCAGAAACTGGAACGGATCGAGAAGATCCAGGCATCTGCATCACCGACAATAAAAGTGATCGCCTCCACCCTGGAGCCGAGAAGAGCTGCATCCGACCATCGACGGCCACAGGCGACTGGCCTACCCGGAGGTGCTCCGCGACGATCAGAAAGGCACGACGACAGGCTTCCGACGGCGGGCCTTGGCCTGTTTTCCGAACAGGGCATTTCGATTCAGCGCCTGATTGCAGACAACGCCCCCATCGCTCCATGCCCTTCCACGATGCGCTGACTGATCGGGGCATCCGCCATGTCTTCACCAGACCCAAACGCCCAGAACCAATGGCAAAGCCGTACGGGTCGCACAGACGGCGCGGCGAGAATGGGCCTATGCCCATGCCTATAACCACTCCAGCGAACGCACCGACCAGCTTGCACGATGGAACCACTTCTACAATCACCACCGACAACACTCAGCAATCGGCTTCCGCCCTCCCATCAGCCGCATCCCCATGAATAACGTATCGAACCTCAGCACCTAGCGATCCAAACCCTCGCGGATCCAGCGCCGACTATTACCAGCCTCGTCGATGGCGTCCGGCAGAGCGCGTAGTTCGGCAGGCGCCGCCTGGCAGCCGTGGTACAGCGTCAGCCGGCGCGACTGCCCGTCCAGCGTCCAGTCGATGCGGCTGCTAGGCATGTCGGTCGCCACCGTCCCGCAGCCGGGCTGACCAGGACGGTAGACATCCTTGAGCCGCGCGAGGGCGGGCGCGCGTAACTGTTCCAGCAGTCGCGCGAGCGCGGCTGGATCCACTGGCCCCTGCACCGACTCCAGCACCGCGACATGGCGCTCGCCGCTGAACTCGGCGCGGCCCGCAACCAGGCGCAGCCGGTACTGCGGACAGCGCCCGAAGCAGGCGCCGCGCTCCAGGCGGATGTCGTAGTCGCCGGACGGCACAGCCGACTCAGGAGCAGCCGATGGCGGCATGGCTGTCGGCGGTGGCTCGGCGGCGGCGCAGGCGCCGAGTGACAGCGCCAGCAGGAAGTAGGGGGCCGCGCGCGTAGCGGACTGGGTCATGGCGAACTCCCGGCAACGGAGGGACCAACAAAAAATCCCGGAGCGGCCTGCGCCGCTCCGGGACCGGAACTTACCGCCGGGGCCTCAGACTGGGCGGCGACGGCGCAGCAAGCCCGCACCCAGCGCCGGCAGCAGCAGCCACAGACCCAGGGCACCGCCGCCGCTGGAGGAGATTTCCACCGGCTTGACCAGCACGCTCACCGAGTCGGTGCTGACAGCGCCCAGACTGTCGGTGACGGTCAACTGGAACACGTAGACGCCGACCGCCGAAGGCTCGACCACCGCCTGCTCGCCACTGGCATTGCTGATCGCCGTGGTGGGGCCGCTGGTCTGCACCCAGGCATAGCTCAGGCTGTTGCCGTCCGGATCACTGGAGGCACTGCCATCCAGGGTGCTGCGGCTGCTACCAGCGAACACCGAACGATCCGGGCCGGCATTGGCCACCGGCGCGCGGTTGACCACCACAGTCACCGTGTCGGTGCTGGTCACGGCGCGACTATCGGTCACGGTCAGCGTGTACACATAGCTACCCGCTACCGTCGGCGTCACCGTCGCGGTCGCCTGATCGGCATTGACCACCGTAACGGCCACCGGACCGGAGGTCTGCGTCCAGGCGTAGGTCAACGCCCCGCCGTTCGGATCGCTCGAAGCCGTGCCATCCAGCGTCGCCGCCGCGCCCAGCAGGATCACGCCATCGGCTCCGGCATTGGCTACCGGGGGAAGGACGACCACCAGGGTCACCGTGTCGGTGCTGGTCACGCCGTGGCTATCGGTTACGGTCAGGCTGTACACGTAGGTACCCGCCACCACCGGCGTTACCGTCGCGCTCGCCTGATCGGCGTTGACCACCGTAACGGCCACCGGACCGGAAGCCTGTGTCCAGGCGTAGGTCAGCGCGTCGCCATCCGGATCACTCGAAGCTGCGCCATCCAGCGTCGCCGCCGCGCCCAACGGCACCTCACCGTCGGCACCGGCATTAGCCACCGGCGCACGGTTGACCACCACAGTCACCGTGTCGGTGCTGCTCACGGCGCGACTATCGGTCACGGTCAGCGTGTACACATAGCTACCCGCCGCGATCGGACTCACCGTCGCGATGGCCTGATCGGCATTGGTGATAGCGCTGGTCGCCGGACCAGAGGTCTGCGTCCAGGCATAGCTCAGTGCATCGCCATCCGGATCACTCGAAGCCGCGCCATCCAGCGTCGCCGTCGCACCCAGTAGGATCAGGCCATCGGCACCAGCATTGGCCACCGGCGGACGGTTCACCACCACGGTCACCGTGTCGGTGCTCGTGACGGCGCGGATGTCGGTGACGGTCAGCGTGTACACATAGGTCCCGGCCACCGTCGGCGTCACCGTCGCGGTCGCCTGATTGGCATTGACCACCGTGCTGGCCGCCGGACCGGAGGTCTGCGTCCAGGCGTAGGTCAGCGCATCGCCGTCCGGATCGCTGGAGGCGGTGCCGTTGAGAGTCGCCGCCGCGCCCAGGAGGATCAGGCCATCGGTGCCGGCGTTGGCCACCGGCGCACGGTTCTCAACCACCCCGTCTTCCGCCACGACATTGCTGAACGGCAGGTTGGTGATGCCGGTGAAGCTGACATTGTCCACCGCCCAACCGAAGTCACCGACGCCGCTGTCGCTCACCTGACGGAAGCGCAGCTGCACGGTCTTGCCGGCGTAGGCGGTACCGAAGCTGAGCGTCACCGGCTCCAGGAAGCCGCCATTGGCACCGAAGTTGTCGCCGACGAAGCCGATATGGGCACCGCTGTCGTCCGGAGTCGGGGTGCCGTCCGGCCCCAGGGCGATGAAGTAGCCGTTGTAGCCATTGCTGGTGGTGAAGCTGCCGCCGGCATCGGCCACATCGGTCCAGGTGGCGCCGTTGTCGTCGCTGATCTCGATGATGCCGCCGTCGTAGCCGACCGGCGTAGACCCGTCGAAGCCGGCGAACTCGAACTGGAAGTAGTGCTCGAAGCTGATCGAGAAGTCGCTAGCGCCCACCACCAGAGGCGGGGTGGTCAGGCGCACATCGGCGAAGCTGCCGTTGTTGGGGGTGAACCACAGCAAGCCGGTGCCGAACAGGAACGGCGAGGGCTCACCGTCAACCACGGTCCACCCTTGGCCGCTGCCGATCAACTCGGAGCCCCAGTCCTTCACGGCGGCGAGCGGCTGCTCGATGTCGTCGCTGGCGCGCTGGGCCGCTGCCAGGTCGTAGTTGACGACGATCTGGATCTGCTCGGAACCGGCTTCCAGCACTTCGTCGGCGGTGTCGCCGACCTGCGGGAAGTCGATGGTGAGCGTCAGTACCTGGGCGGTGGTGGTCGCCGAGTTGAGCTTGACGGTGATGGTGCCGGTAGCGACGTCGCCGTAACCAATCGGTGCCGCCTCGGAAGCCGGGAAGCTGATGCTGCCACCGTTACCGAAACTCACATCGCCGTCCGAGCTCAGATTCGCGACCACTGGCGTGGTGAGGTTCTTAGTGCCGTTGCTGCGGATCTTCAGCGTCAGCAGCGCGGTCTCGCCCGGATCCAGTTCGCCATCGTTGTCGAGATAGCCTTCGGCCCCGTTGAAGTAGCCAAAGTCCAGCGCGGCATCGACCACCTCGAAGCTGCCGGCCTCGGCGACGTAGCTTTCCACCACACCGCTGTTGCTGCTGTCATTGCGGTCCGGCGCCACCGCGCCCACGCCCATGCCGCGCTTGGCGAAGGCTTCGGCGAACAGCGTGAAGTCGTCGGTATCGCTGGCGTACACCGCCGCCAGCAGGGCATCGCGCGCTTCCAGCAGGGTGGGCATGTTGGGCGTCATCTTGAGGCCGGCGATGACATAGGCCTTCATCCGGCTCTGGGCGTCGAGGAAGCTGCGGCCCGGTACGTTGAGCAGGCTGGCATAGGCCTCCCACAGGACGTTGGCCCAGATCTCGCCGATGTTGTGCACTTCCGAATTGCTGGCGCCGTTGGCACCGAAGGCAATCGGTGCAGTGGTCGGCAGCGGCACACCGTCCTCAATGTGCTGGAAGGTGAGCGGGAAGATCGCGAAGTCGGTCGAGTAGGGCGCGCGACGGATACCGAAGTAGGCATCGCCAGTGGAGTAGATCGACTGCGGATAGGCGCCCTGGTAGCTGTCGTTGCCGGCCACCGAGCGGTCTTCCGGACGCACCGTCAGCAGCATGCCGCTGAAGTCGCTCCAGCCCTCGCCCATGCCACGGCCCTGCTGGCCGGACAGGCCCAGCGCGTTGCCGATCAGACGGTTGCTGGTGTAGTGGAACCACTCGTGGGCGACGATCTGCGCGTCCACGGCGCTGTCGACATCGGCGGCCGCCTCGCGGAGCAGATGACCGGTCACGGTCGTCGTACCAATGTTGGTGCGGATGGTCTGGCCATCGGTCACCGACACCGACAGGGTGCCGATGGTGATCGGGGTGGCGATGGTGGGATCGTCGGCGAGCCCCGGCGCGACGCCCGGCTGGTTGTTGGCCAGGATCACGCCGACCGCGCCGGCGTTCTGGGCGTTGAGGGTCTTGGTCTTGAACGTGCAGGTACCGCGATTGACCAGCACGATCTTGCCGGCGACGGCGGCGGCATTGTTGAAGGCGGCGCAGCCGTTCAGCGGGTCGCTGGCGACCACCTCGGCGGTGACATCGAAGGTCGTCGGGCCAAACGAAGCGGTGTTGACGCCCACCGAGTACGGCGAGCCTCCGGTCGGCGACAGCGTCAGCGCGCCCGCCGTGCCATCGAACAGGTACTGCTGCATGCGCGGGCTGCCGCCGTCCGGCGGCGTGCTCATGTTGGCGTTGTTGCGGCCGCTAAAGTCCTGAGCTTCAGCAAGCAGCACATCGCCCTCCACGCCGCCACGGCCGTAATTGCTGGCCTGGGCGTTGCCGGCCGCCTCGTCGAAGCCGGAGTCGTACCACCAGTCGTGCAGCCAGTTGTTGAGGTAGAACAGATCCACCACCGCGAACTGCCGCTGGCTGGCGGTGGTCGGGTCGGTATCCGGCGCGTAGGGGTAGTCGAAGCTGTTGGCGCCGCTGACGCTGGCGCGCTGGTCGGTGGTGCCTTCGTCAAAACCCTGCCCCGAGGTCACCGTGCCGTCGGCCAGCGCGGTGCCGAACAGGTCGAGGTAGGCATCGACATTGTTGCCGCGGGTCTCGGTCGCTCCGGCCGGCAGCCAGGGGTCGTTGGTGGAAATCGGACCGTGGTCCAGAGTGACCAGATTGGCCGGCACCGGTACCCGCGCGCGCGTGCCGTTGCCCGGCGTGCCCACGAACGGTGCGAAATCATTGCCTAGCGGGCCGTCAAACGGCTGGAAGATGCCGGAGGCATCTGCGTAGACGCGATAGCTGTAGGCCTCGTATTCGATCAGGCTCTTGCGGAACAGCACCCGGCCGTCGTCGGCGGAGATCAGATAGCCGTAGGCGTACTCATCGGCCAGATCGACGCTGCGGGCCTGCACCTCGGCGTAGTAGGCCGGCACCAGCTTGCCTTCCATCGGGTACCAGAACTTGCGGGTACGCAGCTCGCCGGAGGGGCGAATCTCGCCGTAGGAGGGGCCAGCGGTATAGAGGCTGTAGTCCCCCTTGCTGCCCTTGCGCGCCAGACTCAGCGCCGACGCCGGCTCGCCGCTGAAGTCGGCGAAGGCGATGGCCAGCGCCTGTTCCGGCTGCAGGCGGAAGCCCTTGGCGGAAAGCTTGCTCGCACTCGTGGCATCGACGGCGGCGAAGTTGCCGGAGGTCGCGACCAGCTTCATGCCCCGGTCCATCAGCACATTGACCTGCTTGCCGAACACCGGCACGCCCTGCAGGCGCTGCTGGTAGCGGGCGATGATCGGGCCCTTGCCGCTGTCCTGCAGATCGAGCAGTTGCGCGTTGTCGAGATCGCGCTTGCCGAGATTGAGCTGGCTCGCCTGACGGCCGAGGTATTCCAGAGCCGCCGACTTCGCCATCAGTTCCGACTTCAGCGGCGCCAGCGTCGCGCCGGCGCGGCCGGGCTCGGCCCAGAGGAAGGTGGTCGCGCCCTGCTGGGCATCACGTTGCGAACGGTAGCCGCCAAGCGAGGGCAAACCCTTGGCCGGCAGCTTGATGCTGGCGCGGTAACGCCCGGAACTGATTGGCTCTGCCAGCTTGCGCCCGATCGCCTGCGGACTCAGCACTTCGGCGGAGCGGGCCAGGTCGATGCCGATCAGGCGGTTGGAGGGGCTGCTCTGCACCGCCGCTGCGGCGGCGCTGGCACTGAGCACGAGGGAAAAAAGCGCGACGACGAGCTTCTGCGACATTCATGTCTCCCTGCTGATGGCAGCACGTCCGGCGCTGCCTGGCACTGATTGCGAAATCGGCCGTCCAAGTCGATGACGACCGCCACCCTTGTGTGGTCCGAGAGTAGAACGCCTTGCGGCGACATACAAACCGGAAGCCGGCGACCCGCAAAAACTCTGCCTGCTGCGAGCCGGCCGGGCCTAGACCTTGGTCTTGCTCACCACCGCGACGGTCAAACGCGAGATGCAGGCCAGTTCCCCGGCCTCGGTCTCGATGCGGATCTCCCAGACCTGGGTGCTGCGGCCAAGGTGCACCGGCCGCGCCGTGCCGGTCACCGTGCCGCTGGTAACGCCGCGCAGATGGTTGGCGTTGATCTCCAGGCCGACCGCGAAGGCCTCGTTCGGGTCCAGGCACATGTTGGCGCCGAAGCTGCCCAACTCTTCGGCCAGCACCACGTTGGCGCCGCCGTGCAGGCGTCCGTAGGGCTGCTTGGTGCGCTGGTCCACCGGCATGGTGCCGCGTACGTAGTCCGGGCCGATTTCAGTGACCTTGAGCCCGATGTGTCCGCTCATCGAATTGGTCGCCATCTGCTGCATCTGCTCGGGGGTGGTCTGCCACTTCCAGATACTCATGCCGCTTCGAGCCTCGTTCAGATCGTTTTGTGGGTGAGCCGGCATCGTAACGCGGCACGCGATTTGCTCGGCTAAACTCGGCCCCACATTAGAAATGACGCCGCAATCATGCCGCGCGACACCGCACTCACCGCCCTCGTAGCCGGTCCGACCGGCGCGGTCGGCCAAGCCCTGCTGGCCCAGCTGCTGGCCAATCCCCGCTATGCGCGGGTCAAAGCGCTAAGCCGCCGTCCGCTCGGACTCCAGCATCCCAAGCTGGAGGAACTGCGCTTCGACGGCGAAAGCCTGGCCGGCCTGGGCAGCTCCCTGGCCGCCGACGAGGTCTATTGCTGTCTGGGCACCACCCAGAAGCAAGCTGGCAGCAAGGCCGCCTTCGAGCGTGTCGACTATCACCTGGTGCTGGCCGTCGCCCGCGCCGCCAAGGCCCAGGGCGCGCAGAAGTTCCTGGTGGTGTCGGCGGTCGGCGCCTCGCTGCGCTCACCCTCGTTCTACTCGCGGGTCAAGGCGCGCACCGAGCAGGCGCTGCGCGAAGTCGGTTTTGAAACCCTGCACATCCTCCGGCCCTCGCTGCTGATCGCCCACCGGGACGATCTGCGCCCGGCGGAATGGCTGGCGATGCAACTGGCGCCGCTGCTCAATCCCCTGCTCACCGGCCCGCGCGAACGGTATCGCGCCGTGACCGTGGAAGCGGTCGCGGCAGCGATGATCGCCCTGGCCAGCCGCAACACCGTCGGCGCCGAGGTGCATCACCTGCCGCTGGCGGACTGATGCGCCGGACGCCGCAGCGGCTCGGCCTGGCGCTCGCGCTGGGGCTGGTCTTGGCGCCGGCCACCGAAGCCGCGCCGCCCAGCAACCTCGATGCCTACGCCATCGGCTTGCAGAAGGCGCTGGCACAGCTGGGTGGCGATCCCTTTGATCCGGAGTCGCAGGCCGTCCGCAGGCAGGCCCTGCTGGCCCGCCAGGCCGGCCAGGAATTGCGGATACCGGCCCCGCCCAAGGGCATGGATCGGATCGGCGCCGGCCAGGGGCTATGGCCGCTCCGCTACCAGGACGGCCGCTTGTGGCTGGAGTTTTCCACCAGCAATTCGCTGAGCTACGGCTCGATGCTGGCCGACGCACCCTGGAACTACTGGACCACCGACCTCAGCCGACCAGCCCGGGGAGAAACCGCCGCCGATGGCCGCGCCTGCCGGCAGTATTCGCAGCGCAGCGGCTATGGCCTGTTCGTGGAAACGCCACGCGGCGCCCGCTATTTCGTCGACGACCAGTACCGCCTTCCAGGCAGCACCCCCAGTTGGAGCTTTCAGCCCGCGGTTTCGGAACTGAGCTTCGAAACCAGCCTGGAGCAGGCGAAAGCGCTGGCCGGCCGGCTCGAGACCCAGGTACGGCTGGCGGCGCTGAGCGGCATCGAGCGCATGGACGGCAACGAGGTGCAGGCGACCCAGAGCCGGCACTGCTATTCCGGCAGCCAGACCATGCTCCAGGTCCGTCTCGACCAGCTGCGCCTGATCGACCGCCACAGCGGCGAGGACGTGGTGCGGATTCGCTTCAGCTACTGAGCCGCACCGCGCAGGCCGACGATCTTCGACTCAGTCCTGCGCGGTAGTACGCGGATGCGGATGGCGGTGGCTGGCGCCGCTGCCGCAAGGCTCGGGCGTGCGCAGGGCCGCCAGCACCGGCGCAGTCTCGGGCCTGACGCCGCGCCAGATCTCGAAGGCGGCGGCAGCCTGCTCGACCAGCATGCCCAGACCATCGGCGCTGAGCACCGCACCCTGCGCCCGCGCCCAGGCGCAGAAAGGCTCGGCGGCAGTGCCGTAAGAGAGGTCGTAGCAAACGCCGCCCTCGGCGACGATCTGCCCCGGCAGGCGCGGCAGCGTGCCGGCATGGCCGGCGCTGGTGGCATTGATGACCAGATCGTAGCGGTCGCCCTTCAGCGACAGATGCGTGCGCGGCACGATCGGGCCCAAGGCCTTGAACTGCTCGGCCAGCTCCTCCGGCTTCCAGGGATTGCGGTTGGACACTGCCAGCTCGGCCGGCCGTTCGGCCAGGATCGGCGCGATCAGCCCGCGCGCGGCGCCGCCGGCGCCGAGCAGCAGCACGCGCTTGCCGGCGAGCGCCACACCAAGGTTCACCGTCAGATCGCGGATGAAGCCGACGCCGTCGGTGTTGTCGCCGGCCCAGCCGCTGGCGGTCCGCACCAGGGTGTTGACCGCGCCGGCGAGCTTCGCACGCTCGCTCACCGATTCGCACAGCGCCGCCACCGCCAGTTTGTGCGGCAGGGTGACGTTGAGGCCCTGATAGGGCTCGGCGTGCAACTGCGCCAGCACGTCGGCGAGCAGCTCCGGCAGCACTTCCACAGCGTCGTAGCTGAGCTTCTGGCCGGTCTGGCGCGCGAAGGCGGCGTGGATGAAGGGCGACTTCGAGTGGGCGACGGGGTGGCCGATGACGGCGTAGCGGTCGAGTTCGCTCATGCCTTTTCCCCCAGCCAGACCGCCGCCTGCTTGGCGTAGTAGCTGAGTACCAGATCGGCACCGGCGCGGCGGAAGCAGAGCAGCGCCTCCATCAGCGCCTTCTTCTCGTCCAGCCAGCCGTTGGCGATGGCGGCCTTCAGCATCGCGTACTCGCCGCTCACCTGGTAGGCGGCGGTCGGCACCCGGAACTCGTCCTTCACCCGCCGCACGATGTCGAGGTAGGGCAGGCCCGGCTTGACCATCACCAGGTCGGCGCCTTCTTCCAGATCGAAGGCGACTTCGCGGATCGCCTCGTCGCTGTTGGCGGGGTCCATCTGGTAGTTGCGCTTGTCGCCCTTGAGCGCGCCGCTGGAGCCCACCGCGTCGCGGAACGGGCCGTAGAAGGCACTGGCGTACTTGGCGGCGTAGCTGAGGATCAGGGTGTTCTTGTGGCCGTCTCGCTCCAGCACCTGGCGGATGTCGCCGATGCGGCCATCCATCATGTCGCTGGGCGCGATCACGTCGCAGCCGGCACGGGCATAGACCAGGGCCATGCGGCGCAGGATGCCGCTGGTGGCGTCGTTGTCGACATTGCCGCGCTCGTCGAGCAGGCCGTCGTGACCGTGGGTGGTGTAGGGGTCGAGCGCGACATCGCACATCACCCCCAGCTCCGGCACCGCCTGCTTGATCGCCTTCACCGCGCGCGGCACCAGGCCGTCGGCATTGAGTGCCTCGCGGCCGTCGTCGGTCTTCAGCGCCGCCGGAATCACCGGGAACAGCGCCACCAGACGGATGCCCAGCGCGTACAGCTCGCGGCATTCGGTCACCAGTTCATCGAGGCTCAGGCGGCGGATGCCGGGCATCGAGGCAATCGGCCCGATCAGCTCGCCTTCGGCGACGAACAGCGGCTGGATCAGATGTTCCGGGGCGAGCTGCGTCTCGCGCACCAGGCTGCGGATGAACTCGGCCTGCCGGGTACGGCGCAGGCGGGTGGCGGGAAAGCGGCCCAGACTCACGGCGGGAAACTCCTCAAAACAGGGCGCCGCCAGTCAGCGGCGCGCAATTATAGGTGCCAGCCGCACCTAAGCCGGACCGACCCTGCCGCCGCGTCATCGGCCTGTCGCTTGTGCTCACTAGCATTCGCCGGCTCGAAGCTCACCCGCCACGATCCCGCCGATGAACCGAACCACCCTGCGCGCCGGCCTGCTGAGCCTGGCCGCCCTGCTCGCCGCCTGCGGCGAAAGCCAGCCCCCCAGCCTCGGCGAAGCACCGGGCAATCCGCCCACCGATCCCGACCAGCCGCTGCCGCCGAAGATGCGCTGCGCGCCCGGCGTCGCCGACGCCGCCACCACGCTGGCCCAGGCCGGCGACTGCGCGAGCACGACCGGGAGCCCGTCATGAGTGAACTCGACCGGCGTCAGTTCCTGCGCCTGGCCGGCGTGGCGGCGGCGGGGGCCACCCTGCCGCTGTCGATCCAGAAGGCCCTGGCGATCCCCGCCAACAACCGCAGCGGCACGATCCAGGATGTTGAGCACGTGGTGATCCTGATGCAGGAAAACCGCAGCTTCGACCACTACTTCGGCACCCTGAAGGGCGTGCGTGGCTTTGGTGATCGCTTTCCGATCCCGCTCGCAGGCGGCAAGCCGGTCTGGTATCAGCGCGACAGCCAGCTCAAGGAAGTGCTGCCCTACTACCTCGACTCCAGCAAGGGCAACGCCCAGCGCGTCAGCGGCACGCCGCACGGCTGGGAGGACGGCCACTTCGCCTGGAACGACGGGCGTACCGGCCTGTGGCCGGCGATCAAGGAAGCGCAGTCGATGAGCTATTACCAGGAGGCCGAGCTGCCGTTCCAGTTCGCCCTGGCCAATGCCTTCACGCTCTGCGACCACTACCACTGCGCGATGCTGACCAGCACCAACCCCAACCGCTTGTTCCTGTGGACCGGCATGAACGATCCGGCCGGCGAACACGGCGGGCCGGTGACCAGCAACCAGTACGACGCGCTGGGGCCATCCAGCGAAGGCTATGGCTGGACCACCTACCCCGAGCGCCTGCAGGAAGCCGGGGTGAGCTGGAAGGTCTACCAGTTCCTGCCCGACAACTTCACCGACAACTCCCTGCACGGCTTCGTCAACTACCGCCTGCAGAACGAGGCGGCCGGCAACAATGCCGACGGCTCGCGCAGCAACCCGGACGGCAGCACGTATTTCCCGGCCTACGACCCGGCGCTGGACACGCAATATCCGCTGCTCAAGGGCTGCTCGAACACGATGCCGGACGGCGGGCCGGACAGCCCCGACCTGCTGGCCTCGCTGCGCGCCGAGGTACTTGCCGGCAAGCTGCCGCAGGTTTCCTGGGTGGTCGCGCCGGCGGCCTATTCCGAACACACCGGCCCATCGAGCCCGGTGCAGGGCGGCCACTACATCCAGCAGGTGCTCGAAGCGCTCACCGCAGATCCGGCGGTGTGGAGCAAGACCGTGCTGATCGTCAATTTCGACGAGAACGACGGCATGTTCGACCATGTACCGCCGCCCTGCGCGCCCTCCATCGGCCTCGACGGTCAGCCGATTGGCGGTTCGACGATGGACGACAGCAGCGAGCGTCGCGGCATCGGCTATCTCTACGACGCCAACTGGGTCTACGGCCCCGGCATCCGCGTGCCCTGCTACGTGGTATCGCCCTGGAGCCGTGGCGGCTGGGTTTGCTCGCAGGTGTTCGATCACACCTCGGTGATCCAGTTTCTGGAGCAGCGCTTCGGCGTGATGGAGCCCAACATCAGCGCCTACCGCCGCGCCATCTGCGGCGACCTCACCAGCGCCTTCAACTTCGCCAATCCCAACAACGAGCCCTTCCCGCCGCTGCCGGAGATCGGCAAGGCCGAGGCCGATGCCCTGCGCGCGGCGCAGGAGCAGCTCGCCCAGATCAGCAACGAGGCCAGCACGCCGCCGGTGCAGGAGCCGGGTGCGCGGCCCTCGCGCGCCCTGCCCTACGAACTGTTCGTAACGGCCCGCGTCAGCACTGGCACGGTCGAGCTGCGCTTCGACAACACCGGCAGCCAGGGCGCGGTGTTCCATGTCTACGACCGGACCAATCTGCTGGCGACGCCGCGCCGCTACGCGGTGGAAGCCGGAAAATCGCTGACCGGCAGCTGGCTGGCGCTCGGCAGCTACGACCTCTGGGTGCTGGGGCCGAACGGCTTCCACCGTCACTTCCAGGGCAGCACCTTGAACCTGCCGACCGGCGGCGCGCCGGAGATCGACGTCTGCTACGACAGCGCCAACGGCGATGTCTACGTGAAGCTGCACAATCCGGGCGCGGCGACGGTCAGCTACCGCTTGGCGGCCAACGCCTACTTCAGCGCCGAACCGGAGACGGTCGAAGTCCCGGCCGGCACCAGCGCCGAGCGGCATTGGGTGCTGAAGGCGGTGGGCGGCTGGTACGACTTCACGGTCAGCGCCGACAACGGCTTCCTGCGTCGCTTCGCGGGCCGGGTGGAAACCGGCCGGCACTCGATCAGCGATCCGGCGATGGGTCTGGTCTAGCTGCGCTTGCCTCGCGGGTGCTGGCGGCCGGACGCGGCCGCGAGTAGCGTCAGCCGATGATCGATGCCGCCCTACCGCGCCTGCTGGCTGCCCTGCTCTGCCTGGGCCTGTTGCTGCTGGCCGAACGCCGCTGGCCGTTCCGCGCACTGCCACGCGGGCGCTGGTGGCCCAATCTCGGGCTGGCCAGCCTGAACGCCGGGCTGCTGGCCCTGCTGCCGGCGTTGTCGGCGCTGTTTGCCGCGCACTGGGCGGCCCGTCACCGGCTCGGCCTGCTGCACTGGCTGGCGTTGCCGGACTGGCTGGCGTTGCCGCTGGCCTTCCTGGCCATGGACGCTGCGGTCTACGCCCAGCACCGCGCCATGCATCACTGGCCGCTGCTCTGGCGCCTGCACCGGGTGCATCACGCCGATCCGGCGCTGGACGTCACCAGCGGCCTGCGCTTCCACCCCGCCGAGGCGCTGGTGTCGGCGCTCTACAAGGCGGCGGTGACGGTGCTGCTGGGCGCGCCGCTGGCGGCGGTGCTGGCCTTCGTGCTGGCACTCAACCTCGGCGCCCTGTTCAGTCATGCCAATCTCAGGCTCTCCGGAAAGGCAGAGCGGCGGCTGCGACGACTGCTGGTGACCCCGGGCATGCACCGCATCCACCACTCGCAGCGGCGCCAGGAGCAGGACCGCAATTTCGGCTTCTTCTCGCCCTGGTGGGACCGCCTGTTCGGCAGCTACCAGGCCGCGCCCCTGGGCGGCGAGGCGACCCTGCGGATCGGCCTGGACTCCGGGCCGGAACGGCCGGCCGGGCTCGCGGAACTGCTCCGGCAACCCTTGCGCCCTGACCCGGCCCCGCCGGCTTCCGATACCATGCTCGGCCAATGCAAGACGCCGCCCGACTCGAAGCCCTGATCCTGGCCACCGCCGGCGGTGACGCGCGCGCCTTCAGCGACCTCTATCAAGCCAGCAGCTCGCATCTGTTCGCCCTGCTGCTGCGTATGCTCAAACGTCGGGATTGGGCTGAAGAGGCGTTGCAGGACTGTCTGCTGAAGGTCTGGCGCAAATCCGAGTCCTATTCCCCCGACAAGGGTTCGCCCGCCACTTGGCTGTACACCATCGCCCGTCACCGCGCGCTCGACATGCTGCGCGCCCAGCGACCGGAGGACAGTCTGGATCTGGGCGAGGACGAGGACGGCGCGACCATCACCCTGGATGTCGCCGACGACACCGAGAACCCGGAGGCCCGCGCGGTGGAAAGCGAGGGCTTCGGGCAGTTGGAGCGCTGCATGAAGGGCCTGCTGGAACCGGAGCGCAAGAGCGTGATGCTGGCCTACTACGAGGGCTATACGCATCCCGAGCTGGCGAGCGCGCTGGGCGCGCCACTGGGCACGGTCAAGAGCTGGGTGCGGCGCGGCCTGGCCAAGCTGCGCAGCTGCCTGGAGGGTTGATCGCAATGCACTACCGCAACCCCGAACTCCGCTCCCAGCTCGCCGCCGAATATGTGCTGGGCCTGCTCAGCGGACGCGCCCGCCGCCGGTTCGAGCGGCTGATCGCCCGCCAGCCGGAACTGCGCGAGGAGGTGCGGTTCTGGAACGAGCGCTTTGCCGAGATCCCCGCCAGCCTCAAGCCGGTGCAACCACGCGAGCGGGTCTGGGCCTCGATCTCGCAGGAGCTGCTCAAGGACCAGAACAAGCTGCGGCCGCTGATCGCTCCGAAGCGGAGCAGCGCCGCGCCGGCTGCCCGCGAGCCGATCGGCCTGTACCGCAGCTGGGCGCTGGTGGCGACGGTGGTCACCGTGCTGCTGGGGGTTGCTCTCTGGCGCGAGCAGGCCCGCACCAGCAGCCTGCTGGCGCTGCTGGAAGTCAGCCAGAACCAGCCGATGCCCTACGTCGCCACCATCCACTTCGATGGCAGCGAGGCGCGCTGGGCGGTGTCGCTGCACCCGGACAAGAAGCTGATGCGCATCACCATCGCCCCGGGCAGCCTGCCGGTCGATGTCGCCCAGCGCGATCTGGAACTGTGGATGCTCGACAGCCAGGGCAATCCGCACGCCCTGGGCCTGCTGCCCACCGCCGCTGGCGTGCCGCTGGAGCTGCCACTACCGGAGATGCCGCGCTCCGAGCTGAGCGCGATGACCATCACCCTGGCCGTCAGCGAAGAGCCCAAGGGCGGCTCGCCCACTGGCCTGCCCACCGGCAAGGTGCTGGGCGCGATGCCGGCAGCGCGGGCGCTCTGAACTGGGGAGCGCGGCCCAGGTCGCGGGCTGCCTTCACGGCGCCGGTAGCGCTCCCAGGATGGTCGCCGCCAGCTTGTCGTAGTCGCCGTCGAAGTGATGCCCGCCCGGCAGCTTGGCGACCAGGGCGCTGGAGCCCTGCAACTGCGGGCAGATGCTGTCGTCCTCCTCGGCGCCGTAGATGCACAGGAAGCGCACGCCGCGCATCCGCCGCACTTCCGGCAGGGTCTCCGGGCCGTTGTTGTTGTCGGCCACCCAGTTGCTGAGCTGGAACTCGAACACCGCGTGGTCGGACAGGCCCATGCCGGCCGCCAGCAGCACCTTGGCGCGGGTGTCCGCCGGCAGGCCGTTGACCGCGAACGGCAGCACGTCGGCGCCCTGCGAGTAGCCGATCAGGATCACCTCGCGCTTGTTCCAGGCCGCCAGGTAGTGACGGATGATCTTGTCGACGTCGGCGGCGATGCCGGCCGGCGTGCGGGCGGTCCAGAAGTAGCGCAGCGAATCGACGCCGACCACCGAGATGCCCTGTGCCTGCAGCGCCGCCGACACCTCCTTGTCGAGGCCGGCCCAGCCGCCGTCCCCGCTCCACAGCACCGCGAAGCGCGGGTTGTCCTTGCCGCTGGCCGAGGGTTCCTCGATCACCGGCAGCTCGCCGAGATCGGCCGGTGCGGCGGCGACGCTGCCCTGGCGCAGGGCCAGCCGGCGATAGGCGGCGACCAGGGCGGCGCGGGCGCGCGGACTGGCGGCGTAGTCGTGGCCGACGCCGGCCAGCAGCACCTGGCGGGCGGCCGGAATCTGGGCGATGAACTGGCCGGTGGCCGGCGCGTCGCAGACCGGGTCGGCGCTGCCGAGCAGGTTCAACAGCGGCGTCGCCAGCTTCGGCGCGGGCAGAAAGTCCACGCCCTTGCCGTCCTTGCGGCGGGTGAATCCCAGGCCCTCGCCCGGGCAGACCGCCTTCTTCAGTTCCAGATCGGGGCAGAAACCCAGCATCAGGCCGGCGGCGAAGGTGTTGGCCGGCGCCTGCGCCAGGGTGGCGTAACCCAGTGTGGCGCCGGCTGAGTAGCCGACCAGCACCGGCGGCCGGTAGCCGGGCGCCTTGGCGTAGGCCTGCACGAAGTGGGAAAGATTTTCCAGGTCGCCGTCGGGGAACACGCAGTCACCGCCGTCGGCTTCAAGGTCGGCCATGAACTGGGCGCTGTCGATACCGGCCACCAGCGCACCCTCGGCGACCAGGGTCTGCGCCAGCTGGCTCATCGCCGGCTGCCAGCCGCCGTCGCCGGACAGCAGCAGCGCGAAGCTCTTCGGACTGCCGGCCGGGCTGAACACGTGCACCTGCCGGAAGCGGCCGTGATCGAGCACCTGCTCGTTGGCGGCCAGCGCCGGCTTGGCGGCGGCTGGCTTCGCCGGTGCCGCCGCGAGTAGCGGCGCGGCGAACAGCGCCAGCACGGCCAGCAGTGGTCCGCGCAAGACACGGCATCGGTCCAGGCTCATTTCGTCAGCACTCCCTTGAGGCCGCCGCTCACCAGGGCGGCGATGTCGGTGAACGCGAGGATCGGCTTCAGGCCGCCCTCGGCGCAGAGATAACGCGCTTCCCAGGTCGGATCGAACTTCTCCTTGAAGCTGCGCAGACCCTGGAAGTTGTAGAAGTTCTCGCCGTGGCGGTAGATCAGGCGGGCCAGCCGCTGCCAGCGCGGCGCGTTGTAGTGCTCGGACATGCCCGACATCGGCGCCATGCCCAGGCCGAACTGGGCATAGCCCTCGGCCTGGCAGTGCAGCATCAGCTTGACGAACAGGTAGTCCATCACCCCGCGCGGCGCCTCCGGCGTGTAGCGCATCAGGTCGATGGTGGCCTCGGTCTTGAGGTCGGTGGTCATCAGGTTTGCGAAGGCCACCGGCTTGCCATTTTTGCTGGCGATCGCCACCGGGGTGCGACTCAGGTAGGCGGGCTCGAAGGAGCCCAGCGAGAACGCCTTCTCGCGGGTGGCGTGCTGGGCCAGCCAGGCGTCGGAGATCGCCCGCAGCTCGGGCATCAGCGGCTCCACTTCGCTGGCCGGGATCACCTGGAAGCTCAGGCCGTCGCGCTCGCCCTTGCTGACCGCCTGCCGCAGGTGGGCGCGCTTGGAGCCCTTGAGGCTGAAGTCGGCGAGCGGCACGAAGGCGTACTCGCCGAGCTTGTAGGCCGACATGCCGACATCGACATAGAGCGCCAGATTGCGGCCGCTGGCCTGATAGAAACAGGCACGGCCGCCGTGTTCGTGGGCGAGTTCGACAAAGCGCCAGATCAGCTCCACCGCCTCGCTCTCCGGCCCCACCGGGTCGTAGAGCGCCGCCCAGGTGCGGGCGCGCTTGCCGTACATCAGAAAACTGTTTCCGGACTCCGAGAACAGCAGGCTCTTGTCGCCCATCAGCGCCAGCATGGCGTCGGCCTTGCCCTGGCTGCGGATGATCGCGGCGGCGCGCTCGAGCTCCTCGGGCCCGGCTTCCGCCGCCTGGCCGCTGGCCGGCCGGAACGCCTGCCAGAGCGCGAAGGCGAAGCCCAGCAGCACCACGCTGAGGGTGGCGCGCAGGCTGCGCGGCGCGTGGCCGTCGAAAGCGAACTGCCACCACAGGTCGTTGGTGTAGTCGACATCGCGGTAGACGAAGAACATCAGCCAGATGATCGCGCCGAGCACCGCGCTGACCATCAGCAGCCAGTTGAGCGAGAACGGCTGCGCGAACAGCGAGGCGCGGCGGTCGAACTCGCGACGGCCGGCGACCAGCAGCAGCACGAGGGTGGCCAGGGCCGCCAACTCGCCGAGCGCGACGCCCTTGGGCAGGGCGAATACCGCGCTGATGATCGCCAGCACCACCGCCGCCCACCAGGCGGCGTCCAGGCGCAGCAGCAGGCCGCGAGCGACGAACAGCAGACCCAGCCCGGCGATGCTGCCGAGAAAGTGCGCGCCTTCGACGAACACCAGCGGGATGCGCAGCGCCAGCAGCTCGGTGGCCTCGTCGGTGGACGGCGTCACCCCCGACACCAGCAGCATCACGCCGACCGTGAAGGTGGCCACCGAGAGGAACAGCGGCGACAGCTCCGCCGCCTGCTGACGCACCCGGCTCTGGCTGATCGCGCGCCACTCGCGGATCACCAGCAGCAGCACCGCCAGCGCCAGCGGCGCGAGGTAGTAGATGGCGCGGTAGAGCACCAGGGCGCCGGCCAATTGTTCCGCCGGCAGGGCATCGCGGAAGGCGAGCAGCATCACCGCCTCGAACACGCCGATGCCGCCCGGGACGTGGGAGATCACCCCCAGCGCGATAGCCAGCGCGAAGAAGGCCAGGAACACGCCGAAGCTGACGCTCGAGGCCGGCAACAGCACCCAGAGCACGGCGGCGGTGCAGAGGATGTCCAGCGCCGACACCAGCAACTGCGCCGCCGCCAGCCGCCAGGACGGCAGCGGCAGGCTGCGGCCGGCGATGCGCAGCGGCTGGCCCCGGGCGCAGAGCAGCAGCAGGGCGCCGATGCCGATCAGGACCAGCAGCGCCAGCGCCTGCAGCAGGGGTGCCGGCAGCGGCAGCAGGCTGCGCGCCTCTTCCGCCCCCCAGAGCAGGCCCAGCGCGCCGATGGCGGTGATGCCCAGGCCGAAGCCACCGGCGACGAAGGCCATCAGCCTCGCCACCTGGCCGGACTCCATGCCCGCCGCGCCGTAGACCCGCAGGCGCACCGCGCCGCCAGTGAGCACGCCCATGCCGACGGTATTGCCCAGTGCATAGCCGGCGAACGAGCCCAGCGCCAGGGTGCGCAGTGGCAGGCGCACGCCGAGGTAGGCGAGACCCGAGGCGTCATAGCCGGCAAGCGCGACGAAGGACAGCAGGGTGAACAGGCCGGCGGCCCACAGCAGGCTGGCCGGGGTGCGGTGGATTTCCGCCAACACGTCGGTGTAGCGGATCTCCTGGGTCAGCCGCTGCAGTGCGAAGAAGGCGAGCGCCAGCAGGCCCAGCACCAGCAGGGTCGACAGCCAGGGGCGCAGGGAGACCAGCAGGTCCTTGAAACGAGACAGCATGAAATTCTTGGAGGTCGTCGGCAGGGGCGACAGTTTACGCCGCCGCCTTTCTCCAGCGTCGCAGCTCCTCCAGCGCCAGCCAAGCCAGGGCCAGGATCAGCGGCAGCAGGTAGTAGAGCGCGCGGAACGCCAGCGCCGCCCCCAGCAGCTCCGACTTCGGCGCCGCCGGCAGGGCCAGCAGCAGCACCGACTCGAACACGCCCAGACCGCCCGGCACGCTGCTGGCGATGGCGGCCGCCATCGCCAGGGCATAGAGCCCCAGGAAGGCGACGTAACTCAGGTCAGGCAGGGCCGGCATCAGCAGGTAGAGCGCCGCCGCCGAGCAGGCGAGATCGGCGACGCTGACCAGCATCTGCCGGCAGGCCTGCGACCAGCCCGGCGCCACCAGCCGGGTGCCACCGACCTCGAAGGGGCGACCGGCGCGGCCGGCGGTGAGCCAGAGATAGGCTGCGAGCAGGACGATGTTGACCAGGGCGATGGCGCGCACCAGCGGCTCGCTGAGGTGCAGGATGCGCGCCGCCTGCGCGGTCTGCAGCAGCAGCGCAGCGTCCAGCACCAGGTTGACGCCGAGGGCGAAGGTGATGGCGCAGAGGGCGGCGATGCCGCCGATCTGGCTGGTCGAGAGACCGAGCCGGGAATAGGCGCGCAAACGCAGGGCGCCGCCGGACAGCGCGGAAAAACCGAGGTTGTGGCCGACCGCATAGGCGCTGAACGAGATCGGCGCCACCTGGCGATAGGGCAGGCCGCTGCCGACCGCGCGCACCGCCAGCAGGTCGTAGTAGCTGAGCATCCAGTAGCTGCCGGCGACACAGAGCAGGGCGCCGGCCAGCCGCCAGCCGGGCAGGCCGAGCAAGTGCCCACGCACCTCGGCCCAGCGCACCTGTCCGAGACTGTCCTTGAGAACCCAGAGGGCGAAGGCGAAGACCGCCAGACTCAGGACCGCAACCAGGCGGGATTTCAAGCGCGGAGACATAGGCCGTTGGTAGTGGGGACTCTCGGGAATGCCCGGATTTCGTGTAGTCTGCGGGCTGTGAATCAAATGCTCGTTCAGGACCAGCGGCCCGGGTGCGATACCCGCGAGCGACCGCCAGCATAAGCCAGAGCCCGCGAACGGCATGTCAAAAAAACTCATCGCCAGCCGCCTGAAGGACCTCGACCGGGCCGACAGCTATGGCCAATGGCGCGAGCTGGCGCTGGAGCTGGACCGGCTGGAAGGCGCCGACGCCTGGAAGCAGGACGAAACCAGCGACGACTACGACTACCTGCTGATCCGCGAGCGCCTGCGGCTGATGCGCGAGCTGCGCCGGCGCGGCGACGTCCGCGAGCTCACCTTCCACCTCGCCGAGGGCCTGCACGGCAATCTCGGCAATACCTCCAGCCCGCTGCTGTACGGCTATGCCCGCATCGGCACCAAGCGGCTGATCGAGGAGTACGTCGACGAGGCCGCGCGCTGCCTGGACTACATCTGCGTCGGCGACTTCCCCAACTTCAGCGACGACGAGAAGGTGCTGTTCTTCAAGCGCACCGGCGCCTCCTTCGGCCGCTCGGCGCTGCTGCTCTCCGGCGGCGCCACCCTGGGCATGTTCCACCTGGGCGTGATCAAGGCGCTGTGGGAAAACGGCCTGCTGCCGAGGGTGCTGTCCGGCTCCTCGGCGGGCTCGATCATCGCCGCCATGGTCGCCACCCGCAGCGACGCCCAGCTGCCGGCGATCTTCGACCCGCACGGCCTCAATCTCGCCGCCTTCCAGCGGGTCAGCTTCGTGAAGATGTTCCGCCACGGCTCGACGCTGATGGATTCGCAGCGGCTGGAAGAGTGCCTGACCGCCAACATCGGCGAGGAAAGCTTCGTGCAGGCCTTCGAGCGCACCCGCCGCATCCTCGGGGTGACAGTCTCGCCGGCCGAGCTGCACCAGCAACCGCGCCTGCTCAACTACCTGACCGCGCCCAATGTGCTGGTGCGCAAGGCGGTGCAGGCCAGTTGCGCGATCCCCGGCGTGTTCGACCCGGTGACCCTGCTGGCGCGCGACTTCAACGGCGAGGCGGTGCCCTACATGCGCTCCAAGCTGTGGATCGACGGCAGCCTCGCCAACGACCTGCCGCTGCTGCGGCTGGCGCGCCTGCACAACGTCAACCACTACATCGTCAGCCAGACCAACCCGCATGTGGTGCCGTTCCTGCGCGACAACGTCGGCCGCCGGCGCGGCCTGGGCAACCTCACCAGCGAGCTGGTGAAGGTCGCCGGCCGCGACGTGGTGAAGGTGGCACGCGAACATCTCAACTCCTATGCCGCCGGACGGGTGGTGGACAAGCTCAACGACATCCTCCAGCAGCGCTACTCGGGTGACGTCACCATCTTCCCGGCCCATACGCCAAGGCAGCTGATGCGGATGCTGGCCAACCCCAGCGCCGAGGACATCCGCCAGTACATCCGGGCCGGCGAGCGCGCCACCTGGCCGAAGATCGAGCGGGTGCGGATGCAGACCCGCATCTCCCGCGCCTTCGAGGATTGCCTGCAATGGCTCAAGGACCGGGCCGAGGAACGGCAGCTGAGCAAGTTGCGGCCCCGGATCAAGTCCGTTCGACCCGCCAGAACGACCGCCGAACTGGAAATCAGTGCGCGGACGCACAGTTAGCGAAGAAAATCAGATGGATGATTTACCCATCATGGCGGCTCGGAAGCCCCTCTCCCCTCACCTCTAAAGAAGCGCAATGGACAAAGACGCCCTCCGCAAGGAACCCCTGAAAGAACTCATCCCCGCCACCGCCCGCGGCGAAGCCACCCGCCGCAAGCTGCTCGATTCCGCCGAGGCGGAGTTCGGCAGCAAGGGCTTCCACACCGCCTCGGTCAGCTCGATCACCCAGCGTGCCGGCGTCGGTCAGGGCACCTTCTATCTGTACTTCCGTACCAAGGAAGAAATCTTCTCCACCCTGGTGAAGGAAATCGGCCGTAACCTGCGCAAGGAGATGGGCGTGGCCGTGGCCGCCGGCAGCAACCGGCTGGACGCCGAGCGCCGTGGCCTGGAAGCCTTCTTCGCCTTTGCCCAGGCCCACCCGGGCCTGTACCGCATCGTGCAGGAAGCGCAGTTCGTCGACGAGCCGGTGTTCCGCGACTACTACGAGCGCCTGGCCAAGGGCTACAGCTCCGGCCTGACCGCCGCCTCGGCGCAGGGCGAGCTGTCGCCCGGTGATGCCGAGGTGCGTGCCTGGGCGATCATGGGCGTCGGCCACATGCTCGGCCTCAAGCACTGCCTGTGGCAGGGCAAGGCGCCGGACAAGGCCCTGCTCGATGAGATCATGCGTTTCGTCGCCGACGGTATCGCGCCGCACCCCAAGTCCGGAAAGTAGAGCCACCGTCATGGCCGTGCTCCGGGCGCTGGGGCTGTATCTGCCGGCGCCGCGCCAGACGGCTGCGGACATCGCCACGGCTTCGGGCATTCCCGAAGCCGTGGTCCGCGACAAGATGGGCATCGTCGAAAAGCCGGTGCCCGGGCCCGACGACCACCCCAACGAAATGGCCATGCACGCGGCACGCGTGGCTTTTTCGCGCGCCGGACTGAGCCCTGAGTCGGTCGATGTGGTGATCAGCATCACCGAGGAGTACCAGGACTACCTGCTGCAATCGGCCGGCATCGCCGCCGCCCATGCCCTCGGCTGCCATCGCGCCTGGGCCTACGATCTCGGCCAGCGCTGCGGCGCCGCCGTGCTGGCGCTCAAGCAGGCGCGCGATCTGTTGCTCGCCGATCCGGAAGTGCAAACGGTGCTGATCCTCGGCGGCTATCGCAACGGCGATCTGGTCGACTACCAGGATCACTCCACCCGCTTCCTGTTCAATCTCTCCGCCGGTGGCGCGGCGGCGCTGGTGACCCGCGACGGCCCCGGCTTCGAACTGCTGGGTTCGGCCATCGAGGTGGACGGCTCCTTCGCCGGCGACGTGCTGATCCCGGTCGGCGGCACCCGCGAGCCGGTGACGCCGGAAAACGTCCACAACGTGCGCTTCCGGGTGCCCGACTACGAGGACCTCAAGCGGCGGCTGGAGGCGCGCTCGATGGATCACTTCGAGCGGGTGATCCGCCAGGCCTGCGCGCGCTCCGGCTTTGCGCTGGAAAGCGTCGCGCATCTGGCGCTGCCGCACTTCAAGCCGGCCGCGCACCGGGCGGTACTGGACCGCCTGGGGCTCACCCCCGAGCGCTCCCTGCACCTGTCCCACTACGGACACATGGGCCAGCTCGATCCGCTGCTGTCGCTGCAGCTCGCCAGCGAGCGCCGGCCGTTCGCGGAGGGCGAGAGCCTGGTGCTGGCGGGTGCGGGAATCGGCTATGTCTGGAATGCTATCGGCTGCCGCAAGACCGCCGACCTCCAGACCCTTGATCCTTGACCTGATCCACTGGCGCAGCCAACAGAGCCCGGACGCCCCGGCGCTGTTCTTCGCCGGCCGCTGGTACCGCTACCGGGAACTGGAGCAGCGCGCCAACCGCCTGGCGCGGCGCCTGCAGGCACTCGGCGTGCGTCGGGGCGACCGCGTCGGCATCCTCGCCCACAACCATCTCGCCCATTTCGACCTGCTGCTGGCGGCGCCCAAGCTGGGCTATCTGCACACCGCCTTCAATTACCGGCTGTCCGGCCCCGAGCTGGCGCCGCTGCTGGCGCAGGTGCAGGCCCACTGCCTGTTTGTCGACCAGGCCTGCCGGCCGCTGCTGGAACCTTCGGCAACGCCGCAGCTGGCGCTGGAGGACTACGAGGAATGGCTGGCCGCCGGCTCGCCCGAACCGCTCCCGGCACCCGCGCTGAGCGCGGACGACGACCATCTGCTGCTGTTCACCGGCGGCAGCACCGGCCTGCCGAAGGCGGCGCGACTGCCCTACCGACAGACCCTGGGCAACGCCCGCGCCACGGTCGAAGCCTGGGGCCTCGACGCCAGCGACTGCGCGCTGCAGTGCACGCCCTGCTTCCACGCCGCAGTAAACGTACTGGCGCTGCCGCTGCTGGCCTGCGGCGGTCGGGTGGTGGTGCTGCCGCAGTTCGACGCCGCCGACTACCTCGAACAGCTCGCCCGCCACCGTCCCAGCCTGCTGTTCATGGTGCCGACCATGTACCAGATGCTGGTCGAGCAGCCGGCTTTCGCCGAAACCGATTTCAGCAGCCTGCGCTGGGCGATCAGCGGCGGCGCCCCTTGTCCGCCCAGCGTGCAGGCCGCGTTCATCCGACGCGGGGTGCGCTTCAAGCAGGGTTACGGGCTCACCGAGGCCGGGGTCAACTGCTTCGGCATGGCGCTTGACGAGGCCGGGCGCAAGCCCGACCACGTCGGGCGGCCGCTGCCGGGCCTGGAGGCGGTGGTGCGTGGCACCGAAGGGCAAGCGCTGGCGCCCGGCGAGGTGGGGGAACTCACGCTGCGCGGCGAGCAGGTGTTCAGCGGCTACTGGCGGCAGCCCGAGGAAACCGCCCTGGCCCTGCGCGAGGGCTGGCTGTGGACCGGCGATCTGGCGCAGGTGGACGAAAGCGGCTGCTTCCGCATCGTTGGCCGCCGCAAGGAGATGTATCTGAGCGGCGGCGAGAACGTCTATCCGAGCGAGGTGGAAGCGGCGCTGTTCCGCTGCCCCGGGGTGCTGGACTGCGCGGTGCTCGGCCTCCCCGATCCGCTCTGGGGCGAGTCGGGCCTGGCTGCCGTGGTGCTGCACGCCGGCCAGGAGGCCGATGCCGCCCGCCTCCGCCAGGCACTGCGCGAACAGCTGGCGGCCTACAAGCTGCCGCGCTGGTTCCAGTTTCTGCCGGCGCTGCCGAAGACCGGCGCCGGCAAGATCGACAAGAACGAGATCCGCCGCCGCTATCTGGCGGCACAGGCAGCGTCCGCCGCTTGAGCAGGCCGGCCCGGATCGCGCCGGGGCCATGGCAGCAAATTTTTGAGTCGGGCGCGACGCTTTCCGCGCCCACTGCATCCGGGTAAGACCTCCACCACGGCAAGGCTTGCTCATGCGCGCGTCCCTGATCCCCCTCGGCCTGCTGGCCACCTCCCTGCTCGCCGCCTGCGGTGGCGGTGGCGATGACAGCAGCAACGACTACAGCGCCTACAGCGCTTTTGGTGTGATCGGCCAGGCCGACTACCTCAGCGGCAGCGCCAATCGCGGCAGCACCGCCAGCGCCAAGTCGCTGGCACAGCCTCTGGGCGGCGTCGCCGGCAACGGCACCCGGCTGTACATCGCCGACTACGGCAACAGCCGCGTGCTCGGCTACGACAGCGTGCCCAGCAGTCCGGCCACCGATGCCAATTTCGTGCTCGGCCAGCCGGATGCGCAGACCTCGCTGCCCTCGCCAGCGGCGGCCGACCGCCTGGCACTGCCGTCCAAGGCCGCCGTCGGCGACGGCCGGCTGGCGGTGGCCGACTCCGGCAACAACCGCGTGCTGATCTGGAACAGTCTGCCCACCGCCGGCACGCCCGCCGACGTGGTGATCGGCCAGGCCGACTTCAGCGCCGACGATCCCGGCCTGAGCGCCAGCAGCCTCAACAACCCGACCAGCGTCGCGCTCGCCAACGGCAAGCTGATCGTGGTCGATCAGGGCAACAACCGGGTGCTGATCTGGAACAGCCTGCCCACCGCCAACAACACCGCCGCCGACGTGGTGATCGGCCAGAGCAGCTTCGTCACCAATGCCAGCGACGACGAGGACACCGGGCTCAACAAGCCCACCGATGTCTGGACCGACGGCTACCGCCTGCTGATCGCCGACACCAGCAACAACCGGGTGCTGTACTACTCGCAGCTGCCGCGCAGCAGCGGCGCGGCCGCCACCTATGTGATCGGCCAGAGCGATTTCTCCCGCACCGTCGCCGGCATCAGCCAGACCTCGCTGAACTCGCCCACCGGCGTCGCATCCGACAGCACCCGCATCTACATCGCCGATGCCAGCAACAACCGGGTGGTGCGGCTGGACAGCTTCCCGATCGCTAACGGCGCCGCCTTCAGCGCGGTCTACGGCCAGGACAGCGACACCTTCACCACCCGCCTGGCCAATGACACCGACCACGACGGCGACACCGACAGCGCGCCCAGCCGGGAAACCCTGTCGACGCCCACCGGCGTCGCGGTGGTCAGCGGCACGCTCTACATCACTGATCGCAACAACCACCGCGTGCTGGAGTTCCAGCCGTGAGGACCGGCCTCGCGGCACTTTGCGCCGCGCTGCTGCTGGCGGCCTGTGGCGGCGGGGTCAGCGAGGGCACCCAGCCGGTGCGGCTGACCGCCAACCTGGCCGGCAGCACCGGCACGGTGGCGGTCAGCGAGTGCATCCTCAGCCAGGCCACGGCGACGCTCTACTTCGACGGCAACCTCGGCCTGAGCAGCGGCGACTTCAGCGCGCGGGCGCTGTGGACTTCCAGCGATCCCGGCGTAGTGGCGGTCAGCAACGGCGAACTGCCGGCCGCCTCCGGCAGCGGCTACTACGCCGCCGGCGTACTGATCCCCCGGCGCACCGGCGTCGCCCAGATCACCGCCAAGTATCTCGACTTCAGCTCGACGCTGACGGTCGAGGTGCAGCCGGTGCGGATGACGCTGGAGCCGGCGCTGAGCGAAATCGCCGAGCGCAGCCACCAGGACTTCACGCTCAGCCTCCTGTCCAGCAGCGGCCTGGAGGTGAGTGCGCCGGAGGGCATCACCTGGTCCATCGACCAGGCGGTGACCAATGCCAACGTCAATGCCAGCGGCCGACTCAGCGCCAATGCCGCCGGCGACACCGGCTTCACCCTGCGCGCCCAGCCGGTCGGCTGCGACCGCAGCGCCACCCTGAGCCTGAAGGTCAGTGCCATCGACCACCTGAGCTACAGCCGCGAGCAGCCGGAGGCGCCGCTGCCGGTGGGCTACAGCGATCTGCTGAAGGTCTACGCCAACTTCGCCAACGCCAGCAGCGCGCCGCAGAACCTGAGCGCACAGCTCAGCTACGAAGCAGCCGACGAAGACGTGGTCGCGCTATCGCTGGGCAGCGACTATCTGCTGGTGACCGCGCTGGATACCGGCAGCAGCGCCGTCAGCGCGCGCTTCGCGCCCGACAACGGCAGCCCGATCAGCTTGGCTCTGCCCAGCTACACCGGCGCCGAGCTGGATCCGACGGCATTGCGACTGACGCCCGACGGCCAGCGCCTGAGCTATCCGGCCACCGGCCTGGTGACGGCGCTGGCGCGCTTTGAGGACGGCGTCGAGCGGCCGGTTTCGCGCCACGTCAGCTGGAGCAGTTCCGACAGCAATCTGCTGGCGGTCAGCGGCACCGGCGATGCCGCCGGGGAAATCTCCACCGCCAACGCCGACTACAGCGGTCAGGTGTATGCCGCGCTGGCCGGCTACACCGCCTCCAGCAGCGTGCTGGTCTACCGCAACAGCGGCTCCTGACGCGCCGTTAGGCCGCCGCCGTGTCAGTACGGCCATTGCGCCGGCACTGATTGCTGAATATGGTGTCAGTGCTTACTGCTCAATCACGGTTTTCATCCTGGAGTCGGTCATGTCCATCCCCCGCAGCCTGCCCGCGCTGCTTGCGCTGAGTCTCAGCGGCGGCGCCCATGCGCAAACCACGCTGCAGCTGCCGACCTCACTGCAGCCGCTGCTGCCGCTACCGTCCATCGTGATCCCGCCGCTGCCGCCGATTCCGCCGCCCTGGCTCACCATGCCCTCGCTGCCGCCGCTGCCGGTGATCCCGATCGGGCCGCGCCTGCAAGGCGATATCCCGCTGCACTACAAGGAAACCACGCTCACCATCCATTACGACACGCAGTCGCCCTACCCGATCAGCTACACCCTGACCGGCATCGTCGGCGCGCCCTGAAGGGCCTCGGCCCAGGAAGCCGCCCCGCCTTCTGGCCGGGCGGCTTTTTTGTGCGCGCAACCGGACACGACCTGATCCTATGTTCACGTAAACCCGTGATAAGCATCAGATTTGGAAGATTTTTCTCCCGACGAACGGTCGCCTTGGCAATTGCCTGCGCGCGGTGTGGCGCTTACGGTATCGACCTGAACGATCAGGCTTCACCGAGTGCACAACCCTCCCTGCGGGGAGGGTCGACTCAGGGACGAGTCACCCGGCCCACCGCAAGGTGGGCCGTTTTTATTGGCGCGGCCGGCGGGCGCGGTCGAGCGCCGCACAGAGCTGTTCGGCGCCGTCGATCAGCCTTGGCCCGGCGCGGGTCAGCAGGTCGGAATTGACCGCGTAGATCTGCTGCCGGACCTGCACCGGCGCCTGCGGGAAGCGCGCCCAATAGGCCCGCACCTCGGCACCGTCGCGCTCGCCGTGGATCACCACCTCCGGTTGCGCCGCCAGCACCGCCTCGTCACTGACCGGCGCCGCCAGCGTCGGCAGCCCGGCGAAGAGGTTGAGGCCGCCGCAGAGCGTGATTGCCTGGCTGATCGGGCTGGCGCGGTTGACGGTATAGGCCGGCGCGGTCTCGATCTGGTAGAACACCCGCAGCGGGGCCGCTGCGGCGTAGCGCTGCCGAAGGTTTTGCAGACGCTGCCGGTAGTCACGGGCGGCGGCGCTGGCGGCCTGGGGGTGGCCGGTCCAGGCACCGATCCGCTCCAGGGCGGTCGCGACATCCTCCAGACTCTCCACCCGCACCGGCTCGACCCGCAGGCCCAGCCGCCGCAAGCGGGCGATGGTGGTCGGCGAGGTGCCGCCGTCCCAGGCCAGCACCAGGCTGGGGCGCAGACTCAGCAGCACCTCCAGATTGACCTGGCTGGCGTCGCCGACCACCGGCAACCGCCGCACGGCTTCTGGAAAATCGCTGTAGGCGATCACTCCGACCAGCGGCTCGCAGCCTCCCGCCGCACAGACCAGCTCGGCCAGGTGTGGACCGAGCGCCACCACCCGCTCGCCGGCACTGGCAAGGCCGGCGGAGAACAGCAGGCCCAGAGCCAGCAGAAGACGCCGTCGCGGCCGGCTCACATCAGGGTGCCGGTGGTGAACACCGCGAAGCCGGCGAGCAGGATCAACAGGGCGCGGGTCTGCATCCGCAGAACCTCGCGCAGGGCGGACTCCAGATTCGGCGCCACCACCGGGCTGCCGTCGGCCTCTTCGGCGGCCAGCGCGCCGGAGGCGACCTCGGCCAGCACCGCCCAGCTGTGGCTGCGCCAGCCGTGCTGGTAGTCGAGTTCTCCAACCCGCCGCCAGGCCGCGAGGGCGTCATCCATGCTGCCGGCCAGCGCGAACAGTGCCGCACAAAGACGCGTCGGCAACCAGGCGGCCAAGCCGTGCAGCTGCGCCGCCGCGCTGGCGGCGGCGGTCTCGGGCTCCAGGGCCTCGACCTGGGCCGGCAGGCGGCTGGCGACCCGGTAGAACACCGCGCCCGCCGGCCCCACCGCGACAAACCAGAGCAGCACGCCGAACAGCCGCTCGTGGCTCTGGATGAACAGCGCGCCCAGCAGGCTGCGATGGCTGGCCTCCGGCTCCGGGCCGTGCTGGAGCCGTCGCGACAGCCGCGCCACCTCGGCCTGGTCGCCGGCGGCGCGCGCCGCCAGCAAGGCCTGCACGTCGTCGGCGAGGTCGCGCGGCCCCAGGCAGAGGAACAGCACCAGTCCACCGAACAGGCCTTGAAGGAACAGGCCCGGCAGCAGGCTTTGCAGGAGGGCGGTGGCCGCCACGGCCAGGGCCGTCAGCAACCAGGGCAGCGCGGCGCTGCGCGCCAGCAGGGCGCCGACGCGGACCTTATCGAGCGCGTGCAGGATCGCCCGCAGCAGCAGCGGCTGGCCGAAGCCCAGGCCGTGCGGCACCAGCCGCTCGGCCGCCAGCGCCAGCAGCACCGCCAGGAAGTTCATCGCGGGAACTCCACCAGCGCCAGCAGGCGCGGCCAGTCGAACCAGGGGCCGGGATCGGTCTTGCGCCCGGGCGCGATGTCGCTGTGGCCGACGATGCGCTCGGCGGTCAACGCCGGGTAGACGCGCATCGCCGCCACCACCAGCCGCGCCAGCGCCACGTACTGGGCGTCGGTGAATGGCCCCTGCTCGTCGCCTTCCAGCTCGATGCCGATGGAGAAATCGTTGCAGCGCTCGCGGCCGTCGAAGCAGCTCTCGCCGGCATGCCAGGCGCGCTGGGTGGTGGGCACGTACTGGTGCACGCGGCCGTCGCGGAACACGCAGGCGTGGGCGGACACCTTGAGCGCGGCGATGCTGGGGAAATAGGGATGCGCCGCCGGCTCCAGCGTGCCGGCGAAGAACTGGTCGATGTAGGCGCCGCCGTACTCGCCCGGCGGCAGCGAGATGTGGTGCACCACCAAGAGGCTCACCATCTCGCCCTCGGGCCGTGCATCGCAATGCGGCGACGGCCATTGCAGGGTGTGCGACCAGCGGCCGCTGAGCGGATCGAGCGCCGGCAGCGGCAGCGCCATCTCCGGCGGCGGGCCGGAACTTGCCGGGCGGGCGGTGTTCATAGCGGAGCAGCGCGGCCGGCGGCGAGCCGGGCTTCCCACGTATGCTGCGCACCTTCCAAGACGCTCTCCTCGATGGCCGTCATGCCTGATCCGATTCCTGTGTTTCCGCGCCTGAAGCAATGGTCCCTGCGTGCCGCCACCGGCCTCGCCCTGCTCGGCCTCGGCGGCTGCGCCGCCCTGGCCCAGCCACAGACTCCCGTCACCACGGCGCCGACGGCCATCGGGGCGCCGCTACCAGACGCTCCGCTGAGCTACCGCAAGCATATCTTGGCGAACGGCCTGACGCTGCTGGTGCACGAGGACCGCAAGGCGCCGCTGGTGTCGGTGCAGGTCTGGTATCACGTCGGCAGCAAGGACGAGAAGCCCGGCAAGACCGGCTTCGCGCACCTGTTCGAGCACCTGATGTTCAACGGCTCGGAGCACCACGACGACGAGTTCTTCCGGCCGCTGGAATCAGCCGGGGCCAGCCTGATCAACGGCACCACCAATAGCGACCGCACCAACTTCTACGAGACGGTGCCGACCGAGGCGCTGGATCTGGCGCTGTGGCTGGAGTCCGACCGCATGGGCCATCTGTTGCCGGCGGTGACCCAGGCCAAGCTCGACGAGCAGCGCGGCGTGGTGAAAAACGAGAAGCGCCAGCGCGAGAACCAGCCCTACGGCAAGGTCGACGAGCTGCTCAGCCAGGCGCTGTACCCGGTGGGCCACCCCTATTCCTGGACCACCATCGGCTCGATGGAGGATCTCGACCGCGCCTCGCTGGAAGACGTGCACGACTGGTTCCGCCGCTACTACGGCCCCAACAACGCCACCCTGGTGCTGGCCGGCGACATCGGCTTCGACGACGCGGTGGCGCGGGTGGAGAAGGCCTTCGGCAGCATCCCGCCCGGGCCGGCGGTCGGCCGTCAGGAGGAATGGGTGTCCGCGCTCGGCGAAGAGCGCCGGCTGACTCTGCCCGACCAGGTCACCCAGCCACGTCTGTACCGCGCCTGGAACGTCGCCCGTCGCGGCAGCACCGACAGCCTGATGCTCGGCTTCGCCGCCGACCTGCTGGCCGGCGACAAGGCCAGCCGCCTGTACCGCCGGCTGGTCACCCGCGACGGTCTGGCCACTGCGGTATCGGCCGATATCGACCCCGGCGAGCTGGGCTCGCAGTTCGTGATTACCGTCAGCCTCAAGCCGGACGCCGACCGCGCCGCCGCCGAAGCCGCGCTCGACGAGGAGCTGGCGAAGTTCGCGCAGCAGCCGTTCCCGGCCAGCGAGCTGGAGCGGATCAAGACCCGGCTCTACGTGATGCGCCTGAGCGGCCGCGAGAGCGTCGCCGCCAAGGCCTCGGAGCTGGCGGCCTGTCAGGTGTTCCTGGGCTCGCCAGAAGCCTGCGAGCGGCAGTGGCAGACCCAGCGCGAGGCCACGCCCGAGGCAGTGCGCGCCGCCGTACAGCGCTGGCTGACCCCGGGCCAGGTGCGGCTCACGGTGCTGCCGGCACCGACACTGGTCGCCGGAACCGGTGGCGATCTCGACCGTCGCCAGCTACCGGCGGTGGGCGAGCCGGCCGGCATCCAGCTACCGCCCTTGTCGCGCTTCCGCCTGAGCAATGGCATCGAGGTGCTGCTCGCCGAGCGTCACGAAGTGCCGCTGGTACGGCTGGCGCTGCTGTTCCCCTGGGGCACGGCGGCGCAGCCGGAGGCCGGCAACGTCGAGATGCTGCTGGGCATGCTCAGCGAGGGCGCAGCGGGCTTGAGCGCCGAGAAGCTGACCGAGGCCTATGGCGACCTCGGCGCCAGCTTTGGCGTCGATACCGATGCCGACTCGGTGGCGATCAGCCTCGGCGCCACCCGCGCGCGCCTGCCGGAGTCGCTGCAACTGTTCCTGCGCAACCTGCGCGAGCCGAGCTTCCCGGCCGACGCCCTGGCCCGCCGCCAGCAACGCAAGCTCGCCGGGTTGCGCGCCAACACCGCCAGCCCGGGCGGCATCCTCGGCCTCAACCAGTACCGCCTGATGTACGGCGAACATCCCTACGGCCGCTTCAACAGCCTGCCGCGCCTGGAAGCCGCGACCCTGGCGCTGACCACTGACGGCCTGCGCAGCCTGGCGGCGCGCTTCCTGCGCCCGGAAGGTGTGCGCCTGCTGGTGGTCGGCGATGTCGATGCCGCCAGCCTGCAGCCGCTGCTGGAAGCACAGTTCGGCAGTTGGCAGGGCGACTCCACGGTCGCAGCCGCGACCAGCGCCCTGCCGCCGGTGAGCGCGCCGACGCCCCGGGTCTATCTGTTCGACAAGCCGGGCGCCGAGCAGACCCTGATCGCCGCCGCCGATCTGGCGCCGACCCTGAACGATCCCCAGCGCGAGGCCATGGAGCTGGCGAATGCCGTGCTCGGCGGCCTGTTCACCTCGCGGCTGAACATGAACCTGCGCGAGGACAAGCACTGGAGCTACGGCGCCTCCAGCGCGCTGGGCGAGGCGGTGGGGCCGGCACTGTTCTACGCCCAGGCGGCGGTGGAGCGCGACCACAGCGCCGACGCCCTGCGCGAGGCACGCGCGGAAATCGCCGCGCTCGGCGGACCGCGCCCGCCCACGGCGGCAGAGCTGGACGCGGCGCGCAAATCACTGATTCGCACCCTGCCCGGCGCGGCGGAAACCGCCGACGGCGTGCTCGACCTCTACCGGCGGCTGCTGGTCTACGGACTGCCGGAAGATCACTACAGCGGCTACGCGGCGCGGCTGTCGGCGCTGGACGCCAAGGCGGTCGCCGCCGCCGCGCGCAGGCTGGCGCGACCGGAATCGCTGAGCTGGTTCGTGGTGGGCGACCTGGCCCGGATCGAGGCCTCGGTGCGGGCGCTGAAGCTGGCGCCGGTGACGGTGCTGGCGGCGGACGGAAGCGTGTTGCGCTGAACAGGGCTCGCGTCCACTCGGGGCGCGATTGCCCAGTGACTTTCGGAGGGGCTGCGGAGGGGCGCTGCTACGCGGCGCGACCTTCGAACCGGACTGAAGCTGGCAGCCTCACTCGGTGCTGCCCAGCTCGCGCACGAAGGTATAGCGGGCCGGCTCGACCACCAGGGTGTCAAAGGCCTTGCTCTTGCTGTTCTCGTTGCTGAAGTCGAACGGCAGTTGCAGGATGAAGATGCCGGTGCCCAGCACCGTGGTCACCAGGCCCAGCGGCCGTACCAGCAGCAGATCGAAGGCCATGGCGCCGGCCGAGGGCGTCTCGTCGACCTGGCTCAGGCTACTGTCGGAAGCCTGAGCGGTGCCGGCGAGCAGGGCGGCGAGCAGCAGCGGGGCGAGCTTGTTCATGGGCACTCCGAACACAGGGCGATCTGTGCCGGCAGGCTAGTAACGGCCTATGGCGCTGTCAATTCAGCGGCGACAATGGCGGCATGATCCATCTCGTCCTGCACCAGCCGGAAATTCCGCCCAACACCGGCAACCTCATCCGGCTCGCCGCCAACACCGGCGTGGCGCTGCACCTGATCCATCCGCTCGGCTTCTACCTGCGCGACAAGGATCTGCAGCGCGCCGGACTCGATTACCACGAGTGGGCGCGGGTACAGGAGCACGCCGACTACGCCGCCTTCCGCGCCGCCCTGCCGGAGGCGCGCATCTGGGCCTTCAGCACCCGCGCCGAGCGCCTCTACAGCGAGGCCCAATTCGCCGACGGCGACGCCCTGCTGTTCGGCAGCGAGACCCGGGGCCTGCCGCAGGCGGTGCTCGACGGTCTTCCCGCCGAGCAATGCCTGCGGCTGCCGATGCTGCCCGGCTCGCGCTCACTCAATCTCGCCAATGCGGCGGCGGTGGCGGTCTACGAGGCCTGGCGGCAGCAGGGCTTTGCCGGCGGCACCTGAGCCAAGGAGCTACTGGCAGAAGCTGGCGAGCTGGCTGGCGGTGTAGGTGGTCAGCTGGCCCTGGTAGTTGACCGAGATCGCGCCGGCACTGAGAAACTCCACCTCGTAGCGGGCATTGCTGCCGTCGGTGACGGCGAGGCGGCCACTGGTGCTGTTGCCATTGGAGTCCAGGGTGATCGGAGCCAGAGTCTGCAGGCGCAGCTTGCCGCTGAAGCAGCGGCGGGTGTTGCTGGCAAAGCCCAGGCCGCCATCGACCCGCAGGCTCTCGACACCGGCGGACAGGCTGCTCTGCTGGCTGAGCTGGTCGAACAGCAAGCTGGCGGTCTGCTGCACGCGGTTGTCGACCACGCTGAGCGTGCCCAGCAGGGTTTCGCTGCTGCCGTTGGCGGTGCTGCTGCTGCGGTAGCTGAACAGGCCGCTGCTGCTACTGTCTTCACCGCCCGCGCCGGCCTCCTTGTAGGCGACGCTGAACGGCGTGCTGCCCTGGCCGACGCTGCCCTGATAGCTGGCGCAATTGCTGCTGGTCTGGGCGTTGTCGATGCACTTCTCCGCCAGACGGCCGTTGAGGGTGCTGCGCGCCATTTCCTGGTTGGCGTTGTTGCGCAGGATGTCCACGCACTGGTTGGCGGTGGTGACGCCGTCTTTGGCGTACAGGGTGGAATCATCGGTGGTGAAGCTGGCGCTGCCGCCACCATTGCAGGCGCTCGTGCTGGTGCCCTTGGGCTGTGCGGCCTTGGCGGCGCTGGCGGCCTGCCGGCTGGCGTTCAGGGTCTTGGCGCTGGCGAGCAAAGTGGAGCCGCCGCTGGTGGTTGCGGTGCCGCCGGTGTCGGCGCTGGTCAGCCCGGGCAGGCTGCCAGCGACCACCACCACCGCCGCCACTTCGTCGGCGGACTTCAAATCCGCGGGCGCGGAGGCATCTGGCGCTCCCTGCAAATCGCCGCCGCCACCGCAGGCCAGCAGCTGCAGGCTCAGCGCGCTCACCACGGACAAACCTAGCCAGTGTTTCATCGGGTTCTCCCTCGAATCGGTTGGAATGATGTGCTCTTCGGCGGCCACTTCCCCGTGACCGCGCCGCCGCAGCTTAGCGGCGATGGCGATGGCGGTCGATCAGTGCTGCTCGGAACGCAGCGGCCGCTGTGCGAGGGTGGAAACCGCTTCCACCGGCTTGATCTCGCCGGAGATCACCTTGGCGATCTCGCGGGTGATCGGGGTGTCGACACCGAGGCGGTCGGCCAGTCGCAGGACTTCGGCGGCGGCCTTGGCGCCCTCGACCACCTGGCCGATGGTGGCGGCGGCCTCCGCCGGGGTCTTGCCCTCGGCCAGCAGCAGGCCGAAGCGGCGGTTGCGCGACTGGTTGTCGGTGCAGGTCAGCACCAGATCACCGAGACCGGCGAGGCCCATGAAGGTCTCCGGCTTGGCGCCGGCGGCGACGCCTAAGCGCATCAGCTCGCTCAGGCTGCGGGCGATGAAGCCCGCGCGGGTGTTGGCGCCCAGGCCCAGACCGTCGGCGATGCCGACGCCGATGGCCATGACGTTCTTGGCAGCACCGCCGATCTCGACGCCGATCACGTCGTCGGAGGGATAGGCACGGAAGCCGTCGCCGTGGAATTCGTGGGCGATCTTCTCGGCATAGGCCTTGTCGCTGGAGGCGATCACCACCGCCGTCGGCAGGCCCATGGCCAGCTCCTTGGCAAAGGTAGGGCCGGACAGGATCGCCACCGGATGGCTGTCGGGCAGGCCTTCGGCGATCACCTCGTGGGCCATGCGCGCGCTGCCCGGCTCCAGACCCTTGCAGGCGCAGACGATGCCCTGCCCCGGCCGCAGCAGCGGCGCCACCGCCCGCACGGTGCTGGCCAGGGCGCTGCTGGGGGTGGCGATCAGCAGGTCTTCGGATTCCGCCACCGTGTAAGGCAGGTCGGACAGCGCCCGCAGCTTGGCCGGGAACGGCAGACCGGGCAGGTAGTCGGCGTTTTCGCGCGCCGACTCCATCACCGCCATGCTGCCGTGGCTGCGCCCCCAGAGCAGAGTCGGGTGGCCACGGCGGGCGAGATGGATGGCCAGCGCGGTTCCGAACGAACCGGCGCCGAGCACCGCCAGCCGCGCCTGCATCGGGGCTTGAGCCTTAGTGGGCGACGGCGGCCGGCGCTGCGGCAGCGGCGGCGCGACGGTTGCGGTGCTCGATGAACAGCGCCTCGAAGTTCACCGGCTGCAGCAGCACCGGCGAGAACCCGGCGCGCTGCATCAGGTCGGCGACGCTCTCGCGGGCGAAGGGGAAGATGGTGTTGGGGCAGAACACGCCCAGCACGCCTTCGACATCGGCCGGGTTGTCGAAGCCACGGATGGTGAAGATGCCGGCCTGGTGCGCCTCGATCAGGAACGCGGTCTCCCCGGTCGGCAGCTTGGCGGTGACGGTCACCGACAGGGTCACCTGGAAGTTGTCCTCGCCGACGTTCTGGGCGTTGGTGTTGAGCGCGATGTCGATCGCCGGCTGCTCGGTGCGGGTGAAGATCGCCGGCGCCTGCGGAATCTCGATGGAGGCGTCCTTGAGGTAGATCTTCTGCAACAGTACCTGCGGTCCGGTGGCGGGCGCGGTCTGGGGGGCGGCGGTATCGGTCATGGGGCTTCGGGAGTGAGAAAAACGAACAGCGCGCCGCTGGTGCGGCGCGCTTCTAGGGGCCACAGTCTAGCGTCTGGACCGGAAGCTAGTCTTTCAGCAGCGGGTCCAGGCGGCCGGCGCGTTCCAGCGCGGCCAGATCGTCGAAGCCGCCGACGTGGGTATCGCCCACATAGATCTGCGGCACGGTGCGGCGACCGGTGCGCTCCATCATTTCCTGCCGGATGGCGGGATCGCGGTCCACCGGCACTTCCTCCGGCGTCACCCCCTTGCTGGCCAGCAAGCGCTTGGCCTGCGTGCAGTAGGGGCAGTAGCCGGTGGTGTACATCCGGACCGGCTTCATGGCTATTTGGCCGTCACCGGCAGGCTGGCGCCGACCCAGGCATTGAGGCCACCGGCCAGCGGATAGACCTCGGCAAAACCAGCCTGCTTGAGCAGCAGCGCCGACTCCCGGGCGGTGCCGCCCAGGGCGCAGTAGACGATCAGCGGCTTGGACTTGTCCTTTTCCAGCTCGGTGAGCCGGGCCTTGAGCTTGTCGTGCGGGATGTTGACCGCGCCCAGCAGATGGCCCTTCTTGAAGTCGGCCACCGGACGCACGTCGACCACCCGGGCGTCGCGATCATTGATCAGGCGCACCGCCTCGGCGGGCGGCAGCTTCTTGCCGCCGGTCAGCGAGCCATGGACTTCGTTGGCGATGATCGCCAGCACGGCGGCGCCCAGCGCGGCGATCAGCAGCGGGTGGGCGGTGGCGAACTGCAGGAGCTCTTGCATCGAATCCATCGGGAATTGAGTTAGATTGGATTATCTCACTGCTGATACCGCCTCGAAAGGCGCCTTCCACCTTGCGCGCTCCGCTTGCCCTGCTGCTTACCGCCGGACTCACCCTGTCGACGGCCGTCCCGGCCTTGGCTGCGGACAGCAAAACCGGGGCCAAGGCCGCCAGCCAGAAGGAGCTGGACCGGGTGCGCAGCCGTATCGAAGCGCTGGGCCGCTCGCTGGACAAGGATCGCGGCCAGCGCGACGCCCTCGACGACCAGATCGAAGCCGCCGAAAAAAGTCTGGCCGCCAGCCAGGCGACCCTGAACAAGCTGACCGAGGAACTCGCGGCCCGCCAGGCCGAGCTGACCCGGGCACAGACCGACCGCGACCTCGCCCGACAGCGGCTGGGCAAGGAACGCGAGGCCCTGGCCCAGCAGCTGCGCGCCGCCTTCGTCAGCGGCCAGCGCGACCAGCTCAAGCTGCTGCTCTCGCAGGACAGCGCGGTGCCGGTGGGCCGGCTGCTCACCTACCACGACTACCTGGGTCGCGCCCGCGCCGACCGGGTGCGCGGCATCCAGGCCGATCTCAAGACCCTGGACGAGGCGGAGGCGCGCATCCGCAGTGAAGCGGCGCGCATGGCCGAAACCAAGGCCCAGCACGAAGTCGCGCTACAGGAAGAGTTGCGCCTGAAGCGCGAGCGCGAACAACTGCTGGCGCGGCTCAAGGAGCGCATCGGCGACGAGGAAGACCAGCTCAAGCGCCTGCAGCGCAGCGAGCAGGAGCTGGTGAAGCTGCTCACCACCGTCCGCGACGTGCTCGCCGACGCGCCGGTGACCACGCCCAAGACCATCGACCGTGATGGTCAGCCGGCCCGGCCGTTCGGCCAGGCGCGCGGCCGCATGGGCTGGCCGGTGCGCGGCCCGCTGCTCGCCAACTACGGCGATCCGAAGGTGGGCGGCAAGCTCAGCTGGAAGGGGCTGTGGATCGCCGCCGACCGTGGCACGCCGGTGGCCGCCTCGGCACGTGGCCGGGTCGCCTACGTCGGCTACATGCACCGCTACGGCCTGATCGTGATCCTCGAACACGAGGACGGCCATTTCACCCTTTACGGCCATCTCGACGGCACGGCGGTGAAGGCCGGAGACAGTGTTTCGGCCGGCACCAATCTCGGCAGCGTCGGCGATTCCGGCGGCCACGACCGCACCGGCCTGTACTTCGAGGTACGCAAGGGCACCGAGCCGCTTGATCCCAGGCTCTGGCTGGCGCCCTGAGCCGCCCGCCGACGCCGCCAGCCAGCGCGGCGCTCATGCCGGCCGTCCACCAGCGCCGGCGGTCGCACGAAACCGCTGTGGTATTGTCCAAGCCCTCGGTATCCGCCCTCATTACCCATTGATTTCCATGTCTTCCAGAGTCCGTCTCACCCTCGCCCTGGCCACCGGTGCGGTCCTCGGCGTCGGCATCACCCTGACCCACGGCGTGTTTGCCGAGAAGCAGGCTCCGAGCAGCGACACGCTGCCCCTGAAGGACCTGCAGGCCTTCGTGGAAATCCTCAACCGGGTGAAGAGCGACTACGTCGAGCCGGTCAGCGACGACAAGCTGCTGGAGAACGCGGTGCGCGGCATGCTCGCCGGCCTTGATCCGCATTCGTCCTACCTGGACAAGGACGAATTCAAGGACATGAACACCACCACCACCGGCAAGTTCGGTGGCCTGGGCATCGAAGTGCAGATGAAGGACGGCCTGGTGTTCGTGGTCAGCCCGATCGACGACACCCCGGCCGCGAAGGCCGGCATCCAGTCCGGCGACTTCATCGTCAAGATCAACGAGGACACCGTGCGCGGCCTGTCGCTGAAGGAAGCGGTGGACAAGATGCGCGGCGACCCCGGCAGCAAGGTCAGCCTGACCGTGCTGCGGCAGTCCGCCGACAAGCCGCTGGTGTTCGACATGAAGCGCGACACCATCAATGTCGCCTCCGCGCGCGGCAAATTGCTGGAGCCGGGCTACGGCTATCTGCGGGTCAGCCAGTTCACCGCCACCACCGGCAAGCTGGTGCTGGAAGAGCTGAAGAAGATCAAGAAGGACGGCGACCTGCGCGGTCTGGTGCTGGACTTGCGCAACAACCCGGGCGGGGTGCTCAACGCGGCGGTGGATGTTTCCGACGCCTTCATCGACAAGGGTCAGGTGGTCAGCATCAAGGGCCGCGACCCCGACTCCAACCGCGTGTTCAACGCCACTCCGGGTGACGAGCTTTCAGGCCGGCCGCTGGTGGTGCTGGTCAACGGCGGCTCCGCCTCGGCGGCCGAGATCGTCGCCGGCGCCTTGCAGGATACCCGCCGCGCGGTGATCGTCGGCAGCAAGACCTTCGGCAAGGGCTCGGTGCAGACCATCCTGCCGCTGGCCAACGACAGCGCCATCAAGATCACCACCGCCCGCTACTACACGCCCTCCGGCCGCTCGATCCAGGCCGAAGGCATCGAGCCGGACATCAGCTTCCAGCCGGTGAAGATCAGCAAGGCCGATGGCGATCCTTTCGAGGGCATCCGCGAGAAGGAAGCCGACCTCAAGGGCCGCCTCGACAACACCGACGCCGCCAAGGCCGATGCCGCCAAGAAGGCCGACGCCAAGGCTACCGCCGACAAGATCGCCGCCGACGAACAGAGCCTGGCCGAGAACGACTATCAGCTCTACGAGGCGCTGAACCTGCTCAAGGGCCTGACCATCGCCCGCGGTTACTAGCCCGGTACCCGGAGGCAACAAAAAGCCCGGCACTGCCGGGCTTTTTGTTGCACGCCGGTCGGTCGGCGACTCAGGCCAGCGGCTCGGCGCGGTGCAGCAGCCAGCCCTGGAAGCGCTGCACGCCCAGGCCGGCCAGTACTTCGAACTCCGGCTCCTGCTCCACGCCTTCAGCAACGATCACCAGCCCGAGGTCGCGGGCGGTCTGGCTGATGTTCTTGACGATGGCGCGATTGACCTGGTCCTGATGGATGTCGTGGACGTAGCTGCGGTCGATCTTGATGCCGGCCACCGGCAGATGCTTGAGGTGGCTGAACGAGGCAAAGCCGCAGCCGAAGTCGTCCACCAGGGTCATCACCCCGAGCGCGCGCAGGCGGCCGATGAACATCGCCGCGACTTCCAGATCGGCGATCGCGGTGGTTTCGGTGATCTCGATCTGCAGGCGCCGCGCGTGCAGCGGGTGCTCTTCCAGCCAGCGCAGGATCTGGCTGGTGAGGATGGCGTCGTCGAAGGCACGGGCGCTGAGATTGAGGCTGTAGGTCTCGGTCCGGGCCGGGTTGCGCTGGCCGAGCAGGCCGCTGAGCTGCTCGAAGACATGGCGGTCCACCAGCGAGGAGTAACCGGCGCGCTCGGCGGCCTCGATCAGCGGCCCGGCGCTGCTGACGCCCTCGTGGTTGCGGATCCGCGCCAGCACTTCCTGGCCGAGGATCTGGCGCTGACCGTCGTAGATGTTCTGCCCGTAGAGCAGGATGCGGCCCTCGGAGATCAGGCCCTGCAATTCCGAACGCAGATTCTTGGCCTGCCGGCGCTCGTCGACCGCGTTGCGTACCTCCTGGTACAGCCGCAGGGCGTTGCCACCCTCGCGCTTGGCCTCGCGGGCGGCGTACTCGGCCTCCAGCACGAAGCTGCGCGCCTCACAAGGCCGGGCGTCGATCACTGCCACGCCGGCGCTGAACGAGATCGGCTGGAGCGGCAGCGCGAGGATGCTGGGATGCGCCTGGAAGCGCTGGTGCAGGCGCGCGTAGAACGCCGCCAGTTCCTGGCGCGACTGCGGCTCGCAGATCAGCACGAACTGGTCGGAGACCCAGCGGCCGCAGTAGCCACCGACCGGCAGCAGCGCCTGGAGACTGTCGGCCAGGGCGCGCAGCACGCGGTCGCCGGCGGCGTGGCCGAGGCGGTCGTTGAGCACCCGCATCTCGTCGATGTCGAAGGTGATCACCAGCGCCTCCGGGCTGTCGCCGCGACAGATGCGCTCGTGGCGACGGCGGATCTCCTGCTCGACCGCGATGCGGTTGGGCATGTCGATCAGCAGATCGGTGGCCGCCACCTTTTCGATGGCGTGGCGCAGGCGCAACTCCTCGCTGAGGTCGGCAAAGGCGATCACGTAGGCGTCGTGCTGCGCCTCCAGCAGCTGCGGCAGACGGCTGACAGTCACCGCCATCCGGGACACTGCGCCGCCGCGTGAATGGACATCGAAGATCTTGCCGGAGGGGCTATCGGCCAGCGACAGCAACTGCCCGAACACTTCGCCATCGGCGTCCGCCGTCTCGGCGGCGACCTCGGCCTCCGGCACCCGCAAGCGCAGCCAGTGGCCAATACCGCTGCCTTGCAGCATCGACTCGGCATCGGCGCCGACCAGGCGCAGGAAGGCCGCGTTGCAGACCTGGATGTAGCCCTGGCAGTTGGTCTTCACCACGCAGTCGCGCACCGTATCGAGGGTGGCCTTGGTCTCGTCGCGTTGCAGACGCAGGTAGCGCTCGGCCGCCTTCTGCTCACTGAGGTCGGTGATCGCGGAAATGAAATGCGCCGGCCGCCCCTCGGCGTCGCGCACCAGGCCGGTGCTGAGGTGCGCGGGCAGGATGGTGCCGTCGCGGCGCACGTAGCGCTTCTCGATCTGGTAGCCCTGCAACTCGCCAGCCAGGGTGCGCTGCAGCAACTGCAGATCGGCGGCCAAGTCTTCCGGATGGGTGATGGCCTGGAAGCTTTGCGTGGTCAACTCCGCTTCGCCATAGCCGAGCATCCGGCACAGCGCCTCGTTGGCCGCCAGCCACTGCCCTTCCGGGCTGACCATCGCCAGGCCGGTGGTGAGGGTGCGGAACACGGTCTGTTCGCGCTCCAGGCTCAGCCGGGTCTGCTGGCTCTCGATTTCCTGTGCATGCACGTCGCGCAAGGTGCCGATCACCTTGGTCTCGGCATTCGACGCCAGGCGGGTGAGGGCCCGCACGGTGGTGCGCATCCAGCGGTAGTCGCCGGCCCGCGAGCGCACCCGGAACTTGGCATCAAACCCCGGCCGCTCCAGGCTGGCGGCGGCGGAAAACGCCGCGCTCAGCGTCGGGAAATCGTCCGGATGGATGCGCTGACGCCAGTGCTCGGCGCTGTCGTCATGGTCTTCACCCGGCGCCAGTTCGAGGATCTGCCGGCACTGTGGGGAGATCGCCAGGCGGCCGTCCGCCATGTTCCACTCCCAGAGGCCCAGCCCGGCCTCCTGCAGAAGATAGGACAGCCGCTCGGCCACCAGAGACTCGGTGCTTCCGGCATCGGCTCCGGCCGCTCCGGGACCGAACAAGACGCCGCCGACGCCTGCCCCGGGCGCATCCTGCCCCGGTGCGGCCAGGCCATTGCCGCGCTCGCTCTGATCGTTAGCTGTCATGTACTGCCGGCATCCTGGCGGACGCCTGTCCTGATCGGTTGATGGGAGACCCCGGAAACCTCTGCGGTCCCTACGGACAATGCAGGCGGCTCAACGCGGACCATCGGATTGAGTTGACACCCCGTCCAGTTCGCAACCGGGCCGGGACCGAAGTGACGACGGCGGCGTACACCGCTTGCTGGCTCAGGACTACCACTCGTCAAATGTACTATCGCAATCCCGCAGAGAACAACCGGCACTGCCTCCGACCCCAACAAAAACCTGCTCGAAACCGCAGACAGGCCTGACGCCGGCCGGGATCGACACACCGACGCTTGCGGTCGAGGAGACCGCTACCGACACTGGAACCATGGATAGGGGCGATCACCTCGGCGCGCTGCGCTGGCACTTCAGTGACTGCGTATTGGACGAGTCCAGCCTGCAGCTGCGGGTGCGCGGGAACGCAGTCGATCTGGAGCGCAAACCCCTGGAGGTGCTGCGCTATCTGCTGCGCCACGCCGGCGAGGTGGTCACCAAGGACGAGGTGCTCGACGCCATCTGGCCCGGCCGCATCCTCAGCGACACGGTACTGGCGAAAGCGGTGAGCCGCCTGCGCGAGGTGCTGGGCGGAAACGCCTCCGAAACCGTCAAGACCGTGCACGGCTACGGCTACCGGCTGGTGGCGGAAGTCCGGGTCGAGCAGCTCGGCGCGGCACCACCGCCGGCCGCCAACCTCGGCCTGCGGGTCGGCAGCCACCCGCCGCTGCGACCCAGCTGGCGGCTGCTGCGCCACCTGGGTAGCGGCGGTCGTGGCGAGGTCTGGCAAGGACGCCAGCAGGACAGCGGCGAGGAGCGCGTCTTCAAGTTCGCGCTGGACGCCGCCGCATTCACCAGCCTGAAACGCGAGATCACCCTCAACCGTCTGCTGCGCAGCACCCTCGGTGAGCAGGCCGCTGTCGTCCCGGTGCTGGACTGGAATCTGCAGGAGTCGCCGTTCTTCATCGAGCTGGCCTACCTGCCGCTTGGCTCCCTGGCGGACTGGGCCAGTGCCCGAGGCGGCCTGGCGACCGTCGCCACCGCCGAGCGCCTTGAGCTGGCGGCACAGATCGCCGAAGCGGTGAGCGCCGCCCACGGCGCCGGCGTGCTGCACAAGGACCTCAAGCCCGGCAATGTCCTGCTGAGCGGCGATGCCGAACACCCTCGCGTGCTGCTCACCGACTCAAGCCGTGGTCGACAGCGACAGCGGCACGCCGCTCTACTTCGCCCCGGAGGTACTGGCAGGACAGCCGCACACGGTACGCAGCGACAACTACGCCCTCGGGGTTCTGCTCTATCAGCTGGCGGTCGGCGACTTCAAGAAACCGCTGTCGCCGGGTTGGGAGCGCGACATCGCCGACCCCTTGCTGCGCGAGGATATCGCCCTGGCCGCCGACGGCAATCCGCAGCACCGGCTGGGCGACGCCGAAGAACTGGCGCGCCGGCTGCGATCGCTGGACAGCCGCCGCGAGCAGCGGGCGCGGCGGGCGGCACAGCAGGCCCTGGAGCAAAGCCAGCGCGAGGCCGCCGAGAAGCTGCGCGCCGACAACCAGCAGCTGCGCAGCCGCCGACGCTGGCAGTGGCTGGCCATCGTCGCCCTTGGCATCGGCCTGCTGGCGGGTCTGACGCTGTACCGCCGTGCCGGTCTCGCGCAGCAGCAGGCGCTGGAGGCGGCCGACACCGCCGAGGCGGTCAGCGCCTTTCTGGCCGACGATCTGCTCGCCGCCGCCAACCCAGCGCGGGTGGACGTGCGTCGGCTGACGGTGAAGGCGCTGATCGACGCAGCCGAGCAGCGGGTCGGCCCGCGCTTCGCCGCCAACCCTCTCGCCGAGGCGCGGGTCCGGCGCGCATTGGCCACCGCCTATTACTCGCTGGGCCAGACCGACTCGGCCTTCGCACAGATCCGCCAGGCTTGGCGCCTGCTGCCCGGACTGCTGGACCGTCGGTCCACGCAGTTGCCCGAAGTCGCCGCGCAGCTGGCGCAGCTGCCCGATGCCGCGCGCAGCCTGGACCTGCCACTGTGGATGCAGGTCCTCACCACCATGCAGGCGCAAGTTGGCGCCAGCGATCCGCGCGTCCTCGAAGTGGCGCTGTTCATCGGCGGCATCCACTTTGACCGTGGCAATTTCGACGACTGTTTCCGGCTTCTCGACCAGAGTCTGGCTGCCGCCAGAACGCTGAGGCCCCGGCAAGCGTTGCTGGAGTCGCGGATCCAGCACCTGCTGTCGCGGGCCTACATCAGCGTTGATCGCTATCCGGAATCCATCGCTGCCTCCCGCGAGGCGCTGTCGCTGCTGCGGACGCCGGCGCTGGCTGGCGGCGCCGAACGCGCGATCGCGCTGCAGCTGCACTACCTCGGCCGCGCCCTGCGCTTCTATGGCCAGCTACCGCAAGCCGAGCAGGCGCTCGAAGCCGCTGGCGCAACCATCTTCCGCAACGCCCGCGACGACTCCGAACCGGTCACCGAGCTGCGCTGGGAGTTGCTGGAACTGCACCTGATGCAGAAGCGCTGGGCGCTCGCCGAGAGCGAGGCAAACGGCCTGCTATCCAACATCCAGGGTCAGTTCGAGTCCGGCGGCGACAATCGCACCCTGCTGTTCCTGCTTGGCGCGCGCGCCGCGCTCGCTGGCGGACAAGGCGACTGGGCCAAGGCGGAAGGTCTCGCGCGCGAACAACTGGCGGGCTTCGAGGCCCTGCAGCGCGACCTGCGACGCGGCATCCCCCGCGACCGCATCAGCATCGTGGTCAGCACCATCGGACTGATGCGCGCCCTGATCGAACAAGGCAAGACCCAGGAAGCGCGCGCGGCACTGGATGCCCTCGACCCCGCCGACCTGCGCACCGTCGACATCGTGCCGCTCAACAGCGTGTCACTGCACCGCGTACTCGGCCTGCTGGCCCTGGCCGAAGGTCAGTCCGCCTTGGCCCGTCAGGAACTCAACAAGGCCCGCGACACCCTGAGCAAGCTCTGCGCACCCGAGCACCCCTGGTTCGCGGAACTGAACGCCGCACTCGAGCGTGCGGGAGCAGGCAGCCACTTGATGGATTGAATTGGTGGGCCCTGTCGGACTTGAACCGACAACCAAGGGATTATGAGTCGCGCGGCGAAGCTCTACGTCATTGATATATAAGCGATTGTAGTTGCAGCTGAGTGCAGCTTGAATTGCTTGCCAATCAGCAGCTTAGGGATGTTTCGCGCAAGTAATCGCACTTGGTGGATGTACCGCGAACGTACCGACTATTCGCACCTCGGCCAGCCACCACTCTTGATGGGTTGGGCGGCAACGTGCCAGCAGCGGACGGTCATGCTGGGCGCCAGACTGTGCATAATCAGCCTGGGATAACTATCAAAATGACGGGGTGCAGCACCATTCCGATTTTCCCCGTCTCAACTGGGAGGTGGAACCATGCCTGTAAAGAAGAAGAAGGACCCAAAGCTGGATGCGTACGTCACCAGCAAGGCCATTCAGCAGAGTGGCCTAGGCAAGTTGATGGAAGCGGCCAAATCGGAGCTCCATACCAAATCCGATGCCGATCAGAAGAAAGCTGCAAAACCGGCTCAGGCTTGTACTGAGAAGGACATTGAGCAGCTGAAGGGCGTGGCGACCCTGGGAGTCATGCGATCGATTGGCTACGGCGTCAAGAACGACAAGTCGAACATCTACGACGTGATCGTCTGGCCTCCGGAACCCATGCTCCAGAACAAGGAGGACGTGGCGAACTATTGGGGACCGAAGTGCCTCGCTTCGTCAGCCACGACAAAGGGCACCTGCGGGTTGAGCTGGAACGCGATTGCCAAGGCCGACATGGTGAAGTGCAAGCACCGCGCCGCGCTCTTTTCGCTGATCTATTCCAAGTACACCCCTTAGGAAGAGGCCATGACGAAACAATATGTCCTGGCGACTTTGTTCGCCGTTACACCTCTGGTCTGCCTGAGTGCAGATCCTGGCACGAGCAGAGAGGACGACGACGCACCCTCTTACTCCCGTAAGGTGGGGCCGCTGACGCTGTCGGCCGGCGTGGTGGACACCAAGATCCGTGTTGGCGTGGACGGAAAATACGACAAGACCATCCACAAATTTCAGGCGTCCTGTTCCGACGGTGTGCCGACATCAGACAAGATGGCTCACTGTCGCTTTGGAACCCTCGGCGGCACGGTGAAGCTCGACTCCGCGTGGAAGAGCGGATCGGATGCCCGCAATTACCTCGACCTGAACCTGAGCGGATCTGTGCTGCAGGAGCTCTCTGGTTTCCAGCTGCCGAAACCGCCGCCGACCGGTGTTGACTGCAGCATCTCTCAAGGAGGTGTCCTCACCCAATCGCCGATCGATCCCCGTTGCAACACGTCGGAACGCTCTTGGGCGTTCGGTGGAATCCTCTATCCCGAGCTGGGCTATCGCTATGGGAACATCGACCAAGGCGGAAAGAGCTACGACGCCAATCAGGTGTACTACGGTGGCGGCCTGAAGTTCTACACCGCCGAGCCCGACACACCACGGGTTGAGGACAGAACCTTCTTTGTCGAATCGCCGTATGTGTCGGTCGCCTACAACAAGGTCGACAACAACGGCGGAACCGATGCCCCGGCGCCAGAGGGAATCGACAACGAGTATCTGGTTACCGAAGGCTTCCTCAACGTGTATCTCCAAGCACCGCACGTTCTGGAGAAGGCAATCCTTGATCGCGTACGTGGCCCTGGCTCGGGATGTCGGCCGGCTCCTGGCCATCTCTTCTCGGTGTCGGCAAAGTTGACGGGATCGCACCCGACTTCCGGTGGTGGCTGGGAAGTAGCTCGCGAATACAAGTTGGTCATGCAGACAGGAACCTCACTCACCCCAATGCTCAGCTACAAAACGGGTGAGGACCGTGGCTTCACGTATGACAAGCAGGTGCTGCTCGGATTTGCGATGAGCTTCTTTAAAGACCCTCCGGCGCCGAAAGACTGTTGGCGCGCGTTGAAAACTGACCATCTCTGCTCATTGAAAATTGACCAGGGGTGGACGCCGAGGGCGGTAGCCCTCGGCGTGTTGGGATTGTAGGTCGTCAGATCAGTTCATCGGTTCGCTCCTG
>NZ_RJVO01000007.1 GCF_003730135.1 Stagnimonas aquatica | reverse complement strand
GCGCTCAGGTGCTGGTACGCCTTCCCCATGCTTCACCTCCAGTCTCAGGAAGCGTTGCACTTGATCTTAGAATCCGCCTTACTTTTCTTTGCACAAGCAAAGAAAAGTGAGTCGCCAATAGGCGAAAGAAAGACCCCCAACCCTGCACGCTTAAAAGAGCGCGAACGCGCGAACCACAGTCAGGCTCCGGCGCCCGCTACCGCCCAGCAATCTCCGGCGTCAACGCCGCCACATCCGCCAGCGAAGTCAGCCCCTCCATCGCCTTGCGCGCGCCGGCCAGACGCAGCGGCACCATGCCGGACTTCAAGGCCTGCCGTTGCAAGGCCAGGCTGTCGCTGCTGCCGTCAATGGCGGTGCGTAGCGTCTCGTCGATGGTGAGAATCTCGTAGAGACCAACCCGCCCGAGATACCCGGTCTCGCGGCACTCCAGGCAGCCCACCGGTTCCTGCACGCTGCCCGGGGCGGGCAGGGGCAGCAGGCCGCCGGTGAGGCGCTGCCAGTCGGTGGCGCTGACCGTGGCGGGACGCTTGCAGTGCGGGCACAGGCGGCGCACCAGACGCTGCGCCATCACCCCCAGCACGGTGGCCTTGATCAGGTACGGCGGCACGCCCAGGTCGAGCATGCGGATGATCGCGCTGGGCGCGTCGTTGGTGTGCAGGGTGGAGAGCACCAGGTGGCCGGTGAGCGCGGCCTGGATAGCGTTCTCGGCGGTATCGAGATCGCGAATCTCGCCGACCATGATGATGTCCGGGTCCTGGCGCAGCAGCGCGCGCAGGCCGTCGGCGAAGCCGAGGTTGATGTTGGCCTGCACCTGCATCTGGTTGAAGCTGGGCTCGACCATCTCGATCGGGTCTTCGATGGTGCAGACGTTGACCTCCGGCGAGGCCAGGAGCTTGAGCGTCGAGTACAGCGTGGTGGTCTTGCCCGAGCCGGTGGGTCCGGTGACCAGGATGATACCGTGCGGCTGCTCGATCAGGGCCCGCCACTTCGCCTCGTCGCTGCTGCCGAAGCCGAGCGCGGCGAAGTCCTTGACCAGCACCTCGGGGTCGAAGATGCGCAGCACCAGCTTCTCGCCGAAGGCGGTAGGCAGGCTGGACACGCGCAGTTCCACCTCGCGGCCGTCGGGAGAGCGGATCTTCAGACGGCCGTCCTGCGGCTTGCGCTTCTCGGCTAGGTCCATGCGCGAGAGGATCTTCAGCCGCGAGGTCACCGCCGGCATCACCGCCGCCGGCACCTGATAGACCTCGTGCAGCACGCCGTCGATACGGAAGCGCACATTGCCCTGCTCGCGGCGCGGCTCCAGGTGGATGTCGCTGGCGCGCTGGTCGAAGGCGTACTGCAGCAGCCAGTCGACGATGCCGACGATGTGCTGGTCGTCGGCGGTGAGCGTGCCGAGCTTGCCCAGCTCGGTGAGCTGTTCGAGGTTCTGCAGGCCGCCACCACGCCCCTGCTGACTGGCGCTGGCCTTCACCGAGCGGGCGAGCGCGTAGAACTCCACCAGATAGCGCTCGATGTCGCGCGGGCTGGACAGCACCGGCTTGATGGTCTGCTTCAGGCGCGGCGCCAGCTCCTGCTGCCACTCGCGGGCATAGGGGTCGGCGACCGCGATCACCACCTCGCTGGGCGTCACCTTCAGCGGCAGGATCTTGGCCCGCGCCGCATACGCGTAAGGAATCAACTGGGTGACCTTGGCCACCTCGATGCTGAGCGGGTCGATGCGCAGATAGGGCAGGCCGCTGCGCGCCGCCAGCCAGTGGCCGAGCGCTTCCAGCGTCAGCTTGCGCTGTGGTTCGCTGGCATGGCTGAACTCGGCGTCGGCGATCACCGCCAGCGGCGGCAGCGGGGTGTTTTCCGGCACCCGCACCAGCAGCTTGGCGACCTGGGCGGGGGTGAGCCAGCCATCGGCGAGGAGGGCGTCGAGGACGTAGCGCAGGCTTAGGCGTAGGGGGACGGCGGCGGTCATGGCCAAACCTTAGCACCCGTCCCGGCGCGCGGTTAAGCTCGGGCCAGACCAATAAACCGTTGACCCGTTCGGAGGAGTACCGATGGAAGCGGACTATGTGATCGTCGGCGGCGGTTCCGCCGGCTGTGTGCTGGCCAATCGCTTGAGCGCCGACGGGCGCTTCCAGGTGGTGCTGATCGAGGCGGGTCCGCCCGATGCCAGCCCCTTCATCCACATGCCGGCCGGCATCATTCCGGTGATCCGCAGCGACACCTACAACTGGAAGTACTGGACCGCGCCCGAGCCCAACATGGGCAACCGGCCGATGCACTGGCCGCGCGGCCGCACCCTGGGCGGCAGCAGCTCGATCAACGCCATGTGCTACATCCGCGGTCACGCCTGGGACTACGACCACTGGGCCAGTCTCGGCTGCCAGGGCTGGAGCTATGCCGACGTGCTGCCGGTGTTCCGGCGCCTGGAAAACTACGAGCCCTGCGCGGGCGAACCGGACGCCTATCACGGCGTCGGCGGCCCGCTCAACGTCGCCCGGGCGCGCTATCTGAATCCGCTGATGCACGCCTTCGTGCAGGCCGCGCAGCAGGCCGGGCATCCGCTCAGCGCCGACTTCAACGGCGCCAGCCAGGAAGGCGTCGGCTATTACGACGTGATGCAGAAGGGCGGCGAGCGTTGCAGCAATGCCCGCGCCTACCTGGAGCCGGCGAAGTCGCGCGCCAATCTCAGCATCCTCACCGAGGCTCAGGTCACCGGGGTGCGCTTCGAGGGCAAACGGGCGGTGGCGGTGCAGCTGCGCAACGCCCCGGGCGAGGTGCGGGCCCGGCGCGAGGTGATCCTGAGTGCCGGCGCGGTCGGTTCGCCGCAGTTGCTGCTGCTCTCCGGCATCGGCCCCGCTGCCCATCTGCGCGAGATGGAAGTGCCACTGGTACAGGCGCTGCCGGGCGTCGGCGAGAACCTGCAGGACCATCTCGACATCGCCATCACCGTGCTGGAAAAGACCCGCCATGCGGTCTCGCTCAATCCGCTGGGTCTGCCGCGTTCGCTGAAGGCGCTCTGGCGGTACCTGCGCCACCGCCAGGGCGAGATGACCAGCAACTTCGCCCAGGCCGGCGGCTTCCTGCGCAGCGGTCCGGAGGAAGCGATCCCGGACGTACAACTGCACTTCGTGCCCTTCGTGTATTCCAACCACGGCCAGGACCTGATGCCGATCATCCGCCACTGGGGCTACACGCTGATGGCCTGCGATCTGCGGCCCAGGAGCCGTGGCCGGATCAGCCTCGCCAGCCGCGATCCGCTCGCGCATCCGAACATCGAGGCGCGCTATCTCCAGCACGACAGCGAGATGCAGCGGCTGCTGCGGGCGCTGCGGCTGGGGCGCGAGATCCTGGCGCAGCCGGCGTTCGCGCCGCACCGGGGCCGCGAGCAAATGCCGGGCGATGGCGTGCTGAGCGAGGCGCCGCTGCGCGAGTGGATCCGCCAGAAGGCCGAGACCATCTATCACCCGGTCGGCACCTGTAAGATGGGCGTCGACGACATGGCGGTTGTTGACCTGCGCCTGAAGGTGCGCGGTGTCGAGGGTCTGAGGGTGGTGGATGCCTCCATCATGCCGACCCTGATCGGCGGCAATACCAACGCGCCGACCACCATGATCGCCGAGAAGGGGGCCGACGCCATCCTGGCCGACGCCGCCTGAAGCCCGCGCCCACGATCCAGGACATGCTGATGAGAGGTTTCACCCCCGCGACCGCCGTGCTTGCTGCCCTAGCCCTGACTGCCTGCGCGCAGGTGTCGCCGGTTGCCGAAGGCGTGGCGCAGCTGCCGCGCAAGGCGGTGTCCGGCACGGTGGATTTCCTCGAGTTCGTGTTCGAACGCCCGGAGCTGGCAGTGGAAGTGCTGGAGGTCGCGCGCCTGCAGCAGTGCAACAGCAGCGGCCGCGAAGCCAGCCTGGAAATGCTGGCCGGCCCGGCGGCGGTGGTCGGCTGGGAGCAGGCGCATGCGCTGCAGTTCACCGACAAGTCCGGCGAGCTGCTGCCCGGTCTCTACGCGGTGGCTGAGATGGGCGAGCGCAGCACCGGCGGCTACGCCCTGCTGGTCAGCCGCAAGGCGGCGGTGAAGGACGACACCCTCTACCTCAAGGCCACCTTCCTCAGCCCCTCCACCGCCGGCATGGCCAGCCAGCAGCTCACCAGCCCCTGCGTACTGGTGGCGCTGCCTGCGCAGGCCGAATTCCACCGTCTGGTGCTGGTCGACCAGAACAACCAGCCGCGCGCCCGCTGGTCGCCGCTGGCGCCCCAGTAAGGAGTCGCCATGCTGAGGTTTCTGCCCGCGCCGCTGACCGGTGCCCTGGTGGGGCTGCTGTTCGCGCTCAACACGCTGTTCTGGTCGATCCCGGTCTATCTGTTTTCCCTGCTCAAGCTGCTGACCCCGAAAGGGCCGCTGCGGCGGGCGATGGCGCGCTGCGCCGACCAGGCGGCGCAGACCTGGGTGGGCTGCAACGCCCTGCTCACCGACTGGCTGCTGCCGACCCGCTTCGAGGTGCGCGGCGTCGAGCACCTGAACCTGCGCGGGCAGTACTTCATCTGCAGCAATCACCAGACCTGGAACGACATCCACGTGCTGCAGAAGACCTTCCACGGCAAGGCGCCGTTCTTCAAGTTCTTCCTGAAGCAGGAGCTGATCTGGGTGCCGGTGCTGGGCCTCGCCTGGTGGGGGCTCGATTTCCCGTTCATGAAGCGCTACTCGCAGGAACAGATCGCCCGCAACCCGGCGCTGCGCGGCAAGGATGTGGAGACCACCCGCAAGGCTTGCGAGAAGTTCGCAGGCATGCCGGTGGCGATCTTCAACTTCCTGGAAGGCACCCGGTTCACCCCGGCCAAGCACGACCGCCAGCAGTCGCCTTACCGCTACCTGCTCAAGCCCAAGGCCGGTGGCTTTGCCTTCACCCTGGCGGCGATGGGCGAGCGCCTGCACGCCATGCTCGACGTCACCATCGTCTACCCCGAGGGCGCCCAGCAGTTCTGGGACTTTCTCTGCGGGCGGGTCAAGCGGGTGATCGTTGATGTGCGCCAGTTGCAGATCCCCGGCGATTTTTTCCACGGCGACTACGAAGGCGATCCGGTGTTCCGCAAGCGCGTGCAGGACTGGGTGGGGCAGCTCTGGGCCGACAAGGACGCACGCATCGCCCAGTTGCGCGCGGAAGCCGGCCTGCCCAGCGACTAAGTGGGCTGGCGTCCCTCCCGCCGCCTTTCGCGCCGCTTGCGGTCGCCACCGCCAGCCGGCATCGTCCGCGCAATCCGCAATCCGCAATCCGCAATCCGCAATCCGCAATCCGCAATCCGCAATCCGCAATGCCCATTCCCGCCGTGGTGCAGACCGCCGGTCTGCTGATGCTCTCGAATGTGTTCATGACCTTTGCCTGGTATGCGCACCTGAAGCAGGCCGACAGCCGGCCGTTGTGGCTGGCCATCCTTGCTTCCTGGGGCATTGCCTTTTTCGAGTACGCGATCATGGTGCCGGCCAATCGCATCGGCTTTTCCTCGCAGCTGTCGCTGGCGCAGCTGAAGATCCTGCAGGAGGTCATCACCCTGCTGGTGTTCGTGCCGTTCGCGGTGCTGTACATGAAGCAGCCGATGAAGCTGGATTTTCTCTGGGCGGCCTTGTGCATCTGTGGCGCGGTCTACTTCGTATTTCGCTCCTGAAGCTCCCGTTCAACCCGCCAGTGGCATGAAGCCCGAAACCGACTCCTCGCTGCCGCCGCGCATCGGCCCCTATCGCATCCTCGGCGTGCTTGGCGAGGGCAGTCAGGGGCGGGTCTATCGCGCCGAGCAGGACAGCCCCCGGCGCGAAGTTGCGCTCAAGGTGCTGCGGCGTGGCGCCCGGCTGGCCGAGGATCGCTTCCGCCGCGAGATCGCCCTGCTGGCGCGGCTGGAGCACCCCGGTATCGCGCGCCTGTACGCGGCCGGCGAGGCGGAACTGACGGACGGCGGGGTGTCCTGGTTCGCCATGGAGCTGGTGACTGGCCGCACGCTGGCCGATCATGCCCAGGGCCTGGACCTGCGCGGGCGGCTGGCGCTGGTCGCGGCCATCGGTCATGCCGTGCATCACGCCCATGTGCGCGGCGTGGTGCATCGCGATCTCAAGCCCGCCAACATCCTGGTCGATCCCGAAGGGCAGCCCAAGGTGCTCGACTTCGGCATGGCCCACGCCGCGCTCGCCGACGAGACGCGGATGACCGCCGCCGGCCAGGTGCTGGGCACCATCGCCTACATGCCGCCGGAAGCCTTGTTCGGCGAGAGCGAGCAGGCCGATGCCCGTGGCGACATCTATTCGCTGGGGGTGATCGCCTACGAGTTGCTGAGTGGGCAGTTGCCCTACCCGGACCTGTCCCGGTCCTCCCTGGTCGATGCCATCCGCCGGGTGCGCGGCAGCGGACCCCGGCCGCTGGGCGAGGTGCTGCCGGCGGCCCGTGGCGATGTCGAGACCATCGTGATGAAGGCGCTGGCTCCGGAGCTTGGCCAGCGCTACGCCACGGCGGCCGAGTTCGCCAGCGACATCGAGCGCCACCTCGCCGGCCAGGCCATCGCCGCGCGGCCGCCGACCCCCGGCTATCTGCTGGGCCTGTTCGTGCGTCGCCACCGGCTGGTGTCGGCGCTGGCCCTGGCGCTGGTGCTGGCGGTGATCGGCGGCGCGGCGGTTTCGCTGCGCTATGCCTTGGCCGAACGCGGCGCGCGCCAGCAGGCCGAGCAACGGGCCGAGGAACTGGCGGCGGTGAACGGCTTTCTGCACGACAGCCTGACCGGCGCCGACCCCTTCCGCACCCGGGGTCGCGAGCTGACCGTGCGCGAACTGCTCGACGGCGCCCGGCAGTCGCTGGAAACCAATGCCAGCCTGCCGCCGGCCGCCCTCGCCAGCCTCTACGAAGCCATTGGCGGCACCTATACCGCCATCGGCGAGAACGCCACTGCGGCGGCGCTGATCGGTGCCGGTCGAGCGCGTCTGGCCTCCGCCCTGCCGGCCGACAGTCTGGCGGCGCGCGATCTGCAACGCGCCGACCTTGCCGCCCGCTATGCCGACGGCAAGTCCGCCGAATTGCTGGACGCCGCCGCAGCCCTGCTGGCGTCCTGGCCGGATCAGCCTCGGGCGCCGGTGGCCGAGCAGCGTGCGCGGCTGCTGGCCATGAAGCTCTACGCCGGCTTGCTGGCCGAGCTTTCCCGTTACGACGAGGCGCTGCCCCTGATTCGGGAAGCCGGCCTCCGCGCCCACGCGGTGCTGCCTGCGCAGGATGTGCTGATCTACCAGTTAGGGCAGGACGAGGTTTCGGTGCTTCGCTTCATGGGGCGCGGCCAGGACAGCAAGCTGGCGGCGCGCAAGCTGCTCGCCGAAGAGGACGCGGCGCTGGGGAAGAACCACCCGCTGACCTTCGCGGCCCGTCATGAAATGGCCTGGATCGCGCAGGAGGAAGGGCAGTACGAGGAGGCCGAGCAGGCGGTGACTGCCTTGATCGCCGACCTCGAAGCGGTGTACGGCCGTGGGCACTACGCCACCCAGCACAGCCTTAACCTGCTGGGGCTGGTACGCATCCGCCAGGGTCGCTACCTGGAGGCCGAGACCATCTGCCGAGAGGCGGCGGATACCAATGCCGAGCGGCTGGGTGCCAATCATCCGGAGACCCTGGCGGCCAGGGCCAATCTGGCGACCGCGCTGTACCGGCAGGACAAGCTGGTGGAGGCGGAGGCGATGTACCGGGCCAACATCCGCAGTCACCAGGAAACCGGACACGGCGAGCAGAGCGACGCGGTGGTCACGCGCAACAATCTGGCGCGCCTGCTGGCCACCGCCGGCCGCTTGCAGGAGGCGGAGCAGGTTTACCTGGAGACCCTGGCGATCATCCGCAAGGTGATGGGCGAGGCGCACCCGCATTACAGCGTGGTGTCCAGCAATTTTGGCGAGACCCTGTACCTGCAAAAGCGCTATGCCGAGGCACGGACGCGCATCGAGGAGGCCCGGCCCAAGCTGCTGGCGGCGATGGGGCCGGAGTCGCCGTTCGTGAAGACGGCGACCGAGCGCCTGCTGAAGATCTACGCGGCCCTGGGTCTCAAGGCCGAGGCCGAGAAGCTGGAACGGGCCGTGCAGGCCGGTCAGTAGACCGGGTGAGGCTTATTTGTCGCGGAAGGTGATGCGACCCTTGCTGAGGTCGTAGGGCGTCAGCTCGACGCGCACCTTGTCGCCGTCGAGGATGCGGATGTAGTTCTTGCGCATGCGGCCCGAGATGTGGCAGGTCACGATGTGGCCGTTTTCCAGCTTCACGCGGAACATGGTGTTGGGGAGCACGTCCATCACCACGCCTTCCATCTCGATGTGATCTTCTTTCGCCATTACGCTTTTTGCAGGTCCGCCCGGATTTATGAGGCGCGCATTATGGGTGAGCGACCTCGCATCGGCAATGGCGGCTTTTTGACCGACTCAAGCCGCCGGCCCGGGGCGCCAGACCAAACCATCGAACTGCTCCAGCGGGCGGAAGTTGCGCTTGTAGTCCATGGTTTCCGAGTTCTCCACCCAGTAACCGAGGTAGACGTGGGGTAGTCCGGCCTCGCGCGCGGCCTCGATCTGCGACAGCACCGCGTAGGTGCCCAGGCTGCGGCCGGTCTCGGCCGGATCGAAGAAGGTGTAGACCGCCGACAGGCCGTGCGCCAGCCGATCCACCACCGCCACCATCAGCAGTCGCTGATCGGCATCACGGTACTCCCAGAACTCGGTGACCCCCCAGCGCGAGCCGAGGAATTCGTGGAAGGCGCGGGCGTCGTAGGCGTCCATGCCGCCGAAGGGGTGCCGCGCCAGCAGATAGCGGCGGTAGAGGTCGAAATGCTCCTCGCCGACCTGGTGCAGGCGGCGCAGCACCAGGTCGGCGTTGCGCTTGGCGCAGCGCCGCTGCGCGCGGTTGGGGCGGAACGCCAACACCGGTAGCCGCACCGGCACGCAGGCGTTGCACTGCGGGCAGGCCGGGCGATAGGCGTAGTCGCCACTGCGGCGGAAGCCATTGGCGATCAGGGTGCCGTAGAGCTGGCCGTCGAGCTGGGTGTTGGGGGCGACGAAGGCCGAGCGCGACAGCCGCCGTGGCAGATAGCCGCAGGGCTGCTCGGCGCCGAGCAGCAGGCGCAGCGGGATGGCGCGGGTCACGGCCGCAGCTCCAGCGCTGGCGGCAGATGCGCGGGATTGCCCGCCAGCGCCGGTTCAAAACGCCACTGGCGCGGCGCCGGCTGTTGCAGGGCGGCGTGCAGGCGGTGCAGGAACTCCTCGCGCGACACGCTGCGCGCGCCGAGGCTGAGCAGGTGGTCGGAGCTGACCTGGCAGTCCAGCAGGCTGAAGTCCCAGGCCTTCAGTTGGCGGCTGAGATGGGCCAAGGCCAGCTTGGAGGCATCGCTGCGTCGGCTGAACATGCTCTCGCCGAAGAAGGCGCCTCTAAGGCTGACGCCGTACAGCCCCCCGGCCAGTTCGCCGTCCATCCACAACTCCACCGAGTGGGCGTGCCCGAGCCGGTGCAGCTCGCGGTAGGCGCGGCGCATGTCCGGCCCCAGCCAGGTCCCGCGACTGCCACGGCGCTCGCTGGCGCAGGCTTCGAGTACCTCGTCGAAGGCCAGGTCGAAGCTCAGCGCGTGGCGGTTCTGGCGCAGCCGCTTGGACAAGGAGTGGGAGAGGTGCAACTCGCCGGGGATGAAGATGCAGCGCGGGTCGGGGCTCCACCAGAGGATGGGTTCGTCCGGGTTGAACCAGGGGAACACACCAAGCGCGTAGGCGCGCAGCAGGCGCTGCACACTCAGGTCACCGCCGACCGCGAGCAGGCCATTGGGCTCCGGCAGGGCGGATTCCACCGGCGGAAAGGGCTGGTCTGGTTGGCGCGGATCCAGCCACTGCAGGCGCACCGGGCTCTGTGCCGTCATCGGCCCGGCTCCGCATGCCGGTAGGCGCGGTGCTCCCACAGCTGTTGCTGGCGCGCCGCCACCAGCAGGCGCTCGCGGCTCAAGGCGCGGGCCACGGCCTGCGCCAGGCGGGGGTCGGAAATGCTGTGGACGGAGTGCGTCATGACCGGGTCGAATCCGCGCGCCAGTTTGTGCTCGCCCTGCGCGCCCGCGTCGTAGACCGCCAGACCTTCGCGGATGCAGTGCTGGACGCCCTGATAGTAGCAAGTCTCGAAGTGCAGTCCGTCATAGCGTTCCGCCGCGCCCCAGTGCCGGCCGTAGAGCCGGTTTCCGTCTTGCAAGAGCAGGGCCATGGCCACGGTCCGAGCACCATCGCGAGCCACCGTCACCCGCACCGGGCCGCCGGGGCGGCGGGCGTAGTCGAGGAAGAAATCCAGGCTCAGATACGGCGGCTGGCCGCGCTCCTCGTAGGTGTTGGCGTAGAGCGCATACAGCTCCGCCCACTGCGCCTCGCCAAACGCCTCGCCGGGCAGGGTCTCGAAGCGCAGTCCGCTGCCTTCGAGCTTGCGTCGCTCCTGGCGGATCTTCTTGCGCTTGTCGTGGCTCAGGGCGGCCAGGAAGTCCTCGAAGTCGGCATAGCCGCCTTCGGGCCGGTTGTGCCAGTGGAACTGCAGATCGTGGCGGCGCAGTGCGCCCTGTTCGGCGCAGGCCTCGGCCTCGGCTTCGGGCAGGAACAGCCCGTGCCAGGACGAGGCGCCGGAGTGCTCCGGCAGTTGCAACAAGGCGGAGATCAGCGCGGCGCGGCTGGGTGCGTCACGGGCGCCCAGGCGCGGGCCGCTGCTGGGTGTGAACGGCACCGCGCTGAGCAGCTTGGGGTAGTAGCGGATGCCGGCCTGCTGGGCGCCCTCGGCCCAGGCAAAGTCGAATACGAATTCGCCCCAGGAATGCGCCTTGAGATAGAGCGGGGCGGCGGCCAGCAACCCACCGGCATCGTCTTCCAGAACGAGATGGCAGGGCGTCCAGCCGGACTCCGGGGTGGCGCAGCCGTGCTCTTCCAGCGCGCGCAGCCAATCGTGACGGATGAACGGATAGCCGGCCGGGAACAGCGCATCCCAGGCCTCGGCCGGAACCTCGGCGATGCGGGCGAGGTGCCGGAGGCGCACTCAGTGGAAGGTAACGGGTGCGGCGGGCAGATCCTTGAGCGCCCATTGCACGCAGGCATCGTGCTCGAAGCGGGAGAAGGTCTCGTTGTCGGCCGGCGGGCCGGCTTCGGCCATCCGGCCTTCGGCATCGAAGCGGATGCTGGCGCCGGCGGTCTGGATCTTCAGCTCGGTCTCGGCGGCGTCGTCCAGCGTCAGTTGCAGGTAGCGCACGCGCTGGGCGGCGAACTCGGGGATGCGGTCGGTCCCGGAGGCAATCAGGGCCGCCTGCTCCGCCGAGAATTCGCGGATGCTGCCGTCGGAAGAAAGTACGAAGTGCCGGGTCTGCATGGTGGGGTGACTACCGTGAAGCTGGAAGTGACGCTCTGAATAATGGCCGTTCCCGAGCGCAATTCAAGGTATGCCGACCGGCGGTAGCGCCGGGCGGGTGCAACCCCGCTGGTATACTCGTCCGCAACTTTTACGCCGCGCCCGCCGCGGCCCCACGCGCGCTCCATGAAGCTGCCCCGCCTGTCCAACAAGACCCGCGCCGCCGAGCCGGTGCAGACCGACGCCGGCTGGCTGGTCCGGCTGCCGCGCGAGGCTCTGAGTCTGCTGCTGTTCGGTCTGGCGCTGCTGTTGCTGCTGTCGCTGCTCAGCCACCATCCCAACGATCCCGGCTGGTCTTCCTCCGGCGCCGGCGAGAGCCTGCACAACTGGATGGGGCGGGGTGGCGCCTGGTTATCGAACAGCCTGCTGAGCCTGACTGGCTATGTCAGCTTCGTGCTGCCGTTCGCGCTGGCCTGGGTGGGTTACCGCAGCCTGCGTGGCGCCGCCAGCGTGAGCGCCATCCCGGCCGGACTGCGGCTGGCGGCGGGATTGTTTGCGACCCTCTCGCTGGCCGGCTTGCTCAGCTTGCAAGTGCCGCTGCCTGGCGCCTGGACGCCGCAGGGTGGTGGCGGCCTGTTCGGGGCGGCGCTGTGCGAATGGCTGTCCGCCCTGCTCGGCGCCTACGGTGCCGCGCTGTTGCTGCTGACCCTGTTCGTGGCGGCGCTGCCGCTGGCGCTGATCTTTTCCTGGCTGGATCTGCTCGACGCCATCGGCGAGCGCACGCTGCGCCTGCTGGCGCGCTGGCAGAAGCCGGCCCCGGAAGCCGCCGAGCCCGGCGAGGACCTGATCCCGCCCTCCAGCGAGGCGCCGCTGCCCAGCCTCAAGCCGGCGCGCCGGCGCGGTGCGCCGCCGCCGCAGGAGCGGCGCGAGCCGCAGGTCGATCTGCTCAGCTCGGCGTTGGGAACCGCCGCAGAGGCAGCGCCGGAGCCCAGCCTGGCGCCGAGCAGCGCGACCGATCCCTGGGAAGAGCCGGTCACCAGCGCCGCCGCCAAGGCCGAGACGCCAGGGCCCGCCGACTTGCAGGACTTCTATGCCTCGGTGGCCGAGCACGGCCACGCGGTTGGCGAGCCGGCGCCGGAAGTCGCCGACGCGCTGTCAGCGCCGGTGCTGGCCGAAGTCGCCGAGTTGCCGCCCTGGGTGCGCCCGGAACTGGCCGCCGCGCCGCCAGTGCCGCCGCCAGCCGCCGCGCCAGAGCCGGACCGGTTGGCGCAATTGCTCGCCGCTGAGCTGCCACCCACCCTGGCCCCGGCGCAGCAAACCCAGGCGCCGAAGCCGGTGGTGCGTACCGCGCCGGCGCAGATGCAGGCGCCCGTCGTCGCGCCTAGCACCGCCGCCGATCTCGGCCTGCCACCGCCGGCGCCGTCGCTGTCGCCCTACGCCGCGCACAGCCGCGCCACGCCCTATGCCGACCAGCCGATCCCGCCGGTGGACCTGCTCGATCCGGCCAAGCCCTCCGGTCGCCGCTACACGCCGGAGGAGATCGACCTCCTGTCGCGCAGCGTCGAGCGCCACCTCGCCGACTTCGGCGTGAAGGCGCAGGTGGTGGCGGCAATCCCCGGCCCGGTCATCACCCGCTTCGAGCTGCAGCTGGCGCCGGGGGTGAAGGGCGTGCAGATCACCAATCTGAGCAACGATCTGGCGCGCTCGCTGTCGGTCAACCGCGTGCGGGTGATCGAGGTGATCGAGGGCAAGCCCTACGTCGGCCTGGAGATTCCCAACGCCAAGCGCGAGTTCGTGATGCTGCGCGAGATCATCGACTCGCCGGCCTATCGCAATTCCGCCTCGCCGCTGACCATGGCCCTCGGCAAGGACATCGCCGGTAATCCGGCGGCGGTGGATCTGGCCAAGATGCCGCACCTGCTGGTGGCCGGCACCACCGGTTCGGGCAAGAGCGTGGCGATCAACGTGATGATCCTGTCGATGCTCTACAAGGCCACCGCCGAGCAGGTGCGCTTCATCTTCATCGACCCGAAGATGCTGGAACTGTCGGTCTACGAAGGCATCCCGCACTTGCTGACGCCGGTGGTCACCGACATGAAGGACGCCGCCAACGCGCTGCGTTGGTGCGTGGCCGAGATGGAGCGGCGCTACCGGCTGATGACCGCACTGGGTGTGCGCAATCTGGCCGGCATGAACAAGAAGCTGCTCGACGCCGAGGCGCTGGGCACGCCGATCCGCGACCCGATGACCGCCGCGCCGGACCTGTTCAGCGCCAGCCCCAGCGAGCCGGTGTACTTGCAGCCCTTGCCGAACATCGTGGTGGTGATCGACGAGCTGGCCGACATGATGATGGTGGTCGGCAAGAAGGTTGAAGAACTGATCGCCCGCATTGCCCAGAAGGCGCGCGCCGCCGGCATCCACCTGATCGTCGCCACCCAGCGGCCCAGCGTCGATGTCATCACCGGCCTGATCAAGGCCAACATCCCCTCGCGCATCGCCTTCCAGGTCGCCTCGCGCATCGACAGTCGCACCATCCTCGACCAGATGGGCGCCGAGACCCTGCTCGGCCACGGCGACATGCTGTACCGGCCGGTGGGCGCCTCCAGCGTGTCGCGTGTGCACGGCGCCTTCGTCGACGACCACGAGGTGCACAAGGTGGTGGCCTATCTCAAGCAGGTCGGCGAGCCGGACTACGTCGACGGCATCCTCGCCGACGAGGAAGACCTCAAGGCCAAGGCTGACGACAGCGAGGGTGACGCCGAGAAGGACCCGCTCTACGACAGCGCCGTTGCCCTGGTGCTGGAAACCCGCAAGGCTTCGGTGAGCTGGGTGCAGCGGCGCCTGAAGATCGGCTACAACCGCGCCGCGCGCATCGTCGAGGCGATGGAAAGTGCCGGTCTGGTCGGCCCCAGCGGGCCGGGCGGCAATCGCGAGATTCTCGGCGGCGGCCGCGACTAGCGGCGCCGCCGTTCAAGCCTCATTCACCGTGCCCGCCGAGACTGCGGGCGCCTTTCACGCTCCAGGACTTCCATGCGCACCCTGTTTTTCTCGCTGCTGATGCTCGCGTTCACCGCTGCCCGGGCGGAAACCCCGGAACAGGCCTTGGCGCGTTTCGTGGACGGCGTGCAGACCTTGCAGGCGGAATTCAGCCAGACCCAGATCGACGAACGCGGCGAGACCCTGAACAGCAGCAGCGGTCGCATGGCGCTGGCGCGGCCGGGCAAGTTCCGCTGGGAGTATCTGCGGCCGGCGCCACAACTGATCGTCACCGATGGCAGCCGCCTGTGGCTCTACGACCAGGACTTGAAGCAGGTCAGCATCCGTCCGGCCGCCGAAGCCTTGCAGGGCACGCCGGCGGCGCTGCTCTCGCAGCGGCAGACGCTGACCGAGACCTTCAGCGTCGCCGACGCCGGCAGCGAGGGCGCGGTGCGCAAGCTGGAACTCAAGCCCAAGGGCAAGGACAGCGACTTCCAGTCGGTGGAACTCTGGCTCAAGGGCGGCACGCCGGTGCGCATGCTGTTCCGCGATCAATTGGGCGGCGCCACCGACATCCAGTTCAGCGCGATCAGGACCAACGGCAAACTGGATGCGACGCTGTTCCAGTTCCAGGTGCCCAAGGGCGTTGAAGTGATCGACGGCAGCCAGCCTTAACCGGAGCGCGGGTTTCCGCTGGCGCGGCGACTGCGCCTACGATAGGCGATGGCCGAATCCCCAGACCTGCTCACTGACCCGCGCGCTATGCGAGCTGGCAAGCCATCGGCGTCCGTGGCGCTGGCGCAACCGCTGGCCGAGCGCATGCGTCCGCGACACTTGGACGAGGTGGTGGGTCAGGAGCATGTACTGGGCGTGGGCGCACCACTGCGCGCCTTGCTCGAAGCCGGCAAGCTGCCCTCGCTGGTGTTCTGGGGGCCGCCGGGCGTCGGCAAGACCACGCTGGCGCGCCTGATTGCCCAGCATGTCGATGCGCAGTTCCTGACGCTGTCGGCGGTGCTGGCCGGGGTCAAGGACATCCGTGAGGCGGTGGCCAGCGCGCAGACTGCGGCGCGTGGGCTCCGCGCCCGCCGCACGGTGCTGTTCGTCGATGAAATCCATCGCTTCAACAAGGGCCAGCAGGATGCGCTGCTGCCCTTCGTCGAGGACGGTACGCTCACCCTGATCGGTGCCACCACCGAGAACCCCAGCTTCGAGTTGAACGGCGCGCTGCTGTCGCGGTTGCGGGTCTTCGTGCTGCGCTCGCTGGAAACCGAGGCCATCGTTGCCCTGCTGCGGCGGGCGCTGAACGATGCCGAACGCGGTCTGGGTGCGGGCGCCGAGGCCCTGCCGGAAAGCTGGATCGCCCGCATCGCCGAGGCCGCCGACGGCGATGCCCGCAAGGCCCTGGTGTTGCTGGAAACCGCCTGGGAGCTGTCGCGCGCGGAGCGGTCCAGGGACGATGCCCTGCTGGAAAAGCTGATCGGCCGGGGTTTTCGCCGCTTCGACAAGCAGGGCGAGCATCACTACGACCAGATTTCCGCCCTGCACAAATCGGTGCGCGGCAGCGATCCCGACGCGGCACTGTACTGGTACTGCCGCATGCTCGACGGTGGCGTCGACGCCGGCTACATCGCCCGGCGGGTGACGCGCATGGCCTACGAGGACATCGGCCTCGCCGATCCGCGCGGCCTGCAATTGGCCCTCAATGCCTGGGAGGCCTACGAGCGCATCGGCTCGCCGGAGGCCGAGCTGGCGATCGCCGAGGCCATCGTCTATCTCGCGGTGGCGCCCAAATCCAACGCCGTCTACACCGCCTATGCCGCCGCCCGGGCGGCGGTGGAGCAGCACGGCTCGCTGGAAGTGCCCCTGCACATCCGCAATGCACCGACCAAGCTGATGAAGGATCTCGGTTACGGCAGCGGTTATCGCTACGACCACGGCGAGGAGGGCGCTCACGCGGCGGGTCAGCAGTTCCTGCCCGACGCACTTCTCGGTGCCGAGTTCTACCGGCCAACCACGCGCGGGCTGGAAGGCAAGATCGCCGAGAAGCTGGCGCAGTTGCGCGCCGCGCGCGGGGGCGGGCGCTGATGCCGGTCTGGATGGCGGTCGCCCTCGGCGGCGCATTCGGTACGCTGGCGCGCTATGGCGTCGGCCTGTGGGCGCGGACGCAGTGGCCGGCATTCCCGGCGGCGACCCTGATCGTCAATGTTTCCGGCGGCCTGGCGATGGGCCTGCTTGGCGGCTATGCGCTGGCGCGGCCGGAGTGGTCGCCGGCCTGGCGGCTGGCGCTGATGACCGGCGTGCTGGGCGGCTACACCACTTTCTCGGCGTTCTCGCTGGAGACCTTGCTGCTCTGGCGCGAGGGCGCGGTCATGATCGCGCTGGCCAACGTCGGCCTCAATCTGCTGCTGAGCCTGGCGGCCTGTCTGCTGGGTTTCTGGCTGGCCCGCTCGGCGCTGGCATAATCCGCGTCCTTCACCCGTTTTCCGCACCCCGTCATGCTCGATCCCAAGCGCCTGCGCACCGATGCCGCCGCCATCGCCGCCCAGTTGGCGCGCCGTGGCTATACCTTCGATCTCGCCGCCTTCGAGCGGCTGGAGTCGCGGCGCAAGCAGTTGCAGACCGAGACCGAGGCGCTGCAGGCGGCGCGCAACAAGGCCAGCAAGGACATCGGTTTCGCCAAGGCCAAGGGCCAGGATGCGAGGCCCTTGCTGGAGACAGTGGAGCAGAGCAAGCAGCGGCTGGCCGAGAACGAGCTGGCGCTGTCGGCCTTGCAGGCGGAGTTCGACGACTTCCTGGCACGGGTGCCCAACATCCCGCACGACAGCGTTCCCGACGGCAAGGACGAGCAGGACAATGTCGAGATCCGTCGTGTCGGCACGCCACGGCAGTTCGACTTTCCGGTCAAGGATCACGCCGATCTCGGCGAGGCCCTGGGCCAGATGGACTTCGCCGCCGCCGCCAAGCTCACTGGCGCGCGTTTCGTGGTGCTGAAGAAGGATCTCGCGCGTCTGCATCGGGCGTTGACCCAGTTCATGCTCGACGTGCACACCCGCGAGCACGGCTACGAGGAGCTGTACGTCCCCTATATCGTCAACGCCGCCTCGCTGCGCGGCACCGGGCAGTTGCCGAAGTTCGGCGAGGATCTGTTCGCGCTCAAGGGCGAAGACGGCCAGGACTGGCGGCTGATTCCCACCGCCGAAGTGCCGGTCACCAATCTGCTGCGCGACGAGATTCTCGATGCCGGCGAGCTGCCGAAGAAGTGGGTGGCGCATACGCCCTGCTTCCGTTCCGAGGCCGGTGCCGCTGGTCGTGACACCCGGGGCATGATCCGCCAGCACCAGTTCGAGAAGGTCGAACTGGTACAGGCGGTGGAGCCGGGCAAGTCTTACGAGGCGCTGGAACAGCTGACGGCCCATGCCGAGGCGATTCTCAAGAAGCTGGAACTGCCTTACCGGGTCGTGGCGCTGTGCGCCGGCGACATGGGCGCGAATGCCGCGAAGACCTACGACATCGAGGTCTGGCTGCCTTCGCAGCAGCGCTACCGCGAGATCAGCTCCTGCTCCAACTTCGAGGACTTCCAGGCTCGCCGCATGCTGGCCCGCTACCGGCATCCGGAAACCAAGAAGACCGAGTTGCTGCACACCCTCAACGGCTCCGGTCTGGCGGTTGGCCGGACCCTGGTCGCCGTGCTGGAGAACTACCAGCGCGCCGACGGTGGCTGGGATGCGCCGGCGGCGCTCAAACCTTATTTGCCGGACTAGGTTTCGACGCAATGAAAAAGCCCGCCTGATGGCGGGCTTTTTTGTCTCCAAAGCTTGTTAGCTGTTGGAGGTATCGCCTTCGCTGATCGAAGCGACATTGCCATCTTCACCGACCACCACCGTGATGGTGTTGCCGGCGCTATCCGTCAGCACGTAGGTGCCGGGGCCGCCGAAAGTGCCACCCAGCTGAGTGATGGCCGAGGAGCCAGGGGAACCGACCGAAATGGTGATCGTCCCACCCGAAGCGCTGGAAACCGTGATGCTGCCGACGGCGCCGACCGGGACAACGAACGAGAGTGCGTTCGACGAGGTGGTGGCGGTGACGGTGTTGCCGCCGACCTGGAAGCCAGACGAGCCCGATCCGCCCTGGCCGGAGCTCTGAGCGAAAAGATTGGTCGAGGCCAGGGTGGTGACGGTCAGGGCCACCAGCGAGAGAGTCTTGATGCGCATGTCTAAGTCTCCTATCGACTAGAACTTGAAACCGTAACCCGCCGAGACGGCGTACTCGGTACCGCTGTTGTAGCGATCACCAACATTGATCGCGCCGGCAGTGATCGAGAACGGGTATTTCTTGAAGGGGGCTACCGAGACGCCCAGATTGGTGAAGCGGCCGGTATAGTCGGCGATCAGCGAGACCTGCTGCGTGAAGTAGAACGCGGCGGAGCCGAAGATATTGACGCCGTCCTTGCCGGGTTCGGCAAAGCCGTTATCACCGACGCCCAGATTCAGAACCAGATTCTTGCTGCTGCCAGCAATCGAAACCGGAACGACCTTGGTGCCGACAGCGTAGAGGCTGGATTTCGCAGCGTCATTGGCGTCGCCGAAGCGGCCGATGGTATTGACGCCGACCGCGAAGGCGGCGCCGCCGGGGAGCGCGGTATGCAGCTTCAGGGAGAAGGAGCCGTTGTCGCCGAAGCCGCCAGGCGCGTTGGCGTTGTCGATCAGCGAGGACAGCGCGAGGGAAGCCTCGAGGCCAACCGCTTTCTTGGCGTCGCCAAGGCCGATCACCAGGCCAGCGGCGCCGTCGAAATCGTCGTCCACGCTGTCAATGCTTTGCACGAAGACACCGACGCCGGCATCACCCCAGCTGGCGCCGAAGGCCAAAGGTGATCCGAAGGACGCGCCCGCAGTGGCGCTGGGAGGGACCAAAGAAGCCAGATTGGCTCCGCTGACCTGCTGGCGATAGACGGTGGACGCCTGGACCGGCAGTGCTGCGACGGCGAGCACTCCAACCAGCGCCACACCTGCTTTGTTGCTCAATTTCATTGGATTAATCCCCGTCTCTAGCGTGAAAAACGTCGTTAAATTAACTGGAACGCACTATTTGAAAGTAATGCGTGAAAACAACTCTAGCCATCAATTCTGCAATGCACAAGAGTTTCTCGGCATTATCCTGCGATCAAGCTCTCAACTCGGATCAGGAAGGCTGTCGAGGCTCGCCGGATCAGGGGAGAGAAGGAAAGCGCCTCAGGGTGCTAGCAGACGGCTGATTGCTGAGTAGCCGTGCACAAAGGTCGATATCTTGATCGCCCCGCAGCTGAAATTGCGTGAATCCGCAGCTGCGCAGCATGTTCAATTGATCGTGAACCACGGCCTGTCCGCGCGCTCGTAATTGGCCCGGGTAATGGCGGCGCTGGAGCAGGAAGCTGGCTTGGGAATAGGCCCGCCCGTCGGCGAAGGAGGGGAACTCCAAAACCAGCAGCGGCAGCCGTAGTGCCGCCTCCGGCAGCGCCAATACGTCAGTGGTATTGGGCAATAGCAGACCGGCTTTGGAGTTCTCGGGAATTTCGCCGAACCGTGCCCAGGGCACCAGAACCGCCTGGTTGGCAGGCACCGATTGGTCGGCCGCCAACTCCGGATAGTGGTCTTCGAGCCGTTGGCCGTGGCGGTCCAGAAGGATGCTCATGCCTGGCTCTCCGCATACAGCTTGGCCTTGAAGGGAGGCATGCCGACCCGGCGGTAGCAGGCCAGGAATCCTTCCTCCTCGTTCAGCCGTTCCTTCAGGTAGGTTTCGACGATGGTCTGGATGGCGTCGGCGATGTGCGCGCGCTCCACCGAAGGGCCGGTGCGGTCGCCCAGGGAGGCGTCATTGCCGGAGCTGCCGCCCAAGGTGATCTGATACCACTCCTCGCCCTTCTTATCGACGCCGAGAATGCCGATGTGGCCGACGCTGTGGTGGCCGCAGCCGTTCATGCAGCCGGACATGTTGAGCTTGATCGAGCCGATGTCGTGCTGATAGTCCAAATCTTCGAATCTATCGAAGATTTCCTCGGCGACGGCTATCGAGCTGGCATTCGATAGCGAGCAGAAATCCAGACCCGGGCAGCAGATCACATCGGTCAGCAGGCCGATGTTCGGCGTCGCCAGGCCCAGCCGCCCCAACTCCTGCCAGAGCGGATAGAGGTCCTGCTGGCGGACGTCGGTGAACACCAGGTTCTGGTCGTGGGTGGCGCGCAACTCGCCATAGGCAAAGCGGTCGGCGAGGTCGGCGATGGCGTCCATCTGCTCGGCGCTGACGTCGCCCGGTGCCACGCCGCGGGCTTTGAGCGAGAGGAACACCAGCTTGTAGCCGGGAACCCGGTGATCCTTGAGGTTGCGCCGGGTCCAGGCGGCAAAGGCAGGATCTTCCGACAGCTTCTGGGCGTAGCTGCCATCCTCGGCAGCGGTCGGGTCCAGTTCAAACTGGCTGAACTGCGCCTTCATGCGCTCCAGGTCGCCGTCCTTGAGTTTGAGCGGGCCGTCCTTGATGGTCGTCCACTCGGCCTCGACCTTCTCGGCGAAGGCGGCCAGGCCCATTTCCTTGACCAGAATCTTGATCCGGGCCTTGTACATATTGTCGCGACGGCCCAGCAGGTTGTAGATGCGCAGGATCGCTTCGCAGTAGCTGAGCAGATCGGCTTCCGGCAGGAAGTCGCGAATCTTCACGCCGATGATCGGGGTACGCCCCAGGCCGCCGCCGACATAGACCTCATAGCCCAGCTCGCCGGCGGCGTTGCGGACGATGTGGATGCCGATGTCGTGCACCCGGGTGGCGGCGCGGTCCTTGGTCGAGGACGAGAAGGCGATCTTGAACTTGCGCGGCAGCCAGTTGAATTCAGGGTGGAAGGTCGCCCACTGGCGGGTCAGCTCGCAGTAGGGGCGGGGGTCCACCAGTTCATCGGCGGCGGCACCGGCGAAAGGGTCGCTGGTGATGTTGCGGATGCAATTGCCGGAGGTCTGGATCGCGTGCATCTGCACGGTGGCGAGATCGGCCAGGATGTCCGGCACTTCTTCCAGCTTCGGCCAGTTGAACTGGATGTTCTGGCGGGTGGTGAAGTGGCCATAGCCCTTGTCGTACTTGCGGGCGATGTGCGCCAGCATGCGCATCTGCGCTGAGGACAGCAGGCCGTAGGGAATGCTGATGCGCAGCATCGGCGCGAAGCGCTGGATGTAGAGCCCGTTGCGCAGGCGCAGGTGGCGGAACTCGTCCGCCGACAGCGAGCCGTCGAGATAGCGCCGGGTCTGGTCGCGGAATTCGGCGACGCGGGCGTCCACCAGCTGCTGATCGTGTTGGTCGTAGCGATACATCTCTTATGCGCTCCAGCCGCCGGGCCATCGAGTCGGCGGCCGCGAAGGGTAGCAATTCGGAATGGGCATATCGATAGACGAGTTGAATTTGCCGGACTACAGCGTCTGCTCGACCCGTACTCGTTTGACGACTTCGGCCTGGCGCAGGTCCGGGTCGGCGATGGCGGCGATCTCGTCCACCAGCTCGCGCTTCAGATGCGGCGCGAAGGTGCTGACGAAGTCGTACATGTAGCCGCGCAGGAACAGGCTGCGCCGGAAGCCGATATGGGTGGTGCTGGCCTCGAACAGATGATCGGCATCGAGCTTCACCAGATCGGCGTCGACGCGGGCGTCCCAGGCCATGTTGGCGACGATGCCGATGCCCAGACCGGAACGGACATAGGTCTTGATCACGTCGGCGTCGACTGCGGTCAGTACCACGTTGGGCTTGAGACCGTGCGCGGCAAAGGCCTGGTCCAGCTTGGAGCGCCCGGTGAAGCCGAAGGTGTAAGTGATGATCGGATGCTCGGACAGCTGCTTGAGCGTGGGCCGTTTCACCTTGGCCAGCGGATGACTGGGCGGCACCAGCACACAGCGGTTCCAGTGGTAGCAGGGCAGCATGACCAGCTGGTCGAAATGGTGGATGGCTTCGGTGGCGATCGCGAAGTCCGCCTCGCCCTCGGCGGCCATCTTGGCGATCTGCGGCGGCGAACCCTGGTGGATGTGCAGGGCTACCTTGGGATATTGCTTGCGGAAGGCCTGGATCACCCGGGGCAGTGCGTAGCGTGCCTGGGTGTGGGTGGTGGCGATGGTCAGCTCGCCCTCGTCGGCCTGCCGGAACTCGCGGGCGACGCTGCGGATGTTCTCGGCTTCCGACAGCAGCTTTTCGGCGTAGTCGAGGATGCGCTTTCCGGCCGGGGTGACTTCGGCCAGGTGCTTGCCGTTACGGACGAAGATGTCCACGCCCAGCTCGTCCTCCAGGAGCTTCACCTGCTTGGAAACGCCCGGTTGGCTGGTGTGCAGCGCTTCCGCCGCCGCGGTGACGTTGAGCCCGCGCTTGGCGACTTCCAGCACGTAGTGCAGTTGCCGAATCTTCATGATGAATCTCTCTGAAATAGCTTTTAAAGTATAAGCAATTCCAGGCGACCAATGGTTTCCCGCGTCCCGCCGGGCTGCTACGGTACGCGGCCTTTTAACGGTGGGCTGACATGGACGGATTGGCGTTTTCCTTGGCGGGCCTGCTGGTCGGTACCGCCGTGGGCGCCACTGGCGTCGGCGGTGGTTCGCTGATGACCCCGGTGCTGATCCTGTTCTACGGCATCAGCCCGGCGGTCGCGGTGGGCACCGACCTGCTTTACGCCTCGATCAGCAAGGCCTGGGGAGTGCTGTTGCACCAGCGGCGAGGCACGCTCGAATGGCCCATCGTCGCTTGGTTGGCGCTCGGCAGCGTGCCGGCGTCCCTGCTCGCCCTGCTCGGGCTTCACGCCCTGGGGCCGAGTCCGGCGCTGGACCAGGTCATCAAGTTGACCCTGGCGGTCGCGGTGATCCTGACTGCCAGCTTCACCCTGGTGCAGGATTTTCTACTGCGCCGCTGGAGCCTGCCTTCGAGCTTCTCCAACTTCGTCGCCCGCCATCAGCGTCTCGGCACGGTCCTCTCCGGGGTGCTGATCGGCGCGGTCGTCACCGTCTCCTCGGTGGGCGCGGGCGTGATCGGCATGATGCTGCTGATGCTGCTCTACCCGCGGCAGGAGCCGATCCGGCTGGTGGCGGTCGATCTCGCCCACGCGGTGATCATCACCGGCATTGCCGGGCTCGGGCATGCCGGCCTGGGCACCGTCGACTGGCACATGCTCCTGGGCCTGTTGCTCGGCGCCTTGCCCGGCATCTGGATCGGCAGCCGCATCGGCTTCCGTCTGGATGCCCGCAATCTCAAGCGGGCGATCTCGGGTTTGCTGATCGTGGTGGGCGCGATGACTCTCGGCAAGGCTCTGGCGGGCTAGGGCAGATCGTGAGCGCCAATGCCTGGTTTCCGGTCACCCTGCGCCTCGCTGGCGCCAGGGTGCTGGTGATTGGCGGTGGCGAGGTCGCGGCCCGCAAGATTCGTTTGCTGCAACGGGCCGAACCGCGTCTGGAGCTGGTGGCGCGGGAGCTGAATGCCGAACTGACCGCGCTGCGCGATCAGGGCCGCCTGCACTACCTCGGTGCCGAATTCGATCCGGACCAACTGCCGGGCTGCCGGTTGGTGATCGCCGCCACCGACGATCCCGCCCTCAATCGCCGGGTCGCTGCGGCTGCGGATGCCGCTGGCGTGCTGGTCAACGTGGTCGACGACCCCGTCCCGTCCAGCTTCATCACGCCGGCCATCGTCGACCGGGCGCCGATCAGCATTGCCATCGCCACCGGTGGTGCGGCGCCGGTGTTGGCCCGGCGGCTGCGCGAGCGTATCGAGACCTGGCTGCCGGCCGGCTACGGCCGTATCGCGCAGTTCATGGAGCAGCAGCGCGCGCGGGTGAAGGCCCTGCCGCTGCTGCAGCGGCGCGCGCTCTGGGAGCGCTTCCTCGATGGCGCCGGCCCCGAGCGGCTGCTGGCCGGGCGCGTGGAGGCGGCGGAGAGCCTGTTTGCGGAGCTGCTCACCGCTGCGCCTGGAGCGGCGGCTGGCGAGGTCTATCTGGTCGGCGCCGGCCCGGGCGACCCTGATCTGCTCACCTTCCGCGCTCTGCGGTTGATGCAGCAGGCCGACGTGGTGCTGCACGACCGGCTGGTGGCGCCGGCGATCCTCGACCTGGTGCGCCGCGATGCCGAACGCATCTTCGTCGGCAAGCGCCGCAACCAGCACACGGTGCCGCAGGACGAGATCAACGCCGAGCTGGTGCGGCTGGCCCGGCAGGGCAAGCGCGTGCTGCGGCTCAAGGGTGGCGATCCCTTCATCTTCGGGCGTGGTGGCGAGGAGATCGCCGAGCTGGCTGCCCACGGGATTCCCTTTCAGGTGGTGCCCGGCGTGACCGCCGCCGCCGGCTGTGCCGCCTACGCCGGCATCCCGCTCACCCACCGCGACTACGCCCAGGCCTGCATCTTCGTCACCGGCCATGCCCGCGCCGACGGCGAGTTGCGCCTGCACTGGGATCAGTTGGCGCGGCCCGGTCAGACCGTGGTGTTCTACATGGGGGTGACGACGCTGCCGCGCATCTGCGCCGAACTGATCGCGCACGGCCTGCCGGCGGACTGGCCGGCGGCCCTGGTCGAGGACGGCACCCAGCCCAGCCAGCGGGTGCTCACCGGCACGCTCGCGGATTTGCCGGCCAAGGTGACGGCCCTGGCCCCCAGCGGCGCCTCGCTGCTGATCGTCGGCGAGGTGGTGCGTCTGCGCGAGCAGCTGGACTGGTTCCGCGGCGCAGCTTCCGGGGCTGGCGGCGAGGGTTCGCCCTAGACCTTCTGCTTCCAGCCGCCTTCGGCGGTCTGCTCGAAGCTGCGCAGCTCGTAACCGCGCTCGCGGTAGAACTTGAAGCGCTCGCGGCAGTGGGCACGGCTTTCGGCGTCGCCCGGCACGATCTCCAGCACCCGCTCGAAGCGGCTGAAATAGGCCGGTACCTGCGCGCACAGGGTCAGCAGGATGTCCTGCCAGCCCTCGGGGGGCTCGCTTTCGCCCAGCAGCACCTGCGGCAGCGGCTCCACCGGCGCCGCATGCAGATAGCGCTCGTGTGCCAGAAAACTGCCCTGGCGCTGGGTCCAGAGCAGGTCGCCCAGCGCGTCCAGGCGGGCCGGATCGCTGGCGGTCACGTAGAGCCGGTGTCCGGCCGCCGCCGCCTTGTCGCAGAGACGCACCGCTGCCGACAGCGGATCGCTGCCGCCCTGCTCGGGCAGGATGTAGAAATCAACGCGGGTCATGGCGGCGCGGGCGCGTCGGGTTTATTCCTCTTTCGCCGCGTAGTTCAGCAGGTACTGGGTGAGCAGCGGCACCGGCCGGCCAGTGCCCTTCTTGCCCAGCCAGGCGGTGCCGGCGATGTCGAGGTGCGCCCACTTCATCTTCTTGGTGAACTTGTGCAGGAAGGTGGCGCCGATGATCGCGCCGCCGCCTTCACCCTTGGTGGCGATGTTGGCGATGTCGGCAAACTCGCTGCGGATGTTCTCTTCGTACTCCGGCCACAGCGGCAGCTCCCAGGCGCGGTCGCCGATCTGTTCGCCGGCGTTGAGCAGGGCGCGGGCGAGGCCGGGAGTGTTGCTGAACAGGCCGGAGGGGAACTGGCCCAGGGCCATCACGCAGGCGCCGGTGAGGGTGGCCATGTCGATGCACACCGCCGGGTCGAAGCTGCGCTCGGTATAGGTCAGCGCGTCGCAGAGGATCAGCCGGCCCTCGGCATCGGTGTTGAGCACCTCGATGGTGATGCCGGCCATGCTGGTGACGATGTCGCCGGGCTTGCTGGCCTGGCCGTCGGGCAGGTTCTCGGAGGCGGCAACCACCGCCACCACGTTGATCGGCAGCTTCAGCAGGCTCAAGGCCTTGAAGGTGCCGAACACCGAGGCGCCGCCGCACATGTCGAACTTCATCTCGTCCATCTTCGCGCCCGGCTTCAGGCTGATGCCGCCGGCGTCGAAGGTGAGCCCCTTGCCGACCAGCGCCACCGGCTTCTCGCCGGCCGGGCCCTGACGGTACTCCATGACGATCAGCTTGGCCGGCTGGCGCGAGCCACGGCTCACCGACAGCAGCGAGCCCATGCCCAGCTTTTCCATATCGGCTTCTTCGAGGATGCGGGTGCTAATCAGGCCGCCCGACTCCGCCGCCAGCTTCAGCCCGGTTTCGGCCAGGTAGCTGGGGGTGCAGACATTGCCCGGCAGATTGCCGAGATCCTTGGCCAGCGCCACGCCCTTGGCGATCGCCAGGGCCTCGGCCAGCCCTTTCTCGCCAGAGGGCAGGTCGGAGCGACGCGGCACGTCGAAGGTCAGCCGCTCCAGCTTGTAGGCCGGCAGCGCCTCGCGGGCCTGGGCGCCCTTCATGGCGTCGAAGCGGTAATAGGCGTCCTCGGTGACCAGGGTGGCCTGCTGCACGTTCCAGTGAAAATCGCGGCCCTTGACCTCCAGGTGGGTCAGGTAGCTGACCGCGTCGATGGCGCCGGTGGCCCCGCGCAGCGCGCGGGCGGCGGCGACGTTGGCCTTGCGGAAGGCGGTTTCGTCGAAATCGCGCTGCTTGCCCAGGCCGACCAGCAGCACCCGGTCGGCGAACACGCCAGGGACGTTGTGCAGCACCAGGGTGGAGCCGAGTTTTCCGTCCATGTCGCCACGGCGCATGATGCCGCCGATCAGCCCGTCGGCCGCCTTGTCGATCACCTCGGCGGGGTCGGAGGGGCTGCGGCGGTCATAGATGCCGACGATCACGCAGGCGACGCGCTGCTTCTCGGGATTGCCGCTTTTGACGAAATATTCCATGGTCGGAAAGTAGTGAATCGGTCAGGGGGTTGGTGATGGCTGCGCGTCGAAAATGGAAAATCCGTGGCCAAAACTGCGATGCGCACCAGAAATCGGTGGTTTCCTGAATTTTACTGCCGCCACGGCGGCGCGGATAGCAGGTCGCGCCTGCTGCCCCGATTCGGCGATGATGGCTACCCCGTACCGCTTTCCCTGCTCCGATGCCGCGCCTGCTGACCCTGCATATCGTCCGCCACGTGCTGGGCACCACCGCCGTGGTGGCGTTGGCGATGCTGTCCATCTACAGCTTCATCAGCCTGGTGACCGAGGCCGACGAGACCGGCAAGGGCGGCTTTGGCGTGGTGCAGTTGCTGCAGACCACGCTGCTGCAGCTGCCCACCGGCCTGGCCTTGCAGATGCCCATCATCGCCATGATCGGCGCGCTGATGGGCCTGGGTATCCTTTCCGGACAGGGCGAGCTGACGGCGATGCGCGCCGCCGGTTTCTCGGTGGCCAAGATCGCGGTGGCGACGCTGTTCGCGGGTGCCGTGCTCGGTGCGGCCGGCTGGCTGGTCAGCGAGGTGCTCGCCCCGGCCGGCGAACGGGCGGCGGACGAGGTCAAGGCCAGGGCGCGCGGCGTCCCGGTGGCGGCGGGCAGGGCGGTCTGGCTGCGCGATGGCGACCAGGTGCTGCGCATCCGCAGCCTTTTGGCCGAGGACCGTGCCGAGGGCGTGGAGATCTATCGTCTGGGGCCGGACTTCCGCCTCAGTCAGGTGTTGGCCGCTGATGCCGCCGAGTATCACGACGGCCGCTGGCAGCTGTCGGGGGTGCGCGAGACCCGGATAATCGAGGACGGCCGCGCCGAAACCGCGCAGCGGGCCACCAGCGAGTGGCGCGGCGCGGTCACTCCCAATGTGCTGAAGCTCTATGTTCTGGAGGCGCAGGCGATCTCGGTCGGTGGCCTGCGCCGGCTGATCGGCTATCTGGATGAAAACCAGCTCGATGCCCAGCAATACCGCCTGCAGCTCTGGCGCAAGCTGATCGAACCACTGACGGTGATGGCGATGGCGCTGTTCGCGGTGCCGTTTGCCTTCGGCGGCCTGCGCGACAGCGGTGCCGGCCAGCGCCTGCTGATCGGCATCCTGCTCGGCGTTGGCTTCTACGTGGTCAATCGGGTGAGCCTGAGCCTGGGACAGATCTATGGCTGGCCGCCGCTGCTGGCTGCCGGCACGCCGACCCTGGTCTGGGCGCTGCTGGGCTGCTGGCGGATCAGTCGGCTGCGTTGAGCCGGCTCAGGCCGCTGGCGGCGCGACCGGCCTGGGCAGTTCCACTACCTCGGTGCCGGCGATCAGATCGTTGAAGGCCTGGCCACGGCTGGACAGCAGACAGGGCAGGTAGCCGAGCAGGGCGGCGCCGTAGGCGGTCGCTCCAAACTGCTTGCCCAGCCAGAGGCCGGCGAGGACCGGAACCAGGCCGGCGGCGAAGCGCAGAATGGCCACCGGCCAGCGTAGCCGCGCGCCGTCCAGGCGCCGCACCTGCAGCCGCCAGACGCGCATGCCGAGCGTCTGCCCTCCGCGGGTCCAGGACCAGCCGAAGAAGCCGGCGCCGACCACAAAGCCATACGCCTGCAGGATCACGTAGTTGTGCAGCGGCGTGCGGGCGTCGTCCGCGACCACGAAGGCCACGAAGGGGATGGCCAGCACCAGACCCGCCATCAGCAGGGCGACGTAGAGCAGGCCGTCGTAGGCCAGGGCCACCAGACGGCGCCACAGCGGTGCCGGCAATACCAGGTCGGTCATCGGAACAGGCTCGCATCCAGAACGGGGTCCAGACCAGTATTGTCACCCAGGAATCGCCGATTGCCCCACTCCGAGAATCTCCCATGCGCCTTGCCGCCTTGCTGCTGTTGATCGCCGCCCCCGCCTTCGCGCTCGACTGCGCGCAGACCGATCTCGACTTTGCCGGTCGCCGCCTGCTGGGCAAGACCGAGAATCTCTGCCAGAGCTATGCCGGCAAGGTGGTGCTGGTGGTCAACGTCGCCAGCCACTGCGGTTTTACGCCCCAGTACGAAGGGCTGGAACAGCTCTACAAGACCTACCGGGACCGTGGCCTGGTGGTGCTCGGCTTTCCCTCCGGGCAGTTTCTCGAGCAGGAGTTCGATGACGACAAGGAGATCCAGAAATTCTGCCAAGCCAACTACGGCGTTAGCTTCCCGATGTTCGCGAAGACCGAGGTGAAGGGCGCGGGCGCCCATCCTCTATTCGTGCGCCTCAAGGAGCGCACCGGCGAGGCGCCGTCCTGGAACTTCAACAAGTATCTGATCGGCCGCGACGGCAAGGCGGTGGCGCACTACGGCAGCCGGGTCAAGCCGGGCGACCCGGGGCTGGTGCGGGTGATCGAGGCCGAACTCGCCAAACCGGGTAGCTGATTGCCTCGGCCGCCGCTACAATGCGCGCCTTGCTCCTATCGTCTAGAGGCCTAGGACGGAGCCCTCTCAAGGCTTAAACCCGGGTTCGAATCCCGGTAGGAGCGCCAGATTTCGTTGTTTCTGGTCCCCAAAAAGGTTTGCTCCGGCAAACCTTTTTCGTTTACCACCCTGGTCGATCCCGTTTGGAACCCCGCCGCATTCCTCGCGAAGACCACCCGGTCTCGCGCAAGCTGATTTCCCCCGCCGCACTGAAGGTGCTCTACGGCCTGCGTGACGCTGGCCACGAGGCGCATCTGGTGGGTGGGGCGGTGCGCGACATCCTGGCCGGCATCGAGCCCAAGGACTTCGACATCGCCACCAGCGCGCATCCGGAAGAGATGCGCCGGGTGTTCCGCAACGCCCGCCTGATCGGCCGCCGCTTCGTGATCGCCCATGTCCGCTTCGGTGACGAGATCATCGAGGTGACCACCTTCCGGGGCGCGATCACCGATAGTCACGAGCGCGACGAGACCGGCCGCATCCTCTCCGACAACCAGTACGGCAATCTGGAATCCGACGCCTTCCGGCGCGATTTCACCGTCAACGCCCTGTACTACGACATTCGCGACTACTCGGTGGTCGACTACGTCGGTGGCGTCGAGGACGTGCAGGACCGGGTGCTGCGCCTCATCGGCGACCCCGAGCTGCGCTACCGCGAAGACCCGGTACGCATGCTGCGGGCGGTGCGCATCAGCAACAAGCTGGGCTTCGACGTCGAGCCGAACACCGCCGAGCCGATCTACCGCCTGGCGCCGCTGCTGCGCGAGATTCCGCCGGCGCGGCTGTTCGACGAGATCATCAAGCTCTTGATGAGCCGCGAGGCGGTGGCCAATTTCCGTGGCCTGCGTGCCTACGGCCTGTACGGCCAGATGTTCCCGGACGCCGAGGCCACCTTGCAGCGCTACCCGGCGATGGCCGGCTTCGTCGAGCGCGCGCTGGCCAACACCGCCGCGCGCATCGAAGCCGAGCTGCCGGTGACGCCGGCCTTCCTCTACGCCGCCCTGCTCTGGCCGGTGGTGGCCGAGCGCTTCGTGCAGTTGCAGTCCGAGCAGGGGCATCACCCAAATGCCGCGCTGGCGCAGGCTTCCAACGAAGCCATCGCCCGCGCCTGCCAGCAGGTGACCATTCCCAAGCGCTTCTCCCTGCCCATGCAGGAGATCTGGGAGTTGCAGCCGCGCTTCGACCAGTTGCAGGGCAATAAGCCCAAGCGCCTGCTGGCGCATCCGCGCTTCCGTGCGGCCTACGACTTTCTGGTGCTGCGTGCCGAGACCGGCGATGCCGATCCGCAGATCGCCCGCTGGTGGACGGCGGCGCAGTCCGGGGCGGTGCTGCCGGAACAGCCGGATGAGGGGGGCGACGATGCCCCGGAAGTCGCTGGCGCCGCGCCGCCCAAGAAGCGCCGCCGACGCAGCGGTCGCCGCCGTGGTGGTGCGCCGGCGGATGCTTAAGGCCTACGTCGCGCTGGGGGCCAACCTCGGCGAGCCGGCCTTGCAGATCGAAGCTGCCCTGAACCGCCTGGCGCAACTGCCTGAAACCCGTCTGCCGGCGCGCTCGCGCCTCTACCGCAGCGCGCCGTTGGGGCCGGCGGGGCAGCCGGATTACTGCAACGCGGTGGCGGCGCTGGAAACCGGCCTGGAGCCTCATGCCTTGCTGGATCATTTGCAGGCCATCGAGCGGGACGCCGGCCGCGTGCGCGGTGAGCGCTGGGGCGCGCGTTATCTCGACCTCGACCTATTGCTGCACGGCGACTGCCGGATCGACGACGAGCGTCTGAAGTTGCCGCATCCCGAGCTGGCCAACCGCGTATTCGTGCTGCAACCCCTGGCCGAGATCGCGCCGGCGCTGGAGCTGCCAGGGCACGGCCCGATCAGTGCCCGCCTGGCGGCGCTGCCGCATTGGGAGATCGCGCCTTGGGCCTGAGTCCGCGTCTGCCGTATCTGGTGGTGGAGGGGCCGATTGGGGCTGGCAAGACCACGCTGGCGCGCCGCCTGGCCGCCGACACCGGCGCCCGCCTGCTGCTGGAAAAGCCGGAGGACAATCCCTTCCTTCCGCGCTTCTACCGTGATCCGGTCGGCGGCGCGCTGCCGGCGCAGCTGGGCTTCCTGCTGCAACGCGCCGGCCAGGTCGAGACCTTCCAGCAAGGCGACCTGTTCGACCGCCACTGGGTCGCCGATTTCCTGTTCGACAAGGACCGGCTGTTCGCCGAGCTGACCCTGTCGCCGGCCGACCTGACGCTCTACGAAGCCCTGTTCCAGCGCCTGGCCTGGGATGTGCCCGCGCCGGATGCGGTGATCTACCTCACGGGGCCAGTCGAGACCCTGCTGGCGCGTATCGCCCGCCGTGGCCGCGACTACGAGGCCAGTATCGACGCCCGCTATCTGGAAGACCTGAGCGCCCGCTACGCCCGCTTTTTTGGCCGCTATCAGGCGGCGCCGGTGATCGAGGTGGATGTCTCGCAAGTGGACCTGGTGGCCCAGCCCGAGCTGTACCAGGAGCTGCTCGCCGCCCTGGCCCGGCCGCGCGGCTACAGCCGGCTGCGTCAGGCCGAGTTGCTCTGAGGCCGGTCTCAGCCCGTTTGTTATAGTCCGCGCCCGTTTTTCCCGGGCCTGAACGCCGCGCATGGAAACCATCAAACCGCTGCACGTCGCCGAGCTGCGCAAGATGCGCGAGGCCGGCGAGAAGATCGCCTGCCTGACCGCCTACGACGCCAGCTTCGCCCTGCTCGAAGACCGCGCTGGCGTCGACGTGGTGCTGATCGGCGACTCCCTGGGCATGGTCATCCACGGCGGCAACACCACCACGCCGGTGACGGTGGACGACATCGTCTACCACTCCAAGGCGGTGGCGCCGCATCTGAAGCGCGCCTTCCTGATCGCCGATCTGCCGTTTCTGAGCTATGCCACGCTGGACCGCGCGCTCGATTCCAGCCAGCGGCTGATGCAGCAGGGCGGCGCCAAGATGGTGAAGCTGGAAGGCGGCCGCGAGCAGGCCTCCATCGTCGAATACCTGTCGGTGCGCGGCGTGCCGGTCTGCGCGCATCTCGGCCTGCAACCGCAGTTCATCCACAAGATGGGTGCCTTCAAGGTGCAGGGTCGTGAAGACGCGGCCGCCGAAGCCATGCTCCACGACGCGCAGGTGCTGGCCGAGGCCGGCGCCGATCTGCTGCTGCTGGAATGCATCCCGGCCGGGCTGGGCGCGCGCATCACCGCCGAGTCGCCGGTGCCGGTGATCGGCATCGGCGCCGGTGCGGGCGTCGATGGTCAGATTCTTGTTCTCCAGGACCTGCTGGGCATCTCCCCGCAGGTCACCCTGGGGCGTACCCCGCGCTTTGTGAAGAACTACATGCCGGGCGCCGTCGCGCGTGGCGAAAAGGGCGGGCTGATCGAGGCCGCCATTGCCGACTACGTCCGTGAGGTCAAATCGGGAGCCTACCCGGCGCCCGAGCATTGCTTCGACCTGCCGGCCGGCGCCAAGCCATGATCGTCGTCCACACGGTCGCCGAGCTGCGCCAGCGATGCCGGGAGTGGCGGCGCGCCGGCGAGACCGTCGCCTTCGTGCCGACCATGGGCAATCTGCACGCCGGACACATCGAGCTGGTGCGCCAGGGCCGGCAGCGGGCGCGGCGGGTGGTGGCCAGCGTGTTCGTGAATCCCCTGCAGTTCGGGCCCAATGAAGACTACGGCCGCTACCCGCGCAGCCTGCCTGCCGACACCGAGAAGCTCAGCGCCGCCGGCTGCGATCTGCTGTTCGCGCCCAGCGTCGCGGAGGTCTATCCCCAAGGCGTTGGTCACACCACGGTACGGGTGAATGGCGTCACCGAGATGCTGGAAGGCGAATTCCGCCCCGGGCATTTCGAAGGGGTGGCGACGGTGGTCAATATCCTGTTCAACCTGGTGCAGCCCGACCTCGCCCTGTTCGGGCAGAAGGACTACCAGCAGCTGGCGGTGATCCGGCAGATGGTCGCCGACCTCTGTCTGCCCATCGAAGTGGTCGGCGTGCCGACCCTGCGCGATGCCGATGGCCTGGCGCTGTCTTCGCGGAACCAGTACCTGAATGCCGAGGAGCGGGGCAGGGCGGCGACCGTCCATCGGGTGCTGCAGGCCATGGCCGAAGGCCTGCGCCAGGGACGCCGGGACTACCTGGCCTTGCAGTCCGAGGCGGCGGGCAGCCTGCAACGTGCCGGCTTCCGTCCGCAATATGTCGCCATCCGGCGGCCCGATCTTCAGCCGCCGGCCGAGACCGATGCGGCCTGGGTGCTGCTGGTGGCCGCCTACCTGGGGCAGACCCGGCTGATCGACAATCTGAGCCTGTCCTGAGGCAGGCCGCTGAGGTTTGAAGGAAGTCCGGTTTGATCTAAACTAATGTCGAAATTCGTGACGGAAGCGTCACGGACACCTCGCGATGGCGACATCGCGGACCGGGCGTATGTCTTAGTGGGCCGCCCGCTTGCTTGAATAACGTTACGGCGAAGGCGCATGTCTTATTGGGCCGCCAACGCCGATCCCGGCAAGAGGAAGCCAGCCATGCGTCTCACCATGCTCAAGTGCAAGCTGCACAGCGTTCGCGTCACCCACTCCGAACTCGACTACGACGGCTCCTGCGCCATCGACGGCAAGCTGCTGGATCTCGCCGGCATCCTGGAGTTCGAGCAGATCCAGATCTACAACGTCAGCAACGGCGAGCGTTTCACCACCTATGCGATCCGCGCCGAGGAAGGCTCCGGCATCATCTCGGTGAACGGCGCCGCCGCCCACAAGGCGCGGGTCGGCGACAAGGCGATCATCGCCATCTACGCCGACATGGACGAGGCCCAGGCCCGCAGCTACAAGCCGCGCCTGATCTATTGCAACGACCAGAACGGTGTCGAGCGCACCGCCAACACCATTCCGGTGCAGATGGCCGCCTGAGGCCCCGCGCCGCGTAGCAGCGCGCAAGTCGAAGGCTGCCCGGCTTGAGGCTGGGCGCCATGTCGCTGGTTGGTCTCGATGAGCAACTGAACCTTCTTTTACAACGCCCGCTCCCAGCGGGCGTTTCTTTATCCGCCCATGGCCAATATCAAAAGCTGGTTCCCGACCCTGATCCACCATGCGCCGCTGCTGCGTCAAGGTGCCGAGGCCTACAACGCCGAGTTGCTGCGCGAAGTCGCCCAGTTGCGCGAGTTCGACCGCGCCGGTCGGCAGTGGTCGGCCAAGAACTACCCGGGCGGCTACACCAGCTACGGTTCGATGGACCGCCTGCACCAGTTCTCGTCCAGCTTCATGGACCTGGAGCGGCGCATTGACCGGCAGGTGCGTAGCTACGCCAAGGCACTGGGCTGGGATCTCGGCGGCGGTCGTCTGGCGATGACCGACTGCTGGGTCAATGTGATGCCCAAGGGCTGCGCCCACAGCTTTCATCTGCATCCGCAGGCAGTGATCAGCGGCACCTACTACGTGAAGACGCCGCGCGGCTGCCCCGGGCTCAAGTTCGAGGACCCGCGCCTGTCGCGGCTGATGGCGGCGCCGATGCGCCGCGCCGACGCCGATCCGGCGCAGCAGCCGCATATCAGCTACCCGGCGCAGGCCGGCCATCTGATCCTGTTCGAAAGCTGGCTGCGCCACGAGGTGCCGGCCAATCCGGTGTCTGCGGAGCGGGTGAGCATCAGCTTCAACTATCACTGGATGCAGTGACTTCCGGCGCTGGCGGCGCCTCGCGTAAGCTCTGGGCAAACCGATAACCGCTGAAACACATCCAGGGATGTCCGCACTCACCGCAAGCGCCGCCTGGCGAGCGCTACAGGCCCATGCCCAGGCCATCAACCAGGTCTCCCTGAACGAGCTTTTTGCCCTGGATGCCGGCCGCGCGACGGCCCTGGCCGCCGAGGCTGTCGGGCTCTATCTCGACTACTCCAAGCAAAGGCTGAGCGGCGAGACCGTCGAGCTGCTGCTGCAACTCGCCGGCCAGCAGGACCTGGAAGGCTGGATCGCCCGCCTGTTCGCCGGCGATGCGGTCAACCACACCGAGGGACGCGCCGCCTACCACATGGCCTTGCGGGCGCCGCGCGAGGCGGTGATGACCATCGCCGGCCGCAATGTGCTGCCCGAGGTCCATGCCGTGCGCGACCGCATGCGCGCCTTTGCCGAGGCGGTGCGCGGCGGCGTCTGGACCGGCGCCACTGGCGAGCCGATCCGCGACGTGGTCAACATCGGCATCGGCGGCTCCGATCTCGGGCCGCGCATGGTTTGCGAGGCGCTGGCGCCGTTCGCGGACGGCCCCCGGCTGCACTTCGTCGCCAACGTCGATGGCGCCCAGTTGCACGCGGCGCTGGCCGGACTGCGGCCGGAAACCACCTTGTTCGTGGTGGTCAGCAAGACCTTTGGCACCCAGGAGACCATGGCCAATGCCTGCGCCGCCCGCGACTGGCTGCTGCAAGCGCTGGGCGAGGCGGCCATCCCGAAGCATTTCGTCGCGGTGTCGACCAACGCCGAGGCGGTGCGGCGTTTCGGCATTGCCGCCGACAACATGTTCGGTTTCTGGGACTGGGTTGGCGGTCGCTACTCGCTGTGGAGCGCGGTCGGTCTGTCGATCCTGCTCGGCTTAGGGCCGGACCGGTTCGACGCCCTGCTCGCTGGTGCCCATGCCATGGACCAGCACTTCAGCAGCGCGCCGCTGGCGCGGAACCTGCCGGTGCTGCTCGGTCTGATCGCGGTCTGGAATAGCAACTTTCTGGGTAGCGCCGACCAGGTGATCGCGCCCTATGCGCAGCGGCTGGAGAAATTCGTTCCCTGGCTCCAGCAGTTGGAGATGGAGAGCAACGGCAAGAGCGTCAATCGCGACGGCGAGCCGCTCGACTACACCACCACTCCGGCGCTCTGGGGCGATGTCGGCACCAACAGTCAGCACGCCTATTTCCAGATGCTGCATCAGGGCAGCGTGGCGCATCCGGTGGATTTCCTGCTGGTGCAGCAGGCCGATCATCCCTATCCCGAGCTGAACCGCCTGCTGCTGGCCAACGGCCTGGCGCAGTCGGCGGCGCTGATGCAGGGCAAGAGTGCCGAGGAGGTGCGTGCCGAGCTCATCGCCAAGGGCATGCAGGGCGAAGCGCTGGAGGCGGCGATCCCGCATCGGGTATTCGCCGGCAACCGACCCTCCAACACGCTGCTGCTGCCACGGCTGGATGCCTTTCACCTCGGCGCGCTGCTCGCGCTCTACGAGCACCGCACCTTCGTGATGAGCGTGATCTGGCAGCTCAATCCCTTCGACCAGTGGGGCGTGGAGCTGGGCAAGCAATTGGCCGGTCGCATCCTGCGGGTCATGGATGGCGAGGCGGTGGCGGGTGACGCCAGCACCGCGAGCTTGCTGGCGCGTCTTGGCCTCGGGGGCTGAAGGCTTTCAGGTTCGATTCATCCCGCGCAGGGGACCATGCCGAAGCTGTCAGTCCGACAGCCTGTCTTTCCCAGGAGTGGCCAATGAAGAACTTCAAATCTCCCCTTGCCGTGGTGCTGAGCGCTGGCTTGATCCTGATGGGTACGCCCGGCGTGTCGCCGGCAGCCATGATCGGCACCGAGCGCCTGGCGGCGCAGTCGCAGCGCGCGGATACCGAGGCCCGTCTGCAAAACCTGCTGTCCCGGGAGGACGTGCAACAGCAGCTCACTGCCTGGGGCGTGGACCCGGTGCAGGCGAAGAGCCGCGCGGCGGCGATGAGCGATGAGGAAATCCAGCGCGTGGCCGCCACCCTCGATCAGCAGCCGGCTGGCGGTGACGTGTTCGGCCTGATCGGCGTGGTGTTTGTGGTGCTGCTGATTCTGGAACTGGTGGGCGTCACCAACATCTTCAGCCGCATCTGAGGATGGACCTGCGCCCGCTGTGGCTGGCGCTGGGTCTGACCCTCGCCGGTTGCGCCGCCCTGCCACCGTCACCGGTGGCTGAGGCGGTGCAGCTGGTCGGGGTGCCGGCCCATGCGCAGGAAGAGCTGCAATGCGGGCCAGCGGCCTTGTCCAGCGCCTTGCAGGCGTCGGGCGTTGAAACCAGTCCCGAGGCGCTGAAAAAGGATCTGTTCATCCCCGCGCGTGGCGGCTCCCTGCAGGTCGAACTGTTGGCGCAGACCCGCCGGCATGGGCGCCTGCCGGTGCAACTGCCAGCCGAGGAGGCGGCGCTGATCGCCGCCCTGCGCGACGGTCTGCCGCCGCTGGTGCTGCTCAATCTCGGCGTCCGCAGCTATCCGGTCTGGCACTACGCGGTGCTGGTCGGCTACGACCCGGAGCAGGGCTATCTGCTGAACGATGGCAAGGCTGAGCCGAGTCGCTACAGCCGGCGCAGCTTCCTGCGTCGCTGGGACTGGGCCGGACGCTGGGCCTTGCTGGTCAGCCGGCCCGAGCAGATACCCGAGCCGGTGCGGCCGCCGGACTGGATTGCCGCAGCCGCGCCCCTGGAACGCAGCGCGCCGCCGCTGGCCGCGACCGCCTACCGTGTCGCCGCGCAGCGCTGGCCCGAGCAGGCGCTGGTGCAGGCGGCGTTGGGCGCCGAGCGCTACGCCGCCGGCGATCTGGCCGCATCGGTGCAGGCACTGAGGAAGGCGGTGGCGCTGGAGCCGGACAACGCGGCCTATGCCAACAATCTGGCCAACGTCGAATGGGCGCGCGGCTGCGCCACGGCGGCGCGCACGGCCTTGGCGAAGTTTGATCTGGCGGCTCTGCCACCGGCGCTGGCGGCCAGCCTGGGCCAGACCATCGCGGAAATCTCGGCGGCGCCGGCCGCGGCCTGCCCCGATCCAGCCGCACCGTAGAGCGGCTTCAGCCCGCGCCCTGCTGTTCCAGGGCCCAGCGCACGTGCTCGCGCACGGCTTCGTCCGGGTGCTCGGCGCGCGCCCGCAAGGCGGACAGTACCTCGTTGGAACGCGGCGCATTGCCCAGGCCGATGGCGAGATTGCGTAGCCAGCGGGCGTGATCGAGCCGGCGCAGTGCCATGCCCTCGGTCTTGCGCAGCCAGGTGGCCTCGTCCCAGCCGAACAGCTCCACCAGCTTGGCGGTATCGAGGCCGTGGCGCGGCGCGAAGTCGGCTTCGGCGGTGGGCTGGGCGTAGCGGTTCCAGGGGCAGACCAGTTGGCAGTCGTCGCAGCCGAACACCCGGTTGCCGATGGCCGCGCGCAACTCCAGGGGAAAGGCGCCGCGGTGTTCGATGGTGAGATAGCTGATGCACTTGCGCGCGTCCAGCCGGTAGGGCGCGACGAAGGCCTTGGTCGGGCAGACATCCAGGCAGGCGCTGCAACTGCCGCAGTGGTTGCTGCTTGGCGCCTGAGCGTTCGCCGGCAGCGGCAGGTCGGTGTAGATCTCGCCGAGAAAGAACCAGGAGCCGGCCTTGCGGTTGAGCAGCAGGGTGTTCTTGCCGATCCAGCCCAGCCGGGCATTGCGCGCCAGCGCTTTTTCCAGCGCCGGCGCGGAGTCGGTGAGTACCCGGTAGCCGTGCGGCCCCACGGCCTGTTCCAGCCGCGCACCGAGCTTGAGCAGGCGGCCGCGCATCAGCTTGTGGTAATCCCGGCCCAGGGCGTAGCGGGAAATGTAGGCGCGCTCGCCGTCGTCGAGCACCGCCTGCGCCGCCTCCGCCTGCGGCCGGTAGTCCAGGCGCAGGCTGATCACCGACAGGGTGCCGGGGCGCAGGCCCTCGGGATGCACGCGCTTGTCGAGATCGCGGCCCATGAACGCCATCTGGCCGTGCAGGCCCTCGTCCAGCCAGCGCTGGAGATGATCGCGGTCGGCATCCAGGCTCAGTTCGGCGATGCCGGCGTCGGCGAATCCCAGTTCCTGCGCCCAGGCCTTGATGCGTTGCGGTAGTTCGTAGAATGGCGGCATGGAAGACATGGCGCGCGCAGTGTATTCGGCCCGGCAATCAAGGTCGCTGGACGAGCGTGCCCAGCAGCAACTGGGCGTGCCCGGCTACACGCTGATGCAGCGCGCCGGCGCCGCCTGCTGGGCGGAGCTGCGGAAGATGTCCGGCGGCGCGCCGCCGGACTGCCTGCATGTGCTCTGCGGCAGCGGCAACAACGGCGGCGACGGCTATGTGCTGGCGCGGCTGGCGCTGGCCGCCGGCTGGCCGCTGCGGGTCTGGCAGGTGGGCGCCGCGCCCAGCCGTGGTGATGCGGTGCGCGCCCTGGACGACTGGCATCAGGCCGGCGGCCGCGAGCAGGCCTGGCATGCCGATGCGCTGGTCGATGGCGGCCGGTTGGTGCTGATCGCCGATGCCATCTTCGGCACCGGCCTGTCGCGGCCGGTCGAAGGTGCGGCGGCCGAGGCCATCGCCGCGATCAATGCCGCCAGCGAGGCGGGCGCGCGGGTACTGGCGGTCGATCTCCCCAGTGGCCTCGACGCCGACCATGGCCGGCCGCTGGGGCTGGCGGTGCGAGCACAGCGCACGCTGAGCTTCATCGCCCACAAGGCTGGCGGCTTTCTCGGGGCCGGGCCGGACCATTGTGGTGTCCTGCGGCTGGACCGTCTGGAGTTGCCGGACCCTCTGTTCGCCGAGGAGGCGCCGCTGTTTCGTCTGCTGCAAGCCGGCGAGCTGCGCGCTGCCCTACCGCCACGGCCGCGCGAGGCGCACAAGGGGGCGTCCGGACATGCGCTGCTGCTGGCTGGCGGCGAGGGCATGGCCGGCGCCGCCCTGATGGCCGGACGCGCTGCGCTGCGCTGCGGCGCCGGCCTGGTCAGTGTGCTGACCCATGCCGGCCACGCTGGCGCCCTGGTCGCGGCCCAACCGGAGCTGATGGTGGCCGGCTGGACCCCCAGCGAGGATCTGGGCACGAAGCTCGCCGCTGCGAAAGCCATCGCCCTAGGCCCCGGACTGGGGCAGGGCGTCTGGGGCCGCGCGCTCTATTCGGCGGCCAGGAGCGGCGAGACACCGACGGTGCTGGATGCCGACGCGCTGAATCTGCTGGCCGAGCAGCCGCTTCGGTTGTCGGCCAATACCGTGCTGACGCCGCATCCCGGCGAAGCCGCGCGCCTGCTGGGCTGCGGCACCGCCGAGGTTCAGGCCGACCGCCTCGCGGCCGTGCAGGCTCTGCGCGCGCGCTACGGCGCGGTGGTGGTGCTCAAGGGGGCCGGCAGTCTGGTCGCCGGCGAGCAGCTCTGGCTGTGTCCCTACGGCAATCCGGGCATGGCGGTGGGCGGCATGGGCGACGCACTGACCGGCGTGATCCTCGGCCTGCTGGCCCAAGGCCTGGGCGCCGAGGACGCCGCCCGGTTGGGTGTGCTGATCCATGCCCTGGCCGGCGATGCCGCCGCCCGGGGTGGCCCGCGCGGCCTGCTGCCCTCCGACCTGATCGCCGCGCTGCGGCCGCTGGTGAATCCATGATCCCGGCCGCGAGACAGACCCTGATCCGCGCGTTGCCGGACAGCGCCGCCACCGAAGCCCTGGGCGCCGAGCTGGCACCGCTGCTGCGCCGGCAGCCCGGCGGCATGATCTGGCTGGAAGGCGATCTGGGCGCCGGCAAGACCACCCTGGCGCGCGCCCTGCTGCGGACCTTGGGCGTGCAGGGCGCGGTGCGCAGCCCGACCTACACCCTGGTCGAGCCCTACGAGCTGGAGGGCGGTTTGCGCATCCTGCATCTCGACCTCTACCGCCTGGCGGAGCCCGAGGAGTTGTACGGCCTGAGCGTGCTCGACGAGGCGCCGCCGGCGGCCTGGTGGCTGGTGGAATGGCCGCAGCGCGGGCAGGGCGTGCTGCCGGCCCCGGATCTGTGCCTGCGCCTGGCCGCCGACGGCGAGGGCCGCTGCGCCGAGCTGGAACTGCCGGCCGCATGGGGCGCCGCGCTGGCCGCCGGAATAGGCCAGTCTGTACTTTAAGAAGTTGGCCTTGATGACTGATTTGGATAACAAAAAAGTTGCAAGCCAAATGTGGCGGCGCTATCTTCCGGCCATCTGGGTCTTGCGGGAGTTGGGGTGATGCGTGGGCTAATGGCCATGGTTCTGGGTTTGCTGGCGTCGCTCGCGCACGCCAACGAGCTGCGTGACCTGCGTCTCTGGGACGGCCCGGAAAGCACCCGCGTGGTCTTCGACCTGGAAAGCCAGACCAGCCACAAGTCCTTCACCCTGGAAAATCCCAGCCGTCTGGTGATTGATATCGCCGACGCCAAGCTTGCCGGCTCGGTGCAGCTGGACGGTCTCAGTAAGGGCTTGGTCAAAAGCGTCCGCACCGGCCCGCGCGACGGGGGCCTGCGGGTGGTACTGGATCTCGCCGAGACCGCCAGTCCCAAGAGCTTCGGTCTGGAGCCCAACGGGCAGTACGGCTATCGACTGATCTTTGATCTTTACGGCAGCCAGGCTTCTGCGCCGGCGATGCCTGCTCTGCCCGAGTCTTCCGAGTCGGTGATTGCCGCTGCGCCAGCCGCGCCGGTCGTCTCGGCGCCGAGCCCGGCGACGGTCGCGGTGGCGCCGTCGCCCCGGCCCAGTCTGCGCGTCGATGCCGCGCCTGCTGCCCGCCCGGCGCCGATGCCTGGGCAGAAACCGATCATCGTCGCCATCGACGCCGGTCACGGCGGCGAAGATCCGGGCGCTCGCGGCCGCAATGGTGTGATCGAAAAGGAAGTCTGCCTGCGCATCGCCCGCAAGCTGGCGCGCATGGTCAACGAAACTCCCGGCTACAAGGCGGTGCTGACCCGCAACGGTGACTACTACGTCGGCCTGCGCGAGCGCACCGCCATCGCCCGCAAGGCGCAGGCCGATCTGTTCGTGTCGATCCACGCCAACTCCCTGCCGGTGGCGAAGAACGTACGCGGCTCGGCGGTCTACGTGCTGAGCCAGCGCGGTGCCACCAGCGAACACGCCAAGATGCTGGCCAGCCTGGAAAATGCCGCCGATCTGGTCGGTGGCGTCGGCATCGCCGGGAAGGACGACGACCTCGCCTCGGTGCTGCTCGACATCTCCCAGACGGCGGTGCGCGAGGCCAGCTTCGACTTTGGCTCGCGGCTCCTGGAGTCCATCGGCCAGTTCAATCCTCTGCAGAAGGCCGAGGTGCAGCAGGCCGGCTTTGCGGTGCTCAAGGCGCCGGACATTCCTTCGGTGCTGGTGGAGACCGCCTTCCTCAGCCATCCCGAGGACGAGCGCCTGCTGGCCGCCTCCGACTACCAGGACAGCATGGCCGCCTCGCTGCTGGCCGGCATCAAAGGCTACTTCTCCGGCTACCGCCCGCAGCAGCAGGTGGTGCAGTCGGAGCCCGGACCGGTGCCGGTGAGCCTGCGGCGCAAGAAGCCGCGCTGATCGCGAAACCGGGCTGAACGCGGCGCGCGGGTTATCCTGCGCGCCGTTTTTTGCTTTTGCCGACCGCCATGCCGATCCAGTTGCTGCCCGAGGTATTGATCAACCAGATCAAGGCGGGCCCCGTGCAGGCTGGCCTGCACGGCAATGATCAAGGGCGTTTCGACCTCGCCCAATGCTGGGCTCGGTAAAGATGACCACGATCAAGCAGTTGCCGGAAGTCCTGATCAACCAGATCAAGGCGGGCCCTGTGCAGGCTGGCCTGCACGGCAATGATCAGGGGCGTTTCGACCTCGCCCAATGCTGGGCTCGGTAAAGATGACAACGATCAAACAGTTGCCGGAAGTCCTGATCAACCAGATCAAGGCGGGCGAGGTTGTTGAGCGCCCGGCGGCGGTGGTCAAGGAACTGGTCGAGAACGCCCTCGATGCCGGTGCCCGGCGGGTGGTGGTGGAGCTGGAGCAGGGCGGGCTGCGGCGCATTCTGGTGCGCGATGACGGGCGCGGCATCCCGCGCGAGGAATTGCCGCTGGCGCTGGCGCGCCATGCCACCAGCAAGATCGCCAGCCTCGACGACCTGGAGCGGGTCGCCAGTCTGGGTTTCCGTGGTGAGGCCCTGGCGAGCATCCTGGCGGTATCGCGCCTGAGCTTGAGTTCGCGCACGGCGGTCGAGCCACACGGCTGGCGTCTGGGCGGCGAGGGTGGTCTCGCCAGCGCCGAACCGGTGCCGGCGGCGCAGGCGCAGGGCACGGCCGTGGAAGTGCTGGACCTGTTCTTCAGCACCCCGGCGCGGCGGAAGTTCATGAAGAGCCCGGGCACCGAGGCGCGCCATGTCGAAACCGCGCTGCGGCGCCTGGCCTTGGCGCGGCCGGACGTGGCCTTTGCGCTCAGCCACGACGGCCGCCGGCTGCTGGATGTGGAGCCTGCCGAGGACGCGGCCGCCAACGAGCGGCGGCTGGCGGCGGTCTGCGGCGCGGAGTTCCTCGCCAATGCCATCTACCGCGAGGCCGAACTCGGCGGTCTGCGCTTGGCCGGCTGGATCGCCCTGCCCAGCTTCTCGCGGGCGCAGCCGGACTTGCAGTTCCTCACCGTCAACGGTCGCGGCGTGCGTGATCGTCTGCTCGGTGCCGCCCTGCGGCGCGCCTATGCCGACGCCCTGCACAGTACCCGCCACCCGGCGTTCGTGTTGGCGCTGACCCTGGACCCGGCGGCGGTGGACGTGAACGTGCATCCGCAGAAGACCGAGGTGCGTTTCCGCGAGGCGGCGCGGGTGCACGACTTCCTGTTCGGCCTGGTGCACCGCTGGCTGCGCGAGCTGCGGCCAGAGCCCGAGCACCATCACGGCGTCGGTTTCGGCAGTGCCGCCGAGCCGGCGCGCGAGCCGCAGCCCTATGCGCTGCCGCTGAGCACCGCGCCTCGTCTGGGCGAGCCGCCCGGTCGTTACTTCGCCGCGCCGGCGGCCAGCGCGCCGACCTGGGCCGGCCTGGCCGAGGTCAGCCGGGCTGCGGTGCCGGCGCCGCCCGGCGCCACCTCGCCGGTGGAGCACCCGCTGGGCTACGCGGTGGCGCAGCTGCACGGCATCTTCATCCTGGCCCAGAACGCGCGCGGCCTGATCGTCGTCGATATGCACGCCGCCCACGAGCGGGTGCTCTACGAGCGCTACAAGCGCGAGCTGGCCGAGGGTGGAGTGCCCTCGCAGGCGCTGCTGGCCCCGGTGCTGGTGAACCTCCCGGAAGACGAGGCCGAAGCCGCCGAAACCCAGTCCGCGACCCTGCTGGCCGCCGGCCTGCAAGTGGACCGCAGCGGCCCTGGCCAACTACTGGTGCGTGCCACGCCGGCGCTGCTGCCGAGCGAGGCGGTGGTGGACTTGCTGCGCCAGGTGCTGGGCCGCAGCAGCGACAGCGGCTCGCACGCCCATCTCGGCGAGGTGCTGGATGCTCAGCACCGGGTGCTGGCGGAAATGGCCTGCAAGGCGGCGATCAAGGCCAACCGGGTGATGAGCCTGAGCGAGATGAATGCGCTGCTGCGCGACATGGAGCAGACCGAGCTGGCCGGCCAGTGCAACCACGGCCGTCCGACCTGGGTGCAGGTGGAGCTGGCCGAGCTGGACCGGCTGTTCCTGCGGGGGCGCTAGTCCATGCGCCGCGAGGAGACGGGCGGATGACCGCAGCCGCCGAGACCATTCCAGTCCTGTTCCTGATGGGGCCGACCGCTTCCGGCAAGACCGGCCTGGCGCTGGCCCTGCATGCCGCCGCCGCGGCGGGCCGGCTACCCTGGCCGGCGGCCGAGCTGATCAGTGTTGATTCCGCCCAGGTGTACCGGGGCATGGACATCGGCACCGCCAAGCCGGAGCCGGCGGTGCTGGCGGCGGTGCCGCAGGCGCTGATCGACATCCTCGATCCCGCCGAGAGCTATTCCGCTGCCCGCTTTCGCGACGATGCCCTGGCCCTGCTGGCGGCGATCCGCGCGCGCGGCCATCTGCCGATTCTGGTCGGTGGCACCAGCCTGTACTTCCGAGCTCTGGAGTACGGACTCTCCGAGTTGCCGCCCGCCGATCCCGCGCTGCGTGCACAGCTGGAGGCGGAGGCCCAGGCGCTGGGCTGGCCGGCGCTGCACGAGCGGCTGGCGGCGCTGGACCCGGAAGCCGGTGCCAAGATCAAGCCCAACGACCAGCAGCGCATCCAGCGGGCGCTGGAGATCCTCTTGCTGAGCGGCCGCTCGCGCAGCGCTCACTGGGCGGCGCCGAAGTCGGCGGGCTTGGCCGGGCCGCTGGTGAAGCTGGCACTGATGCCGCCGGAGAGGGAAACCCTGCACGCGGCGATTGCCGAGCGCTTCCGGCAGATGATGGCGCGCGGCTTTCTCGACGAGGTGCGGGCGCTGAGGGCGCGTGGCGACCTGCATCCGGGCCTGCCCTCAATCCGTTCTGTGGGATATCGCCAGCTCTGGGAACATTTGGACGGTCGCGGCAGTCTGAGCGACGCAGTGGAGCGGGGAATCATCGCCACCCGGCAGTACGCCAAGCGCCAGATCACCTGGCTGCGCAGCGAGCGGGACAGCGAGTGGCTTGATCCACGGCAGGGCGGTGTGGCTCTGGAGCGAACGGTCGAAAGGCTGTGCTCGGCGGTCAAGGCGGCCTAGCGGTACCGTGGTAAAATCAAAACTTGCCTGCGAGCGGTAATCAAGCGGTATCGCAGGTCCATGACAATCAGCAACAACAACAAAAGGAAGTCAGCCATGTCCAAAGGCCAAACCCTCCAGGAACCGTTCCTCAATGCCCTGCGCAAGGAACGCATTCCGGTCTCCATCTACCTGGTCAACGGCATCAAGCTGCAAGGTCACGTCGAATCCTTCGACCAGTTCGTGGTGCTGCTGCGCAACACCGTGAGCCAGATGGTCTACAAGCACGCGATCTCCACCATCGTTCCCGCCCGCGCTGTGCGCCTGGCCGAGACCGAGGGCGAGGAAGCGGCCGCGCCTTCCGCCTGATGGCGGCCGGCTGACCGGCCTCGGAGCTCCCGCTGAAGTTCATCGAGCGCCCGCAAGGCGGGCAGAAAGCCGTGCTGGTGCACCTCGAATTGCCGGGGTCGGACTTCGAGTCCGACCGCCGCGAGTTCGAGGAGTTGGCCCGTTCCGCCGGTGCCGAGATCGTCGCTGTCATCGGCGGTTCCCGGCAACGGCCGGATGCCGGCATGTTCATCGGCTCGGGCAAGGCCGATGAGGTTGCGGCTGCCTGCGCGGCGGGCGAGGCCGAGGTGGCGATCTTCAATCACGAGCTGTCGCCGGCCCAGGAGCGCAATCTTGAACGTGTGCTCCGCTGCCGCGTGCTGTCGCGCGCCGGCCTGATACTCGACATCTTCGCCAAGCGTGCCCGTACCCACGAGGGCAAGTTGCAGGTGGAACTGGCGCAGTTGCAGCACCTGGCGACCCGCCTGGTGCGCGGCTGGACCCACTTGGAGCGGCAGCAGGGTGGCGGCATCGGCCTGTCCGGCCCCGGCGAGACTCAGCTCGAACTTGATCGCCGCCTGATCAAGGACCGGATGGCGCATCTGCGCCGGCAACTGGAAGACGTGAAGCGCCACCGCGCGCTGTCGCGGCGGGCGCGCAAGCGCAACGAGACGCCGCTGGTGTCGATCGTCGGCTACACCAACGCCGGCAAGAGCACCTTGTTCAACAGCATGACCGGTGCCGAGGCCTACGCCGCCGACCAGCTGTTCGCCACCCTCGATACCACCATCCGCAAGCTGCAGCTGCCGGCCGATCAGGAGATCCTGCTCGCCGACACCGTGGGCTTCATCCGCGATCTGCCGCACGACCTGGTGGCCGCCTTCCGCGCCACGCTGGAAGAGGCGCGCGAAGCCGATCTGCTGCTGCACGTGCTCGATGCCGCCGACCCCGAGCGGGCCAGTCGCATCGAGCAGGTCAATGCGGTCTTGCAGGAGATCGAGGCCGAAGAGGTGCCGACCCTGCTGGTGTTCAACAAGATCGACCTGAGCGAACACGAAACCGCGCGGGTGGAACGCGACGAGGCCGGCCGGCCGAAGCGGGTATTCCTGTCTGCCAGGACCGGCGAGGGCCTGGACGCGCTGCGCGAGGTGCTGTCGGAGCTGATCTTCCCCGACCTGTTCGAGGGCGAAATGGCGGTGACGCCGGCCCAGGGCAAGCTGCGCGCGCTGCTCTACGCCAGCCACGCCGTGCAGGCGGAGCGCATCGACGACAAGGGTGTTTCGCACTTGCAACTGCGCTTGCCGCGCCCACGTTACGAACGCATCTGCCGCGAGGCGGGTGTGCCGCTGAATGGCGCCGCCGCCGCCCGCCCCCTAGAATCTTGGGAACGTGGCCGTACCCGCGCGGGTCGTTCCACCACGGGCGTCCGCGACTGAAGGCAGGCCCATCCTGACGGCAGCAGCCGAATCTGGATCACTCAGACGAGAAATTTGCTAATGGCATGGAATGAACCGGGGTCGGGTAACCGCGACCCCTGGAATCAGGGCGGGAAGGGCAGCAACCAGGGGCCTCCCGATCTGGACGAGCTGTTCAAGCGCTTCAAGGCGCGCCTGTCCGGCAAGCCGGGTGGCGGCAAGCCGGGCTCCGGTCCGCGTCTGGCTGGCGGCATCGGTCTGGTGCTGGGCCTGGTCGGCCTGCTCTGGGTGATGTCTGGCTTCTACACCGTCGATGAACAGCAGCGTGCCGTGGTATTCCGCTTTGGCGCCTATGTCGGGACCACCGAGCCCGGCCTGCAATGGCGGTTGCCGTGGCCGATCGAGAGTCACGAAAAGGTGAATCTCACCGGCGTGCGCAACGTCACCGACCGCGCCACCATGCTGACCCAGGACGAGAACATCGTCGATGTCGAACTGTCGGTGCAGTACCGGGTCAGCTCGGCGGTGGACTACGTGGTCAACGTCGAAGACCCCGACCTCACCCTGCGCCAGGCCACCAAGGCGGCGGTGCGCGAGGTGGTGGGGCAGAACAAGATGGACTTCATCCTTACCGAAGGACGCGAGGCCGTCGCCGACCGCACCAAGCAGCTGCTGCAGGAGCGCCTGGAAGAGTACAAGGCGGGCCTGGTGGTGAATGAAGTGAACCTCCGGCAGGTGCAGCCGCCGGAGGCGGTGCAGGCGGCCTTCGCCGACGCTATCAAGGCACGCGAGGATCTGGAGCGTCTGAAGAACGAAGCCCAGGCCTATGCCAACGAGCGCATTCCGCGCGCCCGTGGCGCTGCCGCGCGCACGCTGGAGGAGGCCACCGGCTACCGCGACCAGGTGGTCGCCAAGGCCCAGGGTGATGCCTCGCGCTTCAGCCAGCTGGTAGGCGAGTACCGCAAGGCGCCACAGGTCACCCGTGACCGCCTATATCTCGACGCCATGAGCGAGGTGATGGGCAAGACCAGCAAGGTGCTGGTGGATGTCGACAAGGGTTCCCCGATGATTTACCTGCCGCTCGATCAGCTGTTGAAGAACCAGCCCAAGCCGCCCCTGATGGAAGCCGCGCCCGAAGCCGCCGCCACGCCGCGCGTCAGCGGCGGTGATGCCACCCGTTCCCGCGACCGGAGCCGCTAATGACTCAGGACCGTAGCCTGTTCCTGTTCGGGGCCGTCATCCTGGCGCTGTTCGTGGTCAGCAACTCTGCCTTCGTGGTTGACCAGCGCGAGCGCGCAGTGCTGTTCCAGCTGTCGGCGGTGCGTACCGCCGACTTCCAGCCGGGTCTGCACTTCAAGCTGCCGTTCATCCAGTCGGTGAAGAAGTTCGATGGCCGCATCCTCACCCTCGACAACCAGACCGAGAACTTCCTGACCGTCGAGAAGAAGAACGTCGAGGTCGATTTCTACGTGAAGTGGCGGGTCGCCGACGCGCTCCAGTACTACCGCTCCACCGGCGGCCAGGAGCTGGTCGCGGCGGATCGCCTCTCGGCCATCGTCAACCGTGGCCTGCGCGATCAGTTCGGCTCGCGCACCATCCAGCAGGCGGTGACCAGCGAGCGCGACCAGATGATGCAGGCGCTGGAAACCAGCGCCGCCGACAAGGTCAAGGAGCTGGGCATCGAGATCATCGACGTGCGCATCAAGTCGATCAATCTGCCGCAGAACGACAACGTCAGCGGCTCGGTGTACGAGCGCATGCGCGCCGAGCGCTCGCGGATTGCCGCCGACTACCGCGCGCGTGGCGCCGAGGAGGCGGAGAAGATCCGCGCCGAAGCCGACCGCGAGGCGCAGGTCACCGTCGCCAACGCCTACCGCGACGCCGAAAAGCTGCGCGGCGAGGGCGATGCCAAGGCGGCGGAAATCTATGCCAAGGCCTATGGCGCTGATGCCGAGTTCTACCGCTTCTACCGTTCGCTGGGCGCCTACCGCGATGCCTTCGGTGGCGCCAATGACGTGATGGTGTTGCAGCCCGAAGGTGAGTTCTTCCGCAGCTTCAAGGCCGGCAAGTAGTTCTCCGTGGGTGAAGATTTTCTGCGGGCGCTGGCCCTGGTGATGGTGATCGAGGGCATGCTGCCCTTCCTGTCGCCGCGCCGGTTCCGCGAATCGCTGCTACGCGCAGCCAGTCTCGAAGACCGGCCGCTGCGTTTACTGGGCCTGGTTGCCATGCTGAGTGGCGCCGGGCTGCTGCATTTTCTTTCGACGACCTAGAAGTCATGACCAAGCTGTGGATGCTGCCGGACGGCATGGAAGAGGCGCTGCCGCAACAGGCCTGGCGCGCCGAAGGGCTGCGCCGCGCGCTGCTCGACCATTACCGCGCGGCCGGCTATGAGCTGATCCTGCCGCCGTTCCTGGAGCACCTGGACTCCCTGCTCACCGGCGCCGGCGCCGATCTCGACAGCCTCACCTTCAAGCTCACCGATCCGGCCAGCGGCCGCCTGCTCGGCCTGCGTAGCGACATGACGCCGCAGGCGGCGCGCATCGCCGCCCGGCACTTTGCCGACACCCCGGTGGTGCGGCTCTGCTACCTGGGCACGGTGTTGCGCACCCGGCCGGACGCGCTCGGCGGGCCGCGCTCGCCGCGCCAGGTCGGCTGCGAGCTGTTCGGCATGCCGGCCGGCGGGGGCGCCGCCGGCGCCGATCTGGAAGTGCTGTCGCTGATGCTCGACACCCTGCGCCTGGCCGGGGTCGCCGACGTGCACCTCGACCTCGGCCACGTTGGCGTCTACCGCGCCGTGGTGGACCGACTGGCGCTGTCGGCCGAGGACGAGACCACGCTGTTCGACATCCTGCAGCGCAAGTCGCGGCCGGAGCTGTCGGCGTTCGCCACTGCGCTCGGCATCGACGCCGAGGCCGCCGTCGCGCTGCAGGCGCTCACCGGCCTGCATGGCGATGTCAGCGTCCTGCAAAGCGCGGCCGCCACGCTTTCGGGATATGGAGACAGCGTGGTGCTGGCGCTGCGCACGCTGGAGCAGGTGATCGCCGCCATTGCTCGTCAGCACCCCGGTCTACCGATCCATCTCGATCTTGCCGAGTTGCGCGGTGCCCGCTATCACACCGGCCTCACCTTCGCCGCCTTCGCGCCCGGCCACGGCCGCGAGCTGGCGCGCGGTGGCCGCTACGACGGCGTCGGTGGTGAATTCGGCATGGCCCGGCCGGCCACCGGCTTCTCGGCCGATGTCAACGAACTGCTGCGCCTCGGCGCGGCCTGAACTGTTTTTTGCAAGGGGAAGCACATGGGTAAGAGCGTCGTCGTCATCGGGGCTCAGTGGGGTGATGAAGGCAAGGGCAAGGTCGTGGACCTGCTCACCGACCGCGCGCAGGCGGTGGTGCGCTTCCAGGGCGGCCACAACGCCGGCCATACCTTGGTCATCAAGGGCAAGAAGACCGCGCTCAACCTGATCCCCTCGGGCGTCATGCGCGAGGGCGCTCCCTGCTACATCGGCAACGGCGTGGTGCTGTCGCTGGCGCACATCTGTGGCAATCCGCGCCTGGGCATCAAGAGCGAGCTGGAGACCGTCGAGGCCACCGGCATGGAGGTGCGCTCGCGGTTGAAGATCAGCGAGGCGGCGCCGCTGGTGCTGCCGATCCACGCCCGTCTCGACCAGGCGCGCGAGAAGGCGCGCGGTGAGGCCAAGATCGGCACCACCGGCAAGGGTATCGGCCCGGCCTACGAGGACAAGATCGCCCGCCGCGCGGTGCGGGTCGGCGACCTCTACCAGCGCGATCTGCTGGCCGCCAAGCTCGGCGAGCTGATGGCCTATCACAACTTCGTGCTGAGTCATTACTACAAGGAGGCGCCGGAGGATTTCCAGCAGACGCTGGACGACCTGCTCGCCTACGCGGAAGTCATCAAGCCGATGGTGGCGGACGTTACCGAGCACCTGCGCCAGCACCTCAAGCGCGGCGACAACGTGCTGTTCGAAGGTGCCCAGGGTGCACTGCTCGATATCGACCACGGCACCTATCCCTTCGTCACCAGCAGCAACACCACCGCCGGCGGCGCTGCCACCGGCACCGGCGTTGGTCCGCGTGAACTCGACTACGTGCTGGGCATCGTCAAGGCCTACGCCACCCGTGTCGGGTCCGGGCCGTTCCCCACCGAGCTGGAAGACGGTCCGGAAGGCATCGGCGCCCACATCCGCAAGGTCGGCGACGAGTTCGGCACGGTGACGCGCCGTCCGCGCCGCTGCGGCTGGTTCGACGCGGTCGCGGCCCGTCGTTCGATCTTCAACAACTCGGTCTCCGGCCTGGTCGTCACCAAGCTCGACGTGCTCGACGAGCTGGAAGTCATCCGCATCTGCACCGGCTACAAGCTCGATGGTCAGGTCATCGAGAATCCGCCGATCGGCGCCGAGGGTTTCGAGAAGGTCGAGCCGATCTTTGAGGAGCTGCCCGGCTGGCAGAGCAGCACCTTCGGCATCAGCCGTTACGAAGACCTGCCGGAAAACGCGCGCCGTTACCTCAAGCGCATGGAAGAGGTCACCGAGACCGAGATCGCCATCGTCTCCACCGGCCCGGATCGCGAGCACACCATCGTGCTGCACCATCCGTTCGATTAAGGCCGCCTAGTTGCCATCCCTGGCGAGACCTCAAACCACTGATCTGGCCCCTGGGCAGGCATCCATGCCTGCCCGCGAAACGGGCGGGAGTGCCATTCGAGGCACTCCCTCGCGGCTTTCTTTTTGCCCCCGGCGAGGGGGCGACGTTGCTGGCGTAGCCGGCGACGTGGGGGAGACCCAATATCAATGCGCCGACGGCGCCAAACAAAAAACCCGGCCGGAGCCGGGTTTGTTTGTTTGGTGCCGAGAAGAGGACTCGAACCTCCACGGTGTTACCCGCCAGTACCTGAAACTGGTGCGTCTACCAATTCCGCCATCTCGGCCTGAGAATCGGCATCCATCACAGCCGCCGAATTCCAAGGGCGCGCAGTATCGCGGCGAGGCCGCCTGTTGTCAATGAAAAAACGTACAAGTTCTGGCTCTCATCAAAATCGTGGCGGCACGCCCTACGACGAGCCCTGGAAGAGCCCCGATGTCCTGGCGCCCCGGCCCTCTGCCGCCAAGCCGGTGGCCTCGGCCGGTGTGCCCAGTGTCGAGGCGGTACTGGCGCGGCTGCGGCAGTCGCCGGGCTCGCTCGACGACCTCATCGGTTACTTCAAGCTGAAGAAACTGCCGGAGCAGACCGCGCTGGAAAAGCGCCTGCTGGAGCTGGGTCGCAGCGGCCAGGTGCGCCTCGACCGTCGCGGCCGGCTGGAGACCACGCCGCTGGAGGCGGTGCCGCCGGCCAAGCCGGCCAGCGCCACGCCGGCGGCGGCCAGGCCCACGACCACCGCCAAGCCGCTGGCTGCGGAGCCGCCGACCAAGCCGATCCCGCCGCCGGTGTCGAAAGCCGAGGCCGCCAAGGTCGGTCTGGTGGTCGACGTGCCGGCTGTGCCGGCCAAGCCGCAGGGCGGCATGCTGGCGGCGGCGAAGACCGCCGCGCAGTCGCTGTCGCGTCTGATCAGCGGCCCGCCGGCGACGGCCATGCCGTCGCTGCCGCCGGTCGCCGCGAAGCCGGCGGGCGGCAAGCTCAAGGCCAGCGCCGCGGTGCCGGTCCCGGTCTTGCCCAAGGTCGGCGACGAACTGGGCGGGAAGGTGTCCGCGCACCGCGACGGCTTCGGCTTCGTGGTGGTCGACGGTCCGGGCGAGGACGTGTTCCTGCCGGCGCGCGAGATGCGCGGCCTGATGACCGGTGACCGCGTGCGGGTGCGGATCACCAATGTCGAGGCCAACGGCCGCCTGTCCGGCGAGTTTGTCGCCATGCTCAGCACTGCGCCGCGCTTCGTGGTCGGCCGTCTGCGCCGCGAGGCCGGACGCTGGCTGGTGACGCCGGACAACCAGAAGGCCCAGCCGTTCGAGCTGAGCGTCAGCAGCGCCGATCTCGGTGGCGCTAAAGAGGGGCAGGTGGTGCGCGCGGAAATGCTCAGCCTGCCGGGCAGCCGCAGCCCGATGACCGGCCGCATCACCGAGATCGTCGGCGAGCATCTGGCGCCGGGCCTGGAGATCGAGATCGCGCTGCGCCGTCACGACCTGCCGCACGAGTTCCCGCCCGAGGTGGAAGCCGAGGCTGAGGCCTTCGGGCCCGAGGTGCGCGCCGCCGACATCGAAGGCCGCGTCGATCTGCGCAAGCTGCCGCTGATGACCATTGACGGCATCGACGCCCGCGATTTCGACGATGCCGTCTACGCCGAGAAGGTGCGTGGCGGCTACCGCCTGGTGGTGGCGATCGCCGATGTCTCCGCCTACGTCGAGCCGGGCAGCCCGCTGGACGAGGAGGCGACCAAGCGCGGCACCTCGGTGTACTTCCCCCGGCGGGTGATCCCGATGCTGCCGGAGGCGCTGTCCAACGGCCTGTGCTCGCTCAACCCGAATGTCGACCGCCTCTGCCTGGTCTGCGACATGAAGCTGAGCAAGGACGGCGAGGTGAGCGCCGCCAAGTTCTACGAGGCGGTGATGCGTTCGCAGGCGCGGCTGATCTACGAAGACGTCGCCACCATGCTCGCCGAACCCAAGGGCGAGCTGGCGCGCGCCAACGCCAAGCTGCTGCCGCACCTGCAGAACCTCGACGCGGTGTTCACCGCGCTGTTCGCGGCGCGCCAGCAGCGCGGCGCCATCGACTTCGAGGGGCAGGAGACCAAGTTCGAGTTCACCGACGACCGCAAGATCGCCCGCATCGTGCCGGTACAGCGCACCCGCGCGCACCGGTTGATCGAGGAATGCATGATCGCCGCCAACATCGAGGCCGCGAAATTCGTCAGTGGCCGCGAGACCCCGGCGCTGCACCGCGTGCACGAGCGGCCCGATCCGCAGCGGGTGCAGGTGCTCAAGGACTTTCTCGCCGGCCGCGCGCTGACCCTGGGCGGTGGCGAGGAGCCGCAGGCCAAGGATTTCGCGGCGGTCACCGAAGCGGCGCGCGGTCGTCCCGACACCGGCCTGATCCACATGATGATCCTGCGCACCATGGCGCAGGCCCGCTACAGCCCCGAGCCGCTCGGCCACTACGGTCTGGCACTGGAGCATTACGCGCACTTCACCTCGCCGATCCGTCGCTATCCCGACCTGCTGCTGCACCGCGCGGTCAAGCACATCGTCAAGCGCCGCAAGCCGAAGAGCTTCCCGTACAGCCAGGAGCAGATGGAGGCCCTCGGACTGCATTGCTCGATGACCGAGCGGCGCGCCGACGAGGCCACCCGCGATGTCAGCAGCTGGCTCAAGTGCGAGTTCATGAGCCACCGCGTCGGCGACAGCTTCGACGGCGTGGTCAGCGCGGTGACCGCCTTCGGCCTGTTCGTCGATCTCAGCGGCCTCTACATCGACGGTCTGGTGCACATCTCCGCCCTGGGCGAGGAGGGTTATCAGCTCGACCCCAAGACCCAGCGCCTGGTCGGCCGGCGTAGCGGCCATGCCTACAGTCTCGGTCAGCCGCTGCGCGTGCAGGTGGTTCGGGTCAATCTGGAGGAACGCAAGATTGATCTGGTGCCTGCGGCCTCGGCTGCGGGCGGAAGTTCAGAAATGGTTCAGCGCGGCCGCACACACTCCCCCTCAGGAGCTGGCGGTCAGCGCGCCGGTGGCAAGGGGCGTCAGCCCCAGCCGCAGGCTCCGTCGCCAAAGTCCTCGAAGTCCAGACGATCCAACAACAAGAAGCGGAGATAAATCCATGCACGCAGCCCTCAAGCCCCTCGCCCTGGTTCTGGCCGCAGCCACCCTGGCAGGTTGCGCCGGCGATCCGAATCGCGACAAGAAGATCGGTGCGGGCGTCGGTGCCGTGCTCGGCGGCGTCATTGGCCGTCAGGTCAGCGGCGCCGACGGCGCGCCCATCGTCGGTGCGGTGGTGGGTGCGCTGGCTGGCGGCGCGGTCGGCGGCTACATGGACCGCCAGCGTCGTGAGCTGGAAGCCAAGCTCGCCGAGGAGGCGCGCCGCAAGGAGCTGGTCATCACCCAGATCGCGCCGGATACCCTGAAGATCGGTGTCGCCAGCGATGTGTCCTTCGATACCGGCTCGGCGCAGTTGTCGGCCGCCGCGCTGACGACCTTCGCCAAGATCGCCGGCACCCTGAAAAGCTTCGACCAGACCGTGGTCCACGTGGTCGGCCACACCGACACCGTCGGCAGCAGTGCCTACAACCAGACGCTGTCGGACCAGCGCGCCGCCAGCGTCGGCAGTTATCTGGCTGGCCAGGGTCTGCCCGCCGCCCGTATCCGCGAGGAAGGGCGTGGTGAGCGCGAACTGCTGGTGCGCACTGGCGACAACGTCGCGGAGCCGCGCAACCGGCGTGTGGACATCGTCATCAAGGCGGTGGTCGAAGGCAACGAGCAGTCGGCCTGGACGCCGCCGCCCTATCTGGGAGGCTGAGTCGGGGTGCTCTGAACTGGCTCCGAAGCGCCGCGCTGAACAGCGCGGCGTTTTTGTTTCTGCGTCTTCTATCGTGCGGGTTGCGGATTGGGTGATAGGCAGCGGGGCTGTTTGTGGGGAATGGGTGTTGCTGGGTTGTGGTTCGCGCGTTCGCGCGAACCACAACCCAGCCGTAGATCAAGGCAACAGCACCACACCTCTCAGCGGATGTAGTTGAACAGCGTCAACCCCTGCACCTTGGCAAACACCGCCTGCGCGGCCTGCAAGGCCGTGGTCTGCAACTCCAGCTTGCTGATCGCCTCGGCATAGCCGATGTCGCGGACATCGGACAGCGTGGTCTGCAACTGTTCGTCCAAGGCGCCAAGTTGCGACTCCACCTGGTCCAGCGACGCCAGCCGAGTGCCCACGGAAGAACGCACGCTGGATACATGGGTCATGCCGCTATCGAGCGCGCTGAGCGCACTGCTGCGCAGAGTCTGCGCCTGGGCACGCGCGGCATCGGTGCCCACCGGCGCCTGCACGGCGTCGATGATCGAACGCACCTGCGCGAACAAGTCCTGATTGCCGCCGGGCTTCAGCACCAGACTGTCGCCGTCGGCCGGACTGCCTTTCAGGCTCAGCCGCACGCCGGGCAGGCTGATCGAGTCGCCCGCCGTATAGCTGCCGGACTGCACCAGGCTGCCGTCGGCGGCACGCGCCTCGTACTGCCCGCCGCTGAAGCTCAGCGTCAGCGCCTGGGTGCCGCCACCGGTGGAAGCCAGGCCGGAAAGCGCCAGGGTGCCGGTATTGCTCGCGGCGGTCTGGACCTGCGCCCCGGTGCGGATGCGCAGGAACACCGCATCGCCGGAATCGCCGTCGGTCATGCGCGTGCCCGGGCCGATCGCCAGCTCGCGCGCCTGCTGATCGCCGCCGTACAGGACCGCGCCACCGCTGCTGGCAAACGGAGCGTCGCCGTCGCGGCTGCCGCCGAACAGGTAGTGGCCGGTGCCGTCGTCGCTGTTGGCGAGATCCACCAGCCGCGCGTAGAGCTGCTCCAGCTCGCCGGAAATCTGGCTGCGGTCCTCGCTGCTGAGCGCGGCGCTGTTGGCCTGCAGGGCCAGCTCGCGGACGCGGGTGAGATTGTCGTCGACGGCGGCGAGCGTGGACTCCTCCGCCGACAGCCGATGCCGCAGCGTGGTGACGTTGGCGCCGAGCCGGGCGTGCGCGGCCTGGGCGCTTTCCAGCGCCAGCGACTGCGCCATGCCGGCGGGGTTTTCGCCGGCGGTGCGGAACTTCCGCTCCGAACTGATCCTTTGCTGGGTCTGCGCCAGCTCGGCCTGCTTGCTGAGCAGGCTGCTGACGCTGGCGTTGTGGACCCCGAGGGTGGACAGGCGCATGGCGACTAGCTCCGGGCCGCCGCCAGCAGCGACTCGAAGGCGGCGCTGGCGGTGGCGATGACCTGGGCGGCGGCCTGGTAGGCCTGCTGATAGCGGATCAGGTTGGCGGCCTCTTCGTCGAGATTGACGCCGGACAGCGAGTCACGCTCGCCCTGCGCCTGCACCTGCAGGGCCTCGGCGGCGGTCTTGGCGACACTCACCCGCTCGGCGGTGGAGCCGATCTGGGTGACTAGATTGCTGTTGGCGGTGACCAGGCTGCTGCTGCCGCCATCGAGCAATTTCTTGCTGGAGAGCCCCGACAGCGCCAGGGCATTGCGGTTGTCGCCGCTGCCGGCGCCGGTGGGCGCCAGGCTGAACTGGTCGCCGGCGGCCGCGCTGCCGCTCAGGCTCAAGCTCCAGCCATTGGCCGTGATCGTGCTGCCGGCGCTCCAGCTCTGCTCGGCACCGCCGTCGATGCGATAAGTGCTGGCGCTGGTGAAGACGATGCTGGCCGGCGTCTTCAGCGCCGGGTTGCTGGCATCGGTGATGCTCAGGCCGCTGGCCTTGGCGCTGCCCTGGTTGCTCAGTCCGGCGCTGGCGGTCAGCGGGCTGGCGGCGGCCAGGCCGGCGGCATCGCTCAGGCTGAGCTTGAGTGCACCCGCCGCCTCGCGCGCCGGCGACAACCGGTAGCGGTCGCCTTCATTGGCGCTGCCGCTGACCACCAGCGACAGGCCCTCGGCGGTGAACGGATCCTGCGCGCTGCCGCTGCCGCTGAGGGCAACCGCCGCGCCGGTGCTGGCGTTGCTCAGCTGCCAGCTGCCGCCGCTGTAGCGGAGCAGGTAGTCACCGCCGGTGAGCTTGGCGCTGTCGCCGAGGCCGAGGCTGACCTGGGCGCTGCCGCTGTTGCCGGTCGCCGGCAGCACTTCGCCGCCGATAGTGACGAACAGCGGCGCGCCGCTGTTGCCCTTCAGGTCCACGCCCTGCGCCTGCACGCTGTTGCTGGCACTGCTGATCGCCACCGCCATCCGGCCCAGCTTTTCCAGCGCCGGGTCGATCAGTTCGCGGCGGGCATCGAGCAGTCCGCCGATCACTCCGCCGGACAGCTGCTTGCCGCCGGCGATCTCGATACGGTCGGGACGGAAGCTGTCGGTGCTGGTGGCGAGCGGGACGGCGGTGCTGCCTACAACCAGCGGCTGGCCGGAGCCGGTGTAGAGATTCAGGCTGCCGTCGTCCTGGCGCACGGTGCTCACCTGCAACTGCCCGGCGATGTCCTGCACCAGCTTGTCGCGGCTGTCGAGCAGGTCGGGCGAGGCATTGGCGCCGGAGCTGGCGATGCGGGCATTGAGCTTGGCCAGCGCTGCAGTCTGGTCGTTGAGCGTGCCGACCGCGATGCGCAGCCGCTGGTCGACCTCGGCGTCCAGCGACGACAGTTCGCCGTGCAGGCTGTTGAAGCGGTCGGCCAGCGACTGCGCGGTGCCGAGCGTGCTCTGCCGCACCGCAGTCGAACTCGGATTGGCGGCCAGGTTGGAGAGCGAGGAGAAGAAGCTGTCGAGGCTGCTGGAGAGCCCGGTGTCGGGGTCGGACAGCAGGCTGTCGACGCGCTGCGCCATCGCATCGAAGCTGCTGAGGCGCGCGGTCTCGCTGCTGCTGCGCACCAGCCGGGTTTCCAGCACCGCGTCGTTGAGCCGACGGGTGAGGTCGACGCTGACACCGCCGCTGCTGTCGAAGTTGCCGATGCGCGAGGACTGCTCGATGCGCTGCCGCGAATAGTTGGGGGTGTTGACGTTGGCGACGTTGTGGCTGGTCACCTCCAGGCCGCGCTGCGCGGCCAGCAGCGCCGAGGACCCGATGTTGAGAATGTCAGCCATGGCATCTCACTTCATGCGCAACAGGCTGGCCGCCTGCTGGGCGTTTTCATCAGCGGACTTCATCGCGCGGGTTTGCAACTCGAAGTTCCGGGCCAGCTCGATCATCGTCACCATCGACTCGGCGATGTTGACGTTGCTGCTTTCCAGGGCCCCGGCGACCACCTTGGCGCTACCGCTGGCTTCCAGCGGCGGCACGCCCTCGCGGGCGAAATACAGGTTGTCGCCGGCCCTTGTCAGCTGTGTCGGCGCGGCGCTGACGATCTTGAGCCGTCCAACCGTCACCGCAGTACCGCCGGTCTGCTCCAGGGGGATCACCGAGACACTGCCGTCGCTGCCGATGCTGAGCTGGGAGTTGGGCGGGATCTGGATCGGTCCACCCTCTCCCAATACTTCCTGGCCGCCCCGGGTTCGCAGCAGGCCGTCGGCATCCACCTGCAGTTCGCCGGCGCGGGTATAGGCCTCGCGGCCATCGGCGGCCTGTACCGCCAGCCAGTCGTCGGCGCCCAGCGCCACGTCCAGCTCGCGGCCGGTGCTGAGCAGGGTGCCGGCGCGACTGTCGATGCCGGCGTCGAGGCTGCGGGCGTTGACCCGGCTGCCAAAGCCCTCACCGCCCACCTGCAGGGCATCGGCCACCACCAGCTCGGCCTTGAAGCCGGTGGTGCTGGCATTGGCCAGGTTGTGGTTGTTGGCGGCCTGGGCGCGCAGGGTCTGGGTGGCGCCGGAAAGGGCGACGTAGAGGGCGCGGTCCATGGCTCAATGCACTCCAGGCGCGGCGTCCGCGCTAGCGGATGTTGATGATGGTCTGGGTGATCGAATCGCTGGTCTGGATCATCTGCGCGTTTGCCTGGAAGTTGCGTTGCGCGGTGATCATGTTCACCAGCTGGGCGGTGAGGTCGACATTGCTCGCCTCCAGCGCGCCCGACTGCACCTGGCCGAAGGAACCGGTGCCGGCCGAGCCGAGCAGCACCGGGCCGGAGTCGATGGTCTCGGCCCAGCCGGTGTCGCCCAGCTGCTTGAGGCCCTGGGCATTGCTGAACATCGCCAGCGCCACCTTGCCGAGCGGAATCTTCTGGCCGTTGGAATAGCTGCCCTCGACCACACCCTCGTCGCTGATGTTGAGGCCGGTCAGCTCGCCAGCGGCGTAGCCGTCCTGAGTGAGGCGCGAAACCGAGAAGCTGTTGCCGTACTGGGTGAGCTTTTTGACGTCGAGCGTCAGGTTGAGCGGGGTGGCACCGTTGCTCGGCGTCACCGTCGCCAGGCTCAGCTGGCCGCTGGCCGGCGAGGTGAGCGCGCCGGTGCCGGAGAACTGGACGGTCTGAGCGCTGCCGACCTCGTTGCCGTCAACGGTGACGTGCACGTCCCAGGCGCCGGCGGTGGCCGACTTCACGAAGTAGAGATTGGCCGGATGCGCGGTGCCCAGCGAGTCGTAGAGGGTCACCGAGGTGCCCTGGTTGTAGCTGCTGGGATCGCTGGCCGAAAACGGCGTGACGGTGGGCGCGCTGGCATTGGCCGGCAGGTTGGCCACCACTTCCAGCAGATTGCTGGACTTCGGCGGACTGTTGGCAGTGCCCAGACGCAGATCGCCGAGGCTGGCGGTATCGAAGCCGCCACCGACCAGCGGCGGGAACACCTGCAGGCGCTGGCCGGCGTTGTTCACCACATAGCCGTCGTCGTTGGCCCCGAAGGCGCCAGCGCGGGTGTAGGCCACACCCTTCTCACCGCGCACGGTGAAAAAGCCCTCGCCGCTGACCGCGAGGTCGAGGGTGTTCTCGGTGTAGTTGATGTTGCCCTGCTTGAACTGCTGGCGGATGTCCTGCAAGCGGGTGCCGTTGCCGCTGGCAGTGCGCGCCAGGCCATAGGAGGTGGCGGAGAACACGTCGCCGAATTCAGCGCGGCTGTTCTTGAAGCCGATGGTGTTGGCGTTGGCAATGTTGTTGGCGGTGACGTTGAGGTCGGACGAAGCGGCATTGAGGCCGCTGAGCGCGAAGTTGAAGGACATGAGGTGCCTCCTGCGGGGAAAGGGATGGGGACGGTGTTTACTGGATACGTTCGATCTGCGAGAGCGGCAGCGTGCCCAGGCCGCTGACCTCGATCTGCAGGCCGGAACCGGAAGGCTGCACGCCGATCACCTGGCCGAGCACGAAGGTGCTGGCGGCAACGCTGCCGCCGCCGTCGCTGCTGACCTGGGCCTGGAATTTGTAGCTGCCCGCCGGCAGGCGATTGCCGTCGTCGTCGAGGCCGTCCCAGGCGAAGTCACCACGACCGGCCGGCTGGCTGCCGTAGTCGATGTGGCGCACCACCTGGCCGCTGGCGTCGGTAATGCTCACCGACAGCCAGCCGGACTGCGGCACCTCGATGGCGCCACCGGCGCCGCCGCTGCTGCCCAGGCTCAGTCGGTTGCCGGCCACCAGAACCTCGCGGCCGACCAGGGAGGCGCCCTGCAAGGTCTGGTTGGCGGTGAGGCTGCTGGCCAGATTGGAAAAGGCGCTGTTGAGCGTCTGCAGGCCGGAGACCTGCGAAAACTGCGCGATCTGCCCCAGGAACTGGCTGGAATCCATCGGCTTGAACGGATCCTGCGCCTGTAACTGGGTGGTCATCAGTTTGAGAAAGTCGGCCTGGCCGATCTCGCTCTTCTTGTTGCTCTGCACGGCCGTGCCGAGGCCGAGTGACTCGTAGCTGCCGACGCTGCTGGTCATGGGAGTCCTTTGCTTACTTGCCCAGGGTGAGGGTGCGCATCGCCAGATCCTTGGTGGTGTTGAACACCTCGATGTTGCTCTGGTAGCTGCGCGAGGCGGAGAGCATGTTGACCATCTCCTCGACGACGTTGACGTTGGGCGCGTAGACGTATCCCTCGGAGTCGGCCAGCGGATGGCCGGGCTGGTAGAGCTTCTGCGGCTCGCGCGCGTCCTCGCGGACTTCCTGCACCCGCACACCGCCATCCACCGCCTGGAACACCGGCTCGTGGGCGCGGTACACCGCCTCCGGCGAGCCGGCCAGATTGTTGGCATTGGCGAGGTTGGAGGCGGTGGCGTTGAGGCGCACCGACTGCGCCGCCAGCGCCGAGCCGGCGACATCGAACACCGGGAAGCGGCTCATGCGGATTGTCCGGTGATGGCGGTCATCAGCGAGCGCACCCGACCGTCGAGGAAATTCAGGCTGGCCTGGTAGCGCAGGGCCGCGTCGGCGAACTGCGCCTGTTCGATCTGGGCGTCGACGGTGTTGCCGTCGGCGGACGGCTGCAAGGGCACCCGCCAGACCGTCTCGGCCTCGCCGCCCTCGCCGGGCGTGCTCAGATGGCGGGCGTCGCTGCCGCTCAGGCGCTCGGCGTCGGCGACGGCGGTCTGCGCGGCGAGCGCGCGCTCGAAGTCGATGTCCTTGGCCTGGTAATGCGGGGTGTCGGCGTTCGCCAGGTTGCTGGCGAGCACGTCCATCCGCTGACGGCCTAGCGTCAGCGCCGCGGCGTGGACGCCGAAGAGCGGGTCGGACATGGGGCACCTCCGTCAGCCGAAAGGGTCTGGTCGGAGGGGCTCCTTCAAGTCCCGTGCCCGGAATTTCCGGGCGGCGGTGACGGCTTCCCGGCGCGGACCTTGAAGGTCGCGCCGACGAACGCCTATTTGCGCCGGGCGGGCGGCTTCTTGGTCTTGGCGACGGCCGCCTGACGCTGGCGGAAGGACTCGTACAGGCAGACGGCAGCAGCCACCGAGACGTTGAGGCTCTCGATCTCGCCGACCATCGGGATGCGCACCAGCTTGTCGCAGGTTTCACGGGTGAGCCGGCGCAGGCCATCGCCTTCGCCGCCCATGACGATCACGGTGGGCCCGGTGAGGTCGGCCTGGTAGAGCAGCTCATCGGCCTCGCCGGCCAGGCCGGTGATCCAGTAGCCCAGCTCCTTGAGCCGTTCCAGGGCGCGGGTGAGGTTGGTCACCGCCACCACCGGTACCCGCTCGGCGGCGCCGGCGGCGGCCTTGCGCGCCACCGGCGTGAGGCCGACCGCGCGGTCCTTGGGGATGATGACGGCGGTGACCCCCACCGCCTCGGCGGTGCGCAGGCAGGCACCGAGGTTATGCGGGTCCTGCACGCCATCGAGCACCAGCACCAGCCGGTCCGGCGTCGCCGGCACTTCCAGCGCGTCCTCGCCCTGAAAATCAGCCGCCGGCACCGCCGCGATCACGCCCTGGTGGCGCAAGCCGGGGGCGTAGAGGTCGAGCTGGTCCTTGGAAACCGTGCGCACGGTGACCTTGCGACGCGCGGCCAGCGACAGCAGCGCGGCCATGCGCGAGTCACGGCGGGCGTCGGCGACCAGGATTTCGCGGGGCTGTTTCTCGCCGTCTTCGAGAGCGGCGGTGACGGCATGGAAGCCGCCAATATAGGTTTCGGACATGTGCGCAGTTTAATGGCTGGCGCTGATGGGTGCTGGACTTGTTGGAGTGCGCTCTTGGCCGGCTGCTGGGCTGTGGTTCGCGCGTTCGCGCTCGTTTAGGTGTGCAGGGTTTGAGAGTTTCTTTTCGCCTATTGGCGAAAAGAAGACCTCAAACAGCACGAACAAAGCAGAGCGCGAACGCGCGAAGCACAGACACTCGCTTCGGGCCGGACCCCAGCGCCATCAGTCCGGCCTCAAGGCTTACACAAACCCCGTCAAGGAGCCGACACCCCGTCTGGTCCGGGACTTGCTCCAGGCCCGCTCAAACCCGCGCCTCCAGGGCCCGCAATGAACGACATCGGCATCAACCAGGTTCTCGCCCAGATCCGCACACTCAATGCGGCCTCGGCGCGTGCTCCCGCTGCAACCGATAACGGCAAGGCGCTCGCAGACTTTAGTAACACCCTCGGCAAGGCGGTGGACGGCGTCGCTGGCGCCCAGAACGCGGCGGCGGACCTCTCCACCCGCTTCGAGCTGGGCGACAAGTCGGTGGACCTGGCCTCGGTGATGATCGCCGGCGCCCGCGCGCAGGTGAACTTCCGGGCGGCGGTGGAGGTGCGCAACCGCGTGGTTGCCGCCTACCAGGACATCATGAACATGCCGATCTGAGCCGCGAGCTAAGCCATGCGCGACGCCGTACTCACCCCCGACCAACCCGACAACCTGCGCTCGCTGGGCGAGCGCGTCCGCGCCATCCCGGGCCTGAGCCAGCTGCTGCTGCTCACCGGTCTGGCGGCGGCAATCGCCGCTGGACTAAGCCTGTTCATGTGGTCGCGGGCGCCGGGCTTCCAGCCCCTGTATTCCGGTCTGCCGGAGCAGGACGTGGCGCTGATGGCCGATGCACTCACCGCCGCCGGCATCGAGAACCGCGTCGACCCCGATACCGGCGCGCTCACCGTGCCGGCGGCGCAGTTGCGCGCGGCGCGGCTGAAGCTGGCCGGCCAGGGGCTGCCCAAGGCCGGCGGCGTTGGCTTCGAGGCGATCCGTGGCGAGCAGGGCTTCGGCGTCTCGCAGTTCATCGAGAGCGCGCGCTACCAGAATGCGCTGGAAACCGAGCTGGTACGCACCATCAGCGCCCTGCAACCGGTGAAGAGCGCGCGCGTGCATCTGGCCATTCCCAAGGCCTCGGCTTTTGCCCGTGGCCGCTCCACACCCAGCGCCTCGGTGCTGGTGGAGCTGCACCCCGGCCGCACGCTGACCGCGCAGCAGGTGGCGAGCATCGTCCATGTGGTGTCGTCCAGCGTGCCGGAGCTGCCGGCGTCGGCGGTGACCGTGGTGGACCAGGCCGGCGACCTGCTCACCGACGACAGCCGCGACAGCGCCGGCGCGCTCACCTCCAGCCAGTTCGAGCACGTGCGCCGGGTCGAGGACGACTACACCCGGCGGGTGCAGGAGATTCTGCGGCCGCTTACCGGCAGTGGCCGGATCAGCGCCCAGGTGGTGGCCGACATGGACTTCACCGCCGCCGAACAGACTGAAGAGCAGTACCAGCCGAACCCGCAGGCGATCCGCAGCGAACAGACCCGCGAGGAGCGCGATGCGGCGGTCGCGGCGCGCGGTGTGCCGGGCGCGACCAGCAACAAGCCGCCGGAAGTCGCACCGCCGGTCGCCGCCGCAGCTCCCGCCGCCAGCGATCCCAACAGTCCCGTCGCCAGCACCGCGCCGACGCCGCCAGTGCCTGCCGCCACCGCCGGCAGTGGCGTCGAGGCCAGCGGCCCGCAGAGCCGCAGCAGCAGCCGCAATTACGAGATCGACAAGACCGTGCGCTACAGCAAGCAGGCGCCGGGACGCATCCAGCGGCTATCGGTGGCGGTGCTGGTGGACTACCTGCCGCGCCCGGACGGCAAGGGCGGCATGGTGCCGAGCGCGCTCAAGCCGGAGGAGCTGAGCCGCATGGAGGCGCTGGTCAAGGAGGCGGTGGGCTTTGACGCCCAGCGCGGCGACAGCGTCACCGTGCAGAACGCGCCGTTCGCGCCCACCGAGGCCTATGTCGAGCCGGAACTGCCGCTGCTGGAACGGCCGGAGCTGCGCGATGTCGCCCGCGAGGCGCTGGGCGCGCTGGTGCTGCTGGTGCTGATCATCGCGGTAGTGCGTCCGCTGATGCGCAATCTGTTCGGCGGGCCTGACCGCAAGGTGCTGACGCCCGAGCAACTGGCGGCGCTGGCGCCGCCGGAGGTTGCCGCCGGCGTTCCCGGCACGCTGGCGGCGCTGCCCGGCCAGGGCGTACCGGCGCTGGCGCAGGGCGAAGACGAGCTGCCATTGCCCGCGCCCGCCGCCAGCGTCTACGACCAGCGTCTGGAACGCGCCCGCCAGGCGGTGCGCGAAGACCCCAAGCGCGTCGCCCAGGTGATGCGCGCCTGGATCGCGCAGGAATAGCCAACCAACGCCACTCACGAGACCCACCATGGCCGATGCCGCCTCCGCTCCCACCGCCGAGACCAAGCTGTCGGGCACCGACCGCGCCGCCATCCTGCTGCTGTCGCTGGGCGAGAACGAGGCCGCCGAGGTGCTGCGTCATCTCGGCGCCAAGGACGTGCAGCGGCTCGGGCAGGCGATGGCGAATCTTTCCAGCGTCAGCCGCGAGCAGGCGGAGTCGGTGTTGCAGGGCTTCGTCGCCAACCTGGAAAGCCAGACCTCGCTGGGCGTCGGCGCCGACGACTACGTGCGCAAGGTACTGGTGCAGGCGCTCGGCGAGGACAAGGCCGGCGGCCTGATCGACCGCATCCTGCTCGGCCGCAACTCCAAGGGCCTGGAGGCGCTGAAGTGGATGGAGACCCGCGCGGTCGCCGAGCTGATCCGCAACGAGCATCCGCAGATCATCGCCATCGTGCTGTCCTACCTCGACCCGGACCAGGCGGCCGAGGTGCTGGTCAACCTGCCGGAGCGCATCCAGTCCGACGTGGTGCTGCGCATCGCCACGCTCGACGGCATCCAGCCGCAGGCACTGCGCGAGCTGGACGAGATCATGGAGCGGCAGTTCACCGGCACCGCCAACATCAAGGCCTCCAGCGTCGGCGGCGTGAAGGTGGCGGCGACCATCCTCAACCTGCTCGACTCCGGCACCGAGGCCAAGCTCACCGAGACCATCAAGGGCGTCGACGAGGATCTCGGCCAGCGCATCCAGGATCTGATGTTCGTGTTCGACAATCTCGCCGACGTCGATGATCGCGGCATCCAGACCCTGCTGCGCGAGATCAGCACCGACACCCTGGCGCTGGCCCTGCGCGGCGCCGATCCGAAGGTGAAGGACAAGTTGCTGCGCAACATGTCCAAGCGCGCCGCCGAGATGCTGGTGGAAGACATGGAGGCCAAGGGCCCGGTGAAGATTTCCGATGTCGAGGTGGCGCAGAAGGACATCCTCGCCACCGCCCGCCGTCTCGCCGAATCCGGCGGCATCGCGCTGGGCGGCAAGGGCGAGGACTTCGTCTGATGTCCGAGCTCTGGACCAGCGAGCACGGTGCCCGCGCCACCCGCTGGGTGCTGCCCAGCTTCGAGGCGCCCAAGCCGCCACCGCCGATGCCCGATCCCGCCGCCACCGCCGCCCGGCTGGCGGAGCTGGAGGCCGAGGCTGCCGCGCGCGGCTTCGCACTGGGCGAGATCCAGGGCCGCGCCGCCGGCCTCGCCGCCGCCGAGGCGCAGGCCGCCCGGGTGCGGGCCGTGCTCGACGCCCTGGCGACGCCGCTGGGTGCGCTCGATGCCGAGCTGGAACGGGTACTGGTGGCGATGACCCTGGAGGCGGCGCGGCGCATCGCCCAGCAGGAGCTGTCGGTGGAGCCGGCGCGGGTCGCCGCCGTGGTACGCGATGCCGCCGCCGTGCTCGGCTCGGTGCCGCGTGCGCTGCGCGTGCACGTCGCGCCCGAGGATTACGGCGCGCTCACCGAGGTGCTGAGCAGCGAGATCAGCGGCGCCGGCTGGTCGCTGGTGGCCGATGGCGACGTGCTGCCCGGCGGCTGCCGGGTGAGCAGCGAGCACGCCACCGTCAACGCCAGCCTCGACGCCCGTGCCGCCGGTCTGGCGCACGAGCTGCTGGGCCAGGAGTAGGTCGTGAACAGTCTCGCCAAAAGCGCTCAATTTCCCCTCTCCCCTGGTGGGAGAGGGGCTAGGGGAGAGGGGGCGCGCCGCAGGCGCATTGGGCGCAGGCTCTCGACGCGCCTGCGGCGCGCCCCCTCTCCCGACCCTTCGGGCCACCCTCTCCCACGAGGGGAGAGGGGAACAAATGCGGCATGCGGTACTGCACCATGAGCGCGACCAGCGAGCTCAACCGCGAGCGCCAGCACCGTCTGGCGCAGCGCCTGCGCGAACAACTGCCGGTGCTGAGCCGGGCGCCGCTGATGACCGTCGAGGGCAGCCTGACACGGGTCGTCGGCCTGACCCTGGAAGCGGTCGGCTGCCAGGTGCAGATCGGCAGCCGCTGCCGGGTGGTCGACATCGACGGTGCCGCGCTGGAGGCCGAGGTGGTCGGCTTCGCCGGCGACCGCGTGCACCTGATGCCGATCGGCGATCTCGCCGGTATCGCTCCGCACGCCCGCGTGGTGCCCCTGCGGCGGGTGGCGCGCGTGAGCGTCGGCAACGACTGGCTGGGCCGGGTGCTGGACGGCGAGGGCGATCCCCTCGATGGCCGCCCCAAGCCACGCGGCGAGGCCAGCGCGCCACTGTCCGGCCGGCGTATCAATCCCTTCGAGCGCGCGCCGGTGCGCGAGCCGCTGGATGTCGGCGTGCGCGCCCTCAATGCGCTGCTGACGGTGGGGCGCGGCCAGCGTCTGGGTCTGTTCGCCGGCACCGGCGTCGGCAAATCGACACTGCTCGGCATGATGACCCGCTATACCGCCGCCGATGTCATCGTCGTCGGACTGATCGGCGAGCGCGGCCGCGAGGTGCGCGATTTCGTCGAGCATTCGCTCGGCCCGGAAGGTCTGGCGCGCGCCTGCGTAATCGCCACCCCGGCCGACCGTTCGCCCCTGCAGCGTCTGCACGGTGCGGCGCTGGCGACCACGGTGGCCGAGCACTTCCGCGACCGTGGCCTCAACGTGCTGCTGCTGATGGACTCGCTGACCCGCTACGCCCAGGCGCAGCGCGAGATCGGACTCGCCATCGGCGAGCCGCCGACCACGCGCGGTTACCCGCCCAGCGTGTTCGCCAAATTGCCGGCGCTGGTGGAGCGCGCCGGCAACGGTCCCGAGGGCTCCGGCTCGATCACCGCCTTCTACACCGTGCTGACCGAAGGCGACGATCCCCAGGACCCGATCGCCGACGCTGCGCGCGGCATCCTCGACGGCCACATCGTGCTGTCGCGGCGCATCGCCGAGGGCGGCATCTATCCGGCCATCGACGTCGAGGCCTCGATCTCGCGCGTCGCCAACGATTGCACCAGCCGCGAACAGCAACAGCTGGTGCGGCGCCTGCGTGCGTTGCTCTCCGCCTACCAGCGCAACCGCGATCTGATCGCCATCGGCGCCTACCAGAAAGGCGGTGATCCGCGCACCGACGCCGCCATCGCGCTATGGCCGCTGATCGAGAAGTTCCTCAGCCAGGATGTCCAGGCTGGCGCGGGATTTGGAGAAAGTCTGGCGCAGCTGCAAGCGCTGCTCGACCAGGGTCCCGCCACATGACTTCCCCGCTGCCCGGATTGAACCGCTTCGAACCGCTGCGCCAGCGCGCCGCCGGCCTGGAGGATCAGGCCGCCAAACTGCTGGCGGAGGCCTTGCGCCGTCATGCCCAGGCCGAGAGCCGCCACGCCGAGCTCTGCCGCTACGAGGCCGAGTACGCGGAGCGGCCATTGCCGGAAACCACCGGCGTCAACAACCTGCGCCACAACGCCGCGTTTCTGGCGCGGCTGCGTGAGGCGGTGCGCTTCCAGACCGAGCGCCTGGCCGGCAGCGTGCAGGAGGTGGATCAGGCGCGCGCGCACTGGCTCGCCACCCACCGCGAGGTCGAGAAGCTGGATCGCCTGATCGCCCAGACTGCCCAGGAGGCGCGGCAGAAGGACGCCCGTCGCCAGGGCCGGGAGATGGACGAGAACGCGGTGCGCGGCTACATGGCGCGGCGTCTGCTGGCGGCCGACGGCAGCGCATGATCGCGGCGACCGCCGCCGCGCCGGGCGCCGCTCCCAAGCTTTCGTCCGGCGAGGCGGTTACCGCGACCGCCGCGCCGCCAGGGCCGGGCTTCGCCAGTCTGCTTGCCGGTCAGGGTGCCGCTGCCGCACCGCCCGCCGCAGGCCCGGCCGCTGCTACTTCTGCCTCCGCCGCTCCCGCTCCCTCCGCCGCTCCCGCTCCCTCCGAGGCGCCGACCACGGCCAGCGGCACGATGCCATTTGCCCCCGCCGCGCCGCCGGAGCCACCGGGCGCCGACCCGGCGGCCCCAGCGGATCCCGCTTCCGCATCCGAGCCTGGAGCGGCCGCCGCCGATGCTCGACCACGGCCTCTGGTGGGCAAGACCGCCTGCCGGGCGCCGACGCCGATGGCGCTGCGTGCCGGCGAGGCCACCGAGCCCGCCGCTGGCGAGCCGGTGCCGCCGTCTGCCACGCTGCCAGCGCCGGCGACGGCTGGTAAGCCGGAGGCGGGCAGCCAGGCACCAGTGACCAACGATCCCGCCAGCACTCTGCTGCTACAGATTCATAGTCCCTGGGCTAGGCCACCGATCCCCACCCCGACGCCGGGGCCGGCGGTCGCGGCCAGGGACGCCTTGCAGGGTCTGGCAGCGTCCCCACTGGCGCCAGCGGGCGCAGAGTCCGCGATCCCCGCCGTCGGCGCCGGCACCGCGCTGCCCGGAGCAGCGACCCAGCCGGCCGACCAGACACTGGGCGCGGTGGTGGAGGGCGGCCGGGCGGTGGTCCCGGCGGAGGCGGCGTCGCCGGTGAGCGGCAATCAAGGCGCTGGCGAGCTGCCGTTCGCCTTGCCGGTGACCAGCGCCGGCGGCGCGGCGGTGCCAAGGCTGGAGCCGGCGTCGGCGCCAATGCCCACGCCGGTGGTGAACACCGCCCGCAGCGACTGGCCGGAGCAGCTCTCTAGCCAGATCAGCTGGCATCTGGGCCGTGAAGTCCAGGAGGCACGCATCGCCCTGGCCCCGGACGATCTTGGCGCCATTGATCTGCAGGTGCGGGTGCACGATGGCCGTGTGCAGGTGCACATGGGCGCGGCGCAGGCGACGACCCGCGAGCTGCTGAGCGAGGCGCTGCCGCGCCTGCGCGAACTGCTCGGCGACAGCGGCCTGAGCCTGTCCCAGGCCAGCGTGTTCAGCCAGGACCCGCAATCGCGCGGCTACGCGCCACCGGCCTGGCAGACCGACCGGGGCACCGGTTCTGCGGAGCCGGACCGGATTGAGGCGCCGTCGCTACCACCACCGCGACGCCTGCGGGGTCTGTTCGACCACTACGCCTGAGCGGCGACCGGAAGCAAAAACGGCAGCCCGAGGGCTGCCGTCGTGCTGCCGCGAAGCCGCGATTAGCCGAGCAGGAAGGACATCTTGGTGCCCGCCAGCTCCACCACGTCGCCAGGGTTGAGGCGCCGTGCCTGGGCGTCGATCTCGGCACCGTTGACCAGAGGCCGCTTACTGCCGGCGGCGCCGCCGACGTGGACGATGTAGTAGCCATCGGCACGCTTGGTGATGGCGGCGACCTGGATACCCGGCTTGCCGATGGTGGTCAGCGCCTTGGTCAGTTCCAGCTCCTTGCCGGCGCTGGAGCCGCTATCGACCCGTAGACGGCCATTGAGCGGCGCGTTGCCGCTGCTGGGCAGGCCAGCCGCAGCGGGCGCGGGTGGCGGGGTGCCCATGGCGGCGGCCACCTGGCCGGGCCGCAGGATCATGGTCTTCTCGAAGTCCTCGCCATCGCCGGTCTGCTCGCTTTCGTAGACCAGGGTATTGCGGCCGATGGTGATGCTGTCGCCGTGGCTGAGCGGATGCTTGGCGACCTGCTTGCCATTCACCAGCGTGCCGTTGGTGGAGTCGAGATCTTCCAGGAAGGAGTCGGACAGGATGGTGATGACCACCGCGTGGTGGCCGGAAACCGCCTTGTCGTTGAGTGCGATGTCGTTATCGGCGTGACGGCCGATGGTGACGCGCTCCTTGTCGAGCGCGAGCTCGCGGCTCTTGCCGTCGGCCTCGGTGACGATGAGCTTGCCCATGATTATTCCCTAGCTCCTAAAACCACTCTAACAGCCGCTCATACCAGCGCCGACCGCGGGCGAAACTGCCGTTGACCCGCGCCAGCGCGACCGAAACATTGTCTTTTCCGCCGCGCTCATTGGCGGTATCCACCAGCGCCTTTGCAGCCTCTGGCAGGTTATCAGCAAACCGTAGCAGCGTTAAGCGCGTGGTCTCGTCATCGACCATGTCGGTGAGGCCATCCGAACAGATCAGGATGATGTCGCCGACCTCGACGGTCTCCTCGATCAAGTCGACCGCCACCTCCGGCTCGACGCCGAGCGCGCGGGTGACGATGTTCTTGCGCACCAGCTTGCTGGCTTCCTCGCGGGTGTAGTGGCCACGGGCGATCAGCTCTTCCAGCAGGGAGTGGTCGCGGGTGATCTGCTCCAGGCGCTCGCCGCGCAGCCGGTACAGGCGCGAATCGCCGACGTAGGCGATCGACAGGCGGTCGTCGTGGAACAGGCAGGCCACCACCGTGGTGCCCATGCCGGCGCACTGCGGCTGGCTCTGGCTGACGTGGTAGATGGTGGTGTGCGCGGTCTCCACCGCATGGCGCAGCATCAGCGCCTCGACGCTGTAGCCGCTGCTCTGGTCGATCTCGCCCGGCTTGAGGTTCTTCCATTCGCGCCGCGCGGTGTCGACCACGGTGGCGATGGTGATGCCGCTGGCGATCTCGCCAGCGTTGTAGCCGCCCATGCCGTCGGCCAGCACCAGCAGGCCGAGGTCCTGGTCCTCGTCGAGGGCGTCCTCGTTGTTGTTGCGGACCCTGCCGACGTCGCTGAGCAGGGCGGTCGAGACCTTGTCCTTGAGCGCCACGGCTCAGCTACCCAGCTTGCGCAACAGTTCGCGCAGTTCGCGGGCGAACTCGCTGCCGCGCTGGTAGCGCTGCTCGAAGTTCTTGGCCAGGGCCTTGTCGATCACCGCAACGATCTCCGGCGGCAGGTCGGGGCGCACCACCAACGGCGAGGCGTGCGTCTCGTTGGCGATCTTGTACATCAGGGTCGCCATCGAGTCGGCCAGGAAGGGCAGGGAGCCGGTCAGCAACTGGTAGGTAGTGACGCCCAGCGAGAAGATGTCGCTGCGGCCGTCCACCTTCTTGCCGGCCAGCTGCTCCGGGCTCATGTAGCTGGGCGTGCCCAGCACCATGCCGGTCTTGGTCTTGCTGGAGTCGGCGATGCGGGCGATGCCGAAGTCCATCAGCTTGATCACCTGGCTGCCGTCCAGCAGCATCATGTTGGCCGGCTTGATGTCGCGGTGCACGACGCTGTTGCTGTGCGCGTAGTCGAGCGCATCGGCGGCATCGGCCATGATCCGCAATACCTCCGGCACCGGCAGCAGCAGATTGGGCTTGGTGTGCTTGGTGAGGTCGTGGCCCTTCACGAACTCCATGGCGATGTAGGCGAGATCGTGTTCCTCGCCGGCGTCGAAGATCGAGACGATGTTGGGGTGGCTCAGGCGCCCGGCGGTCTCCGCCTCGCGGAAGAAGCGCGCCTTGACGTCGTCCAGCTCGTCGGCCTCGAATTCCTGCGACAGCGCCATGGTCTTGATCGCGACCATGCGGCCGATCTTCGGATCCTTGCCCAGGTAGACCACGCCCATCGCGCCCTTGCCGAGTTCCTTCTCCACCTGGTAGCGGCCGAGCATCGGCTTCTCGGTGCCGCCGCCGGCCATGATCATGGTGCCGTCGGCGGTGGTGGCTCCCATCGCGCCGCCGAGGATGATGGTTTCCGACAGCTTCTTCGCGCGATTGAGCTTGGCCTGGACGTCCTTGAAGTCCTTGTTGTTCCCGGCGATGTACTGGTACACCGCCTCGGCCTTGTTGAACTGCCGCTTGCGCTCGAAGTCCAGCGCCAGGTTGTAGATCAGGTCGAGCAGCTTGTCGTCGACCGGCTTCACCCGCTTGAACTTGTCGAAGGCCATGTCGAGCTGGCCCTGGCCCTGGAAGGCGAGACCCAGCATCTTGTTGGACTCGGCGGATTCGGTCTCGCTGGCGAACTTCAGCTTTTCGGTGAGGTTGAAGCGCTTCAGCAGCATGAAGCCGTAGCCGGTGAGCACGAACAGGCTTGGCACGGTGAGCTTCAGCCACAGCGCCGGGCCGGTCATCAGAAAATACTCGGTGGCGAACAGCGCCAGGGCCAGGCCGATGGTGATGCCTGCGGCGAGACCGGCCGAGAGCCTCGGCACCGCCAGCGCCAGATAGGCCGCGAGCGACAGGAACAGCAGGAATTCGGCGATGCGCGCCCACCCCGGACGGGTGAAATAGTCCTGTTGCAGGATGCTGGAGATTTCATGCGCCAGCAGGGTCACCGGCGCGGTCGAAGGCGAGACCGGGGTGGCGAAGCTGTCGCCGGTGGCCGCCGCCGTGGTGCCGAGCAGGACGATCTTGTCCTTGTATTTGTCGGCCGGGATCTTGCCGGCGTAGACGTCATAGGCGGAGTCGGTGCGGAAGGCGGGAGCGCCGTCCTTGTCCGCGTAGAACTGGCTGTAGAGCATCAACTGTGGATTGGTGCCCAGGTTGAGGCCGCCCAGTTGCACGCCTTCACCCAGGCGCACCTCGATGTCCGAGGGCTTGAGGTTGAGCGCCAGCGAGGCGGTCCGCAGCGACAGCGAGGGGAAGAAGCTGTCGTAGTACTGCAGCACCAGCGGCGTGCGGCGTACCGCGCCGTCCTCATCGACGGTGATGTTGAGGTGGCCGAGGCCGGCGGCGGCGGCGGCCAGGGTGGCGATTGGCGGCACCACGGCGATGGTGGGCACCGGCAACTGCCCGGAAGCGCGGGCATCGACGCGGTCAACGATGCTGGTGAGCGCCTCGCGCTGCACATAGTCGGGCAGCGGCTTGTCCGGCAGGCCCTGGGGACGCCCGAGGTGGAACAGCATCGGCAGCACGCCGTGGCTCGCGGCCAGCGAGCTGCCGAGAGTGGCGTCCGGCGAGGCGCCGCCGCCGAGCGCCTTGATGCGCGCCATCAGCTCGTTGATGGCATCGACATAGGTCTTGGTCAGCGCCGAGTCCTGATAGGCCTTGGCGATCTGGGCGATTTCCGGCGAATGGCCGGCGGCGTCGTGCAGCATGATGCCGAAGGTCTCGATCTCGGCCGGGATCTGTCCCTGCAAGGGCGAGGTGGCGAGGTAGTCGGCCAGGCCCTGCACATCGCCGGCGGCTCCCTGCTCCGGCTCCAGGTAGAGCACGGTGTTGACCACCAGCTTGGGCTGGCCGGCGTTGATGCGGTCGAGCAGCTCCGCCTGCCGGACCCGTGGCCAGGGCCAGCGGCCCAGCTTGGCGATGGAGTCGTCGTCGATGGCGACGATGGCGATGCGGTCGGAGGGCTGGCGCTCATGCCCGCGCACGCCTAGATCGTAGGCGGCACGCTCCAGGCCCTGGAAGCCGGAGCCGAAGACGCCATAAGCCAGGACGGCGAACAGCAGGGAAAAGGCCAGAGCTGCGAACCAGTCTTTGGTCCAGAGGCGCTCTTTCACGCGACGCTCCCAACTTTTTGCGTTGTAATGAAACCGATACTAACCCAGATTTCCGAGCCCCAGACATGACTTGCAGCACGCCCCATGGCCAGGATTAAGACCGCGTACGTGTGCCAGGAATGCGGCGGCCAGTTTCCGAAATGGGCCGGCCAGTGCGGCGACTGCGGAGCCTGGAATTCCCTGGTCGAGGCAACGGTGTCGGCGACGCCGCGCAGTGCCCGCAGCGGCGGCATGGCTGGACTCGCGGGCGACGGCCGGGTGCAGCGGCTCTCCGAGGTCTCGGCCGAGGACTCGCCGCGCGTCGCCACCGAGCTCTCCGAGATGGACCGGGTGCTGGGCGGCGGCCTGGTGCCGGGGGCGGTGATCCTGATCGGCGGCGACCCCGGCATCGGCAAGTCCACCCTGCTGCTGCAGGTGCTGGCGGCGGTGGAAGGGCGATTGAAGACGCTCTACATCACTGGCGAGGAGTCGCTCACCCAGGTGCATCTGCGTGCCCGGCGCCTCGGCCTGCCGCGCCTGGATTTGCCGGTGCTGGCAGAAACGAGCGTCGAGCAGATTCTCGGTGTGCTCACACGAGAGAAGCCCGGCCTGGTGGTGCTCGACTCGATCCAGACGCTCTATACCGACAGCCTGGAATCCGCGCCCGGCTCGGTGAGCCAGCTGCGCGAGACCACGGCGCAGGTGGTGCGCCACGCCAAGCAGAGCGGCTGCGTGATCATCCTGGTCGGCCATGTCACCAAGGAAGGCGCCATTGCCGGCCCTCGGGTGCTGGAACACATGGTCGATACCGTCCTGTACTTCGAGCAGGATGTCGGCAGTCGCTACCGCATCATCCGGGCGATCAAGAACCGCTTCGGCGCGGTCAACGAGCTGGGCGTGTTCGCGATGACCGATGCCGGGCTGAAGGAGGTCAGCAACCCGTCCGCGCTGTTCCTGTCGCGCCACGAGCAGCCGGTGCCTGGCAGCGTCATCACCGTCACCCGCCAGGGCAGCCGGCCGCTGCTGGTGGAGGTGCAGGCGCTGGTCGATTCCTCCGCGCTCGGCAATCCGCGCCGGGTCACCCTGGGGCTGGAAGGCAACCGCCTGCACATGCTGCTGGCGGTGCTGCACCGCCACGCCGGCATCGCGCTCGGCGATCAGGACGTGTTCGCCAACGTCGTCGGCGGCATGAAGATTTCCGAGACCGCCGCCGACCTGCCGCTCCTGGTGGCGGCACTGTCCAGCTTCCGAGGCCAGGCGGTGGCCAATGATCTGGTGATCTTCGGCGAGGTCGGGCTGGCCGGCGAGATCCGGCCGGTGCCGAACGGCGAGGAGCGGCTGATCGAGGCCGCCAAGCACGGCTTCAAGCGCGCCATCGTCCCCGAGGGCAACCGCCCACGCAAGGCAACGTCGATTGATCTGGAGGTGCTGCCGGTGGGCCGGCTCGACCAGGCGCTGGGCTTGATCTAGGCCCGGCCGCTCAGTGCTCTTGCAGTAGCTGTTCCAGCTCCGCTTCGATGGCCTGGGCCTGGCGGCTGTCTTCCAGGGTCTCGCCGACAAACAGCCCCCGGATCAGGCCGTGTTTGCCGATCAGATACCAGGCCGGCCGGTCCGGGCTGCCGAGCTGGCGGCTGTAAGCGGCGCCGGCATCCAGCAGCACCGGGAATTCCGGTCCGTAGCCGGTGGCGGGGTCGGGCGAGGGCGCTGCGCCAGCGCCGGTGTCGGTCGAGCCGATGACAATCACCCGCAAACCCCGGTGTCGGTAGCGCTCCAGCAAGGAGGTCAGCCAGGGCCGGGAGTTCGCGCAGTCGATGCAGGCCGGCGCGACCACCGCCAGCAGTACCACCTTGCCGCGCAGGGCGGGCCAGCTCAGCGGCGGCGAGTTGAGCCAGTCCTCGGCCTGTTGGCTGGGGAAGTTGGGTGCGAAGCGGGGCGCGCCCTGCGCCGTCGCCTCCGCCGAAGGGTGTCGGAAGTACAGCGACACGGTCACGGCGGTGGCGATGCCGGCGAGGAAGGGCAATATCAGCTTCATGGGGCGCGTGCAGACTAAGACCGCCCTGCCCGCGAATTCAACCTGCCGTGGTCCGATGACTCCTGAACAAGCCGGGGCGCCCGAGGCGCCGCGCTTCCGCCGTGCGCTGGTCTACTGGTTGCAACTGGGCTGCATCAGCTTCGGCGGCCCCGCCGGGCAGGTGGCGCTGATGCACCAGGAACTGGTGGAACGTCGGCGCTGGATCTCCGAGGGCCGGTTTCTTCACGCACTCAACTACTGCATGTTGCTGCCCGGCCCGGAAGCCCAGCAGCTGGCGACCTATCTGGGCTGGCTGTTGCACGGCGTGCGTGGTGGGATTGCCGCCGGTCTGTTGTTCGTACTGCCCTCATTGTTGCTGCTGATCGCGCTGTCCTGGGCCTATCTGGCGCTGGGCAGCACCGCCTCCGCCGCGCTGCTGGCCGGGGTCAAGCCGGCGGTGATCGCCGTCATCGCCCACGCTGCCTGGCGGGTTGGCAGTCGCAGTCTGCGGCGCCCGCCTGCGCGCTGGCTGGCGCTGCTCGCGTTCGCGGTACTGAGCCTGCTGCCGGTCCAAGCCTGGACCTTTCCCTTGCTGCTGGCGCTGGCAGCGCTCTGCGGCTGGCTCTGGCGCGACGCCTTTGCCGCGCCTGCGGCGACGCCGGCCTTGGCCGAGGAGCGGCGGCCGGCGCTGATCGACGATCACAGCCCGACGCCGGCGCATGCCGAGATTCGTCCCCACCGCCTGCTGGCCATCGCCCTGTTGGGCCTGGGGCTGGGCCTGGCGGTATGGGGACTGCTGCGGCTGCTGGATGGCGCGGAGGGCCGGCTCACCGACATGGCGGCCTTCTTCACCCAGGCCGCGCTACTGACCTTCGGCGGCGCCTATGCGGTGCTGCCCTATGTGTTCCACAACGCGGTGCAGACCTATGGCTGGATCAGCGCGCCGCAGATGCTCGACGGCCTGGCCCTGGGGGAGAGCACGCCGGGGCCGCTGATCATGGTGGTCGCCTTCATCGGCTACCTCGGCGCGGCGGGTGTCGAGCAGCACTGGGCGGCGGGTATCGCCGGCGCGTTGGTGGCGAGCTTCTTCACCTTTCTGCCGTCCTTCCTGTTCATCCTGCTGGGCGCGCCCTGGGTGGAGCGCAGCCGCAGTTTCAGTGCGCTGACCGCGCCGCTGAGTGCCATCGGCGCGGTGGTCCTGGCGGCTATCGCCCACCTGGCGGTGGTGCTGGCGGTACAGCAGTTCTGGCCGGCCTCGGGTTTCGATGCCCGCTCGGCGCTGCTGGCCTCTCTCGGTCTGCTGGCCTTGGTGCGCGGTTGGCTGGGCGTGGTGCCGCTGCTGGCCCTGAGCGCGGTGCTCGGCTGGATCTGGCTCTAGGTTCTAGAGCAGTTCTTCGCTGGGCGCCGGCCGGATGCGCGCGGTCTTCACCGCGTTGGCGCGTGCCTCGATGATCTCGAACTCGTAGTCGGCGATGCGCAGCTTGCGCCCGGTCTTGGGGATGTCGCCGAGCTGCTCCACCACCAGACCGTTGAGCGTCTTCGGGCCGTCGGTGGGCAGCTTCCATTGCAGGCTGCGGTTGAGGCTGCGGATGGTGACGTTGCCGCTGACCAGTGCGGAGCCGTCGTGGTCGAGGGTCACGTGCTTCTGGCGGGTGGCTGGGTCGCTGGTGAACTCGCCGACCACTTCTTCCAGGATGTCTTCCAGCGTCACCAGGCCCTGAATGTCGCCGTACTCGTCGACCACGAAGCCGATGCGCCGCTTCTGGTCCTGGAAGTTGAGCAACTGCTGGTTGAGAGGCGTGCCCTCGGGGATGAAGTAGGGATCGCGCACCAGCCCCATCAGACTGTCGAGGTTGAGCTGACCCTGGGCGGCGGCGCGCACCAGCTTGCGCAGGTGCACCACGCCTTTCAGGTCGTCGATGGAGCCGTTGAACACCGGCAGCCGGGTGTGGCTGCTGGCGACGATCACCTCGTGGATCTGTTCCCAGGGCTCGGAGAGGTCGATGCCGATGATCTCGTTGCGCGGGATCATGATGTCCTCGACCGTCGCGTGCTCAAGATCGAGGATCGACAGCAGCATGCGCTGGTGGCGCTGCGGGATCATCGCGCCGGCTTCGACCACCACCGTGCGCAGCTCCTCGGTGGACAGCGAGTGGGTGGCGGCGTCTTCCTTGGTCACGCCGATGGCGCGCAGCACGCCGTTGCTGAGCAGGCTCACCGTCCATACCACCGGCGTCAGCAGCCATTGCAGCGGGTAGTTGATGTAGGCGGAAGGAATGCCGACCCGCTCCGGATACAGCGCCGCCAGGGTCTTCGGCGCGGCGTCGGAGAACACCAGCATGACCACGGTCAGACTCACGGTGGTGATGCCCAGCACCACTTCGTTATCGCCGAACAGCTCGATGGCGACCAGGGTGGCGACCACGGTGGCGGCGTTGTCGGAGAAGTTCTTGCCCAGCAGCAGCAGACCGATCAGCCGGTCGGGCCGGTCCAGCAGCTTCTGCGCCAGCCTGGCGCCACGGTCGCCCTGCTGGGCGCGGGTCTTCAGGCGGTAGCGGTTCAGCGTCATCAGGCCGGTTTCCGAGGCCGCGAAAAACGCCGAAAGAGCAAGCAGGAAGACCAGGAGCGCCATCTCCAGGCCCAGGGACAATTCGTTCAAGTGCGGCTACAGCCGGTGACCACAAGGGCGACCATAGTTAGCGAACGGCGGGGCGGGGTGTCAAGCCAAACCGAACCCACGGCGGGTGGCTAACTCCAGTGGCGGCCTAGAAATTGCTCCAGCACCAGCTTGCTGCCGAAATAGGCGAGCAGAAACAGGCCGTAGCCGCTCAGCGCCCAGCGCACCGCCCGGCGGCCACGCCAGCCCCAGCGGCGACGGCCCAGCAGCAGGGCGCCGAAGATCGCCCAGGCCAGGATCGACAGCAGGGTCTTGTGCACCAGGTGCTGGTCGAACAGGTTGTCGACGAAGATCAGTCCCGACAGCAGCGCCAGGGACAGCACGAAGAAGCCGGCGCCGATCAGCTGAAACAGCCAGTCCTCCGCCGACTGCATGGGCGGCATCCGCAATACCCGGTTGAGCTGCTCCGGCTTGTGCAGCAGGCGGTCGAGCACCGACAGCGCCACCGCCTGTGCGGCCGCCAGGGTCAGCAGGCCGGCGGCGAAGATCGACAAGGCCACGTGCAGGGCGATCTTCCAGTCGTGCGGCGCCTCGGCACCCGAGCGCGAAGGCCAGACCGCCACCAGCAGGGCGCCAGCCGCCGCCAGGGGATAGATCGCGGTACGCAGCGGCCAGAGGGTATTGACCCGCCAGAGCAGGGCCAGCAGCAGGGCGGTCTGCCAGGTGACCAATGACAGCGCCTGGGTGAGTCCGAGCCGGCCATCGGCCTCTTGCAGGCTGCCGACCAGGGCCAGCCCGTGGCAGCCGAGCGCCAGCAGCAGCGAGATCAGCCCGGAGCGGTCCTGCCGGGCGCCCGCCGCCCGCCAGGAGGCATGCGCATAGGCAACGAGGGCAATCAGCGCCAGGGGCAGGATGGGCAGCGACATGGCCGCAGGATAGCACTGGCTCCCTGGCCTGCGGCCGGGGCTCCACGGGCTGCATGCTAGACTCAAATCGTCGTTAATCAGGGGCTTGCGAATTCCGATGCGGATCAAAATCCTGGGGTGCAGCGGCGGGGTGGGGCCGAGCCTGCGCACCACCAGTCTGTTGATAGACGACGAGATCCTGATCGACGCCGGCACTGGCGTCGGCGATCTGGCCTTGTCGCAGATGCGGCGCATCCGCCACGTGGTGCTCAGCCACGCGCATCTCGATCACGTCTGCGGCCTGGCCTTCATGGCCGACAACCTGTTTGATCTGATCGACTCGCCGATCCGCGTCCACGCCAGCGAGGCGACGCTGAGCGCGATCCGCGATCACATTTTCAACTGGAAGATCTGGCCGGATTTCTCCCAGCTGCCCAATCCCGAACAGCCCCTGCTCCGCTGGGAGCCCCTGCCGGTGGGTCAGCGCCTGGACTTGGGCGAGCAGCGGGTGCTGCACAGCTTCGAGGTGCTGCACACCGTGCCTGCGGTCGGACTGGCGGTGCAGTCGCCGACCGGCGTGTTCGCCTTCAGCGGCGACACCTGGGCCTGCGACAGCCTGTGGGATGCGCTCAACGCCCTGCCTCGGTTGGATCTGCTGATGATCGAGATCGCCTTCCCCGACGAGCAGGAAGAGCTGGGCGCCGCCTCCAAGCACTTCACGCCCTCGCTCCTGGCGCGCGAGCTGGGCAAGCTCCGGCACCGCCCGCAGCTGCTGCTGACCCATCACAAGCCTGGCACCGAGGCCCTGATCCAGCGCCAGTGCGCGGCGCTGCTGGTCGGCTGGAATTATCATCATCTCGAATCCGGCGAAATCTTCATGCTGTAAGCGCAGGAAGCTGCTGCGCTCGGTATTTCGCGCTCCGGCAGTGCTCGAAATCCTCACGTACTTTTAAGTACGCTGCGGTTTCTGCGCGCTGGCGGATCGCGAACTCCCTTCGCTCGCGACGCTTCTCGACCTTTTTCCGAATACCTCGAAGCCCATGTTCGAATCACTCAGCCAGCGCCTGTCCGGCGTGCTCGACAGCCTGCGCGGCCAGGGCCGCCTGACCGAAGACCAGATCAACAGCGCCGCCCGCGAGTTGCGCATGGCGCTCTTGGAGGCCGACGTCGCCCTGCCGGTCATCAAGGGCTTCGTCGACGCGGTCAAGGCCAAGGCGCTGGGTGCCGAGATCACCCAGAGCCTCACCCCGGGTCAGGCCTTCCTGCGCTTGGTGCAGCAGACGCTGACTGACACCTTGGGTGGCGAAGTGGTGCCGCTCAATCTGCGTGCCCAGCCGCCCGCCATCCTGCTGATGGCCGGTTTGCAGGGTGCCGGCAAGACCACCACCGTCGGCAAGCTCGCCAAGCTCCTGAAGGAGCGCGAGAAGAAGAGCGTGCTGGTGGTCTCCTGCGACGTTTACCGCCCGGCGGCCATCGAACAGTTGCGCATCGTCGCCGGCCAGGTCGGTGTCGAGTTCTTCCCCTCGGAAGTCGGCCAGTCGCCGCAGGCGATTGCCCGCGCCGCCGTCGAGCAGGCGAAGAAGACCTATGCCGACGTGCTGATCGTCGATACCGCCGGCCGCACCACGGTGGACGAGGACATGATGGTCGAGCTGGCCGGCTTGCACGCCGCGCTCGATCCGGTCGAAACCCTGTTCGTGGTCGACGCCATGACCGGCCAGGACGCCGCCAAGACTGCGCGCGCCTTCGCCGACCGGGTGCCGCTGACCGGCGTGGTGCTGACCAAGGCCGACGGCGATTCGCGTGGCGGCGCCGCGCTCTCGGTGCGTCAGGTCACCGGCGCGCCGATCAAGTACATCGGCGTCGGCGAGAAGAGCGACAAGCTGGAAGTCTTCCACCCCGACCGCATCGCCGCGCGCATCCTCGGCCAGGGCGACATGCTCGGCCTCATCGAAGAGACCGTGCAGCGGGTCGATGCCGAAAAGGCCGCCAAGCTCGCCGCCAAGCTCAAGAGCAAGAAGGGTTTTGATCTCGCCGACTTCCGCGAGCAGATGCTGCAGATGCAGAACATGGGCGGCTTCGACTCGCTGCTGGAGAAGCTGCCGGGCGGCGCCAATCTGCAGGCGCAGCTCAAGAACGCCAACCCGGAAAAGCAGGTCAAGCGCACCATCGCCATCATCAACTCGATGACGGCGCAGGAGCGGCAGTTCCCCGACCTCATCAAGGCCAGCCGCAAGCGCCGCATCGCCGCCGGCTCCGGCGTCGAGGTGCAGCAGGTGAACCAACTCCTGCGCCAGTTCGATCAGACCCGCGACATGATGAAGAAGATGGCCGGCGGCGGCATGGCCAAGATGATGCGCTCACTGGCCGGCAAGCTGCCGCCGGGGATGATGCCTAGGCGCTGAGCGGATGAGCGCTACCGAGCCAGCCGGTTTCAGCGAGCGCTTTCAGAAGCGGGTCTGGATCACTTCGCATGCCGCCTTGCGCATGCTCCAGCGGAGTGTCAGCCAAGTCGAATTGCTCAACTTGATTGAGACTGGCGAGCTGCGCCACAAGGACGCGAGCCATTGCTGGATTTACAGATCCCTGGCCGGAAGGGAGGATAATCTTGTGTGCACGGCGGTTCATCTGGATTCCGCCTTGATCGTCAAGACGGTCATGATCAACTGGCAGCTTCAGGAGGTTCCAACATGAAGATGGACTACAACGCCCAGGACGACGTACTGCTGATCCGGCTCGCCGGCGGTGCTGTGGTGCGCGATGTGTCGCTGAACTGGAATGTCAATCTGGGCATGACCGAGAGTGGTGAAATCGCCGAGATCGAGATCCTCGATGCCAAGAGCGCGGGTTACCTGCCGCTGGAGATCAGCCCGGCGCTAAAAGCAGCCTAGCTAACCGGTCGCCGTTCCCGTGCTGAGTGAATCCATCAAGAAGCGCCTGACCAAGGACCGCCCTACCACCAGCATCACGCTGCGCATCCCAGTGGACGTGGTGGAAAGCCTCAAGTCGATTGCCCCGCACAAGGGCTATACCGGTTATCAGACCTTGCTCAAGGCTTACATCAGCGAGGGGCTGCGCCGCGACGAGGCGGCACATAACGACGATGCGGTCGAGAAGCTCAAGAAGGCGCTCAAGAAGCGTGGTGTTTCTGATCGGGTGCTCAATGAGGCTTTGCGCGATTTGGCGGCGTAGGGTGGGCTTCAGCCCACCCCTCAATCTGCCGGCAGCCGCGTGGGCACGCTGCACTTTGCCCACCTTACGCCGCTATGCAAGTCGGACAAAAGCCCCCTCCGGCAGGGATTCAAGGACGTACATAAAGCCCTGCCATCCCTTTCGTCGTGCAGTTTGAGAGAGCGGTTTCCTCACTGAAAACAATGCTGGGCTTTGAAAATCGGTTGGTAAGTAATAGACGGCGTAATCCGACGGAGTCTTGAGGACAAGGAAGAGGGGAAAGTAGATGGCTGCATCCATCCTGGCTTTCTGCGGTCCCCATGCGGCTCCCAAAATTTGTTTAGGTAGCGGTGACACGGCAGCTGTGGACATTGTTTTGACTTGAGCGAGGAACCCGCAAAAGTCACAGATCAAATCGGCACATTTGAAGTTGGTTGGTAGCCGCTTGAGGGTTTTAGGCTTTTTGCATTTTGGGCAGGCGCAGATTTTTGCAACGAGCTGCTCTCCCAAAGCCCCTAGTTGTTGTTTCGGCGTTGCCATAAATATCCAGTTGTGTGGTCGCAGCTAAACCCTGCCTCAATACCCCGCCGCCATCCCATCCTTGCGCGACTCCGAAGCCCCGTAATACACGCCGGTCTTGGGATCGCGCAGGATCGCCTGGTAGCCGCCGTAGCCGCCCAGGTCCCAGCCGAGCTGGTGGCCCTTGTCGAGCAGGCTGCGCACCGACTCGGCGGGAAAACCGCTTTCCAGATTCACCACACCGCCATCGGTCATCAGCTCACCGGTCGGCTCGCTGGAGCCGGTGTGGTAGATGCGCGGCGCGTCGCCGGCTTCCTGCAGGTTCATGCCGAAGTCGATCAGGTTCATGACGATCTGCACATGCCCCTGCGGCTGCATGTCGCCACCCATCACGCCGAAGCTCACCCAGGGTTTTCCGTCCTTGCTGATGAAGGCTGGGATGATGGTCTGGAACGGCCGCTTGCCCGGCGCATAGACGTTGGCGTGGCCGTCTTCCAGGCTGAACATCTCGCCACGGTCCTGCAGCACGAAGCCCAGGCCCGGCGGCGTCATGCCGCTGCCCATGCCACGGTAGTTGCTCTGGATCAGCGACACCATGTTGCCTTCGGCATCGGCGGTGGTGAGGTAGATGGTGTCGCCCTGGCGTAGCGCCGGGTTGCCGGCTTCGATGCGCTTTGCCGCCCTGGTCGGGTCGAGCAGCTTGCGGCGCTCCTGGGCGTAGGGCTTGCTGATCAGTTCGGCGACCGGGAGCTTGTTGAAGGCCGGGTCGGCGTAGAACTTGGCGCGGTCCTCGAAGGCGATCTTCTTGGCCTCGATGAACCAGTGCAGATGCTCGGGGCTGCCGTAGCCGGCCTTGGCGAGGTCATAGGCTTCGAGCAGATTGAGCATCTGCAAGACCGCGATGCCCTGCGAGTTGGGCGGCAGCTCCCATACTTCGTAGCCACGGTAGTTGGTGGAGACCGGCTCCACCCATTCGCTGCGGTGGCTGGCCAAGTCTTCGTAGCTCAGATAGCCACCCTGGGCCTGCACGTAGTCGGCGATGGTGTGGGCAATCCGGCCCTGATAGAAGGCTTTGCGCCCGCCCTTGGCGATGGCCTCCAGGCTGTTGGCGAGATGGGGGTTCTTCCAGATCTCGCCCTTCTTCGGCGCCTGGCCGTTCAGGGTCATCTGCTCGCGGAAGCCGGGGAACTTCGCGAGTCTGGGCACGCTGCGCGCCCAGTAGTAGGCGATCAGCTCGCTGACCGGATGCCCCTCGCGGGCGCTGCGGATGGCCGGGGCCAGCAGTTGCTTCATCGGCAGCCGGCCGAACTTGCCGTGCAGTTCAAACCAGCCATCGACCGCGCCCGGGACGCTCACCGGCAGCGGGCCCAGCGGCGGCAGGCGCTCCAGGCCTTCGGACTTCAGGCGTTCGCGCAGCGTCGCCAGCGTCAGCCCCTTGGGCGAACGGCCGCTGGCATTGAGCCCGTACAGGCGCTGGCTGCGCGCATCCCAGACCAGGGCGAACAGGTCGCCGCCGATGCCGTTGCCGGTCGGTTCCACCAGACCGAGCATGGCGTTGGCGGCAATCGCCGCGTCCACCGCGCTGCCGCCGGCCTTGAGGATGTCCAGTGCGGCATTGGTGGCGAGCGGCTGGCTGGTGGCGGCCATGCCGTGCAGGGCGATCACCTCGCTGCGGCTGGCGAACGGTTTGCCGGTGATGCGGTCGCCGGCCGTCGCGGGCAGGGCGCCGAGGGTCAGCAGCAGCACGAGCAGGGAGCGCATGGCAAGTCTCGGGGGCGGGTAGGGCGGCAGCATCGCCCATGCCGGGGCGGCCGCAAAGTCGGCTGGCGGGCGGCTTAGAATCGGGCGCATCCCACGTTCCCTAGATTGCTCCCATGACTGCGCTCCCGTTCCGCCGCTGGCGGGGCCTGCTTCTGTTGTTGTCGCTGCCGATGGCGGCCTGCGGCCTGTTCGGCGGCAAGCCGCCCCCGGCCCCGGAGCTGCCGCCGGTCGTGGCGCCGACCGTACCGCCACCGCCGCCGCCGAAGATCGCCCTGGCGCTGGGCGGCGGCGCCGCGCGCGGCTTCGCCCACATCGGCGTCATCAAGGTGCTGGAAAGCCACGGCCTGAAGCCGGAGATGGTGGTCGGCACCAGCGCCGGCAGTGTCGCCGGCGCCCTGTACTCGGCCGGCTATTCGGGCTTCGATCTGCAGCAGATGGCCTTCGATCTGGACCGCGCCACGGTTTCCGACTGGACGCTGTTCGGCAAGGGCCTGATCAAGGGCGACGCCCTGCGCCACTTCATCAACGGCGCGGTCAAGAACAAGACCATCCAGCAGCTCAAGCCGCGCTTCGCCTGCGTGGCGGTCAAGCTCAAGACCGGCGAGGCAGTGCTGTTCGAGCGCGGCGAAACCGGGCTGGCGGTGCAGGCCTCCTCGGCGGTGCCCGGCGTGTTCGCGCCGGCGCGGATCGGGGATGAGGACTATGTCGACGGCGGCCTGGTCAGCGTGGTGCCGATCCGCTATGCCCGGCAGATGGGGGCGGACTTCGTGATCGCGGTGGATGTCGCCGCGCCGCCCGACCAGCGCGAGGCGCAGGGCAAGCTCGACGTGGTGATGCGCACCTTCGGGATCATGGGCAAGACCATCCGCGAGTCGGAATACCCCTTGGCCGACGTGGTGGTGGTGCCGGACATGCGCGATGTCACCTCCACCGACTTCGAGGGCAAGCACCGGGCGATCCTGGCCGGCGAGCGCGCCGCCCAGGCGGCCTTGCCGGAGTTGCGTGCCAAGCTCAAGGCGCGCGGCCTGGTTTTGGAATGAGCATGGACTCGCCCGCGAGGGCGGCGGGCGCGATAAGCTTGGCCCTCAAGAGCCCGTTCACGGAAGAAACTGGCCTGTCGCCACCGGGAAGTGGCCGGGCCCTGTCGCCGCAGATCGGTGGCGCGTCGCAGCAGGAGAGTCAAGGCCAGATGAGTCGTACCGGATTGTCCGCCCGCTGTGCCGGCCTGGCCCTGCTGGTCTGGCTGGCGCTACCGCCGGCCCAGGCCGCCGAGCCGGCGCCGCAGTTCGGGCGCTACCTGCCGCTGTATCCCGGTCTCTATCTGGACGCCAGCTACGCCCTGGATCCGGCCGACAGCAGCTACGACCGCAATGGCGACCGCCAGGGCAGCGCCGCGCCGCAGGCCGGCGGCCACACGGCTTTTCCGGAGCGCCGTCTGCGCGCCAGCCTGACCTGGCATCTGCCCTTGTTCGAGGGCCGCGACCTGCCGTTTTTCTCCAGCCGCACCCATTTGCTGCGGGTCAGCCTGAACCAGGCCAGCGTCCGCACCGACGGCCGGCTGGCCGAGTTCGCCGCCGACGCCAGCGACGACGCCAGTACCGATGCCGACGACCTGCGCAACAACGGCAGCGGCGTCGGCGACCTCGGTTTCGAGTTCGGCAGCTTCCTGCTTGGCTCGCCCAGCAGTGGCTGGCGCTCGGGCGAGCGGCCGCCGTACGCATTGCTGGCCACGGTCGGCGTCCGCCTGCCGTTCGGCCGCTACGACCGCGATGCGCCGGTGAATGCCGGCAGCAACACCGCCGCAGCGCAGCTGCAGCTCGGCGGGCACTGGCAGCCCTGGAGCGGCGGCCTGGTCGACGCCGGCTTCACCTGGCGCCACTACTTCGACAACGAGGAGCCGGCGTTCGGCGCCCTGGATCCGGCGCGCCAGGGCAGCGACCGGCTGATCGACCTCAGCCTTGCCCAGCGGCTGGTCAGCGGCTGGTACGCCAGTGTCTACGGGCTGGACCGCCAGGGCGGGCACAACCGCTACCTGAATCCGCGCTACTCGCCCAACCCGCCTTCGCCGGGCGGCATTCCCGGTAGCGTCGACACCTTCCCCACGCCCGGCAACTACCAGGACGAGGGCAGCGCCCTGCGCGAAACCGGGCTCGGGCTGCACTGGTTCGCCAGCCAGCGGGTACTGATCGGCCTGCAGTACAGCCACCCGCTGTCGGGCAAGAGTGGCCAGTTCCTGCTGCCCTACACCAACCGCGCGCCAGCCGGCTGCACGCCGGGCGGACTCGGCTGCAATGTCAGCGCCGGCGACACCGTGCTGGTGGACGGCCTGGGAGCGGCGCGGGTGTTCGCCTCGGACCGCTGGACGCTGAGCCTGCGCTATCAATTCGGTCAGGGAGACCCCTACGCATGCGCTGGCTGCAAACGCTGAGTCTGGCCCTGGGCCTGACGCTGGTCGCCTACCCGGCGCTGGCGCAGGCCGGCGTGCTGTTCACGCCGCACCTCGACGAGTATTCGGTCAAGCCCAACGGCACCTACACCGAGGGCACGCTGATCCTGAGCCAGATCAACGAGGTGTTCGACCGCGATGGCGGACGGGTGGAGCTGGGGCGGCCGTTCGTGCCGGCCGGCGCCAGTACCGACACCGCGCTGGCGCTGTTCAAGGTGCTGTGGGTGGGCAACGTGTTTCGCGACACTGGCGTCCCCTACCTCAAGGATCACGACCAGTTCTGCCGCCTGATCGGTGGTTTTGGCTACCAGCAGAACACCTCGCAGGTGGCCGAACGCGGCCGCCAGTTCGGCGCCCAGGCCGGCAGCAATGGCCTCTCCGATCTGTTCGCGCTGTGCGGGCTCTACACCAGCGAGCACCGCTACGGACCGCTGAAGTTCAACGGCCTGCTGTCGGCGACGCTGAAGGAGCCGATCGGCCAGTACGATCCCGACGCGATGCTCAACGTCGGCACCAATTACCGAACGATCACCCCGCAACTCGCCTTCAACGCCAACCTCTACGGCCGGCTGAGCATCGACGGCACGCTGGCCTACCAGATCAATGGCGACAACGACAAGCCGGCCTTCGGCGGCACCTCGCCGACCCGCATCGCCGACTGGATCAATGCCGAGGTCAACTTCACCTGGAAGTTCAGCGAGCGCTGGTATGCCGATCTCGGCTACTCCTGGCACAAGTCGGTGGGGCCCAATTACTACGACCAGGTGAGCATCAACTTCAAGGATCAGCCGCTGGCGCCGGAGACCCTGTGCGCCGCGCTGGGTATTGGCAGCACGCTCTGCAACTCGCCGCTGCTGGACTCCTTCTACCTGCAGCCGCGTAGCGGCCCCTACCAGGACAACGGCGTGCAGGCCAGTCTGGTCAGCGCCGGCATCTACTACGTCTACCGCACTTCGACGGTGCTGCAGGCGCGGGTGGTGCAGCCGATCTCCGGACGTGGCAGCCAGATCGACGTGGTCTACGACGTCTGCGCGGTGAGCAACTGCCCGGGCCCCGACCGCAACAACACCGGGGTCGGCGACAACGCCTTCGCCCAGGAAGTGGCGACCCTGTTCGGGGTCGGCGAGGCGGCGGCCACCTCGGCCTCGCCCTACCTCGAACTCCGCTTCGTCTACCTGTTCTGGGCGCCGTGAGCCGGTCCCGTTTCGTCGCCCTGCTGCTGTTGCCGCTGCTGGCGGCCTGCCTGCCGGCTCGCGAGACCCTGCTGCCGCGCCTGGGCATGACGGTGCCCGGCCTGCACGACTTCCCGGCCGACTTCCGGCCGCCGCTGTCGGCCGAGACCGGCCAGCCCATGCCGGGCTTCGGCAGCGACCAGGCCAGCGGCGTCTACCGCACGCCGGTGATCTTCGTGCACGGCAACACCGTCTCGGCCCGCTACTGGCTGCCGACCCGCGACTACTTCCTGCATCAGGGCTACAGCCGGGACGAGCTCTGGGCCTTCGGCTACGGCTGGGACAATGTCCGCTACTTCGACTCCAACGAGCTGTCGGTGCCGAGCCTGGAGCGCAGCGTCAACAGCGTCATCAACTACCTGTCGAAGAAGCGCGGCGTGCCGGTGCGGCAGGTCGACATCGTCGCCCATTCGCTGGGGGTGACGGTGGTGCGGCAATGGCTCAAGCAGACCAACAGCTACCACCGGGTGCGCAACTTCGTCGGCATCGCCGGCGCCAATCACGGCACCTGGACCGCCTCCAGCGACAGCCGTGGCCAGCAGCGGCTGACCGCCTGGGAGCTGGCGCCCGGCAGCCCCTGGCTGGCGCAGCTCAACCGTGGTGGCGAAACGCCGGGGCCGACGCGCTACTTCATGCTCTACGACGGCGGCGGCTGGGCCGACGTGTTCTATCCCAAGCCGAGTCAGGACAGCCCGGCCCTCGAGGGCGCGCGCAACCTCGCGTACAACCGCGAACACGGCGCCTGGTTCGACCACATGGACCTGCCGCGCCGGCCGGAAACCCTGCAACCGGTGCTGGCCTTCCTGTCCGAGGTCCACGAGCCGCTGCCGCGCGCCAGTCCGCCGCAGCTGCTGCGCGAGGGTGAGCAGCTGCGCAGCGACCAGCCGGATGCGCGGCTCTACTGTGCCGACGATGGCCTGGAGCCGGGCGCCGCCGTCGTGCCCGCGCAGGTCTGGCCGCTGAAGCCGGGCCGGGTGAGCAGTTGCTATGCCGCGCACGCCGGGTCTGGCCTCGCCAGTCCGCTGGCGCGCTACGCTGGCGCCGAGGGCTACCAGCCGGCCGGCGAGCTGAGCTTGAGCGCCAGTCCGGCTGGCGGCGTCTACGAGCAACCGCAGCAAGTGCGGCTGACCGCCAGCGACCCCGCCGCCTTCATCGTCTACACCACCAGCGGCACCTCGCCCGACAGCGGCTCGCCGCTGTATCGGCCGGAGCATCCGCTCTACGTCGCCGCGCCGTTGCGGCTGCAAGCCGTGGCGATCACGCCCGATGGCCGCCGCTCGCCGCCGCTGGTGCTCGACTACGACATCAGCCTGGAGAAGGTCGAGGCCGCGCATACCCTGGAGCGGCAGCTCGACCCTGAAGTGCCGGAGCCGTACGCGGGCCGGCGCAAGAAGGGGCGTTGAGGCGATGCGCTTACCGACGGCCGTGGTCAGCGGCGGCACTGGCGCCATCGGCGGAGAAATCTGCCGGCAGCTGCGGACCGCAGGTTTCGACGTGCTGGCCATCGGGCACCCCGCCGAAGCCGCGCGCCTGCCCGAGTTGCAGGCGCGGCTTGGGCCGGAGATCGCCATCCGTTTCTGCGACCTCGCCGACCCCGAGGCCTGTGCCGCGCTGCTGGCCGGTCTGCCGACGCCATTCGAGATTGTCGACGTGCTGGTGAACGCCGCCGGCATCACCCGCGATGCCCGCTTCGTGAAAATGAGCCTGAGACAATGGCGCGAGGTGATGGCCGCCAATCTCGACGCCGCCTTCCACTTAAGCCAGCCGCTGTTCACCGCCATGTGCGCGCGCGGCTACGGCCGTATCGTCAACATCTCCTCGGTGAACGGCCAGAAAGGCCAGTTCGGCCAGGCCAACTATTCGGCGGCGAAAGCGGCGCTGCACGGTTTCACCATGGCCCTGGCGCAGGAAGGGGCGGCACAGGGTGTGACCGTCAACACCGTCTCACCGGGCTATATCGAGACGCCGATGACCGCCGCCATCAAGCCCGAGGCGCTGGCCAAGATCCGCGCGCAGATCCCGCTCGGTCGACTGGGGCTGCCGGCGGAGATCGCAAGGGTGGTGTGCTTTCTCTGCGACGCCCAGTCGGCCTACATCACCGGCGCCAACATCCCGGTGAATGGCGGCTTGTATATGTCGGCGTGAAAGCCCGTGAATAAATCGACTGCGCTGTCCTGCTGCGCCCCTGGCCCAAGCCGGGGCGGTAACGCCAGCGCCGGCGCAAGTGCCATGCGGTGCTCGCAGTCCTCAGGCACGTCGGTGCGCTGCGGTTGCTGTGCGGCTGTTCCTTGCAGCAGGCCGTGCTCGCTGGGATTTCTTCACGGGCTTTGGGCTCAGTGAACCCGGCCACGCGCAAGGCGCAGCTGCTGGCGGTGCTGGCGGCGGCGCTGGGCTATTTCGTCGATCTCTACGACATCGTGCTGTTCGGCGTCGTTAGGGTCGCCTCGCTGCGTGAGCTGGGTCTGGACGGCGCGGCCAATACCGACTGGGGCATCGCCCTGCTCAACCTGCAGATGAGCGGCATGCTTATCGGCGGGGTGTTCTGGGGTTGGTTCGGCGACCGCTACGGCCGCCGGCAGGCGCTGATCGCCACCATCGCGCTGTACTCGCTGGCCAATATCGCCAATGCCTACGTCAGCAGTGTCGAGCAGTACGCGCTGCTGCGGCTGCTGGCCGGCATCGGCCTGGCCGGCGAGCTGGGCGCCGGCATCACCCTGATCTCCGAATCCCTGCCACGCCGGCTGCGTGGCTATGGCACCACGCTGATCTCCTTCCTGGGCCTGGTCGGCGCCCTGGCTGCCTCCTACGCCGGCCAGTGGCTGCCCTGGCGCACCGCCTACCTGCTGGGCGGCGGCGCCGGCCTGCTGGTGCTGCTGCTGCGCCTGCAGGTGCTCTCCGAGTCGCCGCTGTTCCTGCGCGAGCGGGGCCTGCCGGGCGTCCGGGGCGGCGAGGGTTTGCGGCGCCTGCTTGGGAGCCGCAGGTTGCGGCGGCGCTTCCTGGCGGTGACCTGGATCGGCGTGCCGATCTGGTACGCCTCGGCACTGTTCGTGAACTTCGCGCCGGAGTACGGCAAGGCCCTGGGCCACGCGCAGCCCTTGCTGGTCGGCGAGGCGCTGCGCTGGCAGGCGCTGGGTCTGGCCCTGGGCAGCGGCTGCTCCGGCCTGGTCAGCGAATGGCTGCGCTCGCGGCGGCGGGTGCTGGCGGTGGCGCTGCTGGCACTGCTGGCGCTGAGCCTGGGCCTGATGCGCAGCGACGGTCCCGAGCGGTACTGCCAGCTGCTGTTCCTGATCGGACTCGCCCAGGGCTACTGGACGGTCTTCGTGACCCTGGCAGCCGAGCAGTTCGGCACCAACCTGCGCGCCACGGTGACCACCATCGTGCCCAACCTGGTGCGCGCCGCCACGGTGCCGGTGACGCTGGGGGTGAAGCTGCTCTGGCCCTTGCTTGGCCTGGTCAGCGCCACGCTGGTAATCGGTGGCCTGGTTTTCGCTCTGGCGCTGCTGGCCTTGCGGCGGTTGCCGGAGAGCTATGGCCGCGACCTCGACTACCGGGATTAGTGCCGCGCCGGGTGGTCTTTGCGCTGTGGCAGGCAGCGTGAAAAATAGTGGTTGCGTTTCGGTATCGGCCGCGTATAATTCGCGGCCTCCGCAAGGGGCTATAGCTCAGCTGGGAGAGCGCTTGCATGGCATGCAAGAGGTCGTCGGTTCGATCCCGACTAGCTCCACCAAATTTTTTTGGTTTCCCGTTTTTTGGCTTCGCAAGGCTGCATTGAGCGACCATGAAACGGGCGAGATCAGTCCAGCACTGATGACATGCAGTACGCCTCGTTCCCATCGTCTAGAGGCCTAGGACACGTCCCTTTCACGGATGTAACCGGGGTTCGAATCCCCGTGGGAACGCCACTGCATACTGCCGCCGCCCGAAGCCCGCCAGTGCGGGCTTTTCTGTTTCTGGCGCCCGGCCCCGGCGGCACCGGCCTGCACGCCAAGACAAGACTCATCTCGCACTTGCGCGCGCAAGCGGCGACAATCGCAGGATTGCCGTTGTAGCGCCGCGCATGGACGGCGCGCACCGGCGCCGGAATACCAGGGAGCAGGTATGCGGAGGAGAAATGATTCAGGCCGGCACACAACGGCCCTGGTGGCCTGCGGGCTGCTGCTGTTGGCCGTGGTCGCCGCCCCCAGGGCTGGCGCGCAGGCGGCCGAGACCGTGGCCGGGCCGGCCAATCTGCTGCAGGTGATCAACGACGCGCTGCTCGCCAGCCCGCAACTGCAATCGGCGCGTGCCGAGTACGCGGCGGCCAAGCAGCTGCTGCCCGAGACCCGCGCGCGGCTGTATCCGCAGCTCTCGCTGTTCGGCACCGCCGACTGGGTGCGCGACTCGGTGGAAGGCGACTACTACGGTCTGGTCAACTTCGACCGCAGCGACACCTATCCGCGCTTTGCCTACGGCGCCACCCTGCGGCAGTCGCTGTACAGCGGCCCCTTGCGCAGCGCGCTCGACCAGTCCGAGCAGCGGGTGGCGCGCGCCAAGGCCGAGGCCGAGCGCAAGCAGGAAGCCCTGCTGCTCAACGTCGCCGACGCCTACTTCGCACTGCTGGCGGTGAAGGACCGCGAGCGCATCGCCGGCATCAAGCTGCGCACCCTGCGCCAGCAGGCCGAGCAGGTGGCCGGCCGCGCCGCCGCCGGTCTCGCGCTCGATGCCGAGCTGAAGACCGCCCAGGCCGGCGCCGAGCTGGCCTCGGCCGAGCAGCTGAGCGCGCAGACCCAGGTGGAAGCAGCCTTCGCGCTGCTGGAATCGCTGACCGGCAAGGCCTACCGGGAGCTGCTGCCGCTGGCCGCCAATGCCAGCCTCAAGCGGCCGCAACCCGACGAGATGTCGGTCTGGACCGAGCGCGCTGCGCAGCAGAACCTCGGCGTCGCCGTGCGTGTGCTGGAGCTGGAAATCGCCAAGCTCGAAGCCGAGCGCCTGCGCCGTGGCCGCTGGCCGCAGCTGGATCTGGTTGGCAGCGTCTACGAGATCGACAACGGCGGCGGCATCAGCGGCGAGCGCGACGAGAGCGACCAGCGCATCGGCCTGGCCGCGACCCTGCCGCTGTACACCGGTGGTCGCCTCAGCGCCGAGATCGAACGCGGCGTACAGCAGGTCAAACGCGCCGAGGCCGACCTCGCCAGTGCCCGCGCCCAGGCCGAGCGCGAGGCCAAGGTCGCCTGGCTCAATCTCAGCGCCGGTACGCAGCGCCTGCTGGCCCTGCAAAAGGCGGTCAGTGCCGCCCGCGCCGCCGAGGAGGCCAACCGCGCCGGCTTCGAGGTGGGCACCCGCACCAATGCCGAGGTGCTCGACGCCATCGAGCAGCTCGCCGAGGCGGAAACCAATCTCAGCGGCGCCCGCTACAAGTTCATCATCGACAGCCTGCACCTGAAGAGCGCCGCCGGCGCGCTTCTCAACGCCGATCTCGCCCAGGTCAACCGCCTGCTGCGTGCCGAGCCGGCTGCCGCCACGCCCTGAGCATCCCGCCGCCGACTCCGGTATGAGCGCTCATCCCCGCCGTCGCTTCGCGCCCGGCAGCCTGCGCCCGCAGCCACGGCGCCCGGGCTGGCTCGCGTTTGCGCCCGGTCGCGAGCAGGCGCCGCTGGCGCTGACGCCGCCAGAGCGCGAACTCGCCGAGCTGTTCGACGGCCAGCGCTCCGGCGCCGAGATACTCGACGCCGCCCGCGCGCGCGGGCTGGACATCGACGCCGAGAGCCTGGAGCGCTACGCCGCCGAACTGGCGATGGCTGGCCTGCTGGAGCCGGGCCGCGACGAGCCCCTGCCGTCGCCGCCGATCAGCGATGTGCGCGGCAGTGCCTACGGCAGCCAGGCGATCCCGCCCTCGACCATGCCCGGCTCGCTGGCCGGGCCGGGCCTGATGGGCAGCCTGCTGCGCCTGGTCACCGACCGCTCGACGCTGCGCTACAAGCCCTACCGGGCGGTGTCGGCGCAGCCCTGGACCCGCCTCGGCGCGCCGCTGATCGCGCCGCTGTCCAGCCCGCCGGCGTTGCTGGTCTCGGTCGTGCTGTTCCTGCTGCTGCTGTATGGACTGTGGCGGCACCGGCTGGCGGTACTATCCGACCTCGCCCACCTGAGCGGCCCCGGCATGCTGGCGCTGAACATGCTGCTGGGCTGGACTCTGGTGCACCTGGCGACGGTCTCGGCGCGCGCCGCCGCGATCAGCCGCTACGCCGGCCTGGAGCCGAAGCTGGGTCTGATCCGTGGCCTGTTCGGTCAGCCGATGCTCTATGTCGACAGCCGTGGCCCGGCCGAAGCCGGCGACCGCGCCACCCGCACCCGCATCGTCGGCGCCGGCCTGTCCGCGCCCATGGTGCTGGTGACGCTGGCGGCGCTGACCTGGTTCCTGAGCCGTGGCAGCGCCACCGCGCTCAGCCCCTACAGTCTGGGGATCGGCTTCATCGCTCTGTTCGGTCTGCTGCTGCGCGCCAATCCGCTGCTGCGGCTCGACGGCTACTTCCTGCTCGCGCAATGGCTGGGCATTCCCAATCTGCGCGAACAGGCCTTCACCGCCAGCAAGCAGCGGCGCGGCACCGGCTGGTCGCCGGCGCAGCGCAGCCTGCCCAAGCCGCTGCTCTACCTGTTCCGCTTTCTCGCCACCGGCAACCTGCTGCTGTTGCTGGGCCTGATGCTGATTCCGCTGCAAGCTCTGACCGCGCGCTACGGCGCGCTCGGTCTCGTTCCGTTGATGGTGGTCTTGGGGGTAATCGTGACGCAGTCCTTCCGCAATGCGCGCTCCGGCGCCAGCAACCTCAATCTCGGCCAGTTGCAGCCGCCGCCCTGGTGGCAGCGCTCACGGCGCTTCTGGGCGATCTGCATCGCCCTGCTGGTGCTGGCCTGCCTGCCGTACCGCTATCACCCCAGTGGCGACTTCCTGGTGCTGCCGGGCGACCGCGCCGATGTGCGCGCGCTCACCGCCGGCGATGTCCGCGAGGTGCTGGTGCAGGAGGGCGAGACGGTGAAGGCTGGCCAGGTGCTGGCCCGCATTGCCGCCGACGAGCCGCGCGCCCAGGTCGCCTCCAACGAAGCGCGGCTGGCGCAGTTGCGCGCCGATCTGTCGCTGGCGGGGAAGGGCGGCAAGCTGGAAGAGGTCGAGGTCGCCCGCAGCGCGCTCGATACCGCCAGCAAGCGCGCCGAGGTATCGGCCGCGCAGGCGCAGCGGGTGCAGGAGGCCTTCCGCCGCAAATCGGTGACCGCCCAGGAATACGACCGCGCGCGCGGCCAGGCCGATGTCGACCGCAAGGCGCTGGAGGAAGCGCGCCGGCGCCTGGAGCTGGTGAAGAGCCCGGCGGTCTCCGACCGCATCGCCGCCATCGAGGCGCAGATCCGTGACGTGCAGGCGCAACTGGTCTACCACCGCCAGCAGCTCGCCTACACCGAGGTGAAGGCACCGATTGCCGGCGTGGTGGTGTCCGGCTCGCTGCAATTCGCGCGCGGCCAGTTTCTCAACCGGGGCGACCTGCTGGCGGTGATCGAGGACAGCCAGCAGCGCCTGGCCGAGGTACGCATCTCCGAATCCGCCATCGGCGAGATCGCCCCGGGCAAAGAGGCAAGGGCGCGGGTCTGGGCGTTTCCGGCGTCGAGCTTCGTCGGCGAGGTGCGGCGCATCGCGCCGGCCGCCGAGGACGGCCCCTACGGCAAGGTAGTGCGGGTGCAGGTGGCGCTGGACGATCCCGAACGCCGCCTGCTGCCGGGCATGACCGGCAACGCCAAGCTGCAGGGCGACTGGCACCCGGCCATCGTGGTGTTCAGCCGCGCGCTGCTGCGCTTCCTGTTCGTCGAGCTGTGGTCGTGGATTCCGTAAGGGGGGCCGTCTGGTGTTGATGGCCGCGCGGGATCGCCATTCAGCGCTCTCCAGTTCCCTCCCCCCTGGTGGGGGAGGGCTAGGGAGAGGGGGTGCTTCTCTTCTTTGCAGGCTTGACTCGGATTGCGAGCCTAGGCGCTCCAGCCCACCGCCCCCTCTCCCGACGCTACGCGCCACCCTCCCCCGCGAGGGGGGAGGGGAAGAAGTTGTGGGCCTGCGCGCATGAGCGGCCTGCGCTTCGATGACTTCCGCCTCACCTGCCGCAACGGCTTCGGCGACGGCTGGAACCACTATGCCCACAGCATGGCGGTGTTCCGGGGCCGGGTGTACGTCGGCACCATGCGCGGCAGCTTCGCGGCGCTGAAGATCGGCGCCCCGGCGCCGGACCTCAAACCCTGGCCCATCGACAGTCCCGCCGACCTCTACAGCATCGACCGCCGCGCCGAGATCTGGGAGTACACGCCGGAAACCGAGACCTGGCTGCGGGTCTATCGCTCGCCGGAGGTGGTCGGCGTCAACGGCCGCGCCGGCATCCCCAGCTACATCGGCTATCGCGGCATGACCGTGTTCCAGGGCGCCAGCGATAGCGCGCCCTGCCTCTACGTCTCCACCTGGTCGCCGCATCTGGCGCACTCGCCGGACGTGCTGCGCAGCGAGGACGGCCGTCATTTCGCGCCGGTGGTGCGCCCGCCGTTCGGCCCGTCGGTGCGCGCCTGCCGCACCATCCAGCCCTTCGATGGCCGCGTGCACCTGAGCCCCACCGCCTCCGGCACCGCCAAGGGTTTCGTGCAGGACATCGGCTCCGAGGCGGTGATCTACGCCAGCGACGATCTCGCCCAAGGCGGCTGGACGCCGAGCAATCCCGAGGGCTTCGGCAACCCCGACAACGCCACCATCTTCGAGATGGCGGTCTACGACGGCCATCTCTACGGCGGCACGGTCAACGCCGCCACCGGCGGCGAGCTGTGGAAGACCCGTGGCGGTCAGCCGCCCTACACCTGGACCAAGGTCTTCGACCGTGGCGCCGGCCGTGGCCTGCACAACGAAGTGATCGGCGCCATGTGCGAGTTCAAGGGCGCGCTCTATGTCGGCTGCGGGATCATCAACGGCGGCTACCACCGTGCGCACCGCATCGGCCCGGCCGCCGCCGAGCTGCTGCGGGTCTGGCCGGACGACAGCTACGAGGTGATCGTCGGCGAGTCGCGGATCACCGAGCAGGGCGCGAAGGTGCCGCTGTCCGGCTACTCGGCCGGCTTCGACAACCTGTTCAACGGCTACATCTGGCGCATGGCCGTGCATGAGGACCACCTCTACGCCGGGACCATGTCCTGGGCCAGCCTCTTGCCCTATCTGCCGCTGCACCGCTGGCCGGCGACGGTGGCCGGATTGGTGCGCCACTGGGGTCTGGAGCGGCTCAGCGAGCGGGGCGGCTGCCAGCTCTGGCGCAGCGCCGACGGTGTGCACTGGCAGCCGGTGACGCGCGACGGCTTCGGCAACAAGTTCAACTGGGGCATCCGCACTTTCGGCTCGACGCCGCAGGGTCTGTTCGTCGGCACCGCCAATCCCTTCGGCCCCCGGGTGGCGGTGCAGCGCAACGGCGCCTGGGAATACCGCGACAACCCGCGCGGCGGCTGCGAGGTCTGGCTGGGCCAGAATCCGCCGGGAGCGGCGACATGAGCACGCCCGCGCCGCCGCCCCCACCCGCGCCTCTGTTCATCCTGGCCGCGCCGTTCTCCGGCGCGAGCTGGCTGGCCGGCGTGCTGGGCCGGCATCCGGGCCTGTACGCGCTGCCGCAGGTGTTTCCCGGCATGGCCGAGGAGGTCGGCGAACTGCTGGAGCTTTTCGCGCTCAGCCAGCTCAGTCATGGCGATGGCCTGCGCCGCAGCGTCGCTCAGCTTGCTTTCGGCGGCCAGGGCGCGGTGCAGATCGCCGCTGCCGACGCCTGGCTACAGGCGCGGCGCGGCTGGAGCACGACGGAGTTGATCGACTGGCTGGCTGCACAGGTGGCGCCGCGCCGCCTAGTCATCCCTGATGCGGAAATGCCGCTGCGTCCGCATGAGCTGCAGGGCTTTCGCGACCGCCTGCCGCAGGCGCGCTGGCTGCATCTGGTCCGTCATCCCTGGAGCCAGGGCTGCCTGCACGCCGCCTGGCTGCGCGAGCAGCTGTTCGTGCCGGTGGACTTCCGCGACCACGCGCAGACGCCACCGCTGCCCGAGCCGCAACTGCCCTGGCTGCGCAGCAACCAGAACCTGTTGCAGGCGGCTGCCGACTGGCCAGAGTCGCAGTGGCGGCGACTGCACAGCGAGGCTTTCGACACCGACTTCGCCGGCAGCCTGGGCGGACTCTGCGACTGGCTGGAACTGCCGCTGGCGCGCGCCGATCTCGAGGCCATGGCGCGGCCGGCCGAGTGGCTGTATGCGCAGACGCCGGAGGGCTCGGTACGCGGCGGGCTGGAGGCCGAGGTCTGGGCCGACTTTGCGCCCGAACTGGAGGCGCTGGCGGCGCAGCCCCGCCTCGATGCGCCGCTGCCCTGGCGGCGCGACCGCCAGGGCTTTGCGCCCGAGGTGCTCGCGCTGGCAAAACGCCTGGGCTATTGCTGAGTTCTCGCGGCGCTGGTGCGGAGTTTGCGCGAGGCACCCGCAGGAACTGCAACAGAGTTTCGTCAGACTTACCCGATGACCCAACAGCGCCGACGTGAATTGCTCAAGGCCGCCGCCGCTCTCGCCCTGGGCGGTGGTCTCTCCGCCTGTGGCGAGTCCAGTCCCGCCGAGACCGGCGTGGGCGGCGAGGGTGGGGCCGAACTGGAGGTGATCCCGCGCGCGCAACCGCAGGCGCTCAGTCTGCCGGCGCTGGGCAGCGGCGATGCGGCGGCGGTGTTTCCCGCCTCGCTGGCCAGCGGCGATCCCAGCTCCAGCGGCGCGGTGCTGTGGACGCGGCTGAATCCGCAGCAGTTGCAGCCCGGTGTCGATCTGCTCTGGCAGATCGCCGAGGACGAGGCCTTTACCCGGCCGGTGGTGGCGGGCAGCCATTCGCTCGCGGCACTCGATCCGCGCCACGACGGCTGCATCAAGCTCGACACCGACGGGCTGTTGCAGTCCAACCGTTACTACTACTACCGCTTCGCCTACGCCGGCACCTCCAGCCGGGTCGGGCGCCTGCGCACCCTGCCGCGCGAGGACGAGGCAGTGGAGCGCCTGAAGCTGCTGGTCACCTGCTGCCAGGACTACACCTTCGCCTACTTCCACGCCTTCGCCGAAATGGCCACCGTGGAGGCCGACTACCTGCTGCACCTGGGCGACTTCATCTACGAGAGCGCGATCGCGCCGCTGCGGCGGCTGCCACTGCCCTCCGGCGCCAGCTATGCCAGCAGCCGCGAGGATCTGCTCACCATCTACCGCGCCCATCGCAGCGACGCCGACCTGCGCGCGGCGCTGGAACGCCACACCCTGCTCGCGACCTTCGACGACCACGAGTTCGCCAACGATCTCTACTTCGACGGCAGCCGGCCGCGCGGCCCCGACCATCCGCTGGACGAAGACCCGGTGGCGATGAGCGCCTATGTCCGCGAGGCGCTCGATGTCTGGTACCGCTACCTGCCGGTGCGGGTGCGCTACCGGCCCAAGGCGGCGTTCCCGGAGGTGATGCAGATCGAACGCAGCTTCCGCTTCGGCCGCCTCGCCGAACTCGCGCTCACCGAGTTGCGCATGCAGCGCAGCCCGCATCCCTGCGGCGAAGGTAACTTTGGCCAGCGGCAACTGGTGCCGGAGAGCGGCTGCGAGGCGCGCCAGGACTCCGGTCGCACGCTGCTGGGCGGCGCGCAGAAGCGCTGGCTGCTCGACACGCTCAAAGGCAGCGACGCGCAGTGGCGGGTGCTGGGCCTGCCGATTCCGTTCTCGCCGATCCGCGCGCTCACGCAGCCACCGCTGCTCTACGAGGTCGATCACTGGGACGGCACCACCGCCGAGCGCGCCGAGCTGCTGTCGGCCTTGAACGGCCTGCCGAATCTGGTGGTGCTGGCCGGCGATATGCACGCCTTCGCCGCCGCCACCCTTCGTGACGGCTATCCCGACGGGCCGGCGGTGGGCGTCGAGTTCACCAGCAGTTGCGCCGCCGCCACGCCCATTGCCAGTCCGATCAATCTGCCGGCGACCTTGTTCCTGCAAAGCCCGAGCATCGTGCAGAACAATCCGCACTTCGCGCTCTGGGACGGCACCCGCAACGGCTGGCTGGAGGTGGAGTTCACGCCCGCCGCCTGCACGGTGACGATGCGCGCGATGCTGGCGCAGTTGCCGTTCGCCAATGCCTCCACCGAGCTGGCGCGCTTCGCGGTTGCCGCCGGCAGCACCGAGTTGCGGCGGCTCTGAACGCGGGCAAACGCACGGCGGCGCAAACCTTTCCTGGCCTTGCGCCATCGGAGGCTGGAACCCGCCACCGGCCGTCGCCATGAAAAAAGTCCTGCTTGCCTTCGCCGCCACCATGACCCTGCTCAGCGTGCTCGCCTGGGCCGGCGCCAGCCAGGTCGAGTTCCACCGCCTGGCCGGCGAGTTGGTTGTGCATGTCGATCACCGCCCGGTGCAGGTCGGCTCCGGCAAACCGGCCAGCGTCGAGCGCACGCTGCCGGCCTTCGAGCGCATCGCGCTGCGCTCGGCGGAGAACGTCGAGGTGCGAGTCGGTGGCAAGCACAGCGTGAAAGTGAGCGGCGACGACAATCTGCTGGAGCTGGTCGAAACCCGCGTCGAGGGCGACACCCTGGTGATCGAATCGCGCGGCTCCTACCGCACCAAGACGCCGTTGGTGGTCGAGGTGCAACTGCCCCGCCTGCGTCACTTCGCGCTCGACGGCAGCGCCGACGCCCGCCTCAGCGGCATCCGTGGCGAGCGCCTGGGCGTGGAGCTGAACGGCAGCGGCGACATCGAGGCCAGCGGCGAGGTGGATGAGCTGGAGGTCGAGGTCAACGGCTCTGGCGACGCCGACCTCGGCAGCCTGCGGGCCAAGCACGTCGAGGCCGAGCTCAATGGCAGTGGCGACATCGACGTCGCTGCCAGCGAGGAACTGCGCGCCGAGATCAACGGCAGCGGCGACATCCGCTATCGCGGCTCGCCGGCCAAGCTGCGCAGCGAGGTCAATGGCAGCGGCGATGTCGAGGCGGTGCGCTGAGCACCGCCCTCCCGGCCTGCGGCTACTGCGCTTCCAGCAAGCGCAGCTTCTCGCCGATGAACACCTCGTGCGGCACGTACAGGAGTTCGGCCATGCGCCGCAGTAGCGCTTCCTCATAGGCGTCGAGGCGGCCGTCGGCATAGGCCACCTGCCAGAGCGCCTGCATCAGCCCGGCTTTCTGTTCGTGGCTGAACGCATCGTTGATCCGCTTCACGGTGTCGTAGAGCGAGGTGGCGGCATCGACCCGGCGACCGGCTTCGGCGATCAGGCCGTCGAGTTCGGCGCCGCTCAGCGCATAGGCCTGCGCCAGGTGCTCGCGCACCACGGCCAGTTCGGCGTCCTGCACCTTCAGATCCGAGCGGGCGATCTCGATCAGCAGTTGCGCGACCACCAGGGCGGCGGATTGCGCGGTATGGGCGGATGCGGCACCGCTGGCTGGGCCGAACAGGCGGCTGAGGATGGATTTCATGCCGGGATTTTAATGGGCTTCCCGTGGCTACCGCCGCAGATGCGAGAAGCGATGCGCGCGAGCAAGAGTACTTTTGGTTTAACTACGGGTATCCCCGCTGCCTCCCCTACGAAGTAGGGGAGGTGGCTCGAAGAGCCGGAGGGGTCTGTGCCGTCGACGGGAACCCCTCTGTCGCTACGCGACATCTCCCCTACTTCGTAGGAGAGACAGCGTCGGGTGAGGGTGTAGGAACTTCAATCGAAATTGCCCTAGCGCGCGCCGTAACCACCATCCACCGGCAGCAGATGGCCGTGGATGTAGCGCGCTTCGTCCGAGCACAGCCAGACCACCGCCTGCGCGACTTCCTCGGCGGTGCCGGCGCGGCCGGCGGGATGCAGGGCGAGCGCGGCGGTCACTTGCTCAGGGCTGCGTTCGATGAAGCGCGCGCCCATGCCGGCGTCGATCAGGCCTGGGCACACGGCGTTGATGCGCAGGCCCTGGGCCGCGTAGCTGAGCGCGGCGCTGCGGGTGAGGCCGGCCAGCGCGTGCTTGCTGGCGGTGTAGGCGGCGCTGGTGCTGCCGCCCAGGCCGAACACCGAGGCGTTGTTGACGATGCAGCCGCCGCCCTGTTCGAGCATCCAGCGGATCTCGTACTTCATCAGCAGGAAGTTGCCGGTGACGTTGGTGCGGATCACCCGCTCCCAGTCGGCCTCCTCGGTGTCGGCCAGCGCGGTGCGCAGGGCGCTGGCGCCGGCGTTGTTGAAGGCCGCGTCGAGCCGGCCCCAGCGGCCGCGCAGTTCGGCGAGCAGGGCCTGCACCTGCGCCGAGTCGCCGATGTCGGTGACCAGGTGCAGGGCCTCGCCGCCGGCCGCGCGCACTGCTTCGGCACTGGCCTCTGCGCGCGCGCCGTCGAGGTCGCAGAGGGCGACGCGATAGCCACGGCGGGCGAACTGCAGACAGGCGGCCAGCCCGATGCCGCCGCCGCCGCCGGTGACCAGCGCAACGGGTTTGGATGAGGAAGAGGTCATCGCGGCAGCTTAGGGCCTGTAGTCGCGAACCGGTTAGTGCCTCTGGAAGAACAGCACGATCTGCCGCGAGGCATTGAAGCGACTGGTGTTCTGGCCGAGCAGGCCGGGCAGCAGGGTGCGGCCGCCGGCCCACTGGTGACCGACGCCGCCGAGGCCGCACCAGCTCAGCTCGATGCCGCCCGGGCAGCCCTGCACCGTGGCGCAGGAGGTATCGCCGTCCTGCCAGGTCTGCTTCTGCTCCTTGCCGCAGCCGGCGCGCTGGCCGAGCTGGCTGACGATGCTCAGCAGCCCCGGCCGGTAGTTGCCCTCGAACTCGCCGCCGTCGAAGGGGATGCGCGGATCGGCGCGGCCCTGGATCAGGTAGGCGGAGATCGGCTGCGGCGATTTGCAGCCCTCGAACATCGGCCCGCCGGAGACCGGCGCGATGGCCTTGAACAGGCCCGGCGCCTCGCAGGCGACGCGGTAGAGCATCATCGCGCCGTTGGAAAAGCCGGTGCCGTAGACGCGCTTGCGGTCGATGCCGTCGCGCTGGGCGATGTCGTCCACCACCGCCTTCAGGAAGCCGACATCGTCGATGTTCTTCTTCATCGGCGTGGCGCAGCAGCTGCCGGCGTTCCAGGCCTTCATCACCCCGTCCGGATAGGCGACCACGAAGCCGGCGGCGAGCGCGGGGTCGTCGAGGCCGCTGATGTCCTGCATGTTCTTGCCGCTGCCCCAGCCGCCGTGCAGTGCGACGATCAGCGGGCGCGGCTGGCTGGCCTTGCCCGGCGGCAGGACCAGGCGGTAGCTGCGCTCGCCCAGTTCGCGTTCGAGGACGGTTCCGGCGGTGGTCTCGGCGGCGCCGGCGCTGGGCAGCGCGCCACGGTCGAAACAGGCGCTGGCGAGCAGGGCGCCGAGTAGCAGCAGGCTGTGCAGCCGTAGACGGGTCATGGTGGGTTTCTCCTTAGTCGCGGGCATAGGCGGTGCCCAGTTGTGCCGGGTTCAGCGAGGGCAGCGCGGCCTCTTGGCCGGCCGCACGGTAGTAGTGGGCATTGGCCTCGCCCAGGTCGGGGCCGCGCGAGCGTACCGCGCCGCCGCCGCGTGCCAGGCGGAACGGCAGGCCGGGCAGGCGCAGGCCCGCGTCCAGCTCCGCGAACCAGCCGCGCGCCTGCAATTGCGGGTCGCTGGCGAGGTCGGCGACGCTGGCCACCGGCGCGGCGGCGATGCCGTCGGCATTCAGCAGGGCCGCCGACTCGCCGGCATTGCGGCCCCGGCTCCAGTCGGCGATCCGCGCATCGAGTTCGGCATGGTTCTGACGACGCCGTTCGGCACTGGCGTAGCGCGGATCGCTGGCCAGCCCGGCGCCGCCCAGCCGCCGTGCCAGCGCCTGCCACTCGGCCTCGCTGCGCACGCTCAGCGTCAGCCATTGATCCTCGCCGGCGGCCGGATAGCAGCCCTGCGGCGCCCATTGCGGATGGTGGTTGCCCAGCGGCGGCGGCTGGCCGTGGCGCGCCGCCTCGGCAAACAGCGGCGCCACGAACCAGGCGGTGGTCTCGCATTCGGAAACGTCGATCCACTGACCCTGGCCATCGAGCGTGCGGCAGTAGAGCCCGAGCGCGGCGGCGCAGGCGCCCATCAGGCCGTTCATCACGTCCATCTCGCGCACCCGGTAGGCCGGGCCGCCCTCGGCATAGGCGGTGAGCGATTGCAGGCCGCTGGCCGCCTCCAGGGTGCCGCCGTAACCGGCGTAGCTCGCATAGGGGCCGCTGGCGCCGAAGGCCGACAGCGCCACCGTCACCAGCCTGGGATTCAGCGCGCGCAGGCGCTCCGGCCCATAGCCCTTGCGCGCCATCACGCCGGGGCGGGAGTTCTCGATCAGCAGATCGGCGTCGCGGACCAGGGCATCAAGTACCGCGCGGTGCGCTTCCAGCTTCAGATCCAGGGTCAGCGAGCGCTTGCCCCGGTGCAGCTGCCAGAAGCGCGGGTGGGCGTTGATCTTGTCGGGATAGCCGCCGCGCATGCCGTCGAGGCGGCGCGGATATTCGATCTTGATGACCTCGGCGCCGTAGTCGGCATAGAGCCGCGCCGCATGCGGGCCGGCCCAGTCGTGGCTGAAGTCCAGCACCCGCAGGCCGGCAAACGGTGCGGCCTGTGAATCAAAGTCCCCCCTCTCCCCAACCCCTCCCCCGCGAGGGGGGAGGGGCTCTGTGGTAGAGCGCGTGCTCCACGACTCGGCTCCGCGCGATCGTTCTGACCAGGCGCAGCGCTCGGGCCGGAACGGCGCGCTCGGCAGTCGGCGGCTCTGGCCGTCGGCGCCGACGCGCTCGTGGAAGTAGCCGCGCGCCGCGTGCTGCGGATCGGCCAGCGCCTCGGGCAGGCTGCGCAGCGGCGCCCAGGCCAGGCCTTGCTGCTGGCCCCAGTGGAACAGTTGCTCGCGGCTGCGTGTCGCCAGCCAGGGCTTGAGCAGGGCCTCGGTCTCGGCGCGGTGGGCGATGCGGCCGCCCATGTCGGCGAGCTTCTCGCTCAGCAGCGCCGGAGCCTCGAACTGCGCGGCAGCCTTCAGCCAGTGGCGGATCGGCCCGCCCAGCGCCGCGATCTCGCCGTCGGCGCAGGGGTAGGTACGCCAGGGCACCATCGCGTGCTGGTCGCCGTTGCGACGGGCGATCTTGCCGTTGGCGAGATATTCGGCGAGTGCGACCTCGATGTTTTCCATGGCCGACTCGCGCAGCGCGAGGTCGATGCAGTCGCCGCCGCCTTCGCGCGTGCGCCGCAGCAGCGCCGCCATCACCGCGAAGAAGGCATTCATGCCGCCGGTGAGTTCGACGATGCGCGGCCGGGCGTTGAGCGGCTCGCGCTCGCCGCTGCCGGTGCTGCGCATCAGGCCGCTGGCGGCGTAGAGCGTGAGATCGCTGGCCGGTGCCGCCGCCAGGGGCCCGGCCTGGCCGTGGGGCGTGATCTGCACCAGCACCAGGCCGGGGTTGAGCGCGCGCAGGCGCTCGGCGCTCCAGCCGGCGGCGGCCAGCACGCCGTGGCCAGCGCCGTCGAGCAGCACATCGGCCTGCGCCAGACGCTGCGCGAATTCCGCGCTCTCGTAGGCCAGTACCGCCTTGGCCTTGCCCTGGTGGTAGAAGGCGTCTTCGTCGGCATCCAACTCGAAGCCGGGGGCGCTCACCGGCACCCGCAGCAGCCGCGCGCCAAAGCCCTGCAACAACTGGCCGCAGGCGGCGGCGGCGAGATGGCCGCTGAGTTCCAGCACTTGCAGGTGGGAGAGATCGCTCATGGTGGGCTCAGACTTGAACGGCTCTTCTGGCCTGCGAACGCAGGGAGTCCCTGAGGGACAGGGACGAGCTTTTGAGGAGGTGTGCTTGGTGGCGCGGAACGCCCCCACCCTAGCCCTCCCCCGCGAGCGGGGGAGGGAACACAAGGCTTGTGAGGGCGTCCGTGCATGGGGCTAGCGCGCCAGCAGCGCGCGCACCGCCTCGGCGGTGGCTTGCGGATGGGTGATGGGGAAGAAGTGCCCGACGCCAGCGAGCGTCTGTAGTCGTGCCTGCGGCAGCGCGGCGGCCAGGGCGGCGGCGGATTTCAGCGCCCGGCTCGGCTGGGCGTAGAGCAGCAGCGTCGGCATTTCGACCGCGCCGTAACGCGCCGGCTCGGCGCCGGGCTGGGGAAAGTCCTGGCGCAACGTGGTCCGCTCCAGCAGTTCGACGAACTGCCGCGCCGCGCGCCGCGCGCCACGGCCCTCGCCGAACGGCGTGTAGTCGTCGCGCAGGCCTTCGCCGGGATTCGCCAGCATCAGCCGCGCCGCAGCCTCGATGAAGCGCAGGCCCACTTCCGGCTCCTGCCGCCAGTCGCCGCCGGCGCGACGGGCGACATCCTGCTCGTAGGCCGAGAGCGGTTCGACTTCGTGCAGATACATGCTGGCTTGCAGACGTTGGATGCGGCTGTCGAGCAGGGCGAGCTGGCGCACCCGCTGCGGGGCCTGCACCGCCAGTTCCAGCGCCACCGCGCCGCCCAGGCTGTGGCCGATCAGCGCCGCCTGCGGGATCGCCAGCTCGTCCATCAGCGCCAGCAGGTCGGCGGCGTGGTCGGTGACGCTGTAGCCGCTGGCCGGGCGCTCGCTATAGCCGTGGCCGCGCAGGTCGTAGAGCGTGACGCGGTGGTCGGCGGCGAGGTTCAGCGCCAGATTGCCGAACCAGAAGGCGCGGTTGGCGCCCAGACCATGAACCAGGATCACCTCGGGTCCACTGCCGAGCTGTTGGTGCGCGAGTCGCGGAAGACTCATGGCCGAAGCGCCGGGTGGACTCGCCGCGTTCCGCGCTGCCGCCTACACTGCGCCCTAGCCGAGGAGAGACGGCGAACAACGACAGGGAGTCGAGCATGCTTTCCGCCCACACCCAGGATGTGGTGACCCACTACACCCGCCGCCACGGCGAGCGCGGTGATCTGTTCGGCAATCAGCCGTTTGCCAACTACGGCTACTGGACCCGCGACGATCTGACGCTGGAGCAGGCGAGCGAGGCACTCACCGAGCTGGTGGCGACCACCGCCGGTCTCGCGCCCGGTGATCGCGTGCTGGATGTCGGTTGCGGCTACGGCGCCGGCGCGGTGGTCTATGCACGGCGCAGCCGGCCGGAGTGGATCATCGGCATCGACGTCACTCCGGTGCGTATTGATGAAGGTCACCGCTACGTCGCCGAGCAGGGCTACGCCGACCGCATCAGCTTGCAGCTGGGCAATGCCACCGCCATGGATTTCGCCGACGCCAGCTTCGATAAGCTGGTGTCGGTGGAATGTGCTTTTCACTTCGACACCCGTGCGGACTTCCTGCGCGAGGCGGCGCGGGTGCTCAAGCCCGGCGGCAGTCTGGCGCTGACCGACATGATTCCGCGTCGCGGAGTCGACCCCGCCGTCTATCTGCGCGGCGAGCAGACCGTCAACAGCGGCGTGGTGCTCGACAATCATCCCAATGCCTACGACGCCGACGCCTATGCCGCGCACCTGCGCGCCGCCGGCTTCACCGACATCCGCATCGAGTCCATCGTCGACTGGACCCGTGTCCGCTTCGTGCAGGCGCTGCACCGTGTGGCGGCACAGCTGGATGGCGAAAAGAGGGAGGCGATCCTGCGCTCGGCGCGGCGTATCCAGCAGTTCATCGACCTCGGCGAGGACTACGTGCTGGTCGCGGCGCGCAAGGCGCGCTGATCCGTTTTCGTCATCCCCGCGCAAGCGGGGATCCAGTCCTCTGCCGTGAGAAAAACTGGATTCCCGCCTACGCGGGAATGACAGGGTCAAGGACATCTCAGCCCGCCGCCTGCACCGCCAGAAAATCCGCGATCTGGCCAATCGAGAGGTCGTCCACGTAGCGGCCCTCGCGCATCAGGAGTTTCTCGAACGGCGCCTTGGCGCGCAGTACCTCCTCCTGGATCGCCACCACCAGCTGGATGATGTCGATGGACTCGAAGGCGAGGTCGGCGAACAGCCGGGTGTCGCGCTGCATGGCGCCACGGTAGTCGTGGTCCCAGTCCTGGGTGAAGTCTTCCAGGAGCGTGATGAGCTTCTGGGTGTAGTCGTCGCTGCTGAGCGGCATGGGTGCTGTCCGTGAACAATCGTCAGAAGGAATACAGGGGCTCCACCACCGTCAGCGCGTAGTGGCCGTCCGGCTGCGGAGTGATGCGGCTGGTCTGGCTCTGGTAGGGCAGCAGCCGGCCCTCGGCGAGCAGCTGCTCCAGGGCGTCGAGCGCGCCCTGGATGTGGCGGAAGTCGATGGTCGCCTTGTGCGGCGCCAGGTCGTAGCGCCACCACTGCAGGCGCTGCAGGCGCTCGATGCTGCGGCTGTCGAAGCGGCCGCGCAGGATCTTGGCCGGCTGGCCGGCGACGATGCTGTAGGGCGGCACGTCGCGGGTCACCACCGCGTGCGCAGCCACCACCGCGCCATCGCCGATGCGCACGCCACGCTTGATGAAGGCACCGGCGCCGATCCAGACATCGTGGCCGATCATCGTGGTCTGATGCGTAGGCCATTGCTTCTGCGTCGGCGGCTCCGGCGCCAGCCTTGCGAATTCCGGCTGGCGCAGAAAGGCCTTGAACTGCTGCGGCTCGGCGAACAGGAAGGGATGCGAGCTGAGCCATTCGGTCGGATGCTCGTAGGCGCCGGCCACTACCGCCTCGGCAATCGAGGTATAGCGGCCGACTGCGCAGTCGTAGAGGCTGCTGGTGTACTGGCCGTTGACGTAGGCGTAGGCGCCGAAGGCGCAGTCCTTGATCCGTCGCGGGTCGAACAGCCACACCGGCCGCTCGCAGACCAGCGGCGTCAGCAAGCCACGACCCTCGCCGACATAGAGGCCGTGTTCGACCAGTTCTGTGGCGCTGAGTTGGGTGGTCGCGGTGTTCATCTACAGAACTGCCGTCATTCCATGTAGCCGAGCATCTGCAGCTGCTCGATGATCTGCTTCTTCTCGCCGGCATCCATCTCCTGCCCGAGCTGTCGGCGCTCGGTGACGCGGGTGCGCGCGCCCTTCTTCGGCGGTCGGGCGGTGAGCTGCTCGGCGGTGAAGAAGCTCTCAGCAGCGGCGCCCTCGAAGTCGGCCGGCACCGGCAGGCCGGCGCTATAGAGCAGGGTGGGCGCGACATCGACGATCTGCCGCAGCCCGACCATGCCGGCGGCCGGAATGCCGGGGCCGACCGCCATGAAGATGCCGTCCGGGTGGTGGGTGCCGATGGCCTGCGGGCGCTGCGCCACCGCCGGCGTGAGGTTGCGGATCGAGACGAAGCCGTGATCGCGCAGCACCAGGGTGAGGTCGCAGGCGCGGTTCATGTGCTGGCCCGGGAACCAGTCCTCGCGCTTGAGCACGTCGACGATCACCGGCTCGCCACTGTCGGGATCGCGCAGGGCCAGCAGGTCGGCGATCAGGCGTTCGCGGAAACTCTCGTAGTCCTTCGGCTGGATGCCCGGATCGCCGGGCTTGGCGGCGACGCGGATGTGGATGCCGTTGGAGGACGGCGTGCGGCAGTAGGCGGTGGTCTGCGCCCAGTCGAGGTTGGCGAAATCGCTGGCCTCGCGGCGGATCGCCTGCTCGCTACCGTCGTTCTCCGCCCACTTCAGATAGCCCTTCTCGGCCAGGTAGGCGTTGATGCGCAGCACGAAGGTCGAGGCGGTGAAGCCGTGGTCGCTGGCGAAGAACACCTGCGCCTCCGGCCCGGCCAGCGTCACCAGCTTCTCGATGTAGCCGTCGAGGTTGCGGAAATATTCCAGGCAGACCGCGCGCATCTCGCGGTCGTGCTCCGTCGGCTCGGCCTTCAGCAGGGCCGCGTCCAGCCAGGGCCAGGCCTGGTGCTGGATCTTGTCGGTGCCGTCGAACATCACCGCCATCACGTCGGGCCGGTCGTTCTTGAGGATGAACTCGGCGACCTTGAACCACTGCTCCTCGCGCGGCAGGTGATAGCGCACCCACTTGGCGGTCTCGTCGGCGGAGAGCGATTCCATCGCCTGCTTCTCCTTGTCGAAATCCCAGGCGAGTTCCTTGGGGTCGAAGCCCGGGATCTGCTGCTTGATGCGCTCGAACAGCTCGCGCGGATGCGTGTTGCGGCGCAGGTGCTTGGCCGGGATGAAGCCGGGCACGATCGAGCCCTTCAGGTCTTCCGGCGCCGGCGCGGTGAGCGGGAAGTTGAGCGCCGCCACCGACTTGCCCTTGCGCGAGAGGATGGCCCAGATGATTTCGCTGTCGATGTCGCGGGCGTCGTAGAGCGTCCAGTAGACCTCGCCGCCGTGGTCCTCGGCGCGGATGAAGTCGAACACGCCGTGCTCGCCTGGGCCCTTGCCGGTCATGATCGAGGTCCAGGCCGGCGGCGTCAGCGGATTCGGCGTGGAGCGCAGCTTGGCGCGCACGCCGCGTTCCATCAGCGACTTCATGAACGGCATGGTCAGGCCTTCGCCCGGTAGCTCGCGGGTCATCTGGTCGAGGACGGTGTAGGTGCAGCCGTCGAGGCCGATGAAGAGGGTGGTGGTCATGTTGTGGTCACTTGGCTGAAGGGGGTTTTGGGAAAGCTGTCGCTTGGGGGCGGTGCTTTCGTGCTGTTTTGTTTGTGGGTCGCGCCTTCGTGCTGCTCTGCTTGGCTGTGTGGTTCGCGCGTTCGCGCTCTGCTTTGTGTGTGCTGTTTGAGGTCCTTTTTTCGCCTATTGGCGACTCACTTTTCTTTGCTCCTGCAAAGAAAAGTAAGCAAAAGAAAGCAGGCCCCTGCGTAGCGCCCCTGCGGGGTACCCTGCGATGCTCGGTCTCCGGGGGACGCCGGCGAACTCGGCGCCCTATAGGCGCCTCAGACATGCGCCGGCTTCCATACCCCCGGAGCCCTGCGCTTCTCGGCGCTACGAAGGGGGAGGGAACGTCAAAAGCCACATCAACAGCACCCCGGCTCGTCGGCTTCGCCGACCTCGCGCGAGCGAAGCGCGCGCCTGCTGTAGATGTTGCGGCGGGCGGAGACCGCCGTGCTGTGGACGTTCCGGTCCCCTTCGTAGCGCCGAGAAGCGGAGGACCAAAGGGGGATAACAGCGAGCGCCTGTTTGAGGCGCCTATAGGGCGCCGAGTTCGCGAGCGGCCCCTTTGGGCCGAGCATCGCAGGCTTGCCCCCGCAGCGGGCGCTACGCAGGGGTGTGCTTTCTTTTGCTTACTTTTCTTTGCACAAGCAAAGAAAAGTGAGTCGCCAATAGGCGAAAAAAAGACCTCAAACCCTGCAAAGCCAAAAGAGCGCGAACGCGCGAACCGCAGCCCCAGCCCCAGCCGAGCCGCTCGAGCCCCCCGCAAACCCACCATGGCTCTACCCATGCTCAATCCGACACCGCCACCGCCGGCACCGCGTCGGTCGCCACGCACAAGGCCAGCACCGCCTCGTCGCCTTCGAAGTGCAGCGCCACGTCGTAGTCGCGCTCGCCCTGGCGCACCCGCGCCACGGTCGGACTGCCGCCACGGCGGTCGAGCTGGGCGGCGACCACCCGCCAGTCCTGCGGACGGCCTTGAAGACCGGTGCCGGCGGCCTTGGCGGCGGCTTCCTTGGCGCACCAGAGCGCGACCGCCTGACGCGCGCGCTCGGGGCCGCCGGCGGGCGCGCTCAGCCAGTGCTGCTCGCTGGCGGCGAAGGCGCCGTGGATCAGGTCTTCGGTGCGCAGCGGTTCGATGCGCTGATAGTCCAGGCCCAGGCTGACACCGGGATCGCTGGCCACCGCGCAGGCCCAGCGCCGGCTGTGCGCCAGCGAGATCGCCGGCGGCAGCCGGCCTTGCAGGGCGGCGCAGCGCACCACCGGGCGGCCGCTGTCCAAACTGGCGATCTCGATGTCGGCGGGCGCGAGTTCCAGGCCGTGACGCAGGCGTACCCAGTCGCGCACTGCGTCCTTGGCGGAGAGCCGGCCCATCAGCCATTCCTCGCGGCGCGGGCCCTGCGCCGGCAGCGCATACCAGCGGCCGCGTTCGGCGGCGCTCAGCACCTGGTGGGCGGTGACCCGCTTCCAGATTGCGCCGCCCTCGTCGAGTAGACCTTCCTCCAGCGGCGCCAGGCGGCGGATGCACAGCTCCGGCGGCAGGCGCTCGCGCAGCAGCGGCTCGCTCAAGGGCGCGGCGGCCGGGTTCTGGCGGAAGGCGTGCAGGCGCGCCGGCACCGCGAACACGCGGTCCTCCCAGCCCTCGGCGCGCATCCGCAGCTGCCCCTCGCGGTCTGCGATCTCCCAGCGCGCTTCCAGTTGCTGGGCCTCGCCGTCCAGGCGGATCAGCCCCTGGCACAGCAGGCTCTGGCCGGCCGCCGGCGGTGGACCGTAGAGGCGCAGGCTGCGCACCCGGTAGGGGAAGCAGTTCAGCACCTGCTCGGTGTACTTCTCGCGCAGCCAGAAGCCGGCGAGCTGGCCGGCGGCGTCGAGCAGGGCGGCGTCGAACTGGAAGGCGGGTGTCGGCCGGTCGCGGAAATAGTCGTGCACCGGCAGTGCGCGCAGCTCAGCGTCCATGCCCTCGGCGTCCCAGCCGGCGATGCGCGTGCAGCCTTGCAGGCGCGGGCCGTGGAACATGCCGTGACGGTAGATCGCCTCCGGCGTGTGCAGACGCGGCGGCTGTAGCGGTCGCGAGTTGGCGGCCAGAATCGGTGGCGACGGGTACTGCGCGGCGAGCAGCACCTCGCCCTCGAACACCAGCAGGCCGCCGGGCGCATTGCCCTCGTCGGGGGCATGGACGCGGCAGGCGATGCGCTGCGGGCCGCCGGGCTCGCCGGCGCGACCGGGCAGGCGCTCGGCCTGGATGCGCAGCCGCAGGCGGCCGGAATCCAGCGCCAGCCAGCGGCTGCCGCGCGCCTGGTCGATGCCGATCAGCTTCAGGCCCTCGCCCTCGCAGAGTGCGGCGGCGGCCTCGGCGATCAGCTCCATGCTGAAGGTGAAGGGCAGCACCGGCAGTGGCCGCAGGCCGGGGTCGCGCGGCGTCGGCGCGGTGCCGATGGCGTGGTCGTTGAGGAACACATCGCTGGCGAGATCGAGCAGGCGCTCGGCTTGCAGCCGCTCGCGTTCGCGCAGACGGATCTCGCCGAGCAGGGGATAGCGGCTGCCATCGGCGGTGACCGCCGCCGGCATCGGCATCGGCATCGGCGACGGTGCCGGCGGAACGGCGGGCTGCTCGCGCGGGACTGCCGTCGCTGGCAGCACCCCGGCGAGACCCAGCACCCGGGCTTGCGAGTCGAGAAACTCCTGCATCAGCGAGAAGTGCATGCGCAGCGCGGCGTCGCGGGCGTCTTCCTGACTGGGCGCCAGCTCTGCCTGCGCATCCGGCGTCGCGGCCGTGGTCGGCAGCGGCCGGCGGAATTCTTCCGGCAGCTTCAGCTCCGGCATCAGCAGCTTGAGCTGCATGCCGGTATTTTTCTGCGCCGGCGGTGGCGCGGCCAGATCGACTTCGGGAAGCGCGCGCTGCGCGAACAGCGCGGCGCCGTCGTAGGCGCAGCCGGCCGCGAACAATTGCGCCAGCGTCTGCTGCAATTGCAGGCAGCCGGATTTGCGGCGGCTGTCGCTGGCGAGTGCCAGCAGGCCGGGCCGACCGCGCAGCGTGTCTTCGACGAAGGCGGTGAGATTGGCGCTGGGGCCGACCTCCAGAAACACCCGGTAGCCGTCCTCGTAGAGCCGGTGCAGGGTCTCGGTGAAGCGCACCGGCCGCTGCCATTGCTCGGCGGTGAGTGCGACGATGCCCTCGGGCGTGCGCGGGAATTCACCGACGCTACAGGCGCTGTAGAGGCTGATGCCGGCACGCGGCTGCCATTGCAGGCTCGGGTAGTAGGCGCGCACCGCCTCGGCCATCGGCGCGAACAGCGGTGTGTGGTAGGCGCGGCCAAAGGGCAGGGCGGCGCAGATCGCGCCCTGCGGCGACAGCCGCACGCGGATCGCCTCGGCCTGCTCGGCGCTGCCGAACAGCACCAGCTGATTGGGGCAGTTGTCCATCGCCACCACCATCCCGCCCAGGTCGGCGAGCAGCGCGGCGCGGCTCTCGGCATCCAGCGCGCCGACGGTGAGCAGCGTGCCCTGGGCGATGCGGCCCTCGGCCTCCAGCGCGCGGTAGCGGGCGTTGACCTCGCGGATCGCGGTGACCACCTGCGCGCGGTTGTGGCGGTGGCTGTCGCACCAGGCCGAGAGCGCGGTGTTCTCGCCGGTGGAATGCCCGAGCATGGCCTGCGGCACCAGGCCTAGGTCGTCGTAGAAGGATTGCAGTCCGAGGCTGGCGGCGAACACGCTCTCGGCGGCGCTGTCGCCCTCGTAGAGCTGCGCTTCCAGCGCCTGGCGTGCGGCCTCGCTCAGCACGCTGGGCGGCGGGAACAAGGCCTGCGCCCGCGAGGGCGCGCCGCGCTCCACCGCCCCGGCCTCGATGATGTCGAACCACTCGCGCAATACCGGCCACTGCGTGCAGGCCTCGGCGAGCATGCCCGGGTACTGCGAGCCCTCGCCGGGGAACAGGAAGCAGAGCTTGCCCGGCGCCGCGCCGAGCCCGTAATGGATGCCGTTGCGGGTCTTGAACGGCTGGCTGCCGTCGCCGAGTTTTTCCAGCGCGCTATCGAGCTTGCGCAGCGCCTCGGCGCTGTCGACGGCGACCAGCGCCAGGCGATGGCTGCCCTGGGCGCGTGCGGCACTGGCCTGGGCGATGGCGGCCAGCTCGGCGTCCGGCGCGGCCAGATGCAGGCGCAGCATCGCGATGCGTTCGCGCAGCGCCGCCGCCGAGTCTGCGGCGACCAGCAGCAGCTCGCCGCCGCCGGGTCGGTGCAGCACCTGCGCCTGCACGCTACGTGGGGGGCGGTACTCCTCCAGAATCAAATGGCTGTTGATACCGCCGAAGCCGAAGGCATTGACGCCGGCGCGGCGCGGCTCCGGGCCGCCATGAATCCAGGGCCGCGCCTCGTTGAGGATGTAGAACGGCGTCTGCTCCAGCTTCAGCGCCGGGTCCGGCCGCTCGCAGAGCATCGGGGGCAGCACCCGGTGGTGCAGGGCCAGCGCAGACTTGATGAGCGCCGCCGAGCCGCTGGCGGGCATGCAGTGGCCGATCATCGACTTCACCGCCGAAATGCCGATGTGGGCGCCGGCGCCGCGATCACCGAAGACCTCGGACAGGGCCTGCACCTCGGTGGCATCGCCCAGCGCGGTGCCGGTGCCGTGTGCCTCGATGAAGCCGAGGCTGGCGGGGTTGATGCCGCTGCTCTCGTAGGCGCGACGCAGCGCCAGCACCTCGCCTTCCAGACGTGGCGCCAGCAGGCCCTTGGCGCGGCCGTCGCTGGCCGAGCCGATGCCCTGGATCAGCGCGTAGATGCGGTCCCCATCGCGCTCGGCGTCGGCGCGGCGCTTGAGCACCAGCAGGCCCAGGCCCTCGCCGAGCAGGGTGCCGTCGGCGCCTTCCTGGAACGGTCGCAACTGACCGCGCGCCAGCGCGTTGATGCGGCAGAACTGGATGAAGATCTGCGGCGGCGTGTGGGCGTGGATGCCGCCGGTGATCATCAGATCGCAATGGCCGTGGCGGAGCTGGGTGATCGCCTGTTCCAGCGCGATCAGCGAGGAGGCGCAGGCGGCATCGACGATGCAGCTCGGCCCCATCAGGTTGAAGCGGTTGCAGATCAGGCCGGCGATGACATTGGGCGTGAGCACGCCGATATGCTCGGCCTGGAACGGCGGCAACTGGGATTTGAAGGCGTCCTTCAGGCGCGCCAGGTCGGCGCCGCTGAAGTCCGGTCGCAGGCCCTGCACCATCGCCATCGCCTGGTCGAGGAACAGGTTTCGGCTCATGGTGCTGGCCAGCGCGCGGTTGCCGTAGGTGCCACGGCCGAGGATCACGCCGGCGCGCTCGCGGTTGAAGTCACGGTGCAGATAGCCGGCATCGGCGAGCGCTTCGCCGGCGTAGTGCAGGGCCAGCAGATGGTCGGGATCGCTGCCGGCGGCGACCATCGGCGTCACCCCGTAGCGCATCGGATCGACCTGTGCGAGATCGCGCAGAAAGCCGCCACGGGTGGTGTAGATGCGGTCCTCGGCCTGCGCCTGGGCGTCGCCGGCCTCCTGGTGGTAGTGGCCCACCCATTCCGGCTCGGCCTCGGCCACCGCATCGACCTTGTCGAGGATGTTCTGCCAGTACTGGCGGATGCCGCGCGCGCGCGGGTAGCAGCCGGCCATGCCGACGATGGCGATGTCGAGCCGCGCGCTCATGCCCGCGACTGCCGCGAACTCCCTCCCCCGCAAGCGGGGGAGGGCTGGGATGGGGGCGGTGTCTGGCCTGCCGCTCGCCCGCTCACGGCTGTTCCCCGCCGGCCTGCGCGTGCCGCCGCCGCGTGCCGCCGTCCTCGGCCTGCCAGGCGATGTCTTCCACCAGCGCTGCCAGCAGCGGCTGCCCCGGGCCGCGTTGCAGACGGGCGACGCGCAGCGGCTGGCGCTCCAGGGCGTCGCGCAGGCTGCTGGTGTCCAGCAGCGGCGCTATGAGTGCCTCGCTGCCCGGACGCAGCAGGGCGCCGACCCGGACCAGCAGCTCGCGGCTGCCGGCGTCCAGCAGCTCCAGACTCACCGCCTGCACGCCGGGTTCGGAGTGGCTGGCGGCACGCGCGCGCAGCAGCACCGGCTGGCCGGGCTGTGGCGCGCGCAGCAGGCGGGCGTCGCCCAGCTCCGCCAGCGTCCACTGCGGCCAGGCGGCGCAGACGAACTGCGCCAGCAGTTCCAGCGCGCTGGCCAGCGGCGGCAGTCCGGGCTCTGCGGGGAAGGGCAGTTGCAGGCTGACCTGGCCGCCTTCGCCGAGTGCCGGCGGGCCGGGCAGCAGCGGCCAGCGGCTGGCGGTCTCGATGGCTGGGCCGGCGGCTTCCAGCTCCGGCGGCAGCGCGTCCAGCCCCCAGGTGCCGCGACCGGCGACCACTTCCACTGCGTCGTGGGCGCCGTGCCGCAACTCGTCGAGGAAGTAGCGCCGGCCTTCGGCGAGCGGGATCGGCTCCATGCCGCGCGCGCGCAACTGCGTCTTCACCGCCTCGCTGGCCATGCCGGCATCCCAGGGGCCCCAGTTGAAGGCGAGCACCCGGGTCGCCGGCCACTGTCGGTGCAGCTGCCAGGCCAGGCGGTTGAGGCTTTCGTTGGCGGCGGCGTAGTCGCCCTGGCCGAGGTTGCCGTAGCGGCCGGCCACCGAGGTGAAGAAGGCCAGGAGCTTGAGGCTCTCCGGCCGCAGCTTGTCGCGCAGGGTGAGGGCCGGTGCCAGCTTGGTGCCGAGCACGCGGGCGAAGGAGTCGGCACGCTTGTCGGCGAGCCGCTTGTCCTCGATCACGCCCGCAGCGTGCAGCACCGCGTCGATGCGGCCGTGCTGCGCGTACAGGCGTTCGATCAGCGCGCCGAAGGCGGTCTCGTCGCGGGCGTCGCAGGCGCAGTAGTCGAGCGTCGCGCCGGTGGCGGCGAGGCGGGCGAGATTGGCGCGGATCTCGCGCTCGGTGAGTAGCTGTTGCAAGGCGCGGTCGATGTCGGCCGGGCGTGGCTGCTCGCCGCGCGCCAGGGCGCTGCGCAGCAGGTGGGACTTCAGGGCGGCCGCGTCGGCGTGCGCCGCCAGCTCGGGCGCTTCCGGCCCGGGCAGCGGACTGCGGCCGACCAGCACCAGCCGCATGCCCGGCCGTGCCATCGCCTCCAGCAACTCGGCGGTGATGCCGCGCGCGCCGCCGGTGGCGAGCACCAGCCAGTCGCTGCCCGGCTCCAGCCGCGCCGCCGTGCCTGCGAGCAGCGGCGCGCTCTGGGTGAGGCCGCGCACGCGGGTCTCGCCCAGATAGCCGGCTTCCGGATCGTGGTTGTCGGCGAACAGCTCGGCGACCAGGCGTTCGGCGATGAAGGACTCGGTCTGTTCGCCGAAGTCCACCGCGCGCAGCACCGCCTGCGGAAACTCGTAGCGCAGGCAGTTGAGCAGGCCGTTGCCGGCACCGGCCACGGCGGCGGCCGTACCCGCGCGGTCGCGGCCGAAGCTGCCGCCCAGTCGGCTGGCGACCAGCACCCGTGCGGCGGCGAGATCGCCGTCGGCCTCTTGCAGGCTGTGGAACAGGTGCAGCACCTGCTGCTCCGCCGCCTGCGCAGTGAGGCGCGGTGGGCCGGGGTTCAGGCCGTGCAGGTGGATCAGCGCCCGCAGCGGCCCATGGCTCTGACGCGCGGCGGCGATGGCGGCGCGCAGCGCGGCGGGTTCCAGACTGTCGATGGTGACCGCGTGCAGGCCGCGTGCCGCGAGGCGGTCACGCAGGCCGTTGGCGAGCGCGCCGCCGCCGAGGATCAGGGCGAGCCCGACCAGGGCAACGCTGCGCTCGTCCAGCGGCGCCGGGCGCGAGCGGATCAGGTAGCGCGGCAGCGGCTGCCCGCTGGGTGGCGCGGTGTTGGTGCTGGTGCCGATGACCTTGGTGGCCGGGGCGCCGGCCGGTGTCGCCACCATGCTCGCCGTATCCACAGTAGGCGCGGGCTTGCCCGCGACCACCGCAGCCGACGCCGCCGGCAGCGCCGCCAGAATCAGGCGCAGCGACTTGGCCTTGCTGAGCTTTTCCATCGGCAGGCTGGCAGCCCCCGCATGCGCCTTGCGGAAAGCGCCGAGGATTTCCACGCGCTTGATCGAGTCGATGCCGAGATCGGCTTCCAGATCGGCATCCAGGCCGAGCATCTCGGGGGGATAACCGGTGCGCTCGGCGACCAGCGACAGCAGCAGCGCCTGCGCATCCGCCGTCGCCATCGGCGCTGTCGCCGCACCCGCCTTAGGAGCGGGCTCGCCCGCGACCGCCGTGCTCAGCGCTGCCGGCGCGCCCGAGATCGCTGGCAACGCCGCCAGGATCGCGCGCAGCGACTTGGTCTTGCTGAGCTTTTCCATCGGCAGGCTGGCGGCCCCCGCATGGGCCTTGCGGAAGGCGCCGAGAATTTCGACGCGCTTGATCGAGTCGATGCCAAGGTCGGCTTCCAGATCGGCATCCAGGCCGAGCATCTCGGGGGGATAACCGGTGCGCTCGGCGACCAGCGACAGCAGCAGCGCCTGCGCATCCGCCGTCGCCATCGGCGCTGTCGCCGCACCCGCCGTAGGAGCGGGCTCGCCCGCGACCGCCGTGCTCAGCGCTGCCGGCGCGCCCGAGATCGCTGGCAACGCCGCCAGGATCGCGCGCAGCGACTTGGTCTTGCTGAGCTTTTCCATCGGCAGGCTGGCGGCGCCCGCATGTGCCTTGCGGAAGGCGCCGAGAATTTCCACGCGCTTGATCGAGTCGATGCCGAGGTCGGCTTCCAGATCGGCGTCGAGGCCGAGCATCTCGGGGGGATAGCCGGTGCGCTCGGCGACCAGCGACAGCAGCAGCGCCTGTGCATCCACCGTCACCGACGGTGCCGCCACCACGCTCGCCGCATCCGGCGTAGGGGCGGACTTGCCCGCGACCGGCGCGGGCGCGGGTTCGACGGCTGGCGGCGGTGGCTGGAGGCGGCTGGTCGCGGGCAGGCCCGCTCCTACCGGCAGCGCTGGCAGTGACGCGGTGGCCGACACTCCGGCGCCCAGAGCCTGCTGCATCACCCGCTCCTGCAAGCTCAGGAACTGGCGCATGGTCTGCTGATAGGCGAGCAGGGCCTCGCTGCTGAGCGTGCCATTCGCGGCTGGCAGCGCTGCGCTGACAGGCGGCGTGATCGCTGGTGCGGCAGACGCGGGCGCCACCGTCGGCAGCGCCGCGCGTGCTGCCTCGCGGCTGGCGAGGGTCAGCGCCGGCTGGCTGCCGGTGCGGATCAGCGGGTCGTGGATCGGCCGCGCGCAGCCGCCGCTGACCATCCAGAGATGCGCCGGGCTGGGCAGCGGCTGCGCCAGTGCGGCGCGCTGCGCGTTGCTCAGCGCCTTCAGGCCGCGACCGCTGTAGAGCGCGCTCGGCCGCCAGTCGGCACCGGCGACGAAGACCTCGGCCAGGCCCAGCAGCAGACCGCGCAGGCCGCCGCCGTTGCCGTCCAGCGAGACGGCCTGCGCGCCAGCGCGACCGACCAGGGTCTGCCGCGCCATGTTGGCGCAGATGCCGCGCGGCCCCAGCTCCACGAACAACTGGCAGCCGGCCGCCTGCATGGCCTCGATTTCGGCGACGAACTCGACGCTGGACAGGAGATGCGCGTCGAGTTGCGCCTGCATCGCCGCCGGCTCGGAAGGGTAGGGCTGCGCGCTGCTGTTGGAGTACACCGGGAAGCGCGCGGCGCGGAACGGCGTGGCCAGGATCGCCGCCGCCAGCGCGGTCTTCGCCGGCGCCACCAGTGCGGTGTGGAAGGCGCCGGACACCGCCAGCGGCATCGCCCGCAGGCCCTGTTCGTTGAGCGCGGCGACGGCGGCGTCCAGTGCCGGCTTCGGCCCGGAGATCACGCACTGCTCGGGGGCGTTGTGATTGGCCACCACCACGCCGGGGTAGTCGGCGAGCCGGGCGACCACTTGCTCGCGACGCGCCTGCACCGCCGCCATGCCGCCGGGCGTGCCGGCGCTGGCGGCGGCCGCCATTGCCGCGCCGCGCGCGGCCGACAGGCGCAGAAAATCATCCGGCGCGATCACCCCGGCGGCCATCAGCGCGCTGTATTCGCCGTAGCTGTGGCCGGCACTGGCAACCGCGCGCAGGCCGAGGCGCTCGGCCAGGCGCAGATAGCCCAGCGACAGCGCACCGATAGCCGGCTGCGCCACCCGGGTGTCGGTGAGCGCGCGGGCCTGCGCGGTCTCGCTGGCCTCGTCAAAGGCGGCGGGCGGCATCATCAGCGGCACGAGGCCCTGCGGCAGTTCGCGCTGCAAGCTGCGCTCGGCGAATTCCAGCGCCTGCCGCACTTCCTCGAAGTACAGCGCCGCCTCGCGGCCCATGTTGAGCTGCTGCGCGCCCTGGCCCGGGAACAGGAAGGCGATGGCCGGCGCCTCGGCCGGCGTTGCCCCTTGCAGGCGGGCGCTGCCGGGTAGCGGCTTGCCGTCCTTCAGATGCCCCAGCACCAGGCCGAGATCGCGGGCCAGCGCCGCGCGGTCGGCGGCGACGACGGCCAGCGACACCGGCAGCCGGCCCCGCGCCTCGGCTTGCAGGGCCAGGCTCAGCGCCAGCTCGGCGAGTGGCACGCGGCTGTCAGCGCCGAGCTGCGCTTGCAGTTGGCTCAGCTCGTAGGCGAGCGCCTCGGCATCCCCGGCGCGGAACAGGAACAGCTCTGCCGGCCAGCGGCTGGCGCCAGCGGCACCACCGCTGCGCGGATGCTCTTCCAGCACCACATGAAAATTGGTGCCACCGAAACCAAAGGCGGAGGCGGCGCCCCGGCGCGGATGCGCGGGGCTGGCCAGCCAGGGGCGCGGCTCCTTGAGCAGGTACACCGGCGCCGCCGCGTCGGCGAGCGGCGCTATGGGTTGTTCGACGCCGTAGTGCGGCGGCAGGCTGCGGTGGTAGAGCGACAGCGCCACCTTGACCAGACCGGCGGTGCCGGCGGCGGCCTTGGTGTGGCCGAGCAGGGTCTTCACCGAGCCCAGCGCCACGCTCTTCGGGGCGGCGCCGCTGCGGCTCAGCGCCTTGCAGATGGTCTGCGCCTCGGCGAGATCGCCGACCGGAGTGCCGGTGCCGTGTGCTTCCACCAGGCCCAGGGTCGCCGGCGCGAAGCCGGCCTTGGCGTAGGCGCGGTCGAGTGCGCGTACCTGGCCCTCGCTGCGCGGCGCGGTCAGACCCAGGGCCTTGCCGTCGCTGGAGCCGGCGACCGCCTTGATCACCGCGTAGATGCGGTCGCCGTCACGCTCGGCGTCGGCCAGGCGCTTGAGCGCCACCATCGCCACGCCCTCGGAGATCACGATGCCGTCGGCGGCCTGGTCGAAGGTGCGCGCCTTGCCCTGCGGCGACAGCGCCGAGGTCTTGGCGAAGGCGGTATAGGCATAGGCCGACTGGGTGGTGTCGAAGCCGCCGGCCAGCACCAGCGAGCTGCTGCCGGTTTCGAGTTCCTGCACCGCCATGGCGATGGCCGCCAGCGAGGAGGCGCAGGCGGCATCGACCGTGCAATTGATGCCGCCGAAGTCCAGGCGATTGGCGACCCGGCCGGCGGCGACATTGAGCAGGGTGCCGGCGAAGGATTCCTCGGTCCATTCCGGCAGCCGGTCCCAGGCCTCGGGCGTCAGGCTCTCGACATAGCGCGGCAGCTCCGCGCGCAGCGCGTACTGGGCGCCGAGATCGCCGGAGCCGCCGCTGGCGCCGAGCACGATGGAGGTGGTCTCGCGGTCGTAGCCGCCCTGCGCGAGACCGGCGTCGGCGAGCGCGCGGCTGGCGGCCTCCAGGGTGAGGATCTGCGCCGGGTCGATGGACTTCATCGACTTCGGCGGAATGCCGAAGCGGGTCGGGTCGAAGCGGATCTCGTCGAGAAAGCCGCCCCAGCGCGAGTAGATCTTGTCGCGCGCCTTGGGGTTTTCGTCGAAGTACAGGCGCCAGTCCCAGCGCGACTCCGGCACCTCGCGGATCACGCTCTTCTGGTCGAGCAGATTGCGCCAGTACTGCTCGGCATCATCGGCGCCCGGCAGTACCAGACCGATGCCGACGATGGCGATGTCGCTGGGCTGCGGCTGGGGCCGCGCCGCGCGCGCCGGGATGGCGGCGGCGAGCGTCTGCTGCGATTCGCCAGAGACGGCCGCGTGCAGCTCGGCGATGCTCAGGCTGCGATCCCGCAGGGTCGCCACCTGGCCGATCATGTACATGCCCTCGCGCTGTTGGACCTCGGCGGTCACCGGCGAGAGCTGGCCGTCGCGGTTGCGGTCCAGGCCCTTGGAGGCGATGCGCAGGCGACCGAGGTTCAAGTCTTCCAGCGCGTCGCGCACTTCCTCCACGCTCTTGCCCTCGCGCAGCAGGCGCCGGCGGCTGTCCTGGAAGTCGCGGGCGAAGTCGGTGGCGACGCAGCGCGTCGCGTGGCCGGGGCCGGATTCCAGATTGACCGTGCGCGTGCAGCGCAGCGCCTGCTCCTGAAAGCCGGGCACCACCGCGCCGCTGGCGACGATCTCCTCGGTGAACAGGTAGGCGGTGCCCATCAGCACGCCGATCCGCATGCCGCGCGCCACCAGCGGCGCGGCCATCGCCGCCACCATCGCCGAGGACAGCGCGTCGTGGATGCCGCCGGCGAACAGGACCTGGATGTCCTTCTCGGCGCCAGCCGGGACTTCCGCCAGCAGCACGTCGATCATCTGCCCCCAGAGCGCGAAGCTGGACAGCGGCCCGACGTGGCCGCCGCATTCGCGACCCTCGAACACGAAGCGGCGCGCGCCCTGTTCGAGATACAGCGTTAGCAGCGCCGGCGCCGGTGCGTGGATGTAGGTGGCGATGCCGCGCGACTCGAATTCGGCGGCCTGGTCGGGGCGGCCGCCGGCGATCAGGGCAAACGGCGGCGGGCAGTCCCAGATCGCCGCGCACTGCTCCTGGCGCAGCGCCTCGGGGATGAAGCCGAGCAGGCCCACGCCCCAGGCGCGGCCCTGGGCCTGTTCGCGGGTCGCCTCCAGCAGGCTGCCGAGCTGTGGGCCACGCATCAGGGCCAGGGCGAGAAACGGCAGCGCGCCGCCTTGGGCCACGGCGGCGGCGAAACCGGCATGGTCGGAGACGCGGGTCATCGGACCCTGGACGATGGGGTAGCGGCAGCCGTGGGCGAGCGCCAGCGGCGCGCCCTCGGCGAGCGCGCCCTGCGCGGCGGCCTGCTCGATCTGGCGCAGGCTGGCGCGCTGCACGGCGGCGATCAGCGCCGCCAGGCTGCCGTGAGCGGCGGCGGCCGCAGCGGCCAGACCGATGCCCTGGCCCAGCGGCAGCAGTTGGCGCTGGCTGTCCTGCCAGCCGGCGAGGTGGGCGATGGCCTGCGTCCCCTCGGGCAGCGACTCCGCTTCCAGCCGGCGCTGCAAGTCTTCGGCCGTCTTGATGGCCGGCGAGGCCGGGCGCGCGTAGGCGCGGAACGACTGGCCGCCAAGCTCGCCGTAGAGGCGGCATTCGGCGCCGTTGAGGCGCGCGAGTTCGGTCTTGAGCGTGGCCGGCAGCGGGCTTTCCGGCAGCAGCAGGGCGAGATCGTCGAGCACCACGCCGGCGGCGCCGGCGACCCGGCAGGCGGCGGCGCTGTGCTCGCCGATGCCGCCCAGCGCGTAGACCGGCAACGCGGTCTTGCCGTGCAGCTTCTGTAGCAGCAGGAAGCTGCCGTCCTCGCCGACCCAGCCGCCGGCTTCGTGGCCGCGCGCGATCAGGCCGTCGATGCCGGCGGGCAGCCCGGTGAGCTGTTCGGCGGCGGTGATCTCGGCCAAGAGGCGCAGATCGGCGCGACCGGCGATGGCCGGCAGCAGCGCATCCAGCGCCGGAGCGCCGCCGCAGACGATCAGGTTCAAGGGGCGGGTCCCTAGGCGCGACAGCAACTCCGGCAGCAGCGGCTGCTGTTCGGCGCCCAGGCGCAGGCCGAGCGCGCCCTCGGTTTGTTCCAGCAGGCCTTGCAGCGCGGGCAGGCAGTCCTCGCTGGCGGTGCCGACCAGGTCCAGCACGCCCAGCGCGCCGGCGCGGCTGGCGGCGACTGCCAGATCCGGCGTGCCCAGTCCGGCGGGCGAATACACCAGGATCTCGAAACTCTTGCTCATGACTCGGCTCCCTGCTGAGCGGGCGCGCGGGCGCGGCTAGCGCTTGCGTCCTTCCAGAAACGGCACTTCCATCACCTTCTCGTGGACGATCGGTCCATGGCCGAAGTAGCCACCTTCGCCGAAGCACTCGCCGTGGTCGGCGGTGATGATGAAGTGGGTGCCTACCGGCGCCTTCTCGATCAGGCCTTCCAGCACGGTGTCGACGTGCTCCACGGTGCGCACCTGCTGGCTGTGTAGCTCGCGCATCTGCTCGTCGTCGAAGAAGCGGTCGCTGGTCTCGCGGCCCAGCTCGTCGTCCATGCGCTTGAACACTCCGTGCACGCCGGAGATGTGCGGCAGGCTCTTGGGGTCGAGCATGTAGGGGTAGTGGGTCTCGCCGAGATTGAGGAAGTAGAAGCTGGGCTCGTCGGCGTCGAACTCGATCTCCTTGATCATCCCGGCGAAGTCGTTGTGGTTCGCCATCAGCTTGTAGTCGTCGAAGTGACGGTTGAGGTGCGAGAGCGGATTCAGCACCGGCAGCGAGACCTTGGCGCAGGTGCGATAGCCCTGCTGCTGCAGCACATAGGGCAGCGACAGCTGCGGCACGAAGCTCTTGAACGACAGATCGTCGATGCCGAGCCGGTCCACCCACTGCGCGAATTCCTTCTTGTAGACCTCGCTGGCGAACACGCCCTGCGGGCTTTGGTGCGGCACCATGCCCATCAGATAGGTGTAGTGCGAGGGCGAGGTCCAGGAGGCGTAGGAGTAGCGTCGTTCTCCGACGCCGATCGCGTCCATGTTGGAGCGCTTGGCGCGGGCATAGCTGTCGTAGCGGCAGCTATCCATGACGATGAAGACCAGGTTGTTGCTCATTCCATTTTCAACAGTGGCTTGGTGCAGCTGTCAGGATCGGCGTGCTGTCGTGCGCGCAAAACCCGCCTGGGCCGATGACGGCCGGATACGGTTTGTCAGCGTGGTGGCGGACCATCCACATTCCTTGTGTACGCAGCGAACGCGGCTGCGGCGAATCTCCTCCAAACTTTCGCTTTGAGCCCCGAGGTCGTCCGGGATGTTTGGTATATCCTTATATTCGCCGCTTAAGCCCTTGTTTGGAATAGTTTTCGATGAACTATTTGTCAGGTGCTGGGCGGTTTTTTACATGAATCGGGCGTCGGCTTTTTGCCATTCGCAGGCGTTTTAGGGCGCGCAACCCCAATCCGCTCGCCCAGCCGGCAGTTTTCCTCGCCGCCGCCATTCCTCCCGCCGTCGGTTCTTGGCCGCCGCCAGTGCCGTTTCCGGCCGGCCGGCTCCGCTATAATTCGCTACGCGAAGTCGCCGATAAGCAGCTGTTTTTACTGATTTCGCCCCTGTCTTCGCCGCCTCTGCCGACGGCGAGGTCATCCACCCCAGCCCGCGTGCCGTACGCGGGTTTTTGCGTTGCGGAGTCGCCCATGGAAGTCAGCCGTCAGACCTTCAACGAGGTCATGGTCCCCAACTATCAGCCCGCCGAGATCATCCCGGTGCGCGGGCTGGCCTCGCGACTCTGGGACCAGCAGGGGCGTGACTACCTCGATCTCGCCGGCGGCATCGCCGTCACCGTGCTGGGGCATGCCCATCCGGCGATGATCCAGGCGCTCACCGAACAGGCCGGCAAGCTCTGGCATCTGTCCAACGTGATGACCAACGAGCCGGCGCTGCGGCTGGCCAAGAAGCTCACCGAGGCGACCTTCGCCGAGCGGGTGTTCTTCTGCAATTCCGGCGCCGAGGCCAACGAGGCGGCGTTCAAGCTGGCGCGCCGCTACGGCAACAACATCGGCCCACACAAGAACAAGATCCTCTCGTTCTTCAACGCCTTTCACGGCCGCACGCTGTTCACCGTCAGCGTCGGCGGCCAGGCCAAGTACACCCAGGGCTTCGAGCCGATCCCGGGCGGCATCCGCCACCTGCCGTTCAACGATCTCAAGGCGCTGGAAGCGGCGATGAGCGACGAGGTCTGCGCCATCGTGCTGGAGCCGGTGCAGGGCGAGGGCGGCATTCTGCCGGCTTCGCAGGAATTCATCGAGGGCGCCCGCGCGCTGGCGACGAAGTACAACGCCCTCCTGGTGTTCGACGAGGTGCAGTCCGGCAACGGCCGCAGCGGCCAGCTCTATGCCTACCAGCACTACGGCGTGACCCCGGACCTGCTGACCACCGCCAAGGGTCTGGGCGGCGGTATTCCGATCGGCGCCATGCTGGCTATCGCCAAGGTCGCCGAGACCCTGGCCTTCGGCACCCACGGCAGCACCTATGGCGGCAACCCCTTGGCTTGCGCGGTGGCCGAGGCGGTGTTCGACGCCATCAATACTGCGGAGATTCGCGCCAATGTTGCTGCCCGCAGTGCTCAGTTGCGCGAAGGCCTGTTGGCCATCGGTCAGCGCCACGGGGTGTTCGAGGGAGTGCGTGGCCTGGGCTTGCTGCTGGGCGCGCCGGTGACCGCCGCCTGGAAGGGCAAGGCCAAGGAGATCGTCAACGCCGGACTCAAGCACGGGGTCTGGACGCTGGTGGCGGGGCCGGATGTGTTGCGTCTGGCGCCGGCTTTGAACATCACCGAGGCGGAGGTTGCCGAGGGGCTGAAGCGGCTCGACGCGGCTTGCGCGGAGTTGACGGCCTCGGTTTAGCTGGATTGAGGTTGGGGTGCCTGAGTTGGTAACGAAACGCCGCGCTGATTAGCGCGGCGTTTTTTTGTTTCTCTGTCTTTCTTCGCCTGCTGCTGGGTTGTGGTTCGCGCGTTCGCGCTCTGCTGAGTCTGCTGTTGGTGCGAGCTTTTTTTCGCCTATTGGCGACTCACTTTTCTTTGCTCCTGCAAAGAAAAGTAAGCAAAAGAAAGCAGGCCCCTGCGTAGCGCCCCCTTCGGGGGGTCCCTGCGATGCTCGTGGCCGGGGGGACGCGCCCGAACTCGGCGCCCTATAGGCGCCTCAGACATGCGGGCGCTTCCATACTCCCCGACCACTGCGCTTCTCGGCGCCACGAAGGGGGAGGGCAAGTCAAAAGCCACATCACCAGCCACAGCCACATCAAAAGCACTCCGGCTCGTCGGCTTCGCCAACCTCGCGCGAGCGAAGCGCGCGTCTGCTGTTGTTGGTGATGTTGCGGTGGCGGCGGGCGGAGACCGCCGTGCTGTGGACGTTCCGGTCCCCTTCGTAGCGCCGAGAAGCGCAGGTCTCCGGGGGTATGGAAGCCGGCGCCTGTTTGAGGCGCCTATAGGGCGCCGAGTTCGCCGGCGTCCCCCGGAGACCGAGCATCGCAGGGAACCCCCGCAGGGGGCGCTGCGCAGGGGCCTGCTTTCTTTTGCTTACTTTTCTTTGCAGGAGCAAAGAAAAGTGAGTCGCCAATAGGCGAAAAAAAGACCTCAAACAGCACGAACAAAGCAGAGCGCGAGCGCGCGAATCACTGAAACCGCCACCCTCGATGGCGAGCCAACAACACCAGCTCGCCGTCGCGCGGAAAGCCCCTAACTCCTGGGCGCCAACAGAATGATCCCCATGCCCAGCAAACAGACCGCAATCCCCAGCCAGTCGGTCAGCAAGGGTCGCACCCCGTCCACCAGCCAGAGCCAGACCAGCGCCACCGCCACATAGACGCCCCCGTAGGCCGCATACACCCGGCCGGCAGCGGTTGGATGCAAGGTCAGCAGCCAGACGAACAGCGCCAGACTGAGCGCCGCCGGCAGCAGCAGCCAGGCGCTGCGACCCTGGCGCAGCCACAGCCAGGGCAGGTAGCAGCCGACGATCTCGGCCAGCGCGGTCAGCGTGAACAGCCCGAGCGTGCGGGCCAGGTCCATCAGCGCGGCATCTCCTGCAACACCCGGGTGCCGCGATGCTCCAGCACCACGCCCTCGGGCACGATCTCGACCACCTTCGGACCTTCGACCAGGGTGTCGGTCTCGCGGTACTTCTTGCCGTTGATCAGCACGAAGCGACGCAGCGGATTGGCGTCGTAGACATGCACCTGCACGCTCAGCGCCGGGAACTCGCTGCGGAAGCTGGGCGGCATGTCCTTCAGCGGCATCGGCTCCGGCGCACGCACGGCCGGAGGAGGCGTGGGAGTCGCGACCACCGGAGCGGCCGCAACGGCGGGCGACACCTCGGCGCGCTCGGTCGCCGGCGGCGGCACGCTGTCAGTCGCCGTCTCGGGGCTGTCGTCGAGCACCTCGTCGAGGGTGGCGGCGTCCGGCCCGACCTCGGCATCGACGGGCACCGCCAGGCGTTCGGGATCAATCCGCAGGGCCGTTGGCGCCTCGGCAAGCAACTCGGCGGGGCTGTCGGCCGGTTGCGCCGCAGCCGCAGCCGCCGGTGCCGCGTCTGCGGTCGCCGGCACCGGCACAGGCTTATGGCGGCTGGTGCCGAGCAGCCACCAGGTGAGGCCCGCGACCAGAAACACCGCCACCACCGCCAGCGCGGTGCGGATCATCAAGGCGGCTTCGCTGCGGCCGCGCGCACGGCGTGGATCGGGCGGCGGACGGCTGAGCGCCTCGTCGATGGCCGGCGCCTGGCCCGCGTGGCGCTCGCGCTCGGACTTCTGCAGGGCGTCGAGGATGAAGCTCATGGGCGGGTCCGAAGCTGGGGGCTGCCGCGACGGTCGGACAGCGCCTGCAGGGTGCGGGCGCCGGCGATGCCGTCCGGCCGGATGCCGTGAATGGTCTGGAAGCTCTGCACCGCCTCGCGCAGTTCGGCGTCCCAGCGGCCGTCCAGCGGGTCGCCGAGACTGCGCTTGAGCCGCTCGGCCAGGCGCTGGCGCAGCCACTGGATCGGTTCGCCACGAATCTCCGGTCCGATGCTGATCTCGTCGGTTTCGCGCTTCCACAGCAGCAGATATTCGCCGGTCCACAGCGGATCCAGTTCGCTGAGCGCGAAGCTGCCGCTGCCCTGGCTGCCGAGCAGCACGGCGCGCTCGCTGCTCAACTCGCGCAGCAGCACGTAACGCAGCTCGCCACCCACCGAGAGGGTCAGCACCGCCGGCGCGTTCATCGCGCTCAGGTCGCTCCACTCGCCATTGCCCTTCAGGCATTCCAGGCGGTAGCGGTGCAGAGCGCGGCAGGCCTTCTCGTTGCCGACACGGAATTCCTTGTCCCAGAGCTTGCCCAGGCGCGGCATCAGGCTGCTGAGCGGCGCGCTGGCGGCCTGGACCCGCTCCAGCACGCCCGCCGCTGCCGCCGGCTTCGGCTTGGTCACCGGCGCAGCGACGGGAAGACTCGCGGGCGCGGGCGAGATCGCTGTCGGCTGGCTGACGCTGGGCGGAGTTTCCGGGGCGGGCGCTGGCGCGGTCACCACCACCGGCGGCTCGGCCGCTGGCACGGCGCCGGCCTCGGCCGCGACCTCGGGCGCCGGCTCGACGCCCGGTGTTGGACTCGGCCAGTACTGGCGCAGCAGCAGGCCCGCCACCAGCAGGCCAACCGCCGCCAGCCCGATCTCCAGGCTGCGCAGCGAGGGCCGTGGCAAACGCGGCAGTCTGGGTAGACGCCAGTCGCGCTGGCGGCGCGGCGGAGCTACCGGCTTGCCCAGTGCCTCCTCGGCGGCCTTGTGGACGATCTCCGGCGTTACCTGCCGCAGGCCCTGCGAATAGGCGCCGAGCAGGGCGCGGTCGCAGATGACGTTGACCAGGCGCGGCACGCCGCCGGCGTGCTTGTGCACCGCCTTCATCGCCGCCGGCGAGAACAGGTCGCGGGCGCCGCCGGCGATCTGCAGGCGGTGGGCGATGTACTCGCCGGTCTCCAGCGCGTCCAGCGGCGTCAGGTGGTAGCGGGCGGTGATGCGCTGGGCGAGCTGGCGCAGGTCCTGGCGGGCCAGCAGCTCGGCCAGCTCCGGCTGGCCGATCAGCATGATCCGCAGCAGCTTTTCCTTGGTGGTTTCCAGGTTGGTGAGCAGGCGCACCTGCTCGAGCACCTCGGGCGCCAGCTGCTGGGCCTCGTCGATGATCAGCACCGTGCGCCGGCCGCCGGCGTGCTGCTCCAGCAGGTAGGCGTTGAGCGCGTCCACCAGCGTCTTCAGGCTCGGGCGCTCGCCGTAGCGCACGCCGAGTTCGTCGCAGATACTCTGCACGAACTCCTGCTCCGACTGACGCGGGTTGTGGATCATCGCCACATCCACGTTCTGGAGCTTTTGCGCCAGCAGGGTGCGGATGATGGTGGTCTTGCCGGTGCCGACCTCGCCGGTCAGTTGCACGAAGCCGCCGTACTGGCCGGTGCCGTACAGCAGGTGCCCGAGCGCCTCCTGGTGGCGCGGGCTCATGTAGAGGTACGCGGGGTCCGGGGCGATGGAGAACGGGACTTCCCGCAGGTTGAAGAAGCTGGTGTACACGGCAGCAGGCGGAGTGGTGAAGCTGGATTCTAGCCGCAGCCGGCCTCTACCGACTCAGTGCGGCGCTGGCAAGCGCATCTTCACGTGCAGGATGCCGTCCTCCAGCTCCGGCTCGGAGACGGGGACGAAGCCGAAGCTGGCGTAGAACTCTTCCAGCCGCTGCTGGGCCCAGATCAGGATCGCGCCCTGGGGAAAGCGCTCGCGGCTGCCACGGATGCTCTCCGCCATCAGCCTTCGGCCGGCGCCGCTGCCGCGCACCGACAGCGGCACCACCACCCGGCCGATCGAGCATTCCGGGTATTTCTCGCCCGGCGGCAGCAGCCGCGAGTAGCCGATCAGCGCGCCGTCGGCGTCCCACATCAACAGATGCTCGGAGTTCTGGTCGTGGTCGTCGAGGTCGAGAAACACGCAGTTCTGCTCCACCACGAACACCTCGCTGCGCAGTTTGAGCAGGGCGTAAAGCTCGCTGTTGCGGAGTTCGGGAAAGCGCTTCCAGGCGTAGTGTTCGGTCATCGCGGCGGCCACAACAAAAAACGGCGCGGGGTGAGCCGCGCCGTCGGGAGAACGGTGAGCGATTGTAAGGGCGGCTACTGGCCGAAACGGTATTCCAGCCCGGCCTGCGCGACGCCGATGGAGCCGCGCTCGTTCTGGTAGAACCAGTCGCCGCCCAGGCTCAGGCCCCAGTGGCCGCCGAGCGCCAGCTTCAGCGCGGCGCCGGTCATCACACCCAGACCCTGGTCGTCGATCTTCTCGCTGCCGCTGGTACCGGTGACCTCCGACTCCTGCCGCCAGGCGATGCCGCCCAGGCGCGTGGTCAGCGAGAGCTTGCCGGTGATCGGCAGGTCCTGGCGGACGCCGAGGCCGATGAACAGGCCGCCGGCGGGCTTGAGTTCGGCGAGGTCGCCTGGCAGCGCCGCCGGACGGGTGCTGCTGCCGCTGAGGCGGACATCGTAGTTGCCCAGGCTGCCGCCCGAGGCTTCAAGGCTGAACAGCGGGCTGAGCTGATAGCCCAGGCTGCCGATCAACGCGGTATCGCGCTTGTCGATGCGGGTGCTGACGGCGTGGCCGCGCGCCGCCAGCTGGCTGTCGAGCTTGGCGCTCTGCGCGTCCGACAGGCTGAGGCCGCCACGCAGGCCCAGTGTCCAGCCGCCGACCGGCGCCGCCTGCGCCAGAGCCGACAAGCTCAGTGCCACCAGGGGGAACAGGCTACGCAGTGCGGTAAATCCGTTTAGTCGCATGGTCAGGCCTCAAGAAGAAGTGGGTGAAATGTCGCCAGCAGCGTAGTGGCGGTTGCCGGTCCGGCCTATCCCCCGTTCCCGGTATTCCTCACCGGGCGATGCGGGTGGCCTTCACACCAGACCGAGTCGGTTGGCCGCGAGTACCGCTTCGGCCCGACTGGCTACGGCCAGTTTCCGGTAGACGCCCTTGATATGAGTATGCGCGGTGTGCGGACTGATCGCCATGGCCCTGGCCGCCTGCGGCACCGAGTAGCCCTTGGAGACCAGCAACAGCACCTCGCGCTCGCGCTCGGTGAGCGAGTCGTTGGCGGCCGCGCTGGGGATGGGGGCCGCGAACTGCGAGAGCAGGCGGCGGGCGATGCTCGGCGACAGCGGCGGCTGGCCGTCGAGCATCGCCTTCAGCATCGCCGCCAGCTGCTCGCGCGACTGGTCTTTCAGGATGTAGCCCCGGGCGCCCAGCTTGAGCGCCGAAAACAGGTGCTCGTCGTCGTCGAAGATGGTCGTGACCACGCAGCTGGCCTGCGGCTGGGCCAGGCGCAGGCGCTGCAGCACCCCCAGGCCGGGGGCGTCGGGCAGGCCGAGATCGAGCAGCGCCAGATCGACCGGCGCCTGGATCGCCGCCAGCGCCTCGGCGGCGTTGGCCGCCAGGCGGATGTCAGCGGTGGGGAAGGCTTCCCGGGCAGCGGCAGCCAGCCATTCGCGGCTGCTGGCCAGGTCTTCGACGATCAGGATGTGGGCAGGCACGGCGTCCATGGGCGGGAAGGCTAACCCATCGTGGCGGCCTCATGTCCGGCCGGCGGGCTTGATCGCCGTGTCGGCTTCGGCAAGTCTGCACTCCCTTTGGGCAGCGAACGGCGAGCAGCACACATGGCTCCACCCGCAACACCGCCTCCGGCATGAACGGCTCTATCCCCGGACTGCTGATCGGCCTGATCCTGGCTGCCGGCCTGGGCTGGTGGCTGGGGCGGCGCAGCGCGCGCCGCGTCCCGCCGCCAGTGACGCCGGCAGCCAGCGCCAGCGCCGACCTTGGCGCCGCGCGGGAAAGGGAGCGCATCTACAAGGATCTGCACGACGATCTGGGCGCCAAGCTGCTGCAACTGGTGCACGGCGCCGCGACCGCGCCGCAGGCCGACCTCGCCCGCGCCGCCTTGCAGGACCTGCGCGACGTGGTGTCGCGCTCGCGGCGGCCGCCTGCGGCGCTGGGGCAGCTGCTGGCCGAGATCGAAGCCGAGACCCGTCAGCGGCTCGCGGCCGCCGGCGCCGAGCTGGTCTGGGAGCAGGACGCGGCGCTGCCCGAGGTCGCGCTGGACCAGAGCCAGACCCTGCACCTGATCCGCATCTGCCGCGAGGCGGTGAGCAATGCCCTGCGCCACGGCGAGGCCGGCTGGCTGCGGGTGCGGGCGTTCCGCGCCGGCGTCGAGCTGATGCTGGAAATTACCGACGACGGCCAGTTCGAGGCCGCGCGGATCGGGGCGGGGGCCGGCACCAGCGGCATGCGCGAGCGCGCCGCCGACCTCGGCGGCGACATCCGCTGGAACGAGGGCACGCTCGGCGGCACCAAGGTGATCCTGCGGGCGCGGGTGTTCGCGCCACCGGCGCTCCCCTGATCCGGCGATAGGCGTCGCTCCGGGGCGCCCCCTAGGGTGTCGGCGCCCCTCGAAGCCGGAGTTCGTCCATGTCCCTGTCCCGCCTGCTGCTGCTTGCCCTGCTCGCGCCGCTGGGAGCCGCCCATGCCCAGGATGCCGCCGTCGAGGCCGCCGCCAGTGCCGAGACGACGGTCGCGGTCGAGGCCGCGCCGACGGCTGCGGCCCCCGCCGCCGTGCTGACCGCGTCGCTGTCGGTGCCGGTCAACGTCGGCTATCCCGAGGACATGGCCAGCTACGCCAAGGTCGTGGTGGTGCCAACCGCCTATGTGAAGCTGCTGGTCGATGGCAGCGTCTTCGTCGCCAAGCAGGGCGGCGGCCTGGGTTCGCTGGGCGGCGCCAGCGGCAACTCGGTGAAGGCCAAGGGCAGCTACAAGGTGGCCGGCATCGACAAGGCCTATGCCCAGGGTCTGGCCCGGCAGGCCTATGACGATTTCGTCGCGCGGCTGCGCGACGCCGGTTACACGGTGCTGACCTATGACGACGTGAAATCCCGCGACTACGTCGCCTCCGCCGCGCGCGATACCGGCGGCGGCGACTGGGGCATGCCGACCGAGAAAGTGGTCGGCAGCCGCGACACCTACGTGGTGGCCGCACCCAGCGACGAGATGGCGTTCAAGGTCGGCTTCACCGGCGTGTTCGCCGAGTTCATCAAGTACGGCCGGCCGAAGTTCACCGACGCGGCGATCGTGATCCCGACCTACACCATCAACGCCCCGCTGGCGGCGGGCGAGACCGACAGCGGCTTCAACCGCATCGAGGCCTCGGTGAGCGTGTCCCCGGGCATGAACCTTCAGCATGCCAGCGCGATGTGGATGGGCGCCCCGAAGGTGCGCATGGGCGGCCGGAACCTGCCAGGGGTGGTCACCAAGGCGCCGGTGGTCAACATCAGCGACAAGGCCGGGACGCTGAGCAGCGTCGATACCTCGCCGACCGGTGCCAACGCGCTCAGCAAGGCGCTGTCGCTGATGGGCGGCGGCGGCTCGATCTCGTCCAGCTCCTCCGAATACACCTACACCATCGACCAGGCCGCCTACAGCGCGGCCGCCCTCAACGGCTTCGCCAGCTTCAACGCCGAGGTCGCCAAGGCGCTCGCGGGCCAGTAGTCGGGAGCGGCGGCGCCGACGCCCCGGCCACCGCCGGGGCCTTGTCGTTCAGGCGCGCTGGAAGTCGTAGATCGAGCCCAGCGCGAGAATCTGCGTGAGCCGGTCGAGCGCCGTGCGGCATTCGTCGAGCAGAGCCGGGTCGGCCAGATCGGCCAGCACCAGGCGGTCGCGGTAGTGCTGGCGCACCCAGGTTTCCAGCGCGTCGGCGCGTTCGGGCGTGATCCAGCTCCGGGCATTCACCGCGCCGCGCTGGGCCTCGTCCAGAACCACCCGCAGACGCAGGCAGGCCGGCCCGCCGCCGTTGTGCATGGACTGGCGCAGGTCGAACACGCGGACCGCCGTGATCGGGCAGGCCGGGTCGGCGATCAGCCGCTGGATGCAGGCCCAGACCCTGGGGTTTTCCTGGCATTCCTGCGCGACGATCAGCGTATGGCCCGGTGTGCCCGGCAGGCAGACCAGTTGCGAGTTGAACAGGTAGCTCGACACCGCGTCGGCGACGCTGACGTCCTTCGTCGCCACCTCGACGAACGCGGCCTCGGGCAGCCGGGCGCGGATCCAGTCGCGCTGCGCGCGGGCATCGACGAAGGCCTCTTCGTGGAAGAACAGCAGTTCGCGATTGCCGACCGCGATCACGTCGTTGTGGAACACGCCCTGGTCGATTACCTCCGGCCGCTGCTGCTGGTGGTGTACGCGCGCGGGATCGAGCCCGTGCAGTCGCGCCAGCGCTTCGCCGGCGGCGCGGGTCTGGCGTGCCGGGTACTTCTGCGGCTTCGGCTCGGTGTCGCCGGCGGCGCCGTAGACGAACAGCTCCAGCCCCGGTGCGCCGTAGTCGGCGCAGAGGCGGGTGTGGTTGGCGGCACCTTCGTCGCCCATGGCCGGCGTCGCCGGCAGCGGCGCGTGATGGGCGAAATGGGTGCCGGGCGGGAAGGTCGCCGTCAGCGCCCGCGCGGTGGTCGCCGGCTCCAGCGAGCGGTGCAGGTGGCAGGCGAGATTGGCCGGGGTGAAGTGGACCCTGCCGTCGGCGGTGTCGGCGCCGGGAGAAACCGTGGCGGCATTGGCGGTCCACATGCTGCTGGCGCTGCTCACCGCCGCCAGCAGGCCCGGCGCCTCACGGGCGGCCTTGGCCAGCACCTCGCCGTCGCGGCCGCTGAAGCCCAGGGCCTTGAGGGTGGGGATGTGCGGCCGCTCCTGCGGCGGCAGCACGCCCTGCGGCAGGCCGAGCGCGGCCAGCGCCCGCATCTTGGCCAGCCCTTGCAGCGCGGCCTCGCGCGGATTGCTGGGTTTTTCCGCGTTCTTCGCCGAGGCGACATTGCCCTGGGCCAGGCCGGCGTAGTTGTGGCTGGGGCCGACGAGGCCGTCGAAGTTGGCCTCCAGGGCCGCAGGGTATGGGGCGGTAGGCATGCGCGGCATTATTCCTCATTCCTGGGGTGCACCGACCGGCTGCGGTCAGTGCAGTGGAAACTGCAGGATCACCTTGGTGCCGCCGGTGGTGCCCGGCGCCCAGTCGATGCTGCCGTGCAGCGCTTCCGCCCGGTGCCGCATGCCGGCGGTGCCGCGACCGCTGGCCTGCGTCAGCTCGGCGGCGGCTAGTCCGGGGCCGTCATCGGTGACATCGAAGACCAGCGTGCGGGCGATGGCGCGCACGCGCATGCGGATGCGGGTCGCCTGACCATGGCGCAGGGCATTGGTCACCGCCTCGCGGGCGATGCGGAACAGGTGCAGCACCTGTGCTTCGTCGAGGTCGGGGTCGGGCGTGTCCGGTGCCTGCTGCCAGTCCAGGCGGCTGCCGGCAGCCTCCAGCCGCGCCTCGGTTTCCTCGCGGATCTGGCCGAGTGCCTGCAGCAGCGTGCAGGCGTCCTGATTGGTGCGGCTGACCACGTCGCGGAAGTCCTGCACCACCGAGCGCACCAGGTCGGCCTGCTCGGGCCGTTCCAGCGCATGCACCAGATTCAGCAGCTTGGCGCCGATGTCGTCGTGCAGGTCAGCGAGCAGGCGGCGGCGTTCCTCGGCGGCGGCCTTCAGGCGCTCGCTGGCGACGTCGGTCGCCAGGGCGCCGCGCAACCGCACCAGCTCGTCCTGGAGTCGGCGCTGCCGCCGCCAGAGCAGGGCGGCGACCAGGGCCAGGGCGGCGGTGATGATCAGAGCAAGCCAGGACATGCCCCGATGATGCCAGCTTGCGGTCTCAGTTTTTGGGTGTCGCCGCCGTCGGCAGGGCATCCGCTTCGGCCTGCAGACCGAGCGCCCGGTAGACCTTGCGCAGCTTCTCGCGGGTGTCGCGGCTGCGGTCGTGGTCGGCGCCGAGATGCTCGGTGAGCACCTTCAGGCTCGCCTCCAGCTCGGTACGCGCGCCGGCCGCATCGCCCAACTGGAAAAGACAGTCGCCGTAGTTGGCGCCGAAGGCGGCGGTGCGCCAGTCGTCGCTGCCGTAGCGGGCACGGGCATCGACCAGTACCTCGCGGTACTGGTCGCGTGCCTCGGCGAGGCGCTTCTGCTTCATCAGCAGTGTGGCGAGGTTGGCGCGCGGAATGATGCCGGCCTCGTTGAGGCTGGGATCGCTGCGTGCGGCGGCGATGGCGTCGCGGTAGTTGCGTTCCGCCTCGGCCTGCTGGCCGATGTCGGACTGCAGATTGGCCATCATCGCCATCGCCGCGATGCTGCGTTGGTGGTTGCTGCCGAAGCGTGCCCGGGAGCCGGCCAGCAGCTCGGTGCGCAGGGCGAGGCTCTCGTCGTTGAGTCCCGCCGCCTTGGTCTGGCTGGCGAGGTTCTGCAGGCTGATCAGCGTCTTCGGATGCGTGCCGCCGTAGATGCGCCGTTCGCGCGCCAGTACGTCGCGCATCAGCGGCAGCGAGCGGTCGATCTGGTCGAGGTCCGAAAGGGTCGTGGCGAGACTTCCCTGCACGTCCAGGGTCTCGGGATCGTCGGCACCCAGGCGGCGGGTCTGGATCGCCAGCAAGCGCTCCTGTTCGGGCAGGGCTTCCTTGGCCTTGCCGTTGATCTGCATCACCGCCGCATGGTCGGCGGCGGCCACCAGGGTCTGCGAGTCCTCGGCGCCGAAGCGGTCGGCGAGCGCGTCGCGTTCGGCCCGCAGCCGCGCCTCGCCATCGTCGCCGTTGCCCTGCTCCAGGGCGCTGATCGCCCGCTCGCGCTGGGCGGCGTAGTGCAGCCGCCACTCGGCCTCGTCGTGGGACGGCAGCGCGATCAGGGCGTCCAGCTCGCGGTCGGCGTCGGCGAAACGGGTCTTCTGCAGCAGCGCCTTGCCGTGAGCGAGCCGCGCCTGACGGGTGGCGAGCGCGTCTTCGCCTTCGGCGGCGGCCGACAGCTCGATGGCGCGCGACAGCAGCTCCAGCGCAACGTCGGTCTCCGCCAGGCTCAGGTAGGTCGCGCCGAGCGTGCGGTGCAGGCTGGCTGCCACCACCGGGTCCGTCTCGCTGCGTAGGTTGAGGCGTGCGGCGTCGAGCAGTTCGCGCACGCGCAGGTCGCGGCCGAGATCCTGATCGGGATCGGCGGCGGTGAGCATCTTTTCCAGAAAGGCGTTGCTGGCGTCGGCCTGCCGTCGCGCCGCCGCCTCGGCCAGGCCGTAGCGCAGCGAGACCAGGCTGCCGACGATCAGGGCCAGCAGTGCCACCGCCAGTGCCGCGCTCAGCGCGCGGTGCCGGCGCACGAACAGGCCCAGCAGGTAGCCGGCGGTCGGCGGCCGCGCCGCAATCGGCTGGTGATCGCGGACCCGCTCCAACTCGTCGGCGAGTTCGGCGGCGGAGCCGTAGCGCTGCGCCGCTTCCGCTGCCATCGCCTTCATCACCACGGTTTCGGTGTCGCCACGCGCGGCCGGCAGGTGTCTGGACAGGCGCTCGGCGCGCGACTGCCGCAGCACCGCGATGGCCTCCATCACCGTCGAGGTCGAGAGCCCCGGGTAGGGCAGCACGCCGCTCAGCAACTGGTAGGCGATCACGCCCAGGGCGTAGACATCGCTGCGCGGGTCGCCGGCCTGGCGGCTGCCGGCCAGTTGTTCGGCGCTCATGTAGGGCACGGTGCCCAGCACCTGGCCGTCGACGGTCAGGCCGGCGTCCTCGCGCACCATGTGGGCAACGCCGAAGTCGAGGATGTGCGGCCGGCCTTCGGCGTCAACTAGGATGTTGGCGGGCTTCAGGTCACGGTGCACCACGCCACGGCTGTGCGCGTAGTGCACGGCGCGGCCGATCTCGGCGAGCAGCGCCAGCTTCTGCTCCAGGCTCAGCGCGCGGCTGGCGGCGTAGTGCAGGAGGTCCTGGCCGTGGACGCGTTCCATCGCCAGATAAGGCAGCGGGCCGGCCTCGCTGTCGGCGACGCCGGCGGCATACAGACGGGCGATGGCCGGGTGTTCCAGCCGGGCCAGCAGCTCGGCCTCGCGGCGGAAGCGCTGCTGTGCTTCCGCCGGCAGGCTGGCGGTGCGCAGCACCTTGAGCGCGATCTCGCGCGGCGGCTCGCTTTCCTCGGCCAGATAGACCCGGCCGCTGGCGCCTTCGCCGAGCAGGCCGAGGATGCGGTAGGGGCCGATGCGGGCGGGGAGGGCGGTCTGGCCGGCGTCGGCCGCTGCATTGTTGTTCGGAGTCATGGCGGCCAGCGGATCAGGGCGGTCAGTCTACAGGTGCGGGTTGACCAGCCCCAGGCGGGTGGCTTCCAGGGCCGCCTCGGCGCGGCTGCTGACCTTGAGCTTGCGGTAGACGCTCTTGATGAATTCGTGGGCGGTGTGGTGGCTGACGCCGAGGCTGGCCGCCACTTCGGCGATCTTGTAGCCCTTGGCGATCAGCGACAGGGTTTCGGTCTCGCGCGGGGTCAGCCGCTTTTCCGCCGCCTCGGTCTGGCCAGCCTGCTCGCCGAACACCCGCAGCAGCCGGCGCGCGATGCTGGCCGACAGCGGCGGCTCGCCGGCGGTGATGCCGCGCAGGGCCTGCATGGTCTTTTCCCGGGGCTGGTCCTTGAGCAGATAGCCCTGCGCGCCGGCCCGCAGCGCCGCGAACAGGTGCTGGTCGTCGGCATAGATGGTGGTGACCACGACGTGGCAGGCCGGGTGGCGGTTGACCAGATCCCGGATCAGCTCGATGCCGGAGCCGTCGGGCAGGCCGAGATCGACCAGCGCGAGGTCGGGCGCTGCATTGCTGGCCTGGCGCAGGCCGGCCGCCAGGGTCGCGGCGTGATGGACCTGGATACCCGGGAAGCACTCCTCCAGCGTCTCCACCAGCCAGCGTGCCAGCGGCAGTTGATCTTCCAGTACCAGGCCAGTCCGCATCCGTCCGCTCTCCTGTGGGTTGGCCGCCACACTGGGCAGCGGTGGCACTGGCGTCAAGGCGAATCCGGGCCTTACCCCCTGTTCTGGTTATGTCTGCGGCGGAGCCCGCTGTTTAGTGTTCCTGCGGTCTGCAATCCGCCCCGTCCGGGGCCCCGTTCGAGAACCGCCGATGAAATTCGCTCCGCTGCTTGCCGCCAGCCTGTTGCTGCCGGTGCTGGCCCATTCCGCTCCCGACATTGGCGACGACAAGGCCTCGGCGTTCAAGGGTACGCAGAAGCTGGCCATCACCGAATTCGCGGTCGAGTTCTACACCCAGATCCATGCCGAAGGCCGTCAGGGCGGCGCCAATGCGCAGGTCACCTCGGTGCTCAACGGCGTTGGCGCCGAAGACTTCCAGGCAATCACCGACCAGGCCTATGCCGACACCGTCGCCAGCCTCAAGGCCGCCGGCTTCGAGGTGCTGGACCCGGCCGTGGTCAGCGCCGATCCGCTCTACCAGAAGCTCGCCGAGAAGTACGGCCAGACCTCGCCGTGGACGTTCACCGATTCCAGCGTGGTCAAGGGCAAGCCGATGATCAGCCAGGTCGTCGCACCGGCCGGCATGCCGGCCTATTTCTCGTCCAGCATCGTCACCAACCGTGGCGACTTCGGCCAGCGCACCGACGCGCAGAACCAGGGCCGTGGTGCCAAGGAGGGCGAGCTGGCGAAGTCGCTCGGCGCGACCCTGCTGCACGTGCACTATCTGGTCGGCTTCGGCCTGCCCTCGGCGAGCAAGAACAACGCACTGTTCGGCGGCAGCACCGCGCGCGCGGCCATCGAGCCGGGCAATGTGCTGTTCCCGCTCGACAGCGAGTGGCAGTTCGTGACCAGCGCTGGCGCGCGCACCTTCACCAGCAGCAGCCGTCCGCGCCACAGCGGCGCGCTGTATCTCGACAAGCCGCTGAGCAGCGCCACCAACATCTTCGCGCTGCAGGACGCCACCACCAGCGGCGACAAGAAGAGCGATGGCGCGATGAACGCGATGGGCGAGCTGTTCGGCGGCTTCGGCCAAAAGACCAAGCGCAGCGACGCCACCCCGTCCAGTGCCGAGGCCTATCGCCAGGATCTCGATGCCCTGCTGCGGCAGGCGACTGCCGCCTTCACCGGCGCGCTCGCAGCCGCCCGCTGAACCGCACACCAAGGAAGACCCCATGTACAGACCGACCCGCAAACCCCTCGTCCACTCCCTGCTGCTGCTCGCCAGCGCTGCGCTTGCCGCCTGTGGCAGCAACGGCGACTACGTCGAGCTGAGCCCGCCCGCGCCGAGCACGACGGTCAGCGGCGTCGCCGCCACTGGCGCAGCGATCAGCGGCGGCAATGTCGCCCTGCGCTGCGGCGGCGGCCTTGGCGCCAATGCGGTCAGCGGCGCCGACGGCCGCTGGAGCGCCAGCGTGCCCAGCGCCTCGCTGCCTTGCGCGGTGCGGATCTCCGGCGGCACCGTTGGCGGTGTCGCCAATGCCTCGGTGTTCTACTCCCTGGCCCGCGCCGGCAGCGGCACCGCCAGCACCGCCAATCTCACGCCGATCAGTGATCTGGCGCTGGCGGCGGCGGTGAACAGCGCCACCGGCAGCGTCTTGGAAGCCTGGTATGCCAGCGCCACCGACGCCCAGCGCCAGCAGGTCGCCGACGGTCTGGCGGCGGCCATCGCCAACCTGCGCACCGCCTTCACCGACGCCGGCTACACGCTGCCGGCGGGTGATTTCGATCCCTTCACTGCGGCTATCGTCGCGGGCGGTGCCACCGACGCCTACGACCAGTTGCTGGAGGCCTACCGTCAGGCGCTGGACGACGCCGGCCGCAGCTATGAGACCGGTCGCAGCAGCTATACCGGCGGCGGTGGCGTGACCGCGCCGATGGACCCGGAAGAGCCCGAGCCGCCGGTCGGGACGCCGCTGCCGGACGACAAGCTGGGCGTGTCCTTCACCGACGCCAGCGCCGCGCATCTGTGGCTGCAGCCGGATGGGCAGGGCGGCGTGTCCGTGCTCGACGGAGAGGGCGACGGCAAGATCGCCGTCAATATGGGCGACCGCACCGACGGCGGGCCGGACGGCAGCGTGCAGTTCAACACCATCCCCAACAAGCTCGGCACCTTCGCCTGTGGCGACGCGGTGGGCACCAGCAAGCTGCACATGCAGGTGACCTTCAACGGCATCACCAATCCGCGAAAGACCTATGTGTCCTTCGGCGACGCCGCCGATCCGGATCAGCGGCCGCTGCTGGAAGGCTACAGCTGCTCGCTGACGCTGACCCATGTCGGCGCCTTCGAGAGTCGCTACATCTACAACGACGACTACGTCGAGGGCACGTTCACCGCGAAGCTGCGCCAGCGTTCGCAGGAATGCACCGGCGAAGGCGGCACCTGCCAGCCGTTCAAGGATCTCGTCATCAGCACCGGCAAGTTCCGTATCAACAAGGCCGGCCGCTACACGCCACCGACGCCGCCGCCCGCAGCGAAGAGCGTGCTCGGCCCGATGCTGAAGCGGGTTGTCGCCGGCGACTATGTGTTGAAGTGCTCGACCTCGCAGGGGCAGCCGGCGCAGAGCTTCAACTTCAGCGTCGCGCAGGATGGCAGCAGCAGCTTCAACGGCGCGGCGCTGGTGGACGCGACGCATCCGGGCACGATCAAGAGCGATGGCGACCAGAGCAGCTTCACCACGCTCGCCTTCACGCCGGCCGCCTCGAACAGCGACTACGTGGTGATCGGCTTCAAGAAGGACGGCACGTTCTATCCCAACAGCGTGCGCAGCGGCGGCTCGGTGTACCAGTGCTACTTCAACACCGGCCACACCGCACCGGCGACCACCTCGGCGGCGATCGACAACATCCGCGTTGCCGCCGGCAACCTGGCCCGCACCGAGACGCTGAACTGCACGCAGGGCGGCGCCACCGCAGCCCGGACACTGACCATCGCCAGCGACGGCTCGGCGCAGCTCGGCGATCTGGCCTTCACCTCGGGGCAGCTGTACACCATCACCGATGGCCTGCTGTTCGCGACGGTGAAGAAGGCGACGCTGTCCTGGTCTCAGCCCAGCGCCTTCCGCAGCCTGGCCGTCGAGGTCAATGCCGATCTGAAGACGACGGGTGTACTCGCCGGTGTCGGCCTTGGGCCGAACGACGCGATCAGCTGCACGCCCTGATTGCGAAGCAGCGAAAGCCCCCGGTCGGTTGACCGGGGGCTTTTTGCTGGCTGCGATTCAGTGCTGGAAGATCCGGCCGAATTGTTCCAGTGACGAAGAACAGCGCCGCCTCGTAGTCGAAGCGCTCCGCCTTCTGCTGCAGGCGCAGGGCGGTGGGTCATGCTCCAGCACGTCGTCGACTTCCGCTGCGGCCATCGCCGGGTTCTGCTGGGTGACGGTATCGCTGCGCAGGTCGATCACGATGGGCGCGCTTACAGCTTCAGACCCGGCGACAGGCTGGTCGGTTTGGCGAGGCGATGCGCCTCGGTGCTCGACACCGGATAGCTGCAGTAGTCGGCGGCGTAGTAGGCGCTGGCGCGGTGGTTGCCGCTGTCGCCGACGCCGCCGAAGGGATAGCTGCCGCTGGCGCCGGTGGTCGGCTTGTTGCGGTTGACGATGCCGGCGCGGCTCTTGCGGAAAAAGCGCTGCCATTCGGCGTCGTCGTCGCTGAGCAGGCCGGCCGAGAGCCCGTAGCGGGTGGCGTTGGCGCGGGCGATGGCCTCGTCCAGCGTCGCGTAGCGGATCACCTTCAGCAGTGGGCCGAAGTCTTCCTCGTCGGGCACCTCGGCGGCGATGGCGGTGACATCCACCAGACCGGGCGAGACGAAGGCCGGGCCCAGCGGCAGCTTTTCCATCGCCAGCAGGCTGGTGGCGCCGAGCGCGACCAGGCGGTCGTGCGCGGCCTTGAGGCCATCGGCGGCCTTGGCTGAAATCAACGGCCCCATGAACGGCGGCGGCTCGTCCTCGGCGCGGCCAACCACGAGATTCCGGCCGGCTTCGGCGAGCTTGGCCAGCAGGGCATCGCCCTTCTCGCCAAGCGGCACGAACAGGCGTCGTGCGCAGGTGCAGCGCTGGCCCGAGGTGATCCAGGCCGACTGCACGATCTCGTGCACGGCGGCGTCGAGCTCGAAGTCGCTGCCGACGATCAGCGGATTGTTGCCGCCCATTTCCAGCGCCAGGATCACCCCCGGCCGTGCCGCGAACTGCTGGTTGAGGATCGCGCCCGTGCGCGAGCTGCCGGTGAAGTAGAGACCGTCGAGTTCCGGATGCTGGGCCACCGCCTCGCCGGTGGCGCGCTCCCCCTGCACCAGGTTGAGCACACCCGGCGGCAGGCCGGCCTCTTCCCAGAGCTTCACGGTTTCCTGCGCCACCATCGGCGTCAGTTCGCTGGGTTTGAACACCACCGCATTGCCCGCCAGCAGCGCCGGCACGATGTGGCCGTTGGGCAGATGGCCGGGGAAGTTGTAGGGCCCGTAGACCGCAACCACGCCGTGCGGCTTGTGGCTCAAGAAATGGCGGCCGAATTCCTGCGGCTGCTCGCGGCTGCCGGTGCGCTCCTGGTAGGCCGCGATGGAGATGGGGATCTTGCCAGCCATCGCCGCGACCTCGGTGCGCGCCTCCCACACCGGCTTGCCGACTTCGCGGGCGATGGCGCGCGCCAGGTGCTCGCTGTTGGCCTTCAGCAGCTCGGCAAACCTCTTCGCAATCGCCGCCCGCGCCTCGAAGCCCAGGTCGGCCCAGGCCTCGAAGGCGTGGCGCGCGGCCCTGAAGGCGAGATCGACATCGTGAGCGTCGGCGCTGTTGCCGCTCCAGAGGGTTTCGCCAGTGGAGGGATTGACGCTGGCAAAGGCCGGCCCGTGACCGGGCAGCCAGTGGCCGTTGAGGTAGTGGACGGGAGTGGTCATGGGGTTTCGTTAGTCGGGAGGATGACGAGCGCCCGCAGACGCTCGGTGGTCCGGTCGCGGTCCAGCAGGCTGGCGCCGACATCGACCATCAAGGCTTCCCATTCGGGACCATCAGCGGCCGTTTGCAGACCGTTGATGCGCAGGAAAACGATGGCCGTCAGCATGGCGGTGCGCTTGTTGCCATCGAGGAAGGCGTGGTTGCGGGCCAGGTAGTACAGATAGGCGGCGGCGACTTCCACCAGGTCCGCGAATGGAGACTGTCCGCCGAACGTCGCCTGCGCTGCCGCCACGGCAGACTGGAGCAGAGCCTCTTCGCGAATGCCCTGCAATCCTCCGTGGCGCGCCAGTGCCGCATCGTGCAGCGTCTTGACGATATCGACGGTGAGATGCGTGCAGTTGTCGGGAGTCAGGCTCACGCGGTAGCTCTCAGGCCAGCTTCTTCAGCGTGTCCTGGTAGTCATCCAGCGTCTTGGCGATGGTTGCCTGCACCGCTGCCAACGGTGGCGCCTTGCGGATGGGCGTGATCACCATCGAGCCACCCGGGGAGACTGTGATGTTGACCTGATCGCCGACCCGCAGGCCTGCGAGGTCCAGAAGGGCGCTGTCGAAGATTAGCCCCTGGGAGTTGCCGATCTTGCTGATGGTTTTGAGCATAAGGGCTCTATGCGGAGAGAGGCTGGGGAGAGTATAGCCCGCAGTAAAACAATGTTTAACAACCTCGACCCGCTCAGGACGACAGACGGTACGCATCAGTCTCGCCTTTTGAGACGTCGCTTGCTTAGCGTATGTCAGTGACATTGATTTTCCGCAGCGGCGAATCGATCAGGCCTTTTCCCGGTGGCTCCTGGAGCTCAGGCTGGGATTGTTGAAAATCAACACATAACTAGCCACGCATTACAGGGAATCAGGGAATGTCCGAAGCAGAAGGCTCGAATCTAAAGTCGATCCTCCACTCGAAGAGGGCAAATCTTTACTACCTAGAGCATTGCCGTGTGTTGGTGAACGGTGGTCGGGTGGAGTTCGTTACCGAAGAAGGCCGGCGTTCCGTCTACTGGAATATTCCCATCGCCAACACCACAACCGTGCTGCTCGGTACCGGCACCTCGCTGACGCAAGCGGCCATGCGTGAGCTGGCGAAAGCTGGCGTGCTGGTGGGCTTCTGCGGCGGCGGCGGCACGCCGTTATTTGCAGCCAATGAAGTTGATGTAGAGGTGGCTTGGTTGTCGCCGCAGAGTGAGTACCGGCCTACGGAATACCTGCAGCTCTGGGTTAAGTTCTGGTTCGACGACGCACAGCGACTCAAGGCGGCCAAGGCTTTTCAGGTGGCGCGGCTGGACCGCGTGCGCCGTTTGTGGACTGACGCGCGCTGGTTGCGTGAGACAGGTTTTGCCGTTGATGTACGCGCACTTCAGACAGCGCTGGACGAGTCGCTGCGCCGCATCCAGGGTGTGCCGGACAATCCCAATCTTCTGGCAGAGGAGGCTCGGCTCAGCAAAGAGTTATTCAAGCTAGCGGCGCGCGCGGTGAGCTACGGCGACTTCGTGCGTGCCAAGAGGGGCATAGGCGCTGATCCGGCCAATCGCTTTCTCGATCACGGCAACTATCTGGCCTATGGTCTGGGCGCCACCGCTACCTGGGTGCTGGGCTTGCCGCATGGCCTGGCCGTCCTGCACGGCAAGACCCGGCGCGGCGGATTGGTCTTCGATGTGGCGGATCTGATCAAAGACGCCACAATCCTTCCGCAAGCCTTCCTATCGGCCATGCGTGGCGACGAGGAGCAGACTTTCCGCAGTGCCTGCATCGAGGCGTTGACGCAGTCCGAATCTCTGGATTTCATGATCGACACGCTCAAGGCGGTTGCCGAGCGGGTGGGATTGCAGGCGCAGTGAATATCCTACTGATCTCGGAATGCGACAAACGGGCGCTGAAGGAGTCGCGGCGCATTCTGGATCAGTTCGCCGAGCGCCGGGGTGAACGCACTTGGCAGACCTCCATCACGCAGGCAGGGCTTGATGCGCTCCGGAGCCTGTTGCGCAAGACCGCCCGCAAGAACACCGCTGTAGCTTGCCACTGGATACGCGGCCGCGACCGCAGCGAATTGCTGTGGATCGTGGGCGATGCCAGTCGCTTCAATGCGCAAGGCGCTGTGCCCACCAACACCACTGCGCGCGATGTGCTCAAGAAACAGGGCGAGAACGACTGGCATACCGGCGAAGCGATCCGCCTGCTCGCCGCGCTGGCGGCACTGCTTCATGATCTGGGCAAAGCCTCTCTTGCCTTCCAGCAGCGGCTGAGGGGGCGGCTTCTGGAACGCAATATTTATCGTCACGAATGGGTTTCGTTGCGCTTGTTCCAGGCCTTCGTAGGCGATGACGATGACGACGCCTGGCTGCGGCGCCTGGCCAATCCCGATGCGTATGATGAAAAGCAGTGGACTGCGCCGGGCCGCTATCAACGCGACGGCATAGACGCTGTAACTCCTTATCCCTTCCAAAAGCTGCCACCCCTGGCTGCGGCGGTCGGCTGGCTTGTGGTGACGCATCATCGTTTGCCTGTGGTGCCCGTGAGGGACGACGAAGGCCACCAGCGCAGGCTAGGGCAACGCGCCCCTGACTTCAATCAGGTCTGGGTGCAGGAGCCGATGCGTCTTGTGGCCCATGACTGGAACGAGGTTTGGCAGGATGCGTCCTTGCAGCAGATCGAACCGTTCTGGAAGCTCGCCGGCACGCTGCCCGTCATGGAGCCAAAGTGGCGCGCGCAAGCCGTGCGGTTGGCCAAACGTTTGCTGACGTTGAGGCAGCGAGACCAGAGCAACTGGCTGGACAATCCTTATGTCATGCATCTGGCGCGCCTGAGCCTGATGCTAGCGGATCACTACTACTCCAGTTTGCTCAGAGATTCGACAGAGCGAGTCGAAGGCGACGGCAAAACCAAGCTGTATGCCAATACCGACCGGGATGGCCTCAAGCAGCCGCTGGACGAACACCTGCTGGGCGTGGCGCGCGATGCTAGTCTGATCGTCCACGCGCTGCCCGGCTTCGAGCGGTATCTGCCGCGCCTTGCGCATCATCGCGGTCTGCGCAAGCGTAGTGCCAATCCGGGCTTCTCCTGGCAGGACAAGGCAGCTGATGCCGCTGTGTCCTTGCGCGAAACAGCGCGACAGCACGGTGCATTCATCATCAACATGGCGTCCACCGGCTGCGGCAAGACCCTGGCCAATGCGCGAATCTTCAACGCGCTGGCCGATCCACAGCTGGGCATGCGCGCCACTTATGCGCTCGGTCTGCGTACGCTGACACTGCAAACCGGACGCGCCTATCGGCAGGACTTGCATCTGAGCGAGGACGAACTCGCGATTCGGGTCGGCGGTTCCGCCAGCCGGGCGCTGTTCGAGTACTACGAGCAGCAAGCGGAAGCCAGCGGCTCGGCATCTGCGCAAAGCCTGCTGGAGGAGGACAGCCATGTGCTTTACGAGGGCAATACGGCCGACCACCCCTTGCTGTCTCGTGCGCTGCATGACCCGGAAATCCGCAAGCTGATATCCGCGCCGATGCTGGTCTGCACGGTCGATCACATTGTGCCGGCAACGGAATCCCTGCGCGCTGGCCGCCAGATCGCGCCGATGCTCCGGCTGATGAGCAGCGACCTGATTCTGGATGAGCTGGACGACTACGACATCAATGATCTGCCGGCCCTGACCCGACTGGTGTATTGGGCCGGCATGCTGGGCACGCGTGTGTTGCTTTCCTCTGCGACTCTGCCCCCGGCTCTGGTGGAAGGCATGTTCCTGGCTTATCGCCATGGGCGGGCGCAATACCGTCGTAATCGTGGCGAGGCAGGTGGGCAGGCCAGCAGCGTGTTTGACTTGCCTTGTTTGTGGGTGGACGAGTTCGGCGTGCAGACGGCGATATCCGCACAAGAGCACACCTTTGCGGAGCAACATCGGCAATTCGTGCAGAAACGTGCCAAAGCTTTGTTGCAGGCGCCACCTCTGCGCCGTGGAGAACTCTTGCCGCTCGATATCGACAAGAACTTGGAGCGGGAAGCTGTGCATGTCGAGTTTGCCGCGCAGGTTCATGGAGCCTGCCTGCGGCTGCACGGCGATCACGCCGAGACCGACCCCGTCAGCGGCAAGCGCATCAGTTTTGGCTTGGTGCGCATGGCCAATATCGATCCGCTATTCGATGTGGCCAAAGCCCTCTTCGCGCTCGGCGCCCCGGAAGACTGTCGCATTCATCTGTGCGTGTATCACGCACGCTTTCCGCTGGTGCAGCGCTCTGCTATCGAGCATCAGTTGGATGCGGCATTCAACCGCCGTGGCGATCAAGGCCAGGCGGTGTATCAGCTGCCGGAGATTCGCAAATGCATTGACGCGCATCCTGAGCATAACCAGTTGTTCGTCGTGCTGGCTTCGCCGGTCTGTGAGGTGGGGCGCGACTGGGATGCCGATTGGGCAATGGCCGAGCCCTCCTCCATGCGCTCGCTGATCCAGCTTGCCGGTCGCGTGCAGCGGCATCGCGGCAAGCTGGGGGATAAGCCGAATGTGCTGATCTTTGAGTTCAACCTTCGGCATTTCCGGGCGGGCATGGGCCGGGACGGTAAGCCGCCGGCAGCTTTCGTGCGTCCGGGATTTGAGCTGCTAGATAAACCCGCCAGCCATCACTTTCGCTTGAAGGCCCATCGCCTGAGCAAATTGATGCAGCCGGATGAGTATCAGGTACTCAATGCGCTACCCCGCATTCTCCAGCGCTCGGAAGATCAGTGGAAGCCAGCGCGCTCCCTGGTTGATCTGGAGCAGGCCAGGATGATCGCCGCCATGCTGCCCCGCTCCCGCGCGCCCTCAGAGATTGCGCTGGACTCTGAAGCCGATATGCAACGCGATGAAGCCGCCTGGGCTTGGCAGCACGCACAGGCCAACTTGACCGGCGTGTTGTCGCAGCAGCAGCCGTTCCGCGACAACAGTCTGCGGACTACGACGCTAGTACTGCTGCCGGATGAAGAAGAGGATTCTCTGATTTTGCATCGAGTGGAGGAGTTGGGAAAAGGTACAGAAAGACTTTACGTCCGAATCGAAGAGGGGCAGCGGCGAGGGTTGGTGATTCGGTTGGGTGAGCGTATCGGTCCCTGGGGTGAATTTGATGCCTTGACTCTTTTGTGTGAGCAGGCTTCGTATTCGGAGCGCAACCTGCAAGAGGTGGCCAGACAGTTTTCAACGGTTGAAGTGCCGAACAGCACGTATGGTTGGAATTGGCATCCGTGGCTTGGATTTTCTGTTTTTGTGGGGCAGTGAGCCTCGAATCTGTAAATCGGGAGGCGTTGAGGATGGAGGTCACGAACAGGTCTCTGAAATTCCGCTCAGCCATCAAGGCATTCATTGATGCGCGACGCGACGATAAACTTAGAGGTAAAGAGGGAGGGGACAATGCCGCAGCCAAATACGAGTATGGAGTCTGGCTCGCTGATGCGGCGCGCCGGGTGCTGCAGATTCAGGCTGTTACTCATGTTCTCAAGGCGACGCATCCGGACGCACGCGGCAGCAGCCTCCATGCGCCGCCCTCGGCGCTTTCCGTGCGTACCGAAATTGGCACGCACAGCCTGGGCGCCGAGTTTGTCGATGACATCGTCGGCAATGCGGCGGCTCTGGACGTGTTCAAGTTTCTCAAATTGGAAGTCGATGGGCGTCGCCTGCTGGATTGGATGCAGGATGGCGATGCCGACTTGCTGGCCGCGCTGCACGAGGATGAAACGGTAGCGGTTGGTTGGGTGAATGCATTCAAGGGACTCGTGCGCAGTGACGTGCAGGCCAGCTCACATCAAGCGGCCAAGCAGCTTTACTGGCTGGTTGGTGATGATCCCGCCGATGATGCGCATTACCAGCTGCTGCAGCCACTGTTTTCCAGCAGTCTCGCGCATGCCGTACATGCCCGGATTCAGGACGCCCGCTTCTCCGAGGCGAGCGTTGCAGCGCGCAAGGCCCGACGCGAGAAGCAGCCTCATGCGAAGGGCTACAGCGACTACCGCAATTTGGTGGCACGCAAGCTGGGAGGCACCAAGCCGCAGAATATCTCGCAGCTCAATAGCGAGCGCGGCGGCGTGAACTACCTGTTGGCCTCCTTGCCGCCGAAGTGGGATCGGGATAACCGGCCGGCTGTGCTGGGCGTCGAATCGGCGATGAAGCGCTTTGCCCGTTTTGAAGGCGTGGCGGAACTGGTGGACCAGCTGGCCAAGTTCCTGCTCAGCAACCCGGACCGCAACGCAGAGACACGCGACAAGCGCGAGGCCATTGAGCAGGCGCTGGGTCTACAGCTGCCGATCTTTGCCGCCTCTGTGTTTGCACACATGGAGCCGGGATGGACGCGTGACGAACGCTGCATGCTGCCGTTGTGCGAGCAGTTGTGGCTGGACCCGGAGCGGACTCAGCTCGCCGTCCGCGAGGATCACCGGCAGGACGACGAAGACTTCAAGCGTGCCTATACCTGGGCCGATTGGCCCGATGAAGTGGCGGGTCGCTTTGCCAACTGGCTCAACGAGCAACTGCGCAGCAAAGGCTTGCCTGCGCTCGGCGATGCCGAGTTCAAGCACTGGGGCAAGCAGGCCATCATCGAAGCGGACTGGCCCGTGCCGATTCAGCGTCGTGCCGAGGTGGCGTCATGACGTCCCGTCCGAGCTTTAACAGGCTTTTGGTGCTCCCGCATCTGCAGGTGCAGAACGCCAACGCCATCTCCAGCGCGCAAACGCACGGCTTTGTTGCGGCAACTGCACTCCTAGGATTGATGTGGGCCTTGGAGCGCAAGGCGCGCAAGAGCGGTTTGGATATCCGCTTTCAGGCCGTCGGCGTGGTGTGCCATGACTATCAGGAGCAGGTGACCGATAGTGCTTTCGTGAAGGCATTCCGGCTGACCCGGAATCCTGTAGACAAGGACGGCAGCACCTTGGCGATTGTGGAAGAGGGCCGCATCCACCTGGATCTGAGTCTCGTCTTCGCGGTGCGTTCCGAGCGCTGGAAGTCGGAGCCAGAGCGGCAGGCACCAGACTTGGCAACGGTGGCGAATCTGCTAGCTGGTATGCGCATTGCGGGCGGCTCGGTGGTAGCGCCGCAACACGCTTGGCGTTATCGCTACCAGCCGCAGCTAGTCGATATGACGGGGACCGACGAGGATAAGGCGGCGAAATTTCGCAAGCTCTGTTTACGCCTATTGCCCGGCTTCGCGCTGGTAGCGCGTGATGATCTCATCGACCAGCGCCTTGCCCAGTTGCAGGCTGAGCAAGCCAGCGTCACCCGGCTAGATGCTTGGCTTTCTTTGTCGCGTATCAACTGGCGCCATGATCCGGAAGCGGCGTCTGGAAAAGGCGAGTGGGTTCACGACCGTAAAAGCCTGGGCTGGGTGGTGCCGATTCCCGTTGGCTACGGCGCGCTCAGCGAACTGCATGCAGCTGGAACTGTTGCCAATGCACGCGACACCGAAACGCCATTTCGCTTTGTGGAGAGCCTTTACTCGGTCGGGCAGTGGATTAGCCCGCATCGAATCAAAACCTCTGAGCAGCTGCTTTGGTATGCGGAGAGTCGGCCGGAGCAAGGCCTGTATCGATGTCGCAATGACTACATCGCTGCGCCGGACCCGTTTGAGTCCGAGTGCGACTACAACTGATCGTCATCACGAACAAGGAATTCCATCATGGCTACTGAAACACTCAAGACCGCTTCTGTTCTTGCTTTCGAGCGCAAGCTTGATCCTTCCGACGCACTGTTCTTTTCTGGCGGCTGGGAAGCGCGCGACAGCGCGGACAGCTGGCAGTCCGTGAAGCTTCGTGAAAAATCGGTGCGCGGCACCATTTCCAACCGGCTCAAGACCAAGGATCAGGACCCCGCCAAGCTGGATGCGGCGATTGAAAATCCAAACCTTCAGACTGTGGATGTGGCGGCGCTGCCCTTGGCGGCCGATACCCTCAAGGTGCAGTTCACGCTACGAGTGCTCGGCGGTGTGGGCGAGCCATCGGCCTGCAACGATTCCGACTATCGCAAGAAGCTGGTGGCAACGGTGCAGGCCTACGTGCAGAAAAACTGCCTGGCGGAGTTGGCCAAGCGGTACGCCGCCAATATCGCCAACGGCCGTTTCCTGTGGCGCAATCGCATTGGTGCAGAGCAGGTGGAGGTGCGCGTGGCGCATCTGCAGGACGGAAAGCCCGCAACGCAGTGGACCTTCCAGGCGCTGGAGCATTCGGTGCGCGAGCTCAGCGCGCCCGCTGCCGAGGCTGCCAGCGCCACCGCCCTTGCCAGGCTGATTGAGTCCGGTCTTTCCGGAACGGCGCATGTGCTGCTGCAGGTGACGGCCTTCGTGCGTGTGGGTGCCGGCCAGGAAGTGTTCCCGTCACAGGAGTTGATTCTGGACCGCGGCCGAGGTGACAAGAGCAAGACCCTTTACGCAGTGGGCGATGGCGACAAGGCGGTGGCCGCGATTCACTCACAGAAGATCGGCAACGCACTGCGCAGTATCGACTCCTGGTATCCCGGTGCCGAAGAGAACGGACCTATCGCCGTTGAGCCCTACGGTTCCGTCACCACGCAGGGGCGGGCTTATCGTCAGCCCAAGGAAAAGCGGGATTTCTATAGCCTGCTGGACGCCTGGATCATCAAGGACAAGGAGCCGGACTTGGTGGATCAGCACTTCGTCATCGCCACGCTGATCCGTGGCGGTGTGTTTGGTGATGCAGGCTGAGTGTCATGGATCATTATCTGGATATTCGGCTTCGGCCTGATCCCGACTTTGTAGCCATCGACCTGCTAAGCGCCCTGGTGTCCAAGCTGCATCGGGCGCTGGCGCGGCTGGCTGATGGCAAGGTGGGCATCAGTTTCCCTGACAGCAAGGCCATGTACTTGGGTGATCGTCTGCGGCTGCACGGCGGGCTCTCGTCCTTGCAGTCGCTGATGGGCAGCGACTGGCTCAAGGGCATGCGCGACCATGTTCAACTAAGTGAGCCGGTGGCTGTGCCTGTCGGAGCCAAGCACCGTGTGGTGAAGCGAGTGCAGGCAAAGAGCAGCCCTGAGAGGTTGCGGCGGCGACAGATCAAGCGTCATGGAATGACGCCGCAGCAAGCGCAAGAGAAAGTGCCGGACAGTGCGGCGGAAACCTTATCGCTGCCTTATTTGCTGCTGCGCAGCGCAAGCACGGGGCAACGGTTCCCGCTTTTTGTCGAGCATGGTCCACTGCTTGAAGCGGCAGTACCGGGCAGCTTCAGCAGCTACGGCCTGAGCGACGTCGCGACAGTGCCTTGGTTCTAACCCTTTTTTTAGGCGACGTAAGCCGCTTAATGCAATCAAGCGCTTACGTCGCTCTCAAAAAATGGGGCGTCACGCGGTAAAGGATTTATTCTCTTTAACAATCAGTAAGATGCTGGTTTAATTGCACAGCGCACTGCCGCGTAGGCAGCTCAGAAAATCGGCGTGAATGCCGATGCCCCGCTGAACGTGCGCACTGCCGCGTAGGCAGCTCAGAAACCGAGCTGGGTCAACAGCGCCTGGTCGCTCAGGCGCGCTGCCGCGTAGGCAGCTCAGAAATGCGCCGACCCGGAAGCGGCAGGAAACACCTAGCGCACTGCCGCGTAGGCAGCTCAGAAAATGCTCGAAACGCCGGCACGGTAGTTATAGATGCGCACTGCCGCGTAGGCAGCTCAGAAAAAAGCTGCGGCCACTGATCGAGCCGTATTCCAGCGCACTGCCGCGTAGGCAGCTCAGAAATCGCGCTGCGACTGCCCGGCAGCTACGGCCCGGCGCACTGCCGCGTAGGCAGCTCAGAAATCGCCAAGCGCGGAGGCTGATATGCGCTTCACGCGCACTGCCGCGTAGGCAGCTCAGAAAGTCCAGGAACCGCCGCTGTAGCGGTAGCGAATGCGCACTGCCGCGTAGGCAGCTCAGAAAATGGAGTGTGTTCGCGCCATGCGCGATCCGCAGCGCACTGCCGCGTAGGCAGCTCAGAAAAGTAGAGAACACAACCGATGGCAAGCAACACCGCGCACTGCCGCGTAGGCAGCTCAGAAAACCCGTTGGAGTCACCGGCAGCATAAAAACGTGCGCACTGCCGCGTAGGCAGCTCAGAAATGGCCTGGCATGCGCTGGACATCGACTGCAATGCGCACTGCCGCGTAGGCAGCTCAGAAATCCTCGAACACCGCGATCAGCAGGGTGGCGCAGCGCACTGCCGCGTAGGCAGCTCAGAAAACGAAGCTGGCTCGCGGCCAAATATGGGAAGCGCGCACTGCCGCGTAGGCAGCTCAGAAATGGCAGAAGTACCTGGCCATGTGGAACGAGCCGCGCACTGCCGCGTAGGCAGCTCAGAAAGAACCCCCAGCTCACCGCCCGGCGCTCGCAGCGCGCACTGCCGCGTAGGCAGCTCAGAAAGATAGGAGTGACATGAACGACCTCACCGAGTTGCGCACTGCCGCGTAGGCAGCTCAGAAAATGAAGCGCTACGTCGGCACCTGGGGCTTGGCGCGCACTGCCGCGTAGGCAGCTCAGAAAACCCTGCGCCTGCTTGTAGGTGCGCACATATCGCGCACTGCCGCGTAGGCAGCTCAGAAATAGCCCAGCGCCTGCAATGCCACCCAGATACTGCGCACTGCCGCGTAGGCAGCTCAGAAAACTTCATCCCGCGCCGCCTTGGCCTCCACTGCGCGCACTGCCGCGTAGGCAGCTCAGAAAAATCCGCCGCTGGCCCTCTGCTGTGTCTACCTGCGCACTGCCGCGTAGGCAGCTCAGAAAATCGACGCCAGCCGGCTATCGGTTGAGGACGTGCGCACTGCCGCGTAGGCAGCTCAGAAATCAAAGGCGTCCAGGTCCAGCGCCGCGTCGCCGCGCACTGCCGCGTAGGCAGCTCAGAAATCGCGCGCTTCCTGCGTGGTGACGTTCAACATGCGCACTGCCGCGTAGGCAGCTCAGAAAAATGCCATAGTGGATCTCGGTAAAAGGCAGCAGCGCACTGCCGCGTAGGCAGCTCAGAAAGTCTCGTTGCTGACCGCATCACCAGCGAGCACGCGCACTGCCGCGTAGGCAGCTCAGAAAATCGGGCAGGGTGATCTGCTCCAACAGTTCGAGCGCACTGCCGCGTAGGCAGCTCAGAAACGGCAAACTTCCCGCCGCCAATCAGATCCAGAGCGCACTGCCGCGTAGGCAGCTCAGAAAATGGCGCGCAGGCCGTTGGCCGGCGTGTCGAAGCGCACTGCCGCGTAGGCAGCTCAGAAAATTGAGGCTGCGAAGTGAGCGCCAAGAGCATCGCGCACTGCCGCGTAGGCAGCTCAGAAAAGTAGAAGGGGTTGGCAGAGACGTTCACTGGAGCGCACTGCCGCGTAGGCAGCTCAGAAAAAGTATGAGCGCACGCGAGGCGTGTGCCCGGCTGCGCACTGCCGCGTAGGCAGCTCAGAAAAACGAGATCGAGGCAGCGCTTGAGGAGCCGCGGCGCACTGCCGCGTAGGCAGCTCAGAAATGCGCCGACCCGGAGTCCGCAGGGAATACCTAGCGCACTGCCGCGTAGGCAGCTCAGAAAAGCGGCTTGGATGATCTGCCAGTAGTCGCCGAGCGCACTGCCGCGTAGGCAGCTCAGAAATTGTTGGACTGCTTGGCCTCGAACAGCACGGTGCGCACTGCCGCGTAGGCAGCTCAGAAATTGTTGCCGTTGCTGTCAGTCGTGATCGTCGTGCGCACTGCCGCGTAGGCAGCTCAGAAAAAGCACGTGCATTTTTGAGCACTTAGTGAACAGCGCACTGCCGCGTAGGCAGCTCAGAAACTGCCGTGTCCGTCGATCTTCGGCCGCAAGAAGCGCACTGCCGCGTAGGCAGCTCAGAAAACCATGCCCTTGAGCGTGCGCAGAGCGCTGGCGCGCACTGCCGCGTAGGCAGCTCAGAAATGCCCAGCACGAACAACGTCGCCGCTTTCGAGGCGCACTGCCGCGTAGGCAGCTCAGAAATGGGCAATCTATCTGCCGTACAGAGTTGAGGAGCGCACTGCCGCGTAGGCAGCTCAGAAAATGACGGCGCCTCCCGGTTGAGAGGCCGAACCGCGCACTGCCGCGTAGGCAGCTCAGAAATAAACCGTGTCAATGCAAAACGACGACCGTTTGCGCACTGCCGCGTAGGCAGCTCAGAAAGTCAGGGAGTGACGGCAAGTCGAGTTGGAAGCGCGCACTGCCGCGTAGGCAGCTCAGAAACGACCACTGCCGCCGGCATCGGCCTAGGTGTTTGCGCACTGCCGCGTAGGCAGCTCAGAAATTGCGTTCCGCTGAACTGAAAGTCACCACCAAGCGCACTGCCGCGTAGGCAGCTCAGAAATCTCTGCACAGCAGGTCATGGCCCTGGGCCTCGCGCACTGCCGCGTAGGCAGCTCAGAAATCCAGGTACGCGCGCTGCGTGGCCGAGCACAGGCGCACTGCCGCGTAGGCAGCTCAGAAAAGCGCCCGGGCGATGGCATCGCGCAAGCTCTCGCGCACTGCCGCGTAGGCAGCTCAGAAAACTGGAAACCGGGTGCTGACGTGCAACCACAAGCGCACTGCCGCGTAGGCAGCTCAGAAAAAACGTGATGAGCAAGAACGATCCGACAGTCAGCGCACTGCCGCGTAGGCAGCTCAGAAAGGTCGTAGCGCTCCAGCACGGATTGCCAGGGCGCGCACTGCCGCGTAGGCAGCTCAGAAATGACGAATTGAGGTGCAAGCCGTCTGCCCAAAGCGCACTGCCGCGTAGGCAGCTCAGAAAACGCAGGCCCAGGCAATGCTGCTGGTCGTTTGGCGCGCTGCCGCGTAGGAAGCTCGGAAAATTCGCGGGAGGTGCCGACTGTGCGCCTTGGACGCGCATTGCCGCGTAACCGATCACTTCGGCCCAGCCTCGAGTAGCACACCCAAGCTACCAACACCTCCATTGCTGCGCCCCAAGTAACGTGATTGCGGCGACTGCAGGGTATACGCCGGAGGAGGGCGCCGGTCTACAAGGCGGTTGCTCGCACGGGGTCGCCTTCGTCGACGGACAGAATCTTCGCCAGGCTTGCCGGCACCGCCACCTTGCCGCCCTCGACATACAGCGCCGCCTGCGCGCAGCGGAAGCCGTGCAGATCGCCGTTCGATACCAGGCAGGGCACCCCGCCGCCGGCGGGCTCGGCGATTACCGCCTCGAACAGGCGTGAGCGCTTGATCGAGCGGATTTCGTTGCGGGGGACTTCCACCGAGGGGCCGCCGTCGAAGATGTCGATGTAGCCCTGGTAGCGGAAGCCTTCCTGTTCCAGGAGGTGCAGGGCGGGCGCGGTCTGCGGGTGCACCTTGCCCATCACCGCCTGCGCGCTCTTCGGTAGCAGCACGGTGTAGATGGGGTGGGGCGGCATCAGTTCGGCGATGAAGGCCTTGTTGCCCATGCCGACGATGTGCTCGGCGCGCTCGTAGTCCACCGAGAAGAAGTGCCGGCCCAGGCCCTCCCAGAACGGTGAGTGGCCCTCCTCGTTGCTGACGCCGCGCATCTCGGCGATCACCTTGTCGGCGAAGCGCTCGGGGAACTGCGCCATGAACAGAAAGCGGCATTTGCTCAGCAGCTTGCCGACGCCGGCGCCGCGAAACTCCGGCGTCATGTACAGCGAGCAGAGCACGCTGGTGCCGGTGAGGTCGTTGCTCAAGTAGAGGGTGGGCACCTGGTTGTAGATGCCCAGCTCGCGCGAGGCATGTACGGTGAGGCCGACGCGGTAGTTGTAGAAGGGCTCGTCGAGTCCGCAGGCGGCTTCGATGGCGCAGCAGGCGCCAACCTCGCCGGTATCGGTCTCTTCCATCACGAACATGTAGCGCTCGTGGCCGGCCACCTGCACGGCGCGGTCGAAGGAGGCCGTCGACAGCGCGATCTTCTCGCGCAGATAGTTTTCGTCGGGCGGCAGCGAGGTGAAGCCGGCGCCGGCGGTGCGCGCCATGTGCAGCAGGGCCGGCAGGTCTTGAAGGGCGATGGGACGGATGATTTTCATGGCGGGCAGTGTCGGTGATCGCCGCGCGGTCCGCAGCCGGGAGGGCAGGGCTGATCTGGTGCTGTGATGAGCGCCGAGGGCCAGCAGCGGGGCGAAGAGGGCATCGACGGCCGCGCCATTCAGTACACCCGCTGGCCGTTGGCCACCGGTCGCTCCACCGCCAGCAGCACCAGGCCGCCGTCGCCATCAACGGCCAGGGTCAGGCAGTCGCTGACCACGCCAGCGACATTGCGCGGCGCGAAGTTCACCACCGCCAGTACCTGCCGGCCGACCAGGTCTTCCGGCGTGTAGAGCTGGGTGATCTGGGCGCTGCTGGTGCGCGGGCCCAATGGGCCGAAGTCCAGACTCAGCACGTAGGACGGCTTGCGCGCCTTGGCGTTGGGCCGGCAGGCGGTGATCGTGCCCACCCGCAGGTCGCAGCCAAAAAACTGCTCGACGGGAATGGTCGGCGCGGTGGTGGTTTCGTGGTTCATGGCAGCAGTCGGCGGATCGGCGAGTCGGGCGCCAGTTGCCCGGCCAGGGCGCTGTAGGGCAGGTGGATGTTGGGCAGACCCATGGAGTACGGCGCGATTTCGTAGGCGCCGTAGGTGAAGCGCAGGCCCTCGCCGTCGAGCGCGACGTTGTCGGTGAGCGGCAGTTGGTCCTCGAAGAAGCCGCTGGCTTTCAGCGAGGCCTGCGGTGGCACGTTCAAGGCCAGCCGTAGTTGCTGCTCCAGCAACGCGCGCAGTGCTGGCTCGGGGATCTGGATCAGGTCGGCGAGCGCCAGCGCCTTGCCGCTGCGACGGTCGATGTTGAGGTAGCTGACCGCAGGCATGCCGTGGGCGCCGCCAGTGTCGGCATAGCTTTCCAGTGCCAGGCTCAGCAGGTAGTCGCGGTTGAGCAGCACCTTGGTTTCGGCGCTGAAGCTGCAACGGGCGGGGGTGCCGGTGCCGGCCAGGGCGGCGGCCTGCTTCAGACAGCCGTCCATCCACAGCCTGAGGCAGGCGGCGCCGCTGTCCGGCACCGCGCTCTGTTCGGGATCGCGCGGGCAATGGCTGCCGACCCAGCCCTCGATCTGGCGGTTGAGGCCGGCTTCGCTGGTCTGGATCAGGCTCAGCTCGGCGCGCAGGTCTTCGCCCGGCAAGGGTTTCGGCGACTGGCGGCGGTCCTTGAGCAGCAGGCTGCGGACTTCCACCTTGCTGTGATCGCTGGCCGCAGCCGGTGCCGCCGGGGTCTGGTCGCGGCAGCCGGCGAGCGCCAGCAGCAGCGCCAGTCCGATGCATTGGCGGCGGCTCAGGGCCATGACAGCTCGCCGCTGGCGAGGCGCAGCAGCAGCAGGGCGCTGAGCTTGGCGCGCTCGGCGAGCGAGTCCAGGCGCATCCACTCGCGGTCGCTGTGGATGTCGCCGCCGACCACGCCCATGTTGTCGAGATTGGGCAGACCGTAGGCGGCGAGGTTGTTGCCGTCGCAGCAGCCGCCGGTGGGCTTGAACTGCAGGCCCAGGCCGAGCTGGCGGCCGCAGTCGCCGACGTAGTCGATCAGCCGCTGCATCTGCGCGTCCACCACCTTCGGCGGGCGGGTGAAGCCGCCGACCAGCTCGCAGCGCAGGCCCTCGCGTTCGTTGAGCCGGGTCATCAGCAGATCGAGCTGGTCCTGCATCCAGCATTCGTCGCTCGGCTCGGCGGTACGGACGTTGAACTTGAACACCGCCAGGTCGGGCACGACGTTGAGCGCGCCGCCGCCATGGATATAGCCGGGGTTGATGGTCAGCTCGCCGCGCTGGCCGTTGAGGGCGTTGAGCTCGCGCACGAAGTCGGCGGCGGCGACCAGGGCGTTGCGGCCGGCGGCGAAGTCGCGGCCGGCGTGGGCGGCGCGGCCGTGGACGATGAGGTCGAAATTGCCGCTGCCCTTGCGGGCGCTGGCCAGGTTGCCGTCCGGATAGGCCGGTTCGTAGATCAGCCCGAGCTGGTGCTGTTGCGCGGCCTCGCGCAGCAGCGGCGCCGAGGAGCGCGAGCCGATCTCCTCGTCGGGGTTCATCAGCAGCGTCCAGCCGATGCGTTCGCGCAGCGGGCTCTGTTCCAGCGCCGACAGCGCCAGTTGCAGTGCCACCAGGCCGCCCTTGAGGTCGGCGACGCCAGGGCCGTTGAGGGTGTTGTCGTCGATCAGCCGCGCGGTCTGGAACGGCGAGTTGGCGGCGAACACCGTGTCCAGGTGGCCGCAGAAGAACACCTGCAAGGGCGCCTCGGGCCGCTGGCGCAGGCGCAAGGCCGGGCCCAGCGGCTTTTGCAGACGCTGGCCCTGATCGTTGGTGGACTCGTAGGGCGCGACCTCCAGCCATTCGGCCCGCGCGCCCAGCGGCGCGTAAAGCGCGGCAAAGGCCTCGGCGGTGGCGCGCACCCCGGCGGCGTTGAAGCTGCCGGAGTTGATGTTGGACAGACCCACCAGGCTGTCGCGCGCGGCGGCCTGCTGCTGGTCGATCAGGGCGAGGGCGGCGGCGTGCGGACTCATGGCGGGATTCTAGGGCCTGTAGCTTTGCGAAGGTTTTGCGATCAGCCACCGCTGGACCCCTCTGGCGCTACGCGCCACCTGCCCTACAAGTAGGGGAGGCACAGCGAATGCCTCCCCTGTGTGCAGGGGAGGTGGCGCCGAAGGCGACGGAGGGGTGGCCGCCACGCAAGCAGCGCCGAAAGGAATGTTTATTGCCTGCATGCGGCTAGACTAAAAACCAATGCTCCCGAATACCGACCGCTCATGAAACGCTGGTTCACCGCGCTGCTTGCGCTCGTGCTCGCCGTCCCGGCCCTGGCCTCGGACCAGGCGCTGTGGGAAAAATCCACGCTCAACCAGATCATGAAGCGCGGCGAGCTGCGGGTGGGGCTGGAAGCCGGTTACATGCCCTTCGAGATGCGCGACAAGAACGGCAACATCATCGGCTTCGACGTTGATCTGGCCAAGAAGATGGCGAGCGTGCTGAAGGTGAAAGTCAGCTTCGTCAACACCCAGTGGGACGGCATCATCCCGGCCCTGCTCACCGACAAGTTCGACATCATCATGGGCGGCATGACCATCACCCCGGAGCGCAACGCCCAGGTGAACTTCAGCCAGCCCTACATCGTGGTCGGCCAGGCGGCGCTGCTCAGCAGCAAGCTCAAGGGCAAGATCAGCGAGGCCCGGCAGCTCGACGACCCCAAGTACACCATCGCCACCAAGCTGGGCACCTCCGGCGACATCACCGCCACACGGATGATGACCAGGGCCAGGATCAAGCGCTTCGAGACCGAAGCCGATGCCGCGCTGGAGGTGAAGAACGGCCGCGCCGATGCCTTCATCTACGACTTTCCGTTTCTCGCCATCTACGCCAACCAGTATCCGGAAGGCGTCAGCCTGCTGCCCGAACCCTTCACCAAGGAGGCGCTGGGCTGGGCGTTCCGCAAGGGCGATCCCGACTTCGAGAACTGGCTGAACAACTTCCTGCTGTCGATCAAGAACGACGGCACCTACGACGTGCTCTACCAGCGCTGGTTCCAGGGCACCGCCTGGCTGAAGAACGTGCAATGAGGCCGGCCAGTCCCTGGTGGCGCCTGCTGACGGTGGCGCTGGTGCTGTTGATCGGTGCCGGCATGTACTGGGCGACGCTCAAGGTCAATTACCAGTGGCGCTGGGAGCGGGTGCCGGAATACCTGCTGGTGACCGGCGGCGAGGAAGTCCCCGCGCCGTTTGACGGCACCGTCGCCGTGAGCGGCAAGCAGATCCGCATCACGCCGCTGCTGGGCGGTGAGGCGCAGGTGATCCCCGAGATCGACGTGGTGCAGGTCTCCGACGGCGAGATCGTGTTCGCCGGCAATACCGTCGGCAAGAAGGCCGGCATCACTCCGGGGCCGCTGCTGGTCGGCCTGTGGGTGACGCTGAAGATTTCGGCGCTGTCGCTGGTGTTCGCGCTGGTGCTGGGCCTGATCGCCGGCCTCGGCCGGGTGGCGCACAACCCGGCGGCGCGCGATCTGGCGGCGATCTACGTCGAGCTGATCCGCGGCACGCCGTTGCTCGTGCAGATGTTCATCGTCTATTTCTTCCTCGGCACGGTGCTGAATCTTTCCGGCTTCGTCGCCGGCGTCACCTCGCTGGCGGTGTTCACCGGCGCCTATGTCGCCGAGATCGTCCGCGCCGGCATCGAGGCGGTGCCCAAGGGCCAGATGGAGGCGGCGCGCTCGCTGGGCATGAGTCACTGGCAGGGCATGCGCAAGGTGGTGCTGCCGCAGGCGCTCAAGCGCTCGCTGCCGCCGCTGGCGGGGCAGGGCATTAACCTCATCAAGGATTCCTCCCTGGTCTCGATCATGGCGCTCACCGATCTCACCAAGGCCGGTCGCGAGGTGGTGAGTTCCACCTTCAGCCCCTTCGAGGTCTGGTTCACCGTCGCACTGATGTACCTGCTGCTCACCGGCGCGCTGTCGGTGTACGTGCGCAAGCTTGAAAAGAAGATGGCTCATGACTAGCGGCGCTTTGCTTTTAGCCTCCTCCCTCGCTTGCGGGGGAGGATTGAGGAGGGGGCGTTGCTGTTCCCTCTGCGGCGGGGGCACCGCCCCCACCCTAACCCTCCCCCGCAGGCGGGGGAGTGGACTGTCGTAGGCCAAGCTGCCATGAATACCGAGCAAGAAGTGCTGATCGAAGCCCGCGAGGTCGAGAAGCGCTACCCCAACGGCACCCTTGCACTGAAGGGCGTGTCTCTGGCGATCAATCGCGGCGAGGTGGTTTGCATCATCGGGCCTAGCGGCTCGGGCAAGTCCACCCTGCTGCGCACGCTCAACGCGCTGGAGAGCATCAGCAGCGGCGAGATCCTGATGGACGGCATCTCGGTGCACGCCGCCAAGACCGACCTCAACGCGCTGCGCACCCATGCCGGCATGGTGTTCCAGCAGTTCAATCTGTTTCCGCACATGACCGCGCTGGAAAACATCATGCTGGCGCCGGTGGAGGTGCTAAAGCTGCCGGCGGCACAGGCGCGCAGCCGCGCCGAGGCCCTGCTGGCGAAAGTGGGCCTGGCCGACAAGGCTGGCAACCGGCCCGCGCAACTTTCCGGCGGCCAGCAGCAGCGCGTCGCCATCGCCCGCGCCCTGGCGATGCAGCCTCGGGTGATGCTGTTCGATGAACCCACCTCGGCGCTGGACCCGGAAAAGGTCGGCGAGGTGCTGGACGTGATGAAGGATCTCGCCGCCGAGGGCATGACCATGGTGGTGGTCACCCACGAGATGGGCTTTGCCCGCGCGGTCGCCGACCGCGTGCTGTTCATGGATCGCGGCGAGCTGGTCTATCAGGACGCGCCCGAAGCCTTCTTCACCAGCGCCAGCAACGAGCGCCTGCGCGCCTTCCTCGGCCAGGTGGCGGCGCGCTGAGTGTCGCCGCTTCCGGTCATTGGTCTAGTTGCAGCTCTCGGTGCCGGGCGGTAGCACCGGCTCGGTCGCGCCGGCGAAGCGGCTGAGCAGATACAGCCACTGCCCCGGCACCGCCAGCGCGCCGCCGGCGGTGTGATTGCCGGGGCTGGCACGCTGGAAGTGCACCGGGGTGCCGGCCGCGCACCAGTGGTCCGCCAGGGCGGCGGTTTCCTCGACGGGGACCAGCTCGTCGTCCTCTTGATGGTAGAGGTAGACATCCGCACTCGGCGCCACTCCGGCCTGCTTGAGGTCCAGTAGCGGGAACACCTGCCGCGCGCCCGGCGTCGCGTAGAAGTCCTCGACGCTCAGATAGTCGCTATAGAGACCCGTTGGCACCGCCGAGCCATCGGTGGTGGCGCCGCCGCAGCCGTCCTTCACCGCCTCGGCGCTACGCTCGCCTGCGGCGTTGAGCAGCCCCGGCGGCAGAAATTGCGGGTAGGCGCGCTGGATGCCGATCAGCATGCTGAAGGCGAGCTTGAAATTGCTGGCGGCGGCCTCGAAGGCCGGGAAGGAGGCCTCCAGATTGGCCGGCAGGCCGCCGGCGGCGACGCCCACCAGATTCAGCTCCGGCGCGTAGCGCGGCTGTAGCGCCGCCGCCCAGCCGGTGGCGATGGCGCCGCCGGAGTAGCCCATCATGCCCACCGGCGTGTCGCGGCCCGCCAGGCCCAGCGGCTCGAAGGATTCGGCAGCGCGGATGCCGTCGAGAATGATCGGCGCGTAGACGCGGCCGACGCCGAAGGCGGCGTCCGGCCCCTGGTAGTCGGGGAAGATCAGCGTCCAGCCGAGGGCCAGCAGTTGCGGCAGGTATTCCAGCGTTTCCACCTGGGTATCGCGGTTGGCCAGGCTGCCGGTGACCTGCCGCGTCGGCTGGCATTGCAGGCCCAGGCTGTCGGTGAAGAAGTGGTAGGAGAGCAGCGGGCGTTGGCCGCTCAGGGCCGGCGTCAGCGGCTGCACCACCACGGCGGTCTGCGCCTGCGGCCGGCCATGGACATCGGTGGACAGGTACTGAAGCTGCCAGGCCGGGTAGGGCAGCGGCAGGCCCAGCGGCGCGAAGCGGACCTCGCGCGAGCGCAGGAGGCTGCCGGGCGGCAGCGCCAGCAGTGGCGTGGGCGGCGCGTAGAAGGGATCGGGGTCCGGCGTCGGCAGGTAGCGCGAGTGCTGGGCCGCTTCGGCGCCGTCGCTGACGGCCGGTGCTTCGGACGAGGCGCCGCAGCCGGTCAGGCCGAGCGTCAGCAGCAACAGGCCGCAGGCAGATCGCGTGGGTGCGCTGTTCACGGCGGGCTGATCCAGAGTGGTGAGGCCCGCATTCTCGCCATCCCGGTCCGCGCTCGCCAGACGAGACGTGCCGCGTCCCTAGGCTTTACCATGGCGTCCCCCACGCGCCCGTAGCTCAGCTGGATAGAGCACGCTCCTCCTAAGAGCGGGGTCGCAGGTTCGACTCCTGCCGGGCGCACCATCCGTTTCGGCCGCCGCCAGCGACCTCCGGGCCGGCCTTCGTCGGTGAGCGCAGACCTCGCTACTGGCCGACCGCCCGCCAGACCGCCTCCAGCAGCCGCGCGCGACGGTCCTGGGCCCAGGGCTGGCCGGCGTCGAAGGCGCTGACGATCAGGCCATCGACCACGACGTTCAGCAGATCGACCAGCAGTTCCGGCCGGGCCGGGCGGATGCCATCGACGCGCCGCTGGATCTGCTGGCTCCACCAGGCGTTGAAGCGGTCAAGTTCCTCGCGCAGCACCGGGTCGCTGCCGGCGCCGAGCACCAGTGCCAGCCATAGTCGGTGGCTCTGTTCGTCGCGGGTCAGCACCGCCCATTCGATGAAGGCGCGCAGGGCGGCGGCATCGTCCAGGCCGGCGGTCGCGCGTTCGGCGTTTGCCTGCAGCAGGCCGATTTCGCGCCGGATCGCTTCGCGGAGCAGTTCATCGCGGCCGCTCAGGTAGTGGGTCACGGCCGAGGTCGAGGCACCGATGTGCTGGGCGACGGCCCGGATCGTGACGGCCGCGAAGCCGGACTGCACCGCGATCGCGATCACGGCGTCGTGGATCAGGGCGAGGCGGTCTTCAGGGTTGACTTGCCGGGGCATGGCGCAGTCTATCGTTATAAAACGTGAGTTGCATAACCTGACCTTTTTGTGAGACGGTTGTTTTATTACGAATCCGTCGGGAGGTCCGGAATGCAGACTGTTGATGTGATTGTGGTGGGCGCCGGCCTCTCCGGCCTGGTCGCGGCCCGGGTGCTGCGGCAGGCCGGTCGCCGCCTGTGTGTACTCGAAGCGGCGGACCGGGTGGGCGGCCGCGCGCTCACCGTTTTCTCGGCGGCCGGCACCCCGGTCGATCTGGGTGGCCAGTGGATCGGACACGGTCACGACCGCGTCACCGCGCTGGCACGGGAGTTCGGCATGCACCTGTTCCCCACGCACACCCGTGGCCGGATGCTGGTCCGCGAAGCGGGCCGTCCGGTTTCGCTGCTGTCACCCGGTGGCTTGGCGGCGGTGCTGGCGCTGCTGCGTCTCCACCGGATGGCGGGTCGCGCTCCGGAACTCAGTGACGAACAGACCCTCGCCGACTGGCTGTCCGGCATCCGGTCGCCGCGCGGGCGACGCCTGGTGGAGATCGCCGCCTCGGCGCTGAGCTCGACCGATCCGCAGCGGATTTCCCTGCGCGCGCTGGCCGCGACCCTCAACACCTCGGGCGGGCTGTTCAAGATGCTCCGCTTCAAGGGCGGAGGGCAGGAGTCGCTGCTATCCGGCGGCGCCGGTGGCCTGGCCACGGCGCTGGCGGCGGAGTTGGGGGCGGACCTGATGCTCAAGCAAAGGGTTGTGGAACTGGTTCGCGACGAGACCGGGGTGACGGTACGCACCGCCGATCAGCTGCTGCGCGCGAGGCGGGTGGTGATCGCCTGCGCCCCACCGGTCGCCGAGGCGATCCACCACCATCCGGCCTTGCCGGAGCCGCGTGCCCGGGTGCAGCGCGACAGCTTCATGGGCACGATCTACAAGCTGATCGTGGTCTACGACCGGCCGTTCTGGCGCGAGGCCGGGCTCAGCGGCGAACTGCTGCTGCTCGACGGCCCGCTGTCTGCCGTGGTCGATGTCTCGCCTCCCAACGGTCCCGGCCACCTCTGCACCCTGGTGCCAGGGCAGGCGGCGCGCGAACTCGATGCGCTCGACCCCCAGCAGCGACGTGATCTGTTGCTGGCGACCCTCGCACGCCATTTCGGCGAGCGCGCACGCAGCCCGCTCAGCGTTCACGAGAAGTCCTGGCATCTGGACCCCTACGTGCTCGGCGGCTATCTGGCCTGGCCCCGGCCGGGTGCCTACGCGGCGCTGGCGGCGGCCGGTGCCGAGCCGGTCGGCAGGCTGCATTGGGCGGGCACCGAAAGCGCCGCCCGCTATGCCGGCTACTTCGAAGGCGCGGTGCGGGCCGGCGAGCGCGCGGCGGCGGAAGTGCTCCGTGCGCCCTGATCGCCCGGCGCCGTCAGCGGCTCACCAGCGGCAGACTCACCGTGCCGCTGACCGTCACCGGCACCGGTGCCAGCGAGAGAATGGAGTTGTTGAGGTAGTAGGGGTGAAAGCCGTAGAGCAGCAGGCCGATCTCGTCGCCGGCCGACAGCGCCGCGCGCACGCCGGCCAAATCCAGCGCTACCGCGCCGCTGGCCCGCACTGGCGTCACCTGATCGCTCACCGCCACCGCGTCGCCAGCCGCGCCACGGCGCAGGCCCAGTCCAACGAACAGCGGCGGGCTGTTGAGGCCGCCGGCGAAGCTGAGGCTGGCCTGCGGGATGCCGGCCAGCGCCTGATCGCCGCTGACGCTGTACAGCGGCACGTACACCGGCGCGGCGGTGAGTTGCTGTAGCAGCTCGTAGGGCAGCAGGTTGACGATGCGCGGCAACAGGGCGAGGAAGTCGGGGCCGTAGCCGGCGTTGCTGCCAGGCGGGTTCTGGAGGATGTCGAGGATCAAATTGATCGCCTCCGGGCCCAGGCCGGCGAGGCTGCTCAGCAAGGTTTGCAGCGGCAGGCCACGCAGCAGATTCACGATCTGGCCGACGGCGCCGGGGATCACCTGGGTCTCGGCAACGGCAAGGGTCTGACCGCCGCGCGGCAGGCTCGTCAGCAGCAGGCCCTGATCCGGCGTCAGCGAAACGCACAGGGCCGGCGGCGACTGGGCGCCGGGTGCCTGGCGCTTCAGCTTCTGGTCGAGGAAGTCCAGCATCATCGCTGCGGTGCTGTAGCTCTGGCCACCGCAGCGGAGGTTCTCGTCGACGCCGAACAGGATCTGCCGGCCGGCCGACTGCAGGGCCGGGATGATGTGGCCGTTGGTCTGCACCAGCAGACGGGCGTCGTGGCCACGGCTGCGCAGGCAGTCGAGATTGGCGGCCGCCTCGTTCATGTTGAACAGGACATCGTTGGCGCCCTGCACGAAGAAAGCATTCACCGCCGGCACCCCGGCACCGTCGGCGCGCGTGCCGGCGCAGTAGGAGGCGAAGCTGCGCTTCTCGAACTCGTCCAGGCTGGCCTGGCTGACCGTGCCCAGCGTCGCCTGCAGGAAGGCGGTGTAGACGAAGGGCTCGAATTGGAAGCCGGCGGTGGCGCCGCCGGCGGCCACCAGGATGTCGAGCCAGATGGTCTTGGGCACGCCGGCCGGCGCCAGGCTGTAGCGGAGATCGTTCCAGGTGGCGGTGGGCACCAGGGCATCGAAGCGCGCATCGACGGCGCTGCCGATCAGTTGGAAGCCGCCGCCATAGCTCAGGCCCACCGCGCCCACCACCGGGTCGCCGCGCCGGCGGGCGAGGTGAGGCAGGTTGGCTTCCGCCCAGTCGAGGATGGTGCTGATGTTGCGACCGTCGACGGCCGGGTCCATCACCGTGATCGGTCCGCTGGAATCGCCGAAGCCGCGCTGGTCGAAGCTGATCACGTAATAGCCGCTGTTCCAGGCCAGGCGGCCGGCATCGCTGGTGACATCCGCGCCCAGGAAGGCGGCCACCGGGTTGGCCGTGTCGAAGTCCTTGTTGCGCGACAGGCCGAAGCCGTGGCCGTGGATCACCAGCGGCGCGGCGGCATCGGCGGCCAGCGCCGGCTGGTAGACGGTGATGCCGATGGTCTCGCCGTCGGCGGCGGGGATGGTGCCGTCGTAGACGATGGCCTTATCCACCGCCGGCGCCCGCAGGGCGTCGTAGCCGGCGGTGTTGCTGCGGCCCCCGGAGGCCGGTTGGCTGGAACCGCAGGCGGACAGCAGCAGGGCGCCGAGCGCGCAGAGCAGGAATCGGGAGAAGGGCATGGCAGTGGCGTCCGGCAGCGGGAGGCGGAGCTTAGCGCCGTCCGCACGGCCGCGAAACCGGCCAAGACCTGAGTAAACCGTCATGAAAATCAGGTACTTGCCATCGGTCCGGGCTGGTCGTTCGAGACGATTGACCCAGGTCAAGGCGTGGCCGGGGCTGGGCCAGCAGACTGCTGCCACGCCCACCGCTCACCGAGGTTTTCGCCATGTCCCAACTCAAGCAAGCTCTCCACAACGACGTCCAGGCGCTGGAACTGATCCGCGACGAACTGGCCCTGCAGGCGCACCTGTTCAAGGCCGATGCCAAGGACCGCTGGTCCGAACTGGAAACCAACTGGGACAGCCTGAAGCATCGCCTGGGCGCCGCCCAGCGCGCCGCCGCCGGTGCCGAGCCCAAGGTCGACGCCGCCGCCAAACAGCTGCTGGACGCGCTCAAGGCCGGCTATGCCGAGCTGAAGAACGCGCTCCGCAAGTAAGCCCGACGCCACCGCTGCGGAGCCCGCCCATGAAACTGATGGAAGCCCTGAAGCAACGTCGCGCGGTGCGCGAATACCTGCCCGATCCGGTCGATCCCGCAGTCCTTGCCGAACTGGTCGAGGCTGCCTGTCTGGCACCCAGCCACATGAATACCCAGCCCTGGTCGTTCGTGGTGGTTTCGGAGCCGGCGGCGGTGGCTCGCCTTGGCCACAGCGCCACCGAGGCGCTGCGCCGCTCCGGGCACGGTGCCAAGTGGGAACACGAGACCACGCCGGACGCCTTGGGCGCGGAGTTCAATCTGTTCTACCGGGCCCCCGCGCTGGTGGTGGTCTGCGCCACCCAGACTGGAGGGATGGCCGAGATGGACTGCGCGATGGCGGCCCACAGCCTGATGCTGGCCGCCGAGAATGTCGGTCTGGGCAGCTGCTGGGTCGGTAGCGCCCAGCCCTGGCTGGCCTCGCGCGAAGGCCGCGAGGCCCTCGGGCTGGACGCCGACGAGCGCCCGGTGGCGCCCATCGTCATCGGTGCGCCGGCCGGTGAGCCGCTGTCGCCCGGGCGCCTGAAGCCGCAGTTGCGCTGGATCCGCCGCTAGATCCGCCGCTAGATCTGCCGCCAGATCTGCCGCAGGCGACTGGGCGACCTCTCCCCGGGCCGGGGGCGCGTCTACAATTCCTCCCGAAGGCGCGTGGTCATCGGCAAAGTGCCAGGCCGCGCGTCGCGAAAACCAGGCAGCCGCAACGGGGACGGATGAGCGCTTACCAGGGCCAGATGGCCCAGCCATGCTGAAGCTGCCGGCCAACACCGAGGGGCGCGACTACTACGTCGGCGACATCCACGGTCACGGCGAAGCGCTGTGGAAGCTGCTGGATGCGGTGCACTTCGACGACCGCTGCGACCGTCTGTTCTGCACCGGCGATCTGGTGGATCGCGGCCCGGACAGCGAGCGTCTTTTGCGGATCCTCGACGACGCGCCCTGGTTTCATGCGGTGATGGGCAATCACGAGGCGATGCTGATCGTCGCCGGCAGCGCTCGCGACGAGACCACCCGCAAGCGTTGGTCGGTGCGCGATTCCACCTGGTTCTTCCGCCTGCCGGCCGAGCAGCGCAAGCAGTTGGTACGTATTGCCATGCGGATGCCGCTGGCGATCGAGGTCGCGCAGCCGGAGGGCGAGCCCATCGGCCTGATTCATGCCGATCTGCCGCTGGGCAAGACCTGGGCGGCGCTGGAACGCGCCCGCTTCGGCGTCGGCGCGGCTTTCGACAACGACGGTGACACCCTCGCCAGCCATCTGCTCTGGGGGCGCAGCGCCGCCATGCAGCTGGGCCAGGCGCTGAGCAGCGGCCGGCGGCCTTCCGGCCTGTCGGCGCGCTTGCAGGTGGAAGGCGTGCAACTGCTGGTCAGCGGTCACACACCGATGCTGGCGGCCAAGCCACGGATCGCCGGCAAACGCCTGTTTCTCGACACCGGCGTCTATCTCGCCGGCGGGCGCCTGACCCTCACCGAGCCGCTCAGTCGCCGCTACTGGCAGACCAATGCCAATGCCGTCGAGGTGGCGCCGCCACGGCGCATGCGGGTGCTGGCCTGAAGTCTGGGGCCGCATGCTCTCGGTCAGCCGGAACTTTTCTTAGACTGGGCGCCCATCGCCACCGTCGCCGAAGCCGTCCATGCCAAGCCCCTTTGTCAGCACCACCTGGCGCGCCGGGGTGGCGACGCTGCGCTTCGAGCGCCCCGAAACCCGCAACGCCATCGCCAGCCTGGAGGATTGCCAGCAGTTCGCTGCGGCGCTGGAAGCTGCGGCCGAACGCGCCGAGGCGCGCTGCCTGATCCTCACCGGCGCCGGCACGGCGTTCTGCGCGGGTGGCGACATCAAGGCGCTGCGCGAGCGTCGCGGCATCGGCCCGATGGACAGCCCGGCCGCCACCCGCGACAACTACCGTCGCGGCGTGCAGCGGATGATCCGTGCGCTCTGGGACTGCGAGCTGCCGGTGATCGCGGCGGTGAACGGCCCGGCCATCGGCCTGGGCTGCGATCTGGCGGCCTTGGCCGACATCCGCATCGCCGCCGAATCAGCGCGCTTTGCCTCCACCTTCATCAACCTGGGCCTGATTCCCGGCGACGGCGGTGCCTGGATCTTGCCGCGCGCGGTGGGCTGGTCCAAGGCCTCGGAGATGATCCTCACCGGCGAGGCCCTCGACGCCCCGGACGCGCTGGCCTGCGGGCTGGTCTCGCGGCTGGTGGCGGATGGCGAGCTGCTGCCGGCCGCCGCCGCGCTGGCGGACAAGATCGCCGCCAAGCCGGCACAGGCGGCGCGGCTGGCCAAGCGTCTGCTGCGCGAAGCCCAGCACCAGCGGCTCGCCGACGTACTGGAACTATCTTCTGCCTACCAGGCGCTGGCGCACGAAGCGCAGGACCATCGCGAGGCCGTCGATGCGTTCCTGAGCAAACGCGCGCCTGGTCTTACCGGGCGTTGAGTCGGCGCCTTGCCAGGCAACGCGGGCGGTGGGCCTGATCGGCCAAGCCAACCAAGCTCTCGGTGCGGTCTCGCCGCCGCCCGCTCAAAGCTTCGAATCTGGCGTCTGGGAAACTTGCGAAATTGCTTGGAGTTTGAAGCGGATTTGCTTGTTTCAATTGATTTTCCCGGTTAGCATCAAAACGATATCAGCCACGCCGCAGCGGCGGCGAGTAAGGGAGTGCCATGGGCAAGCTCGGATTGGGGAACGCGGCGATTGCAGGTCTGTGCGCACTGCTTATTTCGGCTTGCGGTGGCGGGGGTGGGTTTTCCGACGGCGCTGGCGGCAGTAGTTCTGGTGGGACCAGTTCCGGTGGTACCAGCTCTGGCGGTACTAGTTCTGGCGGTACCAGTTCCGGTGGGACCACGGTCACGGTTGCCAAGCTGACGCTGCTGGCCAGCGCCCCGCAACTGTCATCCAGCGCATCGGCGATTGCCGACGGAGTCACGTTGACGGCGATCCTCAAGGATTCCAGCAACAACGTTGTTCCGGGTGCGACCGTTCGGTTTTCTACTCCAGACTCGGCCGAAATCAATGTTGTTAATCCGGCTATTTCCGACGCCAATGGCCGGGTCAAGGCGACCCTGACCACCGGCGGCGACCCGCAGAATCGCACGATCAGTGTCACAGCGAGCACCGGCACGGGCAGTAGTCTGGTTTCGGCGGTTGTGCCGATTCAAGTTGTTGGCACAACCGTGGGAATTTCCGGTGTCGGCAACACCCAATTTGATGTCGAGACTCTCTACACGGCCTTGCTCGCCGACTCTCAGGGAGGAGCGATTGTCGGCGCGGCGGTTACCGCCAGCACTGACGATGAGAACACGGTCACTCTGGTCTCTCCGGAGACGGATTTGTCCGGACAGGTACAGATCAAGCTCAAGGCAAAGAAAGCTTTGACGACGTTGACTGTCACGGCGTTGGGGCAAAGCGTTTCGAAGAAGATCAATGTTTCGACGGATAGCTTCAAGCTCGCCGCTGCGGCGCCGGGCTCGTCCGTGAACTTCGACGAGTCCGATGCCGAAGTCGATATCGGAACCAGCGAAGAAATTACGACGCGTTGGTTCCAGGGCGGGAATCCGGTCCCCGACGGGACCGTGGTGAACTTCGCCGCGACGCGGGGCAGCATCGGTACCTCGAAGACCACGACGGGGGGACTCGCCACGGTGTCGATCAGCTCGACCCAGGCAGGCGTTTCAACCATCGTCGCTAGCAGCGAGATGCTGAGCAAGCCGACCGCGACGATCCAGTTGGAGTTTGTCGCCGTGGACCCCACTTTGATCGAAGTGCAGGCTAGTCCTGCGGTGATCGCGACCAATCAGAGTAGCGAGATCTCCGCCGTGGTTCGTGACAAGGACAAGAACCTTGTCAAGAACGCGATCGTGGAGTTTTCACTTTCAGATTCTAGTAGCGGAGTGATTTCGTCCGCGACGGCGGTGACGGATAGCCAGGGTTTGGCAAAGGTCACGTATACGTCCAGCTCGCAGTCGAGCGGCACTCACTCCGTGGTTGTCTCCGGCAAGATTCGCGGGACCTCTGTTCAGAACACGGCGCAGATCACGGTGGGCGGACGCGCGGTTGGCATCACGATCGGTACGGGCGCCGACGTCGTGATCAAAGACACCTCCACCTACCAGTTGCCCTTCACTGTTTTGATCGCTGATTCGGCCGGAAATCCGGTGCCTGATGCAAAGTTCACGCTGAGCGTCAGGTCGATTTCCTTCTTCAAGGGAATACGCGGCGCCACCGTTTCTGAGATCAATGGCGTAAAGGTTGACGGCTGCCCCAATGAGGATGTTGATCTCAACAGCATTCTGGAAGGTTCGGAAGACACGAACGGCAATGGTCAGATCGACCCAGGCCAGGTTTCTTCGGTGCCCACGACAATCAGTATTGACGAGGACGGTGCCGGTCAGTTCTTCCTGACCTATCCGAAGGACTACGGCTCCTTTGTCAAAGTGAGGATCACGGGCGTTGCCACTGTCGCCGGTACCGACACCACGGAAACCCGCGACATTCTGCTGCGGATCGCGGACGTGGACGCTCCGTTCCTCGACCCGAATAGCCCGTATGGGGCGACGGCCGACTGCGCTACTTTCGATCCCAAGTGAGCGTTGATGGATATTCCCGATTGGGGTAGCCGCACGGGTGACGCAAGTCGATAGCTGTGCATTGAAAATGCACGGGGCCTAAGGTCTGGTCAGGGTGTTCGCCGCAGTTGCTCAGCGCCCTGCCAGACGTCGCAGCCACAGCATATGGCACAGCGATAGCAACAGCGCTGTTGTTCCGGCGGCGAGGCCACGCAGGATGTCTTCACGATCCCTGGCGATGGCGGCGCGCACTTCCTGATCAACTTGGTGGCGCGTAGTCTCCAGCGATGCGGAGTCCTGCCGCGTACTGCCGCCTTGCCGTTGCAGATCCATGGCCAGATTCAACTCCACCGAAGCGGCAATGTCCTCCTCGCTGTAAACCGGCATGCGCCACCAGGCATGGCCGTAGTGCAGGCTCAGTCCCAGACCAACCAGGAACAGGACGGCGGGCAGCGCGGTGAGTCTGGGCTTGGACATTGCTAACGATAAAGATGACGGGTCGGGCAGGTTAGCCAGCCAGGGAATAAACTGCCAGGCATCGGCCTCCTGGCCTCCTCCATCGAGTCACACCATGCGCATCGGAACCCCCAAAGAGATCAAGAACCACGAGTATCGCGTCGGCCTGACGCCGGCCGGCGTCCGCGAACTGCGGAGCCACGGCCACGAGATCCTCATCCAGAAGGGCGCGGGCCTGGGCATCGGCCTGGCCGATGCGGCCTATGTCGCGGCGGGTGCGGAGATCGTCGAAACCGCCGTCGAGCTATTTGCCCGCGCCGAGATGGTCATCAAGGTCAAGGAGCCGCAGCCGGTGGAATGCCAGATGCTGCGCAAGGGCCAGGTGCTGTTCACCTATCTGCATCTGGCGCCGGACCCGAAGCAGACCCAGGGTCTGGTCGACTCCGGCTGCATCGCCATCGCCTACGAGACGGTCACCGACGGCCGTGGCGGGCTGCCGTTGCTGGCGCCGATGAGCGAGGTAGCCGGGCGCATGTCGATCCAGGCCGGCGCCCACGCCATGGAGAAAGCCCAGGGCGGCAACGGCGTGCTGATGGGCGGCGTGCCCGGAGTCGAGCCCGCTAATGTGGTGGTGATCGGCGGCGGCGTGGTCGGCTACAACGCCGCGCGGGTGGCGGTGGGCATGGGTGCGAAGGTGACCATTCTCGACCGCTCGCTGCCGCGCCTGGGCTGGCTGGACACGGTGTTCGAGGGCCGCCTGAAGACGCTCTACTCCACCGCCGATGCGCTGGAAACCTGCCTCGCCGATGCCGATCTGGTGATCGGCGCGGTGCTGGTGCCGGGCGCGGCGGCGCCCAAGCTGGTGACCCGCGCCATGCTGCGGCACATGAAGCCGGGCACGGTGATCGTCGATGTCGCCATCGACCAGGGCGGCTGCTTCGAGACCTCGCGCGCCACCACCCACCAGAACCCGACCTATGTGGAAGAGGACATCGTCCACTACTGCGTCGCCAACATGCCCGGCGGTGTCGCGCGCACCTCCACCTTCGCGCTCACCAACGCCACCCTGCCGTATGCGATTGCGCTCGCCAACAAGGGCTATCGAAAGGCGCTGATCGACGACGCCAACCTGCGCGAGGGCTTGAACGTCCACGAGGGGCGGGTGACCTACAAGGCGGTGGCCGAAGTGCTGGGCTACGACTACCAGCCGGCCCTGGAAGCGCTCAAGGCCTGAGGCCCGGTCGGGACACAGTCAGCCGGCCACGCGGGCCCTCTCGCTGGGGCGGCTAGGCTGCGGTGCAGCAGGGTGTAGGTCTGAGCTGGCAGAACGCTCTCCCAGGCAGGCGGGGAGGGCGGTCCGGGTGACAGGCGCTAGGGCCTGTCACCAACTAGAACGTCGCTGCGTTGCCGGTCAAAAGCGCGTCAGGCAACAGGCCCTAGAACCCGAGCCGGGTGCGGCGCTCGGCGGCGCGGCGCAGTTGCAGGCGTTCCAGGCGGGCTACCGCCGCCGACAGCCGCTCCGCCGACACGGCCGAGAGGCGCGCGAAGCGCAGGCCCATGCGGGCGCGGTCCAGGCGATTCAGCCGCGAACGCACCTCGACCTCGGCGTGGATTTCCAGCTCGGCGATCCGAAGGCTGCACTGCAAGAGACTGCCTTCCCGCACCGGGGCCGAACTCGGAACCAGAGCACCTGCGCCCTGGCGGGAGAGGTCCACCAGGGTGCCGGTGAAACGCAGCGATTCGGTCTCGAAGCGCACTGCCGGCGCGGGGATGTCGCGCGGCACGTCCAGACGGTAGGCGCTGCGGCGCTGCAGATAGCGCGCGCGGGACGGCCAGTGCAGACGCAGCGCCGGCTCGGACTCGAACTGGCAGTGCCCGACCAGATCGGCGGCGAAATCGAGGGCGCCACCGTCGATCCGGGTCGACAGCGCCAGCCGCGATGGCAGCGGTTCCAGCAGCGGCGGTTGCGGCGGGTCGATCAGCAGCATCTGCTCGATCAGATCGACCTGCAGCAGCAGCGAGTTGCGCGCGCCGCCGCCGGCGGCACCGACAGCCAGAAGCGGTCGCAGCTCGCCGGCCCGCAGCAACAGGGGCGCCAGCTCGGACGGCCCTTCCAGCCAGCGCGCCGTTGGCGCCGGGTTGAGTGTTCCGATGGCGTTGGCGCCGGCGGTGTTGGCGGCGAGGCTCATGCCTGCGCCAGATGCCGGCCAAGCCCGGCAGGCCGCGCCGCCTGGGTGCCCGGGCCATAGAGTGTCGGGGTCGGTTCCAGGCCGGCCTGTTCGGCGATCCAGCGCAGCCGGGTCTGGCGCTCGCTGAGCAGGGCGCCGTTGTGGAGATTCACCTTGCGCAGCAGCTCGGCGGTTTCGCGCAGGGTCTGCCAGCGGCTGCTGGCCTGCTCGCCGAGATTGGGGATGCGCTCGGCCGGCGCGCCGCCGGTGGCCTCGGCGAGCGAGCGGCTCAGCTGCTCCAGGGTTTCGGCCGCTTGTTGCTTGCGCTGCACCAGCTCGGCCAGCGCATTCAGATCGGCGGCCAGCAGCGCCTGGGTTTCGGCATCGAGGATGTCCTGCAGTTGTCGCGCGCAGTCGATCTGCGCGTCGAGCAGCGAGGGCACATTGGTACTGGGGGTGGCATCGCTGTGGTCGCTCATTCGTCCGTGCTTGCTAGCTGTCCAGCTGCCACTCGAAGTGGCTGAGCCGGTCGGCGATGGCGGCGGGGTCCACGCTATAGCGACCCTCCGACAGCGCCTGCTTGATTGCGGCCACGCGCCCATGGTCGACCACCGGAATGCTGGCCAGCGTCTTGTCGAGCTGATGCAGGTTCACGGCGTCACCGGTCAGGCGGACGGTGTCGGCGGCGGCAACCGCCGCTACCGGAGTGGAGGACGACGAGCCGGCCGCAGTCCGCGCGGTCGTCCGGTACAGATCGGCCACGGTGCTGGTGGCGGTGCCGTCGATGCGCTGGCTCATGGCTTGACTCCCATCAGGACCCGGACTGGGCCGTTGAGCCGGCTATCGGCGGCAAAAATCGAAACTTGAGGGCCGGCGACAAAAAAATGTCGCGACGCCGGCAGGCGGGGTGTGCGGATTTTGACGCCGGCGCAGATCAGGGCCGGTTTCGCCTGCGGATGGCAGGTGGTACTCACGGTGCGATCTCCACCCGGCCGCCGCTGCGCGCCAGGCCTTCCACCACCCGCCGGGATTCGCGGTTGCGCACCTTCAGGCGGCTGCCTTCGGCGGCATCGGCCAGTGCCTCGCCGACCGCGCGCACTTCCAGGCCGGCGGCGATGCCGATCAGGGTGACGCTGTCACCCCGACGGATCGCCAGCGGCGCCATCAGCATGTCCTGGCTGAGCAGGCTGCCGGCCGCCAGGGCCCGACGCGCCAGCTGGCCCTGGGCCTGCTCGGGACGACTGAGCAGGCCGCCGGGCAGGCGGGCGAGATCGCGCGGCTCGATGCTCAGCAGTTCAGCGCTCAGCGGCTCGCCACGCGCCAGTGCGCGGCGCAGCACCAGCACTTCGCCCGGGCGCTGCACCGGCAGGCTGAGAAAGCGGGTCCAGCCGGGGCTGGCCTCGCAGCGCAGCCGTAGCTGGGCGCGGCCGTCGCGCAGGGCGCCCGGCGCCTCGGCGCTGACCGTCCCGGCGCAGGCCGGCGGGGCTTCGCTGGGGGCGCCGATCTGGGCGTCCGGCCAGCGTTCGCTGAGCACCGCGCGTGCCGCCGCCAGCGCGTCGGCCGCCCATAGCGGCGGAGCGACAAGCAGGGAGCAGCAGAGGGTGAGCAGCAGACGCATGGCGGTCCGTGGCGGGAGGTCGGCAGGCCCACCGTGCAGTCCGCGTGCCAGCGCCCGGCGCCGGGTTTGCGTCGGTGCCGGCACCGGGGCTGGTCCGGAACTTGGAGCAGGCCGCCTGCCCGGCGCCCCGCGCCCGTTTCGTCCGTTGATAGGAGCCCCGATGAATCCCGCCCTCTGGATCGCCAAGACCGGCCTCGATGCGCAGCAGACGCGCATGGCCGTGGTCTCCAACAATCTGGCCAACGTCAACACCACCGGCTTCAAGAAAGGCCGGGCGGCGTTCGAGGACCTGCTCTACCAGACCCGCACCGCGCCCGGTTCGGCAGTGACGCAGGACAGCGTCGCGCCCACCGGCCTCACCCTCGGCACCGGCGTGCGGGTGGTCGCCACCGAGAAGAACTTCACCCAGGGCAATCTCCAGCAGACCGGCAACAGTCTGGATCTCGCCATCAACGGCCGTGGCTTCTTCCAGATCCAGCAGCCCGACGGCAGCGTCGCCTACACCCGCGACGGCTCGTTCCGGCTCAGCCCCGACGGCGAGCTGGTGACCAGCGGCGGCTACCGCTTGCAGCCGTCGATCACCATCCCGCAGGGCGCGCAGAGCGTCAGCGTCGGCGCCGACGGCACGGTCAGCGCGACGCTCGCCGGCCAGGCCGCGCCGACCCAGGTCGGGCAGATCCAGATCGCCGACTTCCTCAACCCCGCCGGCCTCTTGGCGCGCGGCGAAAACCTCTATGTGGAGACCGCCGCCAGCGGCGCGCCGCAGACCGGCACCGCCGGCAGCAGCGGCTTCGGCGCGCTGAGCCAGGGCTCGCTGGAGGCCAGCAACGTCAATGTGGTGGAGGAGCTGGTGAGCATGATCGAGACCCAGCGCGCCTACGAGATGAATTCCAAGGCGATCTCCACCACCGACCAGATGCTGCAGTTCGTCACCAACCATCTCTAGGTTCGGGTCGGAGCAGGTCATGAACAGTGCGAAATGGTTCCTGGGTATCAATGCCGGTGGCAGCCTGCTGCTGATGCTGGCGCTAGTGCTGCTCGCCGGCTGCGCCGCCGGGCCGATTCCCGAAGGGAAGATGCCACCGCCGCAGATCGTGGTGGCGCCCGCGCCCGCCGTCGCCGGCAGCGAGGGCTCGCTGTACACGCCCAACCGGGGGCTGGCGCTGTTCGAGGACACCAAGGCACGGGCGGTCGGCGATCTGGTCACCGTGCTGCTGGTCGAAAGCACCCAGGCCAGCAAGAGCGCCACCACCTCCACCAGCAAGGCCAGCAGCGTCGAGCTGGGCGACATCCGCGCCTTTGGTCAGCCGCTCAATTTCGACAGCTCGGTGTCGGGCAAGAACAGCTTCGGCGGTGCCGGCGCCAGCGCCCAGAGCAACAAGCTCTCCGGCAGCCTGACAGTCACCGTCGTCGAGCGTCTGCCCAACGGCGTGCTGCGGGTACGCGGCGACAAGCGCCTGCGTCTGAACCAGGGCGAGGAGCTGATGCAGATCGACGGCCTGGTGCGCGGCGCCGACATCACCCCGGCCAACACCGTCACTTCCGACCGCATCGCCGAGGCGCGCATCAGCTACCAGGGCAAGGGCGCGCTCGCCGACGCCAATGCCCAGGGCTGGCTGCAACGCTTCTTCAACTCGCCCTGGATGCCGTTCTAGCTTTTCTCCTTCCTCCGCGAGCGGGGGGAGGTCGGGATGGGGGCGTTGTCAGCGCCACGCGATTGACCGCCCCCACCCTAAGCCTCCCCCACGGGCGGGGGAGGGAGTCGTGATCCGCTTTCAAGGAGAGTCTGTATGGCCGTCATCCCCGAATATCTGCCCCACCGCCGACCGCGCCTGCGCCTGCCGCGTCCGTTGCAGATCGCGCTGCTGGTGCTGGTTCTGATGCTGCTGGGCGTGCAGTCGGCGCGCGCCGAGCGCATCAAGGATCTCGCCAGCGTCGCCGGCGTGCGCGGCAACGCCCTGATCGGCTACGGCCTGGTGGTGGGCCTGGACGGCACCGGCGACCAGACCTCGCAGGCGCCGTTCACCGTACAGAGTCTCAAGGCGCTGCTGCAACAGCTCGGCGTCACCGTGCCACCGGGCGTCAATCCGCAGCTCAAGAACGTCGCGGCGGTGGCGGTGCATGCCGAGCTGCCGGCCTTCGCCAAGCCGGGGCAGAGCATCGACGTCACCGTGTCTTCCATCGCCAATGCCGGTTCGCTGCGTGGCGGCGCGCTGCTGATGACGCCGCTGAAGGGGCCGGACGGCGAGGTCTACGCGCTGGCCCAGGGCAATCTGGTGGTCGGTGGCCTGGGCGTCAACGGCAAGGACGGCTCGCGCATCTCCATCAACATTCCCAGCGCCGGGCGCATCCCCAACGGCGCCAATGTCGAGCGCGCCGCGCCCACCGCCTGGAGCGCGGCGCCGGAGATACGGCTCAATCTGCACGAGGCCGATTTCACCACCGCCACCCGCCTCGCGGCGGCGGTCAACGGCCTGCTCGGCGCCGACAGTGCCCAGGCGCTGGACTCGGTGACGGTGGCGGTGCGTGCGCCGGCCGATCCCGGCCAGCGCACCAGCTTCGTCGCCGCCCTGGAAAATCTCGACGTGCAGCCGGGCATCGCCGCCGCCAAGGTCATCGTCAACTCGCGCACCGGCACGGTGGTGATCGGCTCCGAGGTGCGGGTGATGCCGGCGGCGGTCACCCACGGCTCGCTGTCGGTGACCATCACCGAGCGCACCGCCGTCAGCCAGCCCGGCGCCTTCTCCAACGGCCAGACGGTGGCGGCGCCGCAGTCCAGCATCGACGTCAGCCAGGGCAGCGGCCGTATGTTCAAGTTCGACGCCGGCGTCTCGCTCGACGAGATCGTGCGTGCGGTCAATCAGGTCGGCGCCGCACCGGGCGATCTGGTGGCGATCCTCGAAGCCCTGAAGGAAGCCGGCGCGCTGCGCGCCGAGCTGCTCATCATCTAGCCGCGATGAGCCTGCGCCCGGAAAACACGGTCACCGACTTCGCCGGCCTCAACGCCCTCAAGGCGAAGGCGGCGGGTAATGGCCGCGATCCCGAGACCCTGCGCGCGGTGGCGCGCCAGTTCGAGGCGCTGCTGATGCAGCAGGTGCTGAAATCGGCGCGCGCGGCGGGTCTGGGCGACGATCTCGGCAGCGGGCCGGGCGCCGATACCTACAAAGATTTGTTCGACCAGCAGATGGCGCAGCAGCTCAGCGCCGGCCGTGGTCTCGGCATCGCCGACCAGCTGGTACGGCAACTGAGCGGGCAGCAGGGTAAGGCCGCGTCGCCGCCGCCGAGTTCGGCCCTGCCGGGCATTGCTCCCTCCCCCGCAAGCGGGGGAGGGTCGGGGTGGGGGCGTTCGCTGGCCGCTGCTGACGCCGCCTCCGTCTGCAACGCCAGCGACGCCCCCCGCCCGCGTGGGGAGGAGACGCCAGCCGCCGACCCCGACCAGTTCGTGCGCCAGGTCTGGCCGCAGGCCGAAGCCGCCGCGCGCGAACTCGGCCTGCCCACCGAAGTGGTGGTCGGCCACGCCGCGCTGGAAACCGGCTGGGGCCGGCACCAGCCCGCCGGTGACAGCCATAACCTGTTCGGCATCAAGGCCGACGCCAGTTGGCGCGGCGCCAAGGCCAGCAGCGAGACGCGCGAAGTCCGCGCCGGTGTCGAGCAGACCGAGCGCGCCGATTTCCGCCGCTACGACAGCCCGGCGGACAGCATCGCCGACTACGTGCGCTTCCTGCGCGGCAATCCGCGCTATGCGCAGGCGCTGGCGCACGGCGGCGACGCCGCGCAGTTCGCCCAGGGTCTGCAGAAGGCCGGCTATGCGACCGATCCGCGCTATGCCAGCAAGCTGCTGGGCGTGATCGAGCGCGTGCGCAGCCTGCGCGCCGCCTGATGGCCCGCCCGCGCACCGCTCGCCGGCTTCGCTATGCCATTCATCGGTCCTGTCCCCACCGCCCTCAAGAAACGCCGGTGGCGGGCGCTAAGGGCAGTGAAGCGGTGGAACGGGAAGCCGGCCACCGAAGCCTGAAGCCCTTACACCTCGCAGCAACACCCTCCGGCGCAACCGCTGCCGGCACGATCAACCAGGAGCCGTCCCATGCAAGTTATCAACACCAACGTCGCCTCGCTGAACGCGCAGCGCAACCTCAACGCCTCGCAGTCCAGCCTGAACACCTCCCTGCAGCGCCTGTCTTCCGGCCTGCGTATCAACAGCGCCAAGGACGACGCCGCCGGCCTCGCGATCAGCGAGCGCATGACCTCGCAGATCCGTGGTCTCGACCAGGCCTCGCGCAATGCCAACGACGGCATCTCGCTGGCGCAGACCGCCGAAGGCGCGCTGGTGGAAGTGAGCAACAACCTGCAGCGTATCCGCGAACTGGCGGTGCAGAGCCGCAACGCCACCAACAGCCAGACCGATCGCGACGCGCTGAACACCGAAGCCCAGCAGCTGATGTCGGAAATCAACCGCGTCGCCGGCCAGACCAACTTCAACGGCGTGAAGCTGCTCGATGGCTCCTTCACCAACCAGTCCTTCCAGGTCGGCGCCAACGCTGGCGAGACGGTGGACATCGCCTCCATCGTCAACGCCAACGCCAGCAACCTCGGCACCTACAGCCGCGCCGAAGTGACCGGTGTCGCCGCCACCACCTTCACCGCGATCACCGCCGGCGACCTCACCATCAATGGCACCAGCGTCGGCGCGGTGGCGGCGGCCACTTCCGCCAGCGAGCGCGCCGGCGGTATTCGCGACGCGGTGAACTCGGTGTCCGATACCACCGGCGTCTACGCCATCAACGAGACGGCGACCACGGTCACCCTGGTGTCCGCCAGCGGCAACATCGTCACCGCCTTCGCCGGCGCCACCGCCACCGCAGCCACCACCGGCCTCGCCGCCGGCACCACGACCGCTACCAGCAGCACCGGCTTTGCCTCGCTGGATCTGTCCAGCGTCGCCGGCGCCGATACCGCCATGCAGTCGATGGATGCCGCGCTGTCGGCGGTCAACACCGCCCGCGCCAGCCTCGGTGCCTACCAGAACCGCTTCACCTCGGTGGTGGCCAGCCTGGCGACGCAGAGCGAGAACCTGTCGGCCTCCCGCAGCCGCATCCAGGATGCCGACTTCGCCAAGGAAACCGCCGCCCTGACCCGTGGCCAGATCCTGCAGCAGGCCGGTACCGCGATGCTCTCGCAGGCCAACTCGGCGCCGCAGAGTGTGATGTCCCTGCTGCGCGGTTAAGGCAGGCCGGTGCGGCGCCGGAGTCGAATCCGGCGCCGCACTCCGGACAGGAGGAGGTTCGCCATGTCCAATCCAGCAATTTCCAATTTGAACGCGGTTGCGCCGGGCTTGGTCCCGGCGTCGCCCGTGGTGCGGCTGCCGACGCCGCCAGCGCCAGCCGGCGGAGAGCCCTCGCTGCTGCCGGCGGCACCCGGCGACACGGCGGAAACGGCCGCCACGCCGGTGCCGGCCTCGCAGCTGCAACAGGCGGTCGGCGAGCTGAACCGCTACGTGGCCGGCTCCCGCACCGATCTGCAGTTCCGGGTCGACGAAGAGGTTGGCCGCGTGGTGGTCAGCATCGTCGACTCCGAAAGCGGTCAGGTGCTGCGCCAGATGCCCAGCGAAGACGCCCTGCGTATCGCCCGCTATCTGGAAAGCGGACCGCTGCAGCTGCTCAACAAACAAGCCTAGAGGAACTTCCATGGCCAGCATCACCTCCGCCGGTGTCGGTTCCGGTCTCGATGTCGCCACCCTGGTCAGCCAGCTGGTGGCGGCCGAGCGACAAGCCCCGGCCGCGCGCCTGTCCACTGCGCAGACCAAGGCGCAGACCCAGCTCTCGGCCTTTGGCACTTTTCGTTCGGCCCTGGCGAGCCTGCAGGACGCCGCCAAGGCGCTGCGCGACGGCGGCACCGCGACGCTCAAGGCCAGCACCTCGGAAACCGGCTACGCCAATGTCGTCACCACCACCGGAGCCGCCGCCGGCGACTACCGTCTGGAGGTGGTGCAACTGGCCAAGGCGCACAAGCTGGCCAGCGGCACCTTCGCCAGTTCCAGCACCACGGTCGGCGAGGGCACTTTGACCATTGGTGTGGGCGACAAGAGCTTCGAGGTGCAGATCGACAGCGAGCACTCCACGCTGGCCGGCATCCGCGACGCCATCAATGACGCCAGCGGCAACAAGGGCGTGCGCGCTTCCTTGCTCAATACCGCCGGCGGCGTGCGGCTGACGCTGACCTCCACCACCACCGGTGCCGACGGGGCGCTCACGGTTCAGCACGGCGACGGCGAGACTGCGCTCGACGCCCTGGTCTACGACCCGCTGGGCAGCAGTACCCTGAGCCAGGTCGATCCGGCCCAGGACGCCAAGATCCGCCTCGACGGCTACGACTTCGAGAGCAGCGACAACATCTTCGAGGATGCGGTCGCCGGTCTCACCATCACCGCCACCAAGGCCGAGGAGGGCAAGCAGATCAATGTCTCCATCGGCCGCGACGGCACGGCGGCGAAGGCCGCCATCGACAACTTCGTCAACCGCTACAACGCCCTCAACGCCACGGTGGCGACGCTCGGCCGCTACAACGCCAGCACCCAGGATTCCGGGCCGCTGCTCGGTGACTCGACCTTGCGCAGCCTGTCGCAGCAGCTGCGGGCGGTGCTCAGCAGCGGAGTCGACTCCGGCAGCTACAAGCAGCTTTCGCAGATCGGCATCAGCTTCAGCACCGATGGCTCGCTGAAGACCGACGCCACCAAGCTCAGTGCCGCGCTGGACAGCGATCCCACCGCAGTCAGCAAGCTGCTCGGCAAGGATGGGCTGGGCAGCAAGGTGTTCGACCTGGCGGCGCCGTTCCTGGCAAGCGATGGCCGCATCCAGGCGCGCCAGGACGCCGCCAACGCGCGCCTGAAGGAAATCAGCAAGCAGCAGAGCGCGCTCGATGACCGCATGAGCCGGGTGCAGAGCCGTTACCAGACCCAGTTCGGCGCGCTCGACACCCTGATCGCGCAACTCAAGACCACCAGCAGCTATCTGACCCAGCAGCTGGCCAACCTGCCGAGCAGCAGTAGCTGATTTCCGCCCCGCTTGAAAACAGCCGGCCTGGAGCCGGCTTTTTCTTGCCTCTTGCCGCCTCAAGTTCCGCGCGTGACTGCCGATGCAGGAGGAGACGCGAACGACGGAGTCGAACATGGCCACCTCCTACAACAGCATGCTGCACCAGTACCAGCAGGCCAGCGCCTCGGCGGTGTTCACCGCCAGTCCGCACAAGCTGATCGAGATGTGCCTGGCCGGCGCGCTGGAGCGGATCGCCATCGCCCGTGGCGCCATCGCCCGTGGCGACAGCGCCGAGAAAGCGCGGCGGATCAGCGCCAGCGTCGCCATCGTCGAGCACCTGCGGGTCTCGCTCGACAAGGCGGCCGGCGGCGAGCTGGCGGCCAACCTCGACCGCCTCTACGACTACATCGTCCGCCGCCTGGCCCAGGCCAATGCCGGCAACGACGCGAGCCTGCTTGACGAGGTGGCGGAGCTGCTCGGACAGATCAAGTCCGGCTGGGATTCCCTGGCCAGCCACGAGGTCCGCGCGGTCACCACCCGCGCGCTCGGCGCCGCCGCCTGAGGCCGGGGCGTGGACCGCGGCGACAGCAGTGCCATCGACACCGCACCGGCGGCGGTGCGGCCGCTGCCCCTGCGCTGGGTGGCCGGGCCGTTCGATTTCGATACCCCGGCGCAGGCCGAGGCCCTGCGGGTCCTGGCCACCGTCGCCGTGCTGGAAGAGCACGCCAAGCCGCAGGCCGAGGAGGCCGGTGGCATCGAGGCCGAAGTCGCCCGCCTGCACCAGAAGGTGCAGCTGCTGATGGAGATGGTTGGCAGCCTGGTCCGCGCCCAGCTGGCGCTGCCGGCCGCCGTGCCGGTACGGCTGACCGCCGGCGGTTTGCGCTGGCAGAGCCCGACGCCACCGGCGGTGGGTAGTCAGGGGTTGCTGGAGCTGTGGCTGCATCCCGCCTGCCCGGAGCCGCTGCGGCTGCCGGCGCGGGTGCTGTCGGCGAGTACGGAGACGCCGACGCAGGTCGAGGCGGTCTTCGAGGGCTTGCCGGAGGCGCTGGCCGGGGCGCTGGAAAAGCTGGTGTTCCTGCGCCACCGCCGGGAACTCGCGGAAACCCGGCAGCTGCGGCGCGGCTAGAGGCCGTTCACCGGGACAGCGTCCCGGCCGGCGCCATCAGGTCCGCAGCGCCGGTAGCGGTTCGCCGGCCGGCACGAACAGCAGGGCCTCGCCGTTGTTGCAGTAGCGCAGCCCGGTCGGACGCGGACCGTCCTCGAACACATGCCCCTGATGGCCGCCGCAGCGGGCGCAGTGGTACTCGGTGCGGGGATAGCCGATGTGATGGTCGATCTTGGTTTCCAGCCGGCCCGGCAGCGGCGCGAAGAAGCTCGGCCAGCCGGTGCCGCTGTCGAACTTGCTGTCGGAGACGAACAGCGGCAGGAAGCAGCCGGCGCAGACGAAGCTGCCGGCGCGCTTCTCATGGTTGAACGGATGGGTGCCGCAGACCTCGGTGCCTTCGCCGCGCAGCACCCGGAACTGCGCCGGGGTGAGCAGAGCCTTCCATTCGGCTTCGGTCTTCTTCAGCGGTTCGATCGGCGGGTTGGTCATGGTGGTGATCTTGGCAGCAGGGCAGGGCGCCTATGATGCCGCCGTCCAGGCGGCTCCGGGGCCCCGTGCCGCCCGCGCTTGCGCAGCCGCCAGTGGCGATCCTTAGACTGTCGGGATGCGCCCCCTTCTCCGACTGATACTCGCCGACGAACTCGGCCTGGTGCGTGCCGGCCTGCGCCGGCTGCTGGAAGACATCCACCACCCGCGCGTGGAGGTGCTGGCCGAGACCGGCGACGGCCAGGAGCTGCTGGAACTGGTATCGCGCCTGCGCCCGGATCTGGTGGTTACCGACATCGCGCTGCACCGCATCAGCGGCCTGGAGGCCAACCAGCAGATCCGCCGCCACTACCCGGAGGTGGCGGTGCTGTTTCTTACCGCCCGCAGCGAGCCCAGCCATGTCCGTCAGGCCATGCAGCACGGCGCCGCCGGGTACGTCGTCAAGGACGGCGAGCCGCTGGAACTGACCCTGGCGCTGCGGGCCCTGGCCAAGGGCCAGCACTACCTCAGCCCCAAGGTTTCCGGTGCCGCTTTCGAGCGTCGGCTGCGTGCCGAAGGCCTGGGACAAAGCGAGCTGACCGCCCGCCAGCGGCAGGTGCTGCGGTTGATGGCGCGCGGCAAGTCCACCAAGGAGATTGCGGCGCTGATGGGGGTGTCGGCGAAGACCGTCGAGACCCACCGGGCGCGAATGGCGCAGACCCTGGGGCTGTACGGCGTCAACGCCCTGATGCGCTATGCGATCAAGGACGCCATCGACTCCGGCGAAGTTGGCTGAAGTCAGCTAAGTCACAGAAATAGAAGAACAAACTATCGGTGCCGAGGGCGCCGACGAAAGTTTGACGGCTGTCGGGGATTCCCTGACAGGAGGTCGGGAACGTTCCTATGTCTGGGCGCGGCTGCGGGGCCAATGATGCTTGCACATCAACGGCGCCGCGACGCCGGAAACCCCAGGAGAGTCCCGCATGAAAGCCAAGCTCAAGCTCCACGTCAGCCAGCAGATGAGCCTGTCGCCGCAGCTGGTGCAGTCGATCCGTTTGCTGCAGCTGTCCGCGCAGGAACTGGAGCAGGAAGTGGCGCAGGCGCTGGACGCCAACCCGCTGCTGGAGAACGACCCGGAGCCGGCGCCAGCGGATCTGAGTGCCCAGCTCGACAGCGAGGCGCAACTGGTCGGCGAACACGTCGCCCAGGTGGCGGAAGCGCCGCTGGAAGCGGTGGCTGCGCCGGCGCCGATCAGCGAGGTGGACATTGACGACAGCTTCGCCGTCGCCGAGGCCTGGAGCGCCGCCGGCGGCGATAGCGAGGACGAGGACACTCCGCTGCGCCAGGCGGTCGCCCCCGGCGCCGGCCTGCGCGCCCGCCTGGAAGCCGAGCTGAGCGCGGAACTGGAGGACGCTGAAGAAGCGCGGGCGGTGATCGCCATACTGGAGCGCATCGACGACGCCGGCTACCTGCGCGCCACCGGCGCCGAACTGGTGGCCGCCACCGGTCTGGCGCTGGACCTGCTGCGCCGGGCCCTGGCCCGCATCCGCCGGCTGGCGCCGACCGGCTTTGCCGCCCGCGACCTGCGCGAATGCCTGCTGCTGCAGCTGGCCGAGCTGCGGGTGGGCACGCCCGGCCGCAATCTCGCCGAGCGGCTGGTGATGGACCATCTGACCGAGCTGGCCGGCCGCGATCTGGAGGGCCTGCGCCAGCGCCTGGGGGTCAGCCCCGAGCAGTTCGCCGCCGCCCGCGAGCTGATCCGCCAGCTCGACCCCAAGCCGGGGCTGGACCCGGAGCAGGACGACAACCGTTACCTGACCCCGGATCTGCTGGTCAGCGGCAGCCCCGGCGCCTGGAAGGTGGAGCTGAACCCGGCGACCCTGCCCCGGGTGCGTCTGAACCGGCTCTACGAGCAGGTGCTGGGCAACGGTGGCTCGCGCGGCCTCAAGGACAAGCTCAACGAGGCGCGCTGGCTGGTGCGCGGTCTGGAGATGCGCCACGAAACCCTGCTGAAAACCGCCAAGGTGATCTTCGAGCGGCAGTGCGAGTTCCTGCGTCGCGGCGAGGTGGGCATGAAGCCGCTGACCCTGCGCGAGGTGGCGCAGAGCATCCAGATGCACGAATCCACCGTTTCCCGGGTGACCACCGCCAAGTTCGTGCTGACGCCCTGGGGCCTGTTCGAGCTCAAGCATTTCTTCAGCGTGTCCCTGGCCGGTGGTGAGTCCGAGGCCTCGGGCGTGGCGGTGCGCGCCATGATTCGTCAGTTGGTTGATACCGAAAATCCGGTCAAGCCTTTGTGTGACGGCGCAATCAGCGCAATCTTGGCGCGGCAGGGTGTCCGGGTAGCCCGGCGCACCGTTGCCAAGTACCGGGACGTCATGAAGATCGCCGCGGCACCGGAACGCAAGATCGGCCAGGCCAGTGCCGGACGCAGCGTGAAGGCGCTCTAGCTCTGGGCGTACAAGGGGTCGCTGGATAAATCTGATGCTGGAGGGGTGATGCACCAACTGAAGACGCTGCTGGTGGACGACAACGAGGCCTTTCTGGTGCTCGCCGGCCATCTGTTGCAGGGCAATCCGCGGATCAAGGTGGTCGGCCGTGGCTTCAATGGCTACGACGCGGTGCGGTTGGCCGAGAGCCTGAAGCCGGAACTGATCCTGATGGATCTGTCGATGCCGGGCATGGGTGGCTTGCAGGCGACGCGCCTGATCAAGGCGCAGGACGATCCGCCGCTGATCCTGATCACCTCGCATCACGACGATGCCGAGCACCGCGAGCACTCCGCACGCGCCGGCGCCGACGGTTTCCTTTCCAAGCAGGACTTCGACAAGACCCTCGACGGGGTGCTCGACAGCCTGAGCCAGTTCATCCGGCAGGAGGTCTGAAATGGCCGAATCACGGGTGCTGATCCTGGATGCCAACGAGGAGCGCGCGGAGACCCTGCGCGGCCTCTTGCAGTTCATCGACTACCAGCCGATGCGGATGGAGAGCTGCGGCCAGATCGCCGCCTCCGGCGCCAAGCCGGCCGACTGGCTGGCGGTGATCGTCGGCAAGCTGCTCGACCCGGCGGCGCTGCCGGCCTTCGTCGACTGGCTCAAGCGCGACCATCTGCATCCGCCGCTGCTGCTGCTGCCCGAGCACCACGCCCAGGGTGCGGCGCGCTTCGAGCTGCACGAGTCGGCCTGCCTGCCGATTGATTACCCGGTTAAGTACGCCCAGCTCAACGAGGTGTTGAAGCGTGCCGGCCTCACCCGCATGGAGCGCGAGACCGCCGAGCAGGTCGCCTCGCGCGGCCCCACCGGCAATTCGCCGGCGATCCGCCGGGTGCGGCGGATGATCGAGCAGGTGGCCGGCTTCGACACCACGGTGCTGATCACCGGCGAGTCGGGCACCGGCAAGGAGGTGGTGGCGCGCGCCATCCACTGCCAGTCCGGGCGCAAGGACAAACCCTTCGTCGCGGTCAACTGCGGCGCGATTCCGGCGGAACTGCTGGAAAGCGAGCTGTTCGGCCACGAGAAGGGCGCCTTCACCGGCGCCATCACCGCCCGCAAGGGCCGCTTCGAACTGGCCGATGGCGGCACGCTGTTTCTCGACGAGATCGGCGACATGAGCCTGCCGATGCAGGTGAAGATCCTGCGCGCGCTGCAGGAGCGCAGCTTCGAGCGCGTCGGCGGCACCCGCAGCCAGCGCTGCGACGTGCGGGTGATCGCCGCCACCCACCGCAATCTGGAAGAGGGCATCGTCAAGGGCAGCTTCCGCGAGGATCTCTACTACCGCCTCAACGTGTTTCCGATCGAGACGCCGCCCTTGCGCGAGCGGCTGGAGGATCTGCCGCTGCTGCTGGACGACCTGATCGGTCAGCTGGAGCGTTCCGGGCGCGGCAGCGTGCGGCTGGCGCCGGAGGCCATCAACGTGCTGCGCGGTTATCACTGGCCGGGCAATGTCCGCGAGCTGTCGAACCTGGTCGAGCGGCTGGCGGTGCTGCATCCGGGCGCGGTGGTGCGGCCGCAGGATCTGCCGGCGCGTTACCGGCCGGCACCTCTGGATACGCCGGTGGAGTTGCCGGAGCCGGCCGATGCCGGGCCGGCCGAGTCGTCGGCGACCACGGCGGAAGCAGACGGCGAGACCGGCCTGCTGCGCGACCTGCGCCTGCGCTCGCTGTTGCCGCCCAGCCGCAGCGAGCCGTTGCTGCCGCCGGCCGGGGTCGATCTCAAGGACCACATCGAGCACATCGAGTCGAGCCTGATCAAGCAGGCCCTGGCGCAGTCGGGCGGGGTGGTGGCGCATGCCGCCAAACTGCTCAATACCCGTCGCACCACCCTGGTCGAAAAGCTCCGTAAATACGGCCTGCAACGCGAGGACAGCGAGGTCGGCAGCGCCAGCGAGCTGGGCTAGACGCAGGCCGCAGGCAAAAAAAGGGGAGCGCTCGGCGCTCCCCTTTTTGTTGCCGCGTCGCGCCTCAGTGGCCGAGGTCGCCCATCTGGCCGCTGCCGCCATCCAGCCACTGCTGGTACTCGGGGCTGATGCCGCGCATCTCCGACTGATCCAGCTCCGGCGCCGTCGGCCGGCCGTTATAGCCGGTGCCGCCCAGCGGCAGCCCGGTACCGGAACCGCTGCTGGAACCACTGCCGGAGGAGCCGCTGCCGCTGGTGGAACCGCCACTGCTGGAGCCGCTGCCGGAAGAGCCGCTACCCGAGGAGCTGCCGCCGCTGGAGCCACTGCCCGAAGAACCACTACCAGACGAGCCACTGCCAGAGGAGCTGCCGCCCGAGGAGGAGCTGCCGGAACTGCTGCCCGAGCCACTGCCGGACGAGCCGCTGCCAGAGCCGCCGGTGGTGGCCGGCGGATCGTTCTTGGTGGTTTCCTGGGTGACCAGCACCACGGTCCCGACGCCGACGGCGGCGGCACCGGCGACGGTGAGGATCGTGCCCAGGCTGGCCCCTTCGACCTGCCCCAGGCTCAGCGCCATGCCGCGCAGGTTGCTGCCGTTGAGATAGGTATCGACGCCACCGGAGCCGGCGACGTTGATCCGCAGCAGCGGCGGCAGACCACGGATCTGGGCGCTGTAGGCGTCGTAGTCCAGCCGCAGTCCGTAGTGGAAGCGGTCGCCGCTGCGCGCGCTGTCCTGGGCGCCGAATTTCCAGATCAGATAGCTGCCGAGCTGGGGATCGTTGTCCCGGGCCCCGGCTGGCAGTACCGCAATGCTGCCCAGCAGCAGGCCGCCAGCGACGGCCTTGAGTTGTTGACGCATGTTCTCCTCCACTTTCCAAGATTGAACGGATGCTCTTGCGGCATCCCGAAAAAACCACGGCCGCGTGACGGCGGCCGTGCCATGACTCGTCTTAAGGGATGCTCAGCTCGCGGCCGTAGATGCCGCGACCGTCGCCGTCCTGGCCAAAGCTCTGCCAGGCCACCAGCGCCTTGCCGGCGGCGGACGCTGCCACGGCCGGGAACAAGGCCGGAAAGCCGGGGTTGCTGAAGCGCACCGGGCCGCGCTGGCTGCCGTCGGCACCGATCACCGCCAGACGGGTCTGGTCCAGCGCCTGCGCCACCAGCAGGTAGTCGCCGGTGCTGCTCAGGCTCAGGCCGGCGCGCTCGACCAGACCGGCCGAGGGCGAGGCAACGGTGAGGAGCGGCCCGTCGGTGACCTGTGCCGCCGAGTAGCGCTGCATCTGGATGCCCTGCGGCACATTGCCGTAGGTGAAGGCTTCCCAGGCGATGGCATAGGCGCCGTCCGGGCGTACCGCCAGCGTTGGTTGATCCACCGCGCTGTCGGCGCTGGTCTGATTGACGTTGTAGGGCGCGCTGAGGGCGGTGCCGGCGAGGTCGTAGTGCCGGGCGCGGACCTGGGTGCCGTTGATCCAGACCAGCACGATGCGGCCGCTGGCGTCGAGCCCGACGCGCGGGAAACGCGGGCTGCCATCGTCGGTGGCGTCGGAGGCGGTGATCGGATCGGTGCGTGGACTGCCGTCGGCGGCGTAGATGCGCAGCTGCACGAAGCGGGTTTCCAGATCGTTGCGGCCCAGCGCCGTCGCCACCTGGTTGAGTTCGCGGTTGCTGAAGGCGACCACGAACTCGCCGCTGTCGGCCAGCGCGACCTGCGGCTCCGACTGCGAGTCGAGCTTGGAGTCGCCCGGGCCGATCAGAAACTCGCCGCCGACCCGGCTGCCGTCTGCGGCATAGCGCTGGCCGTAGATGTTGCCGCCGGGGCTGCTTTGCAGGGAGCTGCGCCAGACCACCACGAAATCGCCCTTGGCGTTCATGCTGACGTTGGCGAAGCTCTGCCGGCTGATGGTGTAGCTGTTGACCTGAAACTCGTCGCCGACCGGCTTCCCGTTCTGCAGGCGGCGGGCAAAGATGCCGAGGTGGCTGCCGTCCTGGCCGAAGCTCTCCCAGGCGACCACGCCCTGACCCTGGGCATTGCCGCTGGCCACCGGCCGTTGCTGGTCCTTCTGGGTGTACTGGTTGAGCTGCTGCTCGGCTCCGCCGCTGGCACGCGGGCCGGCGGAGTCGCCCGCGCCGCCGCCGCCGCAGGCGCTGAGCAGCACCGCCAGCAGGGCGGTCGCAGGACGGATGGTGAAAGCGCGGCTCATCGGCTGAACCTCAGGAAGAAGTTCCACATCTCGTCATTGGCGCGGATGTTCTGGGTGGTCAGGCCGGTGCGCGGCACGAAGTCCAGCGAGCCTGGCCAGTTATGGCCGCCCTCGACGATGGTGTAGATCTCGGTGCCGCGTCCGGCCGGGCAGTCGGTGTAGCGGTCCACGTAGACGCTGGTGCCGTCGGCCACCGGGGTGGGCAGATTGCTGCGGGTGGTGGTGCCCGGGCACTGGTTGACCTCGGACCAGTACTTGGCGGCGTCCTGCGCCGGCAGGGCGCCGACACCGGTGAGGTCGCGTTGCAGCGAGATCAAGCCCACCGAATAGGGCACCTGGTCGTCGGCGGTGCCGTTGAAGAACATCATCGGCGTCGGCAGCGAGGGCGCGCAGACGCGCTTCAGCGACTTGCGCATGGTGGCGGCGATGACCGCGCCGGCGGCGATCTTTTCCGGATGCTCGCAGGCGAAGCGCACGGTCATGTTGCCGCCCTGCGAGTAGCCGGTCATGTAGATGCGCTTGGGGTCGATGGGGTAGCGCGCCACCAGATTGTCGATCAGGGCGTTGAGATAGCCGACGTCGTCGGTGGGGTCGGTGTCGTTGGGCGCGTGCGACCAGGTCAGGTCGTGCGCCTCGGGCAGGATCACGAAGGCGCCCTTGTCGCGGGCAAATTCGCCGACCTCGGTAAGGTTGGCCATGGTCGCCGAAGGGCCAAGGTTGTAGTGCAGCACGATCAACGCCGGCGACTTCGGCGCCGGATTGGCCGGCACCAGGAAACCGACCGTGCGGGTGATGCCGCCGAACTCGAAGGCCTCGTAATAGGCGCGCACGTTCTCCCAGGGCAGAAAGGAGACGGCTAGCGCCGGGGCGGTGGACAGAAGGCCGGCAAGCGCCAGCAGCAGGCCCGCCATCCTTCGCGGGCGACCAGCGAACAGCATGGTGTATCTCCTCGGCAAATCCTTGTGCTCGCGAGCCCGGTCAGGGCTGAGCGCCCGCCGGGTTCGTCGCCGCTCCAGACGGAGCGTGACGTCATATTAACCGTCTGCATGCAGCGACGCCGCCCCCTGGTCGTCAGGTTTCTGGTTGTCAGGGGAGGGGGTTTTACGTATCCTTCGCGCCCCTCGTCGGAGTCCCGGCGGGGTTTTCCTTGCCCCACCGCCTTCAATTCGCGGGGGGCAATCCCACAAGGAGCAAGCATGCGTCACTACGAAATCGTGGTCATGGTGCACCCGGATCAGTCCGAGCAGGTGCCCGCGATGACCGAGCGTTACAAGTCGTTCGTTGAAGCCGATGGCGGCAAGGTCCACCGTCTCGAAGATTGGGGCCGCCGTCAGCTGGCCTACCCGATCGCCAAGCTGCACAAGGCCCACTACCTGCTGATGAACCTGGAGTGCTCCGACAAGGCCCTGGCCGAGCTCGAGAACGCCTTCAAGTTCAACGATGCCGTGATCCGCAAGCTGGTCATCCGCAAGGAGACCGCAGTCACCGTGCAGTCGCAGCTGTTTAAGAATCCGGAAGACGACAAGCCGAAGCCGGAATACAAGTCCCGCGAGCGCGCTGCCGAGTCCGCTCCGGCTGACGCCGATGCCGAAGCCGCCACCGAGGAGGCCGTCTAATGTCCCGTTTCGTTCGCACCAAGCGCAAGTCCTGCAAGTTCTCCTCCGACAAAGCGGTCGAGATCGACTACAAGGACCTCAACCTGCTGAAGCAGTACATCAGCGAAAACGGCAAGATCCAGCCCGCGCGCGTGACCGGCACTGTGTCCTTCTACCAGCGCCAGATCACCAACTCCATCAAGCGCGCGCGCTTCCTGGCCCTGCTGCCCTACACCGACAAGCACGAATAAGCCGGAGCCACGCACATGGAATTGATTCTGCTGGAAAAGATCAAGCACCTGGGTGACCTGGGCGATGTCGTCGACGTGAAGCCGGGCTACGGCCGCAACTTCCTGTTGCCGCAGGGTAAGGCCTTGCAGGCCACCGACAGCAACAAAAAGGTGTTCGAAGACCGCAAGGCCGAGCTGGTCAAGAAGGCCGTTGACTCGATCAACGCCGCCAAGACCCGCGCCGCCAAGCTGGAAGGCGCCGTGGTGGTGGTGACCGCGCTGGCTTCGGAAGAAGGCAAGCTGTACGGCTCGGTGGGCCCGGCGGAAATCGCCCGCGCCGCCGAAGGCCAGAAGCTGGATGTCGAGAAGAGCGAGATCAACCTGCTCGCCGGCCCGATCCGCACCACCGGTGAGGTGAAGGTTCTGGCCCGTCTGCACTCCGAAGTGGAAGTGGAGTTCAGCGTCAAGGTCGAGGCCGAACGCGCTTAATCGGCGTTCCGTTGGTCCAGAACGGCCCGCGATTGCGGGCCGTTTTGCTTTGGGTCGGGAGTTATCCACCGGCCATGCACGGCCTTGTGCATACCTCCCGGCAGCCCCCCGCAGTAGAGTGTCTCCATGAGCGAATACGAACCCGATCCCCGCGACTACCGCGGCGACAAGCTGCGTCGCCTCCCGACGGCGGCGCGGCTGCCGCCGCACGCGCTGGAAGCCGAGATGTCGGTGCTCGGCGGCCTGATGCTCGACAACCGCAAGCTCGACGAGATCATGGACCTCCTGCGCGAGGAGGATTTCTACACCGAGCCGCACCGGCTGATTTACCGCGCCATCCGCACCCTGGCGGGTCAGGGCCGGCCGTTCGACTGGGTGACCGTTTCTGAAGCCCTGCGCGACGATGTCGAGGACGACCGCAAGGACAACCCGCAGGGGCTGGACAGCCTGGAACGGGTGGGCGGGCAGGGCGCGGTGGCGCAGCTCACCCTCGACGTGCCGGGGGCATCCAACGTCCGCGCCTACGCCGAGATCGTGCAGGAGCGCAGCATCCAGCGCGAGCTGATCGCTACCGGCCTCGACACCGTCGCGCTCGGCCAGAGCCCGGACGGCCGCAAGGCCGGCGAGCTGATCGACGAGGCCGAGCAGAAGGTGTTCGCGATCCGCAACCGCGCCGCCAAGAGCCGCACCGCCTACCACACGATGGCGCCGCTGATGGAGGCCATCGAGAAGAAGCTGGTCTACGCCCGCGACAACCCCGGTGGTGCCGCCGGCCTGCCGACCGGCTTCACCCGCTTCGACGAGATGACCAACGGCCTGCACAAGGGCGATCTGGTGATCGTTGCCGGCCGTCCCTCGATGGGCAAGACCAGCTTCGCGATGAACATCGCCGAGTACGCGGCGCTGGAGCGCGGCACGCCGGTCGCCGTGTTCAGCATGGAAATGTCGGCCGAGCAGTTGGCGCTGCGCGTGCTGTCCAGCTTCGGCCGCATCGACCAGCAGCACCTGCGCACCGGCGAGATGGACGACATGGAATGGGCCAAGCTCGCCTCTGCCAGCGGCCTGATCCGCGAGGCGCCGCTGTTCATCGACGAGACCGGCGCGCTGTCGCCGCTGGAACTGCGCTCGCGTGCCCGCCGTATCGCTGCCAAGAATGGCCTGGGCCTGATCGTGGTGGACTACATCCAGCTCATGCAGATTCCCGGCTCGGAGAGCCGCACCAACGAGATTTCCGAGATCTCCCGCAGCCTCAAGGCCCTGGCCAAGGAGCTGGAGGTGCCGGTGATCGCGCTCTCGCAGCTCAATCGCGGCGTCGAAAACCGCGACAACAAGCGGCCGCGCATGGCCGACCTGCGCGAGTCCGGCGGTATCGAGCAGGATGCCGACGTCATCGTCTTCATCTACCGCGACGAGGTCTACAACAAGGAGAGCCCGGACAAGGGCCAGGCCGAGATCATCATCGGCAAGCAGCGTAACGGCCCCACCGGCACCTGCAAGACCGCCTTCCTCGGCCAGTTCACCCGCTTCGACAATCTCGAATCGCTGGCGCCGCCCGGCTACGAGGACTACCAGTGAGCACGCGCGGCCGGCCCTGCGTCGATCTTCGGTCATGACCCCGCGCGTCACCGCCACCGTCGATCTGGCGGCGATCCGCCACAACCTGCGGGTGGTGCGCCAGACCGCGCCGCGCTCCAAGGTGATGGCGGCGGTGAAGGCCGACGCCTACGGCCACGGCGCGGTGGCGGTGGCGCGCGCGCTGGAGGCCGAGCAGGTCGATGGCCTGGCCGTGGCCTGCATGGAAGAGGCCTTGAAGCTGCGTGAGGCGCACCTGCTGCACACGCCCATCGCCCTGCTCGAAGGCGTGATCTCCATCGAGGAGGCGGCACTGGCGGTCTACGAGCGCTTGCAGGTGGTGGTGCACGATCACTGGCAGATCGCCCTCCTGGAACAACTGCCGGACTCGGCCGAGGTGCAGGTCTGGTTCAAGCTCGATTCCGGCATGCATCGTCTCGGCTTTCCCTTGTCCGACGTGCCGCGCCTGGTGGCGACCCTGCAACGCCATCCCGGCTGGAAGCTGCAAGGCTGGCTCACCCATCTGTCCTGCGCCGACGAGCTGGACTCGCCGGTCACCGCCCAGCAGATCGCCGTCTACCGGGCCGCCCTGGAGGGCGTGCCCGGTCCGCGCTCCATCGCCAATTCCGCCGGCCTGCTGGCCTGGCCGGACGCGCGGGTGGACTGGGTGAGGCCCGGCCTGATGCTCTACGGCGCCAGTCCCTTGCCCGGCAAGACCGGTCGCGAGCTGGGCCTGGTGCCGGCGCTGACCCTGGAAAGCCGGTTGATCGCGATCCGCGAATTTGCCGCCGGCGAACCCATCGGCTACGGCCAGACCTGGCGCACCCCGGAGCGCATGCCGATCGGCGTGGTGGCGGTGGGCTATGCCGACGGCGTGCACCGCTGCTTGCCTAGTGGCACGCCGCTGATGGTGGGTGGCCGGCGGGTACCGCTGGTGGGACGGGTATCGATGGACATGGTCACCGTCGATCTGCGGCCAGCACCGCAGGCGGCGGTGGGCGATCCGGTGCTGCTCTGGGGGGATGGGCTGCCGGCGGAGGAGGTGGCCAGCTATGCGGGGACGCTGGCGTATGAGTTGTTCTGTGGGCTGACGCAGCGGGTGCGGTTTCGGTATCGGAACGGGTAGCTGCTCTTTGGGTTCTCGCCTGCTGGGTTGTGCTTCGCGCGTTCGCGCTCTTTTGACGGTGTGCTGTTTGCTGTCTTTTTTTCGCCTATTGGCGACTCACTTTTCTTTGCTTGTGCAAAGAAAAGTAAGGCGGATTCTAAGATCAAGTGCAACGCTTCCTGAGACTGGAGGTGAAGCATGGGGAAGGCGTACCAGCACCTG
>NZ_RJVO01000006.1 GCF_003730135.1 Stagnimonas aquatica | reverse complement strand
GCTCGTAGCGCACCACTGGCGGCGGTGGCGTGAGGGGTGGCAGACGGCCCAGGCCTTGCTGGGCCAGGACACGGGCCAGTGTCGAACGGGGCAGCCCCAATTCGTCTGCAATGCGCGCCACGGGCCAGCGATTCCCCACCCGCTGCTGGCTGGCCCGCTCCCGATCAGAAATCGACAGCCGACGCCGGATCGCCACGGGGCGACTACTGCGATCCTGAAGACCCGCATCGCCTTCAGCCCGAAACCGCGCCAGCCACTTCCAGGCACTGCGCTCGCTGATGCAAGCCGCAAGAGCCGCATCGGCTACCGACCAACCCTCTTCCTCAATCCGCCGAATCAACTCCCGCCGCCCAGACACCGTCAGCCGCGCATTGCCGTGTATCCGCATCCAAGACCCCAATGAGTTCAAAGCTCATCAGAGTCCCCAGCACCCTCAAATCACTGAACAACGTGGTGAGAAACGACACCTAGCGCCGGGTAGCCGCTTGCAGGAGCCCCTGTTGCACCGCCTGCTGGGCCCAGGCCAGACGCCGCTGCTCCACCTCGGGGTCGACGTGCACGAAGCGCTCCACCGCCTCGCCGTGCATCAGGGTCACCATCACGTCGACGATGGCAGCGAAGTCCGGATGCCCACTCTGCTCCGGCAGCAGCTGTCCAGCCAGCGCCAGCACATCGGCATGATTGCTGGCCCAGATCGGGGCCAGGGCGGCGCGCAGGTCGGGATCGGTACGCGCCGCCATCATCAGCTCGAACCAGGCCTGATGGCTGCGCGACTGGCAGGTGCCGCGGCATAGCTCCAGGGCCAGGCGGATCGGGTCGTGGGCGTGCTGCTGGAGGCGGGCGAACTGCTGCCGGTAGCGATCCAGCAGGCCGTCGCCGACCTCCACCGCCACCCGCTTCATCAGCTCCAGCCGGCTGGGGAAATGGCGGAACAGACCGCCGTGGGAAACCCCGGCACGCAGGCAGATTTCCTGGATGCTGGTACGCGCATAGCCGAGCTCGATCAGCGCCTCGGTGCCGGCCTGCACCAGCTTGGCGATGGTGCTGCTGCGGCGCTCGGTCTGGGTGCGGCTGGCGGCTGGTTTGGCACGCGCGGCTGCTGCTCGCCGGGGCGACGCCGCAGCCGTTGCCGCGCGCCTCATGCCGCCTGCGCCAGCGGCAGACGCGGTGCGCTGCCGGCACCGGCCGGCACGCCGGCCGGGAGAAACTGGCCATAGCCGGCGGCGCGGCCGAAGTCGGCGGCGAACTCGCCGTGACGGTAGGCGATGCGGCCGTTGATGACGGTGGCGCTGACGGCGCGGTCGTTGCGGTTGACCATGCGCGCGAGTCCGTTGAACTCGGGGATCGGCGCCTCGGCATAGGCCAGCACGCTGGCGTCCAGGCCTTCGGGGTTGATTACCACCAGATCGGCGCGATCACCCAGGCGGATGTGGCCGGCGTCGATCTCGAACCAGTCGGCCAGCTCGCCGGTGAGTCGCCACACGGCTTTCTCCAGCGGCATGAAGGGGCGGCCCTCGCGCTCGGCGTCGTACACCAGCTTCAGCATCTGCAGACTGAAGTTGTAGAAGGCCATGTTACGGATATGGGCGCCAGCGTCGCTGAAGCTGATGATCGCGCCCTGATCCCGGACGATGGCTTTCAAGCGCTGCTTGCGGTGGTTGCCGATGGTGGTCTTCCAGCGCAGCTTCTTGCCATGCGCCACCACCAGATCGAGGAAGGCATCGACCGGGTGGATGCCCTTGGCATCGGCCAGCGCGCCGAAGCTCTGGCCGATCACGCTGCGGTCCGGGCAATCGACGATCTTGGCGTCGTGGAAGTCGCGGTGCCAGACCCGGGGGCTGAACTTCGATTCGTAGTTCTTGCGGAAGGCGCGGCGGTAGCGCTCGTCCTGCATCAGGGCATTGCGCTCGATCTCGTCTGAGAGGTGCAGGGCCTGCTCGCCGGCGCCGAACTCTTCGAAGATCACCAGGTCGATGCCGTCAGCGTAGACCTCGAAAGGGCAGGGCAGCGCCTGCCAGCGGAAGTTGCCGCGCAGCGCGCGGTTGCAGAAATGCGCCAGCCTGCCGACCACCCGGTGCAGCAGGCCGTTGCTTTTCACATCCATCAGGGTGATCAGCGTGGTCTTCAGCGGCTTGCGGACGTACAGGCCGAGGCTCTCCCAGAGGAAGGCGAACATGTTCACCTTGGTGACGATGTCCGGCGCTCCCTGGTGGATGCGACCGCGCCGGCGCAGGATGCGGTTGAGCCGGGTGTACTCGCTCCAGCGCGCGTAGGTGGTGGGCAGGCTCTTGCTGCGCTCGCGCTCGCCGTCGAGCTTGTCCCACTTGGTGGTCATGGTGGAGAGCCCGAGCAGGCCGACGTCCAGTGCCTCTTCGAGCACCTGTTCCATCTTCCGCAGCTCGGCCTCGCTGGGCCGGGCCTGGCTATCCACCGCGCGGTGCAGGCCCATGGTCGCGACGCGCAGGTCGGAGTGGCCCAGGTAGGCGGTGACGTTCGGCCCCAGCGGCATGGTCTGAAGGTGCTCGACATAGCCGCGCGGCGAGTTCCAGGTCTTGGTCCGCTTGAGCAGCGGCAGCACATGCTCGCGCGGGATCGACTCGACGCGGGTGAACATGTCCGAGCAGTCCTCCGGCTCCGAGCAGACCATGCCGATCGAGCAGGAGCCGAAGGTCACCGTGGTCACGCCGTGGCGCACGCTTTCCTTCAGGCCCGGCGCCGCCAGCATCTCGGCGTCGTAATGCGTGTGGGTGTCGAGAAAGCCCGGCATCAGCCACTGGCCCTCGGCGTCGATCACCTGGGCGCCGGCTTCCGGCAGCGGCAGGTCGGAGACGGCGGCGATACGGCCGTCGCGCACGCCGACGTGCTTGCGGGCGGAAGGGCCGCCGCTGCCGTCGAAATAGCGGCCGTTCTTGATGACCAGATCGAAATTGCGCATGGGTCTCCTCCAGCGGGTCTGCGGTCCGAGTTGGCCGCAGCTCATGGTTGCGCAGACTAGGTTAGAAACCGATCACTCGCAATCTTTGATTCGTTGGCCGGACTCCGCGCCGTAGCCGCTGTCGCCGACCGCCAAGGCAGAGCCCGGTTGCTACACTGCCGCGATAACGAATGGGAGGAGAACCCGTGGCAAAGACCTACAAGCTCAATCCGCTCGACGCCGCCTGGCTGATGGTTGAGTCCACCGACACGCCGATGCATGTCGGCAGCCTGACCATCTTCTCGCTGCCGAAGAACGCCTCGCCGGACTTCCTGCGCGACACCGTTGCCAGCCTCAGGCAGCACCGCAATTTCGCACCGCCGTTCAATCTCAAGCTGGTGTCGCCCAAGCTCAAGGGCGTGCTGCCGGCCTGGATCGAAGACCACAAGATTGATCTCGACTACCACTTCCGCCACAGCGCCCTGCCGGCGCCCGGTGGCGAGCGCGAACTGGGCGTGCTGATCTCGCGGCTGCACTCGCACCCGCTGGATTTCAACCGGCCGCTGTGGGAATGCCACCTGATCGAGGGGCTGGAGAACAATCGTTTCGCGCTGTACGTGAAGATGCACCACTCGCAGGTCGACGGCGTCGGCGGCATGAAGATGCTGGAACGCATGCTGTCCTCTGATCCCGAGGCCACCGACCGACTGCCGCCCTGGGCGGTCGGACGCGGCGGCGGCAGCGCGCGGCCGCGCGCCGTCAAGGCACCGCTGGCGGAGCGTTTGAAGAGTCTCGCCCTGGCGCAGGCGGAAACCCTGCCCGGCGTGATCAAGGCGCTGGGCGAAGTGGTCAGTGAAACCTTCAACCAGACCGACCCGGCCCACGCCGCGCCGTTCGTGGCACCGAAATCCATCCTCAACCGCAAGATCGGCGGCCAGCGGCGCTTCGCCACCCAGTACTACGAACTGGAGCGCATCCGCCGGATCGCCAAGGCGGCCGAAGTGACCGTCAACGATGTGTTCCTGGAGCTCTGCTCGGGCGCGCTGCGACGCTATCTCGACGAGATCCAGGCACTGCCCAATGCCCCACTGACCGCCGGTGTGCCGGTCAGCGTGCGCCCGGCCGACGACGGCGACAGCGGCAATGCCATCAGCTTCATCATCGCCAACCTCAATACCCATCTGGCCGATCCGCTCAAGCGGCTGAAGGCGATCCAGGAATCCACAAACATCGCCAAAGACAAGCTGCAGGCGCTGCCGAAGGCGGGCATCAACAACTACACCATGGTGTTCATGGCGCCCTACATCCTCAGCCTGCTGACCGGTCTGGGTGGTCGTACGCGGCCGATGTTCAACGTCACCATCTCCAACGTGCCTGGTCCGCGCGAGCACCTGTACTTCAACGGCGCGCGGCTGGAGCAGATGTACCCGATCTCCCTGCTCAGCCACGGTCAGGCCTTGAACATCACGGTGGTCAGCTACGCCGGCCAGTTCAACGTCGGCTTCACCGGCTGCCGCGACACCCTGCCGCACATGCAGCGCCTTGCCACCTACATGGCGGAGTCGCTGGAGGAACTGGAGCGGGCGGTGGAGAAGCAGCAACACAAGCGACGCAAGGTGGTCTGAACTTGCGGCAGTTAAGGGCGGATTCATGGCTGTTCCGCACTATCTGTGGACATTCCGTTATCTCTGGAGAAAGACAACAATGAAGATGAAGCCTCTGATGGCGATGGCTCTGGTTTCCTGTACGACTGCAGTTTTTGCAGCCGATGACCGGCCTTATTTTGGTTTGCAAGGCAGCTACATCTCTCCAGACCTTGATCGTCAGACCGATCAGGGGCTGGGCGCCACACTGCTGCTCGGTTTGCCAGCCGGTGACTATCTGGCTTCCGAACTCAACGTCTTCGGTTTGAAGACCGACCGTTTGAGTAGCACGGACTCGGAGCAATTGTGGGGCGCAGGACTCGACCTGGCGGTCTATCCCTTTAAACGCTCCGCCAGCTTTTCGCCATTCCTGCTGCTGGGCAGTGGCATGCAGTATGACGATCGTGCAAGCAACGATGGCTGGCACGGCTTTCTCAATGCCGGCGGCGGTGTGCTTTACACGGTTAATCAGCGTACCTCGCTGCGGCTGGATGCCAAGCGCTACCGGGTAAATGACAACGAGGTTGCGGCGGGCAACGCCCACCTGTGGGACACCCGCATCAACGCCGGTGTGCAGATCGCCTTTGGCGGCGACACGCCGCCGCCGGTGATTGCCGCTCCGCCGCCGCCCGCGCCGCCGGCCGATAGCGATGGCGATGGGGTGCCCGACAGCCGCGACCGCTGCCCGAACACGCCGCTGGGCAGCGTGGTGGACGCCAACGGCTGCCCGCCGCCCCCGCCCCCGCCGCCGGCTCCGAAGGACAGCGATCAGGACGGCGTGCTGGATCCGGTTGATGCCTGCCCGGGTACGCCTTACGGCATGAAGGTCGACGCCAGCGGCTGCGCGATCAAGACCGCCAAGGTGGTGCTGCACGACATCAACTTCGAGTTCGACTCGGCGCGGCTGACGGCTGCCGCCAAGCAGTCGCTGTCGAAGGTGGCGGAAGGCCTGCGCGGCCAGCCGAGCATGGAGCTGCTGATCGAAGGCCACACCGACTCGGTGGGTGCCGACGCCTACAACCTCAAGCTCTCGAAGCTGCGCGCCAACGCCGCCCGTGACTACCTGATCGGCGAGGGCATCAGCCCGAAGCGCCTGACTGCCGAGGGTCTGGGTGAGGCCAAGCCGGTCGCCAGCAACAAGACCAAGGACGGCCGCGCCGAGAATCGCCGCGTCGAGTTCAGCGTCACCAAGCAGTAGCCCGAAGCGGTTCGTCGCCAAGCCGCTCCGTGCGCAAGCGCGGGGCGGCTTTTTCGTGGCTCAGGGCGGCCGCTTCAGTTCAGCGGCGGCGCCGGTGGCCGGTCCAGCGGCAGCGGGCCCTCATAGCCCTGGAAGCGCCGCAGCAGAAACACCTGGAAGTCCAGCGACCAGCCCGGCACCACCGGCACATGGATCGCTTCCAGCGGCAGGGTCTCGAAGAAGCGCATCGCCACTTCGTCCGGCAGGCGCTCGTCGCGGGTGATGTAGAGGAAGTCAGCCCCGATCTTGTCGTCCATGCTGGTCACCAGATGGTAGTGGCTGACCACCTCGTGGCGCGGGTTCCACATCACCGCGTTGTCCGACTGCGGTCGCGCGTAATAGCGCAGCTCGCTCATCAGATCGCGCTGGTCGGTGAGCAGGATCGCACCCGGGTTGTCGATCAGCCGCTGGCGCACTTCGGCGCCGACCCGGTCCCAGCCCTGCACACGCTTGTAGTGGTCGCTCTTGCGGGTCAGCTCGATACCGGCCAGCCGGGTCAGCGCGTGATAGTGGTAGGCCAGCGAGGCGAGCGCGAGGTTCAGCGCGATGGCGCCGATCAGCAGTCGTCGGCGCTCCGCTTGCAGCAGCCAGGCCACCAGCCAGACTGTGCCGCTGGCATAGGTCATCGCCGCCCAGTTGGCATTGGCGCGGCCGAGCAGGGCCTGCAGGCTGATGATGAGCAGGAAGGGCAGGGCCATGCAGGCGAGGAAGCGCTGGCGCGGTTCCGCCAGCCACTGCCGGGGCCGCGCGATCAGCACGATCAGCGCGAAGAACAGCACCGGCCCGATGATCGCCGCCTGACCGAGCAGGAACTCGGAGAGTTCGTCGAAATGCAGCCCCGGCCCGGTTTCCAGATTGGAGATGTCGGCGGTGTGCTGAAAGGTCGGCCAGCCGTTCAGATGGTTCCACCAGAGATTGGGCGCGAAGACCAGCGCCGACAGCAGCGCCGCCAGATACAGGCGCGGATTGCGCAGCTGCGCGCGCAGGCTCGGCGTCAGGCCCAGGTAGAGCAGGGTCGAGACCGCGAAGATGCCCATGGTGTACTTGGTCAGCAGGCCGATGCCGCCGGCCAGCCCCACCAGCAGCCACCAGCGCCACTGGTTGTTTTCCAGTGCGCGCAGCAGGCCGTAGCAGGCGGCGGTCCAGCTCGTGAACAGGGCGACATCGGTGGAGATGATCACCGAGGAGAAGGCGACGCCGGGCAGCGTGAAGAAGGTCAGCGCGCTCCAGAACGCGACCCGGCGGTCGTACAGCCGCAGCGCCAGCGCGTACACCAGCAGCGTGGTCAGCGGGTAGAGCAGCAGCGCGCCGCTCTTGATCGCCAGCTCGCCGTCGCCGAACAGTTCGGTGGTGAAGGCGATGATCGCGGCGATCACCGGCGGCTTCGAGTAATAGCCCCAGGCCAGGCTCTGGGACCAGGTCCAGTACTGCGCCTCGTCGACGTAGAGATTGAGCCCGGCCCAGTGCAGGGCGAGCGCGCGGTAGACGCTGCCGATGAGCAGGATCAGCAGGAGGACAGGCAGGGGGGAGCGGGCGCTGGCGGTCATGAATCGGTGGTGGCCCGGGGGATGAGCCCGCGCGCAGGAGTGGCCTAGCGGCGGATTCTCAAGGGCGGAGCGCGGCTTCCGCAAGCCAGCAGCGCGCCGGGACCAGGCGGCTGCTCAGGACAACAGACTGCTGCGGTACTCCCCGGGTGTCTTGCCGGTCCACTGCTTGAAGGCATATTGGAAGGCGCTCTGCTCGGAATAGCCGAGCAGGAACGCCACCTCGGCCAGCCGCAACCTGGGGTCTTGCAGGTACTGCCGGGCGCGGATCAGCCGCACCTCGTCGAGCAGACTGCGGAAGTTGGTGCCCTCGGCGTCGAGCCGGCGTTGCAGCGCGCGTGGATGCAGGCCGAGCTCGCGCGCCGCCTCGTCGAGACTGGCTCGGCCCAGCTCCAGCTGGGCCATCAGCAGCTTGCGCAGCTGCTGCGGCAACTCGGTTTCGCCCTCCAGCCTTTGCAGCACCACCCGCGCCTCGCGCTCGGCACGTCGCCGCCAGCTCTCGTCGGCGAGCACGATGGGCGCCTGCAGGTAGCGCGCCGCGACCACGATCTTGTTCACCGGTGCATTGAAGTGCAGGGCGCCGCCGAACAGCTTTTCGTAGACCCGGGTGTCGGCCGGTGCCGGGAAGAAAAAATGGGCATCGCCCTGGATGTCCGGCCGGCTGGTCAACCAACGGGTCAGCGTCGCGCGCGCCGCCTGCATGAACTGCACCAGCGCCATTGGCGGCGTGCAGTCGTAGGGCCAGGTCCAGATCAGGTGCGCCTGGTCGCCGTGAATCTCCACCTGCGGCTGCCCGAACTCGCCGAGCAGCCGGATGTAGCGCGACAGCTGCGCTGCGGCGTCGGCGACGTGGCTGCAATTCATCAGCACCTGGCCGAGCACGCCCATGTGGCGGATGTTGATCTGCGCGCCGGCCTTGAGCGCCAGATCGGGATCGTCCAGGGCCTCGGCGGCGATCTCGAACATGCGCATCCACTCGCCCAGGCTCAGTTGCCCGCGCGCGGTCAGCTCGTCGAGCGAGGGCAGGGGATGGGGGGCATACAGCGAGTCCGGCTCCAGGCCTTGCAGGCGCAAGTAGTCGAGCAGCGCCGAGGCGTAGGCCGCGCTGACCACTGCGCTCTGGAAGCTCCCCCCGGTTCTTGTTGTCATTGTCGCGATTTCGTAATGGCTGTCGGCTTTTGTCAAGACGATGCCGAGCCCGGCGCCCTAGCCTCCGCCGCGATCACAAAGCCGCTTGCGAGTGGGCGGAGGGCCTTGATGCCCAGTGACAGAACCGCTGGAGGAGACCCAGCACGGAGCGCGCCGGTCGTGGCCCTGGAGGCCAGACCGTGGTCTGGAACCCGTTCCGGCCTGGACGATCCGCAGCGACGTCCAGTCACGGACGCCGCCAGCGCCGGCTCCCACCAGCTCAGGACTGCCCGTCGGGCGGTCGTCGTGTTTTTGGGGAGCGTGCATGCATCACAACCACAAAGGCCGGCTGACGGCGCTGCTGCTGGCGGCGCTGATCGCCAGCGGCTGCGGCTCGCGCAGCGAATTGCCCGCTGACGCCGGGGCCGGCGGCGGTCCCTCGCCGACCATCAAGGTGCTCTCCAACCGCGCCGATCTGCTCAGCGGCGATGACGCGCTGGTCGAGGTGGTCTGGCCCGAGGGCGTGGAGCCGGCGCGAGGACTGGTGCAACTGAACGGCCGCGAGGTGAGCGAGCGCTTCGTGCGCGACGCCCAGGGCCGCTACCTGGCCCTGCTCACCGGACTGCGGCTGGGCGAGAACACGCTCAGCGCCAATGCCCCGGGCAGCGCGACAGCGCGCAGCACCCTGGTCAACCACCCCAACAGCGGCCCGGTCTTCTCCGGCCCGCAGATTCCCCGTCATCACTGCCAGGAAACTGCGGTCGATGCCGACTGCAACCAGCCGGCCGAGTACAGCTACCTCTACAAGTCCAGCAAGCCGTCAAAGAACGGCTTGCACCCTTATGACCCTGCGAATCCGCCGGACGATGTCGCCAGCACCACCACCAACGGGGGCGTGAGCCTGCCCTTCATCGTCCGCCTGGAACGTGGCTACCAGGACCGCGACGAGTACCGCATCCTCACCCTGTTCCGCCCCGAGCAGGACTGGAAGCCCTGGGCGCCCCAGGATCAGTGGAACCGCAAGCTGGTGATCACCCACGGCGGCAGTTGCGGCGCTTCGTTCTCGCCGGGCACCGCGCCGCTGGAGGACTACTCCGGCACCATTCCCGAGAACCCGCTGCTGGAACAGAGCTATGTGACCGCCCTGGGACGTGGTTACGCGGTGCTGTCCACTGCGCTCGACAACGGTGGCCACAACTGCGACGTGGTGCTGCAGGCGGAGTCGCTGATGATGGCCAAGGAGCGGCTGGTCGAGCAGTACGGCGAGCTGCGCTACACCATCGGCACCGGTTGCTCCGGCGGCTCGATCACCCAGGCGACGGTGGCCAATGCCTATCCGGGCATCTACCAGGGTCTGCTGACCATGTGTTCCTACCCGGACACCTTCAGCGCCGGCCTGCAGTTCGCCGACTACCACCTGCTGCGCCTGTACTTCGAAAGCCCGGCCAAGTGGGCGGCGGGTGTGCTCTGGCTGCCGACCCAGTACGGCGATGTCGAGGGCCATCTCACCCACCTCAACGCGGTGGTCGCCGACGAGGGCCTGTTCAAGGGCGCCACCGAGCCCACCGGCGACTGCTACGGCGAGGGCAGCTACCACCCCGAGACCAACCCGGGCGGCGTGCGCTGCGGCGTGATCGACGCCATGCTGCACATCTTCGGCGCGCGCGAACCGGAAGTCTGGACGCCGATGGAGAAGGCCGCCGGCCGCGGCTACGCGGCGCTGCCGCTGGGCAATGCCGGCGTGCAGTACGGACTCAAGGCGCTGCAGCAGGGGCGTATCACCCCGGCGCAGTTCGTCGATCTCAACGCCAAGATCGGCGGCCTGGACATCGACATCAAACCCCAGGCGGAGCGCACCGTGCCGGATGCCCGCGCGGTCGCCAATATCTACCGCAGCGGCCTGATCAACGTCGCCAACAACCTCAACACGGTGCCGATCATCAATTTCGTCGGGCCGGATCCCGGCATCGCCCACGACTCCGTGCACGCTTGGTGGACGCGCTGGCGCCTGGACCGCGAGCACGGCAACCACGACAACCATGTGATGTGGGCCGGGCCGGTGCCGCTGATCGGCGATTTGCAGTACGTCTACCAGGGGCTTGAAGCGATGGACAATTGGCTGGCCGCCATCGAGCAGGACCGCAGCGAGGCGCCGATCGCCGAGAAGATCGTCCGCAACAAGCCGGCGGCCATCCACGATCAATGCAGCGACGGTCTGGGCCAGAAGCTGCTGGACGCCGTCTGCGTTGATGTGTTGCAGCCGCTGTACGCCTACGGCACGCCGCGCACCATGGCCGGCGACGGCATCACCGGCGACAGCCTGCAATGCGTACTCAAGCCGTTCAGCCGCGACGACAACTACGGCCTGATCCCGTTCACCGAGGCGCAATGGCAGCAACTGGAGGCGACCTTCGCCAGCGGCGTCTGCGACTACAGCCAACCGGTGCCGGGCATGCAGCCGACCCAGACCTGGTTGCGCTACCACGACGATCAGGGCCGGGTGATCACCGGCGGCAGCCCGCTGCCGCCAGCGCCGGCCGATTCGCGGGGCGGCTGGTACAGCCCGGCCTTCGTGTACTGAGCGGCGGCGCGCGCCGGAAGGTGGCGGCGGCCGCCTTCCGTGCTCTAATTCGCGCCTATGCGTAATCCCTACGAGCTGTACGCCGGCCTGCGCTACACGCGGGCCAAGCGGCGCAACCACTTCATCTCGTTCATCTCCCTGGCCTCGATGCTGGGCATCGCCATCGGCGTGATGGCGCTGATCACCGTGCTGTCGGTGATGAACGGCTTCGAGCGCGAGTTGCGCACGCGCATCCTCGGCATGGCCAGCCACGCCACCATCTCGGCGCTGCGCGGCGGGCTGGAAGACTGGCCGGGCGTCGGCCGGCTGGCGGCGCAGAATCCCGCCATCGAGGGCATCGCGCCCTACATCGAGGGCGAGGGCATGGTGAAGCAGGGCAGCGACCTTTCCGGCACCCTGCTGCGCGGCATCCTGCCGGAGGAAGAGGCCAAGGTCTCCGAGATCGCCCAGCACATGAAGGTCGGCGAGTTGAGCGATCTCAAGGCCGGCGAGTTCCGCATCATCCTCGGCCGCGAGCTGGCCACCAGCCTGGGCGTGGAGGTGGGCGACAAGGTCGATCTGATGATCCCGCAGGCCAGTGTCACCCCGGCCGGTGTGCTGCCGCGCTTCCGCCGCTTCACGGTGGCCGGCGTGTTCCAGATCGGCATGTACGAATTCGACCGCGGCCTGGTGCTGATCCACCTCGCCGACGCGCAGGCGCTGTACCGCATGGGCGACACGGTGACCGGCGTGCGGCTGAAGCTGCACGACCTGTTCCAGGCGCCGCAGGTGGCGCGCGAGCTGGCCAGCCAGTTGCCGGGCATCTACTACGTCAGCGACTGGACCCGCCAGCACGCCAACTTCTTCCGCGCGGTGAAGACCGAGAAGATGGTGATGTTCATCATCCTCTCGCTGATCGTCGGCGTCGCCGCCTTCAACATCGTCAGCACCCTGGTGATGGTGGTGCAGGACAAGCAGGCCGACATCGCCATTCTCCGCACCCTGGGCGCGCAGCCGCGCAGCATCATGGCGATCTTCATGGTGCAGGGCTCGATCATCGGCATCGTCGGCACCCTGCTGGGGGTGGCCGGCGGCATCGCCCTGGCGCTCAATGTCGAGCGGCTGGTGCCCATCCTCGAAGCGCTGATGGGCCAGCAGTTCCTGTCGCCCGATGTCTACTACATCTCCGACCTGCCCTCGGAGCTGAAGTGGAGCGATGTCAGCCGCATTGCCGGCCTGTCGCTGGCGCTGGGTCTGCTCTCCACCTTGTATCCCGCCTGGCGCGCGTCCCGCACCCAACCGGCGGAGGCGCTCCGTTATGAATAACCCCCAAACCACAAGCTCCCAGGGCGAGGGCGGGCAGGGTGGCGGCAACATCATCCTGCGCGCCACCGCCCTGTCGAAAACCTTCGACGACGGCCGCCTCAATCTGACGGTGCTCAACGGCGTCGATCTCTCGGTCGCGCGCGGCGAGCGCATCGCCATCGTCGGCGCTTCCGGCTCCGGCAAGTCCACCCTACTGCACCTGCTCGGCGGTCTCGACGCGCCCAGCGCCGGCGAGGTCTGGGTGGCGGGCGAGAAGATCAGCGCGCTCTCCGATGGCGAGCGCGGCGCGCTGCGCAATCGGGCGCTGGGCTTCGTCTACCAGTTTCACCACCTGCTGCCGGAATTCAGCGCGCTGGAAAACGTCGCGCTGCCGCTGCTGATCCGCCGCACGCCGCACAAGCTGGCCTATGCGCAGGCCGGCGAGCTGTTGCGGCGTGTCGGTCTGGGCGAGCGCCTGGAACACAAGCCGGGCGAACTCTCCGGCGGCGAGCGCCAGCGCGCCGCCGTGGCGCGCGCCCTGGTGACCCGGCCGGCGGCGGTGCTGGCCGACGAGCCCACCGGCAATCTCGACGTGAAGACCGCCGAGACGGTGTTCGAGCTGATGCTGGAGCTCAACCGCGAGCTGGGCACCAGCCTGGTGGTGGTCACCCACGACCTCAAGCTGGCGGCGCGCATGGAGCGCCGCTACACCCTGGTGAGCGGCCGGCTCAGCGAGATCGAATAGGCATACGCCGTTTCTACGGATGTTGCCAATCAAAAAAGCGCTCTACGGCAGGCCGAACAGAAACTCGACGATCACCCGAGTGGCGTCGAGATTCCCGCTACTGTCGCCATTGGTCGGCAGGATCGGCCGGCGCGGCGGCCAGGCGTGGCCCATGCCGTGCACGCGGTAGGCCTGCAAGCGCGCGCCGCTGGCGCAGGCGTTCCACTGGCGATGCTCCACCCAGGTGCCGTCGTCTACCGTCGGCGGCAGTAGCTCCACGGCTGGACTGGCGCCGCAGCCATAGGCGCTGCGGAAGAGTTCGGCGCTGGCATCGGCGCTGACCACGCGGCCGCCCTGGCCGAGCAGGCCGCCACCGCAGCAGTCACCGCCGTCGATGGGCATCAGCGGGTCTTCGACGCCGTTGATGGTCAGCAGCGCGCCGCCGGCCTGTGGCGCGCAAAGAGCGGCCAAGGGCTCCGGCACATTGGCGATCACCGTCGCGTAGGCGCGGAACGGCGTGCTGGTTTCGCAGGCCATGCGCAGACTCATCATGCCGCCGTTGGAGACCCCGGCCAGGTAGACGCGGGCGGGGTCTATGGGCAGCCGGCTGGCGGCGTCGGCGACGATGGCTTGCAGATAGCGGCGGTCGTCCACGCCGGCCTCGGCCGCCGGGCCGGTGCCGCGACCGTCGGCCCAACTGCTGCGATAGCCCTCGCCGTAGGCGACGGCGAAGTTGCGGGCGTCGGCGTAGTCGTCGAAGCCCAGGCTGCGCTGGGCGTTGGCGGCGCTGCCGTAGCCGCCGTGCAGCACCACCAGCAGCGGCAGCGCGCCGCCGCTGTAGTCGGCGGGCGTGTGCAGGATGTACTTGCGGTTGTGGCCGTCGATGTTCAGACGCAGGGTCTGGTCGTCGCGTTGGAGCAGGCCGGAGAGCGGCCCGGCCTGGGCGGGAGTCAGCGCCAGCAGCGTCGTGGCCAGCAGCGCGAGTGCGCCGGCGCAGCGGATGCGGAAGGGAGTCATGGGGTGTTCGGTGGAGGTTCGCCGGGCTTGCTGCCCGCAAGAGCCAAGCCAGTCACCGCGTTTCCGGTTGACAGCGCCAGCGCTTTGGGGTGATCCGCCGGCCAGTTCGGACCCTCGGGCGTCCATTCCGGCGGGCCGAAGATCCACAGCAGCTTGTTGCGCAGGCCGCGTGCGCGCCAGGCCTCGCGCAGCAGATGGCGCAGCTCGTGGAAGATCACCGTGCCCAGCCGATAGCTGTGGAGGTTGTGGACCAGGCCGTAGCGCACCGGCAGTTCCGGCAGCTCCGGCTGGAAGCTGCCGAACAGACGGTCCCAGACGATCAGGATGCCGCCGTAGTTGCGGTCGATGTAGAGGCCGTTGCTGCCGTGGTGCACGCGGTGGTGCGAGGGCGTGTTGAACAGCCACTCGAACCAGCGCGGCAGCCGCCGGATGGTCTCGGTGTGGATCCAGAACTGGTAGACGAGGCTGATGCCGGCCTGCACCGCGATCGCCAGCGGATGAAAGCCCAGCCAGGCCAGCGGCAGCCAGAACACGAAGATGTAGGCCGGGCCCAGCGTCGACTGCCGCAGCGCGGTGCCGAAGTTGTAGTACTCGCTGGAGTGATGGTTGACGTGCTCGGCCCAGTACAGCCGCACCCGGTGCGCGCTGCGGTGATACCAGTAGTAGCAGAAGTCCTCGGCGATGAAGAGCAGCGGCCAGGTCCAGACTTCCAGCGGCGACAGCGTGAACAGTCGGTGCTGGTAGACCCAGGCGAAGACCGGCACGGTGTAGAGCGCGGTGAGCGCCATCATCGCCAGCTTGATGCTGCCCAGGCTCAAGCTCACTGCGCTGTCCTTCAGCGCGTAGCCGCGCAACTCTGCGTACTGCGGCCGCTGGCGCGTTGCCCACCACTCCCAGGCGACCAGACCCAGAAAGTAGGGGATGGCCAGTACCAGCAGGTATTTCGACAACCACTCCAGCGTCGCCATCACCGCTCCTCGTCAGGCTGCCGGTCTGTGTGCCTGGAATGCAGGCGGCCGGTCGGCGCCGATGATATTCCAGCCCCCGGAGCCGGCCGATGGGCGGCGCTGCCGGCCGGCGCGGCCTCGGCTCAAGATAGCCGCAGGGATTTGCAAAGGGAGCCGCCATGGGGAAGGAGCGGGAGCCACTGTTCGCGTGCGCCAGGTGCCGGTGTATGCCGCCGCACCGCCGTCGGCACTGAAGCCCGATGCTGCCGCGCGCCATCCTCGCCTACAGCGCTGGCGTGCTGCTGCTGGTGGCCCTGCCGCACTGGCCGTCCGCGCTCTGGGCGCTGGCCTTGCTGGCGGCGGCTGCGCTGCTGGAAGCCTTGGTCTGGCCGCGCTGGCCGGCGCTGCGCGGCTTGGCGCTGCCGTTCGCGCTCGGGCTGGGCTACGCGCTCTGGCGCGGCGACGCCCTGCTGGCGCAGCGCTGGCCGCTGGCGCGTCACGGCGAGGAGCTGGTGGTCAGTGGCCGAGTCGCCTCGCTGCCGGAACTGAGCCGCGAGGCGCCGCAACGGCTGCGTGCCAAGGACGCCGGCGAACGGGTCTGGCGCTTCAGCTTCGCGCCCGAGGATCCGGCGCTGCCGGCGCGCATCCGCGTCAGTTGGTATCGCACCGACCAATGGCTGCGCGGTGGCGAGTGCTGGCGCTTCAGCCTGCGCCTCAAGACCCCGCTTGGCAGCGCCAATCCCCACGGCTTCGACTACGAGGGCTGGCTGTTCCGCCAGGGCATTGCCGCCACCGCCACCGTGCGCAGCGCCGAGCGCTGCGAGGTGGCCGGCGGCTACTGGGTGCTGCGCGCGCGGCAGGCCTTGCTGGACCGCCTGCAAGCCTGGCTGCCGGAGTCACCCGCCCGCGCGCTGACCGCCGCCCTGGTACTGGGCTACGACGGCGAGTTGCGGGCGGCCGACTGGGACGCCTTCCGGCTCACCGGCACCTCGCATCTGGTGGCGATCTCCGGCTTCAACCTCGCCATCGTCGCCGGCTTCGCCTGGTGGCTGCTGCGCTGGAGCTGGAGCCTGGTCCCGGCGCTCTGCCTGCGTCTGCCGGCGCAGAAGGCCGCCAGCCTGGGCGCCGCCCTGGTCGCCGCCGGCTATGCGCTGCTGGCCGGCTTCGAGCCGCCGGTGCTGCGCGCATTGCTGATGCTCTGGGTGCTGCTCGCGGCGCTGTTTCTAGACCGTCTGGCGGCGTCCTGGCGGGTGCTGCTGATCGCCTGGGGCCTGGTGCTGCTGCACGACCCTTTCGCGGTGCTCAGCCCCGGCCTCTGGCTGTCGTTCGGCGCGGTGGCGGCGATCTTCTGGCTGAGCCTGGGCCGGCCGCCGGGCGAGCCGGTCTGGAAGCAGGCGCTGCGCCTGCAACTCTTGCTGTCGCTGGCCTTGGCGCCGATGACCCTGTTCTTCTTCCAGGGCACCGCCTGGATCGCGCCCTTCGTCAATCTGCTGGCGGTGCCGGTATTCGCGCTGCTGACGCCGCTACTGGTGCTGGTCCTGCTGCTCTGTGCAGTCTGGCCCTGGACCGGGCTGCCGCTGCTGACGGTCCTGGCCTGGGCGCTGAATGCCGTCCACGCCAGCCTGGTCGCGCTGGCGCAGAGCCATGCGGAGAGTTGGATCGCCGCCAGCCCGCCACCGGCCGCGCTGGCCTTGGCCCTGCTCGGCGCGCTGCTGCTCACCAGCCCGCGCGGCCTGCCGTTGAAAGCCCTGGGTCTGCTCTGCCTGCTGCCCTTGCTGTTCCCGCCGCAGAACGCGCCGAAGAGCGGCTACGACCTCGCCGTGCTCGATGTCGGCCAGGGCCTGGCGGTGGTGGTGCGCACCGCCGGACACAGCCTGCTGTTCGATGCCGGGCCGGCCTACGAGGAGGGCTTCGATGCCGGCGAGTCGGTGGTCGCGCCCTATCTGCTCGGCGAGGGCCTGCGCCGGCTGGATCTGCTGATCGTCTCGCATTCCGACCTCGACCATCGCGGCGGTGTGCCGGCCGTCCGGCGTCTGCTGAAACCGCGACGCGAGATCGGCGCGCTGAGCGTCGAACCCTGCCGCGCTGGCGAGCACTGGCAATGGGATGGCGTCGATTTCGAGCTGCTGCACGGCCCCAGGCCAGGCGAGAGTGCGTCCGACAACGACGCCGGCTGTGTGCTGCGGGTCAGCGCCAACGGCCATGCCACGCTGCTGCCGGCCGACATCGAGCGCGGCACCGAGGCGGCGCTGGTCCGCGCCGTGCCCGAACGGCTGCGCGCCGAAGTGCTGCTGGCGCCGCACCACGGCAGCAAGACTTCGTCGACGCCGGACTTCGTGCACGCGGTCGAACCCAGGCTGGTGATCTTCCCGGCCGGCTTTCGCAATCCCTACCGGCATCCGCGCCCGGAGGTGCTGCGCCGCTATGCCGAGCAGGGCGCCGAACTGCGCATGAGCGGCCACGAGGGCGCGCTGCGCCTGCATGTCGATCCAGAAACCGGCGCCGGCCCGGTGCAGGCCTGGCGCGAAGCCGGCGCGCGCGGCTGGTGGGCGCCGCCGCTGCGCGAGTTCGACTCAGCGCCTCGCTAGCTCGGCCCATACCGGTCGCAGTTCGATGGTCGCCACCCGCGCCATCGGGTGCTCGGCCGCTGCCGCCAGCGCTTCCTCCTGGCTGGTGCAGTCGAGCAGCTCGTAGGCGCACATCTGCTCGCGGCTGTCGCTGAAGGGGCCGGGCGTGATCTGCAACTGGCTCTCGCGTATCCGCAGGGTGACCGCATCCGAGGGCGGCCGCAGCGGCGCGCCGTGGCGGCGTATGCCGCGCGCCTGCATGCGCCCGATCCAGGCCAGGATGTCGGCGACCAGGGCCTCGCTGGAAACGAAGTGCGCGTCGTGACTGATGATGAGCAGGAATTGCATGCGGCTCCTCCGGCGGGGCGGGACGAAAAGCTCAGCGGAACAGCCAGCGCTGCACCAGCCGCGTGTAGCGCGGCATCACCACATAGACCATCAGGAACACCACCGTGGCGGTCACCGCCAGGGAGCTCAGCCAGCGTTGTTCCGGCGCTCCCAGCGCGCGCAGCAGCGGCGTGACCAGCAGCGGCACGGCCATCACCAGTGGGTAGATCGCCGACCAGGTGAGCAGGTACTGCTTCCAGCGCACCGGCAGCTTGGCCTTGGCGCCGGCGGGCGTGAACCAGAAATCCAGCCCGCTACTCACGAAGAAATCATCGCCCTGGACCAGCAGGGGCAAGGCCTGCTCGATCAGCCGAGCGCGCGTGGGCGAGTCCATCCACTGCCGGAGCGTGGCGGTACTGTCGAAGCGGATGATCACGGTGTAGCTCTCGCTGAGCCCGGCGACCGGCCGCACGATCTGCCAGTCCAGATGGCCGGGCGCGGCCTGGCAGAGCGGCGCGATCTGCTTCAGCCAGGCCTCGTACTCGGCATGCCGGTCCGCGCGCACGCGGTGGCTGATGACGACGGTTGCACCCGGGTTCGTGGCGTCCATGCGGAGCTCCCTTCCTGGCCATGCTGGCCGCGTGGCGGGATTGCCAGCGGCGTGGCGAACCTAGCGCGTTCCATAAGAGGTATTCCAGGCCGGGCTGCGGGCGCAGCTTCTAGATCACCACTCGGTTGCGCCCCGCCTGCTTGGCCTCGTACATCTTCTGGTCGGCGCGTTGCAGCAGTTCGTCGAAGGACTCCTGCCCAGGTCGGTAGACGGCGACGCCGGCGCTCAGGGTCACCTGGTATTCGGTCTTGCGGTGCGTGAAGCGCAGCTTGGCGGCCTCGGTACGGATGCGCTCGGCCACCTGCAGGATCGCGGCCTGGTCGTCGAAGAAGCCGATGAACACGAACTCTTCGCCGCCGAAGCGCACGCAGAAGTCGCCAGCGCGGGTCATGCTCATCATCAGCTCGGCGATACGCACCAGCACCTGATCGCCGCTGGCGTGGCCGTAGTTGTCGTTGACCCGCTTGAAGTGGTCGATGTCGATGAAGATCGCCGCCAGCAGGCGGTGGCTGTCGCGCTGCTGCTTGCTCAAGATCGAGGGCGTGACCTCGCGCAGGAAGCGCAGGGTGTGCAGATTGGTGAGCGCGTCGCGGATGGCGATGCCTTCCAGTTGCCGCAGGAAGTAGTGGCCGATCAGCACCATCGCGACGACGAAGCCGGCGAACAGCGCCAGCAGGATACCGGAAGCCTGGAACATGGTCTGGTGGACATTGGCGCGGGTGTCGTCCAGGTAGACGCCGGTGCCCAGTACCCAGTCCCAGGGCGGGAAATAGAGTACGTAGGAAACTTTCGCGAACGGCTCCTGGCCATGCGGCTTGGGCCAGTAGTACGACACCCAGCCACCGCCGCTCTTCGCGGTGGCAATGAACTCGCGGACGATGTGCTTGCCGTGGCTGTCGGTCCAGGCGCTGAAGTCACGGCCCACCTGCTCCGGGGTATAGGGCTGCATGAGCATGGTGCCGGCGCTGTCGACGATCCAGAAGTAGCCGTTGTCGCCGTAGGTGGCCTGCCGCAACGCGCCGATCGCCAGCCGGCGCGCGTCCTGGTCGCTGATCTCGCCAGAGGCCGCCAGTTGCTGGAAGTGCTGCAGCACCTTCACGCCCACTTCCGAAAGGTATTGGGTCTGGGTGTTCTTTTCGCGTTGCAGGCTGCCGGAGAAGGAGTGGTAGAAGAACAGCAGGAATACCAGGATGCCCGCGCCCATCAGCACCGAAAGGCCGATCAGGCGGTTGTGGATGCGCAGCCGGGTCAGGGAGGGGAGATTTTTCTTCATGAAGGGTTTTTGCACCGATACCGATCCCAGCGCGGGGAGGGCGCCGGTCTGGTTCGATGAGTAGTCCGCTCAGGTTAGCCAGCGGCCGGTGCACCGCATAGTCCGTCCGGCTTTCGGGCGTGATCTGGGAGACGCGCCAGGCCGCCGGTGGTTGGCGTCGGCGCGGGTCGCGACCGGCAGGGCCGGCGCTGCGCCCGGAATGTGTAGCATCGGCCGGGGTTCCCCCGGATATTCCTCGCCATGCACTACGACGCCCTCATCCTCGGCGGTGGCCACAACGGCCTGGTCTGCGCCTGCTACCTCGCCAAGGCCGGCTGGAAAGTAAGGGTGCTGGAGCGGCGCGAGGTGCTGGGTGGCGCGGCAGTGACCGAGGAATTCGCGCCCGGCTTCCGCAATTCCACCGCCAGCTACACGGTGAGTCTGCTCAACCCCAAGATCATCCGCGAGCTGCGGCTCGCCGAGGCGCACGGGCTGAAGATCGTCGAGCGGCCGTATTCCAACTTCCTGCCGCTGGGCGAGATGCCCGGCGAGTGCATCCGCCTGGGCGGCGGGCTGGCGGCGACCCAGGCGGAGGTCGCCCGCTATTCGCGGCGCGATGCCGAGCGGTTGCCGGACTACTACGCGCTGCTGGAGCGGGTGGCGGAGGTACTGCGGGCGATGCTGCTGCAAACCCCGCCGAATGTCGGCGGCGGCATCGCCGAGCTGTTCAGCGCCTGGAAGACTGCTCGGGTGTTCAAGGATCTGCCGCTTTCCACCCAGCGCGACGTACTCGACATGTTCGCGCTCAGCGCCGGCGAGCTGCTCGACCGCTGGTTCGAGTCGGCGCCGCTCAAGGCCTGTTTCGGCTTTGACAGCATCGTCGGCAATTTCGCCAGCCCCTACGCGCCGGGCAGCGCCTATGTGCTGCTGCACCACGTGTTCGGCGAGGTCAACGGCAAATCCGGCGTCTGGGGCCACGCGCTCGGTGGCATGGGTGCGATCACCCAGGCGCTGGCGGCGGAAGCGCGGCTGCTGGGGGTGGAGCTGTCCACCGGGGCGGCGGTGCACCGGGTGCGGTCGCTGGGTCGCCGGCAGCTCCGCGTCGATCTGGAGAACGGCGAGGTGCTGACCGCATCGCGGGTGGCGAGCAATCTGCATCCCAAGCTGCTGTTCACCCAGTTGCTGGACGCCAGCCAGCGCGAGCCGGAGCTGAGCCAGCGCTTCGCCGACCACCAGAACGAATCCGCGACCCTGCGCATGAACGTGGCGCTCGCCGAGCTGCCGGACTTCCGCTGCGCGCCGGGGACGGCGCTGTCTCCCCATCACCAGAGCGGCATCATCCTGGCGCCCTCGCTGGCGTATATGGAGCGCGCCTACATCGACGCCCGCGAGCAGGGCTGGGCGCAGGCGCCGGTGGTCGAGATGCTGATTCCCTCGACGGTGGACCCGACGCTGGCACCGCCCGGCCAGCACGTCGCCAGCCTGTTCTGCCAACACTTCCGCTACGCGCTTCCGGACGGCCGAAGCTGGGATGCCGAGCGCGAGGCGGCAGCCGATGCGGTGATCGAAACCGTCAACCGCGCCGCGCCCAACTTCAAGGCCAGCCTGATCGCCCGGCAGATCCACACGCCGCTGGATCTGGAGCGCAAGTTCGGGCTGGTCGGCGGCGACATCTTCCACGGCAAGCTGACGCTCAACCAGCTGTTCAGCGCGCGCCCGCTGCTGGGCCTGGGCAACTACCGCACGCCCATCCCGGGCTTGTACCTCTGTGGCTCCGGCGCGCATCCGGGCGGTGGCGTCACCGGCATTCCCGGCCACAACGCGGCGCGGGAGATGCTGCGCGACTGATGGCTTGTTTTCTCCCTCTCCCACCCGGGGAGAGGGAACGATGGGTGCAGGCGGGGAGAGCGGCGCGGTTCGGCTGGGGTTCAGGCAGGCGCGGGCAGTCTGGGCGGCGCCCCACAGCCCCGGAGGAACCGCCGATGAGATCCCACCTCAGGCCCAGCCCCTACAACAAGCGCTCGCAGCGCAAGGCGGCGATGGTGAAAAAGCGCCCTGCGGTCCCGCCACGCGACGAGCAGCGGCAGGACAGCGATTACGATCCCGATCCGGCCCTGGAGGCGACGCCGCTCAAGAACGGCCGCGAATGAGTCAGAGGATGGTCGGGTTCGGCGCGTCGCCGTACACCTGCTTCGGGTCGAACATCTTCTCGCTTTCCTCGAACTTCAGGGCGTGCAACTCGCCCTCGCCGGTGGGCACCGAGCGGTAGAAGCAGGAGCGGTAGCCGACGTGGCAGGAGGCGTCGCCGGGGATTTCCACCCGCAGCCAGACCGCGTCCTGGTCGTCGTCGATGCGCATCTCGACCACCTTCTGCACCAGGCCGCTGGTGGCGCCCTTGTGCCAGAGCACCTGGCGGCTGCGCGAGAAGTAGTGCGCCTCGCCGGTGAGGATGGTCTTCTTCAGCGCCTCGGCGTTCATGTAGCCGAGCATCAGCACCTCGCCGCTGTGGGCGGCGGTGGTCACGCAGGCGATCAGGCCGTGTTCGTCGAACTTCGGCGCCAGCTCCTGGCCTTCCTCGACCTGCTCGATGGACACCCGCTGGAAGAAACGCACGTCTTCGCTCATACCGACCTCGCTGCTGCGCTGCCCCCGGAGAAGCCCGGCGGGGGCGAAAAAAGGGGCGCAAGGATACCATTGCCGGGTCTCCCGCCGTCGGCCCTCGCCATGCCCCATGTCCACACCGCCCATTGCCACAGCCGCGCCGAGCGCCTGGCCGAGGCCGAGGCGCTGTGCCAGGACCGCGGTGCCCGCTTCACCACCATGCGCAGGGCCACCTACGATTTCCTGCTGCAGCAGAAGGCGCCGCTGTCGGCCTACGACATCCTGGCGCGGCTGGAAACGCGGCTGAAGAAGAAGCTGGCGCCGCCGACGGTGTACCGGGCGCTGGACTTCCTGCTCGAACAGGGGCTGATCCACCGGCTGGAGACCAACGCCAGCTACCTCACCTGCGACCACCCCGCTGAGGCCCACGAGAGTTTCTATCTGGTGTGCAGTCAGTGCGGCGCCACCCAGGAGGTGGACGACCACGCCATCGGCGATCTGCTGGAAGCCAAGGCGCGCAGCCTGGGCTTCAAGCCGCGCAAGCAGGTGATCGAGGTACAGGGCCTGTGCCGCCAGTGCGCGGCCTGAGCCAGGCTCAGCGGCGCGCCAGCGCGCCCTTCATGACGCCCTCGTAGGCGCGTACTTCCACCCGCTGGCCGGGGCGCGCGGCGGCGATCTGGCCGGCCAGGTGCTCGGCGATTTCCTCCACGGTGCTGTCGGTGTCCTGGCCGAGCAGATAGCTGCGCGCACGCGGCAGTTCCAGCTCGAACAGACCTTCCGGCGCACGGTAGGCCAGGCTTAGGCGCTCGCCGTCGTCGCGCTGCAGATGCCGGCCGGTGAGCAGGTAGATGTCGCGGAAGCGTTCGGCCCAGGCCGCCTCCAGGCCGGCGTCGCGGACGCCGTCGATGAAGATCGCCAGCCGCGAGCGGTGGCCGTGGGCGATGCGCTGGCAGGCGCCCTGGTGCTTCGACAGCCCGTGGCTGTAGTGGTAGCTGGCGCCGTCGATCTGTTCCTGGCGCAGGCGCAGGCGGATGCTGGCGACATTGGCGGGGACGATGCCGGCCAGTTGCGGAGTGAGGTGCGCGATCAGGGCCTCGGCGCTCACCTCCGGCGCCTCCAGCAGGGTCAGCGCGCAGGCCGGGGCGCAGTGCTCGTAGCCGCCCGCCTGCGACATGAACAGGGTCTGCACACGGCCGTCGGGCAGCGCACGGGTCTGCTGGCCGGGGTAGTGCAGGGGCACGATCAGGGTGTGGTCGGGGCCGTCGTCGATGGCGCGCTTGAGCTGCTTCTTGACGCTGCCGAAGTCCAGCACCATCGACTGCTCGTCGAGCGCGCCCTCCAGCTCCAGATCGACGATCCAGCTTTCGCCGACCAGTCCGCGCCGGGGGCAGAGATAGCTGGCGTCGATGACGGTGAGCTGTTCGACGAAGAGGGTGGTCATGGGCTGGCGTGCCGCGTGGGGGGCGCCATTTTACTGCCCGGCGGCGCCTCGCCGCCTGCCTTGCGGCCCCGGGGCCGGCCTCCAGCGCTGGTAAACTGCGCGCCCCTAGCTCGCCGCAGTCCTTCCGCGCATGTCCGTCGTCACCCGTTTCGCCCCTTCGCCGACCGGCTTCCTGCACATCGGCGGCGCCCGCACCGCGCTGTTCTCCTACCTCTACGCCAAGCGCTTCGGGGGCAAGTTCCTGCTGCGCATCGAGGACACCGACCGCGAGCGCAGCACCCAGGCGGCGGTCGATGCGATCTTCGAGGGCATGGCCTGGCTGGGCCTGAACAGCGACTTCGAGGAGATCTACCAGACCCAGCGCTTCGACCGCTACGCGGCGGTGATCCAGGACATGCTGGCGGCGGGCACCGCCTACCACTGCTACGCCAGCAAGGAAGAGCTGGACCAGATGCGCGCCGAGCAGCAGGCGCGCAAGGAAAAGCCCCGCTACGACGGCCGCTGGCGCCCGGAGCCGGGCAAGGTGTTGCCGGAGCCGCCGGCCGGGGTGAAGCCGGTGGTGCGGTTCAGGAATCCGCAAGACGGCGAGGTGGTGCTGGACGACCTCATCAAGGGCCGCATCGTGTTCGCCAGCGAGGAGCTGGACGATCTCATCATCGCCCGCGCCGACGGCGTGCCCACCTACAACTTCTGCGTGGTGGTGGACGACATGGACATGGGCATCACCCATGTGATCCGCGGCGACGACCACGTCAACAACACCCCGCGTCAGATCCAGATGATCCGCGCGCTCGGCGGCACGCCGCCGAAGTACGCGCACGTGTCGATGATCCTCGGCAGCGACGGCGCCAAGCTCAGCAAGCGCCACGGCGCGCTGGGAGTGATGGAGTACCGCGCCATGGGCTTCATGCCCGATGCCATCCTCAACTACCTGGTGCGCCTGGGCTGGAGCCACGGCGACCAGGAGCTGTTCACCCGCGAGGAGATGATCGCCAAGTTCGACTTCGACCACGTCAGCGCCGCCCCCGCGCGCTTCGACATGGAGAAGGCCTACTGGGTCAGCCACCAGTACCTGAAGGTCACCGAGCCGGCGGTGATCGCGCCGGAGTTCGACTGGCATCTGCGCCGGCAGGGCGTCGACCCGGCCAATGGCCCGGCGCTGGAAGACGTGATCCTGCAGCAGCGCGAGCGCTGCCGCACCCTGCTGGAGATGGCGGAGAAGTCGAAGTTCTTCTACGCCGAAGTCGGCAGCTACAACGAGAAGGACGCCGCCAAGCACCTGTCCGCGAAGGCGGCGCCGGTGCTCAATGCCCTCATCGACGGCCTCACCGGCCTCGCCCATTGGCAGCCCGCCGACATCCACGGCGTGGTGCATGCGGTGGCCGAGAAACTGGGCCTGAAGCTGGGCGATGTCGCTCAGCCGATCCGCGTCGCGGTGTCCGGCGCGGCGGTGTCGCCGCCCATCGACCAGACCTTGTTCCTGCTGGGCCGTACGGCCACTTTGGCGCGGCTTGCCGCCGCCGCTGCACACGCTGCCAAAGCCGCGCCCGCCGCCTGAGCCGGGCGCTCATCAAGAGCAACAACGAGGTTGGTCCCCATGTCCATCGAAATCACCTTTCCCGACGGCGCGAAGAAGCCCTTCGACGCCGGTATCACCGCCCTGGCCATCGCCCAGGGCATTTCCCCCGGACTCGCCAAGAAGTGCGTGGTCGCCAAGATCAACGGCCAGCTCTGGGATCTGACCCGTCCGATCCACGAGGACGCGAAGCTCGAACTGGTCACCCGCGACAAGCCGGAAGCGCTGGAAGTGATCCGTCACGACGGCGCCCATGTGCTGGCGCAGGCGGTGCAGGAGCTGTTCCCCGGCACCCAGATCACCTTCGGGCCGTCCACCGACTCGGGCTTCTACTACGACTTCGCGCGGGCGGAATCCTTCAGCGATGCCGACCTCGAGAAGATCGAGCAGAAGATGCGCGAGATCGTCAAGCGCAACCTGCCGATCAGCCGCGAGGTGTGGAGCCACGACAAGGCTATCGCCCACTTCGAGGCCGCCGGCGAGAAGTTCAAGGCCGAGTGGATCCGCGAAGGCATCGCCGCCGATGCCGAGATCAGCATCTACAAGCAGGGCGACAACTGGCTGGACATGTGCGTGGGCCCGCACATGCCCTCCACCGCCGGCCTCGGCACCGCCTTCAAGCTCACCAAGGTGTCCGGCGCCTACTGGCGCGGCGATGCCAACAACGCGCAGTTGCAGCGCATCTACGGCATCTGCTTCGCCAATGAGGACGACCTCAAGGCCTACCAAAAGCAGGTCGAGGAGGCCGAGAAGCGCGACCACCGCAAGCTGGCGCGCGCGCTCGACCTGTTCCATCAGCAGGAAGAAGCGCCGGGCATGGTGTTCTGGCACCCCAAGGGCTGGGCGATCTGGCAGGCGGTGGAGCAGTACGTGCGCGGCGTCTACCGCAAGAGCGGCTACCAGGAAGTACGTGGGCCGCAGATCATGGACGTGTCGCTGTGGAAGAAGTCCGGCCACTGGGACAACTACAAGGAAAACATGTTCTTCACCGAGTCCGAGAAGCGGACCTACGCGGTGAAGCCCATGAACTGCCCCGGCCATGTGCAGATATTCAACGCCGGCCTGCGCAGCTACCGCGAGCTGCCGATCCGCTACGCCGAGTTCGGCGGCTGCCATCGCAACGAGCCCTCGGGCGCGCTGCACGGCATCATGCGGGTGCGCGCCTTCACCCAGGACGACGGCCACATCTTCTGCACCGAGGCGCAGGTGGAGTCGGAAGTCACCGCCTTCCACCGCCAGGCCATGCGGGTGTACTCGGACTTCGGGTTCACCGATCTGGCGATCAAGATCGCCCTGCGCCCCGAGAAGCGTCTCGGCAGCGACGACACCTGGGATCGTGCCGAGGAGGCGCTGCGCGCCGCGCTGCGCAGCGCGGGCGTCGAGTGGACCGAGCTGCCCGGCGAGGGCGCCTTCTACGGCCCGAAGATCGAGTACCACCTCAAGGACTCCATCGGCCGCGCCTGGCAGGTGGGCACCATGCAGGTGGACTTCATGATGCCGGAGCGCCTGGGCGCCGAGTACGTGGACGAACACTCGCAGCGCAAGCATCCGGTGATGCTGCACCGGGCCATCGTCGGCTCCATGGAGCGCTTCATCGGCATCCTCATCGAGCACCATGCCGGCGTGCTGCCCTACTGGCTGTCGCCGGTGCAGGTGGTGGTGGCACCCATCGTCAGCGATGCCGACGGCTACGCCAGCGAGGTCTGCGAGGCGCTACGCGAGGCCGGCGTCCGCGCCGAGGCCGATCTTTCCAACGAGAAGATCACCTACAAGATCCGCGAACACAGCGTGCAGAAGGTGCCGGTGATCGCCGTGGTTGGCCGCAAGGAGGCGGAGCAGAAGACCGTCACCCTGCGTCGCCTGGGCAGCGAGGCGCAGGAGACCCTGAGTCTGGCCGAGGCGGTCGCCAAGCTCGCCGGTCCGCAGGCCTGATGCGGGCGCGGCTCGTCCTGCTGTGCCTGGCGCTGCTGGCCGCTGCCAGCGGCGCCAGCGCGCAGGACGCCACGCCGCCGCTGAGCCTCAAGGGCGAGTGGCGCCAGGGCAGCCTGCTGTTCGGGCAGACCACGCCCGGCGCCGAGGTGCACTTCAACGGCCGGCGCCTGCGGCTGAGCCCCGAGGGTCGCTTCGTGTTCGGCCTGGACCGTGACGAGCCCGCCGAGGCCAGTCTGAGCATCCGCCTGCCCGGCGCGCCGGAATGGCTGACGCGCTACCCGGTGGCCCAGCGCGAGTACCAGATCCAGCGCCTCAACGGCCTGCCGCCCAAGCAGGTGAATCCCGAGCCGGCGATGGAAGCACGCATCGCCGCCGAGGCGGCGCAGAACCGCAAGGCCAGGGCGCGCGACAGCGACTACGCTTCGGTATTCGCGCCCTTCGCCTGGCCGGCCAAGGGCGCGATCACCGGCGTGTTCGGCAGCCAGCGCATCCTCAACGGCGAGCCCAAGCAGCCGCACTACGGCGTCGATGTCGCCGGCCCGGTCGGCGCGCCGGTGGTGGCGCCGGCCGATGGCGTGGTGAGCCTCGCCAACCCGGACATGTTCTTCTCCGGCGGCACCCTCTACCTCGACCACGGCTACGGCGTCTCCTCCGCCTTCCTGCACCTGTCGAAGATCCTGGTGAAGGAAGGCCAGCCGGTGAAGCGCGGCGAGAAGATCGCCCTGATCGGCAAGACCGGCCGCGTCACCGGCGCCCACCTCGACTGGCGGGTCAACTGGTTCGAGTCGCGGGTGGATGCGCAGCAGTTGGTGCCGCCCCAGGGCAAGCCCTAAGGCCGATCCCAGGCGCGGCGACCGGCGCTAGAACAGCCCCGGTTGCGGCAGTTCTTCCGGTTCCCGGAAGTTGCTCAGCCCGACCCCCACCAGCCGGTAGCGTTGACCGTGGTCTTCGATGCGCTCACGCAGCGCCAGGGCGGTGGCGGTCAGCGCCTCGCAGGATGCGGGTGGCGTGCTGCCGGTCTGGCTGCGGGTCAGCACCTGGAACTGCGCGGTCTTGAGCTTCAGGACCACGGTGCGCGCCACCCGGGTTTCGCGGCGGGAGGCGGCCCAGACCTTTTCCGCCAGGCGGCGGAGGCTGTCCTCGGTTTCGGCCAGGGTGACGTCGGTGGCGAAGGTGTCTTCGGCGGAGATCGACTGCGTCGGCCGGTCCGGCTGTACCGGATGCTCGTCGATGCCGCGCGCCAGTTCGTGCAGGCGCTGGCCGTAGCGGCCGAAGCGTTCCAGCAGCGCCGCCGCCGGCCATTGCCGCAGCTCGCCGACGGTGCTGATGCCCAGTTCCTTCAGCCGCTGCTCCATCACCTTGCCGACGCCGGGAATGCGCGCGACCGGTAGTGGTTCGAGAAAGCGCTCGACCTGCTCGGGGCGGATCACGAACAGACCATCCGGCTTGCGCCAGTCGCTGGCGATCTTGGCCAGGAATTTGTTGGGAGCGACTCCGGCGGAGGCGGTGAGCTGCAACTCCTCGCGGATCGCAGCGCGCATCGCCTGGGCGACTTCGGTGGCGGTCGCCAGGCCCAGCTTGTTGGTGCTGACATCCACATAGGCCTCGTCCAGCGACAAGGGCTCGATCAGCTCGCTGTGGCGGGCAAGGATTTCCCGCACCGCCCGCGACACCGCGCGGTAGCGCACGAAGTCCGGCGGCACGAACACCGCCTCCGGGCACAGGCGCTCGGCGCGCACCGCCGGCATCGCCGAGCGCACGCCGTAGCGGCGCGCCTCGTAGGAGGCGGCGCAGACCACCGAACGCGCGCCGCGCCAGGCCACCACCACCGGCCGGCCGCGCAGCGCCGGGTCGTCGCGCTGCTCGACCGAGGCGTAGTAGGCGTCCATGTCCAGATGGATGATCTTGCGCGGCGGATTTGGGGACATTTGCCTGGGGCTTTTCTTGCTCTGGGGGCAGGGCCGATGCTGGGTCTGGGGGCGGCGTGGCCGGGCCCGCGCCGGCGGGCTTGCCGGGCTGCGGGCATGGTAGGCCAGGCGGCCGGCCGTCGGGCGGTGGCGACGGTCGGCCGACCGGAGGCGGTCGCGGCACGTCAGCGTGCCAGACTGGTCGCCATCATCCGATTTGCGTCTGCGGCCACCATGACCGAAGTCGATCCTCAGTGGTATCGCGATCTGCTGGAATCCGCGCCGGATGCCGCCATCCTGATCGACAGCGAGGGGCTGATCCTGCTGGTCAACGCCCAGACCGAGCGGCTGTTCGGCTACGGCCGTGGCGAGCTGCTCGGGCAGTCGATCGAGATGCTGGTGCCGGAGCGCTACCGGGGCCGCCATTCGATGCTGCGCGACGGCTACTTCGCCGAGCCCAAGCTGCGTGGCATGGGCGCGGGCGCGGAACTGGCGGGCCGGCGCAAGGACGGTGCCGAGTTCCCCGTGGAAATCAGCCTTAGCCCGCTGCGCACCGCGCGCGGCCTGTTCGCCACCGCCGCGATCCGCGATGCCAGCGAGCGGCGCAAGGCCAACGAGAAATTCCGCGCGCTGCTGGAGTCGGCGCCGGATGCGATGGTCATCATCGACCAGCGCGGCGACATCCGCCTCATCAACGCCCAGGCCGAGCGCCTGTTCGGCTACCAGCGCGCGGCGCTGGTCGGCAAGCCCATCGAGGTGCTGATGCCGGAGCGCTACCGCGCCAAGCACGGCGAGCACCGGAGTGGCTACTTCGCAGCACCCAAGCTGCGCGAGATGGGCAGCGGGCTGGAACTCTGGGGTCGGCGCAAGGATGGCAGCGAGTTTCCCATCGAGATCAGCCTGAGTCCGCTGGAGACCGAGGACGGTCTCTGGGGCACCGCCGCAGTGCGCGACATGACCGAGCGCAAGAAGGCCGAGCAGCGCTTCCGCGCGCTGCTGGAAACCGCGCCGGACGCCATGGTCATCATCGACCAGACCGGCCAGATCCGGCTGGTCAACGCCCAGACCGAGCGCATCTTCGGCTGCCGTCGCGAGGAGCTGATCGGCCAGCCGGTGGAGGTACTGATCCCCGAGCGGCTGCGCGGCCAGCACGTCAATCATCGTTCCGGCTTCTTCCACGCCCCCAAGGTGCGCGAGATGGGTGCCGGGCTGGAGTTGTCCGGCCGGCGTTCGGACGGCAGCGAATTCCCCATCGAGATCAGCCTGAGCCCGCTGGAGACCGAGCAGGGCACCTGGGTGACGGCGGCGATCCGCGACATCACCCAGGCCAAGCGCGAGCGCGACGCGGCGGTGCGGCTGGCGGCCATCGTCGAGTCTTCCAACGACTCCATCCTCGGCAAGGACACCCGGGGCCGGATCACCGCCTGGAACAAGGCGGCGGAGGCCAGCTACGGCTACAGCGCCGAGGAGATCATCGGCCAGGACGTGCGCATCCTGTTCCCGCCCGAGAAGCAGCACGAGGAGGAGCAACTGCTGGCGCGGGTGCGCCAGGGCGAGCAGGTGCAGCACTTCGAGACCCAGCGCCTGGCCAAGGATGGCCGGCGCATCGACATGTCGCTGACCATCTCGCCGATCCGTGACGCGCAGGGACATGTGGTGGGCGCCTCCACCATCGGCCGCGACATCGGCGAGCGCAAGCGCGCCGAGCAGCGCTTCCGCTCGCTGCTGGAAACCGCGCCGGACGCCATGGTCATCATCGACCGCGAAGGCCACATCGCCCTGGTCAACGCCCAGACCGAGCGGCTGTTCGGCTACCCGCGCGAGCAGCTCATCGGCCGGCCGGTGGAGATGCTGATGCCGGCACCGTTGCGCGCGCGCCACGCCGGTCACCGCCAGGGCTATTTCCACGACCCGAGGGTGCGGCCCATGGGCGTGGGGCTGGAGCTGATGGGGCTGCGCAGCGACGGCAGCGAGTTCGCCATCGAGATCAGCCTGAGTCCGATGGAGTCCGGCGGCGGCGAGTACGCCACCGCTGCGGTGCGCGACATCAGCGAGCGCAAGGCGGTGGAGAACCGGCTGGCGCAGTACGCCGAGGAGCTGTCGCGCAGCAACCAGGAGTTGCGGCAGTTCGCCTACGTGGCCTCGCACGACCTGCGCGCACCGCTGCGTGGCGTGGTCGGTTTCGCGCAGTTGCTCAAGAAGCGCTACGGCGGCCAGCTCGATGGCGAGGCCGATGAATACCTCGACTACCTGGTCGATAGCTCCATGCACATGCAGTCGCTGATCGACGGCCTGCTGGCGTTCTCGAAAGTCGGGCAGGACAGCGGCTTCACCCAGGTCGATTGCGAACGCCTGCTCAAGCAGGTGGAGACCCAGTTGCGCGCCGCCATCGAGGAGCGCGGGGCGCTCGTCACGCACGATCCGCTGCCGGTGGTGCGCGGCTCCGAACTGGAGCTGAACCAGTTGCTGCAGAACCTGATCGGCAACGGCCTGAAGTTCCAGCCAGGGGCGCAACCCAAGGTCCACATCAGCGCCCGGCACACCGCCGAGGGCTGGTGCTTTTCGGTGCGCGATCAGGGCATCGGCATCGCCCCGGAGCACCGCGAGCGCATCTTCGAGATTTTCCAGCGCCTGCACAGCAGCGAGGACTACGAGGGCACCGGCATCGGCCTGGCGCTGTGCCAGAAGATCGTGCGCCACCACGGCGGGCGCATCTGGGTGGAGTCCGAGCCAGGCCAGGGCTCGACTTTTTACTTCACTCTCAAGGACTAGCGCGGCGGCCTGCCCGAGCGGTCTGTCTCCCTCCCCCGCTTGCGGGGGAGGGCCGGGGTGGGGGCGGTGCTCGGCAGCAGGCCTACGCTGGCCTCGGCTTCAGGCCGGCGGCCACTTCAGCGGACGGCCGCCGATCAGATGCAGATGCAGGTGCGACACGCTCATCCCCGCCGCCGCGCCGTTGTTGATGACCAGACGATAGGCCTCGCCCAGGCCCTCCAGGGCCGCGACCTTGGTGGCGGTGAGCATCAGGTGGCCGAGCAGCGCCTGGTCTTCCGGCGCCGCCTGGCTGAGCTGGACGATGGGCTTCTTCGGCACCAGCAGCACATGCATGGGCGCGCAGGGATGGATGTCCTTGAACGCCAGGCAGAGCTCGTCCTCATAGACGATGGTGGCGGGCAGCTCGCGGTCGATGATTTTCTCGAACAGGGTCTTGCTGACGGCGGGCGTGGTCACGGCGGGCTCCGATAGGGCGACGAGGGCAGGGGCCGATGATAGGCCAGGGCCGGGCGGCGCCGGCGCCCCTGATACCATGCGGCCTCAAGTTTTCATGACTCCCGCGACGTGAACCAAGCTGCCACACCCGACTTCCAGCCCTGGCCGGTCTACCGCCGGCTGATGCGCTATGCCGCGCCGCACTGGCGCATGTTCGTGCTGGCCTTGGGCTCGATGCTGCTGTTCGCTGCCTCCGAGGTTTCGGTGGCGCGTCTCATCAAGCCGCTCACCGACGGCAGTTTCATCGACCGCGATCCGGTGGTGATCCGCTGGATGCCCTGGGCGATCCTCGGCCTGTTCCTGCTGCGCGGCGTGGTCGGCTTCCTGTCGTCCTACGCGATGGCCTCGGTCGGGCAGGCGGTGGTGTCCAAGCTGCGCCGGCAGGTGTTCGCGCACATGCTCAGCCTGCCGGTGGCGCACCACGACCGTAGCCGCACCGCCGACTTGCAGGCCAAGCTCACCTACCACACCGGCCAGATCGCCGAGACCGCCAGCCAGGTGTTCGCCGACGGCATCCGCGGCTTTCTCACCGCCGTCGGCCTGATCGGCCTGATGCTCTACACCAGCTGGAAGCTCACCCTGTTCGTGCTGTTCATCGCGCCGCCGGTGTCGTTCTCGGTGAACTGGGTCAACCGCCGCTTCCGCACCGTTTCGGCACGCATCCAGACCTCGGTGGGCGGCATCACCCATGCCGCCGATGAGGCGATCTCCGGCCGCCGGGTGCTCAAGGTCTACGGCGGCGAGCGGCTGGCGATGGGCGCCTTCGCCAAGCTCGACGACTACCTGCGCCGCAACAGCCTGAAGATGACCGCCACCGCCGCCGCCAGCAATGGCTCGCTGGAGCTGATCGCGGCGGTCGGCGTCTCCCTGCTGGTCTGGCTGGCGACCCAGCCGGCGATGCTGGAGACGATGACGCCGGGCACTTTCGTGTCCTTCATCGGCGCCATGCTGATGCTGCGCCAGCCGCTGTCGGCGATGACCGGCCTGTCGGAGAAATTGCAGCGCGGCCTGGTTGCCGGTGCCGACCTGTTCGCCTTTCTCGACACTCCGGCCGAGAACGACCAGGGCCAGCGCGCGCTCGTCCGCGCCCGTGGCGACCTGCGCTTCGAGGACGTGCGCTTCGCCTACAGCGCCGAGGCGCGGCCGGCGCTGAGCGGCGTCAGCCTGGACATCCCGGCCGGCCGCACGGTGGCCTTCGTCGGCAAGTCCGGCAGCGGCAAGAGCACCCTGCTGTCGCTGATCCCGCGCTTCTACGACCCCGACAGCGGCCGCGTGTTGCTGGACGGCCACGATCTGCGCGACTACCCGCTGATCGACCTGCGCCGACAGATCGCGCTGGTCGACCAGAACGTGGTGCTGTTCAACGCCACGGTGGGCGAGAACATCGCCTACGGTGCGCCCGAGGTCAGCCGCGAGGCCATCGAAACCGCCGCCCGCCGCGCCTATGCCTGGGACTTCATCGCCGGCCTGCCGCAGGGCCTGGACACGCCTATCGGCCAGGACGGCGCCATGCTCTCCGGCGGCCAGCGCCAGCGCCTGGCCATTGCCCGCGCCCTGCTCAAGGACGCGCCCATCCTGATCCTCGACGAGGCCACCTCGGCGCTCGACAGCGAGTCCGAGCGCGCCATCCAGCAGGCGCTGGAAGAGCTGGTGAAGGGCCGCACCACCCTGGTGATCGCGCACCGGCTATCCACCATCCAGAACGCCGACCTGATCGTGGTGATGCACGAGGGACGCATCGTCGAGCAGGGCAGCCATGCCGAGCTGCTCGCGCGCGGCGGCGCCTACGCGGCGCTGCACCGTTTGCAGTTCCGCGAGGACGACGCGGCGGCATGAGTCGACCCGCCGCGAAAGCAGCGACGGCAAAGGCCGCCCCGCCACTTCCTCTGCGCGGTATTCGGCCTGCCCAGGCCCAGCGCCGAGTGGCGGCATGAAGGAGGCCTTGCAGACGCTCTGGTGGCGCCCGCAGGCGCCGCCGCTGGCGCTGCGACCGCTGGCGGCGCTCTACGGCGTGGTCGCCGATGCCCTGGCCCAACGCCAGCGCGCCAAAGCCGAGCGGTTGCCGGTGCCGGTGATCGTGGTCGGCAACATCGCGGTCGGCGGCACCGGCAAGACGCCGCTGACCCTGGCCCTGGTCGAGCAGTTGCGCGCCCTGGGCCGCCGGCCGGGGGTGATCTCGCGCGGCTATGGCGGGCGCGGTCCGTTTCCGCAGTTGGTCCGTGCCGACAGCGATCCGGCGGCGGTGGGCGACGAGCCGCTCTTGATCGTGCTGCGCAGCGGCGTGCCCTTGGCGGTGGCGCCGCGCCGTGCCGAGGCCGGGCGCGCGCTACTGGCGGCGCATCCGGACGTGGATGTGCTGGTCTGCGACGACGGCCTTCAGCACTACCGGCTGGCGCGTGATCTGGAGATCTGCGTGATCGACGGTGCGCGCGGCCACGGCAATGGCTGGCGGCTGCCGGCCGGCCCCCTGCGCGAGCCCCCGGCGCGCGCTGAGCAGTGCGAGCTGCTGTTGGTGAACGGCGGCGCGCCCGAGGCCTATGGCGACCGGGCGCTGCGTTTCGATCTGCTACCCGGCGCGGCCTGGCCCTTGGCCGGTGGCGAGCCACGGCCGCTCGCCGCCTTCACCGGGGAGCCGGTGCACGCGGTCGCCGGCATCGGCAACCCGCAGCGTTTCTTCGCCAGCCTGCAACAGCAGGGGCTTAAGGTCTTGCCCCATGCCTACCCCGACCACCACGCCTACCGCGCCGAGGACCTCGCCTTCGGCGACGGCCTGCCGGTGCTGATGACCGAGAAGGACGCGGTGAAATGCCGCGCCTGTGCCGATGCCCGGCTGTGGGCGGTGCCGGTGACCGCCGCCTTCGCGCCGGGTGCCGAAGAGCCTGTGAGACAATCCCTGCGAGCCGCGCTGTCGAAGCCGTGGCCAATCTCCCCGACATGAGCGACCTGCCGATCAAACTTCCGGAGCTGCCTCCGCCTGCGCCCAAGCTCAGCTTCTGGCGCCGCGTCTACGTCTGGCTGAACGCGATCTTCTACGATCACGCCTTCTTCCGGGTGTTCTACAACCTGCGCAAGCAGGTGGTGCCGGGCTTGTACCGCTCGGCGCATCCCATGCCCTACCAGTTGCGCGCCGCCGCCCGCGCCGGGGTCAAGACCGTGCTCAATCTGCGTGGTAGCGAGGCGCACATCGGCTCCAATGTGCTGGAGTGGGAAGCCTGCGAGCAGGCCGGCCTGAAGCTGCTGCACTTCCCGATGCGCTCGCGCGACGCGCCGACCCGCGAGGAGATCCTCGGCCTGGATGCGCTCTTCGTCAGCCAGCCGCAGCCGATCCTGATCCACTGCAAGTCGGGCGCCGACCGCGCCGGGCTGGCCAGCGCGCTCTACCTGCTGCTGCGCGAGAACGCGCCGCTGGAGGTCGCGCTCAAGCAGATGGAGTTCTGGCAGCACGGCCATGTGCGCCAGGCCAAGACCGGCGTGCTCGATCATTTCTTCGAGGTCTACCGCGACTACCACGCCGCGCACGGCACGCCGTTCCGCGAATGGGTGGAAACGGTCTACGACCGCGACGCCGTGAACGCCTCCTTCCACGCCAGCTGGTGGGCCAACCAGGTGGTCGACAAGATTTTGCGCCGAGAATGACGATGGACAAACGCCTGCTGGAAATCCTGGTCTGCCCGGTCAGCCAGGCTCCCCTGGTCTACAGGCCTGAGCACAACGAGCTGTGGTGCCGCGCCTCGCGGCTGGCCTACCCGGTGCGCGACGGCGTGCCGGTGATGCTGGAAGAAGAGGCCCGCGCCCTGAGCGAGGCCGAAGCGGAGCAGTTGAAGTGACGCCGTTCAAGGTGGTGATCCCGGCGCGCCTGGGCTCTACCCGGTTGCCGCGCAAGGTGCTGCGCGAGCTGGGCGGCAAGCCGGTGGTGCGTTGGGTCTGGGAAGCCGCGCTGCAGGCCGGCGCCGAGGAAGTGCTGATCGCCACCGACGCCGAGGAGGTGTACGCGGCCTGCCGAGCCTTTGGCGCCGAGGTGCGGATGACCGACGCCCGCCACCAGTCCGGCACCGACCGCATCAACGAGGTGGCGCGCGCCGCCGGCTGGGCGCAGGACGCCATTGTCGTCAACGTCCAGGGCGACGAGCCGCTGATGCCGCCGGCGCTGGTGCGCCAGGCCGCGCAGCTCCTGGCCGAGGACCCGGAGGCGCACATCGCCACCCTCGCGCACGGCCTGCACGAGGCCGCCGATTTCGCCAATCCCAATGTCGTGAAGGTGGTCCGCGACCGTCGCGGCTACGCGCTGTACTTCTCGCGCGCACCGATCCCCTGGCAGCGCGAGGGTTCCGCCGCCGGCGCGCCACGTCTGCCCGAGGGCCTGGCGTTCCGGCATATCGGCCTCTACGCCTACCGGGTCGGCGCGCTCGCCGAGTTCAGCGGCCTGCCGCCGGCGCCGCTGGAAGACTGCGAGGCCCTGGAACAGTTGCGCGCTCTCTACCACGGCTTTCGCATCAAGCTCGGCACCACCGACAACCCGCCGCCGCGCGGCGTCGATACCGAAGAAGACCTGGCCCTGCTCGCGGCGCAGTTCGCGACGCGCCGCTGAGCCCCGGCGCGCGGGGCTGACGGGCCGGCGCGCGCGCCGCTACTCTGGGCGCAAACGCACGAGGAGGAGACCCTTGGCCTGCTGCCACTACCACGCCCTGATGATTCCGGGTGGCGACACCGCTTTCACCGTCGATGCTTCCCGGGTCACCTTCGGGCGTGGCTGCCTGAAGGAAGTCGGCGACCGCGCCCTGGTGCTGGGCCTGAAGCGGGTGGCGCTGTTCACCGATCCCCGGCTGGCGGCGCTGCCGCACTTCGCCACCGTCAAGGCCTCGCTGCTGGCGGCCGGGCTGGACGTGCTGGTCTACGACCAATGCCGCGTCGAGCCCACCGACCAGTCGTTCCGCGAAGCGGCGGCGTTCGCAGCCGAGGCCAAGGTCGATGGCTATGTCTCGCTCGGCGGCGGCTCGGTGATGGATACCTGCAAGGGCGCCAACCTCTACGCCAGCCATCCGGCCGACTTCCTCGCCTACGTCAACGCGCCCATCGGCGAGGGCCGCGCCGTGCCGGGGCCACTCAAGCCGCACATCGCCTGTCCGACCACCTGCGGCACCGGCAGCGAGGTGACCGGCATCGCCATCTTCGACCTGCTCGAACGCGGGGTGAAGACCGGCATCGCCTCCATCGCCCTGCGCCCGACCGAGGCCCTGGTGGATCCGGATTGCACCGACAGCCTGCCCGGCGAGGTGGTCGCGGCCAGCGGCTTCGACGTGCTCAGCCACGCGCTGGAGAGCTACACCGCGCGGCCCTACGTGCGTCGCCCCGCGCCGCCGCGTCCCAGCGCGCGCCCGCTTAGCCAGGGGGCGAATCCCTGGAGCGATCTCGGTTGCCGCGAGGCCTTGCGCCTGATGGGCCTCTATCTGGAGCGGGCGGTGGCCGACGCCAGCGACGCCGAGGCGCGCGAGCAGGTGATGTGGGCCGCGACCCTGGCCGGCATCGCCTTCGGCAACGCCGGCGTGCACGCCCCGCATGCCATGAGCTATTCGGTCGCCGGCCTGGTGCGCGACTACCGCGCGCCGGGTTATCCGCAGCTGGCCGGCGAAGTGCCCGAAGCCTTGGTCCCGCATGGGATGTCGGTGATCCTCAACGCGCCGGCAGTGTTCCGGCTCACTTGCAGTGCCTGCCCGGAGCAGCATCTGGAAGCCGCTATCTGTCTGGGCGCCGATGCACGCAGAGCCAGCGCCGCCGATGCCGGCGAGATCCTGGCCGGCAAGCTGCTGCAACTGATGAAGGCGGTCGGCATTCCCAACGGTCTGGCCGGCGTCGGTTACGGCGAGGCCGATCTCGATGCCCTCGCCGAGGGCGCCTATCCGCAGCAGCGGCTGTTGCAGAACGCGCCACTGGAGATGAGCAAGCCGGTGCTGCGGGAGTTGTTCCGTGGCGCCCTGCGTTACTGGTGAGAGCCTGTGAATAAATCTACTGCGCTGACCTGCTGCGTGTTTGGCTTAAGCCGTACGGCCACTGGCAGTACGGCCGCAGGGCCAAACACCATGCGCTGCTCGCAATCCTCACGCACACGAGTGCGCTGCGCAGCGCTGGCCGAACCTTTAGTCGGTTCGGCTCCTTGCATCAGGCCATGCTCGCTACGATTTCTTCACAAGCTCTCAAGACCATGAGCGAAACCAAGCCTCGCCCGCCGCAGGTCCGCGACTATCCGTACTTCGTGCCGATCAGCACCCGCTGGATGGATAACGACGTCTACGGCCACGTCAACAACGTCACCTACTACAGCTACTTCGATACCGCCGCCAACCACTACCTGATCCGCGAAGGCGGCCTGGACATCCACCAGGGGCCGGTGATCGGGCTGGTGGTGGAGTCCAACTGCCGCTACTACGCGCCGCTGGAGTATCCCGAGGCGCTGCGGGTGGGCTTGAGGGTGGACAAGCTCGGCAATCGCGCGGTGACCTATGGCCTGGCGATCTTCCGCGAGGGAGAGACCGAGGCCGCCGCCCAGGGCCAGTTCGTGCACGTCTTCGTCGACCGCCAGAGCCGGCGGCCGACGCCACTACCGGAGACGCTGCGCGCCGCGCTGGCGCGCATCGCCGTGCCGACTACTGCACCGTGATGGTGATCTTCTCGCTCTGCACCGCCGGGTTGTGCGGCTGGTGCTTCCAGTCGGCGAGCAGCAGTTGCAGGGTGTGCTTGCCGGGCTTGAGGCTCAGCTCCATCTCGGTCTGGCCGCCGCCGAAGTGCTTGATCTGCTCGGTCATCGGCAGCGAGGTGCTGTAGTCCACCACCGGGCTGTCGATCAGCAGATGGTGATGGCCGGTGTTCTCCTTCTGCAGGCCGGCGGCGGTGACGCCCATGCCCTTGAGGCCGAATTGCACCACGAAGGGGCTCTTGACGGTGTCGCCGTCCTTCAGATTGATGAAATAGACCTTGGCGCCGGCCGGCGAGGGCTGCGGCAGGCCCAGGCTGGTTTCCGCCTGGGTCTGAGCCTGCTGCTTGGCGGCGGACTTGAGATCGTCCTTCCAGTCGGCCTGGACGGCGGTGGTGGCGGTGAGGCCGGCGATCAGCAGGGGCAGGGTGTAGCGCATGGGCATGCTCCAAGAGAGTTGAACGGGTACGGGCGCAATGACCGCACCGGGACCACCGGTGTTCCCGGTGGAGGGGAGGATTTCCTCAGTCGCCGCCGAGGCGGCGCACGCCCTGCGGGCCGCCGATCAGCAGCACATCGGCCTTGCGGCGGGCGAACAGGCCGACGGTGACCACGCCGGGGATCTGGTTGATGGTGGCCTCGAGGCCGACCGGATCGACGATCCGCAGGCCGTGCACGTCGAGGATGACATTGCCGTTGTCGGTGACCACGCCTTCGCGCCAGCGCGGCTCACCGCCGAGGGCGGCGAGCTTGCGGGCGACCAGCGAGCGCGCCATCGGGATGACTTCCACCGGCAGCGGAAACTGGCCCAGCACTGGCACCAGCTTGGACTCGTCGACGATGCAGACGAAGGTGCGCGCCGCTTCGGCGACGATCTTCTCGCGGGTGAGCGCGGCGCCGCCGCCCTTGATCAGGCGCAGATGCGGATCGGTTTCGTCGGCGCCATCGACGTAGATCGACAGCGGGCCGGCGCTGTTGGCGTCCAGCACCGGAATGCCGATGGCCTTGAGCCGGGCGCTGCTGGCCTCGGAGGAAGACACCGCGCCGGCCACGTCGGCCTTGCGGCTGGCGAGGGCGTCGATGAAGTAGTTGACGGTGGAGCCGGTGCCCACGCCCAGGATCTCGCCCGGGACGAGGTAGGCGAGGGCGGCTTCGGCGACGGCTTTCTTGGCTTGGTTCTGGTCCATGGGCGTAGTTTCAGGCTTGTGGCGCCGGCTTGCCAGCACGGGCGCCGAACAGGGCGCTGCCGACCCGGATCAGCGTGGCGCCTTCGGCGATGGCCGCCTCGAAGTCGTCGGACATGCCCATCGACAGGGTGTCCAGCGCCAGTCCGCTACTGCGCGCCTGCTCGAACAGCGCGCGCAGTTGCCGGAACGGCGCGCGCGGGTCGGTGCTGGCGGCGGCGGGCGCGGGCAGGGCCATCAGACCGCGCAGGCGCAGGCCTGGCAGCGCGGCGACCGAGCGGCAGAGCGCCAAGGCCTCTGTCGGCGCGCAGCCGGACTTGCTCGCCTCGCCGGAGATGTTCACCTGCACGCAGACCTGGAGCGGTGCTCGTCCGGCCGGACGCTGGTCCGAGAGTCGCTGGGCGATCTTCAGGCGGTCGACGCCGTGGGCCCAGTCGAAATGGGCGGCGATCTCGGCGGTCTTGTTAGACTGGATCAGGCCGATGTGATGCCACTCCAGGCCTTCACCGCCGAGCGCGGCGATCTTCTCCAGCGCCTCCTGCACGTAGTTCTCGCCGAAAGCGCGCTGGCCGGCGACGATGGCCTCGCGCAGGCGCTCGACCGGCATGGTCTTGCTCACCGCCAGCAGGCGCACCGACGCCGGCGGCCGGCCGGCGCACTGGCAGGCGGCGGCGATGCGGGTCTGGAGACTGGCGAGATTGTCGGCAAAAGACATGGCTGGGGAAATCGGGGCGTAAGGGCTTGCTTGCTGGCGCTACGGGAAGTGGCTAACGTCGAAGCCAAGCGCCCACCAGAATACGACCACACGGCACCGCCATGGCGATGGACATTTCCCAGCTGCTGACCTTCAGCGTGCAGCAGAAGGCTTCCGACCTTCACCTTTCCGCCGGCATCGAGCCGATGATCCGCGTCGACGGCGACGTCAAGCGCATCAACCTGCCGCCGATGGATCACAAGACCGTGCACGACATGGTCTACGACATCATGAACGACAAGCAGCGCAAGTCCTGGGACGAGTTCCTGGAGACCGACTTCTCGTTCGAGATTCCCGGCCTGGCGCGCTTCCGCGTCAATGCTTTCAACCACAGCCGGGGTGCTGGCGCGGTGTTCCGCACCATTCCCAGCAAGATCCTGTCGCTGGACGACCTCAAGGCGCCCTCGATCTTCAAGGACATCGCCAACACGCCGCGCGGCATCGTGCTGGTCACCGGCCCGACCGGCTCCGGCAAGTCCACCACGCTCGCCGCTATCGTCAATCACATCAACGAGAACGAGTACGGCCACATCCTCACCATCGAGGACCCGATCGAGTTCGTGCATCCGGCCAAGAAGTGCCTGATCAACCAGCGCGAAGTGCACCGCGACACCCTGGGCTTCAATGAGGCCCTGCGCTCGGCCCTGCGTGAAGACCCGGACGTGATCCTGGTCGGTGAAATGCGCGATCTGGAAACCATCCGCCTGGCGCTGTCGGCGGCGGAAACCGGCCACCTGGTGTTCGGCACGCTGCACACCTCCAGCGCCGCCAAGACCGTCGACCGTATCGTCGATGTGTTCCCTGCCGCCGAAAAAGACATGGTCCGCACCATGCTCTCGGAATCGCTGCGGGCGGTGATCTCGCAGAGCCTGCTGAAGAAGAAAGGCGGCGGCCGCGTTGCCGCCCACGAGATCATGATCGGCACGCCGGCGATCCGTAACCTGATCCGCGAGAACAAGGTGGCGCAGATGTATTCGGCGATCCAGACCGGCCAGAAGGATGGCATGCAGACGCTCGATCAATGCCTGAAGGACCTGGTCAAGCGTGGCACCGTCGATCTCAACGAAGCGCGCATGAAGTCCTCCGATCCTCGCACCTTCGCCGTCGCCTGAGGGAGCTGCCATGGAACGCGAGGCCGCAGTAAAGCTGATCCAGCAGTTGCTCAGTCTGATGAAGCAGCGCGGGGGCTCCGACCTGTTTCTGTCCTGCGGCTTTCCGCCGGCGATCAAGCTCGATGGCCAGTTGACGCCGGTGATGGAGAAGCCGCTGTCGCCGGAGAACTCGGCGATGCTGATCCGCGCGCTGATGAACGACCGCCAGGTGAAGGAGTTCGAGGCCACCAACGAGTGCAATTTCGCGATCTCGCCGCCGGGCATCGGCCGTTTCCGCGTCAATGCCTTTGTCCAGCAGGGACGGGTGGGCGGCGTGCTGCGTACCATCGAGACCACCATCCCCGACTTCGACAAGCTCGGGCTGCCGCCGGTGCTGCGCGAGGTGGTGATGACCAAGCGCGGTCTGGTGCTGATGGTGGGTGGTACCGGCTCCGGCAAGAGCACCTCGCTGGCGGCGATGATCGGCTACCGCAACCAGAACTCGAAGGGCCACATCATCACCATCGAGGATCCGGTGGAGTACGTGCACCCGCACATCGGCTGCCTGATCACCCAGCGCGAGGTCGGCTCCGATACCCACAGTTGGGAAGCAGCGCTGAAGAACACCCTGCGCCAGGCGCCGGACGTGATCCTGATCGGCGAGATCCGCACCCGCGAGGCGATGGAGTACGCGGTCAACTTCGCGGAAACCGGCCACCTGGTGCTGGCCACCCTGCACGCCAACAGCGCCAACCAGGCGCTCGACCGCATCATCAACTTCTTCCCGGAGGAAAAGCGCGAGCAGTTGCTGATGGACCTCTCGCTCAACCTCAAGGCGATCATCTCCCAGCGCTTGGTGCGCAAGGAAGGCGGCGGCCGCTGCGCCGCCATCGAGATCATGCTCAACTCGCCGCTGGTCGCCGACCTGATCTTCAAGGGCCATGTCCACGAGCTGAAGAGCGTGATGGGACGCAGCAACGAGATCGGCATGGTCACTTTCGATCAGGCGCTGTTCAAGCTGTTCGAGGAGGGCCTGATCAGCTTCGACGAGGCGATCCGAAACGCCGACAGCCAGAACGAGCTGCGCCTGAAGGTAAAGCTGGAATCCAAGCGCGCCCGCACCAATCTGCACGAGGACGCCGGCGTGAAGGGGCTGTCGATGCAGGAAGAGGACAAGTCCACGTTGTTGCGGCGCTGAGCCCGGTATCCGGCCTCCGGGCCTGCAATCCAGAGCTGCCGACGTACTGCTGACGAGCAAGCGAGCCCACTCATGCTGAAAATCCTGCCCTACCTGAAGCTTGCCGTAGAGAAAAACGCCTCCGATCTCTACTTCACCTCGAATGCGCCGGCGATGCTGCGTATCGAAGGCGAGATGCTGGCGGTGGGCAAGACGCTGATGACCAGCGAGCTGATCCGCGAGCTGGCCACGGCGTTTCTGACCGAGGAGCAGCGTAACTACCTCGACGAGCATCTGGAGATCGACCTCGCCACCGACGCTGGCGGTCTGGGGCGCTTCCGCATCAACATCTTCACCCAGCGCAACAGCATCGCCATGGTGCTGCGCTACGTGAAGGCGGAAATACCGACGCTGGAGAAGCTCGGGGTCCCCGAGGTGCTCAAGGATCTCATCATGCTCAAGCGCGGCATGATCCTGATGGTGGGCGCCACCGGGTCCGGCAAGTCCACCACCCTGGCCGGCATGCTCAACCACCGCAACGAGAGCGCCGCCGGGCACATCCTCACCATCGAGGATCCCATCGAGTACGTGCACCCCAATAAGCGCAGCATCGTCAACCAGCGCGAGGTGGGCACCGATACCGAGAGCTACGAGCGCGCGCTGAAATCCTCGCTGCGCGAGGCGCCGGACGTGATCCTGATCGGCGAGGTGCGGGTGCGCGAGACCATGGACGCGGTGATCCAGCTCGCCAACACCGGCCACCTGGCGATTTCCACCCTGCACGCCAACAACGCCAACCAGGCCCTGCAGCGCATCGTCAACCTCTACCCCGACGAGTTGCGTGACCAGCTCTACATGGACTTGTCGATGACCCTGCGGGCCATCGTTTCCCAGCGCCTAGTGCGCCGCAAGGACGGCCGCCGCTGCGCTGCGGTGGAGGTCATGGTCAACACCCCCTACATCCAGGATCTGATCCTCAACCGGCGCATCGACGAGGTAAAGGAAGCGATGGCGAGCAGTTCCGACCGAGGCATGCTCACCTTCGATACCTCGCTCTACCGCCTCTACAAGGACGGCCTGATCGACCTCGACGAGGCGCTCAACAACGCCGATTCGCGCACCAACCTGGAAGCCAAGATCAATTTCGGCGTCTGAGCCTGCGTCCGTGACGGCGACGCCTGTGGTCGCGGCGCTTGCATTGTTCTGGCCTCGCCGCTAAGCTTCGCGACCTTTCGAGGTGGCTTATGTCCGGCCACTGAACTAAAACCAGCCCGCAGCCGCATCCAGCAGGGCCTAACGGAGTACCAGAGACCATGTCCACGGTCTTCTTTAACGACCAGACCGCCAAGCGCGACTGGTATCTGATTGACGCCGAAGGCAAGACCCTCGGTCGTCTCGCCACCGAAGTGGCCAAGCGCCTGCGTGGCAAGCACAAGGCCGAGTTCACCCCGAACATGGACGTTGGCGACTACATCGTCGTCATCAACGCGGCCAAGGTTCACACCACCGGCAACAAGCTGGCCGACAAGATCTACTGGCGCCACACCGAACACCCGGGCGGCATCAAGTCCACCACGCTGGGCAAGCTGCTCGCCGAGCACCCGGAGCGCGTGATCGAGAAAGCGGTCAAGGGCATGCTGCCCAAGGGCCCGCTGGGCTACGCCCAGTTCCGCAAGCTCAAGGTCTACGCTGGCGCGGAGCATCCGCACACTGCCCAGCAGCCCAAGACCTTCACGATCTAAGTAAGGCGATCCGATCATGGCCAGCAAAAAGACTCCTGTTCAGCAGAACTACGGCACCGGCCGCCGCAAGACCGCCTCCGCGCGCGTCTTCCTCAAGCCCGGTTCCGGTGAAATCACCATCAACGACAAGACCGTCGAGCAGTACTTCGGTCGTGAAACCTCCCGCATGCTGGTTCGCCAGCCGCTGGAAGTGACCGATTCGGTCGGCCGTTTTGACTTCAAGATCACCGTCGCTGGCGGCGGTCCCTCCGGCCAGGCCGGTGCCGTGCGTCACGGCATCACCCGTGCGCTGATGGACTACGACGAAAACCTGCGTCCCGCCCTGCGCGCCGCCGGTCTGGTCACCCGCGACGCCCGTGAGGTCGAGCGCAAGAAGGTTGGCTTCCACAAGGCCCGCCGCGGTACGCAGTACTCCAAGCGTTAATCGTGAGGCGCCACTGCGGCTTGAAGTCGCGGTGGCGGCCCTTACAATTGCAGTTATTGGGAGATCGTCTAATGGCAGGACAGCAGACTCTGACTCTGCTTATCTAGGTTCGAGTCCTAGTCTCCCAGCCAAGCAACAGAGAAGGCCCGCAGCGATGCGGGCTTTTTTTGTTGCCTGCGGGTGGCTGTGTCTGCGCGTCTATGGCCGTGCGCGGAAGCGACGCATCTCGTCCTTGTAGACGCACAGAAAATCCTCGACCTCGCCCGGTGCCAGCTGTTGCAGTGGCTCGGGCAGGGTGCTGACCTTCAGCGAGCGCAGTCGGCCATCGAGTCCGAGATTGATCGCGCCCTCGCGAGTACCGCGATGCAGATACACCGCGTCAATGTCCAGACCCAGTTGGTTGGCGATGGCGCAGGCGGCATCGTAGTAGTACATCTCGTTGACGCCGTGCACGCGGTCTTCATCCTCGTGGGGGCGCCCAACGACCGTTTCGATGAAGTCGAGCAGTTGGTCAAAGCTCGCGATCCTGTCGATGGCCTCCAGCCTGGAAACCAGCCGGTTGCAGCACTCTTCGAGGGCGGCTTGAGGGATGCGCCGCAGGTGCTCATGTCGGCGGCCGTCGGCGCGAAGGCCCAGGGCGGCCATGGTTACCGCAGACTTCAGGTCCATGCTTCGGAAATCGTCTCGTTCCGAGCTGGCGCGCGGCCCCTGTTGCTTGAGGTAGGCGTCCACCAAGTGATCCAGGGGCTGCCCGGCGGGCGGAGTGTGGGCGCCGTTTCCTGCGGCTGTTCTTTTCATGGGCTCCTCCAGCGCGGTCGGATGCCGGCTAGCCTACTCCAATGCGCCGTGCTGCCAAGACGATGCCGAAGCGATTGTCCGGGGCGGCGCTGGTTGGGGCAGGCTGGAACGAGCGCAAAAAAACGGCCCCTAGAAAATAGGGGCCGCTGGTGCAGCGTCAGGCCGGAGGGTATTCCCTCCCCGGCTTCTCAGGGAGCGGCGACGAACTTGCCGTCGGTGCACAGCTCGTGCACGCGCATGGCGTCGCCGACGTTCACCGAAAGCAACTGCGGATTCAGGGTCACCGTCACCTTGTTGTAGGGCTTGGTCACCTTCATGCCGACGAAGCGATAGGGGTCGGTGAGGCTGACCTGGCCCAGCAGGTCGAGGGTGCTGGCATCGGTCGAGGCACTTTCCTGCTCGGTGTCGTTCAGGAAGGTGTTGATCTCGATGTTCTGCAGCAGGGAAAGTTCCAGCGTCGCGGTCGGGAAGCTGAGCGCGAACACCGCGTACTTGCCGGCCGGTACCGAGCTGTTCGGCTGGATGGCGAAGTCCACCGAGCTGATCAGGCCGCCCAGCAGGCCGAGGGTGAGGGAGTAGGTGGCAGCGGTATCGAGGTTGCCGTCCACCGCCAGCGACTGATCCTTGACGCTGTTCAGCAGCTGGGTGAGCGTGTTGCCGCCGAGCAGGGCCAGCAGCGGGGTGACGGCGGCGCCGACCAGGCCGTTGGCGGAGACCGAGGTGACCGGGGAGGGGCCGTAGGCCTTCGCGCTGGCGGTGCAGATGAAGTTGCCGTTGATCGCCGTGCCGCCCTCGGTGACCGTGGTCGGCGTGCTGCCGTCGTTGGGCACGCCGCCGGAGGAGCCGCCGGAGCTGCTGGCGCCACCGCTGGAAGTGCCGCCACCGCTGATGCCGCCGGCCTCGGCGGGGTCGCCTTCGGCTTCGCAGGCGGCCAGCTGGACGCTGCCGACCGCCACCAGGGCGGCCAGCAGGGTGCGCTTGAAGATGAGGTTGTGGTTCTTCATGGTGAAATTCCGTTTCCGAAGTGGGTGAGTACTGATTAGTTGAGGATGCGCAGTTCGACGCGACGATTCCGCTCGCGGCCGTCTTCGGTAGCGTTGTCGGCCACCGGCTCGGCTTCGCCATAGCCCTTCGAGGTCAGCTGCGTTTCCGGCACACCCTTGCTGACGAAGTACTCGCGCACGGCGGCGGCGCGGCCGTCGGAGAGCTTGAGGTTGTAGGCTTCGCTGCCCTGGCTGTCGGTGTGGCCGGCGACTTCCACCTGCATGTCCGGATACTTCTTCAGAATCTCGGTGGCGTTGTCGAGGATGGTCTCGGCGTCGGGGCGCAGGCGGGTCTTGTCGAACTCGAAGGTCACGCCGTTGAGGGCGAGAATCTTGGGCAGCGGGCAGCCGTTGCCGTCGACGCGGGTGCCGGCGGGGGTGTCGGGGCACTGATCCTTCTCGTCGATCACGCCGTCGCCGTCGCTGTCGAGCAGGCCGGTGGGGACTTCCACCACCTTCACCTGTTCCTCGGCGAGCGGCGCCGGCTCGGCGGCAGCCTCCGCAGCGGCGAAAATCGGCAGTTCGAAGCCGACGCCCAGGCGGATGTCGCCGTAGCCGTCCTCGAAGTCGTCGTAGATGTAGCGGACCTCGGTGCGCAGGCGCAGGCCGCCCAGCGATGCGATACCGCCGGTCACGAAACCGGCGCCGACGTTGGCGAACCAGGTGGTCTTGTCCTCACCCGGGAACACGTCGTCGTAGTTGCCGCCGACGCCGGCCAGCACGAAGGGGGTGAAGTGGCTGCGATCACCCCAGGAGTAGGTCAGGTCGGCGTTCAGGCCGTAGCGATACCAGTCGGTGCGCAGCACGTCGCCGGTCTCGAAGGTTTCGCCAAAACCCTGGATTTCATAGCCCCAGCGGTTGGCGTACTGCTTGCCAAACAGGGCGCTGACGCCGATGGCGTAGTCGATGTCGGCACCGCGGTTGCTGCGGCCGTCGTCCGGGCGGCTGATGGTGCCGAGCACGCCCACGTAGTGAATCGGCTCGGTCGGCGCCGCCGAGACCTCACCGCCGGTGGACTCGTCAACAGGCACCGGCTCCTGCGCGTGCGCGGCGGTGATGCTGAGCGTGGTTGCGAGACTGCAAAAGACAGCCTTCTTGGTGAGGTTTCTCATACGACTCCCTTCTCATATTGCCAGTGGTAAATAGCTACTAATCTGCCGCGCCATTGTATGTCGGGCGCCACTGGCAATGTAAGTCGAAAGTCACATTTAGTGTGAGTGATCCCCCAAGTTATTGGCTAGGAAATTTGCTTTTTAGGAGCGATTCTTTGGAAGGCCTGAGATATGGACATGAATCACATGTCTTGTTTCGGCTGCCGCTGGGAGGCTTCAGGTTCAGCTGGCGACCAGAATTCGGGTTCCGGTGACGAAGCGCCGTCGCCACAAGGCGCTGGATACCGAGGTGATCTCCACTTCCCGGGCACTGGGAGAGGCATGCACCGCGAGATCGTTGCCCAGGTAGATCATCACGTGCAGGCTGGAGCGCCGGCCCCGACCCCAGTCGTAGATCAGCAGGTCGCCGGGGCGAGCCTCGCCATAGGCAATGCGTTCCCCGGCCTTCAGCATCTCCCGGGCGGTGCGCGGCAGGCTCTGGCCAACGGCCCGGTACGCCGTCTGCACCAGCCCGCTGCAGTCGAACTTGCCGTGCCCATTGGCGCCAAGTTGGTAGCGGGCGCCGACCTGCTGCAGGGCAGCCTGTATCAGCTGCGCGCGGACGGCGGATGCACCCTGCTCGTCGGATTGCGGATTGGCGCCCGCCGTCGAAGCGATCCCCAGGCCGAGCAGGATTGCGCCGAGCAGGCCCCTCCATCCGGGTCGTCCGATGTCCGCACAATCAAGCACTTGTCTCTCCCCCTTAAGGTTCTGGGTGAGTTATGACAGGCCATTCACGTGCGGAGAATCGTAAAAAATCCCAGGTCGGAGTTTTCTACTCTCCGGAGCGAGCTCTTCAGGGTAGCGGTGCCTTGCGCCGGAAAACCGAAAGAACGTTGCCGATGCGCGAGCTGTTGTCGCCCAGCAGCCCCTTCTCAGTCACCAGCAGGTCGGTGCTGGCGAACAGCGGCGGCTGGCCCAGGCGAACCTGCGAGGGGCTCTGGAAGCTGCCCAAGCCGGTCTGTGCCAGCCGTGTGCCATCGGCACCAAACAAGCCGATGCGGCCGTCGGTGAAATAGGCGGCGAGGATCGCATCGCCGACCAGACTGAAGTCGTCCGGGAGGCTGCTGCCCAGACTGGCGACCGTCTCCGCAGTTCCAGGCTGCCCGTCGCGGCCGATCTCCAGCTTGCGAATGCGGCCCAGCGCCGTCGGCACGCTCTCGCTGTAGTACAGCGTGTGGCCGCGAATCTGGAGTCCGTTGGGGAAGGAGCTGCCCGGCGCAAAGCGCAGCCAGTCGCTCTGTTCAAGGACGCGGAACGGATCCGCCGGGTCCAGCCGCAGCCGGACGATCTTCGGCGCCAGCGCCGCAGGGCCGTTGACCGCGTACAGCGCGCCACCCGGGCCCGACGCCAGTCCGTTGGCCGAACTCAGCCCGAGTTCGTGTATGGGGCGCAGGCTGGGGTTGGCGTCGAGCCGGGCCGCGTAAAGCCGGCCGGAAAAACCATTGGCATAGAGCACATCGCCGCGCAGCGCGAGGCCAGTGAAATTGTCGCTGCCGTCCAGCAGCGGCCGGGCCCGATAGGCCTCGCCGTCGCGGCTGACTTCGTAGACGTTGAGCCCGCCGCTGACGAACAAGCGACCATCCGGGCTGAACAGCAGGTTCTCGGCGTCGGGAACATCGAGCAGGACGGTTTTCTCGCCGCAACTGGAATCCACGCAAAGGCTGGCAGGGTCGACCGGTGCCGCCGTCGTCGTCGCGCCCTGCTCGCAGGCGGCCAGAAAAAACGCCGCGAGCAGGAGGCTGCTCGCGGCGTTCGGGAACCAGACCTTTGGCCGAGGCTTCACAGCATCTCCACCGCCAGCGCCACCGCCTCGCCGCCGCCGATGCAGAGCGTGGCGATGCCCTTCTTGCCACCGGTCTTCTTCAGCGCGCCGAGCAGGCTGGCGAGGATGCGCGCGCCGCTGGCGCCGATCGGGTGGCCAAGCGCGCAGGCGCCGCCGTGGATGTTGACCTTGGCGTGGTCCAGGGCGTGCTCCTTCATCGCCGCCATGGTCACCACCGCGAAGGCCTCGTTGATCTCCCAGAGGTCCACCTCGTCCTTCTTCCAGCCGGCCTTTTCCAGCACCGAGGCGATCGCCTGCACCGGCGCGATGGTGAACTCCGCCGGCAGGCGGGCATGGGTGGCGTGGGCGACGATCTTCGCCAGCGGCTTCAAGCCGCGCTTGGCGGCCTCCGAGGCGGTGCTCAGCACCACGGCGGCGGCGCCGTCGTTGATCGAGCTGGCATTGGCGGCGGTAACCGTGCCGTCCTTCTTGAAGGCCGGCTTCAGCGAGGGGATCTTCTCCGGCATCGCCTTGTACGGGCCCTCGTCCTTGCTGATCAGTTCGGGACCCTTGCGGCCAGCGACTTCCACCGGCGCCATCTCGAAGGCGAAGCTGCCGTCCTCGTTGGCCAGCTTGGCGCGGCGCAGCGACTCCAGCGCGAAGGCGTCCTGCTGCTCGCGGGTGAAGCCGTACTTCTCGACGGTGGCTTCGGCGAACACGCCCATCGGGGTGCGCTTCTGGTAGGCGTCTTCAAGACCATCGACCGCCATGTGGTCGAGCACCTCGCCGTGGCCGTACTTGATGCCGCTGCGCTGCTTCATCAGCAGATGCGGGGCATTGGTCATGCTCTCCATGCCGCCCGCCACCATCACCGTGTTGCTGCCGGCCTTGAGCAGGTCGTGCGCCAGCATCACGGCTTTCAGGCCGGAGCCGCACATCTTGTTGATGGTGGTGGCGCCGACGCCGTCGGGCAGACCGGCACCGCGCACCGCTTGGCGCGCCGGCGCCTGACCCTGGCCGGCGCCGAGCACGTTGCCGAAGATCACTTCCTGCACGTCACCCGGCTGCAGGCCGGCGCGCTCCACCGCCGCCTTGATCGCCACCGCGCCCAACTGGGCGGCGGTCTGGCCGGAGAACATGCCCAGCAGGGCGCCCATCGGCGTGCGGGTGGCGGAAAGGATGACGACGGGGTCCTGCGACATGGGCTCTGCTCCGGGGGCGCTTTTATAAGGCGCGCATTATCGAAGCCTGGCCCCGGGATTGGAAATACCACGGCCGGAGCAGGCGGTTTACTTCTCCTTTTCGATGCTCACCACCTTGCCGGCCTCGAAGCTCACCCGCATGCGCTCCTTGGTCTCCTGCACCGGCGCGCCGTAGTAGCCGGCAAAGCAGTAGCTGGGCAGGCCGTAGCGGAAGAAGGCGCCGTAACAGGGGCCGGTGGGGTAGGTGTAGACATCGACGTACTGCCAGATCTCGGTTTCCCCGGCGGCGGTGGTCTTCTGCAGGATGCGGTCCGGCTCGCCCAGCGCCAGACGGGTGGCGCTGGTGTCGAAGCCGATGCCGATCTGGCCGGCGCGCACCTTTTCCTGCTGCTCGGGCGTGAGCTGGGCGAAGGCGGCGGGGTTCTTATCGATGCGCGTGGCGGGGGTGCTGGCGCAGGCCGCCAGCAGCAGGGCGAGAAGGGCGATGGTGATGGGTTTCCGGTTCGGCATGACGGGTCTCCTTGCGACTACGCATTCTGACCACAAGTCGGTGCTGGCGGTTCGGGTTGACCGCAGCCAGCTCTCGCGGCGCGGCGATGCGACACTACGCGCCCTCATGAGTCATCACCCCACAGTTCCCAGCCCGGATTCCGGTGCCGCCGCCTGGACCGCGCGCTTGATGGCCGGCCTGGAGCGACGCCCCTGGCTGTTGCCGCTGGCGAGTTTCGTGCTTGGCTGGGCCGGCTATCTGCTGATCGAGCGCGGCCCGCAACTGGCGCGCTGGGTCGCCCTGCTGGCCCTGCTCAGTTGGCCCTGGATGCTGCTCGACAACCTGTTCGGGCGCTGGTTGCAGCGTGCCTCGAAAGGCCGGCTGTCGCCGCGCCTCACCGCCTTCGTCACCCAGTCGGTGCAGCAGGAGATGCTGTTCTTCGCGCTGCCCTTCGTACTGGGCGCCCTGCGCATGAGCCTGGGCCATGTCCTGTTCGCGCTGCTGCTAGGCGCCGCCGCCCTGTTCAGCACCCTGGACCCGCTCTATCACCGCTGGGCCGGCCGTGGCGGCAGCGGCCTGGGCATCGCCTTTCAGGCCTATTGCACCTTCATCACCGCCCTGGTGGTGCTGCCGCTGGCACTGCATCTGCCGGTCGAGCGGGCGGTGCCGGTGGCGGTGCTGATCGCCTTGCTGGCGATGGCCGCCGGGCTGCCCAGGCTGCTCCGGCAGGGCGCCGCAGGGGCGCCGCGCGAACTGCTGCCGGTCGCGACGATGGCCTTGCTGCTGCTGCTCGGCCTGCCCTTGCGCGCCTGGATTCCGCCGGCCGGGCTCAAGCTCACCGAGGCGCGCATCAGCCAGACGATCCAGGGCCTGGAGCCGGGGCCGGAACGGCGCCAGTTGAGCAGTGCCGAGCTGTCCCAGGGGGTGGTTGCCTACGTTGCCGTGCATGCCCCGGCGGGTTTGAGCCAGCCGCTGCGCTTCGACTGGTATCTGGACGGCCGGCGGCTGGACAGCATCCCGGCGCGCATCGAGGGCGCTCCCGGGCGCGGCTGGCGCACCTACACCCGCAAGCAGCATTTTCCGGCGCAGGCGCAGGGCCGTTGGCGGGTGGATCTGCTAACCCCGGGCGACCAGTTGATTGGGCGGCTCTACTTCGAGGTCCTGCCCTGAGCCGCCGCTATTTTTCCCGCCGCGCAACTGGCGCTGTCCGGCGGCCTGCGTTAGCTTCTGGCGCGACGGAATTAGGAGTGCTGTGGATGCGTTGGAACGGTTTGCGCGCGCTGGCCCTGCTGGCGGCATTGCTCGGAGGCCCGGCCTGGGCTGCGGAGCCGGAAGAGCCGCTCAAGCCCTGGGATAGTGGCATGTACGCCCCGGCCTTCAGCCTCAAGGCGCCGGACGGCAAGACCCAGAGCTTCCCCGAACTGGCCGCCGGCAAGCCGGTGGTGCTGATGTTCTGGCCGGCCTGGGATCCTTACAGCCGGGCCTTGCAGCCGTATCTGCACAGCATCCGCGAGGACTACCGCGTCGCCGGTGTCGAAGTCTGGATGATCAGCGTGCGGGCGATGGAGGGCGTCGATCCGGTGCAGGTGCTCAAGCAGCGCCGTTACCGCTTTCCACTGCTGCTCGATGGCGATGATGCACTCAGCCTCTATCGCGTCGAGTACACGCCCTGGGTGGTGGTGATCGACGGCCAGCGCAACATCGTCTACACCCGGCCGCCCAAGCCGCCGAGCCCGGCCAGCGTCGCCGACAGCATCCGCAAGACGCTCAACGAGCTGCTCGGCGCGCAGAAGGCAGTGCCCCTGCCCAAGAGCTACCCGCCGTCCCTGCCGCTGCCGGTGGAACTGGGCGGGGCGGGCTACAGCAGCCCGCTGCCGCCGCTGCCACAGGAGCAATGGCAGCCCTGGCTGGAGCAATACCTTGCAGGCGTGCCGGCCAGCGAATTCGTAGCCGGGGTGCCGCGCCGTGGCCCGGTGAGCAGCGGCAAGGCCGCCATCGCCATCGCCCGCGAGCTGTGGACGCAGGCCTACGGCGAGGCCGAGGTGCTGGCGCAGGCGCCCTACCGCGCCTACCGGCTCGACAACCAGTGGGTGGTGCTGGGCTCCGCCGCCAGCGGCAAGCTGGGCGATGGGCTGATTCTGGTGATCGAGCAGGACAGCGGCCGGGTGCAGCGCCTGGAGCGCGGCAACTAAGGAGGTCTGTACTGCTCCAAACAAGTCTGTCATGCCGGCGAAAGCCGGTATCCAGTACTTCAAACTGGGAAATTCTGGCTGGGACTGGATTCCGGCTTCCGCCGGAATGACGACTTAAGCAGGGTTTCCCCAAGAAGGCCCGCGCGTCGGTAGGTTGCGCGGGCCGGTGCTGGTGCCGCCGCCGTCTCAGAGCCCAACGGGTCGCCGCAGATCCAGGGTCAGCGGGTAGTCGGCATTGGGTTTTTCCTCCGCCGGCCAGTAGTTGCCCGGCGTGTGGCCGAAGGGCGCGAAGCGCGCCAGTCGCCGCGATTCCGCCTCGTAGGAATTGACCGGGAAGCTGTCGTAGTTGCGGCCGGCCGGGTGCATGACGTGGTAGGTGCAGCCCGCCACCGCGCGTTTGCTCCAACTGTCGTAGAGATCGAACACCAGCGGCGTGTGCACGCCGATGGTCGGGTGCAGGCAGCTCGCCGGCTGCCAGGCGCGGTAGCGCAGGCCGGCGACGTATTCGCCCTGGGTGCCGGTCGGGGTCAGCGGCAGGCGCCGGCCACCGACGGTGAGCAAGTGCCGGCCCGGCGTCAGCCCGGTCACCTTCACCTGCAAGCGTTCCACCGAGCTATCGACATAACGCGCGGTGCCGCCGCCACCCGGCTCCTCGCCCAGCGTGTTCCAGCATTCCAGGGCGTGGCGCAGCTCGATCTCGACCTCCTCGTAGCGCACCGTGCCGTGGCTGGGGAAGCGGAACTCGAAATGCGGCGCGAACCAGGCATCCTCGAAGCCGAAGCCGGCGCGCCGCAGGTCGGCGAGCACGCTCTTGAGGTCGGCCCAGAGGAAGTGCGGCAGCAGGAAGCGGTCGTGCAGGCTGGTGCCCCAGCGCACCAGCTCGCCCTCGTAGGGCTGCTCCCAGAAATGCGCGATCAAGGCCCGCAGCAGCAGTTGCTGGGCGAGGTTCATGCGCAGGTGCGGCGGCATCTCGAAGCCGCGGAACTCGACCAGGCCGAGCCGGCCGGTGCTGCTGTCCGGCGAGTACAGCTTGTCGATGCAGATCTCGCTGCGGTGGGTGTTGCCGGTGAGGTCGGTGAGCAGGTGGCGGAGGATTCGGTCCACCAGCCACAGCGGCACCTGCGCGCCCTTCTTGGGCAGTTGCGCCAGCGCGATCTCCAGCTCGTAGAGATTGGCGTCGCGCGCCTCGTCGACGCGCGGATGCTGCGAGGTGGGGCCGATGAACAGGCCCGAGAAGAAGTAGCTGAGCGCCGGGTGGTTCTGCCAGTAGCGCACCAGGCTGCCGAGCATGTCCGGCCGGCGCAGGAAGGGCGAGTCGGCGGCGGTGGCGCCACCGACCACGATGTGGGCACCGCCGCCGGAGCCGACGCTGCGGCCATCGACCAGGAACTTCTCGGCCGTGAGCCGCGCCAGCCGTGCTTCCTCGTAGACGGTGTTGACGATGTGGTTGAGCTCGCGCCAGGAGCCGGCCGGCTGCACGTTGACCTCGATCACGCCCGGGTCGGGAGTGATCTTGAGCACTTCCAGGCGCGGGTCGTTGGGCGGCGGATAGCCCTCGATGCGCACCGGCAGTTGCAGCTCGGCGGCGGTGTCCTCGACCACCGCGATCAGCTCCAGATAGTCGTCGGCATTGGCGGTGGGCGGCATGAACACGTAGAGGTGATCGCCGCGCGGCTCCACCGCCATCGCGGTGCGTACCGTGCCTTCCAGGTACTCGCTCTCGCGCTTGGCCGCGAGCAGCTCGTCGGTGAGCAGGCGCTGCTTGCTGCGGCGCTGCTCCTGCTCCACCTGCGGCAGTTGCAGGAAGGGCTGGTTGAAGCGGCGCGGCAGGGCGTTGCGGATCGCGAAGGGATCGGCCTCGTGCAGGTAGGGGTAGTCCTGCGCCGGGATGTGCGGCAGCGACTCCAGCGGCAGGCGGAAGCCCACCGGCGAGTCGCCGGGCATCAGTTGCAGGCGGCCGGTGCGCGGCTTCCACTGCTCGCTGACCCAGGCGCGCGACTGCCAGCGCTGCACCGGCAGCACATAGCCGCGCGGGACATCCAGCCCGCGCTCGAACACCAGCGCCAGGCGCGCACGCTCCTCCTGGTCCTTGAGCTTCGAGTCGAGCGTGCTGACATTGGGCGGCAACTGCCGCTCTCGGTGCAGGTAGTAGAAGGCGTCTTCGTAGGCGGGCAGGGCGTTGTCGGGATTGACGCCGATGCGCGCGGCGATGCCGCGCATCAAGCGGCCGGCGCTCTTCACCCGGTCCGCGTGGGTCTTGCTGGTGTCGGCGGTCGGCGCCGGCATCTCGTAGGCCGCCACCGTGCCCTCGATCACCCCGGCGCGCAGGATCGGCTCCTGGTCCTTGCGCCAGTACATGGCATAGGCCCAGCGCGGCAGTTGCTCGCCGGGATACCACTTGCCCTGGCCGTGGGTGAGCAGGGCGCCGGGCGCGAACTTGTCGCGCAGCCGCAGCAGCAGATCATTGGCCAGCTTCTGCTTGGTCGGGCCGACGGCGGCGGTGTTCCATTCCGCCGCCTGGAAGTCGTCGATGCTGATGAAGGTGGGCTCGCCGCCCATGGTCAGGCGCACGTCGCCGGCATTGAGCCGGGCATCGACGAGATGGCCGAGTTGCTGGATGTCGCGCCACTGCGCCTCGGTGTAGGGCTTGGTGATGCGCGGCGTCTCGCGCAGCCGCGACACCGTCATCTCGTGGTGGAACTCGTCCTTGATCTTGCCGGCCGCGCTCATGGTGCCGGTGATCGGCGCCGCCGAGCTGGGTTCGGGCGTGGCGCAGAGCGGGATGTGGCCCTCGCCGGCGAACAGGCCGGAGGTCGGGTCCAGGCCGATCCAGCCGGCGCCCGGCAGGTAGACCTCGCACCAGGCGTGCAGGTCGGTGAAGTCCACCTCGGTGCCGCTGGGGCCGTCCAGCGACTTCAGGTCCGGGGTGAGCTGGATCAGATAGCCGGACACGAAGCGCGCCGCGTAGCCCAGGTGGCGCAGCAACTGCACCAGCAGCCAGGCCGAGTCGCGGCAGGAGCCGCTGGCCTTGGTCAGGGTTTCCTCCGGCGTCTGCACGCCCGGCTCCATGCGGATCAGATAGCCGATGTCGTGCTGCAGGCGGCTGTTGAGGGCGACCAGGAAGTCGACCATGCGCATCTTCTCGCGCGGGATCTGCGCCAGCAGTGCCGCGAACTTCGGTCCGCCCGCGTCCTTGCGCAGATAGGGCCGCAGGTCGTCCAGCAGCTCCGGCTTGTAGACGAAGGGATAGTGCTCGGCGTAGTCCTCGACGAAGAAGTCGAAGGGGTTGTAGACCGCGAGATCGGCGACGCAATCGACGGTCACCTTGAATTCGCGCACGGTTTCCGGAAACACCACCCGCGCCAGCCAGTTGCCGAAGGCGTCCTGCTGCCAGTTGAGGAAGTGCGGATCGGGGTCGATCTTCAGCGCATAGCTCAGCACCGGCGTGCGCGAATGCGGTGCCGGCCGCAGGCGGATCACCTGCGGCGACAGGGTGACCGGCTTGTCGTAGCGGTAGTGGGTGACGTGGTGGATCGCGGCGTGGATGGACATGGCGGTCTGGTGGGTGAACGTCTACGGCTCCGGCGCCGATTGTGAGGCAAGAACCGAACCGGGCTGGCCCTCGGGCTAGTGCTCCTCGGGTTCCGCCTTCGGCAGCCGCAGGCCGACTTCGGCGATGCGGCCTTCCTCCAGCCGCCGCACGGTCAGCTCGACCCCGGCCAGCCGCACCCGGTCGCCTTCCACCGGCTGCGGCAGCAGGCGGCGCAGGGTCTGTTTGAGCGTTTCCTGCTCGACGCCGGCCGGCGGCTGGGCGCCGTAGGCCTGCAAGACCTCGGCGGTGCCGGCCTCCGGCGAGAGGTGGAACAGGCCCAGGTAGGCGTCGCGCAGCTTCAGATCGGCGCTCTTGGCGCGCTCGAACAGAGCGTCCAGGGCGGGCAGTTCCTCCGGCCGGGCCAGCAGCGAGATGCGGTCACCGGCGTTCAGCCGGCCCCATTGCGCGTAGGGCAGCAGACGGCCATCGCGGATCACGCAGACCACCCGCGAGGCGTCCGGCAGGCCCAGTTGCTTGACCGTGCGGCCCACCGGCTGGCTGCCCTTGGCGACGCGGTAGCTCAAGATCTCCCAGCCGCTCTGGCCGGGCAGGTCGAACTCCGCCCGATGCACGCGGGTGCGTACCTGCGGCATCAGCAGGTTCAACTGCCGCGCCGCCCAGGCCACGGTCGAGCCCTGCAAGAGCAGCGACATCAGCACCAGGAAGAACGCCACGTCGAAGATCACTCGCGCCGCCGGTAGCTCCGCCAGCAGCGGATAGGTGGCGAGCACGATCGGCACGCCGCCACGCAGGCCGACCCAGGCGATGAAGGCCTGCTCGCGCCAGGGGAAGCGCAGCGGCCACAGGCACAGCGCCACCGCCAGCGGCCGGGCCAGGAAGATCAGCGCCGCGCCCACGCCCAGCGCCGGCCAGAGCAGGGCCGGCAGCTCGTGCGGCGTCGCCAACAGGCCGAGGATCAGGAACAGGCCCACCTGCGCCATCCAGGCGATGCCGTCGTGAAAGCGCAGCACGTCGCGCATCGCCGGTGGCCGCTGGCGCGCCAGGGTGATGCCGGCCAGATAGGTGGCGAGAAAGCCGCTGGCCTCGACGCTGGCCGCCAGGCCGAAGATCAGCAGGGCGCCGAAGAAGGCCAGCAGCGGATAGAGCGGGTCGGGCAGACGCAGGCGGCCCAGCGTCCAGCTCAGCAGCCGGCCGCCGCCCCAGCCGATCAGCGCGCCGCCGCCCAGCTGCACCACGAAGAACATCAGGGCATGGCTGGCGCTCATGCCGCCCTCGGCGGACAGCGCCTCGACCAGGCCGATGGTCAGCAGCACCGCCATCGGATCGTTGGCGCCGGACTCGATCTCCAGCACCGAGCGCAGGCGGTGGTTGAGGCCGACCCGCTGCGAATGCAGGGTGCCGAACACCGCCGCCGCGTCGGTGGAGCTGACCACCGCGCCGAGCAGGAAGGCCTCCATCCAGCTCAGCGGCAGCAGCCAGTGCGCCACCAGCGCGACCACGCCGGCGGTCAGCAGTACGCCGACGGTGGCGAGCAGGCCGGCCGGCTTCAGGCCGATGCGAAAGTCGCCGCTGTCGGTCTTCAGTCCACCGTCGAACAGGATCACCGCCAGCGCCATCGAGCCGGCGAAGTTGGCGAACCAGAAGTTGCTGAAATGGATGCCGCCCGGCCCGTCCTCCCCGGCGAGCATGCCCACCACCAGGAACACGAACAGGATCGGCACCCCCAGGCGCGGCGCGACGATGGTGGCGACGATTCCCAGGGCTCCCAGAAAGCCGATGGCGAGGATCAGGGCGTTGATGGTGTCCATGCACTGAGCCTATAGGGGCGCTGGTGGGCAATACCAGCGAACGGTGCCGATTTATCTGGATTTGCCGCCATCCGTACGCGAATGCGCGGCCAGCAGGCCCTCAAGCCGGCGCCAGCAAGCGATAGCCCACCCCGGCTTCGGTGAGCAGCCAGTGCGGTGTCTCGGCGGGGTCGCCGAGTTTCTGGCGCAGTTGCCGCACGTAGACGCGCAGGTACTGGGCGTCGGCCTCGCCGCCCTCGGGCCAGAGCTGCTCCAGCAGGTAGCGGTGGGTGAGCACCTTGCCGGCGTGACGGGCCAGCAGTTCCAGCAGGCGGTATTCCTTGGGCGAGAGGTGCAGCGGCTCGCCGCGCAGGCTCACCTGCCGGCGCAGCACGTCCACCACCAGGCCGTCGTGCTCGTAGCGCGGGGCCTCGCCGCCGCTGCGCAGGCGGTGGCGCAGGGCGACGCGCAGGCGCGCCATCAGTTCCTCGGCGCCGAAGGGCTTGGTCACGTAGTCGTCGGCGCCCAGGTCCAGGGCTGCGACCTTGGCGGCCTCGCTGTCGCGGGCGGAGAGCACCAGTACCGGGACCTCGCTCTCGCTGCGCAGCTCGCGCAGCAGCTCCAGGCCGTCGCGGTCGGGCAGGCCGAGATCGAGGATCAGGACATCGGGCTTTTCGCCGCGCGCCAGCGTCAGGCCGGCGTGGGCGGTGGCGGCTTCCAGTACCTCGTAGCCGTTGGCGGCGAGAGTGGCGCGCAGAAAGCGGCGGATCGCCGGCTCGTCCTCGACGATCAGCGCCAGCCGGCTCGGGGCGCTCATGCCGCCAGCGCTCGGCTCATGGGCCGATCACTTCCTCGGCGCCGCGTTCGACGATCAGCCGCGAGGGGAAGTCCACCTCGAACACCGCGCCGCCGTCGTCGCGGTTGCGGGCGCGTACTTCGGCGCCCATCGCCTGCGCGAAGCCACGGCTGATCGCCAGGCCCAGGCCGGTGCCGGCGCGGTTGCGGTCGCCCTGACGCACGCGGTGGAACAGGTCAAAGATCTTGCCCAGCTCGTCCTCGGGGATGCCCGGCCCACGGTCGCGCACCTGCAGGCTGATGCTGAAGCGGTGCTGCTCGGCCACCAGCTCGATCTCGCTGCCCTCCGGCGTGTACTTGGCGGCGTTGTCGAGCAGGTTGCTGAGCACGTGTTCGAGCAGGGACGGGTCCAGGCGCAGGGGCGGCAGGCTGTCCGGCACCTTCACGCTCAGCCGGTGGCGGGCCAGCGCCGACTGCATCTGCCGCAGCACCTCGCGCACCGCCTCGGCGAGCCGCACCGGCTCGGTACGCGGGGTCAGCGCGCCGGCATCCAGCCGGGTGAGGTCGAGCAGATTGCCGACGAAGCGCGCCAGCCGCCGGGTTTCCTCCTCGGCGTCGGCGAGCAGGCCTTCGCGCTCGCCGGGCGGCATCTGCTCGCCGTAGGCGCGCACGCTGGAGAGCGCGCCGAGGATGCCGGCCAGCGGCGTGCGCAGGTCGTGGCTGACGGCGGTGAGCATCGCCGAACGCAGGCGCTCGGTCTCGGCCTGGGTCTTGGCCTGATCGACATCCTTGGCCAGGCGCACGCGCTCGACGCCGATGGCAGCGAGGTCGCAGATCGACTCCAGCAGCCGCCGCTGCGGCGGCGCCAGCACGAAGTCCGCGTCGTCGCCGCTGACGCCGGCCACCGCCACCACGCCGTTGGGAGTGCGGACCGGCACGAACAGCCGGCGCGCGCCGTGCAGGGTGTCGGAGCCGCGCCCGGTCACCTGGTTTTTCTCATAGGCCCATTGCGCGGCGGCGATATCGGCCTCGTTGAGGCTGGCGCCGCTGGGGGCGGCGGCACTGAGCCGGAGCTGGCCGCGTTCGTCGGGCGTCAGCAGCACCGCCTGCACGCGCAGCAGGTTGCGCAGTTGCAGGGCGGTATTGCCGAGCAGTTCGTCGAGCTTGCGCAGGCCGGCCATGCGCCGCGCGAAGGCCAGCAGCGAGGCGGTGGCGTCGGCCTGCTCTCGCGCCAGCAGGGTCTGCTCGCGCAGGCGCACGGTAAGCCGGCTGGCGATCACCGCGATGGCGCCGAAGAAGCCCAGGGCCACCACGTTCTCCGGCGTTGCCACGTGGAAGGTGAACACCGGCTCGGTGAAGCTGAAGTTGTAGGCCAGGGTCGACAGGAAGGCGGTGATCAGCGCCGGCGTCAGGCCGTAGCGGGTGGCGGTGAGCAGGATCACCGGCAGGTAGGCCAGCGAGATGTTGGGGATGTCGATCAGCTGATCGACGAAGTAGCCGACCACGGTCACCGCCAGCAGCGCGCTGAGGCTGTAGGCGTAGGCGCGGCGCGGCCCCAGCTCGAAAGGCAGCGGGATCAGCGGCTCCGGTGGCGGTTGCTCGTCGCGCTCGGTCAGTACCTGCACGGTGAGTCCACTGGCCTCGCGCACCAGCTTGTCCACCACCGAGCCGTGCCGCCATTCAAACCAGCGCGAGCGCCGCGACTTGGCGACCATCAACTGGGTGAAGTTGTGCTCCCGCGCGTAGGCGAGCAGGTCGGCGGCGAGGTCGAAGCGGCCGGGCAGGATGCGCGTCTCGGCGCCCAGCTCCTCGGCAAGACGCAGGGTGGCGGCGACCCGGTCGCGGGCCTTCTCGCCGAGCCGGCGGCTGCGCTCGGTTTCCAGGTAGAGCACGGTCCAGGGTGCGTTGTAGCGGTCGGCCAGCCGGCGGCCGGCGCGTACCAGCGATTCCGAGAATGGCGACTCGCTGATGCACACCAGCACGTTCTCGCCAGCGGCCCAGATGTCGCGCACGCCCTGGCGCAGGCGGTGCTGCTGGAGCTGATCCTCGACCCGTTCGGCGGTGCGGCGCAGCGACAGCTCGCGCAGGGCGGTGAGGTTGGCGGGCGTGAAGTAGCCGGCCAGCGCCCGCTCGCCGGCGTCACCGGCGTAGACCTTGCCCTCGCGCAGACGCTCGATCAGCGCCGCCGGGGTGAGGTCCATCAGCTCGATCTCGTCGGCGGCGTCGAGCACCGCGTCGGGCACCGTCTCACGCACCCGCACGCGGGTGATCTGCGCCACCACGTCGTTGAGGCTCTCGATGTGCTGCACGTTGAGCGCGGTGTAGACGTCGATGCCGGCATCGAGCAGCTCCTCGACATCCTGCCAGCGCTTGGGGTGGCGCGAGCCCGGCGCATTGCTGTGCGCGAGTTCATCGACCAGCGCGAGCTGCGGCCGGCGACGCAGCATGGCGTCGAGGTCGAACTCCTCCAGCACCCGGCCCTGGTAGGCCTGCTGGCGTCGCGGCAGCAGTTCCAGACCCTCGGTCAGCGCCTGGGTTTCCCGGCGGCCGTGGGTCTCCACCACGCCCACCACCACGTCGATGCCGTCGGCCTGCTTCTTGCGGCCGGCGCTGAGCATCTCGTAGGTCTTGCCGACGCCCGGGGCCATGCCCAGGAAGATCTTCAGCTTGCCGCGCGATTCCTTCTGGGCTTCGGCCAGCAGGGCATCGGGATCGGGGCGCGGGACTTCGCTCACGGGCTCACACCGGGTGGATGCGGACCCGCTCGACGCGCGGTCCGTTGGCGGCCTGCACCTCAAACCGCCAGCGTTCGGCGCGCACCTGATCGCCGGCGCGGGGGATCTGGTCGAGCTTGGCCATCAGCCAGCCGCTGAGGGTGTTGTAGTCCTCGCTGCCGTCCAGGCTCTGGCCGAGCGCGCGCTCGATGCGGAACAAGGCGGTATCGCCGCGCGCCAGCAGGCTGCCGTCGCGCAGCCGCTGGATGCGCCGCCGCACCTGGCTGCTGCGCTCGCGCTCGTGCTCGTCGACGATCTCGCCGAGCATCGCCTCGATGATGTCTTCCAGGGTGAGGAAGCCCAGTACCTTGCCGAAGCCGTCATCGACCACCGCGAAATGCGAGGCGCCCTGGCGGAACTCGCGCAGCAGGGGCAGCACCGGATCGTCCTCGTGGACACGGATCAGCTCGTTGGCCTCCTCGCGCAGGCGCCGCGAGTAGCCGTCGCTGGCGCCGATCAGCAGCACGTCCTTGATATGCACCACGGCAATCGGTTCGCCTGCGGCGTCGAGCAGTGGATAGCGGCTGTAGCGGTGCTGAAGAAAAGTGCGGCGCAGGTCGAGATGCTCGTCGTCGGCGGCGAGCGCCACCACCTCGCGCCAGGGCCGCATCAGATCGCCGACGGTCAGCTCCGGCAGTTCCAGCGCGTGCGACAGCCAGTGGTTGACTTCACTGTGCGGGCCGTCGGCGGCGGCGCGGTTCATGTGCAGGATCATCCGCAGCTCATCCTGCGAGTAGCTGTCGTGGCCGTGGCCGGTGGTGGCGAGGCCAAACCAGCGCAGCACCCGGTTGGCGCTGGCGTTGAGTACCCAGATGAACGGATACATGCCCCAGTAGAACAGGAACAGCGGCAGCGCCGTCCACAGCGAGGTGGCTTCCGGCCGGCGCAGCGCCATGCTCTTCGGCGCCAGCTCGCCGATGACGATGTGCAGGTAGGAGATGAGTGAGAAGGCGGCCAGGAAGGCGACGGTGTGCACCGTCTCCGGATCGGTGACGCCGACGCTGGCGAGCAGCGGCTCCAGCAGGCTGGCGAAGGCGGGTTCGCCGACCCAGCCCAGCCCCAGCGAGGACAGCGTGATGCCGAGCTGGCAGGCCGACAGGTAGGCGTCGAGATTGCGGTGCACCCGCGCCAGCATCTGGCCGCGCAGGCCATTGGATTCGCGCAGCTCCGCGACCCGGGTTCCGCGCAGCTTGACGATGGCGAATTCGGCCGCGACGAAAAAGCCGTTGAGGACGACCAGGAACAGTGCGAACAGCAGCAACAGCGAATTTCCCAGAACGTCCATCACCGATCACAGCCGGCACCAAGATCGGTGCCGGCACAGTATAGGTCGGCGCTCCCTCAGGGTTCTTGTGCAAGCGCGTCGAGCGCCAGATTGAGCACCAGGACATGCACCGTCGGCTCGCCCCAGAGTCCGAGCAGGCGCGGCTCGGTCTGGCGGTCGATCAGTTGGTCTAGCTTGGCGGCGTCGAGGCCGCGCGCCGCCGCGATGCGCGGAACCTGGAAGCGCGCCGCCGCTGGCGAGATCTGCGGATCCAGCCCGGAGCCGGAGGCGTAGACCAGATCGGCGGGAATGGCGGCGCCCGGGTTCTCGGCCTTCAGCGCCGCCACCGTCGCGGCGATGCGCTCCTGCAAGGCCTTGCTGGTGGGCCCCAGGTTGGAGCCGGAGGAGGCGCTGGCGTCGTTGCCCTGGGCGCCGGCGGCGGAAGGGCGGCCGTGGAAGTAGCCGGGCTGGCTGAAGTTCTGGCCGATCAGCCAGGAGCCGATCACCCGCCCGTCATGGCTGGCGAGACTGCCGGCGGCCTGGCTGGGGAAGATCAGTTGCGCCAGGCCGGTGACGGCGAGCGGGTAGGCGAGGCCGCAGAGCAGGCTGAACAGGACCAGGAGGCTGATCGCGGGGCGTAGGTGTTCGCGCATGGGAGTAATCCTCAAACCAGACCGACGAGGTTGACCAGGAGGTCGATGAGCTTGATGCCGATGAAGGGCGCCACCAGCCCTCCAAGCCCGTAGACCAGCAGGTTGCGGCGCAGCAGGCCGGCGGCCGGGCCCGGGCGGTAGGCGACGCCGCGCAGCGCCAGCGGGATCAGCGCGACGATGATGAGCGCGTTGAAGATGATCGCCGACAGGATCGCCGACTGCGGCGAACGCAGGCCCATCAGGTTGAGCGCGTTCAACTGCGGATAGATGGCGACGAACAGCGCCGGGATGATCGCGAAATACTTGGCGACATCGTTGGCGATGCTGAAGGTGGTCAGCGCGCCACGGGTCATCAGCATCTGCTTGCCGATGCCCACCACCTCGATCAGCTTGGTCGGGTCGGAATCGAGATCGACCATGTTGCCGGCCTCGCGCGCCGCCTGGGTGCCGGTCTGCATGGCCACACCGACATCGGCCTGCGCCAGCGCCGGCGCATCGTTGGTGCCGTCGCCGCACATTGCCACCAGCTTGCCCTTGGCCTGCTCCTCGCGGATCAGCTTGAGTTTGGCCTCGGGCGTGGCCTGGGCGAGAAAGTCATCGACGCCGGCCTCGGCGGCTATGGCGGCGGCGGTCATGGCGTTGTCGCCGGTAATCATCACCGTGCGGATGCCCATCTGCCGCAGCTCGGCAAAGCGCTCGCGGATGCCGCCCTTGACGATGTCCTTGAGCTGCACCAGGCCGAGCACCCGGCCGTCGCGTACCACCGCCAGCGGCGTGCCGCCGCTCTTGGCGATCTTCTCGGTTTCCGCCAGCAGTTCGGGCGGCACGCTCTGGCCGGCGAGCCGCACCTGCTCGACCACCGCGTCCACCGCGCCCTTGCGGATCACCTGGCCGTCGATGTCGACGCCGGACATGCGGGTCTGGGCGCTGAAGGCGATGAAATTGGCGTGAGCGCTCGCCATGTCGCGACCGCGCAGGCCGTAGCGCTCCTTGGCCAGCACGACGATGCTGCGGCCTTCCGGCGTCTCGTCGGAAAGGCTGGACAACTGTGCCGCCTCGGCCAGTTCCTCGGCCTCGACGCCGGGCATGGCGATGAAGGCGACCGCCTGGCGATTGCCGAGGGTGATGGTGCCGGTCTTGTCGAGCAGCAGGGTATCGACATCGCCGGCTGCCTCCACTGCGCGGCCCGACATCGCCAGCACGTTGAAGTTGACCAGGCGGTTCATGCCGGCGATGCCGATCGCCGACAGCAGGGCGCCGATGGTGGTGGGGATCAGAGTCACGAACAGGGCGATCAGCACGATCAGCGAGATCGGGCCACCCGCGTGCGACGCTGACACGGTGCCTTCGCGCAGCGAAGTGGGTGCGGGAAGCGTCGCGGATGCCGACCCCAGCGCACTTGCCAATGACGCTGAACCGGCGGAGGCATAGGCCGCGAAAGCCGGAATCGTGGCGACCGCCAGCACGAAGATCAGCGACATGCCGGCCAGCAGCACGTTGAGCGCCAGCTCGTTGGGGGTCTTCTGGCGGGCGGCGCCTTCAACCAGGGCGATCATGCGGTCGAGAAAGCTGGAACCGGCGGCGGCGCTGATGCGGATCACCAGGCTGTCGGAGAGCACGCGGGTGCCGCCAGTGACGGCGCTGCGGTCGCCGCCGGACTCGCGCACCACCGGCGCCGATTCGCCGGTGATGGCGGACTCGTCCACGGTGGCGACGCCGGTGACGATGCTGCCGTCGCCGGGAATCACCTCACCGGCATCGACGCGCACGTAGTCGCCGACCTTGAGCTGGGTGGCCGGGACCTCGGTTGTCGTCACCGCTTCCGGGCTGGCCAGGCGTTTGGCGACGGTCAGCGAGCGGGTCTTGCGCAGCGAGTCGGCCTGCGCCTTGCCGCGGCCCTCGGCAATCGCCTCGGCGAAGTTGGCGAACAGCACCGTGAACCACAGCCAGGCCACTACCTGGCCTGAGAAGGCCAGGGCCGGTGCGCCGGTGCTGGCGTCGCGCAGCAGCAGCGCGGTGGCGAGCGCGGCGACCAGGGCGGTGATGAAGATCACCGGATTCTTCGCCAGCGAAGCCGGGTTGAGCTTGCGGAAGGAATCGACGATGGCGGGGGCCAGCAGCCGCCGGTCGAACAGGGATTGTTTCTGCGCTTTCATAGGGAGTCTCCGTAGGGTGGGCTTCAGCCCACCGGCTGCGCGGATTCGATTCAGTAGTTCTGGCCGGCGTGCAGTGCCAGCTGCTCGACAATCGGCCCCAGCGCCAGCGCCGGGAAGTAGGTGAGGCCGCCGACGATCAGCAGCACGCCGATCAGCAGGCCGACGAACAAGCCGCCGTGGGTGGGGAAGGTGCCGGCCGAAGGGGCAACCGCCGGTTTCGCCGCCAGCGAGCCGGCCACCGCCAGCAGCGGCACGATCATCGCGAAGCGGCCGACCAGCATGGTGATGCCCAGCAAGGTATTCCACAGCGGCGCGTTGGCGCTGAGGCCGGCGAAGGCGGAGCCGTTGTTGCCGGCGGCGCTGCTGAAGGCGTAGAGGATCTCGCTGAAGCCGTGCGGGCCGGCGTTCGCGAGCCCCTTGAGCATTTCTGGCGAGACGCTGGCGTAGGCGCTGAAGCCGAGCAGCACCAGCGGCAGGCAGAGCACCGCCAGCATGGTCAGCTTCAGCTCCCGCGCCTCGATCTTCTTGCCCAGGTATTCCGGCGTGCGGCCGACCATCAGGCCGGCGATGAACACCGCCAGGATGGCGTAGACGATCATCCCGTAGAGGCCGGCGCCAACGCCGCCGAAGATCGCTTCGCCGAGCTGGATGTTGAGCATCTGCACCAGCCCACCGAGCGGCGTGTAGCTGTCGTGCATGGCATTGACCGAGCCGTTGGAAGCGGCGGTGGTGGCCGCGCTCCAGATCACCGACTGGGCGACGCCGAAACGGGTCTCCTTGCCCTCCAGGTTCGGACCCTCGACGCCCAGCGCCGCGACCGCCGGGTTGCCCTGCGACTCGCTCCAGTAGCTGATGCCGATGCCGGCGGCGAGCAGGATGGCCATGGCGCCGAACAGCGCCCAGCCCTGGCGCTCGTCCTTCACCATGCGCCCGAAGGTGTTGGTGAGCGCGGCGGCGATCAGGATCAGGTACAGCGATTCCAGGAAGTTGGAGAGCGCGTTGGGGTTTTCGAACGGGTGCGCGGAATTGACGTTGAAGAAGCCGCCGCCGTTGGAGCCGAGCTGCTTGATCGCGACCTGCGAGGCCACCGGCCCCTGGGCGATGAGCTGCTGGGCGCCCTCCAGCGTGGTTGCCTCGGTGTAGTGGGCGAAGTTCTGCGGCATGCCCAGCGCCACCAGCGCCAGGGCGCTGAGGATGGCGAGCGGCAGCAGCACGTAGAGCGTGGCGCGAGTGAGGTCCACCCAGAAGTTGCCCAGGCTGTCGCTCTTGCGGCGCACGAAGCCGCGCACCACGGCCAGTGCCACGGCGATGCCGGTCGCGGCGGAAACGAAGTTCTGGGTGGTCAGGCCCAGCATCTGGCTCAGGTAGGAGAGGGTGCTCTCGCCGCCGTAGGACTGCCAGTTGGTGTTGGTGACGAAAGAGATGGCGGTGTTGAACGCCAGATGCGGCGACACGCCCGGCAGGCCCTGCGGATTCAGCGGCAGCCCGCCCTGAAGGCGCAGCAGCGTGTACAAAAACAGGAAGCCCAGCAGGTTGAACAGCAGCATCGCCGCCGTGTAGCCGAGCCAGCCCTGTTCGCGCCGGGCATCGACGCCGGTCACGCGGTAGATGCCGCGCTCCAGCGGTCCGAGGGCCGGTGAGAGCAGGGTCTTTTCGCCCTCGAAGACGCGGTACAGGAAGCCGCCCAGCGGCCGCGTCAGCAGCAGCAGGGCGAGGAAGTAGGCAAGGATCTGCAGCCAGCCATTGATGGTCATGATGGTCTCGCGTCGAAGGCCTGCGGCCCTCAGAATTTTTCCGGCTTGATGAGCGCGTAGCCCAGATAGGCCAGCAGGACGGCGACGGTGAGGCCGCCGAGGACGAGGTCGAGTGTCGGCATGGGTATCAGCTCCGGTGGCAGTAGCGGGCGTAGGCCAGCATCGCCAGAAAGCCGGCGAGGCCGAGGCCCAGGAAGATCAGGTCGTCCATAAAAAAGCTCCTGGCCGCGACGGCGGCCTTGCCAGAGGCATGACATTAGGCTCCCCCTCCCGATAAAGGGTCGAGAGGGGGGCGGGCGACGAGGCATAAAAAAGCCATAAAGACCGGCGCCCGGCGCGACCGGTCGTTTGGTCAAGCCTATGTGTAGCGGATGTGCAGATTGAGCTAGCGCGGTTGCTACACTCGACGCATGGTTCGGGTTCGGTGGGGTTTTCGGTGGATGTGGTCGGCGCTGGCGGGCTCGGTTCTGCTGGCGCCATTCCTGTGGATGCTGATCGGCAGTCTGCGCACGCCGGGCGCGGCGATCCCGGTGTCGCCGCTGGCCTGGCCGCAGGCGCCGGGCCTGGAGGCCTACCGGCGGGTGTTCGAATGGGTGCCGATGGCCAGCGGCCTGGTCAATTCGGTGGCGCTGACCCTGGCTGGTGTTGTGCTCAGCGTGCTCTGTGCCTCGTTCACCGGCTTTGCCATGACCCGGCTCAGCCCCGAGCGCCAGTTGCGCGCGGTGGCCCTGCTGGTGGTGGCGGCGAGCATCCCGCTGACCGCGATCTGGGTGCCGCGCTTCGTGTTGTTCGAGTGGCTCGGCCTGTCGCGCAGCGTGCTGCCGCTGCTGGCCCCCGCGCTGTATGGCGCCAGCCCGCTGTTCGTGCTGCTCTATTTCGTGGCGATGCGCCGGCTCGGTAGCGAGCAGTTCGACGCCGCCCGGCTCGATGGCCTGAGCCTGCCGGCGCAGTGGTGGCGCATCGCCCTGCCGCAGCTGCGGCCGACCACGGTGGCGGTGGCCACGCTGGCCGCGATGCAGTTCTGGGGCGGCTTTCTGGAGCCGCTGCTGTATCTGGAACGCGAGCGCGAGCTGACCGCGCCGCTGCTGCTGCACGCGCTGGACCTGCTCGGCCCCACCCAATGGGCGGTGCTGATGGCCGGCGCTGCCCTGCTGACCCTGCCGGTGCTGCTGGCGTTCCTCGCCTCGCAGGGCCTGTTCCGCAGTCTCGATCATCGACCGGAGAACTAACGTGTCCGCCTCCTGCCTTTCCCGCGCCGCGCTGGCCCTGTTGCTGCCGCTGAGCCTCGCGGCCTGCGGTCGCGGCGGCTCCTCCGGCGCTGAGACCGCTGCGCCCGCCGCCACCGGCAAGGCCACCGTGGTCAAGCTCCAGGTGTTCGGCGACACCGCCGAGCTGAAGAGCTACCGCGAGCTGATCGGCGCCTATGAAGCGGCGCATCCCGGCGAGAAGGTCGAACTGCTGCCGGTGGGCAAGCAGGCCGACCACATGGCCAAGCTGTCCACCGCCTTCGCGGCCGGCAACCCGCCGGATCTGTTCATCCTCAACTTCCGCCGCTTCGGCCAGTTCGCTGCGAAGGACGTGCTGCTGCCGCTGGGCCCGGCGATGAGCGCCAGCGGCCAGTTCAAGGAGGAGGAGTTCTACGCGCCGGCGGTGGAGGCCTTCCGCTACCGCGAGCAGTTGATGTGCCTGCCGCAGAACGTCTCCAGCCTGGTGATCTACTACAACCGCGCGCTGTTCAAGCAGTACGGGGTGCCCGAGCCGCAGCCGGGCTGGACCTACTTCAAGGATTTGATCCCCGCCGCGCGTCTGCTCACCCGCGATCTCGATGGCGACAAGCGCAACGACATCCACGGCGTCGGGCTCGATCCGCTGCTGATCCGGCTGGCGCCCTTCATCTGGGGCATGGGCGGCGAACTGGTCGATGACCTCCAGGCGCCCAGCACGCTCACCCTCGACCGTGGTCCGGCGCTGCTCGGGCTCAACGCGGTGAAGCTGCTGATCAGCCGCTACCGGGTGACGCCCCGGCTGATCGAATACCAGGCCGAGAACAACGACGCCCGCTTCGCCCGGGGCGCGCTCGGCATGCTGTTCCAGAGCCGCCGCTACACCGCCACCCTGCGCGAGCTGGAAGGGCAGGGCAAGGGCCTGGACTGGGATGTCGCGCCGCTGCCGCGTCTCCAGCAGGAAGTGGGTGTGCTGCATGCCGATGCCTACTGCATGGCGCGCGCCTCCCGCCAGCCGCAGGCGGCGCAGCGGTTCGTCGCCTACGCCTTGTCGGAGGCCGGGCAGAGCATCCTCGCCAAGAGCGGCCGCACTGTGCCCTCGCGCAAGACCGTCGCGCACTCGCCGGCTTTCCTCGACCCCACGCAGAAGCCGGCGCATGCCCAGGTCTTCCTCGACGCCATCCCGACCCTGCGGCGCACGCCCAATGTCGCGGTCTGGCACGAGATCGAGAGCAAGGCCGACGTGCTGCTGGAGGAATGGTTCTACGAGCCGCCGCTGCCCGGCGAGTCCGATCTGGAAGGCGCCGACACGGTGCTGGTGGCGCGGCAGATCCGCGACGCCACCCGGCCGTTGCTGGCCGAGGATCTGGCCCGCGAGCAGGCGCGCAAGGCGCCGCCGCCGGCGGCCGGGGGCGCGCCCTGATGCTGGAGTTGCACGACCTCGGCGTCGCACTCGACGGCCGCCCGGTACTGCGCGGCTTGACGCTGAGCGTCGCGGCCGGCGAGCGGGTGGTGATCGCCGGACCCTCCGGCTCCGGCAAGTCGACGCTGCTGCGCGCGATCGCCGGCCTCAGCCCGGTGCAGTCGGGCGAGATCCGCCTCGACGGCCGGCCGGTGCAGGCCCTGCCGCCCGGGCAGCGCGACGTGGCGATGATGTTCCAGAGCTATGCGCTGTTCCCACACCTGAGCGTGCTGGAAAACCTCTGCTTCGGCCTGCGCGCGCGCGGCATGGCGCGCCGCGATGCCGAGGACCGCGCCCGTGCCGCCGCCCACACGCTCGATCTGACGCCGCTGTTGGCGCGCCGTCCGCGCGAACTGTCCGGGGGCGAGCGCCAGCGCGTCGCCCTCACCCGCGCCCTGCTGCGCGAGCCCAAGGCGCTGCTGCTCGATGAGCCCTTGTCCAGCCTCGATACCCAGCTGCGGGTGCGCGCCCGCGCCGAGATCCTCAAGGCCCATGCCGGTAGTCGCGCGGCGATGTTGCTGGTCACCCACGATCAATCGGAGGCGATGGCCCTGGCCGACCGCCTGGGCGTGCTGCACGAGGGGCGCCTGCTGCAGCTGGCGCCGCCGCGCACCGTCTACGCCGAGCCGGCCAATCTGTTCGTGGCGCGCTTCCTCGGTCAGCCGGCGATGAACACCCTGGAGGTGCAGCTGGCGCTGGACGGCGGCCTCTGGTGGGGAGATCAGCAGCTCAGCCGCCGCCTGAGCCCGGCCCCCGCCGCCGCCGGCCGGCGGCTGGTGCTGGGACTGCGGCCCGAGCACCTGAGCCTGCCCGGTTCGCGCTGGGCGCAGGACGACCCGCAGCAGGCGACGCTGCAGGCGACCGTGGAGCAGGTCGAACCGCTGGGCGAGCAGCAGATCGTCTGGCTGCAGGCCGGCGGCCAGCGGCTGGCGGCGCGCGCCGAGCCGGAATTGCGGGTGGGGCGGGGCGTGAGCCTGCCGCTGCGACTGGCGCTCGGGCGCGCCAGCTGGTTCGACCCTGATAGCGGCGAGGCGCTGTCGCCGGTCCGCCACGCCGGTCCGGCATGAATCGCCTGCGCGCCTTCCTGCACCACTGGCACTGGACGCTGCCGGGCCTGCTACTGCTGGCGCTGCTGCTGGGCCTGCCGGCGCTGATGGCGCTGCCGCTGGCGTTCAGCGACTTCGACGGCCTGCACCCGCCGCGCGCGGTCGGCCTGGGCAATCTGGCCAAGGCCTGGAACGATCCGCTGTTCTGGACCGCGCTCGGCAACTCGCTGACGGTGGCGGCCTGGTCGGTGCCGCTGCGGCTGCTGCTGGCGCTGGGCCTGGCGTTGCTGCTGCACCGGCCGCGACGCGGCGTCGGTCTGCTGCGCGCCGCCGCACTGGCGCCCAGCCTGACCCCGGACATCGCCTGGGCGCTGCTCTGGCTGTGGATCCTCAACCCGCTCTACGGCCCCTTCGCCTGGCTGCTGGGCGCCTTCGGCATCGCCCCGGACATCTGGCTCACCGATGCCGTCGCCGCCCGCCGGGTGCTGGCGCTGATCGGGCTCTGGCTGCTCGGCGAACTGGTGGTGGTGCTGATCGCCGCCCGCAAGGAGATCCCCGCCGAGCTGTACGACCTGAGCGCCGTGGAGGGCGCCAGCGCCTTCACCGTGTTCCGGCGGCTGACCCTGCCGATGCTGCTGCCGGTGCTGCTGCTGCTGGCCTGCCGTGACGCCGCGCTGTCGTTCCAGACCAGCTTCACCCCGGCGCTGATCATCACCAAGGGCGGGCCGCAGTTCGGCACCCTGCTGCTGCCGCTCTACGTCTACCAGAACGGCTTCGAGTATCTGCGCTTCGGCTACGCCGCCGCGCTCGCCCTGGCGATGTTCGCGGTGACCCTGCTGATGATCGCCGTGCAGCTGTTCTGGCTGCGCCGCTGGACCCGGCTGGGCGGCTGAACGCCGGACTCAGACTGCGGTGTGCAGACCGCACTCCCGGTGGCCCTCGATCTTGGTCGGATCGTAGTAGTCGAAGTTGTTGGGCAGGCCGTGCTGCTGCAGGTACTCGTACATCTGCTTGCTGGACCAGTGCAGCAGCGGCGTCACCTTCAGCAGACCGTTGCGCCCGAGCGACACCGGCTGCATGGCGGCACGCTCGGCGGTGCTCTCGGCGCGCAGGGCGGTGAGCCAGACCTCGGGCTGGAGTTCGCGTACCGCACGCTCGAACGGCTCCAGCTTCACCTCCTGGGTGAAGCGCGCCAGGCGCTCGGGCTCGTCGAGACCGGGCGGCGCGCCCTCCACCGCCTCGCGGTGGGCTCTGGAACGGCGCGGCTGGTAGACCACCAGATTCAGCTTCAGGCGCTCGACGATCTCGTCGGCGACCCGGTAGGTCGCGGGCGTGGCATAGCCGGCGTCGATCCACAGCACCGGAGTCTCGGGCCGGCGCTGGCTGACCATGTGCAGCAGCACCGCCGCATAGGGCGCGAAATTGCTGGTGGTGACCACCCGCTTGCCCAGGCCCAGGGCCCAGTCGAGCAGGCCGTCGGTGTCCTTGCCGAGCTCGGCGTTGACGCGGTCCAGATCAAGGTTCATTCGGCAACTCCGCTGCGCGCACCGGGCGTGGTGCTCAAGGATGGGCATCGCCGGCCAAATATAAAGGGCCGGTAAATGTCGGCGGTGCCGGCGGCGGCCGGACTTACAAGGGGCGCGACCCTTCTCAGCCGCCGCGCATCTACCCGATATGGACAAGGATTCCAAAGCCGCCACCGGTTTCGCCCAGCCCCTGGAGGCCGAGTGGCTGGACCGCGCCAGGGCCGGTGACCGCGCCGCCCAGGCCCTGATCTACCGCCGCTACGAGCGCGCGGTCTACACCCTGCTGCGGCGCATGGTGGACTGTGCCGACACCGCCGCCGACCTGTTGCAGGACAGCTTTCTCGACGCCTATGCGCGCATCCACCAGTTTCGTGGCGAGTCGCCGTTCGGCTACTGGCTGCGGGCGGTGGCGGCGAGCCGGGCGCTGATGCACCTGCGCGGCCAGCGTCGCTTTCTGGAGCTGTTCGCGCCGGAGGCGGAGGTCGAGCGGGTGCCCAGCTTCGACGTGCACCAGCTCGACCTCGAACGGGCGCTGGCGGTGCTGCCGCCGCTGCCGCGCGCGGTGCTCTGGCTCTACCACGTCGAGGGCTATACCCATGCCGAGATCGCTGCCATGAACGGCAAGACCGAGAGCTTCTCGAAGTCGCAACTGGCCCGCGCGCATCAGAAACTGCGCGAACTGCTGGGCGTCGGCGAGCCGTCCCCGGCGACCCGTGCCACGCCGCACACCCCGGCTTCCCCGCCGCCGGCCGCCATGGCGGTCGCCACCGAGTATTGAGATGAACGATCTGTCCCGCTCCCTGCGCGAACTGCCCGAGCTGAGCCCGCCGGCCGGCGGTTGGGCGCGGCTGAGTCAGCGCCTGGACGCCCGCCAGGGCCGCCGCCGTCGGGCGCGCTGGGCCGGCGGCCTGGCACTGGCGGCCTCGCTGCTGCTGGCGCTGCCGCAACTGCCGCTGCTGCGTCCCTCCGCCAGCGACCCGGCGCCGAGCCGCGCCCCCGCGCGCAGCGCGGTGGTGGCGAGTCTGATGCAGCAATCGCAGGCGCTGGAGCAAGAGCTGGCCACGCTGAAATCGGAAACTGGCGTCTGGAACGGCGCCCTGGCCAGCAATGCCGCCAGCCTGCAGCGTGATGTCGCCCTGCTCGACCTCCAGCTCAGCGATCTCGCTTTCGAGCCGCAGGCCGACCAGGCCGCTGCCCAGACGCTCTGGCGGCACCGGGTGCGCCTGCTCGAGCAACTGGTGTCGGCGCACGCGGCGCCGACACTGACCACCACCACCGCCGGCCTGGGCAGCGATGCCAGCGAGGCCGAAGTTCTGGAGCTTTGAATCATGAGAATCGTCCGTTTGCTGCCCCCGCTGTTGCTGGCCTTGAGCCTGGCCGTGCCGGCGCAGGCCAAGAAGCCCGAGCCGGAAGCCGGCGTTTCGCCCGAACAGCGGGCGCAACTGCAGCAGGCCGAACAGAACCTGCGCGCCGCCCGTGAGCAGTTGCTGAAATCGGCGCGCGAGCTGGCGCGGCTCCAGGGCCAGTTCGGTCAGGACACGCCGTTTTCCCAGGCCATGGGCCTGCTGGCGGACCCCAGGCGTGCCACGCTGGGTGTCAGCATCGCTCCCGGTCCGCTGGAAAAAGGGCGGCAGCGGGGTGTGCTGGTCACCGCAGTCACTCCCGGTTCCGGCGCCGAGAAAGCCGGCATCCAGAGCGGCGACCTGATCCTGAGCGCCAACGGTCAATCGCTGGAACTCGCCGAGGACGCCCGTCCCGGCCCCGGGCTCACCCTGCGCCAGACGCTGCGCGAACTGGAGCCGGGGGCCACGGTGTCGCTGGCGGTGGAGCGGGGTGGCAAGCGCAAGACGGTTTCGGTGATGGCCCAGCGTCAGGATGCGCCCTCCGCCCCGGACTTCGACATCGAGCGCTTCGGCCCTCGCGGTGACCTGCTGCTCCCGAGAATGCCGGGCGAACCGGGCGCGTTGCCGCCGCCGCCAGGGCCTCGGTTCGGACGCCTGATGGCCGGCCCGCTCGGCGGTCCTGGCTTCCAATTGGCGCGCCTTGACGAGGATCTCGCCGGCTACTTCAAGACCCGCGAGGGCGTGCTGGTGGTGAAGGCGCCACCGGTCATCGAGGGAGCGCCCGCGCTCAAGAGCGGCGACGTGATCCAGAGCATCAACGGCCAGCCGGTGCGTAGTCCGGTGGATCTCCTGGACCAGTTCTTCAACCTGGAGCCCAAGGCCCAGCTCAGCCTGGTGGTCGTCCGCCAGGGCGCGACGCTCAGCCTGCAAGGCCAGCTTCCGGAGCCACCCATGCCGGGGCCGCGTCCGCACGAGGGCAAGCGGCCGCACGAGGAGTAGAACGTCTGGACGCCGGAGCATGATCGCCGGCGTTCGCGGCGCATCCGGGTGGAGCAACAGGCCGTAAGCTGGCAGCCGGCCTCCCTCCCAGCCCTTGAGATCGCGCCATGCGCAAGCTGCTCTTGCTGCTCCTAGTCGCCGCCGTTCTCAGCCTGGCGCTGCACTTCGACCTCGGCCGGTATCTGAGCCTCGACGCGTTGAAAGCCCAGCGCGGCGCCCTGGAAGCCCTGCAACAGGCGCGGCCACTGGCGTTCACCCTCGGCTTCTTCGCGGTCTATGTTCTGGTCACCGCGCTGAGCTTCCCCGGCGCGGCGGTGCTGACCCTGGCGGCCGGTGCGCTGTTCGGCCTGGGCTGGGGCAGCCTGCTGGTGAGTTTCGCCAGCACCGCCGGCGCGACCCTGGCCTTTCTCGCCGCCCGCTACCTGCTGCGCGACAGCCTGCAGACGCGCTACGGCGAGCGGCTGAAGGCGATTAATGCCGGCGTGGCCCGCGAAGGGGCGTTTTATCTGTTCACCCTGCGGCTGGTTCCGGTGTTCCCGTTCTTCCTGGTCAATCTGGTGATGGGGCTGACGCCGATCCGCACCTGGACCTATGTCTGGGTCAGCCAGCTCGGCATGCTGCTGGGCACCGCCGCCTATGTGAACGCCGGCACCGAGCTGTCGCAGCTCAGCAGCCTGCGCGGCATCCTCTCGCCCGGCCTGATCGGCGCCTTCGCGCTGCTCGGCCTGCTGCCGCTGCTGGCGCGCCGGCTGATCGAGGCGCTGAAGGCGCGCCAGGCCTATCGCGGCTACCGGCGGCCACGGCGCTACGACCGCAATCTGATCGTGATCGGCGCCGGTGCCGCCGGCCTGGTCAGCAGCTACATCGCCGCCGCCGTGCGCGCCAAGGTGACGCTGATCGAAAAAGGCGAGATGGGCGGCGATTGCCTGAACACCGGCTGCGTGCCCAGCAAGGCCCTGATCCGCGCCGCCAGGAGCGCCAGCGAGGCCCGTCGCGCGGCCGATTTCGGTGTGCAGCTCGCGGCGCCGACGGTGGATTTTCCGGCGCTGATGGCACGCGTGCGCCGGACCGTGGCGGAGATCGCGCCGCACGATTCGGTGGCGCGCTACCAGGGCCTGGGCGTCGACTGCCGGCAGGCCAGCGCCCGGCTGGTCGATCCCTGGACGGTGGAGCTCGATAGCGGCGAGCGCCTCACCGCGCCCAACATCGTGCTCGCCACCGGCGCCGCGCCGTTCGTGCCGCCCATCCCTGGCCTGGCCGAGGCCGGCTATCTCAGCTCCGACACGCTCTGGAATATTCAGGCGCTGCCAGCTCGCTTGCTGGTACTGGGCGGCGGACCAATCGGCTGCGAGCTGGCGCAGGCCTTTGCCCGTCTCGGCTCACAGGTGACCCAGGTGGAAATGCTGCCGCGCCTGCTGATCCGCGAAGACCCGGAAGTCTCGGCGCTGGTGCAGGCGCGCTTCGCCGCCGAAGGCATCGACCTGCGGCTGGCTACCCGCGCCAAGGAAGTGGTCGTCGAGGACGGCGAGAAGCTGCTGATCTGCGAGCGCGAAGGCCGTGAAGAGCGCATCGGCTTCGACCAGATTCTGGTCGCGGTCGGCCGCGCCGCGCGCCTGGACGGCACCGGCCTGCGCGAGCTGGGCCTGCGCCTGGGCAAGACCATCGAGGTCGACGACTACGGCCGCACCAGCTTCCCCAACATCTACGCCTGCGGCGACGCCAGCGGGCCTTACCAGTTCACCCACACCGCCGCCCACACCGCCTGGTACGCGGCGGTCAATGCACTGTTCGGGCCGCTGCTGTGGTTGCGCGGCGGGCGCTTCCGCATCGACTACTCGGTGCTGCCCTGGGTGACTTTCACCGCGCCGGAAGTGGCGCGGGTCGGCCTCAACGAAACCGAGGCGCGCGAGCAGGGCATCGCCTACGAGGTCGCGCGCTACGGCCTCGACGATCTCGACCGCGCCATCGCCGACGGCGAGGCCGAGGGCTGGGTGAAGGTGCTGACCGTGCCCGGCAAGGACCGCATCCTCGGCGCCACCGTGGTCGGCGCCCACGCCGGCGAACTGCTCGCCGAGTTCACCCTGGCGATGCGCCACGGCCTGGGCATGAACAAGCTGCTCGGCACCATCCACGTTTACCCGACCTGGTCGGAGGCGGCGAAGTACAGCGCCGGCGTCTGGAAGCAGGCGCACAAGCCCGAAGGTCTGCTCAAGCTGGTGGCGCGCTACCACGACTGGCGGCGCGGCTAGGGCCCGAGCCGCGCAGCGGTTTCAGGGCGCGCGCAGCTTCTTCACCGCCGCCAGGCTGAGGGTCTCCTCGGGCCGCGCATGGCGGGCCATCACCGTTGGCGCCAGACCGTCGGCGCTGGCCTGGTCGCGGTTCTCCTGGATGGTCAGCTCGCGGAACCAGCGGCGGATCAGCGAATTGGCGATCGGCAGCGCCCGACCGTCGGCGGCCAGCGGCTGGCTGGCGACGCTGTGCAGCTGGCCATCGACGCGGTCGGGGTGGTTCCAGGTTTCGTCCCAGGGGCCGCCGGCGCTGCGCACGAACACGCCGAGGTCGTAGGCGCTGAAGCGGCCGAAACGGCTCCAGACCAGATCCACGGTGCTCAGCGCCGGCTCCTGCGGGTCGAGCACCGGCGCCAGCTCGTCGAGCAGACCGGCGGCGGTAGGCCGGACTTCGGTCAGCAACTGCGGCACCGGTCGGCTGCCGTGCAGGCCCAGGCGGGTGATGCTGGCGATGCTGATGCCGTCGCGGTCGGCATGCACGGTCTCGTCGAGCAGCGGCAGGTTGACCAGGGCCAGACGCAGACCGTGGGCGAAATAGCACAGGCACTGCAATTGCCCGCCGGTGAGCGACAACCGCGCCTGCTGGGCGCGTTCGAACAGGTGGTTGGCGACGGCGAGGGCGGAGTGCATGCCGGGCGGCGACGGAAGCGGGACGGATCAAGACTATAGCCCCGGCGGCGGCCGATAGAATGCGCGCCCTTTGCCGGAGCCCAGCCGTGCTGCCGTCCCCCGCCGTCCGCGCCGAAATGCGCGCCAATCTCAAGCTCGCCCTGCCGCTGATCGCCGCGCAGCTGGCCGGCGTGGGCATGGGCGCCACCGACACGGTGATGGCCGGCCGCCTCGGCGCCCGCGAGCTGGCGGCGGTGGCGGTGAGCACCAATCTCAACGTCGTGCCCTTCGTGCTGTTCATGGGCCTGTTCATGGCCGCCTCGGCGATTGCCTCGCAGCGTCGCGGCGCCGGCGGCGACCCGGAATCGCTGGGCCGCTTCGGCCGCAGCCTGCTGCGGCTGGCACTGCTGGTGGCGCTGTTCTGGTTCGGCCTGGTGCAGTTGCTGGCGGCGCCATTGCTACAGCGGCTGGGCCTGGATCCGCAGACCACCGCGCTGGCCATCGCCTATCTGCGCACCTATGCCGGCTCGGCGTTCGGGCTCTGCCTGTTCTTCGCGCTGCGCTTCCTGGCCGAGGGCCAGGAGGCCTCGCGGCCGGTGATGCTGGCCGGTCTGGCGGGCCTGATCGCCAATGCGCTGCTGAACTGGCTGCTGATCTACGGCGCCGGGCCGATCCCGGCGCTGGGCGTGGTCGGTTCCGGCATCGCCACCACCCTGGCCTGTCTGGTGATGGCCGCGACCCTGGCCTGGCTCTACGGCCGCGATGCCCGGCTGCGGCCCTTGCGGCTGTTCGCCGGCCGGGGCGGCGAGCCCGGCGCCCGCCGCGAGCTGCTGCGGCTGGGGCTGCCGATTGGCGCCATCCTGCTTGCCGAGGCCGGGCTGTTCGTGGCGGTGTCGGTGCTGATGGCGCGCATCGGCGAGCAGACCATCGCCGCCTACCAGGTGGCGATCAACTTCGCCTCGGTGACCTTCATGATCCCGATGGGCATCGGCTTTGCCACCACCGTGCGGGTCGGCTATTTCCAGGGCGCTGGCGATGCCGTCGCGGCGCGCCTGGCCGGCTACACCGGCATGGTGCTGGGCGTGGGCAATGCCGCCTTCAATGCCAGCCTGATGTGGCTGGCCGGCGGCCTGATCGCCGCCGCCTACAGCCGCGATCCGGCGATTGCCGCCCAGGCCGCCGGCTTCCTGGCCCTGGCCGGCGCCTTCCAGTTCTTCGACGGCCTGCAGGTCACCGCCAACGGCGCCCTGCGCGGCCTCAAGGACACCCGTATCCCCATGCTGATCACGCTCGCCGCCTACTGGCTGCTGGGGCTGCCGGTGGCCTGGGGCCTAGCCTTCGGGCTCGGCCTGGGTGCCGACGGCCTCTGGTGGGGGCTGACCGCCGGCCTGGGCGCGGCGGCGTTGGGACTGAGCCTGCGCTTCCGCCGCCACAGTCGCGCGCCGACGGCCGTTCTTCCGCAGTAGCCCGACGCTGATCGGCCGCCGCCGCTGCGGGCTGGTTCAGTCCTTCAGTCTGCACTCCATAAAGCCGTGATCGACGGCCGGGGAGGCCGACATGAACATCCGCAACCACCGCAGCCACTGGGCCCTGGGTCTGCTGCTGGCGACGCTGGCACTGAGCGCGCGCGCCGAGACCTATGCCCTGGACTGGGATCAGGCGCTGGCCAAGGCCGCCGCCGAGCCGGAGCGCTATGCCATCGCCCGGCCGGTGAGCATCGACGCCGCCCGCGACGGCCGCTGGAGCCGCGACGGCGAGCAGGCGGTCTGGACCATGGAACTGTCGGTGCCCGGGGCCCTGAGCCTCGCCTTCCACGCCAGCCAGCTGCAACTGCCGGCCCAGGCCAGCCTGAGCGTCGGTGCGCAGCGGCTGACCGCCGCCGAGGCTGGCGACGGCGACTACTGGAGCCGGCCGCAAACCGGCGACCAGCTGCGCTTGGAGGCGCGCATGCCGCTGCTGGCCGCCGCCGGCTACACCCTGCGCATCGACCAGTTGCAGGCCGGCTTCCGCGATCCCCAGGCGCCCGCACCGGCGGCGCTCAGCGCCAAGGCGGGCAGCGTCTGCGCCATCAATTTCAGCTGTTCGGCGCGCAACCAGGCGCTGGATTGGGGGCAGTCGGTGGTGGCGATCACGGTGCTCAACGCCATCGGCTGCACCGCCACCCTGGTCAACAACAGCCAGCAGGACGGCCGTCCCTATCTGCTCACCGCCAGCCACTGCCGGCAGCTCAACGGCGTGCGCGGCGATCCGCAGGCGGCGGCGGCCTCGGTGCAGGTGTACTGGAACGCGGTCAGCCCCTGCGGCAGCGATCTGGCGGCGGCCAGCAGCGCGGCGCAGGAGACCAGCAGCGGCGCCTACCACCGCGCCGAGTCCAGCGATGTCTGGCTGCTGGAACTCAAGAACCCGCCGCCTGCCGGCGCCAAGCCCTACTGGGCCGGCATTGACGCCAGCGACCAGCCGGCCAGCGGCGAGCTGACCGGCATCCACCACGGCGGCCGGCTGGCGCGGCAGATCGTCTGGGGCTCCAGTCCGCCAACGCTCACCATCCTCGGCCTGTCGATCGGCGATCTGCCGGTGTGGAAGATGCTCTCGGAACTCGGCGCGGCGGCGGCCGGCTCCTCCGGCTCGGCGCTGTTCGTGGGCGACGGCAAGGTGGTGGGCGTGCTCAGCGCCTCCAGCAACTGCGACGCCTATCCGCTGCCCAGCCTCTACTACTCGCGCCTAGCTCCGGCCTGGACCGGCGACGGCAGCAACGGTGGCTCGCTGCGTCCCTGGCTGGACCCTGCCAACCTCGGGCGCCAGATCCCCGCCAAGAGCGGCACCGGCGGTAGCGCCAGCGGCGGTTCCGGTGGCTCCACGGTCGCCGATGCGCCGGGCAGCGGTCAGGGCGGCGGCGGGGCGCCGGGGGCGCTGCTGCTGCTGCCGATGCTGCTCGCGGGCGGGTTCCGTTATGGTCGAAAAACTCTGAGCTAATCCCTTGTTTCGGCGGGGGCGCGGGCGCAACCTGCCTGCCCCTGAAGCTGCACACAAGGAGCAAGCCATGACACTGCGACTGGGCGATCTCGCCCCCGACTTCACTGCCGAAACCACCGAGGGCACCATCCAGTTCCACGACTGGGCCCAGGGAAGCTGGGTGGTGTTCTTCAGCCACCCGCGCGACTACACGCCGGTGTGCACCACCGAACTCGGCTACACCGCCAAGCTCAAGGGCGAATTCGCCAAGCGCAACGTCAAGGCCATCGCCCTGTCGGTGGACCCGCTCGCCGACCACCACGGCTGGAGCAAGGACATCGAGGAGACCCAGGGCACGGCGGTGAACTTCCCGATCATCGCCGACCCGGATCGCAGCATCTCGACGCTCTACGACCTGATCCACCCGAACGCCTCCGACACCTTCACGGTGCGCAGCGTGTTCGTGATCGACCCCAACAAGAAGATCCGCCTGACGCTCACCTATCCCGCCTCCACCGGCCGCAACTTCGAGGAGATCCTGCGGGTGATCGACAGCCTGCAACTCACCGATCAGCACAAGCTGGCGACGCCGGTGAACTGGAAGCCGGGCGACGACGCGATCATCGTCCCCAGCGTCAAGGACGAAGACGCCAAGAAGCTGTTCCCGCAGGGCTACAAGACCATCAAGCCCTACCTGCGCACCGTGGCGGTTCCCAAAGGCTGAGCGTCAGCGGCCGCCACGCCTTTCGGCGTGGCGGCAGGGGCGGGCAACCGGTCCATGCAGAGAGCCGGGAGTCGTCGGGCGCAGGCGCGTAAAATGGCCGGCAATCCCGATTTCCCAGGCTCCCCATGTCCGTTTTTTCCCACCCCGAGTACGACGATCACGAACACGTCGCCTTCCATCAGGACCCGGCCACCGGCCTGAAGGCCATCATCGCGGTGCATTCCACCCGGCTGGGTCCCGGCCTCGGTGGCTGCCGCATGTGGCCCTACGCCAGCGACGCCGAGGCGCTCACCGACGTGCTGCGGCTGTCGCGCGGCATGACCTACAAGGCGGCGCTCGCCGGACTGCCGCAGGGCGGCGGCAAGAGCGTGATCCTCGGGGACCCGCGCAAGCACAAGACGCCGGAGCTGATGCGTGCGATGGGCCGCTTCGTCAACAAGCTCGGCGGCGCCTACATCGCCGCCGAGGATTCCGGTACCAGCGTCGCCGATGTCCGGCTGATGGCCGAGGAGACCGCCCATGTCGGTGGCCTCGCCGATGCGCAGGCGCAGGCCGCCGGCCGCAGCGGCGATCCCTCGCCGGCGACCGCCTACGGCACTTTCGTGGGCCTGAAGGCGGCGGTGAAGTTCCAGCTCGGTCGCACGGACCTCAAGGGACTCAAGGTCGCCATCCAGGGCGTCGGCAATGTCGGCTACCGGCTGGCCAAGTACCTGCACGAAGCCGGTGCGCAGCTCTGGGTGACCGACATCCATCACCCGGCGGTGCAGCGCTGCGTGCAGGAGTTCGGCGCCACGGCGGTGAGCATGGAGCGCATCTTCGGACTCGAGGTGGATGTCTTCGCGCCCTGCGCGCTCGGCGCCATCCTCAACGACCTGACCATCCCCGAGCTGAAGGCGACGGTGGTCGCCGGGGCGGCCAACAACCAGCTGCTGCGCGCCGGTCACGGTGAGGAACTGATGCAACGCGGCATCCTCTACGCGCCGGACTATGCGATCAACGCCGGCGGCATCATCGAAATCTTCCACGAGACCCACGGCTACGACGAGGCTCAGGCCAAGGCGCACCTGGATCGTATCGGCGACACGCTCACCGCGATCTTCCAGCGCGCGCGCGACGAGCATCGGCCCACCGGCGCCATCGCCGACCGCATGGCCGAGGAGATTTTCCGCCAGTGAGCGGCACCGGTCTGGTTGAACAGATCGCCGCGCGTCTGCTGGTGCGTGGTGAATGGCTGGCGACCGCCGAGTCCTGCACCGGCGGGCTGATCGCCAAGCGCTGCACCGATCTCGCCGGTAGCTCGGCCTGGTTCGAGCGCGGTCTGGTGAGCTACAGCAACCGTGCCAAGCAGGAGCTGCTGGGCGTGCCGTTGTCGGTGCTCGACGCCCATGGGGCGGTCAGCCGCGAGACGGTGCTGGCGATGGCCAGCGGCTTGCTGAGCAAGGCGCCGGTGCAGCGGGCCATCGCGGTGTCCGGCATCGCCGGGCCGGGCGGCGGCAGTGTCGGCAAGCCGGTGGGCCTGGTCTGGATCGCCTGGGCCAGCGCCAGTGGCGCCGAAGCCCGCGAATTCAACTTCCCTGGCGACCGCGAGGCGGTGCGCGAACAGGCCGCCGAGGCAGCCTTGGTCGGACTGCTGGAACGCCTTTAGACCGGCAGGTGGGCCCGCGCGGCCTTGAGCTCAGTTGATGCGCGGTTTGGCGCCGGACAGCGCACGGCCGATGGCGCGCAGCATCGGCCAGAGCAGCACCGGGATCAGGAACAGCGTCACCGATACCACCTTGGGGCCGTCGCCCAGCACCGCCCAGGAGCGGCAGGGCAGTTCGAAGTCCAGCTTCGGTAGCTGGCTGCTGACGCCGGCGGCGCAGAAGTCGTTGGTCTGCGACAGCTGCTCGCCGGTGACCAGCACGCAATCCAGGCAGCTGTCGCGGTACTCCGGCGGTGCCAGTTCCGGGTAGATGGCCCGTGCCCGGCCATCGGCATTGACGTGGTAGAAGACGCCCTCGGTATCGCGCATCACCATGCCCGCGCCGGGGATGCGCGACAGGTCGTTGATGCGGAATTTCATGCTCTCCGACAGCCGGTCGCCCAGTACCAGCGAGGCGAAACCCCAAACCAGTACGCACAGCCAGTAGATGCGCCGGGGACTCAGGCGGCTCGGCGGTGTGCTGCGGCGTTCGGTCATGAGCGTGGGGGTTGCCGAGGAGGTTATGGCGATTATAGCCAGCGGGAATGGCGCGCCCGGAGGCGCTGGCATACTGGCCCTATCGACAAGAATGCCCACCACGGGCACCTGGAGTGAGACATGACCAGCAACACCGACGGTCGGACCCCGACCTCCGAGCCCAGGCCGCAGGCCGGCCCTGCCTGGACCGAGGCACTGGAGTCCCTGGCCGCCACCGATGGCGCCGCCGCGCCACCGCTGAGCTTCCTGCGCCGCTACTTCGACACCGCCTCCGGCGACGCCCTGCGCGCCCGCACGCCCGAGGCCTTGTACGCGCTCGCCAGCAGCCACTGGCGGCTGGCCGCGCAGCGCGCGCCGGGCGAGATCGACGTCCGGGTACAGCCGCCCGGCGAGGGTCGCGGCCTGGCCTGGGTGCAGACGGTGATCGAGGACATGCCGTTTCTGGTCGACAGCGTGATGCTCTGCGTGCGCGAGGCCGGCGGCGTCATCGACTGGGCGGTGCATCCCATCCTGTATCTGGTGCGCGACGCCGATGGGCGGCTGGACGTTCCCGCTTCGCTGGCGGCGCACCAGGGCCCGGCGGAATCCTTGATACACATCGAGTTCGAGCCGCTGGCCGACGCGGCCGCCTATGCCCAGCTCGAAGACCGCCTGCGCACCACCCTGGCCGAGGTTCGCACGGCGGTCGCCGACTACCCGGCGATGCGCGAGCGGCTGGCGCGCTTGCAGACCGAGCTGAGCCAGCCGCCGGCGGCCGCCAGCGCTGCCGAGTTCGAGGAGGCGCGTGCCTTTCTCGACTGGCTGGACGAGCGCCATTTCACCTTCCTGGGCGTTGCCGAGAGCCGCAGCGAGGCCGGGCCCGACGGCCGCCCCAGTCTGCGCACCCTGCACGAGGCCGGCCTCGGCCTGCTGCGCGCAGGCGCCCGGCTGGCGACCTCCGACGAGCTGATCGCGCCGCAGGAAGAACTCGACAAATACGCCGGTTCGGCGCGCCTGCTGGTGATCACCAAGGCCAATGTCCGCTCCAGCGTGCACCACGCCGAATATCTCGACGTGATCTCGGTGAAGCGCTTCGCCGCCGACGGCAGCGTTGCCGGCACCGTGCGCCTGATCGGCCTGTTCACCAGCGATGCCTATGCCGCCCGGCCCAGCGAGATTCCGGTGGTGCGCCACAAGGTGGCCGAGGTGATGGCGCGCGCGCAGCTGCCGCCCGACTCGCACTCGGCCAAGAACCTGCGCGAGATCCTCCAGGCCTGGCCGCGCGACGAGCTGTTCCAGAGCGGCGAGGACGAGCTGTTCGCGGCGGCGATGAGCGTGCGGGCGCTGCGCGACCGTCATCAGCTGCGCTTCCTGATGCGCCGAGACCGCTACGGCCGCTTCTATTCCTGCCTGGTGTTCGTGCCGCGTGAACGCTATGCGCGCGAGTTGCGCGAGCAGCTGGCGCGCGAGCTGCTGGGCCTGTTCGGTGGCTACGCGGTGGAGCGCAATGTCGACTTCCTGCGTGGCGGCTTCACCCGCCTGCACTTCATCGTCCGCACCCCGCCAGGCACCCGCAGCGGCTACAGCGCCGACGAGATCGAGGCACGGCTGGTGGCGGTGACCCGCTCCTGGCGCGACCAGTTGCGCGAAGCCCTGCTGCTGGCTGGCGATGCCGATGGCCGACTCGGCGCCCGCTTCCTCGATGCCTGGCCGCTGTCCGCGCAGGAGGCGACCACTCCGCAGGAGGCCGCCGCCGACATCGCTCAGCTGGCCGCACTGAGCGCCGAGCAGCCGCTGGCAGTGCGCTTGCTGCTCGATGCGCACCAGCAGGTGGCGGGCCTGAAGCTCTACCGCGAGGGTGGCCCGGTAGCGCTGTCGGACGCGCTGCCGGTGCTGGAGAACTTCGGTCTGCGGGTGGTCAACCAGGACCCCCTGGAGCTGCGGCCGGCGACCGGCGACAGCCTCTGGGTGCAGAGCTTCATATTGCAGGCGCAGGTCAGTGGCGACCTCACTCCGGAGGCTTTGCGCCGCCTGTTCGAGCAGGCCTTTCTCGCCACCTGGCGCGGCGAGGCCGAGAACGACGGCCTCAACCGGCTGGTGCTGGCCGCCGGCCTGTCGGCGCGGCAGGTCACCGCACTGCGCACGCTCGCCACCTATCTGGTGCAGACCGCGCTGCCCTATGGCCCGGTCTACATCCAGAGCACGCTGGCGGCGCATCCGGTGATCTGCGCGCAGATCGTGCGCCTGTTCGAGGCGCGCTTCGATCCGCAACTGAGCGAGAGCCAGCGCCGCGACCGGCAGCTGGAGATCGGCCAGTCGCTCGACGATGCGCTCGACAAGGTCGCCAGCCTCGATGCCGACCGCATCCTGCGTGCGGCGGTCAATGTGGTGCGCGCTGGCCTGCGCAGCAACTACTTCCAGACCCTGCCGGACGGCGGCCACAAGCATTACGTCAGCCTCAAGCTCGACCCGGCCAAGGTGCCGGACCTGCCGCTACCCAGGCCGATGTTCGAGATCTGGGTCTACGCGCCGGAGGTCGAGGGTGTGCACCTGCGCGGCGGCAAGGTGGCGCGTGGCGGCCTGCGCTGGTCCGACCGCCGCCAGGATTTCCGCACTGAGGTGCTGGGCCTGATGAAGGCGCAGATGGTGAAGAACACGGTGATCGTCCCGGTCGGCGCCAAGGGCGGCTTCGTGCTGAAAACCGGCAATCCCGCAGACCGGGAGAGCTGGGCGAAGCTGGGTGTGGAGGGCTACAGGACCTTCCTGCGCGGCCTGCTCGACATCACCGACAACCGCCAGGGTGCCAAGGTGATTGCGCCCAAGGATGTGGTGCGCTACGACGAGGACGATCCCTACCTGGTGGTCGCCGCCGACAAGGGCACGGCCACCTTCAGCGACATCGCCAACGGCATCTCCGCCGACTACGGCCACTGGCTGGGTGATGCCTTTGCCTCCGGCGGCTCGGTGGGCTACGACCACAAGAAGATGGGCATCACCGCCAAGGGCGCCTGGGAGAGCGTCAAGCGCCACTTCCGCGAAATCCAATGGACGGACGACACCGGCGTGGTCCGCGCGGGCAAGGACATCCAGAGCGAAGCCTTCACGGTGGTCGGCATCGGCGACATGTCCGGCGACGTGTTCGGCAACGGCATGCTGCTGTCGCCGCACATTCATCTGCTCGCCGCGTTCGACCACCGCCATATCTTTCTGGACCCGCAGCCGGACGCCAGCGCCAGCTTTGCCGAGCGCGCACGGCTGTTCGCGCTGCCGCGTTCGTCCTGGGACGATTACGACAAGACGCTGATCTCCAAGGGCGGCGGCGTGTATCCGCGCAGTGCCAAGTCCATCGAGCTGTCGGAGGAAGTGCGCCGGGTGCTGGCCATCGAGGCGCGGCGGCTGACGCCGAATGAGCTGATGAACGCCGTCCTCAAGGCGCCGGTTGACCTGCTCTGGAACGGCGGTATCGGCACCTATGTGAAGGCCTCGATGCAGGCGCACCCGGAGGTGGGCGACCGTGCCAACGACGGCCTGCGCGTCAACGGCCGCGAGCTGCGCTGCAAGGTGGTGGGCGAGGGCGGCAATCTCGGCTTCACCCAGCCGGGTCGCATCGAGGCAGCGCTGAACGGGGTCAGGCTCAACACCGACGCCATCGACAACGCCGGCGGCGTGCACAGCTCCGACCGCGAGGTCAACATCAAGATCCCGCTCAACCAGCTGATGGCCGAGGGCAAGCTCGACCGCGCCAGCCGCGATCCCTTGCTGATGTCGATGACCGAGGATCTGGCCCGGGCGGTGCTGCGCGACAACACCGTGCAATCGGGCGCGGTCTCGCTGCTGGAGGCACAGTCGGCGGCGCGCCTGGACGAGCATCGCGAGCTGATCCGCACGCTGGAACGCGAGGGCCTGCTCAACCGGGCGGTGGAGTTCCTGCCCGACGACGAGGCGCTCAAGGAGCGCCAGCGCCAGGGCCTGGGCCTGACCCGGCCGGAGCTGTCGGTGCTGCTCGCCTACGCCAAGATGTCGCTGTACACCGCGACGCTGGCCAGCGAGATGCCGGACGATCCCTTCTTCGTCCGCGACCTTCTGGCCTACTTCCCGCCGGCCCTGGTCGAGCGCCACGGCGAGGCGCTGCGCAAGCACCAGCTGCGCCGCGAGATCATCGCCACCATCCTCAGCAATGCGGTGGCCAACCGCATGGGGGTGAGCTTCGCGCACCGGCTGGCCGACGATCACGGCCACGCCCGTGGCGAGGTGCTCAAGGCCTATGCCATCGCCCACGAGATCTACGAGGCGGATGGGTACTGGAACGCCATCGAGGCGCTCGACAACCGGGTGCCAGCGGCTTTGCAGACCCGCCTGATGGGCCTGACCAGCGGTCTGCTCAAGCACGCCACCGCCTGGCTGGTGATGGCCGGCTATGCGCGGCGACCGGTGCTGCAGGCGGTGGACCGGTTCAGCGCCGCCATCGGCGAGATCGAAAGCCTGCTGCCGGAAGCGCTGCCACCGGCGTATCGCGAAGACTGGCAGCGCACCCTGAGCCAGTTGCAGGCGGAGGGTGTGCCGGAAGCGCTGGCGCTGCGTCTGGCTGCCACCCGGGTGCTGGGCAATGCCCCGGACATCACCGAACTGGCGCTGGACGCCAATGTCACCCTGCGGGAAGCCGCCGCCGCCTACTTCGCGGTCGGCGAGCGCTTCCGCCTGCTCAGTCTCTACGCCGCCATCAACGGCCTGCAGGTGCGCGGCAAATGGCATGCGCTGGCGCGCAGCAATCTGCGGGACGACCTCTACCGCATCCACCGCTTGCTGGCCGGTCGGGTGCTGCGGATGGCCGGTAAGAGCGCCGACGAGCGTCTGGAGCAATGGGTAGAGCGGCACCGGGAGAGGATCGGTTTCGCGGAAACCCGGATCGCCGAACTGCGTGCCGCCGGCGTCAACGACTTCGAGGGCCTGGTGGTGGCGGTGCGGGAGTTGCGGCGTCTGAGGAGCCTGTAGCCATCTTCAGTGGGGCTTCAGGCGCGGCGCCCAGCCTGAAGCCCCGATGAGTGACCAAGAATCACAGCGATGACCGCCAGGAGAATCCGATGCGCCCAGCACGCTTGTTGATCCTGCTTGGCCTGGGGCTGTCGGCGCCGGTGCGGGCCGACCTGCCGATCGCCGAGTGGCAGTACTCGGCCGGGCAGGTGCTGCAAGGCTATTTCCAGCAACCGGTGCCGGAATGGCAGGGCCTGGTCAGCGCCGGCCCGGCGCTGCTGCCGAGCTACGAGGGCAGCAGCGCCTACCGCGCGCTGCCCGGCCTCACCCTGGAAATGCGCTACCGCGACCTGGCCTTCGCCTCCACCGCCGAGGGCCTGGGTGTGAATCTGCTGCGCGGCCGACGCTATCGCGCGGGTCTGGCGGCAGGCTTCGATCTGGGGCGTGACGAGGACGACGATCCCCGCTTACGCGGCCTGGGCGATCTCGATCCCGCCGCCGAACTGAAGTTGTTCGGCGAATACGTGCTGTTCCCGGTGGTGCTGCGTGCCGACCTGCGCCGCAATCTCGGCTCCGGCGGCGGCTGGAGCGCTGACCTGGCCGCCTACCTGCCGGTGGTCGGCAGCGAGCGCTACTTCGTGTTCCTGGGGCCATCGGTGAGCTTCTCCGACGGCGCGGCCATGGCGCGCAGCTTCGGGATCAGTCCGCAGCAGGCGGCGCGTTCGGCGCTGCCGGCCTTCGAGGCGGCGGGTGGCCTGCGCAGTGCCGGCCTCGGGGTCAGCGCCACCTGGTTCTTCCGTGAGAACTGGTTCCTGAATGGCACCGGCGGTCTGCAAACCCTGCTCGGGAGCGCCGCCGACAGCCCGCTGAGCCGCTCCGATCAGCAGTACAGCCTGAGCCTGATGCTGGGGTATCGCTGGTGATCCGACGGCGGCGGAACTTGAGCAAGTCCGCCGTGGTCGTTAAGGTGCCTCTCACCAATCCATTGACGGAAATTCGACATGGCTTTTGAACCCTCCCCGGTCCGCGTCGGCGGTTACGCCGCCAATCAGGGCTCGCTGCTGGCCACCCACAAGGTCCTGCGCAACACCTACCTGCTGCTGTCGATGACGCTGCTGTTCAGCGCCGCCATGGCCGGCGTGTCGATGGCCGTGCAGGCGCCCTACGGACTCAGCCTGGTCGCCTCGCTGTTGTCGATGGGCCTGATCTGGTTCGTGCTGCCGCGCACCGCCAACACCGAAAAGGGCATCTACGTGGTGTTCGCGGTCACCGGCCTGCTCGGTTTCGGCCTGGGCCCGGTGCTCAACATGTACCTCAAGGCCCTGCCCAACGGCGGCCAGCTGATCATGACCGCGCTCGGCGGCACCGGCCTGATCTTCGCTGCGCTGTCCGGCTACGTGCTGACCACCAAGAAGGATTTCTCCTTCATGGGCGGTTTCCTGATGACCGGCGTGATGGTGCTGCTGCTGTGCAGCCTGGGCGCGCTGGTGGCCAGCTTCTTCGGGGTTGCCGTCAGCGGCGTGTTCCTGGCGCTGTCGGCGGTGTCGATGCTCTTGTTCTCGGGTCTGCTGCTGTACGACACCAGCCGCATCATCAACGGCGGTGAGACCAACTACATCATGGCCACCGTCGCTCTCTATCTGGACATCTACAACATCTTCACCAGCCTGTTGCACCTGCTGGGCTTTGCCAGCAACGACGACTGAGTCGGCGGGTGTTCGTGGCAAGAAGCCCCGCCCCCGGCGGGGCTTTTTCTTGCTCGCGAGCCGCCGTCCCGGCTTGGCGGCGCCCGGCCCCTATAATCCCGCTCCCATGGCCCAGCCCCACATCCAGCCCCCGCCGCTGCAGCGCCTCACCGACGGGATCGCCCGGCTCGGCCTGAGCCTGCCGCCGGATGCCCCCGCGCGCCTGCTGGCCTACCAGGCCGAGCTGCAGAAGTGGAACCTGGCCTACAACCTCACGGCGGTGCGTGACCCGGAGGAGATGCTGGTCCGGCATCTGCTGGATTCGCTGTCGCTGCTGCCATTGCTGGATGCGCTGTGCGCCGCGCGCCCGGACGGGGCTCCGCGCATCCTCGATGTCGGCGCCGGTGCCGGCCTGCCCTGCATCCCGCTGGCCATCGCCCGCCCGGACTGGGCGCTGACCGGCCTGGACAGCAATGGCAAGAAGGCGCGCTTCATGCGCCATGTCCAGCGCAGCCTGGGGCTGGACAACTTCTCGGTGATCGAGGGGCGCGTCGAGGCGGTGCCGACGGGCGAGGGCTACGACTTCATCACCAGCCGCGCGTTCGCCAGCCTGGAGGACTTCTTCCAGCTGACCGCCGGCCTGCTGGCCGACGATGGCATCTGGCTTGCGATGAAAGGCAAACTAGAAGCCGGCGAACTGGCAGCGGTGCCGGCTGGCGTCGCCATTCTTGAAACACGCCCCTTGCGCGTGCCCGGCCTCCACGAAGAGCGACACGCGGTGATCGCGAAACCGAAGAAGAAATGACTCGAATTATTGCGGTTGCTAATCAGAAGGGCGGGGTGGGCAAGACCACCACCTCGGTCAATCTCGCCGCCAGCCTGGCGGCCGCCAAGCGGCGGGTGCTGCTGGTCGATCTCGACTCCCAGGGCAATGCCACGATGGGCGTCGGCATCGACAAGAACAATATCGAGCTGACCGCCCGTGACGTGCTGCTCGACGCGGCGAAGCCGGCCGAGGCGATCCAGCATCTGCCGGCGCTCAATCTCTGGGTGCTGCCGGCCAATCTCGACATGACCGAGGCGGAGATCAAGCTGCGCGAGCAGCCGGTGGGCGATTTCGCGCTCAAGGGCGCGCTTGCCGAGATCGCCGACCAGTACGACTACATCCTGCTCGACTGCCCGCCGGCCCTGTCCAAGCTCACCGTCAATGCCCTGGTGGCGGCCGACGGCGTGCTGATTCCCATGCAGTGCGAGTACTACGCGCTGGAGGGCCTGGCGGCGCTGACCGATACGGTGGGCAAGATCCGCAAGGTGATCAATCCCAAGCTCGATATCGACGGCCTGCTGCGCACCATGTTCGACCCGCGCAACAACCTCGCCAACGACGTTTCGGCGCAGCTCACCCAGCACTACGGCGACAAGGTCTACCGGACGGTGATCCCGCGCAATGTGCGGCTGGCGGAAGCGCCCAGCCATGGACTGCCGATCATCGCCTACGACCCGCAGTCGGCCGGCGCCAAGGCGTATCTGGCCTTGGCGGGCGAAGTGCTGCGCCGCCACGACGGCGGCCAGCTACGGCTGCCGGCCTAGAAAAGTCTTCAAAGCGGCCGCGCGGCATACTGGCGGCCTTCGCAACCGGGAAATTGCAACCGATGTCGGTCAAGAAACGCGGATTGGGTCGCGGTCTCGATGCCCTGCTGGGCACCATGAACACCGCCGGGGTGGCGGTCGCGCCGGAGCAGCTCGAGGGCGAGGCCCTGCGCGAACTGCCGCTGCACCAGCTCACGCCCGGCAAGCACCAGCCGCGCCGGTACTTCGACGAGGCGGCCTTGTCCGAACTCACCGAGTCGATCCGCGCCCAGGGCGTGGTACAGCCCATCGTGGTGCGTCCCTTGGGGGCTGATCGCTACGAGATCGTCGCCGGTGAACGTCGCTGGCGGGCGGCGCAGCGCGCCGGCCTGAGCCTGATCCCGGTGGTGGTGCGGGCATTGGACGAGCGCGCGGCGATGGCCATCGCCCTGGTCGAGAACATCCAGCGTGCCGACCTCAACGCTCTGGAAGAGGCCGAGGCTCTGCACCGGCTGATCCAGGAATGCGGCCTGACCCACGAGGCCTGCGCCGAGGCGGTGGGCAAGTCGCGCACCGCAGTCAGCAATCTGCTGCGGCTGATGGAGCTGGAGCCGGAGGTGCAGGCGCTGCTGCGGGCCGGCAATCTCAGTTTCGGGCACGCCAAGGTGCTGCTGGCCTTGTCCGGCAGCCGCCAGGCGCAGCTCGCCAAGCAGGTGGTGGAGAAGCAGTTGTCGGTGCGCCAGACCGAGGCGCTGGTGCACGAAGAGCCCAGGCCTGCCGCCGCCCGCAAGGCGACGCCGGCCGCCCTGCCGCTGGAGGCCGAGCTGGCCCGGAAATGGGGCTCGGGCGTGAAGTTGCAGCAGAGCGCGAAGGGGCGCGGCAAACTCACCATCGCCTTCAAGACGGCGGCCGAGCTGGAACGTCTGCTCGCTGTCCTGCGCTAACTGCATTCACTGGAAGTCGCCATGACTCAGACCGCGCTCATCACCGGTGCCTCGTCCGGCATCGGTGCCGCTTTCGCCCGTGCCCTGGCGCGCCGTGGCGACCATCTCATCCTGGTTGCCCGCTCCAAGGACAAGCTGGAGGCCCTGGCCGCCAGCCTGCGTGCCGAGCAGGGGGCGACGGTGAGCGTGATCCCGGCCGATCTTGGTCTGCCGGAATGCGGTCGGCGTCTGGCCGCCGAAGTGGCGGGGCAGGGCCTGAGCGTGGATCTGCTCATCAACAATGCCGGCTTCGGAGCGGCTGGCGCCTTCGCCACGCAGGACCCGGTGCGTGACGCCGAGATGATCCAGCTCAACGTCGCGGCGGTGGTCGATCTTGCCCACGCCTTTCTGCCCGGGATGCTGGAGCGCGGGCACGGTGGCATTGTCAACGTCGCCTCGGTGGCCGGCTTCCAGCCGATGCCGCAGATGGCGATCTATGCCGCCACCAAGGCCTTCGTGCTGTCGTTCAGCGAGGCGCTGTGGGTGGAAACGCGCGGTCGCGGCGTGCAGGTGACCGCGCTCTGCCCGGGCCCGGTCGATACTCCGTTCTTCGAGGCCACCGGTTCGCCGCAGTTGCGCAAGGCGGTGCCCAAGGGCTTGATGATGGCGGCGGAAACCGTCGCCGCCCAGGCTCTGGCGGCGCTGGCTGCCGGGCGCCCCGTGGTGGTGCCTGGAGGGGCCAACAAGCTGCTCAGCGCGGTTCCGCGCCTGTTGCCGCGCCGCTGGGTGGCCCTGGCTTCGGGCCTGGTGATGAATCGCTGATTCCCTGAGGTATCGGGCCGAAAGCCTTTGTCAACAGCGGCTTGCCGACAAAATTTCAGTCTTCACCGAAAGTTTACGTTGCTGGCAGGCGGGCGAACCCGCTATACTTTTTCGGCTTTATGCAGTGCACCAAGATGTGCCGCGCAGGACGCTGAAATGAAAACGGCTACGCACATCGCTCTGTATCAGCTGGCAATCGCTCTGCTCTTCGCCCTGGTTTGGGGCGTCGGCAAGAATGTCGAGTCGGGCCTCGCGGCCTTGGCGGGTGGCGGCATCAGTGCGCTACTGACGTTCTACGCGGGCATCGTCAATTTCGGACGCGTCTCGGACGATCCGAAACAGCGGGTGATGAACTTCTATCGGGCCGAAGCCCGCAAGTGGGCACTTGCGGTGGTGTTGTTCGGATTCTCGGCGAAGTTCATGGCAGAAAATTTCGCGCCGTTGATCGTTACGTTTTCGGCGACTTTGACGGTTTACTGGTTCGCATTGCTCTGGAAAGACGATGGCAGGTAGCTCTCCGGCGGAATACGTCACGCACCATTTGAAGCACTGGGCCTCGTCCGAGGATGCCGGCTTCATCACGATGGATGCCTGGCACATCGATACGTTGATCTTTTCCACCGTGCTGGGTCTGATCTTCCTGACCCTGTTCCGTATCGCGGCGGTGCGCGCCACCTCCGGCGTGCCGGGCAAACTGCAAAACTTCGTCGAGATCATGGTCGACTTCGTCGACAACTCGGTGAAAGACAGTTTCGACGGCGCCCGCACCTTCATCGGCCCGCTGGCGCTCACCATCTTCTGCTGGGTGTTCCTCTGGAACTGCATGGACCTGCTGCCGGTGGACCTGATCCCGCACATCTGGGCGCAGATCTACGGTGCCCTCGGCCATGATCCCGCCCACGCCTACATCCGCGTGGTGCCTTCCGCCGACATGAGCGCCACCTTCGCGTTGTCGCTGTCGGTGTTCATCCTGATCTTCGTCTACAGCTTCAAGGGCAAGGGCGTTGGTGGCTTCACCAAGGAATTCCTGTTCCACCCCTTCGGCCCCAAGCTGCTGCCGTTCAACATCATCCTCAACACCGTCGAGTACCTGGCCAAGCCGCTGTCGCTGGCGCTGCGACTGTTCGGCAACCTCTACGCCGGCGAGCTGATCTTCATCCTGATCGCACTGCTGCCCTGGTGGGCGCAGATCATCCCCGGCCTGGGCTGGGCGATCTTCCACATCCTGGTCGTGACCCTGCAGGCCTTCATCATGATGACGTTGACCATCGTCTATCTGAGCATGGCCCACGCCCACGAAGAGCATCACTGATTTAGCCGTACCGCTGTCCTTGCTACACCCCATTCGTCACTAGCTGTTTTCAACCCCAACCCAAGACGCACCGGAGCTACAAATGGAATTCGTCGCCGCCATCCAGGCCAACACCGCGCTGACCATCGGCATCATCTTCGGCCTCGCCGCCCTCGGTACCGCCATCGGCTTCGGCCTGCTCGGCGGCAAGTTCCTGGAAGGCGCCGCCCGCCAGCCGGAACTCGCCAACCAGTTGCAGACCAAGATGTTCATCATCGCCGGCCTGCTGGACGCCGTGTCCATCATCGGCGTGGCCATGGGTCTGCTGATGATGTTCGCGAACCCGCTGCTGTCGGTCGTCAAGTAAGCCTCTTAGCCTCCCGGAGCCCACGCCATGCAGGCGAGCATTCCGTCCATTGTCGGCCAGATGATCGTGTTCGCGATCTTCGTCTGGTTCACGATGAAGTTCGTTTGGCCGCCGATCACCAAGGCGATGGAAGAACGCCGCGCCAAGATCGCCGACGGCCTTGCCGCCGCCGAGAAGGGCGCGCAGGCCCTCAAGGCCGCGTCTTCCAAGGCTGACGACGAGCTGAAGGCCGCGCGGACCCAGGCTCAGGACATCCTGAGCACGGCGAACAAGCAGGCCACGCAGCTGATCGAGCAGGCCAAGGCTGCGGCCACCGCCGAAGCGGACCGCATCAAGGCCAACGCCGCCGCCGATGTCGAGCGTCAGGTGAGTCAGGCCAAGGAAGCGCTGCGCAAGCAGGTCGGCGAACTGGCCGTGCTCGGTGCCGCCAAGATCCTCAAGCGCGAGATCGACACCAAGGCTCACGCCGAAGTGCTCGGCGACCTCGCCGCCCGCGTTTAAGGACAGGCTAGAGCCATGGCTGAACTCAGCACGCTGGCCCGCCCCTACGCCAAGGCCGTGTTCGAGATGGCGCGCGACGGCAATGCCTTCGCCGCCTGGTCCCGGCAGCTTTCGGCCCTGGCCGAGGCGGTCGCCCAGCCGCAGGTCGCGGCGGTGCTCGGGCACCCGGCGCTGACCCGCGCCGCGCTGGCCGATCTGGTGTCCGCTGTCGCCGGCAGCGCGCTCGACGCCCAGGGCGTTGCCCTGGTCCGCTTGCTCGCCGACAACGGCAAGTTGGCGGCGTTGCCGGAACTGCGCTTGCAGTTCGAGCAACTGCGTGCCGAGTGCGAAAGCCGTGCTGCGGTGGCCATCACCACGGCGGTGCCAGTGGCCGAGGCCCAGCAGCAGGTGCTGGCGCAGGCGGTTGCCAAGCGCCTGCAGCGTGCGGTCGAGATCACCTGGGACACCGATGAGTCGCTGATCGCTGGCGCCTTGATCCGCGCTGGCGATCTGGTCATCGACGGTTCCGCCCGCGGCGAGCTTGAGCGTCTGTCCACCCAGTTGTCGCGCCCCTGACTAATTCCTGTCTGATCCGTCGTGTTGTCTTGTTGACGAGAAGAATCCCATGCAACTGAACCCCTCCGAAATCAGCGACCTCATCAAGGCCCGCATCCAGAATTACGATGCGAATGCCGAGGCCCGCAACACCGGCACGATCGTCTCGCTGCAGGACGGCATCGTGCGCGTGCACGGCCTGTCCGACGCCATGCAGGGCGAAATGCTGGAGTTCCCCGGCAACACCTTCGGCCTCGCGCTGAACCTCGAGCGTGACTCGGTGGGCGCGGTGATCCTGGGTGACTACAAGCACCTCGCCGAAGGCGATACCGTCAAGACCACCGGCCGCATTCTCGAAGTGCCGGTCGGCAAGGCGCTGGTCGGCCGCGTCGTCGACGCGCTCGGCCGTCCCATCGACGGCAAGGGTCCGATCAACGCCACCGAAACCTCGCCGATCGAGAAGGTCGCGCCGGGCGTGATCTGGCGCAAGTCGGTGGATCAGCCGGTGCAGACCGGCCTGAAGTCGGTGGACTCGATGATCCCGGTCGGCCGTGGCCAGCGCGAGCTGATCATCGGTGACCGCCAGACCGGCAAGACCGCCGTCGCCATCGACGCGATCATCAACCAGAAGGGCACTGGCGTTTACTGCGTCTACGTCGCCATCGGCCAGAAGGCCAGCTCCATCGCCAACGTCGTGCGCAAGCTCGAAGAGTACGGCGCCATGGAGCACACCATCGTGGTCGCCGCCTCGGCTTCGGAAGCCGCCGCGCTGCAGTTCATCGCGCCGTACTCCGGCTGCTCGATGGGCGAGTACTTCCGCGACAACGGCATGGACGCGCTGATCGTCTATGACGATCTGTCCAAGCAGGCTGTGGCCTACCGCCAGGTGTCGCTGCTGCTGAAGCGTCCTCCGGGCCGCGAAGCCTATCCCGGCGACGTGTTCTATCTCCACAGCCGTCTGCTGGAGCGCGCCGCGCGCGTCAACGCCGAGTACGTCGAGAAGTACACCAACGGCGCGGTCAAGGGGAAGACCGGCTCGCTCACCGCGCTGCCGATCATCGAAACCCAGGGCGGTGACGTTTCTGCCTTCGTGCCGACCAACGTGATCTCGATCACCGACGGCCAGATCTTCCTGGAAACCGACCTGTTCAACGCCGGTATGCGTCCCGCGATCAACGCCGGTATCTCGGTGTCGCGCGTCGGCGGTGCCGCCCAGACCAAGATCATCAAGAAGCTCGGTGGTGGTGTCCGTCTGGCGCTGGCGCAGTACCGCGAGCTCGCGGCCTTCGCCCAGTTCGCCTCCGACCTCGACGAAGCCACCCGCAAGCAGCTCGAGCGCGGCACCCGCGTGATGGAGCTGATGAAGCAGAAGCAGTACTCGCCGCTGTCGGTGGCGGAAATGGGCTTCTCGCTGTACGCGGCCGAAAAGGGTTTCCTCGACGACGTTCCGGTCGCCAAGATCGGTGCCTTCGAGTCCGGCCTGCATCAGTACGTCGCCGCCAACCACAAGGCGCTGCTCGACAAGATCAACGAGAAGGGCGACTTCAACGACGAGATCGAAGCCGGCGTCAAGGCCGCGATCACCGCCTTCAAGAAGACCTTCGCCTAAGGCCTACCAGGACTAAGACCCCGTGGCCGGCTTAAAAGAAATCCGCACCAAGATCAAAAGCGTCAAGAGCACGCAGAAGATCACGCGGGCGATGGAGAAGGTGGCGACCAGCAAGATGCGCAAGGCGCAGAACCGCATGGACGCCGCTCGCCCCTACGCCGAAAAGCTGCGTCGCACCATCGGTCACCTGGCTCTCGCCAACACGGACTACAAGCATCCGTTCATGGTCGAGCGCCCGGTGAAGAAGGTCGCGATCCTGGTGGTGTCCACCGACCGTGGCCTTTGCGGTGGTCTCAACATCAACCTGTTCCGCTCGGTCGTCCGCGCCACCAAGGAGTGGAAGGACAAGGGCGCGGCGGTCAGCTACGCGGTGGTCGGCGCCAAGGGCATTGCTTTCTTCAAGCGTGTCGGTGGCGAAGTGCTGGCGGAAACCAGCAAGCTCGGCGAGACGCCGCACCTCGCGCAGCTGGTCGGCACCATCAAGGTGCTGCTCGACGCCTATCAGGCCGGTGAGGTGGATCGCGTGATCCTCGCCACCAACCTGTTCGTCAACACGATGAGCCAGAAGCCGACGCTGACCCAGTTGCTGCCGCTGGAAGCGAACAAGAGCGACGGTCTGCTGGATAGCTGGGACTACATCTACGAGCCCAGCGCCGAAGGCCTGATGGAATACGTGCTGACCCGTTACGTCGAGTCGCAGGTGTACCAGGGCGTGATCGAGAACTGCGCTTCCGAACAGGCCTCGCGCATGGTGGCCATGAAGGCGGCCACCGACAACGCTGGCAAGATCATCAACAGCCTGCAGTTGGCCTACAACAAGGCGCGGCAGGCCGCGATCACCAAGGAAATCTCGGAGATCGTCGGCGGCGCGGCGGCGGTTTAACAATTTTTACATACGGGGCCAAAGGCCCCGATTGAAAGTGAGAAAGACATGAGCACCGGCAAAATCGTCCAAATCATCGGCTCGGTCGTCGACGTGGAGTTCCCGCGCGAATCGATTCCGAAAATCTATGACGCGCTCACCATCGACGGTGTCGCGCTGGTGCTGGAAGTGCAGCAGCAGCTGGGCGACGGTGTGGTCCGCACCATCGCCATGGGCGCCTCCGAAGGCCTGAAGCGCGGCACCGCCGTCAAGAACACCGGCGCGCCGCTGTCGGTGCCGGTCGGCAAGGGCACCCTGGGTCGCATCATGAACGTGCTCGGCGAGCCGATCGACGAGGCCGGCCCGGTGAAGTCCGAAGTGCAGTGGCCGATCCACCGCGAGGCCCCGAGCTACGAAGATCAGTCCGGCTCCACCGAGCTCTTGGAAACCGGCATCAAGGTTATCGACCTGCTCTGCCCGTTCGCCAAGGGCGGCAAGGTCGGCCTGTTCGGTGGTGCCGGCGTCGGCAAGACCGTCAACATGCTCGAACTGATCAACAACATCGCCAAGGAGCACTCCGGTCTGTCGGTGTTCGCCGGCGTCGGTGAGCGTACCCGCGAAGGCAACGACTTCTACCACGAAATGGCCGATTCCAAGGTCATCGACCTGGAGAACCTGCCGGAGTCGAAGGTGGCTCTGGTGTACGGCCAGATGAACGAGCCGCCGGGCAACCGTCTGCGCGTCGCGCTGACCGGCCTGACCATGGCCGAGTACTTCCGTGACGAAGGCCGCGACGTGCTGTTCTTCGTCGATAACATCTACCGCTACACCCTCGCCGGCACCGAGGTGTCCGCGCTGCTCGGCCGTATGCCGTCGGCGGTGGGCTACCAGCCGACCCTGGCCGAGGAAATGGGCGTGCTGCAGGAGCGCATCACCTCCACCAAGAAGGGCTCGATCACCTCCGTGCAGGCCGTCTACGTGCCTGCCGACGACCTCACCGACCCCTCGCCGGCCACCACCTTCGCGCACTTGGACGCCACCGTCGTGCTCTCGCGCGACATCGCCTCGCTGGGTATCTACCCGGCCGTGGACCCGCTGGATTCCACCAGCCGCCAGCTCGATCCCAACGTGATCGGCAGCGAGCACTACCAGACCGCCCGTGACGTGCAGGGCGTGCTGCAGCGCTACAAGGAGCTGAAGGACATCATCGCCATCCTCGGTATGGACGAGCTGTCGGAAGAGGACAAGAAGGTCGTCTACCGCGCCCGTAAGATCCAGCGCTTCCTGTCGCAGCCCTTCCACGTTGCCGAAGTGTTCACCGGCTCGCCCGGCAAGTACGTTTCGCTCAAGGAAACCATCCGTGGCTTCCGTGGCATCGTCGCCGGCGAGTACGACCACCTGCCCGAGCAGGCCTTCTACATGGTCGGCTCCATCGACGAAGCCGTCGAAAAAGCCAAGAAGATCTGAGGTCTCAGCCGCATTCCCGCCATGTCCAACATCCACGTCGACATCGTCTCCGCCGAAGGCAACATCTACTCCGGCGAAGCGACCATGGTGTTCGCGCCGGCGGAGATGGGCGAGGTGGGCATCGCCCCCCGCCACGCTCCGCTGATCACCCGCATCAAGCCCGGCACCGTGCGGGTGAAGACCGCCACCGAGGAACTGCCGTTCTTCGTCGGCGGCGGCATTCTGGAAGTGCAGCCGCATCTGGTGACGGTGATGGCCGACACCGCGCTGCGCGCCAAGGATGCCGACGAAGCCGCCGCGCAGGCCGCCAAGACCTCCGCCGAGGAGCGTCTGGCCGGTGCCAAGACCGACATCGACATCGCCCGCGTGCAGGCGGAGTTGGTCGAGGCGGCGGCCCGCCTGAAGTTCGTGCAGGATCTCAAGAAGACCTCGCGCTGATCGGCGGGAGAGCTTCAGAAAGCCGCGCGTCGCGCGGCTTTTTTATTGTGCGTCCCACTGAATCCCTTGGCCGGCGCCGCCCATCGTGCCGGACACGGCGAGTCGCCCGTCGCCACGTAAGGTCGCCTTCAAGGTGAAGGATGATTCCGGGGAGCCGGCGATGCGGCGGACGGTAGCGGCGACAACTCTCTCGACGGCGGTGGCGAGTGCTTCCGCCGCGACCGACAACAGCAAACTGCTGGGCGGCACCCTGCTGGATCGCGGCGCCTCCGCGCGCTTCCTGACCCAGACCACGTTCGGCCCGACGCGCGCCGAGATCGACCGCGTCGCGCTGATCGGTCGCGATCTCTGGCTGCTGGAGCAGCTCGGCAAGACAGCCACCCTGCATCTGCCGCGCTACCAGGCGCTGCTGGCGCAGAGCGCCAGCGCCACCGACGCCCGCTATGCCGCCTGGTGGGAGATCGCGCTCACCGCGCCCGACCAGTTGCGCCAGCGCGTGGCCTTCGCGCTGTCGGAGATCTTCGTCGTCTCCGATGCCGATACCGCGCTGAACGACCGGCCGATGCAGTTGACCGCCTACTACGACCTGCTGGTCCGCAATGCCTTCGGCAACTTCCGGACGCTGCTGGAGCAGATCGCGCTGTCGCCAGCGATGGGGTTGTTCCTGAGCCATCTCGGCAACGACAAGCCGGACCCGGTCAGCGGCCGCCGGCCGGACGAGAACTTCGCCCGCGAGGCCATGCAGTTGTTCAGCATCGGTCTCTGGCAGCTCAACCGCGACGGCAGTCCGATTCTGGATGCCAAGGGCGAGCAGATCCCGACCTATGACCTGGCGGTGATCGAGAACTACGCGCGCATCTACACCGGCTGGACCTGGGCGCATCGCACGAGCTGGGGCCGGGGCTCGAACCAGGCTGATGAGACAGAGGCGCCGATGAAGGCGTTTCCGGATCACCACGACAGCGACAGCAAGGTACTGATCGACGGCAGCGTGCTGCCGGCCGGGCAGACTCCGGAGCAGGATCTGAAGGCGGCGCTGGACAGCCTGTTCAAGCACGCCAACGTGCCGCCCTTCATCGCACGCCAGTTGATCATCAAGCTGATCACCAGCAATCCCTCGCCGGCCTTCATCGAGCGCATCGCACGGGTGTTCGAGAACAACGGCCTGGGGGTGCGCGGCGATCTGGGCGCGGTGGTGACCGCGATCTTTCTCGACCCCGAGGCACGTCTGGGTTTCCTGTCCGACCAGACCGTGTACGGCAAGCTCAAGGAACCCCTGCTGCGGCTGAGCCAGTTGCTGCGCGCGTTCGAGGCCCGCAGCCGCAGCGGCGTCTACGGCGTCGGCCGCACCCAGGCGGCCTATGCACAGGCGCCACTGGGCGCCAACAGCGTCTTCAACTTCTTCAGCCCGCAGTTCCAGCAGCCAGGACCGATCAAGAATGCCGGCTACTACTCGCCGGAGTTCCAGTTGCAGACCGAGACGCAGGGCGTGCTGATCGTCGACAACCTCGGCAAGCGCATCGCCCTCACCACCGCGACGGCCGGCGACAACGACCCGGTGCTGGATCTCGGCAGCCTCGTCGCCGAGGCGGCGGACAGCGCTGCCCTGCTCGACGATCTCAATGTGCTGATGCTGGGCGGCAGCATGAGCGCCTCGCTGCGTGACATCGCCAGCCGCGCCATCGCGCTGATGCCCGACGCCGGGGACGAGGCCTCGCGAATGAAGCGCGCGCAGATCGCGGTGACGGTGATCGCGGTTTCTCCCGAATACGCCGTGCAGCGCTAGGAATCCGTATGAGCCAGCAGACCCGTCGCGATTTCCTGCTCCACACACTCCCGACCTTCGCCGCCGGCGCCGGGCTGATCGCCTGCGGGGGCGGCGCTGGCGGTGCCGCCTCGGATCCGACGCCGCCGACGCCGACTGATCCGGTGCCGCCCACGCCCGAGGGTTACAAGGCGCTGGTGGCGATCTTCCTGTTCGGCGGCAACGACGCCTACAACATGATCCTGCCGGCCTCCGGCAGCGCCTACAGCGACTACGCCAAGGCCCGACTCGACCTGGCCCTGCCGCAGTCGCGCTTGCTCGCGCTCGGCGCCGCCGACAACGGCGTGCCGTTCGCGGCACATCCGGCGATGAGCGAGTTCCAGAGTCTGTACGCGCGCGGCCGTGCGACCGTGCTGGCCAATGTCGGGCCGCTGGTGGCGCCGATCGCCGACGGTCAGGTGCGCAGCGCCAGCAGCCTGCGGCCGCCGCGCCTTTTCTCGCACAACGACCAGTCCGACCAGTGGCAGAAGGCTTCTGCCGCCGGCCTGGAGTCGGTGGGCTGGGCCGGCCGTGCCGCCGACCTGCTGGCACCGACCCTGTCCAGGCAGGAGTTGCCCATCGGCATCAGCTATTCCGGCGCCAACCTCTTGCAGGTGGGCCGTTCGCAGGTGGGTTTCGCGCTGGGCACCGGCGGCGCCGTCGAGGCCAATTTCCTGCGCCAGAATCCGGCCCTGCGCCCGCTCTATGCCGAGATGCTGGCGGCGGGGCAAGAACATCTGTTCGCCCGGGAGTACGCCAGCGGGCAGCAGCGCGGACTCAGCTACAACGCCCTGATCGCCAGCGCGCTGGCCGCTGCGCCGGCCTCGATGGTGAGCTTTCCCGGCGACCGTCTGGGCCAGCAACTGGCGGCGGTTGCCAAGCTGATCTCGGTGCGTGCCAGGCTGGGCGTGCAGCGGCAGATTTTCTTCGTCAGCCTGGGCGGCTTCGACACCCATTCCGATCAACTGGCCCGGCACGAGAAGCTGCTGCGCTCGCTGAGCCAGAACCTGGACGCCTTCTACCGCGCCACCGAGGCCCTGGGCCTGGCCGGCAATGTCACCACGTTCACCGCCTCCGACTTCGGCCGCAGCCTGAGCGTCAACGGCGACGGCACCGATCACGGCTGGGGCAGCCATCAACTGATCGTCGGCGGCGCGGTGCGCGGTGGGCGCTTCCACGGCCAGATGCCCGACCTGGTGCCGGGCGGTAGCCGCGACTACACCGGCGGCCGCTTCGCGCCCAGCACCTCGGTGGACGAGTACGGCTCCACGCTGCTGCGCTGGTTCGGCATCCCGGCCAGCGAGATGGCGGCGGTGTTCCCCAACATCGGCCGCTTCGGCACGCCCGATCTCGGCTTCCTGAGCTAAGCGCCGGCCCCGTGCTGTAAATAGCGAAGCTGGGGATTCATTCCCATTCTGGGTATGATTGATCCCATTATGGGTATGAATCCCGCGACTTCCGCCGATCCTGCCGACGCCCTGTTTTCCGCAGTGCGTCGTCGCGTGCTGGCGCCGCTATTCACCCAGCCGGAACGCAGCTTCTACGTCAACGAACTGGTTCGCCTGGCCGAGTCTGGCAGCGGCGCGGTACAGCGAGAACTGGAGTCGCTCGCAAGAAGTGGCTTGGTGCGGGTGAGCCGGCAGGGCAACCAGAAGCACTACCAGGCCAATCCAGATTCGCCCATCTTCCGGGAACTGCGCGGCATCGTGGTCAAGACCGCCGGCTACGCCGAGCGCCTGCGGGTCGCATTGATCCCGCTGCAAGCGCAGATCGCCTGGGCGGCACTCTACGGCTCCGCCGCCAGGGGACAGATGAGCGCGGCCAGCGATCTGGATCTGCTGGTGGTTTCTGACCAGCTTCGACTGGAAGACCTCTTCCAACAGCTTGCGTTGCCAGAGCAGGAGATCGGCCGCGCCATCCATCCCACGCTCTACACCCGTGCCGAGTTCGGCCGGCGTCTGCAGGCCGGCAATTCGTTTTTGACCAAGGTATTGGCCGGAGAGCTGATGACCTTGTCGGGCAGCCGCGATGCCGCAGGCTGAGCTGGACAATCTGGTGCGCGTCCGACAGCTCAAGCTGGAGCCTGCGGCAGCCTCCGAAATCCTCGGCTTGCGTCGTTCCGGGCAGGTGCGGCTGGTCGATGCACGCAATGCCAGCCTCAGCTTCGAGAGTCGCTTCGATCTGGCTTACAACGCGGCCCACGCCTGGGCGCTGGCGGCTTTGCGCTGGCATGGCTACCGGTCGGACAACCGCTATCTGGTATTCCAGTGCTTGCAGCACACCGTGGGACTGCCCGCAGAGCAGTGGCGGGTGCTTGACCAAGCGCACCGCAAACGCAATCTCGCTGAATACGAAAGTGAGCTGGACATCGACGAAGCGCTGCTCGCGGCGCTGATCCGGGTCACTGAAGAACTGGCCCGCCGCTCGGCGGCATTAGGAAACCCTCAAACATGAACAAGACCATGCCTCTGCATTGCATCGTCCTCGCCGCAGGGCAGGGCACACGGATGAAAAGTGCGTTGCCCAAGGTGCTGCATCCGGTCGGCGGCAGGCCCATGCTCGGCCATGTGCTGGACGCGGTGCACGGCGCCGGCGCCGCAGCCTGCCACGTGGTCTACGGCCATGGCGGCGAGCAGGTTCAGGCCTGGTGTGCCGACGCCTATCCTCAGGAGCGCCAGCTGCGCTGGGCCTTGCAGGCAGAGCAGTTGGGCACCGGCCACGCGGTTGCGCAGGCGATCCCGCAGGTGCCGGATGCCGCCACCGTGCTGATCGCCTACGGCGACGTGCCGCTGATCCGCAGCGAGACGCTGGCGACGCTGGCCGCCGCCGGGGTCGAGGGCCTCGCCATCGCCACCGTCGAACTGGCCCAGCCCAAGGGCTATGGCCGCATCCTGCGCGATTCGCAGGGGCAGGTGAGCGGCATCGTCGAGGAGAACGACGCCAGCGAGGCGCAGCGCGCCATCCGCGAGGTCAACACTGGCCTGATGGCGGCGCCGGCGCGGCTGCTCAAGCCCTGGCTGGCGGCGCTGCGTAACGACAACGCCAAGGGGGAGTACTACCTCACCGACGTGGTCGGCTTTGCGGTCGCCGCCGGCCTGCCGGTGCGGGCGGTGCGGGTCACCGATGCCGAGGAGGTGGAAGGCGTCAACGACCGCCTGCAACTGGCCCGTCAGGAGCGCGTCTACCAGCGTCGCCAGGCCGAGGCGCTGATGCGCGAGGGCGTGGCCTTCGCCGATCCCGCGCGCTTCGACCTGCGCGGCTCGCTGCGCGCCGGCCGCGATGTGAGCATCGACGTTGGCGTGGTGATCGAAGGTGCTTGCGAGTTCGCCGACGGTGTCCGCATCGGCCCCTACTGCGTGCTCAAGAATGTGCGCCTGGGTGCCGGCACCCAGGTGCTCGCGCACTCGGTGCTGGAAGGCCTCGACGCCGGCCAGCACTGCCGCATCGGTCCGTTTTCGCGGGTGCGACCGGAGACGCGCTTTGCCGACGAGGTGCACATCGGCAATTTCGTCGAGGTGAAGAAGGGCGAGCTGGGCTCCGGCACCAAGGCCGGGCATCTCGCCTACATCGGCGACGCCATGGTCGGTGCGCGGGTCAACATCTCCGCAGGCGTCATCACCTGCAACTACGACGGCGCCAACAAGCACACCACGGTGATCGGCGCCGATGCCTTCATCGGCACCGACAGCCAGCTGGTGGCGCCGGTCACCATCGAACGCGGCGCCTATGTCGCTGCCGGCTCCACCATCACCAGGACCGTGCCGGCCGACAGCCTCACCATCTGCCGCGCGCGCGAGCAGAAGAGCATTGCCGGGTGGAAGAAGCCGGTGAAGAGCGGGAAGTAGAGGGCTTGGTTTGTTGGCCTGGCGGTAGTTTTCTTGGATTCGAGCAGGGGCCTTGGTCTTCACGGCACGAACCAGTTCCCTCACCCCGCTTGCAGGGGCGGGGTAGGGTGAGGGCGAGCGTGCAAGACCAACGCCCCCATCCCGGCCTTCCCCCGCAAGCAGGGGAAGGAGACCGGCAAAACCGCGCCAGGGAGCGTAGTGGATTCGGACGGGCCGCACTGCGTGCTTCTACAGGCGGCCGGAAGTCAGAGTGCTTGATCGGCTGCGCCGTTGATTCCGAGGGGCCGCGGCGGGGCGCTGCTGCGCGGCGCGCACACTGAGTTCGCCGCTATCGGCGGCCTCACCCCCAGTTCTTCCAAGGCTTGTCCGGTAGCGGTTTGGTTTCGGGATCGGGGTCCGGCTCCGGTGTGGCGGGGGAGTCCGGTTCGGGAGCTGGCCTGGCGGCCGTTTCGCTCTTTGACGGGGCCGGCGGCGACGCGGCCGGACTGCCATCGGTGGGCGCTTGCAGGCCCTTGCGCAACTCGCGGCCGACCGCCTTGGTGAGGCCGGCGATGGCGCCGTAGATGCCCTCGCTGATCGCGTCGTGCAAGCCGCGCACCGCCTTCGCCGGCTGGCGCGCGCCGGGGATCGCCTCCAGCACGCTGAAGGGGATGTCGGCGATGCCCTTGTGCACCTCGCGGACCAGGGCGGTGCCGGTGGCCACCGCGTGCTCGGCCAACTGCTGGCTGTCGCGCAACTGCTCCAGCGCGGCGATGCGCGCCGCCTGCTCCTGGCCGGCGGCCTCGGCGCGGTGCAGTGCGTCGGTGAGGCTACGCAGGGTCTTGCGCAACTGCCAGGCGTAGTAGGCGGTGGCCGCCAGTAGCAGGGCCAGTATCGCCAGCAGGGACAGCAGGCCTTCAATCGACATAGTGGGTCACCTGCGCGCGCACGCCCTGTTCTTCCAGTTGCCGCGCGACTTCCTCGGCGGCCTTGGCGTAGACGATGCGCTCGATCATCTTCGGCGCCAGCTTTGCCACCGCGCCGGCCCAGGGTGACTCCCGCGCCGCCAGTTCGTAGGTGTTGAGAATCTCGATGGCGATGCGCGCGCCCGAGGCCGGCTCCACGGCCATCGAAGGCGCTTCGTCGAGTTCCGCCCGCAGCGCCAGTAGCTGGCGGTTGAGGCGCACCAGGGCGAATAGCAGCAGTGCCGCCATCAGCAAGGCGGCGGAAAGGACGATCCCTACCCAAAGCGACATGTGTGACCCCGCAGAGCCCGGTTTGGCTGCCTATAAAATAGCGCCTTGAGCCTGCAGGCAGGCGTCCCTAAGGATTACCCATGTGCGGCATCGTCGGCGCGGTTGCGCAGCGCAATGTCACTCCCATCCTCATCGAGGGCCTCAAGCGCCTCGAATACCGTGGTTACGATTCCGCCGGCGTGGCGGTGATCGCCGACGGTCGTCTGCAGCTGGCGCGCGCGGTGGGCAAGGTGGCGGAACTCGAAGCCCTGCTGGTGGCCACGCCCAGGCCCGGCACCACCGGCATCTGCCACACCCGCTGGGCCACCCACGGCGTGCCGGCCGAGCGCAATTCGCACCCGCATGTCTCCACCGATGTCGCGGTGGTGCACAACGGCATCATCGAGAACCACGAGGAGCTGCGCGAGGAGCTGGTCGCGCTCGGCTACCAGTTTCAGTCGGAAACCGACACCGAAGTGGTCGCGCACCTGGTGCAGCACTACATCGACGGCGGCAAGGATCTGCGCGAGGCCATGCTCGCCACCGTCAAGCGCATCACCGGCGCCTACGCGCTGGTGGTGATCTCGGCCAAGGAGCCGGGGCGCATGCTGCTGGCGCGGCGCGGCAGCCCGCTGTGCATCGGCATTGGTGTCGGCGAAAACTTTGCCGCCTCCGACGCCACCGCCCTGGTCTCGGTGACCAGCCGCATCGTCTACCTCGACGAAGGCGATCTCGGCGAGATCACTACCGACGGCTACGCGGTGTTCGACCGCGAGGGCCGCGCGGTGATCCGCAAGGAGCATCTCTCCAACCTGAGTGCCGGCGCCGTCGACAAGGGTGAGTACCGGCACTTCATGATCAAGGAAATCTTCGATCAGCCCACCGCGCTCGCCAACACCCTGGAAGGCCGCATCAACGGTGGCCGCGTGCTCGAAGCCTGCCTGGGCCCGCGTGCGGCCGAGTTGCTGGCGCGAGTCAAGCGCGTGCGCCTGGTGGCCTGCGGCACTTCCGCGCACGCCGGCCTGGTGGCGCAATACTGGATCGAGCAGATCGCCAAGCTGCCCTGCCGCATCGAGCTGGCCAGCGAGTTCCGCTACCGCGATCCGGTGATCGAGCCGGACACCCTGTTCATCAGCATCAGCCAGTCCGGCGAGACCGCCGACACGCTCGAAGCCCTGCGCCACGCCAAGACCAAGCAGCTCGCCGCCAGCCTGGTGATCTGCAACGCGCCGGAGTCCAGCCTGGTGCGCGAGAGCGACATCGCACTGATGACCCATGCCGGCCCCGAGCGCAGCGTCGCCAGCACCAAGGCCTTCACCACCCAGTTGATGGCGCTGGCGCTGGTGATGCTGCTGCTGGCGCGCCGCAACGGCCTGAGCGAAGACCAGGAACGCCGCTACGTGAAGAGCCTGGAAGCCGCCGCCCGCCAGGTGGACGAGGTGCTCAAGGAAGACGCCGTGCTGCAAAGGCTGGCCGAGCGCCTGATCGCCAAGGAGCACGCGCTGTTCCTCGGCCGTGGCCCGATGTGGCCGGTGGCGATGGAAGGCGCGCTCAAGCTCAAGGAAATCTCCTACATCCACGCCGAGGCCTACGCCGCCGGCGAGCTCAAGCACGGTCCGCTGGCGTTGGTCGATGAGCACATGCCGGTGATCGCGGTCGCGCCCGATGGCCACCTGCTGGAAAAGGTGAAGAGCAACTTGCAGGAAGTGAAGGCGCGCGGCGGCGAGCTGTATGTGTTCGCCGACCGCGAGGCTGGCTTCAAGAGCGAGCCGGGCGTCACCGTCATCGGCATGCCGCATGCCGACGAACTGACCGATCCCATCGTCTACACCGTGCCGCTACAGCTCCTGGCCTATCACGTCGCCGTGCTCAAGGGCACCGATGTCGATCAGCCGCGCAATCTCGCCAAGTCGGTGACGGTGGAATAGTTTCCAACGGGTGTGGTTTGCGGTACGACGTGGTTGTGACCGCTCCGCGGTAAGAAAAGTCATTGCGTCTTGCTCTCCGCTTGGCTGCGCTCGACGACGAACTCCGCGCCGATGACTCCGAACCCAAAGGACATAACGTCCGACGCCTGCAGAAGGAGAATGGCTGGTCACAGGAGCAGTTTGCGGAAGCGGCTCAACTCACTCAGGTCTCGATCAGCGGAATCGAGCATGGCGTGCTGGCTGCCAACCTCAATGTGCTTGATCGGCTGGCAGAGTCTTTGGGCGCCGCTCCCGTGTTGCTGATCGAGCAGATATAAAGAACCGCCATTCAAGAGGTGTCGGACGTTTAGATGGTTAGCGGATTGGCTGGGATTTCCTCACCCGCAGCTTTCGCTTCCTTCGAGGACGCCCATCAAGTCTGTCAGCGACAGCGTCGGCAAGTATCGCCACTTTTCTTGCAAGGCTCTGCATGGTCATCGCCTGCGACATGATCTCCGTCGATCCGCTGTATTGCGCCAAGGAGATCGAAGCGAGCACCAACACTGCCGCTGTTTTGTTCGCTGGCCCTGCCAAACCGTAATTGCTTGCTCCCGCTAACCTTCCATCAAAGCCGGGCGGAGACCCGATTCTAGTAAGCGAGCCTCTAGCTGCCGCATGGATGTTGGCGCTGGCAGCTTTGTAGTGTGGATTGAAGCTGGCAGAACCAGCTCGAATCTCCAGGTCACTGAAGCGAGATGCCCTGTGACCTAGAAGTTCTGATGCCCAACCGTATGGCGCATCGAATGCAGTGCCAAACCTTGAAGTCAGTTCGTTTCGGACTTCAACCAGCTCCTTGTGCCTACGAGTGATCGTCTTCGAGGCATTCTTGCCCGCGACGGCTAACATGCTCTTTGCTTCGTTGAGCAGATCAATGTCGTGGTGATGAAGGAATCTTTCCGAAAGAAGTTCATCTCCCTGAGCTAAGAGAGTCAAAACGACCTGAATTTCGTACAACGACCGCCAGCGGGCCTCTGCTCCATCTGCAAAACCGCTCGCGAGTAGGGTGATGATTTCGTCGACGATCTGGCACGCCCTCGCGAATGAGGTCAGGACAGCATCGAATTTGCTGGGCTCCCGGCTCTTGTCGCCTGAAGTCTCCAGTTTTTCGATGACTGCATTCCCAAGGTCTCGCGCAACATCAAGCTGTAACTGCAAATGCGCCAACGGTTTTCGCCACTCGCGCTCGACATCGCGCTTGAAGCGATCCTGCTCCTGCCGCCGTTGTCTGAGGTATTCAACGCTCGATGACTTGATCGTTCGGGTATATGCCTCCGACATGGACTGCATTGCGGCATGGACAGTGCCTTCGGTCGCCTTTGCGATGATTCGCTCGAACGCAGCCATCTCCGCCTTTGTCACCTTTCGCTCTAAGTGCTTCGTGAGCGCTACCTTGGTGATTCCGGCAGCGCGAAATCGACGGCTCGACACGGGTATCTCGACCCGTCCAGTTGCCACGGTGGCTTTGATGCGGGTCTGGAATCGAGAAAAGTCGCCTGCATCCGACTTGAATCCAAGCTTCTTTAAGCGCTTCAGGTAAACAAACGCCAGCAAACGCTCGATAGTCGCAGCCTGGCTTACGGATTCCTGCAGGACTTCTTCCAGCGACTCATATTGGCTAGAACCAGATTGTGGGTTTCCCATCCTATTCATGGCATGCAGCAGCGCTTGTACTTGATGCCGGATCCACATGCGCAGGGCTCGTTCCGACCCTGTTTCCGCCCCGCGCCTACTGGGCTTTTCTTGGGTGCGTTAACGAACTCAGAGACAGTCCGTCTTGATTCTTGCAGCGAAGTTGAGCGAAAGAAGCCGAATTCTGCGACAAGGGGTTCGTACTGCTGCCGGGTCTCATCGGTCCACGTCGCGAAATCCATAAGCAGGAAATCTTCGGAGTTCTGCTGCGTGTACTTGGGCGCGTCTATCGCTATTCCGACGACCTGCTTGAGGTCATAGAACTTGAGCTTGGCACCAGCGCAAGCAACTTCAAGCATGTGCTGTCGCCCCTGTCTGTACTGGGGTTCAGCTCGGATGTCTTCGGGAACTTTTATTTGCAGGAACAGATACGCCTGCCCTTTGTTGGATGCTGGCATCAAACTCAGGTTTCGCACCAGCCCTTCTTGATGTTCGGGGAAATTTCGCATCGAGCGGACTATGTCCTCAGCGAGTGCGCGTCGCATGTATCGTGGCTCTTTGGCCATCTCAACAATCGCGTTGCGCTGTCCCAGTAGGTCGGCGTTTCCCTCGAGCGTGCCGTCGATTGAGTTCTGACAGGTTCTCTGTATCAGCTCATCCCAAAGATAGGACGCATTGTTTGCCAGCTTTGTGCGTCGATACGTCTCCGAACTGGCGAAGTCACGCCACTCGCCTTCGCCAATCATTACGCTATCAAAGTCGCCGCCCGATGTGCCGATGATGTGCCTGTTCGTCTTGGCGTCGAAGTTCAAAAGGTAGTGCGCGAGAAGGTCTTCTTCGCCGCAGTACACGAGAGCCTGATACTTTTTGATCGCTTCCAGCTTGGCGTCGAGGTAGCTGGACAAGTCAGCGACTGTGTCGAGTTCGCCGAAAATGATGGGTAAGTTGTGACTGTCGAAGACGTGTACGGGCTTCTGTCGGTCTAGGCGAACATGGAACGCATTGTCCGAGGGCTCCGGGTCGTCCTCATAGGTAATCGCGAGGCTCCCGAAAATGTTCTGATCCGATGCCGATTGGCAGGCCTCAGCAGCTCCGTGTGCGACCACAATCTTGTGAACGATCATGGTTGCTGGGTCGAACTGAACTGGAAACGGTGAGGTTCTCTTTCCGTCAACGAAGATCGCCCGCCCACTGCGGATGTAGCGCTCCGCGCCATGAGCCGTCGCGATCTGCTTATCGACTACTTCTCGTCGCCAGCGTTCCCACAGAAGCTGAGGGTCCTTGCCGTCCTGTGCGGCGAGACGCTTGTGGCGATCAAACAGAATGAAGACGTGGTTTCCAAACACGGCGAGGAGATCACATAACTCGTGTCCGTCGTCTTTGTACGGGTTTGGATAGCTCCAGAGTTTCAGGAATGAGCGCTCGCAGTAGTCTGCGAGCATCCGCTCGGTATCGGTCACTCCCCCTGACTTTTGCGTTGGCATATGCCCGATGTGTGCTGTCCCTACAGCTGGGCTAGATTGCTCTCAGGGGGTGTCCAAGTCCATTGCTTCGAAAACATCGCTGTAGTGAGCTTTACGCCCCGTGAGGTTTTGTGCGATCAATTTTCGATCCGTATGTGATGTGGATACCGTCGAGCAGTTCAGCGCGCCGTATAACCACCATCGATCACCAACTCGGTGCCGGTCACGAACTTCGCCTCCTCGCTGGCGAGGTACACCACGCCCCAGGCGATGTCGTCGGGCTCGCCCATGTGGCCCAGCGGGTGCAGGGCGGCGGTGGCCTGGCGCGCGGTTTCGGCGTCTTCGGCGTCTTTCAGGAAGCCCTCGACCATCGGCGTCCAGATGAAGCCGGGATGGATGGAGTTCACCCGGATGCGGTCGGGCGCGTAGAGCAGGGCGTCGGTCTTGCTCATCATCCGCACCGCGCCCTTGGAGGCGTGGTAGGGCGGCACGTCGGGCGCGCTGACCAGGCCGTAGATCGACGACAGGTTGATGATGCTGCCGCCGCCTGCGTTCCGCAGATGCGGGATGGCGTGCTTGGTGCAGAAGAACACGCCCTTGACGTTGATCGCCATCACCCGGTCCCACTCGGCTTCGCTGATCTCGTGGGTGGGCTTGTTGATGCCGGCGATGCCGGCGTTGTTGACCAGCACGTCCAGCCGGCCGAAATGCTTGGTCGCCTGGTGTATGACCTTCTGCACCTCGGCCTCGCTGGCGACGTCGCAATGCCAGTAGCGGGCGCGCAGGCCGCGCGCCACCAGTTCGGCGACGAACTGCCTTCCGGGCTTGTCGAGCACGTCGAGCACCGCCACCGAGGCGCCTTCCTCGCACAGGCGCAGCGCAGTGGCGCGGCCGAGGCCAACAGCCCCGCCGGTCACCATCGCCACCTTGTTCCGCAGTCTGTCCATCGTCGCTCTCCGCTCGGCGGGGCCGGGTGCCCGCACTATCTGGCTGGGCAGACTGCGGGTCGCTACCGGGGTGGTCATTGACCTGGATCAAGCGGCGACCGCGCCGCGCATGCCCTACTGAGCGCGAGTACCGGGCACCGGAGGAGAGCGGGCAGCATGGATCAGCAAAGGATCGAGTCGATGAGCGCGGTGGACCGCGCCTGGCTGGAGATGGACAGTCCCGGCAACCCCATGGTGGTCAATGCCCTGATCGACTTCGCGCCGCCGCTGGACGCCGAGGCCCTCCGCGCCGAATTGCTGGCGCGCTTGCAGCGGTATCCGCGCTTCCGGCAACGCGCCGACGACGCGCACACGCCACCGCGCTGGGTCGAGGACGGCGAACTGCTCGCTGACTACCACGCCCACGTCGAACCGCCCGAGCGCTGGCGGCCGGACTGCGATCTCGCCGCCGCCGTGGCCCGCCAGGTCTGCCAGCCACTGGACCGCGCGCTGCCGCTGTGGCGGCTGTTCCTCTACCCGCGTGCCGACGGTGGCCTCACCGCGCTGGTGCGCGTGCATCACGCCATCGCCGACGGCATCGCGCTGGTGCGGATGCTGATGGCGCTCACCGATGCCGGCCAGCAGGCTGCCGGCAAGGAGCCGGCGGTGCGTCTGGAGCCGGGTCGCCACGGGCCGCTGGCCGGGCTGATCGCGCGCCTCGATGCGCTCAACCGCGCCGCCGAAAGATTCATCGACTTCGGTCGCGAGGATCTGCGCCACCCCGGCCGCATCCCCGCGCAACTGCGCGAGCTGCGCGGCCTGCTCGCCAGCGCCGGGCAGGTGCTGCGGCTGCCGCAGGACAATCCGCCGGCCTTGCGCCAGCCGCTCAGCGGCCAGCGCGCGCTGGCCTGGACCAGCGGCATTGCCCTGGCGCCGGTGCGCCGCCGCGCGCGCGTCGAGGGCGTGAAGGTCAACGACCTGTTCCTGGCGGCGGTGACTGCCGCCTTCGCGCGCTATCTGGACGAGCAGGGCGTGCCGGTGTCGGCGCGCCAGAACCTGCGGGTGTCGGTGCCGGTGAACCTGCGGCCGCCGACGACCGACGATCTCGGCAACTGCTTCGGCCTGGTGCTGGTCGATCTGCCGCTCGGGCAGGGCGACCGGCGCAAGCGCCTGAAGCTGGTCGCCGAGCGCATGGCCGAGCTGAAGCATTCGCCGACCGCGCGCAGCGTGCTGCTGGCGCTGGCGGCCGCCGGCCATCTGCCGGTGCCGCTGGAAAAGCGGCTGGTCGCGGGCGTCGCCGGCAAGTCGGTGGCGGTGGTGTCGAACCTGCGCGGGCCGGAGCGGCCGCTGCGCATCGCCGGCGTGTGCCTGCGCGAGCTGGTGTTCTGGCCGCCGCAGGCCGGCGGCGTCGGCATCGGCGTCAGCTTGTTCAGCTACCGGCGGCGGGTCAGCGTCGGCATCTCCGCCGACCGAGCCCTGCTGGCCGACCCGGCGCGCTGGCTGGCGCTGTTCCAGGAGGAATTGCAGGCCCTGCTGGGGCGGCCATCGCGCAAGCCGGCGGCGGTCAAGAGCGAGGTCAAGGGCGAGGCCAAGTCACGCCGTGTCGGGCGCCGGGCCGCCGCTAGTCCCAGAACCGCCGGAAGCCGTCGTCGCGCAGGCGCAGGCCCTTGATGTTCGCCAGCCGCGTTGCTGCGGTCTCGGCGCAGCGTTGGCACAGTTGCCGGCGCAGCGCCCGCGTCGGTGCGTTTGGCAGCCGGAGCCCGCGCAGGTGCTGTTGCGCCACCTGCAGATCCTGCAACTGCCCGAGCTGGTCCTGCAGGCGTTTGAGCCGCGCCAGGTAGCGCCGCACCGCCTTGCCCGGATAGCCGGGCGCCAGCAGCTCCACCCGGTAGCGCTGCGCCTTCAGCCGCAGCCGCAACTGGTGCAGGGCTTCGGGATCGTCGCGCTGCAGATGCCGGGCGCGATGTCGCAGCCGCCGGTGCTGCCGCTCCAGTACGCGGGTGGCGGTCTGGCCAAACGCCTCGTCATCGGCTTCGAGGGTCGCGCAGGCGAGCAGATAGCCTTCCAGCGCCAGCAGCAGTGCCAGCAGCGGTTGGCCTTGCAAGGCCACGCCGACCCGGCGGCGCGCGATGCTCTCCTGCCGCCCGGCCGCGTCGAGCAGACGGGAGCGGACCCCGGCTTCGGCCTCGACGGCAGGCAGCAGGGCCGGCAGGGTTTCGGTCCGCAGCACCTGCCAGTCACGGGTCGGCCCGGTGGCGCGCAGCAGCGCGCGCAAGGCAGCGTGCAGGGGGCGCCACCCAGTCTCCGGCAGGCGCTCGCAGCTGAGCGAGAGCAAGGCCCGCAGGCGCCGTGCCGCGACCCGCAGGCGATGCAGGCTGTCGATGTCGGCGCCGCTGGCGCGCGTCGCCTGCATCGCCGTCAGCAACTCCTCGGCGATGGCGGCGGCCAGGGTCGACAGGCTAGGTGTGCGGGGCATCGTGGTCGGCTCCCGCAGGACGGATCAGCGCCAGCCAATGCGAACTCAGGTTGATCGCCAGCGCCAGGATCGCCGGCCCCAGGAACAGGCCGATCAGCCCGAACGCGGCCAGTCCGCCAAGCACGCCCAGCAGGGTGAGCACGAAGGGCAGGTGCGAGCCGCGGCTGATCAGGAAGGGCTTCACGACGTTATCGACGGTGCTGATGCAGAGCAGGCCGTAGAGCACCATGAACACCGCCCAGCCGGTGTCGCCCTGGCGGAACAGCCAGAGCGCCGCGCCGCCCCAGATCAGCGGCGGGCCGATCGGCACCATCGACAGCAGGAAGGTGGCCGCACCCAGCAGCAGCGGCGCCGGCACGCCGGCGATGCTGAAGCCGAGCACCGCCACCATCGCCTGCGCCATCGCGGTACCGGCGATGGCGACCATGACGCTGACCACGGTGTTGCGGGCGGTCCCCAGCAGCTCTGGCCCGAGCGCGCCGCCGATGCGGCCGGCGAGCCGGTGCAGACGCTCGGCCAGACGGTCGCCCTCGACGTAGAAGTAGTACAGCACCAGCAGCGCCAGAGCGAGCTGCAACAGGCCGTTGCCGGCGGCGCGGCCGGAGTTCAGGGCCAGGCCGCGCAGGGTTTCGGCGAGGTAGTCGGCGGTGCCGCTGGCCAGCAGTTCCCCGCGCGCCAGCTGCTGCCAGTAGTCGAGCAGCCAGGGCCCCAGCAGCGGCGTTGCAAGCAGCCAGTCCGGCAGCGCCGGCAGCCCGCCACGGCTCCAGTCGTCGTAGAGCCCGAGCAGCCAGGCGAGGGCGTCGCCGATGGAGGCGGCAATCAGCGCCGCCGGCAGCATCACCAGCGCGCTGACGATGGCGCAGGCGAGCAGGGCACTGCTGCGTTCGCGCCCGCCCAGACGCCGACGCAGCCAGTGGTATTGCGGCCGGGTGGAGACTGCGATCACCGCCGCGAACAGGATCGCCGAGAAGAACGGCCGCAGCACCAGCCAGCAGCCCACCGCCAGCAGCAGGGCCACCGCAAGGCGGAGTACGAACTCGAACTGTTGCAGCGGTGGCTCGGGGGCGGACATCGACCTCTCCCTGGGGCCGGACGCGCGGGCCGGGGCCGCGACGCTGGCGTGGGTTGGTGGGCGGACGCCCGGGCCTACATTGACCGTCGCCCCGGCGACCCGCAAGCCCGAGAGAGCTACAGATACGGCGACATCAGCCAGCACAGCGCGTCGCGCAGGCGCTGCGGCAGCGGGCGGGCGTCGAGAGCGGCGCGGCTGACCGGCCGCGACACCGCCTGCACTTCCTCGAAGTGCGCCGCCGCCCAGGCTGCCAGCCTGCGGTCGTAGCTTTCCACCACCAGCTCGAAGTTGAGACGCAGGCTGCGCTGGTCGAGATTGGCCGAGCCGAATTGCAGGTAGTAGTCGTCCACCAGCAGCAGCTTGCTGTGCGCGAACGGGCCGGGCCGCTCCAGCACCCGCACCTGGCGGTCGAGCAGTTGCCAGAGCACGTTGCGGGTGGCCCAGTTCATCCACGGCTGGTCGCTGTTCTCCGGCAGCAGCACGCAGACATCGACGCCACGCAGCGCCGCCGACTGCAAGGCGCCGATCAGCGTCCCGGTGGGCAGGAAGTAAGGGGTCATGATCCACACCCGCTGATGGGCATTGGCGAGCGCGCCGAGCAGCAGCATCAGCAGGCGGTCGAGTTCCTCGTTGGGGCCGTCGGTGACGGTGCGCGCCAGCGCCTGGCCTTCGACCACCGGTGCCGGTGCCGGCGCCGCCGGCACCGTCTCGCCGGTCGCGAACTGCCAGTCGGCGAGGAACACCTCCTCCAGTTGCGCGACCAGCGGGCCTTCGACCCGGAAGTGCAGATCGGTCACCTTGGCGGGCTGCCCGCCCACGCCACGGTGGTAGCCGGCGATGTTCATGCCGCCGGTGTAGGCGATCTCGCCATCGGCGATCAGCAGCTTGCGGTGGTTGCGCAGGTTCAGGTGCAGCAGCGGCGGAAACCAGCGCGGCGGCAGGAAGCGCGCCGCCGTGACGCCGTGCCGCGCCAGCAGGCGGCTGGCGCGCGGCCGGTAGAAGGCATCGGCGGCGCCATCGAGCAGCACCCGCAGGCGCACGCCGCGCGCCTGGGCGGCGGCCAGCGCGCGGGCGAACTCCTCGCCGCAGGCATCCCCGAGGTAGATGTAGCTGGCCAGGTGCAGCGTCTGCCTGGCTTCGGCGATGCTGCGCAGCATCGCCGGATAGGCCTCGTCGCCGTCGCGCAAGGGCGTGATGCGGTTGCCGCCGGTGAGCGCCCGGCCGGTGAGCGCGCCGCCCAGCCGCACCAGCTCGCGCAGTTCCTGGCTGGCGGCGGCCGGCAGATCGCCGAACAGCTGGGTCTGCGCCTGGTGCTGGGCATGGCCGGCCGCCTCGGCGCCCAGCAGTTGCCGCGCCCGCTGGCGGATGCGGTTGACCCCGAACAGCCAGTAGAGCAGCGGGCCGAACAGCGGGAACAGCGCGCAGACCGCGATCCAGCCCCAGGCCGAGCGCGGGTCGCGCTTGTGCAGCAGGATGTGGCCGACGGTGGGCAGCACCAGCAGCAGATCCAGCGCCAGCAGCCACTGGCTGCCCTCGGGCAGGCTCAGGTTCATGGCTGTCTGGCTGGCGCGGCGCGGGCGCGAAGCGGGCTCATCTCGCAGGCTCCGGAAACGGACCTCGCCAGTATGTACGACCTTGCCGGCTCGCCCGGCACGGGCGTTGACCCTGGTCAAGGGCCAGAGCGACCGCCCGGCCTATGCTGCCTGGCACTGGCTCCCCAACACGGACCTCGCGCGTGGACGCAGATCAATCCGGCGGTCTCAGCAGTGGCGAAGCCGCCGAGCGCCTGGCCCGTCTGGGCCCCAACGAGCTGGCGCGCGACCGCCCGCGCAGCCTGGCCTGGATCGTCTACGAGGTGCTGCGCGAGCCGATGTTCCTGCTGCTCGCCGCCTGCGGCACGGTGTACCTGCTGCTGGGCGAGCCCTCGGAGGCGGCGCTGCTGCTGGTGGCGCTGGCCTTCATCGTCGGCATCACCATCGTCCAGAAGCGGCGCACCCAGCGGGCGCTGGAGGCCTTGCGCGAACTCAGCAGTCCGCGCGCCCTGGTGATCCGCGACGGCCGGCGCCAGCGCATCCCCGGCCGCGAGGTGGTGCCCGGCGATCTGCTGGTGCTCGCCGAGGGCGACCGGGTGGCGGCCGACGGCCTGCTGCTGGACGCCCGCAATCTGCGTATCGACGAGTCCCTGCTCACCGGTGAGGCGCTGGCGGTGGTCAAGCGCGCCGACCCCGGCGCCAGCCTGGTGGCGCCGGGCGGCGAGGACAGCGCCTCGGTGTTCAGCGGCAGCCTGGTGGCCAGTGGCACCGGCGTCGCGCGGGTGGTCGCCACCGGTGCCGGCACCGCCATGGGCGGCATCGGCCAGGCGCTCGGCGCCATCACCGAGCAGCCCACCCGCCTGCAACAGGAAACCGGCCGCATGGTGCGGCGGGTGGCGCTGCTGGCGCTGGCCTTGAGCCTGCTCATCACCCTGGTGCTGGGCCTGGCGCGCGGCAGTTGGCTGGAGGGTCTGCTGGCAGGTCTGGCGCTGGCGATGGCGCTGCTGCCGGAGGAATTCCCGGTGGTGCTGACGGTGTTCCTGGCGCTGGGTGCCTGGCGGATGTCGCGGCGCCAGGTGCTGACCCGCCGCACCGCCGCCATCGAGGCGCTGGGTGCGGCCACCGTGCTGTGCGTGGACAAGACCGGCACGCTCACCGAAAACCGGATGACCGTGCGCGCCCTGGTGCCCGCTGGCGGCTCAGCGCTGGCCGTGGGCCGCGAGCCGCTGCCGGAGTCCGCGCACGCGCTGGTGGAGTTCGCCATCCTCGCCACCCGCCGCGATCCCTTCGACCCGATGGAGCGCGCCATCAATGCGCTGGGCCTGGGCAATCTGGTGGAGGCCGAGCACCTGCATGCCGACTGGCGGTTGGCGCGCGAGTACCCGCTGGCGCCGGCGCTGCCGGCGATGTCGCAGGTCTGGGAGGCGCGGCGTGGCGGTGCTCGCTCGGTGGCGGCCAAGGGCGCGCCGGAGGCCATCGTTGAGCTCTGCCACCTCGACGCCGCGCAGGCCGAGGCGGTGTACGCGCAGGCGCGCTCGCTCGCCGCCTCCGGCCTGCGGGTGCTGGCGGTGGCGCGCGCCCGGCTCACCCATGCCGAGCAGGACATCTCGCGGGCGGAGACCCCGCTGCCACCCAGCCAGCACGACTTCGCCTTCGAGTACCTGGGTCTGCTCGGGCTCAGCGACCCGCTGCGCGCCGGCGTGCCGGAGTCGGTGGCGGCCTGCCGGGCGGCCGGCATCCGGGTGCTGATGATTACCGGTGACTATCCCGAGACCGCCAGCCACATCGCCCGCGAGGCCGGGCTCGCCGAGCCGGAGGCGGTGCTCACCGGCGCCGAGATCGAGGCCCTGGACGAGGCCGGGCTGGAGCGGCGGCTGGATCGCGGCAGCGTCATCGCCCGCGCCCGCCCGGCGCACAAGCTGCGCATCGTGCAGGCCTTGCAGCGCCGTGGCGAGGTGGTGGCGATGACCGGCGACGGCGTCAACGACGCGCCGGCACTGCGCGCCGCCGACATCGGCATTGCCATGGGCGAGCGCGGCACCGATGTCGCCCGCGAAGCGGCGCACCTGGTGATCGCCGACGACGACTTCAGCTCCATCGTCCACGCCGTGCGCCTGGGCCGGCGCATCTTCGACAACCTGCGCCGGGCGATGGCCTACATCATCGCCGTGCACATTCCCATCGCCGGCCTGTCGCTGCTGCCGGCGCTGCTGGGCTGGCCCCTGCTGTTGCTGCCGGCCCACATCGCGTTTCTGGAGCTGATCATCGACCCGGCCTGCTCGCTGGCTTTCGAGGCCGAGCGCGGCGACCCGGCGGCGATGCGCCGGCCGCCGCGCCGGCGCGAGGAGCGGCTGTTCGATACCGGCATGCTGTTCGCCAGCCTGACCCAGGGCCTGGTGGCGCTGCTGCTCTGCCTCGCCACCGTACTGGCGCTGCGCGCGCTGGACGCTTCCACCGAGCTGGTGCGCAGTGCCGCCTTCACCGTGCTGGTTCTTGGCAACCTGGCGCTGTTGCGCGGCAACCGGGCGGCCTCCGGTCTGGGCTTCCGGCAGCGGCTGCGCCGGCCCAACTGGCCGCTGCTGAGCGTTAGCCTGGGCGCGCTGCTGGCGCTGGCGGTGGTGCTCTACCTGCCGCCGGCGCAGCGCTTGTTCCGCTTCGAGGCGCTGTCGCCGGCCCTGCTGCTGGCCTGCTGCGGCGCGGCGGCGCTGATGCCGCTGCTGCTGGCCCTGCAGCGGCGCCAGCGGCCGCGCTGAGGTTCAGCGCGTATCCGCCGGCAGCCCGTACTGGCGTGCCACATGTGGATTCAGCGCCCGAGCGTCCTGCGACTGCTGCCGGGCCTCATCCAGCAGGCCGTTGGCGGCGCAGGTGCGGGCCGCCGCCGCGTGCAGTTCGGCGCTACGCCAGCCGCTGGCCAGCGCCCGGCGCGCCAGGGTCAGCGCCTCGCGCGGCTCGCCAGCGAGCAACAGGGCGTTGATCAGCTTGATCTGCGCTTCGCCGTTCGGTCGCAGAGCGTGGTTGCGGCGCGCCAGGGTCAGGGCCTCGGCCGGTGTCCCGAACAGCAGGTAGTGATCCAGGCCATGGCCATAGCTGGCTTCCGGCAGCTGCGCCAGCCTTTGTTCGTAGAGCGCCCGGGCGCGGGCGATCCAGGACGCGGCGCCGGCCTCGTCGCCGCGCTCGCGCAGCAGATGGGCGCTGGCGTCCATGAATTCCGGCTGGCCGCTGTCGCGGATCACCGTGGCGTACTCCTCCAGCGCCAGGTCGATCTTGCCCTGAAAGACATGGATTTCGGCGATGTGCTCGCGTGCCAGCCACCAGCCGGGCAGTAGGCGCAGCGCGTGCTGGTAGTGCGCCAGCGCCAGATCCCATTCGCCGCGATCCAGCGCCAGCAGGCCGCGTTGCAGTGCCAGCCAGGCGCGCGGCAACGGCGAGTCGCCGTGATAGATGCGCTCGGCGCGGTCGAGCAGGGCCAGCGCCTCGCTGCGATGGCCCATGTGCCCCTGCCAGAGCGCCAGCCGCACCAGACCCTGGAGGTCTTCGCGACGCTCCAGCGCGGCGCGATAGCCCTCCAGCGCTGCCGGATAGTCGCCACGCTGGAAGGCAAGGTCGGCGCGCAGGCCGAGGATGGCGGCGCGGTCGGGGTTGCTCTCGCGCTCGGCGGCGTCGAGATCGGCGGCCACCAGCGGCAGACGGTGCACGGTGTAGTTGTAGCGCGCGCGGGCCAGGAACGGCCCGCTGCCGGCACCCGCCAGATCGAAGGCCCTTTGCAGTGACTGCTCGGCGGCGGTGTAGAGGCGGTAGTCGCCGCTGAGCTGAGCCAGCGCCAGCTGCGCGCGCGCCAGGGTCTCCCACTGCGGCCAGACCACGGAGCCCCTGCCGAGCGCGGCCTCGGCTTCGCGCACGGCCGCTTCGTTGCTGGCGTGTTCGTCGGCATAGCTCCACGCCGTTGGCGCAGCGGCGGCCGGCGCGGGTGGCGCCGATGGCTGACAGCCGGCCAGGGTCAGCAGCAGAGCCAGTAGGGCCGTGGCCCGGACAGCGCTCACGGCGGCGGGTGCGGTGCCGCCAGATACGGGAACTGCGCCAGGAACGGCGACTCGTTGCGAGTCGGGTTGTTGGGCAGGTTCTCGAAGGCGTGGACATCGCAGGGATGGCCGTAGCAATCCCCGGGCGTGGTGGTATCGGCCAGCGCCATCGACAGGATGCGGTCGACGGTGATGTCCTCGAAGCGGCGGCCGTTGGGGAAGCCGTCCGGCTGCGAGAGATCGAGCTGCAAGGTGTCGGGGATGATCTTGTTGACCACCTGGCGCGCACAGACATCCAGCGCGCAAGGGGTGATGCCCTTGGCGATCAGCGCGTCGTCGAGGCCGGTGTGCAGCTCCTCCAGACGTTCCAGCATCAGCGAGGAGAAGTCGCCGTCCTCGGACGGATCGGTGCCATTGAAGTGGTCCTTGTCCTCGGTGTGCAGCAGCACCGTGGCGACCACCGGCTGGCCCATGCGGTCGACGCGGGCGTAGGCGGAGCGCGGTTGGGTCGAGAAGCTGAAGTCGCCGCTGCTGCCGCCACCGCTGCTAGCCCCGCCAGAGCTGCCGGCGCTACCGCCATCGCCACCACCACCGCCGCAGGCAGCCAGACAGAGGATGGCGAGCAGGCCTGGCGCGAGTTTCGGGCGGGCGCTCATGGCGCGCTCCCGACCAGCCGGTTGGCAGTGGCCCAGACCCGGATCAGCTTGCCCGGCTCCGGGACCACCAGGGTCGGGTCCATCTCGAAGACGATGGCGGTGAGGTTGCGGAAGGCGAAGGAGTCGCGGGCGTTGTCGAACTTCAGCGTGCCCTTGGGTTTGTCGCTGGAATTGAAGCTGGCGAGCGTGGCGGTAAAGCCGACGAAGTCGAAGAAGAAGGGGTCGTCGCGCAGGCCGCTGTAGACCCGCAGGCCGCTGGGCGCGCTGATGACTTTCTCCACCGGGCCGGAGACGAACTTCGCCCCGGCGCCCGGCAGGTTCTCGAACTGCACGCCGGCCTCGCCCTTGGCGTTGCGGCCGTAGCGGATCAGGATTTCGTGCTCGGGCTGGGCGTCGCCGTTGAGGTCGATCTCGTAGGTGAAGAGCACATTCGGGTCGTAGCGGCCGGTGGGGCCATCCACCCGCGCGCGCGGTACCGGCGCGCCGCCGAAGCAGATCGCGCCGACCAGGCGGCCGCCCTCACGGAACACGAAGACATCGGTGATGTCCGCCGAGGGATCGAGCGTGGAGCTGGGTGCGTCGGCGTGATCCGCGCTCCAGCCCAGGGCTGGCATCAGCGCCAGTGCCACGCTCGCCAGGCTCCTTCTTAAACCTCGTTGACTGCGCATGCTGTCCCCCGTTTTGCGGCGCCGCCGCCGCGTTCTAGTGCCCTGCTTCGTCGCTGACGAACCAGGGTTTTCCCTGGTCGTCCAAGAATAGGCGCTCCATCTCGGCGCGGTTGAAGGGTCGCGAGCCGATGCGGCCGAAAACTGCGATCTGGTTCCCGGTTTCATCGACGGCGCGGTCGCGATCCAGGCCCTTGCTCAGCGCCAGTAGCGGCCGCTCGCTGGGCCAGCCGGCGATCCACTGCGGCTTTGGTTCCGGCGAAAAGCCATAGAACTTCGGCTGCGTATCCGGCGCGGTGAGTTGCAGCACTTGCAGGCCACTGATGTCGGCGACATAGGCGAACAGGCTGGCATTGGTGCTGCCGACCACCACGTCGTTGGCGCCACGCAGGCGGCCTTCGGCGGTGCTGTGTTGTTCGATGCGCGGCTGCTCGGGGTTCTGCACGTCGGCGATCACCAGGCCCTCGGCGCCGGCGGCGATGTAGGCATAGGTGCGGGCGAGGTAGACACGGCGGGCGTCGGCGAGCGGCAGCAGCGCCACCGGCACCGGCTGCGCCGGCCGGCTGAGCTCGAACACTTCCAGTCCGCGCGCGCTGGTGACGAAGGCGTAGCGGAACTGCACGGCGACGCTGCGGCCGTCTTCCAGCGGCAGCACGCTCTCCAGCTTCGGCTGCAAGGGCTGATCGAGATCGAGCGTGACCAGGCCGGCGTCGGCGATCACGTAGACGCGCGAGCCGGCGATGGCCAGGTGTCGCGCGCCCTTGAGTACGCCGTTGGCGTTCCAGGTCAGCGCCCGCTTGAGGAAGTTGTTGCGTGGCTCGCCGTCCTGCAGGGTATCGACGTCGATGAGGATCAGGCCCTCGACCGCGTCCACCACCAGCGCGTAGTGGTAGATCGGGTGCATGGGCTGTTCGAGATTGTCCTCGCGGGCTTGCGCGGTGGCGTTGCGCCAGGGCGCGATCGGCTGGTTGGTGGGCAGCGCCAGGCAGCGGGCGTCGGCGCTTTCGACGCGGATGTCCTGGCCCAGCGGCGAGAACGGCGCCGAGATCAGCTTCTGCGAAAAGCCCTTGTTGGCGATGCTCGCCGCGTCGTAGACGCGCAGGCCCTTGCGGCCCTCGGCGGCATAGAGGTACTCGCCGCGCAGTTGCAGGCAGCGCACCGGCTCGCCGCTGCCATTGCGCTGAGCGTTGACGAGCTTGCCGCCGCGCTGCTGGTGGGCGCGGTACCAGTCCGGGTAGGCGTAGCGGTGCAGATAGCTGCCGATCACCGCCTGCGGTTCGTCCCATTCGGTGACCTGCACAGCAGCGATGCCGGCGCTGCCGCCGGCCCAGGCGTTGAAGCCGACGAAGTTGACGAAGTTGGTGCCCAGGCCCAGCAGCGAGGCCATCCAGGCGTTGTTGTCCTTGGTTTGCGCGAGATGGCAGTCGCTGCAGGTCTTGGTTTCGGTGGTGCGCTCGGTGTGCGGGTAGTGCGGCGCGAAGGCCTGGCTGGAATAGCCGCCGGCCGACACTGGCGGCTGCTGGATGTAGATGCGCTCGCGGTTGCTGTTGGTGGACGACAGCACTAGCGCCGAAGAGGAGCGTATCGGCGCGATGCGATTGCCCTTTACCTCGCCGTGCTTGCCGAGCATGAAGAAATCATCGCGCGCCACCTGCGGGTTGTAGGTGGCGTAATTGCGCGACTCGCCGCCCTCGAAGTGCTGGCGCTCGCTCTTCCAATTGGCCTGGATAGGCAGGTGGCAGCCGAAGCAGGAGGTGGTCCAGGAACTGTGGCAGCTGATGCACATCAGCTGATCGTCCTGGTGCGCGCGCTCGCCGTCCTTGACCTCGCCGCCCCAGCGGAAATTCTGGGTGTCCCGCGCCATCAGCTTGGCGCGTGCCGCCTTGGCGTTGTAGCGCGGATGGCCGGGTGTGACCGTGTCCTTCACCAGATGGATTTCCCATTCCAGTCCAGGCGTGACGCTGCTGCGCTGGATCAGGCGCTTGCGCTCGCCGTTCTCGCAGCCGTCCTTGGCGCCCCCCGTTTCTCCGCGATGAGCCCCGGCCCGGCCATCCTTGGCCGGGCGTTCGGAGTCCTTGCGAGCCGTGCTCGCAACGCACGACTCCTGCACCCATTGGAATCGCCGCCGCCCGTCCTGTACCCGCGCCAGCGACAGGTCGGTGCCACCCGGCGGTGCCGCCGGGCCGGAAGTGCGCAGCGGCGGATAGCGGTCGGCGGTGCCATGGCAGTCTTGGCACTCGATCTCGATGGCCTGCGCCACCTCGCCCTGGATGTGACCGTTGCCGTGCATGTCCTGCGAAAAGTGGCAGTCCACGCACTGCATGCCCTTGTCGACATGGATGCTCGACAGGTGCACCGCCTTCTTGAACTTCTGCGGATCGTCGTCGGCCACCTGATCGCCCTTGGCGTCGAGAAGATTGCCCTTCTTGTCGCGCTTGTAGACGGCGCGGAAGTTCCAGCCGTGGCCGTGGTAGTCGGCAAACTGGGTGTCCTTCATCTCCGGGTTCTTGTCCCAGACGCCCTTGAGGAAGTCCGGGTCGCTCCATAGGCCGCGGGTGGCGGCTTCCTCCGGGTTGCGCTGGTTGATGGCGCGGATCTCGGCGTCGCTGGGGTAGCGCTGCTGCTCCGGCCACATGCGCGGCGCGTCGGCCTCGTAGTCCCACATGGTGTAGCCGAGCATGGAGTTCATGAACATGTTCGGCTGGTGCATGTGGCAAACCATGCACTGCGCGGTCGGGATGGCGCGGGTGAAGGCGTGCTGCAGCGGATGCCCGGGCTCGTTGCGGGGAATCGTCGGATCCTTGCTCTGCGTGGTGCCGGAGTGTCCGAATTTCGCGTAGGGGCCGGAATGACGCGGGTCGCGGTCGTTGGCGTAGACCACATGGCAGGCGGTGCAGCCGGAGCTGCGGTAGTCGCCCGGCTGGTCGTTGGTGCCCAGAAACCACAGCAGCGGATCGTTGAGGCGGGTCTTGTGCAGATTGAGCAGTGGCACGGCGATGCGGTTGCCGGTGCCGGGGCCGCGATTGGACTGCTTGAGGTCGGGCCGGCCCGGCTCTTCCAGGCGCTGGATCAGACCCAGGGCATTGGGCAGGCCGGTTTCCGGAAAGATCGAATTGATATTGCGGCCGCCGCGCTCGAACACCCGGAACACGTCGGCGGGCGGCGTCACCTCCCAGGCTGGCAGCGGATAGAGCGTTTCGATCACACCTTTGCGGCGCATGTTCTCGTCGACCGGCACCGGGTTGTGGATGGCGGCGGGCAGGTGGCTCAGCGACGGATCGGGCGCCGGTCCGCCGGCGGCCTTGAAGGCGCGTTCCAGCAACTCGGATTTCAGCGGCAGCGGCGTCTCGTCGGGGAAGGCACGCGGCGCGGTTGCTGGCGCATAGCTCTCGCCGGTGACCGAGCGCTTGAACGGCAGGATGCCGTTGTTGTACGCCGCTCCCTCCCAGAACATCGCCGCCGTCGCCATCAGACTGCGGCGGCTGGCCTCGATCAGCGGCTGGTGGCAGGCGCCGCAGGCGAGGTCGGCAACCCGGTAGTCGCCGGGATTGATGAAGCGGATGAACTCCGGCGATTCGCGATTCAGTAGGGTGTAGCTGGAGGGCGGGTTGCCGCTGCTGGTCCAGGATGCCGGCCACAGCGGCAGCACGTGCGCGGCATTCAGCGCGTCGGCATAGGCCAGTTCCGCACGGCTGCTGCCGTCGGGCAGCCGGACGCTGGCGTCGCCACCGTGGCAGTCGGTGCAACCCAGCACCACCGCCGGGTTGGCGTGCATGGACAGCCGGTCGGTGTCGCTATGGCAGCTGCGGCAACCGGCGGATTTGGCCTCGGCTTCGGCGGGGCTTTGGCTGCCGGGGGAGGCGGGGGTGGTGGCGTAGTTGCGGGGCTCGGGGTGGGGGCTGGTTGCGGCGAGGCTGAGAGTGGGGGAGAGCAGGGTGAGGATGGCGGCCAGGGCGCAAGCCAAGGTGCTTTTCTCTCCCTTGGGAGGGGTAAGGCTGTGGTGGAGTGCTTGGTCTTCGCCTTGGTTTGCTGGTGTGCGGTGTTGGTGGTTCGCGCGTTCGCGCTCTGCTGGCTGTGCAGTTGGTGCGAGCTTTTTTTCGCCTATTGGCGACTCACTTTTCTTTGCTTGTGCAAAGAAACAGTTAATGGGTTGGCATGGCAAGCCATGCCAACAGCAAAAGAAAGCAGGCCCCTGCGTAGCGCCCCTGCGGGGTACCCTGCGATGCTCGCGGTCGGGGGGACGCGCCCGAACTCGGCGCCCTATAGGCGCCTCAGACATGCGCCGGCTTCCATACCCCCCGACCACTGCGCTTCTCGGCGCCACGAAGGGGGAGGGCAAGTCAAAAGCCACATCACCAGCCACAGCCACATCAAAAGCACTCCGGCTCGTTGGCTTCGCCAACCTCGCGCGAGCGAAGCGCGCGCCTGCTGTAGATGTTGCGGCGGGCGAAGACCGCCGTGCTGTGGACGTTCCGGCCCCTTCGTAGCGCCGAGAAGCGCAGGGCTCCGGGGGTATGGAAGCCGGCGCATGTCTGAGGCGCCTATAGGGCGCCGAGTTCGCCGGCGCCCCCCGGAGACCGAGCATCGCAGGGGAGTCCGCGAAGCGGACCGCTACGCAGGGGTGTGCTTTCTTTTGCTTACTTTTCTTTGCACAAGCAAAGAAAAGTGAGTCGCCAATAGGCGAAAAGAAGACCTCAAACAGCACACCGCCAAAAGAGCGCGAACGCGCGAACCACCAGTACCGCATACCAGCAAACCAAGGTGAAGACCAAGCACTCCACCACGGCTTTGCCCCTCGCTCCGACAAGGGGGAGTGGAATGCAACGCCGGCCGCCGCCGCCAGGCCTGCCAAGACCAAGGCCAGCAAGCCAAGCCAGCAAATCATCAAAGGCAGCCCCAGGCTCATTCCGATCCTCTCCATCAATAGGTGAACACCACATTCGCCAACAGCGAATAGGCGTCGTGATCGGGAAACAGCGCCTTGAAACCCGCGCCCGGCAACAACTCCGCGTAAGACAGGCGCAGCACCGCGTTCTGGCTCATGAACGGCCGCCAGATCAGTGCCGCCGACAGATCCCAGCCGATGTCGCGGGCGATGCCGCCCTGGTTGCGCGCCACCTCCAGCACTGTGGTGTCGGCGAACCAGAGGTGGTTGAAGTTGGTGGACAGCCGCAGCGTTGGCAGCAGATCGAAGTCGGCGCCGACACCGACCAGGCCGGTGCCGGGATTGCTGAAATTGCTCTGGCCGTGCTCCTTGCTGCTGCGCAGGTTGTTGAGCACGCCGTTGCGGGTGGAAAGCGTCACACCGCCGCCGCCGATCAGCGGCACCGCCTGGCGGATCCAGAAGCTGGTGTCGGCGCCGGCGAAGATCGGATTCTCGAACACCGCGTCGAAGCCGTTGGCGCTGTCGTCGTAGGGATCGTCGTCGCCGCTGGCCCAGAGCGCGGAGACCCGTGCGCGGATCCAGTCGTAGTCGCGCGACCACTCGGCGGCGATGAAGCCGGCGAGGATGTCGCGCGCGGCATCGCGGAACACCCCACGGTCTTCGCGGCCGGTCGCCAGATAGGCGGAGACGGTGAGATTGTCGCGGCCGAAATGGCCGTCGCCGTTGTAGCCCAGGTAGCCGACCTGGTAGTTGCGGCCGCGCTCGCTGCCCAGGGAGGCCGGGCGGGCGAGAAAGCCGTTGCGGTCGAAGTAGTAGTCGCCGGCCTCGCTGTTCTGGTTGTAGGCCAGTAGTGCCTGGCTGGTGAAGCCGAGCACCGGCCAGTCCTGGCGGTAGAGGTTGACCGCGAACAGGTCGTCGTCGCGCGGTGTGCTGTTGACGGCATTGAGGCCGGAGTTGGTGTCCTTCTCCAGCCGCCGCGCCCACAGCAGGTTGTACTGCCAGCGGTTGTTGTCGCGGCTGCCGAACAGGCGCAGGGCGATGGGCTGGTCCTGGAACAGGAAGCCACGAAAATCCAGCGAGATCGGCTGGATGCCGAAGCGCACCGAGTCGAAGTCGTAGCGCTCGCTGACGTTGCGCAAGTGGAGATCGGCGAACAGCTCCTGCACGCCGATGAAGGTCTCGCGGCGGGTGCGCGACTCGCGCGGATCGACGCGCAGTGCGCGGTTCTCCTCGACCTGGGCGTGGTTGAAGTTGAACACCGGGGTGAAATGCAGCTCCACATCCGGCGGCCGGAACGTGGTGTCGCCCTTCAGGTACACCAGGCTGAGGATCGCGCTGCTGGCGAAGACGTTCTGGGTGTCGCCGCCGAAGATGCCGCCGGCCCCATCCCGGTCGGGCGCCTGGGGCGCCACCGGGGTCGGCAGCCGGCGCGGCTCCCAGAAGCTGTCGGAGATCGCCGAGACCACCAGAAACTCGTCGTGGCCGCGGATCGGCTTGTCGCCCTTGAGCGTGTTCTGCCGGTAGGGGTTGAGCAGCTGGTCCTCGATCAGGCCGAGGCTGCTGAGTAGCCGCCAGCGGTCCGGCACGGGCGCGTCCTGGCTGGCTTGCCAGTTCTCCACCGGCTGTACGGGCCTGAGGCCGGAGCGGGCGTTGAGATCGCGCGGCGGCTCGGGCGGCGCCGGGGGCGGCGGCACATCGCGGTCGGGCCGACGACGCTCAACCTGTCCCAGGCCCGGCTCCGGATCGGGTTCCGCATGCAGTTCCTGCGGCTCCTCCGGAGTGGACGCAGCAGGAGCGGTATCGAAGGCATGCAGGGCGGTGGTCGGGAGCGCCGCCAGCAGCAGCGCCAGGCCGCGCAGCGCGCGCTTCACTTGCCCTCGCATACCCGCTGCTCGTCGCTGTCCAGGAACGGCGCCTGCGGGCACTGCACGTAGCGCAGCGCGCTGCCGCCGTGGCTCAGCAGGTCGGCGCGCATCGCCGCCGGGGCATTGCCGATGGCCCCTCCCAGCCTCTGGCCGGCGTTGTGCAGGCCCAGGAAGGCGATCATGTCGTCCTGGTCGATGCCGTCGCCGGAAACGCCGATGGCGCCGACCAGCTGGCTGCCGCGATAGATCGGCATGCCGCCGGCAAAAATTTGCAGGCCATTACCCAGGCGCGACTGACTGGCGCCGGGGGCATTGGGCAGCGCGGTGCAGGCGCCGACAGCGACATCGCTGCCGCCGCCGAGCACGAACACCGCGTGCTTGATGATCGCCGAGTTGACCAGGTCCAGCTGCAGGCCGGTGGAGAACACGCTCCAGTCGGCGATTGGCTTCGACAGCGGGCCGGCCTCGCTGCTGTCGGCGACGCCGTCAGGGAAATAGGGGCGCGCCAGATTGCCCAGGCTGCGTGCCGCATAGGCATAGGCGCCGTCGGCCAGCGCCGTCGGCTGGCCGATGAAACTACGGTAGGCCGGCAGGTAGTCGGCGATGCGCGCCGTGGTGCCGGCAGCGAGGTATTGGGTATCCGGCGTCGCGGCGAGATCGGCGGCGGCGGCCGGGTTGCTGAAGAAGGCGACGCTGCGCGCCTTCTGCAAGGCCACGTCGGTGCCGAACAGCGGCGCGTCGCGGCTGCGCACCAGACCGAGCAGGCTGCCGTGACTGTCGGTCACCGCGATGCTCACCCGCGCCTGCGAGGACAGCGGACGGCGGATCTGCGCGCGGGCGCGGTTGGCGATCTTCAGCGCCTCCTCCAGCAGCACCTGCACCTCGTTGGCGGCCAGCGGCGCGGCGCTGCCCAGGCTGACGGCATCGCCGCCGGCGCTGGCGGGATAGCGCTCGACATCGCCGGCACCGACCAGCACGAAGCCGTCGAGCGCTGCCAGTGCGGCATTGCTGGCGCGGCGCACGCCGGATTCGGCGCGGCCGAAGGCGGTACCGGCGCGCAGGGCGCTGTCGCCGCTGGCGGTGTAGCCGCGCACCGCCAGCCGAGTGCCGGCGCTGCCGTCGAGGCTGGCGAAGGTCGGTGCTGGCGTCGCCGTGCTGCGCAGGTCGGCGCTGGTCGCATCGCTGTAGCGCAGGGTCTTGCCATCCACCGTGATGTGATCGGCGCGGCGGTCGTCGGGCGGCGCGTAGCCGCGCTGGGCGGCGAGCGCGATCAGTTCGTCGAGATCGCTGTCGAGGTCGCGCACGTCGAGATCAATGCCATAGCGGGAGTCGGCGATCACTCCGATGCCGCCCACCGGTACGCCGTCGCGGTAGAGCGGAAAGCCGCCGGGATCGGCGGACAGACCCAGGGGGCTGCGCTGCGGACCGACCCCGGGACGGGACGGGCCGACCCGGCGCATCAGATCCGAGCAGGGCAGAGAGGAGAACTGCACGCCGAACAAGGGCCCGCCGGGTTGCCCGGTTTCGCCGGGGTTGAAGAACGGCTGCACGATCTGGCCGGCGGTGCGGCTGCTGAAGGCATTGCCCTCGGTGGAGAGGTAGGCGCCGGTGATCGCCTTGCTGATCGCCGCCAGCGAGTCGGGGATGACGCTGATGCCCTCCAGCCCACCGACCACGCCCCGGCCGGAGTCGACGTCGACGCTGACATCGGCGCCGTTCATGCGGAACACGCCCAGCACATTGCCGACCCGGTCGACCACCGCCAGCGTCGCGGCTGCGTTACGAGCCTGCGCTTCGGCGATGCCCTGGGCCAGCACCTTCTCGACATCGGCGACATCCAGCCGTACCGCCACCGGTTCGCCGCAGCCGCCGGTGCAAGGCGTGCCGTCCAGGCCACCGCCGCCACAGGCCGACAGCAGCAGCGCCGCCAGGCTCAGGCCGATGTGCTTCATCGCGGCGCTCCCGGCGGAGCAGCCGTCGGTGGATGCTGGTGATAGCTGTGGCAGGACTGGCAGGGCGAGGGCGTCTGGGTCATCGCCCCGGTGTCGGCGTGGCAGTCCCGGCAGTGCGCAATGTCGGGCAGCAGCACGTCCTCGGCCTGCTTCGAGGTCTGTGCCGCGTGGCAGCTCGCGCAGGTCTCGGAGGCATGGCGGGAATGCGGGAACAGCGAGGCCTGCAAGGCCAGACGCTGGTCGGCCACCGGCGCGATCCGCCAGGGACTCGCGGCCGGGCCATCCTTGCTCACCGTATGGCAGTAGAAGCAGGTGCGTCGCTCGAAGACGTCGCGCAGAGCGGCATCGGCGCGCGCCTCCGCCCAGGCCAGGTTGCGTGGGCCGGCGTTGGCCGCCGCCGGGCCGGGCAGCCGGCGCTCACTGCCACCAAGGGCGGCCGGTGCCGGGCTCGGCCGGCCGGTCAGCGCCAGAGCCGCGTAGTGGTCGCGGACGATGCGGACCACCTCGGCCGGCTTGCCGTGCGGCAACTCGCGCTCCGGCGCGGCCGGGTCGAAGTCCAGACGGTGGCAGTCGGCGCAGTGCTTTTCCATGCGCACCGGCAGAAAGCCGCTGCGATCGGCATTCGGCTGATGGCAGTCGCCGCAGTCGAGCTGCTTGACGCCGCCGGGTGCGTCGATGCCCTGTTTCACCAGATGTGTCTGGTGCGGAAACTTCAGGCCGCTGTCCTGGTGCCGGGCCTCGGGCCGCTCCTGGGAAAACTCCTTCCAGACAAAGCGCTCGCCCTCGCGCCGCGCCAGGCTCAGGCTGAACGGCGGATGGCTCTGGCTGAAGTCCTTCACCAGCAGGGCCTTGCGCTCCGGCGGCAGCCTGGCCGGGTCGGCATGGCAGCCGGTGCAGGCGCGGTTGTCGCGCGGGCTCAGCCCCATCTGGCCGTTGTGCTCGCGGTGGCAGTCGGTGCACTGCTGGCCGAGGAACGGCGCCTGCTGCAGCGCGACGGCCTCGGCCGGGTGCTCGCCCAGCGGGCTGTGGCAATCGCGGCAGGCGGCGTCGCGGACCGGCTCGAACGGCTTGCGATGGCAGGCCACGCAGTCATTGGCCAGGACGTGGTGGCTGTCGCTGATCGGGCCGGCGTTCCAGACGATGTCGGCGCCGGGCCGGGCCGAGGGCAGCAACTCGCGGTTGGCCATCACGCCCTGCTTGCTCCCAGTCAGCCAAGGCAGTAGCGGCAACAGCAGGCCGCCGGCGAGCACCAGCAGGAACAACCCCCAGGCCCAGCGCCGCCGCGACCAGCCGGCTTCGGCCAGGCTCAACCGCATCGCCGCACGCCGGCTGCCGCGCTCCTCCGTACCACGGTAGCGCTCTTCGACCAGCAGGCTCAGCTCTCCCTGGCTGCCGCCGACCAGGGTCAGCCGGTAGCGGCCGAGTTCCACCACGTCGCCGTCCGCCAGCGTCGCCGCCTGGGTGGGGCCGCCGTTGACCAGCAGGCTGAGCTTGGCCTTGGCCTCGATGCGGTAGCGCGGGCCGAGCAGGCCGGGCTGCTCGCGCAGCTCGGCATGGGCCAGGGCGATGCGTGGGTCGTTGAGCACCAGATCCTGATCGGCGCCTCGGCCGATGCGCAGGCTGGCGACCTCCAGCTGCCGCTCGCTGGCCGGGGCGCCGGGCTGGGTGCTGAGCTTGAGCAGGATCTTCATACCCAGGCCCTACCAGTAGAAAAACACGCTGAACACATGGGCGACCAGCGCCGCCAGCAGCGCCAGGCTCAGCGGCACGTGCAGCAGCAGCCAGAGCTGCAGCCGGGCGTGCAGGGCGACATCCTGGTTGATGCGGGCGACCAGCTCGTTGCGGTGGGCCAGCAGGTCCAGCAGCTTCTGGATGCCCGCTGCCTCCTGTTCGCCGCCGGCGGTCTGCCGCAGCTGACCGGCCATGAACATCACGGTGTTCTGCTCGCCGGGCGCGGTCGCCGCGCCACGGCTGGGGCCGGAACGCAGCTGCGCGATGCGCTTTTCCAGACTCTCGCGGAGGCCATCGCCACCCTGTTTGCGACGGGGGCCGAACAGCTGGGCGCGCAGACCGCCGCCGAGTTGCAGCTTGTCGGCGGAAGCGACGATGCGGCTGTGCACCTCCGGCGACAGCGCATTGGCCAGCCCGATCGCCTGCTCGTTGAGATCCAGCACCTCTTCGATCCAGGCCTCGCGATTGCCGCCGCCGTGCAATCTGGTGATGCGCCCCGGCAGCCGGTCGTAGGCGATCAGACCCCAGAGGCCGCTGCCGATCACCAGCACCATCAGCACATAGGCGAGGGTGTGGATGTTGAGGCCGAACTGGAAGCCGCAGTGCAGGCTGACGATCAACAGCAGCGACAGCCCGAGATAGACATGCGCCGAGGTCCAGCCCTTGACCGTGCCCAGCCGCGAGCGGTACTGACGTTTGCGCACACCCAGCCAGAGCAGGCAGAGGATCAGCGCCGCGCCGATGCCGCCAAGGGTGTAGCCCAGCCAGGTGCCGCCGTTGGCGCCGTCCACCGGTTGGTGCCAGAGGTAGGCGACCAGACTCAGCAGGCAGAGCGCCAGCGCCAGCTTGGCCCAGCGGAACTGCGCATGCGCCAGAAAGCTCTGATGAACCGGATCGCCGCCGGACGCACTCATTCGTCGGTCCCCCGGCTGATCTGCAGGAACTGATCCGGCGAGACCCGGACTGCCGCGCCGGTGGGGCAGGCGCGCACGCAGGCCGGGCCGCCGCTGAGGTCCTTGCACATGTCGCACTTCACGGCTTTCTTGGCGGCACCCTTGTCGGCGCTGCCAGGGGCAGCGCCCGGCTCCTTGCCGCCCAGCAGCAGCCAGCGCCAGAGACTGGGCTGCGCCGGGCTGGTGACCCCCATCTGGATCACGCCGTAGGGGCAGTTGCGCTCGCAGTTGCCGCAGCCGATGCAGGCATCGGTGATGTAGACCTCGCCGCCGGGCGCGCGATGGATCGCGTCCGGCGGGCAGTCCTTCATGCAGTGCGGATGCTCGCAGTGCCGGCAGGAGGTGGGCACGTGCAGCTGCTCGTAGGTGGGGCCGGTCTCGCGGTCCAGGCGCGAGACGCCGCCGTGGGTGTCGGCGCAGGCCTTCTCGCAGTGATCGCAGCGCACGCACAGGCCTTCGTCGATCAGCAGCACGTCGGTGGCCTCGCCCAGGCCCTGGTTCATCAGGAACTGCACCACCCCGCCGCCGCCCTGACTATCGACCGCGCTGTTCGCCACCAGCCGCTGGCCGAAGGTGTCGTTGATCCGCTGGCGCAGTTGCGGATGGCGGGACAGCAGGGCTTTGAACGCGGAGGCTTCCAGACGGATGGTCTCGGTGGCGACCGCCGCCTTGACCGTCGCCGCGCGCGGCTGCTCGGTCAGCAGCGCCATCTCGCCGACGTACTGGCCGGCCGGCACGTAGGCCAGCACCACTTCGCGGCCGGCCAGCTCGCGCGCCACTGTCACCGAGCCCTTGCGGATCAGGTGCAGGCAGTCGCCAGGGTCGCCCTCGCGGAACAGCAGCTCGCCGGCGGCATAGCGGGCCAGGCTGGCGCTCGCCACCAGTTCCCGCAGCGCGGCGGCGTCGAGCCCGGGCGCGAGCTTGGCCTGGATGGCGCGCAGCAGAAAGGTTTCGTCCAGCACCCGGCGCACCGCCGCGACGCTGGCGATCAGCTTGTTCATCGAGCCGCGCGGCGTCTCGATGAGCACCGCGCCGGCCGGCCCGGCGTGCACGGTGGCGCTGCGGCGACGGCCGGAGATCAGGCTCATCTCGCCAAAGAACTGGCCACTGCCGAGTGCGATCTGGCGGCCGGACTCAGCTTCGTCAACCTGGATCTGCACGCCGCCGTCGAGCACGGAATAGAAGCTGTCGCTGTAGTCGTTGTGGCGGAAGATCAGCGCGCCTGGCTGCACCTGATGGACCTCGGAGTCGAGCAGGAACTCGCGCAGCTGCAGCGACGTCAGCGGCGCCAGCACCGGTATCCGCTCGCGGATGCGGGCGATGCCGGCCTCCACCGACTGGTAGCCGGGCATGACGCGGAATTTGGCGGCCAGCAACAGGGCGTCGGCGGGCTCTGGCGAGCGGCCCTCGATGTACTCAACCACCTCGTAGCCCTGGTTCATCGCCTGCTTGATCAGCGGGTAGCCGGCCAGGGCGCCGATGATGTAGAGCCCGGGCACATTGCTTTCGTAGCGCGCCGACACCGCCGGTACCGCATTGGCGTCGCGGCTCGGGAAGTTCACCCCGCAGCTTTCCACGAAGGCGCGCGGCGGCGTCGCCCCCAAGCGGGCGATGACGCGGTTGCAGGCGATCTCGGCCTTACCCTCGGCGGTATCCAGGCACAGCCGGCCCTGGCCGGGCGCGTCCTGCCGCAGCCAGGCGACGGTGGCGTTGCTCAGGTGCTGGATGCGGCCCTCGGCGATGGCCTTCAGGATCGCCTCGCTATTGCCCTTCTTGGCGCGGTCGAATTCGTCGCGACGGTTGACGATGCTGACCCGGTTGTGCGCGGCCAGCGCCAGCGCGTTCTCGATGGCGGCATCGCCGGCGCCGACCACGACGATGGCCTCGTCGCGATAGGCCTCGGGGTCGTCGAGCTGGTACTGCGCCAGGTCCAGATCCTCGCCTTCGCAGCCCAGCTTGCGCAGATTGCCCTGCAGGCCGATCGCCAGCACCACCCGCTCGGCCTCGACGGTTTCGCCGCTGGTGGTGTCCAGCGCGAAGCCATCGGAGCTGGCGCGGATCGCGCTGACTGCGGCGCCGTAGCGGACCTGGATGCCGAGTTTCCTGGCGCTGTCGTTCCAGGCCTGGAGTATCGCCTCGCGCTTGCCGGCGGCGAACGGCGCGGTCGAGCGCAGCGGCAGCTGCGCCGGCTCGGCCATCACCTGCTTGCCCTTCTGGTAGCGGTGGATGGTGTGGGAAAGATGCGCCTCGGCTTCCAGCAGCAGATGCGGAATACCCAGCTCGGCGGCACGCGCCGCAGCGGAGAGCCCGGCGGGACCGGAGCCCACAATCGCAATCTTCACCCTTGGGATGCCCATGATTGCTGCCCCGGCTGCCTCTATGTTGAGGTTGCTCCACTGCAAGCCGCAGACTAGGTGCTGTACGGTGCAGTCCGCAACCGGGCGTTAGAGCAAAGCGTGCGCCAGGACACGCGCCGGCCTCGTACCGGCTGTACGCGGGACTGGCGGATCAGGCAGGGTAGGCGTGGGCTTTGCGTCCGGCTTGCCCACGATAGGGGAGGGTCCAGCGATGCGCTTGCCGACGATCTGGGGTGTGTTGTGCAGACTGTGGCTGGCTGCGGCCCTGGGCCTTGCGCTGGCGCCGTCGGCGCGGGCGGCGGATCTGCACCAGGGCGTTGCCAGCTGTGCCGGCGGCATCTGCCATGCGTCCAGCCAGCCGCTCGGGAATAGCGGCATCCGCCGCGACGAATACTTCATCTGGCAGCAGCGCGATCCGCACGCGCGCGCCACCGCCACGCTCGGTAGCGAGCGCTCGCGCCGCATCGGCGCGGCACTGGGGCTGGACCCGCAGAGTGCGCCGCAATGCCTGGCCTGCCATGCCGACGCCATCGCTCCCGCCCAGCGCGGCGAGCGCTGGCTGGCCAGCGACGGCATCGGCTGCGAGGTCTGTCACGGCGGTTCCGAACGCTGGCTGGCCGAGCATAGCCGGCCGGGTCTGAGCCTCGCGCAGAAAGCCGCCATGGGCATGACCGCCACCTGGCAGCCGGAGGTGCGCGCGGCACTGTGTCTGGACTGCCACCAGGGCGACACCAGCCATCCGATCAGCCACGCGATGATGGCCGCCGGGCATCCGCCGCTGTTGTTCGAACTCGACACTTTCAGCGCCCTGCAGCCGCCACACTACGACCGCGATGCCGACTACGCCGAGCGCAAGGGCGGCGCCGATGCCGCCCGCGACTGGGCCCTTGGCCAGGCGCTGGCGGCGGACCGTCTGCTCGGCGCGCTCGCGCAGGGAGAACTGGGCAAGGGCCTGATGCCGGAATTGGTGTATTTCGACTGCGAGGCTTGCCACCACCCGCTGACCGCCGGCCGCTGGCAATCGGGCCGCAATGCCGGGACCGCGCCGGGCACGCCGCCGCTGGCCGATGCCCCGCTCTACTGGCTGGGCCTGTGGTTGCAGGTGGCCGCTCCCGAGGCGGCACCCGATTGGCACCGCCAGCTGCTCGCGCTGCAAGCCAGCACCGGGCAGGGGCATGCGGCGCTGCAGCTGGCGGCGCGAACCGCCCGCACACAGTTGCAGGAGCGGCTGCTACCGCTGCTGCGCGAGCGGCGCCTGGACCCGACCCAGCTCAAGAGCCTGCTACGCACCATCGCCGGCACCGGCGAGTCAGTGCGCGGCCGCGATTTTCTGGCTGCCCAGCAGTCGGCAATGGCCGCGCTGGTGATCGGCGATGCCCTGACTCAACGCGGCTTTCCCCAGAGCCCGGCGCAGCGCCAGGCTACCGAGGCGCTGTACGCAGCGGTACGCGAGCGCGAGCGTTTCCGCCCCGGCGACTACCAGGCGGCGCTGCGGCGGTTGCGTGACAGTCTCCCCTGAAGGTGCCTAGCCGGCACGCTCCAGAATCAGGTTCTGCCCCTCGCGGCGCGCGTGCAGCCCATAGAGCTCGCGCAGCGAGAACAGCACGCTGTCGATGTCACCGGTGCGGAACACGCCGGTGATGCTCAGCGCGCGCAGTTGCGGGTCGGCCAGCACCAGGCGGGTACTGGTGTAGCGGCCGACCTCTTCCAGCGCCGCGCCCAGCGCGGCGTTCTCCAGCACGATGCGGCCCTCGCGCCAGGCGGTCTTCTGCGCCACCTGCTGATTGCGGCGCACCGCCGGCGCGGCGGTGGGCACGAACTCGGCCTCCTGGCCGGCGACCAGGCGCACTTCGGCGCGACTGGCTTCGACCAGGGCCGGCGTGCCAGCGCCGGAATTTTTTGCCGCTTGCTGGTGCTCGACGCGGACATGGCCTTCGAGCACCGCCACCGCCACCTCCTCGCCGCTGTGCAGCACGTCGAACTGGGTGCCGGTGACCACGATGCGGCGCTCGCCGGCTTCCACCACGAAGGGCCGCGCGGCATCGCGGGCGACGCTGAAGAAGGCCTCGCCGCGGCTGAGCAGCACCCGCCGCCGGCCGGCTTCGAAGCGCACCTTGAGCCGGGTGTCGGTGTTGAGCCAGATGGTGGAGCCATCCTCCAGGCGGACCACCTGGCTCTGGCCGACGCCGGTGCGGTAGCTGTCGCGCTGCATCCACAGCAGCAGGCCGGCGCTGAGCAGGGCGCAGCAGGCCGCGCCCGCCAGCAGTGGCCGGGCGCCGAAGGCCAGCGCGCGGCCGGAGGCGGCCGGCGCCGGCGGAATTTCGGCCAAATAGCGGCGCGCCAGCGGACTGTTGCGCAGCACCGGCGCGCGCATCCACACCGAGGCCACCGCCGCGAACTGCTCGCGGTGCTCGGGGTGGCGGTCGAGCCAGGCGGCCAGCTCGGCCTGGTCGCGCGCCGTGGCCTGGCCGGAATTGAGCCGCGCCACCCATTCGGCGGCCGTGCGCGGGCGGCGGCGGAAGAACGCGAACACGGCGCTAGTCCTCCGCCAGCCAGGGCCGCACCGGGCCGGCGCAATGCGCCAGGGCGCGCGCCATCTCGCGTTCCACGGTGCGGGTGGTGATGCCGAGCCGGCGGGCGATGTCGGGGTAGCTGAGGTTCTCCAGGTGGTAGAGCAGGAAGACATTGCGGGTCGAGGGCCTGAGGCCGGTCAGCGCCTGCTCCAGGCGGCGCAGGCCCTCGTTCCAGTGCGCGCTGCTCTCGGCGTCGGCGACGCGCTCGTCGGCCAGCTCCTCCTGCATGGAATCGTGCTGCTGGCTGCCGCCACGGGCGCTGTCGCGGCGGTGGCGGTCGCGGGCGACGTTGATCGCGGCGTTGAACAGATAGCCCTGGGTGTCGCCATTGAGGCCGCCGCGCTGCTCCTGGCGCCAGACCTGCAGGAAGGTCTCCTGCACGCAGTCCTCGATGTCGCGTTCGTCGCGGATGTAGCGACGCAGAAAGCGCCCCAGCTCCTGCGCGTGGCGGGCAAACCAGGTCTCGACGATGGTTTTGCGCGGCGCCGCGTGCAGCTGCGCAGCCGTCTCCGTCGACACCACGCTCAGGCGGGGTCGCATCGGCAGCGGCTCGCGGCGGAGAGGGGCATGGGCCAGCATCGTCAGCTAGTAGGGGTGGCAGAAAGGCGCAAGGACCGTGCCGCGGGCGCGCGCCTTCGGGGCTCGCAGGCTAGGCGATTGCGCCGGTCTCTGCGCTTGAAGGGTGGAGTGATATTCATGGCTATCCCAGACTACGCGGCTCGGCCCGACTTCCCGACAGGCTGTCGGGCCAGACGCCGAATCTGCGTAGCACGGGGCGGGACTGCTGCCCCAATTCACGACCGGTATCGCGATGACCACCCGACTGCGCCTGGAGCTGATCGAACAACTGCCGCTGGCGGCCTGGACCAAGGGTTTTTCGGCCGACGATCAGGAACTCAAGCTGGGCGACATCGCCAGTCGCGGCTGGAACCTGCTGGACGGGCAGCTGCCCTTGCCGCTGGCGACCCTGCGCGAATCGGCGCTGCGCCGCAACAGCGCCTGGATGCGCGCCTATGTCGCCGCCACCGGCGCGCGCTTGTGCCCGCACGGCAAGACCACGATGGCGCCGCAGTTGTTCCAGCGGCAGCTCGACGACGGCGCCTGGGGGCTGACCGCCGCCACCGCCGGTCACGTCCGGACCTATCGGCATTTCGGCGTGCCGCGCATCCTGCTGGCCAACCAGTTGGTCGAGCCCGCCGGTATCGCCTACGTGCTCGCGGAGCTGGCACGCGATCCCGACTTCGATTTCTACTGCCTGGTCGATTCCGAGGTGGGCGCCCAGCGTCTGGCGGCGGCGGTGCGCGCCTCGGGCCTGGCGCGGCCGCTGCAAGTGCTGATCGAGGTGGGCGCGCCGCAGGGTCGCGCCGGCGTGCGCGGCGTCGAGCAAGGGCTGGCGCTGGCGCGCCGCCTTCAGGCCCTGGCGCCGGCCCTGGCCCTGCGTGGAATCGAATGCTACGAGGGCATCTTCGGCGGCCCGCCCGAGCAGCAGCCGCCACGCATCGCCGAGCTGCTGTCGGACAGCCGCGCGCTGTTGCAGGCCTGTGGTGCCGAACAACTGTTCGCGCCCGGCACGGTGCTGCTCAGCGCCGGTGGCTCGGCCTACTTCGATCTGGTCGCCAGGGACTACGCCGGGCTCATCGACCCTGCGGTGCAGCTCATCCTGCGCAGCGGCTGCTACTTGAGCCACGACAGCGGCTTCTATGCCCGGGCGCTGCAGGACATCCGTGGCCGCGGCCTGCAGCCGGCGCTCACCGAACTGCCGGCGCCGGTGCCGGCCTTGCAGGTCTGGGCGGCGGTGCAGTCCTTGCCGGAGCCGGGCCTGATGGTGGCCGGTTTCGGCAAGCGCGATGTGTCCCATGATCTGGATCTGCCGGTACTCGAAGCCTGGTATCGCCCCGGCCTGCATGCGCGGCCGGTGCCGGTCGCCAGCGGCCGCCTGCTGCGTCTCTACGACCAGCATGCCTGCATCGCCGTGCCGGAGGACGCGGCCTACGAAGTCGGTGATCTGATCGCGGTCGGCGTCTCGCACCCCTGCACGACCTTCGACAAGTGGCCGCTGCTGGCGCTGATCGACGACGACTACCGGGTGCTGGAAGGCATCCGCACTTTCTTCTAGTCCTCTTCCGCGCCGCCCTCGGACAAGCGGATGCGCCACACGCAAAGCGTGCCCAGCGCGGTGAGCCCCATCGGCGCCAGGGTGTAGCCCAGGCGCAGCACCTCCAGCGCCCTGGCGTTCTGCTCGGCCTGGCCGGGCACGAAACCGCTCCAGTCCAGCAGCAGGCCGGCGACCACGCTGCCGGCCGACTGTCCCAGCTTCTGCGCGGCCATGAAGATGCCCAGGTAGACGCCCATCGACACCACCACGCCGCCGGCCAGGCGCAGTTTGGCGATGTCGATGATGGTGGACTGCAAGAGGATCGCCATGCCGCCGGCGCCGAGACCGAACACCGCGACCGCCGACCAGGTCGCCCAGGTCGGCCCGTAGGAGGCCAGCCACAGCAGCGGGAAGGACAAGAGGAACACCGTGTTGGCGTAGCGCACCGTGCCGAGGTTGCCGTAGCGGCGTACCAGCAGCGCGATCAAGGGCATGGACAACAGCATGCACAGCAGGGTGATCGAGCCCAGCACCGACAGGCTGCCCGGCCCGGCGCGCAGCAGGTACTGGTTGATGTAGGGCAGGAAGGCGCTGAGCAGGCCGGCGGAGGTGCCGAAGCAGAGCAGAAAGCCCAAGAGGTAGTAGTAGGGCCGGTTGCCGAAGCTCAGGCGGATCGACTGCCAGAGCGCCGGCTCGGCGGCCTTGCCGCTGTCCTGGCGCACCGGGTAGTGGCGGGTGGAGAGCAGGAAGGCGAGGAAGCTCAGCGCGCCGAACACGGCGATGCCGCACGCCATCAGCGCGTAGCCGCGCGCGCCGTCGCCGCCCCAGCGGATCAGGAAGGGCACCATCGCGGTGGCGGCCAGGGTCAGCAGGGCGGTGAGCACGCCGGAGTAGGCGAACAGGCCCATGCGCTGCGCGGCGCCACGGGTCATGTCGTCGGCCAGCGCCAGCTTCAGTACCAGAAAGGCGGTGTGCGCCACCGAGGAGACGATCAGCAGCGTCACTACCAGCAGCAGGCTGCCCAGCGGGCCGGCCTGCGCCGGCAGCGCGAACAGACCCAGCAGGGCCAGCACATAGGCCAGCGCCGATACGAAGGCCAGCGGCGCGCGTGCGCCACGCCGGCGGCTGTAGCGCTCCACCGCGCCGCCCAGGGCCGGGTCCACCAGCACGTCCCAGATCTTGGTGAGGCCGATTAATAGGCCGGCGGTGGCGGGCGGCACCCGCACGATCTCGGTGAGGTAGAACAGCAGCAGCAGGCTGGACGGCACGCCGGCGACACCGATGCCGGCGGCACCGGCGGCATAGCCGAGCTTGCGCCAGGGGCCGAGCGCCGGCGCCGCCGTCTCGGTTCCGGCGGCGGTGGTCGCGGTCATGGTCAGAACGAGGTGCTGATGCGCAGGCCGATGGTGCGCGGCAGGATCAGGCTGGCGCGGGCCGGGCCCCCGTCCGGCAACAGGGCGGTGTCGATGCTGCTGGCGGCGCGCTCGTCGCTGAGGTTGTTGACGAACAGATCCAGGCTCAGGCGCTTGGAGATCAGGCCGGCGCGCAGGTTGTAGCTCTGATAGTCGTCCATGACGATGTTGGGCTTCTTCTCGCTGGCGGTGTAGCTGCTGTTGCGCTTGCCCAGATAGCGGACGCTGCCGCCGACGCTGCCCGTCCACTCGCCCCACAGCGGCGTTGCGTAGTCGAGCACCAGAGTGCCGCTCCACTTGGCCACCGTCGGCAGGACATCGCCGGCCAGGCCGCCGACATCGGGCGCGTCCTCGTCGAGCCGCGCCAGGATGTAGGCGCCGTTGAGTCCGAACGAGAACGACTTGAACGGCCGCCAGGCCAGATTCATTTCCGCGCCCTTGCTGGACGCCTTGCCGCCGTTGGCGAGGTAGGTGAAACCGCCGGAGGTGGAGCTGAGCTGGATGTCTTCCCAGTTGATCTGGAAGCCGGTGAGGTCGAAGGCGAAGCGCCTGAACTGCGACTTGAAGCCGGCCTCGTAGCTCCACAGGGTGTCGGGGCCGAAGGAGGTGGGCGCCTCGGTGCTGGTGCGGATGTTGGGGCCGCCCGGCCGGTAGCCGCTGGCGGCGGCGCCGTAGAAGGTGATGTTGTCGGTCGCGCGCCAGCGCGGGGCGACGCGGTAGGTGATGGGGCGGTCGGAGGAAGCCGATTCGACACTGCTGGTGCCGCCGAGATTGCCGAGGCTGGCGAGCAGGCCGGCCAGATCGCCGGCGGCGACCGAGGCCAGCGGCGAGAGGATGTCCCACAGCGGGCCGGAGGAGTTCAGCGTCGAGAGCTGGCTGTTGCGACTCAGGCGCGCGCCCAGGCTCAGGTCGAGGCGCTCGGTGAAGTAGTAGTCGATGCTGGCGAAGCCGGCGTATTCCTTGTAGTCGGACGGCACGCCCAGGTAGAGCGCGTGCTGCGCTTCCGGTGCCAGGGTCAGCAGCGCCTCGGGGTCGCGGTCGATGCCGAGAATTTCCTGAAAGGTGTCGGTCTTTTCATGGGTGTAGAAGCCGCCGACGATCCACTCGAACTCGCGGTTGCTGGGCGAGGAGAGGCGGAACTCCTGGGTGAGCTTGCTGAAGTCGATGTCGGCGGTGGCGGCTACCAGCACGTCTTGCGGCAGCACCGGGTGCAGGTAGAGCGCGCTCACCGCCGCGATCAGGGTGCCGTAGTCTGGATAGTCGGTGTAGTCCACATAGGCCTGCACCTTGGTCTGCGCGTAGCTGGTGGAGGACACGAACTTGGCCCAACCCCAGTCCCAGTCGGCCTGAAGGTTGTGCACCTGGAAGGCGAGCTTGCTGGTTTCCGGCAGATGGCGGGACTGGGTCAGATCGCCGTACAGCGGCTCCAGCGTCGTGGGGTCGAGATCGACCTGCGGCAGGCCGCCGGCGTAATTGCTCTGGAACAGCGAGGACCAGCGCAGCGAGAACTCGTCCACCGGGCTGTACAGCAGCGAGAAGCGGCCGCCCTTGACGGTATTGGTGTTGACGCCCCGGGTGTCGGTGCCGACATCATCGACGTAGCCGGCGTAGCGCTTGGCGAAGACGCTGGCGCGAAAGGCCAGCGACTCCGAGATCGGCGTGTTGAGCATCGCCTTGAGGCTGCCGTTGTAGCCGTCGCCGTGCTCGGTGTAGCCGGGCTCCAGCTCCAGCCGGCCCTGCACCCGGCTGCTGTTGGGCGGCTGGGTCACGTACTTGAGCAGGCCGCCCATGGAGCCGGCGCCGTAGAGCGTGCCCTGTGGGCCGCGCAGCACCTCGACCCGCTGCACGTCGAAGGTATCGACATCGGGGATCACCGTGGTGCCGCTGGCGGTGCGGCTGAACGGAGTGAACGGGGTTTCGTCCACGTAGGTGCCGACCGTGGCGCTGGACTGCGACATGCCGGTGGTGATGCCGCGCAGGGTGATCAGGCCCAGGCCGGACTGGCCGCTGGCGAAGTTCATGCCTGGCACGTAGGCGACGTAGTCGTTGATGCTCTTGGCGCCCAGTTTCTCCAGCGCCTTGCCGGACATCGCGGTGAGCGCCGCCGCCACGTCCTTGGCGTTCTCGCGGCGCTTGGCGGCGGTCACCACCACGGTCTCGACGCTGCCCAGGTCCATCGAATCCTTCTTCAGCGCCTGCTGGCTGGGGCGCGGTTTCACCACCAGGGTGCCGCGACCATCGCTGCTCACCGTCAGCCCGGTGTCGAGCAGCAGGATTTCCAGCGCCTGCTCGACGCTGTAGCGGCCCTGCAGGCCGATGCTGCTCAGACCCAGCAACTGTTCCGGCGAATAGACGATGGCGGTGCCGGTCTGCTGGCGCACCTGGTCCAGCGCCGCGCTCAGCGGCCCGGCGGCGATGGCGAACAGATACACCGAGCCGCTGGCCGCTGCCTCCGGCGCGGCAGTGGCGGCGGCCAGCTCGGTGGGCGCCTCGGCGCTGGCCGCCGGGCTGTCGCCAGGCGGCGGCGTGATCGGCGCGGCCGGTGTGGCGGCGGTCACCTCGGCGGCGGCCGGGGCCGCCGGTTCCTGTGCGAGGGCGGCCGGCAGCCAGCAGCCGCTCAGCGCCGCCAGTGCCGCCGCGACCGGGCGGGGGAAAACAGTGTGCCTGCGCATTGCCATGCCTGTACTCCGAGTGGTCCTAGCTCGTCCAGCGCGCCGCTGCTGGGGAGCGGGTTCGCGGCGCGGTCTGCAAGCTCCTACGCGGCGGCGAGCGCCGACCCGACAGGGGCGTGTCGGGAAAACCGCCCCGGTTGCGTCGTAAGCGGCAGGTGGTCGTCCTTGGATGCAGGAGGTGCGCGTGGCCGCAGTGCTGTTTCACAACGCCAGGCTGTTCGACGGCTGGAATGCCGAGTGCCGAGAGAACGTCTCGCTGCAGGTCGAGGGCGGGCAGATCCGCGCCATCGTCGAGGGCGAGCTGCGGGTCGAGGGCGCCGAACGCATCGACTGCCGGGGCCGCACGCTGATGCCCGGGCTGATCGACGCCCATGTCCACGTCTACGCCTCCAGTTTCGATCTGGCGCGCGACGCCCAGCGCGGCAGCAGCTACAGCGCCCACTACGCCGCCCGCTTCCTGCGCCATGCGCTGGACTGCGGCTTCACCACCGTGCGCGATGTCGGCGGCGGCGACCGTGGCTTGGCGCTGGCGCTCGCCGAGGGCCTGCTGCCGGGGCCGCGCCTCTACTACGGCGGCCGGGTGCTGTCGCAGACCGGCGGCCACGGCGATTTCCGCAGCCCCGATCTCGACGCCCACGGCGCCGCCTGCGGCTGCGCGGCGCCACTGAGCTTCGGCATGGCCATCGCCGATGGCCCGGAGGCGGTGCGGCTGGCGGTGCGCGAGGAGCTGCGCCGCGGCGCCAGCCACATCAAGCTGATGGCCTCCGGCGGCGTCACCTCGCCCAGCGATCCCATCGAGCGCTGCCAGTGCAGCGAGGAGGAGGTTCGCATGGCGGTGCGCGAGGCCGGGCGCGCCGGCGCCTATGTCGCCGCCCACTGCCATGCCGACGCGGCGGTGCGCCACTGCCTGGACTGGGGCGTGCGCTCCATCGAGCACGCCAGCCTGATCGAAGCCGACACCGCCGCCCTGCTGGCGGCGCGCGGCGCCTACGCGGTGCCGACGCTCGCCATCGTCGAGGCGCTGCGCAGCAACGGCGGCGCCCTTGGCCTGCCGCCGGCCAGCCTGGCCAAGCTGGAGCGGGTGGCGCAGGGCGCGCTCAGCAGCCTGGAGCGCTTGCAGGCGGCCGGCGCGCGGATTGGTTTTGGCACCGATCTGCTCGGGCCGCTGTACCGGCGTCGTGGTCAGGAATTTCTGCTGCGCCGGCAGGTGCAGCCGGCATTGGAGATCCTGCGCTCGGCCTGCGCGGTCAATGCCGCCCTGCTCCAGCAGGAGGGCCGGCTCGGCCGCCTGGTGGTGGGTGCTGCGGCCGATCTGCTGCTGGTCGAAGGCGATCCGCTCGCCGACCTCGGCCTGCTGGCCGGCGAGGGCGAGGCGCTGGCGGCGATCATGAAGGCCGGACAATTCCACAAGAGACCGCAGGCATGAGTCGCGACTACCGCCTGATGGGCCGCCCCGGCGCGCTGCCGACCATCGTGCTGGAAGCCGGCGGCGGCGCCAGCCGCGCCTGGTGGGCCTGGGTGCAGGCGGCGCTGGCGCGCCAGACCCTGGTCTACAGCTACGACCGCGCCGGCCTGGGCGAATACGGCAGCGCGCCGTTGGCGGTGGATGCCGAGGCGGTGAGCGCGCGCCTCGCTGCACGCCTCGCCGCCGCCGCGCTACCCGGCTCCTACCTGCTGGTCGGGCATTCCCTGGGCGCGCTCTACGCTCGCCACTACGCCGCCAGCCATCCCGAGCAGGTCTGCGGCCTGGTGATGGTCGATGCCACCGCGATGGACCCGGCGCTGACCACGCCCGGCCTGCGCTGGCTGCCCTTACTGGCTGGCCTGCTGCGCCTGGGCCAGGGTCTGGCCAGTCTGGGTCTGCTGCGGCGTTTTCATCCCGGCGCCGGCCTGGTCGCCGGGCTGCCGGAGCTGGCGCGCGCGCAGGCCCTGGCGGGAATCTCGCGGCCGCTGCATCTGGGCAGCTTTCTGCGCGAGCTGCGCGCCATTCCGGTCATCCAGCAGCGGCTCGCCGAGCGGCCCCTGCCGCCAGCGCTGCCGCTGCTGGTGGTCAGCGCCGGGCGCGGCAAGCTCAAACCGGGCGAACCCCCGCAAGCCAGCGCCAGCCTGCGTCATCACGCCGAAGTGGCTGCGCGCTCGACGCGCGGGCAGCACCGGCTGATCGCCGAGGCCAGCCACGGCAGCCTGCTCACCACTGAAGCGCATGCCGAGCGCCTGGCGGCGGAGATCCTGGCCTTTGCTCGCGACTGCGTCGGTGCTCGCGCATGAGCGGCGGCCTGGCCGCGCGGCTGGACGCGCTGTTCGCGCCCTGGAACTGCAGCGACGAGCCCGGCCTGGTGGTGGCCCTGGCCCAGCACGGCCGGCTGCTGTACCGGCGCGGTTTCGGGCTCGCCAGCCTGGCTTCCGGTCTGGCGCTGAGGCCCACCAGCCGCTTGCGCATCGGCTCCACCAGCAAGCCCTTTACCGGGCTGGCGCTGGCGATGCTGGCCGACGAGGGTCGGCTCGATCTCGATGCCGACCTGCGCCGCTGGTTGCCCGAGCTGCCCGACTTCGGTGCGCCGCTGAGCCCGCGCCTGGTGGCCCAGCACCGCAGCGGCCTGCGCTGCCACCTCGATCTCTGGAGCATCACCACCGGCGCCCGTGCCCGCTGGCCGGATGCCGAGCCCTGGCAGCAGTTGCTGCGCCTGCGCGAACTCAACTACCCGCCGGGGCAGCAACTGATCTACAGCAACGGCGGCTACCTGCTGCTGGCGCGGCTGATCGAGCGGGTCTCGGAGCTGTCGTTCGCGGAGTTTCTGGAGCAGCGCATCTTCCGGCCGCTGGGCATGGCCGATACCGAGCTGGCGGCGCGCGACGAGCGCGAGCTGGCGCGCCAGGCCAGCCTGCACGTCCGCCGTCCCGAGGGCGGCTTCCAGCGCGGCGAGATGCGGCTGCCGATGAGTGGCGACGGCGGCCTGCTGTCCAGCGCCGACGATCTGCTGCGCTGGCTGGCCGAGCTGCGCCGGCCCAGCCTGCCCGGCGTTGGCCGGCAACTCGCCTCGGTGGACGAGGTGGTCCTGCCCGACGGCAGCCCTGGCGACTACGGCCTGGGCCTGATCGCGCGGCCCTGGCGCGGCTACCGCAGTCTCGGCCATCCGGGCGCGGTGATGGGTGGGGTGTCCGAGGCCTTCACCCTGCCGGCCCTGGGGCTGGATGTGGTGCTGCTCGCCAACCGCTCCGATCTCGCGATCAAGAGCCTGGGGCAGCAGGTGGTCGATGCGGTGCTGGGCGAGACCACAGCGGCCAGCACGCTGGCTGCGGCAGATCAGGCCACGCGTTGCGGCAGCTACTACCAGGCCGAGGGCGGCCAGTTGCTGGACATCCTCGCGCTTGACGGCGAACTGGGCGTGGACTTCGGCGGTGCCCGCGCGCGCCTGCAGGCCGGCGAGGGCGGGGAACTCTGCTTCGCCGGCTCGCTGGGCGACTTCCGCTTCCGTTGGCCGGAGCCGGATGCCCTGGAGGTCTGGGAGGCGGGCGTCTGGCGGCGCTATCAGCGCCTGGGCGCGTCGCCGCCGGCGACCTCGGCCGCGAAGCTGGCCGGCAGCTATCGCAGCGCCGAACTGGCCGCCGAGGCGCGGGTGCTGCGCCTGGACGGCCGCTGGTGCCTGGGCCTGCAAGGCCGCCACGGCCGCGCGCTGTATGCGCTCACCGCCCGCGCGCCGGGGGTCTGGTCGGCGAGTCTGGCCGATGGCGGCTCGGCGACGCGCCTGGTGGTCGAAGTCCTGCCCGGGGAGGGCCGCGCCGCCGGCTTCACGCTGTCCAGCCTGCGCAGCCGCAAGCTACGCTTCGAGCGCTGCCGTGCCGGCGGGCCGTTGCTGGAGGACTGGGGCTAGCGGCGCTGGTCGGGCCTGAGCGCCCCCACCCTAGCCCTCCCCCGCAAGCAGGGGAGGGGATGCCCAGCAGACGCTCGTAGTTCTAACCCTGCGCCAGCTCCCTCCCCCGCTTGCGGGGGAGGGCCGGGGTGGGGGCGGTAGTCGGAGCACGCACCAGCCCCCGCCGCCAGAGCGCCCTCAGCCGCCAGCCCCCGCCAGCGCCTCGGCAGCACCAGGCAGGTGCTCGACGCCCGCCTCCAGCCGCAGGCTGCCCTGGCGCAGGGCCTCGCCATAGGGCTCGCAGGCGCCGCCCAGAAAACGCGCCAGGAAGGCCTCGGCCAGGGCCATGAACGACAGCCGGTTGACCGCCCGCGCCAGGCCGTGGCCCTCGTCCGGGTAGAGCGCGTAGCTCACCGGTACGCCGGCGGCCTGCATCGCAGCCACCATCTGGTCGGACTCGGCGCGGGTCACCCGCACGTCGTTGGCGCCCTGCACGATCAGCAGCGGGCGAACGATGTCCTGGCAGCGGTGCAGCGGCGAGCGCTCGCGCAGCAGGGCGCGGCCTTCCTCGGTCCGGGGGTCGCCGACCCGCAGGCGGAAGGTATCCAGCAAGGGCGCCCAGTAGGGCGGGAAGCTGGCCAGCAGGGTTTCCAGGTTGGAGGGGCCGACCAGGTCGATGCCGCAGGCGAAGACCTGCGGCGTGTAAGTGAGCGCCGCCAGCGTCGCGTAGCCGCCGTAGCTGCCGCCGAGGATGCCGACCCGTTCGCGCAGGGCGATGCCCTCGCGCACGGCCCAGTCCACGGCGTCGAGCAGGTCCTCGTGCATGCGCCGGCCCCATTCGAGGTCGCCGGCGCTGGTATGGGCCTTGCCGAAGCCGGTGGAGCCACGGAAGTTGACGCTCAGCACCGCGTAGCCGCGATTGGCCCAGAACTGGTGCTCGGGCTTGTAGCCGCCGCTGTCACGGCTCCAGGGGCCGCCGTGCACCAGCAGCAGCAGGGGCAGCGGCTGCGGCGGGCGGCCGTCCTGGTCCAGCGCCGGCGGCAGGCTCAGGTAGCTGACCAGTTCCAGGCCGTCGCGGGCGCGGATGACGTGGCTATGGCTGCGCGCCAGCGGCAGCGCGTCCAGCTCCGGTCGCGCCGAGTACAGCCGGCGGGCGCGGCCCTGATCGCGCTCGTAGAGGTAGTAGTGGCCGGGCAGGCGGTCGTGGCTCAGGCTCAGCACCCAGCGGCGGTCGTCGGCGCTGCGGCTGCTGAGGCTGGCCTGTTCCAGGCCCAGCGCGGCCAGGTGTTGCCGGTCGGCGGCCAGGCTGCCGCCGATGGCTCGCCACTCCGGTCGCAGGTAGTCGCAGAGATAGGCCTCGGGCTCCAGGCTCAGCGGGTTCAGGCTCAAGGCCAGCACATCGGTCTTCGGGTGCTCGCCGAGCAGGCGCGAGGCGCCGGTCCGCAAGTCGAATTCCACCACCGCAGCGGTGTCGCGGCCACGGCTGTCGAGGCCGTAGGCGCGCCAGGGGTCCTTGCCGATGGCCAGCGGCAGGGTGCTCATCACCTCGTCCTTGCCGATGCTGAACAAGGGCCGCCAGGCCCCGTCCTCGGCGACCATCAGCTCGCGACCGCCGTCGGCGCTGTTGCGGAAGGCTAGACGCAGTTCCAGCGCCTCGTCGGCCAGAAACTGCGCGTAGCCGGGGTTTTCCAGTACCAACTGCGCGGCGCCGCTGTGCAGGTCGAGGCGGTAGACATCGTGCCAGCGGCGGTCGCGCTGGTTGAGGCCGACCAGGGCCTCGCGCGGATGCCGGCGGCTCATGCCGATCAGGCGCGCCTGCACGCCGGCCTGCGGGGTGAGGTCCAGCGGCGGGCTGCCGTCCAGGGCCAGGCTGTAGAGGTGGAAGTTCTCGTTGCCGCCCTCGTCCTGCAAGTACCAGAGGCGGCTGCCGTCGTGCAGCCAGCCATGCTGGCGGATGCCGGCGCCACGGTCCTGGGTCAGCGGTCGCGCCGCCTCCGGGGCCTCCACCGGCGCTAGCCAGAGGTTGAGCACGCCGTCCAGCGGGGCGAGAAAGCTGAGCTGCTGGCCGTCCGGGCTGAGCTGGGGGGCGCCGCGCTCGGGGTTGCCCAGCAGCAGGGCGCGGGGGATCAGCCCGGAGTCGAGGGCGGGGTTGGCGGTCGGACCGCAGTTCGGCGGGGGGCTGGGCATGGGCGGGCACGGGGCGGGCACTTCCAGCAGCTACGCAGACCCGGGGCGAATGCCGACAGCTACGGCCGGCCTGCCGCCGTTGCGGCCCATGGCGAAATCCGCCGGCCTCGCCGTCGGCGGCCGTGCCAGACTGCGCCAGGCTAGGGCGCCGAAGTACGGCCGCCTGGCCGGCGGCGGTTCGAGGATTTTCTCTGTTTTTACCTGAGATAGTTTTTGTAAGTAATTGTTTTTAAATGATTCTCGAATTCAACCCACAAGTGCTGTGGATAACTTTGTGGATAAGGCCTGCGCGAGGGGCCGCGAGCCCAGCAATGACGGGCATTTCAAGACTTACGATGATTTTCTGGTCATCGCCGATTTTTGTTTAAAATCATACATATGCACGATTGTTACTGGATTCTGACGGAAAAATGACGCAACCACGGGCGTTTCCGGCTGCCTGCACAATGCTTGTGCATAAGCACATTTCCATTGCTTCATTTGTCAAGCCCGGCGCTGCGGTGCCCGGAGACCGCCGTGGCTGAGCCCAGCGTGCTGGTCATCGCCGGCCACGATCCCACCGGCGGCGCCGGCATCCAGGCCGACATCGAGGCGGTCGCCGCCCAGGGCGTCCATGCGCTGAGCCTGGTGACCTGTCTGACCGCGCAGGACACCGACAACGTCCGCCGGGTGCAGCCGGTGGCGCCGCTGCTGCTGGCCGAGCAGGCCGAGCTGTTGCTGGCCGACTGCCCGGTGGCGGCGGTGAAGATCGGCCTGATCGGCGATCTCTCGCAACTGCCCTGGCTGGTGGACCTGCTGCGGCAGTTGGCGGTGCCGGTGGTGCTGGACCCGATCCTGCGTGCCGGCGGCGGTGCCGAGCTGGTCGGCCGCAGCCTGGCGGCGGGCCTGCGCGAGCAGTTGCTGCCGCTGACCACGGTGCTGCTGCCGAACGCCGTCGAGGCGCGGCGGCTGAGCGGCCAGGAAGATCTCGACCAGGCCGGTGCCGCCCTGCTGGCGCTGGGGGCGGCGAACGTGCTGATCACCGGCGGCGACGAGCCGGAGACAGAGGCGGTGAACCGCTGGTATCGCCCCGGCGCGCCCGTGCAGGAATACCGCTGGCCGCGACTCGCCGGCCGCTACCACGGTGCCGGCTGCACCCTGGCCTCGGCGCTGGCGGCACGGCTGGCCCTGGGTGAGCCGCTGCAGCAGGCGCTGGAGCAGGCCCAGGCCTACACCCACCGCTGCCTGCGGGCGGCGCGGGCGGTCGGGCAGGGGCGGCTGATTCCGCGCCGGATCGGGGCTGGGGCATGAGCGCGCCCTGGCCGGCCCCGCGCGGCCTCTACGGCATCACCGCCGAGGCCGACTGTGGCGACGCCGAGCGTCTGCTCGCCGCCGTCACGGCGGCGCTGGCCGGCGGACTGCGCCTGCTGCAATACCGCGACAAGCGCAATCCGCCCGAGCAGCGCGCCGCGCTGGGCGCGGCGCTGCTGGCGCGGTGCCGCGCCGCCGGCGTGCCGCTGATCGTCAACGACGACATCGAGTTGGCCGCCATCCTGGGCGCCGACGGCGTGCATCTGGGCCTGAGCGACGGCAGCCTCGCCGAGGCGCGGGCGCGGCTGGGGCCAGAGGCGATCATCGGCATCACCTGCGCCGATTCGCTGGAGCGCGCCCGGGCGGCGGCCGCCGGCGGTGCCAGCTATGTCGCTTTCGGCGCCTTCTTCCCGTCCCGCACCAAGCCGAATGCGCCGCCGATGACGCTGGAGCGCCTGCGGCAGGCGCGCGCCGAGCTGCACTTGCCGATCTGCGCCATCGGCGGCATCAGCCCGGAGCGGGCGCCGCCGCTGGTGGCGGCGGGCGCTGACTATGTGGCGGCCATCGAGGGCCTGTTCGGCGCCGCCGACATCCGCGCCGCCGCGCGCGCCTATGCCGCTGCCTTCGATGGACGAGGGGCGCCCTAGCTTCGCTACGCAGCGCCCGGCCGCGCCGCCATCGCCTACACTTTGCGCCCGCTGACCAGTCCGCTGTTTGCAATGAGCCAATCCGAAATCCTGTTCGAGCGCGCCCGGGGCAGCATCCCGGGCGGGGTCAATTCGCCGGTGCGCGCCTTTAAGGCGGTGGGCGGCACGCCGCGCTTCATCGCCGCCGCCGACGGCGCCTGGATCACCGACGCCGATGGTCAGCGGTACGTCGACTACATCGGCTCCTGGGGGCCGATGATCCTCGGCCACCAATACCCGGCGGTGGTCGAGGCGGTGCGCCAGCAGGCGCTGGTCGGCTTCTCCTACGGCGCGCCGACCGAGGCCGAGATCGAGATGGCCGAGCTGCTCTGCGCGCGGGTGCCGCACCTGGAGATGGTGCGCATGTGTTCCAGCGGCACCGAGGCGACCATGAGCGCCCTGCGCCTGGCGCGCGGCGCCACCGGCCGCAGCCGCATCCTCAAGTTCGAGGGCTGCTACCACGGTCACGGCGACGCCCTGCTGGTGAAGGCCGGCTCCGGCCTGTTGACCTTCGGCGTGCCGACCTCGCCGGGCGTGCCGGCGGCGCTGGCCGAGCTGACCCTCACCGCCACCTTCAACGAGCTGGACACGGTGGAAGCCCTGTTCAGCCGCTACCCCGACGATATCGCCGCGGTGATCGTCGAGCCGGTGGCCGGCAACATGAACTGCGTGCCGCCGGCGCCGGGCTTCCTGCAAGGCCTGCGCGCGCTCTGCGACCGCTACGGCGCGCTGCTGATCTTCGACGAGGTGATGACCGGCTTCCGCGTGCATCCGCGCTCGGCCGCCGGCCTCTACGGCGTGCGGCCCGACCTCATCACCCTGGGCAAGATCATCGGCGGTGGCCTGCCGGTGGGCGCCTTCGGTGGCCGTCGTGAAGTGATGGAGCAACTGGCGCCGCTGGGGCCGGTCTACCAGGCCGGCACGCTGTCGGGCAATCCGCTGGCGATGGCCGCCGGCCTGGCGCTGCTGCGCGCCTTGGCCGACGAAACCATCTACCAGCGCCTGGAGGCGCGCACCGCGCAGCTCCTGGCGGGCCTCAGGGCGGCGGCCGCAGAGGCCGGGGTGCCGTTCACCACCACCCAGGTCGGCAGCATGTTCGGGCTCTACTTCAGCGCCGGCCCGATTCGCGGCTACGCCGACGTTGCCGCCTGCGACCTCGCCGCCTTCAACCGCTTCTTCCACGCCATGCTCGACCGTGGCGTCTACCTGGCGCCCTCGGCCTATGAGGCCGGCTTCGTCTCCGCCGCGCACGGCGAGGCCGAGATCGAGCACACGCTCAAAGCCGCCCGCGAGAGCTTCAGCCTGTTGCGCGGATGACTGAACTCGCGCACCAGTTTCTCGACTGGATCAGCGCCAACCCGGGGGCGGCGCTGGCGCTGCTGTTCTTCGGCTCGGCGCTGGACGCGATTTTCATCGTCGGCGCCTTCGTGCCGGCCGGCGTACTGCTGTTCGGCGTCGGCGCGCTGATCGGGCTCGACCGCCTGGCGCTCTGGCCCTCGGTGCTGCTGGCCGCCAGTGGCGCGGTGCTCGGCGACGCGCTGTCGTTCTGGCTCGGCCGGCACTATGGCGAGAAGCTGTTCGAGCACCGCTGGCTGGCGCGCTATCCCGACACCCTGGCGCGCAGCCGGCGTTTCTTCGAGCGGCACGGCGGCAAGGGGGTGATGGCGGCGCGCTTCCTGGGGCCGGTACGGGCGATCACGCCGGCCCTGGCCGGCGCCTCGCGGATGCCGACCTGGCTGTTCCTGCTCACCGACGGTTGCGCCGCTATCGTCTGGGCCTTCGCCTATCTCGGGCCGGGCATCGCCTTCGGTGCCTCACTGGAGTTGGCCGCCGAAGTGGCCGGCCGGCTGGCGCTGCTGGTGGTGGGGCTGTTCCTGATGGCCCTGCTGGCCTTCGCGCTGGCGCGCGGCCTGGTCGCCAGCCTGGCCAAGCACGCCGAGCACTGGCTGGGCCGCCTGCTCGACTACTCGCGCCGGCACCGTCGGCTGGGCCGTTTTGGCGCTGCGCTGGCCGACCCCTATCAGCCGGAGACCCCGGTGCTGGCGCTGCTGGCGGTGCTGCTGAGCCTGCTCGGTGGTCTGCTGCTGATCCTGTGCCTGGGCAGCGCCCTGCACGCGGCGCCGCTGTGGCTGGATGCCGCCACCTACCAGAGCCTGCGCGAGCTGCGCAGCCCCTGGGGCGTCGGTCTGGCGGCATTGCTGGTGCAGTTGGGCGACTGGCGCGTCTATGGCGCGGTGGGTCTGGTGGTACTGCTGGGCCTGGCCGCCGGGCGCCAGCCGCGGGCAGTGGCGCACTGGCTGGCGGCGGCGGGCTTCGGCGCCCTCTTGTCGTTCGGCATGGGCCTGGTGCCGCTGCTGGCGCCGCCGCACGTCTACTTCCAGCATCCGCCGACGGTGCCTGGCGCCGGCCGCGATCTGCCGCTGGCGATCACCCTCTACGGCTTCCTGGCGGTGGTGCTCACCACCGGCCGGCCGCCGCTGCTGCGTGCGCTGGTCTATGGGCTGGCGATCACCCTGGTCGGCCTGCTGACGCTGGCGCAGCTTTACCTGGGCATGGTCTGGCTCAGCCAGGCGGTGGCGGTCACCCTCACCGGCGTGGTCTGGGTGGCCTTGCTGGGCCTGGGCTACCGGCGCCACCGGGCCCGCCCGGTGCCAGGTGGTGCTTTCCTGCTGCTGGTGCCGGTGGCGATCTGCCTGGCCTTCGTGCTGCGGCCGCCGGCGCCCGAGGGTGCGGTGCCGCCGGATGCCGGGCTGATCGAGCAGCGCATGCCGGAAGACGTCTGGTGGCAGGACGGCTGGCAACAGCTGCCGATGCAGCGCGTGGATCTCGCCGGCCGGGCGCGGCAGCCGTTCAATCTGCAATGGGCGGCTGCTCCGGAGGCGATCCGCGCCAGCCTGGAACGCAGCGGCTGGAGCGCGCCGCCCGGCCTGATCGGCAGCCATGTGCTGCGCTGGCTGTCGCTGGCCACGCCGATGGCGGACCTGCCGCTGCTGCCGCAGGCTCACGCCGGTCGTCACCAGACGCTGCTGATGCGCCGCGACGGCGATGCCAACCGCCAGATCACCCTGCGGCTCTGGGCCTCCGGCGTCGGCACCGACAGCGGCCACCCGATCTGGCTGGGGATGATCGACGTGCAGCAGCGCCGGCGGCTGCTGTACCTGCTCAACGTGCCACTGACCCTGCCCGACACGCCGGACATTCCCAGCCTGCTGCTGCCGCTGTCCGGCATGGACAAGCGTCTGGTCGGCCCGGATCTCTGGCTGCTGCGCCAAACCGACGCGCCGGCCGGCGCCGAGGGCGCGGCGCCGCCACCGCCTACCGTTCTGCCCGCGAACCCTCCGTAAGACCATGTCCGAATCCCTGCTGGGCAAGTTCCGCAGCCGCCTCAACAGCGTCGGCGGCGATAGCTGGCTGAGCCGCGACCTCAGCACCCTGTTCAGTGCCGACGCGCTCAAGGACGACGCCCTGGAGGAGCTGGAAACCCGGCTGCTGATGGCCGATGCCGGCATCGAGGCCACCGACTGGCTGATCGGCCGCCTGCGCAGCGCGGTCAACGCCGGCAAGATCAAGACCGAGGCGCAGTTGCGCAAGGCGCTGCGCGAGGCGCTGCTGGAGCTGCTCCGGCCGATCGCCAAGCCGCTGGTGCTGCCGCCCTTCATCAAGCCCTACATCCTGTTCGTGGCGGGCGTGAACGGCGTCGGCAAGACCACCACCATCGGCAAGCTCGCCGCCCGCTACCAGCGCGAGGGTCGCAAGGTGCTGCTGGCGGCCGGCGATACCTTCCGCGCCGCCGCCGTTCAGCAGCTGACCATGTGGAGCGAGCGCGCCGGGGTGCCGATCCTGTCGCAGGGCGAGGGCGCGGATTCCGCCAGCGTGATCTTCGATGCCGTGCAGGCCGCCAAGGCGCGCGACTTGGACCTGGTGATCGCCGATACCGCCGGCCGCCTGCACACCCAGACGCATCTGATGGACGAGTTGCGCAAGGTCAAGCGGGTGCTGCAGAAGCACGACCCCTACGCGCCGCACGAGGTGCTGCTGGTGGTGGACGCCACCACCGGCCAGAACGCGCTCAATCAGGCGGTGCAGTTCCACGAGGCGATCGGCCTCACCGGCATCGCCATCACCAAGTTGGACGGCACTGCGAAAGCTGGCATATTGCTGGCCATCGCGCGCCGTCTGGCGCTGCCGGTCCGCTTCGTCGGACTGGGCGAGGGAATCGACGATCTGGAGCCCTTCGACGCGGAGACTTACGTCGATGCGCTGATCGGCGAATCGCAGGGGGCTTAGAGCAGGCGCACACCGCGGCGGTAAGCCGCCGCACACCCGGCCGGTTGAGTGCCGGGGCAACCAAACCGACATGCCCGACATCATCCATTTCCACCGTGTCAGCCATCGCTACGAAGGTAGCGGCGATGTGCTCTCGGACGTCACCTTCACGCTCGCCAAGGGTGAGATGGCTTTCCTTACCGGGCCGTCCGGCGCCGGCAAGTCCACCCTGCTCAAGCTGGTGGCGCTGCTGGAGCGGCCCAGCCGTGGCCAGATCGTGGTCAACGGCCAGAACCTGGCGGGCGTGCGGCGCGGCCAGATTCCGGCCTTCCGCCAGCAGATCGGCGTGGTGTTCCAGAACTTCAACCTGCTCTACGACCGCAGCGTGTTCGACAACGTCGCGCTGCCGCTGGTGATCCGTGGCATCGGCCACGACGACATCGGCCGCCGGGTGCGCGCCGCGCTCGATGCCGTGGGCCTGCTGGGCAAGGAGAAGGTGTCGCCGATCACGCTCTCCGGCGGCGAGCAGCAGCGCGTCGGCATCGCCCGCGCCATCGTCGCCAAGCCGCAGTTGCTGCTGGCCGACGAGCCCACCGGCAACCTCGACCCGGAGATGGCACGCGAGGTGATGCAGTTGTTCCAGCGCTTCAACGAGGTCGGCGTGTCGGTGCTGGTCGCGACGCATGCAGTGGGGCTGATCAAGAAGCTGCCCTACCGGGTGATCCACCTGGAACGCGGCCAGCTGACCACGCGGCAGTCGCCGGAACTGATGGAGAAGACCGTTGACTTCGGCTAGTGCCCGCGCCGGCGCCGAGCTGCGCCCCAATTTCCTCAGCCGCTACCTGCAGGCGCATGTGCGCGAGGTGGTGTTCACCCTCGGGCGCTTCTACCGCAATCTCTCGGGCGCGCTGCTGACCTGCTTCGTCATCGGCATCACCCTGGCGCTGCCGGCCGGTCTGCACTGCCTGGTGCGCAATGTCGATGCCCTGGGCTATTCCTGGGAAACCACCTTGCAGGCCTCGCTGTTCCTGAAGGACAGCACCACGCCCGAGCAGGGCCGCGAACTGGCGCACCGGATCAAGGGGCGCCCCGGCGTCGCCGACACCGCCTATCTTTCTCGCGAGCAGTCGCTGGAGGAGTTCAAGGCGCTGTCCGGGCTCGGCCAGGCGCTGGACCTCTTGGACAGCAATCCGCTGCCGGCGGTGATTACCGTCACCCCGATCAAGGGCATCGAGCGCACCGCGCTGGACGCCTTGGTGGTGGCCCTGGGCCAGCAGCCGGAGGTAGAGGTCGCCAAGCTCGACCGCCGCTGGCTGGAGCGCCTCTACGGCGCCCTGGCCCTGGTCGAGCGACTGGTGCTGGTGATCGCCGGGGTGTTGTCGCTGGCGGTCATTGTCATCGTCGGCAACACCATCCGCCTGGACATCGAGGCCAAGCGCGCCGAGATCGAGGTCATGAAGCTGATCGGCGCTACGGATGCCTTCATCCGCCGGCCCTTCCTCTACACCGGCCTCTGGTACGGCCTGGTCGGCGGCGCCATCGCCTGGCTGCTGGTGCAGGGCATGGTGCTGGCCCTGAACGGCCCGGCCAGCTCCCTGGCCGGCCTCTACGGCTCCGCCTTCCGCCTGCAGGGCCTGCCGCTGGACGCCACCGCCGTCATGTTCGGCGCCGGCGTGCTGCTGGGCTGGCTGGGTGCCTGGTGGACGGTGTCGCGCCGGCTCCAGGAGATCGAGCCCCGTTGATAGGGGGCTTGCATCGGCGCCATCCGCACAAATGATTTCCCCTTGAACGAGAGCCGGGCGCAACTTATCCGGCACTTAGCAGTCCAATCGGACGAGTGCTAAGCTAACTTCCGTTGATAGGGGGATACACCGATGACCACTGCTCTTGCCCTACGCGCCAACAGCCTGCCCGTCCTGCATGCCGGCAGCTTCGAGGCCTATGCCTCGCAGGTGGCGAAGTTCCCGGTGCTGGAAGCGGCCGAGGAACACCAGCTGGCGGTCCAGCTCAAGCAGTCCAACGACCTCGCGGCCGCCCAGACCCTGATTCTCTCCAACCTGCGCTTCGTGGTGCACATCGCCCGTGGCTACCAGGGTTACGGCCTGAACATCGCCGACCTGGTGCAGGAGGGCAATATCGGCCTGATGAAGGCGGTCAAGCGCTTCGACCCGGACAAGGGCGTGCGCCTGATCTCCTTCGCGGTGCACTGGATCAAGGCCGAGATCCACGAGTACATCCTGAAGAACTGGCGCATCGTCAAGATCGCCACCACCAAGGCGCAGCGCAAGCTGTTCTTCAACCTGCGCGGCGCCAAGAAGCGCCTGGGCTGGATGAACGCGGCCGAGGTGGCGGCGGTGGCCAAGGATCTCAACGTCAAGCCGGAAGAAGTGCTGCAGATGGAGGCCCGTCTCGGCAATGCCGACATGAGCTTCTCGATGACCACGGCCGACGACGAGAACAGCTACGTGCCTGAGGACTACCTCGCCGACGAGCGCAACGACTTCGCCGCCATCGAGGAAGCCGAGTGGCAGGAGGCGCGCGAGGACCGTATGCGCGCCGCGCTGGTGCAGCTCAACCCGCGTGAGCGCGACATCCTGGCCCGCCGCTGGCTGGCGGACGAGGGCGAGAAAGCCGGCCTGCAGGAGCTGGGCGACGAGTACGGCGTGTCCGCCGAGCGCATCCGCCAGATCGAATCGGCGGCGATGAAGAAGCTGCGCAAGGCCATCGAAGCCTGATTTGCGGCGGTCCGCCTGCCGGGCGGCCCGATACCGCTGCTGCGCTGCTCGCTGTACTTGAGTACGGCCCTCGCTGCTCGAATCGGTATCGAGCCTGCTCACAACGGCGGCTCGTTGGCAAATGAAGCCATGGATGCAGCGCAACGAAAAAGCCCGCCGATTGGCGGGCTTTTTTTTGTGCGCTGAGGTCTAGTCGCCTTCGTCCCCGTACATCAGCTCGCGCGGCGGATTGCCGTCATAGACCTTGCCCAGCCGCTGCTGCAGGTAGGCGGTGCGCACGAAGATGTAAGGGTCGATGGCGTTGTCGATCAGGGAGTCGGCGCTCAGGTAGCGCGAGCGGGTATCGACCAGATCCAGCGCGGTCATCGGCAGGTCGACCGAGTCCTCCACATAGGGGCCGGTGCCGGTGTAGTAGTCGCCACCGCGCCCCATCAGGTCGCGGTTGGTGGTCGGACCGAGCAAGGGCAGCATCAGATACCAGCCAGGGCCGATTCCGTAGCGGCCCAGCGTCTGGCCGAAGTCCTCGTCGTGACGGGGCATGCCGGCGTCGGTGGCAACGTCCATCAGGCCGGCGAAGCCGGCGGTGGAGTTGAGCAGGAAGCGGCCGGTATCGGAAGCGGCCTGCAGGGGTTTGCCCTGCAGCAGGCCGTTGACGATGTTGCGCGGCTCCTTGAGGTTGTTGAAGAAGTTGCTGACGCCGCGCTGGGCGAGGTCGGGCACCACTTCGCCGTAGCTCCGCGCCACCGGCCGCAGCACATAGCGGTCGGCGCCACGGTTGAAGCTGAACATGGCGCGGTTGAACGGCTCCAGCGGGTCGGACGGATCGTCGGGCGGCGTGTGCGCGCAGGCGGAAACCGCCAAGGCTAGAGCCAGACTGAGGAAGCGGAAATTCATGCGGACTCCGTGACGGTGAGTACCGACTGCAATTCGAAGAAGCGCACCAGGTCCAGCAGTTGCGGCGGCAGGCCGGTGAACTGCAGCGGCAGACCGGCAGAACGGGCGCGGCGGGTCAGTTCCAGCAACAGGCCCAGGGCGGCGCTGTCGGTCTGGGTGACACCGGACAGATCCAGACTGCCGGCGCGGGCCCAGGCATCGGCCTCGGCCAGACGCTGCGGCACCGTACGCAGGCTCAGTTCGCCAGTGATGCGGAGGCTGTTCATCAGGCGCCCTTGGCGCTTTCCTTGAGGTAGTCGCCGCCGCTCTCGACCCGCTGGATCAGGCCGTCGAGGCCAGACTTCTTGATCTCGGCGTTGAACTGGCTGCGGAAGTTGGTGACCAGGGAGAGGTTCTCGATGATCACGTCGTAGATCTTCCACTCGCCGTCGCTGCCCGGGCGCATCGCGAAGGCCAGGTTGACCGGCGGCGCGTTCTTGCGGATCAGCTTGGCGCGCACCGTCGCGTCATTGGCATCGGCGGCCAGGCGCAGCGGCTGGAACTCGGCTTCCACCGAGTCGTAGTTCTCCAGCAGTGCGTCGGCGTAGCTGCGGATCAGCGAGTTCTTGAAGGCGTTGGCGAAGCGCGTGCGCTGGTCCTCGTTGGCGGTACGCCAGTTCTTGCCGAGCACCAGCTGCGCGATGTAGCGCACGTCGAAGTGCGGCACCAGCTGCTGGTCGACCACGGCGTAGAACTTGGCCTTGTCGGCCGAATAGGCCTGATGGTTGGCGCGGATCAGGTCGCGTATTTCCTCGGTGGCCTGCTTGACGGTGGCGTCCGGCGCCAGCGGCGCGGCCTGGGCACTGCCCAGGCTCAGGATCAGCAATAGCGGTAGTAGAAAGCGTTTCATGGAACCCTCCTTAGGGCTTCTTCGTTGTCGGGGTCACGGCTTCGGCGAGTTTGCCCAGGGCCTCGGCGAGCTTGTCGTCCTTCTTTTCGGTCATCGAGGCCACCAGCTGGCCGATCAGGTTTTCCAGCACCAGCGCCGACTGGGTCAACTGGATGTCATCACCCTGCTTGAGCGAATTCTCGTCGCCGCCCGGCTCCAGCCCGATGTACTGCTCGCCGAGCAGGCCGGCGGTAAGGATCTTGGCGCCGGAATCCTTGGGGATGTTGCTGTAGGACTTGCTGATGTCCAGGCTGACGATCGCCTCGAAGCTGTTCGGATCAATGCTGATCTTGTTGACCCGGCCGATGGTGACGCCGGCAATCTTCACGGCGTTGCCGGGCGAGAGCTTGCCGATGTTCTCGAACTTGGCGGTGACCGTGTAGGTGCCGCCGCTGCCGCCGACATCCTTGAGACTGGCGACCCGCAGGGTCAGCACCAGCACGGCGGCGACGCCGAGGCAGACGAAAAAGCCGACGAGGATTTCCAGAGCGCGGGAGTGCATGGCATTGATCCTGTAAACGGGGTACTGAATCCGGGGTGAACGTCAGAGCATCAGGGCGGTGAGCACGAAGTCGAGCGCGAGCACCGACAACGAGGAGATCACCACGGTATTGGTGGTTGCACGGGCGACGCCGCCGGAGGTCGGCTCGGCGTGATAGCCCTGGTAGACGGCGATCCAGGAACAGGCGAGGCCAAACACCAGGCTCTTGATCATGGCCTCGCGGATGTCCTCGAACTCCAGGGACTGGTGAATGCCGGCCCAGTAGCTACCGGCATCGACGCCCAGCAGGGTGACGCCGATGGCATGGCCGCCGGCCACGCCGATGGCCATCATGCTGAAGATGAAGGCCAGCAGCGGCATCGAGATCAGCCCGGCCAGGAAGCGCGGCGTGATCACCCGGCGCATCGGGTCCACCGCCATCATCTCCATGCCGGAGAGCTGGTCGGTGGCCTTCATCAGGCCGATTTCCGCCGCCAGCGCCGAGCCGGCGCGGCCGGCGAACAGCAGGGCGGTGACCACCGGGCCGAACTCGCGAACCACCGCCAGCGCCACTGCCACGCCCAGCGATTCCGGTGAGCCGAACAACTGGAGCGTGTGATAGAACTGCAAGGCCAGCACCATGCCGACGAAGCTGCCGGACAGCACGATGATGACCAGCGACAGCACGCCCACCGAGTAGATCTGCTGGGCCAGCAGGCGCGGTCGCAGCAGGGTCTGCGGCACCGCCAGCAACAAGCTGAACAGGAAGAACTGGGCGCGCCCCAGACTTTGCAGGAAGCTGCTGATGGCGCTCATGCGCGCGCTCCCAGGAGGTCATCGGCGTAGGGCGCCGCCTTGTAGTGGAAGGGCACCGGGCCGTCCGGCTCGCCGCGCAGGAACTGCTGCACCCAGGGCGACTCGGAGTCACGCACGGTGTCGGGTTCGCCGACGCCGAGCACCTTGCCGCCGGCGATCACGTAGACGTGGTCGGCGATGGACATCACCTCCTGCACGTCATGACTGACCACGATGCTGGTCAGCCCCAGCGCGTCGTTGAGCGAGCGGATCAGCCGCATCAACACGCCCATGCTGATCGGGTCCTGGCCGGTGAAGGGTTCGTCGTACATCACCAGTTGCGGGTCGAGCACCACCGCGCGCGCCAGCGCCACGCGCCGGGCCATGCCGCCGGACAACTGTTCGGGATACAGATCGCGCGCGCCGCGCAGGCCGACGGCGTTGAGCTTGAGCAGTACCAGGTCGCGGATCAGCGCTTCCGGCAGCGCGGTGTGCTCGCGTAGCGGGAAGGCGACGTTCTCGAACACGGTCAGATCGGTCAGCAGGGCGCCGTTCTGGAACAGCATGCCCATGCGCTTGCGCAGCTCGAACAGCTGCGGCCGGGGAATGCTGTGGACCTCGGTGCCGTCGAAATGGATCTGCCCCGCGCTCGGCCGCCATTGGCCGCCGATCAAGCGCAGCAGCGTGGTCTTGCCGGACCCGGAGGGGCCGAGGATGGCCGTGACCTTGCCGCGCGGGATGTCGAGATCGATCCCGTCGTAGATAACGCGCGGGCCGTGCGAAAACTTGAGGCCCCGCACGCGCACCAGGGTGCTGTTGGAGTCGTTGGTCATGCGTAGGGCGTCAACTGAAGGAGCGGAGCAGCGTTAAGAGCTGGAATCGAGAGGGTCAAATGTTACCGGGCGGTATTGTATGCCATCCGCCCGCGCGGCCCTGATTCTTTTGGTGATTGTGTCTACGTCTTGTCTGCTCTATTGGATGCCGTCATGCGCCATCGGTTCCCCGGCCTGTTGCTGTCGCTGATCGCGGGCCTGTTGTTGGCGGCCTGCGCTTCCGGCGGCGCGCCGCCTCGGCCCGGGTCCGCCCCCGCCGGCCTTGCCGCCGCCGAACCTTCGCGGTATCCGCTGGACGGCTGCCAGGGGACTCGGCGGACCAAGCCGGAGAACGCGCGGGCCTGTGCCGAGCGCGATACGCAGAGCGAGCAACCCAGTCTCGAGCCGCTGATGCCACCGCTGTCCAGCATGCCCACGCTTCCCGGCGGTTTGATCCGCTAGGCCGGGTTGGGGTTTGAAGGTGGGGCTCGCAGCTGCCGCAGCAACTGCCCGAGCAGATCCTGGCCGACCTGGGCGACATCGCCGGGGCCGCCGAGATCGGAGACCTGGGTCATCGCCAGCCCGCTGTAGCCGCAGGGATTGATGCGCGAGAACGGCTCCAGGTCCATCGCCACATTCAGGGCCAGGCCGTGCATGCTGCGGCCCTGGCGCACCCGCAGGCCCAGCGAGCCGATCTTGTGCCGCCGGCCCGCCAGATCGATGTAGACGCCCGGCGCCTCGCGGTCGGTGTAGGCGGCGATGCCGTAGCCGAGCAGGGTATCGACCATTGCCTGCTCGATGCGGCTGACCAGGCTGCGCACGCCATAGCCGCGACGGACGATGTCGATCAGCGGATAGGCCACCAGCTGCCCGGGGCCGTGGTAGGTGACCTGACCGCCCCGGTCGCTCTGCACCACCGGGATGTCCCCCGGCATCAGCAGGTGCTCGGGCTTACCGGCCTGCCCCTGGGTGTAGACCGGGGGGTGTTCGAGTAGCCAGATCTCGTCCGGCGTCTCGGCGCCGCGCTCCTGGTTGAAGCGGCGCATCGCCTCGAAGCTGTCTTCGTAGGCGACGCTGCCGAGATGCCGGACGCGGATTTCGTCCACGCGGCGCGGGAACTCAGGCGAACCAGAGGCGGATGGTGTCAATCAGCCGCTTCCACCAGCTGCCGCCTTCCACCGCCTGAAGCACCACCAGGGGTTCGCTCTTCACCAGCTTGCCGTCCACCGAGATGTTGACGGTGCCGATGCGCTGGCCCTGGCTGAGCGGAGCGATCAGGGTGCCGTCGACCTGCGGTTTGGCCTCCACCTTCTCCGCCGCGCCGCGCGGCAGCGACAGGTAGATCGGCTCCAGCGTGCCGACCTGCACCTCGTCGACCAGACCCTTCCAGACCCGCACGCTGCCCGAGGGCTGGTCGGCGCCCAGCAGCTTGACGCTCTCGAAGAAGCGGAAGCCCCAGTTGAGCAGCTCCAGGCTGGCTTCGGCGCGGTACTTGGTGCTTTCGGTGCCCATCACCGAGGCGATGAGTCGGCGACCGTCCCGCTGGGCGGAAGACAGCAGACAGTAGCCCGCCGAGGCCGTGTGACCGGTCTTGATACCGTCGACGCTGCGGTCCATCGTCAGCATGATGTTGCGGTTGCCCTGCTTGATGCCGTTGTAGGTGAAGTCCGGCAGCGAGAACCACTTGTAGTAGTCGGGGAAGTCGCGGATCAGCGCCAGGCCGAGCAGGGTCACGTCGTGGGCGGTGGTGTAGTGCTCGGGGTCGGGCATGCCCGGCGCGTTCATGAAGTGGCTGTTCTTCATGCCCAGCTTGGCGGCGTACTGGTTCATCAGATCGGCGAAGGCGCCTTCGCCACCGGCGACATGCTCGGCCAGCGCCACCGAGGCGTCGTTGCCGGACTGGGTGATGACGCCGTGCAGCAGGTCTTCCACCTTCACCCGCGAGCCGACGTTGAGGAACATCCGCGACTCGCTGGAGTCGATGCCCTGGCGCCAGGCCTTTTCGCTGATGAAGGCCATGTCGTCGAGCTTGACCCGGCCCTTCTTGATCTCGTCGAAGACGATATAGGTGGTCAGCACCTTGGTGATCGAGGCCGGCTCGACCCGCGAGTCGGAATTGCTCTGCGCCAGGATCTCGCCGGACTGGAAGTCCAGCAGCGCCCAGCTCGCGGCGCGCAGCGCGGGCGGATCGGGAATGGCGGCCTGGGCGGTGGTCAGGGCCGTGGCGGCGGCAAGGGCGAGCAGGAAGCGTTTCATCGAAGACCGGAGAGGGTGTGGAGTGGAGAGCGCGCGGCAGCGCCGGCTCGGCGGGAAAGGCGCGTCGCCGCCTGGCGAGGCGCTGCGCTAGTTTACTGCGACGCCGGCGGTCTGAGGTTCAGAGGCCGTTAAGGTGTCTCCGGGGCACAGCGTGACCGCGCCGCTACTCGGCGACCGGATTGGCCATGATCTTCTGGGTCTGTAGCTTGCGGCGCGCCGCTTCCAGACTGGAAAAGTCGCGGAACGGGCCGGCGCGCAGCACCTGTTCCTCGCCATCGCCGGCGGCGTTGGGTTCGGCGATCAGCTCGGTCTTGGCGATGCCCAGACGGTTCAAGCGTTCCTGCAAGGCGATGGCCTCGATGGGGTCGTCGAAACGACCCACTTCCAGATAGCGCGGGCGGCCGGCGCCCTCCTCGATCGACTGGTTGCCTTGATCGGGGGTGAGCACCTCCAGCAGCACATCGGAGGAGCCGTGGTGCAGCAGGTCGATCTTGGCGGCGGCGGCGTAGGAGAGATCGACGATGCGCCCGGGGTGGAAGGGGCCACGGTCGTTGATCTTCACCACCACACTGAGGTTGTTGGCGAGATTGGTGACGCGGGCATAGGTCGGCAGCGGCAGGGTCTTGTGCGCGGCGGTCATCGCGAACATGTCGTACTTCTCGCCGCTGGCGGTGCGCCGGCCATGGAATTTCTTGCCGTACCAGGAGGCGCGTCCGCGCTCCTGGTAGTTGCGCGGGACCTCCGTCAGCACCTCGTAGCGTTCCCCCAGCGCCTCGTAGCTGGGCGGATTGCCGTATCTGCTGCGCGGCTCCTCGCGCGGCACCGCGTCCGGGGTGTTGGCGACATCGGCGGGAATCTCGTCGCTGCTCGGCGCGTAGTCCTTGTCCGGGGTCGGACAGTTGGCGCAACGCTTGCCCGCCACCACCGGCGCCATCCGGGTGTTGCTGGTCTTGCCCGGGGTGGCCGTTGGCGGGCGGCTGGCGCAGCCCACGAGCAGCAGGGCCGCCAGCGCGGCTAGACAGGAGGCCTTGTTCACGATCCGGCCTGAGCCTGCTGCAACTCGGCGGCGAGCTGGGTCACCGCCATGGCGTAGAACACGCGCGGGTTGTAGGACATCACCGCGTAGAAATTCGGCAGTGCCAGCCAGTATTCCGGGCCGTTCGGGCGCGGCAGCTCGACCAGGCCGGCGGGCAGGTCGGGGCTCAGCTCGGCGGCCGATTCCACCCCGAACCGCTGCCAGCCGGCGATGGTGGCGTTGGGCTTGCGCAGATTGCGCTCGGGCGCGTCGCTGGCCAGGTTCACCGCGCGTACCGGCGCCAGCAGCGGCTCGCCACGGCGCCAGTGCATGGCCGGCCGATCCGGCGGCACGTAGTTGTTGAAGTAGCGGGCGATGGAGCCGATGGCGTCGGGGATGCTCCAGAGATCGACCCGGCCGTCGCCGTCGTAGTCCACCGCCAGGCTCAGGTAGTTGCTGGGCATGAACTGGGCGGCGCCCACCGCGCCGGCGTAGGAGCCCTTCACCGCCGTCGGCTCGAAGCCGAAGTTGCGGCAGAACGCGAAGTACGCCGCCAGCTCGCCGAAGAAGAACGGCTGACGGGTCGGGTGTTCGTAGCCCTGGGTGACCAGCGCGTCCAGCACCCGGTGCCGGCCGGTGTAGCTGCCGTACTTGGTTTCCACGCCCATCACCGCCGCGATCACCACCGGCGGCACGCCGTACTCGGCCTCGGCACGCTCGAAGTAGGGCGCGTAGTCCCGCAGCAGTTGCACGCCGCGCTCGGCCTGCTTGGGGAAGACGTGCAGGGCGCGGTAGTCGTCCCAGTAGACGCTGGTGGTTTCCTTGTTCTGGCGCTCGGCCTGGATCAGCTGCGGCAGCTGCTCGGCCTGGGCCAGGGCCTCGTCGACCTTGGCCAGATCGGCCTCGCTGAAGCCGTAGTCGCGCACCAGCCGCTGGTGCAGCTCGGCGGTCTTGGGATGGTCGCGGTAGTCGGCCTGTGCAGCCGTGGTCAGGGCGAGCAGCAGCAGTGCGGGAAGGACGGACCTCACGAGCTCAGGAGCTTCCGGTGGGTATGGATGGACATCAGCATACCGAAGCCGGCGAGCAGGGTGACGGCCGAGGTGCCGCCGTAGGAGAGCAGGGGCAGGGGCACGCCGACCACCGGCATCAGGCCCATGACCATGCCCATGTTGATGAACACGTAGATGAAGAAGGTCAGCGCCAGCGAGCCGGCCAGCAGGCGCTGGAAGCTGTCGTGGCCGCGCAGGGCGATGAACAGGCCGCGGCCGACCACCAGGGTGTAGAGGGTGAGCAGCAGGATCACGCCCATCATGCCCATCTCCTCGGAATACACCGCGAAGATGAAGTCGGTGTGCGATTCCGGCAGGAAATCCAGCTTGGCCTGGGTGCCGTTCATCCAGCCCTTGCCGAACACGCCGCCGGAACCGATGGCGATCTTGCTCTGGGTGATGTGGTAGCCGGTGCCGAGTGGGTCGCGCTCGGGGTCGAGGAAGGTCAGCACCCGCTGGCGCTGGTAGTCGTGCAGCCGGTACCAGAGCACCGGCGCGGCGGCGGCGACTGCGGCCAGGGCGCCGAAGATCCAGCGCCAGCCGAGGCCGCCGAGATAGAGCGCGAAGCCGCCCGAGACGATGATCAGCAGGGCAGTGCCGAGGTCGGGTTGCAGCATCACCATCACCGCCGGAAAGCCGATGATCGCCAGGGTGATCAGCACCACCCGCCAGCTCGGCGGCAGGGGGCGGCCGTGCAGCCAGGCCGCCACCATCATCGGCATGCCCAGCTTCATCATTTCCGAGGGCTGGAAGCGGATCACGCCGAGATCCAGCCAGCGTTGCGCACCCTTGGCGTGGTCGCCCAGCACCAGCACCAGCGACAGCAGCACGCAGGCCGCGCCGTAGAACCAGGGCGCGGCGGCGCGGTAGTAGTCGGGCGGCACCTGGGCCAGGGCGGCCATCACGAAGAAGCCGAGCAGCAGTCGCTGCAACTGCGCCAGCAGGGCGTCCAGCGAATGCCCGGAGGCGGAGTAGAGCGTCACCAGGCCGACCACGCCGATGCTCACCAGCAGGCTCAGCAGCCAGAGGTCGATGTGTAGACGCTGCAGGCGCTCGCTCCAGCTGGCGGGCGTGCGCGGAGTGGGTGTGAAGGCGGTGCCGGTATTCATCAGTGATCTCCGTGCGGCGCCGACGGCCTGGCCGGATCGTCCTCGGACGGCGGATTGACCGCGTCGCCCTGGACCGGCGGCGGCGTGGCCGGGGTCTGGAAGCCGGCCTCGGCATCATCGACCTCAACCGCGTCGGCCGGGTTCTCGGCGCCGGCTGCCGGGGCTGCCGGTCGCTGCGCCGGGATGGTCAGCAGCGGCGCGCCGGCCGGTGCCGGCGCCGGACCGCCGCGCTCGCTGGGAGTGACGAAGCCATCGAACTCGGTCTCGGCGCCCTCGTCCGGAGCGGCGGCCGGTTCCACCGGCGTCGCCGGCAGCGAGGCGGTGGCGTAGACCACCTTGCCGAGCAGGTACTGATCCATGATCTGGCGCGCCACCGGCGCGGCGACGCTGCCGCCGTGGCCGGCGTGTTCAGCGAGCACGGCGATGGCGATGCGCGGCTTGTCGGTGGGGGCGAAGGCGATGAACCAGGCGTGGTCGCGCAGGTGCTTGGGGGTGGCGTTGAGCTCCGGCGCGTCTTCGTCGGCCTGCGAGAGGCCGGCGACCTGGGCGGTGCCGGTCTTGCCGGCGATGCGGTAGGGCGCGTCCTTGCCGATCCGGTAGGCGGTGCCGCCGGGCGAGTGGGTGACCAGCTCCATCGCCGCGATCACGTCGTCGTACTCGTGCGGCTCGCGCTCGGGCATTGGCGGCAGCGGCTTGGCCGGCACACCGGTGATGTTGCCGGTCAGCGGGTCTTCGATGGCGTGCACCAGGTGTGGCTCGTAGCCGCCACCGCGCATCGCCAGCCGGGCAGTGGCCTGCGCCATCTGCAAGGGCGTGACCTGCCAGTAGCCCTGGCCGATGCCGATGTTGAGGGTTTCGCCGGGGAACCAGGGCTCCTTGCGCACCCGTCGCTTCCAGGCCCGCGAGGGCAGCAATCCGCTGCGCTCGTGCGGCACGTCGATGCCGGTGGCCTTGCCGAAGCCGAACTGCTCCATCACCTCGTCGATGCGGTCGATGCCGAGGCTGGTGGCCAGCTGGTAGTAGAAGATGTCGCAGCTCTTGGCCAGCGCCCAGGGCAGATCCAGGGTGCCGTGGCCGGTGCGTTTGTGGCAGCGGAACTTGCGGCTGGAATTGGGCAGGTAGTAGGTGCCGTTGCAGGTCACCCGCTGGCTGCTGCTGGTCTCGCCGTAGAGCAGGCCGGCGAAGGACATGAACGGTTTGATGGTGGAGCCGGGCGGGAAGGTGCCCTGCAGCGCGCGGTTGTAGAGCGGCCGGCTGGGGTCGTTCTGCAGCGCGCGGTAGTTCTTGGTGCTGATGCCTTCGACGAAGGGATGCGGATCGAAGCCGGGCTTGCTGACCAGGGTCAGCACCTCGCCGGTCTGCGGGTCGATGGCGGCGATGGCGCCGTCCAGTTCGCCGAGCGCGCGCTCGGCGATGTTCTGCAGGCGGGCGTCGAGGCTCAGGTAGAGGTTGCGGCCGGGCGCACCGGGGCGTTGTTCGAGTTCGCGCAGGGGGCGGCCGGCGGCGTTGGCCTCGACGATGCGCGCGCCGGGTGTGCCGCGCAGTTCGTCCTCGTGGCTCTTCTCGACGCCGAGCTTGCCGATCTGGTTGATGCCCTGGTAATCGCGCTCGTTGAGCTTGGCGTAGTCGGCCTCGGAGATGCCGCCGACATAGCCGATCACATGGCTGGCGGTGGGCCCCATGGTGTAGGTGCGCGACAGCCCGGCGGTGATGTCGACGCCCTTGAAGTTGTAGCGGTTGATCTCGAAGCGCGCGACTTCTTCCGGGTTGAGGTTGGTGCGCAGCGGCACGCCACGGTAGCGCGGGGTCTTGCGCACCCGGTCCTTGAAGCGGGCGATGTCGCCGGGCGTGAGGCCCATCACCGGCGTCAGTTGCTCCAGCAGGGCGTCGAGATCCTCGACCTGTTCGCGGGTGACTTCCAGATTGAACGAGGGGCGATTCTGCGCCAGCAGCGCGCCGTTGCGGTCGTAGATCAGGCCGCGCACCGGCGGCATCGGCACCACCCGCATGCGGTTGTCGTCGGCGCGGGTGCTGAAGTAGTCGTGTTGCAGCACCTGGAGATCGGCCAGGCGGGCGATCAGCAGCAGGATCAGGAACAGCAGAACGATGGCGGCGACCAGCACCCGGCCGGAGAAATTGCGCTTCTCTTCGTAGAGATCCTTGAGCGCGTCGTAGCTGTTCATGGCCTGCCGCGAGGGCCGCGCAGCGCGTCCATGGCGCTGCACACCAGCGGCCAGAACAGCACCGTGGTGATGATCGGCAGGAAGCGCAGGCTGGGCTCGGCGGCATGCCGGGCCATGCCGTCAAACCAGAATTGCAGCAGCGCGTAGACCGCCCACACCGGGGTCAGCGTCAGGGTCTGCTGCCAGAGCGGGAACAGGCCCAGTGAGCTGCGCAGGCGGGTGAGGGCATAGGCGAGCAGGATCAGGCCCATCGCGTGCTGGCCCAGCGGCGTGTTGTAGAGGGCATCGCAGCCCAGGCCGGTGAGGAAGGCGACCAGGGTCATCGGCAGGTTCGGGCCGTAGAAGGCCCAATAGCCGATCAGCAGCGCCACCCACATCGGCCGCAGCGCGCTGAGGCCGTCGGGCAGCGACACCACTTGCAGCATCAGTGCGATCAGCAGGCTGATCGCGAACAGGCCACGGGTCAGGGCGGCGGTCATGGCTTGGCTCCGGTCGCAGCCGCTGCGCCGGGGGTGCCCGGTGTTGGGGCCGCTTCGGCGGCGGCCGGCAGAGCCGGCTCGGGGCGCTCGCTCCAGACCAGCAGCGCCTGGCGACCCTGGTCGAGCCGCGCGGCCGGATAAGCGCTGGCCTGCATGAAGTGCTCGCCGGTGGTGCGCCGCACATCGAAGATTTCACCGACCGGATAGCCGCCCGGGAAGCGCCCGCCCAGCGAGGACGACACCAGGAGGTCGCCGACCTTGACGTCGGCATTGCCGGGCAGGAAGGGCAGGCTCAGTACCCGGCCGTCGCCGCCGCCACGGGCGATGGTCTGCAAGCCGGTGCGGTTGATCTCCACCGGGATACCATGGCCGGGATCGGTGATCAGCATTGCCGTGGAGCCGGTGGGGTAGACCCGGATCACCTGGCCCATCACCCCGTAGGCATCGACCAGTGCCTGGCCCAGGTAGACGCCATCACGCGCGCCCTTGTTGAGGCTGATCTGGTGCCGGTAGGGGTCCTGGCTGGTGGCGACAATCTCGGCGATCAACACCTTCTCTTCGAGTGCCGAGGAGGACGCCAGCAGCTGGCGGATACGGCGGTTTTCCGCCTCCAGCGCGGCGAAGCGCAGCAGGCGCGCCTGCTGCTTGAGCTGCTCTTCCTTGAGCTGGCGGTTTTCGCTCAGCAGCGACTGGTAGGAGCGCACGCCAGCGGTGGCATTGCTCACGCCCTGCGGGACGGCCGCCAGCCATTGCACCGGTTGCAGCAGCCACTGGATGCCGCCGCGCACCTGCAACAGCAGGTCCGGACTGCGCTGGTCGGCAAACCAGAGGCCGAAGGACAGCACCAGCAGCAGCAGGGTGCGGAAACCGAGCCCCGGTCCACGCGGGAACAGGGGTTGGGCGGCGCGGCGGGAACGGGCCATCAGCGGCTATCCATCAACCCGGCGAGGGGCGAATCCTGCGTGCGAATCGACGAACGCGCGCTCACCGGGCGGGGCTATCAGTCAATATTGAACTTGTCGCCCTGCTGGTCGAGCATGTCCAGCATCATGCCGCCGCCGCGCGCCACACAGGTCAGCGGGTCGTCGGCGATGATCACCGGCAGGCCGGTTTCCTCGCTGATCAGCTTGTCCAGATCGCGCAGCAGCGCGCCGCCACCGGTGAGCACGATGCCGCGCTCGGCGACGTCCGAACCCAGTTCCGGCGGGGTGCGCTCCAGCGCCTGCTTGACCGCCTTGACGATGCCGGCGAGCGGCTCCTGCAGGGCGTCGAGCACTTCGTTGGAATTCATCGTGAAGTTGCGCGGCACGCCGGCGGCGAGGTGACGGCCGACAATGTCGATCTCGTGCACTTCGTGGCTGGGGAAGGCGGTGCCGATTTCCTGCTTGATGCGCTCGGCGGTGGCTTCGCCGATCAGCATGTTGTACTGGCGGCGCACGTAGCTGACGATGGCTTCGTCGAACTTGTCGCCACCGATGCGCACGCTCTCGGCGTAGACGATGCCGTCGAGCGAGATCACCGCGACTTCCGAAGTGCCACCGCCGATGTCGACCACCATCGAGCCGCGCGCCTCGCTGATCGGGATGCCGGCGCCGAGCGCGGCGGCGATCGGCTCTTCAATCACGTAGACCTTGCGGGCGCCGGCGTTCTCCACCGATTCGCGGATCGCGCGGCGCTCGACCTGGGTCGAGCCGTAGGGCACGCAGACCACCACGCGGGTCATCGGCCGCATCATGTGGCGGCCTTTCTGCACCTTGCGGATGAAGTGCTGCAGCATCTTCTCCGTCACCGTGTAGTCGGCGATCACGCCGTCGCGCAGCGGGCGGATGGTGGAGATGTTGGTGGGCGTGCGGCCGAGCATGCGCTTGGCGTCGATGCCCACCGCTTCGATCTTCTTGGCGCCGCGGGCGTCCAAGCGGATGGCCACGACCGAGGGCTCGTTGAGCACGATGCCTTCGTCACGGACGTAAACCAGGGTGTTCGCAGTGCCGAGGTCAATCGAGAGATCGTTGACGAACAGGCGGCTGATGGCGTCTAACATCTGAGGGTGATTCCGGAAGCAGGGGGGATGGGCCGCTGGCGGCCGGGTGAACATGCTACGCGTCCAGTGTCGTGCAGCCCTCCGCTGCAAACACTAAAATTGTGCATCTGCACATCATATCAATGATTTTTGCCCCCGATGAGCCTGACCCCCGAACAAGTGCAGCAAGTTGCCCACCTCGCCCGGCTGGAGCTGAACGCCGAGATGGTCCCGACCTACGCCCAGCAGATTTCCAACATCCTGGCGATGGTGGACCAGCTCTCCGCCGCCGATACCCAGGGCGTGAGTCCCATGGCGCATCCCCTGGGCCTGACCCAGCGCCTGCGCCCGGACGTGGTCACCGAGCCCAACCGTCGCGAGGCCTACCAGGCCCACGCCCCGGCGGTCGAGGACGGTCTGTTCCTGGTGCCGAAAGTCATCGAGTAGTTTCGTGGGACGGGTGCGGTGGGGCGCAGGACGTCTTGCCGGGCCCTTGCGTCTCGCCCCCAGCAGCCCCATTTCCAAGCGCTCATGCACACTCTCTCTTTGAACGAGCTGGCCGCCGGCTTGAAAGCCCGCAAGTTCTCCAGCCGCGAGCTGACCCAGCACTACCTGACCCGCATCGCCGAGCGCGATGGCGCGCTCAATAGCTATGTCACCGTGACCCCCGAGATCGCCCTGGCCCAGGCCGATGCAGCCGATGCCCGGCTGGCCCGTGGCGAGGCCGGGGCGTTGACCGGCATCCCGCTGGCGCAGAAGGACATTTTCTGCACCGAGGGCGTGCGTACCGCCTGCGGTTCGAAGATGCTGGACAAGTTCATCGCCCCCTACGACGCCACCATCGTCAAGAAGCTGCACGCCGAGGCCGGCATGCCGCTGCTCGGCAAGCTGAACATGGACGAGTTCGCGATGGGCTCGTCCAACGAGACCAGCTTCTACGGCCCGGTGAAGAACCCCTGGGATCTGGGCCGCGTGCCCGGCGGTTCCAGCGGCGGCTCGGTGGCCTGCGTCGCCGCCGGCCTGGCGCCGGTCGCCACTGCCACCGACACCGGCGGCTCGATTCGCCAGCCCGCCGCCTTCACCAATCTCACCGGCATCAAGCCGACCTACGGCCGGGTGTCGCGCTACGGCATGATCGCCTTCGCCTCCAGCCTCGATCAGGCCGGCGTGGTGGCCCGCTCGGCCGAGGACGCGGCCTTGGTGTTGCAGGCCATGTCCGGCTTCGATCCGCTGGACTCCACCAGTCTGGAGCGTCCGGTCGATGACCTGGTTGCCGGTCTGGGGGCGTCGATCAAGGGCCTGAAGATCGGCCTGCCGAAGGAGTACTTCGCCGACGGTATGTCGGCGGCGGTGCGCGCCGGCGTCGAGTCCGCCATTGCCCAGCTCAAGACCCTGGGCGTGGAGTTCCGCGAGATCAGCCTGCCCAATGCGCCGCTGTCGGTGCCGACCTATTACGTGGTCGCGCCGGCCGAGGCCAGCTCCAACCTCGCCCGCTTCGACGGCGTGCGCTACGGCCACCGCAGCGTCGAGGCCAGGAATCTGGAAGAGCTGTACAAGAAGAGTCGTGGCGAAGGCTTCGGTGCAGAAGTGCAGCGCCGCATCATGATCGGCACCTATGTGCTCAGCCACGGCTATTACGACGCCTACTATCTCCAGGCGCAGAAGGTCCGCAAGCTGATCTACGAGGACTTCAAGCGCGCCTACACCGAGGTGGATCTGATCCTGGCGCCGTCCACCACCGATGTTGCCTTCCCGTTCGGCGACAAGTCCGACGATCCGGTGGCGATGTACCTCAACGACATCTACACCATCGCCGCCAACCTCGCCGGCATTCCGGCGATGAGCCTGCCCTGCGGCTTCAGCGAGGGCCTGCCGGTCGGCTTCCAGTTGATGGGCAATTACTTCGACGAAGGGCGCCTGCTCAACGTCGCGCATCAGTTCCAGTTGGCGACGGATTTCCATCGCGCCACTCCGAAGGGTTTTTAAGCCATGAGCAGCATTCCTGCCGGCTGGGAAGCGGTAATCGGACTCGAAGTCCACTGCCAGCTTCTCACCAAGACCAAGATCTTTTCCGGTGCCTCGACCACCTACGGTGCCGAGCCCAACACCCAGGCGGATGCGGTGACCCTGGGCCTGCCCGGCGTGCTGCCGGTGCTGAATCGCGAGGCGGTGACGATGGCCGTGAAGTTCGGCCTGTCGGTGGACGCCAAGATCGCCGAAACCTGCGTGTTCGCGCGCAAGCACTACTTCTATCCGGACCTTCCCAAGGGCTACCAGATCAGCCAGTACGAGCTGCCGATCGTCGAGCAAGGCCATCTCGACATCGAGGTCGATGGCGTCGCCAAGCGCATCGGCATCACCCGCGCGCATCTGGAAGAGGACGCGGGCAAGTCGCTGCACGACGCCTTCCCCGGCTTCACCGGCATCGACCTCAACCGCGCCGGCACGCCGCTGATCGAGATCGTCTCCGAGCCCGACATCCGCAACAGCGCCGAGGCGGTGGCCTATCTCAAGAAGCTGCACCAGCTGGTGGTGGCGCTGGGCGTGTGCGACGGCAACATGCAGGAAGGCAGCTTCCGCTGCGACGCCAACGTCTCCGTGCGCAAGCCCGGCGCGCCGTTCGGCACCCGCACCGAGACCAAGAACATCAACTCCTTCCGCTACGTGCAGCAGGCCATCGACTACGAGATCGAGCGCCAGATCGAGGTGATCGAGGCCGGTGGCAAGATCAATCAGGAAACCCGGCTGTTCAATCCGGATACCGGCGAGACGCGGGCGATGCGGTCGAAGGAAAACGCCAACGACTACCGCTACTTCCCCGATCCCGACCTGCTGCCGGTGGTGGTCACCGCCGCCGACCAGGAGCGCATCCGCGCCTCGATGCCGGAGCTGCCGGCGGCCAAGAAGGCGCGCTTCGAGAGCCAGTACGGCCTGTCCGCCTACGACGCCAACCTGCTGACCAGCGAAAGCGCGCTGGCCGACTACTACGAGACCGTGGTCAAGGTCAGCGGCGCCGAGGCCAAGACCTGCGCGAACTGGGTGACCGGCGATCTGCTGGCCGCGCTCAACAAGTCCGGCAAGGCCATCGAGGACTCGCCGATTAGCGCGACGCAACTGGCCGGCCTGGTCGCCCGCATCGCCGACAAGACCATCAGCGGCAAGATCGCCAAGGACGTGTTCGAGGCGATGCTGGCGGGCGAGGGCGACGCCGACGCGATCATCAAGGCCAAGGGTCTGGTGCAGATCACCGACGAAGGTGCGATTGCCGCCGCCATCGACGCGATCATCGCCGGCAACCCGCAGCAGGTCGCCGATTACCGTGGCGGCAAGGACAAGCTGTTCGGCTTCTTCGTCGGCCAGGCGATGAAGGCCACGCAGGGCAAGGCGAATCCGGAAGCGCTGAACCGCATCCTGAAAGAAAAGCTGGCCGGCTAGAGCTCGTGAATAAATCCACCGCGCTACCGATCCGCTTCGTCATGCGGTGCTCGAAATCCTCACGCACTTCAGTGCGCTGCGGTTTCTGCGCTCCTATTCCTCGCGGCTCGGCATGCTCGCGACGATTTCTCCCCGAGCTCTGATGGCAAACCGTCTGCTGCCGTTCCTCATCGAGAACCGCGGGGTTCGCGGCTTTGCCGTCGAGATCACCGAGGGCATTCCCGATCTGCTGGGCTGGCGGGATTACCCGCCGGACGTGTTCCGGCAGTTGGGCCATGCCTTGGCGGCGACCCCTTTGCTGGCGGCTGATCTGCGCCAGGACGCGCGTCTGAACCTGCAATTCCAGGGCAAGACCGGCGAGGACAGCGAGCCGCCCCTGAAGCTGCTGGTGACGCAGATCGACTCACAGTTGCAGTTGCGCGGCATGGCCAAGTGTGGTCCGGGCGCCAGCGGTGATTTCCAGGCACTCATGGGCGGCGGCACCCTGGCTTGCCTGATCGAGCCCCGCCACGGCGGCGAGCGCTACCAGGCGCTGGTCGGCGTGTACGGGGATTCCCTGGCCGAGGCCTTGCAGATTTACTACGGTCAGTCCGAGCAATTGCTGACCCGCGTGCGGCTCGGTGCCGCGCCGGACCGCTTCGTGGGCTTGATGCTCCAACGCCTGCCGGAGAACAGCAGCGACGACGATTGGGTTCACGTACACCATCTGGTGCAGACCCTGGAAGAACCGGAACTGCTGGCCACCGAGGCCGAAACCCTGTTGCGTCGTCTGTTCGCGGAAGACACCGTGCGGGTGTTCGAGGCCCGGCCGATCCAACTGCAGTGCCAGTGCAGCCACGCGCAGATCTCCGCGATGCTGCTGGGCCTCGGCGAGGAAGAGCTCAAGCCGCTACTGATCGAACGCGGCCGGGTGGATGTCACCTGCGAGTTCTGCGGCAAGGAATACGCTTATCGCGAGGTCGAGGTGCGCGAGCTGTTCGCGGCCTCGCAGGCCCAGCCCGCCGAACACCGGCTGCAATGATCCTGCCGCGTTACCGGGTCGAGCCTTCGCGCATCCCGGGCGCCGGCAAGGGTCTGTTCCTCGACGAGCCGGTGGCGCGTGGCCGGGTCATCGTCGCCCCTGACAACATCCATACCGTCTGGCCGGAGGCGCGCCTGCGCCAGTACCCGGCGGATTCCGTCGAGGTCGAGTCGAGCGTGCGCTGGTTCGAGGACCAGTTTTCGCTGACTCCGGAGTGGAGCGACGAGTGCTACGTCAATCACTCCTTCACGCCGACCGCGCTCTGGCACCTGGGCTTCATATTCGCTGGCGACGATCTCGCCGCCGGTATCGAGGTCACCGTCGACTACCGGCTGGTGATCGGCAGCGGCGAGGTGATGCCCTTCCGCGATGCGGTGAGCGGAAGGGAGATTGTCGGGCTCGACTGGCAGGAAAACCTTCGCAGCAGTGCCGGCCGGCTCCTGCAACTACTGGCTTAGAAAACAAGAAAGGCCCGCCGCGTTGCCGCAGCGGGCCTTTTGCCTGCGCAGGCTTAGCGGCTCAGGACGTTCGAGATCACGATCTCGACCCGCCGGTTCTGCTGCCGGCCGGCGGCGGTGGCGTTGTCCGCCACCGGCAGCGACTCGCCCTTGCCGACCGCGCTGACCCGGTTGGCGGCGACACCCTGCGAGAGCAGATAGGCGCGCACCGCCTCGGCCCGTTGCTGCGACAGCCGCTGGTTGGTCGCCTCGCTGCCGGTGCTGTCGGTGTGGCCCTCAATCACCACCGTGCGGTCCGGGTACTTGCCCAGAAAGGCCACCAGCTTGTTGAGGCGCTCCGCCGAACCGGCCTTGAGGTCGGCCTTGCCGGTAGCGAACAGCACGTCGCCGAGCGTCATCACCAGACCGCGGTCGGTCTGCTTGGCCTGCAGGTCTTCCATCTGCCGGCGCAGTTCCTCGGCCTCGGCCTTGGCGGCCTCCGCCTCGCTGCGGGCGGCCAGTGCCGCCTGCTGCTGGGCCTGGGCGATGGCGATGGCTTGCTCGGCCTGCGACTTCGCCGCTTCCGCCTCGGCGGTTCGGGCGTCCAGGCGGATGGCATTGCGCTGGTCCGACAGCGTCCGTACCTGATCCTCGGCCAGACGCTTCTCGGCCTGGGCACGGGCGATGGCCACCTTGCGCTCGGCGACGTAGACCGCCTGGCTGCCGGCGGCGGTGTCGGCGGTCGGGGTCTCGGCCTGGCGCACCGCCGACTCCGCCTCCTGCAATGCCACCGGGGCACGGCTGGCGTAGTCCGGATTGGTCTGCAGGGCGGTGAGTTCGGCGCGCACCTGATCGGCGCCTTCGGGCTTGACCGGGTTGGCACCACAGGCGGCCAGCAGCAGGGCGGCGGCGGCCAGCGGCGCGGTGCGGAACGACAGTTTGCGGTAGTGGTTCATTAGGGATTGCCTCCGGTGTTGCGGTTGAGTTCCTGGCGCAGGGTCTCGTTGCTCTTGATGATTTCCTGATTCACCGCCTTGGCCTTGGCGGCGGCGGTCTTGGCGGCGGCCAGTTCGGCATCCAGGCGGGCCTGTTCGGCCAGCACTGCGGCGCCCGCCATGTCCTCGCGGGCAACGGCTTCGCGTGCCTGCACCAGCTTCTCGCGGGCGCTCTTCAGCTCCGGTGAGGCGTAGTCGCTGACGCCGGTCTCCTGGGCGATGCCGACCGCCCGTTCGGCCGCGTTGAGGGCGTCGGTCGGTGGTGGAGGCGTCGAGGCACAGGCGGATAACGTCAAGACAGCAGCGGCGCCAAGCGCCGCGAAGCTGCCAGAAAACCTGGGGATTGAATTGTTCTTCATGGGCACTCCTGATTGGGTTGGATGAAGCCAAGCCATCACAGCAAGAGGCCGCTGAATGCTGGGTTAACCAGGAATCTGGATCAGTTTATTGCGTGATATGGAGCACGCTTTTAGTCGTGGAAAGATGATTTTTCCGGGATTTAATGAATAGTTGCGAAATATTGCCTCATCCGATCAATGTCTCGATGGCGTCGGCGGCCATCAACGTCCGGCTTTGGCCAAAGACCGGCTTCCGTTGCGGCCCGGGGCGCAGTCGGTCGGCATCGCCGTCTGCTGAACGGCAATGCCTGGCCCGGGTCGGTTCTTGGCGGCTGTTGTTCCGGCACGCATCCGGCGGCGGCACTGCGCCGTAAGCGCTGGGGACAGCCAGACCCCCGTGTACTCTCGCTGTGGTTCTTGGCCGCCCCGTGCGGCACAACGGAGCGTCATCGCGTGTCCCCCATCGAAGCTTTTCTGACTTCCGTGATCCTGGTGGTCCTGGCCAAGACCCTGGCCTGGCTGCTGCAAGTCCGCTCCGGCAACGCCGGTGTGGTCGATGCCATCTGGGCCTTCAGCCTGGGCGGTCTGGCGGTGTTCTATGCCCTGGTCGGGAGCGCGCCGGCGGAAACCCGCCTGGTGCTCGCGGTGCTGGGCGGGCTCTGGGGTCTGCGCCTGGGCAGTCACCTCTGGAGTCGCACCTGGGGTCATGTCGAGGACTGGCGGTATGCCCAGTTCCGCGCCCAGTGGGGTGCGCAGGTCAACCTCAAGATGTTCGGCTTCTTCCAGTTCCAGAACCTGTTCACGCTGGCCTTGTCGGCCAGCGCGTTCCTGACGGTCGCCTACCGGCCCGACGATGCACCCAACTGGGCGCAGGTGCTGGCGGTGCTGATCTGGGTCACGGCCGTGCTCGGGGAAACCCTGGCCGACAACCAGATGGAGGAGTTCCGTCGCCATCCCCACAACAAGGGCCAGGTCTGCGACCAGGGACTCTGGTACTACTCGCGCCATCCCAATTATTTCTTCGAATGCCTGCACTGGCTGGCCTATGTGCCGCTGGCGCTGGGCAGTCCCTGGGGCTGGCTCAGCTGCGCCGCGCCGCTGGTGATGGCGGGTTTGCTGATGAAGCTGTCCGGCATCCCCATGCTCGAAGAGGGACTGCTGCGCCGCAAGCCCGGCTATGCCGACTACGTGGCGCGCACCAGTGCCCTGATTCCCTGGCCGCCGAAGCGCCGCAGCTAGCCCGCACGCGGCCGATTCTTACGTTTTCCGCCCACCTCACCTGGCAATACCCAAGAGCCCCATGGATGTCATTGATCTTTGCGAAAAGGGCCTGATTCCCGACGCGCTGACCCGCTACGGCATGCGGCAGCTCATCAAGACCCGGCTGATCGACGAGGCCAACCTCGACGGCGAGGAGCGCTCGCGGCGCTTCAACGGCTTTCTCGACGAACTGCGCGCCTCTCCCATCGCCATCGAGACCAAGGCGGCCAACCAGCAGCACTACGAAGTGCCGGCGGAGTTCTTCCACCTGCACCTGGGGCCGCAGCTGAAGTACTCCTGCTGCCTGTATCCGACCGGGCGGGAGACTCTGGCCGAGGCCGAGCAGAAGATGCTGGAGCTGTATGCCGAGCGCGCCCAGCTGAAGGACGGCCTGCGCATCCTCGACCTGGGCTGCGGCTGGGGCTCGCTCTCCACCTGGCTGGCGCAGCGCTATCCCAACAGCCAGATCGTCGGGCTGTCGAATTCCCACGGGCAGCGTCAGTTCATCGAGAACCGCGCCCGTGAGCGCGGCCTGCACAACCTGCGTATCCACACCGGCAATGTTGCCGAGTTCGACTTCAGTGCCGAGCAGCTGGCGGGCGGCTTCGACCGCGTCCTCAGCATCGAGATGTTCGAGCACATGAAGAATTACGGCCTGCTGCTGGCGAAGATCGCCCGCTGGATGAAGCCGGATGCGAAGTTGTTCGTGCACATCTTCGTGCACAAGCTGCTGGCCTATCACTTCGAGGACAAGGAGCAGGCCGACTGGATGACGCGCTACTTCTTCCTCGGCGGCACCATGCCCAGCGAGAACCTGCTGCTCAACTTCCAGGATGAGGTCAAGCTCGACCGCCAGTGGTGGGTCGATGGCCGCCACTACGAGAAGACCAGCAATCACTGGCTGGCCGGCATGGACGCCCGCAAGGACGAGATCATGGCGATCTTCCGCCAGGGCTATGGCGAGGCCGAGGCGGCGATCTGGTTCCAGCGCTGGCGCATGTTCTACATGGCGGTGGCCGAGTTCTTCGGCTACGCCCGGGGCAATGAATGGGGCGTCGGCCACTACCTGTTCAGCAAGCGCTAGCGGCGGCAGACCGGGCAGGGCGGGTCGGATGCCGGCGGTCTAGTCCATGCGCAGGATGCTGCGCTGCGACAGGATTCCTATCGTTATGCACCCCCAAGCGGCGCGAACGATGGTAAGGTTCGCGCCGATTTTTTGTCCGAATCTGCCGGTAAAACACGATGGCCGCCGCCTTCCGCACCGAACGTATCCTCAAGGTCCACCACTGGAACGATTCGCTGTTCACCATCACCACCACCCGTGATCCGGGGTTGCGCTTCGAGAACGGCCAGTTCGTGATGATTGGTTTGGAGGTCAATGGCAAGCCGCTGCTGCGGGCTTACTCCATCGCCAGCCCCAACTACGAGGATCGGCTGGAGTTCTTCAGCATCAAGGTGCAGAACGGCCCGCTCACTTCGCGCCTGCAGCACGTCAAGGAAGGCGACAACCTGTTGGTGGGTGTCAAGCCGACCGGCACGCTGGTGCTGCACGACCTCAAGCCGGCCAAGCACCTCTACCTGCTGTCCACCGGCACCGGCCTCGCGCCCTTCCTTTCCACCATCCGCGATCCCGAGACCTACGAGCGCTTCGAGAAGGTGGTGCTGATCCACGGCGTTCGCATGGTCAACGACCTGGCCTACAAGGACTTCATCGAGAACGAGCTGCCCAAGGACGAGGCTCTGGGCGAACTGGTGCGCAACCAGCTCATCTACTACCCGACGGTGACCCGCGAGCCGTTCCGTAACCACGGCCGCCTCACCGAGCTGCTCGACAGCGACAAGCTCACCGCCGACATCGGCCTGCCGCCGCTCAACCCGGAAACCGACCGCGCGATGATCTGCGGCAGCCCGGGCATGCTCGAAGACAGCCGCCAGCTGCTCGACCGGCGCGGCTTTGTGGTTTCCCCGCACATCGGCACGCCCGGCGACTACGTGATCGAGCGCGCCTTCGTCGAGAAGTGATGCGGCGGGGCGCCGTCGCGCTGGCAACCGCCCTGTTGCTGGCCGCCTGCGCCCTGGCCGGGGCCTATCAGGGCCCGGTCAGCGACCACTTCGACGGTCGCCTTTTTCACAACGCCCAGCCCTTCGACAAGGGCGTACTCGATCTGCTGCGCTTTGCCTTGACCCGCGAGCCCGGCGAATGGCGGCGTGACCTTGGCTTGCCGCCGGGGCCCAAGCCGCTGCCCTGGGCCGGGCAGGGCGCCCTGCGGGTCACCGTGGTCAATCACGCCAGCGTGCTGATCCAGTTCGACGGTCAGAACCTGCTCACCGACCCGATCTGGAGCGAGCGTGCCAGCCCGCTGTCCTGGGCCGGGCCGCGTCGCTACGTGCCGCCGGGGCTGCGCTTCGAGGACCTGCCGCGCATCGACGTGGTGTTGATCAGCCACAACCACTACGACCATCTCGATCTTCCCACCCTGCAGCGGCTGCAGACCGCGCACGATCCGCTATTCATCGTCGGCCTCGGCGAGGCCGGGACCCTGCGTGCTGCCGGACTGGAGCGCATCGTCGAGCTGGACTGGTGGCAGTCGCACACGCTAGCCAATGGCCGCAAGATCTGGGGCGCGCCTTCGGTGCACTGGACCGGGCGCGGCCTCGGTGATCGCAACCGCAGCCTCTGGCTGTCCTATGTGGTGGAGACCGCCGGCGGTCCGGTGTATTTCGCCGGCGATACCGGATACGGCCCGCAGTTCCGGCAGGTGGCCGAGCGTTTCGGGCCGATGCGTCTGGCGCTGCTGCCGATCGGCGCCTACAAGCCGCGCTGGCTCACCGCCTACCAGCACCTGGATCCCGCCGAGGCGCTGCGCGCCGCTGGCGACTTGCGCGCCGCCGCTGCGCTGGCGATCCATTTCGGCACCTTCGAGCTGGCCGACGACGGCCAGCAGGAGGCGCCGGAGACCCTGCGCCGCCTGCGCCAGGAGGCTGGTTTGCCAGAACGGGCTTTCGATATACCCCTGTTCGGCAGCGGCTATGATTTCGCTCCCCTGTCTTTGCCGAGCGATGTATGAGCCGTCTGCTATTTGTCCTTTTGGCGCTCGCGTTTGCCGGCCGTCTTCAGGCCTCGGCGCAGGACCAGCCCTTCTACGGGTATGCCTACGACCTCGATTCCGGCAAGTATCTCTACACCGAGGTGCAGGACCCGGTCTTCGAGGCGGGCAAACAGGTGGGCAGCCGGGTTCGCTACGTCGCCGCGGATGGCTCGCTGCTGGGCACCAAGTCGCTGGATCTCCGCCCCGACTGCTATGTGCCGGTGTTTCGCACCGAGCTGGTCAAGCAGGGCTACGTCGAGGCCATCACCGCCAGCACCGCCGATGGCATACAGATGTACCGGAAGTCCGGCACCGAAAAGCGCAAGACCATCGCCAAGGAGGGCCTGATGGTTGCCGACGCTGGCTTTCACTGCCTGCTGCAGAACAAGCTGCCGGCGTTGATCGCCGGCGAGGCGATCAACTTCCGCATCGCCGTGGCAGGCGAGCTCGATGCGTTCCGCTTCCAGGCCCGCAAGCTCAATGAAGACAGCTTCGAGGGACGCCGGGTGGTGCGGCTGCTGATCCAGCCCGACTCGCTGCTGCGCTACATCGCGCCAGAGTTGCAGCTGCTCTACGATCCGGAAACCCGCGATCTCAAGGAGTTTCGCGGCATCTCCAACGTCCGCGATCCGGACACCGGCAAGTCCTACATGGTGCGGATCGCCTACTACCAAACGCCGCCGCCGGACGCGCCCAAGAACCTGCCGCCGCTGCCGCGTTGAGGAGCTGCCCGTGAATCCATGTTCGCGCATCGTCGCCAGCCTGTGCTTGCTCTGCTTGTCGCTGCCGGCGCTGGCCGCCGAGAGCGGCGATTTCGAGGCGGCGCTGAAGCAGGCCGAGACCCGCAACCAGCCGCTGCTGCTCGATTTCCACGCGCCCTGGTGCTACTCCTGCTACTACATGAAGAAGAACGTGCTCAACGGCCCGGAATGGGCCAAGGTCGAGCGCGACAGCGTGGTGCTGGAAGTGGATGCCGACGCGCCCGAAGGAGCGGCGCTGAAGGAGCGGTTCCAGGTCAAGGCCCTGCCCAGCTACGTAGTGCTCAACAGCCAGGGTGATGAGATCGGCCGCATCAGCGCCGAGCGCACCCGCTGGCAGTTCTATACCGAGCTGTCCGCGATCACCGCCCGCAACACTTCGCTGATGGTCCTGCGCGGCCGCGCCGAGCGCGGCGGCCAGGCCGGGATCGAGGCCGGGCGGGAAGTGCTGGCCTCCTATCTGGCGCGCCGCGATCATGCCGGCGGCCTGGCCTGGTTCGCGGCGCTGCCGGAGCCGGTGCGGCTGGCGGCCGGCAAGGACGTCGCCGTCCGTCGCTCCCTGGCCCGCCTGGAGTTGCTGAAGGCCGCCGCCGACAAACAGCCGCAGGCCTGTCTTGCGGCGCTGGACCAAGCCACCGAGGCGGGGCTGGACTGCGAAAGTCCCTACGATCTCGACACCGCTCTGCAGTGCACCGAGGGCCAGCCCAAGGCCGACTTGCAGGCGGCGCTGGCGCCGCTGCGCAAGCCCTACGACCGCCTGCTCGCCGAGCGCGTGCTCGGCAGCAAGCCGGGCTGCGCCGATGTCCGCACCGCAGTGTTCGTGGCCGCCGACTACTACCACGCGCTGGGTGACAGCAAGGCCGAGAGTGCGGTGATGAACACCGCGATCCGCAAGCTGGAGTCGCGGGTGTTCAGCAATCCCAAGGCCGACCGCAACGCCGCCGACAACCTGCGGGTGTTCTACGAGGCCAACGGCAACGACGACAAGCTCGACGCGCTGCTGCTGAAGCTGATCGCCGCCTACCCCGAGGACTACGTCTACGCCAACCGCTACGCCCGACTGTTGTCCAAGCGCGGCCAGCACCAGAAGGCGCTGCCGTACTACGAGCAGGCCGCGACCCTGGCCTACGGGCTCAACCGCCTGAAGAATGCCGAGGGCCAGGCCAAGTCGCTGATCGCCTTGCATCGCGAGGACGAGGCCCGGCGCGTGGTGGCCGAAGCGCTGAAGGCCAACGGCCCCTGGTTCCCGGACGACGCCGCCCGGCTCAAGAAACTCGTCACCGCTTCCTGAATCCTTCTCTGGAGGCCGACGCCCTTGTCCGGCGCGGCCCGCTCATGACCACCTCACCCGAAACCACCGCCCGCCTGCAGGTCACCTGCCCGGACAAACCCGGCATCGTCGCCGCCGTCACCAACTTCCTCTACCACCACGGCGTCAACATCACCGAGCTGGACCAGCACTCCAGCGACGCCTATGGCGGCAAATTCTTCCTGCGCCTGGAGTTTCAGACCCCGACCCTGGATGTCACTGGCGAAGCCCTGGTGCGCGCCTTCGGCGAAGTGGTGGCACGGCCCTACCAGATGGACTGGCGGATCAGCTTCGCGGCGCTCAAGCCGCGCATGGCGGTACTGGTCAGCAAGCACGACCACGCGCTGATGGAGCTGCTGTGGCGCTATTCGCGCGGCGAGCTCAGGGTGGACATTCCGGTGGTGATCTCCAACCACCCCGACCTGCGTGAGGCCGTGGAGGGCTTCGGCGTGCGCTACGAGCACGTCGCCATCGACGCCAGCAATCACGCCGCCGCCGAGGCGCGGATGCAGGAGCTGCTGCAAGGGCAGGCCGACTTTCTGGTGCTGGCGCGCTACATGCGCATCCTCTCGCCGGAGTTCGTGGCGCGCTGGCCGATGAAGATCATCAACATCCACCACTCCTTCCTGCCCGCCTTCGCCGGCGCCGACCCCTACCAGCAGGCCGACGACCGCGGCGTCAAACTCATCGGCGCCACCGCCCATTACGTCACCGCCGAGCTGGACCAGGGACCGATCATCGAGCAGGACGTCGGTCGCGTCAGCCACCGCCACAGCGTGCCCGACCTGCGCCGCCTGGGCCGCGATCTCGAACGCCAGGTGCTGGCGCGCGCGGTGCGCTGGCACGTCGAGGAGCGGGTGATCGTGCACGGCAACAAGACGGTGGTGTTCGCCTGAGCCGGGCGCGGCGAGCTGACCGTAATTCCTGCGATCCCCCGTTCGAGGCATTCCGGGCGCGCCAGAACTGAATTAGGCTTCAGGTTCTCAATGGACTGAGCCATTTTCGATGAGCTCTGCGGTACCCCAGCTGGCCCCCGCCGCCGCCTACGACTTCGAGGTCGCGCGCCACAAACTCAACGACTGCCGTTTCCTGCCTGCCGCAGACCCCTTGGGCGTGCCCCTGCAGGCGGACGAAGTGCAGTTGCGCATCGACAAGTTCGCCTTCACCGCCAACAACATCAGCTACGCGGTGTTCGGCGAGGCGATGTCCTATTGGCAGTTTTTCCCGGCTGCCGAGGGCTGGGGCCGGATCCCGGTCTGGGGCTTCGCCGACGTGATCGCCTCCCGGCATCCGCAGGTGCGCGAGGGCGAGCGCCTGTTCGGTTACCTGCCGATGTCCACCCATCTGCGCCTGCTCGCCGGCAAGGTCAGCGAGCGCAGCATTCAGGATGTTTCGCCTTTGCGTGCCAAGCTGGCCCCGGTCTACAGCAGCCTCAGCCGGGTGCTGCGCGACCCCGGCTATTTCCCCGCCCGTGAGAGCGAGCAGGCCTTGCTGCGGCCGCTGTTCATGACCGCTTTCCTGATCGACGATTTTCTCGACGAGCAGGCGGCTTTTGGCGCCGAGCAACTGCTGCTGTCCAGCGCCTCCAGCAAGACCGCCCTGGGCCTGGCCTCGCTGCTGCGCCGCCGCCGTCGTGGCGAGGTGATTGGCCTGACCTCGGCCGCCAATGTCGGGTTTTGCCAGCGCAGTGGCTACTACGACCGGGTGCTGGCCTACGAGCAGTTGCCGGCCTTGGGGGGCGGCCGCCCGACCGTGTTCATCGACATGGCCGGCGACGGCGGCCTGTTGCGCGCTGTGCATGCACAGTTTGGCGAGCGCCTGCGCTATAGCTGCATGGTGGGTGGTACCCACTGGCGGCAGCGCGAGACCCAGCATCAGTTGCCTTGGCCGCGACCGGAGTTCTTCTTCGCGCCCACGCAACTGCGCAAGCGCCAGAAGGATTGGGGCGCCGTCGGTCTGGAAGAGCGCTACGCCCAGGCCTGGCGGCCGTTCCTGCTGTCGGTGGGGGCCTGGATGCGGGTGGTGCAGCGGCAGGGGGTGGCGGCGGTGGAGAAGACCTATCGCGAGGTGCTCGATGGCCACGCTCCGCCGGAGGTGGGCTACATCCTGTCCCTGACTTAGCCGCCCAGGGGGCGCTCCGGCGAGGACTGGCGGTTGGCACGAGGGGCTGCTGCAATGGCGGCATGAACCCGTCCCAATCCGTATCACGCTCCGCCGAGCTGTCTGCTCAGCAATGGTCGCTACTGGAACAAAGGCTGGATCTGTTGCTGGGTCTGCCCGAGGCCGAGCGCGGTCCCTGGCTGGACAGCCATTGTCCTGAACCGGAGTTTCGCCGCGAGCTGGAGTCCTGGCTGGCCGCCGAGCAGCAGAGCCGCGACTTTCTCGCCGCGACGGCAGTCCCGCAATTGCAGGCTGGCGAGGCGGTTGGAAGCTGGCGGGTGCTGGAGCTGATCGGGCGCGGGGGCTCCGGCGAGGTCTATCGCGTGGAGCGGGCCGACGGCGCCTACGAGCAGCAGGCGGCACTGAAGTTGCTATCGCGCCCGGAGGAGCCGGAGGAACTCCGCCGCTTCGCCGCCGAACGCCGGCTGCTGGCTCGCCTGGAGCATCCCGACATTGCCCGTCTGCTGGACGGCGGCGCGCACCGTGGCCGGCTCTATGCGGTGCTGGAATTGGTGCAAGGCGAGCGCCTCGACCAATACGTCCGGCCGATGGGGCTGGATCAGCGCCTGCGCCTGTTCCAGCGGATTTGCGTGGCGGTGGCGCACGCGCATCGGCACCTGGTGGTGCATCGCGACCTCAAGCCGGCCAATGTCCTGGTCTCGGCGGACGGTCGCCCCAAGCTGCTGGATTTCGGGATCGCCAAGGTGCTCGGCGGCGAGCAGGCCGAGCCGCTGACCACCGGCTTGCGGCTGACCCCGGACTATTGCGCACCCGAGCAGTTGCGCGGCGGGCTGGTGACGCCGGCCACCGATGTGTTCGCGCTGGGAGTGATGCTCTTTCAACTGCTCAGCGACCAGCTGCCCTGGAGTCTCAGCGGGCAGGGCCTGCAGCGCGCGCTGGATCGACTGGCCAGCGACGATCTGGAGCCGCCCAGCCGCTTGCTGACCGGCGCCGCTGCGCGACGGCTGCGCGGCGATCTCGACGCCATCGTCCTCAAGTGCCTGCGACGCGAGCCTGGCCAGCGCTATGCCAGCGCAGAAGCCCTGGCGGAAGACCTGCAACGCCATCTCGATGGCCGGCCAGTGCTGGCGCGCGGCGATGCGCCCGGCTATCTGCTGGGGCGCCTGCTGCGTCGCTACCGACTCGGTTTCTCTCTGGCGGCCCTGGGCCTGGTCGTGGTGCTGGCTGCGGCGGCCGGCATGGCGGTGATGGCGCGGCGGGCGGCGCTGGAGCGCGACATCGCGCGCGAGGAGGCCGAACGCAGCGCCGCCGTCAAGGACTACTTGCTCACCCTGTTCCGGGTCGCTGGCGAAACACCGGGTGGCGAGACGCTGACGCCGAAGCAATTGCTCGACAAGGGTGCGGAGCGTCTTCAACGGTATTTGCAGACCAATCCCGAGGCTTCCGCCGATACCTTGCTGGCGCTGGCCGAGTTGTACTTCCGGCTCAACGACTACACCGGTGCCGCGCCGCTGTTCGAGCAATTGCTCCGGCGTGATCCGCCGGCCGCGCCGGCGACCATCGCCAAGGTTCAGCTCGATCTTGCCCAGTGCTACCTGCGCATGAGTCGTTACCCCGAGGCACGTGTCGCGCTCGATGCCGCCCAGGACTACTGGGCGCGCGATCCGCTGCGGTATCGCAATCTGCTGCTGGAATCGCGCAGTCCGCAGGCGCAACTGGAGCGCGCCGAGGGGCACCCCCAGCAGAGCATCGTCACCTTGCAGGCGGCGGTTGCCGAGCGCATCGCCGTTTCTGGCGAGGCGCATCCCGAAAGCGGCACCTTGCTCAATGATCTCGCGGTGGCCCATTTCCAGGCCAACCAGTTGCCCGAGGCCCGCGAGCAGCTTCAGCGCGCCTGGCGGGTCTGGGAGCAGCTCAAGGCGACCGAAAGCGTCGATGCCCTCAACACCCTGAACAACTGGGCCGCCGTCGAAGTCCGCGAGCAGCGCCTTGCCGAGGCGGAGGCGCTGTACCGCCGTGCCCTGACAGTGCGGCGGACGCTGTTTGGCCCCTCGGCGGCCCTGGCGGCGCTGCTGAACAATCTGGGCAAGTTGCAGCTCCGCCTGGGGCAGGCCGAGCAGGCGTTGCCGCTATTGGAAGAGGCAGTGGCCCTGGCCCGGCAGTACGCCGGCGAAAACAGCCTCAACGCCCTGGCGGCGATGGCTGGATTGGGCGAGGCCCAGGCGGTGATGGGGCAGGCCGAAGCGGCGCGCGGCACGCTGGCCGAACTCGAAAAGCGCACGCACGAGCAATTTGGTGATTCGCATCTGCTGATGGCAATCACGCATCTGGCTCAAGCCCGACGGTTGCAGGCGGCCGGGCAGTCGCGCGGCGCGCTCCGGCGTCTGGACGCCGCCGATCAGGTGCTGGCCGGCGCCGGCCAGCAGGCCGCCACCTACCAGGAGCAGGTCAACGCCCTGCGAAGGCAAGTTCAGCCTTAGGGCGAATCGGCACTCATTGCATCGCTGCGGCCGAGGCTGTTTTGGCGCAGCGCGAGGAAGCGAGTCTGCGCAATACGTCGGTATTGAAGGACTTGCTGACGTGGCGATGCGCCAAAACAGTCCGGCCCAGAAGGCTTGCGGCCAAAACCGCGCATTGCATCGTTGCGAGACTTGCCCAGGTTCCAACCTGCGCGGCGTCTCGCGCCTCGCACTGCGCGGTTTTGACTCGCAACGCAGCGATGCAATGAGTGCCGATTCGCCCTAGCTCCCGAGGCTGTCGCTCAGTTCCCGGTACAACCAGGCCCGCGCCTTCACCCAATCTCGTTGCACGGTGGCGATGCCCACGCCCAGCGCCTCCGCCGCTTCGGGCTCGGTGTAGCCGGCAAAGTAGCGGCACTCGACGGTCCGGGCGAGACGGGGACTGAACTTGGCGAGCCGCTGTAGCGCCTCATCAATCGCAAGCACCTGATCGTCAGGCGCCTCGGCGGCGACCTGCTCGGCTGCTTCCAGTGGCAGCGTGGCTTCGCCCTGATTGCGCCGTCCGGTCAGCCGCGCACGGGCGTCGTCGACCAGTACCTGGCGCATCGCCAGCGCCGCCGCGCGCAGAAAGTGCCGGCGGTCGTTCCAGGCCGGGGTGGTGTGCAGCTTGAGGTAGGCCTCGTGGATGAGCGCCGTGGTCTGCAAAGTCTCCGAGCCACGGCCGACGCCGTGGCGCAGGCGCCGGGCCAGACGCTTGAGGTCGGCGTAGAACAAGGGCGCGAGCTGCGCCGCTGCGGCTTGCAGCGGCGCTTCGTCGAATTCGGCCTGAAGCGGATCCTCGGTGCTCATGAGGGGATTTTGCTGGCGATCTCGTTCTTGTGTTGTGACGGCGCTATCAAGCTCGCCGACCACCTTGGGAGTGATGTTCATGAACCGCAACCTCAATGCACTGGTATTCGGCCTGGCGGTCTTCGCTGCGCCGATGGCACTGGCGGCTGGCAGCGCGCAGATCGAAAGCGGCTTGGGCAGTGACCGCGCCCGCGCCGGGCTCGAATTCGATGGCGCTCGGCTGCGCATGCAGGCTTCGACGGGCGCCGCTGCCGGCCAAGGCTACCTGATCTTCCGTGACGGCAAGGCCTACACCGTGGGCGACATGGATGGCCAGCCCTTCGTCATGGAGATGGGCGCGATGATGAAGATGGCCGGGCAGATGGCCGCCCAGGGTGCGCCGCGCGATGGTCTCGATGACGTCGCGGCCTATCACGGCCTGAGCGCCACCGGCCGCAGCGAAACGGTGGCCGGCCTGCGTGGCGAGGTCTATCGGCTCGACTACACCACCCGCAGCGGTGATCGGCAGTCCAAGGAGATGGTGTTGACCGCCAACACCACGGCCCGTGAGATGACCGAGGCCCTGAGTGCCTTCGGCACTGCGATGCAGGCGGCGGCCGGAATCGTCGAACCGGAGGGCAGCTTGCAGTTGCAGGCCGAGTTCCAGCGTCGCGGTCTTGGTCTGCTGAGAGTCGGTGACGAATTCCGGGTGTTGAGCCTGAGTACCAGCAAGCCTGCGGCCGCTCGCTTCGAGTTGCCGGCGGAGCCGATGCAGATGCCGGCCGGCTTGTCTGGTCTTGGCGCCCTCGGCGGTGCTGGCGGCGCGGCCTCCGGCAACCCTCTGGGCGGCGTCTTCGGCCAGAAGGTCGAGCGCCAGCAGGACCGCGTGCAGGGGCGCGCCGAGGCGGAGGTCGATTCCGCCACTGATCGCGCGGTCGACAAAGTGCTCGACAAGGCTTTCGGCAAGCTCTTCGGCGGCGACTGAGCCGCAGCATGCGGCGTGACCGCCGTTTCCGTCTTGCTTCCTCCGGATTCTTCCCATGACCCGTTCCATCTCCGGGCTGCTGGCTTCGGCGCTGCTGGCCTTCCCCCTGTTTTCGGCCGCTACGGATGGCGGTTCCTCGATCCTAGTCCTCGACGCCTCCGGGTCGATGTGGGGACAGATCGGGGGCAGGCCCAAGGTGGAGATCGCGCGGCAGGCGGTGGCGACCATGCTCAAGACCTGGCCGGCGGGCCAGTCGCTTGGCCTGATTGCCTACGGCCATCGGCGCAAGGGGGATTGTGCCGACATCGAACTGATCCAGTCGCCGCAGCCGATGAATGCTGCCGTCTTTCTGCAGCGCGTCGATGGCCTTCAGGTCAAGGGCATGACGCCGATCACCGCCAGCGTGCGGCTGGCCGCCGAGCAGTTGAAGTCCACCGAGCGCAAGGCGACGGTGATTCTGGTCAGCGATGGCGAGGAGACCTGCAAGGCCGACCCCTGTGCGCTCGGCAAGGAGTTGGAGGCCTCGGGCGTGGACTTCACCGCCCATGTGATCGGCTTCGACCTGCCGGAAGGCCCGGCCCGTCAGCAGTTGCAGTGTCTCGCCAGCAGCACTGGCGGCCAGTTCCTGGAGGCCCGCAATGCCGGCGAGCTCAACCGCGCCCTAGAAGCCGTGTCCGCCGGCAAGCCGGTGGCGGTGAAGACGGCCGAGCAATGGATCCCCGGCCATGCGCTGGAATGGTCGACGGGCGAACAGATTGACGGCGTCAGCGCCGAGAGCGGCGCCCGGGTCATCGAATTCGCCGTCGACCGGACTGCCCAGGACTGCCAGGCGCAGTGCCTGGCCGACACGAGTTGCGCGGGTTGGCACTACGAGCCGACCGGCAGTTTCTTCATCGACTATCCGCGCTGTCACTTGCAGGGGTACGGCGCGCCAATGACCCTGCGTCCCGAGGGCGAAGGCTGGGTCGCGGGCGTGAAGGCCGGCGTGAAGCTGATCCGCGTACCCACGGACTAAGCGACGACATGCCCGAGGCGAGGCCTGTACGGCGCCAGGCTCTGCCGATTCGCTGGGCACTCAGCTCCCGGGGGATGGCCGCCGAAGCGACCTCGGCACCGCTCTGTAAACCGGAGTCGCCATCGATGGGGCTCGAACACGCCGGGAATACCGAATGGAGAGCCGACCTGGCCCTCGGCGAAATGTGAGCGACCACACAACCGAGAGTGATCGGTCTGAGGGGATCGCGACAGCGATCCCGTTCTGAATAGGGAGGGTGTGCGGGCGGAAAGGCCGCGTGCACACCTGCCTGTTCAGAACGGAGATCACGATGACCCTCGAAATTCCCGCTGTTTCCCTGCGCAAGACCGCGCTTGCCCTGGCTGCCGCGAGCCTGTTTCACCTGGGCGCCGCCCATGCGGGCACGGTTTGCGACGCCTCGTTCGAAGACGGCGGGCAGAGTTTTGGCAGCACCGCGACCGGTGCCGGCGCGTTTGCCTGCGGCGTGAGCAATCGTGCCAGTGGTCAGGACGCGGTCGCGGTCGGTATCGACAACAACGTGTCCGCCACCGGGGCGGTCGGTCTCGGCAACGGCAATCGGGCGGGAGAAATCCGTGCGGTCGCAGTCGGCAACGGCAACACCGCAAACGGCTTTCAAGGCGTCGCGGTCGGCACCGGCAACAGCGCGGCGGGTCAGAACAGTGCGGCGCTCGGGCGCGGCAATGTGGCTCGCAGCATCAACAGTCTCGCCGCTGGTTTCGGAAACGAGGCGCAAGGCCTCAACGCCAGCGCGGTGGGCGCGAGCAACCTCGCCGACGGCCGGGATGCGGTGGCTTTCGGTGTGGCCAACGGCGCCCGCGGCGAGCGCTCGCTGGCCATCGGTCGCGGCAACCAGACGCAGAGCGACGACAGCATTGCCATCGGCTCGGGAAACATCCTCGGCGTCAGCGAGTTTGCCGGCGCGCCGATGATCGCCATCGGGGTCGATAATCAGATCGAGAATGCAGGCACGGCGATTGGCATCGGCAACGTCGTGAACTCCGCCGACGTCTTCGGCAGCTTCAATACCGTCAGCCGTTTCAATTCGGTGTTTGGTTCGCACAACACCGTGACTTCGGACGAGGACTCGCTGACCTTCGGCTGGGGTAATCGGGTCGACAGCGAAAACGGCACGATCCTCGGTGTCGGCAACCTGGCGCTCGCCGACGGGGTGCGGATCACCGGCATCGGCAACCAGGTCCATGTCCGCGAGGGCGAGGCGATTGGTCACGAGATCACGCTGGCGAGCACCGCCACGCGGGCCCACGGCATCGGCAGCGGCATCTTCATCACCGGCGAATTCGCCACTGCCATCGGCTACCAGTTGCAGGTCGATGGCGCGCAGTCGGTGGCGCTGGGCCATTTCGCCCGGGTGCTGGGCAGCACCAGTAGTGGCGCCGCGTCCTCGCTGGTCATTGGCGCCGGCACCGGTGCGGTGATCGGCAGCGAAGGTGGTTCGGGGGCGCAGGAGGCCATCGCCATCGGCAGCGGCACTCTGGTGGCCGACGGCGCCAACGGTGCGGTTGCCATCGGGGCTGACGCCAGCGGCCTGCAGGCCGATACGGTTGCCATCGGACGTGACGCTACGGCGGCGCGCAGCTACGGCGTCGCCGTGGGTTCCGGCGCGAATGCCGCGCAGCAGAACAGCGCAGCTCTCGGCGGCTTTGCACGCGCCACCGGCAGCGACTCCACCGCCCTCGGCTTCGGTGCCGAGGCGAGTGGCATTTCCAGCAGCGCGATTGGCGCCGTGGCACAGGCCACGGGCACCGCTTCGGTCGCGGTCGGCCGCCTCAGTGTGGCCAGCGGCGCCTCCGCCACCGCCAGCGGCTTCAGCAGCGCAGCGTTGGGTACGGCGAGCGCGGCTTACGGGCGTCAGGCGGCGGCCGTGGGCGACCACAGCACCGCGCTCGGTGCCAATGCCCAGGTGCTGGGCAACAGCTCCACCGCCGTTGGCCAGGCCAGCACGGCCAACGGGCAGGAGGCGACGGCGCTAGGCCGCGCCAGTCAGGCGATTGGCAACGCCAGCCTTGCTCTCGGGGCGAGCAGCGTTGCCCGCGAGCAGGACAGCAGCGCCGTCGGCTTTGCCAGCTTCGCGGGCGGACAGGCCAGCGCGGCCTTCGGCACGCTTGCCAGCGCCGGCCTGCGATTCAGCACCGCGCTGGGCGCCTACAGCCGCGCCGACGGCGAGCTGGCAACGGCGGTCGGCGCCGAGGCGGTCGCCGCCGGGGCCGGCAGCATCGCCCTGGGGCAGGCGAGCCGGGCCTCCTCCGCGCGCAGTGTGGCCTTGGGCGCGGGCGCGATTGCGGACGAGCAGGATGCGCTGGCGATGGGCGCCGGGAGCCGCGCCAATCAGGCTGGCAGCGTAGCGCTTGGCAACGACAGCGAGGCCGGCGGCTCCCGTTCGCTGGCCTTGGGCACCTCGGCGGCGGCACTGGGCAGCCACAGCCTGGCCCAGGGCAGTGGCGCGACCGCCGTCGCGGAAGGCTCGATGGCCAGCGGCAACGGCGCTGCGGTGCTGGCTGGCGCGGACTACGGTATCGCCATCGGTGGCGCCGACGATCTCGACGAGCCGCTCGACATTGATGGCGATGGCGAAACCGACCAGGTGCTGGCGATCTCCGCCGCAAGGGTCGGCAACGACGCCGCGCGCAGCATCGCCATCGGTTACCAGGCCCGTGTTGCCGACGGCGTGCAGAACGCGGTGGCACTGGGCTTCGGTGCACTGGCGACCGAGTCCAACACCTTCTCCATCGGCTCCGACAAGCTGCAGCGCCGGCTGGTCAACGTCGCCGCCGGCGAAAGCGCGACCGACGCCGTCAATCTGTCGCAGTTGGAGGCGGCGATTGCCGGCGTTGGCGGTGCCATCGACCTGAGCCCGATCCGGAACCGACTGGGCGCGCTGGAGACTGGCTTTGGCGGCCTTCAGACCAGCGTCTCGGGCTTCGGCCTGCGACTCGACGGTGCCGAGGCGGCGCTGGCCGATCACGGCGGACGCCTGGGCGGTGCAGAAACCGCGCTCGCCCAGCTCAGCAGCAACGACGTCTTGCAGGATCAGCGTCTGAGCGCCCTGGAGGCGGGTGGTGGCGGCGGTGGCGGCAACGTCGACCAGGAGATTCTGGAGCTGCGCCAGCGCGCCACCAATACCGAGACCAATGTCGCCGCACTCAACGCCGCCGCCGTGGTGCAGGACAGCCGCATCAGCACCGCCGAGAGCGAGATCGACGCGCTACAGACTGGCCAGGCCGAGCAGGGCGCCCGTCTCGATGCGGTCGAGCAGGGCATGGAGGGCCTGGCCGCCGCTCAGCAGGAACTCGAGCGCGTGGTGGGTATGGGCAATGTCGAGGTGGCCGACGGCGCCAGCGATGCCGTCGCCCTGGGCGAGGGCGCCAGCACCGCCGGCAGCAACACGGTGACGCTCGGCAGCGGCGCGCAGACGCAGTCGGACGGTGCGGTCGCCATCGGCAACAACTCGGTGGCCATGCAGAGCAATTCGGTGGCCATCGGCAACAACGCGGTGGCGCGCAGTTCGGTGGCGGTGGGCACCGGTGCGCAGGCGACCGGCACCAACACCACGGCCCTGGGCGACAACGCCGTGGCCAGCGGCAACTTCGCGGTCGCCATTGGCAACAACGCGGTGGCCAGCGGCGACAACAGTGTCGCGCTGGGCAATGGCAGTGTCGCCGAGGAGGCGAACACCGTGAGTGTCGGCAGCAGCACCCAGAGCCGGCGTATCACCCGGGTGGCGCGCGGCATTCGCGCCGACGACGCGGCGACCGTTGGCCAGCTCAACGAGGGCATTGGCAGTCTGCGTGGCGATCTCAGCAAGGCCGCCAAGCTGGCCTACAGCGGCACCGCCATCGCCATGGCGACGATGCCGAGTCCGGTGGTGCTCAAGCCGGGGCAGTTCGCCATCACTGGCGGCGTGGCGGGGTATCGCGGTGAAGGGGCGCTGGGCTTCAATCTGTCGCGCCTCGCGGACGACGGCCGCAGCGCCATCAACCTGGGTGTCGGCATCGCTGACGAGGAGGCGAGTGCGGTGCGCGCCAGTTACACGTTGATCCTGGGCGGCAACTGAGGCTCAGAGAGCCTTGCCGAAACAACGCTGGGATTTCAGCTCGGCGTAGCCCTGACGGCGGTAGAAGGCGTGCGCGAGGGTGCGCTCCAGACGGGAGCGCACCCGCAGCTCGCCCAAGCCACGCTCGCGCGCCCAGTGCTCCGCCTGCGCCACCAGCGCCGCGCCGATGCCCTGGCTGCGTCTTTGGGCAGTGACCACCAGACCGGTGATCTCGGCATGTGGCGGTGATTCCAGTTGGTGGTTGATGCGGGCGTTCATCCAGCCCAACACCTCGCCATCCTCTTCCGCCAGCCAGAGCGTCTGGTCGGCCTGCCGCAGCAGCGCGAACAGGCGCTCGCGCAGGGGTGCGACCTCCTCGGAGTAGCCGAATTCGCCCGACAGCCGCGCCAGCGCCGGCGCATCGTCCGGGCCGGCGGGGCGCAGGTGCATTAGGCTTCCCAGGCGACCTTGCTGCGGGTCTCGCCTTCCTTGCGGATGAGATCGCAGTAACGCTGCTCGACCTGCGGACGCTTGACCTTCATGGTCGGGGTCATCAGGCCGTTGTCGATGGTCCAGGGCTCCTTGACCACCACGATCTTGGCGATGGCCTCGTGTGGCTCCAGGTTGGCATTGACCGCTTCCATGTCGGCGATCAGCGCCGCCTCGATTTCGGCACGCGGCTTCAGGCGGCCGGCGTCATTGAGGCTGACCAGCATGATCGGCTGCTTCAGCTCGCTGCCGACGAAGCAGAGCTGGTCGATGTCGGTATTGCGCGCCAGCGCGCCCTCGATGGGGGCCGGGGCGACATACTTGCCCTTCATGGTCTTGAAGATGTCCTTCACGCGACCGGTGATGTAGAGATAGCCCTCGGCATCCAGGCGGCCACGGTCGCCGGTACGCAGGTAGCCGTCCTCGGTGAAGGTTTCCTTGGTCTTCTCGGGCTCCTTGTAGTAGCCCAGCATCACGCCCGGATGCTTGTAGAGGATCTCGCCGTCGCCGCTGATCTTGGTATTGGCGCCCGGCATCTCGCGGCCCACCGAGCCGATGCGGTTGGCCTGCGGGAGGTTGGCGCTGGCGTAGATGCTGTTCTCGGTCATGCCGTAGCCCTGCAAGACCTGGATGCCGAGCTTGTCAAACCATTGCAGCAGCGGCGTCGGCATCGGTGCCGCGCCGGAGAAGATCAGCGAGGCGCGGTCCAGACCGACGGCTTTCTTGATCTTCTTCTTCACCAGCCCGCCGATCACCGGCAGGCGCAGCAGCTTGTCGAGCTTCTCCTGCGGCATCTTGCGCAGGATGCCGGCCTGGATGCGGGTGTAGACCAGGGGCACGCCGAAGAAGCGGGTCGGACGCACGTAGGCGAGCTGTTCGGGCAGCTTTTCCAGGTGTTCCAGGAAGTAGATCTTGGCGCCCAGGTACAGGCTGGACAGCTCCACCGCGCCGCGCTCGAACATGTGGGCGAGGGGCAGGTAGGAGAAGAAGATTTCTTCCTTCTTCGGCGGCATCGCCTTGAGCAGGCCGTTGATGGTGAACTCGGCGTTGCGCCAGCTCAGCATCACGCCCTTGGGGTAGCCGGTGGTGCCGGAGGTGTAGACCAGGGTCATCAGCTCGTCCGGTCCCGGCGGGGTCGGCTGGTCCAGGCGGCCGTGCTGCTCGATCAGCGCGTTCCAGTCCTGCTGGCACTTCGGCGCGTCGGGGTAGGGAAAGCCGATGGTCAGCAGGTCCGCCGGCAGCGCGTCCATGAACTCCTGGGCGTCGATCATCGGGCCGACGAACACCGCCTTGGCTTCGCAGTGCTTGAGGATGTACTGCAAGTGTTCGGTGGACTGCTTGGGGTAGAGGCCGACGCTGACGCAGCCGACCGCGCTGATCGCCAGATCGGCCATCACCCAGTGCGCGGTGTTGCGGCCGCCGATGCCGATTGCCGCGCCCTTGGGAATACCCAGCGCCTTGATCGCCGAGGCCATGCGCAACACCTGATCGGCCACCTGGGCGTAGCTGTAGGCGCCCCATTCGCTGTTGATGCTCTGGTACAGCCAGGGCGCGTCCGGCGTCTCGGTGGCGCGGGCCAGCAGGCGTTCGATCGGGGTTTGTGCAGCCAGCATTGAGTTCTCCAGGGAACTTATTGATTGAATGCGTTTTACCGCATGTTATCGCATGAGCCGCCGCTTGCCGCGCGGCTATGATTCCGGACCCTGCGCGGCCGGTCGGTCGTGCCGGCGCGCGTCGAACAAGGGGGGAGAGAATGCTGAAACGTATCGCCCAGCTACTGGGCCTGGTGGTGGTCCTGCCCGTGCTGGCCTACCTGCTGCTCTGGCCGACGCCGATTGCGCCGCAGGCCTGGACCCCGCCCAAGGCCCCTGCCGCCGACGGTGTCTTTGCCCCCAATGATCGCCTCAAGGCCGTGCAACGCCTGGGCCTGGGTGCCGGTCTGGGGCCGGAAGGCATCGCCGTCGACGCTGAGGGCCGCCTCTACGCCGGCTATCTGGACGGCCGCATCGTCACCTTCTCGGCCAACGGCGCCAGCTATCAGGAGCTGGCCACGGTCGAGGGTGGCCGGCCGCTGGGGATCAGCCTGGCCCCCGGCGGCGGGCTGGTGATCGCCGATGCCCATCGTGGCCTGCTCGGTCTGGCGCCGGCCCAGCCGCTCAAGACCCTGCTCACCGAAGCCGGCGGCGCGCCCCTGGTGTTTGCCGACGACGTCGATCTGGCACCGAAGAGCGGCAAGCTCTATCTGAGCGATGTCGCCATCTACCCCTACGCCCAGATGATGTACGAGGTCTTGGAGCATCGCGGCACCGGCCGCTTGATCGAGTACGACCCGGCCAGTGGTGCCTCGCGCGTGCTGCTCGGCGGCCTGCAATTCGCCAACGGCGTGGCGGTGGGGCCGGACGAGGCCTATGTGCTGGTCAACGAGACCAGCGCCTACCGCATCACCCGCTACTGGCTCAAGGGCGAGAAGGCCGGCACCAGCGAGGTGTTCATCGACAACCTGCCGGGTCTGCCCGACAACCTCAGTTTCAACGGCCGCGACCGCTTCTGGGTGGCGCTCTACTCGCCGCGCGACCCGCTGCTGGACGCCATCCTGCCCGGCCCGGCCTGGATCAAGAAGCTGCTCTCGCGCCTGCCGCCCAAGCTGCTCGCGCCACCGCCGCGCAAGGCCTGGGTGCTGGGGCTGGATATCGACGGCAAGGTGATCGCCAACCTTCAGTACGAGGGCAAGGACGCTTATGCGCCGATCACCAGCGTTGAGGAGTCCGGCCCCTGGCTGTACTTCGGCTCGCTGAGCGCCGAGGGCCTGGCGCGGCTGCCCTTGCAGTCGGTGTTCCCGGATGCGCCGCCGCCGCCACTGGGCTGGGAGCGGACGCCGGCCAAGCCGCATCACTTCGTGCCGCCCAAGTTGGGGTATGCGCCGCCGGAGGAGGAGGGGCAGGGGGCTGGACGGTAGCCTGCTGGGAAGGGGCTTCCTCGCTTTGTGATTCGGTATCCCTCTGCCTTGTGGGGGGGTGTAGCGGAGTGCTTGGTCTTCGCCTTGGTTTGCTGGTGTGCGGTGCTGGTGGTTCGCGCGTTCGCGCTCTGCTGGCTGTGCAGGGCTTGATAGCTTTTTTTCGCCTATTGGCGACTCACTTTTCTTTGCTCCTGCAAAGAAAAGTAAGCAAAAGAAAGCAGGCCCCTGCGTAGCGGTCCGCTTTGCGGACTGCCCTGCGATGCTCGGCCCAAAGGGGCCGCTCGCGAACTCGGCGCCCTATAGGCGCCTCAGTGTAGCGCGACATTTGGTTTGAGGCGTTTTGACGCATAGTTTGATGCGGCGATTTCCGGCGGCGTCGGCGCAGGCTATCGAATAGCTCAGCCATAGAGCCCGATCTGCTGCTGCAGTGGCTTCGGCGCTGGCCAGCCGCCGCGCCAGTTGCCGATCACCAGTTCCTTGGCAGCCTGGCTGCCCTCCCCGCCGCCGCCCACCGTGTAAGTGATGTCCACCTGGCGCATGGGGAAGTCCTGGAACACCTCCCGGATCGCGGGGTGGTCGTTGATCGAGACGATCATGGTGCCGGCCATCGTGCGCATCCGGCGCGCCATCTCCAGGTAGTGCTCGAAGCCAAAATCGACGCCGTACCCCTCCGTCTGCCAATAGGGCGGGTCGCAGTAGAACAGGGAATGCGGGCGGTCGTAGCGGTCCAGGCAGCCGGTCCAGGGTAGGTTCTCGATGTAGGCCGGGGACAGCCGCAGATGGGCTGCGCTCAGCTCCTCCTCGATGCGCAGCAGGTTCAGTCGCGGCGGGCTTGTGGTGGCGTAGCCGAAGCTCTGGCCGTCGACGCGGCCGCCGAAGGCATTGCGCTGGAGGTAGTAGAACCGGGCCGCTCGCTGGATATCGGTCAGAGTTTCGGGGGCCTTGGCTTGCTCCCACTCGAAGACCTTGCGGCTGGTGAGCGCCCACTTGAACTGGCGCACGAACTCCTCGAGGTGGTGCTGGATCACTCGGTAGAGGTTCACCAGCTCGCCGTTGATGTCGTTGATGACCTCGACGTCGCTGGGTGGCTTGAGGAAGAACAGCGCGGCCGCGCCGCAGAACGGCTCGACGTAGCAGGTGTGATCTGGAAACAGCGGCAGGATGAAGGGGGCCAGGCGGCGCTTGCCGCCGATCCACGGAATGATGGGTGCTGCGGGCATCGTAGGTCTCGAAAGTCCAACAACTGTTAGGCTTTCCTCGCCGTGTGCACGGTGGGGAAGCCCTGGGCTTGCCTACGGCGTTGCTTGCCGTGGATGAGCGGCCCGTACTGTGTTAGCGCACGGTGCGGGTCGCTTCCTCTTAAATCGTCTGGCTCAGTCCGTGCGCCTCCACATCCGCACGACCCGGTAGGGCTGCAGGTTGTTGTGAGGCTGGCCACCGCCGACAGCGCCGACTTCCTGAGGCGTGCCCTGCCCAGGCAGGGAAAGATCATCACCAGTTCCAGCCAGGCCGGTCTGGCCTCCGGTCGGGTGACCATGATTCGGCATTTCATCCACCGTCAGGGTGTGGGTCTTGGCACCGCCCTGCTTCCCCACGACGTTGAACTCCGTCTGCGCCGCGTCGAGGCCGACCAGCACACGGCCAGCGACCTCCACCCAGGTCTGCCAGGTGTAGACCACGGCTGGGGAGTCCTCGGCCTCGGACAGCCGATAGGAGCCGACCGGGTAGATCAGATCCACCATCGCGCAGAACAACTGATTGGGGTCAGCGCTAGGCGTGCGGCCGGACGCCTCAATGGGAAAGAGCAGGCTCTCCTGGACGTCGTTGAACCAGTTGGCGACGAAGAAAGTCGCCTTCTGGCTAGTACCGGGAACGGCATCCTGGAATCGGTTTCCAGGTGCAGTGTAAGGGGCTGATATGCGACGCATGGGGTCAGACTCCGTAAGCGATTTCGAGGACGGTGTGCGCCGGCTTGGCTCGATTAAGCAGGCATTCGAGCTGCTCGTTTCCGTAGCTTTGCAGCGCGTCGTTGCAGTTGCCGTTGCAGGTCGCGTTGATAAGGGCAACCTCGGTAGGGGTCTCGAAGCGCCAGGTGTGCAGTGCTGGGTAGCTGATTGCCCCTGTGTAGCCGTAGGCCGCAGCGAGCCCCAGGAAATAGTCCTCGGAGGCGCCGCCGGTCGCGACCAGGCGCGAGACCACGGCGGCGCGGCGTTGCTCGATGGAGCCCCCATCCGCCAGGCAGCCATCGGGAAGGCCGACGGTGCTCTCCCACTCCACCAGCAGATCGGCGGTGGTGCGCGGATCGGCCTCGACCGGCAGGCGGTCGATGTCGCCCTGGACGCGCGCCAGGGCGTCGCCGCAGGCCTGCAGGACGTTTCGGAACAGCGGGCTCCCCAACAGGCCCGCCCAGAGCTGGCCACGTGGCAACAGCGCGGCGAGCTGGGCAGCGAAGGCGTTCGCGGTACTCATACCCAGGTGATCTCCCCGAGCGTGAGCAGCTCGCCGACGTCGGCGCTGGGGGCGGCCACCGGTGAGGTCATCTCGAAGTCGTCTAGGCCGGCCGAGCCGATGGTGACGATCAGCCGATTGAGCGACAGCCCGCCCTCCGGCACTGGCTCGCGCAGTAGCAGCTCCTGCAGCGCCGCTTCGACCGCCGCGCGCGTCTCGGCGGTGTCCGGAGTGATCGACAGCGTGAGGTCAATCGGCGCCGCTGTCGGCGCGACCACCTCGACGTCGGCGGTCACCGGCTTGAGCGCGTCGATATAGGCCTGCGCCGCCGTCACATCGCCGCCAGCCGCCAGCTCTGCGCCGGTGTAGGCGTCGTTGGCCACGTACAGGCGCACGGTGCCCGGGCCGTCGTAGAGCGGGAACACCCAGGCCCGGGTGATCGCCGGCACCTCCAACGCCCAGTTGAGGTAGTCGGCGGCGTTGCCGCCGTGACCCGGCGCCTGGATGCGCGCCAGCAGCCTGGCGCGCAGGCCATCGTCGCTTTCGAGATTGGCGCCACCCGCGAGGCCGTCGGCATCGACGGTGGCGGTGCTGGCCAGCCCGGTTGGCGTGTTGACCCAGGTCAGCACGGCGCCGGCCGGCTGATTGCCGAGGCTACCCACCTCGACCGCCGTGAGTTGCAGGACGGCGGCACCGGCCACCGTCGAGACATCGACGTCCACGCTGTAGACCGCGCCCGCTGCGCTCTGCAGCCGGGTGCCGGCCGGGATCAGCACGCCGCTGGCCCCGGTCGCCGTCGCCGTGCCGCTGGCGCCGGTGGGCTGCTTGCGGGTGACGCCCCAGATGCTCGCCCAGCCCTCCAGATCGATGCCGGTGGCGGTGTACGGAACCGACTGGCTGGCGCGTGCGGAAAGCGCGCCGTAGACCCCGTGGACGGCGCCGGCTAGAGCGGTGGCCAGCGCGCCGAGGATGGAGCGGCGCACGCCGGGCGTGCTGCCGGCGACGCGGGTCTCGACGTCGCTGCGGACGCCGGCGACCAGGTCGCTAAGTGAGGGGCGAGAGAGCGCCATTCAGAACACCGTGATTCCACGCTGCTTCATGCGCGCGCGGGTCTCCAGATAGAGCTGCTGCAGCCCGTCGGCATCGAGCGCAGCCGGGACGATGACGAAGGCGGCTACAGCCGGTCCGGTGAGATAGTTGGCCTGCTGGTAGGTGTTATTGCCGACACTGACCAATCCGCCCGTTCTCACCGTTTTCACACCATCGCGCCGAACCGGAGAGTGCCCACCGACGAACGCAATTCGATGATCGGCGGACTCGGAGATCGCGATAAAAATCCAGTCCCCGTCCGCGACATCAGCGTCGAGAGCAACAGAGTCGGTCGTGGCGATCCCGCGCGTCAAAAAGCGAATTGAACGCTCTGTTGGCGTATCAAAAATTGCCATACCACCGAGCCCGGCGGTGTCGGTCGAGCTGACCGCATACATTTTGGACACCGCCGCCTCAGCCGGCTGTGTGTAACGAAACACCCCGCCGACAGTCCAGTTGTTGCTGTCGGTGATGCCTGCCGGCGACAGTCCGTGTGTCGCTCCGCTCGCGATGGTCATGTAGTTCGCGGCGTAAGTCGGCAGCGTTATTCCGGTTCCCGACGCGGTTAGCGCCTGCGCGTTGACGAGCCCGGTCAGGCTCCCGTCGTCGCCACCGAACTCCCACTGATCGTAGACGGCCGCGTTCGCGCGGAGCCCCGGCACGGCGAGCGGCGACGCATCGGCCTCGGCGATCTTCGATGCACCGGGGAAATCGACACCGAACGGGAGGCGGAAAAAGTTGCTCTGCATCGAAATCTCCTAAGCCAGCCGGGTAACCGGCATCTTGAAATGAGGGGTCAGGCGGAACATCGGGTAGTCAACGCCGCCCACGGTCCAGACCTCGGGATCGAGATCGCGGAGGTTGCCGCTGCCGCCGTTGTTGATGGAGAGCCCGGTGCCGAGGTTGTCCAGCGCGTAGCGCACCTGTAGCGCCGCCGAGCCAGAGGGCGTCGCGGACAGCTCGATGCGCACGGTGCGGCCATCGACAACACGCACCGAATTGATCGCCACGGCGCTGCCGTCGGCGCGCACCTGGAACCCGGAGTTCAGCGTGCTGGCAAGCGCCCCGTGGTCGAGGATCAACGGATAGAGCGAATCGAAACGAACTAGCACGACCGCGCCACGGATCGTGGCGGAGACCGGACGGATGAACTGCGAGCGCACCCTATCTACGACGAGGTGCTTGAAGTCCCTGCCGAACTGACGACCCATCCAGCGGTATCCCGCTGCGGACAGGTGCGTACCGTCGGTCCTCGGCATCTGGTAGATCGGGCCTGCGAGCCGGAATCGGTCGGGGTAGTCGATGCAGAGCTGAAGTTGCGCCTGCACGACGTCGCCGTCGTTCGTGATCGTGCTGCTGCCGGTCTGGTACAAGATGAACGGTACGCGTCGCGTATCGAGATTCACCTGCGCTTGCACATAGGCCTCGGCATCGGCCTGGAACGCCAGCAGCCGGTTGTAGTACGCGGCGTAGTTCCCCGGTGCGGCGCTGTCAGCCTCGCCCTGGACGTAGGGGATTGCCTGAATGCGGCCAACCTTGCCCAGGCCAGCGCAACGGGCCGCGAATTGCTGTACGTGATCTTTCCAGACCTGGCTCCAGCTCGCGCCGAAATCGAGTTCATCCAGTCGATACCCGCCGTGGCCCGCCGTTGACGCGAACACCACCAGGCTGGTCGGGTCGCCACCGTTCTCAATGGCGTAGTAGTCGCAGGCGCTGTTGGCAAGGCCCGAACAGTAGGTTTCCCCTCGGTTCGAGCCGCCGTCGGCGGCAAGATTGTCCTCGACGAGCGGCTTTACGCTCGACGTGCCGGGGCTGTTGTTGTTGCCGGTGCTGCCGGCCTTGCTGGATTTAGGGCCACTGCCGAACGTGATGTTGGCGTAGGGCTGCGTCAGGGAGATCGCGGGCTGTGCGGTAGCACCCACGGAGAGCGACTGCCCGGTGCCAATCGAGGCATCGATCTGGCCGCGCAGCGGAGCAGTGACCGGGTCCAGCGGCGTCGGGGCGCGTACCGTCAGCGACTCGCCGCCACCGACCTTCGCGCCATAGGCATAAAGAGCCCGCTCGACGTGATCTAGGCGTAGCAGCTTGCGACCCCATAGGTCAGCGAGCAGCACCGTTTCGCTGTTGTCGGCCTGTTCGATCCGCCAGAGCGCGGGCAGCGCTACCCCGAGTGTTCGCGTAGCCGCTGCCGCGACCCCCGGATCGTCCTCGGCCAGCCGGATCTGCACAGTGCCGTGCGTGCGGCTGACTGAAATGAGCTTGCGGCCGTATAGATCGACCAGCACTGGAAACAGATCGTCCACGCCCGAGTAGGTGTAGACGCCACCGCTATTCGCACCCAGCTCGTCTAGCTGCGCGGAGCTGGCGTAGGGCGTGCCCACTTTGACCGCCACCGGGCCGGCGTCCACGCGGTACAACTGGAGGCGATTTGTCGCAGCCGGGTCCGGTGAGGAGAACAGCTCGCCGACATTGACGTTCGGGCCAATGACGGCCGAAGCAGTCAGGGTCAAGCCCGCCGCCGAGACCGTAGGCGCAGTGGTGTAGCCAGCACCGACAGCGGTCGGAACGTAGACCGCCGTCGCTCCCGACTTGACGATCTTTCCCTGCGCCCCAGAGCCGCCGCCTCCGCCTGCGAACACGGCGTCGTAACTACCGTCGGACCCCGTAGCGCTGGCAATCACGACACTCTGGACGCCGTTACCGAGTGCTGCGGCCGGGGTGGCCCAGACACCCCGAAACAACAAAGAGGCGTCGCGGGCGTTGACCGCAATCATGCTTGCAGACACGGCCTCCGCTCTCGCAGCGTTGAGATCACCGACCTCTTCATTTACCTGCTGCTGCAGCTGGCGCAGCAGATTTGCGGGCGACGGCAGATCATCAGTGCCATTGTTCGTTTCGTGGGTCTCGTCTCCGCGCCACCAGTCCGCCAGGCCGTCGGCGACGCTCTTGATGCGGTCGGCACTTTCTTTGAGGCTTTCGTTCGGGTCGCTCATTCGGTGATCTCGGGGATTTCGACAAACCAGACGTGCTCGATAACGGCAGCCGCCGCTGCCACGGCAGCGGCTTCGTCTTCGGCAGCGGCGATGGGTGAAGCGGCAAAGTTGGCGGCCCAGACGGTGCTCACTCGGTAGCGCAACGCGCCGGCCGGGCGCGCGATCTCGACGTCGAGCAGCAGCTCGTCGGCGTCGCCCAGCGAGGGCGTGACGGTGACGGTCTGCGCCAGGCCGTCCGACACCAGCCAGGCCAGGGCGTCCTCGGCGTGGCGCTTGGCTTCCGGTAGCACGCTGGCCAGGCGCTTGCGGCGCGCCAGCAGCCACAATCGGGAGCCAATGCGGTCGCCGCTGGCGCTGGCGGCCACGTCGCCCCACCATCCACGCCGCTCGGCCGGGCTGGCATCGAGGCCGGCCTCCTGGAGCTGCTCGGCGCTCGCCTCGGCGTCGGTGAACAGTGACACCAGCACGGCGCCGCGCAGCGAGTCGTCGGCGATCAGATCGCCGCGCCAGAGCACCGGTGAGACCTGGTGCCCGTCGATGATCTGTAGAGCGAGGTCGGTCATGACATCGGCACCGCCGGCGCCTGCGCGACCCCGCCGCTCACCGGCTGGGTATGGCTGTTGAACACCGAACGCATTTCGGCCATCGTCCCGGCCGGATCGGTGATCGACGTGGCCGACTCAAGTCCACCCTCGACGTAGCCGGTGCCGGCAACTGCGATGTTGCCCAGGCCGGTGATGTCGCCGCGCACCAGCAGGTTGCCGTCGATCTCGGCATCGCCGAGCACGTGGGTCAGCGGCGCGTCGCAGATCACCTTCGCGCGGGCTTTGATGAGCGCCTCGCCGTTCTCCTGCAGATACACGCAATCGCCCCACTGGTTGTAGTGCTGCGACTCGCCCGGCGCGAGATCGCGCGGCCGGGATTCGTGGTCGGCGCCAATCACGACGCAATGGGTACGACTCCCGCCGATGCTGATGAGCAGCGCGGTGCTGCCGGCCGGCGGATTGGCACTGAGGCCGAAGTTCTGGACGCGCACCACGTCGTCCAGCCGCTCGCCGGCCAGGACGGTGATCTGCACGCGCTGGCTGGCGCCGGCATCGGCGGCTCGGGCGACCGTGGTACGTGCCGCCAGCGCGCGGATACGGCGCTGGATAGGCGCCAGCACGCGGAGCAGATCGGCGGGGCGCATCAGGCGCTCTCCTCGTCGAGGTCGATCACCGGCGCGGGCGTGTAGGCGCCCGGCGGCGCCAGCTCGAGCACGGTGACCTTGCCGGCGCGGCGGTCGATGCGGTGCGAGACGCCGGCAATCAGGTAGTCCCCGTCGAGGCGTAGGTAGTCGTCGTGGATGGTGACCAACGTGTTGGGCCACCAGGGCCGGTCACCGTCGAGCCAACCGGCAACGACGACGCTGGCCCGGCGGCTGCGCGCCAGCCCGGTGGCGGCGGCCCAGCGGGCGTACTGCTGCGCCTTGTCGGCGTCGACGTCGTCGGAGACCTGCAGCACGGTGACACGACTGGCGCGCACGCCCTTGTCGGTGGCGCTGGCCAGAATCTGCTGGTCGGCGTCGTCGCCAGCCGATTGGCCGATCACCTGGTAGCGGGCGAATCGGTTGCTGTCGTCGTCACTGCCCTGGCCGCTGAGGATGTTGATGCCGCGCTCGAGGCGCGTGCGGGCGCGGGCGCTGCCGGCCCGGGTGATGTACAGGCCGCCGAGGCCATCGGAAACCAGCAGGCAGCCCGCGACCGCCGCCGCGCGCCCCAGCACCTCGGCCACGGTCTCTCCCGGCGAGATGCGGCCGGCGCGGAACGGGGTATCTGCCGTCAGCGACGCCGGCAGCGACATCGAGACCGAGATCCCGAACGGGCGGCACAGGTCGCGCGCCATGCGCAGCAGGCTGGTGGACTGCCAGCCCTGGCCGTCGACGAGGGCGGCGCAATCGACCAGGTCGCCGGTGGCGTCGCGGCCGCGGATCGTCAGCTCGTGGCTTTGCTTGTCGTAGGCCGCCTCTACCGCCTCGATATAGCCGGTGATGATCGGGGCATCGTTGAGGCGCACGGTGCAGCGCTGGCCACGCAGGTCCGGCAGCGGCTGCCCGCTCAGAGCCCAGGCGTCGGCGCAGGTCAGCGAGAACGCTCCGGCGAGCTGCTCGATGCCGCGATTGATCTCGATGGACTTCCACTTGCTGTAGCGCTGCGCACCGACCTGCAGCGTCAGGGTCTGCTCAGTCACTCAGCACCTCCAGCTCGACGCCACCGGCGACGAACAGCGGGTGCGGGAGGCGGTTGCGCGCGACCAGGTCGTCGCTGCGCGACTCGAGCGCGGTGGGGCCGTAGAGCCGGTGGGCCAGCACCAGGGCGGGCGCGGTCTCCGGCGGGGTGTAGCGCGCCAGGCGGGCCAAGTCGGCAGAGCGGCGCTCGATGTCGCTGGCCACGGCGGCGCGCAGCGCGACCAGGGCGTCGTACAGGGTGTCGTCGGCCGACTCGGCGATTCGGTCGAGCTGCTCGAGCAGCTCGCTGCGCACCGCCTCGGCCTCGTCGTAGCTCGGCCAGGTCTGCTCCGCCGACCAGGCGCAGGCGGCGATCACCGCCGACACCTGCATCTGCTCGGACAGCAGATGGCTCGCCTCGCTGGAGTCGTCGTAGAACGACCAGAGCCGGCGGAAGTCGGCCAGCGCGCGAATGCGCTTGAGGTCCGTTGTCAGCCGTGCCCAGATCGCGGCCGGCTGGTTGATGATGGACTGGAGGGTGTCGCGCCAGTCCTCGGCCGCTCCAATCAGGGATTCCAAGGGGCCAAAAACGCGGTTGATGGCCCGTTGAACCGCTCCGCGTACCGCCGCCGCGCTCGGCCACCGGCGGCTGAACTGCGGCTCGCTGGCCGTCTGGGCAAGGTCGGCGGTCTCGCGGACGGCCTCCTGCGTGTCCACCTCTACGGCGGGCACGATGGCGGCCGTGCGGATGAAACGGATGGAGAAGCGGGCCAGGCCGCCCTCGCGATTGCCTTCCCGCAGCCGAACGCCCATCACCACGACAAGCACCGTGCCGAGGTAGGGGTGCACCAGGCTGCCGGCGCCCGGCTCGCTCAGCGCCGCGACCAGGGCGTCACGCTGCGTCATGTAGTCATCGCCCAAAACGTAGGCGTCGACGTCAAAGGTGGTGGCGAGTTCGCCGAGGTCTTCGGTGTCGGGCAGGTTCTGGCCCGGGTACTCATGCACGGCCACGCTGCGAGCCCAATCGGCATCGTGCCGATCCACCAGAAACGGCACCTGCCGGAAGGCGCCGGGGCGCAGTTGGTCGCGCCAGCTCATGGCGGAGACCCGAAGACGGTCATGCCGGTGGCCACGTTGAGATCGAGGCCACCGCTAGCGGTGATGGCGCCGACCCGGGCGCGGCCGGTTTCGTCGATCTGGATCTCGATGCGGCCGTTCAGCTCGCGCTCGACGGCGTTGTAGGCCTCCACATTGCCGAACCGGGACAGCGCCAAGGCAATGGCGCCGCCGAGGTTGTTCATGAACTCGGTCTCGTCGGTGGCGCGATAGATCGCGGAGCCGATCTCCCAGCCGCCGGCACCGGCGGCCAGTAGACCGGCCGTCCACAGAGCGGCGTTACCGATCATGGCGGCGGTCAGCCCTCCACCCGCACGGGCTGCCGCCGCGCCACCAGCGGCAGCGGCGGCGGTCTCGCCGGCACCACCCTGACCGCCGCCGAGGCTGGCTGGCCAGTTGGTAACGAAGACGGCCGTGCCGAGGCCGGCCTTCTCGATCAACTGGCCCTGCGCCACACCCGCCGCCGTTGAAACACTGCCACCCAGCATCTTTCCTACAACGCCCGGCAACTTGCCAAGCACGCTTTGTGCACCGGTGGCCAGCGCGCCGAGCGCGAGCACCTCGGCGACGGTCACCGCCGCCACGGTGGTCGGCTTCAGGTCGAGCCCCCCCTTGGAGTTCGGATTGAGCTGCCAGGACACCAGGTCGGCGAACGCCTTGTTGATGGGCTGGGCCAGCGCATCGCCCACCTCGCGCATCACCGACTTCATGCGGCCGGCTTGATCGACCGCGTTATCGAGCGCCTCCGGCAGATCGTGCTCGAAGATGCCGGCAGACTCGCGGACCTGCTCGGTCATGGTCCGCACCTTGGTCAGCGAGTCGCTCGATAGCAGCATGGCGATGCCCCGCTGCGTATCGAGGTCGGTCTTTCCGAACGCACGGTCGATGTAGCGGTTGCGGGCTTGATCGGTGGTGAGTTGCTGATAGGCCTTGGAGATGTCGTTCAGCGTGTCCAGCGGATTACGCGCGGCGCCGGCCGGCGTGTAGAACGGAACGCCGGTAGCCTTCTGAGCCGCCTTCTTGTAGCTCTCGTTGGTGAACAGCCGCAGGGTGCTTTCCGCCAGGGTAGCCAGACGCTCGGGGTTCATCTCCACCTGGGAGAGAGCTTCCACATAGGCCAGAGTCTGGGCGAACTCCAGGTTGGCCTTGCGCGCGTTTACCCCGACGCGCGGGAAGATGCTGGCCAGGTTCTCGAGCTCGGCGTTGCCGAGTCGACCGGCGACGGTCATCTGCTCCAGCAGCTTGGTGGCCAGGCCGGGTTGCGCCAGGTCGAGGTTGTAGCTGTTTGAGGCCACCACCAGCGAGCGCGAGAGCACGTCCGGCGCCGCGCCGGTGATCGCCGAGGCGGGATTGACGGCCCGGATTGTGGCCACCGCCTGCGCCCAGGTGAGGCCGGACTGTACGAGGGCATCCATGCCACCCTTCAAGGCATCCAGACTCTGGCCGGTCTCTCGCGACATCGCGAACAGATCGGCCCGCAAGCTCCGCGAAGCTTCCCGCGTCGCTCCGGCGGTCTGGCGGAGCTGGATCAGGCCCTTGTCGAGCTGCGCCGACTGGCGGGCAATCTGGTACCCACCGAAGCCGACACCGATGGTTGCGAGCTGGTTGCGGGTTTCGCGCAGCAACCTGTTAATGGACGAGAAGTCTCGACGCGTGTCGCGGACGAAGCGGTCACGCGTGCGACCGGCCTGGCCGAACCCCGAATCGAATTGCCGCCCTTCCAGCAACAGCCGCAAGGCGACCGTCATCTCGGTCATTGGCCACCCTTGCGCAGCAGTCTCTGCAGGTAGTGCCGCCGCCGGCTATTGGGCAGCGCCAGGATGTCGCTCTCGGACCAGCCGGTGTGATGTGCGATGACGAGCACGGCATCCAGGAGACCCGCCTTTCGGCGGGTCAGCCTTCCCCCAGCTTCTCGGCCTCCACCTGGGCCTGTCGCAGGATCAGGAGGTCGCCGGACTTGAGCTTGCCGATCATGTCCAGGCTGTACGGCCCGGTGTAGTCACCGGTGAGGACCAACTGCCGACAGAGCAGCGCGGCGTTGTAGGTCAGTGGCCGGGAAGCATCGGCCTCCAACTCGGCGGCGAACAGGTCTTCGCCCAGGGCCTCGCGCAGCACGAAGTTCTTGTGCAACGTCTCGCCGATCTTGATGCCAGTCTTGAGCCTGCCAGCGATGTGACCTTCGGCCGTCAGGCTGAAGCCGTGCACCGCCAAGCGCTTCTGGGTAGCTTCTTTCATGCGATCTCCTAGATGCGCTTGCAGTCTTTGGCGCTAAAGCTGGCGTCGATCTCACCGCCCTTTTCCGACAGCGTGCTCTCGCCCTGACAGAACATCTCGGTGAGTGCGAACTTCAAGCCGTCATCGCCCTCCCAGAGCCCGCTCGCGTCCTTGATGGCATCGACGGCCGTGACGTCCATGCCAGCGGTCTGGCTGAGCTTGCAGGTGAGCTTGGGCGGCACGATTTCCGTGGTGTAGCCATGCACCCCATTGCTGCCGACCACGGGCGTGCGCTTCTCGCCGCCCGGAGTGAGTACGGCGCCAGGCAGCGTCAGCAGCTCTTTGCCGTTTACACGGATGCGGGCGCGGCCCAAAAGTTGTGCCATGTCGGGGCTCCTTAGCGGATGAACTGGATCTGCGACGCGGACACGCGCAGTTGGTTGATGAGGTCCGGCGGCAGCCGGGAGTTGAGGCGGTTGGGGTCGGTGCCGTCGCGCTCCACCACCAGCTCGGCGATGAACTGGGTCAGCGCCTCGCCGCCTTCCACCCAGCCCTGCTCCATCCAGGTGTCGATGTAGAGGCTGACGATCTCCGCCCGCGCGATGGCCGGCGTCATGACGTTGGGGCCAGTGCTGCCATCCGCGCCCAACTTGTGGCGCGGATACTTGAGCGCGAAGCGGCTCCGCAACGTGTAGCGCAGGTTGGCCAGCAGATGCAGGGTCTCGGTGTCGAAGTACGCCTTGTCGGTGACGCCGTAAGTGTTGGTGCGGTAGGTGGTGGTGAGCCGCTCAATGCGCACCGTGCCATCGGCATCCACCTTGAGCGTGCTGACGCCGCCCTCGATCAACTGGTTGCGCTGCGCGAACGTGCGGCGCCCCAGCGCCTCGGCGGTGGCCACCACACCGGTGAGCGGCAACGTCTGGCGCGGCCGACCCGGGTCCGGCTCGGCGGTATCGCAGCCCGCGACGTGGGCCGCCGTTGCCCAGGTCGGCGTGAGCACGTCGGCGCAGTCCACCAGGCTCAGCCAGGGACTGTTCTGGCCCGTGGCGAGGGTGATGGCGGCAGCGGCGTCGAGGTTGATGCCGGCATAGGCATAGGCGTCGAGCTGGCGCAGCGGGCCGAAACGGTCGGCCAGCTCCGCCTTAACCAGCGCCAGGTTGGCGCCGTCGGTGCCACCCAGAACCCAGGTGGTGTACCACTGGTCCCCGAGCGCGGCGATAGCGTCGGTGAGGTCCGGGTCGCCCGTGCCGGCCGTGAGCGCGCCGATGGCCACGCCGACGCCCAGCGGCAGCGTCTCGCCGTCGTAGCGGTTCAGGGTGACCCGCACATTGCCGGCGTCGATGCCCTTGTGCCGCGCGCTCAGCACGACCTTGAACGCATCGGCGCCGTCGACGGCGGCGTCCAGGTAGCGATCCGCGTCGGCGTTGACGGCGGCGATGATCGCAGCGGCCACGGCGATGGCGCTCATGCCGGAGCTCACTCCCACGGCGTAGCGGCGTTCGCCGACGTAGAGCACCACGGTGCCGGCCGCCGTGCTCGGCCCGGTGACCGTCAGCGTTCGGCTGCTCTTAGTGCCGGCCGCTTTGTCGGCCAGCGGCAGGATGTAGGCCGGCGTCAAGGCATCGGCGGCCAGCAGGCGCTTGGCCATGTGGTGAATCTGCGAGCCACGGCCGCAGAGCGCGCCAACCTCGTCAGGGCTGAACACGCGGCGCGGCTGGCCAGCGACCGCCGTGGCACCGGCCAACTGCTGGCCGATCAGCAGCGTGCGCTGCGGGACGGTGACCGCGCCGGTATTCGCGCGGCTGGGGTCGAACTCGGCGTACTGCCCCGGCACATTGAGGTTGACGGGGATGCTGTTGAACTGGATCTCGCTCATGCGGATGGCCCCTCGATGGAGATGGTGCTTTCGGCTTCGGGCTTGCCGTCATTGGCAACATCGAAGAGCGCGAACAGCGTGGTGAAGTCGCCCAGATCGCCCTGCTCGGGCATGTCCAGACTCAGTGACTGGCGGAATGCGATGGCAGAGAGCGAGACGCCCTCGTCACCCAAGGCACCGTTGTAGAGATTTCCCCAGCGGATGCCGCCGCAGGCCACGCCGTTTAGGCCTTGCAGAGCCATGACCTGCAGCAGGCCATCGGAGAGGCGAAGGTTGGCCTCGTCATGGCTGGCCCCGCGCACGTTCTTGGTCAGCAGGTAGGCGGCGGCCTCGATGGGACCGGACACCATTGCGCCACCGGCCAGCGGCAGGTTTAGCAGGGCAACCAGGACGCACGGCGCCTTGAGCGCGTAGGTCTTGAGCTGAGCCAGATCGAAACGGCCCGGGTGGGCCTGCACAGCAACCTTGTCCGGAACGATGGCCTTGATGGCCGTCACCAGTCCTGCGCGGTAGCTGGGCAAGTCCATCAGCGCACCCCGCGCCGGTTGCGCCCGAACAGTCGCGGCTGCGACTCGACCAGAATCTCGCCGCCGCGAATCTCACCGGCGGCGGTGATGGGCGGCGTCGCCTCGGCTGCCAGGCCCAGGCCGGCCTCGCCCTTGGAGACGCGCTTGAGGAAGGCGACGGCATCGGCATACCGCTGCCGCAGTTCGTTGGTCAGCGCATCGGCCATGCGCGATAGGCGGTACAGGGCGATGTCGATACAGATCTGCGCGGCCCAAACCGGCGCGGTCGGCAACGGCAGGTCGTGGCGCTGGCCGATGTAGCTGTTCATCTCGCCGGTGGCGTCGGCCAGCGCCTTGTCGATGGCCAACAGCTCCGCCGCGCTCAGCTCGCCATCGCGGTCGTTGTCGGCAGCGGCGTAGATGGTGTCTTCCGACTCACGCTCGACCAGGTCGCTGTAGGTTGCGTAGCTCATACGCGCTCGGGCTGCAGGACAGTGACGTCGCAGCCTGCGACAGCGGCAGCGACCTTGAAGCCGCGCGCCGGCCGCCCAGGAGAAAAGCAGTTGCTGGCACCCGCCAGATTGGTGCCGAGCTGGAACCATTTGGCGTCGTTATCGCTTGGATCGTCCAGCGTGTAGCTGACGATGGCGGTGCCCGTAGGCTCACTCGCCACTGCGATGCTCGACGGGCCGCCGTGAACCAGCTCGACCACCGCGCTTTCGGCGGCGGCGACGGTTTCCTTTTGGGTCCAGAAGGTGCCGGTGAGCTGCATGGGTTCGGGGTCTCGTTGATGACGCTGGCCCCGGCCGGCTCATTCCGGCCGGGGCCATCGGGTGGCTGCCGCTACCGTGATCGGCGGCCTTTACTGGCCCTCACCGCCCGCCAGGCTCACGGACCTGGCGGCTATCACAGGGCTCTCTCTCGGGGTATTGGTTAGTCGAGGTAGGGGTTCACCACAACCTTGGCGGCCTTGTACAGCTCGTTGGTCTCGCCACCATTGATGGTGGCCTTGTCGAACAGCAGTTCGGCTGCCGACTCGAGGGCGGTGGGAACGTGAATCTCCACCGGGCGCACTGCCAGGGGCCGACCGTTGTCGCCCTTGAGCTGGCGCATGGCCGTGCGCACCGCCTTGAAGTTGGCGCTGGTCAAGTCCTTGTCGCAGGCATGGGCGAGTTGCCAGAGCGCGAAGCCAGCATTGACGCGGGCATCGGCGCCGTACACCGCCTGGTTGTTGAAGAAGACGATGTCGTCTTCCTTCTGGTCTTTGCGCACGAAGTCGTAGGGCTTGCGCACCTGCCAGATGATCGGCTTGATCGCCTTGGTGGTGTCGAACACATACCAAGTGGGCTTGCCACCGACTTCGGTCGTGAGGTTGCTCTGGGTGATCTTGCCGCCCTTCGCATTGGTGGTCGGATGATTTGCCGAGAAGAACGGCACGCCGTCGTAGCAAAGTGTGGTGCGGCCAGCCTTGAGCAGCTCGAAGATCACCTGGTTAGGGTGGGCTTTGGCGTCCATGCCGAGCTGCTCGAACACCGGATTGAGGACGCCATATTCATCGTCCTCGACTTGATTGCGATTCACGCCCACGGTGTTCTCGAAGTGCTTGTTGGCAATCGAGAAGTCATGGGTGGTCAAAGCCTGGATAACCCGGTCGCCGATCCACTCACGGAAGCCCGTGGATTGACCCAGCCAGCCGTAAACCTCCTTGCTAGTGTTGGAGGGCACGACCATCACCAGCGACTGGTACAAGGCCTCCTGTGCCTCGAAACCCTTCAGATAAAGGGCCTTGAAACCCTGAAAAATCGCAGTCATCAACTGCGGCGAAACGGCGACTCGGGACATAGGGCGCTCCTATAGAAGCTACGGCGAAAGAGGGAGAGGTGGGACGCTGGGTGAGGGGCGGGCTAGCGGAAGTCCACCCAGACGCCGTACTCGTCGACGTCGAAGACCTTGCCGGCTGCCGGCCGTGCGTTGGTGTCGCTGGTTTTGGCCACCGTCTGGTCATCGACCACGTAGCAGGTGGCACCGATGTTGGCCTTGGTGATCTCGTCGGCACCGGCGCTGTTGGCGAACGCGAAGATGCCCTTCTTGACGTTGGCCGCTTCGCCGGGGCCGGCATCGGCCATGAAGACGCCAACGGTCTTGTTGGCTGCGGTCGCCGTGGCGGCATCGCCGCCGCCGGTCGCGTTCACCTGAGCCATGCCGCCCAGGAAGCCATGCGCGCCGGCAGCCATCGTGATGGAGAGGATGTTGCCGAGACGCTCCGGCGTCTGGCGGGATTGGGCGAGTGCGGTCATGCGCGGGACTCCTAGGGGTTGGGTGCGGGCGGATTGGCGGCGTTACTGCTGCTTCGCGCCCTTGAGGAACTGCTCTTCGCTGAGGCCCAGCGACAGCGCCACGGCCTTCTGCTGCGCGTTGAGCGCGGTCTTCTGGCCGGTGGGCAGTTCGTCGGAGACGGTGGTTCCCGGCTCGACGATGGCGGGCGCGGACTTCAGGAAGTCGCGGAACTTCTCCAGGCCGCCCTCAGCCATGCAGGTGGCGCGATAGAACTCGCGCGAGGCCGGCGTGATCTTGCCGGCCTTCTGCGCCGCATCGAGCTCCTGGTCGGCCGCCTTCTCGCGGTCGGTACGCGCCTTGTCGGCAATCGACTGCTCGGCGTTGAGCGCCCGGGTCTGCATCGCGTCGTAGTCGGCGCGCGGGACGTACTTGTTGAGGTCCGGCGTCTGCGCGGCGTTGAGCGCCGTCTGGTGCTGGGTTTTCAGCGAGTTGAGGGCGACGAGGGCCTCGGCTTCGCCAGCGGTTTCCGGCAGGCCCAGCTCCTTGAGCAGGTTCTTCATGGTCAGTGTCTCCGGGGGGTAGTCGTCCACGTCCTGGTCGAGGACAGCCGCGTTCAGCGCCAGGTCGAGGTTCGGGTTGTTGGTGAGCGATACGCGGACGAGCCGCACGATCCGGCCGGCGCCGTCGTAGTCGAAGACCGGGGAGATAAAGGCGTACTCCTCGCCCTCAACGGCGGCGGTGCCACGGGCGTTCCAGCGGGGCTTGCCCCAGATAGCGCCGTCCCGCAGCTCTAACTCGCGGCCGTTGATCCAGCCGGCAGCCGGCGCTTCCTCGCCGCGTGGCGCAGCCAGGTCGGTGGAGTGGTTGATGTCGATGGCGATGCGGTCTGGACTGTTGCGCAGCACCAGCTCCGGCTGGTCGAAGAACCAGCTACGGCCATCGCGGCCCCGAACCTTGCCCTCGGCGTCGGGCGCGGGAATGCACTTGAGCTCGGACGGCACCTTGCCGGGGCCGTGGTCCGGAATCTCGCTGCAGAGGGCTAGGCGGTTGCGCTTCATAGGCCGCCAGTGTCTTGGCCGGCCTGCTTCCCGGGTATGCCGGAAATGTTTCGCCCCGCTCGGTGGCGGGGCGATCAGTGCAACGAGGTTACGGGTGGGGGCGGCGGTGGGTCAAACGCGGGCTAATTAGCGTTGGGCGGCCAAATCGGATCGAAGCCGGGCGCGCTGCCGTCAAGGCATCCAGCGCGAGGCTCGTAGCTGGGCTCGTCGGTCGTGCATGAATTTCCACACTCCGGGCAATCGCAGAATCCGTGCATAAATGTGCTGCGCGGGTCGCTGCCTATCCACGCGCAGCGAGTGCAGGCAAACGTCCAGCGTGGCTCAGGCCCAACTAGGTGCTCCACCGGAAAACCCGGCCTCTCGTCCTGCGCGCTCTTATTCATGGTTCGGCCCCTGGCCGGTTTTCCGGTGAGCTTGGGCGTTGGGCCTCATGATCCGCACCCATGAATCCAGCCGGGTTTGATTTCGTCTCCACAGAGTTTGCACTGCCTTGGTGGCGTGGCCTGGGTGGAAATGCTTGATGCCGATCTCGGAGAGGCCGAAACAATTGCCGCACTAATCAGCTTGTCTTTAAGCCAGTACTCCCCTCTGTCTTCGTCGTCCTCACTGATTAGGATGTTGCCGTCGGCATCCTCCATATTGAGGGTGGCGTAGTCGGAGTCACCGCGCAGCTTTGCGTAGGCGTTCTCGACCGCTGACTCGATCACGTCGAAGCCGCGGATATTCCCTCGAACGGTTATCTGCATCTCGGCGCCCTTCCGACCTCCCGGCAGATGCCCCGCGTCGTGGACGTGCATCAGCACACGGGCCGGACGGCGCGGAGGAACTCCAAACAGGTCTGGCTGTCTGCGGCTGGTCTTTGCGGGCATTGGCAACCTCCTGAATACAACTAGCCCCTGGCAGCGCGCAGGAGTCGCGCAATCCATTGGGAGGGGGACTGATGGGGGGAAAGCGCCACAGGGGCCTTGCAGGTCAGCTTTAAGGGGGCTTTAACGGGCGCTTTCATTGCCGTGCCCGGTTCGGAGTGGCGGAGTCGAACAAATCGGTCTGCAACTCCCGGCGCGTCTCCACGTCGCGGACGCTCCTGAACTTGTCGCCCCGGTCGCCACGGCGGATGTTGAGAATCTGGCGCTCGGTGAGCTGGTAGTGAAGCGCCTGGGCCTGCAGTTTGCGCCCTTGCTCAACCTCGGCGCGGATCTGCTGGTCGCGGAGTTCCTGGAGAATCTTGTCGGCCTTTGGGAGCGTCAGGTACTGGTGCCCGGTGAACAGCCGCGCCAGGTTGCGCGCCTTGTCGTCTTCGAGCACATCGGGGAAGAGCCGTGCCTCTGGGCCTTGAGGCACATGGGTCTTGGTGCCGCCGCGCTTGCGCAGCAGCTTGAGGGTGTCTGGCAGGCCGATGGTGGCCGCGATCTTGCGCAACTGGGGCGCGATCAGGCGGTTGATATCGACCTTGGCCAGATCGTCAGTCACGCACGGACCTGCGACAGCGAGACTTGGAAGCAACCGCTGCAGCAGCTCGGCTTGTCCTGGTCGACGGGCCACTGGCAGACGACGGCCAAGTCGCCACGGCACCAGCGCAGCACCTTGCTCATGACCTCGGGGTAGGCATCGAACCGCCGGTGAAGGGTGTCGAAGTCAAACAGCCAGGCCGCCAGGTGCGCGCCGTAGTCGGCCCAGGAGTAGCCGAGCAGTTGCTCCAGGTCGGTGGCCAGGCGCTTGAGCGCGGCCTTGTGCAAGGCGGCGACGATGCCCACCAGTTGGCCGTCGGCGCAGAGTTGCACCCGGTCGCGGCGGTACATGCGCTTGGCCAGCGAGTGGGCGTAGTTCCAGCCCAGACCCGCGTCGGTGAGCAGCGCCTCGATCTTTTCCAGCTCGCCGCGCCCACGGGCGCCGATGTTCTTGGGCTGCCCCTGGAAGCGCGCCAGCTTCGGGTGCTTGGGGTCAATGGCCTTGAGGCGCGCCTGCAGATGCTCGATCACCTGGCGACGGCCGTGGCCGTCCAGGTCTTTGCTGGAGTGCTGGCGCCCGTGAACCCAGACCACATTGGCGTAGTCCTCGGCGTCGAACTCTCGGGTGCCAATGAGCGCCGCCTTCAGGATATGAATGCGGGCAAGCTCGGTCTGGCGCGGGTCTTTGGTGGCCACGGCGGGGCGGTCTCAGTGGCTTTCGTCGTCGCTGCTCGGCGGCGGCTCGCACTCTCGCACGCGCAATTTGAGGGCGGCCTCGGAGGTGAGGAAGCGGCGGATCGCTTCGGTGATCTGCCGCGATTCCTCGGGCAGCAGTGCGCCCAACTCGTCCGACCAGGTCAGCAGGGCCTGGTCGAGCTTCGCCTCGTCGAAAACCCACACTCTCATGATTCGATCCTCTCGGGATTGGCGGCGACCTTGGTCAGGTGCCAGCCGTAGCAGTAGTCGCAGGGGTAAATGCGCAACGCGGTATCGGGGCGCTGGCGCTGGCAACGGCTCCGCCCCACCTCGGCTTTGTGGGAATTGCTGTAGCGCGCCTTGCGTAGGCAGCTCCGCACCCAGTGCTCGATCTCATCGCGAGTCATGGCAGCACCTTGTCGAGCGCGAACTCGATGTCGGCCTTGGTGTGGCCTGCAGCAAATAGGTGGTCGGCAAGCTGGTCGCGGGTCACCTCCAACCGGAGCCGCTTGGCGGCAGCGAGCTCGGCACCGAGCTCCTCGACAGCCTTTCGCCGGGCGATGACCTTCTGCTCATCGGCGGTTGGAGCCACCGGCGTCGGGGCTGGTGGCTCGCGCTTCTGCTGGATCTGCTGCGCCTCGGTGGCCGCCTCCAGCTTGTTGGCGGCGCTGCTCAGCACCTTGGCCAGATAGTTGTGGTTGCGCAGCGGCAGTTCGAGCTCCGCACGGCGGCCGACCATGTAGCCCAAGGCCTCGGCCAACTGGGCGTGGCTCACTGACCAGTCGCGCTTGGCATAGCGGACGTTGCCGGTCTCGATCACCACCAGGAGCGGCTCCAGCACGCGGCATGCCTTCTCGAAGGTCATCCTGTGCTTGGCGGGCGCGAAGAGGTGCAGATAGAGCTGCAGGACGTTGCCCAGCGCCGGTGGCACGCGGAGGGTCAGCTCGGCAAACCGGTGGGCGGCAGCCTCGCTGGTGAAGGACAGCAGCGGCGCATTGAAACCGCAGGCCGGACAGATGCAGTGCATGGGGGCTCCCTTGCGCTACAGCAGCAGGCGCCGCTGGCCGCCCAGGTCGGGCTGGGCCAGGCGCTTGAGCTGGCGGATCTGGCGCAGGCTGGTGAGCGCCCGCTGCCGTAGAAACTGTATCGAGGCTTGCAGCTCCTCGGCTGTCGCGGCGATGTGGTAGCCGTTGCTGGGGTCCGCGCAGACGGCGATGCCGTCCTGGCGCAGCGCCTCCACCAGCTCGCGAAGGTGGCGCTCCCCCGCCGCCGACCAGGTGCCGCAAATTTCGACCACCAGCGCCCGCGCTGTCACGCCCCGGTCGCGGCCAACGTGGCGCGACAGGGCGGCGAGCAGGGACTGGCGGTCGAGGGTGGACACGAAGATCAGAACTCGCCCACCGCTGTGGGCACGGCGTCACCAACCGGGGTGAACCGCCCGTCCTCCATGTCCGCCTGCGGAATTACCCAGAGCGTGATGTCGCCGCCGCTCTCGGCCGTAAAGGTATAGGCCGGCAAGGCAGTTGCCTCGAACAAGCAGCGGCGCGGCCAGTCGACGATTCGGTAGATCAGGCCCGTGTTTCGGCAGCGAACGCGCTGGCGAGGTCTGAACATGGGTGCTCGCCTGCTAGCGCTGGACTGCAGCTTGCGGATGGCTTCGAGCTCGTCGGGCTGGGCGGCGTCCAGAAATTGTGTCCGCGCCAGCAGCAGGTGCATGCCTTGGCCCACCTCGGCGAGGTTGGCGAACGGGGTGCCGTCCTGGCCCACCATCGCCCAACGCATGCCGAGATACAGGCCGAGCAGCACGCCAACGGATAGCGTGAACATCGCCAGTACCACTAGGTCAGCAGTGGGCGTCATCACAGCACCGCCATGTCGAGCGAGATGGGCTCGTAGCGTTCGGTGTCGCCCACTCGCTGGTAGAGGCGGATGTAGGTGGTGCTGGTGTCGGTGCGCACGCTGTCGGCAATGGCCTTCATCGCACGCGTCCACTTTTCGTCGCTGATCTCCAGTCGCTTGAGCCCCAGCACACGGCCGGTGCTGATCTTCCCTTCCTTGTCCACCTGGAAGGCATCGTTGATGAGCGCGCGGATCTCCGGCCGGCTGCCTTCCGTCCAGGTCTGGATGCACTCGTCGATCAGTTCCTTCGCCGCCTGCAGGCGTTCGTCGAAGCTGATGGACTCCTGCACCGAGCGGGTGATCTTGTACTTGCCGTCGAAGCTGGTCAGGGTCAGGTTGCCCTTTCGGCCGCCGACCTTCACACCGTACTGCTCGAGGCTCAGCTCGACGAAGCTGGCAATGTCGGCGAACGCGCCGGCCTTGTAGGCGGCGATCTGAGCGGCGATCTGCTCGCCCTGGCCAATCAGGGCGCGCACCAACTCGTCGCGCAGCCGGTCGATGGGTTTGACGAGTTCCTTGGGGACAAGCCGACCGGCGGCATCGGGCCAGCAGCCGTGTTTCTCTGCGATTTGGTTCATTGTGTTGCTCGGGTTAAAGGTTGGGGTTGCACAGCACCTCGTAGCGGCGGCGCGGACGCACCACACAGAGGTCTGTCGGGATGGGAATCACGGCGGCCCGCCGGTAGCGGAAGTGCAGCCAGGCATGCCGCAGTAGGTTCATCAGGGCTTTCATCAGCAACGCTCCTTTCCGGCGACGCCGGTGGTGGTGGCATGGGGGCATTTCTGGCAGGCCTCGCTCAGCGCCATGCGCATGGGGTTGGTGGCCCGGGGGTCGCTGGCACGGCGCTGGTTGGCGATGCAGGCATTGCGGGGGATGTCACCGACGACCGGGCAGTCCACGCGAGAGCCCATCAAGGCCCCTTCAACGGCGGTCTGCATGCGTTCCAGGTTTCCGGGGAAGCCGTTCACGCCGTACTTGTCGTTGAGCGCAGCGCTGACAGCGCTGCCGCTGTAGCCGATCTTCTTGCCGGCGGGCTTCAGCCCGTGCGCCTTTACGTACTCGCGCAGGACTGCAATCCAGGGTGCCTCAGTCGTCACGGGTCACCTCCTGATTGAGGTTGACGTCGTAGATGGCACAGCCCCGGCTCCGGACACGCGGCGCGTAGGGGCCGGTGTTGCGCAGCAGTGAGTAGGCGCTGTGGTCACCCACCTCGAAGCTGGTTTGACGCTCCAGGCGCACGTAGCCGGCCGCTATCAGAGCCTTGATGTACTTGCGTACCGCCTGCACCTCGGTCTCGCTGGCGGCGGCGACCGATTGGGCGGTGAAGTCCCGCTGGATTCGCATGGACGTCCACATCTTTCCGCGCGCGCTGGCCAGCGGCAGCGGCTGGTTGTTGAGGGGCTGCGGCTTGGGCTTGCGCCCGAAAACCTCCGCCAACAGTTGGGCCATGTCCTGGTGGTTCTGCGGCAGGCGCTCGCCCGCCTGGAAGACAGCCAGGAGCTGGCGTGCTCGCATGGCGGTGTCTTTGGTTGCCCTCACCGCGCAGCCCCAATCGGCGTGACGGTGGCGCCGTAGGTGGTGCTGGTCTGGCTGCCGGTGAAGAACTCGTCGCGCTTGCCCCAATCGCTGGAGCCCACCGACTTGAGCCCGCGGCTGACCGCGAAGGCCTCGATGCGTGCCAGGCCGATGGTCAGCTCGCCGATGCTGCCGCGCGCCGACTTGAGCACCCGCTCCAGCAAGTCGTCACGCACCTCCACCTCGCAGTTGCTCGCGACCGCGCGGGCGTCCGCCAGGTCGGCAGCTTCGAAGGTCACCTGTTGCAGTACGCGGCGGGTGAGCTGGCGATGAGAGCTGAGTTCGGTCAGTAGGCCGGTATAGCCAATCAGGATCACCGCCTGGTTGCTCAGGTCGATGATGTCGCGCACGACCTCGACCATGTCGGGGCGGCGCACGATGTTGTTCATCTCGTCGATGAACAGCGGGCGCTTGGCTTCGCGTAGGGCCATCACCACGTCGTCGAGCATGTCGTCGGCGCTGCCGCGCGGCTTGATGTGCAGCTCGGCCAGAATCGCCTTGAGCATGCTGGCCACCCGCCAGGTCTTGCGGGCGCGGACGTAGATGCCGATGCCTTCCACCTGGTTGACCAGCCAATTGATGGCGGTGGTTTTCCCGAAGCCGGTTTCGCCATCGACGATGGCGACACCGGGAAGGCCGGGGGCACGACGGGTGAGCATGTCGGCCACCTCGGCGAGGCGGCGGACGTTACGAGTGGGGGCGACGCGTGCTTTCATGGGGAATCCTCGGTAGGTGCGGCAGGGTCAGGGCGACGGAAAGACGACGCCGGAGACGGCGCCGAAGGTGGATCTGAGTCGGTCGAACGAGCGCCATTCGCTGCTGGTCTGGTAGGTGTCGAACCAGGTCTGTAGCTCGGGGGGGAGTGCTTGGCCGGCAGCCAGCTCGGCCTCGGCGTTCACCCAACGCTGGTAGCGCTCGGTGGGGGTTTCTTCGTGCTGCCCGGCTTCGGCGATGGCCTCGGTGACGCGCTCGCTGATCTCGGGGTCGATGGGCCGCAGGTAGCTGACCGGCGCCGGGGTGCTCGGCGTGGCGCTGAGGAAATGGACGTCGTCGAGGGCGTCCAGCATGGCGGCGCCAGTGAGCGGCGCCTTGGCGCGCCCCTGGAACTCCACCAGCTTGTTTTCCAGGCGCTGAGCCTGGCCTTCCAGGCGCTTCTGCTGCGCCTCCTCGATACGGGAGTCGGGCAGCCAGGGGTGCTTCTCCACCAGCTTGGCCTCGCCGATCAGGCGCCCCTTGGCGTCTTCGATCCAGACGACCATGTCGTTGTGCAGGTCGTACCGGACGTTGACCTCGCGTCCCTCGTAGCGCGCCAGATCGCCGCTCCGGTAGATGCGGTTATGCAGTGCGATACCCCAGCGCCGCACCATCCGCTTTTCGCAGGGCCGCATGATCGCCGCCGCCGGTGTTTCTACCGGCACCCGGTTGAGCTCTGCCCACAAGTCCTTCGGCGCGCAGCCCAGATTCTTCTGGTGGTTGCGGTTGTAGAAGTCGAAGTACTCCCGGCAGGCGTCGGCGTATTGCGCCAGCGTCGGCAGCCGGATCAGCCCGCGTTCCACCTTGCGGCTGAGGTGCCGCAGATAGTCGTCGGTGCGGTCGTGCCCGCAGAAGGTGGGGAACTGCTTGCCGCACCGTTCTTCAAACCAGCGCCAGAACCCTTCGATAAGGCCCTTCCCCTTGGCATTGCCCGGCAGCGCGTAGATTGGCTCGATGGAGAAGCGCGCCAGAAAGCCGGTGCGCTGGTCGCTGATGGTCTTGGCGACGTAACCGGAGCCGACGTCGGCGTGCAGCATGGCCGGCACATGGTCATGCCTCAGCAGCGCGTGGCTGAGGGAGAACAGCGTGGTATTGGCCGATTCGCTCTCGCTCAAGTACCAGCCGACGACGAAGTGACTGCGCACGTCCACCCACACGGTGAGCTCCGGGCGGTAGGCGTTGCCGGTGCGGGGAGAGGCCACGTAGACGTCGCAGCAATGTCCGTCGCCCTCGTAGATGAAGCCGACCGGCAGCACGGTGTTGTCTCGCAGTACGTAGGGCTTCACGTTCTGCTGGTAGTAGTGGCGCCCCAGGCGGCCAGGCGCGGTTTCGGTGAGGTTGCTGGGCAGGCTCTGCAGGTAGCGGCGCACCAGGTGGTCCGCTGCGTTTTCGAAGCCGTGCTTCTCGCGCAGCCACATGGCCACCGTCGAGTAGTGCGGCTGTGTCGGCCGATTGCCGAACAGTTCCAGTGCCGTTGCCTCCCAGCCGTACTCCTTTCGAACGCGCCCCTTGTATTTGGGCGCGAGGCCGACCAACCCGTCGCGCTCATAGGCGGCGAGCCAGCGCTGCAATGTGGGCAGGCTGGGCATGTCGCCCCCCTGTTGCGCGAGCCAGGCTGCCGCCGCCCGCTTGCTGACGCCCTGCGCCATGCGCTGCAAGGCAGGCCGAATCAGCCCCAGGCAACGCTGCGCCTCGGCACGGGCCTCGGCGGAGAGAGCATCCAGCGGGTCCAGCGGCGCGAGCATCAGCTCGCGGGGCTTGAAAGGGAGGACGGCGGCCATGCTTCAGCTCAGCGCGAGGCTGGCCCGCGCTTGCGGCCGGGCTTGCCAGGGGTGTCATTGGCGCGTTTGTTGGCGCGCGTCTTGGCGTCGGCCTGCTGCTGACTTAGCAGGCGCTCGCGTCCGGCGATGAATAGCTGCGCTTCAGCCGGCGACAGCGAATACTTCACGTCGGGGTCTGCGATGGCCTCGCCGAAATGTGCTTGCAGTCGGCTGAGCAGCAGGCCGGCGCGGGCATGCACGGCCGCCAACGCGTGGAAGGTGGTGCCGGCTGCCAAGGGCTGAAAGCGGTCTGCCTCAGGGTGCTTGACCCGCTGGAGGAGGTTTTGCTCGACGATGTCTTGCAGGCTGTCGAGCCCAAAGCCCATTTGCTCGGTGAGGGCCAGGGCTTCCTGCCGGGCTTCAAGGGCAAATGCCGGAAGGTCTTCTTCGGCGAGGACTCGACTGCGCTCGCGCGCCAGACGGATTTTCTCGGCTTGGGCAGTTTCCAGGCGGGTCTTGAGGGTGGCCTTCTCTGCCTCCGACTTGCGAAGGCGGTCTTGCAACTCCCGCACCGAGAGTGGCTGCTCACCGTCCAGCGCCCCTTGCTCCAGCAGTTCGCCGACCACTTCCTGGTCGGCGTTCACTAGGGGTAGCACCTTGCTGCGCGGCAGAGCGGCAATGCGGCGCGCCTGATCGGCCGGCAGTGAGGCGACATAGCGAGCCATCTGCATGGATCGCTGGGCGCGATCCGGGGAGACCCCGACGCTATTGAGCGCCTGAATAAAGCCGCCGTGCCCAGCCTGCTCTTTGAGCTTGAGGAAGTAAGCCCCAGCGCGCAGAACGCTCATCTCGGCCCGGCCAAGCTCCTCGGCACCCAGGGCCGCCAGGGTTTCGTCGCTGCCCTGCAGATCGGCGCGAGCTATCTCCGCGAGTTGCCCCATCTGAGCGGGGTTTAGTTCAAATGCCGCAACGTCGCGGCTTTTGGCTAGTTCGTTCTTGCGCACTTCAGGCTCCGAGTCGGGTCAGCAGCAGGCGGCGCTGGGTCTTCAGCGCCGCGTCTTGAATGAGGTTTTCGCCTAGGCTTTTGGCGGCCAGGGCGTGGGCATCCACCACGTCCTGGCGGAGGGCGCGGGCGAGCACGCGCAGGGGTTCGTCGCATTCCACGGCGGCGCAGAAGGCGGGGATAAATCGGGCCGGGAACTCGCTGTATTCCTTGCTCTTGGCCGTCCAGCTATTCAGGCGGCGCTCGGTGATTCGATGACGCAGACCAGGCAGCAACTGGTTCATGCGGTCGGCGATGCGTTCCCGGCTTAGGGGGTCGGACTGGCGGTTCAGTGCTTCGCGGATCGCGTGGACGATGGCGCCACGTAGTTCCTGGTCGACGTCCAGGTCGACAAAGCGCGGGCGCTCGTCTAGGGCATCCAAACAGGAAAAAAGGTCGCCCTGGCTGGAAAAACGGGAGCGTCCGTTTGCAAGTGACCCAGGCCGGGGCGCGCGTACACTAGGCATGTCAAGCGGCCCTCCGAGTTCCCCGGATTTCCGCCAACTCCAAGGCCGGGTAGCTGCCTGGCCAGAGTTGGGAAACCGGGATGCCAATGGCGTCCGAGATGTACCCGGCGACTCGGCGGCTTTTGCCCTTGTCATGAATCACCTGGCTCACCGTCGACGGCCGGAGCTTGAGCGCGCGGGCAACCCTGGACGGGGGTTTCCCTGCCTTCTCAAGCGCCGCCTTGATGTCCGCTGGGTGCATTGTCTTTACGTTTTGTATTGAACAAGTGCGATAACAATACGAAACGTATAGACGCAATGCAAGAGGTTTATTGCGCTATGTCGAATGCCGGTGAAGTCCTAGACAGATTGCAAGTTGTGCTCGGCGTGAGTTCCGACAGTGCCCTTGCGCGCCCGCTCGGCGTCGGGGTCTCTACGCCAGCGAGCTGGCGAAACCGGAACAGCATTCCGTTCGACGAGTGCATGCAGGTCGCCTTGGAGCGGGGCGTGAGTCTCGATTACCTGATCCTGGGCCGTGGGACATGGCCGCCGCAGGAGGTGGATCTGCGCGACGAGGATGTCGCCTGGACGCTGACGCGCGGCGACTTCGCCGAGATCGCTAGCCGTGCCCGCAAGTACGCCTCGGAGTCGTTGAGCGTGGAGGCGGCGCTGGATCTGGTTCGGTCTGGGGCCTACGTGTGGGTGCCGTACTACGACATCCCATTGGCCGGCGGAGCGGGCCGGGAGTTTTTGACAACGCCGAAAAAGTGGAACTTCTATCGGCGCGAATACTTCGACGGCCGACCCGAGCTCAGCATCATCGACCTGGCGGAGTTTCCCGTAGCAGGCATCTCGATGTACCCGGAGTTGCAGGCCAAAGACACGGTGATGGTGGACCGCTCAAAGAAGACCGTCGGCGAAGGCGATATGTACGCGCTGCGCACCGACAGCCTGCTGATGGTGAAGTACCTGCAGATGCTGCCTAACGGGCGCATACAGGCCACCAGCAAGTTGTCGGAGGAGTTCCCGCCGTTCGAGATCATCCCGGCCGACCTGGAGTCGGGCCACTCGGAGATCATCGGGCGTGTCGTGCGCCAAGGACGGGACCGGTGAGCCCGACCATGAGAGCAATTGCAGCAGCGCTGTCGCTCGCCTGCCTGATGCCGATAGTGGCTCAAGCCGAGATCGAACAGCGGATCTCCGCCGAGAGCGTCCTCAAAGGACTCAACGTCTCTGTGTCGACGGTGGATCGCAGCGATAGGGGCTTGCGCCGAGAACGGTGGGGGATTCCCGGCGTAGAGGGTGCCCAGTTGGAGTTGATCGGCAATGATCGAGCCGACGCTGACTCGCTTTCATGGCGCTGTGTCGAGTACAGGCACGATGGCAGTTACGCGAGCTTGCGGTCGAAGGGATCAAGCTGCCGGGCCATCGCCGTGAAGATTCTCGCGCACTTCGTCGCGGAGCCCGACTTGGTCTTCGACGTGCTGGTTGCCCAACCGACCCAAAAACAGCTCGACAGCCCTGCATTCGAGACCGATGCAATGCGGCTGCAAGCGACGTCCGATGGGTATGGCTCGGTGCGGAAGCGAGCCACACGCCGTTAACGCTGTTTGACCACCTCGCGGCTAGCCGCGTAGCCTGACTCCCGTCGCCCCGCACCATGCGGGGCGAAACATTTCCGGCATCGAGAATGACCGGACGCACGGCCATCCTGCCGTGCATGACTTCGCCCAGCTCAAACCTGCCGCAACCAACCGACGCACTGGCCCGTGTGATCCAGCGAGGCGCGGCAGACTTCGCGCTGCCCTACGACCTGGTGCTGGCGATCTGCCGCAAGGAATCCGGACTTAACACTTGGGCGACGCGCTACGAGCCGGACTTTCGTTGGCTCTGGGATAACCGCCTGCTTCGCGCCTATAACTGCCGCCCAGCAGACATGTCGCTGGATAAGGCGCCCTCGGATTTCTCTGGCCTGCCTGGCATCACTCCCAACACCGAATGGGTGGCTCAGCAGACCAGCTACGGGCTCATGCAGGTGATGGGGTCACTGGCCCGTGAACAGGGCTTCAAGGGCTATCTCAGCGCCCTTTGCGACCCCTTGGCTGGCGTCAACTCCGGGTGCGCCTATCTGCGCGCGCTCTCGCGCAAGCACTTCGCATCGCTGGGCTGGGACGGCGTTATTGCCGCTTACAACGCCGGCTCGCCGCGCAAGGACGGTGTGCGCTACATCAACCAGGAATATGTGGACGGTGTGCGGGCCTTGGGCTTCCGGCAATGAAGTGCCCGCTCTCGATTCGTGTGGCGCTGTTCGTCCATGCCCTGCTCGATGCCTTGCTGGCCCTGGTGATGGGGCTGCGCCGCATCCCCGACCTGGTGCTCTCGCCGGACGGCACGCTGTCTCTGAGCAAGGGCTGCTATCTGCTCTACGTCTACGTCTTCACCCGAAAGATGCTGGCCACGATGCCCGACGACCCTTTGCTGTGGCTGGTGTACGGCGGAACCGTCGGCGGTGTCGAGGTCGCCAAAAAGTACATCTCCTCGCGCTACCTCGGCGCGCCTAGCCAAGGGCAGTCTCCATGACGCTGCGCATCGCCTTTTACACCGCCATCGTTGTTTTGGCCGGCACGATCTATGGACTCGGCTACAGCGCGGGGGCCGACAAGGCGCTGGCCAGTGCCACGAGCCGCCAACTCAAGTCGGAGGAGGCGTCTGCGCAACTGCTAGGCGAGCGCCTGCGCCGCCATCAGGCCGAGGCCAAGGCGGCAGCCGACGAGAACCAGCGCCTGGAGTTGGCGCTGGGCGAGGCCCGAAAGCAATCCCGCGTTGTTTACCGAACCATCCGGCAGGAGGTGCCGCATGCAGTCTCCGAGATCATCCCCCTACAAAAGCCGGGGGCTTCTAGCACTGCGCCTGGTGTTTGCGACGCTTCTTTTGGCCCTGGCTTTGTGCGCGTGTGGGACGCCGCCAGTGATCCCGAGCGAGCCGATCTGTCGTCGTCCGCCGGCTTCGCTGTTGGTGCGGCCGCCGAGGCCGTATCTGCTGGGCGAGTCGATGGAAAAGCGCTACTCGACAACCACATCGACAACGCCGAACTCGCCACCGAAGCCCGAGGCCAGCTCGAAGCCCTGATCGACTGGCACCTGGAACACGATGGGGGCGTGCCTTGAGCGACCCGGTAGACATCGCGCAGGAGCGCGAGCAGATCCAGCGCGACGAGGCGATGGCCAAGCTGTCCTGTAGCCTCGACGCACAGCCTTCCGATGGAATTTGCAAGGGCTGTGGTGACGCCATTGATCCCGAGCGCCTGGTCGCGATACCGACCGCGCGCCGTTGCATCGAATGTGCCCGCGTCGAGGACAAACGCTCGAAGCTACTTGCGGCCAGGGGGCGGCCATGACTCCGCTGATTGCCTCGTCGATTGCTGCACTCTCTCTGCTGGTGAGCGTTCTCACCTTCATTTTTCATCGCCGCGACAAGTCGGCTGAGAAGTTGGAGAAGCTCCAGGGGAGTCAGGAGCGGGAGCGCGCTGCGCAGGCGCAGGCGCTTCGCGGCGTCGAGACCGCTGTGCATCGGCGAATCGACGACCTGGTCAAAAACACCAATAGCACCGAGCAAGAGAACCAGCGCAAGTTGGCAGGCATCGACACGCGGCTGGCTACCTTGGATGAGCGGGTGCGCAATCTTCCGAGTCACAGGGACATGCAAGGGGTGCAGGAGAGCATCGCAGAGCTCAGCACTCTGTTGGGCAAGGTCGACACCGCGCTCAAGCACACCAGCGAGACGACTCTGCGCATCAACAATTACTTGATGGAGAAAGGTTCGTGAGCAAGACCTACGCTCAGGTTGTAACCGAGGAGCGTCGATTGCAGACCTTGCGCCTGCTCGCCGCCACCAAGCCGGACTATCGCGCGAACAGCGCGATTCTTCGTGATGGCCTACGTGCTGAACATCAGCACGCTCTAAGCCGGGATCAGATGCATACCGAGCTGGCCTGGTTGCAGGAGCAAGGCCTGCTGATTCTGGAGGTGGTGGGCTCGGCAGTGGTCGCTTCACTGACCTCGCGCGGCCTGGACGTCGCCGAAGGCACCGCCGAGGTGCCGGGGGTCAAGCGCGCCTCGGCGCTGGGCTGACAGTCCGATGGGCCGCAAGAGCAAGGTGGACCGCTTGCCGCCCGATCTTCGTGAGCGGGTGAAAGAGCAACTTGCCGATGGCGGACCCACCCTGGACGAAATCCGGGAGCAGATCGCGGCGGCGGATGTCGAACCACCCACCATCTCATCTCTACATCGCGCGCAGCAGAAGCTCCGCCGCTGGGCGGACCGAGCCCGCGAAGCCAAGGCCATTCAAGAGGCCTGGATTCAAGAGCTCGGAAGCAACCCGGAAAGCCAGGTCGGCAAGCTGTTGCAGGAGACTCTGCGGCTGCTTGCCTACCAGGCCGCCGACGACATGCGCGAGGCGAGCGATGCAGGCAACCCCATCGACGTGAAGGCGTTCGCGGCGATCTCGCGCAGCTTCTTGGCCATTGAGAACGGAGCCCGCATTTCGGCAGAGCGGGAGCGGGAGCTGATCGCCGAGGGAGAGAGACGTGCCCGTGAGCGGATCGACAAGGCAGGCAGGGCTGTCGGCCTGACCGCCGAGCAGGCCAACCGCCTGCGCAAGGAACTCGGGGGCGGTGGCTAATGCTCGATACCCGGGTTGTTGCGGAGCTGTCCACCCGCGAGTTGCTGCAAGACATTCCTCCCGAGCTGCGCTCGGTGCTGGAGGATGTCGATCCGTCTACCGACGGCTTTCTCATGCAGCACCAACTAGATTGGATTAATGACCAGTCGCCGCTGAAGCTGGCCGAGAAAGGCCGCCGCACCGGCATCACCTTTGCCGAGGCATTTGACTCGGTCATCGTGGCGCATACCGCCCGTAGCCAAGGCGGCGACAACACGTTCTACATCGGCGACACCAAGTCGAAAGGTCGGGAGTTCATCGCGACCTGCGCGATGTTCCGCGACAAGCTGATCGGCGCTGGTGCTCTGGTGCAGCGCTTCGAGTACGACGAGGTTGATGAAAGGGGCCAGAAGCAGACGCAATCGGGCTACCGCTTGGTTGACCCTGTCACCGGCAATCGTATCGAGGCATTGTCGTCGAACCCGGCGAACATCCGCGGCCTTCAGGGGCGCGTGGTGATCGATGAAGCTGCCTTCCACAAGCAAGTTCTGGAGGTGATGAAGGCCGTCAACGCGCTGCTGATCGGCTTTGGCGTTATTCGCATCATCAGTAGCCACAACGGCGCCGACAATCCGTTCAACCAGCTCATCACTGAGATTCGGGCGGGTGTCTACGACTACGCCATCCACAAAGTCACTTTCGATGATGCGGTCGCCAATGGGCTTTATGAGCGCCTGGCCAGAAGCCGTGGCCGCGTGCCAACCGAGGCCGACAAGGCCGAATGGTACCGCCGTATCCGCCGCAGCTACGGCTCCGACACAGAGGCCATGCAGGAGGAGCTCGACGCGATTCCTCGCAAGAGTGCCGCGCAGTATCTCTCTCGGGTGCTGATCGAAAGCTGCGTCGACAAGTCCATTCCTGTGGTGCGTCTGGAAAAAGACGGGGCCTTCAGCTTGAAGCCCGTGATCCTTCGCGAAATGGAGATCGACGACTGGCTGGCGCGAGAGATCGCACCCCTGTTGAAGAAGCTCGACCCAGAGCGTTCCCATGTTCTCGGCGAGGATTTCGCGCGTAGCGGCGACAGCACTACGCTGATCCCATCAGAAATCGGCGCCGACCTGCGTCGCCGCCCACCCTTCATCGTTGAGCTGCACAACGTGCCGTTTGCCCAGCAACGGCAGATCGTCAGGTTCATCATCAAGGGCCTGCCGCGCTTCTCCGCTGGCGCCCTGGATGCCGGTGGCAATGGCGCCGACCTGGCGGAAGGTATTGCCGACGAGTTCGGTCACGAGCGCATCCACCAGATCAAGCTCAGCCAGGGCTTCTACGAACTCAACATGCCCAAGTTGCGCAAGGCATTAGAGGACGGCTCGTTGGCGGTGCCGGCCGACGATCTGATCGTCGAGGACTTGCGGCAGGTCCGCATCACCAACGGTGTGCCGATGGTGCCGAAGGAGACTGGGCAGAAGAAGCGACACGGCGATGCGGCCATCGCCTACTGCCTGATGTGGTTTGCCAGCGAGCAAGACCCTTACCAGCCAGCGGCTTACGAGTCCGTCTCCGTTGACGCTCGCTCGCGAACCGGCGCCATGCGCATGCGGCCGGAAGACGATGACGTCGGTGGCCGCGATGTTCGAGTTACCGCTGGCTTCAAAGCCCGCCGAGGAGTGTTCTGATGGGCGAGTCGCGCATTGTTGGGCCGGATGGCCAGCCCATTCGCAAGAACGATCTGACTCGCGAGATCGCCACGCCGTCGATGGAGGGAGTCCGCCGGGCCTGGTTCGAGAGCGTCGCCACCGGCATGACGCCCTTCGAGCTGGCCGAAATTCTCGACTCGGCGGTCATCGGCGACGCGGATCGCTTTCTGACCCTGGCGGAAGATGTCGAAGAACGCGATCAGCACTACCTGGGTGTGCTGGGTAGCCGCAAGCGCGCGCTCTCTGGCTTGGAGATTCTGGTCGAGGCCAAGTCAGACGCCCCAGAGCACCAGAAGCACGCGGACCTGGTCCGCGATGTGATGTCGTCGCCATCCGCCGAAGATTTGGTGGAAGACCTGCAGGATGCGCTCGGCAAGTCCTACGCAGTCAGCGAGATCGACTGGGACACTAGCGAGCGACAGTGGTGGCCGAAGGGGTTCATCGCCAGGGATCAACGCTGGTTCTTCTGGGACCGCGAGACCCACCGAGAGCTGCGCCTGAAAGACATCGCTGCGCCGGTGGAAGGCCTCGCTCTGCAGCCCTTCAAGTTTCTGCTGCACCGGCCAAGGATCAAGTCGGGTCTTCCAATCCGCAATGCCTATGCCCGTGTGGGTGGCTTCGGCTTGCTCTGCAAGCTGCTTGCACTGACCGACTGGATGGCCTTTGCCGAGGTTTTCGGCATGCCCCTCCGGCTTGGTCGCTATGGCCCTAATGCCTCTCGCGACGATGTCGCTGTGCTGAAGAGAGCCGTCGCAAATATCGGGTCTGATGCGGCGGCGGTGCTGCCGGACTCCATGCGCATCGAGTTCGTCGACGCCATGAAGGGTGCCGGGGGCGGAGCCGACGTGTTCGAGCGCTTGTGCGATTACCTCGACAAGCAGACGTCGAAGGTCATTCTGGGTCAGACCATGACCACGGATAATGGCGGCAGCCTGGCTCAAGCCAAAGTCCACAACGACGTCCGGCTCGACATTCTCGCGTCGGATGCGAAGGGCATGGGACAAACGCTGAATCGTGATCTGGTTCGGCCGTTGATTGACCTCAACTTCGGGGTTCAGCCGCGCAATGGCTACCCGCGCATCGTCATCAAGGTGCCCAAGTTCGAAGACACCAAGCTCTTGGTGGAATCGTTGAGAGTGTTGGTTCCGATGGGGTTGGAGGTGGAACAAAGTGTGGTCCGCGACAAGCTGGGATTGCCGGACCCTGGCAATAGCAAGTCGGTGAAGCTGTTGCGGGCACCTGCAGGACAGGTGCCAGCCGAAGTCGCTCTTAATCAGGCGCTGGCGCAGAACCAAGCCCTGCGCCGTGCCTTGAATGCGGCCGATGGTCGTGGTGACGAGCTCGACAAGCTGGTGGACGCCGGCTTGTCGGACTGGCAGGCGCAGATGGAGCCCATCCTCTCGCCCATTGAGCGGCTGGCCGCCGATTGCAGCTCCGCCGACGAGTTCCTGGCGCGCCTGCCTTCGCTGGGCGAAGTGATCGACACCACGGCGCTGCAAGCCGCGCTGGCGACCAAGACGTTCGAAGCACGCGGCCTTGGTGATGGCACCGACCTCCTCGGATGAGCGGCGCGCTGCTAGAGCTGGACATCAGCCAACTGGATATGGCTCAAGCCAGGCTGAACCGCCTGGCTGACTTCGACCGCTTGGAGCTGCTCCAGGGCTTGGCGGCGATGATCGAATCCCAGACCCGCGAGCGCATTGAAGCGGGTGGCCCTGGCCCGGATGGCACGCCCTGGCCGGCCTGGAGCGATAGGTACGCAGCCACGCGCGCTGGCGGTCAAAGTCTGCTGATGGACAGCGGCTTGCTGTTGGGCAGCATCACCAGCAGCGTCGATGGCGATTCCATGCTGATCGGAAGTAACCGTGTCTACGCGCGCATCCACCAAGAAGGTGGCACTACTGCGCCGCATGTGATCGAGGCGAAGAATGGGAAAGGCTTGGCGATCCCTGGTTTCGACCATCCGGTGAAACGAGTCAATCATCCCGGCTCTGAAATTCCGCCGCGCCCTTACTTGGGAGTCTCTGAACAGAATCGGGTTGATCTCACCGAGGCGACGCTCGACTTCTTCGCCGAGCTTATCCAGTGACCCCGCCGGTTCCCATTCCCAAGGAGGCGGTCGCCTACTTCGCCGCCAAAAAGCTGAAGATCGGCTTCGACCACCGTGACGTCTGGAACGAAGAGCATCAGACCAGTTTCACGGTCGCCAAGGTGACCGAACTGGATGTTCTTGCTGACGTTCAAACGAGCCTTTTAAGCACCCTTCAAGAAGGCTTTACGTTCGACCAGTGGCGTGCCCGCCTGCGGCCGGAACTCGAGAAGAAAGGCTGGTGGGGCAGTCGCGAGGTAGTGGACCCGGAGACAGGAGAGATCGCGCAGACCGACTTGTCCTCCCCAGGCCGGCTACGCACGATCTATCAGACCAACCTACGCACCGCCTACAGCGCCGGTCAGTGGGAGCGCATCCGGCGCACCAAGCGCGTCTTGCCATATCTGCTGAGGACCGTAGGGCCGAGCATTCACCACCGCGAGGAGCACCTCGCGTGGCACGGCACTTTACTGCCGGCGGATGATCCTTGGTGGGTGAGCCATCCGTGCCCAGGCGGCTACGGCTGCCGGTGCAATAACCGCCAAGTCGGGCAGCGCGAGTATGAGAAGCTGGTCAAGAACGGGGTTCCATCGCCCGGCGTTCAGGAGCTGGATGCCAAGACGGGGTTGCCGACCGGCCGTCTGATCCGCAGGCCTATCCCGGCCCAGACGACTCCTCCGAAAGATGTTCTGATCGAGTGGAAGAATCGGCGCACTGGCAAGACCGAGCTGATTCCGAAGGGCATCACTCCTGGCTTCGCGGTGGCCCCAGGCGCGGCTGCGCGCAAAGCAAGTCTGGCCCGGGTGCTGACTGACAAGCTGGACTCAGTCGCCGAGCCGCTGGCGAAGTCGATTATCAGCCGATGGGCACAGGGCGACACGCTGCGCGCCTGGCTGGACAAGCCCGAGGGCACCATGCCTATCGCGGTGCTGAAAGACGCTCAGGCGGAAGCGATAGGCGCGACGACTCACGTTGTGCAGATTTCCGCAGAGACTATGGCGAAGCAAGTCGGCCGCCACCCAGAGCTGACCACGGCGGATTACCTGTCGATTCCGCGCGTGGTGGACCTCGGTCGCTCGGTTCGGGACACCGACCGGTCAATGCTGTTTGTTCTCGATGAAGAGCCCGGCTACGTTGCGGTGGTCAAGTCGACCATGACCGGCGCCGGACTGTTTCTCACCAGCTATCGCCGGCTCTCGCGTGACGCCGCCAAGCGCGTTCGCACTCTGCGGCAACTGCTCAAGGAATAGTGTGCGGGCGGCGGGGCCTACCACCCGTCCAAGGACGGAAACCCCGCATGGCGCTCCAGGCTTTCACCTGTGCTACGGCCGGTAGATTGGTCACCGTGTCACGCCCGCCTGACTAGCGTACGCCCTTAGTGGCGGAAATTCGACCGCTGTGTTTTTCCAGTTAAGGGTTCTCGTTTACCGGTAATTGGCGCAAATCATCCGTCGCCAGCCTGGAAATCCGCATCAAACCATCCGTCACGATCTTTTCGGCTGAAACGAGGCTAAGTCTTTGACACGCTTTTTATTTCCCGCTTTTTCGCGCTTTTTCTCGGTATCTCATTTCTAGTGTCTCCCTCCACTCAGACATGCGCTCGCTGTTATCCCCCTTTGGTCCTGCGCTTCTCGGCGCTACGAAGGGGAGGGCAAGTCAAAAGCCACATCAGCAGCCACAGCCACATCAAAAGCCACATCAAAAGCGGACAGGCTCGTCGGCTCCGCCGACCTCGCGCGAGCGAAGCGCGCGCCTGCTGTAGATGTGGCGGCGGGCGAAGACCGCCGTGCTGTAGATGTTCCGGTCCCCTTCGTAGCGCCGAGAAGCGGAGGTCTCCGGGGGGATGGAAGCCGGCGCCTGTCTGAGGCGCCTATAGGGCGCCGAGTTCGCCGGCGTCCCCCGGAGACCGAGCATCGCAGGCTTGCCCCCAAAGGGGGCGCTACGCAGGGGCCTGCTTTCTTTTGCTTGGCGGATTCAAGCATCAAGTGCAACACGGTTGTTTTGATCGCGTTGTTCGAAGCATTTGTTGAAGAAGACTTCGGCGGGAGTCTTCCACCCGAGGGTTTTGCGGGGGCGGGTGTTCATCTCCCAGGCGA
>NZ_RJVO01000005.1 GCF_003730135.1 Stagnimonas aquatica | reverse complement strand
CGCCACGCCGCAGCATCGCCACCTTGCGCTCGTCCACGTCCACGCACAGCACGTCGTTGCCAACCTCGGCAAAACAGACCGCCGTGACCAAGCCTACGTAGCCAGAGCCGAATATGGTGATGTTCATCGTTGAGTGTCGTCTTGTGGGATGTGGTCAAACGTGGACTGGCTCCCCTGAGCGCGAAGGCAAAGGTGAACCGGGGGGAATGCGCGCGCCTCTTACTCGCGAATAGCGGGCCAAACATCGGCCAGTTTAGCCCCCAGTTGCGGCGCCAGCGCCTTGGAGAATGTCGCTGTGATGTGATGGCGATCCCGATATACCAGCCAGTTGCCGATGATGGGCGCGCACTCGGTTGAAGTGCAGAAGAATGGGGTCATATCGATGTAGCTCGCGCCAAACGCCGCCGCAGCCGCTTTCTCGGCCTTCTGAGCTTCTGAGTGGAAGGCGTCTGTTGGCGAGCGTCCACAGACGTTGGCGCGGTCGAGGTGAGCCGACAGGCATATGGCCGGTGTATCGAGTTGCTCGGGGGTGTCTGCGATCACCGCCACTTTGGTTCCCGGCGGTACTTTTTCTAGTGTGCGCGCTAGCCCCATTTGCCACGCTTCTTCGAAAGTCTGGCCGTCCGGGACGAGATTTGTTGATTGCAGGTTTGAGATGATCAACAAATCCGGCTTGATGTAAGCGATTCTGGCGAGTGCGGCCTGCCGCCAAGACTCGCATGCAAAATAGCGGACGCCTTTGAGTGTTCGAGGCGTATCCACGGACGGACAGGCGGATTTCGTGAGGGGTATCAGCTTGATGTTGGATGCCACGGCGATTTCGTTGATTGCCGGGAACCACTGCGCTGCATGCGAATCGCCGAAAAGCACGATGGTCTTTGGGCTGAGCTCATTCCCGAATACACAATCCTTCGGTCGCGTTACCTCAAAGCCGACATGACAGCCGCTCTTGTAGAGACTGGGATTGTCCTTGCTGGCCTCCCGAAGAGACGGCTTCAGATTGCTTGGAACGAAGTCAGTGAACTGCGGCTCCGCTGAAAGCGCTGCTTCAGGAGCCTGTCGCCCGGAATGAAGATCGCCAGTCTGATCGAGCCTGCCCTTCACGTGCGCAGCGCCTGCGATCACGCCAGAAGCCAATAGCGCGCCCGTGATGATTTTCCATGGAGGCGCTTCAAGGAGCTGCTTGCTACGACGGAATGGTTCCTCCACAAGCCGGTAGCTCGCCATCGCCAGCAGCAAGGTCACTGCGGTAAGCCCTATGTAGCTCCATTCGCCCAGCGGCTGTCTCAAGGTGGCCGCAGGAATAATGAAAACGGGCCAGTGCCAAAGGTAGATGGAGTACGAATGTGTCCCCAGGAACTGAAATGGCCGAAGAGCTAGCAGGCGGCTTACATGATTTTCAGGGTTTATTAGTCCGGCGAAAATAATGGCGGCCGTCCCAAACGCCGGGATAGTCGCTGCAATGCCTGGGAACTGCGTTTCTTTGTCAAAAATAACTGCGGCGCCAAAAACAAGAGCGAGACCGACCGTAGCCAGAGCCGAACTGGTAAATCCGCTGCTTTGCAAGCGGCGGGGGCGTTGCGCCATAACGGCCACTAGGCCGCCGGTCCCCAACTCCCAAGCGCGGGTGGGTAGTCCAAAAAAGGCCCAAGAAGTATTGACGGGAGTCGCCCAGGCGCAAAGCGCTAGCGAAAGCGCGACGACCGCAGCAACCGCCCAGGTGAGCGAGGCGCCCCGTTGGCTGGTTAGCTTCCAGAAGATAGCCAGGAACAAGGGCCAAGTGAGGTAAAACTGCTCTTCGATTCCCAGCGACCAATAATGCTGGAACGGAGATGGTGAATCTTCCGCTAAATAATCTGAGCCTTTAATGGCAAGATAGATATTGGGAATGTATAGGGCGGTCGCGGCGACATTTTCAGAAATCTCAGCGGAACGCAGGGGGGGTAGGAAGGCATAGGCGAACAGGGCGCTCGCTGCCAGTACAAAAAACGCTGCCGGAATGATACGTAGAATCCGGCGTGCGTAAAACGCCGAGAAGCTGATATGATTGTTTTTCTGTAAAGAGCCGAGAAGGTGGCTGGTAATTAAGTATCCGGAGATGACAAAGAAAACATCAACACCGACATAGCCCCCGCCGAGCAGAGAAAAGTTTGCATGGAACAAAACAACGAAGGAGACGGCGACGGCTCGTAGACCTTGGATGTCTGGGCGAAATTGATCTGTTTTCATTATTATATTTTGCAACGATTAACCAGCCTGACCGCGTCTTGTCTGGCTGAGCTTGACGCGCTTAATCGTCAGCTTAATGCCCTTGAGGACATAGTACAGCGCTCGAAGAAAGCCCACCCCGGGCCGAGTCTCGATGGCGTCCAGAAAATTCTTCCATGCCTGTCGCGATGCCTCTGGGGACAGATTTTTTGAGTAGACGCTGAAGGCGTCTTTTGCAAGTTTTTCCCTGGTTTTCGGATCGGCAAGGTCATCAACTTCGATACAGGCGCCCGCTCTCTCAAGATCCTCATACTTTGCTCGATGAGTGAAGTTCTGGTTCAGGAAAACCCGCCAGTTTTCCTCGGTAATGGCCACCAGGGTTGCCGTGCCAGACGGACCAACTACGGGAACGAACGTCGGAAGCCCAAGAGCCATGGCTTCAATGGCGGACCGACCGATGCCGCAGAACGCACCAAATCCATGAAGTGCGCGTGCTGCAGAATTTACAGAGTAATCATCGTCAATAATTTTGACTGCGGCGCCAGATGCCTTATTTTTCAATTCCTCCAGCATGGGCTTGTCTTGTGAGACGCCATAATGGAAGAAGTAAAAGTCATGCGGATGACTGCATATATATTGATAGATTAGATCGAGTGGCTTCCTTTTTTCTTCGGATATTCGCATGACACAGACTAGCGTTTGCGCGCCAATCTTATTGCCGATATGCGGATAAACGGCTTTCTCCAGATACTCCTCATCTCGCGGAGGTGGGGTTACCCGCCCTGGCGCGACGAGAATGTCGTGCTTGGTACCATTGTTGGAGAACAATTTTCTGTCTTCGTCATGAAAAACTACTAACGGGACTTCTTGAAATATCTTTGTCCACTTCGGGCTGCCGCCGCCGGGCTTGATGTGGGCGAAGAGTACATCGAGGCCGCGAGCTGCAAGCATCATGGGTACGCTGCTGAATACCCAACCAACCGAGATAAAAATTGGTTTGGAAGCGGCCTGGTGGACGATCTCCTTTTCAGCGCCTGCGAGTGCTTTCAACCCCTTAATGTCGAAGGGAGAGTCCATCCGGATGTGGCGGTGATAGGACACATCGTCGAATACTGAAGAGGGCACATCGCCGAAAGTGATTACAAAGACTTCTCGATCTGATTGCAGGCTTTTTGATATTTCTTTTACTGAACGGTAGTGGCCGCCAATTCCAGTATTAATTCCCGAGAAGGAGGAAATAAAAAAAACCAAAGTGTTCTTCGACGGGATCATTTGTTGCTTTTCTTGCGGTGCATCCCGCAGTGTAATTTACAGGGATTGTTATCTAATGCCACGAGCGGTAGCCATCACCCAAGTCGGTGGGGACACAAGGGGGCGACCTAGATGTGCGCTGCGTGTTGAGGCCTGGATGGTTACATGGAGAACTATTGTGCGTTCGAATTAGTACAGAGCGTGCGCTGGCGCCCAGCAATAGTCGTTCCCTTGGCCGTTGATGGCTGGCTGCAGCACAGCGCTTTTGGTCCATGCTCGTGATCGTATAAACAGGGCACCACGGCCGCCACCGCAGCAAGTCTACCCGGTAGGGCCAAGTCGCGGACGGGCGCTCCGGCCAAATGACGAGACGGTGGTCACGTCTGGGATATGCGAAGCCCACGTCTGCGGATCACTGACCTTGAAGGCCATGTGCTCTGCCCACGAGGCTCCACGCCGATTGGCGATGTCGCTGGTCTCCTTGGAATTGGGCTGCGGTGCGCGAAAACTGGGGCTGCGCGTTGACGGACGTCGTTGGCTCCCGCCGGGAGGCCCAGGCTGGAGGTGCTCTTTTGGCTGGAGTCTTTCGTCTCTAATCCCAGGGGCTGTCACAATCCGAGCTCTTAGTCACTCACATCGCCCAATGACTGTTCCGAAGGGCCGCTATTCATGAAAAAAGCGCTAATCACCGGCATCACCGGCCAAGACGGCTCCTACTTGGCCGAGCTGCTGCTCGCCAAGGGCTACGAGGTCCATGGCATCAAGCGCCGTGCCTCCTCGCTCAACACCGAGCGGATCGATCACATCTACCAGGATCCGCACGAGCCCAATCCGAAGTTGCGGCTGCATTACGGGGACCTCACCGACACTTCCAACCTCATCCGCATCCTCCGGGAGACTCAGCCGGACGAGGTCTACAACCTCGGGGCGCAGTCGCACGTTGCGGTCAGCTTTGAGGCGCCGGAATACACGGCGGATGTGGATGCCATCGGCACCTTGCGGCTGCTGGAGGGAATCCGCTTCCTGGGGCTGGAAAAGAAGACACGCTTTTATCAGGCCTCGACCTCGGAGCTTTACGGACTGGTTCAGGAGATTCCGCAGAAGGAAACCACACCCTTCCACCCGCGCTCCCCGTATGCGGTGGCCAAGATGTACGCCTACTGGATCACGGTGAACTACCGGGAGGCCTACGGCATTTATGCCTGCAACGGCATCCTGTTCAATCACGAGTCGCCGCGCCGTGGGGAGACCTTCGTGACGCGCAAGGTGACGCGTGGTCTGGCGAACATTGCCCAGGGACTGGAGTCCTGTCTCTACATGGGCAACATCGACTCCCTGCGTGATTGGGGGCATGCCAAGGACTATGTGCGCATGCAGTGGATGATGCTGCAGCAGGAGCGGCCGGAAGACTTCGTGATCGCCACCGGAATCCAGGTGTCCGTGCGCGAATTCATTCGCCGCAGCGCCGCGCAGCTGGGGATCAGCCTGGAGTTTCGTGGTGAGGGCGTCGAGGAGCTGGCGGTGGTCGCCGCCATCGAGGGCGACAAGGCGCCGGCGCTGAAAGTGGGGAATGTGATTGTCCGCATCGACCCGCGCTACTTCCGTCCCGCCGAGGTGGAAACCCTGCTGGGCGATCCTTCCAAGGCCAAGCAGAAGCTGGGCTGGGTACCGGAGATCAGTCTCGACGAGATGCTGGCCGAGATGGTCGCGCACGATCTCGACAAGGCGCGCCAGCATGCGGTGCTCCGCAATGCGGGATTCAAGGTTTCGGTGAGCCACGAGTAGCCCATGAGTTCCGTCTCCGTGGAGCGAAAGATCTACGTCGCCGGCCATCGCGGGATGGTTGGCTCGGCCATCCTGCGCCGGCTGCAGGCCCGGCAGGCGGCCGGTGAACGACTGCAACTGCTGACGCGCAGCCACGCGGAACTGGATCTCACCGACCAGGCCGCAGTCCGTGATTTCTTCGCCAGCGAAAAGCCCGATGTAGTCGTGCTGGCGGCGGCCAAGGTGGGCGGCATCCTTGCCAACAACAACTATCCGGCGGAATTCATCTACGAAAACCTGATGATGGAGTGCAACCTCATCCATCAGGCCTATCAGGCGGGCGTGCGGCAGTTGCTGTTCCTTGGCAGCTCCTGCATCTATCCCAAGTTCGCGCCGCAGCCGATGCCGGAAAGCAGCCTGTTGACCGGCGTGCTGGAACCCACCAACGAACCGTATGCAATCGCCAAGATCGCTGGCATCAAGCTCTGCGAGTCCTACAACCGCCAGTACGGGACCGACTACCGCTCGGTGATGCCAACCAATCTGTACGGCCCCAACGACAACTTCCATCCCTCGAACAGCCACGTCGTGCCGGCGATGCTGCGGCGCTTCCACGAGGCGGTGGCGTCTGGTGCGAGCGAGGTCGTGGTCTGGGGCACGGGCACGCCCAAGCGTGAGTTCCTGCACGTCGATGACATGGCCGAGGCCTCGCTGTTCGTGCTGGAGCTGGACCGCGCCAGCTATGAGGCCAACGTCAGCCCCATGCTGTCGCACATCAACGTCGGCACCGGCCAGGACGTGACCATTCGCGAGCTGGCGGAAACCATCGCCCACATCACCGGCTTCACCGGCAGTCTGCGCTTCGATACCGACAAGCCGGACGGCACGCCTCGCAAGCTCATGGACGTGTCGCGGCTGGCTGCCATGGGCTGGCGCGCCCGGATTTCCCTGGTCGATGGCCTCCGCGACGCCTACGACTGGTTCCTCGCGCATGCCAACGAGGCGCGCGGCTGAGGGGGGCATCGGCAGATTGGGGGCCTCGGCCAAGCTTTTGGCTGCATCGGTGGTGCGCTCGCTAGCTGACGCCGCGCCCCCTTCGGTGTGACGGACGAATCTCCACATCGACCTCGTCCGTTCGAAGCTGCTCGCCCGGCACGGGCTACGTTTACCCTATGCCGCCTTTCCGGCTACTCCCAGTTCTAACCCGAGACGCGCCCGATGATTGCCCCGCACGGTTCCCCCACGCTCAACCCGCTGTATGTCGCCGATGAGCAGCGTCGCGCTGCCCTGCTGGCGGAAGCCTCGCAACTGCCCGACCTGCTGCTCAACTCCGCGGCAGCGGCCAACGCGGTCATGCTCGCGGCGGGTTACTTCAACCCGCTCAAGGGCTACATGAACCTGGCGGATGCCCTGTCGGTGACCAAGGATCTGAAGACCAGCGATGGCCTGTTCTGGCCGGTGCCGATCCTCAACCTAACCAAGCAGTCCGGCTTGAAGCCGGGTCGCTATGCGCTGCGCGACCCCAATATCGAAGGCCATCCGGTCCTGGCGATCATGGATGTGCAGGCGGTCGAGACGGTCAGCGACGAGCAGTTGCAGGGCATGGCCAAGGAGATTTTCGGCACCCTCGACGCCAAGCATCCCGGCGTGCAGACCTTCCTGGGCCTGGGCAATCAGCTGCTGTCGGGCCCCATTGAGGTGCTGAACTTCAGTTACTTCCGTGACGAGTTCCCCGACACCTTCCGCACCGCTGCCGAGATTCGCGAGGAGATCGCCCAGCGCGGCTGGAACAAGGTGGTGGCCTTCCAGACCCGCAATCCGATGCACCGCGCGCACGAGGAGCTGTGCCGCATGGCGCAGGAGCGCCTGTCGGCCGACGGCATCGTCATTCACATGCTGCTGGGCAAGCTCAAGGAGGGCGACATTCCGGCGCCGGTGCGCGATGCCTGCATTCGGCAGATGGTGGAGCACTATTTCCCGCCCAACACGGTGATGATCACCGGCTACGGCTTCGACATGCTCTACGCCGGCCCGCGCGAGGCGGTGCTGCACGCGGTGTTCCGCCAGAACATGGGTGCCGACTACCTCATCGTCGGCCGTGACCACGCTGGCGTGGGCGACTACTACGGTCCCTTCGATGCCCAGACCATCTTCGACGAGAAGGTGCCGGCCGATGCCCTGAAGATCCAGATCTTCCGTGCCGACAACACCGCCTACAGCAAGAAGCTGAACCGGGTGGTGATGATGCGCGAGGCGCCGGATCACAACCCGGAGGACTTCATCGCGCTTTCGGGCACCAAGGTGCGGCAGATGTTGGGGCAGGGCATTGCCCCACCGCCGGAATTCTCCCGACCGGAAGTCGCCAAGGTGCTGATGGACTACTACCAGAGCCTGGGCGGCTGAGTTCTGGAAGACGGGGCGGGTGCGGCGGCCGGTTTCCGGCCGCGCGCCCTGCCTTGAATGGGCGGCCGTTGTGGAGGCCGCCCGCGTTAATCAGTCGACCTTGCCCAGCAGATCCTTCAGCGGCTGTAGCAACTTGGGCGTGGCGGCAAGAATGTGGCCGTGCTCCAGCAACTCACCCTCCCGCAGGCCGGTCACGCCACCGCCGGCCTCCTGGACGATGACGATGCCGGCGGCGATGTCCCAGGGCTTGAGATTGAGCTCGAAGAAGCCATCCAGGCGGCCGGCCGCGACATAGGCGAGATCCAGCGCAGCAGCGCCGGCGCGGCGCAGGCCGGCACTGTTTTCGGCCACGCGGCGCATCATCGGCAGATAGGTGTCTAGCGTCTCCGGGTTGCGGATCGGGAAGCCGGTGCCGATCAGGGCATCTTCCATCTCCTTGGCCTTGCTGACCCGGATGCGCTTGTTGTTGAGCGTGGCGCCTTCGTTGCGGCTGGCCACGTAGAGGTCCTGGGTGCAGGGCGCATAGATCACGCCGTGCTCCAGGCGGCCGCGCACTTCCACGCCGATCGAGACCGCGAAGTGCGGCAGGCTGTGCAGGAAGTTGGTGGTGCCATCCAGCGGGTCGATGATCCAGCGCACTTCGCCATCGCGGCCGGAAGCACCGCCTTCCTCGCCGAGGATGGCGTGCTCGGGGTAGTGCTTGCGGATGATCTTGACGATCTCGCTTTCCGCGCCACGGTCCACCTGGGTCACGAAGTCGCTCTTGCCCTTGCGCTCGATCTTCAGCGCATCGACGCGGTCGTAATTGCGCATGATGAAGTTGCCGGCGGCGCGGGCGGCGAGGACGGCGATGTTGGCGAGCGGCTGCATGGCAAAAAGCGAGTGAAGGCAAGCGTTTAGAATACCACGCTATGGCTACTCTCCCTCTCGAACGCCTGCCCACGCGCAGCGATTCCCTGTTTGATCCCCGGCTCGCCAACTTCCGTGTGGTGCTGAGCCACACCCAGCATCCGGGCAATATCGGCTCGACCGCGCGGGCGATGATGAACATGGGCCTGCGCGACCTGGCCCTGGTCGAGCCGGAGCGCTATCCGCACCCGCAGGCGCGCGCTCAGGCTTCCGGAGCCCTGGTGGTGCTGGACGAAGCCCGGGTCACCAAGACCCTGGAAGAGGCCGTCGCCGACTGCGCCTGGGTGGTGGGCACCTCGGCCCGCGCGCGCCATCTCGGCGACGAACCGTTGACTCCGGAAGCCTTCGCCGAGCAGGCCGTCGCGCGCGCCGAGCATGGCCGGGTGGCGCTGGTGTTCGGTTACGAGCAGACCGGCCTCACTAACGAAGAGCTGGACCGCTGCAACGCAGTGGTCGCCATCCCGTCCAACCCCGGCTACTCCTCGCTGAATCTGGCTCAGGCGGTGCAGGTGCTCTGCTACGTGCTGCGCCGGGCGGCGATTGCCGAAGTGCCTCGGGTCTCGGCCAAGGCCGATCACCCCTGGTACCAGCCGCCCACCGCCGAGCAGGTCGAGCAGTTCTATGAACACCTGGAGCGGGTGCTCTTGGCGACCGGCTTCCTCGACCCCGACAACCCGCGTCTGCTGATGCGGCGCCTGCGCACCCTGTTCAACCGCTCGCAGCCCGACCTCAACGAGCTGAATCTGCTGCGCGGCATCCTCACCACCGTTGAAAAGCCCAAGCGCCGGCGCAATAACGCCGATCTCCTGTTGCCGCCGTTGGCCGAAGGCTAGCTTCCATCATGGGCATCCTGTCCACCATCGCTGAGGACGTCCGCAGCATCCGCCAGCGCGATCCGGCGGCACGCTCCACCTGGGAGGTGCTGACCTGCTACCCGGGACTGCATGCGGTCTGGGGACACCGGGTCTCGCACTGGTTGTGGACGCACGGCTTGAAATGGCCGGCGCGCTTCAACTCGCACCTGGCGCGCTGGTTCACCGGGATCGAAATCCACCCGGGCGCGGTGATCGGTCGGCGTCTGTTCATTGACCACGGGCTCGGTGTGGTGATCGGCGAGACGGCGGTGATCGGCAACGACGTCACCATCTACCAGGGCGTGACCCTAGGCGGCACCAGCCTGGAAAAAGGCGTCAAGCGGCATCCCACCCTGGAAGACGATGTCGTGGTCGGCGGCGGCGCCAAGGTGCTGGGCGGATTCACCGTCGGCGCTGGCGCGCGCATCGGCTCCAACGCCGTGGTGGTGAAGGCGGTGCCGCCCGGGGCGACCGCCGTCGGCATTCCGGCCCGCATCATCAGCGATCCCGACACCCAGGCCGCGCACGGCTTCGACGCCTACGGCGTGACCCGCGACATGCCCGATCCGGTAGCCCAGGCCATTCAAGCGCTGACTCAGCGGATCAGTGCCCAGGAGGCCGAGATCCGGCGGCTGACCTCGACCCTTCAGGCGTCCGGCGCGCAGGGCAACGCGGAGTTGGACGGGGCGGCGCGCTAAAGGCCATGCCCGCCTATCTGGATCACAACGCCAGCACCGCAATTGATCCGCGGGTGCTCGAGGCGATGCTGCCCTACCTGTCTGGGCCGTATGGCAATCCTTCCAGCCTGCACCGCTACGGTCGCCTGGCACGGGACGCGGTCGAAAGGGCGCGTGCGCAGGTTGCGGCTCTGGCCGGTGCCCAGCCGGGCGAGCTGATCTGGACCAGTGGCGGCACCGAGGCCAACAACCTGGCGCTCAAGGGCCTTTGCCAGGGGGCTGCCAGTGGCCGCCTGTTGTACGGCGCCACCGAGCATCCAGCCGTCATGGAGGCGGCGGAGAGTTTGCGCGCCGAGGGATGGCCAGTGGAGGTGATCGCCGTCGACGACCAGGGCCGGATCGACGGCGCGGCTTTTCGCGGTCAGCTGGTCACCGGTCCCCTGCGGTTGGTGAGCCTGATGCGCGCCAACAACGAAACCGGGGTGATCCACGATCTCGCTCCCTGGGCGACGGAGATCCACGCGGTCAGCGGCTGGCTGCACGTCGATGCGACCCAGGCGGCCGGCAAACTGCCGCTGGACATGTCGGCGCTGGGTGCCGATCTGTTGACCCTCTCCAGCCACAAGATCTACGGCCCCAAGGGGGTTGGTGCCTTGCTGGTGCGGGCGGAAGTCGAGTTGCATCCGCAATTGCACGGCGGCGCTCAGGAAAAGGGCCTGCGGGGCGGTACGGAAAACCTGCCGGCCATTGTCGGCTTCGGCGCCGCTGCGGAACTCGCGCAGCAGGAACTGGAGGCACGCATCCGCCACCAGCAGGTCTTGCGCGAGCGTCTCGACGCCGGCCTGCGGGCGCTGCCTGGGACGCGCTTGTTCGGCGAGGGCGTGCCGCGTTTGTCCAACACCAGCCAGTTCGCGCTGGAAGGCTGGGACGGCGAAGCCTTGCTGATGCACCTCGACCGTCGCGGCTACGCGGTCAGCAGTGGCTCCGCCTGTGCCAGTGGCAGCGGCGAGCCCAGCCATGTGCTGCTGGCCATGGGCGTGGAGCCGATGCTCGCGAAGGGCGCGGTGCGCGTGAGTCTGGGCAAGGACAGTCAGGCGGCCGAAGTGGATGGCCTGCTGCGCGCACTCGACGAGTTGCGCCTGAGGGGCAGCGCCGCCTAGCGGCGGTTGCTCGACTCCGGCCCGTCTGCCGCCGCGAAACGACCCTGGGTCGGACCCATTGGCGGGTTGCTCCGGGGAGCCGACTCCTGCTGCCGGCGGCTGTAATCCAGCAGCAGCAGCTTGCGACGCAGGCCCAGAGCCCGGGTGACGGCATCGCTGAGCAGGTCGCCCCGGGTGCTCAGGGTTTCGCCCTGTTCGATGCGCTCGACCAGTTGCTGGATCAGCAGGCAGGGCACCACGTCGCCGCGCAGTTGGCCGTCGGCCTCGCGGCTGAAGCGCACCAAGCCGCGCAGGGCGTCGAGGAAGGCCCGCAATTCAGCGAAGGAGCCGAGTGCCCAGACGGCCCTTGCGAGGGTTTCAGGATCGTGGCGCAGCTGGTTGGCGATGAACTCGCCCAACCTTAGCGGCTGCCCGTCGGCGTCGAGATTGCTGCTGAAGCTCAGGCCGGTCTGCAGGCCGCCCTCGCTGTCGATCAGCCGGTAGATCGCCTCGTGCGGCTTGATACTGCGCGGGTCCAGGCCGGAATGGCGGCAGGCATCGGCGACAAAGGCTTCGGAGTTGGCACTGCGCGGGGCGGCAGCGCCGGCGGCGACGAAATCGTCGAGCTGTTGTCCGAATTGGCTGAGTCCTTGACTGCTGGTCATCGCTCCCTCGCGCCCCGCTGTTGTTCTTGATTGGGCGGGGATAATTCTTATAAACGATTCATTTACAGCTGTAGGGTTCGAATTCGGGTTGACGTTCGGGACCGGTGCTGCAAGTTGCCAGGATGAGCGTCCTAGTGGATTGAAAAGATAGTGGTTTTTGTGAAAGTGCGAACTCTGTCTCGTATTTCTCTTGAGTCCCCGATCAAAGCGGGCCGCCGGCGAATTCTGGCGTAGTCCTTGACGCCGCCGCCGGCTGCCGCTGCACTGCGCGCCTCATGAATGCCATCTATCTCGATCACGCCGCCACCACGCCGCTGGCGCCCGAGGCCTATGCCGCGATGCAGCCCTGGCTGCAGGAGCAGTACGGCAATCCCGCCTCGGATCACGCCTACGGAAGGCGGGCGAAGCAGGCGGTCGAACGCGCTCGGGCGCAGGTGGCGGCCCTGCTGGGGGCGACGGCCGAGGAGATTCTCTTCACCTCCGGGGCCACCGAGTCCAACAATCTCGCGATCAAGGGGGCGCTGGAATTTCGTGGCCTGGAGGACGCGCACCTGGTCACCGCCCGCACCGAGCACAAGTGCGTGCTCGACAGCGTGCGCTACCTGGAAAGTCGCGGCCTGCGCGTCACCTGGCTCAAGCCAGACGCCAGCGGCGTGATCCCTGCCGAGGCGGTGCTGGCCGCACTGACGCCGGCCACCGCCATGGTGTCGCTGATGTGGGTGAACAACGAGCTGGGTAGCGTCAACCCGGTGCAGCAACTGGCGCCGCTGCTGCGCGAGCGCGGGGTGCTGTTCCATGTCGATGCCGTACAGGCGGCCGGCAAGCTGCCGATCAATCTGGCCGAGACGCCCATCGACCTGCTGTCGGTGTCGGCGCACAAGATCTACGGGCCCAAGGGCGTCGGCGCGCTGTTCGTACGCAAGCGACCGCGCGCGCGGCTGAGTCCGCAGATGCACGGCGGCGGACACGAGCAGGGCATGCGCTCCGGCACCCTGGCGACACACCAGATCGTCGGCATGGGCGAGGCCTTTCGCCTGGCAGGCGAGCGGCAGACTGCCGACGCCGCCCTCTATGCAGCGCTGCGCGACCGGCTCTGGGCCCGGCTGTCGGCCCTGCCGAGGGTGCTGCGCAATGGCAGCGCCGAGGGCGCGCCGCACATCCTCAATGTCAGCTTCGCCGGCGTCGAGGGCGAGGCGTTGCGGGCGATGCTGCCGGCGCTGATGGTCAGCTCCGGCTCGGCCTGTTCCAGCGCCACCCGCGAGCCCTCCTACGTGCTGCGGGCGCTGGGCCGCGACGACGCGCTGGCCAATGCCTCGCTGCGGTTCTCACTGGGCCGGGCCAACAGCGAGGCGGAAATCGACCAGGCCGCCGCGCAGGTGATCGAGGCGGTGCTCTGGCTGCGGGAGATCAACGGCGAACCGGTGGGGGAGGGCGCGGCGGCGGTTCCGGGCGACAACGTTTACGACTATCCACCGGCCATCTGGCAGCATTTTTCCAGCGCCGGCGAGCATGCCGGGTGCTTTCCCGCCGGGACTCCGGGGCTATTGAGTCTGCGGGCCGAGAATCGCGCTGCGGCTTCCACGCTGGGTCTGCAACTGCGCCTGGGCGAGGACGGGCGAGTCGAAGAGGCGCGTTTCCAGGCTCTGGGTTGTCCGGTGGGCATCGCCGTCGGCAGTTGGCTGGCGCGCCAGACGCTGGGCCAGACGCCGGCCGCATTGCGGGCTCTGGATGTCCGGCAACTGCGCGTGGCGCTTGAAATTCCCGAGGACAAGCTCCACTGTGCCCTCATGGGCGAAGACCTGCTTCGCCAGATTCCCACAGGCCCATGATCCAGCTCACCGACTCCGCCGCCAAGCGCATCACCGCCCAGCTCGCCAAGCGTGGCAAGGGCGTCGGTCTGCGGGTGGGCGTGAAGAAGTCCGGCTGCTCGGGCTGGGCCTATGTGCTCGACTATGCCGATGAAGTGGCGGCCGACGACGCGGTCTACGAGGCCGGTAGCGCCAAGGTGGTGGTCAAGCTGGAGCACCTCGACAAGCTCGACGGGCTCACCCTCGATTTCCAGCGCGAGGGCCTGAACGAGGCGTTCAAGTTCATCAATCCCAACGTCAAGGCCCAGTGCGGCTGCGGGGAAAGCTTCGCGGTGTAAGGCCGGATGTGCGCCAGGATGGTGCGCTGCATCAATATGTAGCGGTCGCGGGTTACAATAGTGAGCTAAGCGATACTTTTGGCCCGAATGGGCCTGTCCGTTTTGGACTCGCGAGTTTTCGTAACCTCCCGCAGGACTTCATCCATGGCCATTGAACGCACTCTCTCCATCCTCAAGCCCGACGCCGTCGCCAAGAACAAGATCGGCGCCATTATCGCCCGCATCGAAGACGCCGGCCTGAAGGTCGTCGCCGCCCGCATGATCCACCTGACCCAGGCCGAAGCCGAAGGCTTCTACGCCGTGCACAGCGAGCGCCCGTTCTTCAAGGACCTGGTCAAGTTCATGACCTCCGGCCCGGTGCTGGTGCAGGCCCTGGAAGGCGAGAACGCCGTGCAGGTCTACCGTGACGTGATGGGTGCCACCAACCCCAAGAACGCCGCGCCGGGCACCATCCGCGCCGACTTCGCCGATTCCATCGACGAGAACGCCGCCCACGGTTCCGACAGCCTGGAAAACGCGAAGAACGAAATCGCGTACTTCTTCCGCAGCATCGAGCTGTGCCCCCGGACTCGCTAATACGGGTCCCGCTCAGGTCGTGACCGAGACCGCGAACACGCCCAGCCCCAGCCCGAAGAGCCCGACCAATCTGTTCGGGCTGGATCGGGAGGCGCTGCGCGCGTGCTTCGCGGCGATGGGCGAAAAGCCGTTTCGCGCCGATCAGGTGATGCAGTGGATCTACCGCCGGGGTCTCGACGACTTCGACGGCATGACCAATATCGCCAAGGATCTGCGCGAGCGGATGAAGCAGCACTTCGAGATCCGTCACCCCGAGCTGGTGACCGAGCAGACCTCGAAGGACGGCACCCGCAAGTGGGTGCTTCGGCTCGACGGCGGCAATGCCGTCGAGACCGTCTACATTCCGGAAACCGACCGCGGCACGCTGTGCATCAGCAGCCAGGTGGGTTGCGCCATGGACTGCTCGTTCTGCTCCACCGGCAAGCAGGGGCTCAACCGCAACATGACCACGGCGGAGATCATCGCCCAGGTCTGGTTCGCGGCCCGCGCGCTGGGTGGCGACTTCCAGAACGAGCGGGTGATTTCCAACATCGTGTTCATGGGCATGGGCGAGCCGCTGGCCAACTACCAGCCGGTGGTGACCGCGATCCGCATCCTGCTCGACGATTTCGGCTTTGGCCTTTCCAAGCGCCGGGTCACGGTCTCGACCTCCGGCCTGGTGCCCTTCATCGAGCGGCTGAAGGAAGACGTCGACGTCGCCCTGGCGGTGTCGCTGCACGCGCCCAACGACGGCCTGCGCAACGAGTTGGTGCCGATCAACCGCAAGTACCCGATCGCCGAGTTGATGGAGGTCTGCCGTCGCTACACCGACGGCAAGAACCACAAGGCGCACATCGTCTACGAGTACGTGATGCTGGACGGCGTCAACGACAGCCCGGCGCACGCCAAGGAGCTGGCGCGGCTGCTGGGCGACATGCCGGCCAAGGTCAATCTCATCCCCTTCAATCCCTTCCCGCAGGCCGGTTACCAGCGCTCTTCCTCCGAGCGTATCGCCGCCTTTGCCGACATCCTGCGCAGCCGGCGCATCGTCTGCACCACCCGCAAGACCCGGGGCGACGACATTGATGCCGCCTGTGGACAGCTGGTCGGCAAGGTGGCGTCCAAGCAGAAGCAGCGCCTCTCCGATGTGCGGGTTCGCACGGAGCCGGCGGCATGAAGCGTCTGATCGCCGTCCTGCTGCTTGGTCTGCTGAGCGCCTGCGTCACCGAGTACGGTGCCGGCGAAAAACCGGTCGAGCCGAATTTCCGCGAGGCGGCGCGCGCCAACACCCAGTTGGGGATCGAATACGCCCGCAAGGGGCAGTTCGATCTGGCGATGGAAAAGCTCAAGCGGGCCCTGGAGCAGGACTCCGGCTACGCGCCGACGCACGGCGCGCTGGCCCTGCTCTATGCCAAGCGCGGCGAGGAGGCCCTGGCCGAGCAGCACTACCGGCGCGCGCTCTCGCTGGATCCCAAGGAACCCTTCACCCGCAACAACTTTGCAGTGTTCCAGTGCGGCCGCGGCAAGGTCCGCGAAGGCGAGCATCTCTTGCTGGAGACCGCCAACGACCGAAGCTACGGCGCCCCCGAGGCGGCCTGGACCAACGCCGGCATCTGCGTGCGGCGCAACGACCCGGCCAAGGCTGAGCGCTACTTCCGCGAGGCGCTGAACGCCAATCCCAACTACCCCGATGCCTTGCTGGAGATGGCGGTCCTGGCTGCCCAGAACCAGGACTGGCTCCGGGTGCGCGCCTTCATCCAGCGGCGCGATCGCGCAGCACCGGCGACGGCGCAGTCCTTGCTTCTGGCCTTGCAGGCCGAGCGGTCGCTGGATGACAGGGCCGCCGCCAGCCAACTCGAACTACGCCTGCGCAACGAGTTTCCCGAGGTGGCGATCCCGCGTTGAACAGCCGCCCCGGCGGCGGAACCCGGCGCTCGCGCCGGCGCCATTACTGACTACAATCGCGAGCTGACCTCGCCACGCTACAGGCCGACCTCTTCCTTCACCATGACCGATCTCAATTCCGAAGCCGGCGACCAGTCCGGCCTTGCCGGTCCGGGCCGCCTCATCCGCCGCGCCCGCGAGCAGGCCCGCCTTTCCATCGAGGACCTGGGCGCCCAGATCAAGCTCGCGCGCGGCACGCTCGATGCCCTGGAGCGCGACGATTTCGCGACGCTGTCGGAGCCGGTCTATGTACGTGGCTACTACCGCAAGCTGTCGAAGGTGCTGCCGGTCTCCGAGACCGAGTTGCTGGCGGCCTACGAAAAGCTGGTCGCCCCCCGGGTGCCGCCGCCGCCGTCCAAGCTGATCCTGGCCGGCGAGCAGGACCTCGGCGGTAGCCGTCCGGTCGGACTCAAGCTCGGCGTGGGCATCGTCCTGATCGGCGTGCTGCTCGGTCTGCTGGCGTTCTGGGGCAGCCGGCGCAGCGAAGAGACCGCCAGCGGCAGCGTGGTGGTGGTTCCGCCGCCGGCGCCGGCGGTGGAAACCCCTGGCGAGCTGGTGCCGGTGCCGACCACGACCGCTCCGGCGGCTACTTCGGCCAGCCCGGAAGCAGCGGTGTCGGTGGATCCCAGCCAGCCGCCGCCCGCCGCTCCCGCCGCCAGCCTGACCCTGGCGCCGTCATTGGCGCAGTCGCCGGTTCCGGGCCTGGGTTCGACCGTGCCCAGCGCGCCCGCCGCCGCCCGTCCGGCCGGCGGCCGTGGCGAGGTGCAGTTGCAGTTCAACGCCACCTCCTGGACCCGCATCGAGGACGCCACCGGCAAGTCCCTGCTGTCCGGCGTGATCCAGGCCGGCGACCGCCAGACCATCACCGGCGAGGCGCCGTTCGCGATCTTCCTGGGCAATGCGCCGGGCGTGAGCATCCAGTTCAACGGCCAGCCGGTGGACATGAGCCAGCACACCAAGGGCAACAACACCGCCCGGTTCACCCTTCCCTGATCACGCTGCCCTGAGGCACCCCCGATGGCGATGATGGCCAAGCACACGATCACCCGGCGGAAGTCGCGGCAGATCCGTGTCGGCTCGGTGCTGGTGGGCGGCGACGCCCCGGTCACGGTGCAGACCATGACCAACACCAAGACCGAGGACGTCGCCGCCACCGTCGCGCAGATCCGTGCCGCCAAGAAGGCCGGTGCCGATCTGGTGCGGGTTTCGGTGCCGACCATCGCCGCCTGCGAGGCTTTCGGCGAGATCCGCAAGCAGGTCGATCTGCCGCTGATCGCCGACATCCACTTCAACTACAAGTGCGCGCTCAAGGCCGCCGAGATGGGCGCTGATTGCCTGCGCATCAATCCCGGCAACATCGGCAGCGACGCCAAGGTCGCCGAGGTGATCGCCTGCGCGCGCCACCACGGCGTGCCGATCCGCATCGGCGTCAACGCCGGCTCGCTGGAAGCCGAGTTGCAGACCAAGTACGGCGAGCCCAATGCCGACGCCCTGGTCGAGTCGGCCTTGCGCCACATCGAGATCCTGAAGAAGCACAACTTCGAGGACTTCAAGGTGTCGCTGAAGGCCAGCGAGGTGTTCATGACCGTGCAGGCCTACCGCAAGCTGGCCACGCTCATCGACCAGCCGCTGCACCTCGGCATCACCGAGGCCGGCAGCCTGCGCAGCGGCGCGGTGAAGTCGTCCATTGGCCTGGGCATGCTGCTCGCCGACGGCATCGGCGACACCATCCGCATCTCGCTCGCCGCCGATCCGGTGGAGGAAGTGAAGGTGGGCTGGGACATCTTGAAGTCCCTGCACCTGCGCCATCGTGGCATCAATCTGGTCGCCTGCCCGAGCTGCTCGCGGCAGATGTTCGACGTGATCAAGACCGTTAACGAGCTGGAGTCGCGGCTGGAAGACGTTTCCGAGCCCATCGACCTCGCGGTCATCGGCTGCGTGGTCAATGGCCCCGGCGAGGCCCGTGAAGCGGCGCTGGGCGTCGCCGGTGGCCGCCCGAACTCGATCTATGTCGACGGCAGCATCCAGCACAAGGCCCACAACGAGCAGCTGGTCGACGAGCTGGAAAAGCTGGTGCGCGCCAAGCTCGCCGAGCGCAAGGCCACGGCCTGAAGCGCCTTCGCCGTCGCCTTCCTCAAAGAGTTTTCCCATGAGCAAATCCATCCAGGCCATCCGTGGCATGAACGACGTGCTGCCCGCCGATTCGGCGCTCTGGCGGCATGTCTTCAATACCGCCGCCGAGGTGTTCGGCGCCTATGGCTACGGCGAGATCCGCCTGCCCATCGTCGAGCGCACCGAGCTGTTCAAGCGCGCGGTGGGCGAGGTCACCGATGTGGTGGAGAAGGAGATGTACGCCTTCGCCGACCGCGGTGGTGAGGAGATCGCGCTGCGCCCCGAGGGCACCGCCGGCTGCGTGCGCGCCGGCATCGAGCATGGCCTCTTGCACAACCAGCAGCAGCGCTTCTGGTACGCCGGCCCGATGTTCCGCTATGAGCGGCCCCAGGCTGGCCGCTACCGGCAGTTCCACCAGATCGGCGTCGAGGCCTATGGCATGGCCGGGCCGGATGTCGATGTCGAGGTCATCGCCCTGTCGGCGCGCCTGTTCAAGCGCCTGGGCTTCCGCGACCTGACGCTGGAGATCAATTCCCTGGGGGGCAAGGAGGCGAGGGCGGCCTACCGCGCCGCGCTGGTCGCCTTCCTGGAGCGCCACGAGGCCAGCCTCGACGAGGACTCCAAGCGTCGCCTGCACAGCAACCCGCTGCGGGTGCTGGACTCCAAGGTGCCGACCACCCAGGCCATCGTCAGCGAAGCGCCGAAGCTGCTGGACTATCTGGAGGCCGACTCGCTCAGCCATTTCGAGGGCTTCCAGCAGGGGCTCGCCGATCTCGGCATCGGCTACGTGGTCAACACCCGCCTGGTGCGCGGCCTCGACTACTACACCAAGGGCGTGTTCGAGTGGACCACCCGCCAGCTCGGCGCCCAGGGCACGGTCTGCGCCGGCGGCCGTTACGACGGTCTGGTCGAACAGATGGGCGGCGCGCCGACGCCGGCGGTGGGCTTTGGTGCCGGGGTCGAGCGCCTGATCCTGCTGTTGCAGGCGCAGGCGGTGAACCTGCCTTCGGCGGGCTCCCAGGTGTATTTCTGCACCCTGGGCGAGGCCGCCGAACGCGAGGCCCGCAAGTTGGCCGAGACCTTGCGCGAACAGCTGCCCGGCCTGCGCCTGGTGCTCAATGCCGGCGGCGGCAAGCTCAAGAGTCAGCTCGGCCGCGCCGACAAGTCCGGCGCCAGCCTGGCCCTGGTGCTGGGCGAGGCGGAACTGGCCCGGGGCGCGGTTCAAGTAAAATCGCTGCGTCAGAGCCTGCCGGACCAGGAACTGGCGCTGTCCGAGCTGGTCGCTCGCCTGCCGGGCTTGCTGCCGGCGGCCTGATCGCCAATCACCTCGCGGCGCCGCTGTTCCCCGCTGCAAGGACTCCAGACAACTTTTCCGCATCCGCCCGGTCGGATGCCTTCACCACTAGACGAGAAGCACACGATGTCGCACTACGACGACGAAGCGCAGGCCGAACAGATCAAGAACTGGTGGCGCGAGAACTGGATGCCGCTGGCGGCCGGCCTGGTGCTGGGCCTCGGCGGCATCTTCGGCTGGGAACAGTGGAAGGACCATCAGCAGGTGCGTGCCGGCGAAGCCGCGCGGATGTTCGAGGACCTGAAGACCGCGCTGGTGGCCGACAAGGCCGACGAGGCGCGCAGCATCGGCGACAAGCTCAAGACCGACTACGCCAACACCCCCTATGCCGCGCAGGCGATGCTGCGCCTGGCCCAGCACGCCGTGGAGCGCTCGCGCTACGACGAGGCGCTGCCGCCGCTGGCCTGGGTTGCCGACAACGCCGCCGATCAGGAGCTGCGCCCGCTGGCCAAGCTGCGCGAAGCGCGAGTGCTGGCGCAGCAGGGCAAGTTCGACGAGGCGCTGAGCCGCCTGGACGGCGTTGGCGAAAGCTATGCCGCCCTGGTCGAGGAACTGCGCGGTGACATCAAGCTGGCCCAGGGCGACCGCAAGGCCGCCCGGGGTGCGTTCGAGAAGGCGCTGGCGGCCAGCGATGCCGCCGCCGCCAATCGTGAGACCCTGCAGCGCAAGATCGACGATCTTGCCGACGCTGCCTGAAGCCTGCTTCCAGGAAATCCCCGCACATGAAGTTCGCCCTGTCTTACCGCGCGCTGGCCCTGGGCCTGGTCGTCGCCGCCACCGGCCTTGCTGCCTGCTCCGAGAAGGTGAAGCTGCGCGAGCCCGCCAAGCTGCAGGACATCGACCAGCCGAAGCTGAAGGTCGAGCACGACTGGTCGCGGAGCATCGGCGAAGGCGCCCAGGGTCGACCCTCCGGTCTGCGTCCGCTGCTGGAAAGTGACGCCCTCTACGCCGCCGAATCCGGTGGCGACGTCTACGCCCTCGATCCGGTCAGCGGTCGCGAGCGCTGGCGCGCGCGCACCAAGGCGAGGGTGGTGGCCGGCCCCTCGGTGGTGGGTGACCTGGTGCTGGTCGGCACCCTTGATGCCGAAGTCATCGCCCTGCGCCGTGCCGACGGTAGCGCGGTCTGGCGCGCCCAGGCCTCCAGCGAAGTGCTGGCGCCGCCGGCCGGCTCTGGGGATGTCGTCGTCGCCCGCTCGATTGACGGCCGTGCCTACGGCTTCTCGGCCGCCGACGGCAAGCGCCTGTGGAGCTTCGACCGCACCGAGCCCAACCTCAGCCTGCGCGGCCTGTCGGCGCCGGTGGTGGAAGGCAACCGGGTGCTGATCGGCATGGACAACGGCCGCCTGGCGGCGGTGCGCCTCGACGACGGCCAGGCGGTGTGGGAGCAGCCGATCTCCAGCCCCAGCGGCCGTACCGAGCTGGAGCGCCTGACCGACATCGACGCCGCCCTGGTCTCCACCCTCGACGGCGTGCTGGTCGCCAGCTATGGCGGCGACGTGGCGCTGATCGAACCGGCCAACGGCGAGAGCCGCTGGCGCCGCATCGTCAAGTCCTACGCCGGCCTCGCGGTGGGCAAGGACAACGTCTACGTCAGCGACGCCGACGGCGTGGTCTGGGCGCTGGACCTCGCCACCGGTGCCGCCGCCTGGAAGAACGAAAGCCTGAAGTACCGCCGGCTGTCGCCGCCGGCCTTCTTCGCCGGCCATGTGGTGGTCGCCGACTACGAGGGCTATGTGCACTTCCTCGACCCCCGTGATGGCAGCGTGGTGGCGCGCAGCCGCGCCGGCAAGGAGCCGATCCTGGCGCCGCCGGCGGTCAGTGACGACCGCCTCTACCTGCTCAACGTGGACGGCAAGCTCAGCGCGCTGCAGGTCAAACCCCGTTGAAACTCAGCCCCAACAAAGGCGGCAAGGGACGTAGCAAGAAGCCGCGTCCGGGTGCCAAGGTCAAGGTCGCCGCGCCGCGCAAGAAGGCCGCCAAGCCCGAGACCGCCGCTGCCGCGCCGGCCGCCAAGTACCAGCCCTGGAAGAAAGCCAAGGCCAAGGTTTCGGTCGACGAGCGTCTGGCCGAAGAGACCGGCGTCAAGCCGCGCAAGCCGGCGGCGCCCAAGCCTGCCGCCAAGCCGGCCCCCGCGCCCGAGCCGCTGCCGCCGGCCCGGCCGCGCGGCTTCGTCGCCCAGGCGCTGCAGGATCTCGACCTGCTGGCGAGCGGCGAAAAGCTGGAGGACGTGATCGAGGAGTACCAGCTCGACGAGTTCGCCGAGGACGAGGAATACCAGGACGAGGAAGCCCTCGCCGAGGGCGACGACGAGTCCGCTGCGGTGGAGCTGGTGGAAGCACCGCCGCTGCCGGTGGTGGTGCTGGTCGGCCGCCCCAATGTCGGCAAGTCCACGCTGTTCAATCGCCTGACCAATACCCGCGATGCCTTGGTCTACGACTTGCCGGGGCTCACCCGCGACCGTCAGTACGGTCAGGGGCGCTTCGAAGGCAAGAGCTACATCGTGGTCGATACCGGCGGCCTGTCGCCGGCCGAGAACGATGCCCTGGCGATGCTCGCCGAGGAGCAGGCACAGATCGCCCTGGAGGAAGCCGACCGGGTGTTCTTCCTGGTCGATGCCGAGTCCGGCTGCCTGCCGGACGACGAGGCCATCGCCCGCCGCCTGCGCAAGCTGGGCAAGCCGGTGACGGTGCTGGTCAACAAGGCCGAGGGCAAGCCGGTGCTGCGCACGGCGGCCGAGTTTCATGTGCTCGGCCTCGGCGATCCCCGCCCGGTCTCGGCCGAGCATGGCGACGGCATCACCGCCCTGCTGCGCGAGCAACTGGCCGGTTTTCCCGAAAGCCACGAGTCCTATCAGGACGACGGCATCATCCGGGTGGCGGTGGTCGGTCGCCCGAACGCCGGCAAGTCCACGCTGGTGAATCGCCTGCTGGGCGAGGACCGGGTGCTGACCGCCGACGTCGCCGGCACCACCCGCGACGCCATCCGGGTGCGCTTCGAGCGCGACGGCCACCGCTACGAGCTGATCGACACCGCCGGCATCCGGCGCCGTTCGCGGGTCAGCGAGGTGGTGGAGAAATTCAGCATCGTCAAGGCCTTGCAGGCCATCGAGGACGCCCATGTGGTGATCCTGGTGACCGACGCCCACGACGAGATCTCGACCCAGGACGCCAAGCTCATGGGCCTGGTCGCCCAGCGCGGCCGCGCCCTGGTGCTGGCGATCAACAAGTGGGATCACCTGGCCGACGACAAGCGCGCCTGGATCAAGAGCGAGATCGACTTCCGGCTGCCGTTCCTGGACTTCGTGCCGCCGCACTTCATCTCCGCGCTGCACGGCTCCGGCCTGCGCGAGCTGATGGAGGACGTGGTGCTGGCCTACGAGTCCACCACCATGGACATCCCGACCCCGGAACTGACCCGGGCGCTGGAGGCGGCGGTGGACCGTCACAGCCCGCCGGCGGTGCTGGGGCGGCGCATCAAGCTGCGCTACGCGCACCAGACCGGCACCAACCCGATCCGCATCCTGGTGCACGGCAACCAGACCGAGAAGCTGCCGCTGTCCTACCACCGTTACCTGATCAACGAGTTCCGGGCGGCGTTCCAGTTGAAGGGCGTGCCGATCCTGCTCGAGTTCAAGACCGGCGAGAACCCGTTCAAGGGCAAGCGCAACGTGCTGACCAACCGCCAGCTCAAGAAGCGCCGCCGCACCCTGGAGCGGTTCCGCTGACCCCGGGAGGCCGGGCTTCGTCCTGAAGCCGGCCACCCCGGCCTCGTGCTAGCATTTCGGCCCTCGAAGTCGGGACCAGCGGCGTGTTCACAAGCGCCGTCCAGAAGCTTTCCGCGCCACGCGGACCAACCACATTTTTCAAGCAGACCCAGATCATGGCCAGCGTCAGCACCAACGAAATGAAGGCGGGCACCAAGGTGCTCATCGACGGCAATCCGTTTTCCATCGTCGACAACGAATACCGCAAGCCCGGCAAGGGCCAGGCCACCAACAGCCTGAAGATCCGCAACCTGCGCAATGGTCGCGTGATCGACATCACCCTGAAGTCCGGCGACACCCTGGAAGTCGCCGACGTCGAGGACGTGGAACTGCAGTACGTCTACAACGACGGCGAGTTCTGGACCTTCATGGACCCGGTCAGCTTCGAGCAGACCATGGTCGGCGCCACCCAGATGGAAGAAGCCAAGCTCTGGCTCAAGGGCCAGGAGACCTGCCGCATCACCCTGTTCAACGGCCAGCCGCTGCAGGTGCTGCCGCCCAACACCGTGGAGCTGCAGATCGCCGAGACCGACCCCGGCCTGCGTGGCGACACCTCGGGCGGCGGCGGCAAGCCGGCCACCCTGGAAACCGGCGCCGTGGTGCGCGTGCCGCTGTTCGTGCAGCAGGGCGAAGTCATCAAGGTGGACACCCGTACCGGCGAGTACCTCGGCCGTCTGGGCAAGTGACTTGCGCCTAGCGCAAGTCATCCCCGCGAAGGCGGGGATCCAGTTTTTGCTGTGAGCACGGCGCGTCTTTCGAGGCGCGCTCGTCATTTAAGGGAACCACGAAAGGGGACTCACCATGGCCATCGACGACAACCGCAAGAAGGCATTGGAAGCCGCGCTCTCGCAGATCGAGAAGCAGTTCGGCAAGGGCGCGATCATGCGCATGGGCGTGGACGAGCGCCCGGAGGTGGAGGTGATCTCCACCGGCTCCATCACCCTCGACTCCGCGCTCGGCATCGGCGGCGTGCCGCGCGGCCGCGTGGTGGAAATCTACGGACCGGAATCCTCCGGTAAAACCACCTTCGCCCTGCACGTCACCGCCCAGGCCCAGAAGACCGGCGGCGTCTGCGCCTACATCGACGCCGAGCACGCGCTCGACGTGACCTACGCCGAGAAGCTGGGCGTGCAGGTTGGCGATCTGCTGATCTCGCAGCCGGATACCGGCGAGCAGGCGCTGGAAATCGCCGACATGCTGGTGCGCAGCAACTCCATCGACGTGATCGTCATCGACTCGGTCGCCGCCCTGGTGCCGAAGAGCGAAATCGAAGGCGAGATGGGCGAGGCCAGCGTCGGCGTGCAGGCGCGCCTGATGAGCCAGGCGCTGCGCAAGCTCACCGGCTCGATCAACCGCAGCAAGACCCTGATCATCTTCATCAACCAGCTGCGCATGAAGATCGGCGTGATGATGCCCGGCCAGTCGCCGGAAACCACCACCGGCGGCAATGCGCTGAAGTTCTACGCCTCCATGCGCCTGGACATCCGCCGCATCGGCGCGATCAAGAAGGGCGACGAGGTGATCGGTAACGAAACCCGCGTCAAGGTCGTCAAGAACAAGCTGGCGCCGCCGTTCAAGCAGGTGGTGTTCGAGATCATGTACGGCGAGGGCATCAGCCGCGAGGGCGAGCTGATCGACCTTGGCGTCGAGCACAAGCTGGTCGAGAAGTCCGGCGCCTGGTTCGCCTACAAGGGCGAGAAGATCGGCCAGGGCAAGGACAACGCCAAGGCCTATCTGCGCGAACACCCCGAAGCGGCGGGCGAGATCGAGGCGGCGCTGCGCGCCAAGCTGCTCCCAGGCAAACGTGAGAAGTCGGAAGCCTGAGGAACCCTTGACTCCGGAAGCCGCCCGCCTGAAGGCGATGCGGCTTCTGGGCCGCCGGGAGCATTCGGCGTGGCAGCTTTCGCGCAAGCTGAAGGCCAAGGGCGTTGAAAGCGAGGTGGCGGAGGAAGTGATCGGCTCGCTGGCCGATTCCGGCTGGCAGAGCGACCCCCGCTATGCCGAGGCCCTGATCCGCAGCCGCATCGCCCAGGGCCACGGCCCGCTACGCATCCGTGCCGAGCTGTCGGTGGCCGGCCTGGACGAAAGCCTGATCCGCGAGGCCCTGGACGCCGCCGACTGCGACTGGACCGCCCTGGCGGTCGAAACCCAGGCGCGCAAGTTCGGCGGCCCGCCGACCAACCTCGCCGAAAAGCAGAAGCAGTACCGCGGCCTGGCCCAGCGCGGTTTCACCGGCGAGCAGATCCGGGCGGCGCTGAAAGGCGATTTCGACCAGGACGACTAGACACCGTGGCGAGCTGGCGACGGCTAGCCCAACCGATCCCGCTGCGGTTCGCGGCGCTCCGACAACTAGTTGTTCGAGCAGGGCGGCAGAAGCGCGGCGTACTCGTGGCTGAGCCGAGCCAGGTAGGCCTCGAACGTCGGATGCCAGTTGAGCGTGTGAAACAGCGTTGCGCCCAGAGCGGCGCCGACGATGGCCGCCAGCAGCGGAAACCGGCTGTGGTCCCGACCCCGGCTGGCCAGGCCAAACCCGAAAAGCACACTGGCGCCGATGGCGATGCCGAACAGCACCTCGGGCCCGGTATGCGCCCGCACCACCACCCGCGAGTAGCCAATCGCGGCGATCCACAGACCGCCGGCCAGCGCGATCAGGCCGGCCTGCCAGCGGGGTCGCTGGCTCTGGGCCAGTAGTGCGATGCCGCCGTAGATGAAGCTGCCGAAGCCGGCGTGGCCGCTGGGGCTGCGCATCGCCAGCTCGGTCAGCGGGCAGCCGTTGAAGTAGACCTTGAGCAGGGCGATGAGCGCGGCGCAACTGCCCAGGGCGATCAGCCAGAGCAGGGCCATGCGCCGGGCGCCGGTCCACAGCAGCCAAGCGGCGACGAACAGGCCGAGCAGGCTCAGCAGTGCGAAGTCGCCGAAGCCGGTGAGCCTGGACAGGAGTAGCTTGAGTGTCATCCGCACTCTGAGTGCACGAGGCGCGCCAAGTTCAGGCGGGCGGTCTGGCGGAATTGGGGAGCCGATCCGGGATCGTCCCCGCTGGGGCAGCACCGGCGCGCCTTGGCTTGTAAAATGCGGGACTTTTTTTGAGCCCCGCCGCCATGACCAGCAACGAACTGCGCGCGAAATTCCTCGCGTTCTTCGCCTCCAAGGGCCACGAGATCGTGCGTTCCAGCCCGCTGGTGCCGGGCAACGACCCGACGCTGCTGTTCACCAACGCCGGCATGGTGCAGTTCAAGGACGTGTTCACCGGCCAGGATCACCGCCCCTACAAGCGGGCCGCCTCCAGCCAGAAATGCGTGCGCGCCGGCGGCAAGCACAACGACCTCGAAAACGTCGGCTATACCGCGCGTCATCACACCTTCTTCGAGATGCTGGGCAACTTCAGCTTCGGCGACTACTTCAAGAAGGACGCGATCCACTACGCCTGGGAATTCATCACCAGCCCGGCCTGGCTGGGCATCGACAAGAGCCGCCTGCTGGTCACCGTCTACCACAGCGACGACGAGGCCTTCGGCATCTGGCGCGACGAGATCGGCGTGCCCGAGGCACGCATCGTTCGCATCGGTGACAACAAGGGCGCGCCCTACGCCAGCGACAACTTCTGGGCGATGGGCGACACCGGCCCCTGCGGTCCCTGCACCGAAATCTTCTACGACCACGATCCCGACGGCTCCAAGGGTATCTGGGGCGGCCCTCCGGGTTCGCCGGAAGAGGACGGCGACCGCTGGATCGAGATCTGGAACGTGGTGTTCATGCAGTTCGAGCGTCACAAGGACGGCCGTCTGGAAAAGCTGCCCAAGCCCAGCGTTGATACCGGCATGGGCTTGGAGCGCATCAGCGCGCTGATGCAGGGCAGCAACGACAACTACCAGACCGACACCTTCAAGCAGTTGATCGGTGCGGTCGCTGCCCTGGCCGGCCAGCAGCCCTACGCGCAGGCCTCGCAGAAGGTGATCGCCGACCACATCCGCGCGACGAGCTTTTTGATCGCCGACGGCGTGCTGCCGTCCAACGAGGGGCGTGGCTATGTGCTGCGCCGGATCATGCGGCGCGCCATCCGCCACGGCTACAAGCTGGGGCTGAACGAGGCCTTCTTCTACAAGCTGGTCGCCCCTCTGGTGGCGGCGATGGGCGAGGCCTTTCCCGAACTGGTCGAGAAGCAGGCGGCCATCGAGAAGGCGATCCGACAGGAGGAAGACAGCTTCGCGACCACGCTCGACAAGGGCATGAAGCTGCTCGACGAAGCCATTGCCAAGTTGCAGGGTGAGACCACCATCCCCGGGGAGGTGGTGTTCAAGCTCTACGACACCTACGGCTTCCCGCTCGACCTCACCGCCGACATCGCCCGCGAGCGCAATCTCAAGCTCGACGAGGCTGGCTACGAGCGTGAGATGGAGGCGCAGCGCGAGCGTGCCCGCGCCGCCAGCAAGTTCTCCAGTGCCGAGGGCCTGAAGTACGAAGGCGCCGCCACCGTTTTTCAGGGCTACGACCAGCTGTCGCTGAGCGATGCCAAGGTGCTGGCGCTGTATCGCGGCAGCCAGCCGGTCGAGTCGCTCGCCGTCGGCGACGAGGGCACCGTGGTGCTGGATCGCACGCCGTTCTACGCCGAGGGCGGTGGCCAGGTCGGCGATGCCGGCCGGATCGCAGGCTTCGCGGTGGCCGATACCCAGAAGATCGCCGGTGGTGCGTTCGGCCATCACGGAAAGCTGGAGCAGGGTTCGATCAAGGTCGGGGATCTGGTTGCTGCGACGGTCGAAACCAGCCAGCGCCGCGCCACCGTGCGCAACCACTCCGCCACCCATCTGATGCACCGCGCGCTACGTGAGGTGCTGGGCAGCCACGTCGCCCAGAAGGGCTCGCTGGTCAATGCCGAGCGCACCCGTTTCGACTTCAGCCACGGCCAGGCGGTGACCGCCGAGGAGATCGCCGAGATCGAGAAGCGGGTCAACACCGCCATCCTCGCCAACGTCGAGGTCGCGGCCAGGCTCATGGGCTTCGACGACGCGGTGAAGTCCGGCGCCATGGCCCTGTTCGGCGAGAAGTACGGCGCCGAGGTGCGGGTGCTGAGCATGGGCGACTATTCGACCGAACTCTGCGGCGGCACCCATGTCGCCCGCACCGGCGACATCGGCCTGTTCAAGATCGTCAGCGAAGGCGGCGTCGCCGCCGGCATCCGCCGCATCGAGGCGGTGACCGGCGAAAACGCGCTGGCCTATGTGAGCGAGCTGGAAAGCAAGCTCAAGTCTGCCGCCGGCCTGCTGCGCGCCGGCGCCAATGATCTGGGCGCGAAGATCGAACAGACCCTGGACCGCGTGAAGCAGCTCGAAAAGGAGCTGGCGGCAGCCAAGGGCAAGCTGGCGGCCAGTGCCGGCAACGACCTCGCTGCGCAGGCGGTCGAGATCAAGGGTGTGAAGCTCCTGGCGGCGGTGGTCGAGTCCGACGCCAACGGCTTGCGGACGCTGCTCGACCAGCTCAAGAACAAGCTCGGCTCCGGCATCGTGCTCCTGGGCGCGGCGGGCGAGGGCAAGGCCAGCCTGATCGCCGGCGTCACCGCCGACCTCACCGCGAAGGTGAAGGCGGGCGAGCTGGTGAACTTCGTCGCCGGCCAGGTCGGCGGCAAGGGCGGTGGCCGGCCGGACATGGCGCAGGCCGGTGGCACCCAGCCGGAGAATCTGCCGGCGGCGGTGGCCAGCGTGGCGGCTTGGATCGAGGCAAAGCTGTAGGCGCGGGCTTGCCCGCGACCTGCGGATTATTTTGGAGAGGGTGATCGCGGCCTAGGCCGCTCCTACATAAAAACATGGCACTGATCGTTCAGAAATACGGCGGCACCTCGATGGGCTCGGTGGAGCGCATCGAGCACGTGGCCAGCAAGGTTGCCTCCTTCATCGCGCGTGGCGACCGGGTGGTGGTGGTGGTGTCGGCGATGTCCGGCGAGACCGACCGCCTGCTCAAGCTGGCGAAATCCATCAACCCGCGCGGCAACCAGCGCGAGTTCGACCAGATCGCCGCGACCGGCGAGCAGGTCACCATCGGCCTGTTGGCGCTGGCGCTGGAGAAGCAGGGGCTGAAGAGCCGCTCCTACACCGGTCCGCAGGTGGCGATCCGCACCGACAGCGCGCACATGAAGGCGCGCATCCAGTCGATCGACGCCGACAAGCTGCTGGCCGATTGCGCCGCTGGCATCGTGCCGGTGGTCGCCGGCTTCCAGGGCATCGACGCCACCGGCTCGGTGACCACCCTCGGCCGTGGCGGCTCGGATACCACCGGCGTGGCGCTGGCGGCGGCGCTGAAGGCCGACGAGTGCCAGATCTACACCGATGTCGACGGCGTCTACACCACCGATCCGCGCGTCGAACCCAAGGCCCGTCGCCTGGACCGCATCACCTTCGAGGAAATGCTGGAAATGGCCAGCCTCGGCAGCAAGGTGCTGCAGATCCGCTCGGTGGAATTCGCCGGCAAATACAAGGTGCCGTTGCGGGTGCTGTCCACCTTCGTGGAAGGCCCGGGCACGCTCATCACTCTTGACGAGGAAACCAAAGTGGAAGACCCGCTGATCTCCGGCATTGCCTTCAACCGCGACGAGGCCCAGTTGACCGTGGAGGGCGTGCCTGACCGCCCGGGCATCGCCGCCGCCATCCTCGGGCCGATTGGCGACGCCAACATCGAGATCGACATGATCGTGCAGAACGTCGCTGCCGATGCCACCACCGACTTCACCTTCACCGTCAACCGGGTCGACTACGACCGCGCGCTGGAAGTGGCCAAGAAGGTTGCCGCCGAGCTGGGTGCCAAGGGCGTGCGCTCGGCGCTGGACATCGTCAAGGTCTCGCTGGTAGGCGTGGGCATGCGCAGCCATGCCGGCATCGCCAGCCAGATGTTCAAGGCGCTGGCGGCGGAGGGCATCAACATCCGCATGATCTCCACCTCCGAGATCAAGATCAGCGTGGTGATCTCCGACAAGTACCTGGAGCTGGCCGTCCGCACCCTGCACAAGGCGTTTGGCCTGGAGGGCGCGACCGCTTAGCGGCCAAAAGCCGTCGCCCGCACTTTTTTTGGTGTTTGTTGACCACTAAACGTCAGCCCGTGCGTTAGGGACACTTCACTCGATGGAACGGTCCCTGGAGAAACGGAATGCTCATCTTGACGCGGCGGGTCGGCGAAGCTCTGAAGATCGGTGACGACGTCACCGTGACGGTGTTGGGGGTCAAGGGCAATCAGGTGCGGCTGGGTATCAATGCACCGCGCACGGTGGCAGTGCATCGCGAGGAGATTTTCGAGCGCATCGCCGAAGAGGCGGGGGCGGCATTGGAGCAGCCGCGTCACTGAAAGCGGGGTGGGCCCGGAAAATAATCTGGGCCGGCGCCTTTACCGGCTGCCATGCTTTCAGTAAGATGCGCGCCTCGCTGGGGAGACCCGGTGCTCGGAGAGATGGCCGAGTGGACGAAGGCGCTCCCCTGCTAAGGGAGTATAGGGCTTTAAAACCTTATCGAGGGTTCGAATCCCTCTCTCTCCGCCATTCTCGGATTTAGTTGTTGTTGCATGCGCCCGTAGCTCAGTTGGATAGAGCACTTGGCTACGAACTAAGGGGTCGGAGGTTCGAATCCTTCCGGGCGCACCATTTGTTGTTTGGGTAAGGCGGTCTCACCGCCGACGAAGAAGCCGCCTCCGGGCGGTTTTCTTTTGTCCGCCGCCATGCAAGGGCGGGGCAGGGCTTGAAAGCCGTTTGCCGAGCCCCATCGCTGGCTCCGTCCAGTTGATTTCAGGATTGCTCCATGCCGATCTACGAATACTCCTGCCAGGCCTGCGGTGCGCAGACCGAGATTCTTCAGAAACTGTCCGATCCGCCGGCGACCGATTGTCCGGCCTGCGGCAAGCCGGCGCTGAGCAAGTCGGTGTCGGCCGCCGGTTTCCGGCTGGCTGGCGGCGGTTGGTACGAAACCGACTTCAAGACCGGCGCCAAGAAGAATCTGGCCGGCGACAGCAATACTTCCTCGGCTGCCAGCGGTGAGTCCAGCGCTGCTCCGGCGCCGGCCTGCGCCAGCGGCGCCTGCGGCTGAGCGACTGCCCAGCGGGCTGCGCGCACTGGGGGACGGGGCGCGGCTACAATGCGCGTCCCGCGTAAGTAGCCCACAAGCCCAGCATGCTGCGTTCCCATTACTGCGGCCAGGTCAATGAGACCCTGGTCGGCCAGACCGTCTCCGTTTGCGGCTGGGTGCATCGCCGCCGCGACCATGGCGGCGTCATCTTCATCGACCTGCGCGACCGCGAAGGTCTGCTGCAATGCGTGTTCGACCCGGACGCGGTCGAGGCCTTCGGCGCCGCCGACAAGCTGCGCTCCGAGTATGTCGTGCAGATCACCGGCCGCGTGCGGCCGCGCCCGGCCGGCACCGAGAACGCCAACCTCGGCAGCGGCAAGATCGAATTGCTGGGCAAGGAAGTCACGCTGCTGAACAAGGCTGAGACGCCGCCGTTCCACCCCGACGACGAGACGGTCGGCGAGGAAACCCGCCTCAAGTACCGCTACATCGACCTGCGCCGCCCGCAGATGCAGAAGAACCTGCGCCTGCGTCACGAGGTGGTGAAGCGCATCCGCAACTTCATGGACGCCAAGGGCTTCGTCGATGTCGAGACGCCGATCCTGACCCGCGCCACGCCGGAAGGTGCGCGCGACTACCTGGTGCCCAGCCGTACCCACCCCGGCAGCTTCTTCGCGCTGCCGCAGTCGCCGCAGCTGTTCAAGCAGTTGCTGATGATGTCGGGCCTGGATCGCTACTACCAGATCGCCCGCTGCTTCCGCGACGAGGACCTGCGCGCCGACCGCCAGCCGGAATTCACCCAGCTCGACGTCGAGACCAGCTTCCTCAGCCAGGCCGAAATCATGGCGATCATCGAGGAGCTGGTGAAATACCTGTTCCTCGACGTGCTGGGCGTCGACCTCGGCACCCTGCCGCACATGAGCTACGAGGAGGCGATGCGCCGCTACGGCTCCGACAAGCCGGACCTGCGCAACCCGCTGGAGCTGGTCGATGTGAAGGACCTGCTCAACGACGTCGACTTCAAGGTCTTCGCCGGCCCTGCCAACGATCCCAAGTGCCGCGTCACCGCCTTGCGCGTGCCCGGCGGCGCCAAGCTGCCGCGCAGCAAGATCGACGCCTACACCGAGTTCGTGAAGCTCTACGGCGCCAAGGGCCTGGCCTACATCGTCGTCAACGAATGGAGCAGCAAGGGCCGCGACGGCCTGCAGAGCCCCATCGTCAAGAACATCCACGACCGTGGTCTGGCCGGCGTCATCGAGCGCACCGGCGCGCAGGACGGCGACCTGATCTTCTTCGGCGCCGACAAGTCGCAAGTGGTCAGTGATGCCCTGGGCGCGCTGCGCCTGAAGCTCGGCAACGACCTGGGCCTGACCGAGAAGGGCTGGAAAGCGCTGTGGGTGGTCGACTGGCCGATGTTCGAGTGGGACGAGCGCGAGGGTGGCCGCTGGGTCTCCCCGCACCATCCCTTCACCGCGCCCAAGCAGTTCGACGCGCAGGCGATCCGGAACAACCCGGGTGAGATCGTGTCCCAGGGTTATGACATCGTCCTCAACGGCATTGAACTCGGCGGCGGCAGCGTGCGCATCCACAGTTCGGAAGTGCAGCAGGCGGTGTTCGATCTCTTGGGTATCACGCCGGACGAGCAGCAGGAAAAGTTCGGCTTCCTGCTGGAAGCGCTCAGCTACGGCGCGCCGCCGCACGGCGGTCTGGCGATCGGTATCGACCGCATGATCATGCTGATGGCCGGCGGTAGTTCGATCCGCGAAGTGATTGCCTTCCCCAAGACCCAGACCGCGCACGATCCGCTGACCAATGCACCGGGGGCGGTCGATGCCAAGCAGCTGCGCGAGTTGCACGTGCGCAGCACGGTTACCGCGCCCGCCGCCTGAGCGCCCTAAGAAATCTTGACCCAAGTTTGCCTGGAGCTGATCCGATGACGCTTTCCTCTCTCCGCCGTGGTTTCCAAGGCTTGGCCGTGGCCGGCGGCCTGATGTTGAGCGCCTGCGGAGGCGTCGGTGATGGCATCGCGCCGGTGAAATCCGCACTGTTGCCGCTGGGCGGCGTCGAAGGCGCGGCCAGCACCAAGGCCTACACCTGCCTGAATACCTCGGTGCAGTTGGTGGTGACCTTCAGCAACGGCGCGCGCGGCGACTTCAGCTCGCGGGCGGTGTGGAGCAGCAGCAATCCAGAGTTCGTCAAGGTCAGCAATGCCGACTTGCCGGTGCCCGGTCAGGAAGGTTCGTTCTACGGGCGTGGCGTGCTGATCCCGGTGGCGGCCGGCACCAGCACCATCACCGCCAAGTACCTGGATTTCAGCAGCTCGATCCAGGTGGTGGTGAGCGATCCCACCAATGTCCGGATCATCCCCGCCGAGGCGGATGTCGCGGTCGGCGCGCTGTCGGATCTGTCGCTGTCGGCCGATCTGGACGGTGTTACCGGTGCCATCGACAGCCTGGCGACCTGGAGCTTCGTGACCGCCAACGACAGCGTCGCCACCATTGCCTCCGCCACCGGCGTAATCACTGGCGTTGCCGAGGGCGGTCCGCTCAGCGCCAAGGCCAGCATTCCCGGTTGCACCGCTTCGGTGTTCAGCAACGTCACTGCTCCGGTCAGCGTTTCCAAGCTCGACAGCCTCGCGCTGACCAAGGAATTCACCGACCGCAGCCAGTTGCTGGTGGGCACCACCGAGCGCATCACTGCGACTGGCACCCTGGCCAACGGCAAGACCCAGGATCTGTCCGGGCAGGTGGCGTTCACTTCCTCCGACAGCGCCTCCATCACCTTCCTGGTCGGCAGCCTGCGCAACCTGGTTTTCGCCTCCAAGGAATCGGCCAGCCCGATCAACCTTGGCGCCACCTTTACCTACGGCCCCACCGGCAGCACGACCACCGTGACCGCGCCGACCCTGCCGATCACTCCGGTGGCGGGCACGCTCTCCAAGGTGACGGTGAGCCCGGTGACCTCGGACATCGCGCCCGGTGGCACTCTGGTGTTGAAGGCGACCGGCGAGTACACCACCACCGCCACCATTCCCACCCAGGACATCACCCGCCACGTCACCTGGAGTTCGGCGGACACCACCCTGGTGACGGTGCAGACCAACAGCGGGACCGTCAATCCGCTGGCCGGCGTCGCCCAGGCCAGCAGCACGGCGGAGACTGGCAAGACGGTGGTGATCACCGCCGCCAATTCCAACGCGACCACCCAGACCAGCGCCACCAGCACGCTGACCATCCAGCCGGCCGCCAGCCCCTGATCCGGGCCGGTCTCCACCGCCACCGGTAGGGGGTGGTGGAGGCTTCCGCTACAATAGCTAGGTTTCTCTCGGTTCCCCGGCCCGGTGCCGGCCGCCCCTATGACTGCTACGCAGGCGCTCGCGCGCCGGGGAGTGCAGCGATGACCGCCGCCCTCAAAATCGACCCCAAGCTGGACAGCTACAGCTTTCTGAGCGACGAGGAATGCGACGCCAAGATCGTCGCTGCCAAGTCCAAGCTCGGCAAGCGCCTGGCCATCCTCGGCCATCACTACCAGCGCAACGAGGTGTTCAAGCACGCCGATTTCTCCGGCGACTCCTTGAAGCTCTCGCAGATGGCGGCCAAGACCGATGCCGAGTTCATCGTCTTCTGCGGCGTGCACTTCATGGCCGAGGTGGCGGACATCGTCACCGATGGTCAGCGCACGGTGATCCTGCCCGACCTCGCCGCCGGCTGCTCGATGGCCGACATGGCCAATCTGGTGAAGGTGAAGAAGTGCTGGGAGGAGATCAGCAGCGTGCTCGACCCGGATCAGCACGTCACGCCGGTCACCTACATCAACTCCGCCGCCGACCTGAAGGCCTTCTGCGGCAGCCACGGTGGCATCGTCTGCACCAGCTCCAACGCCAAGGCGGTGCTGGAATGGAGCTTCGCGCGGCGCGACAAGGTGCTGTTCTTCCCCGACCAGCATCTGGGTCGCAACACCGCCTACATGCAGATGGGCATCCCCTTGGAGCAGATGGTCACCTGGGATTTCATGAAGCCGCGCGGCGGACTGACCGACGAGCAGATCCGCAACGCCAAGATGATCCTGTGGAAGGGCTTCTGCTCGGTCCACCAGATGTTCCACCCCAACCACATCGCCAAGTTCCGCGAGCGGGTGCCGAACGGCCTGGTGATCAGCCACCCCGAGAACGACCTCGAAGTCTGCGGGAAGAGCGACTTCGTCGGCTCCACCGAATACATCCTGCGCACCGTGCGCTCCAGCCAGCCGGGCACGCACTGGCTGGTCGGCACCGAGCTGAATCTGGTCAACCGCCTGGCCGACGAGATGAAGGCCAAGGGCGTCACCGTCGAGTTCATGTCGCCGATGGTGTGCATGTGCTCGACCATGTTCCGCACCGACCCGCAGCATCTCGCCTGGGTGCTCGACAGCCTGGTCGAGGGCAAGACCGTCAACCAGATCCGGGTGCCGCGCGAGATCGCCCAGCCGGCGCGCGCGGCGCTGGACCTGATGCTGGAAGTGGTCGACTGAATCCTATTGCGGATTGCGGATTTCGGATTGCGGATGGACGGCAATCGCGAAACCAGCGCTCCGCCTCGCTTCTTCAATCCGAAATCTGCAAACCGAAATCCGCCATGTTCAAGAACGCTCCCAGCCTCGCCGTCGCTGACCCCGAACTGTTTGCCGCCATCACCGCCGAGAACGGCCGGCAGGAAGCGCACATCGAGCTGATCGCCTCCGAAAACTACGCCTCGCCGGCGGTGATGCAGGCGCAGGGCAGCCAGCTCACCAACAAGTACGCGGAGGGCTATCCGGGCAAGCGCTACTACGGCGGCTGCGAGTTTGTCGACATCGCCGAGAACCTCGCCATCGAGCGTCTCAAGCAACTCTTCGACGCCGATTACGCCAACGTCCAGCCGCATTCCGGCGCCCAGGCCAATGCCGCCATCTTCCACGCCCTGGTCAGCCCCGGCGACACGGTGATGGGCATGAACCTCGCCCAGGGCGGTCATCTCACCCACGGGCACCCGGCCAATTTCTCGGGCAAGAACTACAAGATCGTGCCCTACGGCCTCGATCCCGAAACCGGCCTGATCAACTACGACGAGCTGGAAAAGCTGGCGCTGGAGCACAAGCCCAAGCTGTTGATCGGCGGCTTCTCCGCCTACTCGCGGATCAAGGACTGGAAGCGCATGCGCGAGATCGCCGACAAGGTCGGCGCCTACTTCTGGGTCGACATGGCACACATCGCCGGCCTGGTCGCTGCCGGTGAGTACCCGAGCCCGCTGCCCTACGCCCACGTGGTCACCAGCACCACGCACAAGACCCTGCGCGGTCCCCGTGGCGGCATCATCGTCAGCAAGGGCCAGCCGGAGGAGTTCAACAAGAAGTTCCAGTCGGCGGTGTTTCCGGGCATCCAGGGCGGCCCGCTGATGCACGTCATCGCCGCCAAGGCGGTGGCCTTCAAGGAGGCGCTGGACCCGAGCTTCAAGGTCTACCAGAAGCAGGTCGTCGCCAATGCCCGCGCCATGGCCAAGGTCTTCCTGGATCGCGGCTACAAGGTGGTTTCCGGCGGCACCGACGACCATCTCTTCCTGCTCGATCTGGTGGCCAAGAACGTCACCGGCAAGGACGCCGAGGCCAAGCTCGGCGAGGCGCACATCACCGTCAACAAGAACGCGGTGCCCAACGATCCGCGCTCGGCCTTTGTCACCTCGGGCCTGCGCATCGGCAGCCCGGCCTCGACCACGCGCGGCTTCAAGGAGGCCGAGATGGCCCAGGTCGCCGGCTGGATCGCCGACATCGTCGATGCCATGAGCGCCGGCGTGGAGGTCGATGCCACGGTCGCGCGGGTGCGCGAGCAGGTGGCGACGCTGTGCGCGCGCTTCCCCGTCTACGCGGCGAAGTAAGCGATGCAGTGCCCGTTCTGCAAGGCGCCGGATACGCGGGTCATCGACTCGCGGCTGGCCGAGGACGGGACCCAGGTGCGTCGCCGCCGCGAGTGCGAGAAGTGCTCGGGCCGCTTCACCACCTTCGAGAAGGCGCAGGTGGCGATGCCCTACGTGGTCAAGCGCGACGGCGTCAACGAGCCCTTCGAGGAAGACAAGCTGCGCAAGGGCCTGCAGATCGCCCTCTACAAGCGGCCGGTGTCGGCCGAGGCCATCGACCACGCCATCGAGAACATCCTGCGCAAGCTGCGCCAGACCGGCGAGCGCGAGGTCGCCAGCCACCGCATCGGTGAATGGGTGATGCAGGAGCTGCACGACCTCGACCACGTCGCCTATGTGCGCTTCGCCTCGATCTACCGCAGTTTCGAGGACGTCAACGCCTTCCGCGAGGAAATCGAGCGTCTGCAGAAGATGCCCAGCGCCGAGGCGCGCAAGAGCCAGTTGCCGCTGATCGACGAGCCCGAGCGTCGGCGGAAATGAAACCAGCACCGGACGCGGCCGCCCGGTTGATGGCGCGGGCGCTGCGCCTCGCCGAAGCCGGGCGCTACAGCAGCCATCCCAATCCGCGCGTCGGCTGTGTGCTCTGGCGCGATGGCGAGATCGTCGGCGAGGGGGCCCATCTGCGCGCCGGCGAGCCGCACGCCGAGGTCCACGCCCTGCGCCAGGCCGGCGAGCGCGCCCGAGGTGCCACCGCCTTCGTCAGCCTGGAACCCTGCAATCACCACGGTCGCACGCCGCCCTGCACCGAGGCGCTGATCGCGGCCGGCGTCAGCCGCGTGGTCGCCGCCATGGAAGATCCCAATCCCCTGGTCGCCGGCCAGGGTCTGGCGCGCCTGCGCGCCGCCGGCATCGCGGTGGAGGTTGGCCTGTTGCAGGCCGATGCTGAGCGTCTGAATCGCGGCTTCGTCTCGCGGATGCGCCGCCAGCGGCCGTTCCTGATCCTCAAACTGGCCGCCAGCCTCGACGGCCGCACCGCGATGGCCAGCGGCGAGTCGCAGTGGATCACCGGTGCCGAGGCGCGCGCCGACGTGCACCGCCTGCGCGCCGAGGCCGGCGCGGTGCTGACCAGCAGCGACACCGTGCTCGCCGACGATCCGGCGCTGACGGTGCGGCTGCCAGCGGACTATTGGGCGGGTCGCGGCCTTGCCATCCCTGGCGCGACCGGGCGGGGCTCGCCAGCCGCGCCGACTGCATCCCTGGCTTCGCATGCCGGAGGCGACAACGCCATTCACGGCGCCGTTGCCGGTCTGCGCCAGCCCGACCGCATCGTGCTCGACAGCCGTGCCCGCGTGCCGGCCAGCGCCAAGGTCTGGGCCGAGGGCGCGCGCCGTTTCCGCGTTACCACTGCGGCCCATGCCGCCGCACCGGTGGCGGCCGGCGTCGAAAGCCTGGCGGTGGAGCCCGACGCCTCGGGGCACATTTCCCTGCCAGCGCTGCTGCCCCTGCTCGCGCAGCGGGGCGTCAACGAACTGCTGGTCGAATGCGGGCCGCGGCTCGCCGGTGCCTTGCTGGCTTCCGGCCTGGTCGATGAACTGCTGCTCTACCTGGCGCCCGCGCTGCTGGGCCACGAGGGCAGGGCGCTGGCCGACTTGCCCGGCTTGCAGCGACTCGACCAGAAGATCGCGCTGCGTTATATCGACGTCCGCCAGGTCGGGCGCGATCTGCGCATCCTGGCGACACCGGAACCCTTGTCCCCTCCCCCGCGGGCGGGGGAGGGTTAGGGTGGGGGCGGTGACTCTCAATCGGCGCTTTGTCGTGGGGCGAAACGCCCCCATCCCAGCCTTCCCCCGCAAGCGGGGGAAGGAGTTTCGCCCACGTTCTGGATAGCTACCGCATGTTTACCGGAATCATCGAAGCCCAGGGCCGTATCGCCGCCGTTGAACCGGTCGGTGGCGACCTGCGCATGACCATCACCGAGCCTGGTGGCTACCTCGCCGACGCGAGGCTGGGTGACAGCATCGCCGTCAACGGCGTCTGCCTGACCGCCGTCGCCTTCGTCCCCAGCGGTTTCGTCGCCGACCTCTCGGCCGAGACTCTGGCCGCGACTACCGCCGGCCGCTGGGACGTCGGCCAGGTGGTCAACCTGGAAAAGGCGCTGACCCCTGCCAAGCCGCTGGGTGGCCACCTGGTCAGCGGCCATGTCGATGGCATCGGCCAGTTGGTCGGCAAGCACGAGGAGGCGCGCGGCTGGCGCCTGGAATTCGAGGCGCCACAGGCCATCGCCCGCTACATCGCCCGCAAGGGCTCGATCACCATTGACGGCATCAGTCTGACGGTCAACGCCGTCGCCGGCCGGCGCTTCGGGGTGATGATCGTGCCGCATACTTGGACGCACACCAGCCTCGGCGGCCTCGCCGCCGGCGGTGCGGTGAATCTGGAAGTGGATTTGATCGCGCGGTATCTGGAGCGCCTGCTGACCGCGCGCGAAGAGGAGAACAAGGCATGAATGCCCAGGTAAAGCCCCCAGCCAGCGAACTCAATCGCGGCCTGCACAGCATCCCCGAGATCATCGCCGACCTGAAGGCCGGCAAGATGGTGATCCTGATGGACGACGAGGACCGCGAGAACGAGGGCGACCTGCTGATGTGCGCCGACGCGGTGCGGCCGGAAGACATCAACTTCATGGCGCGCTTCGGTCGCGGCCTGGTCTGCCTGACGCTCACCCAGGAAAAGTGCAAGGCGCTGCGCCTGCCGCTGATGGTGAGCGACAACGGCTCCGGCTTCGGCACCAACTTCACGCTGTCGATCGAGGCGGCGCAGGGGGTGACCACCGGCATTTCGGCGCACGACCGCGCACACACGGTGCGCACCGCAGTGAAGTCCGACGCCAAGCCGGAGGACATCGTCCAGCCGGGCCACATCTTTCCGTTGATGGCGCAGAACGGTGGCGTGCTCAACCGCGCCGGTCATACCGAAGCCGGTTGTGATCTGGCGCGGCTGGCCGGCCGCACGCCGGCGGCGGTGATCTGCGAGATTCTCAAGGACGACGGCACCATGGCGCGCCGGCCCGATCTCGAAGCCTTCGCCAAGGAGCACGACCTCAAGATCGGCACCATCGCCGACCTGATCCGCTACCGGCTGGACAACGAGCACACCGTCGAGCGCGTCGCCGAGACCCATGTGCAGACCGAGTTCGGCGAGTTCCGTCTGGTCACGTACCAGGACACCGTCGACAACACCATCCACCTGGCGATGGTGAAAGGCGCGGTGGTGATGAACAAGCCGACCCTGGTGCGCGTGCACATCCGCAACATGCTGCAAGACGTGCTGGCGGTGCGCCACGGCGATTTCTCCTGGCCGGTGCGCCGGGCGCTGCAACGCGTCGCCGAGGAAGGCGAGGGCGTGGTGGTGCTGCTGCGCCGCCCGGAGTCGCCGCGCGAACTGGTGCAGCAGATCGTCGGCCTCAACCGGCCCGAGGAGGGCGCCGAGCCGACCGGCCCGGTGCTGCGCACCTACGGCCTGGGCGCGCAGATCCTCAACGACCTGGGCGTGCGCAAGATGCGCGTGCTGTCCAGCCCCAAGAAGATGTACGGCCTGTCCGGCTTCGGCCTGGAAGTGGTCGAGTACGTCGCCTGCGACTGATGTCCGATTCGATCCCGATTGAAACCATGAGCAAGACCGGTTACGCCGCCCCCGCCAAGCCCGATGCCGTCGAGTTTTCCGACGTGCGTATCGCCCTCGTCGCCACCCGCTGGAATGTCGAGGTGGTCGACGCTCTGCTGGCCGGTGCCCGTGCCTGCCTCAAGGACTGGGGCGTGCCCGCAGACAGCATTGGCGAGTTCCGCGCGCCCGGCGCCTACGAGCTGCCGCTGGCGGCGGCGACCCTGCTGCGCTCCGAGACCGGCTACTGGGACGGTGTGGTCGCGCTCGGCGCGGTGATCCGTGGTGATACCCCGCATTTCGACTTCGTCGCCGGCGAGTGCGCGCGCGGCCTGATGGACGTGCAACTCGCCACCGGCAAGCCGGTGGGCTTCGGCGTGCTCACCGTCAACACCCCGGCGCAGGCGGTGGAGCGCGCCGGCCCCGGCGAGGGCAACAAGGGCTACGAGTGCGCGCAGGCGGTGCTGGAGATGATCCGGCTTGCGCGCGAGGCCAATGCGGGAGCCGAGGGAGACGCCGAATGAGCGAGGAGAACGCAACGCCCTCGGCGCCGGTCAGCCGCCGTGGCCTGGCCCGCCGCGTCACTGCCCAGGCCCTGTACCAGTGGCTGGTCAACGAGACTTCGCCGGAGCAGTTGCTGCGGCAGTTCCGCGAGCAGGACGAAGGCCTGGGCCGCGCCGACCCGGCCTACTTCGAGGCGCTGCTGCGCGGCGTGGTCGAGAATGCGCAGCCGCTGACGCTGTCGGTGGTGCCACATCTGGATCGCCCGCTGCAGCAGCTCGATCCGGTCGAGCACGCCATCCTGCTGCTCGGCGCCTACGAGCTGGCTCACGAGCCCTCGGTGCCCTGGCGGGTGATCGTCAACGAGGCGGTCAATCTCGCCAAACTCTTCGGCTCCGAAGAGGGCTACAAGTTCGTCAACGGCGTGCTCGACAAGCTGGCGCGGCAGTTGCGGCCGGCGGAAGTGCAGGACGGCAAGTAGGCGCGCGGCGCCCCTTTCAGGAGCGGCGGTGGACGAGTTCGGGCTGATCCAGCGCCATTTCCAGGATCTCACCAGCGCCCGCGCCGGCGTGGTGCTGGGCATCGGCGACGATGCCGCCCTGTTGCAGGTTCCGGCCGGCTACGAACTGGTGGTGAGCACCGATACCCTGGTCGCCGGCCGCCATTTTCCGCACCAGACCGCGCCCGAAGCGGTGGGTTGGAAGGCGCTGGCGGTGAATCTCTCCGATCTCGCCGCCATGGCTGCGGAGCCGCGCTGGTTCACCCTGGCGCTGAGCCTGCCCGAGGCCGACGAGGCCTGGCTCAGCGGCTTCGCCGGCGGCTTGCGGGCGCTGGCCGAGCCCCATCGCGTCGCCCTGGTCGGCGGCGACACCACGCGCGGGTCGCTGGCGATCACCATCACCGTGCTGGGTCTGGTTCCGGCCGGGCAGGCGATCCGCCGCAGCGGTGCGCGCGTCGGTGATCTGGTCTGCGTCACCGGCACTCTGGGCGATGCTGCTCTGGCGCTGCGGCGTCTGGATGCGGCTGCGCAGGGCGACGCGGATCTGATGCTGCGCGAACGCCTGGACCGGCCGACACCGCGCCTGGCCGCCGGTCTGGCGCTACGTGGCCTCGCCAGTGCCGCGCTGGACCTTTCCGACGGCCTCGCCGGCGATCTGCGCCATCTCTGTGCCGCCAGCGGCCTGGGCGCCGAGCTGGACCCCGAGGCCTTGCCGCAGTCGCCGGCCTTCGCCGAACTGAGCCGCGAGCTGAGCGGCGACCAGCGATTTGAATTGCAGGCGCAGGGCGGCGACGACTACGAGCTGTGCGTCTGCCTGCCACCGGCGCGGCTCGCGGAGGCGCAGGCGCGGCTGGCGGCCTTGAACCTGCCGCTCACCGTGGTTGGCCTCATGCAGGCTGAAGCGGGCCTGCGGCTGCGTTACGCTGATGGGCAAAGCAGTCCAATAACCGCCACCGGCTACCGCCACTTCTGAGCTCCCATGTCCATCGCACCCATCGGCGTTTTCGATTCCGGCCTCGGCGGCATCACCGTGCTCAAGGAGCTGGTGCAGCGCCTGCCGCAGGAGGACTTCCTCTACATCGCCGACTCCGGGCACTGCCCCTACGGCGGCAAGAGCGCCGACCAGATCACCGCGCGGGCACGGGCGGTCACCGAGGCGCTGCTGGCGCGCGGCGCCAAGCTCATCGTCGTCGCCTGCAATACCGCGACCATCGCCGCCATTGAGACCCTGCGCGCCGAATACCCGGTGAGCTTCGTCGGCATGGAGCCGGCGGTGAAGCCGGCCGCCGCGCGTACCTACAGCGGCGTGATCGGGGTGCTCGCTACCGGGGCCTCGATTGCCGGCGAGAAACTGCACAAGCTGATCCGCGAGCATGCCGGCGGCGTGCGGGTCATCACCCAGCCCTGCCCGGGGTTGGTGGAGCGGGTGGAACTGGGCGATCTCAACGGCCCGCAGACCCGCGCCCTGGTCGAGGAATACACCGCGCCGTTGCTGGCGGCTGGTGCCGACGTGCTGGTGCTGGGCTGCACCCATTACCCCTTTCTGCGGCCGCTGGTCGCCGAGGTGGTGGGGCCGCGCATCGCCATCCTCGATACCGGCGAGGCGGTGGCGCGCCGCACCGAGGCGCTGCTGCAGGCCGAGGGTTTGCTGGTGGTGTCGCCGCTGCCGGGCAAGGTGCAGTGGTTCAGCACCGGCGATGCCGATGGCATGGCGATCATCGCCTCGCGGCTCTGGGGCAAGACCGTGCAGGTCGAGGCGCTCAGTGACTGAATCGCGCCAGCCGCGCGAGCCGGATGCGCTGATCCTGAGCACGCCCGAGCATCTGATCGCCTTCGGTTTCGGCACCGGCCTGGCGCGCAAGGCGCCGGGCACGTTCGGCACCCTGGTCGGACTGCCGTTCTACTTCGCGCTGCACGCGCTGCCGCTACCGGCCTATGCGCTGGCCTGTGCGCTGCTGTTCGTCTTCGGCTGCTGGATCTGCGGACGCAGCGCGCATCTGCTGCAGGTTCACGACCACGGCGGCATCGTTTTCGACGAGATCGTCGGCTTCTGCATTGCCGCCGCGCCGCTGCTGGTCTACCCGGCGGTCTCTGCGTGGTGGCTGCTGGCGGTGTTTGCCCTGTTCCGCTTCTTCGACGTGCTCAAGCCCTGGCCGATCCGCTACTTCGACGAGAAGTTGCACGGCGGCTTCGGGATCATGTTCGACGACGCCCTCGCCGGGCTCGCCTCGGCGCTGCTGCTCTGGGCTGCGCTGGCCCTGGTTTCCTAGCATTCGGTAAGCCAACTTATTCTGGTGCCTGGGCACCGGATCGTTCACACTGCGTCGGCGCTTCTGGCCCGTTGGGCGGGCTTTGAAGGCTTATTAATCAAGCAGCTGAGGGCGATATGAAGAACAGTGTGCGGATCGGCGGAGCTTCCGCTTTCTGGGGCGATACCAACACCGCAGCGGCTCAGCTGGTGTCGAAAGGAAACGTCGATTACCTGGTCTTCGACTACCTCGCCGAAATCACCATGTCGATCCTTGCCGCCAAGCGCATGAAGGATCCCAAGGACGGCTACGCCACCGACTTCGTCGAGCATGTGATGGCGCCGCTGCTGCCGGAGCTGAAGGCCCGTGGCATCAAGGTGGTGGCCAATGCCGGCGGCGTGAACCCGCTGGCTTGCAAGGAGGCGCTGGAGGCCGTCGCCGCCAAGGCTGGCATCGCGCTGAAGGTGGCGGTGGTGCTGGGCGACGACCTGCTGCCGCGCCGCAAGGAATTCGCGGCGGCGGTGGAACTCGACACCGGAAAACCGCAGCCGCCGACCCTGGTCTCCATGAACGCCTATCTGGGCGCCATCCCCATCGCCCGTGCGCTCGACGCCGGCGCCGAGGTGGTGATCACCGGCCGCTGCGTGGACTCCGCCGTGGTGCTGGGGCCGCTGATGCACGAATTCGGTTGGGCCGAGGACGACTATCCGCGCCTGGCCGCCGGCTCCATCGCCGGTCACATCATCGAATGCGGCGCCCAGTGCACCGGCGGCAACTTCACGGACTGGGAACTGGTGCAGACCGGCTATGCCGACATGGGCTTCCCCATCGTCGAGGTCGAGCCCAGCGGCGAGTTCGTGGTCAGCAAGCCCGAGGGAACTGGCGGCCTGGTGTCGGTACACACGGTGCTGGAACAGATGCTCTACGAGATCGGCGACCCGCGCGCCTATCTGCTGCCGGATGTGAGCTGTGATTTCACCCAGGTGCGGCTGGCCCAGGTGGGCCCGGACCGGGTGCGGGTCAACGGCTGCCAGGGTTCGGCGCCGACCGCCAGCTACAAGGTCAGCGCCACCTATCCGGCGGGCATGCGCTGCGCGGCGCTGTTCATGATCGGCGGCATCGACGCCGCCCGCAAAGGCCGCGCCTCGGCCTCGGCGGTGGTGGAGAAGGTGCGGCGGCAGTTGCTAGAACAGAAGCTGGGCGACTTCAGCGGCGTCGACATCCACTGCATCGGCGCCGAGGAGAGCTACGGCCCGCACGCCCGGCCGGCTGCGGCCGCCACCCGCGAGGTGGTGGTGAAGATCGCCGTCCAGCATCCCAATCCCAAGGCGCTGAAGCTGTTCGCCCGCGAGATCGCCCAGGCGGCGACCGGCATGGCGCCCGGCTTCACCGGCTACTTCGGCGGCGGCCGGCCGGAGCCGCACATGATCCCCAAGCTGTTCTCCACCCTGGTGCCCAAGGCGCAGGTCGGCGTCGAGGTGGTGGTAGGCGAGCAGCGCTTCCCGGTGGCAGTGCCCACCGGGGGTGGTCATGTCGCACCCGCCGAGGAGCCGGAACTGGCTCCGGCGGTGGACCTCAGCGATACCGTCAGCCTGCCGCTGATCCGCCTGGCGCTGGCGCGCAGCGGCGACAAGGGCGACCACGCCAACATCGGCGTCATCGCCCGCAAGCCGGAATACCTGCCCTATATCGAGGCGGCGCTGAGCGAGGACGCGCTACGTCGCTACTTCGCCCACGTGCTCGCCGGCGGTGAACAGGGCCGGGTGCAGCGCTGGCGTCTGCCCGGCAGCCACTCGCTCAACTTCCTGCTGCACCACGCGCTGGGCAATGGCGGTGCCGCCTCGCTGCGCACCGATCCCCAGGGCAAGGCTTTTGCGCAGATGCTGCTGGATTTCCCGGTGCTGGTGCCGCGTGCCCTGACGCAGGCGGACTAGCGCAGCGGATCGGGCTCCGCCAATCAGAGGGAAACAAAAAAAGCCCGCCGGGAGTGAACCCCGGCGGGCTTTGTGCTGCAGGCGCGCTTAGACCGGATCGGTCTTCGGCGCGGCCGCGTCGGCGGCTTCCGTACTCGCTTCCAGGGTAGCAGGCGGAGCTGCCTCTACCACCGGAGCCTCGGCGGGTTCCGCCGGTGCCGGCGCCGGACGCGGCGGGCGGGCCGAGGGGCCGTTCTCGCCGGTGACCAGCAGGCGCGGCAGGAAGTCGCTGCTGGCGGCGCTGGAACTGGTCAGCGGACCACTGGCGACCGGCCGCGTCACGGTGGCGTTACCCCCGGCGGAGACCAGCAGACGCGGCATGAAGTCGCTGCTGGCGCTGCGCGGCGGCAGCGGGGTGCTGGCGCTGATCACGGCCGGGCCGCTGTGGCGGCCGTCGCCGCCGCTGACCACCAGGCGCGGTTGGTAGTCGCCGGCCTCGCTGGCGCGCGCGATCACGGCGGCTCCGGCGAGCGGAGTAGCGGCGGCTGCCGCTGGGCGCGCCAGCTCGCTGCTTTCCGGACGGCGCGGACGGCCTCCGGCCCCGGCTTCCGCCGCCGGCTTGGCTGCAGCCGGTTCGGCGCTCTCCAGCAGAGAGGCTTGCACCGGTGCGGCGCTGATCGGGCTGGGGGGCGGGGTAGCGGTTTCGGTGGAGACTTCCGCTGCCACGACCGGTGCCGGCACTGCAGGAATCGCGGCGGCGGCAAGCGGCTCAGTCAGCGCGACCGGCTCTGCCGCCGGATTTTCGCTCAGCTCGCCGACTTCGACGGCGTCTTCAACCGACTCGGCCGCGTCATTGGCTGTGCCTTCGGTGCTCGTGCGCTCGCCATTGCGGCCGCGACCGCCACGGCGACGGTTGCGGCGTCCGCGCAGGCTGCGGCCACCCGGAACCGTGTTGTCACGCTCGCCAGCTTCGCCGTCGACCTCTTCACCGGTCGTGGCTACGGCTTCGGCGGTAACGCCGGCCTCGACCACCGACGCGGCGGCCGTGCTGGCGACCGGGGCGGTGCCACCGATCAGGCCCGGACGGAAGCCGGTTTCCGGCGGCAGCGGCGGCAGTTCCACCGGCGCCGTCGCGACCGGCGCGGCCTCGGCGGCCGGGTTGGCGCTCAGCGCGGCGGCGGCTTCGCTGCCCGGACGCGGCGGACGACCGCCACCGTCACGCGGCGGACGGCCGGGATTGGCGGCATTGTCCTGGCGCGGCGGACGGCCAGCGGCCTCGGCGCCATCGCGCGGCGGACGACCACCCTCATTGTTCTGCGGGCGCGGCGGACGGCCACCCTGCTCGCCGGCTTCGCGCGGCGGCCGGCCTTCCGGACGCGGACCACGCTCAGCCTGCGGCGGACGTGGGTTCTGCGCCTGCGGTTGGCCTGCGGCGGCCGGTGCTGCCGGCTGGGCCTGCTGCGGGGCGTGGCGGCCATCGCGGCGTTCGCCCTGCGGACGCGGCTCGTTGCCGTTCTGCGGGCGGCCGCCATCGCGGCGCTGCTGGTTGTTCTGGGCCTGCTGCGGCTGGCCGCCGGGCTGACCGGGACGACCGTCGCGGCGCGGCTGATCCTGGCGCTGGCCGTCGCGGCGGCCCTGTTCGTTGCGGTTGCCGTCACGGCGACCGTCGTTGCGGCCGTCCGGGCGGGCGCCGCGCTCCTCGCGCTTGCCATCCCGCTTGTCTTCGCGGCGCTTGCCCTCGATGACCGGCTTGGCGCCGAAGCCGAAGACGTAGGCAAGACGCGCCCAGAAGCCGTCCTTGGTGGTGGTCACCGCCTGCATCGCCGGCGCGGCGGCTGCCACGGCGACCGGCGCGGCCGGTGCGGCCGCCACGACCACCGGCGGCGGCGTGGCCGGCTTGATGCCCTGCACCGCCGCTTCCGCCACCGGCTTGCCGGCGGGGACGGTGACGATCGGCATGCTCAGGCGCTCGTCGGCCTTGAAGTCGGTGGGGATCTTGTAGCTGACCGCGTTGTTGTTGTCCTGGTCCAGATGGTCGCCACGGATGCGGTTGATCTGGAAATGCGGCGAGTCGAGGGTCTCGTTCGGCACCAGGGTGACCGCCACCTTGCAGCGCTTCTCGATCTCCTGAAGATTGGCGCGCTTCTCGTTGAGCAGGAAGGTGCCGACGTCCACCGGGATCTGGGCGACCACACGGGCGGTCTTGTCCTTCATGCCCTCTTCTTCGATCAGGCGCAGGATCGACAGCGCCAGCGACTCGACGCTGCGGATGTGGCCGATGCCGGAGCAGCGCGGGCAGGTGATCTGCATGTGCTCGGCGAGCGTCGGGCGCAGGCGCTGGCGCGACAGTTCCAAGAGGCCGAACTTGCTGATCTTGCCGAGCTGGATGCGGGCGCGGTCCATCTCCACCGCGCGCTCCAGTCGCTTCTCGACCTCGCGCTGGTTCTTGTTCGACTCCATGTCGATGAAGTCGATCACCACCAAGCCGCCCAAGTCGCGCAGGCGCAACTGGCGGGCGATTTCGTCGGCGGCTTCGCAGTTGGTCTTGAACGCGGTTTCCTCGATGCTGCCGCCGCCGGTGCTCTTGGCGGAGTTGATGTCGATGGAAGTCAGCGCTTCGGTGTGGTCGATGACGATCGAGCCGCCGGAGGGCAGGCGCAGCACCGACTCGTGGGCGGCCTCGATCTGCGACTCGACCTGGTAGCGGCTGAACAGCGGCACCTCGTCACGGTAGAGCTTGAGCTTGGCGAGGTCGGCCGGCATGGTCGCCTCCATCTGCTCCTTGGCCTGGGTGTAGACCTCGTGGTGGTCCACCCACACCTCGCCGATGTCGGGGCGCAGGTAGTCGCGCAGCGCGCGCAGCACGATGTTGTTTTCCTGGTAGACCAGGAACGGCGCCGGCTTCTTGGCCACCGCCTCGGTGATTGCCTTCCAGATCTCGGCGAGGTAGTTGCAGTCCCACTGCAGCTCCTCGGCACTGCGGCCGACGCCGTTGGAGCGGACGATCACGCCCATGCCGCTGGGCAGTTGCAGGGCTTCCAGGGCTTCCTTGGTTTCCTCGCGGGCCTCGCCCTCGGCGCGGCGGGAGATGCCACCGGCGCGCGGGTTGTTGGGCATGAGCACCAGGTAGCGGCCGGCCAGGCTGACGAAGGTGGTCAGGGCGGCGCCCTTGTTACCGCGCTCTTCCTTTTCAACCTGGACGATCAGCTCGGTGCCTTCGGCCACCAGCTCCTTCATGTTGCTGGAGTTGTTGGGCGCGCCCGGCTTGAAGTAGCTCTTGTGGATTTCCTTGAGCGGCAGGAAACCGTGGCGCTCGGCGCCGTAGTCGACAAAACAGGCTTCGAGCGAGGGCTCGACGCGGGTGATGCGACCTTTGTAAACGTTGGATTTTTTCTGTTCGCGAGCGGCGGTTTCAATATCCAGGTCGATCAGACGCTGGCCGTCCACGATCGCCACGCGCAGTTCCTCGCGCTGCGTGGCGTTGATCAAAATGCGTTTCATGTAAGTAAGACCTTGGGTGCGCGCCCGGGGGGCTGGCAGTGCGGATCAGTACCCGTTGCGGCACGCCTGGCATATGGGGCGTGGACGGCTCGGCACGGCCTCGGGTTCCCGCCGACGCGCGCCCGGCAGCGACGCTCAGGCCGCAGAACGCGGCGAGCAGGCTGCACAGGGCAAGCAGGGTGGGGAAGTCGGGGTGCACGTCGTTGGGTCTGGTTTCGCGCCGCGAGTGCGGGCGTTTTTTGGGGTGAAGCGAAACCCCGCGCAAAGACAGCGGCGCGGGCGTGAAATCGAATGTTGAAGCTGGCTTTGGGCTTAAGGGCTTTCGTCGCTTATGCTGCGAGCCAATCTTCTTATTGAGCCGCTGCCCGAAATCGGTGCGGCGGGTAATAGTGCCACAATCCCCCCGCTCAAAAAAACCGCAGACCCGTTCAGCCGCGCCGTCGGGCAAAAAAGCGGCTCCAGCGGCCCGTCGCGGTGCCGGTCGGCTCGAAGCCGGTGCCGGCAAGCCGCCCCGCAGCAAGCCCGCTCGCGCCGCCAAGCCAGCCGCCGCTGGCAAGTCCGCCCATGGTGCTAAGCCCGCCCGGAATGCCAAGCCGGCCCGCAGTGCTGCGTTGTCGACGCCGGGGCGGCCGAAGCCGGCCGGCCGCGCTGCCGCGGCGCCCGCCGCCGCTGCCCGCGGGCGGGCCAAGCCCAAGTCCGACGCCCTGCGCCCGGCCTACGGTTCGCTGCGCACGCCCAAGGAGCCGCTGCCGCCGCCGGAGCGCCAGGAGGTCCGCCATGTCGGCATCGACGCCAGCTCTGACGGTCAGCGGTTGGATAACTTCCTGCTCAAGCAGCTGCCGGGCGTGCCGAAGTCGCACATCTACCGCCTGCTGCGCTCCGGCCAGGTGCGCGTCGACGGTGGCCGGGTGAAGGCCGACCGCCGGCTCTCGGCCGGCGAGCAGGTGCGCATTCCGCCGATCCGCATGGCCGACCCGCGCGAGCCGGTGCGGCCGCCGGACCGGGTGCTCAACGAGCTGCGCGAGGCGGTGATCTTCGAGGACGCCAACTACCTGGTGCTGAACAAGCCGCACGGCATCTCCGCCCACGGCGGTACCGGCCAGCTGTACGGCGTGATCGAAGCGATCCGTGCCTGGGACAAGTACGAATACGTGGAGCTTTGCCATCGCCTGGACCGCGACACCTCCGGCGTGCTGCTGCTGGCCAAGACCCGGCCGGCGCTGTTGCGCGCCCAGCGGGCATTCAAGGACGGCGACATCGTCAAGCGCTACTTCGCGCTGCTGATCGGCAAGTGGCGGGGCGAGGACCGCGACGTCGACGCGGCCCTGGTCAAGACCCGCCTCGGCGACCAGCACCATGTGCAGATCGACGAGGACGGCAAGCCGTCCAAGAGCCGCTTCTCGCCGCGCGCCAAGTACCGCGACACCACGCTCTGCGAGGTGGAGATTTTCAGCGGCCGCACCCACCAGATCCGCGTTCACGCCCTGGCGCTGGGCCATCCGGTGGCCGGTGACGCCAAGTACGGACAGCGCGACGACAACCTGCCGCTGCGCGAACGCGGCCTGAAGCGCATGTTCCTGCATTCGCACTTCCTGCAGCTGCCGGCGACCGCCGAGTTCCCCAAGCTGCTGCTGAACGCGCCGATGCCGGACGAGCTGCGCAACTTCCTGCAGAAGCTCTGAATCCGGTTGCTGCCCGATGTCGCGGCCTTATGATCTGCTGATCTTCGATTGGGGTGAGCCGGATCAGACGATCTGCCTTGAATGGCAGATCGTCCCGGCGAACGCCCGGTCATGGATGGCCGGGCAGGGGGTGCGCGAGCGACTGCGGCCGCGCCAGGGATGGCTCGAACGGAGTTCGTCTTGAACCGACCCTACGACCTGCTGATCTTCGATTGGGACGGCACTCTGTCCGACTCCGCCCAGTTGATCGTCGACTCAATGCAGGGCGCGATTGCCGCGCTGGGGTTGCCGCCGCGCCAGGACCAGCAGATTCGCGAGCTGATCGGCCTGAGTCTGAGCGACGGCATGGCGCGCCTGTATCCCGAGGCGGAGCCCGGCGAGGTGCTGCGGTTGCTGGAGGGCTATCGCCAGCAATGGCTGGGTCCGGCCGGCGGCGGCGCCAACGAGGCGCCGCTGTTCGACGGTGCCCAGCGCTGTCTGGAGCGTCTGCACGGCGATGGCTACTGGCTGAGCGTCGCCACCGGCAAGTCGCGCCCCGGACTCAATCGGTCGCTGCGCCATCATGCTGAGTTGCGACCGTTGTTCATGGTTACCAAGACCGCCGACGAGACTGCCAGCAAGCCCGATCCGCTGATGCTGCGGGAAATCCTCGCCGAGCTGCAGGTGCCGGCCGAACGGGCGCTGATGATCGGTGATACCGAGTACGACGCGGCGATGGCCGCCGCCATTGGCATGCCGGCGCTGGGTGTCGCCTGCGGTGTCCACGAGGCCGGACGCATCCGCCGCGCCGGGGCGCTGGCGGTGATCGACTCGGTGCATTCGCTGCCGGACTGGCTGCGCGGCTGAGGCCGGCGCGGACGGTTCCCTAGTCGCGGTGATCGCAGGCAGCGTCGCCGCAGCCGGCCGCCGGCTCCAGCTGGATGGTGACGTGGGTGATGCCGTGGCGCTCCAGCGCGCTGCGGATCGCGGCGATCAAGGCGGCGGAGCTGACGCTGCCATCCGGGACCGCGTGCAGGGTCATCAATTTTTTGGTCTGCGACAGCGACCAGGCATGCAGATGGTGGACGCTGACCAGACCCGCGACCTCGTCCGGCAGTGCATTGGAAATCTTCTGCAGATCCATGCCGCGCGGCGTGCCTTCGAGCAGGATGTGCGCCGCCTCGCGGGTGATGCGCAGGCCGATGCGCAGCACCAGCGCGGCAGCCAGGAAGGACAGCAGCGGGTCCACCAGCTGCCAGCCGGTGGTCAGGATCACCAGGCCGGCGATCAGTGCCGCGACCGAGCCGAGCAGATCGGACAGCACATGCGCGGCGGCGCCACGGCGGTTGAGGTCCTCGGTGTCGCCGCCGTGCAGCAGGGCCAGCGAGATCAGATTGGCGGCCAGGCCGACGCCGGCGATCAGGGTCATGGTGCCGCCGTCGATGGCGCGCGGCTGGTAGATGCGGGTCGCCGCCTCGTAGGTGATCCAGGCGCTGGCGGCGAGCAGCAGCAGGCCATTGATGAAGGCGGCCAGCACCGGCAGGCGCACGTGGCCGTAGCTGTGGTTGGCATCGGCTTCGCGCAGGGCCTGGCGGGCGGCGAGCAGGGCCAGGCCCAGCGATCCGGCATCGGCGAGCATGTGGCCGGCGTCGGCGATCAGGGCCAGCGAGCCGGACATCAGGCCGCCGATCACGCCGACCACCATCGCCGCCACCGTCACCAGCAGAGCCCCCAGCAGGCGGCGGTGCGAGGCCTGCGCGGCGTGGTGGTGATGGTCGTGATGATGGTGATGGCGATGGTGGTGGCCGTGGCCGTGGTCGTGCCGTGGCGGCGCGCCGTGGGACGGGTGCGCGTCGCCGTGGTCTGGCGAGGCCGGAGGGGTAGCTTGAGGGTGCAAGGAGGAGGTCATGGCAGTCGCAATCCGGCGCCGCGCAGCAGTTCCGCGCAGGCGATCAGGGGCAGGCCGATCAGCGCCGTGGGATCGCGGCTCTGGACTTCGGCGCAGAGGCTGATGCCGAGCCCTTCGATCTTGGCGCTGCCGGCGCAGTCGTAGGCGGGTTCGGCATCGAGATAGCGCTCGATCTCGGCCTCGCTGAGCGGGCGCATCCGCACGGTGGTCTGGTCGAGCGCGGCCTGCTGCACCGAGGGCTGCCGGCGCCGGAGCACGACCGCAGTAAAGAAATCGGTGGTCTTGCCGGCCAGGAAGCGCAATTGCTCGCCGGCCTGCTCGCGGCTGCCCGGCTTGCCGAGCAGGCGGCCCTCGCAGACGGCCACCTGGTCGGAGCCGATCACCCAGGCCTCCGGGTGCCGGCTGGCAATCGCCTCGGCCTTGGCTACCGCCAGCCGCCGCGCCAGCTCCGGGCCGGATTCTCCGGGCAGGGCGGTCTCGTCCACGTCCGGGCTGGCTTGTTCGAAGTCGAGGCGCAGCCGCGCCAGCAACTCGGCGCGGTAGCGCGAGCCGGAGGCAAGAATCAGTCGGGTCGAGGAGCTCACTACAATGTCGGCCGGGCAGAAAGGTGCGAAGTGTATGCGAGACGCGGGAATTCCCTTAAAGCTGGATGTCGCCGAGGCGGTGGCGCGGGAGCTGGCGCTGCAAGCCAGTCTGCCGCTGGCCGAGCTGCCGCGCCTGGCTGCGGCGCTGGTGGATGCCGATGGCCAGCTCCGGGTTGCCCTGCGCTTTGTCGCGGACGTCCAGGCGCTCGGACGCTTGCAGGGTGAGCTTGGCGGCGAGTTCCGCCTGCTCTGTCAGCGTTGTCTGCGGCCGATGTCGTGGACCCTGGATGCGCGCTTCGATCTCTGCCTGGTCGGCAGCGAAGCCGAGGAAGAGCGCTTGCTGGAAAGCTGCGAGCCGGTGCTGGCGGAAGGCGGTCAGCTGGTCTTGCGCGAGACCCTGGAGGATGAGGCCTTGCTGGCCCTGCCAATCGCCCCGCGCTGCGCCAATACCGACTGCGCGGCCAGGCCGGGGGAGACAAGCCGCCCGGAAGTAGGCGATAATGATCGACCTGGCGACACGCGCCCGAACCCTTTTCTCGCTCTCAAGGGCAAGTTCCCGGCGCGCTAGGGAGGGCTTTCAGGGCCCGCGTTACCGCCGAATTTGCAGATTCCCCGGAGCTTCACATGGCCGTTCAGCAAGACAAGAAATCCCGCGCCCGCCGCGGTCACCGCCGCAGCCACGACGCGCTCACCGCGCCGGCGCTGTCCATCGACCCGACCTCGGGCGAGACGCACCTGCGTCACCACGTCACCGCCGACGGCTACTACCGTGGTCGCAAGGTGATCGACAAGGCGGCCAAGGCGGCCGCCGCTGACGAGTCCGCCGAAGCCTAAGCGGCCGGTTTCGCCTCGACCCACCCCAGCGCAAGCGGATGGCCGAGTCGATACACCTCAGCATTGACGCCATGAGCGGCGACCACGGTCTGAAGACCACCGTGGACGCTGCTCTTTTGGCGTTGGCCGTTGATCCTCGCCTGCATCTCGCTCTGGTTGGCGATGAAGCGCAGTTGCGTGCCGCGCTAGGCCGCAAGTCTTCGGCGCGACTGCATCTGCGGCACGCCAGCGAGGTGGTGGCGATGGACGAGTCGCCGTCCAAGGCGCTGCGCAACAAGAAGGATTCCTCGCTGCGGGTGGCCATCGACCTGGTCAAGTCCGGTGCGGTGCAGGCGGCGGTATCGGCCGGCAATACCGGCGCCTTGATGGCGACCGCGCGCTTCGTGCTCAAGACCCTGCCGGGCATCGACCGTCCGGCGATCTGCGCGCCGATGCCGGCCACCCAGGGTTGCCCCTACATGCTGGATCTCGGCGCCAATGCCGAGTGCTCGCCCGAACAGCTCCTGCAATTCGCGGTGATGGGCGCCGCTCTGGCCACCGCCATGCAGGGCATCACCCGGCCCCGGGTGGCGCTGCTCAACATCGGCGAGGAAGAGATCAAGGGCAATGACACCATCAAGGCCGCTGCCCAGCTGTTGCAGGGTTCCGGGCTCAACTACACAGGCTACGTCGAGGGGGATGGGATCTTCCGTGGCGAGGCCGATGTGGTGGTTGCCGATGGCTTTGTCGGCAATGTCGCGCTGAAGTCGGCCGAGGGCGCGGCGAAGATGATCCGCGACTTCATGAAGGCGGAGTTCACCCGCTCCAGCTACACCATGGCGGCGGCGCTGGTCGCCAAGCCGGTGTTGAACCGTCTGGCCGCGCGCATTGATCCCCGCAACTACAACGGTGCCAGCCTGCTGGGTCTCAATGGCCTGGTGATCAAGTCGCACGGCAGTGCCGACGCCACCTCTTTTGCCAATGCCATCGCGGTGGCGGCGCGCGAGGTGGAGCACGACATCAGCGGGCGCATTCGCAGCCTGCTTGCCGCCGCCCAGCCCGCCGTCACGGCGTGAGGTCCGCGACGGCTGGCCGGCTCGCCCCTCTGCTCGCTGCCCTGGCGATGCTGGGGCCGTTTTCCATCGACACTTTCTTCCCGGCCTTCCGCGCCATGGGCGCCGATTTCGGGGTCAGTGCGGCGGCGATGCAGCAGACCATCAGCGTCTATCTGATCGCCTACGCCGGCATGTCGCTGTTCCACGGCCCGATTTCCGACGCCTACGGCCGGCGCCGGCCGATCATCGCCTTCACCCTGCTGTTCGCACTGGCATCGGCCGGTTGCGCGCTGGCACCAAGCTTCCACGGCCTGCTGGCCTTCCGTGCCCTGCAGGGCGTTGCCGCCGGCGCTGGCCTGATCGTCGGCCGCGCCATCATCCGTGACCGCTTCGCCGGTCCGGACGCGCAGCGGCTGATGTCGCACATCACACTCATTTTCGGCGTCGCGCCAGCGCTGGCGCCGGTGGTGGGTGGATGGCTGCTGGGCCTCGGTGGCTGGCGCAGCCTATTCGCCCTGCTCGCCGCGTTCTCGGTACTGGTGGCCCTCTGGTGCCTGCTGGCCTTGCCGGAAACCCATCCTGCCAAGGCGCGCAGTCCCTTCGCGGCGCGGCCGCTGGCGCGCCTCTACGGGCGGATGCTGCGCGACCGGCTGACCCGTCGTTTGATCCTGGCGACCATGTTCAATTTCGGCGCGCTGTTCCTATACATCGCGAGTGCGCCGGCCTTGATCCTCGATGTGCTGCAACTCAACGAGAGACAGTTCGCCTGGCTGTTCGTGCCGGCCATTGGCGGCATGATGACGGGCGCCCTGCTGTCGGGGCGTCTGGCTGGGCGCCGCACGCCGATTCAGACCGTGGGCTTGGCCTATCGGTTGATGGCGCTGGGCACGGTCGTCAACCTCGGCGTGGCGCTGCTGCTGGCGCCAGGGCTGCCTTGGACGGTATTGCCTATCGGGCTGGTCGGTATCGGAATCTCCTGCGCCTTTCCAACCCTAGCGTTGCTACTGCTGGACCGCTATCCCGATCACCGGGGTGCGGCATCCAGCCTGCAAGCCTTTTTCATGCTGCTGTTCAACGCCATGACCGCCGGCCTGCTCGCACCTCTGCTGGCCCATCACCCGCTGGCACTGGCTGGCGCCGCTGCGGCATTGAGCCTGCTGGGCTTCATGGTGTGGCGCATGGCCCTGGGGCTGTTGCCGCCCGCCTGAGCGCTGTCCTCGATTACTTGCTCGGCAGGCGCCAGTCGCTGAGCTGGCCTTTTTCAAACAGCAACTCCGCCCGGGCGCGGGGGCCGCACTTGCCGTACTCCCATTTCACATTGCCGCCACCGGCGGTGTCGTAGTGCTCGGGCCCTAGTAGGCTCTCGACCGCCACCGGGCTCATGCCTTTCTCCAGCTCCATCCAGAGTTCGGGATCCATCCACTTGGCATAGGGCACGTCCTGGAACAGGCTGGGTCGGCAACCGCTGCGGCTGTAGGGTTCTTCCTCCACCACCACGATCTTGTTGGCCGGCTTCGGCGCCAAACCGGGGCTCGCCGTCGGTGCAGTACTGGCGGCTTCGGGAGCAGCCGGGCCACGTAATGCCTTCTCCAGTTCGAGGACGCGTGCTTGCAGGCGGCTGATCTCGGCCTGCTCCGCCAAACAGCTCGCCGGATCTGCGGCGGCCATCAGGGGCAGGATGCTCAGGCCTAAGAGGGGGGCGAGGATCAATGTGGTTACTTTCATGATGTAGGTCGCGGTTCCGGCTTTGCGGTTATTGTGCGTCAGTACGCTGCCTGAGGGCGGCCGTGTCAGCAGGGACAGTCCTTGCGGGAGTTCAATTCGCCCACAACCACCAGACCAACACGCCGAGGGAAGACACCGTGGATAGCACCAGCAACGCCGTCACCGTCGAGGCCGGTACCGAGGCCGAGCGCAATCTGTTGTTGATCACCTACATCCTGCACGCCCTGGCGCCGTTCAACGGCCTGACCTCGGTGATCGCGGTGATCATCAGCCACATCAAGATCAACGAGACCAGCAGCGCCTTCGTGCGCAGCCACTACAGTTGGCTGATCCGCACCTTCTGGTGGGGGCTGCTGTGGTCGGTGATCTGCGGAGTGCTGACCTTCGTGCTGATCGGCGCCTTCGGCTTCGTGGTGCTGGGCGTCTGGTGGCTGTACCGGGTGATCCGCGGCTTTCTCAACTACAGCGACCGCAAGCCGATGCCGGTGTGAGCCGGTTCTGATCGACTACTTGACCAGGGTGTTGAGGTCGAAGATCGGCAGCAGGATGGCCAGCACGATCAGCAGCACGATGCCGCCCATGGCCAGGATCAGCACCGGCTCGAAGATGCCCATCAGGGCCGCGATCAGGGTTTCCACCTCGCGTTCCTGATTGTCGGCGGCGCGGTCGAGCATTTCGTCGAGCTTGCCGCTGGCCTCGCCGCTGGCGATCAGGTGCACGGTGATCGGTGGGAACAGCTTGCTGGCCTCCAGCGAGCGCGCCAGCCCGGCGCCCTCGCGCACCCGCTTGGCGGCCTCCTCGATGGCGTCGCGCATCGGCAGGTTGCCGACCACCTGGGTGCCGATGCGCATGGCGTCGAGGATGGGCACGCCGGCGCCGAACAGGATGCCCAGGGTGCGGGTGAAGCGGCCGGTGTTGGCGCCGCGCGTCAGCCGGCCGATCAGCGGCAGCTTGAGCTGGCGCTGATGCACCCGGCGGCGGAAGGCATCGCCGCGCATCGCGCGCGCGAATAGCCAGCCACCCAGCGCCAGGGCGATTACCAGGAAGACCCCGTAGTTCCGCAGGAAGCCGGAGGTGGCGATCATCATCTTGGTCAGCACCGGCAGATCGGCGCCGATCGAGTCGAACACTTCCACCACCTTGGGCACCACATAAGTCAGCAGCAGCGAGACCACGCCGATGGCGACCAGAGTGAGGATGGCGGGGTAGAAGGTGGCGAGCAGGATCTTGCTCTGCATCGCCTGCCGGCGCTCGACGTAGTCCGCCAGCCGCTCCAGCACATGGTCGAGCTTGCCGGCCTGCTCGCCGGCTTCGACGGTGGCGCGGAACAGGGTGGGGAAGGCCGAGGGAAACTGGGCCAGCGCGCTGGCTAGGCTGTCGCCCTCGATCACCCGCGAGCGGATGCCGAGCACGATGCGCTTCACCTTGGCACTCTCGCTCTGCTGGGCGACGGCGGTCAGCGCCTCGTCCAGCGGCAGGCCGGAGCGGAACAGGGTGGCGAGCTGGCGGGTGAACAGCGACAGCTCGGTGGACGACAGCGAGCCGCCGCTGGTCTTGACCGTGCCGCCGCCGTCGCCGCCAGTCTTGCCGCGCTGCTCGGCGACCTCCTTCAGCTCCATCGGCGTCAGCCCGCGCTCGCGCAGCAGGGCGCGCGCCTGGCGCGCGGTTTCGGCCTCGATCAGGCCTTTTTCCTGCTTGCCACGGGCGTTTAGCGCGCTGTATTCAAAGGCGGCCATGCAGGCGCTCGTCAGTCTTCGATGGTGACGCGCAGCACTTCGCGCAGCGTGGTCTGGCCGGCCAACACCTTCCGGCGGCCGGACTGCAGGATGCCCGGGCCTCGGCTGCGGGCATAGGCTTCCAACTGCTGCTCGGAAGCACCGTCGTGGATCATTTCCTCGAGCTTCTTGTCGACCTCGATCAGCTCGTGGATGCCGCTGCGGCCGGCATAGCCGGTGTGGCGGCAGTGCCCGCAGCCCTGGCCCTGGTAGAGCGTCAGCGGTAGCTCGACGTTGGCGACGCCGAGCTGTTCCTTCTCGGCGCGGCTGGCCTCGTAGGGTGTCTTGCACTGGGGGCATAGCGTGCGCACCAGCCGCTGCGCCATCAGTCCGACCAGCGAGGAGCTGAGCTGGTAGGGCTCCATGCCCATGTCGCGCAGGCGGGTGATCGCGCCGACGGCGGTATTGGTGTGCAGGGTGGACAGCACCAGGTGACCGGTCTGCGAGGCCTGCACCGCGATCTGCGCGGTTTCCAGATCACGGATTTCGCCGACCATCACCACGTCCGGGTCCTGACGCAGGATCGCGCGCAGGCCGCGCGCGAAGGTCATCTCCACCTTGGCGTTGACCTGGGTCTGGCCGACGCCGTCGATGTAGTACTCGATCGGGTCCTCGACGGTCATGATGTTGCGGCTCTTGTCGTTGAGCACGCTGAGCGCCGAGTACAGCGTGGTCGACTTGCCGGAGCCGGTCGGGCCGGTCACCAGCAGGATGCCGTGCGGGCGGAAGATGATGCGTTTGAGGATGGTGATCTGCTGCTCGTCCAGACCCAGCAGTTCCAGGTCGATGCGCTCCGACTGCTTGTCGAGGATACGCATCACCACCCGCTCATAGATGGTGCCGGTGGGGATGGTCGAAACGCGTACATCGACCTTGCGGCCGCCGAAGGCGCGGCTGATGCGGCCGTCCTGCGGCAGGCGCTTCTCGGCGATGTCCAGGCGCGCCATGATCTTGATGCGGCTGACGATCTTCGGCGCCAACTGTTTTGGCGCGCTGATCACCTCGCGCAGCACGCCGTCCACCCGGAAGCGCACGGTGATACCGCGCTCGTAGGTCTCGACGTGGATGTCGGAGGCGTTCTCCTTGATCGCTTCCACCAGCAGACCGTTGATGAACTTGATGATCGGTGCGTCGTCGTCCGACTCCAGCAGGTCCTGCGCTTCGGCCAGCGCCGCCGAAAGGTCGTCGGCCTCGACGTTTTCTTCCTTGAGGCCGGTCGCTAGCGCCGCGGTGGCGCCAGTAACGCCCTCGTAGGTCTTCTGCAGCAGCTTGTCGAATTCTTCCGCCGAGACCGTGGCTAGCTTCACCGGCCGGCGCAGGAAGCGGCGCGCCTCGGCCAGCGAGGCCACGCTCACGCCAGGCCGCGCGAACACGGTGACGTGCTCGCCGGCGGCCTCGCCGACGATCAGGCCGTGGCGCTTGGCGAAGGCGAAGGGAGGGCGGCGGAGGGCGTCGCCCGAAACTTCCGTGGACATGGTGAGCAGCGGGTCAGCGCGAGCCAGCGGGCGCGGCGGTGGAGGGACGTTCCGCCGGGATCACCAGCACATTGGGTGCCAGCTTGCTGCGGTCCACCGTCGCGGCCGGAGCCGGAGCCGGCGTCGGCGCGGCGGCGGCCGGCGGCGGGATCGGAGTCGGTGCCGGACTGCTGCTCGCGGACGGGCTGCTGGGGGCCGGCGTCGACGCTGGATCGACGCTGGGGCTGTCGGCCCGTAGCGCGGCCGGCGGGGTTGCCGAGGGTGGCGCGGTGTTGTCGCGGATATAGGCTTCCAGCTCGGGCATGACGATGCGCGAGCCGCCGATCAGCGGCACCTTGCTCTTCTCGGCGGCCCGCACCTGGATATCGCGTACCGAGTCGTACTTGCGTTGGGTGTAGAAGTCGCCCTCTTCCTTGCTGCGCAGGATGGTCGGGTGGATGAACACCATCAGGTTGCGCTTGACCTTGGAGACGCTGCGCGACTTGAACAGGTTGCCCAGCACCGGGATGCTCGACAGCAGCGGCACGCCGGACACGCCGTCATTGAGGTTGTCGTCGGTGAGGCCGCCGAGCACCAGCACCTGGCCGCTATCGACGTTGACGGTGTTGGTGATGGTGCGTTTGTTGGTGACCAGGTTGGCGGTGCCGGCGCCGCCGCTGGCGACGCTGGAAGACTCCAGCTTGATCTTCAGCTTGACCGAATTGCCCTCGTTGATCTGGGGCGTGACGCCGAGCTTGAGGCCCACGTCCTTGCGCTCGATGGTCTGGAAGGGATTCACCGTGCCGCTGGTGGTGGTGTTGCTGTTGCTGTAGGAGCCGGACAGGAAAGGCACTTCCTGGCCCACCGACACTTCCGACTCCTCGTTGTCCAGCGAGGTCAGGGTCGGTGTCGACAGCACATTGGTGTCGCCGTCGGAGCGCAGCGCCTTCAGTAGCACCGCGAAGCTGGTGCCGCTGCGGCCCTCGTTCTGGATCACCGCACCACCGATGTTGATGCCCTGGCCGAGCGCACCCAGGCCGGCCAGCGGATTGCCGGTGGTGGCGACGCTAGTGAGCGCCGAGAGGGTGGAGGAGTCGAGGATGCTGGCGGCGGCGCCGCCATTCGGGTTGTAGACCGCGAAATCCAGGCCCAGCTGGCTGGAGCGGGTCACCGACACCTCGGCGATGATCGCCTGCACCAGCACCTGCGGGCGCTGGATGTCGAGCTGGGCGATCACATTGCGGATCTGCCGCATGGTCTTCGGCGGCGCGGTGATGACCAGGGCGTTGGTGTCCTTGTCGGCCAGCACGCGGGTCTTCTCGAAGCCGCCGCTGCCGGAGCTGGCGGACGAGGCCGGCGTCGCCGGCGCGCTGCTGCCGCTGGCACTGCTGTTGGCCTGCTGGGCATAGCCTTCGAGGATCGGCGCCAGGTTTTCCGCCGAGGCGTAGCGCAGGTAGACCACCTGGGTGGCGCCGTCGTTGTCCTTCAACGGCGAGTCCAGGCGCTGGATGATGCTGATGATGCGGGCGCGCTCGGTTTTGTCACCGCCCACCAGCACGGCATTGGAGCGCTCGTCGGCGATCACCGCAGCGGCGCTGGCGGTGGGATCGGCCTGCTTGTTCTGCTGGATCATGGTGGTGAGGATGCGCACCACCTCGGCCGCCGCCGCGTTCTCCAGCGGTACGCTCTCGATGTCGCGGTCACCACCGTTATCGAGCTTGTTGATAATGTCGGCGAGGCGCGCGACATTGCCGGCGCGGTCGCTGATCACCAGCATGTTGTTGCCGGGGTAGGCCGCCAGGTGGCCCCACTGCGGCACCAGCGGGCGCAGGATCGGCACCAGCTGCGCGGCCGAGACGTTCTGCAGCGCGAAGACGTGGGTGACCACGTCGTCGAGCGGCATGCCGGCGCCGCTGCGGTTGGCGATGCCGGCGTCGGAGCGGGCATTGGTTTCCGGGATGATCTTCACCGCGTTGCCGGCCGGCACGGCGGCGAAGCCCTGCACCTGCAAGACCGCGAGGAAGGTCTCGTAGACCGCCTTCTTGTCCATCGGCGTGGCGGAGATCACCGTCACCTTGCCCTTCACCCGCGGGTCGACGATGAAGTTCTTGCCGGTGACCTCGCTGACGGTGGAGATCAGGGTGTTGATCTCGGCGTCCTTGAGGTTGAGGGTGACGTCGGCGTAGGCACTGCCGGCGAACAGGGCGGCGGCGAGGGCGAGCGGTAAAAGGCGCATGTAAGGACCTGCGGAGTAGGCGGGGCGAGCGTCAGGGGTTTACGGACAGATTGACGCTCTGGGTGGCGCCGTTGCGCTCCACCGCCAGATTCAGTGAAGAGGCGGTGGAAAGGCTTTGCAGCAATTGTAGTGCCTGCCCCGGATCGTTCAGCGGCGTGCCGTTGATGGCGGTGACCACGTCGCCGGGCTTGAGGCCGGCGGCATTGAAGGCGCCGCGTTCGGGGCCGGGGTAGACGCGATAGCCGCGCACGCCGCTTTCCCCGGCGATCGGCTGCACGCGGATGAAGCTGGCGGCCTTGCTGGGGTCGGTCATCACCTGCTGGCGGATCTGCGAGAGCATCTCCGCAGCGGCGGGCGTGCCTTCCTGGCTGTCGCCCTGGGCGACGGCATTGAGCAGGGGCGCATTGCTGGGCGCGTCCTTGTCCAGGCGCAGCGTTTCCAGACGGCCATTGCGGGACAGGATCACCCGGTCCGGGAAGATCGCCTGCAAGTTGACGCCGGGCGAGACGTCGTCGCCGATGCGGAACGGGGCTTCGTCGCCGCCTTCGCGGGAGATCAGGGCCAGCGATTCGGCATCGCTGCTGCCGGCCAGGATGCCGAGCAGGGTGAAGTTGAGCTGGGTATCCGGGGCGTTGGCCAGCGAGGCGGCGTCGGACACCGCACCGGCCCGGTATTCGCCGAACAAGTGGCTGCTGGCTAGGCCGTCGTTGTTGACCGCCGGCTTGGGTGGCGTGGGATCGACATAGGCGGGAGCCGGCTTCCAGCGCGCCGCCTCGGGCGTCGGCACCGCCAGCCAGACCAGACTGGCCAGCTGCCAGGCGATCAGCAGGCTCAGCAGCAGCACCGCCAGCGGCGGCAGGCGTTGGCCGTGGCGTTGGTAGAGCAGCCGGGCCCTCGCCAGGACGTTGGCCAGGGCGGGCGGCAGCTTGGGCAGGGAAGTTGCAGTCATCGGCCGATCATAACGCGCGGCCCTTGCACTGGGACACGTTGCCGACCCGGCTTTGTAAAGACGGCGTTGCCGGCGCCGCGCAGGCTGCGCTACCGTCCCGGCATTACAGGGCCGGCTCCAGCCTGCCAAGAACGTAAAGACCGGGAGTTGTCATGAGCACGCGCACGCTGATCCGTCTCGGTCTCGCCGCAGGACTGTTCCTGCTGTTCCTCGCCCATGTCGCGCGTCTGCTGCCGCTGGGCCTGGTCGATGCCCTGGAACGGGCCACCTACGACGCCCGCGTGGTGCTGACCATGCCCAACACCGTCGATCAGCAGGTGGTGGTGATCGACATCGACGAGAAGAGCCTGGCGGCCGAGGGGCAGTGGCAGTCCTGGACCCGCGACAAGTTTGCCCGTCTGGTCAGCCAGGCCTTCGACCGTTACCAGGTGCGCGCCCTGGGTTTCGATATTGTCTTCGCCGAGCCGGACACCCGAGGTGGACAGGATCTGCTGAACCGGCTGGCCCGGCAGGAACTGGCCGACCTGCCGGGCTTTGCCGAGCGCGTCGTCGGATTGGCGCCCAGCCTCGACTACGACGGTCAGTTCGGCGCGGCGCTGAAGGGCAAGGCGGTGGTTCTGGGCATGGTGTTCAAGCAGGCCGGGGAGGCCGATCCCACCGCCGGTGTCGGTCGCCTCGGCCCGGCGGTGGTCGATGCCAACACCGTCAAGCTGCTCGACATCCCCTTTGTCGAGCAGACCGGCTACACCGGCAATCTGCCGGTGCTGCAGGACAACGCCGTCAGCGCCGGCTTTTTCGACAACTCGCAGTCGCTGGAGGTGGACGGCGTGTTCCGCCGCATCAGCCTGGTGCAGCGCTATCACGGGGCCCTGTACCCGGCGCTGGCGCTGGAGCTGACCCGCCAGGCGCTGGGCGCGCCGCCGGTACAGTTCGAGTTCGACCCGCCGGAGGCGCGCAGCGCCGCCAATCTGGAAGCGCTGCGGATCGGTGCGGTGCGGGTACCGGTCGACGAGCGGGTGACGGCCTACGTGCCCTACCGTGGCCGCAGCCCCAGTTTCGACTACATCTCCGCCACCGAGGTGATCCACGGCACCGCCGATGCTGCGCGTCTGCGCGGCAAGGTTGCCCTGGTGGGCACCACCGCCGCCGGCCTCAAGGACTTGCGGGTGACGCCGGTGGGGCAGGCCGATCCCGGCGTGGAAGTCCACGCCAATCTGGTGTCGGGCATGCTCGACGGCCGGGTCAAGCACAAGGCGCCCTACTACGACGGCATCCATGCGGTACTGCTGCTGCTGATCGCCCTGGCTCTGGCGCTCGGCGCCACCCGCCTGTCGCCGCTGGCCAATGGCGCGCTGACCCTGGGGCTGATCGCCGGCCTGATCGCGCTGGCCTTCGGGCTCTGGAGCGGCGCCAACTTCATCATTCCGCTGGGTACGCCGGTGCTGTTCGCGCTGGTGTTGTTCCTGCTGCTGAGCTTTTACGGTTACTTCATCGAGTCGCGCGGCAAGCGCGAGATTTCCAAGCTGTTCGGCGAATACATCCCGCCAGAACTGGTGGAGGAGATGGCCGCCAACCCGCAGGCGGTAAGCATGGAGGGCGAGAAACGGCAGATGACGGTGCTGTTCTCCGACGTGCGTGGCTTCACCACCATTTCCGAGAAGCTGGACTCCAAGGAGCTGACCGATCTGATGAACCGGTTCCTGACCCCGCTGACCAAGGTCATCCAGCAGCACCGCGGCACCATCGACAAGTACATGGGCGACGCCATCATGGCCTTCTGGGGCGCGCCGCTGAAGGACGCGAACCATGCCAGCAACGCGCTGAAAGCCGGCCTGGAGATGACCCAGGCGGTGCGCGGTCTCGATGCCGAGTTCGAGAAGAAGGGCTGGCCCAAGCTCTACATCGGCGTTGGCCTCAACACCGGCGAGATGGTGGTCGGCAACATGGGCTCGGAGTTCCGCCGCGCCTACACGGTGATGGGCGATGCGGTGAACCTGGGTTCGCGCCTGGAAGGGCTGACCAAGGAGTACGGGGTCTACATGATCGTCAGCGAGGCCACCCGCAACGCCGGGCCGCAGGACTGGGCCTACCGCGAGCTGGATTCGGTACGGGTGAAGGGCAAGAACGAGCCAGTCGCTATCTACGAGCCGCTGGGGCCGAAGGACCAGCTGGACCCGGGGCTGCGCAACGATCTGGCCCGCCATCGTGGGGCGATGAAGCTCTACCGCGCCCAGCTCTGGGACCAGGCCGAGGCCGAGTTCTTCAACCTGAGCCAGGGGGGGCGGGCACACCGCATCTATGAACTGTTCCTGGAGCGCATCCTGTTCCTGCGCGACAACCCGCCGGGGCCGGACTGGGACGGCGCTTTCACCTTCACCCACAAATAGCGCCGATCCGGCGCCGGTTGTAGCGCAGTCCCGGCGGGCCTTTTCTCCACTTGGTTTAGCACCCGTCCAGCGTTTCCCTGTGGTTGGCGGGTGGCTGCCCCGGAGCGTTGCGGCGCGCCGATGTTGGCCGTGTGATTGTCGACCCTTGAGTGCGGCTCGACGGACGCTATATTGAGGCCATGAGCCCGCCTAAGAATCCGCAGTCCCAGGACCATGACCACGAGGAGGGCCGGGGTAGCGGCCTGGCCGTGGCGCCGGCCAAGCCCAAGCTGCAGCCGCCGCCGCAGTTCCGGGTGGTGATGATGAACGACGACTTCACCCCCATGGAATTTGTGGTGCAAGTCTTGCAGCAATTTTTCAACCATTCCCGTGAAAAGGCGGTCCAGATCATGTTGACCGTGCACCAGCAGGGCAAGGGCGTCGCCGGGATCTACCCGGTGGAAATCGCCGAAACCAAGGCGGCGCAGGCCAATGCCTATGCCCGCAAGAACCAGCATCCGCTGCTCACCGTTCTGGAGAAGGTCTGACCATGCTCAGCGAAGAACTGCAAAAAGCCTTGGACGCGGCCTTTGTCCAGGCCCGGATGGAAGGCCATGAACTGCTCACCGTCGAGCACCTGCTGCTGGCACTGCTTTCCGACGCCAATGTCTCCGAGGTGCTGACGGCGTCCGGTGGCGATCTCGACAAGCTGGAGCAGGCGCTCAAGGACTATCTCGCCCAGAACCTGCACGCCAACAAGGAGCAGGCGGGTTCCATCGACACCCAGCCGACGCTCTCCTTCCAGCGGGTGCTGCAGCGGGCGATCTACAACGTCCAGGCCTCGGGCAAGAAACAGGTCACCACGCTCAATGTGCTGGTGGCGATCTTCGCCGAGAAGGACACCCACGCGGTCTACCTGCTCGGCGAGCAGGGTGTGACCCGGCTCGACGTCGTCAATTACATCAGCCACGGCATCGCCAAGAAGGCCGATGGCTCCAGCCCGGCACCGCAGGAGTCGTCCTCCGACGGCGAGGGTGAGGATGGTAGCCGCGAGGACAGCAAGCAGTCGGCCTTGTCGCAGTACGCGGTCAACCTCAACGAGCGCGCCCTGCAGGGCAAGATCGACCCGCTGATCGGCCGCGATCTGGAAATCGAGCGGGTGATGCAGACGCTCTGCCGCCGCCGCAAGAACAATCCCCTGCTGGTCGGCGAGGCCGGTGTCGGCAAGACCGCCATCGCCGAAGGCCTGGCCTGGCTGATCACCGAAGGTCGGGTGCCGGATCTGCTGCGCGGCTCGGTGATCTATTCGCTCGATCTCGGTGCCCTGATCGCCGGCACCAAGTACCGCGGCGACTTCGAGAAGCGCTTCAAGGCGGTGGTCAACGAACTGGTGAAGACCCCGGGTGCGGTGGTGTTCATCGACGAGATCCACATGATCATCGGCGCCGGTTCGGCCTCCGGTGGGGTGATGGACGCCAGCAATCTGCTGAAGCCGATGCTGGCCTCCGGCGAGCTGAAGTGCATCGGTAGCACCACCTACCAGGAATACCGTGGCGTGTTCGAGAAGGACCGTGCGCTGGCGCGGCGCTTCCAGAAGATCGACGTCGGCGAGCCCTCGGTGGAAGACACCGTGAAGATCCTCGAAGGCCTCAAGACCCGCTTCGAGGAGCACCATGCCATCCAGTTCACCAGCGGCGCGATCCGCTCGGCGGTGGAGCTGGCGGTGCGTCACATCACCGACCGGCAGCTGCCGGACAAGGCCATCGACGTCATCGACGAGGCTGCCGCCCGCCTACGCCTACTGCCGGAAAGCAAGCGCCGCAAGACCGTACAGGTGCGCGACATCGAGGAGACTGTGGCGAAGATCGCCCGCATTCCGCCCAAGGCGGTGTCGACCAACGACCGTGACAAGCTGGCCACCCTGGAGCGCGATCTCAAGCTGACCATCTTTGGCCAGGACCACGCCATCGAGCAGCTCGCCAGCTCGATCAAGCTGGCACGTTCCGGCCTGGGCAATGCCGACAAGCCGATCGGCGCCTTCTTGCTCGCCGGTCCCACCGGCGTCGGCAAGACCGAGGTGACCAAGCAGCTGGCGCAGTTGCTGGGCATCGAGCTGGTGCGTTTCGACATGAGCGAATACATGGAGCGCCACACGGTGAGTCGCCTGATCGGTGCGCCGCCGGGCTATGTCGGCTTTGACCAGGGCGGCTTGCTGACCGACGCCGTGCTCAAGCAGCCGCACAGCGTGGTGCTGCTCGACGAGATCGAGAAGGCCCACCCGGATGTCTTCAACCTGCTGCTGCAGGTGATGGATCACGGCACGCTCACCGACAACAACGGCCGGCATGTCGATTTCCGCAACGTGATCCTGGTGATGACCACCAACATGGGTGCCTTCGACGCCGCCCGAAACAGCATTGGCTTCGTCGAGCAGAACCACGCCCCGGATGCGCTGGAGGCGATCAAGAAGGGCTTCACGCCGGAGTTCCGCAACCGTCTGGACGCGGTGATCCCGTTTGCCGCGCTGGGCCAGGCGCAGATTCTGCGGGTGGTCGAGAAGTTCCTGATCCAGCTCGAGGCGCAGCTGGGTTCCAAGGGCGTGGTGCTGGAAGTGGACGAGGCGGCCAAGCTCTGGCTCGCCGAGCGCGGCTACGACCCCAAGATGGGTGCCCGGCCGATGGCGCGGGTGATCCAGGACCAGATCAAGCGGCCGCTTGCCGAGGAACTGCTATTCGGCAAGCTGCAGCACGGCGGCAGCGTCACCGTGAGGCTCGCCGACAGTGGTTTGCGTTTCGACATCACCGGCAAGGAGAAGGTCTCGGCGCTGGAGCCGGTCTGAAGTCGTGCCGGCGTTCAGATTGCTGTCGGTTTGCCGTCGCTACAATGGCGTACAACTCCCCACCTTGGATTCGCCATGCGCGCTCGCCATTTCGCAATCGCTGCCCTGAGCCTGTTGTCCGCCTGTACCAATGTGCGTGGCACTGACGATGGCCGCCAGCCGCAGACAGTCTCCGACCGGGCCAGCAACCGCGTGCCGGAGGCTCCGACCGAAACCCGCACCTACACCCAAGACGAGGTGCTGGATGCGGCCAAGACTTTCTTCGGCGGCACCTCTGAAGGCTTAGCCAAGGCGGTGGAGCGGGTGTTTTCCGAGTACGGCGCACCGGTGGCCTACATCCAGGGCGAGGAAGGGGCCGGCGCCATCGGTGTTGGCCTGCGCTATGGACAGGGCTATCTGGCTTACAAGGGCGGCGGTCGTGGTCCGGTGTTCTGGCAGGGTCCCAGCGTCGGCTGGGACTTCGGCGGCAACGCCTCCAAGGTGTTCACCCTGGTCTACAACCTCAATCGCACCGAGCAGCTGTTCCAACGCTTCCCGGGTGTCGAGGGCAGCATCTACGTGGTGGCCGGTTTCGGGCTGAACTACCTGCGCAGCAACGAGGTGGTTCTGGCGCCGATTCGCACAGGGGTCGGCCTGCGTGCCGGCGCCAACGTCGGTTACCTGCATTTCACCCGCGAGCCGAGCTTCCTGCCGTTTTAGAACAGCCGCTCCAAAGCGGCCCCGCGTCCGTTCGCAAAATTTAATGGCGACGCACGTCACAAGTTGGCGTATCTGCTACCCTGATTTATGGGGTTGGGGCGGGGCGTTGGCGCTGAAAGGGCCATGACGCTGGGTCTGTGACGTGTGTTACGTCACATCCTTCTCAAGGCTAGAATCTGCAGGGGCAGGGGATTTAATGTCGTTGAAAAAATTGAAAGTGGCGGTAGTCCACGATTGGCTACCGCTGTACGGCGGTGCAGAACGAGTTTTAGAGCAAATACTGCTGCTCTTTCCACAGGCAGATTTGTTTACTCTCGTTGATCTGCTGGAAGGTGACAACCGACAGCATATTCTTCATAAAAATCCGAAGACCTCTTTCGTTGATCGCTGGGCGTTTACTAGGAAACGCTATCGTTCCTTTCTGCCGCTCATGCCTTTGGCGGTGGAGCAGTTTGATTTGTCCGATTATCAGTTGGTTATCTCCAGCAGCAGCGCTGTCGCCAAGGGGGTCATTACTGGGCCGGATCAACTGCATATTTGCTACTGCCATAGTCCCATTCGTTATGCGTGGGATTTGCAACATCAGTATCTAAGGGAATCCGGGCTGGAAAGTGGTTTTTTGAATTGGTTGGCCCGTTGGTTTTTGCATCGTATCCGTCTGTGGGACGTGCGTACTGCCAACGGAGTTGATCACTTCGCCTGCAATTCCGAGTTTGTTCGTCGACGCATCTGGAAAGTTTATCGACGTGAGGCTGAAGTTATCCATCCGCCAGTCGACATGACTAGCTTCCAATGCCAGGCCGTCAAGCAAAATTACTATGTAACGGCCTCCAGAATGGTGCCTTATAAGCGCATCGATTTGATTGTCGAGGCATTCGCAAATATGCCCGATCACAAATTGGTGGTGATCGGCGATGGTCCGGAATTTTCCAAGATTCGCTCCAAGGCGGGCGCGAATGTGGAGTTGTTGGGACATGTGCCATATGAGGTCTTGTACATGCATCTACGCAACGCCAAGGCATTCATGTTCGCTGCCGAGGAAGACTTCGGTATCACTCCGGTGGAAGCACAGGCCTGTGGTACCCCCGTGATCGCCTATGGCAAGGGTGGCGCGCTGGAAACCGTACGCGGAATTTTTACCGACGCACCGAAGCGGGATCGCATGACTGGAGTCTTCTTCAGCGAGCAGACGGTGGATTCTATTGTTGCTGCCGTGCAACGTTTCGAGCAGGTTCTCCCCGAAATCCGGGCCGAGGATTGTCGCAGCAACGCAGAGCGCTTCTCTATACAGAAATTTAGTGAAGTATTCGCGCAGTTTGTTGAGCGCAGTTGGGGTGATTTCGAGAAGACCGCTCGCTAAAAGCTGTTATGGATTGGCTTGGGTTGCACCAGCCAAAATGTCTGAGACTGAGGTCGTGGTGATCAGGGAGTCGGTCCGCTGGTGTTGACTGCGACGAAGGGTGAATCGGAGATGGCTGGTGATCCCGGAAAGACCTTGTTTCGGGTAGAGCCTCACGTCAGTTACTTCATCACTATGCTGCTCGCCTTGGTGATGGCTTTTGCCGCGTCTCCGGCCTTGAACCTAGGTGGAACTCGAGCCATACCGGCCATGCTGGTCTGTGGACTATCGAGTATCGGCGTGACGCTGTTTATGCTGGTCCGCCATGATGTCCCAGTCGCTCGAGGCCTGATGACCTGCTATCTGGCGCTGGTAGTCAGTGCCTCGTTTTCCTTAATTGGTGGGGGGCTTTCAGGAGCGACTCCTTCGTTGCCGAAGTTCCTAGTCCTCAACTATCAGTATCTGTTCATGCTGGTGGCCTACGTGTTAGCCGCGCATGTCGATTTCGAACGCCTGCTTCTCTGGGTCACTGCCTGGGGTGCTGCGTTTGGCTTGCTGGTCTTTCTGCAGTCGGCGGGGGTTGTGCCAGGTGCCAATGCCGAGCCGATCATGGGCAGCGCGTTTCGGCGTGGGCAATTGTTCTTTGACCAGCCGAACGGAACGGCGGCTTATTTGGCGATCATGTTGCCGCTCACCTTCGCCATCAAGACGCCCCACTTGGGTTGGAAGCGTCTTGTGTGGCCGATACGGGGACTACTGGTGCTGGGCTTGATGTCCGCCTTTTCACGGTCGGCAATGGCGGCGATCATTGTTGGTGGAATCTGCGCGTGGTTCTTGCGCGATGGCGCTTTAGTGCTGTCGCGGCGCCTGTTGTTCGCGTTGTCTTTTTTTCTATTCTGCACGTTGTCTCTGAACGCCAAGGTCTATGAACTGGTGGAGTTGCTGACGGTTGGCGGGAGTGTTCTGGAGAACGATTTTTCTGCGGTCGAGCGTTTGGGATTGGGTTCTGCGGGGATTCAAATGTTCTACGCCCACCCTTGGTTTGGTGTTGGTATCGGAAACTACCCGGAAGTGCTAGGGCATTACGATTCTCGGCTCGACTCCGCATTGGGTATGCCGCACAACGCCGTTATCCACTTCGCCTGTGAGCAAGGTTTCTTGGGGTTGGTGGCCTTTTTTATCATGGTGATTTTGGGAATTTTCTGGAGCTCCGGTTCTGACAGCAAGCTATCACCCATCCTGGCTTGGTCGTTTTGGACGGCAGTTGCAAACTCACTGTTCGGATGGCCCTTCATTCACGGAATCGGCGAACTTCTAATGTTGATAATCGGATTCATGGCATTTCATGCGCGTCGTACTGATCTCTAAAGCCATGACCGTAGCAGCGACCCACAGCAAGGCTGAACTGCTGGGGCAGTCGATGAACATGACTTTGATTACTCCGGATCGCTGGCCGGGATACGTGCCAGAAGCAATCGCAAGACCGCGCAATTTTCAGCATCGGACCTTGCGTGTTGTTCTGAATGGGCACAATCACTTTCATTATTACCGTGGTCTCGGGGCGCTGCTTCAGTCGCTGCGCCCAGATCTAGTTCATATCGATGAAGAGCCCTATAGCCTAGTAACCACGCAGGCATTGCGGGTCGCACGGAGAATGGGAGCGAGGGCGATTTCGTTCACTTGGCAGAACATTCGCAAGACCTATCCGCCACCTTTTTCCTGGATGGAGCGCTATGTGTACCGCGCGGCCGACGCCATTGTCTGTGGGAACCAGGAGGCTGTGGAGGTTTTGCGAAGTAAGGGCTTCGCGGGGCCAACTCCTGTGATCCCGCAGTTCGGTGTTGATATGCCTGCAATTTCTGAGTTTCCGGTGACCAGTCGATCGGGTGGGTACACGATTGCCTACGCCGGGCGTCTAGTTTCAGAGAAAGGCCTGGATGTACTACTGCAGGCTTTGGCGCGGGTGCTTGATGTTCGGCTGCTTCTGGTCGGCACTGGCCCGGAACGCGAAGCGCTGGAACGCTTGACAGCGCACTTGGGTTTGGCCGATAGGGTAACTTTTTTGGGTGGGCTCCCATCGACGCAAATGACTGCCTTTTTTCAGTCTGTCGATGTGCTGGTACTGCCCTCGTTGACTCGCTCCAATTGGAAGGAGCAATTTGGCAGGGTCTTGATAGAGGCCATGGCTTCCGGGGCGGCAGTGATTGGTAGCAATTCCGGCGAAATTCCCTCTGTGATTGGCGATGCGGGCTTGGTGGTGGCCGAGGGTGACGCCGCAGCCTTGGCACTTGCGATTGAGCGTTTGCGCGACGATGACTTCCGCAATGAAATGCGCCGGCGAGGGAAGGAGCGGGCTCTAAGTTTCACGCAACAGCGCATCGCCGACGCGACGCTGGACGTTTATCGGCAGGTGCTAGGCCAACCGCCGGTGCCCGCCCGGATCTGATCCATGGCCCCTCCCCAAAAACGGAAGCTGCTGATCAATGGTCGGTTCGCCTCGCAGCAGGTGACTGGCGTTCAGCGTTGTGCCTGGGAGTTGTTGCACGGCATTGATCGCTGGCTGGCAACCGACACCGGTTTGGCCGCGACATTAGAGGTAATCGTACTGCTGCCGCGTGATGCCCTTTGGGACGATCAGAAATTTGAGGTTGTTACCGCGCGCCGCTGTGGTCGTCTTCGCGGTCACGCTTGGGAGCAGTTAGAGCTACCGCTATATACCAGAGGGTGCCGTCTGCTGAATCTGTGCAATACCTATCCGATTTTGGCCAGTCGACCAACGGTTATTTTTCATGACGCCGCCGTGTTCGCCCGGCCACAAGGCTATACACGTGCCTTCGTGCTCTGGTACCGCAGCCTGATGCGAGTGGCGCGCTGGCGGTCTTCGATACAGATTGCGACCGTCTCGCAGTTTTCCAAGCAAGAGCTGGCGGGTCTGGGACGCTTGCCTGCGGAGCGCATTGCTGTGATCCCTAATGGTATTGATCACTGGCAAGCGGTGGAGCCGAATTGGGAGGTTCTGGAACGTTTGGGTCTGCGCCGGGGCGAATATTTATTGGCCGTCGGCAGCCAGAATCCCAATAAGAACACAGGAGCCTTGTTGCAGGCGTTTCAGCAACTGGATCGCACTGATCTGCAACTGGTTCTGGTGGGTGCCGCCAACAAGGCTGTATTCGGTCATGTCGGCTGGCAAAATCAGTATGGCGAACGCTTGGTCTGGGCCGGCTATGTCGACGATGCGGCACTGGCGGCTCTCTACAGCGGCGCCGCGTGCTTTGTCTTTCCGTCGATTTACGAGGGGTTCGGCTTCCCACCGTTGGAGGCCATGTACTTCGGATGTCCCGTTGTTTGCTCGCGCGCAGCCTCGCTGCCGGAAGTGGTGGGTGATGCCGCGCTGCTGTGCGAACCCCAGCGGCCTGAATTTATTGCAGAGGCTATACGGACCGTACTCGACGAGACGGGGCGGCGGGAGCGGATGAGTCGTCTGGGGCGTGAGTGGGTGCGGCGCTATCGATGGCGGACCTCCGCGCAGGCGTTGATGACCTTGGTCGATCATGGACGCTGAATTTCGTGCCTACTTGTGTAGGCGCCGATCTGTGGCGGTATTGCAGTGCTTGGGGCTGTGAAAAGTATGAAGTTCAGGACCTTAGTCGAACGGTACGCGACCTTTGCCGGCGCACGGTTTGTCCTTCTGCTGTCGCGCTGGACTGTGCTTCTCTACGCTGCAAAGAAGCTGCCCCCAGATGATTTCTCGGCACTGACAGCTTTGCTATCGACCGTCGAGATATTGCGCGCGATCAGTGATGCCGGGGCCGACAACGTGATCTATGCCCGTCTCGGGGGACGGGGGGGGCGGATTCCCGGCCTATTGAAGGTGGCCGCATTGGTGCGTTTTTCGCTGAGCGGACTGCTGTTCCTGCTCGCCTTGCCGATCTGTTGGTTGATCGGACATGAGTCAGGGCTGTTGGTCATCGCGAGTCTGATTCCGGCCTCGGCGCTGCAATTTACGAGTGTGGCGCTGCTGCAGAAGAATGGCAGGTTCGGCACCCTATCGGGCATCGTGTTCGCCATCCTGGGTATTTCCGGTTTAGTGGTGCTGGCGGTGCTCCAGTTGCAACCAAGTCTTGGTCAGACCGCTGTCTTGGTCGTGGTGGCTGACTTGGCTGCGGCTCTTCTTGCGGGATTTTGTGTGCGGCGACAGCTCTGGGATTTGTTTCGAGTCCGCAGGGGGGGGCTGATGCGTGGACTGCGTCAGGTGGTTCCCAAACTGTTCCAGACTGGCGTCGTCAGCGTTGCCGTGGTGTCCTACAACCGCCTTGATGTTTTGGTTGTGCTGCCTCTCTGCGGTGTTTTGGCTCAATCAGCCTACTCTGCGGGATTTCGCTTCGTCGAACCAATCTACAACGTGTTTGCCATTGCCTCGCTCGCATTGCTGGCCGAGTTGGGTAGCCAGGGGCGCAACCAGAGTGAACAACTCGTGCAAGGCTTGTTATCTTCCTCCGCGCCACTGGTGTTGTCGCTGATGCTCGCGTTTGCCGTCGCGGCGGCGGCGACCGTTTACTGGGCGATGGAACAACTGCTCGGACTTTCGCCGGCCGCCGCCGCTGTCGCGGCGGTACTGGCGGCCAACATGCCGCTGCGTCTGGCAAGTACGTTCATCGCTGTCGTCTTGCAGCGGCTGGGCTATTTCCGGGCGTTGATGAACGTGACCTTGATCAACGCGATCTGCATTTTTTTGTTCGCGATTCTTCTTTCCAGCCGATTCGGTGCGGTGGGTGCGGCTATTGGGGCGGTCGTAGGGGAGTGCGTGAATGTGGCGTTGCTACTGCGGCTGCTTCCGAGCGTCCGGACCTCGGCCGGCCTCGCGGATGGCAGGCCATGAGAATTAGCTTTCTCATCAATAACTTTAACTACGGCCGCTATGTGGGACGTGCCATCGAATCGGTGCTGGCGCAGGATCATCCCGACTGTGAAGTCATTGTTGTGGATGATGGTTCGACCGATGAATCGGTGGATGTTATTCGCGGGTACGGTGAGCGAATCCAGACTTGTTTCAAGCCCAATGGTGGTCAGGCCTCGGCTTACAACGAGGGTTTTCGTCGTTCATCCGGCGATCTGGTCGTTTTCCTGGATTCCGACGACGTCCTGTACCCGGGATTGGCGACGGAACTGTGCCGATGCTGGCGTCCGGGCATCTCCAAGATTCAATATCGTCTGCGTCTGATTGATGCTGAAGACAGGCCTCTGGGTGGATTTACCCCCGGATATCTTTTTTCGGGTGATCTGCGTGGGGTGGTGTCAGCATTCGGTGACTACGGTTCAGCGCCTGGCAGCGGTAATGCTTACGCGCGTGACTTTCTGAACAAGATCATGCCCCTGCCGGAGGCCCGCTGGCGGATTGGTGCCGACAACTTGCCAATCATGCTGGCGCCATTTCATGGGCGGATCGGCGTATTGCCAGGTGATGGTGTCGGGGGAGGCTACCGTCTCCACGCGACGGTTGGAGGGGCGGTTAACAACACGCTGGCCGACCTAGCCGCTCTGGTTCGACGCAGCCTCGAGTTTCGGGCTGATATGCGTATGGAACTTCAAGCGCGAGGCTGCCTGTCGCAACAGACTGACTGGCTGACGCCTCCGCATACCTTGAAGAAACTGATCCTCCAGGAAATGGCCCCCGGCGATCTTGCGGATCCCGGTTTGCGTCGGCGATGGGCACTGGCCAAGCATGCAACACGCTCTATCCACCTTTGGCCAGCGCGAGGCAGACTGCGTAAAGCGGTCTACTGGATTTGGGTGATCGGCATGCTTTGTCTGCCGCGTGCTTGGGCTTGGAACCTAGGGCGTAAGAGTTTCAGTCCGCGTGTGCTGCTTCCTCGCTGGCTTCAGCGGAGATTGTCTGGAGGCAGTTAGAGTCGGCTTGGGGTTCTATTTGTTTGGGCTAGCCAGCAAGGCGTAGAGCATGGCCAGAACCATGCCCGCGAGTAAGCCGAGAAGCACCAATAGACTGCGGCGGGGCCAGGACTTCTCCTGAGGAACCACCGCCGGATCGACCACCTTGAATGCGTATTCTGCGCTGCCTTGCGCCAGCATCACGCTTTTGATTTCACTTTCCAGGAGGCGGTAGATGGATTGCCGGAGCTCGACGATGCTGGTCTTGCTAAGTTGCTCTTCCAGATAGCGGATGTTCTGGTTGCTAGTGTTGATCGCTTTCTGTCGGAGCATGTCGTTGGTGCGCTGGACCAGGGCATTGGCCCAGGTGGCCGCTTCGACCGGGTCGTGCCACTCGATGGATAGAGTCACCAAGCCAGTTTTCTTGTCCTCATCAACCATCCGAATCTTGCTGTTGAATAGTTTGTTGCCGTCCCAGAGGGTAGGTGCGCTGGTATCGATGAAGCTAGGTTTCCAATTGCTTGTGCCGGTGTCCCAGCGTTGGTAGAACAGGCGTGGCAGCAGGTTGTTGCTGCGGATGTACTCTTCGGTCAGTTCACGGGAACTGAGTGTTGCCAGTGCAACCCCCTTGTTGCCGCCAGCGCCTACATTCACACCAGCCAGGGCTGCCAAACCGCCGAACTGGCCGGCGAGACCGGCCAAGGCGCCGCTGTTAGCCTGATCTTCCGCCGGCGCGATGAGAACCTCGGCCACATAGAGCGGGGTCGCGGTGAAGGCGAATAGTCCGGCGATCAGCGCGGCGAGGCAGGCGCAAGTGGCAATCAGCCTGCGTCGGGAGTGGAGTGTGGCGAGAATCTCAGAAAGCCGGATTTCGCCTCTTAAGTTGTGATAATCGCTGGAACTTGGCATCTAGGGTGGGCTGGCTTCGAGGAGTGGCCTAGCACAAGGCGCCCGCTGTAGACGCCCTCGCTGGCAGTATTTTTTGTAGTGCGGTGAGCATATCACCTGCCCGGCAAACTTCCGTCAACCAGGGTTATTCAATACGCTGTTGAGTCTGCAAGCCGGCCTGCATCCCGGTGAGCGCAGACACTTAATTCAGGCTTGTCGGATTGAGTTTGGTCTCGGGATTCCCATCCCCACGTTTCATGTCATGTGATGGGTCAATTTAAAACGGTCATTCAAGGGTGGTGGATGAGGCCACCTGTTTTATGGTCACCAAAATCAGCATCATCACCGTCTGCTACAACAGTGCATCGACCATTCGAGACACGCTGCGGTCGGTCGCCGACCAGACCCATCCGCATATCGAGCACATCATTGTCGATGGTGGTTCCAGCGATGAGACTGTGTCTCTAGTACAGCAATACCGCCGTCATTCTGGACCGCTTGTTTCCGAGCCGGATAGGGGAATTTACGATGCCATGAACAAGGGGCTGGCGCTGGCCAGTGGCGATGTCGTGGGTTTTCTCAACTCCGACGACGCGTACGCCGACACGAACGTGCTGAGCCGAGTCGCGGAAGTATTCGCCATGCAGACCGTTGATGCCTGCTACGGCGATCTGGTTTACGTCGCCGCCAACAATCCCAACCGGGTGGTGCGCTACTGGCGCTCGCGCCCATACCAGCCGGGCCTCTGTTCGCGTGGTTGGATGCCGGCGCATCCCACCTTTTACGTGCGCCGTCAGGCCTATCAGCGGTACGGTGGGTTCGATGACTCCCTGCGCATTGCAGCGGACTTCGAAATCTGTTTGCGTTTGCTCGAAGTGCAGCGGCTGCGGGTAACATACCTGCCTGGGGTGTTGGTGAGGATGCGGACGGGTGGGGTTTCCAACGCAAGTCTGCGGAATGTAGTTCGCAGCAACCGGGAAGTTGCCCAGGCTCTGCGGAAGCATGGCTTTCCTGCCGGTCTGCCACTGATTCTGGGAAAGTTGGCCTCCAAATTGGCACAGTTGCGCTGGTCGCTGATGGCTCCTCGGGTGTAGAGGCCGAATCTAGAACCAAGGGTCCTCGAACCTGAACTCCATACGCTGTTGCCAACGCGCGAACCTCGCGCCACAACCCAGACAAATTAAGACCTGCTCTCAATGCACGCCCAGCTCGTCCCCGTAATCATGGCCGGTGGCACCGGTACCCGTTTGTGGCCACTGTCGCGCGAACAATTTCCTAAGCAGTTCATTGCTCTCACTGACGAGCGCAGCCTTCTGCAAGTTACGGCCCTGCGAGCCTCCCGGATCGTCGAGGCCGCCCCGCCGCTGGCGATTTGCGGGGAGGATCAGCGTTTCCTGGTGGGCGAACAACTGCGCGGCTGCGGTATGCTATCCGAGGTGCTGATCGAGCCTGCTGGCCGCAATACCGCACCGGCGGCTGCTTGCGCCGCCTTGCGTGCCCAAGCTCGTTATGGCGATCAGACTCTGGTTCTGCTGATGGCGGCTGACCATGTGATCGCCGACGAAGAAGCGTTCGTGCAGGCCGTCGAGCTGGCTTCCGGTGTGGCACGGCAGGGCAAGATTGCCGTGTTCGGCATCCGTCCGACCCGGCCGGAGACCGGCTATGGCTATATCCGTATTGGCGCCGAGCGCGAAGACGGGGCCTACGAGTTGGCGGCCTTTGTCGAGAAGCCGGATCGCGAGCGCGCGGAGGCTTTCTTGCGTGAGGGCGGCTATTACTGGAACGGTGGGCTGTTCCTGTTCCGCGCCGACGTCATGCTCGCTGAGTTGCAGCGCTTCGAGCCGGAGCTGCTGGCGCAGGCGCGGCTGTCGCTGGAGAAGGCGCGTTCTGACCTCGATTTTGTCCGTCTCGACCCCGAGAGCTTCAAGGCCTGCCGCAACGAGTCCATCGACTACGCGGTGATGGAAAAGACCGACAAGGCGGCCGTGGTGCTGCTGGATGCGGGTTGGGACGATGTCGGGTCCTGGACCTTTCTCGATCAGCAGCCCAAGGACGACTGCGGCAACGCCGTGCGCGGCGACACCTGGTTGCACGAGGCCCACAACAACCTGGTGCACGCCGAGTCGCGGCTGGTGGCCTTGGCGGGCGTCAGCGACACCATCGTGGTCGAGACCAAGGACGCGGTGCTGGTCACCACCCGCGAGCGCGCGCAGGACGTCAAGAAGATCGTCGCCCGTCTGAAGGCCGAGGGCCGCTCCGAGGCGGTCCACCATCCCACCGTCTACCGCCCCTGGGGCAGCTACGAGACCATTGCCATGGACGAGCGCTTCCAGGTCAAGCGCATCGTCGTCAAGCCGGGGCAGAAGCTGAGCCTGCAGATGCACCACCACCGCGCCGAGCACTGGATCGTGGTGAAGGGCACGGCCGAGATCACGGTGGGCGAGAAGGTGTTCATGCTCACCGAGAACCAGTCCACCTACATTCCCCTGGGTGAGAAGCACCGGCTGGTAAACCCTGGCCGGGTGCCGCTGGAGCTGATCGAGGTGCAGTCGGGCTCCTACCTGGGCGAGGACGACATCGTCCGCTTCGAGGACATCTACGGCCGGAGTCCCAAGTGAGCCGGCTGCCCGCCTTCAAGGCCTATGACATCCGTGGCCGGGTGCCAGACGAGCTGAATCCGGATCTCGCCTACCGGCTCGGTATCGCCTATGCCGAGCTGTTCGCTCCCAAGAAGGTCGCGCTGGGGCGCGACATCCGCCATTCCTCGCTGCCGCTGTTGCAGGCCCTGGCACAGGGCTTCGTCGCGCGCGGGGTCGAGGTGCTGGACATTGGCCTGGGGGGCACCGAGGAGGTCTATTGGGCGGCCCAGCAGCCCGGGGTGGACGGCGGCATCATGGTGACCGCCAGCCACAACCCGATGGACTACAACGGCATGAAGCTGGTGCGCGGTGGCGCGGTGCCGATTTCCGGCGACTCCGGCCTGCGCGAGCTGGAAGCGCGGGTGGCCGCCTCCACCGCCACGGTGCCGGCGGGTGCTCCGGCGATGACCAAGGTCGACTTCCGGCCCGCGTACGTCCAGCACCTCCTGGGGTATGTCGCGGGCCAGGCGCTGAAGCCGCTGAAGATCGTGGTCAACGCCGGCAATGGCACCGCCGGTCTGGTAATTGACGCGCTGGCGCCGCATCTGCCCTTCGAGTTCATCCGCGTCCATCACCAGCCGGATGGCGATTTCCCCAATGGCATCCCCAACCCGCTGCTGCCGGAAATGCGCGCCGACACCGTCGCCGCCGTGCGTGAGCATGGCGCCGACTTCGGCGTCGCCTGGGACGGCGACTTCGACCGCTGCTTCCTGTTCGACGAGCACGGCGGCTTCATCGAGGGCTACTACATCGTCGGCCTGCTGGCGGAAGCCCTGCTGCTGAAGGAGCCGGGCGCCAAGATCATCCACGACCCGCGCCTGACCTGGAACACCGTCGACATGGTGCTCGCCGCCGGTGGTGTGCCGGTGCAGAGCAAGACCGGACACGCCTTCATCAAGGAGCGCATGCGCGCCGAGAACGCCGTGTACGGCGGCGAGATGAGTGCGCACCACTACTTCCGCGACTTCGCCTACTGCGACAACGGCCACATCCCCTGGCTGCTGGTGGCGGCGCTCATCGTCCGCAGTGGCAAGACCCTGTCGCAGCTGGTCGAGGACCGCATGCGCGCCTATCCGGCCTCCGGCGAGATCAACCGCCACGTCCGCGACGTACGCGCCACCATCGCCCGCATCGAGGCCGAGTACGCGCCTCGTGCGCAGCGGGTCGAGCAGGTCGATGGCCTGTCCTGCGATTACGGCAGCTGGCGCTTCAACCTGCGCGGCTCCAATACCGAGCCGGTGCTGCGCCTGAACGTCGAGTCGCGCGGCGACGCCGCGTTGATGCGGCAGCAGACCGAGCAGCTGCTGGCGGCGATCGACGCCGGCTGAGATCAGCTCCGCCGGCCCGGCGGAGCTGACAATTTCTGCTGCATTTGAGCAAAAACCAGCCCTGGGACTGACAGTCGCCTCGGGGCAAACCCTTCGTGCCTGGGGTCGGTCAACCGGGCTCCTGTTACTGCGTTTGCCTAGTAACAGCTTTCCTGGAACGCCCAAATTAACCAGCTGCCTGACACCGCTGGCGGGTTTTGTGCTGATCCAGCCACGACGTGGTTCGGGTTTTTGAGGCAGACATGCTGGCGTACATCGTTCTCGGCTCGCTGACGAGCTTCTGGTTCACCTGGCTGACCATCCTGCTGGCGCACCATCACCAGGTCGGTTCCGACGAGGCTTCGGGGGTGCAGAAGTTCCACGATCATTGGGTGCCGCGCCTCGGTGGGGTGCCAGTGTTCGTGGCCTTCGTGACCACGCTGCTGCTGGCCGCCTGGCTCAGCAACTCCCAGGTCGACGCCTCGGTGCGCCTGCTGGCCTGCACGCTGCCGGCCTTCGGCATCGGTCTGTTGGAAGATGTCACCCGCAGGGCCGGCGTCAGCCCGCGCCTGCTGTTCACCATGATCGCCGCCGCCATCGGCTGGTGGCTGCTCGACGGTCGCCTTCAGCGCCTCGACCTGCCGCTGGTCGATGAACTGCTGCTGGCCTTCCCGCTGGCGGCGTTCGCGCTCACCCTGTTCGCCGCCGGCGGCGTCGCCCATGCGGTCAACATCATCGACGGCTACAACGGGCTCAGCGGCTTTGTCATCGCCGCCGCTTTCGCCGGCATGGCTCTGGTGGCCTGGCAGGTCGGCGATGCCTTCGTGCTGCGGGTGTCGGTGCTGGCGGTGATCTCGGTGGCCGGTTTCCTGGCCTGGAACTTCCCCTACGGCCGCATCTTCCTGGGCGACTCCGGCGCCTACTTCCTCGGCTTCCTGTTCGCCGAGATGGCGATCCTGCTGGTCTACCGCAACCCCGGCGTGTCCGCCTGGTGCCCGATGCTTCTGATGGTCTACCCGGTCTGGGAGACGGTGTTCTCGATGATCCGCCGTGGCAGCGAGGGCGGTCTGCACCGCATGGGGCAACCCGATGCCCTGCACCTGCACCAGCTGGTCTACCGCCGGCTGATGAAGCGCTACATCGGCTCCCGCGATCCGCAGCACCGCATCCTGCGTAACTCCCTGACCTCGGTCTACCTCTGGGTACTGGCCTTGATGAGCATCGTTCCGGCCGTGCTGTTCTGGGACCAGCCGGTGACCCTGATGCTGTTCGCGGTCTTGTTCGTGGTCAGCTACGGCGTGTTGTACACCGGCATCGTGCGCTTCCGGGTGCCGCGCTGGATGGTGGCCGCGCCGCTGGACCCGGCCCGCACTCTGCGTTCGGCACCGGCCGCCGCCAACCGCTAGGGCCTGTCACCAATTAGAACATCGCTGCGGCGGAAGGCGGTTTTGGGGCAGTGCAAGGAAGCAAGAGTGCGCAAGAGAGGACCTATTGAAACTCTTGCTGACGTAGCAATGCCCCAAAACCGTCCCGCCCCAAGGGGTTGCTGGCCAAAAGCGCGTCATGCCGCGTTGCCCGCCTAGCAAAGGCGTCCAGCCTTTGCGTCGGCTCGCGCCTTGCCTGACGCGCTTTTGACCAGCAACGCAGCGACGTTCTAATTGGTGACAGGCCCTAACCTCCCCGGAGGCCGTGCTCAGGGTTTGTGCGGCTGCTTCAAGTATTCGAGCGAGCGCATTTCCTGCAGCCGCGAGCGGGTGCGGGCGAACTCGAACAGCAGCCGCTCACCGCGATACAGCTGCTCCAGCGGCACGTCGGCGGCGACGATCAGTTTGACGCCGCGGTCGTAGAGTTCGTCGACCAGGGTGATGAACCGGCGCGCCTCGTTCTCGTCCGCCACGGTCAGCTGCGGCACCCGCGACAGCAGCAGGGTGTGGTGCAGGTGCGCCAGCTCAATGTAGTCGGCGGCGCCGCGCGGCCCCTCGCAAAGCTCGCCGAAATCGAACCAGACCACGCCCGGCGCCCGCTGGCGCGCGGTCAGTTCGCGGCCGTGAATGTCGAGGTTGACGCAGTGTTGGCCGTCCTGGCCCGCGAAGCGGCGGAAGTACAGGGCCAGCTTCTCCTCGCAGGCGCTGTCGCAGGGGCTCAGATAGAGCTGGGCGTCGGTCAGATAGCGCAGCCGGTAGTCGACGCCGTGGTCGACGTTGAGCACCCGCACATGGCGTTTCAGGGTCTCGATGGCGGGCAGGAAGTTCTGCCGCTGCAAGCCGTCCTTGTAGAGCCCGTCGGGCACGATATTGCTGGTGGCGATCAGGGTGACCCCGCGCGCGAACAGCGCCTCCATCAGCCGTCCGAGGATCATCGCGTCGGCAATGTCGGAGACGAAGAATTCGTCGAAGCACAGCACCCGCACCTCGTCGGCCAGTTCCTCCGCGACTTTGCCCAGGGGATCGCGCATGTCGGGGTAGCGGCGCCGGCGCTCGTGCACGTCGAGCATGAAGCGGTGGAAGTGGGTACGCCGCTTCCGCGAGAACGGCAGGGCCTCGTAGAACAGATCCATCAGATAGGTCTTGCCACGACCGACCCCGCCCCAGAAGTACAGGCCCGGTACCGCCGGCCAGCGCAGGCGGCTGCTGCCGAGCCGGCGCTTGGGCGGCTGGGCGAGCAGCTGCTCGTACACCGTCTGCAACGCATCGACCGCCAGTGCCTGCGCCGGGTCGGCGCTGAAGCCCTCGCGTTGCAGATCCTGCTGGTAGCGTTGCCGGGGACTCAGCAGCTCGGTCACGGCAGGCTCACTCCAAACAGGCGGCCGAGATAGTCGTTGAGAAACACGCCGCGCGGGTCCAGCCGCGCGCGCAGCGCCAGGAAGTCCCGCCAGCGCGGATACAGCGCCGCCAGGTCGCCGCCTTCCTTGCCGTGTCGGGAACCCCAGTGCGGGCGGGCGTCGTAGCGGTCCAGCACGTCGGCAAAGGCGCGGGTGACCGCCGGCATCGGCGCGCCACGGAAGCGCTTGAGCCGGATGAAGGCGGAATCGCGCCGGTAGGCCGGCGACAGCCAGACCTCGTCGGCGGCGACGAAGCCGACTTGGACGGCCGCGTAGCCTCGGGCGCCGAGCAGGTTCAGCAGCCGCTCCAGTTGCGCCAGTGCCTCCGGCAGGTCGCCGACCGCCAGCTGGTATTCCAGCAGCTCCGACTGGCGTAGCAGCGGCGGGACTGTCGGCTCGGGGGCGAGGTCGATACGGTCGGTCTCCGGCAGGGCCTGCATGGCCAGCCGTTGCGCGCTCCCGGCCACACGCGGCAGGCGCTGGCTGGCGCGCGCCAGCAGCCAGTGGCCGGCATTGCGCATCAGCCATTCGCGGCCCTGGGCGCCCAGCGCGGCGGCACGCGGCGGCTGATCCTGCGCCGGCAGGGCGACCTGGACCCGGGTGGCGCCAGTGCCCGGGAACCACTCGAAGGACAGGTGCCGGGCCTTGGCGCGCAGTTCCGGCAGGCGCGCCAGGGTGTCTTCCAGCGCGCTCTTGAACTGCCGTACCCGCAGCGGCTTGGCCAGCTCGCAGCTCAGCTCGACATGGCTGACCACGCCCAGCGCGCCCAGCGAGAGCCGCGCGGCGTCGAACAGCTCGGCGTTTTCCTCGGCACAGATGCGGCGGAACACGCCGTCGGCGGTGGTCAGGCCGACCGCGCTGACGCAGGCAGAAAGATTGTGCTGGGCGGGACCGGAGCCGTGGGCTCCGACGCTCACCGCGCCGCCGACGGTCGCCGCCGCCGGCCAGCCATCGACCGGCAATGCCAGGCCGCGCGCGCGCAGCCATTCGGCAAGTGCACCCAGGGTGGTGCCGGCGCGTACCCAGACGCGGCCGCGCTCGAGATCGGAGGATTCGACGCCGCGAAAATGATCCAGCGCCAGCAGGTTTTCGTCGGTGCGCCAGAGCTGGTTGGCGGCGGTACCGCCGCCGGCCACGCGCAGGCGCTCGCCGTCCTCGGCGCAGCGCAGCACCTCCGACTGGATCTGCTCGACGCTGTGCGGACGGGCGATGTGATAGGGGTCGGCGAGCGCCGCGCCGCGCACGAAGCGGGTGTGGTGGGTGGACCGGAGCGAGGGCAGTTTCATGGGTGTGGCGTCACCGCCAGACGGTCGGGCTCGCCGCAGCGGGCCAGGATCCTGGCGCGCACCGCGTCGCGCAGCCGATGCGCCGCGTCGCGGCTGCTGTCCTCGGGGTGCAGGGGCGGCAGGATCTCGATCTCGATCTGGCTGCGGCGGGGAAGGCGGGCGCCTTCGGGCAGCACCCGGCGGGTGCCACGGATCACCACCGGCAGCACCGGCACGGCGGCACGGCTGGCGATGGCGAAGGCGCCGGGCTGGAACGCCAGCAGGCCCGGTTCGGCCTTGAAGGTGCCCTCGGCGAAGATCGCGAAGGACTCGCCTTCGTGCAGACGGCGTAGCAGGTCTCGGGTGGCGACCGCCGCCTCGCGCGGCGAGCCGCGGTTGACGAAGCTGACGCCCATCCGGCGGATGGTCGCTCCCACCAGCGGCCAGCTGGCGGCGCCGTGCTGGACCAGAAAGCTGAAGCGGTCTGGCAGCGCTGCGGTCAGCACCATGCCGTCCAGATAGCTGGCGTGATTGGCGACGCAGACGCAGGGGCCTTCCGGCAGGTGTTCCAGGCCACGGACCCGGATCGGGCAGCCGATCAGGCGCATGATGCCCTGGGTGCCGGCGCGGCCGATGGCGCGGCGGCTGCGCAGTGTCGGGCCGGCGATGATCAGCAGGCACAGCGGCAGGATGGTCAGCGCGAACGCACTGGTCGCGTAGACGCCGTACAAGCGACCGAGGAGAGAGCGAAGAACACGCGAGGGCATCTCCCTATTATAGAGAGATGCCTCCGCCAGCCGACTTGCCGCCGCTCACCGCCGCCGACCGCGCGCTGCTGGCGGATTTCGCCGACATGCTGCTGCTCGAGCACGGCCTTTCCAAGAACAGTCTGGCGGCCTACCAGTCCGATCTGAATCTCTACGGCCGCTGGCTGGCGGCGCGCGGCCGCACGCTGCTGGAGGCCGACGAGGCGGAGCTGCGCGACTACCTGGCCGACCGCCAGCGCCAGGCCAATCCGCGTCAGGCCGGACAGGGGTTCAAGGCCCGCTCGCAGGCACGGCATCTCACCGCTGCCCGTCGTTTCTACCGCTGGCTGGTGCGCGAGCGTCGTCGTGCCGACGATCCCACCCGCCTGCTGGAGGCGCCGGGCCAGGGCCGGGGCCTGCCCAAGACGCTGGCGCCGGCCGAGGTCGAGCGTCTGCTGTCAGCGCCCGACGACAGCCCGCAGGGCCTGCGCGACCGCGCCATGCTGGAACTGATGTACGCCAGCGGCCTGCGGGTCAGCGAGCTGGTCGCCCTGCCGCTGCCCCGGGTCAACTTGCAGCGCGGGCTGGTGCTGGTGCTGGGCAAGGGTGGGCGCGAGCGTCTGGTGCCGATGGGCGAGGTGGCGCAGCAGGCGATCCAGCGCTGGTTGCAGGAAGCGCGTCCGGACTATGCCCGTTCCTCGCGCAGTGACGCCCTGTTCCTCAGCAATCGCGGCGAGGCGATGACCCGTCACAACTTCTGGCATCGCATCAAGCATTACGCGCGGCTCGCCGGCATTCCGGCGGCGTCACTGTCGCCGCACACCCTGCGCCACGCTTTCGCCACCCACCTGCTGGAAAACGGCGCCGACCTGCGCGCGGTGCAGAGCCTGCTCGGCCATGCCGACCTGTCCACCACCCAGATCTACACCCACGTCACCCGCGCCCGCCTCAAATCCCTCCACGCCCAACATCATCCGAGGGGGTGAGCCGTTTTTCTTGCCAAAGGCAAGAAAAACGGCGAACGCCCGGCCATGGATGGCCGGGCCGGGGGTAATTCAGAACTAGGCAGCCGCGCCATGGACGGCGATGACGAGCCAGGTCCGGAGCGGGCGAACGCCCCACCATGGATGGCCGGGCCGGGGGTAATTCAGAACTAAGCAGCCGCGCCATGGACGGCGATGACGAGCCGGGTCCGGAGCGGGCGGACGCCCGGCCATGGATGGCCGAAATCACGACAAAAGCCGCAGGCAGGCAGCCCAGCGGATCCACTGACCGAGAACCGACCCCAAGCGGATTTGTCATACTCTCGCCGCTACGATTTTCCCGTGACCTCGCAATGCTCCTGTTCCGCCCGGGCCGCCTGGCCCTGATCTGCGCTTCCATCTCCCTCGCTGCCACCACGGCCTCCTGCGCGCCGCCGATGCCGGAGCCGGGTTCTCCTCAGGCCCAGCCGCCGGCCAAGACCGAAGCGGCGCCGCCGACCGCAGCGGTGAAGCAGGAAACCCCGGATGCCGCCGAGCTGCGCGCGCGGCTGACCAAGGCGATGCCCGATCTGGTGCTGGACTCGGTGCACCCGGCCGCCATTCCCGGCCTCTACGAGGTGCGTCGCGGCTCGATGTTTGGCTACGTCAGCGCCGACGGCAAATACCTGATCTCCGGCGACCTGGTGAACCTCGAAACCGGCGAAGAGCTGACCGAGAACAGCCGCCGCCAGCTGCGCCTGGATGCCCTGGCCCAGCACGGCAGCGAGTCCATCGAGTTCTTCCCGCCCAAGGGCCAGCTGCAGAACGTGGTGACGGTGTTCACCGACGTCGACTGCGGCTACTGCCGCAAGCTGCACAGCGAGATCGCCAGCTACAACGATCTCGGCATCGGCATCCGCTACATGTTCTACCCGCGCAGTGGTCCGGGCAGCGAATCCTTCAAGCAGGCCGAGTCGGTCTGGTGCTCGATGGACCGCAAGGGCGCGCTGACCAAGGCCAAGCAGGGCGTGCATCTGCCGGCGGCGCCGGAAGGCTGCAAGACCCCGGTGCTGGCCGAGTACACCCTCGGCGGCGAGCTGGGCTTGCGCGGCACGCCGATGATGGTGCTGCCCAACGGCGAAGTGGTGAACGGTTACGTGCCGGCCGACCGCCTGGCCCAGCGCCTGGCCGAAATCAGCTTGCCGGCGGCCGCCAAGAGCGCCCCCTGAAAGAGCGCAGGAAACAAAAAACGGCCGGTCATCATGACCGGCCGTTTTTGTTTGCCCGCTGTAGACCTCAGCCGCGCCCGAAGCTCAGGGCACCGTCCTTCACGCCGACCTGCACGGTGTCGCCGGCGGCGAACTTGCCGTCGAGGATTTCCCGCGCCAGCGGATTCTCGACCTCTGCCTGTACCGCGCGCTTGAGCGGCCGCGCGCCGTAGATCGGGTCGTAGCCGGCTTCGGCGAGGTGGTCCAGCGCCGCGTCGGAGAAGTGGATGCCGATGCTGCGCTCCTTGAGCCGCGCCACCAGGCGCTGGGTCTGGATCGCCGCGATGGCGCGGATCTGCTTGGCCGCCAGCGGATGGAACACCACCGCCTCGTCGATGCGGTTGATGAACTCCGGCCGGAAGTGCTGACCGACCACCGCCATCACCGCCTCGCGGATCGCCGCGTAGTCGCCGCGCGTCGCCTCCTGGCTCATCATCTCCTGGATCAGATGCGAGCCGAGGTTGCTGGTCATCACGATCACGGTGTTGCGGAAGTCGACGGTGCGGCCCTGGCCATCGGTCAGGCGGCCGTCGTCGAGCACCTGCAACAACACATTGAAGACGTCGGCATGGGCCTTTTCGACCTCGTCGAACAGCACCACCGAGTACGGCCGGCGGCGCACCGCCTCGGTGAGCGTGCCGCCCTCGTCGTAGCCGACGTAGCCGGGCGGCGCGCCGATCAGGCGGCTCACCGAGTGCTTCTCCATGAACTCGCTCATGTCGATGCGGACGATGGCCTCCTCGGTGTCGAACAGGAAACTCGCCAGCGCCTTGCACAGCTCGGTCTTGCCGACGCCGGTGGGGCCTAGGAACAGGAAGGAGCCAATCGGCCGGTTCGGGTCGGATAGCCCCGCGCGTGAGCGGCGGATGGCATTCGCCACCGACACCACCGCCTCGTCCTGACCAACCACGCGTTCGTGCAGCGCCGCCTCCATCCGCAGCAGCTTGTCGCGCTCGCCTTCCAGCAGCTTGCTGACCGGGATGCCGGTCCAGCGGCTGACCACCTCGCTGATCTCGTGCTCGCTGACGCTGGTGCGCAGCAGGCGGTTGGCCTGGGCCGGCGAGGGCGTCGTCGACTCGCTGGTCTGCACGGCGGCACGCTTCTCCAATTCGGGAATGCGGCCGTACTGCAACTCGGCCATGCGCGCGAGGTCGCCGGCACGGCGCGCGGCTTCGAGGTCGATGCGCGCTTTCTCCAGTTCTTCCTTGACGCTGGCCGAGCCCTGCACGGTGGCCTTCTCGGCCTTCCACTGCTCTTCGAGATCGGCGTACTCGCGTTCGAGCTTGCCGATCTGCTCCTCCAGGGCGGCAAGCGAGCGCTTGGCGCCCTCATCGTCCTCCTTCTTCAGGGCTTCGCGCTCGATCTTGAGCTGGATCAGCCGGCGGTCGAGCCGGTCCAGCGCCTCGGGCTTGGAGTCGATCTCGATGCGGATGCGGCTCGCCGCCTCGTCGACCAGGTCGATGGCCTTGTCCGGCAACTGACGGTCGGTGATGTAGCGGTGGCTGAGCTTGGCCGCCGCGATCAGCGCACCGTCGGTGATGTCCACGCCGTGGTGCACCTCGTAGCGCTCTTTCAAGCCACGCAGGATGGCGATGGTGTCCTCGACGCTCGGCTCGCCGACCAGTACCTTCTGGAAGCGCCGCTCCAGGGCCGCGTCTTTCTCGACGTACTTGCGGTATTCGTCCAGCGTGGTGGCGCCGATGCAGCGCAGCTCGCCACGGGCCAGCGCCGGCTTGAGCATGTTGCCGGCGTCCATCGAGCCCTCGGCCTTGCCGGCGCCGACCAGGGTGTGGATCTCGTCGATGAACAGGATCACCCGGCCTTCCTGCTTGGCGAGGTCGTTGAGCAGGGCCTTCAGGCGCTCCTCGAACTCGCCGCGGAACTTGGCACCGGCGATCAGGGCGGAGAGGTCGAGCGTCAGCAGGCGCTTGTCCTTGAGCGATTCCGGCACCTCGCCGTTGACGATGCGTTGCGCCAGGCCCTCGACGATGGCGGTCTTGCCCACACCGGGCTCGCCGATCAGCACCGGGTTGTTTTTGGTGCGGCGGGCAAGGATCTGGATGGCGCGGCGAATCTCCTCGTCGCGGCCGATCACCGGGTCGAGCTTGCCGCTGCGGGCGCGCTCGGTGAGATCGACGGTGTACTTGTCCAGCGCCTGGCGCTGGTCCTCGGCATTGGCGGAATCGACCTTGGCGCCGCCGCGCACGGCGGCGATGGCCTTCTCCAGCAATTCCTTGCGGCCGCCGGCGGCCTTCAAGGCCTCGGCGAGCGGATCGCGGCCATCGAGCGCGGCGAGAAAGAACAGCTCGCTGGAAATGAACTGGTCGCCCTGCTTCTGGGCCAGCTTGTCGCAGAGGTTGAGCAGACGCGAAAGCTCAGCCCCGACCTGCACATTTCCGTCGGCCTGGCCGACGGTGGGCAGGCGGTCCAGGGCCTGGCTGAGCTTGCTGCGCAGCAGGTCGACATTGATGCCGGCCTGCTGCAGCAGCGGCCGCGCGCCGCCGGCTTCCTGATCGAGCAGGGCGAGGGCGACATGGGCGGGTTCGATGGCGCTGTGATCGCGGCCGACAGCCAGGCTTTGCGCGTCGCTCAGCGCCTGCTGGAACCGGCTGGTCAGTTTGTCCATGCGCATGGGGGCATGACTCCTAGAAAAAGTTTGGGGCCCGCCGGCGCTTTCTCGCCGCACGGGTACGGGCTCAACATAGGCCCCCCGCAGGCCCATTCAAGCCCGGTACCCGGCCGGGGCGGTTGCCGGACCGGCCACAACAACTTGTGGCTGCCGACCGTCGGGACCACAAGGGCTTCGTGATAATCTCGAACATCACGATCTTCCCGGCGTGCACGGGGGTATGGGCAAGACGGCGGGCAAGCAGCGACGGCATCGGTTCGGGCTGGGCATGGTGGCCCCGGCCCTGGGCTTGTTGTGCTCGGCCTGCGCCTGGCTGATGCCCGTCGCCGAGGTGCCTCCGCCCTGGGAGGCCGCTGGCCTGCCGGCGCCCGCCGCCGCCGATGTCGCAGCAATGCCGATGACGACCGGCGAGATGGCCCCGCCGCCGGTATTGCGGCGTTTGCCGGAGCGCCTGCCACCGTTGCAGCCGCCTCCGCCGGAGATCGTCAGCCAGGACGCCAGCCCGCGACGGCCGGCGATCTACCTCGCCAGCGATCCCCTGGGTTCGCTGCCGGACTGGCCGGAGGCGCCCGCCGAAGCGGTCGCGCCGTCTTCGCCTGCACCGGCATCTGCACCCGCACCCTCGCCGCCGACCAGCCCGCCTGCGGCACGTCCGCCGCAGTCGCAGCCTCTGCCGGCGGTGGCCGCGCCGTCCGCCGCGCCACTCGTCGCCGCGATCACACCGGCCTGGCGGCAGGCGGTGATCCCGGAAGGCAGCAATCGCACCCCGGTGGGGCACATGCCGCCGCCCGCTGCCATGCCCGGCTTCGTGATCGGCGCCGGCGACACCGTGGACATCAGCGTGCTGGGGCGGCCGGAGCTGTCGGCCACCGGCAACGTTTCCGGCGACGGCCTGGTCACCACCGCCCTGATCGGCGCCGTGCCGGTGCTGGGGCTGACGCCGCAGCAGGCGGCGCAGCGCATCGCCCAGGCCTACAAGGACGGCCAGTACCTGGTCGATCCGCAGGTGACGGTGACGCTGCGCGACTACCAGAGCCAGCAGCTGTCGGTGCTCGGCGAGGTGAAGTCGCCGGGTCGCTTCCCGATGCGCACCCGGCTGTCGATCCTCGACGCCCTGGCGCTGGCCGGCGGCATCAATGACGGCGGCGCCCAGCTCGCCTACATCCTGCGCCCCGAGGACAGCGTGGTGACCCGCTACGAGATCGACCTCGACGCGCTGTTGCAGGCCGGGGCCGGCCAGCAGTATTTCGAGCTGCTCGCCGGCGACACCGTGGTGGTGCCCAAGGCCGAGCTGTTCTACATCTACGGCGAGGTGAAGTCGCCCAATGCCTACAAGCTCAAGCCGGGGCTCACCGTGATCCAGGCGCTGTCGCTGGCCGGCGGGCTCACCGACAAGGGCAGCGACCGCCGTATCGACATCCGCCGTCGTGATGATCAGGGTGGCCTGCACACCGAGGCGGCGACCCTCAGCGACGCGCTGCTGCCCAACGACGTCATCTACGTACGGGAGAGGCTGTTTTGAGCGACCCGGCCATCCAGCCGAGCCCGGCGCTGCTGCCGGCCGCCTATCTCACGCCCGGCATCTCGGCGGGGCAGGTGTGGGCGGCGCTGCGCTACTACCGCTGGATCATCCTCGGCAGCATGCTTGGCTGCGGCCTGCTGGCCGGGGTGCTCAGCAAGCTGGTGCTGGACAAGGTCTACGAGGCCAATGCCTCGCTGTACGTCGATTTCGAGGTCAACGACCCGGCCAGCGGCCGCGACTTTCCGCAGATGCTGGCGACCAGCTACATGTCCACCCAGAAGGCGCTGATCGAGAGCCCCAGCGTGCTGCTGCCGGTGATCGACCGGCTCGGTTGGGTCGGCAAGCCGGAGTTCGCCAAGGGCTATGTCGCCAGCCGCGACGGCGAGCTGCGCCAGTACCTGATGGAAAAGGTGCTGGCCGAAAAACTCAGCGTTGCGCCCTACAAGGACAGCCGGCTGATCAGCATCAGCTGGCAGGGCAAGAACCCCGCCGAGGTGGCGCGCGCGGTCAACACCATCGCCGAGACCTACGCCGATCTGCACCTCAAGCGCAGCCTGGAGCCGGCGCAGGCCCGCGCCCGCGAGTACGCCGAGCAGCTGGAGAGCCTGCGCAAGGCGGTGGACGCGGCGCAGGCCAAGGTCAGCGCCTTCCGCGAGCGCAGCGGCCTGATCGACCTCGACGCCCGGGTTGATGTCGAGGCGCAGAGCCTGCTCGATCTCAACCAGCGCCGGCTGCAAGCGCAGGAGGACGCCCGCAGTGCCGCGCTGCGTCGCCAGGAGTACGAGCGCCAGCGCCGGGCCAGCGGCGCCGGCGAGGCCAACATCGAATTCCTGGGCAATTCCTACATCCAGAACCTCAAGACCCAGCTGAGCAGCCAGGAGGCGCGGCTGGCCGAGCTGTCCAAGACGCTCGGGCCACGGCACCCGGAGTACGTCGCGGTGGCCACCGAGATCGCCAGCCTGCGCGCCCGTCTTAGCCGGGAGAGCGAGCTGTTCCAGGACAGCGTGCGCGGCGATGCCGCACGCGCCAGCGGCGGTGCCGCCGGCGTCGCCGAGGCGGCGGCGACGCAGCGCGAGCGGCTGCTGGAGACCCGTCGTCTGCAGGAGGAAGGTGCCAGCCTGCTGCGCGAGCTGGAGGCGGCCAAGACCGTCTACGACCGCGCGGTGCAGGGTTACGAGACGGTGCTGCGCTCCAGCGCCACCAAGTACAGCAACGTCTCGGTGGTCAGCACCGCGCCGGTGCCGACCAAGCCGATCAAGCCCAAGGCCCGGGTCAACCTCATTCTCGGCCTGCTGGCCGGTGGTCTGCTGGCGATGGCGGGCTGCCTGGGCTGGGAACTGCTGCACCGGCGCGTCCGCTGCGCCGAGGACATGGAGCGGGAGATGGCCGAGCCGGTGCTGGCGGAACTGGGGACGCTGAAATGAGCCTGGTTCCCGGCCGCCAGTTCGCCAATACCGAAGACCCGGCGCACGTCGCCCAGTACCTGATCCGCTACGCCGGCCTCGGCGAGGACGCCTTGCAGGCGATTGCCGAGCTGCGCGCCCGCGAGGAACTGCGCTTCTCCGAGGCGGCCCTGCGCCTGGGTCTGGTCACCCAGGCCGATGTCGATGCCGCGCTGGGCGCCAGCCGCAACCTGGAATCCGGCCGCCCGGCGCGTGCCCAGGCCGATGCGCAGCTGGTGGTTGCCCACGATCCCTTCCACCCGCACAGCGAGCAGATCCGGGTGCTGCGCACTGCGGTGCTGATGCGCCAGGGCGAGGCCGCTGCCAATGTGCTGGCGGTGGTCAGCAGCCAGCGCGGCGAGGGCCGCAGCCGGCTGGCGGCGGAGCTGGCGATCAGTTGCGCCCAGCTCAACCAGCCGACGCTGCTGGTCGACGCCGACATGCGCAACCCGGGCCTGCACCCACTGTTCGGGCTGGACAATGCGCGCGGGCTCGCCAACGCCCTGGCGGAGACCGCGCCGCCGCAGCTGCACGGGGTCAACGGCCTGCCGCAGCTGAGCTTGCTGACCGCCGGACGCGCGGCCGGCAACCCGCTGGAGCTGCTGTCGTCCGACGCGCTCGATGCCCTGCTGGTGGGCTGGCGGCGCCGCTACCGGCACATCGTGTTCGACACCCCGGCGGTGGCCAGCTATTCCGACGCGCTGGCGGTGGCCAACCACGCCGGCGCGGCACTGCCGCTGGCGCGCCTGCACCGCACGCCGACGCGCGACTGGAAAACCCTGATCCAGCGCCTGCACAGCACCCGCGCCCGGGTACTGGGCGGCGTCCTCAATCGAATCTAGCGACACATGTCCTTCCCCCCCAGCGTCCGGGTCAGCGTCTGCATCTGCACCTACCGGCGGCCGGAGCAGCTGGGCTGGCTGCTGGCCGACCTGATCGCCCAGAGCCGCCGTCCCGACGAGGTGGTGGTGGTCGACAACGAGGCCGCAGGCAGCGGCCTGGCCAGCGTCGAGGCGGCACGCGCCGGCGCACCGTTTCCGATCCTGTACGAAATCCAGCCGGTGAAGAACATCTCGCGCACCCGCAACCGCGCCGTGGCGCTGGCCGGCGGTGACTGGCTGGCCCTGCTCGACGACGACGAGCGCGCGCCCGCGCACTGGCTGCAAACCCTGCTCGACACCGCCGCCCGCTTTGGCGCCGACGGGGTGATCGCGCCGGTGGTGTCAGTGGTGCCGGAAACGGCGCCGGCCTGGATACGCCGGGGTAGCTTCTACCAGCCGGCGCGCGACACGCCGACCGGCGAGATCATGCCGCTGAACAGCGTCGGCATCGGCAATGCCCTGCTCTCGGGCCCGCACTTGCGGGCGCTGGCAGGGCCGTTCGACGAGGCCTATGGCCTCACTGGCGGCGAGGACAGCGACCTGCTCACCCGACTGGTGCAGGGCGGCGCGCGGCTGGTGGCCTGCCAGGAAGCGGCCGTCACCGAGCCGGTCGTCGAGGCGCGCCTGAACCTGCGCTGGATCCTGCTGCGCGCGGTGCGCGGCAACCAGGACTACGCCCGCAACTGGCGGCGTGGCCGCTTCGGCGTGATCCGACCCTGGTCGCCGCTGCTGTTCTACCTGCGCGCCGCCGTGCAGCTGGCGGTGGCGGCGACGCTCTGTCTGCTGTGCCTGCCGCTGGGCCGGCACCGCGCTGCGCGCTGGTTGCAGCTGGCGGCGGGCAATTTCGGCAAGCTCTCGACGCTCTGGGGCTGGCACTACCAGGAATACGCGGCACCCGCAGCCGGCCGCCGTGGTCCCGCCTGAGCCGCGCCGGCACCGCCGCGAGCCTATGCCCATGCACCTTCATCCGCGATTAGCTCCTGTAGGCTACCGACGCCCACTCCACGCGGTGCCGCGCCCGGTGCCCGCCCAGTCTCCGGACGCCAACTGACCATGTGCGGAATCGCCGGCATCGCCGCCTACCACCCTCGCGCAGCGCAGGTCGATGAGACCGAGCTGCTGGCGATCCGCGACCGCATGCAGGCGCGCGGACCGGACGGTGCCGGGCTCTGGCTGTCGCCCGACCGCCGCATCGGCCTGGGGCACCGGCGGCTGGCCATCCTCGATCTCTCCGAGGCCGGACGGCAGCCGATGGCGAGCCCGGACGGGCAGGTGGTCATCAGCTTCAACGGCGAGATCTTCAACTACCCGGCGCTGCGCGCCGAGCTGCTCGCCGCCGGCGTGCCGCTGCGTTCGAGCTGCGACACCGAGGCGATCATCCACCTCTACCTGCGCGAGGGCACCGCCGCCTTCCGGCGCCTGCGCGGCATGTACGGCATCGCGCTCTGGGACGCGCGTGTCGCCAAGCTCTATCTGGTGCGCGACCCGCTGGGCATCAAGCCGGTCTACTACGCCGACGACGGCCTGAGCCTGCGCTTCGCTTCGCAGGTGAAGGCGCTGATGGCCTCGCCGGCGGTGTCGGCGCAGCGCGATCTCGCCGCCACCGCCGGCTTCTTCGTGCGCGGCGCCATCCCCGAGCCGCGCACCTGGCTGGCCGACGTCAAGGCGCTGCCGCCCGGGCACTGGCTGGAGGTGAGCGACGGCCGTCGTGGCGAGCCGGTGCCGTTTGAGACCATCGAGGAGGTCTACCGGCAGGCGCCGGCGCCGGGCCTGGGTACGCTGGAAGCCCTGGCCGAGACCATCGCCGGCTCGGTGGCCGCGCACCAGATCGCCGATGTCGAGGTGGGCCTGTTCCTGTCCTCGGGTCTGGATTCGACGTTGCTGTTGGCGCTGGCCGCGCGTGCCGGCCGGCCGATCCAGAACAGCCTGACCCTGGTGCCGGATGTCTATCGCGGCACCGCCGACGACGAGGGCCAGTACGCCGAGCGACTGGCGCAACGCTACGGCGCCAGGCACCACAATCTGGTGCTGAGCGCGGCGGAAGTGCCGGACCTGCTCGAACGCTACTTCGCCGATGTCGACCAGCCCACGGTCGATGGCCTCAACACCTGGCTGATCAGTCGCGCCGCCGTCGGCCTGGGTCTGAAGGTGGCGCTGTCGGGCCTGGGCGGCGATGAGATGCTGGCCGGCTATCCCTCGTTCCAGCAGGCGCCGTTCGCGGCGCGCTTCGGGCGCTGGCTGCCGTTCCAGAAATTCGCCCGCGAACGCCTGCTGCCCTGGGCGGCACCGGCCATCGGCCGGCACCTGTCGACGCCGAAGTGGCCGGCGCTGCTCGGCTACACCGACGGCCTGGCGCCGTCCTATCTGATGATGAAGGCGCTGTTCCTGCCCTACGAGCTGCCGCTGCTGATGGGCCGCGAGGCGGCGCAGGAGGCGCTGCGGCTCTGGAATCTCGATGCCCAGTTGGCCGCCGAGAACGCCACCGTCGCCGGTTGGCAGCCGTTGGCGGCGGTGTCCTACCTGGAATCGCGGCACTACATGCGCAACCAGTTGCTGCGCGACTCCGACTGGGCCGGCATGGGTCATTCGCTGGAAATCCGCACACCGCTGGTGGACCGCGAGGTGTTGCGCGCCGCTGCCGCCGCGCTGCAAAGCGGCGCGGTCAGCAACAAGCGGGCGGTGATCCGGCAGATGCTGCCGGAGCTGGAGAGCCAGATCCTCAACAAGCCCAAGACCGGTTTCACGCTGCCGATGAACCACTGGCTGCAAACCCTGCCCAGCCTCGCCGCCTGGCGCCGGGTGCCGCTGTTGACCGCCGGCAATACCTACGGCGGCCGCCGCTGGGCCTATGTGGTGGCTCAGCAGATGGGCCTGCTGTGAGCGAGGGAGGCGATGCGCCGGGCGAGGGGGCAGGGCGCTCGCGCTGGCTGAAGCTGTTCAGCAGCGCGGTGGTCGACCAGGCCCTGCTGTCGGCCGCCAACTTCCTGGTCGGCCTGCTGCTGATCCGCAATTGCAGCGACGAGGACTACGGCCACTACGTGCTCGGCTTCACCGCCCTGCTGCTGCTCACCGGCCTGCAGGGCGCCTACATCGGCGGTCCGCTGGCAGTGCTGGCACCACGGCAGTCGCCGGAGCGCAAGCGGCAGATGCTGGCCAGCCTCTACCGTCAGTCCGGGCGCTGGGTCGCCCGCGTCGCCCTCGGCCTGGCCTTGCTCTGCGGTGCATTCGGCCTGTTCGGCTGGTTCAGTCTGCCGCTGGCGCTACTCGGCGCGGTGTACTGCCTGGTGGCCAACTTCGCCCTGCAGCGCGAATACCTGCGCACCGGCCTGATGATCTACGAGCGCCCGCAGGCGGTGCTGCGCGCCGATCTGGTCTACGTGCTGCTGCTGGTGGCCGGTGTCGCCGCAGCCGCCCTGCTGACCCGGCCGGCGGCGCCCTGGGCGTTCGCGGCGATGGCGCTGGCGGCGCTGGTCGGCGCCCGACTCGCCTACCGCGAACTGGCGCGCGCGCCCGGCCTGCACGGCGAGGAGCTGTCCGGCCTCTGGCGCGAGCTGGCGCCGCTGGGTGGCTGGGCGATGGCCGGCTGGCTGGTCTACTGGTCGTTCAGCCAGGGCTACAACTACGTGGTCGCCGGCACCCTCGATCTGGCGGCGGTGGCGGCGCTCAACGCCGTGCGCCTGCTGCTGATGCCGGCCAATCTGATGGTCAGCGGCATCAAGCAATTGCTGCTGCCGATGGCGGCGCGCTGGCACCAGAGCCTGGGCCTGGACCCGATGCTGCGCCGCCTGCTCGGCTTCGCGGCGGTGGTGATGGCCCTGAGCCTGATCTACTTCGGCCTGCTCTGGCTGCTGCGCGACTGGGTGTTCGCGGTGCTGCTCAAGAAGCAGTTCGCCGACCGTGACCAGATGCTGCTGCTGTGGATGCTGATGTTCCTGATCTCCGGCCTGCGCGACCTGCTGATGACCGGCCTGCTGGTGCGCGAGCGCTTCCGCAGCATGACCGGGCTCAGCTCGGTGGCGGCGGTGCTGGCGCTGCTGACCTGCTGGCTGGGCGCCCAGTACTACGGGGTGGCGGGCGCGATCCTGGGCCTGGTGCTGGGCGAGGCGATCAACCTCCTCGGCGTGCTCTGGCTGACCATCCGCGAGCGGCGGTCGCCGGACCTGCGGTCATGACCGCCGCCAGCGGCTGGGTCGCCGACCGGCAGTTCCGCTGGCTCACCGCCGGGCTGGTGCTGGTTTCGCTGTGGCTGCTGGAACTGCCGGACGGGCTGAGCTGGGCGACCGTCGGCCGGCCGGACGCCGATGCCGACGGCAACAACCTCATCGCCAAGCTGCAATGGCTGCCGCTGTTCGGCCTCGGCGCGCTGCTGATGCTGTCGCGCTTCCGGTTGGGCATGGCGCTGCTGCCGCACCTCAACCCTTTCCTGCTGCTGCTGGTGCTGTGGGTGGTGGCTTCGTCGCTGTGGTCCTACGACGCCTCGCTGAGCTTGCGGCGGGCGATCAAGGTGGTCGGCGTGCTGTTGATCTGCTGGGGCGTGGTGCTGGCCTGCTGGGACTACGGCCGCTACGAACGCTTGCTGCGCTGGGGCATGCTGGCGCTCCTGCTCGCCTCGCTGCTGTTCCTGCTGCTCAAGCCGCGTCTGGGCATCCACCAGTCCGACGAGAGCGAGCCGCTGCTGGCCGGCAGCTGGCGTGGCCTGACCGTGCACAAGAACAGCTTCGGCGCCCTGGCCAGTCTGGCGACAGTGTTCTGGACCCATGCCCTGCTCACCACCGAGCGCAAGGCGGTGGCGGCCTTCGGCCTGCTGATCTGCCTGGTCTGTCTGATCGGCGCCCGCAGCAGCACCGCCCTGGTCTGCGCCCTGGCCTCGATCGCGCTGATGCTGGCCGGGCTCAAGACCCGACTGGTGCAGCGACCGGGCGCCTTCCTGCTGTTCGCCGGCGCGCTGTTCCTGGTGCCGCTGCTGTGGTTCGTGATCCTCAACGGTTTCCCCAGCATCGACGAGGCGCTGGGGCCGGTCACCAAGCTGCTGGGCCGCGACCTCACCTTCACCGGTCGCGTCCCGCTCTGGGATGCGCTGCTCGACGAGATTCCCCAGCACCCCTGGCTGGGCGTCGGCTACCAGGCCTTCTGGGGGCCGCCGGGCACGCTCTCCGACGCCGCCCGCGCCAAGGCCGGCTGGACCAGCGCCAACGGCCACAACGGCTATCTCGATACCACCAACGAGCTGGGCCTGATCGGGCTCAGCCTGTTGCTGGCGGCCATTGCCTTCGACCTGCGCCGCGCGGCGCGGCTGGCGACGCTGTCGGCCAGCGTGTTCGCGCTGCACACGGCGGTGCAGTTCTACCAGCTGGTCTCGAACCTGTCGGAGACCATGTTCTTCCGCACCATCTCGCTGACCTTCATGCTCACCGTGCTGTCCTCGCTGCACCTGGCGCGGATCAGCCTGGATCTCGACCTGCGTCGCCGTCACGGCGACGCCCTGACTTCCGCCAGTCCGCCCGGGGTTTCCCATGCGCATCCTTGACGTGCCTTACGACAATCTGGCCTTCGAACCGGCGGTCGAGCGGGTGCTCGGCTACTACGGTATCGGCCGGCCGGTGTTCATCACCTACCTCAACATCGACTGCCTGCGGCTGGCGGCGGAGAACGCCGAATACCGCGCCCTGCTGCAAGGCGCCGACACCGTGCTGCCCGACGGCACCTCGCTGAAGATCGCCACCCGCATGACCGGCCAGCGCAAGGCCGACCACTACATCGTCACCGACGTTTTCGTCGCCGCCATCGAAAGGCTGGCCGCCCGGGGCGCGAAGTTCTACTTCCTGGGTGGGCCGCCGGGCGTGGCCGCCGCCGCCGCCGAGGTGCTGCGCGGCCGTCTGCCTGGCATCCAGGTGGTCGGCGCCCGCGACGGCTTCTTCAGCGACGACGAGGCGGTTCTGGCCGAGATCAACGCCTCCGGCGCCGACATCCTCATCGTCGGCACCGGCGCTCCCCGCCAGGAGCTGTGGCTGAACCGCTACCGCGACCGCCTGCAGCCGCAATACCGCTGGGGCGTGGGCGCGTTGTTCACCTGGATCTCGGGCCATCAGGCGCGGGCGCCGATGCTGTTCCAGAAGCTGTATCTGGAATGGTTCTGGCGCCTGCTGCACGAGCCGCAGCGGCTGTTCGTGCGCTACTTCGTACACGACCTGCCGTTCCTGCTCAGCCTGCCGCTGAAGGGCGTCAAGGCGGTGCCCGGCAGCCCGGAGCGGCCCTGAGAGATGCGACCAGCCTCAGGTCACAAGGCATAATCCCCAGCGCTCCAATTCCCAGCCCCTCGCGTCCGTGAACTCCAGTTCCAGCCAGCATGCTGCGTTCCTCAACGGCGCCGCCTACGCCCTGGCCGTCAGCCTGTACCTGTACCTGCTGGCCTGGGGCTACGGACAGCCCTTCGACGCGCCCTATCAGTTGCTGCAACTGATCGCCGGCGTGCTCAGCTTCCTGCTGCTGCGCCGCCACGACCTGATCGCGCCCTGGCATCCCGGCCAGGCCGGCAGCACCGGCACCCGGGTGCTGATCGACTGGGGCTGGATCGTTGCGCTGCTGCTGTTCCTCGGCTTTTTCAGCCGCAGCGCCGAGGACTTCTCGCGGGTGGTGCTGTTCAGCTGGTTCCTGACCACGCCGCTGCTGCTGCTGGGTCTGCACCTGCTGGCTGCCGCCGTCGCCCGGCGCATGGTCCCGGAGCTGGCTCAGGGGCGCAGCACGGTGATCGTGTTCGCCAACGATTCCGCCCGAGTGCTGGCCGAGAAGCTGGCGCGCGCCAGCGGCTACCGGCTGATCGGCTACTTCGACGACCGTGACGAGGTGCGTACCGGCGGCGGCATTCCCGGTGTGCCGCTGCTCGGCAAGGCGCGCGATGCCGCCCAGTACGTCAAGGATCACGGCGTGCAGGTGGTGTTCGTGGTGCTGCCGGACTCCGGCTCGCGGCGCGCCCTGCAATCGCTGGACGAACTGGGCGACACCACCGCCTCGCTCTACTACGTGCCGGACTTCTTCGTGTTCTCGATGCTCAAGGCCAAGCTCGGCGAGTTCGAGGGCGTGCCGGTGCTGCAACTCGCCGAGACGCCGTTCTACGGCGCCGACGGCCTGCTCAAGCGGGTGTTCGACATCGTCTTCGGCATCCTCGCCCTGATCGCGCTGACGCCGGTGCTGATCGGCATCGCCATCGCGGTGAAGCTGTCCTCGCCCGGCCCGGTGCTGTTCAAGCAGGTGCGCTACGGCCTCAACGGCCAGCGCTTCGAGGTCTACAAGTTCCGCTCGATGGTGGTCAATAACGAGGCCGACACCAAGCAGGCCAGCCGCAACGACAACCGCATCACCCGCGTCGGCGCGATCATCCGCAAGACCTCGCTCGACGAGCTGCCGCAGTTCTGGAACGTGGTGAAGGGCGAGATGAGCGTGGTCGGCCCGCGCCCGCACCCGGTGGCGCTCAACGAAAGCTCGCGCAAGGAAGTGAAGCGCTACATGCTGCGCCACAAGGTCAAACCTGGCGTCACCGGCTGGGCGCAGGTCAACGGCCTGCGTGGCGAGACCGCCAACATCGAGCTGATGGAAGAGCGCATCCGCTTCGACCTCGAATACATCCGCAACTGGTCGCCGCTGTTCGATCTCAAGATCATCGTGCGTACGGTGGTGCTGGTGTTCCGCGACGACATGGCCTTCTGAGCCGTGAATAAACCTACTGCGCTGCCCGCTCGCGTGTTTGGCTTAAGCCGCCCCTTCGGCGCGGCCCTCGTGCCAAACACCATGCGGTGCTCGCAATCCTCACGCACCGCGGCCGCGACACGGCGTCGCGCAGCGTGGGTGCGGGAGCGGCTGCGCATGCCTGCTCCCACCCAAGGGCCGCTACGCGGTCGCTGGGTCGCAGGCATGGTGCGCTGCGGTTGCTGCGCTCCTATTCGTTGCGAGCGGACATGCTCGCTACGGTTTCTTCACGACTCAGAGCGCAAAGCATGAGCGAAATGCCCCTCCAGCCCGGCCGGCGCATCGTGCCGCTGGTCATCATCATGCCGGTGCGCGACGAGCAGAAGTACCTGCGCCTCACGCTGGAGTCGCTGGCGGCGCAGAGCTGGCAGCCGCAGGAGGTGATCGTCGTCGATGACGGCTCCACCGATGCCACGCCGGACATCGTCCGCGAGTTCGCCGCCGCGCATCCCTGGATCCGGTTGGTGAAGCGCGACAACCGTGGCTTCCGCCAGGTCGGCAAGGGCGTGGTGGTGACCTTCGACTACGGCCGCACGCAGATTCAGAATCCCGACTGGCGCTACATCACCAAGCTCGACGGCGACATGTCGTTCGGGCCGCGCTACATCGAGAAGGTACTTGGCAAGCTGGAGGCAGACCCCAAGCTCGCCGCCTGCTCGGGCAAGGTGTTCCGGCCCGAGGGTGATGGCTATGTCGAAGAGTTCATGCTCGACGACATGGTTGCCGGCCAGTTCAAGATGTACCGGCGCGAGGCGTTCGAGGCCATCGGCGGTTTCCGCCAGACCATCCTCTGGGACACGCTGGACTGGCACATGTGCCGGATGAAGGGCTGGAAGACGCTGTCGTTCCACGATCCGGAGGCGCGGCTGATCCACCACCGCATCATGGGTTCCTCCGACAAGAACGTGTACAAGGGCCGCGTGCGCCAGGGCCGTGGCAACTGGTTTGCCGGTTATCACCCGCTGTACATGCTCGCGTCGGGCGTCTTCCGCATGCGCGAGCAGCCCTATGTGATCGGTGGGCTGATCCTGATCGGCGCTTACTTCCACAGCCTGCTGCGCGGCGACCCGCAGTTCGACGAGGGCGACTTCCGCCAGCAGTTGCATGCCTGGCAACTGAGCCAGCTCAAGAGCCTGCCGCGCCGCCTGTTGCGTGGCCATGTTGCCGGCGAGCAGCGGGACTAGCTCCGTGCGCCCAAGCGCCAGTAGCGCCTGGGTGCTTGCCGCCCTGCTGGTGGCGCCCGCCCCGGCATGGGCGCTGAGTCTGGAGCTGAAGCCGTCCGTGCACGCGGAGCTGCGCTATGACGACAACATCTTCCGCGCCTCCGAGACCCCCAGCGCCGGTGCGGCCAGCAAGGTCGGCGATGCGCTGAGCCAATACGGCGCCGGCGCCCGCCTGACGCTGCGCCACAGCCTGCAAAGCCTGGAGCTGCGTGGCGAGTTCGACCAGGTGGACTACCGCGAGCAGAGCCAGCTCGATCACCAGCGCTACCGCCTGGCCGCCGAGGCCAGGCTCGCCTATGGCTCCGACTGGCGTGCCGATCTCAAGGCCGAGCGCCAGCGGCGGCTGGAGAACTTTGCCTACCGCGACGACACCCAGCCCGGTTTCGTGCGTCTGGACAACGCGAGCGCCGAGCTGCGCTACGCCCTGACACCGCGCTGGAGCGCCAGCGCCAAGGCCGACCGTTACGCCAGCCGCGCCAGCCTGCTCAGCTCGCAGGACTACGACCTCACCGAGACCGGCGTCGAAGCCGGCGGCCAGTACCGGCGCGATGGCTATTCGTCGCTGGGTCTGTATCTGCGTCAGGTGGAAGGCGAGTTCCCCAACCGCGTGGTGGTCGCCGGCGACGGCCGCGAGAAGGACTACAGGCAGCGCTCGCTGATCCTGCGCGCCGGCTACACGCCCAGCGGCCTCTCCGATCTCGCCGCCCAGCTCGGCTACACCCAGCGCCGTCACACGCAGGCGGATGTCGAGGATTTCTCCGGCTTCACCGGGCGGCTGGCCTACAGCCGCCGGCTTTCCGGGCGCACGCGGCTGAAGGCGGAGGTCTATCGCGATCTTTTCTACGTGGAAGAGGTGAACGCCAACTACGTCGAGAACCTGGGTCTGAGCCTGAGCGCCGACTGGCGCTATTCCGTCAAGCTGGCACTGGCCGCCGCGCTGGAGCGCGTGCAGTCCGACTACCGGGGTAGCAGCGGCATTGCCAGCCTTGGTGAGGCGCGAAGCGACGACCTGCTGCGCCTCAGCCTGGGCGCCGACTACCAGCCGTTCTACCGCTTCAGCATCCTGCCCGAGTACCGCTACGAGCGACGCGGCTCCAACGCGCTCAACAGCGACTACCGCGACAGCATCGTCGGCATCGATTTCAGCTATCGCTACGGCGCCGCCTGGGACTAGCCTCGGTCAGGGCGCCGCCACCGGCGCGTACTCCAGCGAGGGATGCGCCGAGCTGCCGCTGCCGTCGTAGTAGCCGAGCATGCGCAGCTTCCAGTACTGGCCATCGCGGCCGCGCAGCACATAGACCACCTCGCGCGGCGAGATGTAGTGCATGCCCTTGCCGTCGTTGCAGAAGCCCGAGTAGTAGTACCAGCCGTGATCGCCGTTGATGCCGCCGCAGGCGGCGTCACCGCTGCGCTCGGCGGCGGGGTAGGTGACGAAGGCAAGCGCGCCCTCGGCGTCGCTGTGATAGCTGCTGTCGGTCACTGTCGGCGCCTGCACGCGCGCCGCCCAGTCATCGCGCAGTCCGTCGTGCAGCAGCACGCTGCCGCTGCCGGACACACCGCTGTTGAGCTTCAGATCGCTGCGCTTGAGCGCGATGTCCCAGCCCAGCGGATCATTGCCAGGGTTGCTGGGGACGACCTGCGTATGGTTGGCCAGGTCGAGATGCACCCAGGCGTCCTCGTCGCTGGCATCGACGGCCACCGTGTAGCCGCTGCCGCTGGCGGCGAATTGCGCGCGGCCAAGTGGCGCCACCGGACTGTCGGCGCCGCCGCAGGCATTGCCGGGAATTTCCAGGAACTCGTATTGCGGATGGCCGGTCGCGCCGCCAGCCCCGGTGTAGCCGAGCAGGCGCAGCTTGTAGTAGCGGCATTCGACCGTGCGCAGCACATAGGCGACGTTGCCGCGCGCGCTGATCTCCGAGCCGGCGGCGAGGCCGCTGTTGCGATACCAGCCGTAGTCGCCGGCGCCGGTCGCGGTGCTGGGTTCCTGGTCGGCTTCGGGATAGCTGTTCATCGCGTAGGCCACACCCGCCGTGGGATCGGTGACCGGCAGCCCCAGGGACTGCAACAACTGCAGCAGGGCGACCAGCGCACCCAGTTCACTGGTGCTGGCGTCGGTCTGGTAGCTCACCGCCGTGGTGGTCGGCGCGGCGCTGACGCTGTCGAAGGGATAGCGGCTGCCCTCGGCGCTCTTGTCGCCGTAGACGATCACCGCCTGGCCACCGGGCGGTGTGCCGGAGACGCCGCCGTTGAGCTTGATCTCCGGCCCCCGGTGGGCGAGGTCCCATTCGTCGCTGGCCTCGGGACTGGCCGGAAACACCTGGGTCTGGCTGTCGAGGTCGATGTAGATCCAGTCGCTGCCGCTGGCATCGACGCTGGCGTGGTAGAGCCCGCTGTCGGTCTTGCTGAAGACCACTTGCGGGCCGCCCGGACCGGGCAGGGCCTCGGCCGGGGTTTCCGGCTCCTCGACGGTCTTGTCCGGCGAGATGTCGCCGGCGCAGGCGACCAGCAAGAGGCTCAGGGCGGAGAGCAGGGAGGCGGGGGTGTGTTTCATTCAAAACTCCAGCGGAGTTCCAGATAGGCGTTGCGCGGCGCGATGGGCAGGAAGCGCACATCGCCCTCGTCCAGCAGGTTCTCGACGCCGACGGCGAGCCGCCAGTGCTCCCAGGCCTTGAGTTCGGCGCGGGCATCGAACAGGGCGTAGTCGCTGGCGACACCGGCGCCGGTGGGCGCGCCGCCGGTGTCCAGCTCGACGCCGAATACCCGCTTGCCGATCCAGACGCCGCGCAACTGCCAGGCGCTGCTCGCGCGTTCGTAGCGCAGGGCGGCGTTGGCGCGGTGGCGGGCGCGGCCGCTCAGTGCCTCGCCGCTGTCCTCGTCGCGGCTGCGCAGGTAGCCGTAGCCGAGTTGCAGCTCCAGCGGCTGCCAGGGCCGCCAGCGGCCTTGCAGGTCGAGACCGTTGAGCGTCGCGCGGGCGACGTTGACGTAGCTGAAGACGATGGGTGGGCCGCTCTCGGTCTGCACCACGTCGATCAGGTCGCTGACCCGGTTGTGATAGGCAGACAGGCTCAGGTTGAGGCGGGCGCTGGGCAGCCAGGTGAGCCCCAGGTTGTAGCCGCTGCTGCGCTCCGGTTGCAGATCGGGATTGCCGTCGACGCGGTAGCCGACTGCGGCATTGCTGAAGCGCAGCAGCAGTTGCTTGAAGTCCGGCGCGCGGTAGCCGCGCCCGTAGCCGGCGCGCAGGAACCAGTCCGACGCGAAGTCCCAGCGCAGCGCCAGCTTGGGCGAGAGCTGCGAGCCGAACTGCGAGTCGCGGTCGTAGCGCAGGCCGGGCACCAGGCGCAGGGTTTCCGAGTAGCGCCAGTCGTCCTGTAGGTACAGCGACTGGCGGTCGCGCTCGCCTTTCTGGGCGAGACGGTCGGCGTCGAGCTGTTCCAGCGAGGTCTCCGCACCCAGGCTGAAGCCGTGCGCGCCCAGGCGGTGGTCGTACTGCGCGCCCAGCGAGCCAAGCTGGTTGAGGGTTTCCTCGTCAAGATCGTTGCTGCCGTCGCCGCCGCGCTGCTGTTGGAGGAACTGGTCGAAGTAGCGGTTGTAGTAGAGGTCCAGCGCCAGTTGTCGTCCGGCGCCGAAGTCGTAGCGCGGCGCCAGGCCGGTGCGGATGTCCTCGACGCGTTTGCGGGTGTCGTAGACCCGGCCGCCGGTGCCGGCGTCGATGCGGTGGCTGTCGTCCAGCGCCCAGCTCCCGCTCAGGCCGAGGCTGGCGCGCTCGCTGAACTGCCAGTCCGCCTCGCTGCCGGCGAAGCGGGTTTCGCCCTCGATGCCATCGGTGCTGGCGGTGGATTCGTCGAGGTCGTAGGGCGCGATCTTGAAGTAGCCGGCATTGCTGTGGCCGCGCAGCGCGCCCAGCGTCCAGCCAGCGTTGCCGAGCAGCTCACGGTTCTCGCCGCTGTCGATGCGCGCGCTCAGCGTGCCGCCGGGGCGGCCGTCGCGGCGGGTGATGATGTTGACCACGCCACCCATGGCGTCGGCGCCGTAGAGCGCGGAGGACGGGCCCTTGACGATCTCCACCCGCTCGATGGCGTCCAGCTGCAGGCGGCTGAGGTCGATGGCGCCGTTGATGCGGCCGATCATCCGCCGGCCGTCGACCAGCACCAGGATCTGGTCCGAGGCCAGGCCCTGGATCTCGATGCTGGTGCCACGGCCGGCGACCCGGCTGACGTAGACGCCACCCTCGCGCTCCAGCAACTCGGCCAGATCGCGGGCGCCGCTGTTGGCGATCTGCCGGGCGCCGATCAGTTGCACTTCCACCGGGCTGCGGCTGAGCGGCTGCTCGGTGCGGGTGCCGGTGACCACCACCGGGTCCAGCTCGACGCTGTGGACCCTGCGCTCGCCAGGATCGGCGGGCGCGGCGGCCTCCGGCGCCAGGGCCTGCACCGGAATCGCCTCGCGGTCGCTCCCCGTTTGCGCCGAGGCGGCGGAGCAGAGGGCCAGCAGCAGGCAGGAAGCATGGCTAAATCGCATCGCTGTTCATCCACCAGGCCAGTGCCAGTGGCACGGTCAGCCAGAGCAGGCCCTTGATCAGAAAAAACCAGAAGCCGAGCTGCGCCAGGCGGCGCAGATCCTCGCGGCTGGGGCGGCGCAAGGCGGGGGCTTTCATGCACCCGCGCCGACGGTCTCGCGGGCACGCTTGGCGAGGGCGACCAGGGCCATCCGCACTTCGGTGGCGGTTTCCACCGGGGTATCGAAGCCGATGCGCAGCAGGCGCTTGCCGATACGCAGCTCGAAACCTTCGGCGTCGATGCCGGCGATCTGCGGCTGCTCGTCGCCGGCCAGCGGGAAGCCGTGGAGGCGGCAGTAGTCGCGCATTGCCTCGACATGGTCGGCGTTCATGTGCGCGGCCATGCCGTCCTCGCCACGACCGGCGAAGGGATTGGCGCGGCAGAAGGTCTCGGCGCTGATCCAGTGGATGCGGCCGAAGCCACCGATGTAGCGCACCCGCACCGGCTCGATGCGGAAGAAGCGGAAGTCGTGCTGCGCGTGGTAGGCGCGCGACTGCGGATAGCGACGCTCGTAGCGGGCCTGGGCGATCTCCAGTTCCTCGGCCGGCACCGGCCGGGCGTCGCCGAGGATGGTGACGCGGCCGGCGGCCTGGGCATCGTCGCCGCCCTCGGCCAGGGTCAGCGAGACGCGACTGTCGGCGAGGATGTTCCTGGTGTGCTGGGCGATGTCGCTGATCAGGATCACCGGCCGGCCCTGGGCGTCGCTGGCGTAGGGGGTGATCGAGCCGAAGGGGTAGCCGGGCACGTCCAGCGAGATGGTGGACAGCACGCCCTCGGTGCAACGGGCGTAGAGGGCGCGGGCAAGCGGGGCGGATTCGGCGGAGCTGCTCATGGATGTCGGCGGGTGGGGTGGTGGCACGGCTGACCCACGGCCGACGGTCTCGACGGTCAGCGGTAGGGCGGGGCGGAAATACGGTAGTGATTCACAAATCTAAATGCAAATTAGGTGCATTAAATAAACCACAAACCGATTCTTTCCCCGGTAGCCGCTCGGTTCTTGTGCCGGCTGCGATCAACCTGCGCCTGGGCAGCGCCTGGGATGCAATCAGGCTGCGCCGCTGGCCGGCGGCGTCTCGGTCCCGGCTCGCCGCCGCAACGCCGTGGCGACCAGCCGGGATCTGCTTGCGGCGAAGCGGCGGCCTAGCCTCCGTGTCGACGGTGCGCGGCGTGCGGATCCGCTTGCAGGACCTCCGCCGGCGCGGTCAGCGCCACAGTCCGGCGAACCGGACTGCCGAAATCCGGGTCGCTGGAGATGCGGCGCGCCTGCTCCCTGGCCGGACTGCGGTACCAGCCCGGATCGCGGTAGTCGCCCGGCGCGAGGTCGTCGCGCACCTTGATGAGGGTGAACATGCCGCCCATTTCCAGCGGCCCCAGCGGGCCTTCGCCGGTCATCATCGGCAGGGTGTTGTCCGGGCCCGGCAGCATGCCCATCGCGACGTGGCCGCCGTGTTCGGACATGCCGTCCTTGCCCATCGCCATGTAGCCGGGCAGCAGCTTGCGGATCTCGTCCTCGACGCCCGACTGATCGACGCCGATGGCATTGGGAATTTCGTGCCCCATCGGCCCCATGGTGTGGTGCGACATGTGGCAGTGCAGCGCCCAGTCGCCGGGCACGGCGACGAACTCCAGATCGCGGACCTGGCCGACGCCAACGATCTCGGTCACCTCGCGCCGCCACTGCGCGCGCGGCCAGCGGCCGCCATCGCCGCCGGTCACCTCGAAGCGCACCCCGTGCATGTGGATGGGGTGGTTCCACATCGACAGATTGCCGACGCGGACGCGCACCCGCTCGCCACTGCGCGCCACCAGCGGCTCGATGGCGGGGAAGGTCTTGGAATTGAAGGTCCAGAGGTCGAAGTTCTGCATCACCGAGGGGTCGGGCCGCGAGGTGCCCGGATGCAGCGCCCAGTTGTGCATGAGGAAGGCGTAGTCGCGGTCAATCGCTTCGCGCTGGCGCGGGTGGACGATGAACAGGCCCATCATGCCCATCGCGATCTGGGTCATCTCGTCGGCATGCGGGTGGTACATATGGCTGCCGTGCTGGCGCAGGCTGAACTCGTAGACGTAGGTCTCGCCCGGCTGGATGTGCCGCTGGCTCAGGCCGCCGACCCCGTCCATGCCGCTGGGCAGCAGGATGCCGTGCCAGTGCACGGTGGTCGGCTCACCCAGGCGGTTGGTGACGTAGATACGCACGCGGTCACCTTCCACCGCCTCGATGGTCGGGCCGGGCGTGCTGCCGTTGTAGCCCCAGCACTTGGCCACCGAGCCGGGCGCGAACTCGTGCTCGACCTCCTCGGCGACCAGGTGGAACTCCTTGACGCCGTTGACCAGCTTGTAAGGCAGTGTCCAGCCGTTGAGCGTGCGTACCGGGGTGTAGCTGCCGTCGGGCCTGCTTGGCGGAAGCGGCGCCGATGCCGGCTCGTCGGCCTTAGGGATCGAAGTGTGCGGATGCGCGGGGGGGTCGGCGGCGCGGGCGAGGCCGCTGGCGGCGAGGGCGGCGGAGCCCCAGCCGAGTCGGGACAGCAGATGGCGGCGCGAAATCATGGCGCGTCTCCGTGGTGATGGGCGTGGGAGGTTTCGTCGGGGATGCCGGCGCCGGGCAAGCCGCTGCCGGCGTCCACCCGTGCCTCGGTCTTCGTCTCGGGCTCCGGCAGGCGGCGGCCAATGGCACGGCTCAAGGCACTGCGCGCCAGCCAGTAGTCGCGCACCGCGTCCAGATAAGCGCCATAGGCCGCGTACTCCTGTTGCTTGGCCAGCAGCAGGTCGAAGGCGCCGACCAGCATGTAGTTGAGCTCGCGCTGGGTCTGCGCCACCACCGCCTCGCGCTGCGGGATCAGCTCCTCGCGCAGCCTGCGCAGTCGGCGCTGCGCCGACTGCCACTCGGCGTAAGCGGTGCCGACCTCCTGCTGCACGTCCAGCTCGCTGGCGCGCAGTGCCGCTTCGGCACTGGCGAGCTGGGCCTGCGCCTGGGCCTTGCGGCCGCTACCCCAGTTGAACAGCGGCAACTGCCAGGACAGGCCGGGACCGAGCAGGCGGCTGCCATCGGTTTCGCGCTCGTACTCGGCGCCCATTTCCAGCGGCCCCAGCAGGCGCTCGCGCCGCTCCAGGCCGGTCGCGAGCTGCACGCTATCGAGCCGCCGCCTGGCCGCCGCCAGGTCGAGCCGGGAATCAGCGGCGAGTTGCAGTAACTCCGGTAGCGTCAGGTTCTGCTCGGGGGGGGGCGGCAGGCCGGGCGCCAGCGTCCAGCCCTGATGGTCGGCGGTCAGCCCCATGCGCCGTTGCAGCCGGCCGCGCGCGGTACTGGCTTCGGCGCTGGCGGTCTCGGCATCCAGGGCGGCCTGGCTGGCGGCGGCCTGTTCGGCGGCCAGCGCGCGCCGGCTCAGGTTGCCGGCCTCGAAATAGCGCTGCGCCAGATCGGCGGAGGCGCGGGCCGCGCGGGCAATCGCCTGGCGCATGGCGGCGGCCTGCTCGGCACCGGCCGACTGATACCAGGCCGCTTCCGCCGCATAGGCGATGCCCAGGGTCTGGTCGGCGACCTCCAGCTTGGCGGTCTCGAAGCGCGCGCTGGCAAGGCGGCTGCGGATGGGCAGGAACAGGAGTTCGGTGAAGTTGAACGCCAGGCCCAGGCTCAGTTGCGGGCGGATCGCCGCCGGATCGTCGGAACTCAGACGCGCCGCGCTGAGCACGGGGTTGGACAGCCGGGCGGCGTCATAGACCTCGGCGGCGGCGAAGCCGAGGCTGGCGAGGTTGTGGCTCAGCTCGGGGCTGTTGAGCAGGGCCAGGCTGACCGCGTCGTCCGGCTGCAGCGGCTGGCTCAGCAGCCGCGACTGGAGTTGGCGGAGGTCGCCGCTGGTCTGGGGCAGGCCGCGCGCGGCGGTGGTTTCGGCGACCGCGGCGCGGCCCCAGTCGCTGGGCAGGCTGGCACAACTGGCCAGGCCCGCAGCCAGCAGGGCCGCGCACAGACGGCCATGAGAAAGGACGTGAAAAGTGGACAAGGCAAGACTCCATCACAGAGAACACCGCTGCCTCGGGCAGCGGGATGGAGCGGCGGGCGGGGATCAGAAGCGGCACAGCCCAGTCCCAGTTGCCTGGAGGCTGCACGCAGGACGCCGCCGGCCGCGGCGCTCAGGCGGTCTTGGGGTCCGGCGGTCGCAGCTGCCTGCCCTGGTGGGCTGGCAAGGGTTCGGAACTGCCCTGGATGGCGGCGAGCCGGTCGCGTGGTGGCTGTGGCAGCCAGGGACTGAACGCCAGGGGCAGGGCCATGCCGCCACCCGGCATGCAGTGGTTGGCGGCGCAGGGGCAGCCGCAGTGACAACCGGGCTGTCCGGTTGACGGGGCGTCGGTCTGACTTCCGGTGGCCGCCGCAGGGTGGTGATCGCCGTGACCCATGCTGGCGTGATCCATGCTCTCCGTGGCGGCGGTGGCCGTCGTGGCGGATTGCGCATGCCGGCATTCAGGCGCCGCCGCGCGCGCGATGCCCGGCAGGGCCAGCAGATGGCTGGTCAGCAGGCAGAGCAGCAGGAGGCGGCGCAGGAACATGAGGGCGGGGCGGCGAGTCTGTCCCCTAGACTCTACGCCTCTCCACGAGTTCCCGGCCAGCATGAAACTGATCAAGGCGTACCAGAACAATGCCTTTCTCAACGGCGAGGACGCCCGCACCGTGCGCATCCTCTGCGAGTACCTGGAGCCGCTGTCACGACTTCAGCGCGAGGGTGTGAGCCGCGCCGTCGTCGCCTTCGGCTCCGCGCGGCTGCGTCCGCAGACGGCGGACGCCCGGGATCGCGACTGGTTCCGCCAGGCCGCCGACCTCGGCGAGCGCCTGGCGGCCTGGACCTGCGAGAAGCACGCGGTCGATCAGCGCTACCACCTGGTGACCGGCGGCGGCCCCGGGATCATGGAGGCCTTCCAGGAAGGCGGCGCCCGCATCGACCGCCGGCTCAACGTCGGTATGGGTATCTCGCTGCCCTTCGAGCAACACGGCAATCCCTACCTCGATGCGCCGCTGGCCTTCGAGTTCCACTACTTCTTCATGCGCAAGTTCTGGTTCATGAACCTGGCCAAGGCGGTGGTCGCCTTTCCGGGCGGCTTCGGCACCCTGGACGAGCTGTTCGAGGTGCTGACCCTGGTGCAGACGCGCAAGGCCGAGCCGATGCCCATCGTGCTCTTCGGGCGCGAATACTGGGAGGAGGTGCTGAATCTGCCGCTGCTGGCGCGGCGCGGACTGATCTCGGAGCAGGACCTGGAGCTGTTCCGGGTGATCGACAGCGTCGAGGAAGCCTACGGCTATCTGACTGCGGCGCTGGACTGAAAAGGGCCGCCAGTGGCGGCCCTGCGAGCGGCTAGCGGCGGCCGGGACGCGGCCGTTCCTCGCGGAACAGATAGGACTCGAGATCCTGATCGACCAGTTTCTTCAGTTCGCGCGCTTCGCGGTACTTCTCGACATCGCGCCAATCGCGGCGGGCCTCGCCGGTGGCCGGGTCGATGTCCGGCACATCCTCGGAGTACGACTCCTCGCCGACGAAGTCGTCGTAGGTCTTGGCCACAGCCTCGGCGGCGGCCTTGGCTTCCTTGGCTTTCTTGCTGGGACGTCCTGCCATGACGGTCGGGGCTGGTCTGATGAACGAAACGGGCGCGTTTTTAGCAGTCTTTCCCCTTAAAGGGAAGTCCGTTCGTCACTGCGGCCGTTCTGGATGAAATTTGTTCACCAGTGGCGCCAGCTCTCCGGCCCGGCGCGCACGTCGCCAGTCCGCCGGGGTATCGAAGTCTGCGCGCGCCGGGCCCAGCTCCCGGGTCCGGCCGACCCGCCGCAGGCGGCGCAGGGTCTGGGCGCGCTCGCGGCCGCTGCTCCAGGCGATGCCGGCTAGCGAGGGCAGGGGGCGGCGCGCGCCGATCAGACCATAGCCGCCGTCCGGGGCCGGGATCAGCAGGTAGTCGCAGTCCGCCAGCGCCGCCGCCGCGCGCCGCAGATCGTCCGGTTCCAGCGCCCAGGCGTCGGAGCCGAGCAGCAGCGCTGGCCCTGTGGCCAGCGCGCGGCGCATCTTCGCGCCCAGATCGCCTGGCCCCTGGCGCGCCAGCCGCAAGCCCCAGCGGCGTTGGCAGGCATGGAAATGCGGATGCCGGCTGTCCGGCGCGCAGCAGAGCGTCAGCATTTCGGTGCCGAAGGCCGCAGCCGCAGTCGCTAGCGCCCGCTCCAGCAGCCGCCGCTGCACCCAGGCAGCGCCGCGCGCACCCAGGCGCGGGATCAGCCGGGTCTTGCAGCGGCCTGGCACCGGCGCACGGGCGAACACCAGGACTCTCATTCGCGGTGTCGCCGTGGAACCGGCTTCAGGACAAAGGCTGGCCTTGCGATGAACAGGCGACGCATGGGGGCACCGGTAGCGCTACTGCGGGATTCTTGGTTTTGACGGCAGGATGGTAAGCGGCCTGCGCCCAGGCTAGAGCGGACGGTCTGACGCCTCTCCCCGCAGCCACGAAGGGGCAGGTGAAACTGGAAAACCCTGTGGTATTATCGCGCCCCTTCTGGCAGTTGGCTCTGGATTTTTCGGGCTCAAGCTGGTGGGGATCGCCGCAAGGCGGTTTGCGTCAGTGGGGGGCGGTAGCTCAGCTGGGAGAGCGTCGCGTTCGCAATGCGAAGGTCGGGAGTTCGATCCTCCTCCGCTCCACCAAACGCAGATATCAGAAGTAATTTAAAGGCCTCGCCGAAGCGGGGCCTTTTCGTTTTTAGCTTCAGCTGAGGGTAGAGGCTTCAGTGGGCTCGGGGTTGACCAAGGATTGCAGCGCGCGCACCGCCAGGGTGTAGGCATCCAGCAGATTGCGGCGCAGATACAGCCGATAGCCGCCGAAGAACAGCGCGATGTCGTCTTCGAAGTCGCTGCCCCGCAGTGTGCCGTCGATCTTCACCGCCTCCGGCACCAGCCCAACGACCAGGGCGAAGGAAAATTTGTTGCGCTCGAAGAATTCCTGACCAGCAGAAACATGGCAGGCGGCGTCTCGGCATCTGGCAACCAGTTCGGTGACATCCGGCACCGATGTCCAGGCCGGCAGGTGATCGGCCAGCGTGATGCGCAGGCCCATCGCATCCGCCTTCTGCAACATGTCGTTGATATAAATGAGCAGCTCGGTGATCGCGGATTTGAACAGCGGACTCTTGACGCCGTCGCTGGTGAGAATGCCGCTGGTTCTGACTTCCTCGATGCGCAGGAAGCTGATGCTGAGCTCTTGCTTGGTGAACCAGGACATCGGTTCCTTGGACTGCGTCATGTCGCCTCGGTGCGGGAATGTGGACGCCGCAGTCTGCGGACTTTCCCCCACATGCTCAAGCGCTAGGATCCAACGGCAGCCACTGTGCCTTGGGCGTCCAGATCACCCCGGCCAGCACTGGGCGGCCGGGCCAGAGGCGCCGCACTGCGTCGACGTAGCGCAGCAACTGCTCGCGGGCGCCTTCCAGCACGCTGGCGGCGTCGCCGGTGCGGTGGGTCTTGTAGTCCAGCACCCAGAGCCGCTCGCCGTCATCGACCAGACGGTCGATCACGTTCATCTGCAGGCCCTCGTCGCCGAGCACCGGTAGGCTGACCTCGTTCCAGGCGCGCAAGCCGGGTGCGAAGTGCGCCTGCAAGGCGGGCGCGGTGAGCACCGCCTCGGCCTCGGCCAGCGCCGCTGCGTACAGGGACGGGGCGATGGCGGTGCCCAACTGGCTGGCGACTCTGACCGGCAGCCGCGCGCGATCAACCTCCCCCGGCGTGCTCAAGGCTTGCAGCAGCGCGTGCACCAGTTGCCCGCGCAGCACCGCCTCGGGCGCGATGGCGAGACTGCTGTCGGTGGCGGGTTTCTGCGCCCGCAGGGGACGCAGCAGGGCGGGATCCAGGCGCTCGGTCGAGCTGCTGGCCGGCAGCTCCTGCACTGCAGGTGCCTGCCCGCGGCTGTAGTGCAGCAACTGCGGCGGCGTGTCGGCGGAATCGTTGGCGGCGGCGGTGAGCGCCTGTGCGGCGGCCCGGCAGCGGGCATGCCAGCTGTCCTCGGCCTCGCCGCGCGCCGGCGCGAAGCCGGAGACGAACAGGTACTGCCGGGCGCGGGTCAGCGCCACGTAGAGCAGGTTGAGATCCTCGCGCTGCTCGCGCGCCTGCTCAGCGTCGACGAGCGCTTGCGAGAGCGGGTCGCGGTCGTTCTTGCTGCCGGTGAGTACCACCAGGCCGGGGCGTTCGGCGCCGATGGGCCATTCGATGCGCCAGCCGGCGCGCGCCGCGCGGGCCCCGGGCGCGGTGTTGACCAGGAACACCGCCGGTGCCTCCAGACCCTTGGCCGCGTGCACGGTCATCACCCGCACGCGCGCCTCGCCGCCCGCCGGCGGCGCCTCGTCGGGGGCGGCGTCGCCGCGCAGGCCGGCGCAGTGGCGCAGGAAGCCGGCGAGGGTGGGATAGCGGCCGTGATCGCTGTCCAGCGCCAGTTGCAGCAGCGCGGCGAGATTGGCGGCGACCGCGCTGTCCTGCGGACGGGCGGCGCGGCAGCGGCGGACCAGATCGCCCTCGTCGGCGATGCGGTCGAGCAGATCGTGTGGCGGCAGCCGTCGCGCCAGCCCGCGCCAGCGGCTCAGCAGGCGCTGCGCGCGCGCCAGCGCCGGTCGCTCCAGGCAGTCGTCGAGAGTGGCGAACCAGGTCTGCTTGGCGTCCTCGGCGCGACGGGCGAGGGCCAGCAGGTCGTGGTCATCGACCGAGAACAGCGGCGAGCGCAGCGCCTGCGCCAGCTCCAGGTCGCGGTGCGGCGCGTCCAGCACGGCGAGCAGGGCGAGCAGGTCCTGCGCCAGCGCGGTGTCCAGCAGGGTGCCACGGGTGGCACTGAGATAAGGGATGCCGGCCGCGCCGAGGGCGCGTTCCAGGGCGCCGAGATGGCGGCGCTGGCGCGCCAGCACCATCACGTCGCCGTAATGCAGCGGGCGGCTGGCGCCGTCGCGGCCGGTGACCGGGGTGCGTGCCGCGATCAGGGCCTGGATGCGCGTCGCCACCCACTCGCCCTCCTGCGCGGCGCGACGGTCTTCGCCGGTCTCGCGCGGCGTGGTCAGTGGATTGCGCAGGCCGCCATCGTTGTCCGGGCTGTCGCGCTCCCCGGCCGCAAACAGCGGCATCACTTCCACCGCGCCGTACAGACCTTCGCGCCGGGTCTCGTGCGCGTCGAAGCCGATGCGCGCGCCGGCCTCGCCGAGGAACAGGGTGTTGGCGAAGTCGATGATCGCCGGCGCGCTGCGCTGCGAGGCATTGAGCGGCAGGCGCACCGCCGCCAGTTGCTGCTCCAGCGTCTGCGCCGCCAGCTCCAGCAACTGCGGCTCGGCGCGGCGGAAGCCGTAGATGCTCTGCTTGGCGTCGCCGACCACGAAGGCGCTGCGGCCGCGCGTGGGGTCGGCGGCAAACTCGTCGAGGATGGGCTTCAGCAGCCGCCATTGCAGCGGGCTGGTGTCCTGGAACTCGTCGAGCAGCAGGTGCTCGATGCGGGCGTCGAGCTTGTAGCGCACCCACTCGGCCTGCTCGGCGCTGCTCAGCAGACGGCAGGTCTGCCATTCCAACTCGGGGAACAGCAGCGCGTTGGCGCGGCGCAGGATCTCGTCCAGCGCCGTCATCGCCGCCAGGCCCAGCGTCAGCGCGGCGCGCGTGCGGCGGTAGGTGCTGTGCCGGCGCAGCGCCTCCAGGCTCAGGCCCAGGGCTTCGAGCAGGGCGGCGTGATGGTCGAGCGCGGTGGCGGCCTGCTGCTCGGTGTAGCGCTTTTTCGGCGGCTTGAAGCTGTAGGGGGCGCTGCCATCCTTCTTGTAGAGCGCCGTTAGCAAGGCGGCCAGCCGCTCGGGTCCTTGCAATTCGTGGGCGCCGGCCAGCGCCGCCGCCTTCACGTACTGGGTGTCGCCCAGCTCCTGCAAAAGGCCGTGCAGCATGCTGATGCGAAAGCCGCAGCTCGCGGCGTCGACGGCGCCGTACGGGTCTTCGTCGGCGCTGTAGGGCAGGCGCGTGGCGAGCGCGGTGGAGAGCGTTTCCAGCGGCGCTTCGCTGCCCTCGGTTGCCGCCCAGAGTTCGGCACGGCGTTGCAAGAGGCCGCGCAGCAGCTCGCGCAGCTCCCATTCGCCGACGCCTTCTTGGGCCAGTACGTCCAGCGCCTGCGCCTCGGCGCTGTCTGGCGCGCGGTGCAGACGGGCCAGGACCTGCTCGATGGCCTGGGCCAGGTATTCGTCCTCGCGCTCGGCGAGCGTGAAGCCGGCCGGTACGCCGGCCTCCAGCGGAAAGCGGCCGAGCAGTTCCTGGCAGAAGGCGTGCAGGGTGCTGGCGCGCAGCGGCAGCTCGGCGTGTACGTAGTCCTCGAACAGGGCACGCGCGCGCTGTCGGTGGGCGTCGTCGTCCGGCGCCTGCAACTCGGCGAGCGCGGCGCTCAGGCCGGCCTCGTCGGCATAGGCCAGCTCTTCGAGACGGGCGACCACGCGCTCGCGCATTTCCGCCGCCGCCTTGCGAGTGAAGGTGAGCGCGAGGATGCCGCCCGGCACGGCGCCGGCCAGCAGCAGGCGGACGATGCGGCCGGTGAGCGTCCAGGTCTTGCCGGTGCCGGCGCTGGCCAGCACTGCGCTGCTGCGGCTGGGGTCGAGGGCGGGATTCATGATCCGAACCTCGCGGTCGTGGTAGCTGTCTCTGCCTTCCCTGGCGCGGCTTCAACTGCTTCGATAAACCCCGGCCCGTGCATCCCTGCACGGGCGCGAACGGGCATGGACAGCCATTCAAGGCTGTCCATGAAAACCCCCGTTCGCCCAGTCGCCGCGCCGACAGACGCCGAAAAATTCGCATCGCTCGCAGACGCTGTCGGCGCCATTGGCTGGCAGCGGCGCGCCGTTGCGCAGGCTGGACGAAAGCACTTGCAGGCGCTCGCTGATCGAAAACGCCAAGTCTTGCAGTGGCTCGCCGTCGAGGCCGGCGCTCTTCTGCTCCTTGAGGTTCCAGTACTCGATCTGGGTCACCGGCTCGGTGAGCAGGCTGTAGTGACTCAACTGCACCGCCTCGCCGGCGAGCATGGCCTTGCGGCTGGGCGTGAGGCCGGTCTTGTGGTCGATGACCCGCTTGCGCAGACCTTCGTCTTCCAGGCGGTCGGCGCGGCCGCGCAGGCGCCAGCCGTCGCGCAGGGTGTCGAGGTCCTTTTCGACGCTCACCACCGCCCCGGGCCACTCGCAGAGCTGCTCCGCCAGCCAGGGGATGGCGGCGCCAAACTCGCTGCGCCAGAGCCGCGCCAGCGGCCGCGCCGCCAGATCGGCGGCGAACACCGCGTCGGCGAGCGCGTGCAGGTGCTGCTCGATGGCCGGCAGGGCGGCAGCGTCGCGCGGGCCGTCCCAGGGCGGCGGCAGGCCCGGCACCGCCTCCTCGAAGGCGCGCAGCAGGCGGTGCACGCGGTCGCCGTAGTCGCGGCGGTCCACCGGCGCATCGGGCGCTTCGAGTAGCTCCAGGCCCAGGGCGTAGCGGGCGTGGAAGGCGTAGGGGCAGTCGATCAGGGTCTGGTGGCCGCGCGCCGACAGCGCCCGCTCCCACAGCGGCGCGGTGGCGGCGGGCGCCGGTGGCGCCAGGTTGGCGTCCGGCAATGCCGACTCGGCGGCGATCTCGGCCAGCGGCGCGCGCGCGGCCAGGGCGCGGTCCTGCGCCAGCGGCGTGCCCGCCGCCGCCGCAAAGGCTGCCAGCGCCGCCAGCGCCGGATGCAGTTGCGCGGTTTCGCCGGCCTCGCCAGGGGCGTAGATCAGCCGCACCTGGGGGGCGGCTTCCAGCAGCCGGCGCAGCCGCGCCAGCCCCAGGGCCTGGCGTTCGGCGGCCGTGGTCAGGCCCAGTTCGCGGCGCACGCTGCGGTTGAAAAAAGGCGCCTGGCCGCCCTCGGCGAGCAGGGCCGGGGTGGCGCCGAGCAGGATCAGCGCATCCGCGCGCAGGCCCTGGGTCTGCGCCAGCGTCAGCAGTTGCACCCGCGATTGCGGATCGCCGGTGTTGAAGCTGGCGTCTTCCAGCGCTGCGTCGAGCAGGGCGCGGAAGGCCGGCCAACTGGGGCTGAGGCCGGTGCCGGCCAGGGCCTCGCGCAGCTCGCTCAGGCGCTCCAGCACCCGCGCGCCGGCGGGGTCGGCCGCAAGGCCCGACGCCAGGCCGCTGGCTTCCAGGCTGGCGAGCAGGCCATCGGCATGCACCGGCGCCGGATGCGGGCCGCGCAGGCTCTCCAACTTCTGGCCGGCGGCGACCAGACGGTCCCAGCGCGCCCGCTCGGCGGGGCTGTCCATCAGCGCGCGCCAGCGCGCCGCGCCGCCGCCGACTTTCTGGGCATAGGCGCGCGGCTCCAGGCTCTCGGCCCAGGCCTCGCCGTCTTCGAGCAGGCCGGACTTGAGCACCGCCATCAGCGATGGATAGGGGAAATCGGCGTCCAGGCAGCTCAGCCAGGCGTCCAGGCTGGCGGCGGCGCGGCTGGTGGCCAGCGCCCAGCCGCCACGGTCGGCGAGGCTCAAGCCCGCCCGCTCCAGCCGCGCGCGCAGGCGCCGCGCCTGGCGGCGGTCCTCGCAGACCACCGCTACCCGGCGGGCGCCGGCGAGCAGAGCCTCGCGCACCGCCAGATCGGCGATCTGCGCCTCGTGCTCGGCCTCGGCGGCTTCCACCAGGGCGAGGTCGCCGGCTGCGGCCGCGTTCAGCGCCAGGGCGCGTTCGCGGGCCAAACCTTCGCTGGCATAGGCGGCGTCGAGCAATAGGCCGCGCGGGCTGTTGTTTTCGGCATCCAGCAACTGCGGGCTCTGCCCGAGTTGATCGGCCAGACGGCGCAGCGCCAGGCCGTCTCGACCGTCGAGCCTGCCCTGGCTGAGCAGGCGGGCACCGCCGCGCGCCAGCAGCGGCGCGATGGCGGCAGCCTCGGCCGGCTTCAGGGCATCGAAGCCCAGGAACCACAAGGGGTGTTCAGCGGGCCACTGTGCCAGCGTCGCCGCCAGCGCCTGGCGCTGGGCGACGGCCGGCGCGCGCGTGCCCAGTTCCTCGCGGAAGGCGCGGTGCAGGCGGTGCACGATCTGCGCCTCGCGCGACAGCGCCGCCAGCGGCCGATCGGCGCCGTAGCCGCGCTGCAGCAGCGCTTCCAGCGCCGCCTCGTCGTCCGGCAGCGCGGCCTGCTGCTGTTCCAGCTCCTCGAACAGGGCGTAGAGCGCGTCGGCCACCCGCAGCGGCGTCTGCCCGGGGAACAGGAAGCGGAACCGCGCCACCGCCTCGGCCAGGCGCAGCCGGCAGGCCAGTGGCGACGCCGCTTCCGGGCTGACAGCCAATTGATGGAGGCCGAGGATGCGCGGCGCCAGCAGCGCGCCGCCACTGGCGCGGGTCAGGCTGCGCAGCAAGGGCGGCGTCAGCGCCGGGCTGGCGACCACCAGCGTGAGGGCGCTGAGATCGGGCAGACGCGCGCCGGGTTCGGCGAGGATCAGCCCGGCGGCGGCTTCGGGGAAGTCCGCGCCGGGCGGCAGCAGCAGGAAGGGCGCGTCGGTCATGACGACGCGCGGGGCACTACCGCTCCAGCAGCGCCAGCTTGTTGGGCTTGCCGTCCCATTCCTTGGCGTCGGCGGGGATGCCACGGCGCTCGGTGATCACCGGCCAGCTCTTGGCCAGCTCGGCGTTGAGCGGCTTGAACTGCAACTCGTGTTCCTTGAGATCGTCCTCGGCCTTGATCGCATTGGCCGGGCACTCGGGCTCGCAGAGCGTGCAGTCGATGCATTCCTCGGGGTCGATCACCAGGAAGTTCGGGCCTTCGTGGAAGCAGTCCACGGGGCAGACTTCCACGCAGTCCGTGTATTTGCACTTGATGCAGTTTTCGACGACGACGAAGGTCATTGCAGCGGCTCGGTGTAGCTTCGAAAGGTCGCGCATTTTACGGCAGCGATGGCCCGGGGCCCAAACCCGCATCCGGACGAGGCGCCGGGCCTGGTCCGAGCGGGGTCAATCGCGGCCTCAGCCGAGGTCGCCGTGCAGGCTCAGCAGGGCGGCCAGCAGGGCCACCGGCGCGGTCTCGGTACGCAGGATGCGTGGCCCCAGCGCCAGCCGCTGCCAGCCGTGGCGGTCGGCGAGCGCCAGCTCGGCCTCGTCGAAGCCGCCTTCCGGGCCGATCAGGGCGGTGACGGTCTCGGCCCGGGCCAGCGCCGACAGCCGGGTCTGGCCGCCGGGCGCCAGGATCAGCTTGAGGCCGGGCCGTTCGCCGGCGACGAAGTTCTCGAAGCGCTCGGGTGCGGCCACGGTGGGCAGGCGGGTGCGGCCGGATTGCTCGGCGGCGCCGGTCACCACGCCGCGCCAGTGCTCGATCTTCTTCTCCCAGCGCTCGCCGTCGAGCTTGACCACCCCGCGCGCCGACAGCAGCGGCAGGAAACCGGTGGCGCCCAGTTCGGTGGCCTTCTGCAGGGCGTAGTCCATGCGCTCGCCCTTGGAGACGCACTGGGCGATGCTCACCGTGATCGGCGCTTCGCGATCAATCGGGTCGTGGCTCAGTACCCGCAGGCTGGCCGAGCGCCGGGCGACCGCTTCCAGCACCGCGCCATATTCGCCGCCCTCGCCATTGAACACGGTCAGGCGCTCGCCATTGCCCATGCGCAGCACCTGCACGAGGTGGCGCACCGCCTCCTCCGGTAGCTCCAGCAGCGCGCCGACGGCGAGCGGCTGTGGCAGGTAGACGCGGGTCATGCCGGGTCGCGGGTGGCGACGTCCACCGCCTCGCAGAGCACCTCGCACATCTTCTGGGCGTCCTTGGCGCTGATCGCGTAGGGCGGCATCAGGTAGAGCACATTGCCCAGCGGCCGCAGCACCACGCCCTTCTCCAGCGCATGCCGGTAGGCGCGCAGGCCGCGCCGCTCGCTGGCGGGAAAGTCTTCGCGCTTGGCGACATTGCGCACCATCTCCACCGCCAGGATCAACCCGGTCTGGCGCACCTCGGCGACGTGGCGGTGCGTGCGCAACTCGGCGGTGTGCGCCCACAGGAGCTGCGCCAGCACGGCGTTGGCGGAGAGCGCATTGGTCTCCTCGAACAGGCTCAGCGAGGCCAGGCCGGCGCGGCAGGCCAGCGGGTTGCCGGTGTAGCTGTGGCTGTGCAGAAAGGCCTTGTAGGCGGCGTAGTCGGCGTAGAAGGCCTGGTAGATCTCCTCGCGGGTCATCACCGCCGCCAGCGGCAGGGTGCCGCCGGTGAGGCCCTTGGACAGGCACATGAAGTCCGGGGTGATGCCGCGCTTGGCGCCCCGGCCGTAGACCGCCGGCGGCGCCTGCTCGCAGGCGAAGAAGCTGCCGGTGCGGCCGAAGCCGACCGCGATCTCGTCGGCGATCAGATGCACGCCGAACTCGTCGCAGGCCTGGCGCGCCAGGGTCAGGTATAGCGGGTGGTACATGCGCATGCCGCCGGCGCACTGCACGAGGGGTTCCAGAATCAGCGCGCAGACCTCGTCGGCGTGCCGTTCCAGCACCAGCCGCAAGTGCTCGAACTGGCGGCGGCTGTGATCCTCCCAGCTCTGGCCGGGGGTGCGCGTGTAGCAGTCGGGCGAGGGCACGAAGATCGGTTGCAGCAGCAGCGGCGCATAGCTGTCGCGGTACATGCTCGGGCCGCCCACCGCCAGCGCACCCAGGGTCTCGCCGTGATAGCTGTTGCTGAGCGCGATGAAGCGCTGCTTGTTCGGCTTGCCCAGGTTCTGCCAGTAGTGAAAGCTCATCTTCAGCGCCGCTTCCACCGCGCTGGAACCGTTGTCGGTGTAGAAGCAGCGCGGCAGGCCGCTCCGCGCCGCCAGTTGCTCAGCGAGGAGGATGCCCGGCTCGTGGGTGAAGCCGGCGAAGATCACGTGGTCCAGCGTGTCTAGCTGCTGCTTGAGCGCGCCGACGATGGTCGGGTGGCGATGGCCCCAGAGGTTGGTCCACCAACTGCTCACCGCGTCGAGGTAACGCTTGCCCTCGTAGTCCTCCAGCCAGACGCCCTCGGCGCGGGCGATGGGGATCAGCGGCAGCTCGGACTCGTGGTCCTTCATCTGCGTACAGGGCTGCCACACATGCGCCAGCGAGCGGGCGCGCCAATCGGCGTTGGACGTAGACGCTGGGCTACTCATGGCTGAACACGTGGTCTGGATCGAATCGGAATCTTCTGAAGGCTTCCAACCTCAGAAGCCAGGCAAAATACGGGACCTCGTCCGCCAAGGCATCGGCCAGAGGGTGTACGGCAACTAAGCCAGCCGAGTGGGTGAAATAGCGGCCATCAGTCACCGCGCGGAGGATGGTATCGCCTACCGGGAACTGGCCGTCGTAAATGTGATGAACCGACCATGACCTGCCCACCGCTGTCCTGGTTGGGCGCTCCCCTCCTGCGAGCAGGAAGGCTGCGATTGCGGGGCCGTTGGATCGCGAGTCGGGCGCGACCTTTGCGGCTCTCAGTTTGGCTTTCAGCTCATCCGAGTACGTGTGGTAAGGGATTCTTACGATTCCCGGCATGAGCAAGAGAGCCTCCCGCGGCCACCGGATGAAGTGATCGCGCTTTTCCCAAACCTGGTCTGCAACGGCCATCACATCCGGTGCCGTTTGCCGGCGCAGCAGATCAAATGGGACTTGCATCGGCCGCTCTAGAGAGTCTTCACCAGTACGATGGAATTGCGCCGGTAGTTGTAGATGCGCTGTTTCTGCACCGGCAGGTCTTCGATCCGGCCTTCGACGAAGCCGTGCTCCAGAAACCAGTGCTCGGTGGTGGTGGTGAGCGCGAAGATCTGCTTCAAGCCCTGCTGGCGGGCGGTGTCCTCGGCGCGCTTGAGCAGGGCTTCGGCGCGGCCCTCGCCACGGTAGTCGCTGTGCACGGCGACGCAGGAGAACTCGCCCATGCTCTTGGCCGGGAAGGGGAACAGCGCGCAGCAGGCGATCACCAGGCCGTCGCGCACCATCACGTCGAACTGGCCGATCTCGAGTTCGAGCTGCTCGCGCGAGCGCGGCACCAGCACGCCGGCGTCCTCCAGCGGTTTGATCAGCGCCAGGATGCCGCCGACATCCTCGATGCTGGCCTCGCGCACCGCCTCGTAATGGGCGTCGGTGTAGACCATCAGGCCGACGCCGTCGCGGGTGTAGAGCTCGCGCAGCAGCGCGCCTTCCTCGGCGGCACCGACCAGATGGGTACGCTTGACGCCGCCACGGCCGGCGGCCAGCGCGGCGGCGAGGTGGGCGCGGTCGCGGTCGGCGAGCGCGGCGGTTTCGAACAGGCGCGTCGCCTCGCCTAGCGAGAGCTGACCGGCGTCGCCGGTGTCGGCCGCGAGTTTCCAGTCGTCCGGGTTGGAATTGACCAGGAACACCAGCTTGTCGGCGGAGAGTTCCATGGCCACCGCCGTGGCGATGTCCTCGTAGCGCAGGTTGAAGATTTCGCCGGTGGGCGAGTAGCCGGTGTTGCTGACCAGGGCGATGCGACCCTGATCCAGAACCTGGCGGATGCTCTCGGCATCCACCCGCCGTACCTCGCCGGTGTAGAGATGGTCGATGCCGTTGCGCACGCCCACCGGCTTGGCGACGATCCAGTTGCCGCCCGCGACCTTGATCCGCGCGCCGCCCATCGGGGTGGACGCCAGCGAGGTCGAGAGCTTGGCCTCGATGGCCATGCGCAGGCTGCCGGCGGCGTCGAGCACGCATTGCAGGGTGTCGGCATCGGTGATGCGCAGGCTGCCCTGGTGTTTGGACTCGATGCCCTGACGCCGCAGGCGTTGCTCGATCTGCGGCCGCGCGCCGTGCACCAGCACCAGCTTGACGCCCAGGCTGTGCAGCAGGGCGATGTCGTAGAGGAAATGCTCGAAGTCCTCGCGCTCGCAGATCTCGCCGCCGAAGGCGAGCACGAACACCCGGTCCACGTGCGCGTGCACGTACGGAGCGGCGGCGCGCAGGGCGCGGACGAATTCGGCGGGATTCATGGCTCGCGGATTATAGGGGCGCCGGGGCTGCCGCCGGCCCTCGCATCGTCGGGAGAGCGTTGGGGTGGTCGCTATAATCTCGGCATGTCCGATCTTTCTCCCCACCAGGCGCTCGGCGCCCTGCTGCAGCGTGCCGGTTTCGACCAGGACGCCAGCGAATTCCACGGCGCCCTCTGCGGCGCGCTCTGTGTCCGGCTGCCGGCCGACATCGACCCCTTGCAGTTGCTGGAACGGGTCAGCAGCGAGCCGCCGGCGCCGGAGACCCGCTCGCCCCTGCTGAGCCTGCGCGACGCCACCTTGCGCGAGCTGGCCGCCCCCGACTCCGGCATCCGCCTGCTGCTGCCCGAGGACGAGCTGCCGCTGAGCCAGCGCGCGCGGGCGCTGGGCCAGTGGTGCGAGGGCTTCCTGCTGGGGCTGGCCAGCCGGGGCGGGCTCAACCTGCGCCAGGCCTCGCCGGAGGTGCGCGAGGTGGTGGAAGACCTCACACAGTTCACCCGCGCCGAGTTCGACGAGGGCGACAACGCCGAGGTCGAGGAAGAGGCCTACGCCGAACTCGTCGAGTACGTGCGGGTCGGATTGCAACTGGTGTTCATGGAGCTGGCGCCGCGCCAGCCCGCCGCCAACGACCAGACCATCCATTGAGCCGCCGCACAGGACCCTGTCATGCGCCCCAACGATCACCAGTTGACTGAATACGCCAGCCGCCGTGCCGAGCTGATGCGCCGCATCGGCGCCGACGGCGTTGCCATCATCCCCAGCGCCTCGGAAGTCACCCGCGCCCGCGACACCCAGTACCGCTTCCGCCAGGACGCCGACTTCGCCTACCTCACCGGCTTCACCGAGCCGGATGCGGCGGCGGTGCTGGCGCCGGGCCGCAAGGACGCCGAGGGCAACCTGGCCGAGTTCATCCTGTTCGTGCGGCCGCGCAATGCCGAGCGGGAGATCTGGGACGGCCGCCGCTACGGCCCGGAAGGCGCGGTGAGCCTGTTCGGCGCCCACGAGGCGCGCTCCATCGAGGATCTGGAGACCGAGCTTCCCCGCCTGCTGGCCGGCCGCGAGACCGTGCACTACACCCTGGGTGAGTACCCGGCGCTGGACCCGAAGATCATCGCGGCGGTCAAGCACATCCGCGATGTCTCCCGACGTGGCGCTGCCGCGCCGCACACCATCGTCGCGCTGGAGCAGACGCTGCACGAGATGCGGCTGATCAAGCGTCCGGCCGAGATCGAGTTGCAGCGCACTGCCTGCGAGGTGAGTGCCGCCGCCCATGTGCGCGCCATGCGCGCTACCAAGCCCGGTCGCAACGAGTGGGAGATCGCCGCCGAGATTCACGCCGAGTTCGTGCTCAACGACTGCGAGCCCGGCTACGGCACCATCTGCGGCGGCGGCGATAACGCCTGCATCCTGCACTACACCGAGAACAACGCGCCGCTCAAGGACGGCGAGCTGCTGCTGATCGACGCGGGCGCCGAGTACCGTGGCTACACCGGCGACATCACCCGCAGCTTTCCCATCAACGGCAAGTTCAGCGCCGCCCAGCGCGCGGTCTACGAGGTGGTGCTGGCGGCGCAGAAGGCGGCCATCGCCGAACTCACGGTCGGCAATCTCGCCAGCCGTCCGCACGAGGTGGCGATCCGCGTGCTCACCGACGGCATGGTGCGCTTGGGCCTGCTCCAGGGCGAGGTGGACGAGCTGATCCGCAGCGAGCGCCACAAGCAGTTCTACATGCACGGCACCGGCCATTGGCTGGGCATGGATGTGCACGATGTCGGCCGCTACAAGCTGGCCGGCGCCTACCGGCATTTCCAGGCCGGCATGGTCATGACCGTCGAGCCCGGCCTCTACATCGCGCCCGGCACCCCTGACGTGCCCAGCGAGTACTGGGGCATCGGCATCCGCATCGAGGACGACGTGCTGGTGACCGAGCAGGGTCCCGAGGTGCTGACCGCCGGCGTGCCCAAGGAAATCGACGAGATCGAGGAGCTGATGGCCACGGCCTAGTCTTCGACGGCAGCCCGGGACCCGTTATAGCCATGCAGGCGGATCGCTACGACATTGCCATCGTCGGCGGCGGCCTGGTCGGCGCCAGTCTGGCGCTGGCCCTGGCCGACACGCCCTTGCGTCTGGTGCTGATCGAGGCCGCCGCGCCGCCGGCCAGCGCGCCGAGCTGGGACGAGCGCTGTATCGCCCTCAACGACGCCAGCCACCAGATCTTCGGCCGCTACGGCGTCTGGGACGCGCTGGCGCCGCAGACGGCGACGATCACCGCCACCCACATCTCCGAGCGCGGCCGCTTCGGCGTCACCCGTTTCAGCGCCGCCGAGGCCGGCCTTGCCGCGCTCGGCCACAACACCCCGCTGCGCGCTCTGGGCGCCGAACTGATGAGGCGGGTGCAGGCCCAGTCCAACCTGCGCTTCCTCTGCCCGGCACGGTTGCAGACGCTGCAACTGGGCGAGCAGACGGTGGAGCTGCGTCTGGACTCCGGCGAGGCCCTGCGCGCCCGCCTGGTGGTGGCCGCCGACGGCGCCGGCTCGGCGGTGCGCCAGCTGTTGGGCTACGCCGCCGAACGCCGCGACTACCAGCAGACCGCGCTGGTTACCGCCGTGCGGACACAGCGCGACCCGGCCGGCGTCGCCTACGAGCGCTTCACGCCGGAGGGGCCGTTCGCGCTGCTGCCCAAGCCACGCCTGGCCGACGACCGCGAGCCGGGCTATCCCTGCTCGCTGATCTGGACGCTGCCCAGCGAGCGCGCCGAGGCCATGCAGGCGCTGCGGGAGGCAGAGTTCCTGCGCGCGGCTGAAGACTGCTTCGGCGAGCGCCTGGGCCGCTTCCTGAGCCTGGGCCGGCGCCTGCCGCACCCGCTGCAACGCAGCCTCGCCGAGCAGCTCACCGCGCCCCGGGTGGTGTTCTGCGGCAATGCCGCGCAGAGCCTGCATCCGGTGGCGGCGCAGGGTTTCAACCTGGGTCTGCGCGATGTCGCCGCGCTGGCCGAACGCTTGCAGGCCTGTGCCCTGGCCGGCGGCGATCCAGGCGAGGCGGCGGGGCTCGCCGCCTACGCCGCCGCGCGCGCCGCCGATCGCCAGCGCACCGCCGAGTTCACCGACCGCCTGGTGCGGCTGTTCTCCAATCGCATCCCGCTGCTGTCCGGCCTGCGCCATCTGGGTCTGCTGGCGCTGGATCTGACGCCGCCACTCAAGGAAAGCGTGCTGCGCCAGAACCTCGGGCACCGGGGCCTGACGGCATGAGCGGCTACGACGCCGACATCCTGATCGCCGGCGGCGGTCCGATTGGACTGGCCGCCGCCATCGCCTTGCAGCGCGCCGGCTTCACGGTGCGGCTGATCGAGCGCAGCCCGCAGGCCCCGAGCTTCGATTCCAACCAGACCGATGCCCGCGTCTATGCACTGGCGCCGGCCTCGCTGGATTTTCTCGACCGGCTGGACGCTGGCGAGCCCCTGCGTGCGCTGCGCCACTGCCCATACCGGGCAATGCGGGTCTGGGATCAACATCCGGAGCGTCCGCTGCGCTTCGACGCCGCCGAGGCGGGCGCTGAACACCTGGGCGCCATCGTCGAGCATGCCGCGCTGGCTGCCGCGCTCTGGCAGGCGCTGCCGCCTGGCATCACCGAGTTGGGAGCGGAGATCGTCGCGGCGAAAACCGAAGAGGGGCAGGCGGAACTGGGCCTGGCCGATGGCCGCGTTTTGCGTGGCCGTCTGCTGCTGGCCGCCGATGGACCGGATTCGCCCTTGCGGGCGCGGCTGGAGATTCCCACCGTCGGCTGGTCCTATCAACAGCAGGCCCTGGTTTGCCACTTGCGCACCGCGCTGCCGCATGCCGGCACCGCCTGGCAACGCTTCCTGCCCGGCGGTCCGCTGGCCTTGCTGCCGCTGGCCGATGGCCGGGTGTCGCTGGTCTGGTCCTGTGACAAGGCACTAGCCACCGAGTTGTTGGCGCTCTCCGATGCCGACTTCGCGCTGCGCCTGAGCGTCGCCAGCCAGGGCGTGCTGGGGGCGCTGTCGGAGCCGACACCGCGCCGCGTCTTTCCGCTACGCCTGCTGCACGCGCAGGACTATCACGCCCCCGGTCTGGTGCTGGTCGGCGATGCCGCGCATGTGGTGCATCCGCTGGCCGGTCAGGGCCTCAACCTGGGGCTGGCCGATGTCGCCACCCTCACCGCAAGCCTGGCGGCGGCGCGCGACGCCGGTCGCGGCTGGTGGCGGCCGCGTACCCTGGCGGCCTATGCGCGGCAGCGCAAGGCCGAGAACCTGGAGATGCTGGCGCTGACCGACGGCCTCAAGCGCCTGTTCGGCAACGAGCAGGCCAGCCTGCGCGCCCTGCGCAATCTCGGCTTGGGCTTGGTAAACCGCCTGCCGCTGGCGAAGCCGGCCCTGTTGGCGCGGGCGCTGGGCCGCTAGCCCCTTCGTCCCGAACTACAACCGCTGCAGCCAGTCGTCCGCCCAGTCTTCGAGGATGCGGCTGCGGTCCTGCGCCGCGTAACGCAGCGCGAAGGTTTCGGCGGCTTGGCGCAGGGCGCGGTCTTCCAGCAGGCTTTGCAGCGCGCCTGCATGGTCTTGGCCGGTGCTCTGCGGCAATACCCGCGCCGCACCCAGGGCCTCTGCCCGCCGCGCCACCAGCTGGCGTTCGACATTAGTGGGGATCAAAAGGCAAGGCTTGCCGGCCAGCAGCATCTCGGCGGTGCTGCCGTGCGGCGCGTAGCCAACGTAGGCATCGCAGTCGGCCGCCACCTGGCGCAGGTGCGCCGGGCTGTCGGACACCACCAGGCCGGGGCGCAGATAGGCCTTGAGCCGCGCCGGGTCGAGGTCGCCGACATGCACCAGCACCTGCGCCTTCAGGTTCTTCAGTGCCAGCAACAGTTCGTGCAGACCGGGAAAGGGGCGCAGATAGGCGAATACCCGCTTCTCCGGGCGTGGCCCCCAGCGGACCGGCAGGCCCTGCGAGAAGTCCGGCTGGCCCAGGTAGGGGATGGGGCGTGCTAGCGCGTAGTGATCGAGCTCCGGGTAGCTGAGCAGGGCGGGGTGGGCGCGCCGAAGCAGGCTGGCTAGGTCCGGCAAGGGCGCGCTGCCCAGTTCGTCCAGAGCGCCGTTGAGCACCCCGAGAACGATGGCCTCGTTGCGGCGCAACAGTGGTTCGCCCACGCCCTGCTCCGGAAAGAAGGCCGGCAACGGGGTCTGCGCCGGCGGTTGCACAAAGCCGGTGCCCAGGGTCGCCGCCGGCACTTGCAGGCTGCCGGCGGCGGCCAGCGCGGTCGGGGCATGTACTGCCACCACGGCGTCGATGGAAAGTGACTGCAGCAGCGTCCGCCAGGCCTGGAGGCGTCCGGTCAGGCCGGCGACGCTGTCGAAGCCGCAGTTGTGCAGCAGGCTGGCGTAGCTGAGTTGCAGCTTGACCGGGCGCTGCGGCGGACCCAGCAGCAGCGGCGCCTGTAGCAGGTCCAGGCTCTCGTCGCCCAGCGCGCGGCGGGCGGATTGCAGATCGCGCAGGGCCAGGAACACCCGGTGACCACGTTGGCGCAGGGCGGCGGCCAGTAGACGCATCGGCATCAGATGACCGAGGCCGGCGCCCAGCTCCCAGGCCAGCAGGATGCGGCGCGCCGCCACCGGCTTCAGCCCGGCGCCGCGTCGGCGGCGTCTTGCTCCAGGGCGTAGTCCATCAGCCGGGCGAAGTTTTCCAGCGACAGCAGATGGGCGTAGATCGCGCGCAGCTCGTTCTTGCGCATCAGGGTGCGCAGGTCGCGGCCGGGAACCGCTTGCAGGCGCTCTTCGTCCACGCGGAACAGGCCCTGGAGGCGCATGCGCTGGCCCTGGCGGGGCAGGGCCAGTGCGTCGAACGGGGTCAACAGGCCCAGGGCCTCCATGCGCCGGCACAGTACCCGGGTTTGCAGGCGGGCGCCTTCGATGGCTTCCAGCAGGCGCTGGGTCTGCTGCCAGGCCTCGGAGGGGCTGCCGTCGGCGGCGAACAGCGGCGTGCCGCCGCGTGCCAGCTTCTCTTCCTCGACGCAGACCAGGCGTTGCGGCGCGCCCTCCGGCTGGGGAATCTCGGCAATGCAGAAGGGGTAGCGACGCACCGTCGCCGGCACATAGCTGTGGCGGCGCCACTGGCCTAGTGCGTTGACGAACAGGTTCTGGCGGCTGCGCAGGCCCAGCACCGCCACCGGCGCGAACTCGCCGCTGTCCTCGTCGCGCACAAAGGCGATGGGGTAGTCGGCGGCGGCCTTGGCAAACTCCGGGGCGTTGAGATGCACGGCATTCAGCTGCGCACACCACTGGAACTGCTCAGCGGCCGGCAGTCCCAGGGTCCCATGCCGCTGGCGGTCCAGCGGCACGAGCTTGCCGTAGCCCGGCGGCGCCAGGAATTGCAGAGCGGCCATGGGGTGCTATTCGGTGCCGCAGGATTCCGGATTGAGATCCTGGTCGTTGCGCTCGGTGCTCGGCGGGCTGTCGGTCTCGGTGATGCTGCCGTCCTCGCCGACGATGCGGGTGCTGCCCGGGGTTTGCAGGTCTTCGGCGGTCTTGGTCTGGATGGCGATCTTGCCCTCCTCGACCGTGGTCACCAGGATGGTCTCGCCGGCTTTTGCGTCACGCCCGGCGGCGCGCAACTTGGCGAGGATTTCCTCGCGATCACTGCAATCGCCCTGGCAGAGGCGGGCGCTATAGCGAGTGCCGCGGATACCGATGGTGGCCACCGGCGTGCTGACCCGGTAGTCCTCGTGGTTGGCCTTGCCGATCAGGCCGCTGACCGAACGGAAGCCGCCCTTGAGTAGGCGGAAGAAGGCACGCGAGGTCTCCCCCGTTTCCGCAGGCACGGTGGCCACTTGCACCGGCACCGGCGTGACCGGGGTGGCCGCCGCCGGAGGCTCGGCGGGAGTCGGCGTCGGGCTGGCAACCTGGGTCGCCGCCGCTTTCTGGGCGGACTGGAAGGCCTTCTTCACCGCCTTGCAGTTCTGCACCCGGATGAAGCAGAGGTTGCAGGCTTTGGAGTGATCGTTCTTGCTGGCGCGGCACTCCTTGCAAATCTGGCTGGCCGCGCAGGCCAGACCGACTTCTTCCTGGCTTGGGCCGTTGAATGCCGTCTTCACGGTGGCGGCGGGAGCCACTGGGGCCACCGGAGCCACGGCGGCCTTGGCAGCCGCGACCTGGGCCGGATCGACGTAACGGTAGTGCTCGATCTGAAAGCGGGTGCTGGGCCGCAGCAGAAAGAACGCGCCGTCAGCGAAGCGTAGGTTGACGTAACTGCCTGGGCCGGAGGTGATCAACTCGCCGGAGTAGACGGCATCTTCCTTGGTCAGGCTGCGGACTTCCCCGCTGACGCCCACGGCGGTGGCCTTGCCGGTGAGCATCACGACTTTCGCCGCCGCGTCGGCCGCCAAGGCCTGCGGGGCCGAAACCAGCGCCAGTACCAGGGCGAGAATCCAGTTGCGCATAGAGGTCATGGTCGGGTCCCGGTGATCAGATCGCATCGCACTGCTGCTGGGTATCGCCGCTATCGTCGCTGCTGACGCCGCCATGGCCCGGCAGGCTGCGGTCCGGCAGCAGCGGATTGCTGGCGCGCTCGGCGTCGGACGGCGGACCGGCCGGCGAGAAGTCGGAGCTGACCAGCACCAGGTCCTTGGCGCCCGCACTGCGGATGTCTTCCGGCACGCCGGTATCGACCCGGCCCAGGACCACCACGCGGCCGTTGGTGCTGATCTTGTCGGCGCCCGAGACCTTGCCCCCGGTCAGGAAGATGTAGTTGGTGCCGGTGCCGGCATTAAGGGCCTTGCCGGCAGGGCCACCGTTGCCGTCCAGCAGGAAGATATCGCCGGAGTAATTGTTGCTGCCGATGGCCAGGCTGCGTGCGAAGCGCGCGAAGCTGAGATCGCTGATGCCCAGCGGCGCGCGGTCGTCGGTGGGGATCACCTGCAGGAACAGGTCGCTGGCGCCGCGCACCGTGCCATTGAAGGTGAAGTCGCTGGAGTCGAACAGCAGGTAGTGCGCCGAGCCGCTGATCGCGCCGAGCGTCAGGAACTGCGAGGCGACGAAGCTGGCATTGGGCCCCGAGGACGGCCGCAGATCGGCGTTGGTCCCGGTCAGTGCCTCGATCAGGCCCTCGTCGTCGCCGAACGGCGCCGCGCCGGAGCCGAAGCTGAAACTGGCGAGCCCGAAGTCGAGAATCTTGCCGCGCGCGCCGAAGCCATTGGCGCTGATCTGCACTGCGCTCGGAGTGGTGACCGAGTCGGCCTCGATGCGCACGATGTTGCCTTCGATACTGCCGCCATCCAGGGTCACCAGCCCGACGCCACCGAGCAGCCGGACATCACCGCCAGCCAGTTCGGCATTGCGCAAGGTCAGGCCGGCACCCTTGAGTTCGATGCTGCCGGCCGGAATGCTGGTCAGCGCCTTGCCGCCGCTGGCCTCAAGGTTATTGCTGACCAGTAGGCGGGAATTCTCGACGCTGACCGCACCCTTGCCGTGCAACTGGAGATTAACGCCGCGCAGCAGGCTGTCGTTGCTGATGGCCACGCTGCCGCCCGAGGAGCTCAGGCTGAGGCTGCCGCTGCTATCGGCCTGGGAGCCGTCGATAGTCAGCAGGCCGGTGCTGCCGATGGTGATGGCCGAGCCGGACTGGGCGCTGCCGCCTTCGATAGTGACCGTCTTGCCCGTCAAGTTGAGCGTGCCGCCCCGCAGCACGGAGTGGTTGTTGATCCGCAGCGTATTGCCACTGGTAATGCCCAGGCTGGCGGCTTCGATCAAGGTATTCGAGACCTTGACCAAACTTCCGCTCAGGGTCGCACCAGCGCCCGTGGTCAGATTGCCGCCGTCCAGATTGAGGGCGTTCTGCGCGGCGAGTGTCAGGCTGCCGCCGGACAGAGCGCCGGAGCCGAGCGTGATGGTGTTGGCCGCCAGATGCGCGGCGCCAGTGGCCGACAGGACATAGCCGGCCAGATTGATGCTGTTGGCCGCAACCAACTCCAGGCCGCCGGTCGAGCTGAGGGAAAGCAGGTCGGTGCTGCCGATGGCCCCGGCATGGATCACGAGACCGCCGGTGCCGGCGGCGACGTGGAGCGCGCCGGCATTGCCAAAGGCTCCGGCCGTGCTGAGCGAGACGGTGTTGCCGCTGAGGCTGCCGCCGAGGCTAAGAGACTCGCTGTTGCTCAGACTAAGGATGTCGCCAGCCTGCAGACTCAACGCGCCACCGACCGAAGTCCTGCCCAACATCAGATCGTCGGCTGCAATAGCGCTGAGATCGCCAGTTGCTGTAATGCGGGCCTGGCGGGTATCGATCACATTGCCGCGGAGTTGGACGTTGTGGCCATTCAGTTCGCTGTCGTTGCCGATGACCACGCTGTCGCTGGAGGCGGTCAGGCTCAGGTTTCCGCTACTGTCGATTCGAGCGCTGTCGATCTTCAGCAGGCTGGCGCTACCCAGGCTGATGGCGGAGCCGGACAACAGGCTGCCGCCTTCAATGGCGATGGATTTGCCCATCAGACTGAGAGCGCTGCTCCGCAGTTCAGAGCTGCCGATGAGCAGAGCGTCGCCACTGCTAATGTTCAGTGTGGTGGCCCCAATCTGCGCGTTGCTGAGCGTGACGGAGTCGCCGCGCAGTGTCGCGTCGTTACCAATGACGAGGCTGCTGCCGGCGAGATTAAGTGCGTTTTGAGCGGTCAGCGCTAGGCTGCCACCTGTGAGCGATCCGGCACCGAGACTGATGCTGCTGGCATCCATGCTCGCTGTACCATTGACCTGCAGCGTATAGGCAGCCAGGTTGATGCTGTTCGCTACCAGTCGCATATCGCCGGCTGAGTGGAGGGTGAGCAGGCCGCCACTGGTGACGCTGCCGGCGTTGATGGCAAGGCCGCCGGTGTTAGCGGTGACGCTGATCGCGCCAGTGTTGCTAAAGTTGCCGCCGACAACGAATGCGACGGTGTGGCCGACCAACTCGCTGCTATCGCCGATGGCGACACTGCCATCGGAGGAAGTCAGATTCAGGTTGCCGCTGCTATGGATTCGAGAGGTATTGATCTTCAGCAGGCCAGCGCCGCCAAGATTGATGTTGGAGCCGAATAGGCGACTGTCATCTTCGATAATCAGGACGCCGTCACTGGTGATGTCTAGATTGGCGGCATCAATCTGCGCGATGCTGACCGTGACCGAGTTGCCGCTCAGGCTTGTGCCGTTGTTGCTGGTGAGATCGCTCCCGGTCAGGCTGAGTGTGCTCTGGGCAACTAGCTTGAGGCTGTCGCCTAGCAGCGAACCGCCACCCAGGCTGATGGTGTTGGCTTCTAGCCTCACTGCACCATCAGCCGACAAGGTGTAGTTCGATAGATTGATGTCGTCCGCCACCAGTTGCAGACTGCCGGCCGAGCCGAGGAAGAGCAGGCCGGCGTTCCCGGCGCTGTCGATGCTGCCTGCATCTATGCTGAGACTACCGCTTCCGGCTACGATGACAAGCCCGCTGGCATTACTGAATTTGCCATCGGTTCTGAGCAGGACGGTGCCACCGCTGAGATTGCCGCTGAGGCTGAGAGACTCGCTGTTGCTCAGAGTCAGGACCGCGCCAGCGGAGACGGTGCCGATCTCCAGGCCGGTGCTGGCCGTGGCGGTGAAATCTCCGCCGGCCGAGAACTGTCCGGCGCCGGCTTCAATCTGTTGTCCATTAAGTTGAATGTCGGCGGAGCCCGAGGTGTTCACGGCGAAGCCGCAGTCTGCGATCTCGGCATAGCAGGTCCGCGAGGATGATCCCAGCAGGTCCGACAGCAAGGGCTCGGTATCGAGCGTGTCGGCGAGATTGATCCGGTTGTCCGGGGTTACCGTGAACGGATGCTCGAACTGCTCCACCAGATCGCGCAGCGACTGGCGGATGTCGCCATTGGCGCCGGCATCGAGGCGGACATCGCCGTCGGAGATCAGATTGAGTCCGCCGATGTCCACTTCTGTGCCGCCGATCACGGTAAGCCCGCCGTCGACGATCCGCACCGGGCTACCGGTACTGGTTCCCAGGCGGATCGCGGCCAGTCCCAGATCCAGGTTGACGGGATCGCTGGTGACCGTGGGGCTGTTGGATTCGATGTGCCCGGTGGCGGCATCAATCCGCACGTCGCCGGTGATGACGGCGTCGGCGGAGTCGATGAGCAGCCCGGCAATCAGGGTGCCGCGAATGTCGACGCCCTGGTTCAGTCGTAGCGACTCGGTGTTGACCTGGAGTCCGGTGCGGCCGCCGACCAGCACACTGTGGGTATCCGGCAAGGTCGGGGGCAGGGGATCGGAGTAGCCGAGGAAGCTCAGGTCTTCGCGCAGGTAGGCCGGCGTGCTGCCATCGGGGCGGCCGTCCAGGCGGACCGCGCCGTCGACCACGGCGCTGGCATAGCTGTTGATGCCCGCCTCGGCGGACAGACCGCTGACATTCAGCTCGCCGCCGATGTGCAGACTGTCGGCGCCTTCGAAGGAAATGCCGGCGAGGCCGGCGGTGGCCGCCTGAACGCTGCCGCCCAGGGTTTCGACCGCGTGGTTGCCGCTGATCTGCCGACGCAGCTGGTAGCTGTCGACCGCGCCGCTGGTCGGGTTGCTGGCCTCGTAGTACTCCCGCTGCACGTTTACGTAATAGCCGTAGTCGTAGGCCAGGCCGGTTTCGCCGAACACCTCGCCCTGCGCGGCATTCACCCGCACGCCGGCGAGATTGACCTGATCGGCCCAGACCTCGCCCTGCGCGGCACCGACGCCGTTGAGGCGGAGATCGCCGCCCAGGCTCAGGCTGCCGGCGGCCGCATCCTGCAGGTAGCCGCCGTACTGCGGGTTCTCGACGTCATAGGGCACGAACTCACCGCCGACCACCCGGAAGCTCGCCGCGCCCCAGTGCAGGTAGGGCGAGGGGCTGGCTTCGTCGAACTGGGTCACGACCGGCGCATTGATCAGAGACGGACGCAGGAACAGCCCATAGCTGTCAAAGCCGCGTCCGCCATAGGCGTAGTCGTAATAGTCGCCGTCGACCACATAGCCCAGGCCCTCGACGTCGATGGAGCCCCGCACCAGCTGGGTGCCGAGCAAGGCGTCGGCGACGCGGATGCTGCCGCCGTTGGCAGCCTGCAGGCTCAGGCTGGCCTCGCGGCCGCCGACGCGCACCCTGCCGTTATAGAGCTGGCTGGCCTGCTCTCCGCCGGCGCGGCTGGTGATGAACTCCGCCTGCGCCTGCGAGATGTTGTCCCGGTAGACGACATTGCCGTCGGCATCGGTGACGGTGTGGCTGGCTTCGGCCAGGTATTCGGTCTGGGTGTTGACGCCGATGTGGCTCTGCACCAGCACCGAGGAGCCGTAGGAGGCGGATTCGGGATTGCTGTCGGTGCCGATTTCCAGGCTGCCGGCGGAAATCCGCGCCAGGGCGTTGGGGCCGCGGACGTTCAGATAGCCCAGGCTGACCTTGAAGTCCTCCGAGGCCAGGCCGCTGCCGAGTCCATTGGTGGCGAAGGTGTTGGTGTTGTAGTTGGCAAACTCGCCGATCTCGGCGGTGGCGTTGCCGAACAGGACGGTCTCGGTCAGCGGATCGTTGCAGTCGCAGTTGTCGGTGCGGATGTACTCGGCAACGAAGGAGTGCACCTTCAGGCCGTCAGAGAGCGTCACTGCGCCGGTGCCGCGGATCAGGGCATGGGCATCGCCGTAGCCATAGACCTCGACCTTGCCCAGACTGACCGTACCGGCGCTGGCATGCGAGCCGGGGTTGATGAGCAGGGCCGCCGAAGCCGCCGACAGGGTCTCGTTGCCGCCATAGCTGGCATACAGCAGCGGCGTGTAGCTCTCGACACGGATGTCGCCGATGTCGATGTTTCCGTCGGCGGCGAGCAGGGCGGACGCCGCAGGTTGGTAGCCGAGCAGGTTGTAGCCCAGGCGTGGCGGCAGGCCTTCCACCCCGCTTTCGGCGGCGCGCACCCCGATCGAGCCGACCGAGATATTGCCGCCCGAAGTCTGGTAACTGTCGGTTTGCGGGTCGTAGGTCGAGGTCTGGTAGGCATCGGCCTGCAGTCGGGCAGCGCCGTGCTGGGACACCGCCTGGATGCTGCCGTCGATGTCGATGCTGCCGGCGTTGGCGGCCAGGTCGATGCTGACGTCGCCATCGCCGACGGCAACGAGGTTGCCGCTGCTGCGGATCGAGTCGCCGTAGATGCTGAGGTAGTCGTGGGCGGAGACGACATCGCCGTAGCCGCTGTTGGCGCCCAGCTGGATGGCGCCGGCGGCGCTGATGTAGACGCCGTTGCCGGCATGCACCTGATCGACCACCAGATCGCCCGGCTGGGCGCTGCCGCCGTAGCCACCGTAGCCGCTTTCGTGGGCGTAGAGCTCGATGTAGCCGGCTGCGGTGTAGTCACCGCCACCGCTCAGGTTGCCGGCGCTGGCGGTGACCGAAATTTCCCCGGCGCTGTCGAGCAGGCCGGAGAGTTCCAGCGACTGGCCGGTGAGATGGATGCCGTAGGCGGTGGAGCGCAGCGTCTGGCCGGCGGCCAGCGAGATGTTTCCGCTGGTGCTGACCTGAATCTCGCCGGCACTGAGGTTGCCGAGGCCGATGTCGCCGTAAGCGCTCAGGTTTGCATAGCCATCGGCGCCTAGATCGACCGTGCTGCCCAGCACGATGTTGCCACCGGCATTGAGGTTGAGATTGAGACTGTCGCCGCCGCTGCTGCTGTCGAAAATCTTGTCGTTGAGGAAGATGCCGCCAGCGGCATCGAGCGTCAGCGTCCCGTGTCCGGTGCCGTTGTAGTCCAGCGCCGTGAGCAGGCGGATGTCGCCGTTCTGGCTGCCGCTGCCGCCGGTGCTGACGGTGACGCTGGTGCCACCGCTCAGAGCACTGGTGATCAGATTGACGCCGAGCTGGGCGTTGTCACTGTTTGCTTCGAAGGGGTTGCTGCTGCTGATGCCGCCGTAGCCATTGCCGGCGACGATGTCGATGTCCTGCGGGTCGATCAGCCAATCACCGCCGGTGGCGCCGCTCAGTTGCGGGACCTGGGTGACGGTGAGCAGGCCGTGGCTAGAGGTTTCCACGAAGCCGCCGTCGCCGCCCTGGCCGGCGCCCCGGGCCGACAGCAGGCCGGCCAGCACCGAATGATCCTGCGAATAGGCGGCAATACGGCCGCCATCACCCTGCACCGTGGCGTCGGCGCGCACGGTGGCGGCCTCGGCCAGATACAGACGTTCGGCCTGAACCAGGCCTTCGCCACCCTGGATGCCGCCGCCGAGGCGGATTTCGCCGCCGCCCTGGGCGCCGGAGGCGTCGATCAGGCCGGCCTCGATGCGGATGTCACGGTCGCCGAGCACCTGGATGCTGCCGCCAACCGAGGTCGTGCTGCTGGCGTCGAGATTGCCGGTGTTGACGACATTGCCGCCAGCGCCGAGCAGCACGATCTCGCCGTTCTCCTCGGCGACACCGGTGGCGCGGATCAGGCCGCTGTTGTTGACCACGTCGCGCACCAGGCCGCGCGCGACGTTTGCCGACATCAGAACCCGGCCGCCGTCGGCCAGCAGCTGACCGCTGTTGGCGACGCCGGCCGCCTGCGACAGCGCGGCGCCGTCGACGCGGTAGTTGATCAGGCCGTCGCCGGCCAGATCCAGGGTCATCGCCGAGCCGGAGGCCAGCACGATGTCGCCCAGCCGGGCCTGGATCAGGCCGCTGTTGCGGGCGCTGTCACCGGCCAGTACCACGAAGCCGCCGTCGGCGGCGCTGATCTGGCCCTGGTTGACCACGCCGGCGCCGCTGCCATTGCCGGCCAATACGTAGCGGCCGTTGAGGAAATCGGCGTCGGAGATGTCCAGCGTGCTGGCGACCAGACCGGCAACATCCACCCGGCTGCCGGCGCCGAACATCACGCCCTGGGTATTGATCAGGAACACCCGGCCATTGGCCGAGATGTTGCCGAGGATTTCGCTGGGGCTGCCGCCGACGATACGGTTGAGGATGGCGGCCGAGGCCGAGGGCTGCACGAACTGCACCAGCTCCTGCCCGCCGACGTTGAACTGCTGCCAGTTGACCACCGCGGTCTGGCTGTTCTGCTGCACCAGGGTGGTGAGCGCGTCCGGCTGGCCGATGTTGACCTGACCGGCGATCACCGTGCCGCCGGTGGGGCCGGCCAGGGCCAGGGCCGGCGTCAGTACCGGCGCCAGCGCCAGCCAGCGGCGGTACACCAGGGGCGCGCGCAGCGGATTGAGGCGGAGCTTGGTCATGCGGAATCTCCTTAAAACTGGACGGCGAGCGTGCCGTAGACGCGCCCGCTGTCCTTGCCGTCGCCGACCGGGGTGTCGTCCCTGGGGGTGGCGTAATCGAGCTTGAGGCTGACCCGGTCCATCACCGCGTCGGCACCGACGCCGACGCTGGCCAGCGTGGGTTCCGGGGTGCTGCCACTGGGGTCACGCGAGCGCACCCGGCCAGCGTCCACGAACACCCGTGGCGTCAGAACCAGCTTGCCCAGGGCAAACGGGCGGCGCAGGGTGAGGGAGCCCAGGTAGCCCCAGTCGCCACGGGCCTCGGAAGGCGCGTGGCCGCGGATCGTGGTCGGGCCGCCGATAGACAGCTGCTGGGTGTCCGGTAGCGGATCGGGCGAGTAGACGAACAGGCCGTGCGCGACCAGCTGGATCTGCTTGGCGATGGGCTGGATGTGCTGGCCGTCCAACTCCAGGCGGATGCGCTGGGAGTTGCGGTCGTTGGCGTCGGCCTTCTGGAAGTTGCTGCCCAGGCTGGCCACCAGCTGGCTGACGGCGCCGCCCCGGTACAGGTGGGTGTAGACGCCGCCCAGCTCCAGCAGCGTCAGTTCGGTGGCGCGCAGCGGCACGCCGGAGAAATCGGTATCGGCCTTGGTGTCCGAGATCGCCGCGCTCAGGCTCAGTTGGTCGGCGCCAGCACGCAGCACCGGCACTTCCAACTCCACCCGGCCATTGCGGTTGCTGCCAGCCACGCCTTGAAAGCCGCCGCCCAGCTCGAATTTGGCGTAGCCATAGCTGAACTTGAGCCGGCTGCCCTGCCAGCCGGTGGGCAGCGAGTAGCCGATCAGGCCGTATTCCAGAAGATCGTTGGAGGAACGCAGGCCCAGCAGGCTGAGCTGGTCGCCGATCCGCAGCGGGTTGTTGAGGTCCACCTGTACGCCGAAACGGGTTTCGCCGGCCGTATCGCGGCCGCTGTTGTCGATGAAGAACGAGCCCTGGTAGGGGGTCTCCTTGCCTTGCACGACGATGTCGGTACTGCCGTAGCTTTCGCCGGGGCGCAGCACCGCCCGGGCGTCCAGGCCGGGCAGGGCGTCGATGTCGCGCAGCCCGTCTTCGAAGGAAGCGCCACGGTAGACCTGGCCGGCAGTGCCGGCCAGATAGACATCGAGGTCGGCCGGGCGGTAGCCCTTCAGTCCTTCATAGACGACCTTGCCGACCCGGCCTTCGAGGATTTCCAGTTGCACCACGCCGTCGCTGATCTTCTGTGCCGGCAGTTGGGCCGAAGCCAGGGTATAGCCGGCCTCGACGTAGTGGCTGGTGATGCGGTCGGCGGCTTCGTAGAGCTGGATCAGACTGACCGGCTTGCCGAGATAGTCGGCGACCAGCGCCGCCAGTTGCGCATCGCTGAACAGGGTGTTGCCGCTGAACTGGAAACGCTGGACGGTGAGGGTCTTGCCCTCCGACCCCGGCGGGGCCTCGGCGCGCGGCGGCGGCACCGGCGAGGACAGCGGTTCGGGCGCCTGCAGCTCCGGGGCACGCTTGAGCGTGTCGGAAATCGCCCCGGCGGTTAGCGGGTCTGCCGCCTGAGCCAGGGTGGCAAATAGACTGACGGGGACCAATACCGGTGCCCAGACGCGCGACGCGACTCCCATGCTTCTTCTCCTCAAGTGCGCTGGAATCATGCAGCGCTGGTCCCAAGATTTACTATAGCCGACGCAGGGGAGGCGTCCATGCAGCTTCCGTGAACCGGGACACGTCCCACAGGGCCTGGTTGGCGGCGCTGCTGCTTGGCGGCCCGAATCGCGCGGTCGCGGGGCCGGCGAGGTCTTTCCGCCCGCCCTGGCCGAGGCCTGCCCTGTGCCCTCCCCGGGAGCGGCGGTAGGCAGCGCGGTTTCCTGCTCGCCAGCGTCGTTCCGGCCGCTTACACTGAGCGCCGCACGCGAGAGAGACCGGCCCTGGGCCGGCACCGAAGGCGCAAATCCGCCCGGAATCGCTCAGGTAAAAGGATCGCGTGCGATCCACACTCTGGAGAGAGCCGCCGCTGCGGCCACCGAAGGCGCCCTAACGCTCAGGTAAAAGGACAGAGGGGCGGCGTATCACTGCCTCGGACGCCGCCATGCTCAACAAGACCGCCCTGCATTCCGCCCACCAGCAATTGGGGGCTCGCCTCGTTGACTTCGCCGGCTGGGAAATGCCGATCCAGTACACCTCCCAGCTCGACGAGCACCACGCGGTGCGGCAGTCGGCGGGCATGTTCGATGTCACCCACATGTTGGCCATCGACCTGCACGGCACCCGGGTGCGCGAGTTCCTGCGCCGGCTGCTCGCCAACGACGTGGCCAAGCTCGGGCTGCCCGGCAAGGCGCTGTATAGCTGCATGCTGCGTGAAGACGCCGGCATCATCGACGACCTGATCGTCTATTTCCTGCGCGAGGACTGGTTCCGCCTGGTGGTCAACGCCGGCACCGCCGACAAGGACCTGGCCTGGATCTGCCAGCAGGCCCAGGACTTCGGGGTGGAGGTCCAACCCCGTCGCGATCTCGGCATCCTCGCCGTGCAGGGCCCGCAGGCGCGCGCCGCCGTGCTCAAGCACCTGCCGGCTGGCCTCGCGGCTCAGGCGCAGGCGCTGGTGGTGTTCCAGGCCGCCCACGAGGGTGAGCTGTTCGTCGGCCGCACCGGTTATACCGGCGAGGACGGTTTCGAGCTGATCCTGCCGCAGGCCGAGTTGGTCGCGCTCTGGCAGAAGTTGCTGGCTGACGGCGTCAAGCCCGCTGGGCTCGGCGCTCGCGACACCCTGCGCCTGGAAGCCGGCATGAACCTCTACGGCCAGGACATGGACGAGTCCAAGCATCCGCTCGAATCCGGGCTGGGCTGGACCGTGGCCTGGGAGCCGGCCGAGCGCGACTTCATCGGCCGTGGCGCCCTGGAGGCCCTGCGCGGCAAGTCCGCGCACAAGTTCGTGGCGCTGGTGCTGGAAGGCCGTGGCGTGGTTCGCGCGCACATGAAGGTTCGCTATGCCAACGGCGCTGTCGGCGAGACCACCAGCGGCGGCTTCTCGCCGACCATGAAGGCCTCCATCGCCATGGCCCGGGTAGAGTCCGGGGCCGAGGGCGCGGTGGAGGTGGAGATTCGCGGCGCCTGGGTTCCGGCCCGGGTGGTGAAGCCGCCGTTTGTCCGCAACGGCAAGATTCTGGTTTAAACGCGATTGCATCTTTCAATCTTTTCTGGAGATTCCCATGAGCAACATCCCGACTGAACTCAAGTACGCCAAGTCCCACGAATGGGTGAAGTTGCAGGCCGATGGCACGGTGGTGATCGGCATCACCGACCACGCCCAGAACGCGCTCGGCGATCTGGTGTTCGTGGAAACCCCGAAAGTGGGCCGCAAGCTGGCGGCGGGCGAGTCCTGCGCGGTGGTGGAGTCGGTGAAGGCCGCCTCCGATGTCTACGCGCCCATCGCCGGTGAGGTCACCGACGCCAATGCGGCTCTGGCCAACTCGCCCGAGATTCTCAACACCGACCCCTACGAGGCCGGCTGGATGTGGAAGCAGACGGTGACCAATCCGGGCGAGCTGGAAGTGCTGCTCGACGCCGCCGGTTACGAGAAGGTCATCGCCGCGCTCTAAGCGCGCGCATTCCGCTTCCCCTCATTTCGTAGAGCATCCATGCCGTTCATTCCCCACACCGACGCCGACGTCAAGGACATGCTGGCCGCCATCGGCGCGCCCAGCATCGACGCGCTGTTTGGCGAAATCCCCCCTGAGTTGCAGTGCAAGGGCCTCACCCAGGTGCCGGAAGGCCTGTCAGAAATGGCGGTCAGCCAGTTGATGCGCGCGCGCGCCGCGCAGGACCGCATGGCGCTCAACTTCATCGGCGCCGGGGCCTACGAGCACCACATCCCGGCGGCGGTCTGGGAGATCACCACCCGTGGCGAGTTCTACTCGGCCTACACCCCGTACCAGGCCGAGGCCAGCCAGGGCACGCTGACGGTGCTCTACGAGTACCAGACGATGATGACCGAGCTGACCGGCATGGACGTCTCCAACGCCTCGATGTACGACGGCGCCTCGGCGCTGGCCGAGGCGCTGCTGATGGCGGTGCGCTGCAATACCGTCAACACCAGTGGCAAGGTGCTGGTGCCGAAGAACCTGCACCCGTACTACGGCGAGGTGGTCAACAGCATCACCCACGCCCAGGGCATCCGGCAGGCGGCGGTCGACTACGACGCCAAGACTGGCCAGACCAGCCTGGAGGCGCTCAAGGCCTACGAGGGCGTGAAGCCGACGGCGGTGGTGATCGCCCAGCCGAACTTCTTCGGCGCGCTGGAAGACGTCGATGCCCTCACCGACTGGGCGCATGCCCAGGGTGCGCTGGTGGTGGCGCTGGTCAACCCGACTTCGCTGGCGCTGCTCAAGCCGCCCAGCGAATGGGGCGCGAAGGGCGCCGACATCGTCTGCGGCGACGGTCAGCCGCTGGGTGCGCCGCTGTCCTCCGGCGGCCCCTATTACGGCTTCCTGACCTGCAAGCTGCCCTATGTGCGGCAGATGCCGGGCCGCATCATCGGCCGCACCGTCGATCTCGACGGCAAGCCTGGCTTCACGCTCACCCTGCAGGCGCGCGAGCAGCACATCCGCCGCAGCAAGGCGACCTCGAACATCTGCACCAACCAGGGTCTCTTGGTCACCGCCTCGACGATCTACATGTCGCTGCTCGGACCGGATGGTCTCGCCAAGGTCGCCAGCGCCAGCATGGCCAACACCGCCGCGCTGCTGGCGAAGCTGACCGCCATCCCTGGCGTCAGCCGGGTGTTCGATGCGCCGGTGTTCCACGAAGCGGTGATCCGCCTGCCCAAGCCGGTGGCGCCGGTGCTGGAAGCGCTTGCTGATGAAGGCGTGCTGGGCGGCTTTGATCTGTCCCGCCACAACCCGGAGCTGGGCAACGCCCTGCTGCTGTGCGTCACCGAAACCAAGTCCGAGGCGCAGCTGGACCGCTACGCCGATACCCTGCGCCGCCTGCTCGCGGCCTGAACAACACCATCACGGAGACAAGCAATGGCTACCGTCACCCTGCAAGGCCACCCGATCACCACCAATGGCGAACTCCCGGCGATCGGCAGTGAGGCCCCGGGCTTCCGTCTGGTCGGCGTCGGGCTCAAGGACCTCACGCTGCACGACTTCGCCGGCAAGCGGAAGATCCTCAACATCTTTCCTTCGGTGGATACCGGCACCTGCGCGATGTCGGTGCGCCAGTTCAACCAGAAGGCGGCCGGGCTCGCCAACGCCGTGGTGCTCTGCATCAGCGCCGACCTGCCGTTCGCCCAGAAGCGCTTCTGTGGCGCCGAAGGCATCGACAACGTGGTGATGCTGTCGCTGATGCGCGGCCGCAACTTCGCCAAGGACTACGGCCTGCTGCTCGAGCAGGGTCCGCTGGCCGGCCTCACCGCCCGCGCGGTGGTGGTGCTGGATGCCGATAACAAGGTGATCTACACCGAGCTGGTCGGCGAGATCGCCCATGAACCGAACTACGACGCGGCGCTGAAGTCGCTGGCCTGAGACTGAACGATGGAAAAGCTGATCTTTGAAATTTCCCGTGCCGGTCGTTCGGCCGATGCCCAGCACCCGCAGGTGGCGGTGGATGCCTCGGCGCTGCCGGAGGCGCTGCGCCGCAAGACCAAGCCGAAGCTGCCGGAAGTCTCCGAGCTGCAGGCGGTGCGTCACTTCACCCGGCTGTCGCGGCTGAACTTCAGCATCGACACCCACTTCTACCCGCTGGGCAGTTGCACCATGAAGTACAACCCGCGTGCCTGCAACACGCTGGCGATGCTGCCGGAATTCCTGGCGCGGCATCCGCTGGCGCCGGAATCGCACTCGCAGGGCTTCCTCGCCTGCATGTACGAGTTGCAGGAGATCCTCAAGGACGTCACCGGCATGGCCGGCGTCTCGCTGACGCCGATGGCCGGTGCGCAGGGCGAATTCGCCGGCGTGGCGATGATCCGCGCCTATCACCAGGCTCGTAACGACCTGGAGCGCACCGAGATTCTGGTGCCGGACGCCGCCCACGGCACCAACCCGGCGACGGCGGTACAGTGCGGCTGCACCGTGCGCGAGATTCCCACCAACGCCGAGGGCGACGTCGACATCGAGGCGCTGAAGGCGGCGGTCGGCCCGAAGACCGCCGGCATCATGCTCACCAACCCCTCGACGCTGGGCGTGTTCGAGCGCCGCATCAAGGAGATTGCCGGCATCGTCCACGAGGCCGGTGGCCTGCTCTATTACGACGGCGCCAACCTCAACGCCATCCTCGGCAAGGTGCGTCCGGGCGACATGGGCTTCGACGTCATCCACATGAACCTGCACAAGACCTTCTCGACGCCGCACGGCGGCGGTGGTCCGGGTGCCGGCGCGGTGGGTGTGTCGCAACGCCTGCTGCCGTTCATGCCGATCCCGGTGGTGGGCAAACGCCCCCACCCCAACCCTACCCCGCAGGCGGGGGAGGGAGCGGTCTTCTATCGCTGGCTGGACGAGCGCGATCTGCCGCAGACCATCGGTCGTCTGTCGGCGTTCATGGGCAATGCCGGCGTGCTGCTGCGCGCCTACGTCTACGCGCGCCTGCTCGGTCGCGAGGGCATGCACCGCGTCGGCGAGTACGCCACCCTCAATGCCAACTACCTGATGGCCCGCCTGCGCGATGCCGGCTTCGACCTGGCTTTCCCCAGCCGCCGTGCCTCGCACGAGTTCATCATCACCCTCAAGCGCCAGAAGAAGGAGATCGAGCTGACCGCGACCGATGTCGCCAAGCGTCTGCTCGACTACGGCTATCACGCGCCGACGGTGTACTTCCCGCTGCTGGTGCCCGAGTGCCTGCTGATCGAGCCGACCGAGACCGAGGACAAGGAGACCCTCGACAACTTCGTCGATGCCCTGATCAAGATCTGGGATGAGGCCAAGGCCGATATCCAGAAGGTGAAGGGCGCGCCCTACACCATGCCGGTGCGCCGCCTCGACGACGTGCGTGCCGTGCGGCAACTGGACGTGCGCTACCAGGCCGCCTGATGGCCGATGGCATCAAGGGCTGGGCGCGCCTGCTGCGCGCCACCCGGGTTTCCTACTGGGGCCTGGGCTGGGCGCTGCGGGAAGAGGAGGCGTTCCGCATCGAGTTGGCCCTGTGCCTCGTATTGGTTCCGGTGGCGCTCTGGCTGGGTGAAGGTGGCGTCGAGCGGGCTCTGTTGCTGATGAGTCTGTTCGCGGTGCTGATCACCGAGCTGCTCAACACCGCAGTGGAGGTGGTGGTGGACCGCATCGGCACCGAGCGTCACCCTTTGTCCGGTCGGGCGAAGGACTTGGGTTCCGCTGCGGTGCACTTATCTTTGCTGCAGGTCCCGGTGGTCTGGGGCCTGGTCCTATTCGGCTGATTACTACGAGAACAACGCATGTCTGCCCTCATCACCGGCTCTTTCGCCTACGACACGATCATGGTCTTCTCTGGCCAGTTCAAGAACGAGATCCTGCCGGACAAGGTGCACATGCTGAATGTGTCCTTCCTGGTGCCGAAGCTGCGCCGCGAGTTTGGCGGCTGCGCCGGCAACATTGCCTACAACCTCGCCCTGCTGGGCGGCAAGGCGTTGCCGATGGGCACGGTCGGCCATGATTTTGGCCCCTATGCCACCTGGATGGACAAGCACGGCCTCAGCCGCGCTTACGTCAAGGAGCTGCCGGACAACTACACCGCGCAGGCCTACATCACCACCGATCTCGACGACAACCAGATCACCGCCTTCCACCCGGGCGCGATGAACGAGGCGCATGTGCAGCCGGTGCCCCTGGACGCCGGCGTGAAGATCGGCACGGTCTCGCCGGATGGCCGCGAGGGCATGATCCAGCATGCCCGGCAGTTCGCCGAGGCGGGTATCCCCTTCCTGTTCGATCCCGGCCAGGGCCTGCCGATGTTCGGCGGCGATGACCTCAAGCGCTTCATCGAGCAGGCCAGCTACATGGCGGTCAACGACTACGAGGCCGAGCTGGTGATGGCGCGCACCGGCTGGAGCCTGGAGCAGATCGCCGAGCGTCTCGACGCGCTGATCGTCACCCGGGGCGCCAAGGGCGCGCACATCTACGCCGGCGACAAGACCCACGAGATTCCGGTCGCTCACGCCGAGTCGCTGGCTGACCCCACCGGCTGCGGCGACGCCTTCCGTGGCGGCCTGCTCTACGGCCTGGAGCGCGGCATGGACTGGGAGACCGCCGGCCGTATCGGCTCGCTGCTCGGCGCCTACAACATCGAGCGGCCCGGCACCCAGAACCACTACACCACGCTGGAAAAGTTCAAGCTGCGGTTCCAGAAGGAATTCCGCTACAGCTTCGACTGAGCGCCGAGGCGGTCAGGAGAGTCGCCATGATGCGCCAGGCCTGGCTGCTGGTTCTGTTGTGTAGCGCGCTCTGTTCCCCGCGCAGCTTGGCGCTCGACGACCGCTATTCGGCCTACGCCGGTCTGCTGCAAAGGCATGTGGAATGGACCCAGCAGGGACGGGCCAGTGCCGTCGACTATGCCGGCCTGCAAACCGAGCGCGGTCGGCTGCAGGCGGTGCTGGTGGAGTTCTCGGCGGTTTCCCGAGTCGAGTTCGAGGCCTGGAGCGCGCGCCAGCAGCAGGCCTTTCTGATCAATGCCTACAACGCCTACACGCTGGAGCTGGTGCTCGGTCGCTATCCGGCGCTGAAGTCGATCAAGGATCTGGGCGGGCTGTTCAGCTCGCCCTGGAAGCAGAAGTTCTTCCGCCTGCTCGGCGAGGAGCGAACGCTGGACTGGATCGAGCACGAGGTGCTCCGGCCGCGCTACCGCGATCCGCGCATCCACTTCGCCATCAACTGCGCCTCGGTGGGCTGCCCGGCGCTGCGCCCCGAGCCTTATCGCGCGGAACTGCTGGATGTGCAGCTCGACGACGGCCAGCGCCGCTTTCTCGGTGATCGCCGCCGCAACCGCTTTGACGCCGCCAGCGGCGTGCTCCGCCTGTCGCCGATCTTCAAGTGGTTCGGCGAAGACTTCGAGGCTGGTGCCGGGGGCTCGCTGCGCGCCTGGCTGGCGGCCCGCGCCAATCAGCTCGCCGAAGACGAATCCGCCCGCGCGCGTCTGCGCGCCGGCGAATTCCGCATCGACTTCGGCGATTACGACTGGTCGCTCAACGCCCTGCGGCGCTGAACGAGGCTTTGGAGCCTTACTCGCTGAGCCGGTAACGCTCGATGCGGTCCGCCTCGATTTCCGCCGGCTTGTAGGGCAGGCGGTGCCAGCGTTTCGCCGAGTACTCGCGGGTGTAGTCGCTGAAGTGCGGGTTGGCTGGGTCGGTGGACTGCGAATAGGTGATGAAGCCCTCGGCCAGCGCGCCCTGGCTGTTCCAGGTGACGGTCTGGATGTAGCTGTTGCCGTAGGCCACGTCATAGCCCTGCTCGGTCAGCGCGTCGCTGGAGGCGATGGTGAAAGCACCCTCGAAGAAGTCGCCGCCGAACACCGGGATGTCGCGCAGGATGCAGCAGGGGTGCTGCACCGAGCCCAGCGGGGCGTCGAAGGCGTAACCGCTGGCCTTGACCGCAGCGACCCCGGCGCTGAAGGCGGTCTTCACCGCGCGCTGGCTGGTGTTCAGATCGCGCGGGGTGTTGACCGGATCGTCGGCGGAAAACGGCACGCGCCAGAAGTTGCCACCCCGGTCCTCGCCAGCGGTCAGCGCGCGGAAGAACTCGCGCCAGACGAGTGCGCCCACCGAGTCGTGGTTGGCCGTGCCATCCCATTGCGCCAGCGCCGCGCAGGCGGCCGCCTCGTCGCCACTGGCGCTCGGGCAGATGTCGGCGAGCACATTGGCCAGGCCGTATTCGGCGGTCTTGATCTTGGCCGACAGCGTCACCTGCTGCAGCAGCGGCAGGGTGAACTTGGGCGCGCCCAGACCGTCGCTGCCGTCGAGACGGCGCTGCATCTGGGTGATCGCCTGCTGGGTGCGGTAGGAGCGGGCGGTTTCCTCGTCACCGATGATGCGGGCATAGCCGGTGAGCGGCTCGGCCGGGTTGGTCAGCCAGTAGCTGTCGTTGTTGTTGGCGACCCAGTCGTCGCGCAGCAACTTGGGGTGGTTGCCGGGGCCGAAGATGCCGGGCACCGGCGAGTCGGCGTCGCTGTCCCATTCGCAGTTGCCGCGCGAGCCATCGAGCACCGGCACGCCGGGCACCAGCAGTTGCACCACCTGATGGATGGGCAGCGCCTGGCAGAGCGTGATCTTGCTGTTCGGCACGTTCGGCACCACGCTCAGATCGCCGTAGTAGGCCTTGCCGCCGGGGCCGGTGGCGACGGTGTTGACCCAGGGGATGCCCATGATCTCGCCGTGCAGGCGGATGAATTCGTCCAGCGAGTTGGCCATGTTCCAGCTCGCGAACTGATTGATCAGGCGGTCGTTCTCGGCGTTGGCATCGCGGATGCTGTAGGCCTTCAGCGGTGTCCAGCCGAGCACCGGGATGCCGCTGGCTTCCAGCACCAGCATCGGCCCGTAGTGCGAGCGGTAGAGCGTGCGCTTTTCGGTGGAGAGTGAGCCGTCGGTTTCCTTCACCTGAATCTCAATCGGGATCTGCTGGATGTCGCGGAAGGCGCCGTCATAGAGGTACTGCATGGGGTTGAGCGGATTCAGCGTCAGCTCGTAGAGGCCGAAGTGGTAGGCGGCGGTGACCGTGTGGCTCCAGGCGAAGTGGTCGTTGAAGCCGATCAGGATCGCCGGCACGCCGTACAGCGAGGCGCCCATGGTGTCGATCTGGCCGGGCAGCTCCAGGTGCGAGAGATAGAGCCGCTCGGAGCCGGTCCAGGGGAAGTGCGGGTTGCCGAACAGCATGCTGGAGCCATCCTGGGTGGCGTCCTTGCCCAGCGCGTACATATTGCTGCCGAAGCGTTTGCCGCGCAGTTCGGTGAAGTAGCGGAAGGGGCCAGGGTCGGCCTTCAGGGCCGCCTGCTTCTGCGCCGGGGTCGGCTCCTTGAGCTTGGCGCTGCTCGTGCCAGGCAGGCCGCTGGCGCCGAGCGACAGCAGCGGCTTGGCATTGGCGATCTCCTTGATGAACACCGAGGAGGAGGCGATCAGCGCCAGCCGGTAATAGCGCCGGTACATATCGTCGGCGCTGATCTCGAACAGCCAGTCGGCCGAGGCGCAGGCGGCGTGGCGGCCGGGATGGGCGCCGGCCTTCAGCTCGCGGATGTAGCGGTTGTAGCCGTCGGCGAAGCCCTGGGTGACCTCCTTGAAGCTGGGCAGGGTGGTGTTGCGCGTGGGCGTGATCGCCTCGTCGCCGGCAGCCAGCTTCCAGAAGTAGTCGCTGTCGAGATTGTTGGCGGTGACGCCATTCGGGACGATGGTGTAGCTGCCGTTGCGGCCGAAGTACTTGGCGCGCTCGCCACGGATCGTGACCAGATCCTCCTGCAGGACGCAGAGGTTGTCCTCGGCGAAGGCGTAACCATAGCCGTAGCCGAGGCTGCCGAAGCTCGCCGCCTTGATGTGCGGGATGCCGAGGCTGGTGCGGGTGACGGTGACCTCGTACTTGCCACCGGCAGCGGTTTCGTTCGGTGGTTCGGAGCTGCCGCAGGCGGCCAGCAATACGGAAACCAGCAATAGGCCGGCGGCCTTGGCGTGAAGCATGAAGCTCTCCTCGGAAATTGTTGTTTTATGTTGCTGTCGCGCAGGCTAGCGCAGCCTGGCGCCGCGAGCCAGACGGGGGCGGTCGCGGCCAAAAAAAAGCCCGCCCTGCTCTGGCGCAGGGCGGGCTGGGGCCGACGTTGCGGTCTAGCGCAGCGCCAGCGTCGCGGAGCGGATCAGTTGCAGGAAGGGCTCCGGATAGACGCCGAGCACCAGCACCAGAGCCATCGCCGCCATCAGCATGGCGCCACCCGACTGTTGCACCCAGTTCAGCGGCTCGCTGACCCGCTCCCGCACCGGGATCGGCTGGAACATCATGATCATCACCCGCAGGTAGTAGTACAGACCGATGGCGCTGCCGGCGACCACCGCGCCCATCAGCAGCCATTGCCGGGTATCGACACCCACCGAGATCAGGTAGAACTTGCCGACGAAACCGGCGGTAAGCGGGATGCCCGCCAGCGACAGCAGCATCGTGGTCATGATCGACGACAGGTAGGGGCGCTTCCAGAACAGGCCGCGCAACTGCTCGATGTGCTCGACATCGCGGTCCTTCATCGGGCTCGACACCAGTGTCATCACCCCGAACACGCCGAGCGCGGTGACGATGTAGGTGAGCAGGAAGATGCCGGCCGCCTCGGTGGCGCGGCCACCGGAAGCCACCAGCGCCACCAGCAGATAGCCGAACTGCGCGATGGAGGAGTAGGCGAGGATGCGCTTGACGTTGTCCTGCCGCAGCGCCAGCAGGTTGCCGACCACCATCGAGGCCACCGCCACCCAGGTCAGGGCGTCCAGCGCCAGCGGATGCCGGAACAGGCCGATGTTGACGAACAGGCGGTAGACCACCACGAACATCGCGGCCTTCGACACCGTCGCCAGGAAGGCCGACACCGGTGCCGGCGCCGCCTCGTAGACATCCGAGGTCCACAGGTGGAAGGGCACCGCCGAGAGCTTGAAGGCGACGCCGGAGAGGATCATCGCCGCGCCGGCGAGCAGGATGCCGGGCCGGCCGGCGGAGAGCTTGGCGGCGATCTCGGCGAAGCCCAGCGCGCCGGTCTCGGCGTAGAGCAGGGCGATGCCGAACAGCATGAAGGCCGAGGCGGCGCCCGACAGCACCAGGTACTTCATGCCGCCTTCCAGCGCGCGGCTGTCGCGCACCGGATAGGCGACCATGGCGTAGAGCGGGATCGACAGCAGTTCCAGGCCGATGAAGAAGCTGGCGAAATGCCGCGAGCAGGCCATCACCAGGGCACCGAGGGTGGCCATAGCCAGCAGCAGGTAGAGCTCCTCGCGGTTACCGGCATAGCCTTCGAAGTAGGCATGGCAGAGCGTCAGCACGCCGAGCGCGGTGACCAGCAGCAGACCCATGTAGAAGATCGCGTAACCGTCGACGATCAGCAGCGGGGTCAGTTCGATAGGCTCGCCGTTGGCGGCCAGCAGCACCGGCCCTAGCGAAAGCAGCGCGAGGTTGAGGCCGATCACGGTCATCGCCGCCACCAGCCGGTGCTGGCGCTTGAAGGCGATGGTCAGCATCACCACCACGGTGGTGAGCGTGGCGAGGATCAGGGGCAGCAGCGCCGTGAGTTGTTGAGTGGTCATGGCGTGGTTCATCACGGAGCGGGGGCGGACAGCGCCGCAGTGGCGGCGGCCGGCTGGTACTGGAGCTCCACCGTCTTCATCGCCGTGGCGGAGGTGTTCAGCACCGGTTGCGGGTAGAGGCCAATGCCCAGCAGCAGCGCCATCAGCAGGCCCATCATCGCCAACTCGCGCTTGGAGAGGTCTTCCAGATGGGCGCCGTGACCATCGTCGCGCGGCTTACCGTGGAAGGCCTTCTGCACCAGGATCAGCGAGTACACCGCCGCCAGGATCAGGCCGGTGGCCGAGAGCACGGTGAACAGCGGCGCGACCTTGAAGCTGCCGGTGAGGATCAGGAACTCGCCGACGAAGTTGCCCAAACCCGGCAAGCCCAGCGAGGCGGCGCTGAAGAACAGCATGATCGGTGGCAGATAGGGCAGGCGCGCCCACAGGCCGCCCATCTTGGTGAGGTCGCGGGTGTGCAGGCGCTCGTAGATTTCACCGCAGAGGATGAACAATGCGCCGGCGGAAAGACCGTGCGCGATCATCTGGATCACCACACCCTGCAGCGCCTCGGTGGTGCCGGCATAGATGCCCAGTACCACGAAGCCCATGTGACTGATCGAGGTGTAAGCGATCAGGCGCTTGATGTCGGTCTGGCTGAACGCCACCACCGCGCCGTAGAGGATGCCCAGTACCGCGAACGACATCGCCACCGGTGCGAAGTCGCGCGAGGCCTCGGGGAAGAAGGGAATGCCGAAGCGCAGCAAGCCGTAGGCGGCGGTCTTCAGCAGGATACCGGCGAGGTCCACCGAACCGGCGGTGGGCGCCATGCCGTGGGCGTCCGGCAGCCAGGTGTGGAAGGGCACGATGGGCATCTTCACCGCGAAGGCGATGAAGAAGCCGAGCATCAGCCACCAGGCGATCTTCGGATCCAGCCCCTGCGCGGTGCTCAGCAGATCCATGTAGCCGAAGCTCCACACGCCGGTGCCCTGGTGGTGCAGGAACACCAGCGCCAGGATCGCCAGCAGCATGATCAGGCCGGAGAACTGGGTGAAGATGAAGAACTTGGTCGCGGCATAGATGCGGCTCTTGCCGCCCGGCATGCTGTGACCCCAGAGCGCGATGAGGAAATACATCGGCACCAGCATCATTTCCCAGAAGAAGAAGAACAGGAACATGTCCAGCGCCAGGAACACGCCCACCACACCGGCCAGATTCCACATCAGATTGAGGTGGAAGAAGCCGACGTAGCGGTCGATCTCGCGCCAGGAGCAGCCGATCGCCATCACGCCCAAGAGGTTGGTGAGGATCACCAGCAGCAGCGACAGGCCGTCGAGCCCGAGGTGGAAGCTGATGCCGAAGCTCGGAATCCACTCGGCCTTGTACTGCAACGCCCACTGCGGCGTGGTGCTAGGCGTGCCCAGGCTGTAGTCGCCGGTGAACCACAGCCACAGCGAGATGCCCAGCACGGTGAGCATGGTGAACAGCGCGATCCAGCGCGGCAGGGTGCGCGAATAGCGCTCGGCCTGCCAGCTCAGCCAGCCGCCGAGGAAGGGGAGGAACAGCAGCCAGACCAGGATGGTCGCGTTGGTCACGGGAGCGAGGTTGGTTTCCATGTCGGGCTCAGTGCAGGGCCACGGCGGCCAGCAGGGCGCAGGCACCGGCGCCGGCCACCAGGGCGTACCAGCGCAGCTTGCCGTTCTGGGTCAGGGCCAGCAGGCCGTTGGCGCCGGTGAGGCTCGCCGGGATCAGGCCGATGAACCAGTCGACGATATCGTTCTTGTTGATGTTCGCGGCCCAGACGAAGGGGCGCACGAACAGCCGGTCGTAGAGCCAGTCGAAGCCGAAGGCGCTCTTCCAGAACTGACCGATGTACTTGGTCAGCGCGCCGTTCTTGAGCGCCGCCGGGATGCCCGGCTTCTTCAGGAACAGGAACCAGCTCACCAGGATGCCGAGCAGCGACACCAGCACCGGCAGATAGGCGATCCAGGCCGGACCGTGGTCGCCCTCGGGGATGTGGGCCTCCGGCAGTACCGAGCCCAGCGGCAGGTGGATGAAGCCGCCGACGATGGCCAGCAGCAGCAGCACGCCGAGCGGGATGTGGTGGTCCAGGGTGTGGGCGCCGTGCGGATCGTCCTTCGGGCCCAGCCCGTGGTGCTCGTCGTGGCCATGCGTCGCCGGCTGCGAGCGCCAGCGCTCGGGGCCGAAGAAGGTGATGAAGATCAGCCGGAAGCTGTAGACCGAGGTCAGGAAGGCGCCGAACAGACCGGCCAGCCAGAGTTCGTGATGTCCGGTCAGGTAGGCCTGATGCAGGATCTCGTCCTTGGAGTAGAAGCCGGAGGTGAACGGGAAGGCGGTCAGCGCCAGGGTGCCGATCAGCATGCAGGCGAACACGAAGGGGATGTGCTTGCGCAGGCCGCCCATCTTGAAGATGTCCTGCTCGTGATGCATGGCCAGGATCACCGAGCCGGACGAGAGGAACAGCAGCGCCTTGAAGAAGGCGTGCGTCATCAGGTGGAACACCGCCGGCTGATAGGCGCCGACGCCCTCGGCCAGGAACATGTAGCCGATCTGGCTCATGGTCGAGTAGGCGAGGATCTTCTTGATGTCGGTCTGCATCAGGGCGATGAAGCCGGCCATCAGCAGGGTGATCGCGCCAATCGCGCCCACGCATTGCAGGGCGAAGGGCGAGAGCTCGAACAGGGCGTGGGTGCGGGCGATCAGGTAGACGCCGGCGGTGACCATGGTGGCGGCGTGGATCAGCGCCGAGACTGGCGTCGGGCCTGCCATCGCGTCCGGCAGCCAGGTCTGCAGCGGCAACTGCGCCGACTTGCCGACCGCGCCGCCCAGCAGCAGCAGGGCGACCACGGTGGCGCCGGTGGCACCGACGCCGTTCACCACCGGCCAGGCGGCCGGCGCCAGAGTGGCGAGCTCCTGGATATTCAGCGTGCCGAACTCGCGGTAGAGGATGAACAGGCCGATGGCCATGAAGGTGTCGCCGACACGGGTGATGACGAAGGCCTTGCGGGCCGCCGCGCCATTGGCCGGGTCCTGATACCAGAAGCCGATCAGCAGGTAGGACGCGAGGCCGACGCCCTCCCAGCCGAAGTACAGGAACAGCAGGTTGTCGCCCAGCACCAGGAACAGCATGCTGGCGACGAACAGGTTCATGTAGCTGAAGAAGCGCCCGTAGCCCTCGTCGCCGCGCATGTACCAACTGGCGAACAGGTGGATGAAGAAGCCGACGCCGGTGATCACGCCCAGCATGGTCAGCGACAGCGCGTCCAGCCGCAGTGCGAAGCTGGGGGTGAACTGGCCGACGCTCATCCACTGCCAGAGGTGCTGGGTGTAGGCGCCACCCTCGGGCATGTGGTGCAGAAAGTCCCAGCCGACGATGGCGGTGGTCAGCGCCGAGATGCCCACCGAGCCGACGCCGACGACCGCCGCCGCGTTCTCGGAAATGCGTCCGCGCGCAAAGGCGAGGATCAGGAAGCCGAGCAGCGGCGCGAGGAAGGTGAGGAAAAGAAGGTTCATGTGCTTAGCCCTTCATGGTGCTGGCGGCGTCGATGTCCAGCGTCTTGAAGCGGCGGTAGAGCTGGATCAGCAAGGCCAGGCCCACCGAGGCTTCGGCGGCCGCCAGGGTCAGTACCAGGATGAACATGATCTGCCCATCCGGCTGCGCCCAGCGCGCGCCGGCGACCACGAAGGCGAGCGCGGCGGCGTTGAGCATGATCTCCAGCGACATCAGCATCCACAGGATGTTGCGGCGGGTGAGCAGGCCGAACAGGCCCAGGGCGAACAGCGCGGCGGCCAGCAGCAGGCCGTGTTCCATCGGGATGGCTTGGACGGTGTTCATGGCTTCAGTCGTCGTGGCGGCCGAGGTGGTAGGCCGCGACCAGGCCGGCCAGCAGCAGCATGGAGGCCAACTCCACCGCCAGCAGGTAGGGGCCGTAGAGGGCGATACCGACCATCTTGGGAGTGACTTCCTGCAGGCCGGCGGCGGTGATGTAACCGCGTGGCCAGAGCTGGGTGCCCAACTGCCAGAGCAGTACCGCCGACAGCGCCGCCGGCAGGACCATCGCCGGTGCCGACAGCCAGCGGCGTTCCTGGTCTTCGGTCTTGGCGCCGAGGTTGAGCATCATCACCACGAACACGAACAAGACCATGATCGCGCCGGCGTAGACGATCACTTCGAGCGCGGCGGCGAAGTGCGCGCCGAGGGTGAAGAACACGGTCGCCACCGACAGCAGCGACAGCACCAGGTAGAGCAGGGCGTGCACCGGGTTGGTGTTGATCACCACCATGATGGTCGCGAACAGCGCGATGGTGGCGGCGATGTAGAAGGTCAGATCCATGGTGGCGGCCTCAGGGCAGCAGCGACTTGACGTCGACCGGTGCCGATTCGTTCTGCGCCTCGCCCTTGGCCTTGTTTTTGATGGCCATGCCCGACACGCGATAGAAGTTGTAGTCCGGGTACTTGCCAGGGCCGGAGATCAAGAGGTGCTCCTTCTCATAGACCAGGTTCTGGCGGTTGTACTCGGCCAGTTCGTAGTCGGGGGTGAGCTGGATCGCGGTGGTCGGGCAGGCTTCCTCGCAAAGGCCGCAGAAGATGCAGCGCGAGAAGTTGATGCGGAAGAACTCCGGATACCAGCGGCCGTCTTCCTTCTCGGCCTTCTGCAAGCTGATGCAGCCGACCGGGCAGGCGACCGCGCAGAGGTTGCAGGCCACGCAGCGCTCTTCGCCATCGGGGTCGCGGGTCAGCACGATGCGACCGCGATAGCGCGGCGGCACGTAGGGCTTCACCTCGGGGTAGGGCACCACGTCGCGCTTGGCGAAGCTGTGCATGAAGACCAGGTAGATGCTGCGCAACTGGGTGTAGATGCCGTGGAGCACGGCCTTGAACTGGTTCATAGGACTTCCCATGGCGCATGGCGCCATCCGGTACGGATGAAACGGGGTTTCATCCTTAGGCTCCCGCACGCCAGAGCACGACGGCCCCGGTGATCAGCAGGTTGATGAGGGCGATCGGCAGGCACCACAGCCAGGCGGCGCTCATGATCTGGTCGTAGCGCGGGCGGGGCAGGGCGGCGCGCACCAAGATGTAGCCGGCCATGAAGATGAAGGTCTTGGCGGCGAACCAGACAAAGGGAATCTGCTCGCCCAGGAAGGCGCCGATGCCCGGAATGCGATCAAACCACAGCGGTGCATCCCAGCCGCCGAAGAACAGGGTCACGGTCAGCCCCGAGACCATCACGATGCCGACGTACTCGCTGACCATGAACATGCCGAACTTCATGCCCGAGTACTCGGTGTGATAGCCCTGCACCAGTTCCGACTCCGCTTCCGGCAGGTCGAACGGCGTGCGGTGCACCACCGCCAGCGCCGCCGGCACCCAGGCGATGAAGCCGAGGATCTGCGGGAACACGTTCCACAGGCCGTCCTGCGCGGCGACGATGTCGCGCAGGTTGAAGCTGCCGGCCTGGATCACCACGCCCATCAGCGCCAGACCCATGAACACTTCGTAGCTGATGGTCTGCGCGGTGGAGCGCAGGCCGCCGAGCAGCGAGTACTTGCTGTTGCTGGCCCAGCCGCCGAGCATCACCGCGTAGACCGCGAGACCGGCGATGGCGAGGAAGAACAGCAGCGCCATGTTGGTGTTCGACACGCCCCAGTTCGGGGTCATGGGGATGAACACGAAGGCCAGCATCATCAGGCTCATCGCCAGGAACGGCGCCAGCACGAAGGTGAACTTGTCGGCGAACGGCGGCATCCAGTCTTCCTTGAAGAAGATCTTGATCATGTCCGCGATCACCTGGCCGAGCCCCAGGGGGCCGACCCGGTTCGGGCCGTAGCGGTCCTGCCAGAGCGCCAGCAGGCGGCGCTCCAGCCAGATCATGTAGGCGGCGGTCAGCACCATGCCGAGCAGGATGATGATGGCCTTCACCATGCCCCAGACGATGGCGATCAGGTCGGGAGTGATCCAGGAGAACATGGCGCTTAGCCTCCCTTGCCGAGACGCACGGCGGCACCCGCCACCAGCGGCGGGATGCCGGCCAGGCCAGCCGGCAGGCCGACGCTGCCCGCAGGCAGGTCAACGCGCACCTTGGCGGGCAGGCTCAGCGAGTAGTCACCGAACTCCACCCGGGTCTGCGACTGGTGCTCGATGCCCAGGCGCTGGGCGTCGGCGACGTTGATCGCGACATAGGCTTGCGCGGTGCGCTCCTGGATCGGCGCCGCCTTGGCCGACAGCTCCTCGCTGCCGAAGTGCTGGTGCAGGGGCAGCAGGCGCAGGCCGTCCTGCCCGGCGGCGCGCAGCGGGAAGTAGGGCGCGGCGCCGTTGTGGCGGAACAGGTGCACGCCGGAGTCACCGCCCTTCATGGCTCCGCCGACTTCGGCCTGGAACTTGTTCCAGGCCGAGGGGCTGTTCCAGCCCGGCGACCAGGCGAAGGGGATCAGCGCCGCCGGGCGTTCCACCGCGTGGGTGCTGTTGATGCCTTCCATCGAGAACGCCAGCGGCGAGTCGGGATCCTGGGTCGCCTTCGGTTCGTGCACGAAGATGTTGGCACGCGCGGCGGTGCGGCCAGACTGCCGCTGCGGCGCGCGCGCCAGCTTGGCGCCGTCGATGCGGAACTCGGCGTTGGGCGCGGCCTGGGCGATGCCTTTCAGCGCCGGGATCGCGGCTTCGGCGTCGGCGATCACCTCGTCGAGCTTGCTCCAGGCCGGCTGGCCCAGGGCGGTGCGCAACTGGGCGATCCAGCGCCAGCTTTCCTGGGTGGCGACGTGGCGGTCGTAATAGGCCGGGTCGTAGGTCTGGAAGCTGCGCTGGGCGCGGCCTTCGAAGTTGACCCAGGTGCCGTCGCCTTCGGCGAAGCTCGCTGCCGGCAGCACCAGTGCTGCGGTGGCGGTGGTGGCGGTCTGCTGGTGGTCGATGGCGATCACCGTGCTCTGCGCGAAGGCGGCGTCGAGCGCCGAGGCGCTGGCGCGGCGCGAGAGGTCGTTCTCCAGCACCAGCACCACCGCTTCCTGGCCATTGAGGCGGGCGAGGGCGGCGTCGAGGTCGGGGGCGCCGAACATCGCCAGGCCCAGGCTGTTGGCTTCCGGCACCGCCAGGCTGATGGCGGTTTCGGCGTTGAGCTTGGCCAGCGCGTAGGCAACGTTCGCGGCGGCTTCGATCACGGCGGCCGAACCGCAGCCGGTGCCGGAGACGATCAGCGGCTTCTTCGCGGCCTTCAGGGTGTCGGCGATGCGTTGCGCCAGGGCGGCGGTGTCGGCATCGGCGCTCACCGCTGGTGCGCTGGCGTCCAGCGCGTGGGCGACGGCGTTGCCGAGCGCGGCGAGGCCGTCGGCATCGGCGCGGAGGGTGGCGGCGGCGATCTCGTCCAGCTTGGTCGCCATCGGGGTGGCGATGAACAGCGGGTTGAGCTCGTGCTGGGCGATGTCGGCGGCGGAGGCAGCCTGCCAGTCCGGCACCTTCTTCTCGGTGGACATCGTCTGCAGCTTGCCGCGCGCCGCCTGTCGCAGGGCCAGGGCGACGCGGGCAGCGGTGCCGAGGGTGTCTTCACCCAGCACCAGCACGGCGTCGGCCTGGTCGATGCGCTTGATGGTGGCGGCCGGCACCGGACCTTCGCGCAGCACCTTCAGGCACAGCGCGGTCAGGCTCGCGTCCTGGGCACTGGCGCCGGAGTAGAAATTGCCGGCACCGACCAGCGAGCGCAGGGCGTGGTTGGCTTCCAGGCTGGCGCGTGGCGAGCCAATGCCGATCACGGTCTTGCCGGACTTCAGCAACTGGGCGCCGAGATTGACGCCTTCGCCACGGTGCTTGGTGACGAAGCTGTCGCCCTCGCGCACCAGCGCGTGGGTCGGACGGTTCTTGAGGTTGGCGTGGCCGTAGCCGAAGCGGCCACGGTCGCAGAGGAAGTAGCCGTTGAGCTCGCTGTGGTAGCGGTTCTCGATGCGGCGCACCTCGCCGTAGCGCTCGCCGGGCGAGATGTTGCAGCCCACCGCGCAGCCGGTGCAGATCGCCGGGGCGAACTGCATGTCCCACTTGCGGGTGTAACGCTCGCTGTGGGTCTTGTCGGTGAACACGCCGGTGGGGCAGACCTCGGTGAGGTTGCCGGAGAACTCGCTTTCCAGCACGCCCTCGGTCTCGCGGCCGAAGTAGACGTTGGCGGCGGAGCCGAACACGCCCAGATCCTTGCCGCCGGCGTAGTCGCGGTAGTAGCGCACGCAGCGGTAGCAGGAGATGCAGCGGTTCATCTCGTGGCCGATGAAGGGCCCGAGATACTGGTTCTGGTGGGTGCGCTTGGTGAAGCGGTAGTCGCGGCTGTGATGGCCGGTCATCACCGTCATGTCCTGCAGATGGCAGTGACCGCCTTCCTCGCAGACCGGGCAGTCGTGCGGGTGGTTGGTCATCAGCAGGCTGACGATGGTCTCGCGGAACTCCTTGGCCTCGTCGTCGGCGATCGAGATGTAGGTGTTGTCGCTGGCCGGGGTCATGCAGGACATCACCAGGCGACCGTTCTTGTCGTCGGCGTCCTTGTACTGCTTGACCGCGCACTGCCGGCAGGCGCCTACCGAATCCAGCGCCGGATGCCAGCAGAAATAGGGGATGTCGAGTCCCAGGGAAAGACAGGCCTGGAGCAGATTGTCTGCGCCATTGACCTCGTAGGTGTTGCCGTCAACGTGAATCTTGGCCATTGCTCATCCGTCCCTAGGCGTTCACCCACTTCATGCGTTCCTTGGCGTAGGCCGCCTTCGGGCCTTCACCGTGGTCGGGCAGGATGCAGGCGTCGCCTTCCTTGGGAATGTGGTTCACCGCCAGGCCGGCTTCGAACTCGGCGCGGAAGTACTTGAGGGCCGACTGCAGCGGCTCCATCGCGCCCGGGGCGTGGGCGCAGAAGGTCTTGCCCGGGCCCAGCCAGCGGGTCAGCTTGGCGAGATGGTCGATGTCTTCCGGCACGCCCTCGCCACGCTCGATGGCGCGCAGCAGCTTGACGCTCCAGGGCAGACCGTCGCGGCAGGGCGTGCACCAGCCGCAGGACTCGCGGGCGAAGAACTCTTCCAGATTGCGCACCGCCGAGACCATGCTCTGGTCTTCGGCGACCACGGTGATCAGACCGGTGCCCATGCGCGAACCGGCCTTGGCGATGGTGTCGAAGTCCATCGCCAGGTCGAGGTGTTCCGGCAGCAGGAAGTCGGTGGAAGCGCCGCCCGGCAGCCAGGCCTTGAGCTTCTTACCCCCGCGCATGCCGCCGGCATGTACTTCCAGCAGTTCGCGGGCGCTGGTGCCGATGGGCAGCTCCCAGACGCCGGGCTTGTTGGCGCGACCGGAGCAGCCATAGAGCTTGGTGCCGCCGTCCTTGCTCTTGCCCTGGTTCAAACCCTTGAACCAGTCGGCGCCGTTCAGGACGATGTGCGGGATGTTGCAGAGCGTCTCGACGTTGTTGACGATGGTCGGACGGCCCCAGAGGCCGGCGATCTGCGGAAACGGCGGCTTGGCGCGCGGGTTGGCGCGACGGCCTTCCAGCGAGTTGATCAGCGCGGTTTCCTCGCCGCAGATGTAGCGGCCGGCGCCGGTGTGCACGTAGAGCTCGAAGCTCCAGGCGCCACCGAGGATGTTCTTGCCGAGATAGCCGGCAGCCTTGGCTTCGTCGATGGCGCGGTTGAGGCGCTCGGCGGCAACCACGTATTCGCCGCGCAGGAAGATGTAGCCGGTCTGCGCGCCGATGGCGTAGGCGGCGGTGGCCATCGCCTCCACCAACTGGTGCGGCGCCTGCTCCATCAGCAACCGGTCCTTGAAGGTGCCCGGCTCCATCTCGTCGGCGTTGCAGACCAGGTACTTCGCACCTGCGTCCGGTCCCATCGGGATCAGCGACCACTTGATGCCGGTGGGGAAGCCGGCGCCGCCACGGCCGCGCAGGTTGGCGTCCTTGACCCGCGCCTGGATGTCCTGCGGCTGCAACTCCTTCACGGCGGTCTTGAGGGCCCGGTAGCCACCCTCGGCCTCGTAGCCGGCCAGGCCCAGCGGGCCGGCGGCAACGTCGATCAGCCGGGTCAGCGGCTTCTGGTAGTTGGGGTCGGTGGCGCTGCGCAGGCTCACTTGTAGCTCTCCAGAATCGCCTTCACGTCGGCCGGCTCGACCGGACCGTGCAGGTCGTCGTCGATCATCATCGTCGCGCCACGGTCGCAGGCGCCCAGGCAGCAGATCGGCAGCAGGGTGTAGCGGTTGTCGGGCGTGGTCTGGCCATACTGCACGCCGAGTTGCTTGACCAACTCGTCGCGTAGCTCTTCATAGCCGGTCAGGTGGCAGGAGATGCTGTCGCAGACCTTGATGACGTGGCGGCCGACCGGGCGGCGGAAAATCAGCGAGTAGAACGTCGCCACGCCTTCCAGGTCGGCGGCGCTGATGCCGATGGCCTTGGCGATCTCGGGGATGGCCTCGTCCGGCACCCAGCCACGGTGCTTCTGCACCGCCTTCAGGGCGTCGATGCTGGCGGCGCGGCCGTCCGGGTAGTGACCGAGCGCGTGCTCGATCTCATGGCGCTCTTCCTCGCTCAGAGCAAAGCCCTGCGCCTTGGGGAGGTCGGCGAGTTTCAGTACGGGAGTGTCTGACATGGTTTAGCGATCCACGTCCGCCATCACGAAGTCGATGGAGGCGATGTAGGCGATCAGGTCCGGCACCATCTGGCCGCGGATCACCGAGGGGATCTGCTGCAGATGGGCGAAGCTGGGCGTGCGGATGCGGGTGCGGTAGCTGGCGGTGCCACCGTCGGCGACCAGGTAGTAGCTGTTGATGCCCTTGGTGGCCTCGACCATGAACGAGGTTTCGCCGGCCGGCATGATCGGACCCCAGCTCACTTGCAGGAAGTGGGTGATGAGGGTCTCGATGTCGTTGAGCGTGCGGTCCTTGGGCGGCGGCGTGGTCAGCGCATGGTCGGCCTTGTAGGGGCCGGACGGCATGTTCTTCATGCACTGCTCGATGATCCGCAGCGACTGGCGGATCTCTTCCTCGCGCACCACGATGCGGTCGTAGATGTCGCCCTTGTGGCCGAGCGGAACCTCGAAGTCGTAGTTCTCGTAGCCGCAGTAGGGGCGGACCTTGCGCAGGTCGTAGTCGCAGCCGGTGGCGCGCAGGCCGGGACCGGTGACGCCCCATTCCAGCGCCTCGGCGGTGTTGTAGGCGGCGACATCGACGCAGCGGGCCTTGACGATGGAGTTTTCCAGGCAGGCCTTGCGGTAGCCATCGAGGCGCTTGGGCATCCAGTCCAGGAACTCCTGCACCTTCTGCTCCCAACCCTTGGGCAGGTCGTGGGCGACGCCGCCGATGCGGAACCAGGCCGGGTGCATGCGGAAGCCGGTGATCGCCTCGATCACGTCGTAGGCCTTCTGGCGGTCCACGAACATGTAGAACACCGGGCTCATTGCGCCGACGTCCTGCGCCATGGTGCCGTAGAACAACAGGTGCGAGGTGATGCGGAAGAACTCGGTCATCATCACCCGGATGCACTGCACGCGCTCCGGCACCTGGATGCCGGCGAGCTTCTCCAGCGCCATCACGTAGGGCAGGTTGTTCATCACCCCGCCCAGGTAGTCGATGCGATCCGTGTAGGGGATGTAGCTGTGCCAGGACTGCCGCTCGCCCATCTTCTCGGCGCCACGGTGGTGGTAGCCGATGTCGGGCACGCAGTCGACGATCTCCTCGCCATCGAGCTGCAGCACCACGCGGAAGGCGCCGTGCGCGGCCGGGTGATTGGGGCCGAGGTTGAGGAACATGAAGTCATGCTCCTCGGTGCCGCGCTTCATGCCCCATTCCTCGGGATTGAAGCGCAGGGCCTCCTGCTCCATGTCCTGGCGCAGGGCGGTCAACTGGTAGGGGTCGAATTCGGTGGCGCGCGCCGCGTGTTCCTTGCGCAGCGGGTGCCCGCCCTTCCAGGACGGCGGCAGCAGGATGCGGCGCAGGTTGGGGTGGCCGTCGAAGACGATGCCGAACAGATCCCAGACCTCACGCTCGTACCAGTTGGCGTTCGGGTAGATGCTGGTGACGCTCGGCAGGTGCGGGAAGTTGTCGGTCGTCCCCCCCTGCAAGGCCACCTTCAGGCGCAGATCGCCGGCGGCGGTGCGCGGGGCGGCGAGGTCGCGCTCCACCGACAGCAACTGGTACACGACCGAGAAGTCGGCGGCCGGCTGGCCCAGGCGATTCTTCCTCAGCCGCTCGTCGATGGCGGTGAGGTCGTAGAGCATCTTGTAGGGCTTGGGCGCCTCGTTCTTCAGCCAGCGCAGCACCTCCTGCAGGCGTTCGACCGCGACCCACAGGGTCGGCATGCCGTCGGCGGTGCGCTGTAGCGTGAAGGCAGCGTCGCCAAAGCGCGCGTTCAGCTCCCGGACGATCTCCGGGACGGTGCTCGGGGTTCCGTCGGCCATGGGCTTACACCGAATCCGGCGTGCGCAGGATGGTCTGCGCCTGACGCTCGGCGTGCTTGCTGTCGCGCTGCGAGGGCAGGTTGGCCTTGTAGATGCCCTGATCGCCGACCACCCAGGACAGCGGGCGCTGCTCCTTGCCGATCGAGTTCTGCAGCATCAGCAGGCCTTCGAGGAAGGCCTCGGGACGCGGCGGGCAGCCGGGCACGTAGAGATCGACCGGCAGGAATTTATCGACGCCCTGCACGACCGAATAGATGTCGTACATGCCGCCGGAATTGGCGCAGGAGCCCATCGAGATCACCCAGCGCGGTTCCAGCAACTGCTCATACAGGCGCTGCACCACCGGCGCCATCTTCATGAAGCAGGTGCCGGCGATCACCATCAGGTCGGCCTGACGCGGCGAGGCGCGAATGACTTCGGAGCCGAAGCGGGCGAGGTCGTGGGTTGGCGTGAAGGTGGTGGCCATCTCCACGTAGCAGCAGGAGAGACCGAAGTTGTAGGGCCAGATCGAATTCTTGCGGCCCCAGTTGACCAGGTCGGAGAGCTTGGCGGTGAGCACATTTCGCTTCACCTGCTCCTCGGTGAACAGGTCTTCCTGCGGCTTCTGCGTGTAGTCGTCGGTGAGCGGCGAAACGCCGGTCTTGTAGTTGGGCTCGATACGCTTGAGCGTGTACTGCATGGCTTACTCCGACTTGCCGGCGGCTTGCGCGGCGATCCGCGCGGCACGGCGCTTCTTCTGGTGCGGCGTCCAGTCCAGCGCGCCGATGCGGGCGAGATAGACCAGGCTGGCGGTGAGGATGAAGATGAACACGGCGACCTCGATCCAGCCCATCCAGCCGACTTCCTTGGCGGACACTGCGTAGGCGTAGAGGAACAGGGCTTCGACGTCGAAGATGACGAAGAACATCGCCACCAGGTAGAACTTCGCCGACAGGCGCAGCCGCTCTGGCGAGGCCGAGACCACGCCGGACTCGAAGGGCTCGTTGCGGGCGCGGGCCTGGCTCTTGCCGCCCAGCAGGGCCGAGCCGATCAGCATGATCGCGCAGATGGCGAACACCGCGACCACGTAGAGGGCGGTCGACCAGAATTCCGGCCCAAGGCGGGTGATGAGCGCGACTATGGCGTCCACGCGGGGGCTCGCTCCTTAAGTTGCTGGCGGATGGCGCGCCCACCGGGCACGCGTTCGTGTGACAATCATCATACGTCAGCGAGGCTAGTTAAATCACGGCTTGCGCCGAGCCCAAGTTTCTGAACTAGAACAGTAATGCACAGCCTTCGACTAAAGGCTCATGAGGAGCGCCGGCTGCGTGCCGGCCATCTGTGGGCCTACTCCAACGAGATCGACACCGCCGTCACCCCGCTCAAGGGGCTCAAGCCCGGCACGCTGTGCCGGCTGGAAGACGCCCGTGGCAAGGCGCTAGGGGTCGGCTATGTGCATCCCAACGTGCTGCTCTCGGTGCGGCTGCTCAGCGGCCAGGCCGACGCGCTGATCGACCGCGAGTGGTTCGAGCGGCGCCTGCGCCAGGCCCTGAGCCTGCGCGAGCGCCTGTACCCGAGTCCGCATTATCGCCTGGTGTTCGGCGAGTCTGACGGTCTTCCGGGCCTGGTGATCGACCGCTACGGCGATCTGCTGTCGGTGCAGTTGACCACGGCCGGCATGGAGGCGCTGAAGGAGCCGCTGCTCGAGGCCCTGCAACGCCTGCTCAAGCCCAAGGGCATCCTGTTCCGCAACGACAACGCCATGCGCCAGACCGAGGGCCTGCCCTCGGAGGACGAGGTCTGGGGCGAGGTGCCGGAAGAGGTCGAACTGCTGGAGTCCGGCGTGCGCCTGCTGGCGCCGCTCAGGGCCGGGCAGAAGACCGGTTTCTTCTACGACCAGCATGCCAATCGCGACCGGGTGCTGCCCTATGTGCGCGGCGCGCGGGTGCTCGACGTGTTCAGCTACGTCGGCGGCTGGGCCGCGCGGGCGGCGGCGGCCGGGGCCACCAGCGTCGCCTGCATCGACTCCTCGGAACTGGCGCTGGACTATGCCGCCCGCAACATGGCCGCCCAGGGCGCCGCGCCCGAGACCCTGCGCGGCGATGCCCTGGATCTGATCAAGCAGTTGCGCGCCGAGGGTCGGCAATTCGATGTGGTGGTGGTCGATCCGCCGGCGCTGATCAAGCGCAAGAAAGACGAGGAAGCCGGCCAGGCCCACTACGCCGCGCTCAACCGCGCGGCGATGCACCTGCTCGCCGCCGACGGCATCCTCGTCTCCTGCTCCTGTTCACACCATTTAAGCGAAGAACAGCTACAACGCATCCTGCTGCGGGAGTCGCGCCAGGCCGGCCGGCGCCTGCAGATCCTGGAACGGGGCGGGCAGGGGCCGGATCATCCGGTACACCCCGCCATTCCCGAAACGCTTTATCTGAAAGCCTTCTACTGCCGCGCGACCGTCGGCTGAAACCCATGCTCCATCACCCCAATATCGACCCCGTCGCCCTGCACCTGGGCCCGCTGCAAATCCATTGGTACGGCCTGATGTACCTGCTCGGCTTCTGGGGCTGCTGGTGGCTGGCGGTGCGCCGTGGCCGCATGGCCCATGTCGGCTGGAGCGAGCAGCAGGTCTCCGACGTGCTGTTCTACATCGTCATGGGCGTGATCCTGGGCGGCCGCATCGGCTACACCTTCTTCTACAACTTCAGCGGCTTCCTCGCCGATCCGCTGGTGATCGTTCGGATCTGGCAGGGCGGCATGTCCTTCCACGGCGGCCTGCTCGGGGTGACGGCGGCGATGTGGCTGTTCGCCCGCAACAAGGGCCTGTCGTTTTATGAGGTGGCGGATTTCTGCGCGGTGGTAGTGCCTTTCGGACTGCTCACCGGCCGCATCGGCAATTTCATCAACGGCGAGCTCTGGGGGGCGACCACCGACCTGCCCTGGGGCATGGTGTTCCAGACCGGCGGCCCGCTGCCGCGGCATCCTTCGATGCTCTACGAAGCCTTCCTGGAAGGCGCGGTGCTGCTGGCCATCCTCTGGTGGTTCGGCAAGAAGCCGCGACCGGCGCCGGCCATCGCCGCGCTGTTCCTGATCCTCTATGGCGCGTTCCGCTTCGCCATCGAGTTCGTGCGCATGCCCGACGCCCACATCGGTTATCTGCACGGCACGACCTGGTTCACCATGGGCATGCAGCTCTGCGTGCCGATGATCGTGGTGGGCCTGTTCTTCTTCGTCTACGCCTACCGGCGCAAGGGGGCTTAAGGCCATGCGGCAATACCTGGACCTGATGCAGCATGTGCTCGACCACGGTACCGACAAGTCCGACCGCACCGGCACCGGCACCCGCTCGGTGTTCGGGCACCAGATGCGCTTCGATCTGGCGCAGGGCTTCCCGGTGCTCACCACCAAGAAGCTGCACCTGCGCTCGATCATCCACGAGCTGCTGTGGTTCCTGAAGGGCGAGACCAACATCCGCTACCTGAAGGAAAACGGGGTTTCGATCTGGGACGAATGGGCCGATGCCAATGGCGAGCTGGGGCCGGTCTACGGCTCGCAGTGGCGCAGCTGGCCGACCGCCGACGGCCGCCACATCGACCAGATCAGCCAGGTGCTGGCGCAGATCAAGGCCAATCCGGACTCGCGACGGCTGATCGTCTCGGCCTGGAACGTCGGCGAGATCGACAAGATGAAGCTGCCGCCCTGCCACGCCTTCTTCCAGTTCTACGTCGCCGACGGCAAGCTGAGCTGCCAGCTCTACCAGCGCTCCTGCGACATCTTCCTCGGCGTGCCCTTCAACATCGCCAGCTATGCCCTGCTGACGATGATGGTGGCCCAGGTCTGCGATCTGAAGTACGGCGATTTCGTCTGGACCGGCGGCGACTGCCATCTGTACTCGAACCACTTCGAGCAGGCGCGCGAGCAACTGTCGCGCACGCCGCGCAAGCTGCCGACCCTGCGCATCAATCCGGAGGTGAAAGACCTGTTCGCCTTCCGCTTCGAGGACTTCGAGTTGCAGGGCTACGACCCGCTGCCGCACATCAAGGCGCCGGTCGCCATCTAGTCTCAGGCCCATGTCCGCCACCACCACGCTCGCGCTGCTGGTCGCCCACGATCTGGGCCGGGTGATCGGTCGCGATGGCGATCTGCCCTGGCGGCTGCCCAACGATCTCAAGCAGTTCAAGCAGCGCAGTCTGGGCAAGACCGTGCTGATGGGGCGGCGCACCTGGGAGTCGCTGCCGCGCAGGCCGCTGCCGGGGCGCGACAACTGGGTGCTCAGCCGCGATCCGGACTATGTCGCCGAGGGCGCTCGCTGCTTCCAAAGCCTGGAGCAGGCGCTCGCCGCGCATGCCGGCGGCGAGCTGCTGGTGATCGGCGGTGGCGAGCTGTACCGCCAGGCCCTGCCGCAGGCGCAGCGCATCTACCTCACCCTGGTGCAGACCCGGGTCGATGGCGATACCTGGTTCCCGGACTACGATCCGGCCGATTTCCGGGAAACCGAGCGCCTGGATCATCCGGCCGACGCCCAGCATGCCCATGCCTACAGCTTCCTGACCCTGGAACGGCGGGATGCGGCGCCTCGCGCCTAGCCTCTGTCTGCTGACGGCCCTGCTGGGGCCGGCACCGCTGCCCTGTCTGGCGCAGGAGGCCGGTGTCGCCCAAGGCCCGGATGCCGCCAAGGCGTTGCCGGTCAGCGCCATCGAGTTTGCCGGCAATCACACCACCCGGCCGCGGGTGATGTTGCGCGAGCTGCCGTTCGCCCTCGGCGAGCCGGCCGATGCGGCGGCGGTCGAACGAGGTCGCCAGGCCATCCTCGACCTCGGTCTGTTCAAGGCGGTGCAGGCGGAGAGCCGTGTTGTCGACGGCGGTCTGGTGGTCACCTACACCGTGGTCGAGAAGTTCTACATCCTGCCGCTGCCCAGGGTGGACGCCAACACCGACGGCCAGTACGCCTATGGCATGCAGTTGCGCTGGAGCAATCTCTGGGGACTCAACCACACCCTCAGGGTCACCGGCCTGCAGCGCGAGGCGCAGCGGCAGGGCGTGGGCAAGGAGAACCAGTACAGCTTTTCCTACGGCGCCCCGTTCGTCGCCGAAAGCCGCTGGAGCCTGGGCCTGTCGGCCAGCTACACCGACCGCCCCGTCGAGGCCAGCGGCGGTAGCTATAACGAGGAGTTCCAGGCACTGCAGTTCATCGGCATCCGCGCGCTTTCGGACGGGCCGCCCAGCCAGGGCTGGAGCCTGGGCACGGGTCTGCTCTGGCAGCGCCAGGACACCAGCGGCCTGGTGGCTCCCTACGGCGAAGCGACCGCGCCGCTGTTGAGCCTGGGCTACCGCGATCTGCGCTTCCGCGTCTACAGCGAAGAGGGCCTGGTGTTCGGCAGCCGGCTGGAGGTGGCGCGGAGCGGCCTCGCCTCCGACTACGACTACACCCGGCTCAGCGCCGGCGCGACGCGGTACTGGGCCGTGGGCGACAAGCCCTATCAGACCTTCCACCTCCTGGGCGAATTCGGCTTGCGCTGGCAAGGGCCGGCGGGGACCACCAGTTATGGCCTGGGCGGTTCCAGCGCCCTGCGTGGCTACGACAAGGACTTCATCGAGGGCGACGCCTACTACCGGCTGGCCACCGAGTTCGTCCACCCGGTCGGCTGGCGCTGGCTGCGCGCGGTGCTGATCACCGAAGTCGGCGCGCTCAGCGAGGAACCCGGCCAGTTGCTGGGCAGCCGGGTGTATTCCAGCATCGGCCTGGGCCTGCGCCTGCGCCTGCCCACCCTGGTGGATTTCGAGATCGAAGCCGGGGTGGCGATGCCGCTGACTGGCGGCGCCGTGCGGGTGTTCGGCGGCAAGGTTTGAACCCGCTCGGGCGAGCGCGTATAAGGCTCGCTCCGCCATCCAACAACAAACCTACAGGAGCCCCCATGGCCGATCTCAAGAAGGCGTTCGCGCAGGCCCAGGAAGACGTCAAGACCATCACCAAGCGCCCCAGCAACGACGATTTCCTGTTTCTCTATGCCCACTTCAAGCAGGCGGAAAAGGGCGATGTCAGCGGCAGCCGCCCGGGCATGCTGGACATGGTCGGCCGCGCCAAGTACGACGCCTGGGCCAAGCTCAAGGGCACCGCCGCCGAGGCGGCGATGAAGGCCTACATCGAAAAGGTCGGCTCCCTGCTGCAGACCCACAAGTAAAGCCAGAAAAAGAAAAGCCGCCGGAGTTGCCTCCGGCGGCCAAGTTGCAGCCATATCGACGTCTCCCTTCAAGCGCCGATATGGTTTTCGGAAGAGCGACGCGCCGCGTCCCTGGTCTTCCGTCCCTCCCCAAGAGAGACCGTTGAAATGCTGTTTCGGGCCGACCTCAGGCGGCCATGGAGAACGCTTGCCCGCCGGCCTTCAGGCCTTGAGGCGTGTTGATCAGTTGTCCGGTGTTCTGCACCGACACCGAGACGTAGCCGGCGGATAGCAGCGAGGACGCCGCCTGCACCCGCGCCGCCACCGGCGGGGTCGGCAGTTCCAGCGCGGCGAGGCTGCCTAGCCAGGCCTGGGCCAGCTGCGCCAGTTCCAGCCGGCCGCGGGCTTCCAGCACCGCCGACTCGGCGCTCCAGGTGGCGAGCAGGCTGTTCTGTGCCAGGCTCAGGCTCAGCTGGATCGTGCCCAGGCGATAGTCGCGGGCGTTGGTGCCATGGATCAGGCATTGCGCCGGCAGCTCCTGCATGGCGGCGTCCAGTTCGGTCCAGAACGCCACCGCCTTCAGCGTCTTGCTGGGCAGGGCGGACTGGGCGAGGGTGATGGCATCCATGGTCTGGTCGGGCGGGGCCGTTTGGCGATGGAGGCATGCTGGGGTTTGCCGATCTAAAAAGCCTGAAGCCCGGCAGGAGAAATGCTGAAGAAAAGCTGAAATCCGCTTTTTTATTGGAAAACAGGCAGTTAAAGTCCCTGTCAGCACTTTCTTCCTGTTCCGTCGTTCGCATACTCCGGTCCTGAAATGGATGTCATCGCGGCCTCAGCCCCCCTGGTTTGGCACTTCGACCACTGCCGGTTCGAGGAAGCCAGCCTGGAGCTCTGGGTGGCTGGTGAGCTGGCGGAGCTGGAACGCAAGCCGCTGGAAGTGCTGCGCCACCTGCTGCGCCATGCCGGCGAGGTGGTGACCAAGGACGAACTCCAGAACGCCATCTGGCCTGCCCGGGTGCTGTCGGACACCGTGCTCACCAAGGCCATCAGCCGCATCCGCGAGGTCTTGCAGGACGGCGAGCAGCGGATCATCCGCACCGTCCACGGCTACGGCTACCGGCTGGTGGCGGCGGTGTCGGTGGCGGCCACCGTCAGCAGCCCGCCGCCGGCGCCCAGTCTTGGCCTCAAGGTCGGGGACACACCGCCGCTGCGACCGCACTGGAATCTGGTCGAGCATCTCAACAGCGGCGGCTTCGGCGAGGTCTGGCGGGTGGTGCAGGGCAAGACCGGCGAAACCCGGGTCTACAAGTTCGCCCTGAGCGTCGAGGCACTGACCGCGCTCAAGCGCGAGATCACCCTGCTCCGTCTGCTGCGCACCCAGTTGGGCGACAGCGCGCCGCTGGCGGAGATCCGCGACTGGAACCTCGAAGAGGCGCCGTACTTCCTGGAAATGTCCGACTACCCGGCCGGCAACCTTGCCAGCTGGCTGGCGGCGCAGGGTGGTTGTGAGGCCCTGGATATGGCGGCGCGGCTGGCGCTGTTCGCCGACATCGCCGAGGCGGTGGCGCAGGTGCACGCGGTCGGCGTGCTGCACAAGGACATCAAGCCCTCCAACATCCTGATCGCCCTGGTGGACGGCCGGCCGCGGCCACTGCTGTCGGATTTTGGTGGCGGCGGCGTGCTGGCCGACGACCTGATCGCCAACGCCGGCATCACCCAGCTGGGCTTCACCCAGACCCTGGCGGCGGGCAGTCTGGGCACGCCGCTGTATGCCGCGCCGGAGCTGATGGAGGGCCAGCCGCAGACCGTGCGCAGCGACGTCTACGCGCTGGGCGTGCTGCTCTACCAGCTGCTGATCGGCGACTTCCGCAAGCCCCTGGCCTCCGGCTGGGAACGCCGCATTGACGACGAGCTGTTGCGCGAAGACATCGACGCCGCCGTGCAGGGTGCACCGGAGCGGCGGCTGGCCAGCGCCCAGGAGCTGGTCGAGCGCATCCGCAATCTCGAAGCCCGCCGTGCCGCGCGGCAGAGCGAGCGCGCCGAGCAGCAGCGCCGCGCCGATGCCGAGCAGGCGCTGGCCAGCCTGCGCCTGCGGCGGCGCTGGATGCTGGCGACGATGGTGGCCTTGGCACTCGGCCTGGCGGTCGCCTGGGTGCAGTTTCTCAAGGCCGACCGCGAACGCCGCCGTGCCGAGGCCGCCGCCGCCACCGCGCTGGAAACCGGCCGCTTCATGTTCGAGGGTCTGCTGTCGGCGCTGGACCCGGGCCAGCAGGGGCGCACCCGCGCCACCACGGTCAAGGACCTGCTCGACAACGCCCGCCGCGCCGCCGACGAGCGCCTGATGGATCAGCCGGAAATCAGCTTCCACGTCCGCACCGCTCTGGCCTCGGCCTACAACCAGATCGACGACGGCGTACCCGAGGCCAAGCGCCAGGAGCAGCTGGCGCACCAGGCCCTGGCCCGGCTGGCCAAGGACGATCCGCGCCGGGCGGTGCAGCTGATCCCCTCTGCCGGGCTCTGGGTGGTCTCGGCCGAGGATCACGCCCTGTTCGAGTCGCTGCTGGTCACCGCCCGGCACGAGTTCGGACCCGATCACCCCGGCGTCCTCGGCCTGCTGGCGGCGCTCAGCGATGCCGAGTTCCGCTACGGCTCGCTGCAGGCCGCGCGGCAGCGGGTGCAGGAAGCGCTGGAACTCTCCGAGCGCCACCGCGACGTGGTCAACGCCGAGGACAACATCGCCTTCGGCATCCGGCTGGCGCGCGAGGACGCCGACTTCGCCACCGCCGAGGCCCTGCTGCCGGCTTCGGAAAAATGGGTTGCGCTGCGCCAGCCGGCGCCACCGGTGAGCCTGGCCTATCTGCCGCTGGACCGGGGCATCACCCGGGTCATGCACGGCGAGCCGGAGCGGGGGGCCGCCGACCTGGAAGCCGGCTTCGCACGGATGCGCGAGTTGCAGGCCGAAGCCACCTGGTACTACCGCTATCCGCTCGCCTACCTGGCGATGCTGCGCGCCGATCAGCAGCGCCGGGGCGAGGCCAGGCAGCTGGTGCAGGAATGGTGGGACATCCTGCAGCGCACCTCCCCGAAGCTGGTCGACATGCCGCTGGAGGCGCTGACCGTCGCCGAGACCGCCTGGCGGATCGGCGACGAGGGCGCGGCCCAGGCGCTGCTGGTGAGTCTGGTGACCGCCCCGGAGGGACGTCGTGGCCGCTGCTTCGCCAATCATGCACGTCTGCAGCTGGCGACGATGGCGGCCGAGGCGGGTGATTTGCCGGTGGCGCAGGACTGGTTGCAGCAGCTACGGCCGGCCGACTGGTACGACTATCGCGCCGGGCATCCGCGCGAGGCCGCCGAGGCCGAGGCGCGGGCGCTGTTGCTGCGCGCCCAGGGCCGTCCTGGCGAGGCGCAGGTGCTGCTGCGAAGGGCGCAGAAGCTGTACGCGGCCAGCTACGCGCGCGGGCATTGGCGCAATCGGCGGATCGCCCGTCTGCTCGCCGCCGACTGAGCGCCGCCGCCTACTGGCGGCCAGCGTGGTCGCGGGCGAACTGGCGGGCGACGCGGCCGGAGCGGGAGGCGCGGTTCAGCGCCCAGCGCAGGGCGGCCTTCTCGGTCGCCTCGTCCCAGTCGGCATGGCCGAGCAGGCGCAGGTGCAGGCGCACCAGCTCCAGATACTGGTCCTGGCCGAAGGCCTGGAACGACAGCCAGAGGCCGAAGCGCTCCGACAGTGAAATCTTTTCCTCGGTGGATTCGCCGGGGTGCAGCTCGTCGTCGATCCAGCGGTACTCGCCGTTGTCGCTGCGGCTCTCCGGCATCAGGTGCCGGCGGTTGCTGGTGGCGACGATCAGTACATTCTCCGGCGGCTCCTCGACACCGCCGTCGAGCGCGGTCTTCAGCGCGGTCAGCGCCGGGTCGTTGTTGGCGACGCTGAAGTCATCGACGTAAAGCAGGTAGCGCTCTGCGCGCTCGCGCAGCGGCGCGACGATTTCCGGCAGATCGGCAAGGGCGTGCGCGGGTACTTCCACCAGGCGCAGGCCCTGCGGCGCGAACTCGGTGAGCAAGGCCTTCACCAGGGAGGACTTGCCGGTGCCGCGCGCGCCGGTCAGCAGCACATGGTTGGCTGGCCGACGGCTGACGAACTGGGCGGTGTTCTGCACCAGCGCCGCCTTCTGGCGCTCGATGCCCAGCAGCTCGGCCAGCGGCTGGCGCTGCACATGGACGATGGGCTGTAGCCGGCCGTGATGCCAGCGGTAGGCGAGAGCATCGGTGAGCGGTGAAATCGGGGCGTCCATGTCCGTGGGAGGTCATCAAAAACGGGCGCCATGGTAGCGGTTCCGGCGGCACGGGCATTGCTATCTGTTTGCGGGCGGCGGTGGAGAGGCGCAGGGAAGGCGCAGGTCTCAAACCCGACCGTCGCGTCATCAAGCTGTTGCTTGGCACGCCTACGCTCGCGCCTTTTCCAGCCGTCCTGCGGAACTCCAAGGCCATGTCCACGCTGAAAGTCCTGTCGCTGTCCACGCTGTTGCTGCTGAGTGCCTGCGGTCCGGGCAGCAAACCGGAGGGCACGGAGCCGGCGCCCGGCAAGCCCCCGGTGCTGGTGGAACCGCTCAGCGGCTTTCTGGTGAATCCCTATCTTCAGAACCCGGGGCCGGACCGGATGACGGTGATGTTCGAGCCGCAGCCGGAGAGCATCGGCGAGACCATGGCCGTCGATTACCGCGAGTTGGGCGGCGCCGACTACCAGCGCGTGTCGGCGCAGGCGGAATCCATCCCGCGCAATCTCGATGCCGGCAGCGATACCGGCCTCGCGGTCTACGCCGCGCGCCTGAGCGGACTGCGCTCCAACACCGTCTACGAGTATCGGGTGACCACCGCTGCCGGCACCACGCCGGCGCTGCGCTTCAAGACCTGGCCGGCCGAGGGCGACGGCGTCGTGCAGGGGCGCTTCCTGGTGATCTCCGACGTGCAGGCCAATCACCCGGAATGGCTGCCGCGCATCTTCGAGCAGGGCGTGATCCCGCGCGACTGCGGCGGCAAGGCGCTGAACTGCATCGAACAGTTCGCCGGGATCATCATCACCGGCGATCTGGTCAACGACGGCGATGACCTCAACCAGTGGCGCAACGAGTACTTCAAGGGTGGCGACAGCCTGTTCCGCTACCTGCCGCAGTTGATGATCATCGGCAACCACGACTACGCGCTGGCCAACTACCTCTACTACGCCGCGCCGCCGTCGAACGGCACGCTGGGCAACGAGGAGGAGTGGTATCGCCTCGACTACCTCAACTTCCGCTTCCTCGGCCTGCAATCCAACGTCACCGTACAGGGTGCGGCGCAGAGCGTGCTGGCGCAGTCCACCTGGTTTGCTTCCGAGCTGCTCAAGGCCAGCGGCAACGACAAGCCGGACTACCTGTTCGTCGGCATCCACGCGCCCTGCAAGTCCGAGCTGTGGCTGGATGGCGAGAGCCCGCTGACCTGCGGCTTCGTGCGCCAGTTGGAAGCCTATTCCCAGCAGACCGGCGTGCTCAGCGCCCACCTGTTCGGCCACACCCACGGCTACAGCCGTGGCCAGTCGCGCGACGTGCCGCACCTGTGGATGAACGCCGCCGCCGCTGGCGGCAACATCGACGACTTCGGCGATTACGCGCAGGCCGACTACGACGAGTTCGAGAGCACCTGGGACGAGTACGGCTACTCGGTGCTGGAGTTCAGCACCCAGGGCACGCCGGAGATCCGCAGCGTGCGCCGCGCCGGCGGCGACGATCACGGCGATCTCGCCAACGGATTTACCGCCGAGACCGACCGCGACAGCTTCGTGATCGGCGGCGACAACCAGGCGCCGGCGCAGCCCAAGGCCCTGACGCCGCTCGGCCAGCAGCAGACCGCCGATGTGCTCCTGCACGCCGACTACAGCGACGCCGACGGCGATGCCCTGCACGAGGCGCACTGGCAGCTGCGCCGCGCCGCCGGCAGTTATGCGCTGCCGCTGATCGACGAATGGGGCAATGAAACCCGCGCGCGCAACGACTGGTTCCGCGTCAATCTCAACGCCGGGGTCGATCTGCGCTACTGGCGCGTGCCCTTTCTCGAAGCCGGCGACTACTGCTGGCGGGTGCGCTACCGCGATGCCCGCCTGGCCTGGTCGGCGTTCTCGGAGGACGCCTGCTTCAGCGTTGCCGACGTGGTGGTGAGCGACAACCTGCTGGTCAACGGCGACGCCGAGAGCGGCACCGAGGGCTGGGAGCTGCAACAGGGCGCCTTCGAGTCACTCAACAGCCTGACCGCGCTGCCCGCCCTGCTGCGCGCCACGCCCGGCGCCTGCGGCCTGGGCCTGCCCAGCCAGGGTCTGCACTGGTTTGTGGTCGGCGGCTGCGTGGCGCTGGACGCGGTCGTCGATCCGGAGAGCGAGAACGAGTTCGGCTACAGCATCGTCAGCCAGACCGTGCCGCTCACCGCGCAGGCGGCGGAGGTTGCCGCCGGTCAGGCGCTGGCGGTGCTGCGCGCCGACCTTGCCAACAACCTGATCGACAACGATGTCCCGGCCGCGCGCCTGCGGGTGCTCGACGCCAGCGGCAAGGAGCTGATGGTGTCCAAGCCGATCACCACCCAGAGCGCCGGCTGGCAGCAGAAGACCACTTCGCTGCTGCTGCCGCCGGAGGCGGCGGCGCTGCGGGTGGAACTCACCGGCCTGCGCCAGGGTGGCGCCGAGGGCGATGCCTATTTCGACAACGTCCGTCTCAACATCGTCCGCTCGCCGCTGGCACGCCCGGCCCACGATCCCGCCGCGCCCAAGCTCAGCCCCGGCAATGGCATGGCGCTGCGACCGAAGAAGACCATCCAGGCCCAGAGTTACTGAGCGAGGCGGGGCAGGGCGCGCGCGTAGAATGCGCGCCTGTTTGCTCCGGGCCCAGTGCATGTCTTCCTCTACCGCCACCGCTCCGGTGGCCGCCTCCCGTGGCGCTGTGGCGCTGGCGCTGGCCATCGTCTATGTGGTCTGGGGCTCCACCTATCTGGCGATCCGTCTGGCGCTGGAAGGCGGCTATCCGCCGCTGCTGATGGTCTCCGGTTGCCGCTTCGTGCTGGCCGGCAGCCTGATGTACGCCTTCCTGCGCTGGCGCGGCGTGCCAGCGCCGACCCCTGCGCAGTGGCGGAGCCTGGCGGTGATGGGCCTGCTGCTGTTGCTGATGGGCAATGGCCTGGTGGTGCTGGCCGAGCAGAGCGTGTCTTCCGGTCTGGCGGCGGTGGCGATTGCCTCGGTGCCGCTGTGGTTTGGCCTGTTCGGGGCGCTGCGTGGCGAGCACCCCAGCCGTGGCGAATGGTTGGGCATTGCCGTCGGCCTGATCGGCGTGGTCTGGCTGAACGCCGGCAGCGCGCTGAGCGCAACGCCGTTCGGCCTGGTCTGCCTGCTGATCGCGCCGCTGGCCTGGGCCTATGGTTCGGTGTGGTCGCGCGGCCGGGATCTGCCGATGCCGTTCATGGGCGCCGCCGGCCAGATGCTCTGCGGCGGTGTTGCCCTGGTCGTCTTCGGCCTGCTGCACGGCGAGCGCCTGCAAGCGCTGCCCAGCCTCAAGGGCAGCCTGGCGCTGGGCTATCTGGTGCTGTTCGGCTCCATCGTCGCCTTCTCCAGCTACACCTGGCTGCTGCGCCAAGTACGACCGGCGCTGGCCGGCAGCTATGCCTACGTCAATCCGGTGATCGCGGTCGCCCTCGGCGCCTGGCTGGCCGGCGAGCGTTTTGGCGCCCACGAGCTGGGCTCGATGGCGGTGATCCTTGCCGGTGTGGTGCTGATCAGCCTGTCGCGCGCGCGGCGCGGCTGAGTCTCGGCGCACCCCCGTACCGGGCCATTGCCCGGTACGGGGGCCGAGGTCAGGCCAGCTTCTTGTGGCGGTTGCGGCGGTTGACGCCCGGCTCCGAGCCATAGCGGCGGCGGAAGTCCTCTTCGTAGTCCTGGTAGTTGCCCTCGTGGAACACCACCTCGCCGGAGTCCTCGAAGGCCAGGATGTGGGTGGCGACGCGGTCCAGGAACCAGCGGTCGTGCGAGATCACCATGGCGTTGCCGGGGAAGTCGAGCAGGGCTTCTTCCAGCGCGCGCAGGGTTTCCACGTCGAGGTCGTTGGTCGGTTCGTCGAGCAACAGCATGTTGCCGCCGGCGAGCAGCATCTTCGCCAGGTGCACGCGGTTGCGCTCGCCGCCCGACAGCTCCTTGATGCGCTTCTGCTGGCTCTCGCCCTTGAAGTTGAAGCGGCCGATGTAGGCGCGGGTCGGCATCTCGAAGTTGCCGACCTTGACCAGATCGCCACCGCCGCCGATCTCCTGGAACACGGTGTTGGCGTCGTTGAGCGATTCGCGGCTCTGGTCGATGGCCGACATCTTCACCGTCTCGCCGATGCGAATCTCGCCGCTGTAGTCCTTGTCCTGGCCCAGCAGCATGCGGAACAGGGTGGTCTTGCCCATGCCGTTGGCGCCGATGATGCCGACGATGGCGCCCTTGGGAACCCGGAAGCTCACGCCCTGGTAGAGCGTGCGGTCGCCAAACTTCTTGCTGAGGTTGTTGACCTCCACCACCAGATCGCCGAGGCGCGGGCCGGGCGGGATGTACAGCTCCTTGGTTTCGCTGCGGGTCTGGAATTCCTGCGAGGCCAGTTCCTCGTAGGCCTTGATGCGCGCCTTGCTCTTGGACTGCCGGCCCTTGGGGTTCTTGCGCACCCATTCCAGCTCTTCGGCCATCGCCTTCTGGCGCGCGTCTTCCTTGTTCTGCTCGTCCTTCAGGCGCTTGGTCTTCTGCTCCAGCCAGTTCGAGTAGTTGCCCTGCCAGGGGATGCCGTGGCCGCGGTCGAGTTCCAGGATCCAGCCGGCGACGTTGTCGAGGAAGTAGCGGTCGTGGGTGACCGCGATGATGGTGCCCGGGAAGTCCTTCAGGAACTTCTCCAGCCAGGCCACCGACTCGGCGTCCAAGTGGTTGGTGGGTTCGTCGAGCAGCAGCATGTCGGGCTTCGACAGCAGCAGCCGGCAGAGCGCGACGCGGCGGCGCTCACCGCCGGAGAGCTTGGTGACATCGGCGTCCCAGGGCGGCAGGTTGAGCGCCTCGCCGGCCTTGTCGAGGATCAGGTCGATGTTGTCGCCATCGGCGGCGGCGATCTTCGCCTCCAGATCGGCCTGCTTGGCGGCGAGCTTGTCGAAGTCGGCGTTCTCCTCGCCGTAGGCGGCGTAGACGGCGTCGAGCTGGGCCTTGAGGTCGAGCAGGTCGCCGAGGGCTTCCTCGACGTTGCCGCGCACGGTCTTGGTCGGGTCGAGCTTGGGCTCCTGCGGCAGGTAGCCCATCTTGATGCCGGGCTGCGGCCGCGCTTCGCCGACGAAGTCCTTGTCGATGCCGGCCATGATCTTCAGCAGCGTCGATTTGCCGGCGCCGTTGTAGCCAAGCACGCCGATCTTGGCGCCCGGGAAGAAGCTGAGCGAGATGTCGCGCAGGATCTCTTTCTTCGGCGGCACGATCTTGCCGCACTTGTTCATGGTGAAGACGTATTGGGACATAGCAGTCGCCGCCGCCGCTTTCGGGCCGCGTTGGGTGGGAATGGGACGGCGCGCATTGTAGCCAACCACCACCTTCCCCGGCGGTGTGGGCGGGCGCGTGGAGGGTCGCGCCTATAATCGCCGCATGCGTCCACTGCTCGGTCTGCTGGCCCTGCTGCTCCCGGCCGCCGCGCAGGCGGAGGTGTACCGCTGCACGCAGGACGACCGCACGGTCTACACCGACACCCCCTGCGCCGCCGATGCGGTCCCGGCCGAGCTGCCGGCGCTCAATCGCAGCGCCGCTGGCCCCAGCGCCGACCTCGCTGGCGAGCACGACGCCCGCATCGCCCGTGAAAAGCAGCGGCGCGATGCCGCCGACGCGCGCTTCGTCAAGGAGCAGGCCGAGAAGCAGGCGCGCGCCCGGCGCATCCGCGCCGCCATCCTCGACCACCGCGCCGAGGTCGGCATGAGCGCCAGCGAACTCGACAGCGCGCTCGGCGCGCCGGATCAGCGCAGCGGCGACAATGGCCGGGAAACCTGGACCTATCTGGAAGACGGCCATCGGCTGAGCGTGAAGCTCAGGGACGGCCAGGTCACCGCCATCAGCAAGAAAGAGGACCGCAAGAAGAAATGACCGCCACCGTCACCGCCGCCGACATCCGCGCCGCCGCCGAGCAGTTGCGCGGACAGGTGTTGCGCACGCCCTGCACGCATTCGCGGGTGCTGTCGAAGATCACCGGTGCCGAGGTCTGGCTGAAGTTCGAGAACTTCCAGTTCACCGCCAGCTTCAAGGAGCGCGGCGCGCTCAACAAGCTGCTGTCGCTGAACGCCGCCGAGCGCGCCGCCGGCGTGGTGGCGGTGTCGGCCGGCAACCATGCCCAGGGTGTCGCCTATCACGCCACCCGGCTGGGCATCAAAAGCGTCATCGTGATGCCGCGCAACACGCCGTTCACCAAGGTGCGCAACACCCGCGAGCTGGGCGGCGAGGTGGTGTTGCACGGCGAGACCCTGGCCGAGGCCGCCGATTTCATGCGCGCCGAGTACCTCGACCAGCGCGGCATGACCCTGGTGCATCCCTACGACGATCCCTATGTGATCGCCGGCCAGGGCACCATCGGTCTGGAGATGCTGGAGCAGGCGCCGGAGCTCGACACCCTGGTGGTTCCCATCGGCGGCGGCGGCCTGATCTCGGGTATCGCCATCGCCGCCCACGCGGTCAATCCGGCGATCCGGGTAGTGGGCGTGGAGTCGGCCGGCTACCCCAGCGCCTACGCGGCCTTGCAGGGCGACCTTTCGCTGGTGAAGGGCGGGCAGACCATCGCCGAGGGCATCGCGGTGAAGTACATCGGCCAGCTCAATCTGGAGATCATCCGCGAGCACGTCGCCGAGCTGATGCGGGTGGAAGAGGCCGCCATCGAGCGCGGCATCGCCCTGCTGGCGAACGTCGAGAAGGTGGTCGCCGAAGGCGCCGGCGCCACCGGCCTCGCCGCCCTGCTCACCGATCCGGCGCGCTTCGCCGGCCGCAAGGTCGGCCTGGTGATCTGCGGCGGCAACATCGACACCCGCCTGCTCGCCAGCGTGCTGATGCGGCAACTGGTGCACGAGTCGCGGTTGGTGGGCCTGTCCATCGACATTGAGGACCGCCCCGGCTTCCTGGCCCGCGTTGCCGGCCGTATCGGCGATTCCGGCGGCAACATCATCCAGGTGCATCACGAGCGCCTGCATTCCGGCACCCACGCCAAGCTGGCGACGCTGGAAGTGCTGGTGGAGGCGCAGGACGAAGCCCACGCCAAGCAGATCATGGACGACCTGCTGGCCGGCGGTTACACGGTGCGGCGCGGCACCGGCGGCATGGAGCTGGACTGATGGCCCGCACGCTGAGCTTGTTCGAGGCCGCCACCGGCAAGGGGCGACTGATCCGCCAGGGCGAAATCGTTCAGTTGGTGATGGACGGCGCCGGGGCCTTCGTCTGCTCGGCGCAGGACTTCATGACCGCGCAAAAGTGGGCGCAGGCCAAGACCGCCTCCACCAACCTGATCACCGACCGCGGCCGCTTCATCGAAAAGATCGAGGTATTGATCGCCCGCCCCAACAGCTTTGTCGCGACTCGCGGCAGCCAGGAGCCGCTGACCCGGCTGGCGAAGGCGATGAAGATGTCCGGCTACGACATGGGCGAATGGATGCTGCCGCCGGAAGTGAAGGAGGCGCTCAAGCCCAAGCTGCCGGTGTTCAAGAGCCAGGAAGAGAAGGACGCCGAGAAGGCCGCTGCCGCCGCTGCCAAGCCCGACACACCTCAAGCCTGAGTCCAGCACCGAACCTGAGAAGCAATCCTGGCGCGCATTGCCGGTGGCCAGGCGCGGGAGCGCAGCAAGCTCGGCGCGCTTGAGGGACTTACCAGGGTCGCGGCCGTTGCGCGAGACGGCAGCGGCCGTGTGGTGGAAACAACGAGGGCCTTCAGCGCCCCAGCATCGAGCGCGCGATGACTTCCTTCATGATCTCGCTGGTGCCGCCGTAGATGCGCTGCACGCGGGCGTCGAGGAAGTGCCGGCTGATCGGGTACTCGACCATGTAGCCGTAGCCGCCGAACAGTTGCAGGCAGCGGTCGGCGGTGCGGAACTGCATTTCGGTGGCGGCGAGCTTCACCTTGGCCGCCATCGGCACGTCCATCTTGCCCTCGGCGTAGGCGCGGGCGCAGCGCTCCACGTAGGCGCGCAGCATCTCGACCTGGGTCTGCATGTCGGCCAGCTCGAAGCGGGTGTTCTGCAGCGTCGACAGCGGCTGGCCGAAGGCCTTGCGGGTCTTCACGTAGTCGATGGTCAGCCCCAGCATGCCCTCGATGGCGCCGAGTGCGCCGATGGCGAGCGTCAGGCGCTCGCGCGGCAACTCGTCCACCAGGTGCCCGAAGCCGTTGCCGACCCGGCCCAGCACCGCGCTCGCCGGCACCCGCACGTTGTCGTAGAACAACTCCGAGGTGTCGCCGCAGTGCTGGCCGATCTTGTCCAGGTTGCGGCCACGGCTGAAGCCGGGGCGGTCGGTATCGACCAGGAACAGCGTGGTGCCCCGGGCGCCGGCCTTGGGGTCGGTCTTGGCGAAGCTGATCACTACGCCGGCGTGCTGGCCGTTGGTGATGAAGGTTTTCTGGCCGCTGATGAGGTAGTCGCCGCCGTCGGCGATGGCGGTGGTCTTCGCGCCTTGCAGGTCGGAGCCGGCACCCGGCTCGGTCATGGCGATGGCACCGACCAGCTCGCCGCTGACCAGCTTCGGCAGGTAGTGGGCCTTCTGTTCCGGCGTGCCCAGGTGGGCGATGTAGGGGGCGACGATGTCGGAATGCACGGCCAGATTGGCGCCCAGCGCGCCGTAGCCGGCCTTGCCGACCTCTTCCAGCACCACGCAACTGAACTCGAAGGGCGCGCCGATGCCGCCGTGTTCCTCCGGCGCATCGACGCAGAGCAGGCCGTTGTCGCCGAACTTGGTCCACAGCTCGCGCGGCACGATGCCGGCCTTTTCCCAGTCGGCGTAGTGGGGCTCGACCTCGGTCTGGAGGAAGCGCCGGACGTTGTCGCGGAAGAGTTCGAGTTCGGAGTTCATAGCCTGGTCGTTTCTGGGGTGTTGGTGCAGGTCGCGGGCAAGCCCGCTCCTACGGTTTGGCAATTGTAGGAGGGGCCTTGGCCCCGACCGGCGCCAGGCCCTGTACGACGGTGGTCACGGCGCCGCGTGCCAGCCGCACCTCCAGCCGGCTGCCCGGCGCCAGCGCGGTGGCCTCGGTGGCGACGCGGCCGTCGGCGGTGGTGGCGAGCGCGTAGCCGCGTGCCAGCACGGCCAGTGGATTGAGGGCTTGCAGGCGCGATGCCGCCGAGCCCAGCCGGTAGAGCCGCTGCTGCTGGCCGGCCTGGGCGGCCAGCAGCAGGCGCTGCTGGGCGTGGTCGAGCCGGCTGCGCAGTGCCGAGAGTTTCTGCCCCGGAGAGGCGGCGACCAGGCGCTGCTTGAGCGTCGAAAGACGCTGCTCGTCGCGCGCAGCGAGCTGGCCGCCGGCATGCAGCAGACGCTCGCTCAGCTCGTCCAGACGCTGGTTACGCTCCAGCAGGCGCCGCCCGGGGTGCAGGTTGCCCAGGCGCGCGGCCAGTTGCGCCAGCCGCTCGCGGCGGCGCTCGACGCCGTCCTCGACCGCCGCCCGCAGGTTCTCGCCCAGCTCATCGAGATGTTCGCGCCAGTCGGCGATGTCGGGGGTGACCCGCTCGGCGGCGGCAGTCGGCGTCGGCGCGCGCAGGTCGGCGGCGAAGTCGGCGAGGGTGAAATCGACCTCGTGGCCGATGCCGGACACCACCGGCTTTACGCAGGCGCGCACTGCCCGCACCACCGCCTCGTCATTGAAGGCCCAGAGGTCTTCCGGCGAGCCGCCGCCACGGGCCAGGATCACCACCTCCACCGGCGCCTGCCGGGGCAGTTCGGCCAGCGCGCGGACGATGGCGGGCGGCGCCTCGGCGCCCTGCACCGGCACCGGATAGAGCCAGACCGTCGCCAGCGGCCAGCGGCGGGCGAGGGTCGCGCGGATGTCCTGCAGGGCGGCGCCGGTGGCCGAGGTGATGACGCCGATGTGGCGGGGCAGGGCTGGCAACGGGCGCTTCAGTGCCTCGTCGAACAGCCCCTCGGCGGCCAGCTTCTTCTTGAGCCGCTCGAAGGCGGCGAGCAGGGCGCCGACCCCGGCCGGCTCCAGATGCTCGCAGATCAGTTGCAGGTCGCCACGGGCGGCGTAGAGCGTCACCTGACCGCGCACCAGCACCTGGTCGCCGTCCTTGGGCTGCGGCCGGATGCCGAAATTGGCGTTGCGGAACATCGCGCAGCGGATCTGCGCGCCGCCGTCCTTGAGGGTGAAATACCAGTGGCCGGAGGCCGGGCGCGAGAAGTTGCTGACCTCGCCCTGCACCCACATCCGGGGCAGACTGTCCTCCAGCAGGCCACGCAGCGCCTCGGCCAGTTCCGAGACCTGGAAAATCTGGCGCTCAGCCATACCGATAGCCGCGCCGTCGGCTGGTTGGGAGGGGTTGAGGGGCTGATCGGACCATTTCAAAGCGTATAATAGGTTTTTGCCGGAGCCGATTATGAGCCGCATCGTCCTCGAATCCCTGACTTTCGACGACGTACTCCTGCTTCCCGCCTATTCGGATGTGCTGCCTCGCTCGGTGGATACCGGCACGCAGCTGACCAAGTCCATCCGCCTGAACATCCCGCTGCTGAGCGCGGCGATGGATACCGTCACCGAGGCCAAGCTGGCCATCGCGCTGGCCCAGGAAGGCGGCATGGGCATCATCCACAAGAACATGACGCCGGAGCGGCAGGCCGCCGAGGTGCGCGCGGTGAAGAAGTACGAGGCCGGCATCATCGCCGACCCGATCACCGTGCCGCCGAGCATGACCATCGGCGAGGTGCTCAAGCTCACCCGCAGCAACCGCATCTCCGGCGTGCCGGTGGTGGACGGCAACAAGCTGGTCGGCATCGTCACCGGCCGCGACCTGCGCTTCGAGACCCGCTTCGACGCCCCGGTGTCGGTGGCGATGACCCCGCAGGACCGCCTGGTCACCGTGCGCGAAGGCGCCAGCAAGGAAGAGGTGATCGCCAAGCTCCACGCCCACCGCATCGAGAAGGTGCTGGTGGTCAACGACGCCTTCCAGTTGCGCGGCCTGATTACCGTCAAGGACATGCAGAAGTCCACCGACTTCCCGACCGCCAGCAAGGACGAGCGGGGTCGCCTGCGCGTCGGTGCGGCGGTCGGCACCGGTCCGGATACCGACGAGCGCGTCGCGGCGCTGGTCGAGGCCGGCGTCGACGTGGTGGTGGTTGATACCGCTCACGGCCACAGCCAGGGCGTGCTCGACCGCGTCACCGCCATCAAGAAGCGCTTCGGCGGCCTGCAGGTGATCGGCGGCAACATCGCCACCGCCGACGCCGCCAAGGCGCTGGTGGATGCCGGCGCCGACGCGGTCAAGGTCGGCATCGGCCCCGGCTCGATCTGCACCACCCGCATCGTCGCCGGTGTCGGCGTGCCGCAGATCAGCGCGGTGATGCAAGTGGCCGAGGCGCTGGCCAAGCAGGGCATCCCGCTGATCTCCGATGGCGGCGTGCGCTATTCCGGCGACTTCGCCAAGGCCCTGGCTGCCGGCGCCTACGCGGTGATGGTCGGCTCCATGCTGGCCGGCACCGAGGAGGCCCCCGGCGAGGTCGAGCTTTACCAGGGCCGCAGCTACAAGAGCTATCGCGGCATGGGCTCGCTGGGTGCGATGGCCGACGGCAGCAAGGACCGCTACTTCCAGGACACCACCCGCGAGGTCGAGAAGCTGGTGCCGGAGGGTATCGAGGGCCGCGTGCCCTACAAGGGTTCGATGAGCGCCATCGTCCACCAGCTGGTGGGTGGCTTGCGCGCCAGCATGGGCTACACCGGCTGCCGCACGGTCGAGGAAGTCCGTACCAAGACCCGCTTCGTGAAGATCACCTCCGCCGGCATGCGCGAGTCGCACGTCCACGACGTGACCATTACCAAGGAAGCGCCCAATTACCGGGTCGATTGAGTTTCCAGGCCCCGGTTCGCCGGGGCTTTTTCGTTGTGACGATCCAGCCAGTCTCATGAACATCCATTCCGACAAGATCCTCATCCTCGATTTCGGTAGCCAGGTCACCCAGTTGATCGCCCGCCGCGTGCGCGAGCTGGGCGTGTACTGCGAGCTGCATCCCTACGACATGAGCGAGGACGCCATCCGCGCCTTCGGTGCCAAGGGCGTGATCCTCTCCGGCGGCCCGGAATCGACGCTCGAAGCCGGTTCGCCGCGCGCGCCGGAGATCGTCTGGCAGCTCGGCGTGCCGGTGCTGGGCATCTGCTACGGCATGCAGACCATGGCCATGCAGCTCGGCGGCCAGGTGTCGCCGGGCAGCGTCAAGGAATTCGGCTATGCCGAGGTCCGCGCCCGTGGCCATTCCAAGCTGTTCGACGGCATCCAGGACCGCGCTGGCGAGGCCGGCGAGGGCCTGCTCGATGTCTGGATGAGCCACGGCGACTACGTCAGCCGCCTGCCCGAGGGCTTCAGCCGCATCGGCAGCACCCACGACCTCGACTACGCCGCGATGGCCGACGAGACGCGCGGCTACTACGCCGTGCAGTTCCACCCGGAGGTCACCCACACCACCCAGGGCAAGGAGCTGTACTCGCGCTTCGTGCACGCGATCTGCGGCTGCGGTAGCGCCTGGACGCCGCACAACATCGCCGACGACGCCATCGCCCGCGTGCGCCAGCAGGTCGGCGACAAGAAAGTCCTGCTCGGGCTCTCCGGCGGCGTCGATTCCAGCGTGGTCGCCGCCCTGCTGCACAAGGCCATCGGTGACCAGCTCACCTGCGTGTTTGTCGACAACGGCCTGCTGCGTCTGCACGAGGGCGATGCGGTGATGCAGATGTTCGCGCAGAACATGGGCGTCAAGGTCATCCGCGCCGACGCCGAGGCGCTGTTCCTGGAGCGTCTCGCGGGCGTGGCCGACCCCGAGGCCAAGCGCAAGATCATCGGCAAGACCTTCATCGACGTATTCGAGGCCGAGGCCACCAAGCTCAAGGATGTCGAGTTCCTCGCCCAGGGCACCATCTACCCGGACGTGATCGAGAGCGCCGGGGCCAAGACCGGCAAGGCCCACGTCATCAAGAGCCACCACAACGTCGGCGGCCTGCCGGCGCACATGCGCATGCAACTGGTCGAGCCGCTGCGCGAGCTGTTCAAGGACGAGGTCCGGGCGCTGGGCCTGGAGCTGGGCCTGCCGCGCGAGATGGTGTTCCGCCATCCCTTCCCGGGGCCCGGTCTCGGCGTCCGCATCCTCGGCGAGGTGAGCAAGCCGGCCGCCGACACCCTGCGCCGCGCCGACCACATCTTCATCGAGGAGCTGCGCAAGGCCGGCTGGTACGACCAGACCAGCCAGGCCTTCGCGGTGTTCCTGCCGGTGAAGAGCGTCGGCGTCACCGGCGACGGCCGCCGCTACGAACCGGTGATCGCCCTGCGCGCGGTGCAGACCATCGACTTCATGACTGCGCACTGGGCGCATTTGCCCTACGAGCTGCTTGATGTGTGCAGCCGCCGCATCGTCAACGAAGTGCCCGGCGTCTCCCGCGTCGTCTACGACATCTCCGGCAAACCGCCAGCGACGATTGAGTGGGAGTGAAGGACGAGCAGCGTGGAGGGGCCCCATGCGGAGCATGGGGATCCTAGCGTCGCGAGGACGCCGAGGAGCCGCGTGGAGGGGCCCCGCGCGCAGCGTGGGGATCCTAGCGTGCGATGCGCGCCGGGGAGCTTCCGACATTGCAGGTGCCGAGATCGCGGGGATCCTAGCGTCGCGAGGACGCCGAGGAGCCGCGTGGAGGGGCCCCGCGCGCCGCGTGGGGATCCTAGCGTGCGATGCGCGCCGAGGAGCTTCCGACATTGCAGGTGCCGAGATCGCGGGGATCCTAGCGTGCGATGCGCGCCGAGGAGCTTCCGACATGCAGGTGCCGAGATCGCGGGGATCCTAGCGTCGCGAGGACGCCGAGGAGCCGCGTGGAGGAGCATGTGAACCCCAGCCAGCATGCCCGCCGGAAAGCCGTGTGCACGAATCGCCGTCCCGGCTCGCTCTGGCGTCCTTGAGCGGCTAGCGAAACCGCGCCGCAGCTAGCGTTTCCCCGCCCGGTCCGCCGCTGCCTGACCAGCGGTGGTTTCCGCCGTCTTCTGCCAAGCCCCCTGCTGCAATAAGCTCGGCAGGCGGCCCGCCGGATGGCCGTGAGTGCGAAGATGCACCAAGCCAGGTGGGGATCTGGCGGAGAAATGCAGCGCCGCAGCCAGCCCATCGGGGATCAATCCCGGTCCGCAACGCCTGTCGGCTACGCCGCGTCACAGGGAGGTGGGTGATGTCAGAGCGCGAAGCGATTGAGGTCAGCCGCGGGGAGGTTTTTCTGGCTTGGCTACGCTCGGAGCCCGGAGCGGTCTGTCTGATCCTGCTGACGGTGTTCCTGGCCTGTCTGCTCGGCATCTACACGCGTCCGGTCGGCTTCCTGGCCAGCATCTGGCCCGCCAACGCGCTGCTGCTCGGCTTGCTGCTGCGGCTGCCACGCGCGGCGAAGCCACTGGGCTGGCTGGCCGGCGCCGTCGCCTACATGCTGGCCGATCTGCTGACCGGTTCGAGCTTGTTCAAGGCGGCGATCCTCAATTTCGCCAATCTGGTGAGCGTCGGCATCGGCTACGCGATCCTGGCCCGGCTGCCGCCCGAGATGATCCGGCTACGGCGGCCAGCCTCGGTATTCCACCTGCTGACTGCCTCGGCGGCGGCTGGTGCCGGTGCCGGCCTGGTCGGTGGTTTCGCCAACCCGATCCTGTTCAACAGCGGGGTGCTGAGCGGCTGGACCTTCTGGTTTTCGACCGAGCTGGTCAATCACCTGGCCTTCCTGCCGGTCGTTCTCTCGGTGACGCCGTTCCAGGTCGGACGCCTGTTCGACGGCCCTTTGCTGCGGCGTGGCGATCTGCTGCCGGCGGTGGTCTTGTTCCTGTCGGGTTTCGTCGCGGTGCTGGTCGGCGGTCCCGGCGCCATCGCCTTTCCGGTGCCGGCGCTGCTCTGGTGCGGCCTGGTCTATCCGGTGTTCCCGACGGCGGTCATGACCCTGATGTTCGGAATCTGGGCGATGGCGGTGATCTCGGTCGGCTACATCCCCAGCCTGGCGATCCCGAAGGGCGAAATGGCCCTGGTGTCGATTCGCCTCGGCGCCTCCCTGATCGCCCTGGCGCCGATCATGCTCGCCAGCGTCATGCAGAGCCGCAACGAATTGCTGGGCAAGCTGCACGATCTCGCGACCCGTGATCCGCTCACCGGCGCCGACAACCGTCGCGCCTTCCTGGAGAGTGCCCAGGAGATGATGCTAAAAGGCCGGCTCCCCCTCGCGGTGCTGATGCTCGATATCGATCATTTCAAGGCGGTCAACGACCACTATGGCCACGCCGGCGGTGACGCGGTGCTGGTCGAGATCACCCGTCGGACCCGGGATTGCCTGCGCACCGGCGATCTGTTCGGACGCCTGGGCGGTGAGGAATTCGCGATCTTCGTGCCCGACTGCTCGCAGACGGTGGCCTTGCAGGTCGCCGAGCGCATCCGCCAGGAGGTGGCGCGGGTGCCGGTGGCCTTGCAGGACGGCCGCTCGGTGCCAGTCACCACCAGCATCGGCATGGTGCTGGTCACTGCGGCGGGCGTGACCGGCCTCGACGGCCTGCTGGCCGAGGCCGACGCGGCGCTTTATCTGGCCAAGCACAACGGCCGCAACCGGCTGGAGACCCGGATTCTCGGCGTGACCGGCTCCTAGTCCGGCCTAGTCCGGCCGCGTATGAGAACATTCGCGCTGCTTGTTATCGACAACGGTGCGGACGACGCGGTGAGTACTGATCCTGTAGAGGTTTCCGGCCCTGCTTCCGAGGCAAGCAGGTTCGTCCCGGGCCAGCTTCGCCCCGAGGACGAAACCTGGATGCGCCGGGCGCTGGCGTTGGCCGCGCAGGCCGCCGCGCAAGGTGAGGTGCCGGTGGGAGCGGTACTGCTCGGTGCCGATGGCGCCTTGCTGGCCGAGGGCTATAACCGCCCGATTGGCGACCACGATCCCAGCGGCCATGCCGAGATGATCGCCTTGCGCGCCGGCGCCAAGGCGCTGGGCAATTACCGGCTCCCCGGCACCACCCTCTACGTCACGCTGGAGCCCTGCGTGATGTGCGCCGGTGCCATCGTCCATGCCCGCGTGCAGCGCCTGGTGTTTGGCGCGCCCGATCCCAAGGCCGGTGCGGTGAACGCGGTGTACGACGTGATCGGCAATCCCCGGCTCAACCACCGCGTCGACTGGACCGGCGGCGTGCTGGAGGCCGAGTGCGGGCAGATCCTGCGCGACTTCTTCCGCGCCCGGCGTTGATGCTGCCGCGCGGGCCGGAACGCCGGCGCGTGCTCGCCTAAGCCAGTTCCAGCGCCGCCGCCGTCGGCAGGTGGCCGCGTTCGCGCGCCAACTCGGCGGCGGTCTTGCCGTCCTCGGTCTTGGCCAGGCGGTCGGCGCCGCGCGCCAGCAGCAGCCGGCAGAGCGCCTCGAAGCCGCGCGTGGCGGCGAGGTGCAGGGCGGTGACGCCGCTGCCGCCGACGTGATTGGCATTGCCGCCCAGGGCCATCAGCAGCGGCGCCAGCGACTCGCCGGCGGCACCGGCGATGCCGGCGTGCAGCGGCGTGTTCTGCATCGGGTTCTGCGACACCGCTTCCAGCGAGGCGCCCAGGCCGATCAGCACCAGCACGGCGTTGCGCGAGCCGAAGAAGGCGGCGAGGTGCAGCGGCGTCCAGCCGTCCGGGCTGTGGCTGCTCAGCGCCGCCGGGTCGGCGAGCACGCAGGTGGCGACCCGGCGGGCGTCGTCGAGGGCGGCGGCCTCGAAGATGTTCGGCTCGCTGAAGCTGCGCAGCAGCTCGGCGATGTCACGGGCGCCGTTGTAGAGCGCGAACAGCAGCGGCGAGATACCGCCGGGGATGGCCTCGGTGGCCTGCGAGGCGTCGCGCTCCAGCGCCGACTTGGCGGCCGCCAGATCGCGGTTCTGGATGGCCAGCACGAGGGGACGGACGTTGGACATGGTACGGCTCGCATCGGGATCGAAGAGGCGCGCAGGCTACGCTGCTGCCTGCACGGGCTCAAGCGCCGGATGCCAGAATCCGGTCCCTGAGGAGAGCCCCAATGACCACGGTCGATGCCAATGACCTGCCGGCCCTGTCCGGCATTCGCAGCGCCCAGGCGCTGTTTGCCGGGCTGTCGCCGCCGGCCAGCCTGTCCGGCTGCTGGCGCGCGGAGTTCGTCGGCCCTGGCTGGCTGCGCCGGCTGGCGCCGCTGGGGATGCGGGTGTCGCCCCTGTACGGCTGGCGCGGCAAGCGCTTCGACGCCGAAGGGCAGGGGCTCAACCTGGTGCGGCGCCGTGGTCGGATCCAGGGCCTGATCCCGATGTCGCAGGAGGCCCGGGCTTCGCGCCTGGACGGCCGGCCGGTGCTGGCCTCGCGCTATGCCGCTGCCGCGCCCTGGCTGCTGCGCGGCGTCGCCGACGAGTTCCGGCAACTGCGCCCGGACTGCCTGCTCGGCCTGATGACCATCGACCGTCCCGGCTTGCGCGGCCTGGCACTGCCGTTTTTGCTGCACCGCGTGGCCGACGAGTCCTCGCTGGCCTGATCCCCACTTTTTCGGAGTCACCCGTCCATGAACGAGCCCAAACTCAGCGTCGAACGCCAAGGCCACCTGCTGCTGATGGGCTTCAACCGCCCCGCCAAGCGCAATGCCATGGATGTCGATCTCTACAAGGCACTGTGCCTGGCCTACGCCGAGCTGGACAGCAACCCCGAGCTGCGTTGCGGCGTGCTGTTCGGCCACGGCGAGCACTTCACCGCCGGCCTCGACCTGCCGCAATGGGCGCCGATCTTCGCCGGCGGCCAGTGGCCCATCGTCCCCGAGGGCGGCATCGAGCCGTTCGGCATCGACGAGTCGCGGCGCTGCCGCAAGCCGGTGGTGGTGGCGGCACGTGGCGTCAGCTTCACGGTGGCGGTGGAACTGATGCTGGCGGCCGACGTGCGCATCGCCGCGCCGGACGCGCGCTTCGGCCAGTTGGAAGTGCAGCGCGGCTTCTACGCCTGCGGCGGCGCCACCGTGCGGCTGGCGCGGGAGGTCGGCTGGGGACATGCCATGAAGATCCTGCTCGGCGGTCAGGAATTCAGCGGCGAGGAGGCCTACCGCATTGGCCTGGTACAGGAACTCGCACCCGCCGAGCAGGTGCTGGAACGCGCCATTGCCCAGGCCGAAATCATCGCCCGCCAGGCGCCGCTGGGCGTGCAGGCGAGCCTCAGGCTGGCGCGGCTGGCGCGCAGCCAGGGCGACCTCGCCGGCTTGGCGGCGATGCTGCCGGAGCTAGTGCCGATCATGCAGAGCGAGGATTCCAGGGAGGCGGTGCGCGCCTTCAGCGAGCGCCGGCCGCCGGTGTTTGTTGGCCGCTGAGGCAGGCGCGGTGCTTGGCGCGGGAGCGGGCGTGGCGCCATCCGACTGACGTTTCGGCTCTGGTTGATCAGTCGTTCAATTCCGCTTACAAAGGCGCTGCTCGAAAAACAGCATGCCAGGTTGAGGAGACCTCATGACCCCAGCAGCAGAGCCGACCGCGTTCGGCCGCCGTGACTTCCTGAAGCTGTCCGCCGGCAGCGCCGCCCTGCTTGGCGCCGGGGCCTTCACCGCCGGCCTCGCCGGCTGTGCCAAGCAGGAGGCGCCGGCCGCCGGCTACGCCTTTCTGCGGGCCGGCGATGCCGCGCTGTTTGCCGCCATCGCGCCGCTGGTGCTGGCCGACAGCCTGCCGCAGCAGGGCCGTGCCGAGCACCTGCAACAGCTGCTGAAGGCCATCGACGGCACCGGCGCGCGCCTGCAGGCGCCGACCCAGAAGATGCTCTACCAGCTGTTCGACCTGCTCAACACCGGCCTGACCCGGCGCCTCGCCGCTGGCGTCTCCAAGCCCTGGGCGGAGGCCGAGCCGGCGCAGATCGAGGCCTTCCTGAACCGCTGGCGCAACAGCTCCATCGGCCTGTTCAACGGCGGCTACCGGGCGCTCAACAAGCTGGTGGTCGGCAACTGGATTGCGCTGCCCGAGGGCCTGAAAGCGGTCGGTTATCCCGGCCCCTGGGCACCGATGTATTCCGCACTGAATTCCTGAAAGGACGCCCGTGGCCATCAACGACATCTATACCGACGGCATCGCTTCCGGCTGGGACGTGCGCGATGCCTCCAGCTTCACCGCGCCGACCACGCTGGAAGCCGACATCGTCATCGTCGGCACCGGCGCCGGTGGCGGCACCAGCGCCGAGATTCTCGCCAACGCCGGCTTCAAGGTGCTGCTGATCGAGGAAGGTCCGCTCAAGACCTCGGCCAGCTTCAAGGACATGAACGAGGCGCGCGCCTACGCCGAGCTGTACCAGGAGGCCAGCGGCCGCACCACCTCCGACGGCGCCATCACGGTCTTGCAGGGCCGCGCGGTGGGCGGCACCACTACGGTCAACTGGACCTCCAGCTTCCGCACCCCGCCGGAAACCCTCAGGCACTGGGCCGAGGCGCATGGCGTGAAGGGCTGGAGCGTGGACGAGGCCAAGCCCTGGTTCGACGAGCGCAGCGAGCGCCTGGGCATCGCGCCCTGGGGCGTGCCGCCGAACGCCAACAACGCGGTCTTGCAGAAGGGCTGCGAGAAGCTCGGCTGGGAATGGCATGTGATCCCGCGCAATGTCCGTGGCTGCTGGAACTCCGGCTATTGCGGCTTTGGCTGCCCGGTCAACGCCAAGCAGTCGATGCTGGTGGCGAGCATCCCCGCCGCGCTCGCCAAGGGCGCGACCCTGGTGCACCACCTGAGCGTGCGCAAGCTGCAATTCAGCGGCGACCGGGTCACCGGCCTGGAAGCGGTGGCGCTCGACGCCAACTGCATCCACCCCAGCGGCGTGAGCGTGCGCGTGCGCGCCAAGCACGTGGTGCTCGCCGGCGGCGCCATCAACAATCCGGCGCTGCTGCTGCGCTCCGGCGCGCCCGATCCGCACGGCCGGGTCGGCAAGCGCACCTGCATCCACCCGGTGGTGTTCACCTACGCGCAGATGCCGGAACGCATCGACGGCTGGTATGGCGCGCCGCAGTCGGTGGCCAGCGACCATTTCCAGTGGAGTGGCCAGTTCGACTTCGCGCCCGGCTTCAAGATGGAAGTGCCGCCGGTCTACCCGGCGCTGATCGCCGCGCTGTTCGGCCGCAGCGGCCCGGAGCTGAGCCAGAACATCGCCCAACTGCCGCAGTTCAACGTCATGCTGGCGCTGACCCGTGACGGCTTCCACGAAGACAGCCCTGGCGGCGAGGTGCGGATCGACGAGGCCGGCAATCCTCTGCTCGACTATGAGGTCAGCGACTACCTGTTCCGTGGCTTCAAGAACGCGCTGCTGCGCATGGCCGAGGCGCAGTTCGCCGGTGGCGCCAGCCAGGTGATGGCCGCGCATCTCGACGCCAGTTGGAGCCCGAACTGGACCGAGGCCAAGCGCCAGATCGAGAACCTCGCCTACAAGAAGTTCAAGCTCGCGCTCGGCACCGCCCACATCATGGGCGGCTGCGCGATGGGCGAGGACGCCAGGCAGTCGGTGGTCAACAGCGAAGGCAGCCACCACCAGTTGCAGAACCTCTCGATCATCGACGGCTCGCTGTTCCCGACCAGCATCGGCGCCAATCCGCAGTTGTCGATCTACGCCCTGGCGGCGCGCAATGCCACGCGGCTGGCGCAGCGCTTGAAGCCCGCTGCCGTCTGAGGGTTCAGGTCGGCGCCCGGGCGCGCTCTAGCCCCGGGCGTCGGCCTGGGGAAGGTCTGTGCAGGTTCGACACGGCCCGTCACGCCGGCGACCCCCCAGAAAAGCGGGGGCCAGGCGCCGGCATCGAGTACCAGTCAGTTCAACGCGGTATCAGGGACTGGATTCCGGCTTTCGCCGGAATGACGACTTGTGCGGGGTTTCTCTAAAACTCCCGGCAGAACAGCCGCACCGGGTTGGGCGCGGTGGTGGTGCCCAGTTCGAGCTGGCGCAGATAGGCGAAGCCCAGGGCTTGCAGCAGGCCGATGGAGCGCGGGTTTTCCAGCGAGGTGATCGCCAGCACCCGCGCCAGCCGGTAGCGCGTGCGCGCCAGCGCCAGCGTCGCCTCCGCCGCCTCGCGGGCATAGCCCTGGCCCTCGTACTCGGACAGCAGGGCGAAGCCGATGTCGGGGTCGGGCAGGCTGTCGCGCTTTATCAGGCCGCACAGGCCCAGCGGCAGGCCGTCGTCCAGGCGCTCCAGCAGCCAGAGGCCGAAACCCTCGCGCGCATACATCGCTAGCGGACCGTTGCGGAGGTAGTCGCGGGCCGCGTCCAGCGTGTGCACCTGCTTGTCGCCGATGTAGCGCAACCAGCCAGGCTCGTTGACCAGACGCAGGATGAAGGCGGCGTCGTCGAGCCGCAGGGGGCGCAGGCGCAGGCGGCGGGTTTCGGCGATGGCGGACGCGGTTTCGGACATGGATTCGGGGGGCGGTGGCTGGATGCGGCGGCCTGGCGCCGGAGCTGCATTTTTCTCCCTGCGTCGCCGGCCGGCTGGTTACTCTAGTCACCGGTCCCCCATTCTGCTTGCCGAGCGATCACGATGAAGGAATACGCGCAGTACGACGCCCTGGGTCTCGCCGAACTGGTGCGCAAGCGGGAGGTCAGCCCCGGCGAATTGCTGGAGGCGGCCATCGCCCGCGTCGAGGCCACCGAGCCGACGCTCAATGCCCTGCACCAGCGTCTCGACGCCGCCGGCCGCTCGGCTGCTGGTGGGCCGCTGATCGGGCCGTTCGCGGGCGTGCCCTTTCTGGTCAAGGACATCGCCCAGGACATCGCCGGCCTGCCCACCGGTGCCGGCAACCGCTTTCTGCTGACCAAGCCGGTGGCGCAGGACAGCGAGTACGTGCAGCGGCTGCGCCGCGCCGGCCTGGTGATCTTCGGCAAGACCGCAACGCCGGAATTCGCGCTCAAGGGCTACACCGAGCCGGAAGGCTTCGCGCCCACCCGTAATCCGATCAACCCGGCGCACAGCCCCGGCGGCTCGTCCGGCGGCGCGGCGGCGGTGGTGGCGGCCGGGGTGGTGCCGATGGCCGGCGCCAGCGACGGCGGCGGCAGCATCCGCATCCCGGCGGCCTACACCGGTCTGTTCGGCCTGCGGCCCTCGCGCGGACGCAACCCCTGCGGCCCGGCGTTCGGCGAGTTCTGGGACGGCGCCTCCAGCGAGCACGTGCTGAGCCGCAGCGTGCGCGATTCCGCCGCCATGCTCGACGTGCTGAGCGGGCCGCTGGCGGGCGATCCCTTCCGCATCCCGCCACCGCCGCTGCCGTTCGCCGAGCTGGCGCGGCGCGAGCCGGGGCGGCTGCGCATCGGGTTCTCCACCCGCTCGCCCATCGGCCAGGACGTGCACCCCGACGTGGTGCGGGTGATCCACGAGACCGCCAAGACCCTCGAAGGGCTGGGTCACCAGGTCGAGGCCGCCGAGCCGCTGATCGACGGTCTGGCCCTGGCCAAGAGTTTCATCACCATGTATTTCGGCCAGACCGCCGCCAATGTCGCCGCCGCCAAGGCGCTGGGCGCCCGCGACGAGGACTTCGAGCTGGACACCCGCGCGCTGGCGCTGCTCGGTCGCGGTCTCAGCGCCGGCGACTACGTCACCGAGCGCTGGCGCTGGAACGACTACGCGCGCGCGCTCGGCGCCTACTTCCAGCGTTACGACCTGTACCTGATTCCCGCCACCGCCTTCCCGGCACCGAAAATCGGCGAGCTGGTGACGCCCGGCTGGCAGCGCGCCAGCCTGAAGCCGATCCTGGCCCTGGGCCTGGGCAAGGCGCTGCTGAAGACCGGCGCGGTGGAGCGCATGGCACGCGAGAACCTGCGCTGGACGCCGTTCACCCAGCTCTCCAACCTCACCGGCACGCCGTCGATGAGTGTGCCCATGGGTTTGAGCGAGGCGGGCCTGCCGATTGGTGCGCAGTTCGTCGCGCCGCACGGCGAGGAAGGGCGGCTGCTGGCGCTGGCCACGCAGTTGGAGCCGCAGTTCCAGCGCGGCCGCAGCCAGGTCTAGAAGTCCGGCAGTTCCTCGGGCAGGAAGCCGGCGCGCGCCCGTGCCTCGCGGTTGAGCGGCGGGCGCAGGGCGATGCCCTGCTCCTGCAACAGCCGGCGGAAGGTGGCCGTCGGCTCCAGCTCGCGCTGGGCGCAGCACCAGCGGAACCAGCGGCTGCCGATCTCCACATGCCGCACTTCCTCGGCGAGGATCACTTCCAGCACGGCGATGGTGTCGGCGTCCCGCAATTCGCGCAGGCGGTGGATCATGCCGGGAGTCACGTCGAGGCCACGCGCCTCCAGCACCCGTGGCACGCAGGCCATGCGGACCAGCACGTCGTGGGCGGTCTTCTCGGCGGCTTCCCAAAGGCCGTTGTGGGCGCTGAAGTCGCCGTAGTCGTAGCCCAGCTCGCGCAGGCGGCCGCGCATCAACAGAAAATGCCGGGCCTCGTCCTGGGCGACGCTGAGCCAGTCGGCGTAGTACTCGGCCGGCAGGCCGGCGAAGCGCCAGCAGGCGTCGAGCGCGAGATTGATGGCGTTGAACTCGATGTGCGCCACCGCATGGCAGAGCGCCGCCCGGCCCTCGACGCTGCCGAGGCCCCGGTTGGGTACCTCACGCGGACTCACCAGTAGCGGCCGCACCGGACGGCCGGGCAGCCCGCCCGGCAGCCCGCGCTCGCGGCTGTGCGATTCGCCGCTAACCAGGGCGGCGACCAGGGCGCACTTGCGGTCCGGATCCGGCTCCAGCAGCGCGGCCAGCAGCGGTTCCACCGGACGGCCCCGCGGCGGTGCGTGACTCAGGCGCAGCGCCAGGTGAAACGGCCGATCTGTGGGCTGGCGAGCACCACCTCGTCGCCCGGCTCCAGCGCGGCGACGCCGGCCGGGGTGCCGGTAAAGATGGCATCGCCCGGTTGCAGCGCCCAGGTCTGCGAAAGGATGTGGATCTGCCGGGCGACGCTGTAGAGCATGTCCTTGGTCTGGCCGTGCTGGCGCAGCTGGCCGTTGACGTGCAGGGTGAATTCCAGCGCCTGGAGGTCCTGCTCCAGAAACGGCTTGAAGTCGCCCAGCGGCGCGGCGCCGTCGAAGGCCTTGGCCAGCTCCCAGGGCTTGCCCTTGTTCTTCAGCTGGGTTTGCAGGTCGCGCAGGGTGAGGTCGAGGCCGAGAGTGAGGCCGGCGACGCAGTCCAGCGCCTCCTCCAGCGGAATGTCACTGCCGCCGCCGGTGAGCAGCACCACCAGCTCGGCCTCGTGGTGGATGCTGCCCTTGCCGCGCGGCAGCACGATGGGCTCGCCCTCGGCGACGATGGCCGAGGCCGGCTTCATGAACACCACGCAGTTCCCATCCGGCGCGTAACCGAGATGCGCCAGCTCGGCGACATGGTCTGCGTAGTTCTTGCCGATGCAGAAAAGGCGTTCGACGTTCACGGGAGTCTCCTTGGGAAGCTGCGCAGTTTAGCGATGAGCAGGACGCCGCCGCGCCCTCAGCGCTCGAATTGCAGGTCCGCCAGTTGCAACTGCCCGCTGGCGGTGGCGCCGAAGCGCAGCTCCACTGCGGTGATCGCGCCACGGTCGACGCCGGCGAATGCCGCGAGCGGCAGATAGATGCCGTGCAGCAAGGTGCGTTGGCTGCCGCCGTCGGCATAGGGATCGCCGGGCGGCACGAACAGCGCGTCGCTCCAGTCGCGGGCGCGCAGGCTGGCGCTGCGGCCGGCGCGGTCGCGGAGCACCAGCTCGAAGTCCTGCCCGGCCGGGGGATTGGCGCCTTCGGCGCCGTTCAGGCCCAGGCGCAGCGCCAGTCGCCGATAGCCACGGACATCCTGGGCCGCGAACTCGGCGCGCAGGCTGGCGGCGCCGGTCCAGCTCAGCGCCAGTTGCGGAATGCGGCTGAAGGTCGGGTCGGCCGGGCAGCCGTGGCCGCCGCTGGGCGGGTTGTCGCCGCCATCGTCGGGCGTGCAGACGCTGACGCTGAGGTTTTCCAGCAAAACCAGCCCGCCCAGGACATTGCGGTCCGTTGCGCTGTCGGCGGCATAGCTCAGCACCGCGAGCCGCTCCCCGGGCAGCGGCCAGCGGCTGTAGTGGAAGCGGCCGGGGCAGTTCTGCTGCCCGCTGGCGCAGACGCTGTCGGGCACCGCCTCGCGACCCTGCCAGTAGCCGGCATAGGCGGCCTCGCCGCCGACGAACCAGCGGAAGTAGCTGGCCAGGAAGTACTGCAACTGCGCCTGCTGGTCCTCGACGCTGTCGCGCTCGCCGCTGCTGCTTCCGCAATGCGGGTCCTGGCCGAAGGGATCGGCCAGGCTCCAGTCGTCGCTGCCGGCCCACTCGGTGTTGTAGTAGTTGTGGTTGGCGCCCATCGCGATCAGCTGGTAGCGCGGCGCGGCGAGGTCGGCGCGCAGGCGGTTGCGGTCGAAGTAGTAGCTGCCGAAGAAGTCGCTGGCGTCGCCGTCGCAATAGCCGATCAGCGCCGCCCAGGCGGTGTCGGGTTCCAGCTCGTAGGCGGCGGTGCCGATGTTGAGGCCGGAGGTATCGGGTGCCAGGCCGAACAGGGCGCGAATGCCGTAGCGGGTCGCCGCCGGGCGTTTGGCGTTCTCCTGCGCGGTCTTGAGGATGCCGATGCCGCCGCGCGAGTGGCCCATCAAGCCGACATGCTGGAAGTCGAGATGCCCCTGCAGCGCGTCGAAGCCGGTGCCACCGGCGGCGTCGATGGCGCGGAAGCGGTCCAGGTGCTCCAGCGCCAGCTCGGCGCGGGCCAGGGCGCCACGGTCGGTGGGGGCGCTGTTGTCGTGGTCGTTGACATCGTTGAGGTCGATGGAGAGCACCACATAGCCCTGGGTTGCCAGCAATTCGGCGGCGGCGTCGTAGCCCCGGTAGCTGGGCGCGGACTCGAACAGCGGGATGCCGGTGGGGCAGTCGTCGTCGCCGACGCCCAGCAGCGGCAGGTCGCCGATCACCAACTGGCAGGTCTGGTGCCGGCCGTGCAGCCAGACCAGCACCGGCCGGCGCCCGGCCGGGGCCTGCGGATACCAGGCAATGCCGCGCACATCGGACTCGTAGCTGCCGCCGCTGACCTCGTCGTGCACGCTGATGCGGCCGAAGTCGTAGAGCTGGGAGCTGGCGGCATACAGGCCGGGCGCCGTGGGGTCGGCGGCGACGCGGTCGAACACCGCTGGGTTGGGGACTGGCTCTTCGGGAGTGCGGGCGTTGTCTGGTGGCACGGAACTGCCACAGGCGGCCAGCAGCAACATGGTGACGAACAGGCTGGAGATGCGGAGCATGGGCAATCCAAAACAGGCTTGAAGCTCCTTCCCCCGCTGGCGCGGGAGTCGGAGCACGGAGGGGTCTGACGGGATGGGGGCCTTGCCATCCAGGGCGGCGCCGGGATCGAACAAACGCCCCCTCCCTAGCCCTCCCCCGCAGGCGGGGGAGGGGACAGGACAGGCTCAGGGGTTGCCGGGGACTTCACTGAAGCCGCTGACGTACTCGCGGATCACCCGCAGGTAGTCCTCCATCGGCAGGGCGTAGGGGTCCTGGTCGAGCAGGCCCAGCAGCAGATCCTCGCGGGCGCGATTGAATTCGCTCACCAGCAGGCTGCCGGCCTGCGGGTTGGCGGCGAGCTTGGGCGGGGTGCGGAAGTGCGTGGCCTGTTCGTAGTCGTAGGCGATGCCGATGGCGGTGGGCTCGTCCCATTTGCGCGCCAGCACCTCGATGCCCTTGGGCACGCCGTCGCTGCTGAGGCCTACCGGCACCACCACCGAGGGATTCTGGGTGGTCGATCCGAAGTCGCAGGTGCGCGGGCTGGAGCCGGGGCGGATCAGCAGGGCGTCCAGCCGCACCGTGCCGCCGCCGGGCAGCGGGTAGGCGTCCATCAGCGCCTGCACGTAGTTGCGGGTGTCGATGTGCTGCTGGAGCAGGGTGGCGTCGGGCGGGGTGTCGGGGTCGCTGAGCGCGGCTGCGGCCACCGAGATCAGCGCCACCGGGCTGACCAGACCGGTATCGAGCACGCCATCGCCGAGGCTGCACTGGTTCTGGCCGGCATTGAGCGCGGTCAGGCAGCGGCGCGGCGCGGCGTAGCCGTTCTCGGCCTCGAACTGGCGGAAGTATTCGTTCCATTCGTAGTGCATCGCCGAGGCGGCGGCGGAGACGAAGTCGGGGAACTCCACCTCGTAGACCTCGGCGCCGAGGGCCTTCATCTCGGCGATGGCGGCTTCGATGAGCGCCAGATGCTCGCCGTCGCCGGCGGTGTCGAGCGTGCCCATCCGCTTCACGAAGCCGAGCTTGCGGCCCTTGAGGCCGTACTTGGCGCGATCCAGGAACTGGGTGTAGTCGGCCGGCCGCTCGGGGTAGCTGGGGTTGCTGTACTCCAGGGTCTTGGCGTCACGCGGATCGGCGCCAGCCATGGCGTTGAGCGCCAGCACCGCGTCGTGCAGCGTGCGCGCCATCGGCCCCGGCGCGTCGCGCGAGTGGGTGAGCGGGAACACCCCGTGCTGCGACACCAGGCCGACGCTGGGCCGGATGCCGGCCAGGCCGTTCACCGAGGAGGGATAGCGGATCGACATGCAGGTGTCGGTGCCGGTGCCGATGGCCGCGAAATTGGCGGCGATGGCGGCGCCGGTGCCGCTGCTAGAGCCACCCGGCGACTGCGTGGCGTCGTAGGGATTGCGGGTGAGCGGGCCACGGCCGCTGGTGCCCATGACGCTGAAGGCGAACTCGTCCTGATTGGCCTTGCCCAGGATCAGCGCGCCGGCCTTGCGCAGGCCGGCGACGGCATTGGCATCGACGCCGGCCTGATGGCCGAGCATCGCGTACGAGCCCGAGGTCGAGGGATGGTCAAAGGTGTCGTAGTTGTCCTTCAGCAGCATCGGCACGCAGTGCAGGGGGCGGTTGCCCAGTCCTTCCTGGGCGTACAGCGCGTCGAGCGCCTCGGCCTCGGCGCGCGCGGCGGGGTTGATGCGCAGCACCGCGTTCACCGGCAGGCCGCCGGCCTGCGGAAAGTCGTCGATGGCGGCGATGCGGGCGGTGTAGAGCGCGTAGAGCTTCACGCAGCTCAGGGCGCTGCCGTCTTCCAGGGTCTGCCTGCCGGCGAAGGCGGCGTGGATGTCGGCCACCGTGGCTTCTTCCAGCACGAAGGTCTTGCCGGTGGGTGGCGGCGGTTCCACCGGTGGCGGGGTACCGCTGTCACTGCCCGGTTGCGAGCGGCCGCAGGCCGTCAGCAGCAGTGCGATCAACAGGAGGGAAGGGCGAATCGGCATGAGAGAAGGCTCCAGGACTGCCGGAGCCTTCGCACAGGCCATGCCGAATCCACCGTCAGACGGCGGCGGAAACGAAAACGGCCACCGCGAGGGTGGCCGTCCGATGCCGCAGTAGCCTGCTTAGATGCGCGCCTCGATGCCGAAGGCGGCGAAGCCCTTGGACTCGAAGTTCTTGCGGAAGCTGTCGCGCAGCTTGGTGGCGGTGGCGTCGTAGGCTGCCTTGTCGGCCCAGGTGTTGCGCGGATTCAGCACGGTGGCGTCGGGGATGCCCGGGCAGGCGGTGGGGATCGTCAGGTTGAGGATCTCCAGCTTCTCGGTGGGCACGTTGTCGAGTTCGCCGTTGAGCGCGGCATTGAGCAGCGCGCGGGTGAGCTTGATGCTCATGCGCTTGCCGACGCCGTAGGGGCCGCCGGACCAGCCGGTGTTGAGCAGGATGCAGCGCGCCTTGTGCTCCTTCATTTTCTTCGCCAGCAGCTCGGCGTAGACGTTGGGCTTGTGGCTCATGAACGGGCCGCCGAAGCAGGCCGAGAAGGTCGGCTGCGGCTCGGTGACGCCGACTTCGGTACCGGCGACGCGGGCGGTGAAGCCGGAGACGAAGTGGTACATCACGTCCTCGGGCGTGAGGATCGACACCGGCGGCAGCACGCCGTAGGCGTCGGCGGTGAGCAGCACGATGGTCTGCGGGTGCGGGCCGCGGCCGTTGGGCATGGTGTTGGGCACCACTTCCAGCGGATAGGACAGGCGGGTGTTCTCGGCCAGCGAGCCGTCGTTCAGATCCAGCTCGTCGGGGTGGCATTCCTCGATCTTCTTGCCCGGCAGCGGCGGCACGTTCTCGATGATGCAACCGGCCTTCGACAGCGCCTCGGCGATCACCGGCTCGGCGTCCTTGTCGAGGTTGATGAGCTTGGCGTAGCAGCCGCCTTCGAGGTTGCACAGGCCGTTGTCGGACCAGATGGTCTCGTCGTCGCCGATCAGCTTGCGGCTGGCGTCGGCCGACAGGGTGGTCTTGCCGGTGCCGGAGAGGCCGAACAGGATCGCGCCGTCGCCCTTCTCGCCGACATTGGCCGAGCAGTGCATGGACAGGCGGCCTTCCTTCGGCAGCAGGTAGTTGCCGACGGTGAAGATGGTCTTCTTGTTGACGCCGCAGTAGTCGGCGCGGCCGGCGACGATGCACAGCTTGTTGCGCACGTCGATGATGATGGCGACCTCGCTGCGGCTGCCGTCACGCTCCGGCTCGCAGACATAGCTGGGCACGTTGAGCATGGTCCAGCGGCGGGCATCGACATCCTTCACGCCGACCAGGTCCTTCGGGAACATGTTGTCGACAAAGGCGGCGTGCACGGCGTACTCGCCGACGAAGCGGTAGGGCACCGCGAAGTCGGGGTCGGAGCCCATGAACACGTCCTTGACGTACAGGCTGGCCTGCTTGTCGTTGAGGTGCTTGGCGAGGTTCTTCAGCAGACCCTCGTACTTGGCCGGGTCGTACTTGCCGAGGTCGGCCTTGAACCAGATCTCGTTCTCGACTTCCGGCCAGGCCACCGCGAAGGTGTCCTTGGTGCGGCGGCCGGTGCAGTCCGGGTCGGTGTAGTACACCAGCGGACCCTTGTCGCCGAGCACGGTCGGGTAGGCCTTCTGCTCGTTGCTCGGACCGTCGCGGCGGACGCGGCCCTTGTCATTGGCGATCGCTTCGTGGAACAGCTCGGTTTTGCCCAAGTTGTATTTGTAGGAAACGGTTTTGAGTCCGAGCAGCTTTTCGAGATCGGCCTGGAAAGACATTGAGCACCTTGCGTGGCGGAAGAAAAAAGCGAGTCTGCGAATGAGCAAAATTTGCTCATGCGGGGAATAAAGGAGGCGCGCAGGATAGTCCCCCGACGCAGGGGCGGCAAGCGAACGGGAGGTTTTCTCGGCTGCCGGTGGTGAACTGGTTGGCGCTATGCTTTCGGGGCCTCTCCCACCCGGTCCGCCAACGTGATTCCGAGTCTCACCACGCCCCGCCTGTCGCCGCGTGCCGCCGGCCTTGTTGGCTTGCTGCTCGCGCTCGGCGCCCAGGCACAGCCGGGCTCGGCCCCGCCGGAACGCTATGGCGACCGCCAGAGCGGCCGTTTCGGTGATCCGGGGCAGGGGTACTTCGGCAATCCCGGGGCGGGTGACTTCGACAAGAACGGGGTCAAGCTGCCGCCGGTCGGCGCTCAGCCGATGGGCAAGGTCTATGCGAGCGGCGCCGCAGCGCCAGCGCCCTACATCAGCCTGCCGGCCCCAGTGGATGCCGCAGCGCCGGTCGAGGCCAAGAAAAAGCCCGCGACGAAGCGGGCTGATTCCACGGCGAAGACCAAATCCAAGCGCGATCAGTAGCTGAGATCGGTCGGCAGCTTGAAGCCGGCCACCGACTCGCGCAGCTTTTCCGACAGCAGGTTGAGTTCGCTGACCGCCTCGGCGGTCTGCTGGGCGGTGCTGGAGGTTTCCACCGCGACCTGACGGATGCCCTGCATGGTGTCGGCCAGGCGGGTGGTTTCCGCCGACTGGCCACGGGCGGCACCGGCGATCTCCTGGATCAGCTTGGCGAGATCCTGCGAGGTCGCCTCGATGCGGGTCAGCGCCAGACCGGCTTCTTCCGCTGACTTGGCACCACCCACCACGTTGGCGGTGGAGCGCTCCATCGAGGTCACCGCTTCCTGGGTATCGGCCTGGATGGTCTTGACCAGGGATTCGATCTGACGGGTCGCCGAGCCGGCGCGTTCGGCCAGCCGCTGCACTTCGTCGGCGACCACCGCAAAGCCGCGCCCCGCCTCGCCGGCCATGGCGGCCTGGATCGAGGCGTTGAGCGCCAGGGTGTTGGTCTGCTCGGCGATGTCGTTGATGAACTCGATGATGTTGCCGATTTCCTGCGAGGACTCGCCCAGCCGCTTGATGCGCTTGGCGGTGTCCTGGATCTGCTCGCGCAGGGTGCTCATGCCCTGGATGGTGCGACCCACAGTGGCGGCGCCGTTGTGCGCCACTTCCACCGAGGCCTTGGCCTGTTCCGCCAGCTTCTCGGCGCGGCCGGCGACGTCTTCCAGCGAGCGGCTGGCGTTGTTGATGGCGCGGGTGGCCTGCACCACCTCGCGGGCCTGGCCTTCGGAGCTGACGCTCATGCGGGTGGCGCTGTCGGCGGTGCCGGAAGCGGCGGCGGCAATTTCCACCGAGGTACGGTTGATGGTGCCGACCAGGCCGCGCAGGGTCTGCACGGTGTAGTTCAAGGAGTCGGCGATGTTGCCGGTGAAGTCCTCGGTGACGGTCAGCTCGCCGGTGAGGTCGCCGTTGGCGAGGTTGGTGATTTCATCCAGCAGATTGAGGATGGCGCCCTGGCGGATCGCGTCCTGCTCGCGCACGCGCTCCTCGCTGGCGCGGGTCTCGCGCACGGTCACCAGGATGTAGGCGGCGATCAGACCCAGCGACAGCGCGCCCAGCACCAGCCCGATCAGCGGCAGGGTATTGCTCTGGCCAGCCGCCGGCAGCGCGCCGCTGAGTTGCTGCTCGGTTTCACGGGCGACCGCCAGCGCGCGCTGCGACTGCTCCTTGAACGCCGCCAGCTGGCCGGCCAGCGCGGTGAGCGCGGGCGCCACCTCGACCAGCGCGGTCACCGATTCCTGCACCGGCGCCAGATCGCCGGACACCTTCTTGGCCAGCGATTCGGCGGTGCCGTCGCGGAGCATGCCGCTGCCGGTTTCCGGCTCGGCCAGCGCCTGGTTGGCCTGGGCGAAGGCCTTGGTTTCCTGATCCAGCAACTCGACGGCCGCCTGCGCGGACTCGGTGTGGGACGCACGCGCGGCGGCGTTGGCGATGCGCTCCAGACGCACCAGCTGGCCGGCGGCGATATAGATCTGGCCCGAGGGCGCGTTGCGCTGCGCCAGCCGGTCGGCGATCTGCTGATAGCTGCCGAACAGCGCCGGCACCGCCTCACCGATCCGCTGCGCCGCCTCGCCGGCCTTCTGCTGGCTGGCCTGGGCTTCGACGATGGCCTTGGCGCTGGTCTGCAGGGCGGTCCAGCTCTCGGTTGCTAGCCCGCCGAGATGGCCGAGGGCACGGAGTTGCTGCAAGGCCGCTTCGGCTGCCGGCAGTGCCGCCGCCAGTGCCGCGAAATCGGGACTGCCGCCGTGCGCGGCCGGGTCGCCGGCGATCGCCAGGTTGAGCAGGCGGCTGCTGGCCAGGCGGGCGGCGTCGAGTTCGGCGGGCGCGGCGCCCTGGCGCTGCGCCTGGTGCAGCACCACCACGGAAAGGATGCTGAGCAGACCGGCGATGATCAGCAGGCCGTAGCGTCGGACGATGGGATTCATGGCCTACTTGCCGCCCAGCGCCTGCGACAGCTTGCCGAGCAGGTCGGACTCCTTGATCGGCTTGGTGACGTATTCCTTGGCGCCCTGGCGCAGCGCCCACATGCGGTCGGATTCCTGGTTCTTGGAACTGATCACGACGATGGGGATGTTGGCAGTGCTGGGATCCTTCGACAGCATGCGGGTCGCCTGGAAGCCGTTCACCCCCGGCATCACCACGTCCATGATCACCGCGTCTGGCCGCTCGCTCTTGATGCGGTCGAGGGCGTCCTGGCCCGAGCTGGCTTCCAGCACTGCGTGACCGGCCTTGGTCAGGATGGACTTGATGTTGTGCACATCGGTCGGCGAGTCGTCCACGATCATGACGCGGGCCATGCGTTCCTCCCGGAAATATTGAGCAGCAGCGGTGATGCGCTGACGTTACACGATTCCACGCGCAGGCGGCAGCACGGGCTCAGGGAAAAACGCGCAGCACCCGGCCCTGGAAGCGCCGGCCGTCGAACAAGCTGTTGCGGCCGCGACTGCGCAGGTCCTGCGCACGCAGCGTCCACGGCGACTGCGGGTCGACCAGGACCAGCGGCAGCCGTGCGCCCGGCTGCAGCTCCGGCAAGCTCTGGCCGAGCACGCGGCTGGGGCCGAGGCTCAGGCGCTGGGCCATCTGCAAGGGCGTCAGCAGGCCCTCGTGCACCAGTTCCAGCGCCAGCGGCAGCAGGGTTTCGACGCTGCTGGTGCCGGGTTCGGTGAGCGGGAAGGGATTGATCTTGGCGTCCGGCTCGTGCGGCTGGTGGTCGGAGCAGAGCGCGCCGATCACCCCGCGCGCCAGCGCCGCGCGCAGGGCCTGGCGGTCGTCCTCGCTGCGCAGCGGCGGCAGCAGGTGCGCCTGGGCGTTGAACCCTTCCAGCGCGGCATCGGTGAGGAACAGCTGATGGATGGCGACGTCGGCACTGACCGGCAGGCCGCGCTGCTGCGCGCTTTCCACCAGCTCGGCGCCGCGCGCCGAAGACAGCCGTCCGAAGTGCACGCGGCCGCCGGTGTCCTCCACCAGCGAAATCCACTGGCGGATCGCCGCCACCTCGGCCGCCACCGGAATCGGCGCGAGCCCGAGTCGGGTCGCGATGGCACCTTCGTGGGCGCAGCCGCTGTTGGCGAGGGCCGGTTCCAGCGCCTGTACGTGCACGGTCAGGCCCAGGCCCTGGGCGTATTCCAGCGCGCGTCGCGCCACCAGGGCATTGGCCAGCGGTCGCTGGCCGTTGCTGACCCCGACCACGCCGGCGGCTTTCAGCGCCGACAGCTCGGCCAGCGCCTCGCCGGCCAGGCCCTGGGTCAGCGCGCCCAGCACCAGCACCCGGGCGGCGCCGGCCTGGGCGGCCTTGGCGTGGATGCGGTCGATCAGCGCAGGCGTATCGGCCACCGGCTTGGTGTCGGGCGGTACGCATAGGGTGGCTACACCGGCGGCGAGCGCGGCGCTGGCTTCCGAGGCGATGGTGGCCTTCTGGGTGGCGCCCGGTTCGCGCAGGCGCGCGGCGAGATCGGTGGCCGCCGGCAGCAGCCAGTGGCCGCCGGCATCCAGCGACTCGTCGCCGCCGGCGAGGGCATCGGCGCCGAGCGCGGCAATGGCGCCGTCGCGCAGCAGCAGGTTGGTGACGGTGTCACGGTCGCCGGCCGGGTCGAGCAGGCGGACGTTCTGGATCAGCAGGGAGGAGGGAGACTTGCTCATTGGGTGTTCGCCAGGATTTCCGCCATCACCGACATGCGCACGGCGACGCCGTTCCTGACCTGCTCGATGATCAGCGATTGCGGACCGTAGGCGACCTCGCCCTCGATCTCGACGCCGCGATTGATCGGCCCCGGATGCATCACCAGCACCTCGGGCTTGAGCCGCGCCAGCCGCTCGCGGGTGAGGCCGTAGTCGCGGTGGAACTCGCCCAGCGAGGGCAGGAAGGCGCCGACCATGCGCTCCTTCTGCAGACGCAGCAGGATGATCACGTCGACGCCGTCGAGGCCGCGCATCAGATCGTGCTCGACGCTGACCCCCAGTTCGACGATGCCGGCCGGGATCAGCGGCGGCGGGCCAACCACCCGCAGGTCGGTGCAACCGAGGCTGCGCAGGGCGTGGATGTTGGAGCGGGCGACGCGCGAGTGGACGATGTCGCCGACGATGGCCACCGACAGTCCCTCGAACTTGTGCTTGTGGCGGCGGATGGTGAAGGCATCCAGCAGGGCTTGCGTCGGATGCGCGTGGCGGCCGTCGCCAGCGTTGAGGATGGCCACGCCCGGCGCCGCATGTTCGGCAAAGAAATGCGCGGCACCCGAGGCTTCGTGGCGGATCACGAACAGGTCGGCCTGCATCGCCTCCAGCGTCTTGAGCGTGTCGAGCAGGGTCTCGCCCTTGGCGGTGGAGCTGGCCGCCACCTGGAGATTGACCACGTCGGCCGACAGTCGGGTGGCGGCCAGCTCGAAGGTGGTGCGGGTGCGGGTGGAGTTCTCGAAGAACAGGTTCACTACCGTCTTGCCGACCAGCAGCGGGTCTTTCTTGAAGCCGGCCTCGGCGGCGCGGGCATAGGGTTCGGCGCGGTCGAGCAGCCGCTCCAGCAGGCTGCGGGGCAGGCCTTCGGTGGTCAGCAGATGCTTGAGGCGGCCCTGTTCATCGAGCTGTAGATTCATTCTTGGGCGTTCGCGAGCCATTGTTCGAGGATGATTTTAGCCGCTAGCCCGTCCCTGTCGCCTTTGCGGACCCTGCGGTTCATCGCCCCCGAGGCGCGTGCCGAGCGCAGCACGTCGTCGGCGGCGCGTGAGGAATAGCGCTCGTCGGCGAGATGCACCGGCAGTTGGCAGCGGGCCTCCAGTTGTTTCACGAAGGCCCGGGTCTTTGTGGTGATCGCTTGTTCGCCGCCGTCCTCGTTGAGTGGCAGGCCGACGACCAGGGCCTTGGGCCGCCAGTCCTGGATCAGGCGCAGCACCGCGTCCAGGCCATCCAGCGTCGCCAGCGGTCGGGCGGTGCCGGTGATGCTGTCGCCGACCGCAGTGCCGATCCGCTTTTCGCCGTAGTCGAAGGCGAGATAGGTGGCCATGTCTCAGAGCAGACCGAGCAGGAACAGCAGCGTGCCGAACAGCAGCAGCACCAGCAGGATGGCGAAGCACAGCAGCGCCAGCCGCAGACGGGCGCCCCAGCGGGAAAGGCCGTAGGCGTCGCGGAGGTGGCGGTAGAGGTGCAGCGGCGGCAGGACCGTCAGCGCCGGGATCAGGATCCAGTTGCTGAGCCCCAGCGTTCCCAGCAGCGCGGCGACGACGCCCAGCAGCATCATGAAGCTGATCGAGTGCGCCACGAACACCGTGTGATCGTAGAGGAAGACATCGCGGCGCCAGAAGAACAGCAGCCACATGAACGGCAGGCTGAGCGGGATCAGCGCCCAGGAATACTTGTAGCCGTTCGTTTTCAGCTTGTAGGCGAGCAGCGCCGGGTTGTCGCCGAGATGCTTCAGCCGCGCCGACAGTCGTTCGTCCAGGCCGGGGAGGTCCAGGTCCAGACTGCCTCGGGAGGTGGAGGCCGGCTCGGAAACCGGCGCCAAGCGCTGCTCCTGGGCCAGCCGGTCGAGGCTGGCGTTGTCGCCGGCGGCGGCCGCCAGCAGGATCTGCCGCTTGCGATCCAGACGGCCGATCTCGTCTTCGAGCTTGGTCCGGTCGTCGGCATCCAGTGCTGGCAGGGCGAGATCCTGGCGGCGCTTCCGGAGCTTTTCCTCCAGGCGCTGCGCCTCAGCGCGTTGGGTACGACGCCATTCGTCGATCGAGTCGGTGATGCGGGCGATCTCGACCGGCTCGGAGCTGTCGCCGTCGCTGCCCAGATGGATGCCGCCAGTCCAGGACAACACCGCGAAGGTCAGGAACACCGAGAACAGGAACAACGCGAGCGGCGAGATGTAGCGGCTGCGTTCGCCCTCGATGTAGCGACGCGTGAGCTGTCCGGGCCGCCAGATCAGTTCCGGCAGCGTGCGCCAGACCTTGCCCTCGAAGTGAAAGACCCCGTGCAGGATGTCGTGACCGAGCCCGGCGAGACTGCGATGCAGATGTGCGGACTGGCCACAGGCGGCGCAGTAGGGGCCGGTCAGTGGCGCCTGGCAGTTGCGGCAGCGGGCGGCGGCAGGCTCTTCGCCGGCCGGCGAGGGCTCCGCTGGGATGGCGGCACCGGCCTGGTCGGTGGCGCTGTCGCTCAAGCGTGCCCGGCCTCGCCGCCCAGTTGGGTCACATCGACGCCGAGCAGGCGGGTCGCGAGCTTCCAGCGCTCGGAAGCCGGGGTGCGGAACAGGATCGCCGAATCCACCGGGGTGTTGAGCCAGGAGTTGGAGAGAATCTCGTTCTCCAGCTGGCCCGCGCTCCAGCCGGCATAGCCCAGCGCCACGAAGTAGTGCTTGGGGCCGCGCCCCTCGCCGATGGCCTTGAGGATGTCGCGCGAGGTGGTGATGTAGAGATTGCCGCCGACCGCCATGGTGGAGTCCCACTCGCCAGCGCCTTCGTGGATCACGAAGCCGCGCTCCGGCGCCACCGGCCCGCCCCAGTAGATGCTGCTGTCCTGGTCCAGCGCGCTACGCGGCAGGTCCATCTGGTCGAGCATCTCGGTGAGCTTGAGCTGCAGCGGGCGGTTGATGATGAGCCCCAGGGCGCCCTGGTCGCTGTGTTCGCAGAGCAGGGTGACGGAATGGTTGAAGTTCTCGTCCTCCAGCGCCGGCATGGCGATCAGGAACTGGTTGTTGAGGTATTCGGTGGTATCGGTCTCGGACATGCCGGCAGTATTCCGACCGCTTCCCAGCCCTGCAAGCTTGGCCGACGGCTTCTGACTGCCCATCAGGGCGCGGACGCCGGCAGTCGAGGCAGGGCCTCGCCCTCGGCCAGGGTGTAGGCGAGGGCGCTCAGCACCGCCGCGTTCTCGGCCAGATGGCGGGGATTGATCTTGTCCAGGGTGTCGGCTTCGGTGTGGTGGATGCGGAAGTAGTCGCGGCCATCGACCAGCGGCGCGAAGCCGGGCACGCCGGCCTTGGCCAGGGGGCCGATGTCGGCGCCGACGCCGTCCAGGCTGTGCTGCACCACCCCGGCGCCGATGCCGGCCAGCAGCTTGGCCAGCGGTGCCAGCATCGGCATGGCCTGCGGCGGTACCTGCGCCCGGAAGCCCATCGGGTGACCGGCGCCCATGTCCATCTCGATGGCGGCGACATGCTGACCCAGCTCGGCGGCGTGGGCGGCGGCATAGGCCTTGGCGCCGGCCAGGCCGTTCTCCTCGTTCATCCAGGCGATCACCCGCAGGGTGCGGCGCGGGACGAGGCCCAGGCGCTTCATGAGTTGCGCGGCCTGCATCGCCACCGCCACACCGCTGGCGTCGTCCTGGGCGCCGGTGCCGACATCCCAGGAGTCGAGATGGCCGGAGATCACCACCACCTCCTCGGGCCGCTCGCGGCCCTTGAGGTCGGCGACGACGTTGTAGCTGTCGGCATCGGGTAGGGTCCGGGGCGTCAGCTTCAGGCGAAGGCGCACCTCGCCCTGGGCGGCCAGGCGCTCGATCAGCATGGCGTCTTCGCTGCTCAGCGCCGCCGCCGGAATCTTCGCCACGCCTTCCGCGTACCTGAGGCTGCCGGTATGCGGCAGACGGTTGTCGCCCCAGCCGGCCGAGCGGTTGAGTGCGGCCACCGCGCCGAGTGCGGCGGCGCGGCTGGCGCCGTTGACCCGGTAGTCCACCGCGCCACCGTAGGCATTGCCGGCATAGCCGCCCTGATTGAGCGCCTCGTCGTAGGCGGCGGTGTAGAGCACGATGCGGCCGGCGACGCCGGCGCGGCCCAGGCGTTCCAGCTCGGCGTAATCGCGCACCGGCAGCACCGGTGCCACCAGGCCCTGGGCCGGGGTGGCGACGCTGCCGCCCAGGGTCAGCAGGGCCAGACGCTGTTCCAGGCCCTCGGGGCGGCCAGGCCAGGCGACCAGGGCGGCCTCCTCGGCGCCGCGCTGCCAGTGCGGCACTTTGACCGGCTCCAGGCGGGCCTCCAGGCCCAGGCGACGCAGTTCGGCGGCCACGTACTGCACCGCCGCTGCCGCGCCGGGCGAGCCGGACAGGCGGTGGCCGATGCCGTCGGCGAGCGCGGCGGTCTGCCGCCAGGCGTAGTCGGAGGCCAGCGCCGCTTCGACCAGGGCCTGCTGGGCCTCCGCCAGCGGCGGCGTGGCTGGCGCGTCGGCATGCGCGGCTGCGGCGCCGAGGGCCAGCGCGGAGAGCAGGAGCAGGGCGGGTTTCATGCGCGACGGGCGGCGAGGCGGGTCTGGATGGCCTCGATCAGCAGCCCGCCGATGTCGGTGCCGTAGGCGGCGTCGATCTCGCGGGCGCAGGTCGGGGAGGTGACATTGATCTCGGTGAGGCGGTCGCCGATCACGTCGAGGCCGACGAACAGCAGGCCGCGCTTCTTCAGCTCCGGCCCCACCACCCGGGCGATGTGTTGCTGCGCCGGGGTCAGCGGCCGGGGCTCGCCCTTGCCGCCGGCGGCCAGATTGCCGCGCGTCTCGCTGCCCTGCGGCACCCGCGCCAGGCCGTAGGGCACCGGCTCGCCATCGACCATCAGCACCCGGGTGTCGCCCTCGACGATGGCCGGCAGGTAGCGCTGCGCCATGATCGTGTGGCGGCCGTTCTGGGTCAGCGATTCGATCACGCTGCCGAGGTTGAGCGCGTCCTCGCGCACCCGGAAAATGCCGGTGCCACCCATGCCGTCGAGCGGCTTGTAGATCACGTCGCGCTGTTCGGCATGGAAGGCCTTGAGGCGCGCGAGGTCACGGCTGATCAGGGTCGGCGCGCACAGCTCCGCGAACCAGCTGATGAACACCTTCTCGTTGCAGTCGCGCAGCGAGGCCGGCCGGTTGACCACCAGGGCGCCGGCCTGCTCGGCGCGTTCCAGGATGTAGCTGGCGGTGATGTATTCGAGATCGAAGGGCGGGTCCTTGCGCATCAGGATCGCATCCAGCCGGCCCAGTTCCACTTCCTCGGGTTCGCCCAGCTCGAACCAGTGCTTCTTGTCGTCGAACACGGTGACCGGGGTGGCGCGGCCGTAGGCCACGCCGTCGCGCAGCCAGAGGTCGTGCATTTCCAGATAGCGCAGGGCGAAACCGCGCTTCTGGGCGGCGAGCATCAGCGCCAGGGTGGTGTCCTTGTATGGCTTGATGCCGGCGATGGGGTCCATCACCACGCCGAGGGTGTAGGTCATGGGGCTGGCCTCAGTTGGCGTCGCTGGCCAGTGCCGCCACGGTTTCCCGGGCGGCGGCCAGCAGGGCCAGGCGAGCCACCACGCCGTAGGCGTAGAAGCGGTTGGGTTCGGCGTCCGGCGCCTGGCTGGGCTCCGGGCAGTTGCAGGCGTTGTTGAACGCCAGCTGCCGGAACTGCGCACCCGGGGCGTTGAGGTTTTCGGTGTTGGAGCGGCCGGCGTGCACCCGGTAGAAGCCGCCCACCACGTAGTGGTCGATCATGTAAATCACTGGCTCCGCGACCATGTCGCTACGCTGCACCGGCTCTGTGGTCATCCCCTCTGTTTCGGGCGGCGCGTCGCGCCAAGTCTCGAAGGTGTAGACGCCCTCCTGGATGATCGCGCCGCTCACCTCGTTGCCCTCCTTGGCGCTGGCCATCTTCTTGCGGGCGTCGCGGTTCATGTTGCGGATCTCGTCGACCGATTTCACCGTCATCACGCCCATGCCGTAGGTGCCGGCATCGGCCTTGACGATCACGAAGGGTTCGTCGCTGACGCCGTACTCGGCGTACTTGGCCTTGATGTCCTCCAGCAGCAGTTCGACATTCGCGGCCAGGCATTCCTCGCCTTCGCGCTTGAGGAAGTTGATCTCGCCGCAGTTGCGGAACAAGGGGTTGACCAGCCAGGGGTCGATGCCGAACTGCTCGGCGAAGTCCTCGCAGACTTCTTGATAGATGGCGAAGTGCTGGGACTTCAGGCGGTCGCTCCAGCCCAGCTTGGGGTGCGGCACCACCGGTTGCTTCAGGCCTTCGAGGATCGCCGGCCGGCCGCCGGAGAGATCGTTGTGCAGCAGCACCACGCAGGGCTTGAAGCCCTCGACGTAGACGCGGTCGTCCTCGCGCTGGAGCGGCTCCAGCCGCAGGCTCTTGCCGGAGGGCAGGGCGATTTCCTGCGGCGCGGTCACCGCCGGGTTGATCGAGCCGATGCGTACCGCGTAGCCGGCCTTGGTGATGAGGTCACGCAGGGTGGCGACCGCTTCCAGGTAATACAGGTTGCGGGTGTGGTTTTCCGGCACCAGCACGACATTGCAGGCCGAGGGCATCAGCTTCTCGAACGCCGATTGCAGGGCGTGCACCGCCAGTGGCTCGAACACCGGATTGAGATTGTTGAAGCCGGCCGGGAACAGGTTGGTGTCGACCACCGCCAGCTTGTAGCCGGCGTTGCGCAGGTCCACCGAGCAGTAGAACGGCGCCGGGGTCTTGTGGAATTCGCGGCGGAACCAGCCCTCGATCTGCGGCGCTTTTTCCAGCAGCAGTTGTTCGAAGCGCAGCAGGGGCGCGCTGTGGGCGGTGGTCAGGTTGGGCACGGAAGGATGCCGGGCGTCGGGCATGAAGACCTCGGTTCGCAGCGGGGAGCGGGCGCCGTCTCGCGCCGGTTGGGGGCTGCGGGCGGATGCGACTTGGATGTGGTTGTAAAAGCCTATCTCAAGTGGGGCCCGGAGCCGGGCTTGCAAGAGGTGCGGCGGGCGCGGCGAGTGTGCTATTACTTCCTGGCAATTCAAGCCCGTAGTTGACCCCACATCGATTCGGCGCGCGCCCGGCGAGGTGCCCGCAACTCCCCGGAGACCCGCTCAGTGCCCACGGAAGCATCCCCCGCGACCGCGCAGGCGACCAAGGCCCTGGCCAAGGTCATGGTCATCGACGATTCCCAGACCATCCGCCGCACGGCCGAGACGCTGCTGGTCAAGGAGGGCTACGAGGTGGTGACCGCAGCGGATGGCTTCGAGGCGCTGGCGAAGATCGCCGACCAGAAGCCGGACCTGATCTTCATCGACATCATGATGCCGCGTCTGGACGGCTATCAGGCCTGCGCCCTGATCAAGGGCAACGCCAAGTACGCGGCGACGCCGGTGATCATGCTGTCGTCGAAGGACGGTCTGTTCGACCGCGCGCGCGGCCGTATCGTCGGCTCCGACGAATACCTGACCAAGCCTTTCACCAAGGACGAACTGCTCGGCGCGGTCAAGGCCTACCTGAAATCCGGCCAGTGATCCGCGCATGACGGTCGAGCTGCAAGCCCTGCGCGGTACGCCCTACGAGCTGCTGGCGGCCCTGGAGGCCCGGGTCCGCTCGGCGCGGCCGGACGTCGCCCAGCGGCGTTCGGAGTTCTGGCTCGGCCTCGGCTTCCGGGTGCGCGACCGCTGGTGCGTGGCCCCGCGCGACGACGTTCGCGAAATCATCACGCTGCCCTCGCTCACCCGCACGCCGGGCGCCAAGCCCTGGCTGCTGGGCGTGGCCAACGTCCGGGGCGGCATTCTGGCGGTGGCCGACGTGGCGCAGTTTCTGGGCCTGCCGCGCCGGGCCGAGTCGCCCGGCAGCCGGGTACTGGTGTTCAACTCCTTGCGGGTGCCTGTGGGCTTTCTGGTGGACGAGGTGGCCGGTCACCGGCAGTTCGCGCTTGCCGACCAGCGCCACGAGCTGATCGCCGGCGCCCCGGCATTCGCGCCGTATCTGCTCGGCGCCTTCGAACGCGACGCGCAGCCCTGGCTGGCGCTCAGCTTCAACAAGCTGGTCGCCAGCGCGGAGTTTGCCCATGCCGGCTGGTGAGCTGAGCCGACCGCCGTTCCTGATGGCCAACGGCCTGAAGTGGATGCGCGCCGAGATCGACGCCGCCCTGCACCGGGTGCGTCTGCTGCTCGACCAGCACCAGGAAGCGCCGCAGGAAGGCGATGCCCTGCTCGACGCCCTGGCCCTGCTGGTGCAGGTGCACGGTGCCCTGGCGATGGTGCGCAGTCTGGGCGCCGCCCAGCTCGCCGGCGAGCTGCGGGAGGCCACCGAGGACGTTCTGCACGACCGCGCCGCGCGGCCGGACGAAACCCTGGCGGCGGTCAGCGGCGCCACCCTGCAGCTGTCCGATTACCTCGATGGCCTGCTGCTCGGCCAGCCCGACCGCGCCGCCGTGCTGCAGCCGGTGATCGCCGAGCTGCGGCTGGCGCGCGGCCGCCCGGCGCTGACCGAGGCCGATCTGTTCGTCGCCCAGATGCTGGAACTGGCGCCGGAGCTGCCGGTGCCGGAGCAGCCGCCGCGCACGCCCGGCAACGCCGCCATCGTCGCCCGCAAGCTGTTGCAGCCGTTCCAGACCCTGCTGCTGCAATGGCTCAAGGGCCAGGACAGCGACGCCGCCCTGGCGCGGCTGTGCCGGGTCTGCGAGCAGGTCGCGGCGCAGGCGGTGGAGCCGGCGGTGTATCTGCTGTGGAGCGCCTGCGCCGCCGCCACCGACTCCCTGCGCGCCAAGCCGATGGCCGACTCCCTGGAGCTGAAGCGCTGGTTCGGGCGCATGGGCCAGCAGCTCAAGCTGCTGGCCGAGCAGGGTGAGACCGTGGCGGCGCGCCAGTCCGGCGAGACCGTCTGGCGGCTGATCGGCCATGCCGCCGCGCTCGACTACAGCGGTCCGCGCTGGCAGCCGCTATTTGAGGCGCTGCCGCTGATCGGCAGTGTGCCCGCCGAGCCGCAGCTGTCCGAGGCCCGTCGGCGTCTGCGTGGCCCCAACACCCGCCTGCTGGAAAAGGTCACCGAGGAAGTCCGCCGCGACCTGGCCCAGATCAAGGACGAGATCGACCTCGCCCGCCGCGCCAGCCAGCTACAGCCCGACACCTTCGCCGGCACCCGCGAGCGCACCCTGCGGGTGTCGCGCACCCTGGCCCTGCTCGGCCTCAGCCAGCTGGAGCAGGTGCTGGTCAACCAGGCCGCCGGCCTCGACGAACTCACCGCCAGCGCCGACAGCGAGGGCCGCTGGATCCGGCTTGCCACCGCGCTGCTGACGGTCGAGCACAGCATCGAGAACGCCCTTCTGCGGCCGCTGCGGCAGCTGCGCCCGGACGGCACGGCGACGCCGGAACTCGAAATCGAGGTTCCGCATTCCCGCGATCTGCACGAAGGCATCGCCGCGCTGCTGCGCGAGATGCTGGTCGACCTCGCCCGGCTCAAAGCCCTGCTCGACGGCTATGTGAAGGACGGCAGCCAGCCCGCCAGCGAGGAACCGGCGCAGCTGCTCAACGAGGTCGCCGCCGGCCTGGTGATGCTCGACCGCGAGCGTGCCGGCATTCTCGCCGCGCGTCTGGAGCAGTGGCTGCGGGTGGCCGCCTTCCCCAAGCTGCGCAGCGATCCCGAGGAGGCCGCGCGCTTCGCCGAGGCGATCACCGGGCTGGAAATCTACATCGAGGCCTTGCGCGACTCCCTGCCCAGCACCGAGCGCCTGCTCGACGAGCTGGGCCTGGCCATCGAGCGCCTCCGCTTCGACGCCCAGGAGGAGGCCCCGGAGTCCACCGACCGCGCCGAGGCCGAGCTGCTAGCGCTGGTGACGCAGACCGAGGCCGAGCTGACCAGCCCGCAGGCCGTCGAGCCGCCGGCGCCGCTGGTCGCGAGCCTTTCCGCCGCTGAGGAAGATCCGGAAATCCGCGCCATCTTCCTGGAAGAAGCCGAGGAGGTGCACGAGTTCCTGCTGCGCGCCCTGCCGGCGTTCCGGCGTGCGCCGCAGAACCGCGATGGCCTGGCCGACATCCGCCGGGCCTTCCACACCCTCAAGGGCAGCGGCCGCATGGTCGGCGCCGACCAGATCGGCGAACTGGGCTGGGCCCTGGAGCAATTGCTGAACCGCTGCCTGGAAGGCGCCCTGCCGACCAACCAGGCGGTGGTCGAGGCCGTCGAGCGGGCGGTGCAGCTGTTGCCGACACTGCTTGGCCGTTTCCGTCAGGGTGCCGAGCTGGCCAGCCAGCCGGAGGCCCAGGCGCTGATCGCCCACGCGCAGTTCCTGGCCAGCGGCCGGGCGCCGCAGATGATCGAGGACGAGGTGCTGAGCGTGTTCCGCGAGGACGCCCAGGATCGTCTCGCCTACCTGAGCCAGTGGCTGGACACCGAGGCGGTGCTGGACGTCGATCCGGAAGCGGTGCGCGCCCTGCATACCCTCAAGGGCAGCGCGGCGGTGGTCAACGCCAGCCCGCTGAGCGAACTGGCCGCCGCCTTCGAGGCCCTGCTGGAGGGCCTGCGCGAGTCGGAGCTGCCGATCCCGCCGGAATTGCGGGCGCTGTTGCAGGAGGCCCTGCCGGTGCTGCGCGAGTGGGTGGCGCGGGCCGGCACCGCCGAGCTGCCGCCGGCCGACGACTGGCTGGCGCGGATCGAGGCGGCGCGCGGCTTCCTGCCGCCGCCGGGCGAGGGCGGCGGCAGTCAGCGGCGCGAGGCCTTCGCCAACGCCGCCTTCGACCAATTGCAGGGCCTGGAGCAACAGCTGATCGCCTGGGCCGGCGCCGCCGGTGATGGCCGGCATGCCGACCACATGGCCAGCGCCGCTGCCGCGCTGCAAGGCCTGGCGCGCGAGGCCGGCTGCGGCGCGCTGACCGTCGCCGCTGGTGCCCTGGCCGAGCGTCTGGCGCGCCACGACGGCCTGGCGCCGGAGGCGCAATTCTTCCAGACCCTGGCCGAGGCGCTGGAACAGTTCTACCAGTACCTGGACCGCTTCCGCGAAGGCAGCCTGCGCGACAACGGTCGCGCCCTGGCCGAGCGCCTGAGCCGGCTGCCGGCGCGTGCCGAGCCCTTGCCGCCGGCCGGGGAGATCACGCTCGGCGCGACGCCCGAGGGTGAGCTGATCCAGGTGCTGGCGTTCAGCAGCGCCGAGGCGGCGTCGTCGGCGGCCGGAGCCAATTCCGAGGATGCCGGTTGGACCGAGCCGGAAATCGAGCCGGCGACACCGAGCGAGCCGGCGCCGGTCATCGAGCCGCCGGCGCAGCCGCTGGACCCGGAGCTGGCGGAGATCTTCCAGAGCGAGGCCGCCGAGCTGTTCGAGGAGCTGCGCGAAGGCCTCGCCGACTGGCGCCTGGCCGGTTTGCAGAACCCGCCGGAAGGTCTGCTGCGCGCCCTGCACACCCTCAAGGGCAGCGCGCGCATGGCCGGTCTGCTGTCACTGGGCGATGTCGCCCAGCAGCTGGAGAGCCGGCTCAGCCAGGTCGCCACCGGCCGCCAGGATGGCGCGCTCACCCACGCCGCGCTGCTGGCGGCGGTGCCGGCGATGGAGCAGGCGGTGGCGGAGGTGCCGGTGCAGGCCCTGGTCGAGGCGCCCGCCGCCGAAGCCGTGGCCGAGCTGCCGCCGGTGCTGTACCAGACGCTTTCCACACCGCCGCCGCAGCTCTCCACCGGCTTCGATCCGGCCGCGACCCTGGCCTCGGTGCCGGCCGGCGAGCTGCCGTCTCCCGGAGCCTGGGACTGGCCTGCCGCCCCCGCGCCCGAGCCGCTGGAGTCCGAGCAGGCCGGGGTGTTCGAGCAATTGCCCGAGCTGGAGGCGCGCAGCGCGCTCCCCGATCTCAACGAACATCCGGCGCTCAATGCCGAACCCGACGGCGAGTTCCTGGGCGCGCCGGTGGCGCGCCGCGAGAAGAAGACGGTGGTGGTCAGCGAGGGCGAGATCGACCCCGAGCTGGCCAACATCTTCGTCGCCGAAGCCACCGAAATGCTGGAGGCAATCGACTCCGGCCTGAATTCCTGGAGCCGCGACTACCGCGACGAGGAGGCGGTGCGCGAGCTGCAACGTGCGCTGCACACCCTCAAGGGCGGCGCGCGCATGACCGGCTTCAGCCACATGGGCGATCTCGCCCACAACCTGGAAACCGAGATCGGCGTGCTGGCCCTGCGCGGCACGCCGCCGAGCAGCGCCGAGCAGCAGTCCCTGCGCGAACAGCTGGAGACCATGGAGCATCTGCACGATGCCCTGGCGCGCGGCCACTACAGCGTCACCGTGCGCGAATCGGAAGCGCCGGCGGAGGTCGATTTCCCGGTCGAGATGGAGGCGCCGGCGACGATCACCGAACCGGCGCCCGTGGTCGCTCCGCTGCCGCTCTCCGGCGCGCCGCCGGGCTGGCGGCCGGAGCTGTACTGGCGACCGCAGGAGGAGGGCAATGCCCTGAGTGGCCGCCGCGAGCTGGCGCGGGTGCCGGTGGAAGCGCTGGACAGCATGCTCAACGAGGCCGGCGAGATCTCGATCTTCCGCTCGCGTCTGGAACAGCAGAACGCCGCCCTGCAAGCCCAGCTCAACGAAATGACCCAGACCGTGCTGCGCCTGCGCGAGCAGCTGCGCCTGCTCGATGTCGAGACCGAGGCGCAGATCGCCGCCCGTGGTCTGGGCGCCCAGGGCCCGGACCGCTACGCGCAGGACTTCGATCCGCTGGAAATGGACCGCTACTCGCGCATGCAGGAGCTGTCGCGCGCGCTCGCCGAGTCGGTCAACGACTTTGCCTCGGTGAAAACCTCGATGGAGCAGGCGGTCGACGAAGCGCAGGGGCTGCTGCAGCAGCAGGCGCGGGTCGGCGCGGCGGTGCAGCAGGGCCTGATGGCCACCCTCATGGTGCCGTTCTCTCGGCAGGTGGCGCGCTTGCAGCGCGTGGTGCGCCAGACCGCGCAAGAGGAGGGCAAGTACGCGGAAGTGGTGTTCAGCGGCGTCGAGAGCGAGCTGGACCGCAACGTGCTGGAGCGCATGACCGCGCCGCTGGAGCATCTGCTGCGCAACGCCGTGGTACACGGCCTGGAAACGCCCGAGCAGCGCGCGCTGGCGGAGAAGTCGCCGGTCGGCACGGTGATGGTCTCGCTCAAGCGCGAGGGCACCCAGCTGGCGATGGAGATCGCCGACGACGGTCGCGGCCTGGACTTCGCGGCGATCCGCCGCAAGGCCATCGAGAAGGGTCTGATGCCGGCCGACGCCAAGCTCGCCGACGAGGACGTGGCCCAGTTCATCTTCGAGTCCGGCTTCTCCACCGCCGGCAATCTCACCCAGAACGCCGGCCGTGGCGTCGGCACCGACGTGGTGGCCAGCGAGGTCAAGCAGCTGGGCGGCGCGCTGGAGCTGCGCTCGGTGCCCGGCAGGGGCACCCGCTTCATCATCCGCCTGCCGCTGAGTCTGGCGCTGTCGCAGGCGCTGATGGTGGCGGTGGGGCACGAGAGCTACGCGCTGCCGCTCACCGCCATCGACGGCATCGCCCGCATTCCGGTGAGCCTGCTGGCGCAGGCCAGCGTCGAGGGCGCGCTGTCGTTCTCCTACGGCGGCCACGACTACCGGGTCCGGCATCTCGCCGACCTCATCGACCTGCCGGTGACCGCGCCGCCGCCCGAGGCGCGCACGGTGCCGGCGGTGCTGGTGCGCCTGGGTGAGGGTCTCGGCGGCGGCGAGCGCCGCGCCGCGCTGATCGTCGACGGCCTGCTTGGCAACCGCGAAGTGGTGTCGAAGGCGGTGGGGCCGCAGCTGTCGTCGATCTCCGGCGTCGCCGGCGCCACCATCCTGCCCAACGGCCAGGTGGTGCTGATCCTCGACCCGGCGGCGCTGATCGTCGATCGCGCGCGCCGCAAGCTGATCGCCGAGGCCGCTGCCCGCGCCGCCGCCAATGCCGAACTCGACGAGGTGGATCGCGAGGGCGAGCTGATCCTGGTGGTCGATGACTCCATCACCATGCGCCGCGTCGCCGAGCGCCTGCTGTTGCGTCACGGCTTCCGGGTGCTGACCGCCAAGGACGGCCTCGACGCCATCGCCCTGCTGCAGACCGAAACCCCGTCGGCGATCCTGCTCGACATCGAGATGCCGCGCGCCGACGGCTTCGAGGTGGCCGGCTTCGTGCGCAACAGCGAGCGCATCGCCGGCGTGCCGATCCTGATGATCACCTCGCGCTCCGGCGAGAAGCACCGCGCCCGCGCCGCCAGCCTCGGCGTCAACCGCTACCTGATCAAGCCCTACCAGGAAGACCAGCTGATGACCGAGGTTCGCAGCGTGCTGGCGGAGCAGCGGGTATGAGCGAGGCCCTGCACGTCCCCGACCAGCTCTACTGCGTGCTGCTGTCGCTGCGCGACGACACCCTGGTGCTGCCCAATGCGCTGATCGCCGAGGCCCTGGCGCAGGACGCCCTGCGGCCGGTCGAGGAGGGATCGCGCTGGCTGGCCGGCCATCTGAGCTGGGCCAACCAGCGCCTGCCGGCGGTGAATTTCGAAGTGCTCAACGGCGGTCTGGCTGCGCCGCTCAACCGGCGTTCGCGGCTGGTGGTGCTGCACGCGCTGGGCGAGCGTCCCGAGGACCGGCCGTTCGCGCTGCTCTGCCAGGGCTACCCGCACCTGGTGACGCTCAGCCGCGCGGCGCTGGCGCCCCTGCCGCTGCGCGAGTCCGACCGCCCGGAATACGTGCTGGCACGGGTGCGGATCGGCAATTCCGAAGCGCTGATTCCCGACCTGGACCGGATCGCGGAACTGGTTCGGGCGCCAGAGGCCGGCTGAGTCAAGCCGGGCTGGGAGTGGCCTGGCCGCTCGATGGATCGCCCCGGCGACGGCAGGACGCCTTGCGTCGGCGCGGCCGCCAGCACCGCCGGCACCCGGCAACCGCGAGCCCTGAAGCTCCTCGGGCGGCCCGCCAGCGCCTGCTCAGGCCAGTGCCTGCGCCAAGGCCTCGCGCAAGGCCGGCACCACTTCCGCTTCAAACCACGGTCTCTGCCGCAGCCACAGGGTATTGCGCGGACTCGGATGCGGCAGCGGAAAGAATCCGCGCGGCAGGCAGTCCCGCCAGCGCCGCACGGTCTGCTCCAGACGCTCGCCGCGCGCCTCCAGGTAGTGCAGGTGGGCATAGCGGCCGACCAGCAGGGTCAGCCGCAGTTCCGGTAGCAGCGGCCGCACCCGCGGGTGCCAGAGCGGCGCGCACTCCGGTCGCGGCGGCAGATCGCCGCCACGACCCTTGCCGGGGTAGCACAGGCCCATTGCCATCACCCCGTAGTGGCGGGTGTCGTAGAAGGCGTCGCGGTCGAGCGCCATCCATTGCCGCAGGCGGTCGCCGCTCGGGTCGTCCCAGGGCAGGCCGCTGGCGTGGACGCGGGTGCCGGGCGCCTGGCCGGTGATCAAGACCCGCAGCCGCGCGTCCACCCGCAGGATCGGGCGTGGCCCCAGGGGCAACCGGTCGGCGCACAGCCGGCAGGCGCGGACTTCGGCGATGGTCTGTTCCAGGCTGGGCATGCCGCGATTGTGCCTGCACCGGTGTCGGCCGATTGCCTTCGTCGTGGCGATTTGCCACTGTGCGACTGGTCGTCACCACAGCCGCCGCCACCGATTCATCTCATGCAGTTCAACGATCCGCTGATCCAAAGCGTCTACGCCGCCGCTGCTGCGTCCGGCTGGCAGGCGGCCCGGCAGCGGGTGCTGGCGCTGCTCATCGAGCATCTGGGCGCCAGCAGCGGCGCCTGGCTCACCAGCGGGCCCTCGGGGCTGAGTGGCTGCTACACCGAGAGTCCGGACAGCGGTTTCAGCCGCAGCAGCTTGCAGGCCTTGCACTTTCAGGAAGGGCAGGCGCTGAGCGCTGAGGCGTCTGGACCGCCGCTGCGCATCCTGCGCCATGCCCATGCCGGCTCCCCCTTGCTGAGCCTGCTGGCGCTGCGCTGGCCGGCGCAGCCGGTGCGCCCGCCACCCGAGCAGGCCCTGCTCCAGCAGGCGGTGATGCACGGTGCCGAGGCGGCGGCGCTGGCGATGCGGCTGTTCGTGCTGCGCGACGAGTGGTTGCGCGAGATGGGCCGGCAGAATCGCGGCGCGGCGGCGCTGGTCGATGCCCGGGGCACGGTCCACGCCGCCAGTGAACGCTTCCTGGAACTCACCGGCGCCGCCGGCGCCCCGCGCAGTTTCGCGCTGCCGCAAGCCATGCTCGACCAGGGCGGTGCGTTTGTCCGCGATGGTCTGCACATCCGGGTGGAGGCGAGCGACGACCTCTACCTGCTGCACGTGCGGCCGCCGCTGGCGCTGGACATCCTGTCGCCCCGCGAGCAGCAGATCGCCCGTGGCCTGGGCGAGGGCAAGACCTTCAAGAGCATCGCCCGCAACTGCGGGATTGCGGTATCGACGGTCGCCAATCACGCCACTCGCATTTACCGCAAGCTCGGCGTCTACCGCCGGGAGGAACTGGTCGAGGCGATCCGCTCGTCCGGCCTGCGGCAAGGTTCTTGAATGGCGGACGGTAGGGCTACCCTCTTGCTGTGTCCCGGGGAGTTCCCCGGTGGCTGTTCATGCCGCTAGTCGTTGACGCGGTTCCGCTGTCTTGGAGCAGTTCATAAAAGGAGCGCCGATGCGCCATCTCGCCGTGTTTGCCGGTTTGTCCCTGTGTGCTGTCGTTCCCGCCGCGCTGGCCCAGGAGGCCGCGCCGGTGCCCATCCCGCCCACGGCTCCCGAGCCTGCCGCCGCAGCCACCGAGGTGGTCGCCGAAGAAGTGGTGGCGACGGTGGAGACCACGCCGGCCGAGGCGGCCACCGATCCCGGCCACTACTTCGGTGTGCTCGGCACCCTGGGCAAGCCGGACAGCGGCCGCGACAACAACGGCGCCGACATCAGCCATTCCTTCGGCGCGGCGTTCTACTACGGCTACCAGTGGGCCAACCAGTGGGGCGTCGAGGCGCAGGGCTTCACCGAGGTGCTGGAAACCGGCGCCGCGCGCCCGGTGGACTGGTATCGCTACGGGCTCAACCTCGATCTGGTCTACGCCTGGGGTGACCGCAGCCGGTTCACGCCCTTCGTCCTGATCGGCGTCGGCGGCAACCGCAACGACGTTTCGCCGCTGGACGACGGCATCGACCTGTTCGGCAATGTCGGTCTGGGCTTCGTCACCGGGCCGGTGTTCAAGACCAACGATGTCCGTGTCCGTGGCGAACTGCGCTACGTCTACGACAACTTCCAGGCCGGCTACGGCGATGCGCGGCTTGGTCTGGGTATCGAAGTGCCGATTTTTGGCAGTAAGGGCGTCAGCGCGCCAGCGGCGACGGTCGAGGCGGTGAAGATCGTCGAGGTGCAGACCGGCCTGCTGGACTCCGACGGCGACGGTGTGGTCGATAGCCAGGACCAGTGCCCCGACACCCCGGCCGGCAGCCGCGTGGACGGCAATGGCTGCCCGCTGCCCAAGGTGCTGAAGCTGCACGGTGTGACCTTCGAGCTGGAGAAGGCCCGCCTGCGGCCGGATGCCAAGACCATCCTCGGCGACATCGTGCTGCTGCTCAAGAAGTACCCGGACATGAAGGTGGAGATCGCCGGCCACACCGACAGCACCGGCAGCCAGGCCTACAACCAGAAGTTGTCGGAGGAGCGTGCCGCGGCGGTACGCGCCTTCCTGATCGAGTCCGGCATCCCGGAAGCCCAGGTCAGCTCGCGCGGCTATGGCGAACTCGAGCCGGTGGCGGACAATGCCAGCTACGAGGGTCGGGAACTGAACCGCCGCGTCGAACTGCGCATTCTGGATTGAAACCGCGCAGACCCATTTCAAGGAGAGATCAATGATGACCAGAAACACCAAACCCCAGGCACGTGCCCTGATCGCCAGCCTGCTGATGAGCGGCGCCCTGGCCCTGAGCGGCTGCGACGCGCAGAGCGGCGATGTCGGTAGTGGTGGGTCCAGCGGCGGCAGTGGTAGCGGGAGTGGCAGTGGCAGCAGTTCTTCGGGCAGCAGCTCCTCCGGCGGCACCAGTTCGTCCAGTGGCACCAGCTCCAGCGGCAGCGGCTCCTCCAGCGGTAGCACCTCGGGGGGCAGCACTTCCGGCAGCGGTTCCTCCGGCAGCGGCTCTTCGGGCAGTGGCTCCTCCGGCAGCGGTTCGTCCAGCGGCGGTACCTCCTCCTCCAGCGGCAGCTCGTCCGGCAGCACCTCGTCGTCCAGCGGCAGCGGCTCGGGTAGCTCTTCCAGCGGCGGCAGCTCCGGCGGCATCAGCAGCGGCGGCGCCGGCAACGAAGGTGGTCTGGTCAACGACGGCACCGTGCCCAGCACCGTCACCGAGGGTGGGACCGCGCTCGCCGGCAACTTCATCTGCACCGCCAGCGCGCTGGCCTACGGCAACCAGCCGACGACCTCGGTCGCGGTCAACGGTCTGGTTGGCGGTCCGGTGTCCTCGCTGCTCAACCTGCTGGGTGCAAGCAGCCTGACCCAGCTGCTGAACAGCATCAGCGCCAAGGAGCTGGCGGCCGACGGCAACCTCGACACCTACGCCACCTACAGCCTCACCGTTGGTCTGCTGGGCAACCTGATCAGCTCGGTCGAGCTGGTGGTGGCGCCCAACAGCGCGGTGCCTGCTGGCAAGTACGCGGTGGTGGGGCTGACCTTCCCGGTCGGCACGCTCGAGCTGTCGCTGCTGCAATCGGTGACGCTGACCACCTACCTCGGGACGGCCGAGCAGGAAAGTGTCGATGTCGATGTCAGCACCCTGGATCTGCTTGGCCAGCTGAGCATCGCCGACACCGCCCGCTTCCTGGGTCTGCGGGCCACCAAGCCCTACGACTCGGTGACCGTCAGCCTGAGCCCGACGCTGATCTCCGCCGACGTCGGCAAGGCGATGAACGTGCACGAGCTGTGCACCGACGGCCTGCTGGTGGCCGCGCCCTGAGCGAGGGTCACGGCGTTCGGCGCCACCCGGAAATCCCCGCGCTCGCGCGGGGATTTTTTTGCCCGTTGATCCGGCGGGGCGCGGAGGCGAGTCGCCCGGGCGCCACGAAAGCCGACTGGCGCGTGTCATCATGCGCGCCTGTCCGTTGGTTCCCCCTGGTATGGCCGCCCTTCTCGAAGCCCGCGCACTGGTCAAGCAGTACCCCAAGGTCCGCGCCGTCGATGGCGTCTCCTTCGAGGTGCCGGCGGGCATCTGCTTCGGTCTGCTCGGCCCCAATGGCGCCGGCAAGTCGACCACCGTGGAGATGCTCGAAGGCGTCGCCCAGCCCAGTGCTGGCGAGGTGCTGTTTCGCGGCGAGAGCATCCGCAGCCGCGCCGCCCGCTACCGCGAGAAGATCGGCATCCAGTTCCAGTCCACCGCCTTGCAGGACTTTCTCACCGTCCGCGAGAACCTGCGGTTGTTCCAGGCCCTGTACCCGAAGAAGCGGCCGCTCGACGAACTGATCGCGGTCTGCCGGCTGGAGGAGTTCCTCGACCGCGACAGCCACAAGCTCTCCGGCGGCCAGCGCCAGCGGGTGCTGCTGGCCATTGCCCTGGTCAACGATCCGGAAGTGGTGTTTCTCGACGAACCCACCACCGGGCTGGACCCGCAGGCGCGGCGCAACTTCTGGGAGCTGGTGCGCAGCATCAAGGCCGAGGGCAAGACCCTGGTGCTGACCACCCACTACATGGAAGAGGCCTACGAGCTCTGCGACGACATCGGCATCATGGATCACGGCCGGCTGATCGCCCGAGGCAGTCCGCAGCGCCTGCTCGCCGAGCACTTCGACGACTCGGTGCTGGAGCTGCCGGCCGCCGACGCCCTGCGCGCCGGTAGCGAGCTGCCCTTCGTGCTGCGCGGCGACTGGGCCGAGCTGTCCACCCGCGACATCGCCGGCGCGCTGGAAGTGCTGCGCCGGGCCGGCGCCCCGCTCGGGCAGCTGCGCATCCGCCCGCGCACGCTCGAGGATCTGTTCCTGGAGCTGACCGGCAAGGAGCTGCGGGCATGAACCTCGCCCACATCCTGGCCCTGAGCTGGGCGCGCAGCCTGGAGTTTCTGCGCGATCGTGGCACCGTGGCCTGGAACTTCGCGCTGCCGCTGTTGATGGTGGCTGGCTTCGCGGTGATCTTCTCCGGCCCGGGCAAGCCCTTGTTCACGGTGGCGGTGCTGGCGCCGGAAACCGTGCCGCTGAGCGCCGACACCCATCCCTTCCTGGGCACGCCGGCGGTGAATTTCTACCGCGAGGCCAGCCTGGAGAAGGCCCAGGCCAAGGTGCAGCGCCACCGCATCGACCTGGCGGTGGACCTGGTGCGCAAGCAGTACTGGGTCAACCCGGAGTCGCACAACGGCGCGGTGCTGGAGCAGCTGCTGCACGGCGTCGCTGGCGAGCCCTTGCGGCGCCAGGAAGTGCAGGGCGCGCGCATCCGCTACGTCGACTGGGCCGCGCCCGGCGTGCTCGGCATGAACCTGATGTTCTCCTGCCTGTTCGGCACCGGCTACGTGATCGTCCGCTACCGCAAATCCGGCTACCTCAAGCGCCTCAACGCCACGCCGCTGACCGCCGCCGAATTCATCGTCGCCCAGCTGCTGTCGCGGCTGCTGCTGGTGATCCTGGTGACGGTGGCGGTCTACCTGGGCTGCAATGCCTTCCTGAACTTCCGGCTGGAGGGCAGCGCCTGGACGCTGCTGCTGGTCACCCTGGTCGGTGCCTACGCGATGATCGCGCTGGGACTGCTGGTGGCGGCCAGGGTCACCTCGGAGGAATTCGCCGGCGGTCTGCTCAACATGCTGTCCTGGCCGATGATGGTGCTCTCCGGCGTGTTCTTCTCCATCGACGGCGCGCCGGCCTTCGTGCAGTGGCTGGCGCAATGGCTGCCGCTGACGCCGATGCTGGAGGCCGCCCGCGCGATCATGCTCGACGGCGCCGGCCTGCTCGACCCCAGCGTCCAGCAGCCGCTGTTGCAGCTGTCGGCGATGGCCCTGCTGTTCACCCTGCTCGGGGCCCTGGGGTTCAAATGGACGCAGGACTGAAGCCCGTCCTGGCCGGGCTGCTGTGGCTGGTGCTCGCCGCGCCGGCCCACGCCGATCTGTACCTGTGCAGCGATGCCGAAGGCCATCGGCGCATCCAGGACCGCCCCTGTGCCGCCGGCCAGCGCGCCGACGCCCATGTCCGCGACAAATCGGTCTCCGGCCAGCCGGCGGCGCCCGCGCAACCGCGCGCCAAGGCCGCAGTCACGCCAGCGGCGGCCGAGGTCGGCATCCGCCGCAACAAGGGTGTGATCTGCCAGCTGCTCGATGCCGAGAAGCGCGACGCCGAGGCGCAGATCCGTGGCGAGGCGCCGCCGCCGGTGGGCGAGAGCGCCAAGGACAATCTGGTGAAGATCGAGCGCCAGCGCAGCCGGGTCGGCTGCGAAGCCTCCTGATGCGCCGGCGCTGGCGCCTGCCGGCGCTGCTGCTGGCCGCCGCCGCCGGCCTGGCCAGTTGCTCCACGCTCAACTACTACGCCCACCTTGGGCGTGGTCAGTGGCAGGTGCTCAATGCCCGCGAGCCGATAGACCGCATCCTCGCCGACCCGCAGCGTGACCCCGAGCTGCGCCGCCGCCTGAGCCTGGCGCTGGCAGCGCGCGACTACGCCAGCCAGCGTCTGGGTCTGCCCGCCAATGGCAGCTACCGCCGCTATGCCGATCTCGGCCGGCCGTATGTGGTGTGGAATGTGTTCGCGGCCCCGGAGCTGTCCTTGCAGCCGCTGGAGCACTGCTTTCCGATTGCCGGCTGTGTCGCCTACCGGGGCTACTACAGCGAGGCCGAGGCGCGTGCCGAAGCGCTGCGTTTGCAGGCCCAGGGCTACGAGACCCATATCGGCGGCGTGCCGGCCTATTCCACCCTCGGCTGGTTCGACGATCCGCTGCTCAACACCATGCTGCGCTGGGACGACGACCGCCTGCTGGAAACCCTGTTCCACGAGCTGGCGCACCAGCAGGTCTATCTGCCCGGCGACACCGCTTTCAACGAGTCCTACGCCAGCTTCGTCGGTGAACAGGGCCTGCGCGAATGGCGCGCCGCGCGCGGGCAGCCCGCCGAGGGCTCGCTGGCCCTGCAACGCGAGGCCGGGTTCGTCGCCCTGCTCAGCGCCACCCGCGAGCGCCTGGAAGCCGGCTATGCCAGTGCCGCCGATGACGACGCACGTCGTGCCGCCAAGGCGGCGGCCTTCGCGCAACTGGCGCAGGACTACGCCGCGCTCAAGGCCGGCTGGAACGGCTGGGGTGGCTACGACCGCTTCTTCGCCACGCCGATGAACAACGCCAAGCTGCTGCCGTTCGCGCTCTACAACCAGCACCTCGCTGCCTTCGCCGCCTTGTTCGCCCGCGAGGGCGGCGACTGGCCGCGCTTCCATGCCGCCGTCGCGGCGCTGGCGGCGCAGCCGGCCGAGGCGCGCGGCCGTGCTCTGGCGGCGCTGACTGCCGCGCCGGGAGTCGCCGATGCGGGTTAGAGCGAGGTTTCTGCTGCTGGCGGCGCTGCCGCTGCTGCTGGCCTGGGGCAGCGATCCGAGCACCCAGGCGCGCCGCGAGGTGCGCAATTTCATCCTGGAAACCCTGCGCAAGCAGGAGGGCGCCACCTGGGAGCGGGTCGGGCAGTACCTGGCCTGGAGCTATGAATTCGACCGCAGCGGCTGCGAACTGCGGGTGAGCCGCCGCGCCGATTTGAGCGACCAGTTTCAGCAGAGCATCCCGCTGGCCGAGGCGCAGCCGGTGGGCGGCGAGGGCAGCGAGCTGCTGTTCCAGTGCCGGGGCCAGCGGCCCTGCATCGAGTACCGGGTCGCCAACCGCCAGCGCAGTGACACCGGCCTGCAGCCGCGCGGCCGCCTGCTGGTGATGGATCCGGACGATCTGCGTCCCCTGCAGAACGCCTTCGCCGAGCTGCATCAGCTCTGCCGCGATCCCTATGCGCCGCAGTGGCGGGCGCCGCCGGAATCCGCAGAGCGCTTCGTAAAGCCGGAGTAAATCCCACCGGCCGCGCCGGCGCCGCTGGGCAGGATGCGCGGGCCTTCCCTAAGCTGAGGCCCTGTGCCGCTTCCCCCGACCATGCTCCGACTCCCGGCCACGCCGTCGCGCTTGTTCCCGCCCGCAGGGGAGATGCGCCAGTGAGCGCCAGCGCTCCCGCACCGCACCCTGGCGCCCGTCTGCTGCTGGTGGAAGACGACCGCAAGCTCGCCCGCCTGCTCGCCGACTATCTGGGCAGCAACGGCCTGAGCGTGCACTGCGTCCACGACGGCGCCGAGGGTTATGCCCGGGCGCGCAGCGAGCCTTGGGATCTGGTGGTGCTCGACGTGATGCTGCCGGGCATGGACGGCCTGAGCATCCTCCAGCGTCTGCGCGAGGAGTCCAATCTGCCGATCCTGATGCTCACCGCGCGCGGCGGCGAGAGCGAACGCATCCACGGCCTCGAAGGCGGCGCCGACGACTACCTGCCTAAGACCGTCTCGGCGCGCGAGCTGCTGGCGCGGGTGCGCGCGCTGCTGCGCCGTGCCGGTAGCGCGCCGCTGGCAGAGGCGCCGAAGGCCCTGGAAGTGGGCGATCTGCGTCTCGATGTCGGCGCCCGCAGCGTCCAGCAGGCCGGCCAGCGGCTGGCGCTGACGCCGGTGGAATTCGACCTGCTGCTCGCCCTGGCGCAGCGGCGCGGCCGGGTGTGCAGCCGCGAGCAATTGCTGGAGCAGGCGCGCGACCGCAGCTTCGACGGCATCGACCGCTCCATCGACGTGCACATCGCCAGCCTGCGCCGCAAGCTCGGCGACGACCCCAAGCAGCCGCACTACATCCGCACCGTGCGTACCGCCGGCTACCTGCTGGTGGACCCGGAGGCGGCATGAGGCTCTACCCCAAGCTGCTGCTCTGGCTGGCGCTCAATCTGGCGCTGATCGCGGCCCTGTTCCTGGCGCTGCCGGGCCGCGCCGGCCTGGGCTGGAGCCTGCTGCTCACCGACAGCGCCCGCGAGCGCCTGCTGGATGTCGGCGACCGCCTGGCCGCCGAGCTGTCGCAGGCGCCCGAGGCCGACTGGCCGGCGATTCTGGAACACGCCGCTGCCGGCCAGAACCTGCGCTACCGCCTTGAAGGCGGGCCAATGGGGCGCGGCCAACCGCCGGGCGGCTTTCCGCAACCGCCACCGGGTGGGCTGGACCGCCCCGCTTCGCCGGGCGACGGCACCCTGGGCTTGCGGCCGCAGCCGCCACGTCTGGTTTCGCCCATCGACGCGCCGCCCTTGCCGTTGGGGCCACGGCCCTCGTTGGGGCCGGAGCCGCCCGCCGCGCCTGGCAACGGCCCGGACCGCGCCCGCCGCGCCGAGATGATCGAGCTGCGCCGCGCCCGCTGGTTTGGCGAGTACCGCATCCGCATTCCGGCCTGGCGCAGTGGCACGCCGGGCGGGCCGCTGACGCTGAGCGTGGAGCTGGCCGACCTGCGCAGTCTCCTGGGCTATCTCGGCGTCGGTGACTGGGCGCTGTTCGGTCTGCTCACCGTGCTGCTCTCGGCCCTGCTCTGGTGGCCCTTTATCTGGAGCATCACCCGCGCGGTGGTGGCGGTAACCCGCGCCACCGAGCGCATCGCCGACGGTCGCTTCGATGCCCGCGTGCAACTGCGCCGGCGTGACGAGCTGGGCCAGCTCGCCGAGGCGGTCAACCGCATGGCGGCGCGGCTGGACAACCAGTTGGCCGGGCAGAAGCAGTTCGTCGCCGACGTCGCCCACGAGGTGACCTCGCCGCTGGCGCGCCTGCGCATCGGCCTGGGCCTGCTGGAGCCGCGCCTGCCGGCCGCCGCCGCCGAGGCCTTCGCCGACATCCAGGACGACGCCCAGCAGATGTCCGAGCTGCTCGATGAGCTGCTGCTGTTCTCCCGCGCCGGCCTCACCCGCGACCCGGGCACCGCCGAGCGCCTGCCGCTGGCCGAGCTGGTCGCCGAGGCCCTGGAGCACGAGGACGCAGTGGACCGGGTGCAACTGGCGCTGCCGCCGGAGCTGGCGGTGCGCGGCCACCGGGCGCTGCTGCGGCGCGCGCTCGCCAACCTCGTCCGCAACGCCCTGCGCTACGGCCAGCCGCCGGTGGAACTGGCTGCCGCCGCCCGTGGCGACACCGTGCTGGTCTGGCTGCGCGACCGTGGCCCCGGCGTGCCGCCGGAAGCGCTGGCGCGCCTGGGCGAGCCCTTCTACCGGCCCGACGCCGCCCGCAGCCGCGACAGCGGCGGCACCGGCCTGGGCCTGGCCATCGTCCGCCGCTGCGTGGAGGCGGGCGAGGGCAGTGTGCAGTTCCGCAATCGCGAGGGCGGCGGCTTTGAGGTGGAGCTGCGGCTGCGCGCGGGCTGAGCGGCGACGGTTGTCGACGCGGCAAGCTGGCTAGGGCGGGGCGGGGGGACGATAATCGCGCACCCCAGGCCAGGAGCATCCCCGTGCTGATTACCAATGCCCGCATGATCAATGAAGGCCGCGAGCTCCACGGCGACCTGCTGATCGAGAACGGCCGCATCGCCAAGATCGCCGCCCAGATCACCGCGCCGGCCGGCGCCGAGGTGTTCGATGCCGGCGGCAAGCTGCTGATGCCCGGCATGATCGACGACCAGGTGCACTTCCGCGAACCCGGCCTCACCCACAAGGGCAATCTCGCCACCGAGAGCGCGGCGGCGGTGGCCGGCGGCATCACCAGCTTCTTCGAGATGCCCAACACCAACCCGACCACCACCACCCGCGAACGGCTCGACGCCAAGTACGCGCTGGCGGCCGGGCGCTGCCACGGCAACTACGCCTTCTACTTCGGCGGCGCCAACGACAATCTGGAGGAGATCAAGCGCCTGCCGCCCGGCATCAGCCCGGGCGTGAAGGTGTTCATGGGGGCGAGCACCGGCAACATGCTGGTGGACGATCCCGAGGTGCTCAACGGCATCTTCGCCCACGCCCAGGTGCCGATCATCACCCACTGCGAAGACACGCCCACCATCAAGCACAACGAGGATCTCGCACGTGCGCGCTGGGGCGAGGACGTGCCGTTTTCCGAGCACGGCCGCATCCGCTCCCGCGAGGCCTGCTACAAGTCCACCGAGCTGGCCGTGGGCCTGGCCAAGAAGCACGGCACCCGCCTGCACGTACTGCACCTGACCACCGCCGAGGAGATGGGCTTTTTCACCCCCGGGCCGATGGAGGGCAAGCAGATCACCGCCGAAGTCTGCGTGCACCACCTGTTCTTCACCGATGCCGACTACGAGCAGCGCGGCGCCTTCATCAAGTGCAACCCGGCGGTGAAGACCGCCGCCGACCGCGAGGCCCTGCTGGCGGCGGTGCGCGACGGCCGCATCGACATCATCGCCACCGACCACGCGCCGCACACCCTGGCCGAGAAGTCGGCGGGCTACTGGAAGGCGCCCTCCGGCCTGCCGCTGGTGCAGCACGCGCTGCCGACTCTCTTCAGCCTGGTGCGGCGCGGCGAGCTGGACCTGCACACCGTCATCCGCAAGGCCTGCCACGCGCCGGCGATCCGCTTCGGCGTGCAGGAGCGCGGCTTCCTACGCGAGGGCTACTGGGCCGACCTCACCCTGGTCGATCCCGAGGCCGAGCTGGCGGTGCGGCGCGAAGACGTGCTCTCGCTCTGTGGCTGGTCGCCCTTCGAGGGGCTGAATCTGGGCGCGAAGATCCTCAAGACCTGGGTCAACGGCGAGCTGGCCTGGGATGGCGAAAAGGTGCTGGCGCCGCGCGGTCGGCGCATCGACTTTGCCGGCGGCCGCTAGTGGCCTGTTCCCTCGTTGCCGTGTTGAGACAGTAGAGCCGCCATGAACTGGGCTGAAATCGCACCCGTCGCCATGACGCTGTTCCTGATCATGGACCCGCTCGGCAACGTGCCGGTGTTCAACGCCGTGCTCTCCAAGCTCGCACCCGAGCGGCGGGTGAAGGTGATCGTGCGCGAGCTGGTGGTGGCGCTGGTCATCCTCATGGCCTGCCTCTTGGCCGGCAACGGCATCCTCGCCTTCTTAGGACTCTCGCAGCCCTCGCTGAACATCGCCGGCGGCATCCTGCTGTTCATCATCTCGCTGCGGATGATCTTCCCCGGCGCCGAGCACGCCAGCGAGTTCGAGGTGGCCGATCCCTTCATCGTCCCCCTGGCCGTGCCGCTCACCGCCGGCCCCTCGACCATCGCCGTGCTGCTACTGCTCAGCTCCACCCGCCCGGAGCTGATCTTCGAGTGGAGCGTCGCCCTGGTGCTCGCCTGGCTAGGCACTACGGTGCTGCTGGTCTGCTCGCCCTGGCTGATCAAACTGATCGGCTCCCGTGGCTCCCGCGCCATGGAGCGCCTGATGGGCATGGTGCTGGTCATCCTCGCCACCCAGATGCTGCTCAACGGGATTCGGGATTTTGTGCGGAGTTTGTGAGGGGTGCTGAAGCCGGGGGATGTTGGGCGGCGGTTACGGCTTAAAGGTGGCGGCAAACTAACTTCAGTCCTCGTTCTTGAGACTTGTCAGAACTGAAAATCATGATCGTGACTGACCAAGTCCTGATCTACCTCGGCACCTCGAAAGGCCAAGGGAGGACTGGTGTGCGTCGAAGTTGGTGCTCCGGATCCTGCAGAGGTCTCAGTTGCGATTAGCGACCCGGTCGTGAGCCTGAAAACATTGCTCGCGTCGGCTTGTTCTACAAAGACACCCATTGCAGTGGTCTGACTGATGTTCATATTTTCCTCCAACCTTCAAAGCTCTTGCGGTCATTGATCGCGTCGGGAGGTTGAGGCAATCGAGTATAGGTTCCCTCGGTTAAGAAGCGATAACTGCCGCCATCGCAACTTTCAACCAGCCCGCGCACGTGGGTGTACTGCACTTGCTGTGCCACACCCAAAACGACATCTACAGATAATGGCTCAAGCAGTTGTAGTTCCGCTGTATAGCTGGCGTTAACGTCGCGTAGAAGCCGATAGAAGGACTCAGACGGTTTCCCTGTGGGGAGACCCAGTTCATGGGCCTCTCGGCGGTTGATTGTGTAGTCATGGCTACCCGAATCAGCGCAGAGAAAGTCAATAATTTTGTCCACTTTTTTGGCGTCTCTAATCTGCGGTGAAAGCAGCTTCTTTGCCAAATACCGAATTTGTTGACGAGAACGAAATATTTCGCCGAGCACTAGTGGATGAATCTTATTTGACAGGTCGATAAGCAAGCTCGCTCTTGCCGCCTCGTCAGTAATTTTCAGATCTTGTGTCGCGTGATCTAGGTAGCCTCTTACCGCTTCCACACTCGCAGGAACCCGCTGAACTTGGCCGGGAAATGGACCCGGAACGGTGGGGCTGAGCGCATGCACCAAGCTAGGGTCGATTGGCCCTAGGGCTGCTTGCTTCGTCATTATTATCTTGTCAGCACCGATCGAGATCAGCGTCCCAGAACTCAGTGCCTTCAGTGGGATTAGTACTTCCAGCTCGTCGCAGAATGTTCGGATTAGATTAATCAGCCGCCAAGCAGCAGAGGTGTGCCCGCCATTCGTGTGGAGAATCAGGGATATCTTCTTAGTTGGACCAATTTGATCCAAAAGATCGACAAAGAGTGGGATGCAGTCCGGAGCAATTTGCGTCTCCAACTGCGGTCGGTCACCGGTTACGAATGCGAGCACCTTTGACGAGCGAGCGCGCTCGATTCGCCGATAAATCTGCTGACGAGTCTGGTAGTTCATTAGATTTTCCCCCGCGTTCTAGTCGAAGTTCTGACGCGTTACGCGGATATTCTGGCACGGGTCGTCTGGCCAGGGCGAATTGAAACTTGGCATATTTCAAGGCAGGCAGGCGTAGGGTAGGCAAAGGCCGAAGGCCGAAGGCCGGGCCCACGCGCACTCGTTTGCGATTGTCGGCGTGGGCACGCTTCGCTTTGCCCACCCTACAAATCTCGTGGCGAGCCGGCGCTTTGAGGGGTGATCGCGCCGGTGAGTGAAGCTGCCTACAACTACCCCTCGTCATCCTCCCCACCCGTCGCAAAGCTGCTGACATCCAAAGGCACCGCCTCGGCCAGCAGCAGGCGCTGCGCCAACACGGCGGCCTGGGTGCGGCGGTAGAGGCCGAGCTTGCGGAGAATGGCGGTGACGTGGGCCTTGATGGTGGCTTCGGTCACTTCCAGGTCGTAGGCGATCTGCTTATTCAGGCGGCCGTCGGCCAGGTGCATCAGCACCTTCAACTGCTGTGGCGAGAGGCTGGCGACGCGGCGGGCGAGCTGGGCGTCGTCGCTGTCGGTGGTCGGCGGGGCTACTTCCGGCGGCGTCCACAGCTGGCCGTCGAGCACGGCGGTGATGGCAGTGGTGAGCACGTCCAGGCCGGCGGACTTGGGGATGAAGCCGGCGGCGCCGAAGTCCAGCGCGCGGTGGATGGTGGCGCTGTCTTCCTCCGCGGAGATCATCACCACCGGCACGCTGGGGTGCTCGGCGCGCAGCCAGACCAGCGAGGAATAGCCCTGCACGCCGGGCATGCGCAGGTCGAGCAGCACCAGGTCGGCGTCCGGCACCTTGCTGATGGCGTTGCGCAGCCCCTCGTAGCTGTCGGCCTCGGTGACCGCGACGCCGGGCAATACCCGCTCCACCGCCAGACGCAGAGCGGCGCGGAACAGGGGATGGTCGTCGGCGATCACCACAACGGGATGCGATTGGGCGCTGGGCATTTCTGGCGAGCTCATGCGGCGAGTGTTGGTCCTCGATCCGCATCCTGCCAGATCGTAAGGGCCTGCCACCAATTGGCGGCTTGCGGCCAGCAACGCGGCGACCCGCCAACGGGCGGCAGGCCCGTAAGACTTTGGTCGTAGCGGCTGGGTCTTACGACCTTCGGGGAATGTGACGGCGGCAGGGTGGGGATCAAGCTCGGCTCCGTTGTCACTAGAACAACTCCGAGGAGAAACCCATGCTGCCCAGCCGCTACCCCGCTAGTCCTTTCGCCCTGGCCGCCCGCGCGTTCTGCGCCGGCGCGCTGGCCCTGTCGCTGTCCGCTCCGGCGCTTGCCGCGCCGGATGCCGACACCGCCGCCGTCATCAAGGAGCTGCGCCAGCGGCTCGATGCGCTGGAGGCGCAGCTCGCAGCCGAGCGCGCCGCCCGTCCGATGCCGCCTCCGCCCCCGGTGGCGGCTGCCGCACCGGCCGCCAAGCCGGGCGAGACCAAGATCGGCGACACCAAGCTCACCTGGGGCGGCTATGTGAAGGCCGACGCCATGTACTCGCGCTTCAGCGAGGGCGAGGTGGCACAGAGCACCAGCCGCGACTTTTACGTGCCCGGCACCATCCCGGTCAGCACCGGCACCGGCGAGAGCCGCGACTTCTTCGACGCCCACGCCAAGGAAACCCGGCTGTTCCTCAAGACCGAAACGGCGCTGGACGGCCACAAGCTCGGCACCCATGTGGAGTTCGACTTCATCGTCAGCCAGGGCACTGGCAACGAGCTGGTCACCAATGCCTACAACCCTGGCCTGCGCCGCGCCTTCCTCACCTATGACAACTGGCTGATCGGCCAGGAGTGGAGCACCTTCCAGAACATGGGCGCGCTGCCGGAGACGCTGGACTTCGTCGCCTTCCCCAGCGATGGCACGGTGTTCATGCGCCAGCCTCAGGCGCGCTACACCCTGGGCAACTTCCAACTCGCGCTGGAAAACACCGAGACCTCGGTGCTGCCGGGCGGTGGTGGCACGGTGGCGGGTTCCGGCGACGGCCGCATCCCCGATGCGGTGGCGCGCTACAACTTCAAGCTCGGCGCCGCCGAGCTGAGCCTGGCCGGCCTGCTGCGCCAGCTGCATGTCGACAACCCGGCTGCGGGCGCCGTTGCCGCCGTCAGCGACAGCAGCACCGGTGGCGGCGTGAGCTTCTCCGGCCGCATCCCGCTGGGCAAGGACGATCTCAAGTTCATGCTCACCAGCGGCGAGGGCCTGGGTCGCTATCTGGCGCTGGGCACCTCGGCCGACGCGGTGCTGGCCAATGGCGAGCTGAGCAGCATCGGCATCACCGCCGGCTATCTCGCCTACAAGCACCAGTGGACGCCGACCCTGCGCTCCACCTTCACCGCCTCGACCTTCCAGGCCGACAACGACATCGCCCTCACCGGCGGTGCGGTGACCAAGAGCGTGACCAGCTTCAGCGGCAACCTGTTGTACTCGCCGGTCGCCAAGCTCACCTTCGGCGTCGAGTACCGCCACGCCAGTCGCGAGATCGAGAGCGGCGCCGACGGCGCGCTGGACCGCTTGCAGTTCTCCACCAAATACCTGTTCTGAACGTCTTCAAGAGGTGTCCCTCCTGGCCCCGCTCACGCGGGGCTTTTTTTTGGGGGCAGCTTTCCAGCGGGGCGGCCGCCATGCCGTCCCAAAACGCAACAAGGCCCCGCGTGCGGGGCCTTGTGCGTGCTTCCGGTGGCGGACTTAGAAGTCCTTCTTGATGCCGGCGTAGAAGAAGCGGCCGGGCACCCAGTAGCTGGGGTCGAAGCTGTTGGCGAAGGCCGAGTAGGCAATCGGCGGATCGCGGTCAAACAGGTTCTGCACACCCAGAGTGAACTGCGCGCGCTCGGCCTTGGCGTTGTAGCCCAGCTGTAGATCGGTCTTCCAGGCGTAGTGGACGCGGTTCTGCGGATCGGGGTTGCCGAAGCGGTCGCGGTTGTCCGGGTTGGAGCACAGCCCCAGATCGGACAGCGAGGGCGTGATGCCGTCGTCGCAGCCCTCGGTCACGCCCCAGATGATGCGGGTGTTGAGGCTGCCGCTGTAGGCGCCTTTCATCCACTGCAGCGAGGGGTTGATCTTCCAGCGCGGCAGGGTCAGCACGCCGGGGCGGGTCGAATCGTCGCGCTGCGGTCCGTCGGCGCTCGCCACCATCTGGGTGAAGCTGGACAGGAAGGTGGCGTTGGCGGCGATCTTGAAGCGCCCCAGCGCCGGCACCAGGTCCGGCAGCTGGTAGTTGAGGTTGAAGTCCACACCCGCCGTCTCCAGCGAGGGGAAGTTCTGGTAGCTGTTCAGCACGCTCAGCAGCTGGCCGTTGGATGGGTTGCGGCTGATGTACTCGCAGAAACCACGGCCGGTGGTGGTGTAGCACTGGTCGAGGATCAGCTGCGCGCCCGGCGGGGTGATGTAGTTGTCGACCTTGATGCGGAAGTAGTCGGCGCTGATGTCGAAGCCTTCCAGGAAACGCGGGTTGATCACCAGACCGGCGGTCAGCGAGTGCGAGGTTTCCGGTTGCAGATCGCGATTGCCGGTGAAGGGCGAGTAGTACTGGGCGACCGTCTGGGTGTAGGGGCTGACGCCGTCGGCGCTGCAATTGGTGGCGGTGACCGAGCCGTCTTCCGGCGCGGCGCAGGGGTCGGTGAGCGCCGGGTAGCTGCCGGCATTGGAGAGGAACAGCTCGCCCGGATTGGGCGCGCGGAACGAGGTCGAGAAGCTGCTGCGCAGCAAGAGGTCGTTCACCGGCTTCCAGCGACCGCCGATCTTGCCGTTCTGGGTGGTGCCGAAGCTGTCGTAGTCCGACACCCGGCCGGCGAGGTTCAGGCTCAGATCCTGGGCCAGCGGCAGCTGCTTGAGCAGCGGCAGGTCGAGTTCGACAAAGGCCTCGCGGGCAATGACGACGCCCTCGGTGGACTGCGCCGGCAGGCCGCTGGTGGTGCCATTGATCTGGTAGATCGAGGGGTTGTCGCTGTAGTGGCTGTAGCGGCGTTCCACGCCCAAGGCGACGCCGAGGTCGTCGGCCAGCAGCGGCACCGGCAGGGTGGTGGAGAGGTTGAGGTAGAGGTCGCCCTGCGACTGCCGGGTGTTGCTGTGCTCGTCGATGCGGATGAATGCCAGCATCTCGGGCGTGATGCTGCCCGGGCCACCAAAGAAGTTGATCGGCACGCAGGGGGCCACGCAGAGCGGCACGTTGTAGGGGTTGTCGTCGTTGGCGCCACGGTTGCCCACCACCGCCTGCTGCAGGCGGTCCATGGCGTAGTTGTTGTAGAGGTTCTGCGACTGGCTGCTGACGCCGTAGCTGTAGCCCAGCTCCCAGTCGATGACTTGCTGGAGCAGGCTGAAGCTGCCTTCGAAGCCGGCGCGGCCGAAGCGCGTCGGCACGTTCTGCTCCTGGATGCGCGGGCCGCCCTCGACCATGCGCCGCAATACCGCGCCGGTGTAGTTCAGCCCCAGGAACGCCGGGTTGCTCGGATCGTTGGTCGGATCGTTGGGGTCGAGGTGGCCGATGTACTGGCCGAGCTGGCCATTGACCGAGGTCGGGTTGAAGCTGTGACCCGGCGTGACGTAGGTGGCCTGGTTGTAGGACAGCAGCGAGCCCGGCATCAGGCCGCCGATCACCGGCGCGATGTCACCAAAGGCGATGGGCTGGGGCGCCAGCTGCTGCTTGGACTGCCGGAGGCTGTAAAGGCCCTGCGCAGTGAAGCGCAGGTTGTCCATGAACTCGTGCTGCAGGCTGAGATAGGCGTTGTAGGTGCGCAGCGGCGTGGCCAGGTAGTTGGTCAGCGCGTAGTTGTAGGGGTCGTTGATCGGGTCAAACGGCCGGTAGTTGGCCGCCCCGCCAGTGGGGGCGCCGGTGACGTGGGTGATGTCGCAGAGATTCACGCCGGCAGGCAGTTGCGAGAGCTGGCCGGGCAGGGTGATCGGCACGCCGTTGTCATCGAGCAGGCCTTGGGCGATGCCGCCGGCAAGGCCGGGACAGCTGTCAGCGCCAAATCGTGGGGTGGTGGTGGGCGAGCCGACGAACAGGAAGCGGCCCTCGGGCGTAAAGCTGGAGCCTCGAGTGAGGCCGGTGTTGACCTTGGGCAGGCGCGAAATCTCGCGGTCGCCGGCAAAGATGTCGGCCTGGTTCTGTACGCTCAGGCTGGCGGCAATGGAGGTGCTCTGGCCGCCGAACAGGCCGTCGAACACGGTGCCGCCGGTCAGCGACAGCAGTCCGTTTTCACCGTCGCCCTGCTCGTAGACGCCCTGCTGGGCACTGAGGTTGAGGCCACGGAATTTCTTGCGGGTGATGATGTTGACCACGCCGGTGACGGCGTCGGAGCCGTAAGCCGCCGAGGCGCCGTCCTGCAACACGTCGACGCGGTCGACGATGGCAAACGGCACGGTGTTGAGGTCCACCGAGTTGGTCGACAGCGCGCGCAGGCCGGAGATCCAGCGGTGGCCGTCCACCAGCACCAGCACGCGGTTGGAGCCGAGATTGCGGAGGTCCACCTCGGTGGCGCCGGTGCCGCCGTTGTTGAAGGTGGTGTTGAGCGCCGCGCCGGCGGCGGGGAGGGCCTGGAGAATCTCGCCGACGCTGTTCGAGCCGCTGCGCTCCAGATCCTTTCGACTCAGCCGGACCACCGGCTGGGAGGTCTCCGAGTCGGTGCGCTTGATACGCGAGCCGGTCACTTCGACCGCCTGCAGCTTGACCGCAGGGCCGGTCGATTTTTCCTTGGCGGCCGGCGAGCTGTCCTGCTCTGGCAGGCTCTGGACGGCGATGGTGGCGGTGTCGGCGGCGCCGGCTTCCGTCTCCTGCGCAGACGCGAGTGCGGGCAGGGCCAGCAGGCCGAAGAGGGCGGTGTGCAGCGCGATGCGGGCGCGGTGGGTCATGGGCGGCGGTGTCAGTCCCGGGGGGCAGGCGCACAACAACGTCCCGGCCGCTTTTGGGATGACGACGACCTCAGGTTTTCTCGCGCCAAGCTGCCGACCCGCTCGGGGCCGACGGGCTTGGCCGATAATGGGCCGATGCACTACCGCCACGACTTCCACGCCGGCAACTTCGCCGACGTGCACAAACACGTCCTGCTCTGCGGCCTGGCCCAGGCCATGGCGCGCAAGGACAAGCCCTACGCCTATCTCGATACCCATGCCGGCAGCGGCGGCTACGACTTGACCGGCGCCGCCGCCACCCGCACCGGCGAGGCGGCCGAGGGCGCGCTGCTGTTGCAGGGCTTGAAGGATGCCCCTGAGCCGCTGGCGAGCTGGCAGCGCATCGTCAGCGCCGCCAACAGCGGTGGCGCCTGGCGCCGCTACCCCGGCTCGCCGGCGTTCGTGAAGGCGCTGGCGCGCGAGGCTGACCGGCTGCTGCTCTGCGAATCGGTGCCGGAAGTGGCCGAGGCGCTGCGCACGCAGCTGTTCGACGCCACCGTCCACGTCCGCGACGGCTACGAGGCGGCAAGCCTGCTGCCGCCGGTCGAGAAGCGCGGCCTGGTGCTGGTGGACCCGCCGTTCGAGCGCCGCGACGAGTTCGCGGCGATGACCGACTTCCTGCAACGCGCGCAGGCGCGCTTCGCCGGCGGCGTCTACGCCTTCTGGTATCCGCTCAAGAACAGCCATGAGGTGGAGCGCTTCTGCCGCCGCGCGGCGACGCTCAGCAGCAAGCCGGTGGTGGACTTCCGCTTCGACACTGGCGCCAAGGCCGAGGGCCAGATGCGTGGCAGCGGCTTGCTGGTGGTGAATCCGCCCTACCGCTTTGCCGAGGACATGGCGCCGGCGCTGGACATCCTCGCCCGCGAACTCGCCCACGGCAGCCGCGCTGCCTCCCACATCACCTGGCTGAAGACCGAAGCATGATCCGCACGCTGCACAAAGGGGAGTTCCTCGAACTCAAGCGCGACCGTCACTGGGAATACGTCAGCCGCGTCAACGCCCGTGGCGCGGTGGTCATCATCGCGGTGACGCCGGCACGCGAGCTGGTGCTGGTGGAGCAGACCCGCATCCCGCAGCAGTGCAAGACCATCGAGCTGCCGGCCGGCATCGTCGGCGATGCCGACAGCCCCGAGGGCGAGAGCTTTGAGGACGCCGCGCTGCGCGAGATGCTGGAAGAGACCGGCTTTCGCGGTAGTGAGGCGTTTCTGCTCACCCAGGGGCCGACCGCCGCCGGGCTCACCTCCGAACAACTGACCCTGGTCGGCATCCGTGGCCTGGTGCGCGAGCACGCCGGCGGCGGCGTCGGCGACGAGGACATCAGCGTGCATCTGGTGCCGCTCGACGGCGCGCACGACTGGCTGGAGCGCAAGCGCGCCGAGGGCCTGCGGGTGGAGCCGCGTGTCTACGCCGGGCTCTACTTCGCCAACGGCGCGCAGTTCGCCTGAAGGCGGTGGAGCGGCTGGAGGCAGAGTGGTTGGAGCGGCAACTGTCGCCCGCTGCTCAAGTCGGCGGCGCGGCGGGCTAAATCCTCGCCGCAGCCGGTTGTGTCTCCCCTGCGGCAGTAGGGGAGATGTCACGCAGTGACAGAGGGGTTGCCGACGGTCGGCTCCAGGCTTGACGAGAACGGCGGACCCCTCCGTCGCCTGTCGGCGCCACCTCCCCTGCTGGGGCAGGGGAGGCAGGCCTAGCCGATCTGACTGCTTGGCTGGGGATGGCGGTGGCTAGGCAGAAAGCTGCGCACCAGCCCTGACCTTTGCACTGTTCGCGAACCGGCGCTGCCGACCTGTGTCGCCCCTACGCCAGTAGGGGAGATGTCACGCAGTGACAGAGGGGTTGCCGACGATGGGTTCCAGGCCTGACGAGAACAGCGGACCCCTCCGTCGCCTACCGGCGACACCCCCCGTGCCAGCGCAGGGGAGGCAGATCCTAGTCGCCCCAGTCCAGCCAGATGCGGCCGTCGGAATAGACCCGCTCCTCGGCGCGCAGGCCGGTGTCGCCATTGTCGATGCGGCGATGCACCTGCTCCGGCGGGCGCAGGAAGGGTTCGCGGCCGTGGATGAAATCCTGCTCGCGCACCAGGGCCCAATAGGCCTTGTTGAGCGCCAGCGCGCGCTCGCGGCTGGGCACGATCAGCCAGCGCAGGTCGCGGTCGCCGCCCGGCGCGGCGCGCAGCACGGCGGTGCGGTCGAGCAGGCCGCCGGGGAAGAAGCGCGCCAGCACCTCGTCGTTGCTGCGGAAGGCGTCGCCGCCGCCGGCGCGCTGGAACCAGGTGAGCACCTCCGGTTCGGCGTGGCCGGCCATCGGCACGTCGCGGAGGCCCTCCAGCGTCTGCCAGCCCCAGCCTCTCTCGCCCGGCGCCTTGCGCGGAAAGCCGAAGGAGGAATCGGCGGTGATGCCCAGGCCGCCGTGGCAGCCCATGCAGTGGTAGTGCTCCTCCAGGGTTTGCAAACGCAGTGCGCCCTTGGCGTCCTCGATCCAGCCCTGATAGCTCCAGCCGAAGGCGTTCATCAGCCCCAGCTCCGGGTTGCCGCGATAGCGCGGCGCCAGGCCGGCGGCCTTCTCGTCGCGCTCCTCGCGGTAGGCGCCCTTGAGCGCGCTGTCGTCGAGGTCCAGGCGCTTGATGCTGTAGCGCAGCTCCTTGAGTCGGGGCGAGAGCAGATTGGGCTGGTCGGGATCGACGTAGCGCAGGCTGTGCAGAAACTCGGTGCCCTGTGGGTAGCTCCAGCGCCGTACCGGCTCGTTCGCCGCCGCGCCGGCGTAACGCTTAGGCAGACCCTGGACATGGCGGGCCGTGGCGAGCTTGCCGTCGCCATCGAGATCGACGCCGACGAGGGTCTCTGACACCGGCTCGATGGCGCGCCTTAGCTCGGCCTCGGGCACGGTGTCTGCGACCGTCATCGCCGCTTCCAGAATCGCGAGATTGGCGCTGTAGACGGCCCGCGACTCGCGGCCCTGGGCGTCCTGGCGAAAGCGCGCGGGCAGGCGGATCAGCACATCGTCGCTGGCGCCATTGGTGGGCCAGAAGCCGCCGGGAAGGGGCTTGTAGCGGAAGGCCCGCCAGCCGGAGCCGTCGCGCGCCCAGCCCTGGGCGTCGAAGCCCTGGCGGTAGTCGAGATCGGGCCGGTAGCCGGGCGGGTTGCCGCCGCGCTGGGCGGCCGCGTAGATCGGCTGGTAGTTGTCCTGGCGGATGTAGGTCAGCACCTCGGCGTCGCTGATGGCGGCGATGGCCGGGCGGCGGTCGGTGAAGACGTTGCGCCAATGGTTGTCCATCGCCGCCGGCGAGAAGGCGTACTGCTCCTGCAACTCCCAGTCGCCCTTGTCGTTGCGGCCGTTGCGGGTGGTGTGACAGGTCCAGCAGGGATTCGCCTGGCCCTCGGTCCGGGTGTAGCACTGCGGCGGCACGCCCGGCTCGGGATTGCTGAAGGCGACCAAGGCCTCGCGGGTCTGGTAGGCAGTCGCAGTTGCGGTAGCCGTGGCAGCGGCGGCCGGCTTGGCCGGTTCAGCCGGTTTGCCGCAGGCCGCAAGCGCCCAGGCCAGCAATACCCCGCAAGCCAGTTCCCTCCCCCGCTTGCGGGGGAGGGCTAGGGTGGGGGCGGTTTGCGGTTTGCGTACGACCCGATGACGGCCAAGGCCCCCATCCCGTCGAAAGCCTTCGGCTTCCGACTCCCCCGCGAGCGGGGCAAGGAGACCGGCTTGGTCGTGCTCGAGCCTCACGCGCCCTAACTCCGCTTCGGCGGCTGGTAGTCCGGCCCGTCGTGGCGCTGCGGACGCAGGCTCTCGACGATCTGCCGCAACTCCCGGCGGCGCAGTTCGAAGTGCGCCGGATCGGCGCTGAGCAGGGCGCTGGCCCAGCGGCCCTCGCCGGCGACGGTGAGCAGGTAGGCGCTCAGCTCGCGCTCACCCAGGCGGTAGCGCAGCACGTATTCGTAGGCGGGCAGGCCGTCGAGTTGCAGGCGGTGCTCCTCCAACTGCTCGAAGGCCGTGGCCTTCTCGGCCAGGGCGCGCAGGCGGCGCTGGGTCTGGCCGTCGAGGCAGCTCGCGGGGTCGTCCAGGCGCTGGCTGTTCACCGCCAGGGCCACGCCCTCCCAGCCCGGTGCGGTGGCGCGCGCGTAGAGCGGCACCTCGGTGGCGTTGCGGCGCAAGTCCCAGCCGGCCGGCAGTTGCAGCGCGTAGCCAGGGCCGGTGACCGGCGTCATCGCTGGTTCCGCGCCGACAGCCTGGGCGGCGACGCCGAGCAGCAGGCCGAGCAGCGCGCGAACCGGTTGTCTCATGCGCCCGGCAGATTGCTGTAGACGTCGGTGCCGAACGGCGCCAGCCCCGCCTGACCGGCGTGGCCCAGATAGGGCAGGCCGAACAGGTCCTCGATGCTCTTGAGCATGGAGTAGTGGTTGTAGGGCACCTCGGACAGCGTGCCCGGCTTGATGAAGGGCGAAATCAGCACCGCGCCGATGCGGCCGCCGCCGGGGCCGAACAGGCCGGGCAGCACGCTGTTGGGGCCGCGCGGCTCGTTGCAGCAGGCGGCAGCGTCCTCGGTGTTGGCGCCGAGATTGGCCTCGTCGAAGGTGACCAGGATCAGGCCATCTTTCTGGTAGGCCGGCGAGGCCATGATTCTCGGCACCCATTCCTTGAGGAAGTCGTCGATGCCGACCAGACCGCCCGGATCGCCGTTGGCGCAGCCGCTGTCGTGGCCGTCGGCGCAGAGGTTGGGGGTGATGAAGGCGTAGCGGGGCGTGGTCGCCTCCTTCAGCAGATCGGCCTTAAGCGCCGCCAGCTCGACCACATGGGCGTCGCAGTTGGCCTGGTCGTCGATGATGCTGTGGAAGTACATGAAGGGGTTGTGGCGGGTCGCGTACTGATCGCTCGCGGTCGCCGACTGGGTGCCGTCCTGTGCATTGAGCTTGGGGTGCGAGCAGGTCGCCGAGCCGTCGCGCGCGAGGTCGAAGCCCATGTCCTGCATATAGCCCTTCCAGCTCAGTCCCTTGTCCTGCAACTGGTTGGCGATGGTCTTGATCGCCGGCGGGTAGACGCAGCCAAAGCCGGTGACCTGGCCGTTGGCGTCCGGCGTGGTGGTGCCGACCCAGTCGAGATAGGCGAGGCAGTCGGTGGCGGTCGCGGTGTTCGGCGACTGGCCGCCGACCATGCTGATGTAGTTGTCGAGGCTGACGTGGCCGGTGCCGTGGTACTGGCTCAGCAGCACGCCCAGCTTGGGTAGCTCGCTGGCCAGATACGGCGCGGCGCTGTCGGCCCCGGCGCCGAAGGTGTCGGCGTAGCTCTTGTTCTCTAGCACGATGATGAACACGTGGCCGGGCTTGCTGGCCTTGCTGCCGGCGCCAGTGGCGGGCTCGCTGCCACCGCAGGCGGCGAGGCCGAGGATCAACAGCAGGGGCAGCAGGGCTTTCATCGGTGGACCTCGGTGGTGCGGGCCTTGCGGCAGGGCGCTCAGCGCGCGGTCGGGCGCAGGCTGTCGGCGATACGCCGGAACAGCGCGCGCTGGAATTCGAAGCGCGCCGGCTCGCTGGTCAGGCTCAGCACGATCATTTCCTTCTCGGTGGCGAGCACCATGAGATAGGCATGCAGATGACGCGGGCCTTCGCGGTAGTCCAGTTCCAGGCGGCTTGCGACCGCGCCGCCCAGCTCCAGCGGCTGCTCGGAAACCACCTGGAAATCCTCGGCCAGATGGCCCATGTCGCGCAGCTTGCGCAGCACGAAGCCGTCCAGGCAGGTGCGGCGCGGGTCGTAGGGCTCGCGGGTGAGGATCAACTGATCCTGCGCCCAGCCGGCGCTATCGCTCTTCGGCGGGCGCGCCACCAGTTCGGCGCCCATCAGGCCCTTCTGCTGGCTCCATTGCGCGGGCAGTTCCAGACTCCAGCCGGGGCCGCGCAGGGTCTGCAAGTCGGTCGCGCCGGCCGGCAGCGCCCAGGCCAGCAGCAGTGCCGCCAGGGCTCCGGCTAACCGGCGAGGCATTTACTTGCTCAGGCTTCTGACGAAGGCCGGCTTGGGCTTGCCGGCGGTATCCAGCGGCAGCGCCAGGTTCTCCAGCGTGTAGACCTCGCCGGTGAGCTGGCTCTCGCTGACCTCGAACCAGAAGAAGCCCGGGGTGAGATCCTGCTGCCAGTAGCTGGGGTTGCGCGCGGCGTCGCCGAAGTCGCGGGTGTCGGAGCCACCGCCGGAGAGCACGAACTCGGTCTTGCTGTTGCAGGTGGAGACCGGCTTGAGCCATTGCAGGTCGTGGTCGTGGCCGTAGAGCATCAGGTCCAGGCCGCCGTTGTACTGGCTGTCGCAGATGCTGGCGTCGAGAAAGTTCTTCCACTGGGTGCCGCTGACCGTGCCGGGCACCAGCACGTTGGTGCCATCGAAGCTGCCGGCATTGCCGTGGTGGCCGTTGGAGATGTAGGGGTGGTGGGCGAAGGCGAAGGTCCACTTGGCCTTGCTCGCCGCCAGCCCGGCCTGGAACCACTGCAACTGGGTGTTGGCGTAGGTGATGAAGTTGTATTTGGTATTGAGCAGGTCGGGGATGGTCGCCGCCATCGGGTTGGAGTCCAGGCAGAAGAACTCGGCGATGGGCGCCTCGCCGGCCGCGAGCAGGCTCGGCGCGGTGAAGGAGTGGTAGCGGGCTGGCAGCGTCCACTTGCCCGAGCTGCCTTCCGAGGTCGTGTACTGCACCTGGTAGTCGCCCTTGTTGTTGGCGGCGCCTTCGCCCAGCGAGCTGCCGGAGTTGTCGTGGTTGCCGAGGGTGGCGTAGACCGGGATGTTGAGATCCTTGTACGGCAGCTCGAACTTGGTCTGGAACTGCTCGTCGGTCACCGAACTCACGCCGCTGTCGTAGAAGTTGTCGCCCAGCTCCAGCGCAAAGTCGCAGCCCTTGAGCGCGCAAAGCTGCGCCATCGCGGCACCGACCGCGTTCTGGTTGTCGTTGGCGCGGCCGGCGTCGCCGAAGGCGATGAATTTCACCGTCTTCTTGGCGGCCGGGGGCGGCGTGCCGCCATTGTCCGGGGCCTGGCTGGTTCCGCAGGCGGCGAGCGAGAGGGCGAGGGTGAGAGGCAGCAGACGCATGGCGCGAAATTCCGTAAGGCAAGCGGCCTATTCTGCCTAAGGCTTGTGATGCCGGGATGACATGGGGGCGGATTTGCTGTTCTTCGGGGCCGGCAGGGCGGTGCCTTGTGCCGGCGGGTGACTGGGCCTACCCTGCGCGCCATAGCCGGGGGTGCCCCAAGCAGCGCGGGGCTGAGATCACACCCTTGGAACCTGACCGACCCAGACGTGGGGCCGGTGAGGGAAGGCTAGGGCAGGCACCACGGTGCCGCGCCCGGCGTTCCCGATCCGCCCCGGAGCAACGCCCATGAGTGCCCTGCCGAACGATTTCCTGCACGACGCCACCCGCCTTACCGAGGACGCGACGCGGCCGTTCCCGGCCAGTCGCAAGATCTACGTCGAGGGCTCGCGGCCGGACATCCGGGTGCCGATGCGCGAGATCAGCCTGACCCCGACCAAGACCCGCGACGGCATCGAGCCGAACGCGCCGGTCACCGTCTACGACACCAGTGGCCCCTACACCGACCCGGCTGCGCACATCAATCTGCTCAAGGGCCTGCCGGCCCTGCGTGCCGGCTGGATCGCCGAGCGCGGCGACAGCGAGCCGCTCAAGGGGCTTTCCAGCATCTACGGCCGCATCCGCGCCGCCGACGACAAGACCGCCCACCTGCGCTTCGAGCACATCCGCCAGCCGCGCCGGGCCAAGGCCGGCGCCAATGTCAGCCAGATGCACTACGCCCGGCGCGGCCTGATCACGCCGGAGATGGAATACATCGCCATCCGCGAGAACGCCCGCCTTCAGGAGTTGCGCGAAAGCTACGAGCAGGCCGGCTATCTGCGCCGCATGCACGCCGGGCAGTCCTTCGGCGCGATGCTGCCGAAGGAAGTGACGCCGCAATTCGTAGCACAAGAGGTCGCGCGCGGCCGCGCCATCATCCCCGCCAACATCAACCACCCGGAACTGGAGCCGATGATCATCGGCCGCAACTTCCGGGTGAAGATCAACGCCAACATCGGCAACAGCGCGGTGTCCTCTTCCATCGCCGAAGAGGTTGAGAAGATGGTGTGGTCGACCCGCTGGGGCGGCGACACGGTGATGGACCTCTCGACCGGCAAGAACATTCACGAGACCCGCGAGTGGATCATCCGCAACTCGCCGGTGCCCATCGGCACGGTGCCGATCTACCAGGCGCTGGAGAAGGTGGGCGGCAAGGCCGAGGAACTCACCTGGGAGATCTACCGCGACACCCTGATCGAACAGGCCGAGCAGGGCGTGGACTACTTCACCATCCACGCCGGCGTGCTGCTGCGCTACATCCCGTGGACGGCGAATCGCATGACCGGCATCGTCTCGCGCGGCGGCTCGATCCTCGCCAAGTGGTGCCTGGCGCACCACCAGGAGAATTTCCTCTACACGCACTTCGAGGAAATCTGCGAAATCATGAAGGCTTACGACGTCAGCTTCTCGCTCGGCGACGGCCTGCGTCCGGGCAGCATTGCCGACGCCAACGACGAGGCCCAGTTCGGCGAGCTGCACACGCTCGGCGAGCTGACCGAGAAGGCCTGGAAGCACGACGTGCAGGTGATGATCGAAGGCCCGGGCCACGTCCCGATGCATCTCATCAAGGAGAACATGGACGAGCAGCTCAAGCACTGCTTCGAGGCGCCGTTCTACACGCTCGGCCCGCTCACTACCGACATCGCGCCCGGCTACGACCACATCACCAGCGGCATCGGCGCCGCCAACATCGGCTGGTACGGCACCGCGATGCTCTGCTACGTGACGCCCAAGGAGCACCTGGGCCTGCCGGACAAGGACGATGTCCGCGAGGGCATCATCACCTACAAGCTCGCCGCCCACGCCGCCGACCTGGCCAAGGGCTGGCCGGGCGCGCAGGTGCGCGACAACGCGTTGTCGAAGGCGCGCTTCGAGTTTCGCTGGGAGGATCAGTTCAACCTCGGCCTCGATCCCGACAAGGCCAAGGAATTCCACGACGAGACCCTGCCGCAGGAGGGCGCCAAGCTCGCCCACTTCTGCTCGATGTGCGGCCCGCACTTCTGCTCGATGAAGATCACCCAGGACGTGCGCGACTACGCCGCCCAGGTCGGTGCCGACGAGCAGACGGCACTGGAGCAGGGCATGGCCGAGAAGTCGGCCGAGTTCAAGCAGCAGGGCGCCGAGGTCTATCGCAAGGCCTAAAAAATCGCCGCCGGAAACTGGACTGAACTCTCCATCAGGTCGATGATGCCGTCTTGTGCGAGGAGCCCGTCGAGGCTCCCGACGGTGCCGGATTCTGGTTTGGAGGAGAGCAAATGTCGCAGTGCTTGGCCGGGGCCAGTGCCTCGTGGTGTCGGTGGATCGTGGCCGTGGTGATCGCAGCCGGCGTGCAGGGTCTGGTGGCTTGTGGCGGCAGCGCGCCGCCAGCGGGCGGTAGCCTTACCTCGATCCCCAAGGGCCAGGAGATTCCCTGCGAGCTGCACAGCGACCCACGCCTGGCCGAGATGAGCGATGCCGGCATCGGTCTGGCCAGTGCACTCGGTCTGCCGCCGGGGCGCTACGCCCTGCCGGCATCGGCGGCACCGACCCAGCTGGTGGTGATGTTCCATGGCCACGGCAACGACAGCTGCTCCTGGCGCCGGCACTTGCAGAGTGTCGCCGCGCTTGGCGCGGTGGCGGTGGCCATGGACTACAGCGGGCAGGCGCAGACCCCGATCGAGAACTACGGCTGGTGCGTGCGCGCCGGTGTCGCCGATTCGATTGTCGCCGCCCGCTACTTCCTCAACCGCTATCCCTCGATCCAGCAGGTCTACGCCTTCTCGATCAGCATGGGCGCCAATGTCGCCGGCTATGCCCTGTATTCGCCGCTGGCGACGCGCGCCGACGGCTCGCCGCTGTTCGACCACTGGGTGGCGGCCGAAGGCGTGCACAACCTCGCCGAGCAGTATCTGCTGGCGCGCGCCATCGCGCCGGTGGTGCCGGACGGGGCGGTGGCGCAGCAGGAAATCGAGATCGAGAACGGCGGCAGCATCGAGCAGGCGCCGCAGGCCTACACCGAGATCAGCCCGGTGCTGCACGCGCAGAAACTGGCCTACCTCAAGAGCGCGGTGCTGATCCACGGCATCGACGACGGTCTGGTGCCCACCACCCAGAGCCGGGAGATGTTCCTGGGCCTGGCTGCGGCGGGAGTGCCGACGCGCCTCTACACCGTCGGAGCGACCGGCACTGGCGAGACCGGGACCACCGCCACCTCCATCGCGCTGGGGCCGCTGGCCGGCGCGGTCGGACAGAACTACCAGAGCCCGCTGGCCGGCCACGGCTGGGAAGGCAGCGAGACCCAGCTGGTGATCCGTACCGCGCTCGACCAGCTCTACGCCCTGCTCGGCGGCGCCAGCGTCTCCACCGGCGAAACCCCGGTGCCCGGACTCTGAGCCGCAGGCCGGCGGTGGCCGCCTCCGGCAAGGCGCTGGCCGCCGTCCATCGCCTGTCATAAAAAACCGCCGTACAGCCGGGGAACTGGCTGGTAATTTGCGCGTCCTTTGTCACCAATCGGTCATCAAAAGGACACGCAACGGCAATGAAACTGTGTTGGTCCGCTGGCAGCGTCGGCGTCAATGGCCTGCAAATCGCCTGGGAACAGGCCGGTCCGGACCACGGCGAACCGCTGCTGCTGGTGATGGGCCTGGGCGGCCAGCTGATCCACTGGCCGGAGGCGTTCTGCGAACGCCTGGTGGAGCAGGGCTTCCGGGTGATCCGCTACGACAACCGCGATGCCGGCCTGTCCTCGGACGCCGACCGCGGTCTGCCGACGCGCATCCCGCAGGACTGGCTGCGCAGCCGCTTCGGCCTGCCGGCGCAGTCCAACTACGACCTCCACGACCTCGCCGATGACGCGCTCGGCCTGCTCGATGCGCTGGGTATCGCCCGCGCGCACCTGGTCGGCGCCTCGATGGGCGGGATGGTCTGCCAGATCCTTGCCGCCCGGCAGCCGCAGCGGGTGCTGAGTCTGAGTTCGATCATGTCCAGCACCAATCATCCCCGGCTGCCGGCGGCGCGGCTGGACGTGCTCTGGCGCATGGCCGGCCTCGGCCCCAAGCCGCGCACCCGCGAGCAGGTGATCCGCCGCGCCACCGCGATGCTGCGGCGGGTGGGTAGCCCGGGTTTTCCCACGCCCTACGAATATCGTGCGCGGCTTGCCGGGCAGGCCTACGACCGCGCCTTCCGGCCGGCGGGCGTGGCGCGGCAGGCGCAGGCGGTGCTCGCTACCGGCAGCTTCGAGCCGCTGCTGGCGCAGGTCCGCGCGCCCACCCAGGTCATCCACGGGCTCGCCGATCCGCTGCTGCGCCCGGCCTGTGGCCAGCGCAGCGCCCAGCTGATCCGCGGCGCGCGCCTGGAGCTGATCGAGGGCATGGGGCATGACCTCGCGCCCAGCCTGATGCCGCGCTGGGCGGAGCTGATCGCCGGCAACGCTGCCCGGGCTTGAGCCGGCGTCCGTTGCCAGCAGGGCGGCGTATGCCATGCAAGCGGCGCTCCGAACGCTTGTCCAAGCCGCTCGGTTCCCATGCCGATACCCCCGCCTTCGCTGCGCAGCGGCTCGCGTCCGCCGTGGTGTCGCGCGCCACCGTACCGGCGGCGGTCAGAACGAGAAGCTGATGCTCTGGGTGAACATCCGGGGTTCGTTGATGCCGGCCGCCGCCAGATTTCCCGGCGCCAGCGGCTGGGAGATGATCTGGTCGTAGTAGCGGGCGTCGCTGATGTTGCGGATGCCGAGGTTCACCGCCCAGCGCTGGCTGGCGTCGGTAATCACCAGGAAGGCGTTGAACTGGTCGGTGGAGCCCTGCAACTTGCGCGGGTCGAGATCGACGTCGAGGAAGCGCGAGCTGCGGTAGATCCAGTCAATGCCCAGCGAGCCGCGCAGGCCGTTGCCGAGCGGGAAGAAGAAGTTGGGCGAGACCGCGCCGGTCCAGCGCGGCGCATAGGGCAGGCGCTTGCCGGACAGGTCCTGCGAGGCGCAGTCGTTGCTGCCCTGGTTCTTCGGGCAGTCGGGCGGATCGTTGGGGGTGCAGCCGGGTGCGGCATCGCCGTAGCAGGGGCCGTTCGGGTAGCTCTTGTAGCGGGCGTCGGCGTAGCCGATGGAGCCACGGAACAGCAGATAGGGCACCGCCTCCGGCAGCCACTGGAAGTCGATCTCGCCACCGCGCGACTCGGCGGTGCCGGCGTTGAGCACGATGAAGCGGTTGTTCTGGAAGGTGGAGACCTGCAGATCCTTGAAGTCGGTGAAGAAGGCCGAGCCGCCGACCCGCATGCGGCCCTTGAACAGCCGCGCCTTGGTGCCGAACTCGTAGCTGGACGCCCGCTCCGGGCCGTACTCGTTGTTCTCGCTGGTCAGCGGCAGGCCGTTGAAGCCGCCGCTCTTGTAGCCGCGCGCCCAGGTGAAGTAGTGCGACACCTGGCGGCTGGGCGAAAAGCGGATGCCGGCCTTGGGCGAGTAGTCGCCCTCGCTGCGGGTGATGGTCTCGGCGTGGTTCTCGGAGCCGGCGATCTGCTGGACGATGGGGCTGGAGGCCAGCGCCGAGAGCTCGCCGGTCTTGCTCTGGCTGCCGTAGCGCAGGCCGCCGATCAATGCCCACTTGGGCAGGAAGGCGTACTCGAACTGGCCGAAGCCGGCGTAGGTGGTCTCTTCCTGGTAGAGCCGGGTCTGGACGTTCTGGTTGCTGATGCCGGTGGGCTCCAGCAGCGGCAGCAACTGGCTGACCAGGGGACCGAGATTGGCGCCGATCAGGCCCAGGCCGCCGGGGATGCCGTCGACGCAGTTGGAGGTGCCGGCATTGGCCGCCAGGCAATAGGCGAGGGCGCCGCCGAGGTCTTCCAGCGAGAACAGGTCGGAGGCACCGTAGCTGGAACTCAGCAGATAGACGCCGGCGATGAAGCTGACGCCGTCGCCCTGGCGGAAGATGTCGCGGCCGCCGCCGGTGAAGCGCAGCTCCTGCGAGATCTGCCGGTAGCGCGAGGGCTCGATCAGGCGGTCGCTGATGAAGGGGATGGGCGTGAAGTCGGCGTCGATGTCGCGGTTCTTGGCCAGGGACTGCGCCCAGGCCGAGATCGAGGTGAGGCGCAGGTTTTCCATGCCGCCGAAGTCCGGCAGTGGCAGCTCCAGCGTCAGCGCATAGCTCTCGATGGTGGACTTCTCGGCGGAGGCGAAGTCGGTGGAGTTCTTGCGGTGGTCGAGGTTGTCGTCGTAGTCGGGGTCGTACTGGCGGATGGTGTTCTCCATAGCCTGGCTGATCTCGACCAACTGGAAGTTGGAGTTGTTCTGCCGCAGCTCGGCGCGCAGCAGGCTGAGGTCGGCCACCAGGCCGCTGTCGCCGACGTAGCGCGCCCTCACGCGATAGCTGGCCTGCTCCTCGTTTTCTTCCGGCCGCTTGAGCTTGGTGTTGTAGAGGGTGTTGCGGTCGCCGTTGACGAAGGCGCCGGAGAAGCGCAGGCCGAAGTTCTCGTTCACCGGCACCGTCAGCGCCGGGCGGATGGCGAGATCGCCATAGCCGCGCGCCAGCATCTCGCCGTCGAGCTTCCATTCGCTGCCCGGCTTGTTGGTGACGACGTTGAACAGGCCGGCGGTGGAGTTCTTGCCGAACAGCGTGCCCTGCGGCCCACGCAGCACCTCGTAGCGGTCGAGGTCGTTGAAGAAGGCGGAGAGGAAGTTGGCGCGGCCGTAGTAGACGCCGTCCACCACCGTGCCCACCGAGGGATCGAAGCCCAGATTGGTGTCGGGGGTGCCGAGGCCGCGGATCACGAACTGACCGGCCGAGCCGGAGACGTTCATGGTCACGTTGGGCGTGTAGTCGGACAGCTCCTGGAAGCCGCTCACCGCGCGCTCGCGGGCAAACTCGGCGCCAATCGAGGTGATCGAGGCGGGCGCGCGTTCCAGGCTCTGCACCACCTTGTTGGCGGTGACGGTGACCTGTTCCAGTTCGCGGGGCGCGGTGCCGTCCTGAGCGCAGGCGAGGGCGGGGATCAACAGCAGCAACGCCGTCAGCGGCGCGAGTCGGGAGCGTGGGGTCATTTGCAGCGGCTGAGCAATTGCTGGGTCTGGCTGTCGAGCCGGGCGAGCAGGGCGGGCAGGCCGTCCTTCTTCACCAGGCCATCGTATTGGCTGGCGCGCAGGGCCAGGTCGCTGACGCCGTCGGCCAGCACATTGACCACCTGCCAGCGCTCGCCGCGCGGCTTCAGCAGGTAATCGAGGCTGACGGCGGCATCGTCCTTGGGCTTGAGGCTGGCGCGCACCAGGGCGTCGCCATTGCTCTGTGCCTCGGTGTTGCCGGTGCTGAAGCTCACCGAGCCCGGGGTGGCGAACTCGGTGGCATAGGTGGCGACCACGGAGGTCCGCAAGGCGGCGGTGAACTGCTGGCGCTGGCTCTCGTCCAGCGTCTTCCAGTGCCGGCGCAGGCTGCGCTCGGCGATGAACGGCAGATCGAAGGCGGCATCCACGGCCGGGCCGAGCTTGGCGATGCGGCCCTCACAACCGAGCTTGGCCGAACGCGCCATGCTGTCGCTGAGCGCCTGGTGGAAGGCCGAGACGGTGTCGGCCGGGGTGCTGGCGGCTCGCGCGTTTGGCGGCGTCGCCAGCAAGAAGCAGAGCGCGGCCAGCGGCGCCAGTACGGTGCGGAACATGGCGGGTAACAACCCCGGGAGACGGACGAAATGGGGGCGAAAGGGTAGCACGCGGCTCCGGGCCTCCCGACTGGCCCGGCGGCGCCGGCATCCGTAAGCTCGCGGCTCCCACACCGCAATCCCGGCCGATGAACACACGCCTCAGCTCCCTGCTGCACCGCTGGATCCTGCTGGTGCAGGCACAGCCGCGTCCGGTGCTGATGGCGGCGCTGGTGCTGGCGCTGTTCGCCGGCGTGCTCGCCGCCACCCGGCTGTCGGTGGATACCAACCCGGCCAACATGCTTTCGGCCGAGCTGCCCTGGCGCAAGGCCGAACAGGCGCTGGACGCCGCCTTCCCGAATACCGAAGCCGGTCTGGTGCTGGTGGTCGAGAGCGCCGACGCCGACCGCAGCGCCGCCGCCGTCGAGGCCCTGGTGCAGACCCTGCAGGCGCGGGTGGAGCTGTTCACCGCCGTGCGCTCGCCGGAACTGGAGCCCTACTTCCGCCGCAACGGTCTGCTCTACCTCGACGCCGAGGCCTTGCAGAACTTTGCCGATGGCGTACTGCGCGCCCAGCCGTTTCTCGGCGCACTCAGCCGCGAGCCCAGCCTGTCCGGCGTTTCCGGCCTGCTGGCGCGGGCGCTGGAGGCACCGGACGACAGTTTCGATCTGGCTCCTGCCCTGAACGCCTTCGCCGACGCGGTGGACGCCGCCGCGCGCGGGGAGCAGCGGCCGCTGGCCTGGTCCAGCCTGATGGCCACGCCCGAGGGCATGACGCCGTCCAGCCGCAAGTTCATCGAGCTGGTGCCGGTGTTGGACTACGGCCGCCTGCAACCGGCCAGCGCGCCGGTGGCGGCGATCCGCGAGGCGATTGCCGCCTTGCCGGCGCGTGGCCTCGGTGAAGTGCGGGTGCGGCTCACCGGCAGCAAGGCGCTGGAGCACGAGGAGATCGGCATGGCCTTCTCCGGCGCGCTGCTGGCCTTTGGTGTTGCCCTGGTGCTGGCGACGCTGCTGCTGTTCGTCGCCCTGCGCGCCGGGCGGCTGGTGGGAGCGACGGTGCTGACGCTGCTGTTCGGGCTGACGCTCACCGCCGGCTTTGCGGCGCTGGCGGTGGGGCAGCTCAATCTCATCTCCATGGCCTTCGGCGTGCTTTATGTCGGCCTGGGACTGGACTACGCCCTGTACCTCGCCATGCGCTACCGCGAGCTGCGCCTGGCCGGCGTCGCCCACGCGGCGGCGATCCCGCGTGCCGCCACCGATGTCGGCGGCTTCCTGCTGGTCTGTGCGGCCACCACCTCGCTGGGTTTTCTTGCCTTCGTACCGACCAGCTTCACCGGCATCGCCGGCCTGGGGCTGATCTCCGGTGCCGGCATGTTCATCAGCCTGCTCGCCAGCCTGAGCGTACTGCCGGCGCTGCTGGCGCTGTGGCCGGCCGCCGAGATGCGCGCGCCGGCGCCCTCGCCGAGGCTGGAGCGCCTGCTGGAACTGCCCTACCTCCACGCCCGCGCGATCTGGATCGGCATGGCGCTGCTGCTGGCCGGCGCCGCGCTGCTGGCACCCAAGGCCTATTTCGACTTCGACCCCCTGCACCTGCGCGACCCCGAGGCGGAGTCGGTGGCGACCTTCCGCGACCTGCTGCGCGACCCCAGCATCCCGACCCTGACCCTGTCGGCGGTGGTCGCCAGCGACGCCGAGGCGCAGGCCCTGACCGCCCGGCTGGCGCAGCGGCCCACGGTGCGCCGCGCCATGAGCGTGCTCGACCTGGTGCCCTCCGATCAGGACGAGAAGCTCGCCATCCTCGACGACCTGCGCCTGAGTCTCGGCCCCGCGATTGCCGGCGACGGCGAGCTGAAGGTGCAGGCGCGACCGGAAGATGCGGCCTCGCTCGACCGCTTGCAGGAGGCGATGAGCCGCGCTGCCCAGCTCTGGCAGGGCGAGCGCGCCGCTGCCGCCCGGCGGCTGGCCGAGGCCCTGTCGCGCCTGCAGGCGGCGCCACAGCCGGACGCCCGCATCGCCGTGCTGCGCGGCAACCTGCTCGACGGCCTGCCGCGCCAGATCGGCCAGTTGCGCGAGTTGCTGCAGGCCGGCCCGGTCACCGAGGCCGACCTACCGGCCTGGCTGCGTGCCCGCTGGCGCGCCAGCGACGGCCGGCCACGCGTCGAGGTCTGGCCCAAGGAAGTGCTGGACGAGAACGCCGCCACCGCCCGCTTCGTCGCCGACGTGCGCGCCGCCGCGCCGGAAGTCACCGGCGGCCCGGTGGGCATGATCGAAGCCGGCCACGCGGTGGTGGAGGCCTTCCGCCAGGCCTTCCTCTACTCGGTGCTGGCGATCAGCCTGCTGCTGCTGGTGCTGCTGCGCAGTCTGCGCGACACCGGGCTGGTGCTGCTGCCGCTGATCGCGGCGGGCTTGCTGACGCTCGCCGGCTCGGTGCTGTTCGACACCCCCTTCAACTTCGCCAACGTCATCGCCCTGCCGCTGCTGCTCGGTGTCGGTGTGGACTACGGCGTCTACCTGGTGCAGCAGGGCCGCCAACTGCCGGCCGACACCAATCTGCTGAAGACCGGCGCCACCCGCGCGGTGCTGTTCGGCGCCCTGGTCACGCTCGCCAACTTCGGCGACCTGATGCTGGCGCGGCATCCGGGCATGGTCAGCATGGGCCTGCTGCTGACTGTTGGTCTGAGCATGATCCTGCTCTGCACCCTGGTGCTGCTGCCGGGGCTGATCCGGAAATTCCACGCGTGAGCCGCTGGCGCCCGCCCAATCCCGAGGTTGCCTCGGTACACATCACCCGCGCCGGCTACGACAAGCTCAAGGCCGAGTACGAGCACCTCTGGCGCGAGCGCCGGCCGGAGGTGGTGCGCGCGCTGGCCGCCGCCGCCGCCGAGGGCGACCGCTCGGAGAACGCCGAGTACATCTACCGCAAGAAGGAGCTGCGCGAGATCGACCGCCGGGTCGGCTATCTGCAACGGCGATTGCCGGACTTGAAGATCGTCGAGAGCCAGCCGACCGACCGCAGCCGCATCTACTTCGGCGCGCTGGTGGAACTGGTGGACGAGGACGGCGCCGAGCGTGTCTACCGCATCGTCGGTGGCGACGAGACCGACGCCGCCACCGGCGCCATCAGCATCGACTCGCCGCTCGCCAAGGCGCTGCTCAAGAAGCAGGAAGGCGAGGTGGTGCGGGTGCAGTTGCCGGGCGGCGAGGTGGAGCTGGAGATCGTGGCGGTGCGGTATCCCTGAGCCACCTTGCGATCACTCGGTCGGCAGCAGGCCCTTCAACTCCCGCCAGCCGCCATCCACCGACACCACCTCGCTGTAGCCCATCTGCTGCAAGGCGTCGGCGGCGAGTGCGGAGCGGAAGCCGCCGCCGCAGTAGAGGTAGAGCGGGGTGCTCTTGTCCGGGTGCTTGGCCTCGATGTCGCGCTCGATCACGCCCTTGCCGATCCACTCCGCGCCACGCACATGGCCGGCGGCGTACTCGCTCTCTTCGCGGGTGTCGATCAGGCGGATCGCCGGATTTTTCTGGAGTAGCGCCGGTAGCTCGGCGGCGCCGACTTCCTTGATGCGCGACTTGGCGCTGTTGACCAGGGCAAGAAAGCCGGGGGCGTGGGCGGACATGGAAGCTCTCTGGAGGCAGACAAGATTTTGGTAGCCCAATTGTAGGGCGATGCTCTACAGTCGGCGCAGGAGAAAGTTTCGAAGAATTATTCGCCATGGCTGGCCGTCAGTCCCCTGCAAAATCCGTCTTCATCACTGGGGCCGCCGCCGGCATTGGCCGCGCCGCTGCCCTGCGCTTCGCCGCTCAGGGCTGGTTCGTCGGCCTCTACGATGTGAACGCCGCCGCCGTGGGCGCGCTGGCCGCCGAGCTGGGCCCGGACCGGGCGCTGGCGGGTGCTCTGGATGTGAGCGATGCCCAGGCCTTCGCCCAGGCGGTCAGCGAGTTCGTCGGCGCCGCCGGCCGGCTTGATCTGCTCATCAACAATGCCGGCGTGCTGCTGACCGGTGACTTCGAAAGCCATGGTCCCGAGCGTTACCAATGGCTGATCGACATCAACACCCGTGGCGTCGTGAACGGCTGTCTGGCCGCCTCGCCGCACCTCAAGCCGGGCTCCCGGGTCATCAATATGTGCTCGGCTTCGGCTCTCTACGGCACGCCGGCCTTCGCGGTGTATTCGGCCAGCAAGTTCTTCGTGCGCGGGCTCACCGAGGCACTCAACATCGAGTGGCAGCGGCGCGGCATTCTGGTGATGGACCTGATGCCGCTGTTCGTCGCCACGCCGATGGTGGCGGGCGTCAGCGACAAGCCCAAGAGCATTGATCGCCTGGGCGTGCGGCTCTCCGCCGAAGACGTGGCGGCGACGCTCTACAGCGCCGCCACCCGCAGCGCGGCGCTATGTCCGGTGCACTGGCCGGTGGGCTTGCAGACCCAGGCGGTGGCGCTGCTGCAGAAGCTGACGCCAAGCCGGCTCTACCGCTGGTCCCAGAAACTCATCACCGGCTACTAGGCCTGTCCACCACCTCATGGGTTATCCCCTCGTACTCATCCACGGCATGTGGTGCACCGCCGAGCATCTGGCGAAAGTCGATGAACTGCTCAGCGCCCGCGGCTACGACTGCCACCGTCTGACCCTGCCGGCACATACGCCCGGCCCGCAGCAGGCCGAGCAGGTGGCGGCACTCTCCATCCGCGACTACGTGCGCGCCACCTGCGAGTTCGTGCGCGCGCAGAATTTTTCCCAGCCGCCGGTGCTGCTGGGCCATTCCATGGGCGGTCTGATTGCCCAGTTGGCGGCGCCGGAACTGAACGCCGCCGCCCTGGTGCTGCTGACGCCGGCGGCGCCGGCCGGCATCAACTCGCTGGTGCCGGAGGTGCTGCCGGTGGGCCTGCCGATCTTCAGCCGCTGGGGTTTCTGGAAGAAGCCGCACCGGTTGAGTCCGGAAGGCCTGCGCCGCTACGCCACCAATGGCCTGCACTTCAGCTACCAGGACAAGCTGGTCAACAGTCTGGTCCACGAGTCCGGGCGGGCGATCAGCGAAATCGTGTTCTGGTGGGCGGACGGCGGCAAGGCCACCCGCGTGCCGGCCGGCGCGGTGCGCTGCCCGGTGTACGTGGTCAGCGCCGGGGCCGACAAGCTCACCCCGGCCTCGGTGGTGCGCAAGGTCGCCGCGCGCTATCCGGGCGCGACCCACCGACACTGGCCCGGGCGCTCGCACTGGGTGATTGATGATCTCGATACGGAAGACATGGTTCATGAAATCGACGGCTGGCTACGTCCCATCCTCCGCCGCGCGACGCGCGCGCCCGGCAAGGTCGCGCGGGTCTGACATGGCGCGTGCACTCCTGTTCAGCGCCGCGCTGGGGCTGGTGGCGCTCGGGGCTTCGGCCCAGCAGAGCGACAAGATCAACCAGGCCATCGAGGCCACGGTACAGAGCAACCGCGCGGCGGTGGCCAGCCAGAGCCGCATCAATGGCGTCGATGACAGCACCAAGGCCATGCTGGAGCGCTACCGCGCCGCCACCTGGCAGGCGCAGCAGCTCAACGTCTACGCCAAGCAACTGGAGCAGTTGCAGGGCGCGCAGGCGGCGGAGAAGGCCTCGCTGGCGCAGCAGTTGGTGGAGATCGAACGCACCGAACGCGAGCTGACGCCGCTGATGCTGCGCATGCTCGACAGCCTCGACAAGTTCGTCAGCCTCGACCTGCCATTTTTGAAGCAGGAGCGGCGCGAGCGCGTCGATAACCTCAAGCGGCTGATGGCCGATCCCGAGGCGACGGTCGCCGAGCGTTACCGGCGGGTGCTGGAGGCCTACCAGATCGAGATCGACTACGGCCGCTCGATGGGTGTCGAGCGCGCGGTGGTCGCCGACCGCGAGGTGGACGTACTGCGGGTCGGTCGCATCGGCCTGTATTACCTGAGCCTGGACGGTGCGGAAGCCGGCCGCTGGGACGCCGCCGCCAAGGCCTGGCAGCCGCTGGACGACGACTACCTCGCCAGCCTGAGAAAGGGCCTGCGCATCGCCCGCGAGATCAGCGCGCCGGACACCCTGGTGCTGCCCATGCCGGTGCCGGCGGCCTTGGCGGGAGGTGCAAAGTGATGCGCGCGCTGCTGGTGTGGATGAGCGCGCTTCAAAGCAAGCGCGCACTTCCCCTCTCCCCTCGTGGGAGAGGGGCAGGGGAGAGGGGGGACTTTTGCTTCCGCGCGGAGCGGGCGTGGTGGAGTGCGCGCCCCCTCTCCCCCAACCCTGCCGGCCATTGCCCCATGCATGGGCAATGGCGTTCGGCGGGGCGAAGCGGTGCTTCGCCATTTTCCGCCTCACCCCCCACCAGGGGAGAGGGGAGCAGACTCTTGCTGGCGGTTACGAGTGCTCTTCTAATCGTCACCAGCCCCGCCCAGGCCCAGACCGCCGCAAAGCCTAGCGGCCTAGACCAGTTGCTCAAGCAGGTGCAGGAAAGCGCCCAGCAGAGCAGCAAGCTCAACCAGGAGCGCGAGGCGCGTTTCCTCAAGAACAAGAACGAGCAGGCAGCGCTGCTGGCCAAGGCCGAGGCCGAACTCGCCGCCGTCGAGGCGCGGGTCAACGGCGTCAAGGGCCGCTTCGACGCCGGCCAGCGCGAGATCGCCGAGTTGAAGAAGCAGCTCGGCGAGCGTGCCGGCGACTACACCCAGGTCTACGCGGCGGCGCGACAGTCGGCCGGCGATCTGCGCACCGTGCTCGCCGACTCCTACATCAACCCGCAGTACCCCAAGCGCCTGGAGCTGCTCGACGGCATCGCCAAGGGTGCTGCGCTGCCCAGCATCAACCAGTTGGAAAGCCTGTGGCTCACTTTGCAGCAGGAGATGACCGAGCAGGGCAAGTCGGCGCGCTTCAAGGCCGAGGTCATTGACCCGCTGGGCGCCAAGGCCGAGGCCGAGGTGGTGCGCGTCGGTGCCTTCACCGCCTTCGCCGACGGCGACTACCTGGCGATCCCGCAGGGCAGCGGCGAGCTGCGCGCGCTGTCGCGCCAGCCCGGCCACGGCGCGCGCGGCCTGGCCAAGGATTTCGCCGAGGAAGACGAGGAGCCGATCGCGCCGATCCTGATCGACCCCACGCGCGGCTCGCTGCTGGCCTTGCAGGTGGACCGCCCCTCGCTCAGCGAGCGCATTCACCAGGGCGGCTGGCCGGGCTACGTGATCATCGTCGTCGGCCTCTGCGGGTTTCTGTTGGCGATCTACCAGTTGCAATACCTGTTGCGGGTGGATGCCAGCGTCCGTGCCCAGCTGGTCGATCCGCGCAATCCCCGGCCCGACAACCCGCTTGGCCGGGTGCTCAGCGTGTTCAAGGGCGACAACGAGAAGCACGATCCCGAGGTGCTGGAGCTGCGCCTGTCGGAAGCGGTGCTGAAAGAAACCCCGGCCATCGAGCGCGGCCAGCAACTGATCCGGCTGGTGATCGCCGCCGGCCCCTTGCTCGGCCTGCTCGGCACTGTCGCCGGCATGATCGAAACCTTCCAGGTCATCATGGAAGCCGGCGCCGGCGATCCCAAGCTGATGGCCGGCGGCATCTCCAAGGCGATGATCGCCACCGTGCTGGGCTTGGGCATCGCCATCCCGCTGCTGTTCATCAACGCGGTGCTGGCCTCGCGCTCGCGGGCGCTGATCCAGATCCTCGACGAGCAGTCGGCCGGTCTGCTGGCCGAGCGCATCGAGCAGCAGCAGAGCGGAGCCTTCGTCCGTGCTTGAGGCGCTGCTGACGCCGTTCGCCGGCATCAACGAGTTCGTCGATGCCGGCGGCTGGGTGGTGTGGTGGATCCTGGCGGTGGCGCTGACCATGTGGACGCTGATCATCGAGCGCGCCTGGTGGTTTGCCCGTGTCTATCCGCAGGCGCGCGCCGCCGCCGCCGCCCGCTGGCAGGCGCGGCCGGAACGCGCGTCCTGGACCGCGCGGCGCATCCGCACCGCGATGATCGGCGAGCTGTCGGTGGCGATGGGCGGCACCCTGCCGCTGCTGCGCGCGCTGATCCCGATCTGCCCGCTGCTGGGCCTGCTCGGCACCGTCGGCGGCATGCTGGAAGTGTTCGACGTGATGGCGATCAAGGGCCAGTCGGAGCCGCGTGCGATGGCCAGCGGTGTCTCGCAGGCGATGATCGCCACGCTGTCCGGCCTGGCGGTGGCGCTGTCCGGCATGTACTTCAGTCACCACTACACGGCCAAGGCGCGCCGCGAGACCGAGGAACTCAACTCGGTCCTGGCCCTGGAGGATGCGCGGTGAAACCCTCGCAAAGCGGCTGCGCTCGGCATCTCGCGCCCCGGCGGTGCTCGCAATGCTCATGGAGCACCCAGTCAACTGCGCTTGCTGCGCTCCGGCGGTGCGCGACGTGCCCGCGCTCGCGACGCTTTTCGAGGGTTTCCCCATGAGATTCCGCCGCCACAATCCCCCGGTGGAAGAAACCGGCATCGACCTCGCACCGATGCTGGATTTCTTCCTCAACCTGCTGATCTTTTTCATCATCAGCGCCGCCTTCGTGTCGGAGTCCGGCATCAAGGTCAACCGGCCCACCGCGAAGACCGCAGTGAAGGAGGAGAAGGCGAGCATCTTCGTCGCTATCTCCGCCAACAACGAGGTCTACATCGACAAGCAGCGCGTCGACATCCGCTCGGTGCGCGGCATCGTCGCCAAGATGCACGCCGAGCACCCGGAAGCCGCAGTAATCATCCAGGCTGACAAGGACGCGCGTGCCGGCCTGATGGTGGAAGCCATGGATCAGGCCCGGCTCGCCGGCGTCGAGAACGTGGCGGTGGCGGCGACGCCGGAGCGATGAGGCCTCGCTGGCAGCGCCTCGCGCTCACGGTCCCTCCCCCCGCCTGCGGGGGGAGGCCAGGAGGGGGGCGTTTGCGCCCCCGCGATGCAGGGACCTGGAGTCTGGGTGCGCCACGGCTTCCACCCCAACCCTTCCCCGCAAGCGGGGCAGAGAGCATGCGCGGCGGGGTGCCATGAAGCGCTGGTTACTTGCTCCTTTGGGCGGCTTGCTCGCGGTGCTGCTGCTGTTCGCCTTCCTGCGCTGGGCGATCACGCCGGCCGATCACGGCGGCTACGCCGAGGGGCCGAAGGTGGAGGGTGTGGCCATGGTGAAGGTGCGGCCGGAAGCCGAGCCGCCGCCGCCCGATCCTTTGAGCGCGCCGGAGAAGGCGCCGCCACCGCCGCCGGACGCACCGCCCTCGCTGACCACCACCGCGCTGCCCAGCATCTCGGCGCCGGCGCTGGCCAATGTCGCGATGGACGCCGGGCCGGTGAACGTCGCGGTCAACATTGACACCACCGGCCTGGGCATCGGCACCGGGGCCTTCGGGGGCTTCCTGCGCGGCGGCGCCGGGGGCGGGGCGGGCGGCGGCGGCACTGGCGGTGGTGGCGGCGCCGGCTATGCCGCCGGCAAGAGCTTCAAGGGCCGAGACCTCATTCCGCTCTCCACCGCGCGTCCGCAGATGCCGGAATGGGCCTGCAAGCAGAAGATCAAGGGCTGGGTGGAGGTGGTGTTCAC
>NZ_RJVO01000004.1 GCF_003730135.1 Stagnimonas aquatica | reverse complement strand
CAGGAGCGAACCGATGAACTGATCTGACGACCTACAATCCCAACACGCCGAGGGCTACCGCCCTCGGCGTCCACCCCTGGTCAATTTTCAATGAGCAGAGATGGTCAGTTTTCAACGCGCGCCAACATACATTGGCCTTCTCCCGGAATAGCTGCCGTCCGGGCCGCCCACGGCGGCAGAGTCCAGCTGAAGGGACTTCAGATGAGCGTCGACGACGCTCTTCAGCCAAAGCAGGCGACGGTTCGTCGGGATCGGCTGGGGAAAACGGAATGCGGCGCCGCAGCGCCGATGCCGATAGAGCGCAGTTCGAATCGTTCCCGGCGTCGACCGGTACAACCGGGCAATGTCTTCGACGTCCAGAAGGACGTCGGCCATTGGGCTACCGGCCTCGTCGGCGTGACAACGATTGATGTTGATTGACATGCCGCAGCAGGATGCGGGACCGAAAAGTGGTGCGCCGCAAGGTCGCGCCATTTCCAAAGTCCGATCCAAGCTCTTGTTGCAGCGACACTTGTTTGAGCGCGTGCGTGTACAAAAAGCCCAATCGACAACACGAAGAAGAACTGCAAGCGCGATTGATCGAAGAGGTTGGTCCGCTTCCCGCGCGCCGACGGGCGCATGCGCTTTGGCAGGCCGCCCGGCGAGCGGTTCAAGATCCGCTTCGGTCGCTGTTCGAGGAAATCGAACGCGAATTCCCATCCAAGGTCAGGACGGTCGAGGACTGGTGGATTTTTGCGGAGAGGTTGGCGGGGCCGGCGGAGGCGTTCGCGGACTCGCTGTCGTGGGGATATGGAGACTCCGCGGAAGCCACGGTACCGCCACGCCTTCAGCGAATCGCGGAGATCAATGGGTGGGACCCACACATCGCCGCCGAGGTCTGGGGAGTTGAGGGGAGCGCTATCCGCGAAGCGCTTTTCGAACTGGATATTCGGCTCAAGAGGCCGGCTTCACCCGAACCATCTCCGGAGCTGATCGAGGTCTGCCGGTTGTGCTGGCGAACGGCGACCCCGACACCCAGCGGCATCTTCTTGTGCTCGACACATGCGAAGTTTGGCAATGACTACAAAAACGCGATGGCCAGGCGTTTCTGGAGGGACAGTTCACAGCCTGAAAAACCGGGAATTTCGTTCGTCTTCTTCTGGGCTCGCGAGCTGAAGACCAAGCTGCCTCCGGACCTTCGGGTCACGTTCGAGACCCTTCATCCAATCGGGAAGGTGTGCCGAGGTGAGGACGTGCCGGACAGCGCCGTTGAGTTACGCCAGGTTCCATTGGAATCATGCTGGAAGCTGTTTAAGCGAACACGGCTGTTTCTAACGCGGGGCAAAAAGCGGGTCAATTTTGAAGATCCGCGATCGGTACTCGGAGCGCTCGACCCGGCAATCAGATCCCAGCGGCATTTGCAGGTACGCATCCATGAACTGCTCGTGCTGGATCATCAACTGCTTTTCGACAGGCTGATTTGCGCCGAGGCCCATCTGGAGGCGGACCATCGACGTCGGAATGGCGATGAGGGCGCGGCGAAAGGGAACGAGCGCTATGTCGTGCAGTACACTTACGGCTACGCGGGCTCTGATTATCTAATTAAACATAGTTAGATCAATCACTTATTAGCGATCTTGGCACATTTTACGCTTATCTTGTCTGCCCCCCTTTACCCCCTCAGTGGTGTCTGCTGCCACCGTGTCCGGGCCGCGAATGGCCGATGCCGCCGCCGTGCCGGATGCCGCTCGTGTGGCGCGGGCTGCCGGAGTGCAGGCGGACGTCATCATGCAGTCCGCCGAAACCGCCGTAATGACCGGCTCCCGGACCATACGACCCAGAGTGGATCGGAAAGAAATCGCGGTAAGGCGCGCTGACAAAACCCGGCTGCCCGTGGCCGTAGGCGCTGGCCAGGTGATAGCCGTCGTCGAAGTGGTAGTCGCCGAAACCGCCGTAGCTCCGACTCAAGCCATAACTGCCGTAACGCGCAGAGGCCGGGCCATAAGCCTGCGGATAACCGTATCCGCCGTAGTAGCCGCCATAGCCCAGGTAATCCAAGCGACTGATGCCGTTGTAGCAGCGGCCGTAGGCACCGCTGCTGAGCGCGTAGGGATCACAGTATCGGTAAGCCCCTGGCGCATTCGCTGTGGCGGTGCGGGGGGCGGTGACGCAAGCCGAAACTGGCAATAGCAGACCCACGACGACGAATGGCAGCACACGCGGTGATCTGTCCATGTCTCTCTCCTCAGTGACGCACGTTGGTGTGACCTATTCCGGCGGTGATGGTTCGGGCGGTGCCGCAGCTTTCGCAATCTCAGGCCAGGGCTTGGTGGCACCGTTGCCATCGACCAGCAGCAATTGACTGCCGACGATCTGCGGCTTGCCCTCGGCATCGGGCTGGACGGTGTCCACCTGCTGTATGCCCACCGCATCGGGATGCTCGCGCGCCAGGCGATGCAGCGTGGCTGCCGTCAGGTGCCCATCGAGAAAGTAGCCGAGGTAGGAGGCCGGATGGCATCCGGTGATCGTGTTCGGCACATGCCATTGCTGGCGGTAGGACCGGATGTCGTCGAGCTCGAAATCCTGAACGACGAAGCCTTCGGCACGCAGTCCCGCCATCCAGCCATTGGCGCATTTGCACTGGTGTCTCCACACCACTTCGACCAGCTGCTCCGGTGCGACCGGAAACAGGCTCGACCAACTCAGGATGAGCGCAGTCGCAATGCCGAACGGAATCGCCACGAGGAGTGCGAGCTTTGCCTCTCTCGGCACGCCCACGCGCGCCGTCGTGTTCTCTTGCACGATCTTTTTCGGGCGTCCATGCGGCCTGCGCGGTGGTTTGGCCATGTCTGGGCTTTAGCTGAAGCGCCCGCAGACCGTGGGCGCGGCTGCATTGGGAGCGGTATCGAACTGGCTGAACGCCTGGTCGAGGATGCGGCCATCAAAACCAGCGCCTTCAGGGAAATCGCCAGGCTGGATGTTGAGTCCCAGGAGCCAGGCCACGGTCGGCGTGATGTCGATGTTCTCCGCCTGTTCCGGCAGCCGGTCGAAATCGCTGGGCGTGGCGGTGGAGGCCGCGATCACTTGCCCCTTCTTCACCCAGGGCGAGCCGCCGCTGACCAGCATGACGTTGCGGAACGTCACCGGATGGCCGTGATTACCAGGGATGGGATTGCCGCTTGCGTCCGGCTCCGAGAACTTGAACCCGCGCGCGGCCACGAGCACGAGATCGCCCAGATTCGGATGCCTGGAAACGAGGCTGGCCGGCATGCTGCCTTCGGGGTCGGCAGCATCGTCCTGGGTGTACCAAGCCCCGGCAATCTGGGCGGCATTGGCTGGGCGCGTCGCGCCGGGGCAGAGGGTCGCGCAATCGGTGGTGCCGATGAGGCAGGCACGCGCCGCGCGCAGCGCCGCCTGGCGCTGGGCGAGCGGCAGGCTGCGATCCATCACGTAGAGGCTGTCGCTGCCGCCGTTCTGCACCGCGGTCATCGGCGTGAAGCAGCCGGCGAGTGCGTCGAGCGTGCCTTGGGTGGAGATGCCATTGGTGAAGGGATTGGTGGCGATGTCGGTGCCGTGGTCGCTGGTGACGATCATCACCGTGTTTTCCCAGCGCCCGGCGTCTTCGAGCGCAGTGCGCAGGCGACCAATCTGGGCGTCTGCGGTCAGCAGTGCCGCGCTGCGTGCGGCGGTGCCGAGCGCATGCGCGAAGCGATCCACATCACCGAGACTGACGAAGAAGAAATCCGCCTCCGGCAACTGCGTGAGCGCCTGCTGCATGGTGGGCGCGTCGGGCGTGTATTCAAAGCCGGGGCCGATGTAGGCGGGGCTACTGGTCGGATCCCAGTGGCTGTCGGGTGGGACGTTGAAGACCTTGGCATTGCGGTTGGCGCGCTGGGCGTCGAAAGCATCCCCCTGGAACACCTCGAACAGGTATTTTTTCGAGAGCGTCGCCCCGGTCTTGATGTCGGGATTGAGGCCATTGACGCGGCACTTCCGATCCACCCAGGTGAACAGCGTGTTGGCCGCAAGTTCTTCAGGCAGCGAGAGATCGCGCTCGACCGGATTGAGCGGGTCGAGAAAGTCGATGAAGTTGTTGGTGGCGATGCCGCTGCGCGCCGGGTTGACGCCCGTCATCATCGCCACATGGTTGGGAATGGTCTCGGCGGAAAAGATCGCGCGGCTCTCGGTGTAGAAGGTGCCCTCGGATTTCAGGGCATCGAGATTCGGCGTGGTGGCGGTGATCTCCTGGGGCATGAGGCTATCGACCACAGCGACGACCACGGTGAGCTTCTTCGTGCCCAGGACCGGCGGCGTGCCGGGTGCCGGTGCGGGTGCGGGTGCGGGTGGAACGCTGGCGACATCCGGGACAGCGCTGTTGCCGCAGCCGACGACGCACAGCAGGGCTGCGAAACCGGCGAGTGGCGTGAACAAGGGGCGCAGTAGCATGATGATTTCTCCGAATATGGTTGCGGGATCAACGCCGCAAGTCTCCGCCAGCGGGATCGTTGCGATGCCCGGTTCCAGCCTGATCGCCAGCCGGTATTGGCAGGGGCAGCAAACCGAAATCATCGGGAGAATCGCAGGGCGTCAACTCGCATTGCAGGGTGCTGTGACGGATGCCGAACTGCTCGCGCAGCTTCGCGCCAACGGCGAGGCGCACCGCTTCGGCATCAGCGCCGACGTTCAGCAGCAGATGCGCGCTCAGGCTAGTCTTGCCGCTGGTGATGGCCCAGACGTGCAGGTCGTGTGCTTCCTGCACGCCGGGCGTGCTGCGCAGGGCAGAACGGATGTCGTCGAGGTTCACCCCGTCCGGCACGCCTTCGAGCAACACGTTCACGCTGGCCTTGAGCAGCGTCCAGGTGCGAGGCAACACCCAGAGCGCGATGGCGACCGCGATCACCGTATCCACCCACAGCCAGCCGGTGAAACGAATCACCAGCGCCCCGACGATCACACCCAGCGAGCCGAGCAGATCGCTCCATACCTCCAGATACGCGCCCTTCACGTTGAGGCTCTCGTCCTTGCCACCCGTCAGCAGGCGCATGGAGATGAAATTGACAATCATCCCGACGACGGCAACCACCAGCATGGCGCTGGACTGGATCTGCTGCGGCTCGCTGAGCCGCGCGTAGGCCTCGTAGAGGATGTAGAAGGCCACCACGAACAGCATGGCGGCGTTGAACGCGGCGGCCAGAATCTCGAAGCGCGCATAGCCATAGGTGCGGCGCGCGTCGGCGGCACGCCGCCCGATGCGGATGGCGAACAGCGCGATGACGAGCGCGGTGGTGTCCGTGAGCATGTGGGCTGCGTCGGAGAGCAAGGCGAGGCTGCCGGTCAGCACGCCGCCAATCACCTCGACCACCATGAACCCGCCCGTCAGGGCCAGGGCCAGCCACATCGCCCGTTCGTTGCTGCCCTTGCCGTGATCGTGTGCTTCGCTCATGCCAATGCTCCTGTCGCGGCGGGGTTTCGTTGCGGCCCCGGATAGAAAAGACGGTTGTGCAGCGTTCAGTCGAACAGCTCCTGCAACCAGGATTTGCGCCGGTGCCCACCGTCATGTCCTGCGCGGCCGCGATGCCCCTCATCGACCGGATAGGAGTTTTTCATCGGGCCGGAAGCCAGCACCAGCGGCGGCTCCGATGGCGTGCCCTGGCTGCGCTCGATGATCTTGTCCAGCTCGCCGCGATCCAGCCAGACGCCACGGCAGGCGGGGCAGTAGTCGATTTCGATGTTCTGGCGCTCGCTCATCACCAGCGCCACCTGGCACGCCGGACAGATCAAGCCCGTGCCGCGCAGGGCTGGGATGTTCAAGGTTTCGCTCATGGCTTTCAGGTCTCCTGCAAAGCGGGTTTCGGTTACACCACAGGTTTTGCGGGCTTGCCCTGGTAGGCCAGAAGCCGCAGGGCATTGACGACCACCACCAGGGTCGAGCCTTCGTGAAACAGCACGGCGGTGCCGATGCTCAAGCCGAGGATGGTGGAAGGGATGAGCACGGCCACCACACCCAGGCTGACCCAGAGGTTCTGCTTGATGATCCGGCTGGTGGCGCGGGACAGACCCACTGCGAAAGGCAGATGCGCCAGATCGTCCGACATCAGGGCCACGTCGGCGGTTTCCAGCGCCACATCCGAGCCCGCAGCACCCATCGCGATGCCGACGGTGGCATTGGCCATCGCCGGTGCATCGTTGACGCCATCGCCCACCATCGCCACCTTGCCCTCGCTGGCGATGAGTGACTGGATGGTCTCGACCTTGTGCTCGGGCATCAGGTCGCCGCGCGCTTCCGTCAGGCCCACCGTCTTCGCCACGGCATTGGCAACCTGCTGGTTGTCGCCGGACAGCATGATCATTTTCTTGATGCCCAGTGCCTGCAATTCGCGCATCACCTGTGCCGCGACGGGTCGCGGCGTATCCATCACGCCGATCACGCCGAGGTAGCGGCTGCCGCGCCGCACGATCATGGTGGTGCGGCCGGTTTCGACCAGCGCCTTGTTGGCGGCGCTCACGTCGGCAGGCACCGGCGCATCGGCCATCTCGGTGAACAGCACCGGCTTGCCGATGAACACCAGATCGCCCGCCACCTGTGCCTTCACCCCACGGCCGGTAATGCTCTCGACCTCGGCAATCGCCAAGGTCTCGGCCTTGTCGCCGAGCCGCTCGCCAGCGCCGTTGACCACGGCCAGGGCCAGGGGATGGTCGCTCTGCTTCTCGACGGCGAGCGCGACATTGAGAAGCTCCTCCGGCGTGCTGCCTTCGGCGGCGATCACATCGGTGAGCTTGGGTTTGCCCTCCGTGAGCGTGCCGGTCTTGTCGAAGGCAATGGCCGTGAGTGTGCCGAGGTTTTCCAGAGGCCCGCCGCCCTTCACCAGCACGCCGCCGCGCGCCGCGCGCGCCACGCCGCTGAGCACAGCACTCGGCACCGAGATCGCCAGTGCGCAGGGGCTCGCCGCGACCAGCACGGCCATCGCGCGGTAGAAGCTCACCGCAAAGGGTTCGTCGATCACCAGCCAGGCCAGCATCAACAGGCCCACCAGCACCAGAATAAAGGGCACAAAAATGCGCTCGAAACGCTCGGTGAGCTGCTGGGTCGGGGAGCGTTGCGCCTCGGCCTCTGTCACCATCTTCACGACCCGCGCCATCGCCGACTGATCGGCGCGACGGGCGACACTCACCTCGATGGCACCCGCGCCGTTGATGGTGCCTGCGAACACGCGGTGCTGCGGCGCGAGCTTGTCGAACGCCGCGAGTGCGGCGGCCACGTCCTTCACGGGCTCCTTGTCCACCGGCACGCTCTCGCCCGTGACCGGTGCCTGGTTGACGGCGCTGTTGCCGAGCACGACGACGCCGTCGGCAGGCAGGCGTTCGTTCGGGCGCACGATGAGCACATCGCCCACCTGCAGCTGCGCGACGGCGACTTCTTCCGTCTGGTCGCCGCGACGCACGGTAGCGACTTCCGGTGCCAGCTTGGCGAGGGCTTCGATGGCGCGGCGGGCGCGGCCCATCGCAAAGTGTTCGAGCGAATGGCCCAGACTGAACAGGAACAGCAGCAGCGCGCCTTCGGCCCATTCGCCCAGGGCCGCTGCGCCTGCGGCAGCCACCAGCATCAGGGTGTCGATCTCGAATCGCTTGGCGCGCAGGTTCTCGATGGCCTCCTGCGCGGTGTAGTAGCTGCCAAAGATGTAGGCGACCACAAACGAGGCCGTCGGCAGCCAGCCAGGACCCACACCCTGCCGCGCCAGCAGCCAACCAGCGAGTGCGAAGGCACCCGCGAGCAGGGCGAAGATCAGCTCCGATTTCTCGCCGAAGAGGCCCGCATTCTCATGGCTGTGACCACCCTGCTCACCCTGATGTTCGGCATGGGCGTCGCCCCCTTCACCTTCGTGATGTGTGTGGTCGTCATGCGCCTTCCCGCTCACGACTGCGATCCACCAATGGCGATCACCTGCTCGACCGGACTGACATAGATGTAACCGGAGACGTTCGGCCCGACGCGCGCCACGGTGCTGATGATGGCGGTGACGGCATCGACCTCCTGATCCTCGACCACCAGAGACAGGCGGGCTTCGGAGATCACCAGTCCGCTGACGTCGGTTGAATAGGTCACTTCGTGTGCGGACAGTGGTTTCAGCATCCCCCGCACATCGTGCAGGGTGAGGTTGCGAAAGCCCGCATCGGCCAGTGCCTCGACGACACTGGCGGAGCGGACGTGATGGATGAATGCCTTGACGAGTTTCATGTGAAGAACTCCTTGCTGCGTGGTGATTGCAACGGATGTTGGGTTTAACGAGCGGTTTCCAAAAAGCGGCGGGGCATCTGGGATGGCTACCCCGCCGAGTCGGGATTTACCTCAGTGGTCGTCGCGCACGATCAGCCCCTTGGAGAACTGCCGATATAGCGCCGGCAGCACGATCAGGGTCAGCAAGGTGGACGACACCAAGCCACCCACCACCACCGTCGCCAGTGGCCGCTGAATCTCGGATCCGATGCCGTGCGAGAGCAGCATCGGGATCAGCCCCAGCGCGGCTATGAAGGCTGTCATCAGCACGGGCCTGAGCCTTGAGAAGGCACCTTCCTGCACCGCCTTCGCGGCATCACCCGTTTCATCGAGCCGCTGGTTGATGGCCGTCACCATCACCACACCGTTGAGCACGGCCACACCAAACAGGGCGATGAAGCCAATCGAGCCGGGTACCGACAGATACTGGCCAGTGAGGAAGAGCGCCACGATGCCGCCGATCAGCGACAGCGGCACATTCACCATGATGAGCAGCGCCTGGCCCACCGAGCTGAAGGCGAAGAACAGCAGCAGGAAGATCATCGCCAGCGACAGCGGCACTACGATCATCAGCTTCTGCTGCGCGCGCTTCTGGTTCTCGAACTGCCCGCCGAACACCACGGTATAGCCGGGCGGCAGCTTCACTTCGCTGGCGATGCGCTGATCCAGCTCCGCCACCACGCTGCCCATGTCGCGGCCTTCGACGTTGGCCTGGATCACCACACGCCGCTGCACGTCGTCGCGGCGAATCTGCGGCGGGCCGGACTCGATGCCCACCGTCGCTACATCTCCCAGCCGCACCTGCGTGCCATTCGCCCCTTGCAGCACCAGCGCCTTGATGGTCTCGGCACTGTTGCGGAAGGCTTCATCAAGCCGCACGTAGATGTCGTAACGCTCATTGCCGCGAATTACCTGGCCGGCGGTCTTGCCGCCGATGGCATCGGAGACCAGGTCCATCACGGCGGAGACCGGAATGCCGTAGCGCGCGAGCACCTCGCGGTTGGGCCGCACCACCAGCTGGGCCTGGCCCTCGATCTGCTCGATGGCCACATCCTTGGTGCCTTGCACCCGCTTGGCGAGCGCCTCGATCAGCGCGCCCTTTTCCGATAGCACGGTGAGGTCAGGCCCGAACAGCTTGATGGCGAGCTGCGCGCGCACGCCGGAGAGCAGCTCGTCCACGCGCGTGGCAATCGGTTGGCCGAAGCCCACCACGATGCCCGGAAACTCGGCCAGCTTCTCGCCGATGAGGGCTTCCATCTCGACACGGTTCTTGGCGGACTTCCATTCCTCCGCCGGGGTGACGCCGATATACCACTCCAGGTTCGAGACATCCTCCGGGTCGCCGCCCAGCTCGGGGCGGCCGATGCGGTCGAGCACGTAGGTGATTTCGGGAATCTCCATCAGCTTTCGTTCGATCTTGCCGGAGACCTCCAGCGCCGTCTGCATGTTCACGGAAGGGCTGAGCGTGACGCGCATGCCCAACGTGCCTTCTTCCAGAATCGGCACGAACTCCGAACCGAGGAAGGGCACCAGCGCGCAAGCCCCGATGAACAGGGCGGCAGCCGAGATCGACACGGACCGCACATGCTTCACCGCCCAGTCCAGCACGCGGCGATAGACCTTCTCCAGCGGCGGCATCACTGGGCTCTCGCGGTGCTTCACGCCCTTCTTGAACAGATAGGTCGAAAGCGCCGGGATCACCGTCAACGCCACCACCAGCGAGGCGATCATCGCCAGCACGATGGAGATGGCCATCGGCTGGAACATCTTGCCTTCCACGCCTTCGAGCGCGAACAGCGGCGTGAACACCACGATGATGATGAGCACCGCGAAGAACACCGGGCGGCCCACTTCGCGCGCGGCCTTCATGATGCGCACCGCCATGCCCTGCCGATCTGGCTCGGCGTGAGCCATGCCGTCTGCGTTCGCCAGCTTCGGATGGTCTTCGTGATCCGACAGGTGTTTGAAGATGTTCTCCATCATCACCACCGAGCCGTCCACCATCATGCCGATGGCAATGGCGAGGCCACCCAGCGACATCAGGTTGGCGGAGACATTCCAATACGACATTGCCGCCAGTGCGAGGCCAATCGAGATCGGGATCGACAGCAGCACCAACAGCGTCGCCCGCGCATTCATCAGGAACAGCGCGAGGATGATGATGATGAGGACGAAGGCTTCCATCAGCGCCTTCGTCACCGTGCCCACGGCCTTGCTGACGAGATCGGACTGGTCGTAGAACGGCACCAGCTTCACGCCCGGCGGCAGGGCCTTCTGAATCGCAGGCAGGCGCTCCTTGATGCCGTCGATGGTCGCCTTGGTGTTTGCACCGAAACGCTTCAGCACGACGCCCGTCACCACTTCGCCGAGGATTTTGGGTTTGCCGTCGGCATCGCGCACCGACATGCTGGTGGCACCTTGGCGAATCTCCGGCCCCAGGGCCACGTGCGCCACGTCGCTGACGCGCACCGACACGCCATCGGCGTTCTTCACGGGGATATTGGCGATGTCGCGCAGGCCTTCCTCGCCACTGCGCACGAAGCCGACACCGCGCAGCACCAGCTGCTCGGCGGCGCGGTCCACATACCAGCCGCCGGCGTTACGGTTGTTGTGCTCGATGGCCGTGGTGAGGTCTTCGATGTTGAGCTTCTGTGCCAGCAGTCGCTGCGGATCGACCTGCACCTGGTATTGGCGCACGTCGCCGCCGAAGGACAGCACCTGCGTCACGCCGGAGACGGGTGCGAGCAAGAGTTTCACCACCCAGTCGTTGAGACTGCGTAGCGTCATCGCATCGACCTTGCTTGGGTCATCGGCCTGCAAGGCGTATTGGAACACCTGGCCGAGGCCCGACGTATTCGGCCCCATTTCCGGCACGCCCACGCCGTCGGGAATCTGCTCCCGCGCCGCCTGCAAACGCTCGAACACCAGCTGGCGCGCGAAGTACAGATCGGTGCCGTCCTTGAAGACAACAGTGACGACGGAGAGGCCGGTCTTGGAGACGCTACGCACCTCGGCGATGTCGGGCAACGCATACATGACCGACTCCACTGGGAAGGTGATGAGCTGCTCCACTTCTTCGGCGGCGAGACCTGGCGCTTGGGTATTGATGATGACCTGGATGTTGGTGACATCCGGGAAGGCGTCGAGCTTGAGCTTGGGGATGAGCATGGCGCAGGCGGCCATCACTCCCAGCAGGCCCAGCACGACCAGCAGTCGGCTTCGCACCGACCAATTGACAATGGCATCAAACATGGCGGGCGCTCCTATTCTTCACCGAAGCTGGCCTTCGCCAGTTCGGAGTTGAGGTAGAACGCGCCCTGCGACACCACCTTGGCACCGGCTTGCAGACCCTCGACGATGGTTTGTTCACCGAGGTCGTCCTTGGGCGTCACCGGAACGCGCTGGTACTCCGTCGGGCTTTTCTGCACGAACACCGCCCAGCTGGAATCGCTGCCTTGATAGAGCGCGCTGTTCGGCACGGCCATCACGTTGTCGAGGCTGCCGACTTCAACCCGGCATTCCACGAACTCGCCGTTGTGGATGTGATCGCCTGCGGCGACGACCTCGATGCGGACCGGGATGGTGCGCGTGGTCTCGTTGATGAGGTGGTGCTTCTGGATGACCTTGCCATCAAGCCACTGGCCATCAACCTTCACGCGGGCCTTGCCGCCTTCGACGACCTTGCCGGCATCGCTGGCGGAGAGATTGGCCTCGATCCACACGGCGGACTCGTCGGCGATCTGGAAGAGCGCGCGGCCCGGCTCGATGCGCTCGCCTTCGACGAAGTCATCCTTCAGCACCGTGCCTGCACGCGGCGAGACCAGCGTGAACTGGCCCAGCGTGTCGCCCTTGCCTGCTTCGGCAGCAGAGAGGCCGTAGGCGATGAGCTTGGCACGCGCCTGTTCGGCGGCGACGCGGGCTTCCAAGAAGCGGCGACCACCGACGATGGCTTCGCCGAGTTCGCGCACGCGCGCCCACTCGCGGGCTTTCACCTGCGCCTCGCCCTGCGCTTCGGCGACTTCAACGCTGCTGAGTGTTACCAGCCCCTGCCCAGCCTTGACGGTATCGCCGAGCTTGGCGAGGCGACGCACCACCTGCGCAGCGACGCGCGGCGTGATCTGTGCAGAGCGGTAGTCGTTGGACTTCACCTCACCCGGCGCCGAAACAGTGCGGGCGAGCGTTTGCGGCGTGATGGTTTCGATCTTGATGCCTGCGGTCGCATCGGCACCCGGTTTGAGAGTGACGGTATCGCTGGCGGCAGGCGCTTCAGCGGCTTCGGCAGCGGGTGCAGCTTCTTCCTTCTTGCCACAGGCGGAAAGACTGACAGCCATCGCGGTAACGGCAGCGGCGAGGAGGGATTTGCGGAGAATGGGATTCATGGGGTGTTACCGGAATTGGGGGTGGTGGCAGGCGATGCGGAAGCGGTGGCGTCGAGTTCGCTCAAGCCCTCGCGCCATTGGCCGGAGGCTTCAAGCCATTCGGCCCAGGCTTGCCAGGTTTGGTAGCGCAGCTCTTCGCCTGCGGCGCGGCCATCGAGCAGCTGCTTGAGCTGCACGAGGTATTCGGCGGTGCTGAACTCGCGCGCTTTCCAGACGCGATCCAGCAGCTCGATGCCGTTGTCGAGCGCGGTGCCGGAGGCCTTGCTCAGGCGCTCCCAAGCTGCGTAAGAGGCGCGGAACTGGCTGGCGGTCGCCTTCATGCGGGCGATGGACTGCTGCGTGAGCGCAGCGGTTTCGAGACGCGCGGCGTCGGCACTGGCGCTGGCCGCTACTTGCTCGGCGCGGAAGTTGTTGCGGACGAACAGCGGGATGGAGAGCTGCAAGCCGACCAGCGTCTTGCCCGGTTCGCTGTCGCTGGTTTCGCGCCCGCCCCGGATGCCGACCGTGGGATCGGCGCGGCTGTTGCTGCGGGCGATGTCCACTTCGGCCAAGGCCGCTTCCTGTCGTGCTTGCGCCGCTTGCACCGAGGGCAGCGCCTTGCTCAACGCATCAAAGTCCGTCGGCAGATGTGCGACAGAGGGCAGCGCCGTGGGCAGGCTCGGCGGCTGCAAGCCAGAGTTGCCGGTGGCGGTGTCGAGCTTGCGTCGTGCCTCCAGCAGCTCCAGCTCGGCACGACCGGCGATGGCGATGCCTTCCGCCAGCGCGAGTTGCCCCAGGTTGCGGTCGAGAATGCCGTTGTCACCTGCCGCGTATTGCTGCTCGGCGATGGTGGAGAAGCGTTGCAGCAACTCCAGCCGCTGCTGCACGAGTGCGAGCAGGGCTTGCTTGGCCTGATAGTCGGCCAGCGCCGACAGCAGGCCGGTGGCGAGCTGCTGGCGCAGGGCGGCGCGTTCGGCGACTGCCTGCTGCAACTGCTTCTGGCCGCTTGCGGTGCGGGCACTGCGCTTGCCCGAGAAATCGAGCGACTGGCTCAGGCCGATGGAATACGCATCGCTTTGCGAGCGTTGGGCATCGGCATTGAGTTCGGGGTTGTAGATGGCCTGTGCCAAGCCGTCGGCTTTCGCCTGAGCCGCCGCGACACTGGCATCGGCAACCTTTAGCTCTGGGTGGGTGCGTAGCACCGCATCGACATAACTGGCGAGTGTCGGGCTGGATGGAATGGGGGTGGCGTTATCGGCGAATGCCGTTGCCGATACCAGGAGAAACGGCGCGGCCAAAAGGGCGCGCAGCCGCTTGAACGATTGAGACATGAAGAAACTCCGTCAGACTGCCCTCCACTTCGCCAATGGCGACAGCGGATGGGCGCAATGCCCAGCTTTCGCCGGGCGCGTCAGTTCACGCGACGGAGTGGAGTGGCGGGCCGCAGGGCGGCGGGCGCAGGTGCGGCGGTGACAGCAACGAGGTGCGTGGCGAAGCCGCGCGCATGAAGTCGGGCTGGCGGCGAAGAGACAGAAATCCCAGCGCAGCCAAAAACAGGAGAGCGAGGAAAGTGTTGTCGAGCTTCGGCAGCTTGCCGACCGAATTGGTGCCCAGGTCGATGTCGTAGTCCTGGTGCGCAGGACCAGCCTGGAGGCCGAGCGCATCTATGCGGTCATCGCCAAACAGGATGCTGGTCTGAGGGCTTTGTCCGTCCAGGCACATGTGCAAATGCGCACTGCCCACGCGCACCACCAGCATGGCGATGCACAGGCAGAGGGTCAGAAAGGCGCGGGACGAAAACATGAGATCAGCTTATCAGACGTGATTGGCCGATGCGGAAATCGACAGGGAATCCGAAGAGCTTCATTGGCTGCGCTCCACGACCGGTCTGGATTCGACCTTTTGATTCGCGGTGTGCCGGTTCCACAAGAAGCCCAGAATCAGGACTGCCGCACACAGCGCCTGCGCCATGACGCCCTGTGCCGTCGGGTAGAAACCCAGCAGGTCAACACGCGGCAGGTTGATGAGCTGCGAGGAGATCAGGTTGGCTTCCTGCAATCCGGCAACGCCCTTGCCGGTGAGCACCACGGCGAGCAGCGCCATCAGCAGCGCGCTCCAGGAGAAGAACTGCGCCAGCGGCAGCCGCTTGGAGTAGCGCAGCAGCAGCCAGGCAATCACGGCCAGCGATGCGGAAGCAGCAAGCGCACCGGCAATCACGGCATGGCCGTTGCCCTGACTCCACAGAGCGACATAGAACAGGATGGTCTCGAACACCTCGCGATACACCACGACGAAGCTCAGCACGAACAATCCCCACAGCGATTGCTTCGAGAGCGCTGCGCCGATCTTCTGCCGCACATACTGCTGCCAGGCACCGGCCTGACTCTTGCCGTGCATCCAGATGCCGATGAAGACCAGCACCGCTGCGGCGAACAATCCTGACGCGCCTTCGATGACCTCACGGCTAGCACCGCTGATGGTGACGAGATAGGTCGCCGCGCCCCAGGTCGCCACGCCGCCCAGCAGCGCCACCAGCGTGCCGCCATGTACATAGCGGATGGCTTCGGCACGGCCCGCCTTGCGCAGGAAGGCGAGGATGGCGACGACCACCAGCAGAGCCTCGACACCCTCGCGCAGCAGGATGGCGAAGGCCCCGGCAAACGCCGAACCGGCGCTGGAGGAGTTGGTATCGAGTGCAGTTTCGGCGAGCGCGAGATTGCTTTCGATCCCGGCCACCGCTTGCTCGATCTGCTTCGGCTCCACGCCGCTGGCGATCTGCCCGCGCAGGCCGGTCATGGCGGTTTCGATGGTGCGCATGAGGTCGGGTGCCTTGATCGCCAGCACCGGCTCCAGCGGCTCGAAGCCATCGAGATAGGCAGCGACCGCAAGACGGCCCGCAGATTCCCGATTGCCCTGCTGATAGGCCGCGACAGCCTCTGCCAAGTGGGCGCGCACGATCTGCAAGGACTGTGTGCGTGTCGGCAGCACCGCTTCTGGATGGCGGCGCAGATAGGCGGTCAGAGCGGATGCGGTGGCTTCATCGCTACTCGTGGCGAGCGAAGCAGGACGCTGCGACACCAGAGCTTCCAGATTCGGCAAGGCTTCACGGAACTGTGGCTTGCCTTCCCAGAGGGCTTTGCCTGCATCGACTTCACTGGCAGGGAATGCGAACTGCCCCACCGTGAAGGCCAGCGCCCAGCGATCCGCATCCGGCAAGGCCGCGAAGCTGGGCATCGAGGTGCCGTCCAGGCCCTGCGTCACGACCTGATACAGCCCGAAGATGCTGCGCTCGCGGGCGCGTGTCGCATCGGTGAAGTTGACGGGCTTCGGGGTCAGGTTTGCGGCCAGCGGGCCGTCGCCACGACCCATCGTGCCGTGGCAACCAGAGCACTGCGTGGCATACAGGGCGGTGCCCTTCGCAAGGTCAGGAGCTGCGCTTGGAGCCAGTGGCACCGGGTAGGCGCTCAGAAGCTCGGTGGCGAGCTGGCGTGCCAGCGTGGCCACGACTGCACCGTCGGCCTTGCTGGTGATTGCCGCCGTCAGCGCGCTGGCACCCTTCACCAAATCCGACTGCTGGGCCTTGGGCGGCAACGCGGCGATCTCGCGCTGCACGGTGCCGGCGAAATCCTGCATCTCAGCGTATTCGCCAGTGGCAACCACCGCACCCGCTTGCACGGCATTGGGGTAGTCCACGGCTACATAGTCGAGCAGCCGCCAGATGGTTTGTGCATCCGCAGGCCCCACGGCACGGAGTAACAACGGGAATAGCAGCAGCGTGATTGTCAGGGTGCGGGTAATCAGGGTCATGGGTGAATCGCAGCAGCGGATGTCCGAGGGTTATCTGAACGAAGTTCCATACGCGCCTGGCGAATGACCTGGGTGGCACCGAATAGACCCAACACGGCCATCAATGTCGCTACGCCGAGATCGGGCCAGGCGCTACCAGTACCGAACACACCGAGCGCTGCCAAAAGGATGGCGAGATTGCCGATGGCGTCATTTCGCGAGCACAGCCAGACCGAGCGCATGTTGGCGTCGCCGTCGCGGTAGGCATACAACAGCACGGCGACGCCAACGTTCGCTACCAGCGCCACGGTGCCGACGATGCCCATCGCCAGGGCTTCCGGCACCACGCCATGCACACCGTTCCATGTAGCCTGTGCCAAGACATAGAGGCCGTAGGCACCCATCGAAACCCCCTTGAGCATGGCGGTGCGGGCGCGGGCGGCAAGGCTCATCGACAGCACGAAGAGCGACAGGCCGTAATTGGCCGCATCGCCGAAGAAATCCACAGCATCTGCCAGCAGGGAGGCTGAGCCCGCACCCCAGCCCGCAACCATTTCGACCCCGAACATGGCCAGGTTCACCACGAGCGCGATCCACAGCGCCCGCCGATAGCTCGGCGGGATCGGCTTGGAGGCGGTGCAGTTCGCGTTGCAGCAGGTGGCGGACATCGACGTTTCCCGGATGGATGGCAGCAGTAGACACCCTGTAGTAGCTTCAGGGTCAAGCTCGTGGAGATTGAAATGCTCAAGACCTACCGAATCGGGGATCTCGCCACCTTGCTGGCGGTGCCGGTGGAGACCATCCGCTACTACGAGCGGGAAACGCTGCTGCCTAAGCCAGCCCGCAGCGATGGCAACTACCGGCTTTACACCAGCGTGGAGCGCGAGCGTCTGGAGTTCATCCTGAATTGCCGGGCGCTGGATATGACGCTTCAGGAGATTCGGAACCTGCTGCGCCTGCGGGACGCGCCTGAATTGGGCTGCGGCGGCGTCAACGATGTGCTGGATGAGCACATTGAGCATGTCGCGGAGCGAATCAAGGTGCTGAGGGGCCTACAGAGTCAGTTGAAGGCCTTGCGCCTGCGCTGCGAGACGCCGCAGGCGTCGAAGGACTGCGGCATTTTGCAGGGTCTTTCCGAGGGATCGAAAGGCCGTCCCAAGCCGGGACGCTCGACCGATACACATGGCCAACTGAAGGCAGGGGTTTGATCGGATTTCTGGTTGCCGGCTTCTCTATGCTTTCGCTTTCGTCGGTCGTCGTTTTGCCGTGAGGCTGTTGATTCGTTTGGCCAGCTTTTCTGTCCTGGGCAGTCCGACGTAGATGCGGTCACCCGTCAACAAAAGTCGAACCGTGCGACGTGGTCCTGGACCGTTCGTTGATAGCTCGAAAATCTGGCCCGACACATTTTTCCGTGAAACGATCCAGCCAAAGGCGAATGCGCTGCCATCGCCTGGCTCGTGGTGTTTCAGGATTGTCTGAAGCTTTCCAACAGCGACACCGACTGCACTGGCCTGACGATACAGCTCACGAACTGGATCTGGCTTTCTAGGCGTGCTGCTCGGCATTCGGGCGGTATTCACTGCTTGTCCCGGTCAAGCAATGTAAACGGGCCCATCTCGGCTAGCACATTGCCACCAAAATCATCGAGTCCGTCCATGCCGAGATGATCAAAATCCAGCATCGCCTGCCAGTTTGAAATTGCGTAGCGGGTCACCAACAGGCTGAGACGCTTCGCAAACGCAGTGTGCTCCGTGTCCTCGCCAGCATTTTTGTCGTTGTCATCAAGTTCTGGCTGATGGTGGGTCATGCAGACACTCACGACTGATTGAGATGGAACCTACTGGAGTAATGGAAGTTGCCAATCACCTGCGTCGGGTCCGCGATTACCGCACGGATCGCATCCGGGATCAGGGATCGAACATCGGAAGCCAAGTGGAGGCGCGGCCAGAGTTCCGCACCGCTGGCGTAGTAGCTGCCAAACTCTTCGGTGACCACGCTTCTCAACTGCTCCGCGCTGTGTGTGTAGCCCATTACCACGCCGATGGACTGTCCCTCACCAGTGGCGAAGTAGTTAAATGTGCAGGTAAAGAAGGTGGGGTAATCGAACCCCTCAGCCTCCGCGAGCGAAACGCAGCCTGCATCCTCCCGTCGGCGTCGCGCCGTGGCATCAATGATGTCGCAGAGTGGGTGGGCTTCCTCGATCTCGGCTTTGTCAGACGTGTTCGTCATTGCTTACGCCCTTCCTTTCCTTTGGCGATAGGTTTGTGCATGGGCGCCCAAAAACTCAGTCATCGCATGCCGGTGCCGAAGAACCTCTGGAGGGATTGCGAGTGAGAGTTCCATTGCAATTGCAACGGCATATTTGAGCTGCTTTTCGGTCGGCGGAACGATCTGGCAGTCCAGCAGCGTGCTGATCGCATCGGTGATGCGCCTGGCCAGATCGGCCCGTTCAGCACCTGGCTCTACCGCGATCGACATCAAATCGACCAGGCGCTCTTCGGCCACGGCATCCAAGGCCAGCGGTAGCACTAGATCGTGGTCGCCGTATACAAGTTGAAACACGCTTACCTCGCGTTCATGGGCTCAATCGATGAACGTCCGCATCCCTGGTAGCTCCTCAGCGCCTCGGACTGTCCGCTAGCGCGTGAAAAGCCATTGCATTCCAGATAGCGCCGGCCAGCGAATTATATGGATCACATGCCAACTTAGGAACTCTAAGTATCTGGGGCGACACCGAAAATCGAAGCTGTGGCGGTATCCAGCACGGCGGCAAGGTGTGGCAACCCACGAAAAAACTCAGAATCCGATCGCAAAACGCCTGAATGAGGCGATGGCGCGGATCGGTATTTCCCAGAAAGCGCTTGGGATTCGCTGTGGCATTGACGCTTCGGTGGCTAGCTCACGGGTAAACCATTACTGCACAGGGCGGCATGTGCCCAATTTTCTGCTGCTGGAGAAAATGGCTTCAGTCCTGAAAGTGCCGGTCGCGTTTTTCTACACACCAGATAACGAGTTGGCCCGATTGCTTGCCAGCTACCAACTGCTCCCTGTTCGCGCTCGAAAGGAGCTGGTGAGGGTATCCGAGCAGCTCGTCAGCAGCCTCAGCGACTAGCGATCAGTTAGACCGAACGATCTGGAGTCGGGGTACGCCGTCGATGATAAGTAACTGCCGGTAGCGGTCGATCGGGAACCGAAATGTGCCCCGGAAGTTGACGCCGGCATACCGGACAGGGCTGATGTGCCTCAGTATCTCTTTGCTGAGCACCACTCCCTTTTTCTCAAGAGATGCAACCGCCTCCTGTATGCGACTGGCCTGCCAGCCGATCACCAGATTGGACAGGAAGGTCAGGGCGCCAGAAATTGCGACGACCTCGTCGGGACGACGAGCCCGATCGTGGCGTACGGCACCCAGATGAATCGCATGCTGAAGGGTGTGGACATGCTCACCCCGGTTCAACAGTCTGGTGATCTCGCGCCGGAACTCAGGTTTGGTGAAGTAATCGCAGAGATAGATCGTGCGCAGTAGTCGTCCCAGCTGCTGTCCGGCGCGGTAGATCGGATCACCTTTAGCAGCAGACCCAAACCGTTGAAGCGCCGTCACTGCACTAAGCGTACCGTTACTCATCGAAGCCATTACGCGCACCAGATCGTCCCAGTGCTTCCGCACATGTTCGAGATTGAGGGTCGAGTCAACGACTTCCTTGATTCCCTCAGGAACAGACATGCCACGAGGCACCGTCAGACGGCGCTCACGCAAATTGCGAAGGCGGGGGCAAAGGTCGAATCCCAAACCGTGTGAAAAAGCCATTGCAACATCGGTGTAGCCGTGGGTGTCGACAGCTAGTCGATCAATGTTCAATTCGGTTTGGCGAATTACGCCTTCAATAGCCACACCAGGTTGGCGCTCGCCGAGCACGATCGGCTGGTGATAAATGATTGGCCAGCGGTCCGATACATGGGTGTACATACCCACGGAAGGCGTCTGGCGCCGAGGGTCGAGGCGCGCATTCCAGAGATGCTTGGATGTAGTCAGGCTCATCATGTCCGAGGACGCCGCCTTGCCATCACCCCACATTGCGACGATCGGCAGTTGATTGATGAACTCCAGCACCATCGCATTGCCTTTATTGATGGCGTTATCGAACTCCAGCCCCTTCATCGCGCCCGCAACATCCTCTGGACTCAGCTCCGACATCATCATCGCCACGCCGGACGCTGTCATATCGGTGCCCAAGCCCAATATGCCGGCATAACCCAACAGCAACTCACGATCATTCTTCGGCAACCGACCTTGTAGCGCCTTTGTGAAACGGGTTTTCACATCCATTTCCAGCATGAGGTCTGGAAGCTGGATGCTGCCGATCTCTTGGTCGATCATGGCGCGTGCATTGGCGACTTCGGGGGGCTCGCCCTCAGCTTCCAGACGATCGAGGCTGATATCGTTCTCATTGATTTCCAGCTCGCCACGACTGAGCGCGGCGGCGACAGCTTTGATTCCAAGCTCAGCCGCTTTTATGAGGGGAGCCAGGTAATCATCCACATTGGCAGGCAAGCGCAGAAGGCCATAGTGACGGCGCTTGTGCTTCTCCCACTCCGCAGTAGGGATCAATAAGTGTTCGCGATCGCGGAAAGTGTTGCTGTAGTCCAACCAGCAACTGCCACTGCGGAAGCTCTTTCTCAGATTAAGCAATGTCTCTGCTTCAAACGCACGAAATGCACGCTCTCTGTCCTTTTGCTCGTCAATCAGCGAGTTCCATTTCGTTCCATGGCTCTTCACATGATCCGGCAGGGCGGTATTGCTGTTTTCATAAAGCCCGCGAAGCGCGGTCAGTCCTGAAAGCCCCTTGTCATTTTCATTGCCCTTGATATCCAGCTTGGCGAGACGTTTCAGCAGCGGACGAATGGATTTGTTTTGATTTTGGTCGACCAATTCCGAGCGTACCGCCGCCAGCCTGCTGGGAAATACCGTTTCGCCGAATGTTTTCTGTAGCTCCAGAATCTTCGTGCGTAGTGCATCAGGCTCGACTTTCTCGTCATTGGCCATGTCGAAGATATTGGTCAAAGCCCCGCGATAACTAACGATGGTGGTGGCGTCGCCTTTTTTGACGTTCGCAAGCGCGCGGCTGCAAATATCCGACGTCATTTTTCCAGTGAGCTGGATAGCCATGTCAGAGGTCTGGCTCAGGCTCACCTTGAGGAATGAAACCAGTTGCAGGATTTGCGATACCGGCTTCAACCGCTTGAAGCTCCTCGGGCTGCGCTGTTGCATCAATCTGGCGTAGTCCTGAAGCCGCTGCGAGGAAACGCCTGGTAGCTCGATCGCAGCGATTCCAAGGCCGGTCAAGAAATCAATCTTCTCGAAGATAGCCGCCATATTTTTCGGCGAGCGCTTCTTAGGTGCGCTTTGCAACCACTCCAGCGTGGTCCGCCCATCCTTGCGGATGGCCATCAGGGCCTCCATCCATGCCTGGCGTTGCTCGGCTGTGGTGGCTTTGCAGATTGCGACGTAGACGTTTTCCTCGGTATCGATAGAAGCCCGAACACAGATACCGCGAACCGTGGACAGGCTGGGGATCAGGAGCTTCCGATCAACAAGCCATCGGCAAGCAATATCCATGAGCCGATTGGTATCACTGGTACCTTGGCTGGCCTCTCGCATTGCAGCCAGCAGCATCGCTTCTTGCCGTTTGGTATGTCCGGCAATGCCAAGGTGAGTCATTGCCCAGGCCTGATGCTTTAGGCGGGTGTTTTCACGTTTGTACAGCGCACGCAATGATGCGATGGAGGGCGCAACCAGGCCGAGTTGGTCCCCGACAAACTTCAGTAGGGGGCGAGGTAGCGTGTTGAACGAGTTGAGCCGCCCGCCAGATAGCCGAATGAAGCAGAGTTGTATGGCGACGGGGATTCTGAACTGCTTGTTGAAAGAACCCGCGATCGCCTGGATGTCTTTGGGCGACAGCGCAAAAAAATCTTCCAGCTCTGACTGGGTCAGTTCTTCGGGGAGTTCTTCAATCCCTAAAAATCGCTCTTTCCATTGCGACATTTGCTTCCCCTCGGCTGGAGGACGCCGAATGTAGCAGCGTTATTTTCGGAATAAAAACCGGCTTTATTCAGCTGCTTTGGATGAACACAAACGCCTCTTGGGTACAATCAAAAATCGCGACTGAAACCATAACTCATTGATTTTGTTGACAATGATCGAAAAACTTATCGTAAGTCATTGATTTATATAGATTTCCAGAGCGCCGGTTTTTCGTTCTTCAACCAGATGACCCCCATGCAACTGCTGCGGCAGCACGACTACCCGGAAGGCCAGTTCACCCTCGCCTTCGTCGGCCATCAGCCGGAGTCCGAGGGAGCGGTGATCGAACTGACCTACAACTACGGCGTGACCGGATACCAGCTCGGCACCGCCTTCGGCCACATCGCCATCGAAGTGGACGATGCCTACGCCGCCTGCGAGCGGGTACGCGCACTCGGGGGCAAGGTCAGCCGCGAGGCCGGGCCGATGAAGCACGGCAGCACCGTGATCGCCTTCGTCGAGGACCCGGACGGCTACAAGATCGAGTTCATCCAGAAGCGGACCGGCTGAGTCCGCGTCGCGACGACGGAGCGGGCTCAGCGCCCGAAGCGGCCGAAGGTGCGCGACAGGCGGTCGAACACGCCGGTGGCGTTCAGGCTCAGGCGCTCCTGACCGGAGCGGTCGAGCGCAAACACCTTGGCGCGCAGGCCGAGATTGCGGGTGATGGCGTCGCTGGCCTTGTCGCCGTTGTCGAGCACGTACTGCCGACGCTCGACCGACTCGATCATCGGGATCAGGGTTTCGGCCAGCAGCACATGGCCGTGCAATTGGCCATCGAGGTCCAGCGCGTAACGGACGATGGCGCGCAGCGCGAGCAAAAACTCCTTCAGCTCGGCGAAGTCGTCCAGACGCCAGATGGCGTGGATCAGCCGCTCGCGTTCCACCTCGGCATGCACCGTCAGCAGCTCACGCAGACTGACCTCGCTGGCGCCGATCAGGATGCGGTCGTCCAGGGCCAGCTCGTCGCGCACGCCGTTGAGGGCATCGGCAACGCGGTAGCGCGCCCCGGCCATGTCGAGGCCGCGCGGATCAGCGCCGCTGCTCTTCAGCGCCAGAGCCAGGAAGTCCCGGAAGCTGGCGGACTCGCGCAGCGTCTGCGCCAGCTGCTCGGCTGAGGGGAGGAATCGCTGTAGCGAGGGGGGGACGGACATTGCAACGTCAGCGGAAAACACAGACCGCGCCACGTTAGCACGCGAACCGTCCCCACGGGCGTCGAAAAAACCGCCCGGTCAGGGCGCCAGCGCCGGACTGGCCTCCGGGGCTGGACTCGGCGATGCGACGGCAGCGCCGAGCCGGTTGTCCCCGGCGGCGACCGGGAAGGCCGTGGCGAAGCTCTCGCTGCCGCCACGCTCGGTGATGCCGCTGACGTACCACCACTCCCCTTGCAGGCGCTCGGGCGTGACATCAAACAGCATGTAGCCCTTCTTGGAGAGATCGACGTACTTCATGTGCGGGTTCAGCACCCGGATCAGATCCTGCACCGGCGCCAGCTGTTCCAGGCCCGGCGAAGTCACCGAGGTGCAGACGTATTCCACGCCCAGCGAACCGCTGCCATTGAGCGGGTTGTAGGCCAGCGGGTTGTTCGGATCCGGGGTGAGATCCATCGCCCAGCTGGTGTGGATGTCGCCGGTGAGCACCACCGTGTTGGCGATGCCCTGATCCTTCAGATGGCTGAAGATCGCGCTGCGCTCGGCCTGGTAGCCGTCCCACTGGTCGCTGTTCAGGTACTGGCCGCCGCTGCCGACGATGGGCAGCAGCGACAGCCCGGGGATCACCGACAGATCCGGCAGGCCGACGATCTTCAACTGGCCGAACATCACCTGCTGACCCAGCACCTTCCAGACCGCGCTGGACTGCGACAACTGGTTCTTCAGCCAGTCCATCTGCTCGGGACCGATCAGCTTGCGGGCGGGATCGGCGACATTGTCCGGCGGCAGCGGCGGCGTGCCCAACTGCTCGTCGCGGTCGTAGAGACGGGTGTCGAGCAGCACCAGATCCATCAGTCCGCCGTAGCTGAATTTGCGCCAGATCTTGCCGGGGTTGCCGGCCTCGGGCAGGCGGATCGGCATCCACTCGTCATAGACCTGCTGGGACCAGCTCTTGCGGCTGGTCCAGGCGCCCTCCGCGCCTTCGGTGTGGTTATTGGCGCCGTCTCGCCAGGAATTGTCGGCCGACTCGTGGTCATCCCAGATCGAGATCATCGGGTGCTGCCGGTGCAGCTCCTGCAGATCGGCGTCGGTGCGCTTGTAGTAACTGTGCCGGGTCCGGTAGTCGGCGAGGCTGACCATCTCGTGACTGGGTTCGTAGGGACGCACGTCGCCGTATTCGCCATCGCCGTACTCGTAGACGTAGTCACCCAGGTGCAGCACGAAGTCGAGGTCGGCGCGCTTGGCGATCTGGCCATAGGCGTTGAAATAGCCGTGCGCGTAGCTGGAGCAGGACACCACCGCGAAACGCAGGCGTTCGGCGCTGCTCGGCGCGGTACGGGTGCGGCCGATTACCGAAGCGTGGCCCAGCGCGTGGAAGCGGTAGTAGTAGCTGCTGGCCGGCATCAGGCCACTGAAGTCGATCTTGATCGTCCAGTCGCGCGCGGCAGTGGCGGTCTGGCTCTGGCTGCCGACCAGCTGGCTGAGCGCGGCGTCGCGGTAGACCTGCACCACCACCGGGATGTCCTCGCTGGCCACTGGCGTGACGCGCGTCCAGAGGATCACCCGGTCGCTGAGCGGATCGCCGCTGGCGACGCCGTGCTTGAAGGGATTCTCGCCAACCGGCGTACCGCCGCCAGCCCCCTCCGGCGTGGTGCTGTCGCCACAACCGGGCAGCAGCGGAACCGCCAGCAATGTCGCCGTGGCGGCGCCGAGACGGCTGAGAAAGGCGCGGCGGCTGAGGCCGAGCGGACGCGACAACACACGCGCAGGCAGCCGCGTACGGCGGCGACGAGGGGCACCCATGAACATCCTCCAGGAAAGGCGGCCGCCACCTTAGGACAGTCTGGTGACAGCTTCGCGTCAGAACGGCGACAGCTTAGCCGCTCGGCGCTGGCCTGGTTCAGTGGCGCAGCGCCTTTTCCTGCATCACCGTCGCCGCGATCTCCTCGATGCTCATGTTCGCGGAATTGACGTAGGGCACGTTGTAGCGGCGGTACAACTGCTCGGCCTGGCGCAGCTCGAAGGCGCATTGCGCCAGCGAGGCGTAGCGGCTGCCGGGACGGCGCTCGTTGCGCACCTGCGCCAAACGCTCGGGGTCGGAGGTGAGGCCGAACAGCCGGTCCTCCAGACCCTGTAGCGCGGTCGGCAGGCGCGGCTTCTCCAGGTCTTCCTCCAGCAGCGGAAAATTGGTGGCGAAGATGCCGTGCTGCAGCGCCAGGTAGAGCGTGGTCGGGGTCTTGCCGCAACGGCTGGGGGCGATGAGGATCAGCTCGGCCTTGCTGAGGTCGCGCGTCGACTGGCCGTCGTCGTGTTCCATCGCATAGTTCATGGCGTCGATGCGGGCGTTGTAGCGGCTGCCGTCGGCCAGACCGTGCGCCCGTCCCTGCGCCTGGGTGGAAGGCACCCCCAGTTCCTGCTCCAGGGTGTGGATATAGGTGTCGAACAGGTCGATGAACAGACCCTTGCACTCGCGCAGCACCGCCCGCGCGGCGTCGTTGGTGGTGGTGGAGAACACCAGCGGCCGGGCACCGTCGCTGTCGCCGACATGGTTGATGTAGTCCACCGTCGCCCGCGCCTTCTCCGGGGTGGCGATGAACGGCAGGGTCACCTTGCGGAATTCCAGACCCTCGAACTGGGTCAGCAGCGAGTTGCCCAGGGTCTCGGCGGTGATGCCGGTGCCGTCAGATAGGAAAAACACATGCCTTTGCATAGTCTGGCTGGGGTACGGGTCGGGCGGGCAGTTCACGTATTCTAGGCGCCGCCGCTCGCGGCCCCAGGCCGCACCCACTATCTCAGGGATTTAATCCAGTGACCGCTTCCGCTACCCCTCACGTCCTCTGGTACTCGCAGCTTGGCATGCACGACGTTGAAATCGTCGGCGGCAAGAACGCCTCCCTGGGCGAGATGATCGGCAACCTCGCCGCCTCCGGTGTGAAGGTGCCGAACGGCTATGCGACCACCGCCGCCGCTTACCGCGAATTCCTCAGCTACGAGGGCCTGGACGACCGCATCAATGCCCTGCTCGACGCCCTCGACATCGAGGACGTGCAGGCCCTGGCGAAGACCGGCAAGGAAATCCGCGAGGCGGTGGTGAAGGCGCCCTTCCCCGCCCAGCTCGAAACCGAGATCCGCGAGGGCTACGCCAAGCTGGTTGCCGAGTCCGGCGGTGCCGAGGTCTCGGTGGCGGTGCGCTCCAGTGCCACCGCCGAGGACTTGCCCGACGCCAGCTTCGCCGGCCAGCAGGAAACCTTCCTCAACGTCCAGGGCATCGACAACGTCCTGCACGCGATCAAGGAGGTGTTCGCTTCGCTGTTCAACGACCGCGCCATCTCCTACCGCGTCCACCACCATTTCGACCACAAGTCGGTGGCACTGTCGGCCGGCGTGCAGCGCATGGTGCGCTCCGACCAGGGTGCCTCCGGCGTGATGTTCACCATGGATACCGAGTCCGGCTTCCGCGACGCGGTGTTCATCACCGCCAGCTACGGCCTGGGCGAGGCGGTGGTGCAAGGCGCGGTCAACCCCGACGAGTTCTACGCCTACAAACCCAACATCCGCGCCGGCCGGCCGGCCATCCTCAAGCGCGGCCTGGGTGAAAAGGCCAAGAAGATGATCTACACCGCCGACCGCAAGCTCGGCCGCACGGTGGAGTTCGTGCCGGTGGAGACCGCCGACCGTCAGCGCTTCTGCCTGACCGACGCCGACATCGAGGCGTTGGCCAAGCAGGCCCTGATCATCGAGGACCACTACGGCCGGCCGATGGACATCGAGTGGGGCAAGGACGGCATCGACGGCCAGCTCTACATCCTGCAGGCGCGGCCCGAGACCGTGCAGTCGCGCGCCTCCGCCAACACCCTGCGGCGCTACAAGCTCAAGGGCAAGAGCACGGTGCTCACCGAGGGCCGCGCGATCGGCCAGAAGATCGGTGCCGGCAAGGTGCGTAATCTCAAGAACCTCGAGGAAATGGCGCGCGTACAGCCGGGCGACGTGCTGGTCACCGACATGACCGACCCCGACTGGGAGCCGGTGATGAAGCGCGCCAGCGCCATCGTCACCAACCGTGGCGGCCGCACCTGCCACGCGGCGATCATCGCCCGCGAGCTGGGCATCCCCGCCGTGGTCGGCTGCGGCGACGCCACGGCCAAGCTCAAGGACGGCGACGAGGTGACGGTGAGCTGCGCCGAGGGCGACACCGGCTACATCTACCAGGGTCATATCGACTTCGTGGTCGACGAGGTGGCGCTGGACCAGATGCCGGAGATTCCGGTCAAGATCATGATGAACGTCGGCACGCCGGAGCAGGCCTTCGACTTCGCCGCCCTGCCGCACCGTGGCGTCGGCCTGGCCCGCCTGGAATTCATCATCAACCGCCAGATCGGCATCCACCCCAAGGCGCTGCTGGAGCTGGATCAGCAGGCGCCGGACCTCAAGCGCACGATCAACGCCATGATCGCCGCCTATGCCTCGCCGACCGACTACTACATCAAGCGTCTGGCCGAGGGCATCGCCACCATCGCCGCCGCCTTCGCGCCGCAGCCGGTGATCGTGCGCTGCTCCGACTTCAAGTCCAACGAATACGCCAACCTGGTCGGCGGCCGGAAGTACGAGCCGCACGAAGAGAATCCGATGATCGGCTTCCGTGGCGCCAGCCGCTACATCGCGCCGGACTTCCGCCCCTGCTTCGACCTCGAATGCAAGGCGCTCAAGTACGTGCGCGACGAGATGGGGCTGAGCAACCTCAAGATCATGATCCCCTTCGTGCGCACGGTGGACGAGGCGCGCAAGGTCGGCGAGATCCTCGCCGAGAACGGCCTCAAGCGCGGCGAGAACGGCCTGCAGCTGATCATGATGTGCGAGCTGCCGAGCAACGCCGTGCTGGCCGAGGAGTTCCTCGAATACTTCGACGGCTTCTCGATCGGCAGCAACGACATGACCCAGCTCACCCTGGGCCTCGACCGCGACTCCGGCCTGGTCGCCGATCTCTTCGACGAGCGCAACGCGGCGGTGAAGAAGATGCTGGCGATGGCCATCGCCGCCTGCCGCAAGCAGGGCAAGTACATCGGCATCTGCGGCCAGGGCCCCAGCGACCACCCCGACCTCGCCAAGTGGCTGCTCGACCAGGGCATCGAGTCGATGTCGCTGAACCCGGACACCGTGGTCGAGACCTGGCTGTTCCTGGCCGGACAGAAGGCCTGAGTCTCAGCCGCCCCCCGATCAGCGCGGGGGGCGGCTGAACCCGACCAAAATCCTAGGGTCTGCAAGGCGGCGGTCGCCTTGCGAGGGACTACCATAGCGCTCCGGCTTCGCCGCCAGGATCACGGTCCCTTACGCAGTCATGTCCAGCAACAGCGAATCGCTACGCCACGCCGCCCTCGACTACCACGAGTTTCCCAGCCCCGGAAAACTCTCCGTCACGCCGACCAAACCGATGTCCAACCAGCGCGATCTGGCGCTGGCCTACTCGCCCGGCGTTGCCGCCGCCTGTGAGGAAATCGTTGCCGATCCGGTCAACGCCTACCGCTACACCGCGCGCGGCAACCTGGTGGCGGTAATCACCAATGGCACCGCCGTGCTCGGCCTGGGCGCCATCGGCCCGCTGGCCGCCAAACCGGTGATGGAAGGCAAGGCGGTGCTGTTCAAGAAGTTCGCCGGCATCGACGTCTTCGACATCGAGATCAACGAGCGCGATCCCGACAAGCTGGTGGAGATCGTCGCCGCTCTGGAACCGACCTTCGGCGGCATCAACCTCGAAGACATCAAGGCGCCGGAGTGCTTCGCCATCGAGCGCGCGCTGCGGGCGCGGATGAAGATTCCGGTATTCCACGACGACCAGCACGGCACCGCCATCATCGTCGGCGCCGCCGTGCTCAACGGCCTCGCGGTCACCGGCAAGGCCATCGACGCGGTGAAGCTGGTGGTGAGCGGCGCCGGCGCCGCCGCGCTGGCCTGCGTCGAGCTGCTGGTGGACTTGGGCCTGCCGATCCACAACATCTGGCTCACCGACCTCGCCGGCGTGGTCTACCAGGGGCGCCAAGAGCTGATGGACCCCGACAAGGCACGCTACGCCCAGGCGACCGAGGCGCGCACGCTGAGCGAGGTGATCGAAGGCGCCGACCTCTTCCTGGGCCTGTCCGCCGGCGGCGTGCTGAAGCCGGAGATGGTGGCGAAGATGGCGGCCCGGCCGCTGGTGTTCGCGCTGGCCAACCCGACACCGGAGATCCTCCCCGAGTTGGCCAAGCAGGCCCGGCCCGATGCCATTGTCGCCACCGGCCGCACCGACTACCCCAATCAGGTCAACAACGTCCTTTGCTTTCCCTTCCTGTTCCGGGGCGCGCTGGACGCCGGTGCCACCACCATCACCCGTGGCATGGAGATCGCCGCAGTGCGCGCCATCGCCCAGCTCGCGCGCGAGGAGAGCGACGACATGGTCGCCAGCGCCTACGGCAGCGGCGAGCTGCGCTTCGGGCCGGATTACCTGATCCCCAAGCCCTTCGACCCGCGCCTGATCGTGCGTATTGCCCCGGCGGTGGCCAGGGCGGCGGCGGACGACGGTGTCGCGCTGCGGCCGATTGCCGACTACGAGGCCTACCGGCAGAAGCTGCAGCAGTTCGTCTATCACAGCGGCACGCTGATGAAGCCGGTGTTCGCCGCCGCGCGGCGCGTCGAAGTGAGCCAGCGCAGCCGGCTGATCTTCGCCGAGGGCGAGGACGAACGGGTACTGCGCGCGGCGCAGATCCTGGTGGACGAGAAGATCGCGCAGCCGGTACTGGTCGGCCGTCCCGAGGTCATCGCCCAGCGCCTGGAGCGCTACGGCCTGCGCCTCAAGCAGGGCGAGCACTACTCGGTGGTCAATACCGAAAACGACCCGCGCTACCGCGAATACTGGGAGGACTACCGCCAGCTGCGCGCCCGCGACGGCGTCACCGCCCAGTTCGCCAAGCTGGAGATGCGCCGCCGCACCACCCTGATCGGCGCCATGCTGCTGCGCAAGGGCGAGGGCGATGGCCTGATCTGCGGCACCGGCAGCACCACCGCGCGCCACCTCAAGTTCATCGACCAGGTGATCGGCCGCCGTGCCGGCACCCGCGCCTACGCGGCGATGAACGCCCTGATCCTGCCCGACCGCCAGCTGTTCCTGGTCGATACCCACGTCAACCTCGACCCCAGTGCCGAAGAGCTGGCGGAGATCACCCGCATGGCGGCGCAGACCATCCGCCGCTTCGGCATCGAGCCGAAGGCGGCGCTGCTTTCGCACTCCAACTTCGGCACCCACGACGACGCCTCGGCACGCAAGATGCGCGAGACCCTGGCGCTGCTGCGCGCGCAGGCGCCGGAGCTGGAAGTGGATGGCGAGATGCACGGCGATGCCGCGCTCGACGAATCCCTGCGTCTCGCCGCGCTGCCCGAATCGACGCTGCGCGGCCCGGCCAACCTGCTGGTGCTGCCCAACCTCGACGCCGCCAACATCGCCTACAACCTGCTCAAGACCGCCGCCGGCAACAACATCGCCATCGGGCCGATCCTGCTTGGTTGCGCGGCGCCGGTGAACATCCTCACCCCTTCGACCACCGTGCGCCGCATCGTCAACGTCGCCGCGCTCACCGCGCTGGAAGCGCAGGCGCTGCGCCGTCAGGCCTGAGCCATACAACCCTGGAGATGAGCATGTCCAATCCCACTCCCGCCGCCGGTGGCGGCGCCCGCATCCGTTTTCTCCGCAAGCTGCGGGCGATCCACGGCTGGATCGGCCTCTGGGGCGCGTTGATGGGTCTGGGCATGGGCATCAGCGGCATCCTGCTCAACCACCGCAACATCCTGCCGCTGCCGGTGACCTTGCTGGAGAAATCCAGCGTGCAACTGCCGGTGCCGGTGGAGGCGCGCGCCACGCCGCAGCAACTGGCGACCTGGTTGCAGAGTGAGCACGGCGTGCCGGCCCGCAACGAGCCCGGCATCAAGGTCGAGAAAGCCGGCAAGGTGCTGTTCGATGGCCGCGAGCTGGAAATCCCCGAGCGCTGGCTCCTCAGCTTCGCCGAGCCGCGCCGCAACTACAGCGCCGAGTACTACCCCGGCGCCGGGCTGGTGAAGCTCGACAAGCAGGACGCCGGCCTGCTCGGCACCCTCACCCGCCTGCACAAGGGCTCCGGCGCCAACGCCCTGTGGGTGCTGCTGATCGACACCATCGGCGGCGCGCTGATCCTGCTCAGCCTCTCCGGCCTGATGCTCTGGACGCGGCTGGAATGGCCGCGCACCAGTGGCCTGGTGGTGGGCCTGGGCGGCATCGGTCTGGCGGCGGTCTGGTTCCTGAAGTTCGGCCTGTGAGCCGCCCGGCGCTGGCCACTCTGCTGCTCGCGGTCGGGCTCGCGCTCGCCGGCGCAGCCCGCGCCGACCCGCCAGGCCGTTTCGATTACTACCTGCTGGCGCTGAGCTGGTCGCCGCAGTACTGCGCCAGCGAGGCGCGTCCCGGCGACAACCAGTGCCGCCGCCCTTATGGCTTCGTGGTGCATGGTCTCTGGCCGCAGCACGAGCGCGGCTGGCCCAAGGACTGCGGCCAGGGCGAGTGGCTCTCCGAAGAGCTGATCGCGCGGATGCTGCCGATCATGCCCAGCCGGCCGCTGATCCTGCACGAGTGGAAGAAGCACGGCGTGTGCAGCGGCCTGGGAGCGGAGGGCTATTTCGACGCCGTCGAGCGCGCCTACCGCAGCATTCGCATCCCGGCGCGCTACTCCGCGCCGCGCGACTATCTGAGCCTGGCGCCGGCGACGCTGGAAGCCGACTTCCGCGCGGTGAATCCCGCCCTCAAGCCGGAAATGCTGGCGCTGCAATGCAGCGGCAACTACCTGCGCGAGCTGCGCATCTGTATGGACCGCCAGCTGCAACCCCGGGCCTGCGGCGCCGAGGTGAGGGACCGCTGTGGCAAGCAGCTGGTGCTGCGGCCGAGCCGGCCCTGATCAGCGACTCTGTCGAAGCTCAGGCCGGCGCTAGGCGCCGACACCAGGGTCCGGTGCGCCGGGACGGCTTTCCCGCAGCCTCGGCTGCTGCGGCAGCAGCAGGTGAAACTGGCTGCCCCGCCCCTCACCGTCCGAGGTGGCGAACAGCTCGCCGCCGTGATGCACGGCGATCTTGCGGCAGATGGCCAGCCCGATGCCGCTGCCCTCGTATTCGTCCTGCGGATGCAGGCGCCGGAAGATCGCGAACACCGCCTCCAGCTGTGCCGGAGGAATGCCGATGCCGTTGTCGGCGATGACCACATGCCAGCGCTCGCCCTCGGCGGAACAGCGGATCTCGATGCGCGGCCGCGCGCCCTGGCCCTGGAACTTCAGCGCATTGCCGATCAGGTTCTGGAACAGCTGCCCCAGCAGCCTGTGCTCGGCCAGCACCACCGGCAATTCGCCGTGAACGATCTCGGCGCCGCTGCTGGCGATCTGCCCCGACAGCGGCTTGAGCGCTTCTTCAAGGGTTGCGGCCAGGGGCCTGGGTTCCAGCCGCGACTCGGCGCCGCGCCCCACCCGCGACAGTGCCAGCAGGTCTTCGATCAAGGCCTTCATCTGCCGCACGCCCTGGCCGATGAAGTCGAGGAATTCCAGGCCATCGCCTTCCAGCCGCTCGCGGTAGCGGCGCTCCAGCAACTGCACGAAGCCGGCGATGTTGCGCAGCGGCGCCTGCAGGTCGTGGCTGGCGATGTAGGCGAACTGCTCCAGCTCGGCGACCGCGCGGTTGAGGTCGGCCAGTGAGCGCCGCAACTCGCGCTCCGCGACTTCGCGCCCCGCCATCTCCAGTTGCAACTGATGATTGGTTTCCTCCAGCCGGGCATTGGCCTGGGCAAGCTGCTGGTTGGCGGCGGCCAGCTCCTCCGGGCTGCGCATTGCCAGCAGACGTGGCACCAATGGCAGGATCGCCGCCGCCGTGGCGATCGACACCAGCGCCGTGAGCAGCTTCAGCCAGCCCTGCGCCCAGTAGATCGGCGACCACAGGGTGATGATGCCCAGCACATAGCTGGTGCCACAGAGCAGGATGAAGGCCGCGAACAGGGAGATCGCCCAGCCGAACGACAGCGTGCCCTGGCGCCGGCGCAGGAAGTAGACCAGGGTCATCGGGATCATGAAGTAGGCCAGCGCCGTCAGCGCGTCGGCGGCGACGTGCAGCCAGAGCAGATCCCCCTGTCCCGCGAAGCTGAGCGCGTGCGGCAGCAGGCTCCCGTCCGAGCCCTCGACGGACGCGGTCACGCCAGGCGCACGGGGCGCGGCCATTGCACCGGCACCAGGTGCGCTTCCAGCGGCGCCACCAGGCGCTCGCCCTGCATCCAGCGCAGACCGATCACCCGCAGGGCCGAGAGGGTTTCGGCCGAGTCGACCCCGGTGGCGATCACCGCGATGCCCAGCCCGCGCGCGGCCCCAAGCAGGGCATTGAGATAGCGCCGGCTACTTCCCTGCAACTGGTCGTCCATCAGATTGCGCAACAGGCCTCGACTGAGTTTCAGGCCGGCCAGCGGAATCTGGCTGAGCTGGCTCAGGCTGGTGTCGCCGCCATCGCCGTCCAGCACCAGGCCGTAGCCCAGGGCGTGCAGCGCCAGCAGCGTCTCCCGGTGCGGCAGTGGATTGCGCAGCGCCAGCTCCTCCACTTCCAGCTGCAACTGGCTGGGCGGCAGTCCGTAGACCGCCAGCACCGCTTGGAGACGCGCCGGAAAATCGCGCTGTCGCAGGCAGGCCGCCGGCAGATTGAGCGCCAGCCGTTCGGCCTGAAAGCCGGCGGCCGCCCACTCGCGCCAGCTGCGGCCCAGGTAGTGCGCGCAGGCCAGCACCAGCTCGACCGCCTGGGCGCCGTCGGCCGGCGCGGCGGCTCCGACCGGCCATGGCGGCAACAGCTCCAGGCCGGCGCAAAGGCCGGTTTCGGTATCGACCCAGGGCTGCCAGCGGCCATCAAGCACCGTGGGCGCGTCGGCGGTGAGCGCCGGTGCGGTGGCGCTCGCCGGCTCACTGGCCTCAAGGCCGGCCAGCCCGCTGCGGCCGGCTGGCAGGCTGGCCGCCAGCCCGCGTGCCCGCTCCAGCAGCTCTTCGGCGCTCTCGGTGCCCCCGGCAAACACCGCCAGCCCGATCCGCAGCCGCAGCTGTACCGCGCAATGGCCGATCTGTTGCAGCGCCTCTACCCGCTGGATCAGTTGCTGCGCGGCGACGATCAGCGCCCCCGGCTCGGGCAGCGGGTAGACCAGCAAGGCGAACTGTTCCTGATCCAGGCGTGCCAGGGTGTCGGAACCGCGCAGGCTCTCGGCCATCAGTTCGGCCAAGCGACGGGTCAGTTCGTCGCCGACCACGGCGCCGTACTGACCACGGGCAGCATCGAGACCGTCAAGCAACAGACAGGCGAAGCCGAACTCGCCATCGCGCTGACGGGCCTCGGCCAGTTGCAGACGGGCACGGTCGAGCAGCAGCGGGCGGTTGGGCAGCAGGGTCAGGGGATCGCGGCTGGCCTGGAAGAAACTGCCGTCGAGCTGCTGTTCCAGCTCCACGGTCTGGCGGTTGCGCTGCACCGCGCGGCGGATCAGCTTGAGCAGGCGCTCGCCGTCGATCTCGCCCTTGAGCAGGTAGTCCTGGGCGCCCAGCTGCAGCGCCTGGGTGGCGGAGCGCTCGTCGTCCAGGCCGGTGAGCACGACGATGGCGGCGCTGTTGTCGACCTCGCGCAGGGCGCGGACGTTATCGACGCCCTGGCCGTCCGGCAGACCGAGGTCGAGCAGCACACAGCTGAAGCTGACGCGCTGCAACTCGGCGACCGCCAGCGACAGCCGCTTGACCGTCTGCACCACCACCTCGCCGGACAGCGTGGCCGGGCGCAGCGCCTCGATCAGCAGGCGGCTGTCGAAGGGGGAGTCCTCGACCAGCAGCACCGACAGGGCGCTGGGAACCTGCGCGTGGCTCATGGCGCTACCCCTGCGGCTGCGGCGCGGGCGGCAGCTGCACCCAGTGCAGCCAGAAGTCGCGGATCAGGCCGGCCAGCACCGCGAAATCGTCCAGCGCCACCGGCTTGGTGAGAAAGCAGTTGGCATGGGCGTCGTAGCAACCGGCGACATCGCTTTCCGCCTTGGAGGTGGACAGGATCAGCACCGGGATGCGCTTGAGCTGGGGGTCGGACTTGATCTCGGCCAGCACCTCGCGGCCGTGCTTACGCGGCAGGTTGAGGTCGAGCAGGATCAGATCCGGGCGCTTGATGCCCGCGTACTCGCCCTCTTTGCGCACCATCTTCATCGCCTGCTCTCCGTCGCGCGCCACGAGCAGCTCGTGGGCCATGTTGGCCTCCTTGAGCACCTCCTGGGCCAAACGCAGATCAGCGAGGTTGTCCTCCACCAGGAGAATGACCGGGCGGTAGCCCGAAGCGGATTGATCGGTCGGCATGCGGGCTCCCGGAGAGAAATGACGCGCCGCGACAGCTGGGCGATGGCGGCCAGCGGGTGTCGCAAGGATCATAGGTTCTGTCAGTTTGTGCCGCCATCGGTCAGGCCACCGCAGACACCGCTAGACTAGCGCTCCTGTCGCGCCGCCCCGATTTCCCTGCTCCGTGGCGCCCGCCAACCTTGCCGATGTCCACCGATCTGCGCCGCGCGGCGCTCCATGTCACCAGCGCCGGCGCCGCCTTCGCCCTGATGGGCGCCTTCGCCAAAACCGCCGCCCAGCTGGGGCTCTCCAACGTCCTGCTGGTGTTCGCCCGCAACCTCATCTCGGTGCTGGTGCTGGCGCCCCTGCTGCTACGCGCCGGCTCCGACGCCTTCCGCACCCAGCGCTTCGGCGGTCATCTGTGGCGCGCCGGCTTCGGCCTGCTGGGCATGTACACGCTCTATTACGCGATCAGCCACCTGACCCTCGCCGAAGCGCTGCTGCTCAACTACAGCTCGCCGCTGTTCATCCCCTTCATCGCCTGGCTGGTGCTGCGCGAGCGCCCGCCGGCGCTGCTGATCCCGGCCTCGCTGCTGGGCCTCGCCGGGGTTGCCCTGATCGTCAAACCTGCCGCGCTGGGTCTCTCTCTGGCCTCGCTGGTCGGCGCCGCCAGCGGCGTGTTCGCCGCCTGCGCGATGGTCAGCCTGCGCCGCATCAGCGACACCGAACCACCGATGCGGGTGGTGTTCTACTTCGGCGCGGTGGGCCTGGTGATCTCCGCCATCCCGCTGTACTGGCATTGGCAGCCCCTGGGCTGGCGCGAGCTGGGAGTGCTGCTCGGCACCGGCCTGTTCGCCACCCTCGGTCAGCTGCAACTGACCCGCGCCTACGCCTGCGCGCCCGCCGCGCGGGTGGGCGCCATGGGCTACAGCGCGGTGCTGTTCGCCGGCCTCCTCGGCTGGCTGATCTGGGGTGAAACGCCGGACGGCTGGAGCCTGCTCGGCGCGGTGCTGGTGATCGGCACCTGTGTACTCGCCGGCTGGCAGCCGGCGCCGAGGGCACCGGCCAACCGTGCGCCGATCTCGCCGGAGGACGCGGGCAGCTGAGCGCTGCTAGCGCGCCCGAAGCCTCATCCCGCAAGCAGCGGCCGGCCTAGCCCGGGCAGCGAGCGCAGAGCTTTGCCGGCAGAATGTCGCCCCATTCAGCAAGCGCTGTGTCGTTCATGAGCTTCCGCGAATCCCTGACCGAGCTGCCGCCCCTGCGCCCCGCCGCCCGCGATCTGCCTGCCGATCTGCGGCCCGGGGTGGACGCCACGCCAGTGCCGGCGCCGCAACTGATCGCCTGGAGCCCGGCGGCGGCCGCGCTCCTCGATCTCGCCGGCCCACCGTCCGAGGCGCTGTTGCCGGTGTTCGCGGGCAACGGCACCTGGCCTGGCGCCGAGCCGCTCGCCACTGCCTACGGCGGCCACCAGTTCGGGGTCTGGGCCGGCCGGCTCGGAGACGGTCGGGCGCTGCTGCTCGGCGAACACCGGAACCCGCGCGGCGAGTTCTGGGAAGTGCAGCTGAAGGGCGCCGGACCGACGCCCTACTCACGGCACGCCGACGGCAGAGCGGTACTGCGTTCGAGCTTGCGCGAGTTTCTGTGCTCCGAGGCCATGGCGGGTCTGGGCATCCCGACCACCCGCGCCCTCGCGCTGGTCGCCAGCCCGCTGCCGGTGCGCCGCGAGAGCATGGAAAGCGCCGCCGTCGTGACCCGACTGGCGCCCAGCTTCCTGCGCTTCGGGCACTTCGAATGGCTCGCCCATCTAGATCGTCACGACGACCTGCGCGCGCTGGCGGATGCGGTCATCGACCGGCACTTCCCTGCGCTGTCCGCCGGACCGGACCGCCACGCCCGCTGGCTCACCGAAGTGGTCGAGCGCACCGCCCGGCTGATGGCGCAATGGCAGTGCGTGGGCTTCTGCCATGGCGTGATGAACACCGACAACTTCTCGATTCTTGGCCTGACCCTCGACTACGGTCCCTTCGGCGTTCTCGACGCCTTCGACGCCGGGCATGTCTGCAACCACTCCGACGAAGCTGGACGCTATGCCTACGACCGCCAGCCCGGGGTCGGACAATGGAACTGCGCCCAGCTGCTCAACGCCTGTCTGCCGCTGCTCGGCGAGCAGAACCAGGCGGCGGTGGAGCGGGCCACCGGCATCCTCGACCGCTACGGTCCGGCCTATGCCCGCGCGGCGGTGGACGGCTGGCGCGCAAAACTGGGCCTGCGGGAAGCCCGGGACGAGGATCCGGCCCTGATCAACCGCTTCCTGACCCTGCTGCACCGCAGCCGCGCCGACTTCACGCTCAGTTTCCGGCGCCTGGCGGAGGTTCGTGCCGGCGACAGCAGCCCCGACCCCGGCCGCGACCAGATCGCCGACCCACTCGGCTACGACGCCTGGATCAGCGACTACCGGGCACGGCTGCTTGGCGAAGCCTCCGACGACGCCGAGCGCGCCGCGCGGATGCAGGCGGTGAACCCGCTCTACGTGCTGCGCAATCACCTGGCGCAGACCGCCATCGAACGCGCCGAGGCCGGCGACTTCGGCTACAGCCAGCGTTTGCTGACCGTGCTGGGCCGGCCGTTCGAAGCGCAGGCCGGCGCCGAGGATCTGGCCGCCGAGCCTCCGGCGGAACTGCGGCAGATCGCGGTCAGCTGCTCCTCCTGATTTCCGCCCTTTGCTCAGACCCGCAGGCGCGCCGGTAGCGCGGCCCCGGTCTGCGGCGGCGGCCCGTCCAGCGAATCTTCCAGCCGGGTCCAGCTGATGACGCCACGGCCGCGTTCCTTGCCGCCGTAGAGCTGGGCGTCGGCGGCGGCCATGGCGTCCTGCAAGCCGAAGCGCGGGTTGGGCCAGCAGCGCACGCCGCCACCGGTAACGCTCAGCCGCTCCACCTGGGCCGCCGGACCCTGGCGCAGCGCCAGCTGCTGGCGCAGGGCCTGCTCCAGCTGTTCGATCCACTGCGGATCGGCGTCGTACCAGAGCGCCACGAACTCGTCGCCGCCGAAGCGGCTGGAGATGTCCATCGGCCGGCGGGTGAGGCCGCGCAATGCCTCCGCCACCTCGCGCAGGCAGTCGTCGCCGGTCAGGTGGCCGTGCTGATCGTTGATGCGCTTGAGGAAGTCGAGGTCGAGGATCAGCAGCGACACCGACTTGTGCTCGCGCGCCGCCAGCGCCCAGGCCATCTGTGCGCGCTGGCCGAAGGCGCGACGGTTGCGCAGGCCGGTGAGGGCGTCGTACTCGGCCAGCTGGCGCAGCTCCAGACGCAGCAGGAACTGCCGGCGGTCCTGGTACTCCGCCAGATAGCGGCCGACCACGCCGATGCAATTGGCCAGCAGGAGGTAATAGGCCTCGTAGAGCAGCTGCGGCGGTGCCGGCGAACCGTCCAGCATGGGCGGCAGGCAGAACGCCAGCCAGACCAGCGCGCCGCAGAGCACCGCCCGCCCCCAGAGCAGCCCGGACAGGAAGTACAGGTAGGCGGTCACCACCAGCAGCGCCTGCATCGGGTAGTCCGGCCGCAGCTGGCGGGCGTAGCCGATGCTCCAGGCCACCGACAGGCCGAGCACCACGGCGGAAACAAAGGCGATGCGCTGGTGGCGAGCTGCCGCCTGCGGCGGGTAGCTGGCCAGCAGCGGCAGCAGCAGCGCCGGTACCGACAGCAGGCACAGTACCTGGTAGACCGGGGCCGGTGACAGCTGCAGGCTGAAGTGGTCGAGGGCGATGAAGGCGAAGATGGCAGCGATGCCCAGCACCTGCGCGGCACGCAGGCCATTGGCGTTGAGGCGGACCAGGCTGCGCTGGTAGTCGCGCTCGAGATCGTCGACGAAGCGCAGCAGCACGAAACCCCGGCGCTGCTGCTCGGCGTGGCGTCCGGGCGCGGCCTCGGGCTCATCGGCCAAGGCCGACGGCTGCCTCCAGATTCGCGACCACCACGACTTCATAAGCCCCCCTCGGCTCCTGCAATTGGCAGCCTCCGCGCTCTGAGCGGCGAGGATGGCTAGCGTCGTCCCTTGACGCTCTTGTATCGCGCCCATCCCTGCGCCGGCAAGCGGCCCGGCCGCCGGGATGACCGCCGGCCACAGCGCTGAAACCTGCTTCAGCCTGGCTGTAGGCCTTTTGGATGAAGAGCCGCCGCAGGCCGATTCGTATACTGCGCGCCTCCGAGGAGACGCCCAGAAATGCACGCCAAAGTAGAACCGCAGCCCGAGGCGGCTGCCAGCACCACGCCCCTGCGCTTTGTCACCGCCGCCAGCCTGTTCGACGGCCACGACGCCGCCATCAACGTGATGCGCCGGCTGATCCAGTCCAAGGGCGCGGAAGTGATCCACCTGGGTCACAACCGCAGCGTCGAGGACATCGTCCGCGCCGCGCTGCAGGAAGACGCTGACGGCATCGCCTTGTCCAGCTACCAGGGCGGCCACAACGAGTTCTTCAAGTACATGGTGGACATGCTGGCCGAGCGCGGCGCAGGCCATATCCGCGTCTACGGCGGCGGCGGCGGCACCATCACCCCGGAAGAGATCGCGGTGCTGCACAGCCAGGGCGTGGAGCGCATCTACCACCCCAACGACGGCGCCAAGCTCGGCCTCACCGGCATGATCGACGATCTGATCGAGCGCGCCCACCGCCAGCGCCTCGACACCCGGGTGCCGGGCAAGATCAGCATCGACGACGAGATCAGCGTCGGCCAGATGCTGTCCACCATCGAAGAAGGCCTGCTGGCGGAAAGCGCACTCGCGCAGCTGCGCAAGCAATGGGAGCTGGCCGGCAAGGGCACGCCGGTGGTGGGCTTTACCGGTACCGGCGGTGCCGGCAAGTCCAGCGTGGTGGACGAGCTGCTGCTGCGCTTCCTGGAAGCCTTCCCCGAGATCCGCATCGCGGTACTGGCGGTGGATCCGACCCGCCGCCGCAGCGGCGGCGCCCTGCTCGGCGACCGTATCCGCATGAACTCGCTGCGCAATAAGCGCGTCTTCATGCGCTCGATGGCGACCCGTCGCCAGCACGCGGCGACCAACACCGTGCTCAAGGACTGCGTGAGCTTCCTGCGCGGGCAGGACTACGACCTGGTGATCGTCGAGACCGCCGGCATCGGCCAGTCCGACTCCGAGATCGTCGATCTGGTGGACTTCCCGGTCTACGTGATGACCAGCGAGTACGGCGCCGCCAGCCAGCTCGAAAAGATCGACATGATCGACTACGCCGAGTTGGTCGTGCTCAACAAGTTTGACAAGCGCGGCGCCGAGGATGCGCTGCGCGACGTGCGCAAGCAGTGGAAGCGCAACCGCGTGAAGTTCGAGCTGAAGGACGAGGAGGTGCCGGTCTATCCGACCATCGCCAGCCAGTTCAATGATCCGGGCGTGACCTGGATGTTCAGCAACCTCTGCCGCCTGCTGCGCCAGAAGCTGGGCCTGCCGGACGCACAGTGGACGCCGGAGCTCGACACCACGCTCAAGGAGCCGCGCGCCACGGTGCTGATCCCCGGCAACCGCAACCGCTATCTCGCCGAGATCGCCGAGCAGGGCCGGCAGATCAACCAGGACGCCGAGTCACAGGACGAGGCCGCCAACAAGGCGCAGTCCATGTGGGAGGCGCTGAGCGAGCTGGCCGACCCCAAGCTGCCCAAGCCGCTTGATCTCTACGCGCAAGATGACCTCGTAGGGTGGGCTTCAGCCCACGCGCCTGAGGACGGTGGGCTGAAGCCCACCCTACAGTCCGCCCAGCCCGACCGCTCCCTGCTCACCCTGCGCCAGCGCTACCAGAGCGCGCTGCAGCAGCTGAGCAAGGAGTCGATCGAACTGCTGCGCGAATGGCCGGCGCGGCTCAAGGGCGTCACCGACGAGCAGTACGTCTACGAGGTGCGCGGCAAGGCCGTGAAGGGCGACAACTACGTCGAGTCGCTGTCGCACTCGAAGATTCCCAAGGTCGCCGCGCCGCACTTCCAGAGCTGGGGCGAGCTGCTGCGCTTCCTCCTGAAGGAAAACCTGCCCGGCGGCTACCCCTACACCGCCGGCATCTACCCCTACCGGCGTGTCGGTGAAGACCCGATCCGCATGTTCGCCGGCGAAGGCACGCCGGAGCGCACCAACCGTCGCTTCCATTACCTCTCCCAGGCCGGCGCCGCGACCCGCCTTTCCACCGCCTTCGACTCGGTGACGCTCTACGGCGAAGACCCGGAAACCCGCCCGGACATCTACGGCAAGATCGGCAACTCGGGGGTGAGCATCGCCACCCTCGACGACATGAAGAAGCTCTACTCGGGCTTCGACCTCTGCGCGCCGAGCACCAGCGTCAGCATGACCATCAACGGCCCAGCGCCGATGATCCTGGCGATGTTCATGAACTGCGCCATCGACCAGCAGGTGGAGAAGTACCTGAAGGCCGACGCCGCCCGCTGGGCCGAGGCCGAGAAGAAGATCGCCGCCCTGTTCCAGGGCAAGACCCGCCCGGTCTACTCCGGCGAGCTGCCGCCGACCAACAACGGTCTGGGCCTGGGTCTGCTGGGCGTCACCGGCGACCAGCTGCTGGACGCCGAGACCTATGCGCGGATCAAGGCCGAGACCATGTCGGTCGTGCGCGGCACCGTGCAGGCCGACATCCTCAAGGAAGACCAGGCGCAGAACACCTGCATTTTCTCGACCGAATTCGCGCTGCGGATGATGGGCGACATCCAGCAGTCCTTCGTCGAGCGCAAGGTCCGCAACTTCTACTCGGTGTCGATCTCCGGCTATCACATCGCCGAAGCCGGCGCGAACCCGATCAGCCAGCTCGCCTTCACGCTGGCGAACGGCTTCACCTTCGTCGAGTACTACCTCGCGCGCGGCATGAAGATCGACGACTTCGCGCCCAACCTGAGCTTCTTCTTCAGTAACGGCATGGACCCGGAGTACTCGGTCATCGGCCGGGTCGCTCGCCGTATCTGGGCGCGGGCGATGAAGGAACGCTACGGCGGCTCGGCGCGTAGCCAGATGATGAAGTACCACATCCAGACCTCCGGACGTTCGCTGCACGCGCAGGAGATCCAGTTCAACGACATCCGCACCACTTTGCAGGCGCTCTACGCGCTGTTCGACAACTGCAACAGCCTGCACACCAACGCCTTCGACGAGGCGATCACCACACCGACCGAAGACTCGGTGCGCCGCGCCGTGGCGATCCAGCTCATCATCAACCGCGAGCTGGGTCTGAACTTCTGTGAAAACCCCTGGCAGGGCAGCTTCATCATCGACCAGCTCACCGATCTGGTGGAGGAAGCGGTCTACAAGGAGTTCGAGGCGATCAGCGAGCGCGGCGGCGTGCTCGGCGCCATGGACACCATGTACCAGCGCGGCAAGATCCAGGAAGAATCGCTGTATTACGAACACAAGAAGTACGACGGCTCGCTGCCGCTGATCGGCGTCAACACCTTCCTGCCCAAGGGCCACGGCGGCGAGATCGCCACCACCATCGAGCTGATCCGCTCGACCGAGGAAGAAAAGGCGCAGCAGATCGACAACGTCGCCGCCTACCGCGCCAACCGCAACGGCATCGCGCCGGACAGCCTCAAGCAGCTGCAGAAGACCGCCCGCGAGCGTCGCAACATCTTCGAGTCGCTGCTGGAAGCCGTGAAGACCAACAGCCTCGGTCAGATCAGCCATGCGCTCTACGAAGTGGGCGGCGAGTACCGGCGCAACATGTGAACCTTCTTCTCAGGCCGTCCTGCGTGGAGGCATGCCCGATACCACGAGACGCTCATCGGCTCCTGATGACTGAGCGTCTCGCCGATCTGGCGCGACGACGTTCGCATTGAACGCGCCACTCGACTTCGACCTTGGCGCCGCGCCGGAGACGCGTACGGGGTCTCGGAGATGACGTGCAGGATTCAGCCACACATGCTCGCTACCCGGGATGGCATGCCGATGAAGCCCGGCCTGCCGGCTTATCATGCGCACCCTGCCCCGCCTCGCGACCCCATGACCCGCTTCCGCTACGACGCCGCCACCGAAGGACTGGAAGAGGAAGACCTCGGCCCCAGCAAGACCTCGGTGAAGGTCGAGATGCTCGACCTGCAGGAACTGGGGCTGGCCCTGCTCGAACTACCCGCCGACCGCTTTGCCCGCATCGAGATGGACGAGCGCCTGCGCGAAGCGTTTCAGGAGTTGCAGCGGATCACCAACCTCAGCGCCCGCAAGCGCCAGGCCTCCTACATCGGCAAGCTGCTGCGCGACGAGGACAGCGCCGCCTTCCGCAAGCTGCTCGCCGATTACCAGCACGGCAAGGAGCAGGCCGCACGCGGCTTCCCGGAAATCGCCCGCTGGCGCGACCGTCTGCTGAGCGACGACGGCGCGATCACCGAGTGGTTCAGCCGCTATCCCACCGGCGACACCCGCCCGCTGCGCACCCTGGTGCGCAATGCCCGCAAGGAGGAAGCCGCAGCCCTGGCCGAAGCCGAATTCAGCGGCAAGCCGGCAGCCAAGGGACGCTACTACCGCGAGTTGTTCCAGCACCTGCGCACGGTGGTGGACGCGGCGGCGCTGCCGCCGGACTGAAGCGCTCAGCCACTCGCAGCCAGCAGGCCCAGCGGCAGCAGCAGGAATAGCAGTTCGCCGAGCGCCAGCCCCAGCACCGTGCGGTCGCGAATCCGGTAGCACCACAGGCTGTAGGCGCGGAACGGCACGATGCCGCCGTAGAGCAGCACGCCCAACCACAACCCCAGGTTGTGCAGGTCCGGCCGCCAGGCCAGGGCCGCGAAGATCGCCGCGAGGCCCAGCTCCAGCCCGCCGTAGATGCTCAGGTACTCGCCGCGCCCGGCCGGCGACAGCTGCTCGTAGCCGAGCGCACGCGAGGTCTGCTGCGGGCGCGCCGCGCACCAGATGGCGAACAGCAGGTAGAGGCCGGCGTTGATCCAGAGGTAGGCGGCGGTCATGGCGTAGGCGGCTCCGTGGGGACGCGCAGCCTAGCAAGACCAAGCGGCGTTCACCGCCAGTTCAAGCCGCTGGCGAACACTGCCTGCGCGGGACAGCCAGTCCCGCGCCGCACCGGAGTAAGGCCATGCCCCCTGTCTACCGACTTTCCCTGATCAGTCTGCTGCTGAGCCTGGGCCTGAGCGCCTGCCATCAGCCCGAGTCAGCCGCCAAGACCGAGGCCGATGTCGCCGAGGCCACCGCGCAGGGCCGCGCGCGGGTCGATGCCGCCGCCGCCACCACGGTCCGCGACCACATCGACAACCTCACCAAGGCACAGGGCGGTCCGCTGCCGACCGCTGCCGCCCGGCAAGACCTGAACAACGTCCACCACCTGGCCAGCGAACTCGCCGAGGCGAATTTCCGGGTCGCCAAGGAACGCTGCGACGCCGAGACCGGCGATGCCCGCAGCGATTGCCTGAAGCTCGCCAAGCTGCACTACGACGCCGCGATCGGCGAAGCTAACAGTCGCCTCAAGGCCGGTGAGGCGGCCTTGCAGAGTGGTCCGCCGCAGTAGCCGCTGCGGGTAGCGGGCCGTCTCGGCTACCCGCGCTGGCGGCGCAGCAGGCTCACCGCCGCCAGCGTCAGGGCGCCGGCCAGCAGGCCCACCAGCGCGTTCAGCAGAGTCGCCGCCAGCCAGCCCGGCGCCGGCAGCGCGCCAAGCAGATGGTGCAGCCAGGGCAGGCCATGCACCAGGATGCCGCCGCCGACCAGGAACATCGCCGCCGTGCCGAGCACCGACAGCAGTTTCATCAGCTTGGGCGCCAGCCGCAGCAGGCCGTGCCCCAGAGACCGCGCGAGCGCATTGGCGCGGCGGCTCAGGTGCAGGCCGGCGTCATCGAGCTTGACGATGCCGGCGACCAGGCCATACACGCCCACGGTCATGATCGCGGAAATGCCGGCCAGCACCGCCAGTTGCTGCCAGAAGCCGGCGCCGGCCACGGTGCCCAACGAGATGACCACGATCTCGGCAGAGAGGATGAAGTCGGTACGCACCGCGCCCTTGATCTTGTCGCGCTCATAGGCGACCAGATCCACCGCCGGGTCGGCCACCGCCTGCACCAGTTCCTGATGGTTCTGCGCCTCCTCGGCACGGCTGTGCAGGAACTTGTGCGCCAGCTTTTCAAAACCCTCGTAGCAGAGAAAGGCCCCGCCGAGCATCAGCAGCGGCGTGATCAGCCAGGGCAGCAGGGCGCTGATCGCCAGCGCCGCCGGCACCAGGATCAGCTTGTTGAGCGCCGAACCCTTGGCCACCGCCCAGACCACCGGCAGCTCGCGGTCGGCACTGACGCCGGACACCTGCTGGGCATTGAGCGCGAGATCGTCGCCGAGCACCCCGGCGGTCTTCTTGGTGGCGAGCTTGGTCATCGCGGCTACGTCGTCGAGGACGCTGGCGATGTCGTCTAGCAGGAGCAACAGGCTGCTGGCCATGGTCGTGTCCGGAGTATCGTGGGCTACGACTTCAAGCCAGCACCTCGAAGCCCAGCCCGGCATGCAGTTGCAGGCGCTCGATGAGTGCATCGCCCAGCGCCGTGGCCGGCGTCCAGAAACCACCGGCGAGTGCCGACTTGGGACGGTCCAGCGCCAGACAGGCGGCGGCCTCGCCGAGCATCTTGCCGGTGGAGCCGTAGCCGGGATCGCGGTCGCCGGTCACTTTCACCTTCAGGGTCTGGCCGGCGGCGGTGCGGCCGTAGAACCGGAAGTCGTAACTGCCCTTCTCCTGCTGTTCCGGCGTCGGGCCCTCGCCCGGCTTGGGCACCACGTAGCTTTCCAGCAGCCAGCGGCTGGGCGGAATGGCGGCGGCAGCGACGAAGCCGCCCAGGCCCAGCGCAACGCCAGTGGCGGTGAGGCGACCCTTGAAGCCAGCACCGGTCATCATCGCCTCGTCGTACTGGAAGTCCCGGCCATAGGCCTCGCCCTTGAGCGCGTTGGAGCGCTGCACCACGCGGGTGTTGATGCCGGCCATCACGAACGGCGCCAGCCAGCTTCCGACCTCGGCGTCGTACTGCGCGAACATCACCTCCGGCTGGCGCGGCTTGCCATTGCTTCCGCCCGGCACGATGGAATACGGGTCGGCCATGACCTTGCGCAGCGCCGGGTCCTCGCCGATCTCGCGCATCACGTTCATCAGGCTGGCGACGGTGCCGCCGGAGAAACCGCCGCGCAGCTTGCGGATACGCAGCTTCACCCGCGTGCAGGGCGCGCCAAAGCGGCGCTGCGCCTCGGCTTGCAGGTAGTGCACGCCGAGGTCGGAGGGGATGGAGTCGAAGCCGCAGCAGTGGACGATGCGCGCGCCGCTCTTGCGCGCGGCGGGCTCATGGGCCTCGATCATCCGGCGTATCCACTGCACCTCGCCGGTGAGATCACAGTAGTCGGTGCCGGTCTCGGCGCAGATCTTCACCAACGGCGAGCCATAGAGCGCGTAGGGGCCGACAGTAAAGACCACCACCCGCGTGCTATCACACAGCGCCTTCAGCGCCACCTCGTCGCTGGCCTCGGCGAGCAGGATCGGCAGTTCTGCCGCGCCCTCGCCCAGGCTGCTGCGCAGCTCCTGAAGCTTGGCGCTGGAGCGGCCGGCAATGGCCCACTGCACCGCGCCGCCGACGCCGTGACGGCCATAGAGGTACCGACTGAGGATCTGGCCGACGAAGCTGGTGGCGCCATAGACCACGAAGTGAAAGCGGGGGCTGCTCATTGAGGGGCTCGCTCGATTGCGGATTGCGGATTGCGGATTGCGGATTGCGGATTGCGGATTGCGGGCAAGCATAGCGGCGGCCGGCGCCGACGCGGGGCTCAGCCGACCCTAGCCTGCCGCCACACGGCCGGCGTATTGCCGGTCCAGCGCCGGAAGGCACGCTGAAAGGCGCTCTGCTCGGAAAATCCGCAGGCCTGGGCGATCTCGGCCAGGTCGGCCTGGCCGTGTCTAAGCCACCGGCAGGCGGCGTCGCGGCGCACCTCGTCCTGCAAGGCACGCAGGTTCAGGTTTTGCGCCTGCAAGCGTTCGCGCAAGCCGCGCGCGCTCAGCCCCACGGCATCTGCCAGCGCCGCCGCCTCCGGTAGCTCGCCCGGCAGCGCGGCGAAGCAGGCGGCCCGCAGGCGCAGTTCCAGCCGCCAGCTCAACGGCCCTTCAGCGAGCCGACGCCGGGCCTCGGCGAGCACCCAGTCGGCGGCGGAGGGGTCGGCCAGCTTCAGCTCGCGGCGCAGCCATTCGGCCGGGAAGTGCAGCGCGGTCTCGGGCTGGTCGAACAGCGGCTCGGTACCCAGCAGCTCGCGGTAGGCAGCCAACGGCGCCCGCGCCGCGTGCGCGAAGCCCAGACGCAGACCGCTGGCCGGTACCCCGGCGAGGGCCGGCGCCAGCAGCACCCAGCCGGCCAGGGCCAGCTCCATCACTGCGGGTGGAATCGGGTGCAAGGGCAGCCAGCGCAGGCTGGCCGATTCGCCCTCGACGCTCAGTTCGATACGGCTGCCGTCCCAGACCAGGGGCTCCAACTCGATCAGCCGCGCCAGACCGGTGCCCAGATCGGTGCTGGCCAAGAGGCTCAGACCCAGCCAGGGATAGGCCTTGAGGCTCAGTTGCCGCGCCTGCTGCAAGGCCAGCAGCGGGTCGGTCTGCGCCGCCAGCGCCTGCTCCAGCAGCGCATAGGCCTGGTACAGCGGCACCCGGTAGTGCTCGTCGCCGCGCAGACGCTGCGGGTCTATGCCCACCTGCGTCAGCCAGGGCGCGGGCAGCGCCGCCGGCAGCAGCTCGCTCAGGTAGCGGGCGCTGATGCCGGCGGGCGCCGCCATCAAGGCCGGCAGCGGTGGCAAATGCACTGACTGGACTGCCATGCGGGAGTGGCGGCTGGGATCAAGATCGTGGAAAGGCCACAGGCTATCGTCTGCGCCACGCGAACAACACTCCGGAGCCGCCGGCATGATCGGAATTCCCCTGGGCCTCATCACCGCCAACGCTGTCGAATGGGGCATGCACAAGTACGTGCTGCACGAGGCCGGGCGCAACAAGAAGAGCTTCTGGGCCTTCCACTTCCACGAGCATCACCGGGTGGTGCGCCAGCACGCCTTCCACGACCCCAACTACCGGCGCTTTCCGCTCGGCTGGCACGCGCAAGGCAAGGAAGCCTGGTCGTTGATCGCCGCTGCCGTCGCGGTGGCGCCGCTGTTCCCGGTAGCGCCCTTCTACGTTGCCACGCTCTGGTACTGCGCCGGCAACTACTACCACCTGCACAAGAAGGCGCACGACGATCCGGCCTGGGCGCGCGAGCACCTGCCCTGGCACTACGACCACCACCTGGGCCGCAACGCCGACGCCAACTGGTGCGTCACCAGGCCTTGGTTCGACTACCTGATGGGCACCCGCGAGTTCATGCCGGATGCGCCACGCGAGCGCAATGTGCTGGGCCTGCAATCCCTGCCCGGCTGGCTGGCGCAGCGACTACCGGACCCGATGAAGTACGGACGAGTCGTTGGCAAGCGGACCGCGAAAGCCTGAGCCGTAGTCCGGATTCCATCCGGGTCACCTTCGCTGGTGTATCGTTGCCACATGAATAGCCTTCGTCCTGACTATCGTTCCCTGCCCATCTCCGAGCGCATCGAGTTGGTGGAAGACATCTGGGACAGCATCGCAGAGGAAACGGCGCTCCCCATCGCCTTGTCTGACTCACAGCGTGCCGAACTCCATCGGCGGTTTGCCGCTCACCAGGCGGACCCTACCAGCAGCATTCCCTGGGAGCAGGTTCGCGCCAAGCTCTTCAAGGGCACTCCCTGATGCACCTATGGGTCAGGCCAGAGGCTGAAGCCGAGCTTCTGGAAGCCCAAGCCTGGTACGAACAACGGGCCGCCGGCCTGGGTTTCGAGTTCGCCCGCGCCGTGGATGCGGCGGTTGCCAGGGCACTGCGAATGCCCCTGGCATTTCCGCGCGTCGAAGCCGAATTTCGGCAGGTCGTCGTTCGCAAGTTCCCTTACTCAGTCGTCTATCACCCATCCGAGTCCGAGCTTGTCGTGGTTTCCTTTTTCCATCATCGACGCAAGCCAGGTTCTTGGCTGCAGAACCAGACTGGCCAAAAGGGCACCTGACTATCCGCCGCTCAGGTGAAACGGAAGGCGGAATAGGCCTTGCCATTCCGCCCGACTCAGGCTTGACCACTGAGCTCCGGGGCTACCTCAATCAGGCATCGAGACTGACCGACAGCGCGATCAGCCCAATCGCCAACCAATAGGTGCTGAGAATCAGCGGCTGCGCCCCACGATAGGCGCCGTTGAACTGGCGCACCGCCAGTGCCGAGTCGGAAACCATGAAGATGAACGCGCCGAGCATCGCCAGCGTGGTGCCGAGGTTGGGGTTGGCCTGCCAGCGGGCGCTGGCGGCCAGCACCATGCCCATCAAGGCCAGGCCGTAGACCAGCACGGGCCCTTTCAGCGATCCGGTCTTGGGCAGCAGCCAGGCGAAGAAGCCCAGGCCGTAGACCACGCCGGCCCAGCACCAGAGCGGCACGCCGTAGCTGCTCAGGCCCTCGGCATAGGCCCAGACGAACAGGAAGTGGGCGATCAGGAAGCTGCCGAGACCGCCGAGAAACCAGGCGTTGCCGGCGAACATCAGGCAGATGTCGCCCAGCATCGACAGCACCAGACCGATGGCGACCGCCGTGCGGTAGTCGCCCTCCGGGCCGCACAGCGCGATGCCGAGGATCAACAGCGTGGTCAGCGGCTTGAGGACGTAGAAGGCCCGGTGGCGCTGGGCGCCGGCGCTCTCGGCGACGATGGCGAGCAGGGCGGAGACGGCGGCGGTGATGGTCAATGCGACGAGCATGGGCGAGGGGCTGGTTAGAGGAATTTGGGGAGGCCCAGCTTCAGGCCCCTGCCCGGCAGGGCCATGAGTGTGGAGGTGCCGTGGGCGATCAGCTCTCCGGCGTCATCGTAGACGCTGGCCTCGGTGTAGCTGATCTGCCGACCGGGACGCAGGCAGCGACCCTCGGCACGCAGGTGGCCGCGACTTACCGCCTTCAGGTAGTTGAGCTTGAGATCGACATTGACCAGGCCGCAATCGTCCGGCAGGCGCAGGAAGCCGGCCCAGAAAGTGGCGGTGTCGATCAGCGTGGCCAGCACGCCGCCGTGAATGATCCCGAACGGTTGCAGATGCCGCTCGCCCAGTTCCAGCTCGATGCGGCAGCTGTCGAAGTCCATCGCCGCCAGACGCATGCCGATCAGATTCGGATAAGGCGCGTTGCGCACGCTCTCCTGCACGGCGGCGATGTAGTCCGGGTTCGGCGTCGGCAGCTCACTGGGCCTGGTCATGGTGGCCTCGGGAATAAAGTTCAGGGGGCAGCGGCTGGCCGGTCATCTGCAAGGCCACAGCCTCGGCGACGCGGATGCCGTCGATGCCGGCGGAAAGAATGCCACCGGCATAGCCGGCGCCTTCGCCGGCCGGGTAGAGGCCGCGGGTGTTGAGGCTCTGGTAGTCGGGGCCACGGGTGATGCGCAGCGGCGCCGAGGTGCGAGTCTCGACGCCAGTGAGCACCGCGTCGGCCATCGAAAAGCCGCGAATCTGCTTCTCGAACGCCGGGATCGCCTCGCGGATCGCGGCGATGGCGTAGTCCGGCAGCGAGGGCGCGAGATCGGTCCAGGTCACGCCCGGCTTGTAGCTGGGCTCGACGCTGCCCGGCCCGGTGGACGGCGTGGCGGCGAGGAAATCGCCCACCCGCTGCGCCGGCGCCCGGTAGCTGCTGCCGCCGAGCACATAGGCGCGCGATTCCAGCTCTTCCTGCAAGGCGATGCCGGCCAGCGGCCCGGCGGTGACCCCACCCGGATAGTCCGCCGGCGTGATGCCAACAACTATTCCGGCATTGGCATTGCGCTCGTTGCGCGAGTACTGGCTCATGCCGTTGGTGACGACGCGCTGCGGCTCGGAGGTGGCCGCCACCACGGTGCCGCCCGGGCACATGCAGAAGCTGTACACCGCACGGCCGTTGCTGGCGTGGTGCACCAGCTTGTAGTCGGCCGCCCCCAGCAGCGGATGCCCGGCGTAGGGGCCAAGCCGGGCGCGGTCGATCAGGCTTTGCGGATGCTCAATGCGGAAGCCCACCGAGAACGGCTTGGCTTCGAGGTAGACGCCGCGCCGGTGCAGCAGGCGGAAAGTGTCGCGGGCGCTGTGGCCCACCGCCAGCACCACATGCTCGGCCTCGATCTGCTGCCCGTCGGCGAGCATCAGGCCACGCAACTGGCCGTCCTCGATCAGCAGATCGGTGACATGGCTCTGGAAGCGGATCTCGCCGCCCAGGGCGATGATCTCGGCGCGCATCTTCATCACCATGCTGGTGAGTCGGAAGGTGCCGATGTGCGGCTTGCTGACGTAGAGGATTTCCTCCGGCGCGCCGGCCTTGACGAACTCGCTGAGCACCTTGCGACCGAGGTAGCGCGGGTCCTTGACCTGGCTGTAGAGCTTGCCGTCGCTGAAGGTGCCCGCCCCGCCCTCGCCGAACTGCACGTTGCTCTCCGGGTTGAGCACGCTCTTGCGCCACAGGCCCCAGGTGTCCTTGGTGCGCTCGCGGATGCCCTTGCCACGCTCCAGCACGATGGGCCGGAAACCGGCCTGCGCCAGGATCAGCGCCGCGAAGATGCCGCAGGGGCCGAAGCCGATCACCACCGGCCGCTGGCCAGCGCCGGCCGGCGCCCGAGCGACCGGGTGGTAGCCGGTATCCGGCGAGGGACTGAGGTGACGGTCGCCGGCATGGCGCGCCAAGAGCGCCGCCTCGTCGGTCACCGTGCAATCGACGGTGTAGACGAAGCTGAGCTGGCTGTTTTTCTTGCGCGCGTCGTAGCTGCGCTTGTAGACGGAAAACTCCAGCGTCTCGGAAGGTCGCAGGCCCAGGCGCAGGCGGATGGCGGCTTCCAGGGCTTCGGGCGGGTGTTCGAGCGGCAGGCTCAGTTCGGTGATGCGCAGCATTCGCGGGGTTGGCCGGTGATGATCCGGCAGCGGCGGGCGGACGCGCATTTTCCACCATTCGGCCCGGCTCGTCCGATAAGACGGTGAAGCCGCCAGCGGGCCCACCTAGCCTGCGCGGACCTAATGCTGGAGAGGCACTGCATGGAACGGCAATGGAATCGCCTGCTGGCCCTGATCGTCCGTGATGGCCTGCTGATCGGCCTCGCCGTTCTGCTCTGGCGCGGGACCCTGGAAGCCGGCCCGGCACAGACCGTCGGCGGTTACGCCCTGCACCTGGGGACTGCGCTGATGACCGTGCTCTGCGGCTACCTGCTGCACGAATGGGGGCACCTGATCGGCGCCCTGCTGGTGCGCGCGAATGTGGTGCTGCCGAGGATGTTCGAGTCGCCTTTCCTGTTCCGCTTCGACCTGCACCGCAACAGCCGCCGGCAGTTCACCTGGATGGCCTCGGGCGGCTTCGTCTCCAGCCTGCTGCTGGTGGCGTTTCTGATCTGGGCGCTGCCGGCGGGCCTGCTGGCCAGCCAGGTGGCGCTGGGCCTGACCGGCCTCGGCGTGCTCGCTACGCTGGTGATCGAAGTGCCGGAATTCTGGGGCGTGGTCATCAAAGGCGGACCACTACCCACCGGTGCGGCCTTCGTCACCACCGCCAGTGGCGCGGTCGAATCCGCCCAGGTCCGACGCTGAGCCTGGCGACTGCCGCCCTTCGAGTCCTCAGTACCCGCGCAGCACCAACTCGGCAACGATGTCGCGATACAGGCCCAGGCGGCTGAACCGGAACTGGCTGTTGTCCTCTCCCTGGCAGCTCAGGCGACCTTCGTCCAACCCCGGCACCTTGGAATCGGCATAGGCCATGTGATTGAGGCCGGGATGCGGTCTGGAAGGATCGCTGGATCGGCCACTGACCCAGCGGGCAAGCACTGGCGTAACTCCGCCGGTCGCGCCCGGTCCGTAGTGGCTGAACTTCTGGGAATCGACCGAAATATTGCCGTCGTTGGGCCCCTCGCGATCCAGCACGATCCGCCAGTTGAGTTCGTTGCGGGCGTAGCAGGGGTGGGAGATGTCGTCGATCTGGGAGCTGAAGCTCTGGTAGTACACCGGCTGTTCGGGGTCCACCGGCAAGGGATAGAGCTGGTTGAAGCTGGGCGCACAGGCCTTGCCGGCACCCGGATCGCAGTCCATGTCGGTGGTCAGCAACATGTACTTGCGCGACAGCGCCACCGCCGACTCGCTGCCGTTGACAATAAGCGCGCCGTTCTGCCGGTAGGAGTCCGCCGCCAGCACCAAGTCGACCAGCGGCGAGCGGCAGCCCGGGCTCAGGCAGGAGCCCGTCATCTCCAGCGTCCAGTCGGCCTGGGCGGTGCCCTTGTTGGCACCGGCCATCGAGGTCCAGCTGGCCAGATGCCGATACATCAGCTCGCCGCTGAATTCATTGCGCACCGCCGCCAGCATGTAGCGCGAATCCGGGCAGCCCTGCGAATGACAGATCAGGTTGAACTTGAGGCCACGCCGGCAGCTGTCCTCGTCGCCAAACCCGCTGCGCGCGCGCAACGCGGCATCGCCGCAGTACTGCAACGTCGCCAGGTAGACCCCGTCAACCGGCTGTGGCCGGTCGCCCTCGCAGAGCAGTTCCGGCAGGGTGCTGCCCGCGCACTTCTTGTAGAGGAGCCGACCACGGGTCTCGTGCGCGCCGTAGGCCAGTTTGTCTGGCTGGTAGACCACCGCCCCGCCCGCTTCCAGCATCTTCTTCACCCCGTAGGCGTCGAAGCCGCTGCCCTCCGGCGTGTCCCCCCGGAACGAGCGTTCCGCCGTCAAGGAAAACGGATGCGACAGCAAGATCGGCCAGCGGGTGGCGAGCGATTTTCCGCTGCCATCGGCCGGCGCCGCGTAGAAGCTGCCGTCGGGACCGGCTCCGGGTATCAGCGGCACTGCCGCCAGGCGCCCAGTCACCGGGTCGCCGTCGTCAGTACCGCAGGCGCTGAGCAGGCACAGACCTGATAGCAGGCCGCAGGCAAGCACGCTCTTCATCACCGGCTCACTCCAGCACGGGGCTCTGGCAGCGCCCGGCAAGCACGCTCATTCGCGCAGGCTCGCGGCGGTCGGCAGCGCGGAAATGCCGGGAATCCCGATCAAGGCCGAGGGCGTGGCGTCCATCGCCTCCACCAGCTCGGCGAAGAACCGGTTCACCGGCACCAACTGGTCCTTGGCGACCTTGTCGAGGGTATCGGCCTCGTCATAGAGATAGTTGGGACCGGCGATCAGGCTGGCAGTGGGAACCCCGGCCACGCAGGCGAAGGCGTCGGTGGGGATGCCCACGGTCGGGCACAGCAGGTGCGCCTGCAGCAGCGCGGTGCGGCGCAGGTCGTGCTTGATCAGGCCATTGATCATGGTCAGCTTCAGTGACGGCCCGAGGTTCTCGAAGATGCCGCGAAACTCCGGCTGGTCGGTGACCGCGAGGTTGCCGTCGGCATCCTTGATGCCCTGCTTACCGATGTGCTCGATGGTGACGTTGCCGACGATGTTGTAGGGCGTGAGCTTGTCGGTGATGTACTTCTTGGCGAAGGCCTTGTGCACCTGGTAGCCGGTCCAGTGGCTGTCCATGGTGGTGAACAGCAGGGTTTTCTGACGCTCCTGCGCCGGCTTGGAGGCGAAGTACTGCGCTTGCGCGATCACGCTGGCGGCGCCGCTGCCGTCCTCGACCGCGCCGTTCCAGGCGGCGTCGTGATGGGAGGTGACCAGGATGGTGTCCAGGCTCTGCCCCGGCAGGGTGCCCACCACCGCCCGGCCTTGGGTTTCCTCGCGACTGCCTTCCATCACCAGGTTGGCGGTGGGTTTGTCGCCGGCGGCCTTCATCAGGGCGCGGATCCGCTTGCCGTCCTTGGGCGCGACCCAGACGCCGGGGATGGTCACCGCCGTGTGGTAGGACTCGTTGTAGTACTTGTTGGAGTTGAAGTAGTCGGCCAGCACGCCGACGAAGCCCGCCGCGCCGGCATTGAGCACCTGCTGTACTGCGGTCTCGTAGGTGGTCTGGAAGGGATTCGCGACCAGCACCGACAGCGAGGGATCGAGCAGAGTGGTCAGCGCCGGGTCCCAGAGGAACTCCATCAGCGGCGCCAAGGCAGCGGTCGGCACCAGGAATTTCAGGTCGAACACCACGATCTTGCCCTTGACGTCCTTGACGATGGGCACGCCGAGGCCGACATCGACGATCTCCGCATTCAGCCCGCCAGGGCCGGTAGAGAACACCGAGGGCTTGTCGGCGGTGATGAACGAGAACGCGGTCGGCGTGCTGTCCACCGCTTCGCCAGCCACCCGCAGGCTGGAGCGTGTCGCCTCCCACTTCCAGGTGGTGGCGGTCTCGTAATGGACATCCTCCAGCCCCAGGGCCTCGAAGCGGCACTTCATGTAGGCCGCCGCCTTCTGGCCACCGACGGTCCCGGTGCGACGGTTGCCGAAGCGGGTGAGATCGGCGATCCAGCCGAAAATACGGTCCTCGCTGGGCATACCCTGGGCTTCGGCACTGGTATCACGCAGGCACTTGCCGTCGGCATCGTAGGCCTCGCCGCCGCCCTCCCCGGAACCACAGGCGGCGAGCAGCAACAGTCCAGCCAGGGCCGCAGCCCTCGCGCAGGTTTTCAACACGGTCATCTCCTCGGTAAGGCAGCTTGGGCGGCGATGAGTCATCGCCGTCTCGTCTTGTTTTCAGGGCGCCATTGTTGCGCCGGCCGGCCCGGGACCGCTTTTCATCAGCGGTCAATCTCGCATTCATTTTCCGCCACTGACCGGTGGGCTCGCCCTAGAATCGGGCATGCGAACCAACGACCTGATCGTCCCGACCGTCCCCATCAGCTACGTACTGCTGATGCTGGACATCGCTGCCGACCTGGGCATCGAGCGGGAGCGGCTGCTGTCCGGCATCGCCATCCCACCAGAACTGCTGCTGCGCCCGGATGGCCGCATCAGCCTGTTGCAGGAATACGCGACGCTCTGCCAGCGCGCACTGGATCTGACCGGCGAACCGGGCCTGGCCTACGAGTTCGGCCTGCGCGCCACGCTGACCACCCACGGCATCCTCGGCTACGGCCTGATGAGCCAGCCCTCGCTGCGCCAGGTCTTCGATTTTGCCCAGCGCTACGCCTCGATCCTGCGCATGCCTGCCTGGGACATGCGCTTCTACACCGAAGGTCCCTATGCGGTGATGGAGGGTCACGAGTCGATCTCGCACGGACACTTGCGCCGCTTCTCCTGCGAGCAGCTGCTGGTCAGCGTGTCCTCGATTGCCCGCCAGCTGCTGCCGGCGGACGCGCCGCTGGAACTCTGGTTCGACCACCCGGAGCCCGACTACCACCCCCGCTTCCGGCACCGCCTGCCACAGGCGCGCTTCTCGACCGGCCTGACGCAGGTGCGGATTCCGAGCCAGTACCTGGATATTCCGCTGAAGATGGCCGACTCGGTATCGGCGCAACTCGCGGAACGGGAATGCGAGCGCGAGTTGACGCTGCTCGGCCACAACCGCGATCTGGTCAACCAGGTGCGTGCGCTGCTGGTCAACCAGCCGGATGGCTATCCCTCGCTGGACGCCGTCGCCGACAGCCTGCACACCACCAGCCGCACGCTCACCCGGCAGCTGGACAAGCGCGGCAGCGGCTTCCGCCTGTTATTGGAGGAGGCGCGCAAGCGCGACAGTCTGAATCTGCTCAAGGATCCCCGCCTGACCCTGACCGACATCGCCCACCGCCTTGGCTACAGCACCATGGCCAACTTCGCCCGTGCCTTCCGTTGCTGGCATGGCGACTCCCCCGGCGGGTGGCGCCAGCAGCTGGGTGCCACCGAAGGCCCGGCGCCGAGCCCGCCGGCACGGCCTTCCGGCGTGCGGGGAGCTTAGACCGCCCGCCGTCGCTGGCTGGCTGGCTGGCACGAATGTAGCTACCCAGCGCGCTCAGGCGCGCATACTGCGCGCCGCTCGACCCGCTGCCTGCTTTCGATGTCCGACGACGCCCCCGACAATGCCCCGCTGCTGCCGGCCCTGAACGAAGAGCCGGAGCGCATCGCCCCCGAGCCGCACAGCCTGCTGGACGACATCCAGGGCTTCCTGATGGGCGGCATGCTCAGCGCCATGGGCGTGGTGCTGCTCAGTGCCTGCGGGCTGATGACCGGCGGCACCGCCGGCCTGGCGTTCTTCCTGCACTACCTCACCGGCTGGGGCATCGGCCTGGTGTTCTTCCTCATCAATCTGCCGTTCTTCCTGCTGGCCATACGGCGCATGGGCTGGCTGTTCACCTTCAAGTCCTTCCTGTCGGTGAGCCTGCTCAGCCTGCTGGTGGACCTGATGCCGCGCTATCTGAGCTTCGCGCACGTCAACACCGCCTTCGGCGCGGTGGCCGGCGGCATGCTGCTGGGCATGGGCGTGCTGGCTTTCGTGCGCCACGGCTCCAGCCTGGGCGGCATCAACATCCTGGCGGTGTATCTGCAACAGAGTCGCGGCCTGCGCGCCGGGCATATCCAGATCGCGGTGGATGCCGGCCTCACCATCGGTGCGCTGTTCGTGCTGGAGCCCCGGCAAGTCCTCTACTCCGGGCTCGGTGCGTTGGTGCTGGGAGCGGTACTGGCCTTCAACCACAAACCCGGGCGCTACATGGGCGTCTAGCGGTCTTGGACGAACGCCGTCCGCGCTGACGCGGTGCCCATCCGGGGCACCGCCCGCACCGGGTCTCGTCCGCCATGCGCCACCGCTGCACGCTGCTGCTCGCCATCCTGCTGCTGGGCCTCACGCCGCTGGCGCGTGCCGCCATCCCGCTGCTGGAGATGCCGGCGGTGGACATCGCCACCACGCTCGCCGCCGATGCCCGCAAGGCCGGTCCGCAGCCCTACCGCTTCGCGCTGCCGGTGCCGCTGGCTGCCGCGATCAGCCCCGACAGCGCTGGCGACTGGCAGACCCTGGCCGACGGCAGCAGCGTCTGGCGGCTGCGCATCCGCTCGGCCGGCGCGACCTCGCTCAACTTCGGCTTTACCCGCTACCAGCTACCAGCGGGCGCGAAGCTCTACGTGCAGACCGCCGACGGCCGCGAGCGGCGCGGCCCCTACACCGACAGCCACAACCGCCTCGGCCAGCTCTGGACGCCAGTACTGCGCGCCGAAGAGGCATTGATCGAGCTGCACCTGCCCGCCGGCAGCCGGCCGCAACTGAGCCTGCTGCTGGGCGTGGTCAATCACGGCTTTCGCGGCTTCGGCGCCAAGGACACGGTCAACGCCAAGTCCGGCAGTTGCAATATCGACGTGGTCTGCTCCGACGGCGACGGCTGGGGCAACGAGATTCGCAGCGTTGCGCGCTACACCATCGCCGGTGCGCTGCTCTGCACCGGGCAGTTGGTCAACAACACGGCGCAGGATTTCACCCCGTACTTCCTCACCGCCAACCACTGCGTCAGCACCGCCGTCGAAGCGCCGACCACGGTGTTCTACTGGAACTACCAGACCAGCCGCTGCGGCGGCGCCCCCGACGGCAGCCTGGAACAGACCCAGAGCGGCGCGCTGTACATGGCCGGCTCGGCGGGCATGACCACCGCCGGTCCCGACTTCACCCTGCTGCGCCTGCTGAGCACGCCCGATCCCGCCTACCAGGTCTATTACTCGGGCTGGGACCGCCGCGATCTGGCGCCGGTGGGCGTGGTCGGCATCCACCACCCGAACGGCGACGAGAAGCGCATCAGCAAGGACTTTGACCAGACCTACATCGCCGCCTACGGCGAGCTGCCGGACTCGGCACTGTCGCGCCTGCAACCCACGCATCTGATGATCCAGAGCTGGGATCGCGGCGTTACCGAGGGCGGCTCCTCCGGCTCGGGCATCTGGAACTTCCAGCACCGTCTGGTCGGCCAGCTCTCCGGCGGCAGCTCGTCCTGCGACGCCCCCAAGGAGCCGGACTGGTACGGGCGCATGTACCAGAACTTCAGCTATCTCAATACGCCGCTGACCAGCCTGAGCTACTGGCTGGACCCGACCGGCAGCGGCGCCGAAACCCTGGACGGCGCCGATCCCAACGGCAAGTCCGGCGGTGGCACTGGTGGCGGCGGTAGCAGTGGAGCCAGCGACGGCGGTGGTGGCGCGCTCGGCCTCGCCAGCCTCGCGGGCCTGCTGCTGGCCGGCCTGCGGCGACGCCTCGATCCAGCCTGCTGAAGCCGGGGCCGGGCAAGGGTCGGCGGGGTTATGCTGCCGACCCCGCACCAACGAGCATCGCGCCATGCCCACCTGGCTGAGACGGCTGCTGCAAACCCTGATCCTGCTGCTGGCCATCGGCGGCCCGGCCTACTTCCTGCTGGTGGTGCACAGCCCGGTGGCGCGCAGCGAGTTTCCGCTCGACCTCGCCCAGGTGCGGGCGCTGGCGGAGTCGCTGCCCGGCGACAAGCCCGGCGAGATCCGCTACGAGCGGATCATGGACTTCAAGTTCGCCGAGGCGATGGTGATGGCCGGCGAGCCCTGGCAGGCGACGCCCATTCCGGTCTACTCCTACCAGCTGGTCTACCCGGACCGCACGCTGATCGTCGATACCGCGATGAACCAGGCCATCGCCAAGCCGGACTTCCTGGTGCCGATGTACGACCCCGCTGCCTATCAGCGCATGAGCAAGGGTCTCGCGGCGGCCTCGCTGATCGTGCTCACTCACGAGCACATGGACCATATCGGCGGCCTCGCCGCGCAGCCCAATCTCGCCGCCCTGCTGCCGGCCCTGCGCTTGACCGAAGAGCAGCTCACCAACCCCAAGGGCATGGCCCCGGCGGAGCTGCCGGCGGCGCTGATGCAGGGCTACCAGCCGCTGCGCTACCAGGGCCTGTACGCGCTGGCGCCGGGCGTGGTGCTGATCCAGTCGCCCGGCCACACGCCGGGCAGCCAGATGGTCTATGTGCGTCTGGCCGACGGCCGCGAGCTCTTGTTCCTCGGTGATGTGAGCTGGCAGATGCGCAATCTGGAAAGCGTGCGCGAGCGGCCCTTGTTCATGACCCTGATGATCGGCGAGCAGCGCGACGCCGTGCTCGCCGAGTTCAAGACCCTCAACCGGCTGATGCAGACCGAGCCCGGCCTCAATCTGCTGCCCGGCCACGACGGCGCGGTGGTCGAGCGCCTGCGCGCCGCCGGCCTGCTGACCCCCGGCTTCAAACTTTAGAGCAGGCCCCACACATGAACCGCAAGATCCTCATCACCGGCGGCAACAGCGGCATCGGCTACGAGATGGCGCTGGCCTTCGCCGCCCAGGGCGACGAGGTGCTGATCGCCGCCCGCGACCAGGCCAAGTCGGCGGCGGCCATCGCCCGCATCCGCGCCCTGCATCCGCAGGCGCAGATCGAAGCCCTGAGCCTGGACCTTGGCGACTGGCCGGGCGTGGATCGCTGCGCCGAGGCGGTGCTGCAACGCTGGCCACGGATCGACGTGCTGATGCTCAACGCCGGGCTCTACACGATGAAGCTCTCGCGCCTCGCCAACGGCTACGAGACCATGATGGGCACCATGCACTTCGGGCACTTCCGACTCGCGCAGCGCCTGCTGCCGGCGGTGCAGGCGGCCGAGCAGGGGCGCATCGTGGTGACCAGCTCGATGATCCACCAGCTCGGGCGCATCGACGAGGCCAGCTTCACCGATCCCGGCCGCCACAAGTCCGGCCTGCATGCCTACGGCCAGGCCAAGCTCGCCAACCTCCTGTTCACCCGCGAGCTGGCGCGCCGGCTGCAAGGCAGTGCCGTCACGGTCAACGCCTTTCACCCCGGCGCGGTCGCCACCGACATCTATCGCCAGGTGCCGGCGGTGCTGCGGCCGCTGGTCACCCGCTTCATGCTCAGCCCGCGCCAGGGCGCCGATACCGCGATCTGGCTGGCCACCGCGCCGGAGCTGGTCGGCACCAGCGGCGAGTACTTCATCAAGCGCCAGCGCAAGGCCGGCAGTGCACTCAGTCGCAAGCCCGAGGAGGCCGCGCGGCTGTGGGCGCTCAGCGAGCGGCTGTTCGCGGAAAGCTGATTTTTTCGCAAAGGCTTTAAACCCTGCCGCCGGTTGCGATGTCCACTGTGGTCATCTCCTTACCCTCATCGAGCCCACCATGCGCCCTGCCCAACCGCGCCGCCTCGCCCTGCTGCTGCTGATCGCCCTAGCGGGCACGGCTTGCGGCAAGAAGACCGAACCCGCCACCGCGCCCACCCCGGCCGCTGCCAGCACGCCGGCCGAGAACGCCGAGTGGCGGGGCTTCCTGAAGCAGTACCAGGAGGACTACTTCGTCGCCAATCCCAGCTTCGCGGTGGTGCAGGGTCGCCACGAGTTCGACGGCAAGCTGCCGGACTGGAGCCGCGAAGGCATCGGTCGCGAGATCGCCCGGCTGGAAGCGGCGCGCGCCAGGGCGCTGGCGTTCAGCGGCCTGTCGCCGCAGCAGAGCTACGAACGCGACTACCTGCTCGCGCGCATCGACGGCGATCTGTTCTGGGCACGCGACTCCGGCGCGCCCTGGAAGAACCCGGCCTTTTACAGCGGCAGCCTGGAACCCAGCGTCTACCTGACCCGCCCCTACGCACCGCTGGAAGCGCGGATGAAGGCCTTCATCGCCTACGCCCAGGCCATCCCCGGCGCCGCCGCGCAGATCCGCGCCAACCTGAAGACGCCACTGCCGAAGACCTTTGTGCAACTGGGCATCAATGGCTTCGGCGGCTTCCCCGACTTCTACCGCAAGGAGGTGCCGACCATCTTCGCCGAGGTGAAGGACGAGGCCCTGCAAAAGGAACTCAAGGCCGCCATCGAGCCGGCCGCCAAGGCCATGCAGGAGCTGGCCGACTGGCTCAAGAGCGAGCAGCCCAAGGCCAATGACGACTACGCGCTCGGCGCCGAGAAGTTCGCGGCGATGCTGAAGATGACCGAAGGCGTCGATACCCCGCTGGCGGAACTGGAGGCGATCGGCAAGGCCGACCTCGCCCGCAACCAGGCGGCGCTGAAGGAAGCCTGTGCGGCCTTCGCGCCCAAGGCCAGCATCGCCGCCTGCATCGCCAAGGTCGGCGCCAACAAGCCCAAGGGCGGCGCGGTGGAAGGCGCTCGCGCGCAGCTCGCCGGCTTGAAGCAGTTCCTGATCGACAAGGATCTGGTCAGCATCCCCGGCAGCGAGGAGGCGCTGGTCAACGAGGCGCCGCCCTACCAGCGCTGGAACTTTGCCTACATCGACATCGCCGGCCCCTACGACAAGGGCATGCCCAGCACCTACTACATCGCCCCGCCCGACCCGAGCTGGCCGAAGGCCGAGCAAGAGGCCTACATTCCCGGCCAGGCCGATCTGCTGTTCACCTCCGCGCACGAGGTCTGGCCCGGCCACTTCCTGCAATTCCTGCACGCCAACCGCTCGCCCTTCGAGTTTGGCCAGTTGTTCGTCGGCTACGCCTTTGCCGAAGGCTGGGCGCACTACACCGAGGAGACGATGTGGGAAGCCGGGCTCGGCGCAGGCTCGCCGGAAATCCACATCGGCCAGCTCTCCAACGCCCTGCTGCGCGACGTGCGCTTTCTCTGCGCCATCGGCCTGCACACCCAGGGCATGAGCGTGCAGACCTGCGAGACGATGTTCCGCGAACAGGGCTACCAAGACCCGGGCAACTCCCGCCAGCAGGCGGCGCGCGGCACCTACGACCCGGCCTATCTCAACTACACGATGGGCAAGCTGATGATCCTCAAGCTGCGCGAAGACTGGACCGCCAGCCGTGGCGGCCGCAGCGCCTGGAAGGCCTTCCACGACCAGTTCCTCTCCTACGGCGGCCCGCCGATCCCGCTGGTGCGCGCGCAGATGCTGGGCAAGTCCGAGGGTGGTCTGTTCCCCACACCGCCCAGCGCTGCCAAGGAGTAAGCCGGCCTTGAGTCCTCTCGAACAATTGCTGCCCTTCGTCACCGACCATCCGCTACACCGGGCAATGGGCGTCGAGCGCATCGCCGTTGCCGACGGCCAGGCTTCGACCGAGATCCTGGTCGGGCCTGGCCTGGTCAACCCCGCCGGCATGTTTCACGGCGGCGTGGTCTACACGGTCTGCGACATGGTCTGCTTCGCCGCCCTGCTCAGCCGCCTGCAGCCGGGCGAGACCGCCGCCACCCACGACATCCACGTCTCGGTGATGAAGGCGGCGCGCCTGGGCGAGCGCGTGCTGTTCACCGGCCGGGTGCTCAAGCACGGCCGCGCGCTGGCCTTCATGGAGGCCGAGGCGCATTGCGGCGAGACGCTGCTGGCGCGGGCGACGGTGACCAAGTCGATCCTGAAGATGCCGGCCCGCTAGGACGATCCGGCCAAGCTTGGTGGCAGCAGATTTCGCCGGCCTGTAACCGCAGGCCGTTAACCTGCGCGACGCGCCGTCGCCCCTGTCCGCCATGTCCATCGTCTCCCGCCTGCTGCCGTCCCTGCTGCTGCCGTCCCTGCTGCTGCTCTCCCTGCTCGCCGCCTGCGATAGCGGCACGGCCACCGACGACGGCTCGGCGTTACCGCCGCCAGCGGGTGACAGCCTCTACGGCCGCTTTGAAGGCGGCAGCGGCGGCCCCGAACTGGGCATCGCCGGACTGTATTACCAGGGCAGCGGCTACGCGGCACGCACCGAGGACGATGGCAGCTACCGCCATCTCGCCGGCGACCGCCTGCGCTGGCAGATCGGCGATGTGCTCCTCGGCGAGACCGCCGCCGGCCCACTCACCAGCCCCTATGCCCTGGCCGGCAACTGCGACTTCGACGCCGCGCTGGTGCGCCTGGCGCGCCTACTGCTGAGCCTGGACCGCGACGCTGACCCCGACAACGGCCTGCAACTGCCGGCCATCCCGGCCGCCGCTGCGCCGCGCCCGCTGATGGACTTCAGCGAGGACGAGCTGGCCGAGCGCGTACGAGCTTGGCTCGGCGCCGGACGCGGGCTGGTGGAAGAGCGCGCGGCGGTGGACAGCTTCGTGCGCGTACTCGACGGCGAGCGCTGGGAGCAGACCAATCGCGAGGAATTCCGCTTGAGCGCGATTGTCCGCTCCCAGGGCCTGTCCACCGACGGTAGCGGCTGGGTGTTTTCCTGGCAGAACGGCCTGCAACGCACCGGCGAAGCGCCGCTGTACCTGGCCAGCCGCACCGTGCTCGACGCCATCCCCGCCGAGCTGCGCGCAGCCGGCAGCGACCACATCGGCGATACCGACATCCTCGATGACCGCCTCTACGCGCCGGTGGAGAACGCCGGTTACACCAACCCGCTGATCCTGGTCTACGACCCGGCGACGCTGGCGTATCTCGGCGAGGCCTATCCGCTGGCGCCGCACCAGGCGCACGTCGCCTGGATCGCCCTCGACGGCGCCCGCCGCCTTGCCTACAGCGGCGACTGGGACCCGATGCCGGTGGTCAATGTCTACGCGCTCGACCAGGGCTTCGCACTGCTCCGCCAGATTCCGCTCAGCGAGCCACTGAGCCGCGTGCAGGGCGGCAAGGTCTACCAGGGCGCGCTCTACCTGAGCCGCGACGACGAGGCCAACAGCGTCTACAAGGTCAATCTCGACACCGGCACGGTGCTGCCACTGTTCAGCCTGGAGTCCGACCTCAGCGGCCAGCTCGGAGAGATGGAGGGCCTGGCCTTCCGCGACCTCGACGACGGCAGCCAGTTGCACACTCTCGAACTGAAGGCGAGCTATCTCGGCGCCAACTTCCGCCACCACCGCCGTAGCCAGCCGCCGCCGCGCCAGCGCTGGTGTGGAGCACCCGGCTCCTGAATACTGCGGGCATGCCCGCCGAGCCCCAGCCTCTGCCACCCCGACCGCAGCCGCCCAGCGAGGATGACTGCTGCCACCAGGGCTGCGCGCCCTGCATCTTCGACCTCTACGAACGCGAGCTGGAACGCTGGGAAGAACAAGTGGCCGCCGCGCAGCCGGCAGCGACGCCAGCGCCAACCGGAGTTGAAGGGCCGCCGCCTACAATCCGGCCCCGCTCCCCTGCCTGAACTAGCGCCTCCATGACCCCCGTCCAGACCCTTGCCCAGCCCTTGCAGCTCGCCTGCGGCATCAGCCTCAAGAACCGCCTCGCCAAGTCGGCGATGAGCGAGGCGCTGGCCAGCCTCGACAACCGCCCGGGCGAGAAGCTGGAACGCCTCTACGGCGTGTGGGCCCAGGGCGGCATCGGCCTGTGCATCACCGGCAATGTGATGATCGACCGCAACGCCCTCGGCGAGCCCGGCAACGTCGTGGTGGAAGACGAGCGCGACCTCGACGCCCTGCGCCGCTGGGCCAGTGCCGGCAGCGCCCACGGCACCGCGCTGTGGATGCAGATCAACCATCCCGGCAAGCAGGCCCCCAAGGGCCTCAACCGCGAAACCGTGGCGCCTTCGGCGATCCCCTTCGGGCCGGAGATGTCGAGCTTTTTCGCCACTCCGCGCGAGCTGCGCGCCGAGGAGATCGAGGCCCTGGTGCAGCGCTACGGCCGCGCCGCCGGTATCGCCAAGCAGGCCGGCTTTGGCGGCGTGCAGATTCACGGCGCGCACGGCTATCTGGTCAGCCAGTTCCTGTCGCCGCGCCACAACCAGCGCAGCGATGCCTGGGGCGGCAGCCCTGAAAAGCGCCGTCGCTTCGTACTGGCGGTGCTGGCGGAGATGCGCCGGCAGGTGGGCGCGGGTTTCCCCATCGGCATCAAGCTCAACTCGGCGGACTTCCAGCGCGGCGGCTTCACCGAGGAGGAATCGCTGGACACGGTGCGGGCACTGGCCGAGGCCGGCATCGACCTGATCGAGATTTCCGGCGGCACCTACGAGGCGCCGGTAATGACCGGCGTCAAGAAGGTGAAGGACAGCACCCGCCGGCGCGAGGCCTACTTCCTGGAGTTCGCCGAAAAGGCGCGCGCGGCGGTGTCGGTGCCGCTGATGCTCACCGGCGGCTTCCGCAGCGCCGAGGGCATGACCGAGGCCATCGCCAGCGGCGCGGTGGATCTGGTCGGCATCGCCCGCTCGATGGCGATGGAACCCGACCTGCCGAACCGCCTGCTCGCTGGCCAGGCGCCGCGCCATCAGGTGCGGCCGATCAGCACCGGCATCGCCATGGTCGACCGCATGGCGCTGATGGAAGTGGCCTGGTACACCCGCCAACTGCGCCGCATCGGCGAAGGTCGCGCGCCGCGTCCCACCGAATCCGGCCTCGCCGCCTTCGCCATCGGTCTGGTCGAGAACGGCTGGCGGACCTTCCAGACCCGCCGTCTACGCGCCTGAGGCGCCGTTTGGCCATGCGCCGCGACTCCGCCCGCCGCTGGTTTGCCGTCTGCGCGCTGGGCTTGGCGCTGCTGCTGGGCTTGAGCGCCTGCGGCGACAAGCCGCCGCGCATGGCGCGCCTGCCCGATGACGCGGTGATCCTCGCCTTTGGCGACAGCCTGACCTTCGGCACCGGCACCACGCGCGAGCTGGCCTACCCGGCGCAGTTGGCGGCGCTGGTGCAGCGGCACGTCATCAATGCCGGCGTGCCGGGTGAAACCAGCGCCGAGGGCCTGGCGCGACTGCCGGCGGCGCTCAACGAGCACCAGCCGCAACTGGTGATCCTCTGCCTGGGCGGCAACGACATGCTGCGCCAGCAGAACCGCGCAGCGATGCGCGACAACCTGGCGGCGATGATCGGCGAGATTCGCGGACGCGGCATCGCGGTGCTGCTGCTAGGCGTGCCCGAGCCCAAGCTGCTCAGCCTCAAGGCCGAGCCCAGCTACGCCGCGCTGGCGCAGGAATTCGGCCTGCCGCTGGAGGCCGAGGTGATCCCGGACGTGCTTGGTGACCGCGACAGCAAGTCCGACGCCGTCCACCCCAATGCCGCCGGCTACCGGCAGATCGCCGAGGCGATCGCCAGACTGCTGAAGAAGTCTGGAGCGGTCTAAGCCCCATCACGCCCGCGCCGGGCAGCCACTACCGGCCGCCGAGCCCGCGCGCTTAGGATGCGAGGCACAACAACCGCCTGGGGAGGGCAAGAAATGATCCGCAAGCACTTCGTGCGCGTCGCAATAATCCTGGTGACCTGCGGGTTCTACGCCTGCATGCAAAGTGTCGGTCCAGGCGGCGTGCAGCAGAGCGCCGGCCCGTTCCAGCAGAGCGTCGGGCCGGGCGGCGTCAGCCAGAACGCCGGGCCGTTCGGCTCGCAGACCGTCGGACCCGGCGGTGTGCAGCAGAGCATGGGGCCGTTCAAGCAGAGCGTCGGCCCCGGCGGCGTCCAACAGAGCGCCGGCCCCTTCGGCTCGCAGTCGGTGGGCGCCAATGGCGTGCAGCAGACCGCCGGCCCAGCGGCCGCCAGCAGCAGCAGCGGCAACACCTGCCGCATCAGTTGCTCCGGCCGCAGCTACAGCGCCAGTTGCCCGGCGCGGGAAAACCCGCTCTGCCAATGCGGCCAGCCGCCCTACGCCAGTTGTGTAGGCCGCGTGCAGCCGCGCCAGTAAAGCCCGCACTCGCCGCTACCAAAACCCACAAGCCAAAGTCCCCTCCCCCGCGAGCGGGGGAGGGCTAGGGTGGGGGCGTTCGGCCCTGCCCCTGGCGCGCCTTGGCCCACCGCACCCGGCAAGCCCCAAACCCTACTCCGCTCAGAGTAGGCCCCAGCCCTGACGCCCCCCTCATAGTCCCCGCACTCAATCCCGATAACGCCGACCCATCCTGAGGGGGATGAACCATGGCCAGCCGCAGCGACTTCGCACCCATCGTGGTTTCCTACCTGCTCTGCGTCGCCGCCGGCGCCGCTCTGCTGCTCGGCGGCAGCGGCCTGCCGCAACCCTGGGACGCGCTGGCCGCCGATGTGCTCGCCACCGTGGTGATCTTCGGCTTTAGCTACGCCTACAAGAACTCCAGCTTCTACGACGCCTACTGGAGCGTGATTCCGCCGCTGCTGGCGGTGTACTGGTACTGGGCCAACCCCGGCAGTTTCGAACCCACCCGTGCGGCGCTGGTGATCGGCCTGGTCTGGCTGTGGGCGATCCGCCTGACCACCAACTGGTCGGTGTACTGGGGCGGCCTGCACCACGAAGACTGGCGCTACCCCATCGTCCGCGCCCGCGCCGGCCGCTTTGCCACGCTGGCCGACTTCGGCGGCATCCATCTCTTCCCCACCCTGCAGGTGTTCGCCGGCTGCCTGCCGATCTACGCCGTGATGAGCCAGGGCAGTGCGCCGCTGGGCTGGCTGGATGCGCTGGCCTTCGCCGTCACCCTGGGCGCGATCAGCATCGAACTGATCGCCGACCTGCAACTGCACGCCTTCATCGCGCGCCGGCAGCCCGGCGAGTTCATCAAGACCGGCCTCTGGGCCTGGTCACGCCACCCCAACTACCTTGGCGAACTGAGCTTCTGGTGGGGCCTGGCCCTGTTCGGCCTCGCCGCCGCACCGCAGGCCTGGTGGTGGGTGCTACCCGGCGCGCTGACCATGAACCTGATGTTCGTGTTCGTCAGCGTGCCCTTCATGGACGAACGCAGTTGCGAGCGCCGCCCCGCCTACCGCGAGCACATGCGCAAGGTTTCGGCGCTGATGCTGCTGCCGCCGCGCAAGGGCTGAGCTGCGCCAACGACACCGCGCGCGGCTAGCGCGCTTGCGACCTGCCCTCTTGCGGAACACCGGGGCAGGCGGCGCATACTGCGTTCATAAAGGCCGGTGACGGGAATCCCGGCCCATAGAACCATTGGGAGCCAAGAGCGTGTCCACCCTGTGTTCCGTGTTTCGCATCCGCGCTTCGACGAATCCTCAATGGATTCAGCGCGTTGTATTTTCTCGTTCCAGATTATACGGATGTGCCGCCAGATTAGGCGGCGATCCGTGTTCCATCTAATTGGCGTTAGTAATTGTTAGGCGGTTTCGGCGGGTAATTCTTGGGGCAAAGCCGCACAGCGTAGACATCTTTTTGAGCTGTATGAATGACCGCTTGGTGTGCTATTACAAAGCCTCTGAAATTGTGCCGCATAACAAGTTGATACGGACAAAATTTCAGAGGCTTTGTAAGGAGCGCTCATTGGGTTCAAGGGGCGCTTTTTTGGCGAGGGGGAGTAGCTCAGGGGCAGGGATCGCGTGATAACAATTTCTAACCAGTCGTTGCAGCGGACGTGGCCTTCGGCCATTCCCTCGCTTCGCTCGGCGCCGCTGAACTCCATGCGTTATGTTGCAAAAGCATGAGCATCCTGTGAGCAGAAAAATTGCGTGGTCTTTTCTGGCAGTTGCTCCAATCGTCGCGCTCGTCTGCTTTGAGGTTTTTGTTCTGCTTCAAGGCTACAACGGTCGCTGCGGCTTACTTGACGCCGGTTGGGACTGCTCAAAAACCGAATACGTTTCTTCAGTCATGCTCAGTCCATTCTTCCTGCCCGTTCTATTTATCTGCGGCGGCGGCTGGCTTCTATTTTTGCTCTTGGCTGGCCTTGGCATTCGCACGTATCGGCGGAGGCAACGTGTTGCAACATAACCAGGCATTCAAGCGGACGGGCTTCGCCCGCCGCTTAACTTAGGCGTTGGGCTGTATGAAAAGACTTGTTGAGCTAGACCTCAATACTCGCTACGCACTTGAGGTCGATGGTCTGCGCCTCATTCGTGAGGCCCGTGATCTCCAGGAGTATTTGGTTGCATTGAAACCTAGTCGAGTCGCCGAGTTGCTCCGCAGCAAGGTGCTGCCATTCACGAGCGCCGCGCTGAGAGGCTCACTCAAAGTGCCGCTTGAACCTCACGCCAATCCAATACACGTCACCCGCTTTGAAGACATGTACGGTGAGCCGTTGCCTCCAGGCTTCGAGCACCTCTATGCGTGCTTCTTCAACACAGCGGTTGGAGCGCGAGCTGATGTAGAGCACAAGATTGAAAGAGACGGGCGGCTTTGGGCTTGGATGGAGTTCGAGTGAAGCTATTGCCCAACAAAGCATTCAAGCGGACGGGCTACGCCCGCCGCTTAACTTAGGCGTTAGAGCGGTAAAGACATGACTCTGAAATTTTCCTACATCGCCACCGCAGCTGGCAGCGTCCTGGCTTCTATCGGCTTCATCTTCTCCGCTAGAAGTTTTCTTACTTCGCGCTACCAACAAGAACTTGTGTCGGCGCTAGATCCGTTGCCACAAGATGGCGCAGTAGCAAAGAACATCTACAGTGCCACGGCATCGTTGGCGCAAAGCCTGCAATCTCAAGCGTTAGTTCAAATTTGGTTCTGGGGTTTGGCTTTTGCTTTGTTCGCTTTTGCGACCATCGCAATACATCGCTCTAACCAGGCATTCAAGCGGACGGGCTTCGCCCGCCGCTTAATTTAGGCGTTGGGCGTTATGAGAGCAGCACTTGAGGTCGTCCACGGCTTTGCAGCGGTAGCGAGCCTGTGCGCTTGGGCCGCAGCAATGTATTTCTGGTGGGTAGCAAACAACTCATTGCAACCGGGCACGTCTCGTCTCAGCCTCCTAAATCCGGTTGCTTATCTGCGGTCCAGCAATTTCACCGCACTAGGCTTGGTCGCACGTAAGCGCGTTGTTGCGTCCTTTGCAATCATGCTTGCCTGCGCTTTTGTCGCATGGGCAGTTCGCACTCAGCTTCAGCACGGTACATGAGCGCATCGCCCAACAAGGCATTCAAGCGGACGGGCTTCGCCCGCCGCTTAACTTAGGCGTTGGGCCTAAAACAGTTACGACCTAACATGCGTCTAGGAACAGGATCGGTAGATATAGCGTCAACCACACGTAGCACTTAACGGGAGGGCTGGAAATGCCAAATAGAAACTCGAGAGGTGGAGCTTGGACGGCACAAGAGATTGCTGCTGTATGGCAAAAGGGGACGGCAGTAGCGGGCCAAGACGCCAATCGTTTCAGAAAGGATACTTGCGGCGCGTGGATGGAATACTCCAAGCATGGAGACACCATCGAAGGTGGCAATGGCTGGGAAATCGACCACATCAAGCCTCTTGCTAAAGGAGGAACCGATGATTTGGCAAATCTCCAACCGCTTCAATGGCAGAACAATCGCGGCAAAGGCGATGACTGGCCAAACTGGAACTGCTCCATTAAAGCAAAGAGCTAGTTGGTGAATCTCGCAATTGCAAAGGCCCAACAAGTGCTTCCAGTGGACGTCCTCGCCTTCGGCGAGGCCGCCACTGAAGCTGGGCGTTGGACCTAAAGGGAGAAAGCAGTGGGGAAGTTCTGGGACAAAATCATCAAGCACTCCGCGGAGTGCGCCGTCGCGGCATTGTCGGTTCTGCTCGTCTACGTGGCCGGACAACTGGCACCAATTGCTTTGCCGCTGGTGGACGCACTTTCTAATCGGGTGCTGTTGGCGTTAATGCTCGCGTCACTTCTTATAAATGTTCTGCTCGCGCTGCTCATCTATTACGTGACGCGCAAATCTCCCCTACGCCTGAAATACGGAATCTATTGGGACACAGAAAAGAATCCGCATTGCCCTTCGTGTCAGAAGCCAGTCGCCACCTACGACGAATACGATGCTGGTTGGGGCTATTACTGCAAGCCGTGCGGCAAAGTGTTCCCGCTGGCTGATGCTGCCGGCAACAACAAGAAGCCAGCAGAGGTTGTGCGTGAGCTTTAGGTCCAACAAGGCACTCCAGCCGACCGCTACGCCTCCGCTTCGCTGCGGCTCCGCGTCGGCTGAGTTTGGGCGTTGGGCCTAAAAGCCATGCTTGACTCAGATTCGCAGCGCGCACTTTCTAGCTACATGTCTTCACTATCTGAATGCGCGTATCGAGCTGGCTGGATGCAAGATCTTGAGCACCACCTTTGGAGAGCAGTAACGGAGGGTCCTTTTCGCTACGGGCATCTCGATATCACGAGTGAGCATGTGTGTGAACTGCGGCGGCTGAGCACCAACTGCGGCGGTTGGGTTTACTTCGACGACAACACAGAACAGACGTATATGCCTATAGAGCAGTGGCTCAACGAAGGCTACCAGCACGAGCTAAGTAGTCCGGCCCAACAAAGCGCTCAAGCCGACGGCCCCGCCTCCGGCGAGTCCACGGCTTAGCTTGGGCGTTAGGCGCGCAGATGCCAAACCAAATTGCAGTTGATGTGGAGCGAGAGCTGCGGCGCGCCGGCACGGTAACGTCCGCTCAGCGGCTTTTTGCTTGTGCATGCTGCCGTCGCATTTGGTCGCTACTACCGGAGGCAAGCCGGCGTGCCGTTGAGGTTCGCGAGCAATTCGAGCGCGGCGCAGCGTCGGAGTCCGATCTTGCAGCAGCGTTAGAGGCGGCTGAGGGCGCACGACGCACCGCTCGCTCCAGCAAGCGTAGCCTGGATGCAATCCGGGACTTTGCGAGTTTGGCAGTCCGATCCCGGATTTCATCCGGGCTACCAGCCGGCCACCGAGAGCGGCCGCCTCCCACCTCACAACGGGTCCGTCGTCCCCACCACATCGTCGGTATAGGTATTGAGCCGGGCGATGACTTCGTAGCGGTCGGCGTCGGAGAGCGCGTAGCTCTCCAAGGTCTCGAACAGATGCGCGACGAAGCGCTGGAACTGCTGGGTGGAGATGTTGAGGCTGGCATGCGCGTGGCGGACCGGGCGGCCGCTGTAGAGGCTGGGGCCATCGAGGGCGGCGCTGAAGAACTCGGTCTGCATGTGTTGCAGCTTGCTCATCGGCGCGTGGCGGAAATGGGGCGCCAGTTGCTCGTCGGCCAGCACGCGCTGGTAGAACTGCTCCACCATGCTGCGGACGGCTTCCGCGCCACCGATACGTTCGTAAAGAGAGGCTGCTGCTTGCATCGACTGCGCTCCGAAAGTGCCGCCACGGCCCGTCGCCCGCCGCGATGCAGGGGACTTATTGCCGTGAGGCCAAGCTAGTGAGCCCGGGACGGCGCCGTATTGACGCCGATCAACTTTCCTCAAGTGAAGAACGCCTGCATGGCAAGGCATTGTCCGATCGGGGACGAACCTCAGCCAGCCCGCAAAACCACGTCAATCGCGCGAAAACGGTAACCCTGGCGACACCGATCAGCAGATGTCGCAAGACGGGAAATCGCCACCATCAGCAAGCAGCGACTCGCCGCCACGGGCTATCGCGAAGAAATGTCGGCTGAGCCCGGAGGCTTCTACGAAGGGATTCTCGACCGCCTCGTTGAGGCCGTGGAAAAACCTAAACTTTCCAGGGGCTTTTCAGCGGCTCAAGCCGCAAACCACGTGCGCTCAAGCCCGCTTCGAACAGCCCATACGCACTGGCCGCCTGCGCCTGTGCGCCCTTGAATCCAAACTCGATGTGCGCCGGCTCGTGCGGTCGGGCGCGGTACGGCAGGCTGGAAAGCTTCAGCCCCGGATGCGCGGCAAGCGTTTCCTCCATCAGGGTCAGCAGATCGCCCTCGCCAGCGTCGTAGGCCCGCAGGCGGTATTCCACCGGCGGCTCGGCATTGCGTAGCTGCGGATAGCGCTCGTCCAGCACCCATTCCAGCATCGGCCAGGCCATCTCTGGAAAGCCCGGAACGAAGTGGGCGTCGCCGACATGGAAGCCGGCGACGCGATTGATGGGATTGGGGATCAGGCCGCAACCCTGCGGAAACTCGGCCATGATCACGCGGTGCGGGTAGGCGCGTTCGCCGTACTGGGACTCGATCAGGGCCACTGCCTCCGGATGGCGCTCCAGCGGTAGATCGAAGGCCAGCGCCGCCGCCTGGCGAGTGCAGTCGTCCGGGGTGGCGCCAATGCCGCCGCAGGACAGCAGCAGATCGCCACGGGCGCTGACGCGACGGATGGCGGCGGCGATCTGGGCGGGGTCGTCGCCGAGGAACTCCGCTGCCGAAAGGGCCATGCCCCGGGCGGCGAGCAGTTCGATGACCTTGGAGAGGTGTTTGTCCTGGCGCTTGCCGGAGAGGATTTCGTCGCCGATGACGAACAGGGTGGTGTTCATTGGTTTTGCTTGCTCCGAAATGGAAAAGGCGACCTTGCGGTCGCCCTCCCCCTTTCCCTGACCCTCTCCCACGAGGGCAGAGGGAACACAATCAAAAGCCTCGCAATCAGATCGCCTGATCAAGGCCCCAGCCGAACTTCTCGACGGCCTTGACGATGTCGGTCTCGGTGACGATACCGATGATCTTGCCGCCCTGCTCGACCGTGAGGCGCGAGAAGTTGTGGTCGGCGAGCATCGCGGCAGCCTCTTGGATCAGGGTTTCCGCCGGCACCGACTTGAGCGGCCGGGTGGCGACATCCTTGACCTTGGTGGCGCTGGGCGACTTACCGGCGCGGACGATCTTGGCGATGATGTCACGGCGGGTGATGATGCCCCACTCGCCAGCGGCGTTGGGCTCCACCACCACCGAGGAGACATCGTTCTCGGTCATCACATGCATCGCTTCTTCCACCGTCTCGTTGTCGGTGACGGTGATGAGGGTGCGGGTCATCAGGTCGGCGACGGTGTGCGGCACGCGACCGGTGTCGAGCATCTCTTCCATCGGCTGCAGCAGGCGGCGAATCTCGCGCTGCTTGCGCTCCTTCACCAACTGCTCGGCCTGGGCCTTGCGCTTGGCTTCGAGATCCACGCCGCCCTGGATGCGCTCGATCAGCGCGTCGGCGAACTGGCTGGTGCCGACTTCGGTGGCGCCTTCGATCTGGCGGGCGAAGTCGTAGGTGACGATGCCGTCGCCGATCACTTCCGGGTAGACCAGGGTGATGAGGTCGGCAGCTTCCTGCCAGCCCATGTACTCCAGCATCATCACGCCGGAGAACAACAGCGAGCCGGGGTTGACCTTGTTGAGGTTGGCGTACTTGGGCGCGGTGCCGTGGGTGGCTTCGAACACGGCGACGTGGTCGGCGATGTTGGCGCCCGGGGCGATACCCATGCCGCCGACTTCCGCCGCGATGGCGTCGCTCAAGTAGTCGCCGTTGAGATTGGGCGTGGCAAGCACGTCGAACTCGTCGGGACGCAGCAGCATCATCTGGAACATGATGTCGGCGATGCGATCCTTGATGACGATCTTGCCTTCCGGCTGCTTACCCTTGTACTCGCCGTAGAGCTGCTCTTCGGTGATGGTGACGTTGCCGAACTCCTCACGGGCGACTTCGTAGCCCCAGTTACGGAAGGCGCCTTCCGTGAACTTCATGATGTTGCCCTTGTGCACCAGGGTCACCGACTCGCGGCCGTTGTCGATGGCGTACTGGATGGCCTTGCGCACCAGGCGCTTGGAGCCAAAAGAGCTGATCGGCTTGATGCCGATGCCGGCGCCCTCGAAGAACTTCGCCTTCATCTCCTCCTTGAGGAACTTGGCGACCTTCTCGTTCTCCGGCGTGCCGGACTTGTATTCGATGCCCGCGTACACGTCTTCGGTGTTCTCGCGGAAGATCACCACGTCGACCTTGCCCGGGGTCTTCAGCGGGCTGGGCACGCCGGCGTAGTGGCGCACCGGGCGCACGCAGGCGTAGAGATCGAGGTCCTGACGCAGCGCGACGTTGAGGCTGCGGAAGCCGCCGCCCACCGGGGTGGTGAGCGGGCCCTTGATGGAAACCACCAGGTCCTGCAGCACCTTCAGGGTTTCATCGGGGCAGTAGTTGCCGTCGTAGAGACCGGCGGCCTTCTCGCCGAGATAGGTTTCGCACCAGTGGATCTTGCGCTTGCCGCCGTAGGCCTTGGCGACGGCCGCGTCCCAGATGCGCAAGCAGGCCTTGGTGATGTCGGGGCCGATGCCATCGCCCTCGACGTAACCGACGATGGGCTGATCCGGGACGACAACCTTGCCGTTCTGGATGGTGATTTTTTCGCCCGTAGTCGGGATTTTGATGTGGCGGTATTCCATGCGCTCCTCTGGCGTATTCGCGTCCTTGGGGTATCGTGCGAACTTGAAGGCCGGCATTGTAACAACCTTGCGTTCGGCACTCGCCCTGCGTACGACCAAATGTTGAGCGCAAACGCAGCGGCACTGACCTGGGTCAAGATGCCGAGGCGGCAGAACAATAAAAACCCTGAGCAGACGAGGAGAACCCGATGGAAAAAGCGTCCAAGACGGCCCTGGTGGTGGTTGCCGATGGCTCTGAATCGCTGGAGACCGTCACCGTCGTCAACGTCCTGCGTCGAGCCGGCGTCAAGGTCACGCTCGCGGCCCTGGGCAACAGCCCGGTCAACGGCACCCGTGGCATCGCCCTGATGCCCGACAGCCATTACGACGTGGTCGCCAGCCACCCGTTCGATCTCATCGTGCTGCCCGGCGGCGAGGCCGGCGCCCGCACTCTGGGCGCGCACGCGCCGCTGATCGAAAAGCTGCGCCAGCAACGCCTGGCGCACCGCTGGATCGGCGCCATCTGCGCCGCGCCGGCCCTGGCGCTGGCACCGCACGGCCTGCTCGACGGCAAGCAGGCCACCTGCTACCCGGCGTTCCGCGACAGCCTCCTGCACTACGTCGACCTGCCGGTGGTCAGCGACGGCCACACGGTTACCGGCCAGGGCCCGGCCAGCGCCCTCGCCTTCTCGCTGCAATTGGTGGAGAAGCTCTGCGGCGAAGGCACGCGCCGCGAGGTGGCGGAGGCGATGCTCGCCGCCTAGGGCGGCTGCGGTTTCGCCGGCACCATAACCCCGACCGCAGCGGCGGAACCCGCCGCAAACAAGAACGCCCGCAACAGCGGGCGTTCTTGTTGCTGCCTGCGGCGCAGCTAGCGCCCTGGACGGTATCGCCGGCGTAGCAGCAGCAGGCCACTCAGGCCCAGCAGCAGCGGCAGGCCGAAGGCGCCACCGAAGCGGCCTTCCTGGCTGCCGCCGGAGGAGCCGCCGCTGGAAGAGCCGCCCGAGGACGCGCCGGACGACGAACCACCGGAGGACGAGCCGCCGTCATCGTTGAACACGTAAAGCTGCACGCCGCGCCCGAAGGTGCCGGCGAACAGCTGCTTGTCGTCATCGGGCTTCAGCACCAGCTGGTTGACCGGCACGCTGGGCAGATCGCCGAGCGGCGCCCACTCCTTGCCGCTGAGGTCGCTGGAGATGAACACGCCCAGGTCGGTGCCGACGATCAGCTGCGAGCCACGGCGGATCACCGCGCTGGCCACGGTGTCCGGCAGATTGCCGCTGATGTTGACGAAGGTTTCGCCGGCGTCGGTGGACTTGAACAGGTTGCCGGTGCCGATGTCCGGGTTGCTGTCGAGGTACTGGCCCGGCGGCGCCCAGCGCGCCGAGGAGTAGCCGCCCAGCGCCACGTAGATGGTCTTGCTGTCCTGCGGGTCGATGTGGACGTTGTAGATGTAGCGGTTGGGCAGGCCCTCGGCCTTGGCAAAGTGCCAGCCGTCGGCGCTCCCCTTGGCCGGCGGCTTGTCGCCGCCGACATTGGTGGCGAGGCCACGCTGGAACTGCGCATCGGCGCCGGCCAAGTTGCAGGGGCCGCAGAAGCCGACGTAGATCGCCTCGCCGCGCACGTCCAGCGAGCGGTTGCGGGCCTGGTAGGCCGCGCCGTTGGCCGCGTTGACGCCGAGGTCGAACACCGTCGTCCACTCGGCGTCGGTGGATGCATTCAGCGTCACCGCCACCTTGGTGCCAGCGCCAACCAGGTGGTTGGCGTCGAGCGGGTCCATGGTCCAGGGCGAGAGGAAGTGGCCGGCACCGAAATCGGCGCTGGTGTAGATGCTGGTCGCGGTCTTGCCGCCGTCGGTGCTGCGGACGATGGACAGCCCCGGCGTGGCCACGTAGGCGGTCTGCGAGTTGTCCGGGTCCACCGCCGCCCACATGCCGTCACCGATCCAGAGACCGACCTGCCGACGGGTATCGGGCTCGATCTTGCCGGAAGCGTTGTCCTGGTTGCCGTAGTAGACGGTGCCGTCCTTGGCGACCGCGATGCCGTAGTGCATCAGGGTGTAGAAGCCCTGGTTGGCGCCGTCGCCCCACTGGTTGTTGGTGAAGTCGTCGAGCAGGCCGCTGGAATGCTGCTTGTAGACGCCGCCGTCGTTGCCGGCGAACAGCCAGACGCCGCCCTCGCCGTCCGGGATGTAGATGCCGTCCTGCTGGTCGGGATGCGTGGTGGTGCCGTTGATGAGGCCGTCGTAGGTCGGGCAGACCGGCACCGGGATACGCACCGGCAGCGTCGGCGAGCCGATCAGGAACAGGCAGGTGTCACCCGCGAAGTAGGTGCCGAATACATCCAGGCCCACCGGCAGGCTCTCGATCAGCCCCAGCGGCGGCAGCGGCAGGCGGTTCTTCCACAGCTCTTCCAGGCCGAAGGTCAGGCGCGTCGGCATGCCGGCCAGCTGCTGGGTCGGATCCGGCTTGACCCACATGTTGTACCAGGCCTGGATGCCAGGGCCGACGCCGAGCGGGATCGGCACCACCAGCGAGGAACCGGACAGCGGCGCGTTGAGCAGCAGGCTGAGGTCGTCGGTGATCCGGGTCCAGGTATCGCCGAAATCGGAAGAAGCGTAGAGGCCGTTGAAGTTGGTGGAGCTGATGGTCACCAGGCCCAGCAGCTCGCAGACCGTCGAGACCAGCGGGCTGAGGCCGATGCCGCCGTCGGGAATGTTGCCGAGCAGCAACGCGCAGATCGAACTCAGGTCGGCCGGCAGATCGCCGACGTCGATGTCGATCAGCGGAAAGCCGCCATTGAGCAGGACCGCGTCCTGGACGATGGCGTAGACGTAATCGTGGTTCTGGGCGTCGCCGATGGCATTGCCCAGTTCGATACGGCCGAGGCGCTCGTTCGGCGCGAAACCGAAGGGCGATAGGCCAGTCGGGGTGGCCCTGCCGACCCGGGCAAAGCTGCCGGCCTTGCCGGAGTCGGAACGGTACAGACCATTGCCCGGCGACTGCGGCTTGCCGTCCGGGTACGGCGCGGCGCCCGAGCGGAAGCCGACGGCCGCCAGCACCGGGCAACCCTCAGCGCCGCATTCGATGCCGGTGCTGCCACCCGGCTTCTTCACCACCACGTCGGTGACGAAGTTGGCGAACTGGCAGGGGCCCAGGCTTTCGACCCCGGCGCACTCTTCCGAAACCGGCAGCTTGACGTTGACGAAGCTGCTGCCGGCGTCGTCGGAGCGGAACAGCCCCTTGCCGGTGGCGGCGTAGATGATGTTGGGGTTGGACTCGTCCACCGCCAGCTTGAAGGCGAAGGCGGCGTCCGGCACGCCGCTGGCGTGGTGCCAGGTCTGGCCGAGGTCATCACTCCAGTAGGCACCGAGGCCGACGTAGGAGTTGCCGCCCATGGTGTGTTCGCCGGTGAGCGACAGCACCCGGCCACCCGCCGCCGGGGTCCAGGCAACGGCGCTGTTCACCAGGGTCGGCAGCTTGTCGCCAATCGGCCGCCACAGGTTGCCGAGGGTGGCGAGGTCGCCGTCCACCGCTTCGCTGACCCAGATGCCGCCATTGGCGACCGCGGCGAACAGCCGCTTGTGCTCGGGGTCGTAGGCGAAATTGTCGGTGCGCCCCATCACCTGGGTGTGGCCCATCACCGCATTGGCGCTGTTGTAGGCCGGGTCGCCGACCTGCGGCCCCTGGCCGTAGGGCTGCCACTGGCCACTGGCGTTGCTGACCTTGGCCTGGCTGGCGCTGAGCGCGGCCTTCTGCTCCACCGCGCGGCGCATCGCGCCGGCCGGGGCCGACTTCATGTCGGCCAGATCGCGACGGCTCAGGGCCACCTCGACGGTCGATTCCGGCAGGTGCGCGGAGACGCAGAGACGGTCGCCGAACTCGGCGCGGATACGGTCGCCATGCTGACGCGCATACGCGGGGTTGAGCTGCTGCGATACCGCCAGTGGATCGCGGGCCGTGTAGCCCGCCGGGCAGTTGCCCTGTTCGGGGCTCCGAGGCGCTCCCGACTGCCAGAGCACGGCGGAGACGGCAAGCACCGAGAGCAGACCGGCATACCCGGCCGCAGGCAGACGGAACGCCGCAGACAGCCGAGCGGGGATCGACAACGTGAACATACCTTCAGTCTCCTGACCTGAGTGAACTTCCTTGTACGGCGGCTTGCGCGCACAGCCCGAGCCGCGACGCCAGGGACTATACGCAAAATTGACACCATCACGACATCAGGCATAGATCCCAAGGCGCAAAAAAATGGGCGGGATCGCTCCCGCCCATCTGCTGCCAGCCCAGTCCTCGAGGACGATCAGCGGTGCCGTCGCCGACGCCAGAGACCCAGGCCGGCCAGCACCGCCAGCAGGGACAGGCCGCTGGCGCCGCCGAAGCGGCCGCCGGACTCGCCACCCGAACCGCCGCTGGAACCGCCGCCCGAGGAGGCGCCGGACGAGCTACCGCCGCCGGTGGGAAACACGTACTGCTGCACACCGCGGCCGAAGGTCGCCGCGAACAGCTGGCTGTCGTCGCCCGGCTTCAGCACCAATTGATTGATCGGATTGCTGGGCAGCGTGCCCAGAGGCACCCACTCGCTGCCGCTGAGGTCGCTGGAGATGAACACGCCGATGTCGGTGCCGACGATCAGCTGATTGCCGCGCCGCAGGATGGCGGTGGTGATCACGTCCGGCAGATTGCCCTGCACGGAGCTGAAGGTCTGGCCGGCGTCCTTCGACACCCAGACGTTCTTGCCCTGCTGGAGATTGTCGTTGGTGTCACCGTACTGGCCCACGGGCGCCCAGCGCGCCGTCGAGTAGCCACCCAGGACCACATAGACGGTCTTGCCGCTGGGATCGTTGCGGTCGATGTGGACGTTGTAGATGTTGCGGTTGGGCAGTCCGCCCATCGCGGCATCGTGCCAGCCGTCGGCGGTGCCCTTGGCCGGCGGCTTGTCGCCGCCGACATTGGTCACCAGCTTGCGCTGGAACTGGTTGCTACTGCCGACCAGATTGCAGGGACCACAGGCGGCCACGTAGGCAAAATCGCCATAGACGTCGGCGGTGCGGCCACGCGCCTGAAAGGCAGCGCCGCTGGCCGGATCGCTGCCCAGGTCATAGACCGTGGTCCAGGTCGCGTCGGTGGAAGCGTTGAGAGTCTCGGCGATCTTGGTACCGGCGGCCAGCAGGTGGTTGGCATCCTTGTCGTCCATGATGAACGGCGACAGGAAGTGGGCAGTGCCGACATCGAAGTCGTCCACGTAATCGTTGCTGACGCCGCCGTCCAGGGTCCGCACCAAGGACAGGCCCGGGGTCTGGAAGTAGGCGATGTTGGCGTTGTCGGGATCGACGGCGGTCCACATGCCGTCGCCGATGTAGATACGGATCTGCTCGCGGGTAGTCGGATCAATCTTGCCCGAGGTGTTGTCCTGCAGGCCGTACCAGACGGTACCGTCCTTGGCCACCGACACGCCGTAGATCATCAGCGTGTAGAAGCCGTTGTTGATGCCCGAGCCCCACTTGTCGTTGCTCAGCGGATCGGTCAACGGGCTGCTGGAGTGCTGCTTGTAGGCGCCGCCGTCGTTGCCGGCAAACAGCCAGACGCCACCTTCGCCATCGGGGATGAACAGACCACCCTGCTGGTCGGGATGGGTGGTGGTACGGCCGCCGATCTGGGTGCTGCTGGTCGGGCAGACCGGCGTGCCGACACCGCCGACATTGCCGATCAGGAACAGGCAGGTCTCGCCAGCGAAGTAGGTGCCGATCACCTTGAAATCCGAGGGGCTGGCCGCCTGCGGCGCGCCGATCAGGGGCACTGGCAGGCTGTTGGTCCAGACCTCTTCCAGGCCGAAGGCGATGCGGGTGGGAGCACCGGTGAGCGGATCGGCCTGGGTCGGATCGACCGCGATCCACTGGTTGTACCAGGACTGGATGCCGGGAGCGACGCCGAGCGCGGCGGTGGCCGCCAGCGAGGAGCCGGTGGCGCCGCCGGTGCCGACCAGTTCGAGGTCGTCGGCCATGCGGAACCAGGTATCGCCGAAGTCAGTGGAGGCGTAGATGCCGTTGAAGTAGGTCGGATTGACCCCCTTCGCCAGCAGCTCGCAGACGAACTGCGGATCGCCTTCCGGCAGGCTGCTGCATTCGATGGGCAGCTGCGTGCCCGGAATCAGGTCGCTGTCCAGCAGCGGGCCCGAGGTGCCATTGAGCAGGCGCGCGTCCTGCACCATGGCGTAGATGATGTTGTGGTCCTGCTCGGGGCCGTAGGCCTGCCCCATCTCGATGCGGCCCAGGCGGTCCTGCGGGGCGAAACCGTAGGGCAGCAGCGGGTCGGGGCCGGGCGCGGCGATCTTCGCGTAGCTGCCGGGCAGGCCGTTGTCGGAGCGATACAGACCGTTGCCGGGCGACTGTGGCGTGCCGTCGGCATAGGGCAGATTGCCGGCGCGATAGCCCACGGCGGCGATCACCGGGCAGCCGGCGGCCTCGCAGACCTCGTCGGTAACGCCGCCCGGCACCTTGATGATGACGTCGGTGACGATGTTGGCGAACAGGCACTTCGGATTCTCGGCATTGCCCGCGCACTCCTCGGAAACCGGCAGCGCGACATTGCTGTAGCTGCGTCCGGCATCGGTGGAGCGATAGAGGCCCTTGCCGGTGGCGGCGTAGACGATCTCGGGATTGGAGGGATCGACCTTCACCTTGGAGCCGAGCGCCCCGTCCGGGACGCCGCTGGCGTGATTCCAGGTCTTGCCCAGGTCGGTGGTCCAATAGGCGCCGAGACCGGTATAGGTGTTGCCGCCGGCGGTGTGCTCGCCGGTCAGCGCGATCAGGGTGCCGCCGCCACCGGTGGTCCAGGCCACGCCGCTGGCGATCAAGGTGGGCAGACCGTCGCCGAGCGGGCGCCAGCTGTCGCCGAGGGTGCTGAGGTCGCCATCCACCGCCTCGCTGAGCCAGATGCCGCCATTGCCAACCGCCGCGAACAGGCGCTTGTTGGCCTCGTCATAGACGAACTCGTCGACACGGCCGGCGACGGTGGGAATGCCGTCGTTGCCGGCGCTGCCGGAGAACTCCTCCTTGTAGATCTGCGGGCCCTTGCCGTACTCGCTCCAGCTGCCGCTGGCATTGGCCACCGCTTTCTGGCGCGACATCATCGCCGCCTTCTGTTCGGTGGCCTTGCGCAGCAGGCCGGTGGGGATGTCGCCAGCCGCCTCGGCACGCGCCTTCTGGAATTCACCGGCCTCCAGCAGCGACTCCGGCAACTTGCGCCAGACGCAGGCCTGGTTGCCGTAGTGCTGGCGCAGGCGGGCGGCGTGGGACTCGCTCACGGTGCCGAACTGCCGGGCGACCTCGGCCGGATCACGCCACTCGTAGCCAGCGGGACAATTAAAGGTATGCTTGCCGTCCTCCTGGGCCAGCCGCTGTGCCGGCATGTCCAGCGCGATCAGTCCGACCAGCAGGGCGGAGGCGGCGAATGCGAATACCGGGGCACGACCGAAGCCGAGCAGCCAGGCGGGCCAGCGTTTGATTTCCATGGATGAGGACGAGCGGAGTTCTGTGGAGGACGCCGCCAGCGCGACAGCGCGCGGATGGCGGGATGACTCCGAATGAACGCCCCACGGAAACACCGGTTGACAGTTTGTTCACATAAATTTGACGCCAATGTCAGCGTTCTGGAACCCGGACAAGAAAAAACCCGCCATCGGGGCGGGTTTTTCGTCCAGCAAGGCGGGCGTCAGGCGGCGGCTTTGCGACCGACCGCCTCTTCCAGCATCTTCTTCAGCTCACCGGTCTGGTAGAGGTCGAGGGTGATGTCGCAGCCGCCGACCAGTTCGCCCTTGACGTAGAGCTGCGGGAACGTCGGCCAGTTGGCGAACTTCGGCAGCGCGCGATAGACCTCTTCGTCCTCGTAGATGTTCACATAGGCGTACTCCACACCGCAGGCGTTGAGCGCCTGCACGGTGCGCGCGGAAAAGCCGCACTGAGGGAAGTCCGGGCTGCCCTTCATGTAGACGATGACGGGGTTTTCGCTGACCTGCTGCTTGATGCGCTCTAGCGCGTCCATCTGGAACTCCTTGTTCGGATTCTTCAGACCCGGGAAACCCGGCCTTGAATCCCTTGCTGACTGATACGGTGCCTCGTAAGGCGGCGGATTATACGCGCGAGTTCCGTGCCAAAAATGAACACCGGCCGCCACCCACCTGCGCGAAGTTGATCGGTAGGCAGCTCGACGCCGACCGGCAAGGTTGAATTTGCAGGGTCGCTCGCCTATGTTGCCCATCCGCTTTTGCACCCCGCTAGGTTCCATCCCAGCCCACGAGGACCTGTTTTCAGGAAAACGCCATGGCCTTTACCCTCCCAGAACTGCCCTACGCGAAGGACGCCCTCGTGCCGCACATGTCGGCCGAGACCTTCGACTACCACTACGCCAAGCACCACAAGGCCTACGTCGACAACGCCAACAAGCTGGTCGCCGGCACCGAGTTCGAGAACCTGTCGATCGAGGACGTGATCAAGAAGTCTTCCGGCAAGATCTTCAACAACGTCGCCCAAATCTGGAACCACACTTTCTTCTGGCACTGCCTGACGCCCAAGCAGACCCCGCCCGGAAAGAAGCTCACCGATGCGCTGGTCAAGCAGTTCGGCGGCGTCGAGGACTTCAAGAAGGCCTTCACCGAAGCCGCGATCAACACCTTCGGCTCCGGCTGGGCCTGGCTGGTGCAGAACGCCGACGGCTCGCTGGCCATCGTCTCCACCCAGGGCGCCGGCAACCCGATGACCGCCGGCCAGAAGCCGCTGCTCACCGCCGATGTCTGGGAACACGCCTACTACATCGACTACCGCAATGCCCGTCCCACCTACCTGGAACACTTCTGGGCGCTGGTGAACTGGGAGTTCGTGGAACAGAATCTCGCCTGAGATTCGCTCCGCCGCCGCACCCGGGCCGCCCAACCAGGCGGCCCTTCTCTTTTGAGTGCCCTGCCATGCCGCGTCATTTCCTCAAGCTTTCCGACCTTTCCGCCGCCGAGATCAACCGGGTCATTGACCGGGCGCGGGCGCTGAAAGCCCAGAAAGCGGCCCTGCCCCAGCCCTTCGCCGGCAAGACCCTGGCGATGATCTTCACCAAGAACTCGACCCGCACCCGGGTGAGCTTCGAGGCCGGCATGGCCAAGCTCGGCGGGCACGCGCTATTCCTGCACGGCGACGCCACCCAGCTTGGCCGCAACGAGCCAATCGCCGACACCGCGCGGGTACTGTCGCGGATGGTCGACGCGATCATGATCCGCAACGACTCGCACCGCGATCAGCAGGAGCTGGCGCGCAATGCCTCGGTGCCGGTCATCAACGGCCTGTGCAATCTGCACCACCCCTGCCAGTTGCTCGCCGACCTGCAGACCTGGATCGAGCATCGCGGTCCCCTGGCCGGCAAGACCGCCGCCTGGGTCGGCGACGGCAACAATGTCTGCCACTCCTGGATCGAGGCCGCCAAGCTGCTCGGCTTCAAGCTGCGCCTGGCCTGCCCGGCCGGCTTCACGCCCGAGGCCGACTTGCTGGCCTGGGCCGGCAACGCCGTGGAAAGTTGCGCCGACGCCGCCAGCGCGGTGCGCGACGCCGACCTGGTGGTCACCGATACCTGGACCAGCATGGGCCAGGAGAAGGAGGAAGCGCAGCGCCTCGCCGCCTTCGCTGCCTACACGGTCAACGCCGAGCTGATGGCGCTGGCCAAGCCGGAAGCGATCTTCCAGCACTGCCTGCCCGCGCACCGTGGCGAGGAAGTGAGCGCCGAGGTCATCGACGGCCCGCAAAGCGTGATCTGGGACGAGGCCGAGAACCGCCTCTGGGCGCAGATGGCGCTGCTCGAATTCCTGCTCGCCGCCTAAGGCCCACGCGAGGTACACGGCCATGAACGAAATCCGGCTGCCCGGCTACGTCAACAATGTGGAAGCCTCGGTGCGCGCCGCGCTGGCCGAAGACCTCGGCACCGCCGGCGACCACACCGCTCGGCTCAGTCCGGACCGCCCGGCGCAGGCGCGGGTGATCTGCCGCGAACCGGCGGTGATCTGCGGCCGCCCCTGGGTGGACGAGGTGTTCCGCCAGCTCGACCCGGAAATCGCGGTGGACTGGCTGGTCGGCGAAGGCGAGCGCGTGGCCGCCGACCAGGTGCTGTTCACCCTCGCCGGTCCGGCGCGCGCCCTGCTCAGTGGCGAGCGCAGCGCCCTGAACTTCCTGCAGACCCTGTCCGGCACCGCCACCGCCGTCGCCACCTACGTGGCGGCGGTCGCCGGCACCGGCTGCGCCATCGCCGACACCCGCAAGACCCTGCCCGGCCTGCGCAACGCCCAGAAGTACGCGGTGCTGATGGGCGGTGGCATCAACCACCGCATCGGTCTCTACGACGGCATCCTGATCAAGGAAAACCACATCGCCGCCGCCGGAGGCATCGCCGCCGCGCTGGCCGCCGCCCGTGCGCTGAATGCCGGCGTGCCGCTGATGACCGAGGCCGAGGACCTCGACGAGGTGCGCGCCGCGCTGGCCGAGAACGTCGATCTGCTGCTGGTCGACGAGCTGCCGGATGACGAAATCCGCGAAGCCGTGCGCCTCACCCGCGCCCACCGGGCGGCGGGCGGGAAGACCGTGATCGAGTATTCCGGCGGCGCCAACCTGGACAACATCCGTCGGCTGGCGGAGACCGGCGTTGATCGCATCTCGGTGGGCGGCATCACCAAGCACCTGCGCGCCGTCGATCTGTCGATGCGCTTCGTCTAGGGAAGCGCCATGCCTCCCCTGCGTGCAGGGGACGGTGTTCGGCGGTCTGCCGGAGGCGCCTGTGGCGCGTCCGGCATGGCCGAACACCCGAAGGCGACGGAGGGGTCCGCACACTCGACGACCCGCGCAGACCCCTCTGTCGCTGGCGCGACATCTCCCCTGCAAGCAGGGGAGACAATACTGAAGCCTCAGGCCGCCGCCTTCTGCGCCTCCGGCGCCGAGCTGCGGATCAGATGATCGAAGGCGCTGAGCGCCGCCTTGGAGCCCTCGCCGATCGCAATCACGATCTGCTTGTAGGGCACCGTGGTGACGTCGCCAGCGGCGAACACCCCCGGCAGCGAGGTCTGACCACGGGCATCGACCTCGATCTCGCCGCGCGGCGACAGTGCCAGCGTGCCCTTGAGCCACTCGCTGTTCGGCAGCAGGCCGATCTGCACGAAGATGCCTTCCAGCTCCACCGTGCTCAGCTCGCCGGTCGCCCGGTTCTTGTAGATCAGACCGTTCACCTTCTGGCCATCGCCGGTCACTTCGGTAGTCTGAGCCGAGGTGATGACCTTGACGTTGGGCAGGCTGTAGAGCTTTCGCTGCAACACCGCGTCGGCGCGCAGCTGGGCATCGAACTCGATCAGGGTGACCTGGCTGACGATGCCGGCGAGATCAATCGCCGCTTCGACGCCGGAGTTACCGCCGCCGATCACCGCCACCCGCTTGCCCTTGAACAGCGGGCCATCGCAGTGCGGGCAGTAGGCCACGCCCTTGTTGCGGTACTCGTTCTCGCCGGGCACGTTCATCTGCCGCCAGCGGGCGCCGGTGGAAACCACCACGGTCTTGGCCTTGAGCGAGGCACCGCTGGCCAGCTGCACCTCGATCAGGCCATCGGCGCCGGCCGGAATCAGCTTCTCGGCGCGCTGCAGATTCATCACGTCCACGTCATAGGCCTTGACGTGCTGCTCCAGCGCGGCGGCCAGCTTGGGGCCTTCGGTTTCCGGCACCGAGATGAAGTTCTCGATGCCCATGGTGTCGAGCACCTGGCCGCCGAAACGCTCGGCGGCGACGCCGGTGCGGATGCCCTTGCGGGCGGCATAGATCGCCGCCGCCGCGCCGGCCGGGCCACCACCCACCACCAGCACATCAAAGGCTGCCTTGGTCTTGAGCTTCTCGGCCTCGCGGGCAGTAGCACCGGTGTCGAGCTTGGCGAGGATTTCCTCCACGCCCATGCGGCCGTTGGCGAAGGGCTGGCCGTTGAGATAGACGCTGGGCACCGCCATTACCTGACGCTGCTCGACCTCGGCCTGGAACAGGGCTCCGTCGATGGCGGTGTGGCGGATGCGCGGATTCAGCACCGCCATCAGATTGAGCGCCTGCACCACGTCGGGGCAGTTCTGGCAGCTCAGCGAGAAATAGGTCTCGAACTGGTAGTCGCCGTCGAGAGCCTTGATCTGCTCGATGACTTCCGGCGACAGCTTCGAGGGATAGCCGCCCACCTGCAGCAGGGCCAGCACCAGCGAGGTGAACTCGTGCCCCATCGGCAGGCCGGCGAAGCTCAGGGCGATCTGCTCACCCGGCGAGCCGAGACTGAAGGACGGCACCCGCGCGCCCTCGGCGCCGCGTTCGCTGACGCTGATCTGCGGCGAAGCTTCCTTGAGGTCTTGCAGCAGGGCCCGCAGTTCCTGCGAGCTGTCGCCGGCGTCAAGGTGGGCGACGATCTCGATGGGCCGCGTGACCCGTTCGAGATAGGTCTTCAACTGGGTTTTGAGATCGGTGTCCAACATGACGGCGGCTCCGTGAATTTTGGGCAAGATTTCCCCGTCCGGAACACCCGGCCGGCGAAACCTTGCGATTTGAGAGTGACTGACCGACCGCCCCAGGCGGGCGGCCAGCCTTGCAGCGGTACGACTTAGATCTTGCCGACCAGATCCAGCGAGGGGGCAATGGTCTTCGCACCTTCCTTCCACTTGGCCGGGCAGACCTGGCCAGGGTTGGCGGCGGTGTACTGGGCCGCCTTGAGCTTGCGCAGGGTCTCCGACACGTCGCGGGCGATCTCGTTGGAGTGGACCTCGGCGGTCTTGATGATGCCTTCCGGGTTGATGACGAAGGTACCGCGCAGGGCCAGGCCCTCGGCGTCGATATGCACATCGAACGCCTTGGTCAGCGTGTGGGTCGGGTCGCCGACCAGCGGGAACTGCGCCTTGCCGACCGCCGGCGAGGTCTCGTGCCAGACCTTGTGCGAGAAGTGGGTGTCGGTGGTGACGATGTAGACCTCGGCGTTGGCCTTCTGGAACTCGGCGTAGCTGTTGGCGGCGTCCTCGACCTCGGTCGGGCAGTTGAAGGTGAAGGCGGCCGGCATGAAGATCAGCACCGACCACTTGCCCTTGAGGCTGGCGTCGGAGACCTCGACAAACTTGCCGTTGTGGAAGGCGGTGGTCTTGAACGGCGGGACAGCGGTGTTGATCAGGGACATCGGCAACTCCTGTTGGGGGGCTAAGGGAACAAACCAGATTTCGATGCGGGCATCTTAGGGGCGGCGGCGGCATACCTGAAATTGATTGCTGCCATGGCCGCCATTGGTGGAGCAAATCGTCGGTACCGCCGTGGGGCGGTGCTGGCGTCAGGACTTCTTGAGCAATTCGCGTACGTCGATCTTGGGCATGGCCTGGGTGTCGACGCGCAGCCAGCTGAGCGTGCTCTCCGCCTTGGCCGACAGCGCGCCGCCGGGCATCAGGAAGTCCATCACCGCGCGATTGAACTCGTCCGGAAACTCCATCGGCAGACCGTGATGGGCAGCCTGGAACAGCCGGCAACGGCCGTCCGGCAGGGCTTCGGTGAAGTTCTGTGCCAGCCGGGGCTCGAAGTAGTCGAGTTCCGAGGCCAGCACCAGGGTGGGCATGCGCAGCCACTGCAGCTTGTCCTGCACCGACCAGCCGGACAGGGCACGCAGGCTGGCCAGGTACACCGACTTCGGAACCCGGCCGTTGCGCAGCGCAACCTGGGCACGCAGCTCGGCCTGCTCCGGCCGGGGGAACATTGCTGCGGCGGTCCGGCGCGACAGTGCCGGGATACCGATCAGACGCACCATCAGCAGGCGGTACCAGAGCATCTGCCGCTGCTTGAAGGTGCGCGGCCGGAACTCCGGCAGGGTGTTGCTCAGCACCAGCTTGACGATGCGCTCGGGCCGCAGGATGGCCATCTGCATGGCCACCGCGCCACCCAGGGAATGGCCAACCACGGCATGACTGCCGAGTTGCAGCTGTTCAACCAGTTGCAGCAGATCGGTAGCGAAGCGCTCTACCGAATAGGGACCGATGTCATCGCTGTCGCCATGGCCGCGCAGATCGGGGGCGATGACCCGGAAGATGCGCGAGAAATGGGCGATCTGCGCCTCCCAGTCGCCGTGGCTGGCGCCCAGGCCGTGGATCAGCAGCAGCGGCGGACCCTGGCCCTGGTCGACATAGGCCAGCCGCGCGCCGTTAACCAGGGCCTGGCGGATCGGGGCGGGTTCGCTGTTCACCTCACCGCTCCGCCATCAGGGCCGGCCCAGGTTCACCGCGCAGAAGCAGCGGGCGTAGGCGCCACGGGGATCGTTGATCCAGCCTAGCGAGGAGCGCAGTTCCGGGGCCTGGCTGAGCTGACGGACCAGGCCGGAAAGGCTGCCCAGCGCCTGTGACCGCACCGCCGCCTGACCGAAGAAATGCAGTAGCGCCTGGAACGGCGTGGACATGCCCGGATGACGCTCGTCCAACTCGTAGCTGCCGCTGTCGAGTTGCGCCAGCTCGGCGGCGGTGGTCACCGCCGCGTCCAGCCCACCGAAGCTGTCGACCAGCCCCAGATCCTTGGCCTTCAGACCGCTCCAGACCCGGCCGCGGGCGATGCGGTCCACCGCCTCCGGCTGCAGCGAGCGCCCCTCGGCCACCCCGTTGATGAAGTCGCGATAACCCTTCTCGATGCTGCTCTGGATGATCGCCTTCACCTCCGGCGTCAGCGGCCGGTCGATACGCATGGCGCCCGCCAGCGGCGTCGTACCAACACCGTCGGTATGGATACCCAGCTTTTCCAGCGGCTTGTCGATGGTCGGCACCAGCCCGAAGATGCCGATCGAACCGGTGATGGTGCTCTCGTGGGCGATGATCTTGTCCGCCGCCATGCTCACCCAGTAGCCGCCGCTGGCCGCCACCGAGGACATCGAGGCCACCACCGGCTTGCCGTCGGCCTTCAGCGCCTGCACCGCGCGACGGATCTGCTCGGAGGCGTAGACGCTGCCGCCGGGCGAGTCCACCCGCAGCACCACGGCCGCCACCTGATCGTCGCGGCGCGCCTCGTCGAGCAGGTCGGCGATGGTGTCGCCACCGGCATAGCCGGGCTCGCCCGGGCCGTCGACGATCTCGCCCTGCACCACCACGAGGGCGATCTTGCTGGCCGCCGGCGGGGCCTTGCGGCTGGAATGCACGGCGCGCAGGTAATCCTCCGACCAGATCTGGCGGAAGCTGCCGAGGTCCTCGTCCATGCCGACGGTCTCGGCCATGCGCTGGCGGAATTCGCTGAGCGTCTCGATGTGGGTGACCAGCTTGGCTTCCTTGGCGTAGGCGGCGGCGTCGCCCTGCAGGCGCTGCATGCCGTCGGCCATGCCATTCACGTACTGGTCGATGCTGTCGGTGGGCAGCTGCCGCGCCACCGAGGTGAGGCTGCCGTAGCGGCTCCAGAGATCGCCCAGCCAGTCGAGGTTGGCGGTCTTGGCCTCCGCCGACATGTCGTTGCGGATGAACGGCTCCACCGCCGACTTGTACTCGCCGACCCGGAACACATTGACCACCACCCCGAGCTTGTCGAGCGCGTCCTTGAAATACATCTGCTGGCTGGACAGACCCTCGACCGCGACCATGCCCAGCGGGTCGATGGAGATGTCGTTGGCGTGGGCGGCGACGAAGTAATGGCTCTGCTCGTAGCTGGGCGCGTAGGCGTGCACCGGCTTGCCGGATGCCTTGAAGCGGTCGATGGCGGCGTTCAGCTCTTCCAGCTGCGCCAGACCGGCGCTGTGCAGACCGTCGAGCTTGACCACCGCCATGCTCACGCGCGGATCAATACGGGCCGCGTCGAGGGCGTCGATCAGGTCGCGCAACAGGGTCTGCGAGGGCAGCTCGCCGCCGAACTGCTCGGCCAGGCGTTGCGCCGGCTCCAGGTCGATCTGCTCGACCAGGGCGCCGGACGGCGCCACCACCAGGGCGACATTGTCCTCCACCACCACCGGCGGGCCGCCGCGGGTGCTGACCCAGAGCAGACTCAGCGAGGTGATCAGCAGCAGGATCACCACCAGCCGGTAGGCCCAGACCACCAGATTCCAGACACCCTGGAAAAGACGCACGAACAAGGGGCGGCGGACGGGTTCGCTCATGGAGGCATCACGGAGAGTTGAGTGGAAAGTATGACACGCGAGTTCCGGTGAACGTTCTAATCGGCCCGCTGTGCTCTATGCGGGATGGGCGGATCAACGGGCTTCGCGCCGGGGCCAAACGCGGCGGAACCAGCCCTTCACGCCATAGTCTCGCGCTATGCGGCGGATACGCGCTCTTGCTTTGACCGTCGCGGCACCCATTCCTAGACTGCCCGGCGTCCGCTAGAGTCGCCGCCCCGCGCCGATCCACCGCCGTCGCCAACCCGCATTCGCACCAAGGAATCCAGCCATGAGCGTACTCGTCAACCGTCCCGCCCCCGACTTCAAGTCCGCCGCCGTGCTCGGCGACGGCAGCCTGGGCGAGTTCCGGCTTTCCGAACTGCGCGGCAAGCCGGTGGTGCTGTTCTTCTGGCCGCTGGACTTCACCTTCGTCTGTCCCAGCGAGATCATCGCCCATGACCACCGCCTGAAGGAGTTCCAGGAGCGCGGCGTGCAGCTGGTCGGCGTTTCCATCGACAGCCAGTTCACCCATTTCGCCTGGCGCAACACCCCGATCAACCAGGGCGGCATCGGCCCGGTCGGCTTCCCCATCGTCGCCGACATCAACCACGACATCGTCCGCGCCTACGGCGTCGAGCACCAGGACGGCGTCGCCTTCCGCGCCTCCTTCCTGATCGACAAGAACGGCATCGTCCAGCACCAGACGGTCAACAACCTGCCGCTCGGCCGCAATGTCGACGAGATGCTGCGTCTGGTCGACGCCCTGCAATTCCACGAGGAGTACGGCGAGGTCTGCCCGGCCGGCTGGAAGAAGGGCGACCAGGGCATGAAGGCCACCGCCGAGGGCGTTGCCAGCTATCTCGCCGAGAACGCCGGCAAGCTGTAGGGCTGACTGGCCGTCGGCCGTAAGCCGACGGCGATGGCGGGCCGGGCGTCCTCCGCCTGGCCGCCGCACCGAATTCGCGCAAGGAGCAAACCATGTCCACCCCCGTCCACCATCCCCTGATCATTCTCGGCTCGGGTCCCGCCGGCTACACCGCTGCGGTCTATGCCGCGCGCGCCAACCTCAAGCCGGTGATGATCACCGGCCTGGAAGTCGGCGGTCAGCTGATGACCACCACCGAAGTCGACAACTGGCCCGGCGATGTCCACGGCCTGATGGGCCCGGACCTGATGGCGCGCCTGCAGCAGCATGCCGAGCGCTTCGAGACCCAGTTCGTCTACGACCACATCCACACCGTCGATCTCAAGAACAAGCCCTACACCCTGGTCGGCGACCAGGGCAGCTACAGCTGCGACGCCCTGATCATCGCCACCGGCGCCTCGGCGAAGTACCTGGGCCTGCCCAGCGAGCAGGAATTCCGCGGCAAGGGCGTTTCCGCCTGCGCGACCTGCGACGGCTTCTTCTACAAGGGCCAGGAAGTCGCAGTGATCGGCGGCGGCAACACCGCCGTCGAGGAGGCGCTCTACCTCGCCAACATCGCCAGCAAGGTCACCATCGTCCACCGCCGTGACAAGTTCAAGGGTGAGAAGATCCTGCACGACAAGCTGTTCAAGAAGGCGGTCGAAGGCAAGGTGGAAATCATCTGGAATTCGACCCTGGACGAGGTGCTGGGCGACGCCAGCGGCGTCACCGGCATGCGGGTGAAGAACCTGCAAACCGGCGAACTGCGCGAGATCGGCCTGAAGGGCGTGTTCGTGGCCATCGGCCACTCGCCCAACACCGCCATCTTCGAAGGCCAACTGGCGATGGAAGGCGGCTATCTGAAGGTGAAGTCCGGCTCCGCCGGCGACGCCACCGCCACCTCGGTGCCCGGGGTGTTCGCCGCCGGAGACGTGCAGGATCACGTCTACCGCCAGGCGATCACCAGCGCCGGCACCGGCTGCCAGGCGGCGCTGGATGCCGAACGCTATCTGGATCAGCTCGGCGGGCACTGAAGCGGTTTTTCGCGACAAGACCACGCCCGCCAGCCCCCTGGCGGGCGTTTTGTCGCATACGGCAAGCCCCCCCTGAACCGGCGAGGCGAGCAGCCCCTCGGGCGCCGTACTATGCGTGAGGATCAACACAGCACGGCCGAGGGAGGCCGGATCGGCATGAAGATGAAGCTGTACGGCTCCAAGACCTCGCCGTTCTCGCGCAAGGTGCTGGTCGCCATCGAGGAACTGGCGCTGGGCAGCCTGGTAGAGCGTGTCGGCGTGGACCCCTTCAATCCTCCGGAGGAATTCCTGGCCGCTAATCCACTGGCGCAGATCCCCGCCCTGGTCACCGAGAAGGGGGAATGCCTGCCCGGCTCCGATCTGATCATCGAGTACCTGATGGGTCGCAGCCGTGGTCTCGCCTCGCTGCCGCGCGGCAGCCAGCGCTGGGCGGCGCTGCGGCGGGCGACGCTGGCCGATGGCGTCACCGAGGCGGCGGTAGCGATGCTGCTGGAATCACGCCGTCCGCCCGAACGGCAACACCAGCCCTGGACCGAGCGCAAGCGCGCCGCCGTGCTGCGCGGTCTGGACGGGCTCGAACGGGACGCCGCCGGCCTGCTCAGCGAGCAACCCAGCACCACCGAGATCAGCGTCGGCTGCGCCCTGGGCTATCTCGACTTCCGCTTCCCCGAACTGCAATGGCGTGAGGGCCGCCCCGCCCTCGCCGCCTGGTATGCCGGCTTCAGCCAGCGCCCCTCCATGCAGCGCACCGCACCACCCGGCAGCACGATCTGATGCGAGCCGCCTGGCCTCTGCTGCTGCTCGCCTTGCTGACCGCTTGCGCCTCGCGGCCACCCGGCGAGGAACGCGCGCTCAGGCAGGCAATCCGCGTCGATGCCCTGGCGCAGGTCGGCAAGCCCTACCGCTACGGCGGCCGGGGGCCGGACGCTTTCGACTGCTCCGGACTGGTCGGCTATGTCTACGGCCGCGCCGGCATCAAGCTGCCGCGCAGCACGCTCGACCTCTACCGCAGCGGCGATGCCATCGACCGCGACGAGGCCCGCAGCGGCGACCTGCTGTTCTACCGCTTCGAGGATGGCAAGCGCGATCCCAGCCATGTGGTGATCTATCTCGGCGACGGTGAGGCCGTACACGCACCCGTCAGCGGCGGCGCGGTACGCGCCACCCGCATCGACGTGCCCTGGTTCCAGAAGCGCTATGCCGGCGCCCGGCGGGTGATCGAATAAGGGTCCAGCCGCACTAGGTCGGCGTGTTATCGTTCCGACCAACCCGCAGGGACCCAATAGAGACTAGGGATCGCACGATGTCGGAGCTTGTCAGCCCAGCCCTGTTCGCCACGCTGGTGCCGCTCAATGCCTTGAAGTCGGACAGCCAGTCACGACTGGCGAAGACTGCCAGCATCGGCGAGGTCGCCGCCGGAGATCTGCTGTTCCGGGTCGGCGAAAGCGCCAGCAAGGCGCTGTACCTGCTCTCCGGCGAAGTGCAACTGGAAGACGCCAGCGGCCGGCCACTCGCCCGTCTGGTCGCCGGCAGCCCCGAAGCCGCCCACCGTATCGCCCATCAGTCGCCGCGCAAGGTGGCGGCGCGCGCGCTCGGCAACGCCCGTCTGCTGGCGGTCGATGCCAGCCTGCTGGACGTAATGCTGACCTGGGATCAGACCGGCAAGTTCGAGGTCGAGGAACTCGGCAGCCAGCCGGACGACGCAGGCGACTGGATGACCCGGCTGCTGCAGATGCCGATCTTCCAGAGCGTGCCGCCGGCCAACTTGCAGGCGATGTTCCTGCGCATGCAGCCGGTCGAGGTCGAGGCTGGCCAGGTGGTGCTCAAGCAGGGTGAAGCGGGCGACTACTTCTACGTCATCACCGAAGGCCGCTGCATGGTCACCCGCGAGGCGCCCAACCAGAAGCCTGTGCGACTGGCCGAGCTGGAGGCCGGCTCCTGCTTCGGCGAGGAGGCGCTGATCTCCGACGACCCACGCAATGCCACCGTCACCATGCTCACCGGCGGCAAGCTCACGCGACTCTCGAAGAGCGATTTCCGCGCCCTGCTCAACGAGCCCTTGTCGCGCAAGCTGAAGTTCGACCAGGCCCAGCGCATGGTCGCCGCCGGAGAGGCGCAGTGGCTGGACGTGCGCATGCCCAGCGAAGTGCAGGCCCAGCCCCTGCCCGGAGCGCTGAACATCCCCTTGTTCATGCTGCGCATGAAGCTGGCGCTACTGGACCGCAACCGCTGCTACATCACCTGCTGCGATTCCGGTCGCCGCTCCTCGGTAGCGGTGTTCGTGCTCACCCAGAAGGGCTACAACGCCTACACCCTCGACGGCGGCCTGCCGCCCAGGCTCTGAGCCTGGCGGCGGTCCGGGCCACCGATCACATCGTGTGGGTCGGCCTATCGGCGCCCAGGGCGCCGGCCAGCAGGGCCTCGATCTTCTTCTGGGTGGCGCCGGCGTCCTGGCTGGAGAACTGCACGCCGATGCCCTGCTGACGCTTGTTCTGGGCACCGCGCGGCGTCACCCAGACCACCTTGCCGGCCACCGGCAGGCGCTCGGCGGAATCCATCAGCGTCAGCAGGATGAACACCTCGTCGCCGAGCTTGTATTGCTTCTCGGTGGGGATGAACAGGCCGCCGTTCTTCACGAAGGGCATGTAGGCGACGTAGAGCGCGCTCTTGTCCTTGATGTTGAGCGTGAGGATGCCGGGCTGGCCGCCAGGTCGCGCGGGGGTGCTCATTGGGGAGGAGATTTCTGGTCGTTGCTGCGAGATGTGATTCGAGATTACGCGCTTGCGCCGGCACCCGCCAGCGTGCGCCAGCGCAGCAGCAGCGACTCCAGCACCAACTGCGGCTGGGCGTTCTGGTTCTCCAGCAACCGCAGGTTTTCGAGCAGCAGCGCCAGAAACTGTTCGTGCCTGGGGCTCCACTGGCCCTGACGCAACTGCCGCAGCAGCGCCTCCTGCCAGTAGCGGCAGAGCGCCGCGACCTCCAGCTTGTCGCGGCCGAACTCGGCGGCGGCCTGCAGGGGGTCGAGCTTGCGTTCCAGCACCTGGCTCAGCAGGGTCTGCCAGCGGCGACGGCGGGCCGGCTGATCCTCGGCGATCCACTCCGCCGCCCGCAGCGGCGCACCACCAGCGTCGGCAAGCAGGGCGGCATCGGCGGCCGGATGCCGCGCCCGCAGCCAGTCCAGCGCCTCGGTGGTCGGCGGCGGCGCGAAACGCAGGGTCTGGCAGCGGCTGCGGATGGTCTGCTTGAGCGCCTGCGGAAACTCGGCGAGAAACAGCAGGTAGGTGTTGGCCGGCGGCTCTTCGATGGTCTTCAGCAGCGCATTGGCGGTGGCCTCGCTCATCGCGCTGGCGGGATGCACCACCACCACCCGCGCGCCACCGAGATGGCTGGCGACGGTGAGCTTTTCCAGCAGGCTGCGAGCGGCATCGACGGCGATGTCGCGACGGGCGCTGTCCTTCTTCGGGGTCCAGAAGCTCAGACCGTCTTCGTGTTGCAGGGAGTCGCTGGCGGCGAGGCCGAGATGCCCATCGGGCGACAGCAGATGGGCGTCCGGATGGCCTCCGGCGGCGAGCATCCGGCAGCCACGGCAATGGCCGCAGGCGCGGCCGAGTTCGTCCGGCTGGCTGCACAACAGACTGGCGGCGACGGCACGGGCGAAGGCGCGCTTGCCGACACCTTCCGGCCCCGCCAGCAGCCAGGCATGGGTGAGTTGGCCGCGCCGGCGCGCGCCGTCGATCTGCGACCACTGCGTCTGTTGCCAGGGCAGCGGCTGGTACCACTCGGTCTCCGCAGCCGCGCTCACAGACGCGCTTCCAGCGCCGCCGCCAGTTGCGCCTGCACTGCGGGCAGCTCCAGGCTGGCGTCGATCAGGGCATAGCGCTCGGGTGCGGCGCGGGCGCGGTCCAGGTAGGCCTGCCGCACCCGCTGCTGGAAGGCCATCGCCTCCGCCTCGAAGCGGTTGGCATCGCCCCGGCTATGCGCTCGCGCCAGGCCCTGCTCGGGCGGCAGATCGAAGACCAGGGTGAGGTCGGGCCGCAGTTCACCGAGCACGAAGGCTTCCAGCTCCGCCAACCGCGCCGCCGGCACGCCACGGCCGGCGCCCTGGTAGGCCCAGCTGGCATCGACGAAACGGTCGCTGATCACCACCGCGCCACGCGCCAGCGCCGGCCGGATGGTGGCGGCCAGGTGGGCGGCGCGGGCGGCGAACATCAGCAGCACCTCGGTTTCCGCCGGCACGCCCTCGTCCCAACTCGACAGCACCAGTCCACGGATGGCCTCGGCCAGTGGCGAACCACCCGGCTCGCGGGTCAGCACCACCTCCCTGCCTAGAACCCGGAAGCGCTCGGCCAGATAGCGCGCGGCGGTGGACTTGCCGGCGCCCTCGCCGCCTTCCAGGGTCAGGAACAGGCCTTGGCTCATGGCGAATCGCGCCGGGGCTGGCCCTTCAACTGGTACTGGCGCACGGCGGCATTGTGCTGGTCCAGGGTCTTGCTGAACTGGTGGCTGCCGTCGCCACGGGAGACGAAGAAGACGCTGCCGTCGTCCTCGGGGTGCAGGGCGGCATGGATGGCGGCACGGCCCGGCAGGCAGATCGGGGTCGGCGGCAGGCCGGAGCGGGTGTAGCTGTTGTAGGGCGTGTCGGTGAGCAGATCGACACGGCGCAGATTGCCGTCAAAGTTCTCGCCCAGGCCGTAGATCACGGTCGGGTCGGTCTGCAAGAGCATGCCCAGGCGCAGGCGACGCACGAACACGCCGGCGATGCGCGGCCGCTCGTAGGCGGCACCGGTTTCCTTCTCGACGATCGAAGCCATGGTCAGCGCCGCCGCCGGGTCGGCGTAGGGCAGGCCTTCGGCGCGCTGCGCCCATTCGGCGGCGAGGGTCTTTTCCATCAGGCTGTGGGCATGGCGCAGGAAGTCCAGGTCGCGCATGCCCTTGGTGAAGCGGTAGGTGTCGGGGAAGAACCGACCCTCCGGGTGCTGCCCGGGCAGCCCCAGCAGGGCCATCAACTGCTCCGGGGAGACCTCCTCCGGCAGGCTGTGGGCGAGGTCGGGATGGATGCGTACCAGATCCAGCATCTGCGCATAGCGCCAGCCTTCGGGGATACGCAGCTCCGACAGCACTGCGCGGCCTTCGACGAACATCCGCAGCGCCTGTAGCGGCGTGGTCCCCGGCGCGAGGTCAAAGTCGCCGGCCTTGATCCGCGTCTGCTGGTCGCGCAGGCGGGTCAGCAACAGCAGGTAGAGCCCCTGGCGCGGGGTGACGAAGGCGTCCACCGCCTGCAACTGGTAGACGACATCGCGCATGCGGTTGCCGCGCTCGATGCTGATCCGCTCCACCTCTTCCAGCGCCAGCGGCTGGTGCAGCAGGCGGTTGGCGTCGTAGTAGCCGACCGCCAGCCCCAGCAGGCCGAGCACGAACAACAGCGCGAGCACACGCAGGAGCTTTTTCATGCGGCAAACCTTAGCAGGAGGTGGGCGGAAAACGACAGCATCAGGGGCTGTCCAGCAGCGCCGGGTGCGCCAGCCCCTGCTGCAGGCGCAGGCTGACCGTCCCCGGCGCCCCGAAGTCGTGATCGTCGAACCGGCGCAGCGGCCAGAGCCCGATCAGGCTGTTGGTGATGAAGGCCTCGCGCGCCGCGCGCAGGCGTTCGACCGGCGCCTCGACGCTGTCCACCGGCAGGCCCAGGCTGCGCGCCAGTTCCAGCACCCGCGCCCGCATCAGGCCGCTGACGCCGCAGTGAGCGAGCTTGGGCGTGCACAGACGGCCCGGCTCCACCCAGAACAGGTTGCTGCGGGTGCCGCAGACGAGATTGCCGGCGGCATCGCACATCAAGGCCTCCTGCACGCCGGACGGCCAGCCGCGCGCGGCGAGGACGTTCTCCAGCCGGTTGAGGTGCTTGACCCCGGCCAGCCGGGGCTGCGCCGCCAGCATCACGGTCGAGCGGATGGCGTTGACGCCCTCGCTCCAGTGGCTGGCCGGGAAACGCGGCGCCGGATAGCGCAGCAGGATGCGGTCGCACTGGCGGGTGGTCGGCGTGTAGCCACGGCCACCGCCGGCACGGGCGAGGATGATCTTGCCGACCACCGGCTGCGCGCGGCCACCGCCCAGCGCCTCCAGCTCGGCTTCCAGCTGGCCGACATGCGGCGGATCGAGTTCCAGTGCCCGGCAGTCGTGCACCAGCTTCACGTAGTGGCGGTCGAAGTCCAGCCAGCGGCCTTCGTGGCGCAGCAGGGTGCGGAACACACCGTCGCCGTAATGCAGCGCCCGGCTGGTGAGGATGGCGGTGCCCGGCGGCCCGCCGTTGACCAGGGCCACCACCTCGCGCGGCAGGTCGGGCGTCATGCCGCCACCCCCAGCGCGCGCAGCAGGCCCTTGGCCTTGGCACGGGTCTCGGCCAGTTCGGCCTCCGGCGTGGAGTCGGCGACGATGCCGCCACCGGCGCGCAGGCTCACCTCGCCATCGGCGACCACCAGGCTGCGGATCAGGATGTTGAGATCGAGCCGGCCGGAGCGCGACAGATAGCCCATCGCACCGGTGTAGGCGCCACGCCCCTCGCCCTCCAGCTCGGCGATGATCTCCATCGAGCGCACCTTCGGGCAGCCGGTGATGGTGCCGCCGGGAAACACCGCAGCAATCGCCTCGCCGGGGCCGACGTCCGGACGCAGCCAGCCGCGCACATTGGAGACGATGTGGTGGACGTGGGCATAGCTCTCCACGGTCATCAGCTCGCTGACCTCGATGCTGCCCGGCTCGCAGACGCGCCCGAGATCGTTGCGTTCGAGGTCGATCAGCATCACGTGCTCGGCGCGCTCCTTGAGGCTGCCGATCAGTTGCTGGCGCAGGGCTGCGTCCTCGCCGGCCCGCTCGGAGCGCGGCCGGGTGCCGGCAATCGGGCGCGTCTGCGCACGCCGCCTGCCGTCCACGTTCTCGATGGCGATCAAGCGCTCCGGCGAGGAACTCAGCACGGTGCTGGAGCCCATGCGCGCCAGGCCGGCGAACGGCGCCGGGTTGCGGCTGCGCAGGCTGCGATAGAGCTGGCCAATGCCGACGCCCGGCTTCAGTCGGGCTCGCCAGGCGCGGGACAGATTGATCTGGAAGGTATCGCCGGCGCGCAGATAGTCGAGCACCCGGCGGACTCCGGACAAATGCCGCTCGGGGTCTTCCTCGCGCACCGTCTCGACCAGCGCTCCCTCGGGCAGCGCCGCGACCGGCTCCGGCACCCGCAGGTCGGCGAGCAAGGTCGCCAGTTCGGCGCCGCTTTCGCTCAGGCAGTGGCTGATGCCGCGCTCGCGATCCACGATGATCGCCGCCGGGCAGCGCACCGCCAGCGCGGTCGGCAGGGCCTGTGGTGCCGACGGCAGGCGCAGGCCCGGCTCGATGTAGCGCGCTGCCTCGTAGGCCAGGAACAGGAACCAGCCGCCGGCGAACGGCAGGCCGTGATCCTCGGCATCCTCGCCAACGGCGGCGCTGAGTTCCGAAAGTTTGCGGAAGAAGTCCGGACTGTCCTCCAGCGTCTCGGCCGATTGCCACTGCGGAAACGCGAACAGCAGATCGTAGCGGCCGGAGGTGGGATGGCCGGCGACGCTTTCGAGCAGGAAGGGATACCGCTCCGGGTTCCGCTCGTGCAGGGCTAGAAGATCGGGCGTTCCTGGAAGCTCGGCGTGTTGCGCCACTAGAGCCGACGGAACGCCAGGGTGCCGTTGGTGCCGCCGAACCCGAAGGAGTTGGAAAGCACCACCTCGACCTTGGCCGGGCGCGCCGTGTGCGGCACGTAGTCCAGGTCGCAACCCTCGCTGGGGTTGTCGAGGTTGATGGTCGGCGGTAGCACCTGATCGCGGATGGCGAGGATCGAGAACACCGCCTCGATGCCGCCAGCAGCGCCGAGCAGGTGCCCGGTCATCGACTTGGTCGAGGACACCGGCAGCTTGCGGGCATGGTCGCCGAAGGCCGCCTTCACCGCCGTGGTCTCGGCGCCGTCGCCGGCCGGCGTCGAGGTGCCATGGGCATTGACGTAATCGACCTGCTCGGGGTTGAGGCCGGCATCCTTCATCGCGCCCTGCATGGCGCGACGGGCGCCGTTGCCGTCTTCCGGTGGCAGGGTGATGTGGTAAGCATCGGAAGACATGCCAAAGCCGATCAGCTCCGCGTAGATGCGGGCACCACGGGCCTTGGCGAACTCGTATTCCTCCAGCACCAGCACGCCGGCACCGTCGCCGAGCACGAAACCATCGCGGTCCTTGTCGAACGGCCGGCTGGCGCGGGTGGGATCGTCGTTGCGGGTGGACAGCGCCCGCGCCTGGCAGAAGCCGGCCATGCCGGCCGGCGCGGAGCCGCACTCGGCGCCACCGGCGACCACCACCTCGGCGTCGCCGTAGCTGATCATCCGGTGCGCCATGCCGATGGAATGCGCGGCGGTGGTGCAGGCGGAGACAGTGGCGAAACTGCCGCCGGTGATGCCCATCTCGATGGAGACGTAGCCGGCGACCATGTTGATGATCGAGCTGGGGACGAAGAACGGCGATACCCGCTTCGGCCCCTTCTCGTGCAGCGCGCGGCATTCGTCCTCGATGGAACCGATGCCGCCGATGCCAGAGCCAATCGTGACCGCGATGCGCTCACGATTGGCGTCGGTAATTTCAAGTCCGGAGTCGCGCAGGGCCTGTTTGGCCGCCGCGACTCCGTAATGAATGAAGGGATCCGTCTTGCGGAGTTCCTTCACTCCCATCCATTCCTCCGCCTTGAAGTCCGGCGAGACCAGACCCGCGAACTTGGTGGTGTAGGCGGAAACATCGTAATGGGTGATCGGGACAATGCCGGATTTACCGGCAAGGATGTTGGCCCAGGCCAGGTCCACGGAGGACCCGACCGGGGAAACAACACCAAGACCCGTCACCACCACGCGGCGGCGCGTCATGCGTGCAGTCCGTGAAATCGGGGAGGGAGTACAGCGAGGCCGGGGAGCCTCAGGACGCCGAGCTGGCGTGGGTCTTGATGTAGTTCAGCACGTCCTGGAAGGTGCGGATCTTTTCCGCTTCTTCGTCGGGGATGTCGATTTCAAACTCTTCTTCCAGCGCCATCACCAGCTCGACGGTGTCGAGGGAATCGGCGCCGAGGTCTTCCACAAAAGCGGATTCCGGCTTGATCTGGTCTTCGCTCACGGAGAGCTGTTCAGCGATGATCTTCTTGACTTTTTCTTCCAAGCTACTCATGTCGGCTCCTTAAAGCCTCGGTTCGTTGTGGCGGGCGGATTCTAAGCGATGGTTTGTGACGGTCGCCACCCAGGTCCGGGTACAGCTGTTGCAATGCAGCATCCACTATAGGGGCAAACGCGCGGCCGACGACGGCCCCGGCGAAACTATTGCATGTACATGCCGCCGTTCACCTGCAGGGTTTCGCCGGTGATGTAGCTGGCGGCCGGCGAGGCCAGGAAGCAGACCGCCGCCGCGATGTCTTCCGGCGCGCCGAGACGACCGGCCGGCACCTGCTCCAGCAGCGCGCCGCGCGCGGCCTCGGGCAGGGCCTTGGTCATGTCGGTGTCGATGAAGCCGGGCGCGACGACGTTGACGGTGATGCCACGTGAGCCGATCTCGCGCGCCAGCGACTTCGAGAAGCCGATCAGACCGGCCTTGGCCGCGCAGTAGTTGGCCTGGCCGGCATTGCCCATCAGGCCCACCACCGAACCCACGGAGACGATGCGGCCGTAGCGCGCCTTCATCATCCCGCGCAGCACCGCGCGGCTGAGCCGGAACACCGCGCTGAGGTCGGTGTCGATCACCTGCGCCCAGTCCTCGTCCTTCATCCGCATCAGCAGAGTGTCGCGGGTGACGCCGGCGTTGTTGACCAGGATGGCGATGGCGCCCTTGTCCTTGGCAATGGCCTCCACCAATCCCTCGGTGGCGGCGCCGTCGCGCACGTCCAGCACGCGGCCTTCGCCGCCGTAGGGCGCCAGCGCCTCGCTGATCGCCGCCGCGCCGGATTCGCTGGTGGCGGTGCCGATCACCGTGGCGCCTGCCTGCGCCAGCGCGAGCGCGATGGCGCGGCCGATACCACGCGAGGCGCCGGTGACCAGGGCGACCTGGCCTTGATAGGAAATCTGCATGTTCAGTTCACTCCCTTGAGGGTTTGCAGGGCGGCATCGAACTGCGCCGGATCCTCCAGCGCGTAGAGCCTGGCGCCATCGACGCTGCGCTTGACCAGGCCGGTGAGCACCTTGCCGGGGCCACATTCCAGCCAGTGCCCGACACCCTGCCCGGCCAGCGCCTGGATGCTGCGCGTCCACTGCACCGGCTGGTGCAACTGCGCAGCGAGCGCGGCGCGGATCTCCTGCGGGTCCTGGCGCGGCGCGGCGTCGAGGTTGTGCAGCACCGGAATCTTCGGCGCCTGCACGGCGGTCGCGGCCAGGGCTTCGGCGAGTTGCGCGGCGGCGTCCTTCAGCAGGGCGCAGTGCGAGGGCACCGACATGCCCACCCGCATCACCATGCGCGCGCCCTTGGCCTTGCCGTTGGCGAGCAGCCAGTCGAGCGCCGGGGTTTCACCGGCCACCACCACCTGGCCGGGGCTGTTGTAGTTGGCCGGCGTCAACAGCTCGTGGCCGGGATACTCGGCGCAGAGCCGCGCCACCGCCTCGTCGTCGAGGCCGATCACTGCCGCCATGCCGCCCTGGCCCTCGGGCACGGCGGCCTGCATCAACTGGCCGCGCAGGCGCACCAGACGCAGCGCGTCGGCGAAGCTGATGGATTCAGCGGCCACCAGGGCGCTGTACTCGCCGAGGCTGTGGCCGGCCAGCGCCAGCGGCCGCGCGCCCGACCGCGCCTGCCAGGCGCGCCACACCGCCACCGCCGCCGCCAGCAGTGCCGGCTGGGTGTTCTCGGTGCGATCAAGCTCTTCCTTGGGGCCCGCCCGGACCAAGCCGGCGAGGTCGAATCCGAGCACCTCGGAGGCTTCGGCGTAGGTTTCGGCAATCGCCGGCTGGGTGCCGGCCAGGGCCTGGAGCATCCCGACCGACTGGGAGCCTTGCCCGGGGAACAGGAAGGCGTGCGCATGGGCTTCGGACATCGGGTCCTCGAAATGAAGGTGGATTGGAAGCGGCGCCGACTCTACACAAAGGCCGGCGCGCCGACCTACTCCCAATTGGTGGAGGGCCTCAGCGCCAGAACGCCCAGCGTTCCGGCTTCCAGAACGACCGGAACACCAGGCCGTAGACCAGACCGGAGATCGCGCCCCAGAGATGCGAGTCCAGCGCCACCTTGCCGCCGATGGCGTGCTCGTCGGACACCGGCGCGCCGGCATACAGCTCGTAGCCGAGCTTGCCGAGCAGATAGAGGATGCAGCCGAGGGCGACGATGTCCTTCTTCAGCGCCTGTGGCATCAGGCCGAGCAGGAACAGGCCGTGCATCACCCCGGACAGACCCACGTACCAGCGCAGGTCCGGCGCGTAGAAGTAGAGGCCGGCGCTCATGCCGAGGCCGAGGAGAATCACCCGCCGCGCCCACACCGCCGCCGACAGTCGCTCCGGGCAGAGCAGCACCAGCACCAGCACGCCCAGTTCATTGAGGAACAGATGCCAGGGGCCGTGGAACCGGAAGCCCTCCCAGACAATCGTATTGCCCGGCAAATGCACGAGGTTGCCGGTCAGCAGACGCCACCACTCTCCGCCGGCGATCGCGACGCGGTCGTAGCGCAGGGCGTTGATCCAGGGCTCGCCGCCCAGGGCCAGCAGGGCGATCAGAGCCATCAGCAGCAGCGGCGAGGACCAGACGGCGAAGTCGGTCCAGGGATTTTTCAGTGCCGTCGTCGCGGTGTTGTCAGACGCGTTTGTTATCATCCGCAGCGTTCCAGCAGTGTTCACGAAGTCTAAGCAAATCAAGGATTTTTACGATGCCCACATCGAAGCACCCGACCCGCCAACGCGGCTTCACCCTCATCGAGATCATGGTGGTGGTGGTGATTCTCGGCATCCTGGCCGCCGTCGTGGTGCCGCGCATTATGGATCGCCCGGATGACGCCCGTATCGCCAAGGCCAAGCAGGACATCCGCGTGCTGGAGTCCTCGCTCAACCTCTACAAGCTCGACAACTTCTACTACCCCTCGACCCAGCAGGGCCTCGAAGCGCTGATCGCGCCGCCGCAAGGCGACCCGCCGGCCAAGAACTGGAAACCGGGCGGCTATGTGCAGAAGCTGCCCAACGACCCCTGGGGCAATCCCTACCAGTACCTGCAACCCGGCACCAAGGGCGAGTTCGACCTGTTCAGCCTGGGCTCCGACAACAAGCCGGGCGGCGAAGGCGCCGCCGGCGACATCGGCAACTGGGATCTGGGTGGGTGAGCCACCGCGCTTCGCGAGCGAAGCTCGCGGCGGTGGCGAACGCCTCGCCAGGGATGGCGAGGCCGGGGCCAGATACGAAGTGCCAGGCCGCGTCAGGGATCGCAACAACACCAGTCCATCACCCTGAACCGTTGCGAGCACCGCTCGCGGCGGTCGCGAACGCTTCGTCAGTGATGGCTAGAAATCAGGCCAGCCTTGGCAGACCAGAGCGAGTGAAATTCGCTGCAGTCGCGAAGCGCGCAGCCTCCGGCGGCTTCACCCTGCTCGAACTCGCCGTTGTCATTTTGATCATCGGCGTGCTTGCCACCTTCGCGATGCTGTCGGTCGGCAACCGCGTGCAGGAGGACCGGCTGGAAAACGAGGCCCGGCGGATGAAAGCCCTGGTGCAACTGGCGGCCGAGGAAGCCGAGGCCAAGGGTGTCGAGATCGGCCTGCGCTTCACCGAAAGTGAGTTTCGCCTGCTGGTGCTGGACGAGGACCGCAAGTGGGCCGATCTGGAGAAGACCGGCAGCCTGCGCCGGCGCCAGATTCCGCCGCCGTTGGCGGTGAGTCTGAGTGTCGACGGCCGTCGCGTGGTACTGCCCGCCAACGACCCGTCCGAGGCAGAGCTGCAAAAGCAGGCCAAGTCCCCGTCGATGACCGCCGCAGTGAAGAAGATGGAGCCCCAGGTGCTATTGCTGTCCAGCGGCGAACTGACGCCGTTCGCGCTTGACCTCGGCGCGCCGGGCCTGGGCTTCTTCTACCGCCTGGAAGGCGATGTGCTCGGCCGGCTGCAACTCAACCGTGTCGCGGTGCCACGCGAATGAACCTGCCCCGCCACCTCAGGCAGCGCGGTTTCACCCTGCTGGAGCTGCTGGTGGCCGTGGCGATACTGGCCATCGCCCTGGGCGCCATGCTCTCCGGCTTCGCCCGCTACGCCTCCCAGGCCGGCTATCTGCGCGAACGCAGCATCGCCACCTGGGTGGCCCACAACCGCCTGACCGAGATTGAGCTGGAGCCATCCTGGCCATCGACCGGCAGCCGCGAGGGCAAGACCGAGATGGCCGGCGTCGAATGGAAGTGGCGGCTGGAAGTGCGCAGCACCGACGACCCGGATCTGCGCCGCCTGGATCTCAAGGTGATCTCGCCCAGCGCCAAGGATGCCGACAGCGCCGATGCCGCCAGCAGCGCCGACCTCACCGCCTTCATGAGTCAGCGATGAAAGCCAACCGCGGATTCACGTTGCTGGAACTGGTCGTCGTGCTGGCGATCTTCTCGGTGTTTGCCGCCATGGCCTATGGCGGTCTCAACTATGTGCTCAACACCCGTCGCGAACTGGAAAGCCGGCTGGACCGCACGGCCGAGTGGCAGAAGGCCTTCCAGCGTCTGCGTAACGATTTTCAGCTCGCCTCCACCCGCGGCGTGCGCGACGGCTTCGGCCAGAACCGCCCGGCGCTGGAGTTCGAGGAATACCAGCAGCGCGTGGAGTTCACCCATGGCGGCTGGCGCAACCCGCTGTACCAGCCGCGCTCCAGCCTGGAACGTATCGCCTATCGCTACGACGAAAAGACCGACGAACTGCTGCGCGAAACCTGGCGGGTGCTGGACCGCGCCGAGGACCGCGACCCGGTGCGTCTGGTGGTGCTGAGCAAGCTCGACGAGGTGCGCTGGCGCTTTCTCGACCGTGATCGCGAGTGGCGCGAGCGCTGGCCGGCCGGAGCCGGCGGCCTGGCGGCTGCGACCGGCGCCAGCAGCAGCCCACCGCCACGGGCGGTGGAGCTGACACTGAAGAGCAAGGATTACGAGGAGGTGCGCTGGCTGTTCCGCATCGGCGTCGATCCCATCCCCGCCAGCAGCGGCAGCGGTTCCTCCGGTTCCGGGTCCAGTTCCGGCTCGGGTTCCGGCTCGGGTTCCGGTTCCGGCAGCAGTGGTAGCAGCGGCAGCTCTTCCGGCAGCGGTGGCGAATGAAGCGTTCGTCCCGACTGCGATCCCGCGGCATCGCCCTGATCACCGCCATGCTGGTGATGGCGCTCGCCACCATCGCTACTGCCGCCGTGCTCGGCTCGGCCAATGCCGCGATCCGGCGCACCGCCACCCTGATCGACGGCGAACGCGCCTGGTGGTACGCCGACGGCCTGGAGTCCTGGGTGCTGTCGGTGCTCAAGCGCGACCTGCAGAAGAACAACATCGACTCCCTGGACGAGGACTGGGCGCGCCCGGTGGACTACCTGCCGGTGGAACAGGGCGCGCTGCGCGGCCATCTCGAAGACCTGCAAGGCCGCTTCAACCTCAACAATCTCGGCTCCAACAAGCCGCTGGTGTTCGTGAAGCAGTTCCAGAGTCTGTTCGGGCAGGTGCCAGGCCTCGACGCCAGTCAGGCCAGCGCCATCGCCGAAGCGATCCGCGACTGGATCGACAGCAACCAGGTTCCCGGTGGCAGCGGCGGCGCCGAGGACAGCGACTACCAGAGTCTGGCCCAGCCCTACCGCAGCGCCGACCAGCCGCTGCGCAGCCCCACGGAACTGCTGGCGATCAAGGGCGTCACTCCCGAGATCTACCGGGCGCTGGCCCCGTTCGTGACCGCCTTGCCCCTGGGCGGCGGCGGCGCGCCGACGCCGGTCAATGTCAACACCGCCAAGCCCGAGGTTCTGTATTCGCTCTCGGATCAGATCGACAAACAGAAGATGGATCAGTGGCTACAGAAGCGGAAGTCCGAGCCGGTGGACAACCCGCAGAAGTTGCAGAGCGACGGCACCCTGCCCGCCGATGTCACCGCCGACTTGGTCTCGGCCAAGACCAGCTACTTCCTGATGGTCGCGGAAGCCTTCATTGGCAGCGGTCGTGTCGCCCTCTATAGTGTGGTGCTGCGGCCCGGTTCGGGTACGCCCACTATCATCAGCCGCAGCCTCGATACCGAATAAGCCAGCCCCATGCGCGAGACGCTGCATATCCGCCTTCGCGAGCCTGGCTCGGAAGCCCCCGTTGCCTACGCCCTGACCAGCAGCGACAACCCGGTCAGCGTGCTGGTCCGTGAAGCGCCGCTGACCGAGGTGCTGGAACTCGCGCCACAGCGTCGCCTGGTGCTCTACGTGCCCGGCGAGGATGTGCGCCTGCTGAGTGCCAATCTGCCGGTGCGTCAGGCCGCCAAGGCCCTGCTGGCGGCGCCCTATGCGCTGGAAGACCAGTTCGCCGAGGACGTCGAGACCCTGCATTTCGCGGTCGCGCCGCAGCCATTGGCCAACAACGAATGGCCGGTCGCGGTGGTCGCCGAGGAACAGTTGCGCGCCTGGCTGCAACCCTTGCTGGCGCGCGGTCTGGCGCCCGACGCCCTGGTGCCGGAAACCCTGGCCCTGCCCTGGCGCGACGACGCCCGCTGGACCGTGCTGGCCGAGCCCGGAAAGCTCAGCGTGCGCACCGGCCCCTACGCCGGTTTCGGCTGCCTGGCCGAGGACTTCGAGCTGTTCCTCGACCTCGCCGAAGGCGGCCAGAAGCACGCCCTGCGCATCCTGGTCGGCCGCGAGGTCGAAACCGACTTCACCCGCCTGGAGCGCGATGTCGAGCTGCTGCCCGGCCTGGAACATCCGCTGGAAGCCTTCGCCCGCCATTACCGGCCGGCGCAGAGCATCAACCTGCTGCAGGGCGCCTATGCCCAGCAGCGGGGCTTCAGCAAGCAATGGCAGGCCTGGAAACTCAGCGCCGGCCTGCTCGCCCTCGCCTTCCTGCTCGGCGCCGCCGGCAACGGCCTGAGCGCACTGGCGCTCAAGCACCAGGCCAACCGCCAGCAGGCCGCCAACGAAGCACGCTTCCGCGAGCTGTTCCCCAATGAGCAGCGGGTGGTGAATCTGCAGGCGCAGGCCGAGCAGCAGTTCGCCCTCGCCCAGGGCAATGCCAAGGGCGCCGGCCTGCTGCCGCTGCTGGATGCCCTGGCCGCCGGCCTGAAAGCCGCGCCCAGCCTGCAACTCGACGGTCTGCAATTCCGCGAAGGCGCCTTGTTCCTGAGCCTGAGCGGCAGCGATCTGGCCGCCCTCGACCAGTTGCGCGCCTACTACACCCCAGCCAGCGGGGCCCACCTCGACGTGCAGTCCGCCAACAGCGGCGAAGAGGGCCTGAAAATCCGCATCAAGCTGTCGCCCGCATGAGCGCCCTCGATCACATCTCCACCGCCGTCCAGACCCGGTTGTCGACCCTGGCGACCCAGGCCGAGCCGCATCTGGCGCCGCTCATGGCGCGCTACCGCGAGCTGCAACCGCGCGAACGTCTGATCGTCGCGCTCGGCGCCGCCGTGCTGGCGCTGACCCTGATCTACCTGCTGCTCTGGGAGCCTTTCGCCAAGGCACATGAGCGCCAGCAGGCGGCGCTGACCGAACAACGCGCCCTCGCCGAGCGCCTGGAAACCATCGGCGTAGTGGTGCAGCGGGCCCGCGCCTCCGGCCTGGGGGCCGTGCAGGGCGGCGGCCAATCGTTGCTGACCCTGGTCGACCAGGCCGCGCGGCTGCCGGAACTGGGCAAGGCGCCAACCCGGCTGCAGCCGGACGGCGAGACCGAGGTGAAGATCTGGTTCGAGGACGTGCCTTTCGACAATCTGGCGCGCTGGATCGGCATCCTCCAGAGTCGCTACGGGGTCAGCGTCAGCGGCGCCGAGATCGAGCGCCGCGCCAGCGCCGGCCTGGTCAACGCCCGCCTGAGCCTGGTACGTCCGTGATCGCCCGCAAGCACATCCTCTGGGCAGCCGGCGCGGTATTCCTGCTGACACTGATCGCCAACATCCCGGCGGCGCTGCTGTACGCCGCCTTCAAGCCCCAAGCCTCGCCGGTGCAGGTTTATGGCCTGCAGGGCCCCTGGGCGGCCGGACAGCTCTCCGGCATCACCGTCAACAACCGCCTGGTGGCTCAGGACCTGCGCTGGCACTTCCAGCCCTGGTGGCTGCTGCTGGGCCGCGCTTCGGTCTGGGTGGAGGGTGGCGGCGGGCTGGCAACCCTGCAAGGCCGTGCCTCCGCTTCGCCACTGGCGCTGCGGCTCAGCGACTTCCGCATCGCTGGCGAGGTCAAGCGCCTCGCCGCGCTGGCCAATTTCAGCTACCTACCGGTCAGCGGCCAGGCTGGCGCCCAGATTGACAGCCTGATCGTCAAGAAAACCGGCATCGACACCGTCACCGGCCGCATTGAGCTGCGCGGTCTGGCCTGGACCCTGGCGCGCGAACCGCTGGCGCTGGGCGACTTCCAGATCGAGCTGCTGACCACACCGGAGGCGCTGATCGCCAAGGTCAGCTCGCCTTCCGGGCCGCTGGAGGCCGACGGCGAGGCGCGGCTGTTCCCCGACCAGCGCTACGAAACCGACATCCGCGTCCGGCCCAAGCCCGGCGCCAGCGAAATGCTGAAGAACTACCTGCGCTCGCTGGGCCCGGCCGACCCGGAGGGCTACCAGCACCTGCGCCAGAAGGGCCAGCTGAAATGAGCCTGCGTACGTGGATGCCGCATGTCACGGTCGCCACCGTGGTGGAGCGCAACGGCCGCTTCCTGCTGGTGGAGGAGCAGGTCGGCGAGGAGCTGGTCATCAACCAGCCCGCCGGCCACTGGGAGCAGGGCGAGACCCTGATGCAGGGCGCGGTGCGCGAAACCCTGGAGGAGACCGGCTGGCACGTCGAGATCACCGGCCTGGTCGGCGTCTACGAATACCAGCCGCCCGACCTCGACTACGCCTTCCTGCGCTTCGCGTTTTCCGCCAAGCCGCTGGAGCACGACGCCTCCCGACCGCTGGATACCGGCATCCGCCGCTGGTTCTGGATGGATCAGTACGAATTGCAGGACGAGATCTACCGCCACCGCAGCCCGATGGTGCAGCAGTGCGTGGAGGACTACTGGACCGCGAAGCGCTATCCGCTGCGCGTGCTCACCCATCTGACGCCGCTGGGCGGCGCGCCGGTGCCGGACGACGAGGAAGCGCCGCTGGCGCAATCGATCCCCGGCAGTGGCTCGCTGACCCTGCCCGACGAACTCTAGGACGAGGCGGGTCATGAGCCGGCACGTCATGGTCGGCCTCTCCGGCGGGGTCGATTCGGCGGTTTCCGCCTGGCTGCTGAAGGAGCAGGGCTACCGGGTGTCCGGGCTGTTCATGCAGAACTGGGCCGAGGACGAGTCCGGCTACTGCACCGCCGCCGAGGACTACCAGAGCGCGCGCGCGGTGGCCGAGGAACTGGGCATCCCGCTGCACCGGGTGGACTTCTCCGTCGAATACCGCGAGCGGGTGTTCGCCAGCTTCCTGCGCCAGTTGCGCGAGGGCAAGACCCCCAACCCGGACGTGCTCTGTAACCGCGAGATCAAGTTCCAGCCCTTCGTCGAGCATGCCCGCCGGCTCGGCGCCGAGTTGGTCGCCACCGGCCACTACGCCGATCTGGCGGCCTCCGCCGAAGGTCCGCTGCTGCTGCGCGCCGCCGACGAGAACAAGGACCAGAGCTATTTCCTGGCCGGGGTGCCGCGCGCGCAGTTCGAGAATGTGCTGTTCCCGCTCGGCGGCCTGAGCAAGCCGGAGGTGCGCGCCCTCGCCGCCCGCGCCGGGCTGCCCAACCACCGCCGCAAGGACTCCACCGGCATCTGCTTCATCGGTGAGCGGCCGTTCGCCGACTTCCTCGCCGAGCACCTGCCACCGGACCCCGGCCCGATCGAGTCCGATCAGGGCGAGGTGCTCGGCGAACACCGGGGCCTGCAGTTCTTCACCCTCGGCCAGCGCAAGGGCGTTGGCATCGGCGGCCGGCGCGGCGCCAGCGAGGCGCCCTGGTACGTGGTCGACAAGGATCTCGCCCGCAAGGCCCTGATCGTCTCCCAGCAGGCCGAGCATCCACGGCTGTTCCGCCGCACTTTGCATACCGGGCGCTTTCACTGGCTGGCGCCGCTGTGCGCGCGGGAACCGCTGTTCGGGCGCTTGCGCCACCGCCAGCCACTCGCCGCCTGTCGCCTCGTCGAGACCGCCGACGGCGCGCTGCGGGTGGAGTTCGAGCAGGCGCAGCGGGCGGTCACTCCGGGTCAGTATCTGGCGCTATACCAGGGCAGAACCTGCCTCGGCTGCGGGGAAATCGCGGCGGCCGGACCGGCCTAGGGATTTTCTCTACAGATGTTTTGACGGCGTTCCCCCCGCGCGTCGGAGGACTAGGGTTCCAGGGTCGATAACAGGCCCGTGAACCGGAGGACACCGACATGCGCCGTCTGCAACTCTGTGGCTTTGTGCTGTGCCTGGTCGCCACTGCCTCCGTCGCGGCCGAGGCGCCAAGACGCTATCTCTACCCGGTGCCCGGCGCCGAAGATGCCTGCGTGCAGACCTGCCTGAGCGAACACGAGATCTGTCTGCTCGGTGCCGATGGCGAACCCGGTCTGTGCGGCGACGAACAGCGGCTCTGCGTCGAGCGCTGCGATCCGCAGATGATGAACACGGTGCTGACCGGCACGGTCGAAGATCGTCATCCGCGCGGACCCAAGACGCCCTAGGGTGTGTCATCAATTACCTGGTCGCTGCGGCCGAAGGCTGTTTTGGGGCAGTGCAAGGAAGCCAGGGAGGGGAATAGTGGTTCTATTTCCCTCTCTGGCTGACGCCGCAATGCCCCAAAACAGTCCGGCGCCGACACGGTGTTTGCGCAGCAAGGGGTGCGGGAGGCGCCGGCGGGGCTCGCTCCCGCACCCGCCTCGCTACGCTCGGGCACCGTGTCGCGAGCCGGCCCCACAGGGTTGCGGCCAAAACCGCGCATTGCGTCGTTGCGAGACTTGCTCAGGTTCCAACCTGCGCTACGTCTCGCGCCTCGCACTGCGCGGTTTTGACTCGCAACGCAGCGAGCAGGTAATTGATGACACACCCTAGCTTCAGGTGGCCTCGCTCAGGCCTCCGGCAACTGCTCCCAGGCTGCGGTCCCGGGCGCCGGCTGCGGTCCCTGGTCGGCATACAGCTCCCGGATGTGGCGGATCTCCGGCAGGTGCTGGATGAACAGCTCCACCAGCCTCGGCTCGAAGTGGCGGCCGCTCTCGCGGCGCAGGAAGGCCACCGAATCGGCTTCCGACCAGGCCGGCTTGTAGGGCCGCTCCGAAGTCAGCGCGTCGAACACGTCGGCGATGGCGACAATGCGCCCGCCGATGGGAATCTTCTCGCCCTTGAGGCCACGCGGATAACCGCTGCCGTCCCATTTTTCGTGATGGGTCAGGGCGACGATGCGGGCGGTTTCCAGCAGCGGGTGGTCGTGCTTGCCGATGATGCCGGCACCGATGCTCGGGTGCTTGCGCATCACCTTCCATTCCTCCTCGGTGAGCATGCCCGGCTTCATCAGGATCGCTTCCGGAATGCCGATCTTGCCGACGTCGTGCATCGGCGCGGCATTGAACAGCACCTCGACATCCTCCGCGCTCATCCCCGAGGCCTCGGCGAGGATGCGGGCGTAGTGGCTCATGCGGATGATGTGCTGGCCGGTCTCGTCGTCCTTGAATTCGGCGGCGCGCCCGAGCCGGCGGATGATCTCCAGGCGGGTGCTTTCCAGCTCGCGGGTGCGCGCCGCCACCAGCTCGCTGAGGTTTCTTTCGTGGGCGTAGAGGCGCAGATGGGTGGCGACCCGCGCCTGCACCAGCGGTGGGCTCACCGGCTTGGTGATGTAGTCGACCCCGCCAACCTCGAAGCCGTGCTGTTCGTCCTCGACCTCGTTCATGCTGGTGACGAAGATCACCGGGATGCCACGGGTCTGCGGATTGGCCTTCAGCCGCCGGCAGACCTCGTAGCCGTCCATGCCCGGCATCATCACGTCGAGCAGGATCAGGTCGGGTTGCGGCTGCATCTGCGCCAGCGCCAGCGCCTTTTCGCCATTGGTTGCCACCTTCAGGGTGTAAGCGCCGGCCAGCACGCCGCGCAACACGTCGATGTTGAAGGGCGTGTCGTCGACCAGCAGCACTACTGGGCGGCTCAGCGGTTTGCCTGACTCCGGGCTGCTGTAGCCGATAGCGCTGCCGACGGCGCGGTCGGCGGAGGCTGATGGGGTCATGTCTGGGTTCCGGGCGGCGTCGCCGCCAGCGGCAGGTTGAGTTCGTGCATCAGATCATCCAGGGCCAGGGCGGCGGTTTCAAAGTCGTAGTTGTCGATCGCCATCCGCAAACGCAGGAAGGCGGGCGTGGCTGACTGCGCCAGCCGCGCCGAAAAGCCGGAAAAATGCACCTTGGCCTCGGCGTCGTGCTCGGCCAGCAGGCGCGCCAGCTGCTGCAACTGGGAGGCAAGTCCGGCTTCGATGGCCACGTCCCGCTCCGGCGGCGCGGACGCCTCTTCCAGCGCCTGCATCGCCGCCAGCGTCTGCTGCTGAGTCTGTTGCAAGCGCGCCAGTTGCTCACCGCTGGGCTGCTGATCCTGGCGCAAGGCCTGTTCGATCTCGCCGGCAAGGCCGGCCAGCCGCAGCGCGCCGAGATTGGCGGCGACGCCACGGAGGCTGTGCGCCTCGCGGCGGGCCCGTTCCCAGTCCTGCCCGCCCAAGGCCCCGGTGATCTGTTCCGCAGCCTGGTGATGATCCCGCTGGAAGCGCTCGACCAAGCGCCGGTACAGATCGCGGTTGCCGCCCAGATGCCGGATCGCCCCTTCGGCGTCGAGCAGCGCCGCATCGACCAATGCGCCCTCCGTCGCCGACACGACCGCCGGCAGGTCGGAACCCGCGACGGCCGGCGGTGGCAATCCGAGTTGCGCGCGTTGCAGGGCCAGCACCAGGGCGTCCCGCGCGACTGGCTTGCTGAGGTAGTCGCTCATGCCGGCCGCGAGCGCCTGCTGGCGATCCTCGGGCATCGCGTGGGCGGTCATGGCGATCACCGGCATGCGCCGGTAGCGGCTGTCGGCACGCAGTTTCCGCACCGTCGCCAGGCCGTCCAGTTCCGGCATCTGCAAATCCAGCAGCACCACGTCGAACGGCTCCTCGGCCAGCCTGGCCAGCACCTCCAGACCGTTGCGCGCCAGACCGACACGGGCACCGGCCGACTCCAGGATCTCGCGCTCGACCTGAAGGTTCACCTCGTTGTCGTCCGCCGCCAGCACCCGCAGGCCGGCCAGCGGCCGTACCGGCTCCGGCGGTTCCGAGGCAGATGGCGATTCCGGATGCCCCAGCGCCCGCAGCACGGCGCGAAACAGGCCGGCGGGGATGGCCGGACGGCTCAGGAAAGCCTGGACTCCGGATGCCTTGGCCAGTTCGGTCATGGCCTCGCCGAGCAGCGAGGACAGCATCACCAGCGCCGGCCGGGGTGCCAGCCCAAGCCCGTACAGGCGCTGCACGGTTTCCACCCCGCTCAGGCCGGGCAGGTCCCAGTCCAGCAGCAACAGGCGGTAGGGGTCGGTGCCGGCCTGCGCCAACCGCGCCAGTGCCAGCTCGCCAGTGGCGACCGGCTCGGCCCGGCAGCCGTAGGCCTTGAGCCAGCTCACCAGCAGCTCGGCACTGCCACGCCGGCCGTCCACCACCAGCGCCCGGCAGCCCTGCAAGTCCGGCGGCAGGCGGTAGCGGGGCTGCTCGCCCGCCGGCAGTTCCAGCAGCGCGTCGAAATGGAAACAGCTGCCCTGGCCGGGGCTGGATTCGACGCCGATCTCGCCCCCCATCAGCCGCACCAGGTTGCGCGAAATCGACAGCCCCAGGCCGGTTCCACCGTACTTGCGGGTGGTGGTGGCGTCGCCCTGCGCGAAGGACTCGAACAGCCGGCGTATCTGCTCGGCACTGAGGCCGATTCCCTGGTCGCGCAACTCGAAGCGCAGGCGCAGACCACTGCCCTCGCGGCCGGCCTCGCGTATCCGCAGGCAGACCTCGCCGGCGTCCGAGAATTTGATGGCATTGCTGGCCAGATTGAGCAGCACCTGGCCGAGGCGCAGCGGATCGCCGATCAGGCGGGTGGGCAGGTCGGTCGGCAGCTCAAAGCGCAGGTCCAGCGACTTCTCCGCCGCGCGCAGGCCGATCAGTCCGGCGAGGTCTTCCAGCACGTGGTTGAGGTCGAATTCGACGCGCTCCAGCTGCATGCGCCCGGCCTCGATCTTCGAGAGATCGAGAATGTCGCTGATGATGCCCAGCAGCGACTGGCTGGCGGTCTGGATCTTGCCGATGTAGTCGCGCTGACGCGGACTCAGTTCGGTCTGCAGCGCCAGCTGGCCGAGGCCGATGATGGCGTTCATCGGCGTGCGGATCTCGTGGCTCATGTTGGCCAGGAACTCGCTCTTCATCCGGCTCGCCGACTCGGCGGCGCGCTTGGCCTGCGCCAGCTGATCCTGCAGGGCCTTGATGTCACTGATGTCCTGCCAGGTACCGCTCCAGACCGTGCCTTCGGCATCCTCGCGCGGCAGCGACAGCGCGCCGCGCACCCAGCGCAGCCGGCCATCGGCGCCGCGCAGGCGGAAATCGTAGTGCAGGGGCTGCCGCTCGCGCTGGCTGCGTTGCAGGGCCTGGTCGAGCAGTTCGGCGTCTTCCGGCGGCAGTCGCGCCCACAGTGCCTGGATGTCGGCCTCGGCGGCCTGCTGGGAGACGCCGGCGAGATCCAGGAGGCTATCGCTGACAAACAGCAGACGCTGTCGCCCATCGGCTTCGCGCCGCAGCTGAAAGACCACGCAGGGGACGGTGGCGGTGATCTCCACCAGCCGCCGTTGCAGGGCTTCGGCACGGGCCTGGGCCTCCCTCTCGGCGGTGACATCCTCGGTGAAGCCGTTCCAAACCATGATCTCGCTGTCGGCGGAGGGGGCCGGGCGGCAGCGGGTGCGCAACCAGCGCAACTCGCCGTTGCGGCGACGGAAGCGGAAATCCAGGCTGACCAGGCTGCGCTCGCGGCGCGACGCCGCCAGCGCTTCGGTGATCCCGACCAGATCTTCGGCAACGGTGCGCTCGCGCAGTAACTCCGGCCGGCGTGCGATGTCCTCGGCGGCCATCTCGAACACCTCGCTGGCGACATCGCTGATGTAGGGATAAGCCACCTCGCCGCTCAGCGACTCCAGACGCTGGTAGACCACCCCCGGCAAGGCATCGGTGATGGCCTTGAGTCGCTCCTGGGCACGCTGGGCCTCGGCCTGCAGCAGCTTTTCCTCGCTGATCTCGTTGGTGACGCCATTCCAGACCAGGCTGCCGTCCGGCAGCCGGCGCGGCGCGGCCTGGGTGCGCATCCAGCCGATCACGCCGGACGGCAGTTGCACGCGATAGTCGAGGCGGTAGGGAGTCAGCGTCTCCATGGAGCGAGCCACCGCCGCACTGAGGCTCTGCTGGTCCTCGGGCGGTAGACGGGCGTAGATGCGCCCCTGCTCGGCCAAGGCCTCTGCCGCACTCAGGCCGTGGCTGCTGACGCCGGCCGAGATGAAGCTGAGCCGCCGTTCGCCGGTTTCGGCGTTCTGCCGCAACTGGTAGACGAAGCCGGGGATGTTGTCGGTGATGTCGCGGACGAAGCGTTCGGCTTCTTCCAGCCGCTGCTCGACCTGCTTGAGCCGGCTGACATTGCTGATGTAGCCGTTCCAGACCGTGCTGCCATTGCCCAGGCGCAGCGGCCGGGCGCTGGCGCGCAACCATTCCAGCTGGCCGTCGGGTCTGCGCAGACGGTACTCCACCTCATAGGCCTCCAGTCCCAGCGCCGAGCGCTGCACCGCCGCCCGCACACGCTCGCGGTCGTCCTCGTGAATGGCGTGGAAGATCGCCTCGCTGTCGCGCATCACCTCCTGCGGACTGAGGCCGCAGATCGACAGCAGCGAGGCACTGACGAAGTTGAAGCGGTAGCTGCCCTGGGCATCGCGCTCCAGCTGGAACACCACCTCGGGGACGTTGTCGGTGATCTCCCGCAGCCGCCGCTCGGCGCGTTCGGACTGCGCTTCCGCCAGCTTCTGCGCGGTGATGTCCACCGCCACCGCCTGCCAGAGCAGGCCACCGTCGGCCTGGCGGCGGGGCTCGGCGGTGCACTTCACCCAGCGCAGACCGTCCTTGCCAGCCAGGCGGAACTCGACCTCGCAGCGGCGCAGTCCCGGCCGGCTTTCGGCGACCGCTTCGGCGATCAGGGCCTGATCCTCGGCCGGGATGCCGGCCCGCAGCGTGGCCAGGGCCGGCAGCTCGGTGTCGGCGGCCAGCCCCAGGTAGTGCAGCACCTCGGGGCTGCAATCGCGCAGGCGCGGCGCGGCGGCGGGGGGCTCCTCCAGCTCGAACATCAGGCCCGGTCCGTATCCGGCGCGGGGCACCGGCGCCACCGGACTGGCCTGGCGCAGCGCGCGGCGGCGATACCAGTACCAGCCGGCGACCAGCAGCAACATCGGCAGCAGCAGATAGGGCCAGACGGAGGCGGCATCCTCGGCCGGCGGCGGCGCGCTGTGGCGCTCCTCGCCCAGCCAGGTTTCCCGCAGATGACGGTGGCGCGGCTCGGGGATTTCGTCCCAGGCGCGTTCGAGCAGGCCGGCGAGAACGGTGGCATTGGCCGGCAGCCACCAGCGCAAGGGCTGCGCCGGCTCCGAGGCCAGACCGCTGAACTGCAGATCGCCAAGGCCACGTTGACGAATCAGGTAGTCCGCGACCGCCAGGCCCTGGACGCTGGCGTCGGCATTGCCGAGCGCGACATCGACCAGCGCCGGCTCGAAGTTCTCGCTGTAGAGCAGCTGACTGCCGGGCTGGCGGGCGCCGTAACGCTCGCCCGGTGCGTAGCCGCTGACCAGGGCATAACGGCGGGCGCGACCGGCACCGAGACCGTCGTAGTCCGCGCCTAGCCGGCGGCTGACCAATACCGGGTAGTCCTGCGCCAGCACCCTCGCAAACGGACGCAGGCCGGCACCGGGGGGTACCTCCAGCGCGTAGGCCACCAGCAGCTGCGCCTGGTCGTCGTTGGCCATCTGCGCCAGCAGGCGGGCCCGTCGTGGCTGCGGCGACCACTGGAAGCGCAGCCCGGTGCGCTCCGCCAGTTCCTGCAGATAGTCGGTGACCAGCCCGAAGTGCCGGCCCTGCTCGTCGATGGCGTCGAACGGCGGCGCGCCGGCGTCGGAATAGACCGTAACCACCGGGTGCTGCGCCAGCCAGGCGGTCTCTTCGGCGCTGAGCTTGAGTGCCTGCGCCGGCCAGGCAAGCAGCAGCGCCGGGATCAGGGCCATCGCGCGCCGCCAGCCAGACCGGTTCAGCACGCCGCAACTCCGGCGGAGGTCAGCGAGTCGGCGGAAGCGGGAGTCAAAGCCTTGGCAAGCCTGTGGTGGTGGAAGAATCGAAGGATCGGCGGCCGCCGGAACGCGCGCGCCTCAGACCAAAGTGGTCGGGCTCAAGCGGTCGACGATCAGTATAATTGCGAGCTGCGCACCGCCAGGCCGGACATTGGGCCCGGACCAGCGGGCGGCGCACAGCCTCACGATTCCAGCCACCTCCCGGGAGCGAGCACGCCATGTCGGACAGCTTCAAAGCGAAGTCCACCCTTTCCGTCGGTTCCAAGAACTATACGTTCTTCGACCTCACCAAGCTGGAGGGCCAGTACAAGGTCTCCCGCCTGCCCTACTCCTACAAGGTCCTGCTGGAGAACCTGCTCCGCCACGAAGATGGCGTGAACACCACCAAGGAGACCATCGCCGCTCTCGCCAGCGCCGATCTCAAGAAGCTGCCGGCCAAGGACATCGACTTCACCCCGGCGCGCGTGATCCTGCAGGACTTCACCGGCGTGCCCTGCGTGGTCGACCTCGCCGCCATGCGCGATGCGATCAAGACCCTCGGCGGCGACGCCGCCAAGGTCAACCCGCTGTGCCCGGTCGAGCTGGTCATCGACCACTCGGTGATGATCGACCACTACGGCAGCAAGGCCGCGCTGGACTTGAACGCCAAGGTCGAGTTCGAGCGCAACGCCGAGCGCTACACCTTCCTGCGCTGGGGCCAGGAAGCGCTGAAGAACTTCAAGGCGGTGCCGCCGGATACCGGCATCGTCCACCAGGTCAACATCGAATACCTCGCCCGCGTGGTGTTCGAGAAAGACGGCCTGCTCTACCCCGATAGCTGCTTCGGCACCGACAGCCACACCACCATGGTGAACGGCATCGGCGTGCTCGGCTGGGGCGTTGGCGGCATCGAGGCCGAGGCCGCCATGCTCGGCCAGCCCTCCTCCATGCTGATGCCGGAAGTCATCGGCGTGCGCGTCACCGGCAAGCTCGCCGAAGGTGCGACCGCCACCGACCTCGTGCTCACCGTCACCGAGATGCTGCGCAAGCGCGGCGTGGTCGAGAAGTTCGTCGAGTTCTTCGGCCCGGCCATTGCCAACCTCTCGGCCTCGGATCGCAACACCATCGCCAACATGGGCCCGGAATACGGCGCCACCTGCGGCATCTTCCCGATCGACGAAGAAACGCTCAACTACCTGCGCCTGACCGGCCGTGGCGAGGACGACATCGCCAAGGTCAAGGCCTACGCCCAGGCCCAGGGCATGTGGTGGACGCCGGACGCGCCGGAAGCCGAGTACACCGACGTGCTGCACCTCGACCTCGGCAGCATCAAGCCCAGCCTCGCCGGCCCCAAGCGCCCGCAGGACCGCGTGCTGCTCAGCGATGTGAAGGCCAACTACAAGAAGGCCTTCGAGGCCGAGCAGAAGGCGCGCCCCTCCAAGGGCCCGGCCACGGTCACCGACAACGGCAAGACCTTCGAGCTGAAGGACGGCGCGGTGATGATCGCGGCGATCACCTCCTGCACCAACACCTCCAACCCCAGCGTGCTGATCGGCGCCGGCCTGCTCGCCAAGAAGGCGCGCGCGCTCGGCCTCAGCAGCCAGCCCTGGGTGAAGACCTCGCTCGCCCCCGGCTCGCTGGCGGTCACCGAGTATCTGAAGAAGGCCGGTCTGATCGAGGACCTGGAAGCCATGGGCTTCTACGTCACCGCCTACGGCTGCACCACCTGCATCGGCAACTCCGGCCCGCTCAACGAGCCCCTGGGCAAGGCGATCCAGGAGAACACCCTGTCGGTGTCGGCAGTGCTCTCGGGCAACCGCAACTTCGAGGGCCGCGTCCACCAGGACGTGCGCATGAACTACCTCGCCAGCCCGCCGCTGGTCGTGGCCTACGCCATCGCCGGCTCCACCGACCTCGACCTCACCAGCGAGCCGATCGGCAAGGGCAAGGACGGTCAGGACGTCTACCTGAAGGACATCTGGCCCTCCAACGCCGAGATCCAGGAAACCGTCGCCAAGGCGGTCACCGCCGACCTGTTCAAGGCCAGCTACGCCGACGTGCTCAAGGGCGATGCCCGCTGGCAGTCGATCAAGGTCGCCAAGTCCGACAGCTACCCCTGGGACGACAAGAGCACCTACATCCAGAACCCGCCCTACTTCAAGGGCATGACCATGACCCCGCCCGGCATCCAGCCGATTGCTGGCGCGCGCGTGCTGGCGGTGCTGGGCGACTCGATCACCACCGACCACATCAGCCCGGCCGGCGACATCAAGAAGGACGGCCCGGCCGGCAAGTACCTGATGGAGCACGGCGTGCAGCGCGCCGACTTCAACAGCTTCGGCAGCCGTCGCGGCAACCACGAGATCATGATGCGCGGCACCTTCGCCAACACCCGCATCAAGAACGCGATGACCCCGGGTGTCGAAGGCGGCGTTTCCAAGTACATCGGCAAGGACGGCAAGGCCGGCGATGTCGAGTCGATCTACGACGTGGCGATGAAGCACCAGGCCGATGGCACCCCGCTGGTGGTGCTGGCTGGCAAGGAGTACGGCACCGGCTCCTCGCGTGACTGGGCGGCCAAGGGCACCATCCTGCTCGGCGTGAAGGCGGTCATCAGCGAAAGCTTCGAGCGTATCCACCGCGCCAACCTGGTGGGCATGGGCGTGCTGCCGCTGAACTTCGTCGACGGCCAGAACGCCGGCTCGCTGGGCCTGGACGGCAGCGAGGTGTTCGACTTCGACGGCCTCAAGGCCGGCGCCACCGAGCTGAGCGTCAAGGCCACCAAGGCCGATGGCAGCGTGGTCAGCTTCAAGGCCAAGGTGCGCATCAACACGCCGAAGGAGTGGGACTACTACGCCCACGGCGGCGTGCTGCAGTACATGCTGCGGCAGATGGCGGCCTAAACCGCCGTCGCGGAAAAGACCCGGGCCTGGCCCGGGTTTTTTTTGCCCGAGCCCCAGCCCGCGGGCCGGGGTTTGCGGCGACGCCTGCCTGCGCCACGGCGAAGCGGGCATACTGCCTGGCCCTGTCTACCCAGCCGCCGCCGCAGCGGCAACCTGTCCTCCCGAGGAGCCCATTCAAGATGGCCAAGAAAGCCGCGAAACTCTCCAGCAAGGCCAGCGCCCTGCTCGATGCCCAAGTCGAGTGGTGGCTGGCGCGCCTGGATGCCAAGGCCCTGGAGCCCTGGCTGGAGGCCGAGGTCGACGCCCTGCTGCACGACGCCAGCAAGCTGAAGCTGGAGGAAGTGGTCAGCCGCAAGACCGTGCAGGAAATCGCCCGCCACTACGCCGCCGAAATGGAGCCGCACGGCGCCATCCCGGAGCTGGTCGGCGAGATCGCGCAGGCGGTGCAGGCGCACCCGATCCAGCGCAAGACCAAGCTCGGTGAGTTGCTGCCCGACCGCCACTTCCGCCACTGGCTGGACAAGCTCCTGGAACTGAAGGAGGCGCGTGCAGCGCTGATCCACGCCGGCCTCTCCAATCCGGTGGTGCACACCGTCGCTGGCGATCTGATCTATCGCGGCATCAGCGGCTACCTGGCGCAGAACAGCCTGACCAAGAGCATCCCCGGCGCCTCGTCGATGCTGAAGCTGGGCAAGTCGGTGCTGTCCAAGGCCACGCCCAAGCTCGACGCCGCCATCGAAAGCACCCTGCGCAAGTACATCCAGCAGAGCCTGGACGCAACCTTGCGCGAGAGCGAAAGCTCGCTGCAAACCCTGCTCGACGACCATCTGCTGCGCGAATCGGCGCTGGAGATCTGGGCCGGTCTCAAGCACCAGAGTCTGGCCGAGGCGCGCGCCACGGTCAGCACCGGCGATGTCGAGGAGCTGTTCGTGGTCGGCTACGAGCACTGGCGCAGCCTGCGCAAGACCGAGTGGTACTCGGCGGTGATCGACGCCGGCATCGAGGCCTTCTTCGACAAGTACGGCAAGACCCACTTGGCCGAACTGCTCGATGAAATGGGCATCAGCCGCAAGATGATCCTCACCGACCTGATGCGCTTCGCGCCGCCGGCGCTGGCCGCACTCAAGAAGAAGAAGCTGCTGGAACCGCTGATCCGGCGCTGGCTGGAGCCCTTCTACAGCTCGCCAGCGGCAGCCGCGCTGCTGGCCGATTAGGACCGGCGCGTCGATCACCGCCCGTCGCGTGGCGATTCCAAAACCGTCGAGACGGATTCGGAATCGCCGGTGATGGCCCGATTCTGGCGATAATGGAAAGGCATCCAACACCACTTCCAGCGGTTCCGACATGATCAAGCGCGTTGTCTTCAACCAGAAAGGCGGGGTCGGCAAGACCACCATCGTCTGCAATCTCGCCGCCATCGCGGCGGCTTCCGGCCTGCGTACCCTGGTGATCGACCTCGACACCCAGGGCAACTCCACCCAGTACCTGCTGGGCTCCGGCGGACTCAAGGCCGACCGCAGCATCGCCGACTTCTTCGAGGCGACGCTCAGCTTCACCCTGCAGATGCCGCCGCTGATGAGCTTCGCCACCAATACCCCGTTCGAGAACCTCGACGTGGTGGCTTCCAGCCCCAAGCTGGAGGAGCTGATCGTCAAACTGGAAGCCAAGCAGAAGATCTACAAGCTGCGCGACGCGCTGAAGAAGCTGAAAGGCTACGACGCGGTGTTCATCGACACCCCGCCGGCGCTCAACTTCTACTCGCGCTCGGCGCTGATCGCCGCCGACCGGGTGCTGATCCCCTTCGATTGCGACGAGTTCGCGCGCCAGGCGCTCTACACCCTGCTCGACAACATCCAGGAAATCCGCGCCGACCATAACGACGACCTCGCCATCGAGGGGATCGTCGTCAACCAGTTCCAGGCCCGCTCCAATCTGCCGCAGCGCCTGGTCAACGAGCTGAAGGCGGAAGGCCGACCGGTGCTGGAACAGACCATCGGCAGCTCGGTGAAGGTGAAGGAATCCCACGACCGCCATCTGCCGCTGGTGCACCTGGAGCGCTCGCACCGCATTACCCAGGAGTATCTGGCGCTGTATGAGTCGATTGCCGGCTGAGTGGCGCCGCAAGCCGCCAGCAGAAAGGCCTCGCATCGCGAGGCCTTTTGGTTTCAACAACCACCCGTCAGGGCGCAGGAGTGGGGCAGCCGCTACTGGGACCGCTGCGACTGACGGTTTTCGGTTTGCTCTTCTTCTTCGCCGGCGCGGCGGCGCTCGGTTCGCGGCAGGCCTCGGAGATGTAGTAGCCGCTGCCGTCGCCAGTGGCGAACGATCCCGCCGCCGCGTTCGACACCCGGCTCGCTGCACTGGCGGACGGGACCGAGGCCGGCAGGGCCAAACCGCCGTCGTCCACCAGCACCGCAGCACCATAGCTGGGCTGGCTGACCCGGCGGCTACCCCATAGAGCCGGCGGCGCGGGCGGCAGGCTGCCATTGATCGCGGCGGGACTCTGGCCGGCCGGTTCGACACCGGCCATCGCATAGCCCTGCACATAGCCGCGTAGACGCGCCAGGTTGGCGGCGATCTCGGCATTGTCCGGTTGCAGTTTGGCGGCGCGTTCCAGCATCGCGGCGGCCTCGTGAAACTGGCCCTGCTCGGCCTTGGCGACGGCGAGATTGTTGAGCGCGACCGGATCGAAAGGATTGACCTCCAGCGCCCGCTCGAAGCTCTGCTCGGCGCGCTCGGTCTCGCCCTCGGCCATGCCTTGCAGACCGGCATCGGCCTCGCCGAACTTGGCCGTTGGCATCGCCGCAGCCGGTGGGCGGATCGGCTGCCCCAGCGTCGGCGGCTGCGCCAGGTAGCGCTGATCCGCCCTGGCGCCGTAGGCACCTGGATAGGCGACTCCGGCCATCCCGGCCGGGGCCGGCACCGGGCTCTGCGGCGGCGCGGAAGCGCAGGCGACGCAGGCCAGCAGCGGCAGCGCCTTCAGCAGGTCGCGGCGGCTCATAGGCGGGGGTCTCCGAAATTGAAGTAAGGCAGCAGCAAGGCCGGCGGGTTGGAGACGCGGCTCTGCGGATAGAAGCTGTAACGCAGATAGCCCAGCGCGCTGCCTTCCTGGTAGTCGCGGGCATTGTCGATGGACAGCCGCGCGCCAGCGGACAGATTGGGATCAAGCAGGTATTCGAACTGGCCGCCAAAGCTGAAGCCGATGCCAGTGGACTGCTTGGAGCTGTAGCCGCCCTGTAGCTGCAGCTCCGGGTCGGCCAGTTCCAACGCTGCCGTGTAAGCGTCGGCGAGACCAACATCCGAGGGGTAGTAACCGGCGCCGTCCTCGCGGAAGGCCTGGATACCGATGGCGCCGCCGATGCGGTAGCTGAAGCGGTTGTAGTAGCCCTCCCACTCCACCGGCACGCTCACCGCGAAGTAGGACTGTGGGCTGAAGTAGCCGCCGTGCCCGAAGCTGAACCGGCGCAGGTTCTTGTCGTAGCCGAAGGCAGTCAGGTTGAGGCCGTAGGTGAGGCGCATGCTGCGACGCTCGACCGCGCGGGCATAAAGGCCACCACCGATCTCCACCACCGAGTTCTCCGGCAGGTGCTGGCCATCCAGCAGGTAGTAGCTGCCGTTGCCATAGACGCCATAGCGGCCGAGGTCGTAGGCGACATCCAGGCGCCCGCCGGTCTTGGTCACGCCGCCCCAGACCAGACCGGTGCCGGGATCGCGGGCGCCGGCGTAGGACAGCAGGCTGTCGGTCACCGAGCGGCGGGCGACGTCGATCTTGAAGCTGGTCTGGCCGACGCTGGGGCGCCAGTTGACGCCACCGACCAGGGTTTCCACCGGGAAGCCCAGCGGCGAGGTACCGAAGTCGGCGCGAAAATCGCCCACTTCGTAACCCAGCCCGAGGGCAACGCCCGACTCGCTCTGGCTGATGCGGCGGCTGGTGATGGTGGTGGGGTCCTCGCCGTTGGCCGAGGCCAGGGCGGTCGCCAGCCCCAGGGTGCCGAACAGTGGCAGGCTGCGACCGGAGAGGGTGCCCGCCTCCAGCGACACCGGCACCGCACGAAACTTGAAGCGGCCAGCCTCGGTGGCCGGGAACCCGATCTCCACCGGCGCCTCGATGCCGTCGAGCCGGTCCAGGCCCTCGACGCCGTCGCGCGAGCGCAGGCTCAGGCCGATCTGTCCGTAGGGACTGCGCTTGGCGCGCAGATCGCCGATCTCGCGCAGCAACTGCCGGCGGTCCTCCGGGCTGCTGCTCTCCTGGCTGAGCACGACCTCGGGACGGCTGAGCTTGAAATCCATTGCCGGGCCGGCGACGCGGGCGGGCGGCGGTGGCGGCAGGCTGTAGCGCGGTGCGGCGACCGGTGCGGAGTAGCCACCACTCTGCCTCGGCACCTCGTAGACGCCGTAGCTGTCGCCGTAATAGATCTGCGGCGCTGCCTTGGCTGCCGCGCCCGCCGCCGGTGGCTGCAACTCCGCGATGTCGCCGAGCAACTCTTCGCGCAGGCTGGGCTGCGGCCGGCTCAGGGTGGTCTGCAAGCCAGTGCCGTTGGCGCGACGGGGCGCGGGAAACTCGCTGCGCGTCGGCGTGATCGGGGTCGGCGCCGGGCTGCTGGCGGGGACGCTGCGATAAACCGGAGCAGTGGCCGCTGGCGCTGCTGGCGCCATCGTGGCGCCGCTGGCGCCTTCGACGTAGCGATAGGCGGCGCTGTCACCGCTACTGCGCAGCTCCTCCGCCCAGTAGCCGCTGGGACGGCTGACGGTAGCGCTGGCAGCCTTGCTCTGGCCGCTCTCAGGCGGTGTGGACACTTTCCAGAGCCGCCCTGCCGTGTGGCGGGCCGGGATCGAAACATCGCCCCGGGTCCAGGCGGCGCGCATGAGACGCGCTGCCGGCAGCGGAACGGCGGCCCGCCGCGATCCGTTTCCCATGGCCAGCTGCACCGGCACTGCGGCCGGAGCCAGCTTGGCGCGGACTGCCGGGATCGACTTGGCGGACGAGGACCGGGCGACGGCCAGCACGGCGGTCTGCTGCGGTGTTTGGCTGGCGGAGGCCGGCTTCACGGCCGCCACCGCCGGCACCGGGGCGAGCGCACCCAACACCTGCGGCGAATACGGCACCCGGCTGCCGGCGGCAGCGGGGTCGATCAGTTGCAGCAGCGGCTGGGCATTGCTCTTGCTGAACGGGTTGCCGCCTTCGCCGGCCCGCTGGGCGTCGATGCGCAGCGCCTGCTGGAACAGCTGCAGGGCGCGACCGTCGTCGCCACGGCCACGTGCCGAGCGACCGGCCATCGCGTACAGGCGCGGGTTCTCGGGATCGAGTGCGAAGGCCCGCTCCAGCAGGGCATCGGCCTCGTCCCACTGCGAGAGCGAGAGCGCGGCATTGATCGCGCCCTTGTAGGCATCAAGATCCTGATCGTTCTGCGCCAGCACCTGCCGATACAGACGAGAGGCCTGATCGTAGTCCTTGGAGTCGTTGTAGAGCCTCGCCAGCGCCATCATCAGGCGCGGGTCCTTGGGGTTCAGGCGCAGCAGGGGTTCCAGGTACTCGTAGGCGCGGGCGAGGTCGCCCTCTTCGCGTACCAGATCGGCCTGACGCAGACGGTAGGCGATGCGCAAATTGGCCAGGCCCTGGCTCTGCTCGGCGTCGAGGTCGCCCTTGCGCAGCAGGTCTTCCATCACCACTTCGAACTCGGCGTCCTGACGCAGCTTGAACAGCAGGCCGGCGTATTGCAGACGCAGGCCGGACCCGGGGTTGCTGGTCCGGGTCAGGGCCTGCCGGATGTAGGCCAGCGCGCGACTCTCGTCGCCGACATCGGCATAGGCGGTGGCCAGCGCACCCAGCAACTCCGGCTGGTCGGCGGCATAGGGCTCGACCTCGGCCAGGATCTGGCTGGCGACGCCCGGCTGCCCCAGGTGCGAATACACGCCGGCACGCTGGGTCTGGTAGCGCACCCACAGCCGCTTCTGCAGCTCGGTCATGCCGGCGTTGCGCGCGCCGGGCTCGATCCGCTCCAGCAGTTGCAGCCCCTCGTACCAGTTCTGTTGCTCGGCGAGCAGCAGCGCCTTGATGTACAGGGCCTCGGCCTGGACATTGCCGCTGCCCGGCGCCAGCAGGCCGTCGATCAGCGTGCTGGCCTCGCGGCTGCGCTGCTGGCGCTGGTAGATGCGCGCCAGGTCGAGACGGGTCCAGGGGCTCTCCGGGTCGACCAGCAGCGCTTCCTTGAGCAGGACTTCGGCGCGGGCATCGTCCTTGGCCTTGAGCGCCTCACCAGCCTGGTCGCGCAAGCTCTGGGCCTTGAGCACCCCGAAACCGCCCAGCTGGGCACGCACTTCCGGCGACGCCCGCTCGCCCAGGGCGATGGCCTCCGGCAGCCGCCGGTCGCGCGCCAGCAGCGCCATCAAGCTGCGCAGGGCATCGGCGTTGTCGGGCTGGCTGCGCAGGATGTCGCGGTAGATCTTCTCCGCCTCCGGCAGCTGCTCTTCCTCGACCAGCAGGTCGGCGAGGCTGATGCGCACGGTGGGCTGTTCGGCGGCCCGCTGCGGATCCTGGCTCAGCGCCCGGCGCAGTTCGCGCACCGCCAGGGCGTTGTCGCCGGCCTTGCGCGCCGCCTCGGCAGCGCGCACCAGCTGCCAGAAGCGGGCGGTATCCAGGGCATCCTTCCAGCGGCTGGCGCGCGCCTTGTTGAGATTGGAGGCCCGTGCCAGCAGATCGGCGGCCTCGCCGTAGGCCTCCTGGCGCAGTCGGATGATGCCCAGACCGCCGAGCACGTCGGCGGACTCGCCGTAGTTCTTGAGAGCCTGGTTGAACTGCGCCTCGGCCAGCTCCAGACGACCGTCGTTGAGGCTGTCGAAGCCCTGCTTGACCAGCTGGCCGCGCAGTTCCTCGGCGCTCGGCGGCTGATCGACCGGCTCGCTGCGCGCAGCAACCACGGCGCTGCTGCGGGCCTCGCGCAGGGAGTTGAGCTTGGCGCTGATCTGGCTGTCGTCGCCGCCCTGGCGCAGATAGTCCTGGTACAGGTTCTCGTCTCCGGCCTTCGCGCCCAGCCAGAGCAGCGCCTGACGCCAAGCCTGACGGGCCGGGCTGGCCAGCGTGCTGTCCTTGCTCAGCTCGGCGAGGCTGCGGATGCCTTCGCGGCGGGTCGGTTCCTGGTAGGTGAGGTGCTGGGCCAGCGCCAGCCGGTAGATCGGCTCGCCCGGGTTGTCCTGCGCCAGCTTCTGGATGCCGGCATAGGCCGGCTGCCAGCCGTTATCGGTGCCGGCCAGGGTCTGGTAGTACTCCAGGCCCAGACGGCCACCCGGGATGTCGTTGTTGAAGACGCTGCGGTAGGCCTCCACCGCCTGCTGGTACTTGCCCTGGCGGGCCAGACCGCGCGGCTGCGCCAGCTTGTCCGGATCGTAGCTGCCGGCGCGGATCGCGGCTTCCAGGCGGCGCAGGTCGGGGTGATTGGGGTGTGCTTCCCGCAGCCGGTCGAGATACACCTGGGCGGCGGCGCCACGGCCACTCACTGCCTCGGCATTGGCCAGGCCGGATAGCGCCGTGGGATTGTCGGGCGAGACCCGCAGCAGCTTCAGCCAGTTCTCGCGGGCGAGGTCATAGCGGCCCTTGCCCTCCCAGTAGCGCGCCTGGGTGGCAAGCTGGTCGGTGGTCGCGGCTGCGGTCGGCGGCTGTGCCTGAGCCGTCGCGGCGGCGCAGGCCAGCGCGAGACTCAGTAGGGCCAGCCGCAACATGTCTTTGACCATCGTGGAATGACCTGACCCTGGGTATCAATGCGATAACGCTGCTCGGCCCACCCCTCTCCGAACAGGGCGAGCACCTGGTCGTAGTAATGGGGTGGCGTTCCGAGGTTGCCGTCGCCCCCCTCCTGCCGACTGTTTTTCAAGCGGACACGCTGGGTTGCAGCAGTATCTTCATCCACTACTGCGAGGAAAGGCAACACGGCCGCAGAGTAGCCAATGGGGGCACCGCCGGAACTCCGGCCAGTGGCGGCATCGACCACCTCCGGCGGCTGGCCCTGGGCACGGACCAGAGCGGCGTAGGGGGCAAGTAGTTGTAGCAGCGGCGCGGCGGCACGCTCGCCGCTGGCGACCGCACTGATCCCCGCCCACAGGTAGACGCGGATGGCGTCGTAACTGCTGCGCTCGCCACTGACCGCATCCAGCAGCGGCTTGCCGGCGGCATCGACCTGATACCAGTCGGGAGCAATGCCGCTCCGCAACAGGCGCTGCATCTGGGTGAGGTGATTGCTCCAGACCGACTTCCAGGGCCCGTAGGGGTCGATCCCGGCGAAGTAGCGCAGCTGGAATTCCGGCAGGTAGCTGGGGTTCAGGCGCCAGCGGCCGTCCTCAAGCTGGAAGCCCTGCGGCGCCGGTAGCAGCATGACGCCGACCCCTGGCACCTCCGCCAGCTCCTGGGCACGGATGAGGTTCAACAGCGCCCTGCCCTTGCGGCCGTAGGCCGGCGCCTGCCAGAGCCGCGCCGCCTCCATCAGGCTGTAGGCGATCCAGAGATCGGCGTCGCTGGCCGGGTTGGGATCCTTGACGCCCCAGCTGCCGTCCTCGCGCAGGCCCCAGAGCCAGGCCGGCAGCCGCTGTTCCAGAGGCCCGCCGCTGAGGTTGGCTTCGGTCCAGCCGAGTATGCGGTCAAACAGCGGCCGGTCATTGGCGACCAGCGCGAAGAACAGGCTGTAGGCCTGTCCCTCGGAAGTACTGCGGTCGCCGGCGGTGCGGTCGATCACCCGGCCGTCGTTCTGCACGAACACCGTGCGGTACGACTGCCAGGCGCGCCAGGGGCGGCTCCACTGCCAGTAGCTGTAGGCCGTCACCGCCACCACGACGGTGATCGCGGCAGCGACCGCCGTGATCGCATAACGCATGTCAGGAGCAGACCTCGCTCAATGACCGACCTGCTTGCGGCGCATCGCCATCCGCCGCAGCGAGCGGTACAGCACCGTCGCCAGCAGCAGCGCCGCCAGCAGGCAGAGCATCACCAGCACCAGCGGCTGACGCGAAGCCCACCAGCGCAGATGGGTGAGCAGCGGCAGGCTGCCGACGTTGTACTGCGGCCCGAGCAGGTAGTTGTTGACCTGGTCGCCGTTGAACAGCACCAGGTCGCCGCGCACGAACTGCGCCTTGCCGGCATCGGTGAACAGGTTGGCGACCTCGGTCAGCCGCTTGGGCGTACCGGCGGTCATCACCACCACCGTGCGCTTGGACGACAGCGGCGACTCGAAGCTCATGATCAGCCCCAGGGAGCGCCCGGCTTCCAGCACCACCCGGCCGGCATGGTCGATGGCGCCGCTGAGGTCGCGACCCTCCCAGCGCGCGCGCAGACGCTCGATCGGACCCAGCACATTGAGGCTGACCGCGCCGTCGGCAACCGCCACCGGCATCGCGCTCGCCCAGCGTTCCAGCAGCGGCTGGTTGCCGGCGCTGCCCAGGATCAGGATGTCGTGGTCGTCGTAGGCGTCGATCTCGGCGGCGCGAACCAGCGCGAAGCGGTGCGCCGGGTAGCCGGTAGCGTTGCCGATGCGGCCCATCACGGTCAGGAAGGCCTCGATCTCCTCGGCGTTGATGTTGTCCGGCATCACAATCGCGGTCTGGCTGAGGTCCGCGTACTTGGTGAACGGGAAGCCGCCGTTGGCGAACAGGGTCAGCTCCGGCAGCGCGGTGTAGTGCGGGAAGGCCGACAGGTCGATGGTCGAATCCTGGTCGATGGCGCCGCGCAGATTGTCGAGCACCACGTCCTTGCAGGCGCCTTCCTTCTTGCGCTCGAAGTAGTACTGGAACTGCAGGGTGTTGTCGGCGCTGAACTTGTAGTCCGGCACGTAGACGGTGCCGCTGTTGACCGACTCGTACTGCGACACGAACGGCAGCTTGATGCGCTGCTCGGCCGCCTTGTCCTCGCCGCTGTAGGACAGCGCGATGGCCTCGACGAACTCGTTGTTGATGCTGATGTTGAGCGTCGACTTGGAGCCGACGGTGGGCGTGTAGCGGTACTTCAGCGCCAGCTTCATGCCCTTGCTGCGCCAGGTGAACAGATCCGGCGGCGCGTGGAAGGGCACGCGGATGGTATCGGGGTACAGACCCGCCGCTTCCAGCTGCCAAGGCTGGGCCAGCTCGCCGACCTGCACCGGGCGGTCGGTGGGAATCCAGCGCGGCGCGTCGTAGGGCTTGCGTGCGCCCGGATCCTTGAACTCGCGGATCACCGCCTCGGCACCGGACAGGCCCTGGGCGCCCAGAGCAAGACTGCGCGCGGCGGCCTTCAGACCTTCACCGGTGCTGCCCCGGATGACCAGCAGGCTGGACATCGGATCGCGCGGATTGGCGACCAGCATGATCTTGGCATTGCTGCCGTCGCTGGGCAGGTTGAGGCCGGCCGGCGCGCGGTTGCCGTTCACGAACACCACCGCATGGCCCATCGGCAGGCGGTCGAGATAGACCGGGAAGCTGGCGCCACGGTAGTCGGCCAGGGCGCCGAACCAGGACGAAACCACTGCCGCCGAGTCCAGTTCTTCCAGGCCCGGCGAGCCGCTGAACACGAAGGGCAGCGTCAGCTTGCGGGAATCACGGGCGTCGAAGAAGGGCTTGGGCAGCAGATTGAGATCCTGCGGCAGCGCCAGCGGCTTGGTCTCGATCTCCAGCGTCGACTTGTTGCTGACGATGGTCCACAGGCCGGTGCCGAGCGGGTTCTCGCAGTCCATGGTGTAGGACATGATCGCCTGCAGGCCGATCTGGTTGTATTCCACGAACAGGCGCGGGTCGATGTCGATGATCCGCTCGGAACCACCGGCGGACTCCGACGAATACTGGATGGTCGCCGCCAGCTCGTTGTTGACCAGCACGTTCATGTGCGAGAGCGGCATGATCAGCGAGGGCGAGTGCGCAAACTTCAGGCGCAGGCGCGCCTTGGTCACCACCTCGTCGTCACGCACCGCCACCGGCAGCGTCATCTCGCCGGTGACACCGCGCAGGCGGATCGGCTTCTGGGCGCCCATCGACTGGAAGGTCAGCAGTCGCGATTCCACCCGACTGCCGCTGAGCGCGTTGTCTCCAGCGGGTGCGGAGGCGGCGTCGGCCTGCTGGGCGCGCGCCGGGTGCGGCAGGCCCAGCAGAGCTGCGGCCAGCAGCGCCGGCAGCAGCACAGCGGCGGCACGGCCGGCCTTCAGTTTGGGAAAGATCCGATTCAGGGCTTCCATAAGGGAACTCTTCAGGTTCTGAGCAGTGAATTTGGTGAGGTGTATCGCCCCGGCCAGGCCGAAGTCGAGAATGGTGCGGAAGCTTTCGCCGATGCGATCCACCGGACGGGTGGCCGACCAGTCCACCCAGGCGTCGGCGCGGCCGAACAGCGCGTAGACCAGTTGCCGCTCCTGTGCCACGTCCAGCGGCTGGAATTCCAGGGTCAGCATCTCGCCGCGCGAGCGCACCACCCGTACCGGGGTCCAGACCAGGCTGCGCTCCGGCACCAGGGCGACCTGCACTTCCGCGCCCTGGGGCAAGGGATAGGGCTGCGACAGCTTGAGGCCGACACCGCCTTCGGAAAGATCGGTGGTCACCGCCTCGATCATCGGTCCGTCCGGCACCCGCAGCCGGGCGTTGATGGTGGTGTCGACGCGGATCGAGCGGCGCACCTGCTTGGACTCCCAGGCCACCGCCAGCGCGGCGCTGATGATGATCAGGTTGTAGACGCTCCAGAGGATGTTCAGCACCACGGTATCGACCTCGTGGGTGTTGAACTTCAGCGCCCGGGCGATACCCACCGCGACGCCGGCGAGATTCAGCACCAGCAGCCAGAGGTAGGGCTTGGCGATGTCGGAGTCGAAGTAGGTCCGCTCGTTGATGCCGCCCTTGGCGGTCACGTTGAACGAACCCAGCTTGGGGTTGATCATCGCCAGCAGCGTCGGCCACATGATGTAGGTGGCCAGCACCGTCTCGTAGACCTCGGCCCAGAACGAGTGCCGGTACGGCCCCTGGATACGCGAGTTGGTGAGGTTGCCGTGGGCGATGTGCGGCAGCGCGTAGGCGGCGATCACCAGCGCGCCGGCGCTGATGATGTGTGCCTCGAAGAACAGATAGGACAGCGGCGCGGTCATGAACACCAGGCGCGGCAATCCGTAGAAGAAGTGCAGCATGGCATTGGCGTAGCAGAGCCGCTGGCCGAAGTGCAGACCGCGCCCGAGCAAGGGATTGTCGGTGCGGAAGATCTGCGCCATGCCGCGCGCCCAGCGGATGCGCTGACCGACGTGCGCCGACAGCGATTCGGTCGCCAGACCGGCGGCCTGGGCGATGTTCAGATAGGCGGTGCTCCAGCCACGCCGGTGCATCTTCAGCGCCGTGTGGGCGTCCTCGGTGACGGTCTCGACGGCGATGCCGCCGACTTCCTCCAGCGCGGTGCGCCGCAAGACCGCGCAGGAGCCGCAGAAGAAGGTGGCGTCCCAGAAGTCGTTGCCGTCCTGCAACAGGCCGTAGAACAGCTCACCCTCGTTGGGCACCTGGCGGAAGGTGCCCAGATTGCGCTCGAAGGGGTCGGGCGAAAAGAAATGGTGGGGCGTCTGCACCATCGCCAGCTTGGGGTCGTGCAGGAAGCCCCCGATGGTCACCTGCAGGAAGGAGCGGGTCGGAATGTGGTCGCAGTCGAAGATGGCGATGTACTCGCCATGGGTCTTCTGCATGGCGGCGTTGAGATTGCCGGCCTTGGCATGCCGCGAGTTGTTGCGGGTGATGTGGATCGCACCCACCTGCTCGCAAAACTCCCGGAACTGCTGGCGCTTGCCGTCGTCGAGCACGTAGACGTTGAGCTTGTCCTTCGGCCAGTCGACATCGAGCGCGGCGAGGATGGTTGGCCGCACCACCTTCAGCGGCTCGTTGTAGGTGGGGATGTAGATGTCCACCACCGGCCATTCCTTGAGGTCCCGGGGCAGCGGCGTCGGCTTGCGATTGAGCGGCCAGAGCACCTGGAAGTAACCGAGCAGCAGCACCACGTAGGCGTAGAACTCCGCCGCCAGCAGGCCGCTGGAGAAGAACATGTCGCCGTAGCGGTCGCTCGAATAGATCGAGCCCAGCGACTCGGTGAGCCGCCAGTACATGTAGCGGGTGCTGACCAGCACCGACAGCAGCATGAGGATGTGCGAGACCAGGCGCCCTTCAATGCGGTTCAGCCACACCGCCAGCAGGAAGGTGCAGATCGCGAACAGCACCTGCCCGCCGAACGATAGCGGCGTGGTCACCACCATCACCGCCGGAATCGCGCACAGCAGCAGGCTCAGCGGCAGCATCCAGCGCCAGTCCCAGACCCCCAGTTCGATCAGCCGCTCGATGCGGCGGTCCCAGTTCTGGTTGATCAGCACCCGCGACCAGGGCTGTCCCACCCGCGCGGCGTTGCTCAGCACATAACTGGGATTGCGTTCGCTCATGGCAGCTTGAGCAGCCAGTCCGCCAGCGCGGTGATGTCGCGGGTGGCCGGCGACTCCGGGGCGTACTTGAGGATCGGCGTCTGCGAGGCCAGGGCTTCCTCGACGGCGGAGTCGAAATGCACTTCCACCGGAATCAGCCGCTCGCCGAGATCGCGCTCGAGCGCCGAGGCGACGTCACGGCACAGCACCCGGGCATTGTTCATGCGGTTGAGCAGGTAATAACCGCCCTGAAAGTCCGGGCGCGGGCGGCTGTACTCGTCCAGCCAGCGTTCCATCGAGGGGATGGTGATGAACGAGGCGGCGTCCGGCAGCAGCACGCAGACCGCGACATCGGCGGCCAGCAGCGCCTGGGTCAGGTAAGCAGAGCCCCCCGGCGGGGTGTCGACGATCACATAGCTGCCGGGCGACAGCCGCAGGGCGTCGAGGTTGCGCACCAGCCAGGTCGGATCGCTGTCGAGCCGGCGCTCGAATTCCCGGCGATCCGATTCGGAAATCAGTCCGAACGGCAGACAATCAATGCCATAGGGGCTGCGATAGACACAGTCCGCCCAGGGCAGGCCGCGCAGGGTCTGCACCGCGAGGCCGGAGGTATCGTCCAGCGGCATCTGGTGATGCAGGCGCAGGCTGTTCTGGGAGTCGAGATCCACCAGCAGCGAGGCCTGCCCGCGCGCGGCCAGGGCCGTCGCCAGGTTGGCCGCGATGGTGGTTTTGCCGACGCCGCCTTTCGGCGACACGATCGAAACGATCAGTCGGTTGGTGTTCGGATTCATGCGCCTTGTATGCCGGCCGGTCCGCTATTTTGACGGCCCATTGTGGCCCGAGATGCGGCGCAGTACATCATCCAGCCGCGCCTCGCGACTGGCGCTGCCCTGCACCTGCGGCGTGGCAGGGGTACGCAGACGCAGCCGACCGCTGGCGGCCGCGCGCGGCGGCTCGGGTTCGGCCAACCGACGGAACGCCGCTTGCAGATCGCCGCCCAGCTCCGCAACCCCGGCACCGGCCTCCGCCACCGGCGGCGGCGCTGGGCGCGGCGGCTGGCGGTTCTTGGCAGGCACCGGAGATTCCGCGCGTTGCGGCTCCGGCCGGCTGGCGGCCGGTGGCATGGTGGAAGCAACACGGGCCGGAATCGGCGCCGGAGCAAGCGGCGCGGTCGGCACGACCGCCGGCTTGCTCGCGGCGGGCGGAACGGCGTAGCGGGTTTCCTGCTCGGCGTCGTAGCCCGCCCAGGCCGGCGGCGGCAAGGGGGCCGGCGGGATCGCCGCGCCGCCGCGCAGTTCCCGGTATACCTGCTCGGCAGCAGCTTCCGCTGGCGGCGGCACGGCCAGGGTCGGAGCGGTCGGCAGCGGCGCGACCGGAACCGGCTCGCGCACCGACTGGAACAGCGAGCGCAGGCCCTCGGCCAGCGGCTGGTCGGCCACTGGCGCCGGCGCCGCAACGGTCGGTACGGCCACGGTCGGCACAGCGGCCGGCGCCGTGGTGGCGCGCGGCAGCAACTCGGCCCATTGCGAAGGCGTGGCCGGGGCCGGCGCACGCGGCACCGCCGCCGGAACGGCGGCAGGCGGAGTGCTGAGGATGGGGGCGACCTTGGTCGGCAACGGCTGTTTGCTAGTCGCCTGCAGCAGCGACCAGCGCCGGGGCGCTTCGGTCACGGTGGCATTGGCGCTCGGCGCACTGCGGATCTCCTGGTAGTCGCTGGGGTTCAACCCCAGATGGGAGAACAGCTGCTTGATGTCATCGCTTTTTTCCGACATGACGATCCTCCCTTAGAGGAACTGACTCGGGTGCGCCAACCGAAAACGCAGGGTGTCCTGCACACCCTCCGGCTTGCCCAGTTGCTGTAGTACCAGCGTCTCCTCGGCCCCCAGCTGCTTGAGCCAGTCGCTGTAGAGTCCTTCGAGCAAACCCGGAGCCCATTCCATGGCGGCATCGCCGAAAGCCTGCCGCAGCGGCGCACAGGAATGCAGGAACTCCAGGCTGGTGTTCAGATCCCGCACCCGCATCCAGCCCCAGCCCATGTTGCGCAGCTGCTCGTTCGCGGCCTGCTCGAGGTCTTGCAGAGTCTCACCGGCGATCAGCGGATTACGCCGGGCGATGCGGCGGCCCAGCAGCAGGAAGAAGGCCCGGATTTCCTCCGGACTCATCTGCTCGCTCAGTTCCTCGCCCAGCACCCGCAGAAAATCCGCCCACTGCGGGCTGACCGGCTTGGATAGGAAATAGGCCAGACTGCCCTGCTCGAGATCGCTCATCGCCCACGCTCCAGAAATTGTCGACCCGACCTTCAAAGCACCCCTGCAACTTTGGTCGTGGCCACGAAACCGAGGTTTGTTTAAAGCTTATTATCTACCTTAAGGTAAACTTTGAACTACCTGATTTCAATGAGCTTTTTTTACAGCATTCGCCCGGACGGATAAATTTCTGTACGGACAGTCAGGCAAGCCGGCCGGTCATCATCCCTGCAAAAGCCACGCAACCCCTACCGTAGTAAGAAATATCGACATGAAGCATTACGACCTGGCGGTGATCGGTAGCGGGCCCGGCGGCGAAGGCGCCGCGATGATGGCCGCCAAGAATGGCCTGAAGGCGGTCGTGATCGAGCGCCATTTCGACGTAGGCGGTGGCTGCACCCACTGGGGCACCATTCCCAGCAAGGCGCTGCGGCACGCGGTGAAAACCCTCAGCGACTTCCAGAACGAGCCCCTGCTGAGCGAGTTCCGCAGCTCCCTGCGTCTGTCCTTCCCGCAATTGCTGACCCGCGCCGGGCGGGTGATCGAACAGCAAGTGGCGCTGCGCCGCCGCTTCTACGAGCGCAACCGGGTGCCGGTGCTGGCCGGCAGCGCCCGCTTCGTCGACGCCCAGACCCTGGAAGTGGACAGCAGCCTGGGCAGTTCGCAGAAGCTGCGCGCCAAGCATTTCGTGGTCGCCGCAGGATCCCGCCCCTACCGGCCGCCGGACGTCGACTTCAATCATCCGCGGGTACGCGACAGCGACACCATCCTGCAACTGGCCGACAGTCCGCACGCCATCACCATCTACGGCGCCGGTGTGATCGGCTGCGAATACGCGTCGATCTTCGTCAAATTGGGCTGCAAGGTGAACCTGGTCAACACCCAGGACCGCCTGCTGTCCTTCCTCGACGACGAGATCGCCGAGGCCCTGTCCTACCATTTGCGCGAGCAGGGCGTGATCGTCCGCAACAACGAGCAGTACGCCCGCATCGAGGCGCGGGCCGACGACGTGGTGCTGCACCTGAAGTCGGGACGCCGGATCAAGTCCGACCTGCTGCTCTGGGCCAACGGCCGCACCGGTAATTCCGACGGCCTGGGACTGGAGGCGCTGGGCTTGAAGCCCAACTCGCGGGGGCAGCTGGCGGTCAATGAGCATTACCAGACCAGCCAACCGCAGATTTACGCCGTCGGCGACATCGCCGGCCCACCCGCCCTCGCCTCCGCCGCCTACGACCAGGGCCGCTTCGCGGTCGAGCACATCCTGACCGGCGGCGGCAGCTCCGAGCGCTTCCGACTGCTGCCCTCTGGCATCTACACCATCCCCGAGATCAGCAGCGTCGGCAAGACCGAACGCGAGTTACAGGAAGCCGGCGTGCCCTACGAAATGGGCCACGCCCAGTTCAAGAGCCTGGCGCGCGCGCAGATGACCGGCGAAACCGTTGGCATGCTGAAGATCCTGTTCCATGCCGAGACGCTGGAAATCCTGGGCGTGCACTGCTTCGGCGACCGCGCCTCGGAGATCGTCCACATCGGCCAGACCGCGATGGCCAGCCCCACGCTCAACAATCTGCGCTACTTCATTAACACCACCTTCAACTATCCGACGATGGCCGAGGCCTACCGGGTAGCTGCGCATAACGGTTTGAATCGCCTCGCGTAAGGGTAAAGACCTGATTCCTGTAGCCCCGATGAAATCCGGGATTGCGCCCTCAGCGGAGAAATGCCCCGGATTGCATCCGGTCTACCTGCCGGGCTGGGTGCAGGGTTATCGGAGGCTATTCCGCTACTCAGAGAACGACAGAGATTTTCTCCACTGCCATCCCGTTGGCGACAGCCTCACCCGTGCATGCGGGTTCCACGGGAAGATTGCCCCATACCTGACCAGTTCATCTGGCACTTAAGTCTTTTCGTATCTGGCTTGCACGCTTGGCGACTCCGAGCATGAGCAACATCAAGTGCTCGACATACTCGCCGTCCCCGCGCCCACTGGCATTCTCCAAGGCACCATGAAGCAGTGAACGTAGCTGGGTCAGGCTGTACTCCGTTGGAATCGTCAACGCATGTCGCAAACCTTCGCGCGTCATGACACCGCGCCCCGGCAGCGCAAGACCGGCCAAGTAAAAATGATGATCGCTCTTTTCATGATTTTTCCCATTCACTCGGCACTATTCCGGCTCCCCAGCCAGGAATGTGGCACCCGAGTTTCCCAATAGCACCCCGACCAGGAACCAGACGCATCCCGGAACAAGGTGTCCGTATAAATTCTGCTGTCCGCCAAGCATCTCAAGACGCTGGCCAGATTATCCCGTTTCGGGTTATCCCGCAACAGGTTTTAGCGTGCTTGCACTATGGCGAGCAGGCGTAACTGGGAGACCCGCAGGCAGGACTTGAGAGTCCTGCTTAAATCGGTGCGCCTAGAGACAGGGCTCACTCAGATGGAGATGGCGGCACGCCTGCGCTCCCGCCCTCAGAGCTATGTCAGCAAGAGTGAGAGCGGCGAGCGAAAGATCGACCTGGTCGAACTCGAAGAAATCTGTGAAGCCATCGGCGTGGACTTGCTGGATTTCGTCCGCCGCTATCAGGCCTCGCGCGCTCCAGACTAACCTCTACAGGTCCACTTCGTGCTCGGCGGCGGCAAAGGCCACACCCACCGCGCCCTCGCCGACATGGATGCCGGCGACCATGCTCATCATCGCCACGAACACCTCGACGCCATGCGCGTGGGCGGTGTTCACCAGTTGCGCGTAGCCAGGGAGCGCCTCAAGCAGACGCGGATCGCCGCCGTACTCGACCAACAGGCTCGGCGTCAGCAGGCCCTTGCGGATCTGGCCTTCGACGTACTTGAAGACCTTGGCGATGCCCTCGTCGAAATGCCGCAGCCGGGTCACCGGCTGGGTGGTGTTGCGGTAGCCGCGCACCAGGGGCTTCACGTCCAGCGCCGAGCCCAGCACGTACTGCAATAGCCCGACGCTCTTGTCGCCCTTCTTGTGGGCGCGGGCGCGCAACTGTTTCAGGTCGCGCGGCAGCAGGTAGCCGTAAGTGTTCTGGGTGAGGAATTCCAGGCGCTCGCGAATCTTGTTGTGGCTCTCGCCGGCCTTGATCATGCGCACGCACTCGATCACCGGAATCGCCTGACCGCCGAAGCAGTTCTGGGTGTCGATGATGCGCAGGCCGAACGGCGTGGGGATACCGGCGGCGGCGCGGATCGGCTTGTACTCGTTCAAGATCTGCAGCGCCGCGCGATTGGCGTTGTCGAACATCGGGCTGCGCGAGCTGGCGATGGTGAAGCAGAACACCAGGTCGTAGTCGAGGACCAGCCGCTCGAGAAACAGTTTCTTGATCTGCTCGACGGTGAACGCCGAGGTCTCCGCCCGCGCCGCGTCGGTGACGTGCTTGCGGTAGAACTCGATGGTGGTCGCCGCATTGCGGTCGTCCAACATCGTCTGCCCATCGAGATGCAGCGTGATCGGCAGAATGACGATCTTGTTTTCGTCGATGAAGGATTGCGGCAGATCGCACGCGGAATCCACCACGATGCCAATTCTCATGTCTCCCCCTTTAAAGGTTTATCAAGGGATCATAAACATGACGGGCCGGTCTTCATAGCCGGGCTGCCGAAGACGCCTCAAGCGCGGTGCGAATTTACCTTGCGGCACAGCTCCCAGAGCATGCCGGCGGTCGCGCCCCAGATGCGACGCTCGTGGTAGTTGATCTCCAGAAACGGCAGCTTGAAGCCGTCGCGGCTCAGCAGCCCGCGCTCGAAGCTTCCGGGATCCAGCGCCACCGCCAGCGGCAGCTCGAAGACTTCCGCCACTTCGCCCGGATCAACCCGGAACTGCGCCGGCGGCTGCACCAGCGCCACCACCGGCGTGATGCGGTAACGACTGATGGTCGGGTAGTCGTCGAGATAGCCGATCACCTCGGCATTCTCCGGCGGCAGCGCCACCTCCTCCTCGGCCTCGCGCAGCGCGCAGGCGGCAAAGCTGGGATCGCCAGGATCACGGCGACCACCAGGAAAGCTGACCTGGCCCTTGTGGTTGCGCAGGGTCTCGGCGCGGCGGGTCAGCAGCACCGTCAGCCCCTCGGGGCGTCGCAGCAAGGGCACCAGCACCGCTGCCGGCTTGAGCAGCGGCAAAGCCGGCAACAAGGCCTTGCGCATCACCGCCGGCATGTCCAGATCGACCATCGGCCTGGGGCCCTGCTCGTCGCTGCCGGCCAGACTCGCCCGCAGCAGGGCCTCGCTGGCGGCGGTCATGCCGTCAGGGCTTGCCGCAGATCGGCGATCAGATCCTTGACGTCTTCCAGCCCGACGGCGATGCGCACCAGGTTCTCGCCGATGCCGGCCTTGGCCCGCGCCTCGGCCGAAACCCGGCCGTGGGTGGTGGTGGCGGGATGGGTGATGGTGGTGCGGGTATCGCCCAGGTTGGCGGTGATCGACAGTAGGCGGGTGGCGTCGATCAGCTTCCAGGCCTGCTCGCGGCCGCCGCGCAACTCGAAGCTCAGTACGCCGCCGAAACCCCGCTGCTGGCGCTTGGCCAGGGCGTGCCCGGGGTGACTTTCCAGGCCGCTGTAGTAGACCCGCTGCACCTGCGGCTGCTGCTCCAGCCAGCGCGCCAGCTGCATGGCGTTGTCGCCGTGCGCCTGCATGCGCAGCGCCAGGGTCTCCAGGCCCTTGAGGAATACCCAGGCGTTGAACGGGCTCATCGAGGGGCCCGCTGTGCGCAGGAAGCTGAACACGTCCTTGCCCACAGACTGCGCGTCGCCGACCACCGCGCCGCCCAGGCAGCGGCCCTGCCCGTCCAGATACTTGGTAGCGGAGTGGATCACATAATCGGCGCCGAGCTTGAGCGGCTGCTGCAGCACCGGCGTCAGGAAGCAGTTGTCGACCGCCAGCTTGGCGCCGTGGGCATGCGCCAGTTCCGCCAGGGCGGCGATGTCGGCCACCTCCGAAAGCGGGTTGGAGGGGGTCTCCACGAACAGCAGCCGGGTCTTGGGCGTGAGCGCCTGCCGCCAGGCGTCGAGGTCGGTCAGACTCACCCAGCGGGTGACGATGCCGAAACGCGACAGCACGTTGTTGAACAGATTGACGGTCGCCCCGAACAGGCTGGTGGAGGCGATCACCTCGTCGCCGGTCTTCAGGGTCGCCAGGCACAGCGAGAGGATTGCCGCCATGCCGCTGGCGGTGGCCACGCAGGCCTCGCCCCCCTCCATCGCCGCCAGCCGCCGCTCGAAGGCTTGAACCGTGGGATTGGTGAAGCGCGAGTAGACATAGCCCGGCGCCTCGCCGGCGAACACCGCCGCCGCTTCCGCCGCGCTGCCGAACACGAAGGACGAGGTCGGGTGAATCGCCGCCGAATGTTCGCCGACGCCGCGCGCGGGCTCGAAGGCCCGCACGCCGAGGGTGGCGAAACCCCAGTCCGGGTCGAAGTCAGCCATGACCGGACTTCAGGCGGCGTTCTGCAGATCGAGCGTGCCCGAGGCCCCAGCTTTGCGGGTCTCCTTGGCGGCGTCGTTGCGGAACAGCTCCAACTGATTGAGGTACTTGGCGTCGACGTCCTGGGTGACGTACTCGCCGGTGAACACCGAGCAGTCGAAGCGCTCGATGTTGGCGTGCTTGTGCTTGACCGCGTCGATCAGGTCTTCGAGATCCTGGAACACCAAGCGGTCGGCGCCGAGCAGGGTGCACAGCTCTTCCTCGGTGCGGCCGTGGGCGACCAGCTCGGCGGTGGTCGGCATGTCGATGCCGTAGACGTTGGGATAGCGCACCGGCGGCGCGGCGGAGGCGAAGTAGACCTTGCGGGCGCCGGCGTCGCGCGCCATCTGGATGATTTCCTTCGACGTGGTGCCACGGACGATGGAGTCGTCCACCAGCAGCACGTTCTTGCCACGGAACTCGACATCCACCGGGTTGAGCTTCTGGCGCACACTCTTCTTGCGCTGCGCCTGGCCGGGCATGATGAAGGTGCGGCCGATGTAGCGGTTCTTGATGTAACCCTCGCGGTAGGGCACGCCCAGCACCTGCGCCAGCTCGGAGGCCGGCACCCGCGAGGTATCGGGGATCGGGATGACCACGTCGATGTCGTGGTCTGGCCAGATGCGCTGGATCTTCTCGGCCAGCTTCACGCCCATGCGCAGGCGCGCCTTGTGCACCGAGATGTTGTTCATCATCGAGTCCGGGCGGGCCAGATAGACGTACTCGAAGATGCAGGGCGAGTACATCGGCTTGGCGGCGCACTGCTGGCGGAACAGGCGGCCGTCCTCGGTGACGATCACCGCCTCGCCGGGCTCGATGTCGCCGAGCACCGTGAAACCGAGCGCGTCGAGCGCCACCGACTCGGAGGCGATCAGGAAGTCCGGGCCATGCGGGCCGTCGCGACGGCCAACCACCGCCGGACGGATGCCGTAGGGATCGCGGAAACCGACGATGCCGTAGCCGGTGATCATCGCCACCACCGCGTAGGCCCCGCGCACCCGGCGATGCACGCGGGCAACGGCGGCGAAGATGTCCTCCGGCGTCAGCCGCAGGGTGTTCTGCTGCATCAGCTCGTGGGCGAAGACGTTGAGCAGCACCTCGGAGTCGGACTCGGTGTTGATGTGCCGGCGGTCCTCCTCGAACAGGGCCTGCTTGAGCTCCTCGGTATTGGTCAGATTGCCGTTGTGCGCCAGGGAAATGCCGAACGGCATGTTGGTGTAGAAGGGCTGGGCTTCCGCCGAGGTGGCGCAGCCGGCGGTCGGGTAGCGGACGTGACCGATGCCCATCAGGCCGCGCAGCTTGTTCATGTGCTCGTCGGCGTGGAAGACATCGCGCACCAGACCGTTTTCCTTGCGCAGGTGCAGGCGGTCGCCATCGGCGGTGATGATGCCGGCGGCGTCCTGGCCCCGGTGCTGCAGCATGGTCAGGGCGTCAAACAGTTCCTGATTGACGGGCGATTTGGAGACGAGGCCGGCGATGCCGCACATGGGTCAGGAAGCTCCTAGAGACGAAAGGCTGTTCTGAGAACGGCTCAGGAAAACCGGCCCTGCCGTGGAACGGCAGGTTCGGAAGGGGAATGTGGGGACTCCAGTGCCCGAATCCAGCTCTCGGGTAACACGGAGTGTAGGGCGTCGGCCAGCCATTCCAGCTCGGGCACCAGCAGCGACTGGCGCCACCAGAGATCCTGGCGTGCGGTAGTGGTGCCGGCGACCATCAGCAGGGCGGCGATCAGCAGCAGACCACGCAGGAAGCCGAAACCGCCACCGAGGGTCCGGTCAACACCGGAAAACTGGCTGTCGCGGATCATCGAAGCCAGCAGGAAGGCGGCGATCGACGACAGCAGCAAGGTGATCAGGAAAATGCCGCCGAAGGCCACCGCCCGCCGCACCGACGGAGTGGCGATGCGACCGTCGAGCCAGGCGGCGACCGGGTCGAGGAAGTGGAACGCCAGCCAGAACGCCAGCACCCAGCCGACCAGGCCCAGCAGCTCACGGGTCAGCCCACGGAAAATCCCCACCAGGATGGAAACCAGGACTATCGTGAGGATCGCGTAATCCGCCCAATTCATGCGTGCTGCCGACCGTGGTGAAGTGGCATTTTATCATTGCGGCATCGCGACTCCGCAGTTGCGACGAACCAATCTCCTTTTGCATCACACTATAGGCAGCAGCACCCGGCATTCAGCCGGCTACCGGACTCCTTCCTTGCGCACCTACCCTGCCCTGCACCTGCTTGCCGCACTGACCCTGACCACCGCCCTGGGCGCCCAGGCCCAGGGCACGCCGGCCGCGCTCGACCTGCCGCAGATGGGCGAGCCCGCCGACCTGACGCTGTCTCCGGCACAGGAGGCCAAGATCGGCGCCGAGGTGGCCGCCGAGCTGTACGGCGGCGACTATCTGGTCGAAGACCCGGAGGTCTCCGACTACATCAACTCGGTGGGCTGGAAGCTGGCGGCCAAGGGCGCCGCCGCACCGGTACCGTTCAAGTTCTATGTCATCGGCGATCCGCGCATCAATGCCTTCGCGGTGCCGGGCGGTCTGGTGGGCATCAACGCCGGCCTGCTGCTGTCCGCCGACAACGAGAGCGAACTGGCGGGCGTCATGGGCCACGAGCAGGCCCACGTCACCCAGCGCCATCTGGCGCGCACCGCCGCCGATACCCGCACCGCCAACATCGCCACCTGGGCGGCGATGATCGCCGCCATCATCGCCGGCTCGGCCAATCCCGACGTGATCTTCGGCGCCCTGGCGCTGGGGCAGTCGGTCAACTACCAGCGCGAGGTCAACTACACCCGCGCCCACGAACTGGAAGCCGACCGCATCGGCATCCACACCATGGCCGAGGCCGGCTACGACCCCGAGGGCATGGCCAGCTTCTTCGCCAAGCTGGAACAGCAATCACGCCTGTACGGCGCGGGGCTGCCGGAAATCCTGCGCACCCACCCGGTCAACACCACCCGCATCGCCGAGGCCCGGGCGCGCGCGGAGGCGCTGCCCAAGACCGAGCATCGGGATTCGGTGGAGTTCTCGCTGATGAAGGCGCGCACCCAGGTGCTGATGGCCGAGCGCGTCAATGAGGCGGTCGACGACTTCGGGCGGCGACTGCGCGCCGGCGACAACTCGCCGGCGGTGCGCTACGGCTATGCCTTCGCTTTGTCGAAGGTGGGTCGCGCCGACGATGGCCTCGAAGCCCTGAAGCCGCTGGTCGCCAGCCTGCCACGGCAGGTGAACGTGCAGTTGTTGCAGGCCGAGCTTCTGGCCGACTCCGGCCACAGCGCCGAAGGCCGCGCGCTGCTGGCCAAGGCGCTGACCCTGAACCCGCGCTACGCCCCGGCGATCCTCGCCCAGGCGCAAGCCCTGCTCGATGACAAGAAGCCGGCGGAAGCTCGTCAGCTGCTACTGACCCGCGACCAGGCCCTGGGCACCCGGGTGGAAACCTACCGCCTGCTGTCCGAGGCCTCCCGGCAGCTGGGCAACATCGCCGAATCGCAGTTCCAGATCGCCACCTATTACCTCCAGCGCGGCGACCAGCGCGGCGCCCTGACCCAGTTGGACGCCGGCCTGCGGCTGGCCAGCCTGGACCCGCAGGACCGCGCCCGGCTGTCGGCCATGCGCCAGGACCTGATCGAGAAAATTCCCAAGAACGTGCTGGCCGACATCAATCGCGGTGATCGTCGCTACCGCAACACCTACGGCCAATAGCGGATACCCGGGCCGGGCGCGACCGGCCGGCGCTTCAGAGAGTGTCTGGTGCCGGATGCACACTGCCCCACTGCTTGCAGCTGGGGCAGCGCCAGAACAGCAGACTCGGCGCGAACCCGCAGTGACTGCAGTGGTAGCGCGGCCGCTTGTCCAGCACCTTCACCAGGGACTCGCGGAAGGCCTGCACAGGCCGACTCAGGCGACCGGCGTCGCCGGCAACCGGGAGGCTGAGAAACTGCACCAGTCCGCGCCAGGACGGACGCTGCGCCAACTTGTCGGCCAGGTACAGCGCCTGGGCGTTGGCATCGGGCAGCTGGTGCGCCCGCGCCAGCCAGACGCTGGAATCGAGGCCGTGCTGGGCCTCGACCTTGTCGAGGAACTGCCGGAAGGTATCCACCTCACCACCGGCCGCGCACACCCGCTCGATGGCCGGCAGCACCTCCGGCAGGAAGCGGGCGTCCTGCTCGGACACCTTCAGGTAGGCCGCCAGCGCGTCGTGCCAATGCTGGCGGGTCTCCTCCAGTCGGCCCAGACATAGACTGGCGCGCACGCAGCCCGGATCGGTCTCCAGTGCCTTGCGCGCCCAGCGCAGCGCTTCCTCTTCGCGGCCATCCTGACTGGCAAGATCGGACAGCTCGCAGGCGTAATGGGCACGTTGCAAAGCCAGGCTCTGGCCTTTCAGCGCTTCCAGCCGGCCGGCGACATCCAGCGCCGGCTGCCAGTCCCCCAGCAGTTCGTGGATTTGCAGCAGCAACTCCAGAGCCACCACCGCGTGCGAGGCATGTTGCGAAGCCTCGCGCAGCAATTCTTCGGCACGGTCCAGCAAGCCGGCCTTGAGGCAGTCCTGGCCGAGCTCGTAGAGCGCCTGGGTGCGCAGGTCGCTGCGCAGCTCCTTGCGGGCCAGCACGCTCTCGTGCAGACGCAAGGCCCGGTCGATTTCGCCGCGCTTGCGAAACAGGGCGCCAAGGGTGAGGTTGAGTTCGGCGGCTTCCGGGTCGCGCTCGACCGCCTTGGTCAGGGCGGCAATCGCGCGGTCGGGATTTTCATTGGCGAGATGACTGAGACCAGACAGGGTCTCCGGATCGCCGGCCGGTCGCGGGTTGCGGCCCAGCGCCCAGCCGAGCGCCGCGCCCAGCGGCAACAGCAGCCACAGGATGAGTCCTTCCACCACGGTTTACTGATCCTTCAAGGGCAGGTTGCGCAGGCTCTGGAGTTCCGCCTGGGCATCCTTGATCTGCCGACGCAGACGGCGGATTTCGCCGCGCAGGCTGAGAATGCGACCGCCGCAGACCAGCAGGGTCAGCAGACTCACCAGCACGAATTCGCCCAGCACCAGACCGATCAGCGGCAGCTGCAACTGCCCGGCCAGGTAGTCGAGGGTGACCGGGGTGGCGTTGTAGAAGCCGATGGCGACCCCGAAGATCAGTACCGCCAGCAGCACCGCGATGATCAGCAGGCGGATCACGATTGCGCCGCCTGGCCCATTTCGTTGACCCGCTCGCGCATTTCCTTGCCCGGCTTGAAATGCGGCACGTGCTTGGCGGGGATGTGCACCGGCTCGCCGGTCTTGGGATTGCGTCCGACCCGCGAAGGGCGGTGATGCAGGGCGAAGCTGCCGAAGCCGCGGATTTCCACCCGCTGCTGCCGCGCCAGGGCATTGCTGATCTGGTCCAGAACCAGCTTCACGGCCAGCTCGACATCCTTCTGCATGAGGTGCGTCTGCTTCAGCGACAGCGCCTCGATCAGCTCGGATTTCGTCATGGGATTCAGTTATTTATGGCCACTTTCTGAGGCGGACGATAGACCATTGCCACGCGCCGGCGCAAGCGCTGCGCGCCAAGGTCGGAGCGCCCTTCGTCCAGCAACAGGCAAAAAAAAGCCGCGCAGAACTGCGCGGCTTTTCCCAGCAACGGCGTGAAACTTAGCCGAGCTGATCCTTCAGCAGGTCGCCCAGCGAGGTCTTGCCGGTCGAGGCGTTGCGGCTGTACTCGGCAACGATCTCCTGCTCCTCCTGGATTTCCTTCTCGCGCACCGACAGGGTGACCGAGCGGTTCTTGCGGTCGACGCCGATGAAGCGCGATTCCAGCGTGTCACCGACCGACAGCACCTTGGTGGCGTCCTCGACGCGCTCGCGCGACAGGTCGTTGGCCTTGATGTAGCCCTCGACGCCGTACGGCAGCTCGATGACCGCACCACGGGCATCCACCGTCTTGACGGTGCCCTTGACCATCACGCCCTTCTGGTACTCGGCGAGGAACTGGGTCAGCGGGTCCTGACCGAGCTGCTTCACGCCCAGGCTGATGCGCTCGCGGGCGCCGTCGATGGCGAGCACCACGGCTTCCACTTCCTGGCCCTTGCTGAAGCGACGCACGGCGGTTTCGCCCGGCTCGTTCCAGTCCAGATCGGAGAGGTGCACCAGACCGTCGATGCCGCCCGGCAGGCCGATGAAGATGCCGAAGTCGGTGATCGACTTGATGGCGCCACCGACCTTGTCGCCCTTCTGGTGGTTCTGCGCGAACTCTTCCCAGGGGTTCTGGCGGCACTGCTTCATGCCCAGCGAGATACGGCGGCGTTCGCCGTCGATGTCGAGGATCATCACCTCGACCTCGTCGCCCAGGTGCACAACCTTGCCCGGGTTGACGTTCTTGTTGGTCCAGTCCATCTCGGAGACGTGCACCAGACCCTCGACGCCCGGCTCGATCTCGACAAAGCAGCCGTAGTCGGTGATGTTGGTGACCTTGCCGAACAGGCGGGTCTTCTCGGGGTAGCGACGGGCGATGTCGGCCCAGGGATCGGCGCCGAGCTGCTTGAGGCCCAGCGACACGCGGCGACGCTCGCGGTCGTACTTCAAGACCTTGACTTCGATTTCCTGGCCCGCAGTGACGACTTCCGCCGGATCCTTGATGCGCTTCCAGGTCATGTCGGTGATGTGCAGCAGACCGTCGATGCCGCCCAGGTCCACGAACGCGCCGTACTCGACGAGGTTCTTGACCACGCCCTTGAGCACCACGCCTTCCTGCAGGTTCTGGAGCAGGCTGTCGCGCTCGGCCGAGTACTCGGCCTCCAGCACTTCGCGGCGGCTGACCACGATGTTGTTGCGCAGCTTGTCGAGCTTGATGACCTTGAACTCGAGCGGCTTGCCTTCCAGGAAGGTGGTGTCGCGCACCGGACGCACGTCAACCAGCGAACCGGGCAGGAAGGCGCGGATGGCGCCGATGTCGACGGTGAAACCGCCCTTGACCTTGCCGGTGATGATGCCGATGACGGTTTCCTTCTTCTCGAAGGCGGTGTCGAGACGGACCCAAGCCTTGATGCGCTCGGCCTTCTCCTTGGAGAACTTGGTTTCGCCGAAACCGTCTTCGAGGGTTTCCAGCGCCACTTCCACCATGTCGCCGACGGCGACCTTCAGCTCGCCGTCGACCTTGAATTCGTCGAGGGGGATCACGCCTTCGGACTTCAAGCCCGCGTCGACGATCACCACGTCGGATTTAACGTCCAGGACCAGCGCATTGACGATGGTGCCAGACTGCATCGATTGACCAGCCTTAAGGCTGGCTTCAAACATTTCCGCAAAAGATTCGCTCATTGGGTACTCGGTTAGGTTGAACATCCGCCTTCGTCCAGTTGGCGGGCCCGGTGGGTGGAAAAAACGTCAGCGCATCCTTGCCCTGACGGCACAGCAAAACCTCTTTTGCGCAAAAACCGGGGCAAAAGCCCAGGATTCAGAATCCGGCGGCAACGCTCAGCGCCTCCACCCTCGCCAGCACGGCTTCGGGGGAAAGTCCTGTTGTGTCAATGAGATGCGCGTCGCTTGCCGGCTTCAAAGGCGCCACGGCCCGACCACGATCCCGGGCGTCGCGCGCCCGGATTTCTTCACAAAGGGTGGCGAAATTAGCAGCAATGCCGGCTTTGCTCAACTGCCGCTGGCGTCGGGTCGCGCGTTCTTCCGGGCTGGCGTCGAGGAACAGTTTCAGCCGGGCATCCGGGAACACCACCGTGCCCATGTCACGGCCGTCGGCGATCAGACCGGGCGCGAGGCGGAAGTCGCGCTGGCGTTGCAGCAGCGCCTCTCGCACCTCGGGCGAGACCGCGATGCGCGAGGCCAGCGCACCGGTGGTCTCGGCGCGCAGCTCGCGGGTCCAGTCCTGACCTCCGACCAGGATCGCCTCGTCGTCCTCGCTGCTGCCGGTGAAGCTGATTTGCAGGCCCGGCGCCAGCGCCGCCACCGCCGCGTGCGCGTCGAGATCGACGCCGGCCGCCACCGCCGCCAGCGCCAGGATGCGGTACAGCGCGCCGGAGTCGAGGCGATGAAAGCCGGTGCGTTGCACCAGCCAGCGGGTGACCATGCCCTTGCCGACGCCGGCCGGGCCATCGACGGCGATGACCGGGACCGTACTCATGACCCGCTCACGGTCAGACGCAGACCGGCGCCCGCCGCCAGCGTGGCGAAGCCGGGGAAGGAGGTGTTGACGTTCAGGCAGTCGAGGATGCGGATCGGCTGCTCGGCGCACAGCGCGGCCATCGCGAAACTCATGGCGATGCGGTGATCGCCATGGCTGTCCACCTCGCCACCGTGCATGCGGCCGCCGCAGATACGCATGCCGTCCGGCGTGGCGATGGCGGAAATCCCCAGCGCCCTGAGGCCGTCGCACATGGTCTGGATGCGGTCGGATTCCTTCACCCGCAGCTCCTCGGCGCCGGTCACCACCGTCTCGCCCTCGGCGAAGGCGGCGGCCACGAACAGCACCGGGAACTCGTCGATGGCGCTGGCGACCAGTTCCTTGCCGATATGCACCCCTTTCAGGCGGCTGCCGCGCACCCGCAGGTCGGCAACCGGCTCGCCGCCCAGTTGGCGTTCGTTAAGCAGGTCAATCTGCGCGCCCATCTGACGGAGGATGGTGACGATGCCGTCCCGGGTCGGGTTGATGCCGACCTCGACCAGGGTCACGTCCGAGCCGGGGCTAATGGCGGCGCCAACCAGAAAGAAGGCGGCGGAGGAGATGTCGGCCGGCACTGCGATGTCGGCTGCGCGCAGCGACTGGCCGCCCTGCACCGCCGCATAGCCTTCGCGCGCCTCCACCTCGATTCCGAAGGCGCGGAACATGCGCTCGGTGTGATCGCGGCTGGCTTCCGGCTCGTAGACCTCGGTGCGGCCCTGGGCGTAGAGCCCGGCCAGCAGCAGGCAGGACTTGACCTGCGCGCTCGCCACCGGCGAGTCATAGCGCAGGCCCTTGAGCCCGCCCTGCACCGCCTGCACCTGCAGTGGCGCGCGGCCGTCCTGCGACTCGATGCGTGCGCCCATGGTCGCCAGCGGGTTGATGACCCGCTTCATCGGCCGCCGCGACAGCGAAGCGTCGCCGATCAGCGTGCTGGCGAACGGCTGTCCGGCCAGGAGGCCGCACATCAGCCGCATGGCGGTGCCGGAATTGCCCATGTCCAGCGCCGACGCCGGCGCCTTCAGCCCGCGCAGGCCGACGCCGTGCACGCGCAGATGGGTGTCGCCCAGCCGCTCGATCCGCACCCCCATCTTCTGGAAGGCCTTCATGGTGCACAGGCAGTCTTCGCCACTGAGGAAGCCGGTGATTTCCGACACCCCATCGGCCAGCGAGGCCAGCATCACCGCGCGGTGGGAAATGGACTTGTCGCCCGGCACCCGCAGGCGGCCGTGCAATTGGCCGCCGGGAGCGACGGTATAGCTGAGGTTGCTCTGATTCATGCTCATTCGATGTGGGCGAGGTGCTGCTCGCGGGCATTGCGGGCGCGCTCGAAGCGAGCCTGCAAGGCCGGCCATTGCTCGTCGCGGATCAGGCCCAGCAGCTCGGAAAGCTCGGCGATCTGCTGCTCCAGCAGGCCGGCCACCGACTCGCGGTTGGCGCGCACGATGTCGTGCCACATGCGTGGGCTGGAACTGGCGATGCGGGTGAAGTCGCGGAAGCCGCCGCCAGCGTTGGCGAAGATTTCCTCGGCGTCGCCCAGCCGCGACAGCATGTCGACGAAGGCATAGGCGAGCACATGCGGAAGGTGACTGGTGGCGGCGAAGATGGCGTCGTGTCGGCTGGCGTCCATTTCCACCACCCGGGCGCCGACCGACTCCCAGAGGCCGCGCACCAGCGCCAGCGCTCCCGCGTCCTGCGCGGCATGCGGGCTCAGGATCAGCCGCTTGTTGCGGAACAGCTCGGCATTGGAGGCGGCCACCCCGCTCTTCTCGGTGCCGGCGATGGGATGCCCGGCGACGAACCAGGGCGGCAGCGCGCCGCAGACCGCCTGCACATCGGCCAGCACCGACTGCTTGGTGCTGCCGACATCGGTGACCACGGCACCCGCCTTGAGCGCGGGCAGCACGGCGGCCATGGCCTCGGCGGTGCGCAGCACCGGCACCGCCAGCACCACCAGATCGGCATCGGCGACCGCCTCGGCGGTGCTGCCGGGCGCGGCATCGACCACCCCGAGGTCCACCGCCAAACGCCGCTGACGCTCGTCGGCGTCGTAGCCACGAATGGAGCTGACCTGGCCGGCCGCCCGCAGCGCACGCGCGAACGAGCCGCCGATCAGGCCCAGGCCGACGACGGCCAGCTTCACGCGCGGCCCGTCATGCCAGGATTTCCCGCAGCGACGTAGGGCGGGCAAAGCGCAGCGTGCCCACATGGGCCGGAGCATGCGAGGCCGCGTGGGCCAAGGCCCACCCTACGAACGTCACTGCAGAATCTCCTGCAGTGCTTTCAGCAGCCGGTCGTTCTGCGCCGGCGTGCCGATGGTGATGCGCAGGAAGTTCGGCATCTCGTAGCTGGCGGTGGGCCGCACGATGATGCCCTTCTGCAACAGCGCCTGGTGGATCGGCGCGGCGTCGCGGCCGAAGTCGATGGCCAGGAAGTTGGCCTGCGAGGGCAGCCAGCTCAGCCCCAGCCTGGCCAGCTCAGCCTCCAGCCGGGCGCGCTCGCTGTTGTTGAGCGCCACCGACTTCCTGACGTGCTCCTGATCGGCCAGCGCCACTTCCGCCGCCAGCAGCGCCAGGCTGTTGTTGTTGAACGGCTGGCGCACCCGGTTCATCAGGTCGGCGACTTCCGGCGAGGACAGCGCATAGCCGGCGCGCAGCGAGGCAAGGCCGTAGGTCTTCGAGAAGGTGTGGGTGACGACCAGATTGGGGTACTTGTCCAGCCAGCCGCGCACGTCGCCGCGCAGCGCCGGGTCGAGGTACTCCCAGTAGGCCTCGTCCAGCACGACGATGACCTGCTTGGGCACGAAGGCGAGGAAGGCCTCGATGTCCTGCGCCGGCAGCCAGGTGCCGGTCGGGTTATTGGGATTGGCGATGAAGACGATGCTGATGTCATCGCGCCAGAGCTTCTTGAAGCCCTCCAGGTCGTGACCCAGCGGCATGGTCGGGTGGCTGCGCGGCAGCGCCGGCACGATCACCGCCTCGGCGCTCTGCGACTGGGTGACGATGGGATACACCGCGAAGGCGTGCTGGCTGAACATCGCCGCCCGCCCCGGCCCCAGATAGATGCGGCCAAGGAACTCCAGCATGTCGTTGGAGCCATTGCCGAGAGTGACGCGGCTGGGGTCGATGCCGTGCATCTTCGCCACCGCCGCCTTCAGCTTGAAGCCGCCGCCGTCCGGATACAGGGCCAGATCCTGGTTGGCGATGGCCTCGGCCAGCGCCGCCTTCACCTTCGGGCTGGGGCCGAGCGGGTTCTCGTTGCTGGCCAGCTTGATGGCATCGCTGATGCCGAGCTGGCGCTGCAGCTCGTCCAGCGGCATGCCGGGCTTGTAGGGTTCCAGCGACAGCACGCCGGGAGTGGCGTTTTGGGTCAGGGCGGACATGGGGGCAATCACTCAGATGGCGGCCTGGGGATAGGAGCCCAGCACCTTGAAGAACGCGGCATTGGCACGCACCGCATCCAGCGCCTTCTTCACCGGCTCGTCGTTGGCGTGGCCGATGAAGTCGACGAAGAAGAAGTAGTCCTGCACCGGCGCGCCCTTCATCGGCCGCGACTCGATGCGGGTGAGATCGAGCTTGGCGTCGGCGAAAGGCTGCAACAGGGTGAACAAGGCGCCCGGCTGGTTGCGGTGCGCCGACAGCACCACGGCGGTGAGGTCGTGGCCGGTGGGCGTCGGATCCTGCTTGCCGATGATCAGGAAGCGGGTGGTGTTGCTGGGATCGTCCTCGATGTTGCTGGCGAGGATGTTGAGGCCGTTGAGCTTGCCCGCCTGCAAGGAGGCAATCGCCGCCACACCGGCGCCTTCCTGCTTGGCCAGTTGGGCGGCGGCGCCGTTGCTAGCCAGCGCTTCGCGGTCGGCCTTGGGCAGACGCGCGTCCAGCCACTTGCGGCACTGCGCGAACGACTGCGCGTGGGCGTAGACCTTGCTGACCTTGCTCGGATCGGATTCCACCGACAGTAGATGGTGATGCACCGGCAGGGTCACCTCGCCGCAGATGCGCAGCTTGGTGTGCACCAGGGCGTCGAGGGTATTGCTGACCACGCCGCCGATGGAGTTCTCCACCGGCACCACGCCGTAGTCGGCGGCACCGGATTCGACATCGCGGAAAATCTCGTCGATGGCGGTCACCGGCCGGGCGGTCACCGCCTCGCCGAAGTGCTTGAGCACCGCCGCCTGGGTGTAGGTGCCTTCCGGCCCGAGGTAGGCGATGGTCAGCGGCGACTCCAGCGACAGGCAGGCCGACATGATCTCGCGCATCAGCTTGGCCACCACCTCGTCGGTAAGCGGGCCGGTGTTGCGGGCCATGGCGGCGCGCAGCACTTCCGCCTCTCGCGAAGGCCGGTAGTGATCGCCGGTATCGCCCTGACGCTGCTTGATGTGGGCGACTTCCTGGGCGATGCGGGCACGCTGGCTGATCAGCTCCTGGATCTGCCGATCCAGCGCGTCGATCTCGGTACGGGCCTGGGGAAGGGTTCTGACGGTCATTTCAGGGGTCGGCGGCAGTCCATGGCGCAACGGCGGACGCGAAGTCTACTCACTTCGCGCCGCCAGTTCCGCCCTGACCGCCGCCGCAGGCTCAGCGCGCCGCGATCACTCGCAGCTTCAGCACGCCCTGGATGGCGGCGATCTCGGCCACCACCGCCTCGCCCACCGCCGAGTCGATGTCGACCAGGGTGTAGGCGATGTCGCCACGCGACTTGTTGAGCAGGTCGGCGATGTTGAGGTTGTGCTTGGCCAGCGCCGTGGTGATCTGGCCGACCATGTTGGGCACGTTGGCATTGACCACGGTGAGGCGGGTCTTGCCCGGCAACAGCGGCATCACCGCTTCCGGGAAGTTCACCGAATTGCGGACATTGCCCACCTCCAGGAACTCGCGGATCTGCTCGGCCACCATCACCGCGCAGTTGTCCTCGGCCTCGCCGGTGGAGGCGCCCAGGTGCGGCGTCGCCAGCACCCGAGGATTGCCCTTGAGCGCGTTGGACGGAAAGTCGCAGACATAGGCGTGCAGCGTGCCGGCCGCCAGCGCCTCGACCACCGCCCGGTCATCGACGATCTCGGCGCGGGCGAAGTTGAGGATCACGCCCTGCTTCTTCATCAGCTTCAGGCGCTCGGCATTGATCAGGCCACGGGTGGCCTCCAAGAGCGGCACATGCACGGAGATGAACTGCGACTTCGCCACCAGATCGTCCACCGACAGCGCCTGCTTGACCCGGCTGTCGAGCTTCCAGGCGTTCTGCACGGTCATCGCCGGGTCGTAGCCGAACACTTCCATGCCCAGTTCGACCGCCGTGTTGGCCAGTTTCACGCCGATGGCGCCGAGGCCGATCACGCCGAGGGTGCGGCCGGGCAGTTCGAAGCCGACGAACTTCTTCTTGCCATCCTCCACCTGCTTGTGCAGGGCGTGGTCGTCGCCGTCGAGCTTCTTCACGAAGTCCAGCGCCTGCGGGATATTGCGGGCCGCCATCAGCAGGCCGGCCAGCACCAGCTCCTTCACCGCGTTGGCATTGGCGCCCGGCGCGTTGAACACCGGCACGCCACGCTGGCTCATCGCCGCCACAGGAATGTTGTTGGTGCCGGCACCGGCGCGGCCGATCGCTTTGACACTGGCCGGAATTTCCAGCTTGTGCATGTCGGCGCTGCGCACCAACACCGCGTCGGGGCTGCCGATCTCGCTGGCAACCTCGTAGCTGCCGCGCGGCAGCCGCTCCAGGCCCAGGGGGGAAATGTTGTTGAGGGTTTGAATTTTGAACATTGGTTTTGCTCTCTCGAAATCGGTTTTCGCCCCGGCATTACTGCCGCGCCTTCTGCCTCCTGATCGCAGCCCGGCCCGACAGGCCTTCTGCCTCAAGCGGGACTGACCTTGAGTCAGTCCCGATCCAAGCAGAAGGCGGCCGGGCGTTCGCCGGGGGCCGAGTGCCATGCCAGGCACTCGGCCTGATCCGGCTCAACCGCGCGTGCGGACGAATTCCTTCATGTAGTCGATCAGCGCCGCGACCCCGGCTTCCGGCATGGCGTTGTAGATCGAGGCGCGCATGCCGCCGACCGCGCGGTGGCCCTTCAGGCCGTTGAGGCCGGCGGCCTTGGCGCCCTTCAGGAACTCGGCATCGTTGGTCTCGGCGTTGGCGAGGGTGAACGGCACGTTCATGATCGAACGGTCTTCCTTCTTCACCGGGTTCTTGTAGAAGTCCTGGCTGTCGATGTAGTCGTACAGCGCCTTGGCCTTGCGCTCGTTGCGGGCGCCGACGGCGCTGAGGCCACCCTCGGCCTTCAGCCACTGGAACACCAGGCCGCAGACGTACCAGCTGAAGGTGCTGGGGGTGTTGAGCATGGACTCGTTGTCGGCGACCGCTTTGTAGTCGTGGATGCCGAAGGTGCCGGGCAGGGTCTGGCCGATGAGATCGTCGCGGACAATCACCAGGGTCAGGCCGGCGGGACCGATGTTCTTCTGGGCGCCGGCATAGATCAGGCCGAACTTGCTGACATCGAGCGGACGGCAGGCGATGTCGGAGGAGGCGTCCGCCACCAGCGGCACCGCGCCCACTTCGGGAACCTCGCGGAACTGCACGCCGTGGATGGTCTCGTTGGTGGTGATGTGCACGTAGGCGGCGTTCGGGTCCAGCTTCCAGCCGGCGCGATCCGGGATGTGGTTGAACTTCTCGGCCTCGGCGCTGGCGGCGATGTTGGCCTTGCCGAACTTGGTGATTTCCTTGGCCGCCTTCTTGCCCCAGTCGCCGGTCAGCACGAAGTCGGCGCTGGTTTTGCCGCGCAGCAGGTTCTGCGGAACGATGCCGAACTGCGCGGTGGCGCCGCCCTGCATGAACAGCACCTTGTAATTGGCCGGCACCGCCAGCACCTCGCGCAGGTCCGCCTCGCACTGGCTGGCGATGGACATGAACTCCTTGTCGCGGTGGCTCATCTCCATCACGCCCATGCCCGCACCGCGCCAGTCCAGCAGTTCTGACTGAACCTGCTTGAGAACGGATTCCGGCAAGGTCGCAGGGCCGGCGCTGAAATTGAAGATGCGGGACATCGGGGTCTCCAGGGGTTGGGGGTGCAGCTTTGTGGTTATTTGGCCCAGGACTCTGCTTCCAGGCCGGGGACGAAAGCGAAGCGTTGCGGTGTATCGGTGACCAGGGTCAGCCGGTGCGAGAGCGCGGTGGCGGCCAGCAGCAGCTCGTAGGCCGAGGGGCTGCCGGCGTCCTGCGGCAGATAGGGCGCGAGGCCGACCAACTGACCGGCGTCCTCGGCGCGGAAGTCCAGCACCCGCACGGCCTCGAAGAAGTCCCGCAGCAGCCGCGAATAGCGCGGCTGGGCGCGCGGCGCGCGGCGCAGGGCGACCTCCACCTGCATCTTGCTGACCGCCGACACCGCCACCTCGCCCGGCTTCAGCCGGGACAGGCGCAGCACCACCGGCAGCCGGCCCTGCACGGCGGCAGCGACGGTGGCGGCATCGAGCAGGTACCGGATCACCAGCGCGGCTCCCGCTCGGGCGCCAGGGCGCTGGCCCAGGCCTGCACGTCCAGGGCCTCTTCCACCAGCTCCGGCGCCGGATTGCGGAAGTGCTCGCGCAGGCTCTCCGGCCAACCCGGCTCCTCGTTGCGCTCCAGCCACTCCCGCACCGCCTGCACGATGATGCGATTGCGGGTCAGCCCGCTACGCTCGACGGCGGCGCCGAGGCGGTCGATGGTGGCCTCGTCGAAGTGGACGCTGAAGTTCATGGGCGCGCATCCTAACAGGTGATGTTAGTTTGTCCAGACCCAGGATCGGCGGCCGGCGATACGGGAGACGAACGACGGGGAAGCCAGCAGACAGTCGCCGACCAGCGAGGGACTATCCGCGCGAGGAGCCTGCACAAGAAAGCACCGTCGACACTGGCCGGCCCGGCATGACCACGCGCCAGCCGACCAATGCGCGAAGAGAGCCCGCAGCCGCTGGCAGGAGCGCCGCGAACCGGATGCCGCCCAGCCGACTCAGTTGGTGTTGCGGTCCGTCTTTTCCTCGGGCGCCACCGCCAGCGAGATGATGGTGCGGTCGCCGTCATCGATGCTGCCGACCAGATCGGCGTTGCCGTCGGACAGATTCAGCCGATACAGGGCAGCGCCGACACCGTTGGCGCCGAGCACCGCATAGGCAGTGTCGCCGCCCGGCTCGATGTCGAGCGCGGCGTTGGCGGTAAAGGCGACACTGGTCTTGGCGATGGTGAACAGCTTGCCGCCGTTGGGGGACTCGGGGCTGCCGCCCTCACTACCGATCCGCACCAGACTCTGGGTCACGACATCCAGGCCATAAAGCGTGGTACTGGCGGCGCCGCTATCGTTGTGGTCGTAGGCAATCGCCGCCAACTGCGGCGAGCGGCCGTCATTGGCATCGTCCTCGTCATAGGCGAGATCGGTGTCGGTGGCCAGCAGGCTGCCATCGGCCGGATTCACCCGCAGATTGTCGGTATTGGCCACCACCCGCAGCCGGTCCACTACCGGATTGAAGTCGATCGCCGCATTCGGCAGCGCCGTGCTGCTGAACGCGACAGTACCGACCAGACTGACATTGCCGGACTGCGGGTCCAGCGTGCACAGGCGCTCCTCACTGGTGAGGCAGTAGTAGCCGCCGGTCGCCGGGCGGTAGGCGATCTGCACCAGACTTTCGCCGCTGGACAGGCCGCTCACACTGACTTCGCTGTCGATCTTGTCCGGCGCCGAACTGTCGAAGCCGAGAATCTTGCCGGTTTGGGTCAGCGCGTAGATCTTGCGCTCGCTCTCGCAACCGGACAGCCACAGGGAGACCAGGATCAGCAGAACAGAACGCGAAACCAAGCTGCGATGGGAGACGGTCATGGGCGACGGTAACCACGGATAGGACGAACGAGACACCGGATGCACGGCGGCCGGCAGGCGTCGCGCAACGGCGGTACTGCCACTTTAACCCGCAGCAGCGACAATACGCCCGGCCCCGATGCGAACCCGCCCGGATCAGCAGGGTCTACCCCTCGCCACTTGCCTCCCCCGCCCGCCGTGAAGCTCTCCGACCTGTCGGTACAACGCCCCGTCCTGGCCTGCGTGATCAACGCCCTGCTGGTCAGCTTCGGCCTGTTCGCGCTGTCCGCCCTGCCGGTGCGGGAGTATCCGGACATCGACCCGCCGGTAGTCTCGGTCGCCACCTTCTACTCCGGCGCCAATGCCTCGGTGGTGGAAAGCGAGATCACCCGCCTGCTCGAAGACCGGGTGGCCGGCATCGAGGGCATCAAGAGCATCAGCTCCAGCTCGCGCGACGGCCGCAGCAACATCACCCTGGAATTCAATCTCGACCGCGACATCGACTCCGCCGCCAACGACGTGCGCGACCGGGTCTCGCGGGCGCTCAACGACCTGCCCGACGAGGCCGACCCGCCGGAAATCTCCAAGGCCGACGCCGACGCCGATCCGGTGATGTTCCTGGTGCTGTCGCAGGCCGGCGCCGACCGCATGGCGCTCACCGACTATGCCGAGCGCTATCTGGTGGACCGGCTGAGCGTGGTCAACGGCGTGTCCAGCGTGTTCCTCTCCGGCGACCGCGGCCAGGCGCTGCGCATCTGGCTGTCGGCCGAGCGGCTGGCGGCACGCGGCCTCACCGCCGGGGACATCGAAACCGCGCTGCGCGACCAGAACGTCGAGCTACCGGCCGGGCGCATCGAATCCAGCGAGCGCGAATTCAACCTGCGCGCAGCGCGCGGCCTGAAGTCGCCGGCCGACTTCGCCAACATGGTCATCGCCCGCGGCAGCGACGGTTACCCGGTCCGGCTGAGCGATGTCGCGCGGGTCGAAGTCGCACCGGAGAACCCGCGCAACGACTACCGCGTCAACGGCATCGAGGGCCTCGGGATCGGCGTCATCAAGCAGTCCAAGGCCAACGCCCTGGAAATGGCGCTGGCAGTGCGCGCCCAGGTCGCGCAGATCAACAGCGGCCTGGCACCCGGCATGAAGCTGGAAGTGGTATTCGACTCCTCGCTGTTCATCGAAGCCTCGCTGCAAAAAGTGCTGCGCACCCTGGCCGAATGCGCGGTGCTGGTGGTGGTGGTGATCTGGCTGTTCCTGGGCAGCCTGCGCGCGACCCTGATCCCGGCGCTGACGGTGCCCATCGCCCTCATCGCCAGCTTCACCTTCCTCTACGTGCTGGGCTTCTCGGTGAACATCCTCACCCTGCTGGCCCTGGTGCTGGCGGTGGGCCTGGTGGTGGACGACACCATCGTCGTCATCGAAAACATCCACCGCCGGCTGGAACTGGGCGAACCACCGCTGCTCGCAGCCTTCCGGGGCTCGCGCGAAGTGGGGATGGCGGTGATCGCCACCACCGCCGTGCTGATCGCGGTGTTCGCGCCGATCTCGCTGCTGCAAGGAAATATCGGCCGCCTGTTCCGCGAGTTCTCGCTGGCCCTGGCCGCCGCCGTCGCCTGTTCCGGCATCACCGCCCTGACCCTGGCGCCGGCGCTGGCCACCACGGTGCTGCGCGGCCATAGGGCTGGCGAGCCGCCGTCGGAGAGCCGCCTCGACCGCCTGTTCGCGGCGCTGTCGCGCGGCTACCAGCGCAGCCTCAGGCCGGCCATCCAGCGTCCGGCCTGGGCGGTGGCAGTGACGCTCGCCCTGCTCGGACTGAGCTGGTTCCTCTATGGCCTGCTGCCCAAGGAGCTGGCGCCGCAGGAAGATCGCGGCCAGGTGTTCATCCAGGCCGACGGCCCGGAGGGCGCCAGCCTGCCCTACATGCTGCGGGTGATGCGCTCCGCAGAAAGCCTGGTGATGCCCTATGTCGAGCGCGGCGAAGCCGAGCGCGCGATTGCCCGCACGCCGCGCTTCGGCGGCGGCGACGAGGTCAACAGCGGCAATGTGCTGCTGGCGCTGGCGCCCTGGGGCGAGCGCCCCAGCTCGCATGTCATCACCCAGCAGCTCAACGACCGACTGAAAGACATCCCCGACGCCCGCCTCACCGCTCTGGAGCGCGCCGCCTTCGGCGGCCGGCCGGGACAGCCGGTGCAGATCGCCCTGGGCGGCCCCGACTACCAGACCATCGCCGCCTGGCGCGACCGGGTATTTGCCCGCGTGCAGCGCGAAAACCCCCGCCTGCTGCGCCTGGACTCCGACTACAAGGCCACCAAGCCGCAGATCGCACTCAGCGTCGATCTGGTCAAGGCCGCCGATGTCGGCGTTTCCTCCAGCACCATCGGCCGCACCCTGGAAACCTTCATGGGCGGCCGCCGGGTCACCAAATGGCTGGACCGTGGCGAGGAATACGAGGTGATCCTGCAAGCCGAGGATGAACGTCGGCGCACACCGGAAGAGCTGGACCGCCTCTACGTGCGCGGCAGCAGCGGCAATCTGACGCCGCTCAGCAACCTGGTCAGCCAGAGCGAGGGCGCCAGCTCGCCCAGCCTCAACCGCTACGACCGCCTGCGCAGCATCACCCTCAACGCCGGACTGGCACCGGGCTATCCGCTCGGCGAGGCGCTGGACTATCTGGAAGGCGTGATCCGCGAGGAACTGCCGGCCGAGGTGCAGATCCGCTATCGCGGCGACTCGCGCGAGCTGAAGGAATCCGGAGCCGCGCTCTACGCCGCCTTCGCCGCCTCGCTGCTGGTGGTGTTCCTGGTGCTGGCCGCGCAGTTCGAGAGCCTGGTGCAGCCCTTCGTGATCCTGACCACGGTGCCGCTGGGCATTGCCGGCGCCCTGTTCGGTCTTCTGCAGATGGACCTCTCGCTCAACATCTACTCTCAGGTGGGCCTGATCATGCTGATCGGCCTCGCGACCAAGAACGGCATCCTGATCGTCGAGTTCGCCAACCAGCTGCGCGATGCCGGCAAGGGCTTCCACGAGGCCCTGCTGGAGGCCTCGGGCATCCGCCTGCGGCCGATCCTGATGACTTCGATCGCCACCGTCGCCGGCGCAGTGCCGCTGATGCTCGGCAGCGGTGCCGGTTCCGAGGCGCGGGTGGCGCTGGGCACGGTGATCTTCTTCGGGGTGAGTTTCTCCACCCTGCTGACGCTCTATGTGACGCCGGCCTTCTACGCTCTGTTCTGCCGCCGCCTGGCCTCGCCGGGCGCCCGCGCTGCGGAGCTGCTGCGTCTGGAAGACGACGAAACCCGTACGGGCACTGCATGAACATCGCACGTCCACTCGTCAGCGCACTGATCCTGCTCGCCAGCCTGGCGTCGGGCGGCTGCGCCAGCCAGCCGCCGCTGAAGACCGTCGACCACCTCGACCTCGACCGCTACCTGGGCCGCTGGTACGTCATCGCCCACATTCCCTACTGGCTGGAACAGGGCAAGGTCGCCAGCTACGACAGCTATGCCCGACGCCCGGACGGCCGTCTGCAGAACGATTTCACCTTTCGCCGCGAGCGCCTCGATGCGCCGGAGGAAACCTGGAAAGGCACCGCCAGGGTGGTCAACACCCAGAGCAATGCCGAGTGGGCGGTGCAGTTCGTCTGGCCGTTCACCGCCAGCTACCTGGTGATCGACCTCGACCCGGACTACCGCTGGGCGGTGATCGGCCACCCCTCCCGCCGCCTGCTCTGGGTCCTGGCCCGCGAGCGCCAGCTCGACGAGGCGACCTACCAGGCGATCCTGCGGCGGGCGGCCGCGCAGGGCTACCAGCCGGACCAGGTGCGCAAGGTGCCGCAGCCGGCGGACTGAGCTCTACTCGCCGCGCAGCTCCTTGAGCAGGTCGTACTTGCGCAAGAGGCCGCGCAGCTGGTGGTAGTTGAGCCCCAGCAACTCCGCCGCGCGGGTCTGCCGGAACTGGGCCTGCGCCAGCGCCGCGCGCAGCAGGCGCACCTCGTAGTCAGCGACCTGGGTCTTGAAGTCGAGCGGAAACTTCCAGACCGAGGGCGGCGGCGCCAGGGGCCCGGCCACCGGGGCCACCGCGACCGGGGGCAGGGCCGCCGCCGCCGATCCGACCGTGCCGGCCGGCGCCGCCCCGGACATCCTGAACGGCGACTCGAAGGGGTCCACCGCCACCCGCTCCACCACCCGGCGGGCGTTGTCCAGGCGGTAAACGGCGCGCTCCACGGCGTTCTTCAGCTCGCGGACGTTGCCGGGCCAGGAATAGTCCAGCAGCTGCTGCTCGGCAGCCGGCGAGAAGCCGGCAAAGTATTCGCGCCCCAGTTCGCGGGCCATGCCCTCGCCGAACTTCTGCGCCAGCAACAGGATGTCCTCGCGGCGCTCGCGTAGTGGCGGCAGGGTGATGACCTCGAAGGAAAGACGATCCAGCAAGTCTTCCCGGAAGCGGCCGCTGGCGGCCATGGCCGGCAGATCGACATTGGCCGCCGCGACCACCCGCACATCCACCCGCTGAGTTTCCGAGGAGCCGACCCGCTCGAACTCGCCGTACTCCAGCACCCGCAGCAGCTTCTCCTGCAGACGCAGGCTCATGCTCGCCAGCTCGTCGAGAAACAGAGTGCCGCCATGGGCCAGCTCGAAGCGGCCGGCGCGTGCCTTCACCGCACCGGTAAAAGCGCCGGCGACATGGCCGAACAACTCCGACTCCAGCAGCTCGTCGTTGACCGCCGCGCAGTTGAACTTCACCAGCCGCTTGGCCCAGCGCTCGGACAGATAGTGCAGACGCGAGGCGATCAGCTCCTTGCCGGAGCCGCGCTCGCCGATCACCAGCACCGGCTTGCTCAGCCGCGCCGCCCGCGAGGCCTGCTCCATGACCGCCAGGAAGCACTCGGACTCGCCGACCAGGGGTGGCGGCGCAACTTCTTCGAGTTCGCTGTCTCTCATGTTTTCCATTAAGTGGTATTTTTTACCACTATTGAACTATTATCACCAATATCACGGCTCGGTTCAGACTCATAAAAACACCTATAAATCTTTTTATTTCAGCGTCTTATCAGATTTTTTTTGGCCCTGGCACGCGCCTGGCTTTATTAGGGGCACAAGCCACACACAAGCCAAGGACCAGCCCCATGAACCGCATCGCCACCCTCGCCGCTCTCGCCGCCCTTTCCTTCGCCGCTCAGGCCGAAGGGATCACCTTCAATACTCCGGTGACCTACACCCAGCCGGTCACCTACGCCGCCGGCGTCACCTATCTGGCCCCGGTCACCTACAGCCAGTCCGCCCAGGCCGGCGCCCAGCTGCGTGCCGCCGCCGAGCCGGTGGTGCTGGAGCGGGTGATCGTCACCCCGACCCGCACCTACGCCGAAAGCGAGTGGCGCGCGCTGCGTCTGGCCCGCGCCGAGAAGTCGGCCCCCAGCCGCGCCGCCCGCTACATGCAGGTGCGCAGCGAGGCCCAGCCGAGCACCACCAGCCTGCACCGCTGGCTGCGCGCGCTGGTCCAGTAAGCCGCACCCACATCCGTTACGCCCCGAAGCACCCCGTCGCGATACCGAGACTGACCATGAAATCCCTGCTCCGCTTCCTTGCCCTCGTCCTGCTGCTGGTGCTGATCGCGCCCTTCGCGCTGCTGGCCATGGTGGTGCTGGTGCCGCTGACCGCGCCCTTGCTGGCGACCGCGGCCCTGCTGCCGCTGGCGGTGCTGGCGCTGCCGTTCCTGGCCGTCTACGGCCTCTGCCGCCTGCTGGCGCGCAGCGACGATGCCAGCCCCAAGGCCGCCTGAGGCTCGGTAAAGACCATGGGCATCTTTTCCCGCACCAAGGACGTTCAGCAGGCCGATCTCGAGGCCCTGCTGAACGCCTCCGACGATCCGCTCAAGACGGCGCGTCTGATCATCAATGAAATGGAGGACACCCTCGTGGAAGCCCGTTCCGCCGCCGTCCGCGCCCTGGCGCGCAAGAAGGAGATCCAGCGCCGCATCGGCGAGCTGGACGAACAGTCCCAGGACTGGGAGCGCAAGGCCGAACTGGCCCTGGCCAAGGACCGCGAAGACCTCGCCCGTGGCGCCCTGGCCGTCAAGCTGCGACTGAGCGAGGAGCGCGCGCAGATCGTCGGCCTGCTGCCGCCGGTGGAGGCCGAGATCGAGAAGCTCGACACCGATCTCGCCGACCTGCGGGTGAAACTGGCCGAGGCGCGCAGCCGCCAGCGCCTGCTGGCCCTGCGCGGCGAGTCGGCCAGCGCCCGCAAGCAGGTCAAGGGCGCGCTCCACGAGACCAAGACCGGCGACGCGCTCGACGCCCTGGCACGCGATGTGGATCGTCTGGACGCCGAGGCGGAAGCCTATGATCTCGGCAAGCGCAAGCTGGAAGACCAGTTCGCGCAACTCGAACAGGCCGATGCGGTGGAGGGCGAGCTCGCCCGCCTGCGCGGCAAACTGCAACAGAAAAACTAAGGGCCGCCCACCGTGGACATCACCGTAGACAAACTCCCCGACGCCGCCAGCCACGCGGTCAACGTCAGCATGAGCGGCATGCCGGAAGGCATCCAGGTACTCATGGTGCTGATGGGCGTCTCGCTGGTCCTGCTGATTCTCTTCGTGGTGCCGATGTGGCTGTTCCTGCACTACCGCGCCCGCGCCAAGCGCGAGGCACCGGCGCCCGTTCTCGGCCCCGACATCGCCGAGCTGGCGCAGATCGCCCGCATCGCCGAGCGCCTGGAGCGCCGGCTGGAAGCCATGGAAACCCTGATGGACGCTGATCGTCCTGGCTGGAGACGCTAGGGTGTGTCTCCAATCAGGACATCGCTGCGTTGCCGGTCAAAAACGCGTCAGGCAAGGCGCGCGCCGACGCCAAGGCTGGCCGCCTTGGCTAGGCGAGCAACGCAGCATGACGCGTTTTTGGCCAGCAACCCTTCGGGGCGGGACTGTTTTGGGGCATTGCGGCGTCAGCGAGTCTTTCGATGGCATCAACCATCGCGCAGCCTCGCTTCCTTGCACTGCCCCAAAACAGCCTTCCGCCGCAGTGATGTCCTGATTGGAGACACACCCTCATGAGCAACAACTCGAAGTTCCGTACCGGCTTTCTTGCCGAGATGCGCCGCTACCCCGGAGACGGCTGGATTTCCGGCGTCTGCGCCGGCATCGCCGACTACTTTGACTGGAAGCTCAAGCTGGTCCGGCTGGTGGTGGTGCTGCTGGCGATCTTCACCGCCTTCTGGGCCGTGTTCGTCATCTACGCCGTGCTCTGGTATCTGATGGACGACGGCGACCAGCTGCCCGGCCCGCGTCCGAAGTGGAACGACTACACGCCGCCGGCGCCGAGTGCCCCGACCGGCGGTGGCGGCTCCGGCGGCACGGCGACGGTGAGCACCGACCTGCGCGAGATCAAGGAACGCTTCTCGCGCCTGGACGAACGCCTGCGCCGCATGGAGGAAACCGCCCTGTCCAAGGATGACGCCCTGAAGCGCGAGATCGAAAAGCTCGAACGCGACGAGAAGAGCTGAGCACGACCATGGGCACTCTCTTCGTCCTGATCGGCTGGCTGATCCTGTTCGTGCTCTGCTGGCCGCTGGCCTTGCTGGCCCTGCTGCTCTGGCCGCTGGTCTGGCTGATCAGCCTGCCGTTCCGCCTGCTCGGCATCGCGGTGGACGGCGTGTTCGGCCTGCTGCGGGCCCTGCTGACACTACCGGCGCGGGTGCTGGGCGCTAAACCGGGCTGAGCGAGGCCGCCGCCGGGAGCCGGAGCCAGTCAGCGCTCCGGTTCCAGCCGGCGGTACTCGCCCTTGAAGTCAGACTCGCAGTCGCCGGCCAGCAGGCGCCGCCCGGCCTCGGTCTCCAGGGGCTCCAGCCAGAGCCGGCAGTCGCCCTCGCCGCCCAAGCCCAGCAGCTGTTCGCGATCCCCTTCGATGCAGCGGCGCTCGCCGCTCGCCAGCAGCTCGCCGCCGGCCGACCGCAGGCGGTATCGGCCGGGCGGCAACTCCAGCACCCGGCCCTGATCGTCGCGGTAGCGCCACGCGGTTTCCGCGCCGGTGGCGACGGCTGCCTGCGCCAGCGGCCGGGGCGCCGTCTTTGCGGCGACCGGACCGCGCGCCTGCCAGGCCGCAGCCGGCGCTGCCGCGACCGCCGCATCGGCGTTGGCGTTGGCGTTGGCATCGGCAAGGCTCGCCGCCGGACCTGGGCCGTCGGGAGCGGGAGCAGGCGCCATCGACATCAGCGCCGGTGGCGGTGGCGGTGATGGCGGTGCCGGGGTCGAGGTCGGGGTCGGGGTCGGGGTCGGTTCGGCCTGGGCTAGCACCGGCGGCGGCACTGCGGCGACGGCAGCGGCCTGCTTCGCCGACGCCTCCGCCTCCCGCTGGCGCGCCGATGCCATGGCGGCCTGGTTCGCCGACAACGCGGCCCGCGCCCGTGCCCTGTCCTGATCCCGCCGCGCTGCTTCAGCAAGGCTACGCGCGGCCTCGGCAGGCCTAGCGGTCGCCGCAGCCTGCTGCTCGGCCAGTGGCGCCGCCGCCGACCCCGAAGCCAGCATCGCCGCCTCCGCGCCATCCGCCTGCTGCGCCGGCAATACCGCTGGCGGCAGGGGCTCGCGCTGCACGCGGCTCAGCAGACCGAAGCCCAGCACCAGGGTTGCGGCCAGCGACAGCGGCAGGCGCCAGCCTTGCAGCACCCCACGCCGGGCCGGCAGCGCGGCCCGGGCCTGCGCCAGCACCTGCGCATCCAAGGCCGGCGGCGGTTGTTCACGGGAGGCGGCGCGGTAGCGCGCGAGCTGCGGCCCCTGGCCGGCGAGGAACTCCTCCAGCTCGCGGTCGTCCGGAGGCAGATGCTCAGGGCCAGACATCGGCAAGCTCCTTTCGCAGTTTGGCCAGCGCATAGCGCAGGCGGGATTTCACGGTTTCCCGGCCCACGCCCTGCTCGGTGGCGATCTCTTCCAGACTCAAGCCGGCCTCGGCCTGCAACAGAAAAGCCTGGCGCTGCTCCGGCGACAGGCCGGCCAGCGCCGTCAGCAGGCGCTGCGCCTGCTCGGCCTGACCGGCGCGTGCCGGCGGACTGCGGTGTTCGGAATCGGCGAGACGCTCGTCGTCCTCGTCCAGCGCGTCCTGCGGTCGACGCAGGCGCCAGTGATCGACCAGCCGGCTGTGCGCCAGCCGGTAGAGCCAGGTGGCGAAGCGCGCGCTCGGCCGGTAGCTGGTCCGGGTGCGGATCAGCGTCGACCAGACCTCCTGAAACAACTCGGCGGCGCTCGCCTGGTCGCAGCCCTGGCGCAGGAAGTAGCGCCAGAGCCCGTCCTTGTGACGCCGGTAGAGCGGCTCGAAGGCGGCGGCCTCACCGGCGGCGTAACGCTGCATCAGCCCTTCGTCACTAACGGAGTCGTCGGCGGCAGGATCGGCGATGGACGCGGGCATGACCGCATCATCGGCCAAAGACCGCGCCGCCGGAAAGGCGAGCCCGAGACTTTCACTCACCGTTCACGGCGGCGCCGGCCGGCGGCCGCGCCGACAAGCCCTGCGCCAAGCCAAGCAGCTGCAGGAAATCACCGAGATTGTTGCCGGCATCCGCCGCCGAGGCGCCGCGCGCCAGGGCCGCGATCTGCGGGTAGTCGTAGCCCTCCAGATAGCGACCATCGCGCAGGCGCTGACCGAAGGCCGCCACCGCCGCCGCCAGCCGCAGCGAAGCACTGGCCTCGGCGAAGCGCTGATGGGCGTCGGGCCGCCGGACCGGCTGCTCGATCAGACGGCTCTGGTCCTGATCCGGCCGCTTGTAGCGCAGGCGCACGAACGCCAGCTCGGCGTTCTTGGCGGTCAGCGTCGGTGACGGCGCGCTGCCATAGCGCAGCGGCTCGTTGCGCTCGCCGCCCTCGCCGACCAGCGCAATTTCGTAGAGCGCGGTGACGCTGTGGCCGGCGCCGATGTCGCCGGCATCGACCGCGTCGTTGCTGAAATCCTCGCGCCGGAGCGCGCGGTTCTCGTAGCCGATCAGCCGGTACTCGCTGACCTGCGCCGGGTTGAATTCGACCTGCACCTTCACATCGCGAGCGATGGTCAGCAGGGTCGCCGCGCGCTGCGCCACCAGCACTTTCTGCGCCTCCTGCAGGGAGTCGATGTAGGCGTGGTTGCCGTCACCGGCATCGGCCGCCTGCTCCATCAGATGATCGTTGTAGTTGCCGCCGCCGTAGCCCAGCGTGGTGAGCGCGATGCCGGTCTTGCGCTTCTCCTTGATGAGATCAATCAGCGACTCGAAGCGGGTGACGCCGAGATTGAAGTCGCCGTCGGTGGCCAGCAGCACGCGGTTGTTGCCGCCCTTGATATAGGCCTTCTCGGCCTGCTGGTAGGCCAGCGTGATACCGGCCGCACCGGCGGTGCCGCCGCCGGCCTGCAGGCGGTCGATGGCCTGCTCGATGGCAGCGGTCTGGTCGCCGGGGGTCGGCTCCAGAACCACCTCGGTACCGCTGGCATAGGTGACCAGGCTGATGCGGTCGCGCGCCGTGAGCTGGCGGGCCAGGAGCTTGAGCGAGGAACGCACCAAGGGCAGCTTGCTCGGCTCGTTCATCGAGCCCGAGACATCGACCAGGAACACCAGATTCGAAGCCGGCAGCGGTCCAGCCGGCTGATAGCCCTTGAGGCCGATGCGCAGCAGCTTGGTGTTGGCGTTCCAGGGCGTCGGCGCCACTTCGGTATAGACCGCGAACGGGGTCTCCGGCGTGCGCGGCGGCGCGTCGCCGTAGTCGAAGTAGTTGATGAATTCCTCGACCCGCACCGCATCCGCCGGCGGCAGCCGCCCCTCGCCCAGGATGCGCCGGGTATTGCTGTAGCTGCCGGTATCGACGTCGATACTGAAGGTGGACACCGGCTGCTCACTGACCTGCCGCACCGGGTTCTGCTCCGGCGCCTGGTATTTCTCGCGGTCCGCTGCCACCGGTGGCGGCAGCGGCGGCGCGGGCGCCATCAGGTAGGCCGCGCCGACGGCGGCCATGCGCTGGCTGCTGCTCTTGGCCTGGGCGCGGGCATCGGCCTCGGCGCGGGTGGCGGCGGCGAACGCGGCGGGTGCCGGAGCGGCCTCGGGGAGCGGTGGCGGCGGCGCAGCTGGCGGCGGGCTGGCGGTGGTCGAGCAGGCCAGCAGGCTGGCGGTGGTCAGCAGCAGGGCGAGGCGGGGCAGACAGGGGCGTGGCGGCATGGGAGTCTCCGGCAGGGTCATCGCCATAAACGGCGCATGCCGGCAAACGGGGTTAAGTCGGCGGAACACAGGCCGGCTCCCAGCCGCTGGCTGCGGGTGGAAGGCAGCTGCGATAATGCCGACCGAACGATCTCCATTCCCGAACCCCGCCGCAAGGACGCCGCGCCCGCCAGGGCGCCATTCGCCGCTCAAGCCCGATGGCCCGAAAACCCGCACACCTGCAGGAAGACACGCTGGGAACCCTGCGCGCGCACGCCTTCGAACTGTTCGGCCGCTTCGGCTACGAGGGCGTTTCCATCGGCGACATCGCCAAGGGCGCCAAGCTCAGCAAGGGGGCGCTGTACTGGCACTTCCCGGGCAAGGAAGCGCTCTATCTGGACTGCCTGAAGCGCCTGCACGACATCTTCAACGAAGACGTGTTCGCACCCATGCGGCAGTCCCCCGACGGCGCGCTGGGCATCGTCATCATGTTCCAGGGCCTGGTGCGACTGTTCGCCGATCCGCGCATCCAGCACGGCGTCGCGGGCTACTGGCTGATTCCCTCGACCCCGGAGACCGCCGAGCTGATCGCCGCCCAGCGCGCCTTCGAGTCGGAGAGCCAGAAAGCCATCGCCGACGCCCTGCGGCGCGGCGTCGCCGCCGGCCAGTTGGATCTCGGCGACGATCTGGAGGACATGGCAAGGGCGATCATCTCCCTGATCGAGGCCTTCGTGCTGCCGATGCGGCACCTCACGCCGGACGAGATCCGGCCGCTGATCGGGGTGCTGGCGCGGACCCTGTTCCGCGCCTATGCCAAGGGCGAGCAGCTGACCGCGCTGGTGGCCCGCATTTAGCGCCCCGACGCGGAACTAAGCCCCAGGCCCCGGGCTCCATCCGGGGCCCCAATCTCGACCCAGGATTCCCAATGCGCTTGAGCCTGCTGACCACGCCGCTGCTGCTAGGCCTGCTGGCCGCCTGCTCCGAAGGCGGCGGCGCGGCCGCCCCCCAGAGCCCGAAGAAGGCCGCACCGCCGGTGCTGGTGCAAGTCGCCTCGGTGGAAAAGCAGCCGCTGCGGCGCAGCCTGAATGCGGTCGGCAGCCTGGAGTCCAACGAGTCGGTGACCATCGCCGCCGAAGTCGCCGGCCGGGTCAGCCGCATCGGCTTCGCCGAAGGCCAGCCGGTGGCGCGCGGCACCGTGCTGATCGAACTCGACGACATCCTCAACCGTGCCGAACTGGCGCAGGCCCAGGCCAATCTGGCGCTGGCCGAACGCAACGACCGCCGCGCCGGGGAGATCGCCCAGCGCGGCCTGATCGCCGCCAGCGAGCGCGACAGCGTCGCCGCCGCCCTGGCAGTCAATCGCGCGGCGGTGCAGATGGCGCAGGCCAAGCTGGCGAAGATGCGCATCCTCGCTCCCATCGCCGGTGTCGCCGGCCTGCGCACGGTGGCTGTCGGTGACTACGTCTCGCCCGGCCAGGCGCTGGTGAACCTGGAGGCAATGAACCCGATGAAGCTGGACTTCCGCCTGCCGGAATCGGCGCTGCCGCTGCTGGCCCCCGGGCAGAAATTGCAGGCCGAGGTCGATGCCTACCCCGGCGAGCGCTTCGCCGGCGAGGTCTACGCCATCGACCCGCGTATCGCCGACAGCAGCCGCAGCATCGCCGTGCGCGCGCGCCTCGAAAACGCCGGCGGCCGCCTCAAGCCCGGCCTGTTCGCGCGCGTGCAACTGGAAACCTCGGTACGCGAGGATGCCCTGGTGGTGCCGGAGCAGGCGGTATTCCCGCAGGGCGAGCAGCTGTTCGTCTACGTGATCGCTGACGCCAAGGCCGAGCTGCGCACGGTGAAGGTCGGCCAGCGCGAACCCGGCCGCGCCGAGATCACCGAAGGTCTCAAGGCCGGCGAGCAGGTGGCGGTGGCTGGCCTGCAGAAGCTCAGCCCCGGCGCCAGCGTGCAACTGCAAGCCGGCGCCGAACCGCCCTCATCCGGCGGCGACGCGGCGCACTGATTTTTCCCTTTCCCCCCAAAACCGACACACGGAGAACCGGCCCATGGCCATGGACGTCATCGACTACAAGCTCTACGGCGAAGACATGCAGTTCGTCGAGATCGAACTCGACCCGGGCGAGGCCGCCATCGGCGAGGCCGGCGCCATGATGTTCATGGAAGACGGCGTGGTGATGGACACCCTGTTCGGCGATGGCTCGGCGCAGAGCAAGGGCTTCTGGAACAAGCTGGCCGGCGCCGGCAAGCGGCTGATTACCGGCGAGGGCCTGTTCACCACCGTGTTCCAGAACCAGGCGCCGGTCGGCAAGAAGAAGGTCGCCTTCGCCGCGCCCTACCCCGGCACCATCATCCCGGTGAACCTGCCCGAAGTCGGCGGCACCCTGATCTGCCAGAAGGACTCTTTCCTCTGCGCCGCCAAGGGCGTGAGCCTGGGCATCGCCTTCCAGCAGAAGCTGGGCGTCGGCCTGTTCGGCGGCGAGGGCTTCATCATGCAGAAGCTGGAGGGCGACGGTCTCGCCTTCGTGCACGCCGGCGGCACCCTGTACCGCCGCGACCTCGCCCCCGGCGAAGTGCTGCGCGTCGACACCGGCTGCATCGTCGCCCTGCAACCCAGCGTCTCCTTCGACATCCAGTACGTCGGCAAGCTCAAGAGCGCGCTGTTCTCCGGCGAAGGCCTGTTCTACGCCCTGCTGCGCGGCCCCGGCACGGTATGGCTGCAATCGCTGCCGCTGTCGCGCATGGCCAACCGCATCGTCATGGCCGCCCCGGCCATCGGCGGCAGCTCGCGCGACCAGGGCTCGCTGCTCGGCGGCGTCGCCACCGGCGGCCTGCTTGGTGGGCTGCTGGGTGGGGATGAGTGAGGCCGCGGGAAGAACTTCGATCAGTGTGAGCGCCGCGCAGCAGCGCCCCGGTGCGGCCAAGGCCGCCTGAAGAGGCCAGAACAGAGCGCGCGCCGCGCAGCAGCGCCCCTCCGCAGCCCGGTTCAAATGGCACTCCGTCGCCGAACCCGAGTCGCGGCTAGCCCTGAGCCCAGCCCAGCCCAACCGCCCCCACCTCAATCCTCCCCCGCACGCGGGGGAGGAGGGACTTGGGCGCGCTGGCGCAGCGGAGGAGGCCAGGAGCGCCGTGATCGAAGCCTGTGGCAAGCTCGTTCCTAGGGCGCACAAGCAAACACACTGAGATAGAAGTCCGTCCCCGAAGCCGAGCGCCCGGCCGTGAAGCTCTGCCCAGTCGCTTCCTCGCCCAGCAGCGCCAGAGCCTCGGCGATCCGCTCCTCGCTGCGGTCGTCGTCGGCCTGCACCTGATTGCGGCCGGCCGGGTAGCCGCCGCCGGCTTCCTGGGCCAGGCTCAGCCAGCGCAGGCGCACCCGGCCGAGATCGGCATGCGCGATCTTGCCGGTCTGGCTGGATTGCAGCGCCAGACGCGCCGCCAACTGCTCTGCGCGGGTCCGACTGGCCGCCCCGCCGGACTCGCAGGCGAACACGTCAATGTCGTAGCCCAGCGCCTTGCCTTGCGCGACGATCTTCTTGTCTGGCCAGCGCGCCGCCGTTGCCGTTGCTGTGGCTGTGGTCGTGGCCGCCACCATCGGCGCGGCGACCAGCGGTGCAGTGCCGGCCACCATCTTGGCGGCGGCCACCGCCACGGGTTCGGCGCGCTGCTCGGCGGCGTCGCTGAGGCACTCCTTGGCGTAGAGCACGGCGTTGCGCTCGGCCGGCGTCAGCGCGGTTTCGCGGATGTGGGCGTAGTTGAGCACCGCCGCGCACCACACCGCCTTGGCGCGTGGATCGCCAACCAGGGCCACGTAAGTCGCCGCCAATACCAGTGAGCCGTCGCTGGCCTCCTTGAGCAGGCCTTCGATCTTTCCGTAAAGCTCGAACTGCTGCTTGTCGCGGTATTGCAGCTCCGCAAAGGCCCGGCCGGCGGTCTCGGCGGCCAGTTGCGCGTCGCCGGCTTTCTGCTTTGCCAGCTCGGCCTGCCAGGCGCCATAGCTGGCAGCGCCGGTGGACACCAAGCCCAGTAGCGCGGCGATGCCGCTGACCCAGTTGTTGAAGCTTCCCTCTGCCATGATGCTTCTCCCTTGATGGTTGTTGCTTTCTGAGCCGACACCCCTGCCGGCCTCCCGATCCTACGCCCGCCGCCCTGCCCACCCCCAAGCCCGCTCATCGGCATGAACTTCACCGCCCTCGTCCACGGTCCCGGTCTGCCCACGACCGGCGCCCGTCTGCCTGTCCAGCTCGACAGCTACCAGTTGCAACTCGGCCTGCCCGAGGGCCGCCGTCTGTCGCTGCCGCTGGGCGAGTTGCAGCTCTCGGTGGGCGGCTTCAACGACAGCGTCTGGCGCTTCGAGTGGCAGGACGGTCAAGGCCGCTGGTCGCTGGCACTGGAGGATGCCGCGCTGCAACAGCAACTGGCGGCGCAACCACCAGCGGCACTGGCCACCGCCATCGCCGGCTTGCGCGGCCATCAGCGTCGTCACCGCGCCGTCTGGCGGCTGAGCGTCGGCGCCATGCTGCTGTGGTTCCTGCTGCCGGCGCTGCTGCTGGGCCTGCTGCTGTGGAATGCCAGCGCACTCACCAGCCGGCTCGCCGGCCTGGTGCCGGTGGCGCAGGAACAGAAGCTGGGCGAAGCCATCTGGAAAGCGCAGCAGCGCCAATTGCGGCTGATCGAGAACACTGAGGCCAACCGCGCGGTGCAAACCATCGGCGAACGGCTCACCGCCGGCTCGCGCTACCACTACCGCTGGTTTCTGGCGCGCGACAACAGCATCAATGCCTTCGCCATTCCGGGCGGTGTGGTGGTGGTCCACAGCGGCCTGATCGCCGCCGCCGGCAGCGCCGAAGAGCTGGCCGGCGTGCTTGCGCACGAGGTGCAGCACGTCGAGCAGCGGCACTCGCTGCGGGCGATGGCGCAGAGCCTGGGCATCAGCGCCGGCCTGGGGATGATCTTTGGCGATCTCTCGGGGATCGCGCAGATGGTCACCGGGCTGAGCCAGTTGTCCTACTCCCGCGAGGCCGAGCGCGAAGCCGACCTGGAGGGCTTGAAAGCCCTGCGCGCCGCGCGGATCAACCCGGCCGGCATGCCCAGCATGTTCGAGACCCTGCAACGCGAAGCCGGCGATTTGCAGCCGCCGGCGCTGCTGTCCTCGCACCCGGCGACCCAAGAGCGTATCGCCAGCCTGCGCGCCGCCATCGCCGCCAGCGGCGACTGGCCCAGCGAGCCGCTGGAACTGGACTGGCCGGCCGTGCAGGCCAGCCTGCGCTGAGGCGGCTGGCAGGTCGCGGCGCATCGCGTAAGCTTTCCGCCAGATCAGCCAGCAAACGGAGGAGTTGTGGCGGCAGACGGCGCGCGTCCCGGAGTGACCGAGGCGATCCTGCGGGCGGTGATTCCGCTGATCTATGCCCGGCGCTGGCTGAGCTTCTCGGTGCTGCTGCTGCTGAGCTTGCTGTTCGGCCTCCAGGCCCTCCAGTTGAAACCGGATGCCGGTTTCGAGAAGCAGATTCCGCTCGAACACCCCTACATGAAGGTGTTCAAGGAGTACCAGCAGGCCTTCGGCGGCGCCAACCTGATCAGCATCGCGCTGATGCGCGAGGGCGGCGCCGTCGCTCCGGGCGCAGAAAAGCCAACGATCTACGACCCGCTGTTCCTCGACCGCCTGAAGACGCTCAGCGACGCGGTGTTCTTCCTGCCCGGCGTCGACCGCACGCGGGTGTCCTCGCTGTTCACCCCCGACCTCACCTATTTCGAGGTGGTGGAAGGCGGCATCAATCTCGGCAACGTGGTGCCGCGCAACTACACGCCGAGCCCGGAGATGCTCGCCGACATCCGCCAGCGGGTGGCCAAGGCCGGGATCATCGGCCGCTATGTCGCCAGCGACCAGAACGGCGCGCTGATCGTCGCCGAGCTGTTGGAGCATCATCCGGTCACTGGCGAGAAGCTCGACTACAAGCGCCTCGCCGACCTGCTGGAAGACCAGCTGCGCCAGCGCATCGCCTCACCAACGCTCTACGAGTACCGGCTGAAGGCCGACCACGCACCCTACCGGGCCGGCGACATCGTCTGGCATGGCTACACCGACTACGGCTGGAAGCTGCGCTACCAGCGCTTCGAGGCCGAGCAGAAGGACGCCGAGGGCCAGGCGATCTTGGTCGACGGCGACGAGTTGAGCGTGAAGGCGGTTGCCAATCCCGACTACGCGCCGGGCTTGAGCGTGCACATCATCGGCTTCGCCAAGGTGATCGGCGATGTCACCGACGCCAGCACCGAGGTGATCGCCTACTTCTTCGTGGCGATGGCGCTGACCCTGGGCCTGCTCTGGTGGTTCTGCGGCTCGCTGCGGCTGGCGCTGCTGCCGCTGCTGGCGGCGCTGGTGGCGGTGGTCTGGGAGCTGGGCCTGCTGCGACTGGCCGGTTTCGGCCTCGATCCCTTCGCGATCCTGGTGCCCTTCCTGATCCTTTCCATCGGCGTCAGCCACGGCGTGCAGTACGTCAACGGCTGGGCCAACGAGGTGGCGGAGAACCAGTTCACGCCGCTGGAAGCCTCGATCCAGACCTTCCGCCGCCTGGCGATTCCCGGCACCATCGCCATCCTCACCGACGTCATCGGCTTTGCCACGCTCGCTTTCATCCAGATCGACATCGTCCGCGAGATGGCGCTCAACGCGGCGATGGGCATGGCGGCGGTGATCGCCACCAACAAGCTGCTGCTGCCGATCCTGCTCAGCTGGGTGCGGGTGGCCGATCCGGCGCAGTTCGCCGCGCGCCACCATCGCCGGCGCGCGATGGGCGAGCCGCTGTGGCGGCGCCTGAGCGTGTTCGCCACCGCGCGCGGCGCGCTGCCGCTCTTGGCGCTGTGCCTGCTGGCACTGGCCTGGGCGATCCATATGTATCCCAAGCTCACCGTCGGCGACGCCCAGGCCGGGGTGCCGGAGTTGCGCCCCGACAGCCGCTACAACCACGATTCGGCGGTGGTGGTGAACAACTTCGCCATCGGCGTCGATATTCTCAAGGTGATCGCCGAGACCGGCGAGTACGGCTGCCTCGATCACCGGGTGATGGACAATCTCGACGGCCTGGTCTGGCGCCTGCAGAACACCGAGGGCGTGGCCTCGGCGCTGGCGCTGCCGACCGTGGCGCGCGAAGTGCGCGGCCTGTGGAACGAGAACGCGCCGAGCTGGAAGGTGCTGCCGCGCAACCGCGACGCGATGGCGCAACTGGTCGGGCGCATTCCCTCTTCCGCCGGCCTGCAGAACCTCGATTGCTCGCGCATGCCGGTGCTGGTGTTCACCAGTGACCACCGCGCCGAGACCCTCGACCGGGTGCTGGCGGTGGTGAAGGACTACCAGGCGCAGGAGGCGCCAGGCAGCGGCGTCAACTACCGGCTCGCCAGCGGCAATGTCGGCGTGATGGCCGCCACCAACGAGGAGATCCGGGCCCGCGAGGTGGTGGTGATCGTCTGGGTGCACCTGACCCTGCTGATCTTCGTCTGGCTGTCGTTCCGCTCACTGGCCGCGGTGATCTGCATCATCACCCCGCTGGTGCTCTGCTCGCTGCTCACCTACGGCTTCATGGCCAGCATCGGCATCGGCATGAAGGCGGCGACCCTGCCGGTGGCGGCCTTCGGGGTCGGCATCGGCGTTGACGACGGCATCTATCTCTGGGGCGTGTTCGCCCACTACCTCGGGCGCGGCTTGAGCCTGCGCGAGGCCTACATGCAGGCCCTGCGCTCGACCGGCAAGGCGGTGCTGTTCACCTCGCTGACCCTGATCGTCGCGGTGGCGATGTGGCTGTTCTCCGGCCTGCAGTTCCAGGCCGACATGGGCCTGCTGCTGGTGACCATGTTCACCGCCAACCTGCTCGGCGCGCTGCTGATGCTGCCGGCTCTGGCCTGGCTGTGCGCGAAGTTCCTGCCGATGAAACCCTCGGGTGGCCTGACGATCCAATAAACATCGTTGCGATAATATATAGACGATGAAAATTGGAGCCATGCCATGACCCAGCTATTGATGAGCCTCCCCGACGCGCTTGCCGCGCGGCTCAAGTCGGCCGTGCCTGCGCGGCAGCGCAGCAAGTTCATCGCCGAGCTGCTCGAACGCGAACTCGACAAGCAGGAGTCCGCCCTCTACCAGTCGGCGCTGGCCGTGGAGCAGGACAGCCGACTGCGGGAGGAAATGGCCGACTGGGACATCACCAGCCCGGACGGCCTCGATGCAGCGCGGTGAGTTATGGTGGGTCAACCTCGACCCCACGCTCGGCTCCGAGATTCGCAAGACCCGCCCCTGTGTGATCTTGAGCGTCGATGCCCTCAATCGCGCCCGAAGGACCGTGGTCGTGGTGCCCTTGACCAGCAGCGCGACCCCACGCCCACCCATCGTGCTAGCCCTGCCCTCGGCCGGCGAAGGCATTCGTGCGGTCTGCGATCAGGTAAGGACCGTGGACAAGCAGAGGCTCTTGAACAAATCCGGACGCCTGACCACCAAGGATATGAACCAGCTCGAAGCCGCCTTGCGGCAGGTGCTGGGGCTGTAAACCCAACGAGGAGAAAACAACATGACTCGCCATCTGCCGGCCCTGCTGCTGGCCGTGGGACTTATCCAGCTACCACCGGCCCTCGCCAAAGTCAGCACCGCCGAAGCAGCCAAGCTCGACACCGAGCTGACCCCCATGGGCGCCGAGCGCGCCGGCAACAAGGCCGGCACTATCCCGGCCTGGGAAGGTGGCCTGCCGCAGAAGGACTATCCGCGCGGGGCGAATCCCTATGCCGAGGACAAGCCGCTCTACACCATCACCAGCGCCAACCTGAAGCAGTACGAGGCCTTGCTGACCGAAGGCCAGAAGATGCTGTTCAAGACCTTTCCGGACAGCTACCAGATGCCGGTCTACCCGACCCGGCGCAGCGCCAGCTACCCGGCCTGGTTCAACGAGGCAACCAAGAACAACGCCACCAGGGTCGAGCTGACCAACGAGGGTTACGGCTTCAAGGGCGCGGCGCAGGGTTATCCCTTCCCCATCCCCAAGAACGGCACCGAGGTGATGTGGAATCACATCATGCGCTACAACACCAAGGGCTTTAAGGGTTACCTCAACGCGATTCCAACCCAGGCCGACGGCAGCTGGGTGGCCGAGCGCAATTACGTGGAGCTGAGCTTCGTCTACAACAACCCGAAGACCACGCTGGACACGCTCAACAACCAGAACCTCTACGCGCTGATCAAGACCGTTGCCCCGCCGAACAAGGCCGGCACCTCCGACCTGCTGCACGTACCCATCGACCGCAAGGCCGAGAACACCGGCGTCTGGGAGTTCAATCCCGGCTTGCAGCGGGTGCGGCGTATCGGCGAAGTCGGCTACGACAACCCCTTGTTCGACGGCCTGATGACCCACGACCAGTTGGACATGTTCAACGGCCCGCTGGACCGCTACACGATCAAGCTGGTCGGCAAGAAGGAGGTGCTGATCCCCTACAACAGCTACCGCCTCTACGACCCCAAGCTCAAGTACAAGGACATCGCCCAGAAGGGGCATATCCGCCGCGACCTCACCCGCTATGAACTGCACCGCTGCTGGGTGATCGAGGCGGAGGTCAAGCCCGGCTTCAACCACCGCTACAAGAAGCGCACGTTCTGGCTCGACGAGGATTCCTGGATCGTGCACTTGCAGGACATCTACGACGAGCGCGGCCAGTTCTGGCGCACCGCCGAGAGCCATTCGATCAACTTCGCCAACGTGCCGGTGGTGGTCAACGGCGTGCAGGTGCATTACGACCTGCAATCGCGCCGCTACGTCGCCATCAACCTCACCAACGAGGAATCCAAGCTGATCGAGTACGACTGGGAAAAGGACCCCAAGTACTTCACGCCGCAGCAGTTGCAGAAGTTCGCCACCGCCGGCAAGACCGGTGGCTGAGCCGGAGCGTGCTTGCGGAATCCGTAGCAATTCGCGCTCCGGGAGAACCCAGCTTCGACGCCCGCCAGCGAATCCCCAAAACAACGGAAAAAATTCAGGGACAATTCAGTTCACCCGCCTAGTGTGCCTACCAGCCCGCAATCCACGCGGGTGCACGCCCTGGAGCCTTCCATGCACAAGCCCACCCTGATCGCCCTCGTCACCGCCAGCAGCCTGTTCACCACCGTCGCTGAGGCCGGAGGTCGCTACCAGGGCGGCTACGACCGCGACTACCGCGAAACCGACTACGCCCAGGTGATTTCCTCGCGCCCGGTCTACAGCCAGGTCCGGGTCAGCCAGCCGCGCCAGGAGTGCTGGGACGAGCGGGTGACCTACCGCGACAGCTACCGTGGCGGTGGCGGCCGTGGCAACTCGTTCGACAACACCGCCGGCGCGGTGCTGGGCGGCGTCATCGGCGGCGCCGCCGGCCATCAGTTCAGCGAGGGCTCGGGCAAGCAGATCGCCACCGCCATCGGCGCGCTGATCGGTGCCAGCGTCGGCTCCAACGCCGTCCGCAACAGCTACTCGCGCGGCGATGATTACTACCGCGAGCGGGTCGCCTACGAGCCGCGTTGCCGCACCGTCGAAGACAGCCGCTACGAAGAACGCATCGAAGGTTACGATGTGACCTACCGCTACAACGGCCGCAGCTACAGCACCCGCATGCCCTATGACCCCGGCAACCGCATTGCGGTCGAGGTCGAGGTCGCTCCGGCGCGCTACTAACCCCTCAAGACCGCCACCGAAATGCCCCGCCTGCTCCTCACCAGCCTGCTCGCCCTGCTCTGGACCGGCAGCGCGTCTGCGGCCGGAGCGCTGGAGCCGGCCCGGCTGATGCAGGTGCAGGCGCCACTGCCGGCCCAGCCACCGCACTGGCCCTCCAATGGGTCGCAACGGCATCTGCCGGCCGCCGGATTCTCTGCGGCCGAAGACCGGACCGAGGAAGACGACCTGTCTGCAGGCGAGGCCGCCCGGCAGGCGCAGCAGTTGAACGGCGGCGGCCGGGTGTTGTCCGTGGAGCAGGCGCACGACGGCTGGCGGGTCAAGCTGATCAAAAACGGCGATGTCCGCATCGTCTTCGTCCCCGATTGAACCCTCACACCACTGAAACCAGCCATGCGCATCCTGATCGTTGAAGACGAACCCGCCCTGCGTGCCCAGATCAGCCAGGCCTTTGCCGACGAGGGTTACGTGGCCGAGAGCGCCGGCGACGGCGAGCAGGGCCTGTACATGGCTCAGGAGTACCCCATCGACCTGGCGGTGATCGACCTCGGCCTGCCCAAGCTGGGTGGTGTCGAACTGATCCGCCGCCTGCGCAAGGCCGGGCGCACCGTGCCGGTGCTGATCCTCACCGCCCGCGACGGCTGGCAGAACAAGGTCGAGGGCCTGGAAGCCGGCGCCGACGACTACCTGGTCAAGCCCTTCGACACTCCGGAGCTGCTGGCACGGGTGCGCGCCCTGCTGCGTCGCACCGGCGGCTGGGCCAGCGCCACCCTGAGCAGTGGCCCCTATGCGCTGGACACCGGCTCCAAGCAATTGCAGGTGGACGGCGTCACGGTGGACCTCACCAGCTACGAATACCGCGTGCTGGAATACCTGCTGACCCATGCCGGCAAGGTGATCTCCAAGTCCGAGCTGTCCGAGCACCTCTACTCGGAGGAAACCGAGCGCGACAGCAATGTCATCGAGGTATTCATCCGCCGCCTGCGCCAGAAGCTGGACCCGGAGGCGACGATCAACCCGATCACCACCCTGCGTGGCTCGGGCTATCGCTGGGACCTGGCGCGCGCCTGAGCCATTGAAGGCCCCGGCACTGCCGGAGCCGGAATCGAGCCATGGGCTCCCTACGCACTCGCCTGCTGATCGCCGCCTCGCTGACCCTGGTGGTGTTCACCGCCCTGTGCGGCCTCAGCCTGGACCGCGCCTTTGAAACCAGCGCCCGGCAGTCGCAGCTGGAGCGCATGCAGGCGCTGGCCTACGCGCTGCTGGGCGTGGCCGAGCCGAACGACTACGGCGAGCTGAGCTTCTCCTCCTACCAGATGCCGGACCCGCGCCTGGAGCATCCGCAGTCGGGCCTGGAGGCGGCGCTGTTCAGCGACAGCGCCGCCCTGCTCTGGGGCTCGCAGAGCCTGCGCGACAACGTGCCCACCCCGCCCTTGCAGCCGGTCGGCGAATGGCGCTTCGAGGAACTCTCCGACCGCTTCGTGCTGCTGTTCGGCCTGCGCTATTCCGGCGAGGCCGATGTCGAGCGCCGCTACACGCTGCTGCTGATGGAAGACAACGGCGCCTACCGCTCGCAGCTCGGCGTCTACCGCCGCACCCTGGCGCTGTGGCTGGGCGGCGCCGCCGTGGTACTGCTGCTGCTGCAGGGCCTGGTGCTGCGCTGGAGCCTGCGGCCGCTGCGCCGGCTGGTGCGGGAATTGCGCGAGGTGGAAAGCGGCAACCGCGTGCAGATCGAGGGCGCCTACCCGGAGGAGCTGCTGCCGCTGACCCAGGGCCTGAACACCATGATCAGCGCCGAGCGCAATCGGCAGTCGCGCTACCGCAATGCCCTGGGCGATCTCGCCCATTCGCTGAAGACCCCGCTGGCGGTGCTGCGCGGGGTCGCCGAGCGCCCGCTGGCAGCGGACTCCTCGAAGCTGCTGGGCGAGCAGCTGCAACGCATGCAGCACATCGTCGACCACCAGTTGCAGCGCGCCGTCAGCCGTGGCGGCCAGCGGGCGCTGGCGGAAGCGGTGCCGCTACGGCCGCTGGCCGAAAAGATCGCGGCCGCGCTGAGCAAGGTCTACGCCCGTCGCGGGCTGAAGATCCAGCTCGACATCCCCGCCAGCGTGCGCGCCCGCGCCGACCAGGGCGACCTCTACGAGCTGCTGGGCAACCTCATGGACAACGCCGCCAAGTACGGGCGCGGCCGCCTGCAGATCGGCGCGGTGCGCGAACGCGAGCGGCTGCTGCTGACGGTGGAGGACGACGGCCCCGGCTTTCCCGACGAGGCCGACGCCCTGCTGGAGCGCGGCGCCCGCGCCGACAGCCGTCAGGAAGGCCAGGGCCTGGGCCTGGCGGCGGTGCGCGAGATCGTCGAGGCCTACGGCGGCGAACTGCTGCTGCAACGCAGCGCCGGCCTCGGCGGCGCCTGCGTGCACCTGCGCCTGGCGATCTGAGCGACTTCAGACCCGGAACAACTGCGCGCGGTAGTGACGCAGCTCTTCCACCGACTCGCGGATGTCGTCCAGCGCCTGGTGGCTGCCTTCCTTCTTCAGGCGCTTCAGGGTCTCCGGCGCCCAGCGTGCCGCCAGCTCCTTGACCGTCGAGACATCGAGATTGCGGTAGTGCAGGAAGCGCTCCAGCTCCGGCATCCAGCGCGCCAGGAAGCGACGGTCCTGGCAGATCGAGTTGCCGCACAAGGGCGAGCTGCGCGGCGGTAGCCACGGGCGCAGGAAGTCCAGCGTCGCCCGCACCGCGTCGGCCTCCATCACCGTCGATTGCCTCACCCGCTCGACCAGGCCCGACTTGCCGTGGGTGCGCCAGTTCCAGGCGTCCATCATCGCCAGCACCTCCTCGCTCTGATGGATCGCCAGCACCGGCCCTTCGGCCAGCAGATTGAGGTTCTTGTCGGTGACCAGGGTGGCGATCTCGATGATGCGGTCCTGCTGCGGATCGAGGCCGGTCATCTCCAGGTCCATCCAGACCAGGTTGTCGGGGCTGTAGGGCATTGCGGATTGCGGATTGCGGATTGCGGATTGCGGATTGCGGATTGCGGATTGCGGATTGCGGATTGCGCGCAGGGTGGCGGTTCAACTCGAAATCCGCAATCCGAAATCGGAAACAGCCCGTGCTAGCCTCGGGCCCATATCCGTATTGGCAAGGAGCAGACATGCGCCGTGATGGCCGCGTGCTCGACACCATCGGCAACACTCCGCTGGTCGAGCTGAAGAACCTGGACAGCGGCCCCTGCCGGCTGTTCGTGAAACTGGAAAACCAGAACCCCACCGGCAGCATCAAGGACCGCATCGGTCTGTCGATGATCGAAGCTGCCGAGCGCGAGGGCCGCATCCAGCCCGGCGGCCGGCTGGTGGAAGCCACCGCCGGCAACACCGGCCTGGGCCTGGCCCTGGTCGCCGCCCAGAAAGGCTACCGGCTGACCCTGGTGATCCCCGACAAGATGGCGCAGGAAAAGGTGCTGCACCTGAAGGCGCTGGGCGCCGAGATCCACATCACCCGCAGCGATGTCGGCAAGGGCCATCCCGAGTACTACCAGGACATCGCCGAACGCCTCGCCCGCGAGACCGGCGCCTTCTACGTCAACCAGTTCGCCAACCCGGCCAACCCCTACGCGCACGAGGCGACCACCGGCCCGGAGATCTGGGCGCAGAGCCAGCAGATGCTCGACGCCGTGGTGGTCGGCGTCGGCAGCGGCGGCACGCTCACCGGCCTGTCGCGCTACTTCGCGCGGGTCGCTCCGCATGTGGAGATGGTGCTGGCCGACCCCAAGGGCTCGATCCTGGTGGACGTGGTCAAGACCGGAACGATCCAGAAGGAGGCCGGAAGCTGGCTGGTGGAAGGCATCGGCGAAGACTTCATCCCGCCCAACTGCGACCTCGCCCGGGTCAAGGCCGCCTACGAGATCCCCGACGCCGAGAGCTTCTTCACCGCCCGCGAACTGCTGGCCAAGGAGGGCATCCTCGGCGGCTCCTCCACCGGCACCCTGCTGGCGGCAGCGCTGCGCTATTGCCGCGAGCAGACCGCGCCCAAGCGCGTGGTCAGCTTCGTCTGCGACAGCGGCAACAAGTACCTGAGCAAGATGTACAACGACTTCTGGATGTTCGAGCAGGGCCTGCTGGAGCGGCCGAGTCACGGCAATCTGCTGGACCTGATCGTGCGCCGCTACGCCGAGGGCTCGGCGGTGACCGTGCGCCCGGAGGACACGCTGCTGCACGCCTACCGGCGCATGAAGCTGTTCGATGTCTCGCAACTGCCGGTGATGGAGGGCGATGCGGTGGTCGGCATCCTCGATGAATCCGATCTGCTCTTGCAGGTGCACGCCGACCCGGCGCGTTTCAAGGAGCCGGTGTCGGCGGCGATGAGCCGCGAGGTCGTCACCATCGCCCCCGGCGCGCCGGTCGCGGAGTTGCTGCCGATCTTCGCCAAGGATCTGGTCGCGGTGGTCGCCGAGGCTGGGCGCTTTGTTGGGCTCATCACCAAGATCGACCTGCTCAACTATCTGAGGAAGCAGTTGGGCTGAGCGAGAACAAACGCCCCCACCCCAGCCCTCCCCCGCAGGCGGGGGAGGGAGCTACTGCGGTGAGAGGGCTCGGGCGGTATGAAATTCCCTCCCCCGCCTGCGGGGGAGGGCTAGGGAGGGGGCGGTATGCGCAATGCCAATACCCAACAACGCGCGATGCAGTTGCGCAAGCAGCTCACCGATGCCGAACGCCACCTTTGGCAGCGCCTTCGCCTGCGTCAGCTGGCCGGCCACCGATTCCGCCGCCAAGTCCCCATCGGTCACTACATCGCTGACTTCGTCTGCCTAGAAAGCTACTTGGTCGTCGAACTCGACGGCAGCCAGCACATTGAGCAAACCGCCCATGACCAGCAGCGCGAATCGGCGCTGAAGGCACTCGGTTATCGGCTAATACGCTTCTGGAATGACGCGGTCTTCAAAGAGACAGAGGCGGTGCTGCAAGTGATACTCGACGCCCTGAACGAAACGCCCCCATCCCGGCCTTCCCCCGCAAGCGGGGGAAGGTGACAAGACAGCAACAGACCATGAAAGACGACGCCCACTTCGCCACCCGCTGCATCCACGCCGGCCAGGCGCCGGACCCGACCACCGGCGCGATCATGCCGCCGATCTCGCTGTCTTCGACCTACGCGCAGGAAAGTCCGGGCGTGCACAAGGGCTACGAGTACTCGCGCAGCCACAACCCGACCCGCTATGCCTACGAGCGCTGCGTCGCTGACCTCGAAGGCGGCGCGCGCGGCTATGCCTTTGCTTCCGGGCTGGCGGCCACCGCCACCCTGCTCGACACCCTGGAGCCGGGCGCGCATGTGATCGCCAGTGACGATCTCTACGGCGGCAGTTACCGGCTATTCGCGCGGGTGCGCGCGAAGTCGGCGGGGCTCAGGTTCAGCTTTGTCGATCTGCGCGAGCCTAAGAACGTCGAGGCGGCGATCACGCCCGAGACGCGCTTGATCTGGGTGGAAACCCCCACCAACCCCATGCTCAAGCTCGCCGACCTCTCCGCCATCGGCGAGATCGCCCGCCGGCACGGCATCCCGGCCTGGGCCGACAACACCTTCGCCAGCCCCTATCTGCAACGGCCGCTGGAGCAGGGTTTCAGTGGCGTGATGCATTCCGCGACCAAGTACATCAACGGCCATTCCGACGTGGTCAATGGCCTCTTGATCGCCGGCGCCGATAACGAATTGCAGGAGCGCCTGACGTTTTTGCAGAACGCGGTCGGCGCAGTGCTTGGCCCCTTCGACAGCTATCTCGCCCTGCGCGGGGTGAAGACGCTCGCGCTGCGCATGCAGCGCCATTGCGAGAACGCGCAGGCGCTGGCCGAGTGGCTGGAAGCGCACCCGAAGGTGGCAAGGGTCCACTACCCCGGCCTGCGCTCGCATCCGCAGCACGCGCTCGCCCAGCGGCAGATGCCGCGTGGCTACGGCGGCATGATCTCCATCGAGCTGAAGGGCGGCCTGGAGGAATCGCGGCGCTTTCTCGAACGCACGCGGCTGTTCGCCCTGGCCGAATCGCTGGGCGGCGTCGAGAGCCTGATCGAGCACCCGGCGATCATGACCCACGCCAGCGTGCCGGCGGCGCAGCGCGCGGCACTGGGCATCTCCGACTCGCTGTGCCGGCTGTCGGTGGGCATCGAGGATCTGGCCGATTTGCGAGCAGACCTGGCCGACGCACTGGCCTAAACTCCGCGCCGAACTCTTGGAGCCACCCATGACCAGCAAACTCGCCGAAAAGCGCTGCATCCCCTGCGAGGGCAAGACCCCGCCGCTGCCGGCCGCCGAAGCCGAGGCGCTGAAGAAGGAGCTGCGCAGCGAATGGGAGTTCGCCGACGAGGGCCGGAAGCTGGTGGCGACCTTTCAGTTCAAGAACTACTACCACACCACCGCCTTCGTGAACGCGGCGGTCTACGTCGCGCACCGCGAAGACCATCACCCGGACATCAGCTTCGGCTACAAGACCGTGCAGATGAGCTGGTGGACGCACACCGCCAACGGTCTCACCGAGAACGATTTCATCTGCGCGGCGAAGATCGACGCGCTGCTGAGTCGCTGAGGCTTACTCACGGGGAGCGTCTCGCCAGACGCGAACGCCCCCACCCCGGCCCTCCCCCGCCTTGCGGGGAAGGGAATCAGCACCTGGTGGTGAGCCTGGACTAGGCCAGCTTGGCGAGCACCGCCTCGACCGTCGCCGGGATCATCTCCGCCGCTGCGGCCGCGCGCTGCTTGTACTCGTACTGCTGCGTCGCCAGGCCCTTGTCGCCAATGACGATGCGGTGCGGGATGCCGATCAGGTCGGCGTCGGCGAACATCGAACCCGGCCGCTGGCCGCGATCATCGAGGGCAACGTCGATGCCCTTGGCCTGGAGCGCGGCGTACAGCGCCTCGGCGGCATCCTTGACTGCCGGTGAACGGTCGCTGCCAATCGGGCAGATCAGCACGCGGAACGGCGCCACCGCGTCCGGCCAGATGATGCCGTTGGCATCGTGCTTCTGCTCGATCACCGCCGCCGCCAGGCGCGAAACGCCGATGCCGTAGCAGCCCATGTAGGGCGTCACCGCCTCACCCGCCTCGTTGAGCACGCTGAAGCGCATCGCCTCGGTGTACTTGCGGCCGAGCTGGAAGATGTGGCCGCCCTCGATGCCACGGTAGAACTTGATGGTGCCGACGCCGTCCGGCGAGGGATCGCCCTCGACGACATTGCGCAGGTCGGCCTGCTCGACATAGCTGCAATCGCGGCCCCAGTTAGCGCCGCTGAGGTGGTGGTCGTTCTCGTTGGCGCCGCAGACGAAGTCCGCTACCGCCGCCGCCGCGTGGTCGGCGATCACCGGCACCGGGCAACCCACCGGGCCGAGATAGCCGACCTCGGCGCCGAACAAGCGCTGTACCTCGGCCGGGTCGGCGAGCGTCAGCGGGCTGGCGACTAGCGGATGCTTGCCGGCCTTCACCTCGTTGAGCTGGTGATCGCCACGCAGCGCAATGGCGACCAGACCGCCCTCGGCGCCCTTGACCACCAGGAGCTTCACCTTGCCGGTCAGCGGCACGCTCAGGAATTTGGACACCTGCTCGCAGGTCTTCTGACCCGGGGTGCTGACCTTGCTCAGCGTCGCCGACGGCGCGGCCGGCGCCGGCTGCGGCAGGGTCGCAGCGGCCTCGATGTTGGCGGCGTAGCTGCCGCCCTCGGCCACCGCCAGCAGGTCTTCACCAGCGCCGGCGAGGATGTGGAACTCCTCCGAGGCCGAGCCACCGATGTTGCCGCTGTCGGCCTGCACGGGCCTAAAGTCCACGCCCAGGCGGGTGAAGATGCGGATGTAGGCCTGGCGCATGTTGTCGTACTCGCGCGCCAAGTCCTCGTGCGTCATGTGGAAGCTGTAGGCGTCCTTCATGATGAACTCGCGCGCGCGCATCACCCCGAAGCGCGGCCGGCGCTCGTCACGGAACTTGGTCTGGATCTGGTAGTAGTTGATCGGCAGCTGCTTGTAGCTGCGGATGTCCTGGCGGGCGGTGTGGACGATCACTTCCTCGTGCGTCGGCCCGTAGCAGAACTCGGCGCCGTGGCGGTCCTTCAGGCGCAGCATCTCGGCGCCCATGATTTCCCAGCGGCCGGATTCCTGCCACAGCTCGGCGGGGTGGATCGCCGGCATCAGGGTCTCCAGCGCGCCGGCGCGGTTCATCTCCTCACGGACGATGCCCTCGATCTTCTGCAGCACCTTGAGGCCGATCGGCATCCAGGTGTAGAGGCCGGCGCCGAGCTTGCGGATGTAGCCCGCGCGCTGCATCAACTGGTGGCTGATCACCTGCGCGTCGGCAGGCATTTCCTTGGTGGTGGCGAGCGGGAAGCGGGAGAGGCGCATGGCGGGGTCCGGATGGAAAGCGCGCGGATTCTAGCGGACCCGGCGCCGCCACAAGCCGGCGACCGTCATCGAATCGTGACCAAAGCGGCCTACCATGACGGATTGATCAGCCCCGCCGGAGACGACTTCATGCGCCATCTGCTCGCCCTCGCCCTTGCCCTGCTGCTGGCTGCCTGTAGCAACTCGCCCAGCGGTGACAGCGGCCAGCCGGACCCGGGTGGCGAGCCCAGCCGCCGTGCCTTGACGGTTGGCGTCGAGGGCCAGGGACAGGTGGTCTCCGCGCCCGCCGGCATCGTCTGCGGCAGCGATTGCAGCGAGAGCTATGCCGATGGCGCGGTGGTCAGCCTCACCGCCAGCCCGGAGTCCGGCCAGAGCTTTCTCGGCTGGGGCGGCGCCTGCGCCGGCAGCAAGCCGTTGTGCACCCTGGTGCTGCACGCCGACACTGCGGTCAGCGCCCGCTTCAGCAATAACAGCGCGCAGGTTCTCAAACTCGGCCGCGAGGGCCAGGGCTCGGTCAGCAGCGATCTGCCTGGCATCGACTGCGGCACGCACTGCGAAGCCAGCTTCGCCACCGACAGCGAAGTCGCCCTGAGCGCCGAAGCCGCCGCTGGCTGGCAGTTCGCCGGCTGGAGCGGCGATTGCAGCGGCAGCACCGACTGCCGCCTCAGCATGAACGCCGCCCGCAATGTCGGCGCCCGCTTCACCACCCTGCCCACTGCCGCGCCGCAGGGCGGCTGGCTGGCCGGCGACATGCACGTACACACCGACCACTCCGCCGACGGCTCGCTGCCGCGCCAGTTGCTCGATGGCCGCGGCGCCGGCAACGTCAGCGTCAGCGACCAGATCGGTCAGGGCGCCCGCGCCGGGCTGGACTGGATGCCGATCACCGACCATCGCACCTACGACCAGCACTACGACCCGCTGTGGACCAGCGACCAGTTGCTGCTGATTCCCGGCGAGGAGGCCAATGGCAGCCCGCACGCCAATCCCATCGGCGCGGTGGACTGGGTGGTGCAGGGCGCGAACTATCCCGGCCGGCCGGGCTGGGCAGTGCTGCAAACCTCGATCTGGGACGCCCACAGCCAGGGCGCGGTGTGGAGCCACAACCACCCGGACGACGGCCATCTCAATGACGACGGCACGCCCAACGAGCGCGCCAATGCCATCGGCGCCGACGTCATCGAAATCTGGAACCGTGGCAGCGGCATCGAGGCCGAACTCAAGTACGCCGAGGGCCTGTGGAACGCCGGCTACCGCTTCAGCGGCGTCGGCGGCTCCGACAATCACTTCCGCGAACTCTGGCTGCTCGCCGGCCCCGGTCAGCCGGCCACCCAGGCCTTCGCCGGCGAGGCCAGCGAGCGCGCCATCCTGCAGGGCCTGCAACGCGGTCGGGTCTACCTCAACGGCGGCAACAATGGGCTGTTCCCGAGCTTAAGTCTGGAAGCCGATCTCGATGGCGACGGCGTCTACGAGGCAATGGCCGGCGACGAGTTGGTGGCGGCCTCCGGCAGCGCCGGCAAGCTGCGTCTGCGGATCCAGAACGCCATCGGCAGCACCGTCACGCTCTACCGCAATCCGGGCAAGAACGCCGGCGCGGTGGTGGCCAGCTACACGCCGTTCCAGCTCGAACAGATCCACGAGATCGACATTCAGGCCGAGGATGGACAGAGCTGGTACTACGCCGAAGCGCGCGGCCTGGGCTTCGACAGCCTCAACACCAATGACATCGCCAGCATCTTCAACCCGGTGCGCCTGGTCGATGCCCGGCAGGCGATCACCGCGCCGATCTTCATCGGCCCCAGCCTCGCCAGCCCGCAGCCGGCGGAAGCGATCCCGACCGAAATCGCTGGCGACGACGGCGGCCGCCGCCTGTTCGGCAGCCTCGGCCGCTTTGCCGGCTTCCCCGATCTCGCGGTGAGCGAGGGCCTGCGCCATCTGGTCGCGGAAGTGCACGAGGAAGGCAGCACCAAGGTGATGTACCGCCGCGTCGCCGCCGACGGCCGCGCCGGCCCGGCCTTCGATCTCGCCCCCGAAAGCCGCAGCGCGCGCTTTCCGCGCATCACCGCGTTAGGCGAGGAGGTCTGGGTGGTCTGGCAGGACGAGCGCGCCGGCCAGGTGCCGCGCCGGCCTGCGGTCTATCTGCGCCATTCCAGCGACGGCGGACTGAGCTGGCAGGCGGAGCAGGTGATCCGCAGCTTCGCGGGTCGCGCCGAGCGGCCGGTGATCGCGCTACGCCCCGACGGCAAGCCGGTCCTGGCCTGGCAGGAGATCCGCGCCGCCGAGCCGATGGACGTGTTCGCGCAGGTCCTGGGGCTGGATGCCGAGCCGGTGAACGTCAGCCGCATCGGCAAGAGCTTCCAGGCCGCCAACCTCTTCGACAGCCGCAGCGCCATCTACCCGGCCTCGGTGTGGCCGACGCTGGCGGTGCGCGCCGATGGCCGGATCGCCCTGGCCTACCACGACAATCGCAGCGACGCCGACCCGCTGTGGACCGGCCAGACGCTCAGCGGCGACAGCAGCGATGTCGATAACTGGCAGATCCGCATCCACACTCGCGACGCAGATGGCGACTGGAGCGAGGCCGCCAGCCTCGGCGCCGACGACCGCGCCGACCGCCACGCGGCGCTGGCCTACGCCGGCGACGGCAGCCTGATCTGCGTCTGGGACAGCAAGGCGCTCGACGCCGCTGGCGCCAATCTCTCGATCCGCCATGCGCGCTCCAGCGATGGCGGCACCAGCTTCCTCACCGGCGAGACCCTGCTCGGCGGCGAGGAGCAGGCCTTCAGCCAGTACCCGCGTCTGGGCCTCGACGCCGATGGCCGGGTGCGCGCGGTGTGGACCGACAACCGCTCGGCCGACTGGCGCTGGAAGACCATGACCGCCGTGTTCGATCCCGGCCAGGGCTGGAGCGGCGGCACGCTGCTCACCGGGCCGGGCAACAACACCTGGGCGGCGACCAGCGGCGGCGAACTGCTGTTCGCCAGCAGCCGCAACGGCCAGCGCCTACAGCGTGACCCCACCCAGCAGGTGTTCCTGCGTCCGCTGCCCTGAGCTTGCGCGGCAACAGCGCGACGGCGCCGGGGCGAACAGCGCTGGTAATTTTCGCCCGCGCTCCCGATCAGGCCGGGTTTCGCCCCGGTTCTTGCTAGTCCCAGGCCCGCGTCCATACTCTCGGCCGCGACCCGCCCTAGCTAGAACCGGAGCCCCAACCCCGTGGATGCCCTCGTCAATGCCGTCAACGACCTGATCTGGAGCAAGGCGCTGATCGCGCTCTGCCTGGGCACCGGTCTGTACTTCTCGATCCGCACCCGCTTCATGCAGGTGCGCGGCTTCGCCGAGATGCTGCGGCTGATGTTGCGCGGCAGCGCTTCAGCCTCGGGCGTGTCCTCGTTCCAGGCGCTGGCGATGTCGCTGTCCGGCCGCGTCGGCATCGGCAACATCGCCGGTGTCGCCACCGCCATCGCCTACGGCGGTCCCGGCGCGGTGTTCTGGATGTGGATGGTCGCCTTTCTCGGCGCCTCCACCGCCTACATCGAATCGACGCTGGCGCAGATTTACAAGGAGAAGGACGAGCAGGACCAATACCGTGGCGGCCCGGCCTACTACATCGAAAAGGCCATGGGCCAGAAGTGGTACGCCTGGATCTTCGCGGTGGCCACCGTGTTCGCCACCGGCCTGCTGCTGCCGGGCGTGCAGGCCAATGGCATCGCCGCCAGCATGCAGGCCGCCTGGGGCGTGCCGCCGCTGGCCACCGCCACCGGCATCGGCCTGGTGCTGGGCTTCATCATCTTCGGCGGCCTGCGCCGCATCGCCGGCTTCGCGGAACTGGTGGTGCCGTTCATGGCGCTCGCCTACATCCTGGTGGCGCTGGCGATCCTGATCGTCAACGCCGCCAAGGTGCCGGAAGTCATCGCGCTGGTGTTCCGCAGCGCCTTCGGCTTCGAGGCGGCGTTCGGCGCGGTGCTCGGCCTGGCGGTGGAATGGGGCGTGAAGCGCGGCATCTATTCCAACGAGGCCGGCCAGGGCACCGGCCCGCACCCGGCGGCGGCCGCCGAGGTCAGCCACCCGGCCAAGCAGGGCTATGTGCAGGCCTTCTCGATCTACGTGGACACGCTGATGGTCTGCTCGGCGACCGCCTTCATGATCCTCGCCACCGGCAAGTACAACGTCATCAATCCGCACGGCGGCCTGCTGGTGGAAGCCCTGCCCGGCATCGAGCCCGGCCCCGGTTTCGCGCAGCACGCGGTGAGCACGGTGATGGCCGGCCAGGGGCCGGGTTTCGTGGCGCTGGCGATCCTGTTCTTCGCCTTCACCACCATCGTCGCCTACTACTACATGGCGGAAACCAACATCGCCTACATCAACCGCAAGGTGCACCGGCCGTGGATGATCCTGGCGCTGCGTCTGGGCATCCTGGCGGCGGTGGTCTACGGCACGCTGCGCAGCGCCAGCACCGCCTGGGCGCTGGGCGACATCGGCGTCGGCCTGATGGCCTGGCTGAACATCGTCGCGATCCTGATCCTGCAGAAGCCGGCGCTGCTGGCGCTGAAGGACTACGAGGCGCAGAAGAAGGCCGGCAAGGACCCGGTGTTCGACCCCGATGCCCTGGGCATCAAGAACGCCGGCCTGTGGAAAGAGATCAACCCGCCCAAGCGCGACTGAGCGGCGTCGAACCGGTAGTCTCCGGCCATCGCAAACGGAGACGGCGCGCATGGCCTGGGCACTGCTGGTACTGGCGGGACTGCTGGAAATCGTCTGGGCCCTGGGCCTGAAGCACACCGAGGGCTTCAGCCGCCTCTGGCCCAGCCTCTGGACGCTGGCGGCGATGGCCGCCAGCTTCGGGCTGCTGAGCCTGGCCCTGAAGAGCCTGCCGGTGGGCACCGGTTACGCGGTCTGGGTCGGCATCGGCGCGGTCGGCACCGCCATCGTCGGCATCGTCTGGCTGGGTGAACCGGCCAATGCCGGGCGGCTCGTGAGCCTGGGGCTGATCCTGGTCGGCATCGTCGGCCTGAAGCTGTCCACCCCGAGCTAGGGCCTGTCACCAATTAGAACGTCGCTGCGTTGCCGGTCAAAAGCGCGTCAGGCAAGGCGCCGGCCGACGCGAAGGCTGGAGCCTTCGCTAGGCGGGCAACGTGGCATGACGCGCTTTTGGCCAGCAACCCTTCGGGGCGGGACGGTTTTGGGGCATTGCAGCGTCAGCAAGAGTTTCAATAGGCCCGCTATTGCGCACTCTTGCTTCCTTGCACTGCCCCAAAACCGCCTTCCGCCGCAGCAATGTTCTAATTGGTGACAGGCCCTAGCGCGCCGACGCCCCTAGCAGAAAAGCGGGCCGCTGGCTTCGCGCACAATACGCGCGGCTCATTCCCGGCCACCGCCCGACTTCCAACTCATGAGACTGTCCCCATGAACCTGCACATCGGCTCGCAGGTTCCACGACGCGGCAACGCGTTCTCTCGCGGCCTTGCCCGCCTGGTGTTGCGCCTGCTCGGCTGGCGCCTCGAAGGCGAGATTCCCGACCTGCCGAAGATGGTCCTGATCGGCGCCCCGCACACCTCCAACATGGACGGGGTGATCGGCCTCGGCACCCTCATGGCGCTTGGCCTGGACGCCGGCACCATGATCAAGGACAGCGCCTTCAAGGGCCCGATGGGGCCGCTGCTGCGCTGGTTCGGCGCCATCCCGATCAACCGCAAGAGTCCCAAGGGCGTGATCGAGCAGAGTGTCGATGCCTTCAACAGCAAGCCGGCGCTGCTGCTGCTGATCGCGCCGGAGGGCACCCGCCACGCGGCGCCGGACTGGAAGCGCGGCTACTACTTCATCGCCCAGGGCGCCGGGGTTCCGGTGCTGCCGGCGGCGGCCGACTATCGGCGCAAGGTCGTCACCTTCGGCCCGCCGCTGTACCCGAGCGGCGACTACCCGGCCGACTTCGCCAAGCTGCTCGCCTTCTACGGCCAGCATCTGGCGCCGCAGCATCCCGAGCGCCTGTCGAAGCCGCTCTGCGAGCTGGCCGGCCAGCCCTGGCGCCCGGAAGCCGACGACGACTGAACAGGACACCCGCCATGGACATGACGCCTTTCCCCGCCCAGGACCTCGGCCACGGCATCACCTGCCTCGACACCTTGCAGGAGCGGCCCGGCATGGCCTGCTGCTACCTGCTGGAGCGCGGCGACGATCTCGCCTTCGTCGAAGCCGGGACCTCGCCCGGCGTGCCGCGACTGCTCGCCGAACTCGACGCCCGTGGCCTGGCCCGCGAGCGGGTTCGCTATGTCATCGTCACCCACGTGCACCTCGACCACGCTGGCGGCGCCGGCCTGCTGCTCAGCCAGCTGCCGCAGGCCAAGCTGGTCGTGCATCCGCGCGGTGCCCGGCATCTGATCGACCCCTCGAAGCTGATCGCCGGCGCCACCGCCGTCTACGGCGCAGAGGCGATGGCGGCGATGTACGGCGAGATCGTGGCCGCGCCCACCGAGCGCGTGATCGCGCCCGGCGATGGCGAGTCGCTGCCCTTTGGCAATGGCGAGCTGCAATTCATCGACTCGCCCGGCCACGCCCGCCATCACTTCAGCGTCTGGGATGCCGAGAGCCGCGGCTTTTTCACCGGCGATACCTTCGGCCTGTCCTACCGCGACTTCGACGACGCCGCCGGACCCTGGCTGATCCCCACCACCACGCCGGTGCAGTTCGAGCCCGAGGCCTGGTATCAGACCCTGGATCGCTACCTCAGCTACGCGCCGCGACGCATGTACCTGACCCACTACGGTGAGGTAGACCAGGTGTTGCTGCTGGCCGAGCGCCTGCGCGCCGGGATCATCCGCTACGTCGCGCTGGCGCGCGGCCTGGCGCAGGCACCCGACCGCCATCAGGCGATCAAGGCCGCGCTGCGCGCCGACCTGCTGGCCGATCTCGCCGCGCGCGGCCACCGGATGCCAGTGGCGCAAGTCGACGCCCTGCTCGCCACCGATCTCGAACTCAATGCCCAGGGCCTGGGCGTATGGCTGGACAACCAGAAAGGCAGCGCATGAACCATCTCCGCCGCTCCCTGCAGTTACTTGTGCTGGCGCTGACCAGCACCCTGGCACCACCACTGGCCAGTGCCAGTTCGACCTCGCCGGGAGCGCCCCCGGAGACTGCGACCTCGGCCTCCGCCGAGGCGACACCGAAGCCGGCGTCCAGCGAGCGCAACTACGCGCTCTACGTGCCCCCAAAGCTGGAGGCCGCGAACCAACCGTCGCCACTGGTGGTAGTTCTGCACGGCTCCAACCAGCGCGGCGCCGATCTGGTTGCTGCCTGGTGCGATCTGGCCAATGAACAGGGCTTTTTGGTGCTGGGGCCGGACTCCCTGGAACCGCGCAAGTGGAATCTGCAGGACGATGGTCCCGGCTTCATCAACACTGTCATCGACGCCGTGAGGGCCCAGCATCCGGTGGATTCTCGGCGCATCTATCTGTTCGGGTACTCCGCCGGTGGCCTCTATGCCCTGACCCTGGGCCTGGTGGAATCCGAGTACTTCGCCGGAATCGCCAGTTATGCGGCGCTGTGGAAGCAGGAATCCGACCAGGCCGCGCTGCAACTGCTGCGGCGCAAGAAGCTGCCGGTGAAGCTGATCATCGGCGAGGCCGACGCGCTGTATACCAGGGAGGCCCAGCGCAGCATGGAACAGGCCCTGCGCAAGCAAAGAGTCGCGGTCAGCAGCACGGTCATCGAGGGACAGGGACACAGCTACGCCGATGTCAGCAGCGAGATCAATCGCCTGGCCTGGGCTTATCTGAAAGACCAGAAACTCCCAGACGAACCGGTTTACATCGACTACGGTCTCGACGACCAATCAAGCGCGGCACCTCCAGCACAGTAGCCGCCACCGCCATGAGCCTGAAGACCGACGTCTACCTCAACCTGCTGGCCGCCAGCCTGCGCGGCTGGCGCGGGGCCATGGCTCTGGCGCCGGCGCGGCGGCAGCCGGCGCAGTTGCTCAAGCTCTACGACATCGAGGCCAGCCCCTACTGCCGACTGGTGCGCGAGGTGCTCACCGAGTTGGACCTTGACGTGTTGATCCTGCCTTGCCCGGTGGGAGGCACGCGCTTCCGGCCGGAAGCCGAGCAGCTGGGCGGCAAGCAACAGTTTCCGCTGCTGGTCGATGACAACACCGGCACCCGGCTCTACGAAAGCGCCGACATCATCGACTACCTGGGCAAGACCTACGGCCGCCGGCTGCGCGGCCACGGTCCGCTGCGGCCGCTGGCGGTGGCCAGCTCCTTCCTGGCCTCGGCAACTCAATGGCGGCCGCAGGGCGGGATCGCCGGACTCAGGGCAACCGCCTCCAAGGCACCGGCGCAGCCGCTGGAGCTGTACAGCTTCGAGGCCAGCCCGTTCTCGAAACCGGTGCGGGCGCGGCTGTGCGAGCTGGAGCTGCCCTACCTGCTGCGCAATACCGGCAAGGCCGCCTGGAAGGATATCGGCCCGCCGAGCTTCCGCGACCGCCTGTTCAAGGGCGAGAAGGGCACCAGCCGCAACCGCCGCTGGCTGGCCGAGCACACCGGCCAGGTGCAAGTGCCCTACCTGATCGACCCCAATACCGGCACGGCAATGTACGAGTCGCGCCAGATTCTGCGTTACCTCAACCAGAACTACGCGGCCTGAGCCGCAGCCCCCCGCAACCGGAGAACCCTCATGATCAGCTACGCCACCCTCGGCACCCGCGACCTGCCCCGCGCCAAGGCCTTCTACGACGCCCTGCTCGGCGAGATCGGCGCCCAGCGCTACATGGACAGCGAGCGCTTCGTGCTCTGGGGCGTGCAGCCCGGCAAACCCCTGCTCGGCATCGCGCTGCCCTACGACGGCAAGCCCGCCACCGCCGGCAACGGCACCATGATCGCGCTGACCTGCAAGGACAAGGCCGAGGTCGACCGGCTCTACCAGAAGGCGCTGGCGCTGGGCGGCAGCGACGAAGGTCCGGCCGGCGCCCGCAGCGCCAACTTCTACGCCGGCTACTGGCGTGATCTCGACGGCAACAAGCTGGCCTTCGTCCACGTCGGCTGAACAGCCGTGGCCGCGCCCCTGCTGATCCTGCACGGCTCGCGCGGCGCCGCCTCGGCGCTGCAACCGCTGGTGGACGCGCTGCGCCCGGCGGGTGCGGTCGAGGCGCTCAACCTGCTCGGGCACGGCGGCCGCGCCATTCCGGATCAGTTCACGGTCGAGGCACTGGCCAGCGATGTACTGCGGCAGATGGACCAGCGCGGCCTGGAAAGGGCGCTGCTGTTCGGCTACAGCTTCGGCGGCTACATCGCGCTGTGGCTGGCGCGCCATCACCCGCAGCGGCTGGCTGGCATCTGCACCCTGGCGACCAAGGTGCGCTACGACGCCGAGACGGTCTCGCACTTCACCCACCTGTCCAGCGTCGAGCGCATCAGCGCGCCCGGCAGCCCGCAACCGGCGATCCAGGCCAGCCTGCATCCGGGCCAGGACTGGCAGGCGCTGGCCACCCGGCTGGCTGCGCTCTACCGCCGTCTGGGCGAGCAGCCCGCTCTCGGCGAGGAGGATTTCCGCGCCATCCGGGTGCCCAGCCTGCTGATGTCGGCGCACGCCGACCAGTTGCTGCCCTGGCAGGAGCTGCTGGACCTGCACCGGCTGATCCCGGGTAGCCATGCCTTCACCTTCGCCGGCCGGGCGCATCCCATCGACGCCCTGCCCCTGCCCCTGCTGGCCGGCGTGCTGGCGACCTGGCTCAGGGACTGCAACCGGGCTTGACCCAGGTCAATGCCGGCCCGGTGCCGGCGCCGCAGCATGCCGCTCACTCGCCAGCCGCATCGCCAGGAGCAGCCCCATGCCCGCCCACGCCCCATCGTGCCCGCATCCGTCCCGGCTACGGCCATGATGAATCTGGGCTTTTACGGGGCCACCGGCACGGTCACCGGCTCCAAGTACCTGCTGCGCAGCGGTCGCGCCCAGGTGCTGGTGGATTGCGGCCTGTTCCAGGGCTACAAGCAACTGCGCCTGCGCAACTGGGGGCCACCGCCGTTCGACCTCGCCCAGCTCGACGCGGTGGTGCTCACCCACGCCCACCTCGATCACAGCGGCTACGTGCCGCTGCTGGTGAAGAAGGGCTACCAGGGCCCGATCTACTGCACCGAGGCAACGCAGGCCCTCTGCCGCATCCTGCTGCCCGACAGCGGCCGCCTGCAGGAGGAAGAGGCGGAAAATGCCAACCGCCACCGCTGGTCCAAGCACGCGCCGGCGCTGCCGCTGTACACCGAGGCCGATGCCTTCCAGGCGCTGGAACGACTGGAGCCCATGCCCTTTGAGCGCGAGTTCGAGCCCGCCCAGGGGCTGCGCGCCCGTTTTCTGCCCGCCGGGCACATCCTCGGCGCGGCGATGGTGCAGTTCACCGACGGCAAGACCCGGCTGCTGTTCAGCGGCGACCTCGGCCGTCCGCAGGACCCGATCCTGCGCGCACCGGCACCCTTGCCGGAGACCGACTACCTGGTGGTGGAATCCACCTATGGCAACCGTCGCCATGAGGATACCGACCCTCTGCAGGAGTTCGGCGAGGTGATCCGCCGCACCGCCGCCCGTGGTGGCGTGGTGATCGTGCCCTCGTTCGCGGTCGGCCGCGCGCAGGGACTGCTGTGGGCGGTCCATCGCCTGAAAACCGAGGGCCAGATTCCCGCCAGCCTGCCGGTGTACCTGAACAGCCCGATGGCGGTGGATGTCACCGCCGCCTACCGTCGCTTCCGCCGCGAACACCGACTCAGCGTCGAGGACTGCAACGCCATGTGCCACGCCGCCCACTACGTCAACACGGTGGAGGAATCCAAGGCACTGAACGAGCGCCACGGCCCGATGCTGATCATCGCCGGCAGCGGCATGGCCACCGGCGGCCGGGTGATCCACCACCTCAAGGCCTTCGCCGGCGATCCCCGCAACACCATCGTGCTGGCCGGCTTCCAGGCCGGCGGCACCCGTGGCGCGGCGCTGCGCGACGGCGCGGAGAGCATCAAGATCCACGGCCAGTACGTGGCGGTGCGCGCCGAGGTGGTGAGCCTGAGCAACCTGTCCGCCCACGCCGACTACGCGGAGATGCTCGACTGGCTCAAGCCCTGCAAGCAGCCGCCGCTGCGCACCTTCATCACCCACGGCGAGCCGGCCGCCGCCGACGCGCTGCGCCAGCGCATCGAGGAGCAGTTGCACTGGGACTGCCTGGTGCCGGACTACCAGGAACACGCGGAGCTCGCCCCGCGCAAACGCCGGTGAGCGGCAGCGCGCTGCCCAGCCTGCGCATCCAGCGCATGGGCATCAACACCTATCAGGAGCCAGTGGCCTATCTGCGCAGCGACAGCCCCGTCTGTCGCGCGCAGGGCTTCGACGCCCATTCGCGGATTCGCGTCGGCCTCGGCGACCGCGCGGTGATCGCCACCCTCAACATCGTCGATCCGCCGCTGCTGGCGCCGGATCGGGTCGGCCTGTCGGAGGCAGCCTGGCGGGCGCTGGGCGGCGCCGACGGCGACCCGGCCCAGCTCTCGCACCCGGAGCCGCTGGAGTCGTTCTCGCAGGTGCGCGGCAAGGTCTATGGCCACTCCTACTCGCGCAGCGGCCTGCAAATGGTGATCGCCGACATCACCGCCGGCCGCTACTCGGAGCTGGAGATGGCGGCCTTCGTCACCGCCTGCGCCGGCAGCGCGCTGTCGCTGGACGAAACCATCGCGCTCACCGAGGCGATGGTCGATGCCGGCCAGCGTCTGCACTGGCCGTCCGCCGTGGTGGTGGACAAGCACTGCGTCGGTGGCCTGCCCGGCAATCGCACCACCCCCATCGTCGTGGCGATCGCCGCCGCCGCCGGCCTGACCATTCCCAAGACCTCGTCGAGGGCGATCACCTCGCCTTCCGGCACCGCCGACACCATGGCGATGCTGGCCCCGGTCGATCTGGAATTGCCGCGCATGCGCCAGGTGGTGGAGCGTGAAGGCGGCTGCGTGGTCTGGGGTGGGGCCATGGGCCTGTCGCCCGCCGACGACCTCTTGATCCGCGTCGAACGGCCCTTGGACTTCGACAGCGAGGGGCAGTTGGCGGCTTCGATCATTTCCAAGAAGCTCGCCGCCGGCTCCAACCACCTGCTGATCGACATGCCGGTCGGCCCCACCGCCAAGGTCCGCAGCGCCCACGCCGCCGATACGCTGGCCCGACGCCTGCACGGCGTCGGCGAGGCGCTGGGACTGAACGTGCGGGTGACGCGCACCGACGGCAGCCAGCCGGTCGGTCGTGGCATCGGCCCGGCGCTGGAGGCCTGGGATCTGCTGGCGGTCCTGCAGAACCAGGCCGGGGCACCCACCGACCTGCGCGAGCGCGCGCTGCTGCTCGCCGGGCAACTGCTGGAGATCGGCGGCAAGGCCGGCCACGGTGAAGGCCTGCCGCAGGCGCGCGAACTGCTGCGCAACGGCAGCGCCTGGCGCAAGTTCGAGGCGATCTGCCAGGCCCAGGGCGGCCTGCGCGAGCCGCCGCGCGCCGCCCACACGCAGGAGTTCACCGCCGGCCGCGACGGCCGGGTGCAGAGCATCGACAACCGCCGGCTGGCGCGCATCGCCAAACTGGCCGGGGCGCCGGCCTCGCCGGCGGCCGGCATCGAGTTGCAGGTGCATTGCGGGGATCGGGTCGAGCGCGGCCAGCCGCTGTACCGGCTGCACGCGCAGTCGCCCGGTGAACTGGCCTATGCCGCCGCCTACGCCGGAGCGCATCCGGAAACCATCCAGATCACGGAGGACTGAATGAGCCCCATCGTCTTTTCGCTGCCCGGACAGGAGGCGCTGGCCGCCCACCTGAGCAGCGCCCTGGGCGCCGAGCCCGGCGCCCTGAACCTGCGCCAGTTCCCGGACGGCGAGACCTATGTGCGGATCGGCAGCGCGGTCTGGGGGCGCACCGCGATCCTGGTCTGCGGCCTGGACCAGCCCAACGGCAAGAGCCTGCCGCTCTACCTCGCCGCCGCCACCCTGCGCGAGCACGGCGCCCGCCGGGTGCTGCTGGTGGCGCCCTATCTGGCCTATCTGCGCCAGGACAAGATCTTTCAGGAAGGCGAAGGCCTGACCTCGCAGCACTACGCGCGCTGGCTGTCGTCCTTCCTCGACGGGCTGGTCACGGTCGATCCGCACCTGCACCGCATCCGCCACCTCGACGACATCTACGCGATCCCGACCCGGGTCGCCGCAGCGGCACCGGCCATCGCCCAGTGGCTGCGCCAGCATCAGCCGAACAGCCTCTTGATCGGCCCCGACGAAGAAAGCGAGCAATGGGTGTCGCGCATCGCGCGCGAGGCCGGCTGCCCCCACCTGGTGTTGACCAAGGAACGCCTGGGCGACCGCCAGGTCGCACTGCGACTGCCGGAGATGGAGCAGCACCGCGAGCACCAGCCGGTGCTGATCGACGACATCATCGCCAGCGCCGGCACCATGATCGAAACCGTCGGCCGCCTGCGCCAGGCCGGGCTGCCGGCACCGACCTGCATCGGCGTGCATCCGATCTTCGCCGGCAGCGCCTACCAGGATCTGATCCATGCCGGCGCCGCGCGGGTGCTCAGTTGCAACACCATCGTCCACGCCAGCAACGCCATCGACGTGCACAACCTGATCGCCGAGACCGTCGCCGAACTGCTGCTGCCGCCCCCCAGCCTCAAGCCGGCCAGCGCCAGTGCGGCGCTGCCGGCTTAGGGAAGTTCCGCGCAAGTCCCAAGCGCTCAGTCATTCCGGCGAAAGCCGGAATCCAGTACCCGCAAGTTCATCACGCCATCCGGGACTGGATTCCGGCTTTCGCCGGAATGACGATCTAATGCAGGGTTTCCTTAGAGTTTGAGCCTGCGCAAACGCAGCGCGTTGGCGATCACCGACACCGAGGACAGGCTCATCACCGCGCTGGCGATCATCGGCGACAGCAGCAGGCCGGACAGCGGATAGAGCACGCCGGCCGCCACCGGCACCCCGAGCGCGTTGTAGACGAAGGCGAAGAACAGGTTCTGGCGGATGTTGCGCAAGGTGTGGCGCGACAACTGCACCGCCTTGACGATGCCGCGCAGATCGCCCTTCACCAGGGTGATGCCGGCCGACTCCATCGCCACGTCGGTGCCGGTGCCCATGGCGATTCCCACCGTCGCCTGCGCCAGCGCCGGCGCGTCGTTGACGCCGTCGCCGGCCATCGCCACCACCCGCCCCTCGCCTTGCAGGCGGCGCACCGCCGCCGCCTTGTCCTGCGGCAGCACGTCGGCGATCACCTCGTCCAGCCCGAGGCGGGCGGCGACTGCGGCAGCGGTGCCGGCGTTGTCGCCGGTGAGCATGATCAGGCGGATGCCCAGCGCCTTGAGCGCCTGCACCGCTTCCGGCGTGGTCGGCTTGACCGCGTCGGCGACCACCAGCAGGCCGGCGAGCTGGTGGTCGAGCACGACATAGATCGTCGTCGAGCCCTCGGCGCGGTGCTGCCCGGCCGGGACCGAGAACGCGGCGACATCCAGCCCCAGTTCCTCGACCAGATGCTGGTTGCCGACCTGCACCTGCCGACCCTCGACCCGCGCCCAGGCGCCACGACCGGGGTCGGAGCCGAAGTCGCTGGCCGGCGCCAGGCGCAGGCCACGCGCGGCGGCGCCCTCGACCACCGCGCGCGCCAGCGGATGCTCGCTGGCGCTTTCCGCCGAAGCGGCCAGCCGCAGCAGTTCGTTCTCGTCACCCTTCAGCGCCAGCACCTGGCGCAGCGACGGCCGGCCTTCGGTAAGCGTGCCGGTCTTGTCCACCACCAGGGTATCGACCTTCTCCAGGGCCTCCAGCGCCGCCGCGTCCTTGATCAGCACGCCCTCCTGGGCGCCACGGCCGACGCCGACCATGATCGACATCGGCGTCGCTAGCCCCAGCGCACAGGGGCAGGCGATGATCAGCACCGAGACCGCCACCAGCAGCGCATGCGCCAGCGCCGGCGGTGGTCCGACCAGCGCCCAGACCAGGGCGGCGACCAGGGCCACCAGCACCACCGCCGGCACGAACCAGGCGGCGACCAGGTCGGCCAGACGCTGGATCGGCGCGCGGCTGCGCTGCGCCTGGGCGACCATCTGGACGATCTGCGCCAGCAGGGTTTCGGCGCCGACGTGCTCGGCCTGCATCAGCAGGCTGCCGCTGCCGTTGACGGTGCCGGCCGAGACCGCATCGCCGGCCTGCTTGCGCACCGGCAGCGGCTCGCCGGTGAGCATCGACTCGTCGACATGGCTGCCGCCGTCCAGCACCCGGCCATCGACCGGAATCTTCTCGCCCGGCCGCACCCGCAACTGCTCGCCGGCCTGCACCTCTTCGATGCCGACTTCCTCCTCCTGGCCGTCCTTCAGCCGGTGCGCGATGCGCGGCGCCAGCTTGAGCAGGGCGCGCAGCGCGCCCGAGGTCTGCGAGCGGGCCTTCAGCTCCAGTACCTGGCCGAGCAGCACCAGGGTGACGATCACCGCCGCCGCCTCGAAGTACAGCGGCACGCTGCCCATCGGCGTGCGGAACGAGTCCGGCAGCGCTGCGGGGAACACCGTCGCCAGCAGCGAATAGGCCCAGGCGGCGCCGGCGCCGAGCGCGATCAGGGTGAACATGTTGAGGCTGCGGTGGCGCAGCGAGTCCCAGCCACGGACGAAGAACGGCCAGCCGGCCCAGAGCACCACCGGCGTCGCCAGCAGCAGTTGCCCCCAGGCGAGGGCGCGATGGCCGAACAGGCGCATCGGGTCCACCGCCGGCAGCAGCTCGCCGAGCATGGCCCAGAGCAGCGGCAGGCACAGCGCGGCGCTGATCCAGAAGCGCCGGCGCATGTCGTCCAGCTCGCCGTGGTCCTCGGCCTCGGCGCTGGGCGCCAGCAGCTCCAGCGCCATGCCGCAGAGCGGACAGGCGCCGGGGCGGTCGCGGCGCACCTCGGGGTGCATGGGGCAGGTCCAGACCGAGGCGCCCGGGGCAGCGGCGCTAGCCACTGCGGCCGGTACAGTCGGCGGCCGGTGGTCGCCATGCCCGGAGTGCCCGGCCCCGGCGCAGCAGGCCGCCGCAGGCGCCGGAGCCGGAGCCGGAACGATGGACGCAGTGGGCTGGGCGGCAGGCGCGGCAGGCGGCTTGCCGGGCTGATGGCCGCAGCGGCCCTCGCCGCACTTGTGCTCGCCGGACTTGTGGCTACCGGAATGATCGTGGTTCATGCGGCGCTCCGGGTGTCGGCCTGGGCGATGGGCTGCTCAGGCTCCAGCACCGCCTCGATGATCGGACAGCCGGCCAGCCCGCCGTGGCCATCGCAGTGCTGAACCAGCGTCTGCAAGCTGTGTTGCAGGGCCTGCAAGGCGCGCAGCTTGCGCTCGATCTCGTCCAGCCGCTGCCGCGCCAGCGCGCGCACCGAGGCGCGCGAGCCCTGGCCGTCGTTGAGGTGCAGCAGTTCGGTGATGTCGTCCAGCGAGAAACCCAGCGCCTTGGCGCGGCGGATGAAGCGCAGCCGGCGGACCTCCTCGGCCGCGTACAGGCGATAGCCGGCGGCGCTGCGCGCGGGCTTGCGGATCAGCCCGCTGCGTTCGTAGAAGCGCACGGTGTCAACGCCGACGCCGCCGGCTTCGGCGAGCCTGCTGATGGTGAGCCTGTCCATGTCTGCTCCAACGAGGATTCCAGCGCAGCCTAAACCCTGGACCCACCTCCAGAGTCAAGCCCCGGCAGGCGAGGCCGGCCACTGTCGGCGGGCGCTGCCGACACGCGCGTAGAACAGCGTCTTTGCCAGCTCCACCGCCAGCACGTACAGCAGCGTCAGCGCGATCACCGCCAGCAGCAGCGTGGCCGGCAGTGGCACGAAGCCGAGCATCGGACTGAGCGGGGAATAAGGGATCCACAGCGCAACGGCCACCACCGCCAGGGTGCTGGCCAGCAGCCAGTTTCCGGGCCGGCTGCGGTAGAACCGGCGCCGGGTGCGCACCACCAGGGCGATCACCAGCTCGGTGAGCAGCGACTCGATGAACCAGCCGGTGCGGAACTCCTCCGGCGCGGCCTCGAACAGCCAGAGCAGCACGCCGAAGGTGAGCAGGTCGAAGACCGAGCTGAGCAGGCCGAACAGCACCATGTAGTCGCGGATGAACAGCGCGTCCCAGCGGCGCGGCCTGGCCACCCACTCGGCGTCCACCCGGTCGCCGGCGATGGTGGTGGCCGGGATGTCCGACAGGAAGTTGTTGAGCAGGATCTGCGAGGCCAGCAGCGGCAGAAACGGCAGGAAGATCGAGGCCAGCGCCATGCTGAACATGTTGCCGAAGTTGGCGCTGACCGTGGCGAGGATGTACTTGAGGGTGTTGGCGAAGGTGGTCCGGCCCTCGTCGATGCCCTGCCGCAGCACGCCGAGATCCTTGCTCAGGAGCACGAAGTCGGCGGCCTCCTTGGCGACATCCACGGCGGTGTCCACCGAGATGCCGACATCGGCGGTGTGCAGCGCCAGGGCGTCGTTGATGCCATCGCCCATGTAGCCGACCACATGGCCGCTTTTCTGCAGCGCGAGGATGATCCGTTCCTTCTGGTTGGGATCGACCTCGGCGAACACCGCCGTGCGTTCCGCCGCGTGCAGCAGCGCGGCATTGTCCATGGCGTCGAGTTCGCTCCCGGTCAGCAGGCTGGCCTCGGGCAGACCGACCGCCTCGGCGACATGCCGCGCCACCTTGCGGTTGTCGCCGGTGATGATCTTCAGCCCCACCCCGCGCCGTGCCAGGTCGGCGACCGTCTGCCGGGCATCGGGCTTGGGCGGGTCGAGAAACAGCAGGAAGCCGGCAAAGCAGAGTTCACATTCGTCGGCGCGGGTATACGCGGCTTCGCGTGCATCCACCGCGCGCCAGGCGACCCCCAGAACGCGGTAACCCTGCGCGCTCCAGCGCTCGTAGCTCGCCTCGATGCGGGCGCGGCGCCCGGCGTCCAGCGGCAGGCCCTGCGCGCCCTCCCGGGTACACAGGGCCAGGATGCGGTCGAGCGCGCCCTTGGCGATCAACTGTCTCGCGCCCGAGGCGTCGGCGACCACCACCGACAGGCATTTGCGCACGAAGTCGTAGGGAATCTCGTCGATGCGGGCAAGCCCGTCGAGCGCCAGGCCGGCCTGATCGGCGGCGGCGCGCACCGCCGCATCGAGTGGATTGACCAGACCGGACTGCAAACGGGCGTTGACGCCAGCCAGGCGCAGCACTTCGCGGCTGGCCTGCCCCAGTTCGTCGTAGGCGCCGTCGAGTTCGACCACGCCTGCGGTGAGGGTGCCGGTCTTGTCGGTGCACAGCACATCCATGCTGCCGAGGTTCTCGATGGAATTCAGCCGCCGCACGATCACTCCCAGCCTGGCCATGCGCTTGGCGCCGTGCGAGAGGGTGATGCTGACGATCGCCGGCAGCAGCTCCGGCGTCAGCCCGACCGCCAGCGCCAGCGCGAACAGCAGCGAGGCGATGGGCGGCTTGTCCATGAAGATGTTGATGGCGAGCACCGCCACCACCATGGTCAGCATGATCCGGGTCAGCAGATAGCCGAAGCGCTGGATGCCGCGCTCGAATTCGGTCATCGGCGGTCGCAGGGCCAGCTTGCCGGCGATCTGGCCGAACACCGTCGCCTTGCCGGTCCGCACGATCAGCACCCGCGCGGTGCCGCTGCGCACATTGGTGCCCATGTAGACGCAGTTGCCACGCTCGGCGAGACCCGCCTGCGCGAGCGTCGGCCCCGGCTGCTTCTCCACCGGGAAGGTTTCGCCGGTGAGCACCGCCTGGTCAACGTAGAGATCCTTCGCCGCCAGCACCACGCCATCGGCCGGGATCAGGCTGCCCGCCGAGAGCAGCAGCACATCGCCCTGCGCCACCTGGCTCGACGGCAGGGTCTGCGGCTGGCCGTCACGCAGGACACTCGAATGGATGGTGACCTTCGAGCGCAGCTTGTCGATCATGTTGCCGGCGACGTACTCCTGGGTGAAGCCGAGCAGGGTGCTGCCGAGCACGATCACCAGCACGACGCTGGCGTCGATCCACTCCGCCGCCGCCAGCGAGATCAGCGAGGCGGCGATCAGGATCAGAACCAGCGGGCTTTTAAACTGGCTCAGAAACAATCCCAGCGCCGTCGCCTGGCGGGTGGTGACCAGGCGGTTGGCGCCATCGCGCGCCAGACGCCGCGCCGCCTCCGCGTCCGCCAGGCCTTGCGGTTCGCTATCGAGATCGGCAATCAGACGCTCGGCGGACAGGCTCCAGTAGGCCTCGGGCACGGCCTGCCCGCCGGTGCCGGGCGCCGGAGCGCGCTGAAACAGCCTGGCCAGTCGGTACAAGAGCCCTACTCCCGGAAACGGCCGGCGGGCGGCCTGCGGAATCCCTGAGGTTTTTTTCCTTTGCGGCAGGCTAAGACTAGCGCCAGGCGCAGGCGGGCGAGCCCGCCGACTGGTAGCCGCTGGCAGCGGAGCCGCGCCTTGGGGAGCGACAGGCACAAAAAACCCCGGATCACTCCGGGGTTTCTGTACTGCGGACTGCGCAAACTTGGCGGACAGGGCGGGATTTTCTGACCTTTGATGGCTGAAAAATCCAACATCCTGTTTCCATTGCTGTTCTGGAAACCCGGTGGACAAGAAATAAGCAGAAAAGTTGTCCTACCTCTTTGTCCCAGTGATCTTAGCTGGGGTCTTTGTCCACAAGCAACGCCCAAAAACCAGCCCAACGGATAGCTGGTGTTTTTGGGTGGTGGTTGTGGGCAAAGCTGCTGGGTTCGAGGGACAAACGGGGATTTGAATTGCTCAACCTGGCCCCTTTGGTTTTTTGCTAGGTGTGGGGCCTTCACCTAGCGACGATCTTTTGCATCCAGCTTGAGCGTTAGTTCTGGAATGAAGGACGTGCGGGCGGTCATCTGTCTGGCCTGCTCTGCTTCTTGAGCTGCTGCGGCCAGTGCGTTGCTCTTGGCCTCATCAAGTGCCCTGTTGGCGGCCTGTAGCTCCTTGTCTGCTTCCCTGATACGGCCGAGTAGTTCGGCGCGCTGTTCTGGTTTGCAGGTTCTGAGCTGACCTTCTAGCGCTCGCACGGAACTGGCAGCACTGGCAAGCCTTGCCATCAAGTTGTTGCCAACCATTGCTCTTGCTGATGGTGGGAGGCTGGCGGCCTGGTGCTTTGCCTGCTGGATGTTGCAGTGCTCAAAATCAGTTTGAAACATTGGCTCAATGGTTTTTCTGTGTTCCATCTTGCTGATGAGATTTTCTATGCCGGATAAAACGCCATTGGGCTTAAAAGGTTCTGGCACAAATGGTTTTTGATCTTTTAATTCAAACCTGATGCCATTTTCTTTGGCTTGATGGGTAAGCCAGTGTAAAAGGCCAGCTTCTTTCTGCCCTTCGGCTTTATGTGTTTTCAAGTGCTGGCTGGTGTCCTGCTGAATGACTGTGAGCTTTTCAGCTTCGTTCAATGTTCTTTCTTTTAGAACTTGAACTTTTTCCAGCTTATCGGGCGGGAGTCTGTTGTGGCTGAAGTTGACATCAAAGAAAATAGATTTTTCAAGTGGACTTAAAAACGCCAAGTCCAATTGAAGTGCTTTGCTGGCGCCCTTGGTTTGAACAAGTTCAGATAAATAATCATAGGCTTTTATAGCTGTTTTTATTTGCTCTTCGGTCTTATCTTGTTTTGCTTTTAATTGCTGAATGATGTTGCTTCTATTCTGGGCGTCCTCAGCAGTTGCAACCAAAAACTGTCTGATATTTTTCTCATAGCGTTTTTGGTTTTTCTCAATAACTTTCTGTCTTTTCTCTTCGTATTTTTGTTGGTTTTTTCCACGGAAAACATGGGGGACAGGTTCTCTATCCAGCTCAATGATTTTCTTGATGTCTTGCTTTTCTGTGGCTTCTTCTAATTGGGCTTCAAGGGTGCGGTGATCGACTCTCGCTTCATAGCCTCCTTTTTCCAGATGTTTGTTAATGGTGTTTGCAACCATTTCCCTGACTTCTTCAACGGCTTTGCTTCGCATATCCAGTTCTCTGACTTTTGCGGTAAAGCCAGTTTTTTCTAGTTTTCTGGTGGTGGTCAGGATATGGACGTGCTCGTTTTTATCGTCTTTATCTGGATGGTGGATGGAAACCATTGCCGCAAAGCCAAACCTGTCAACAAGGTTTCTTGTGATTTCTTGAGTTAGGGCAAGCCTTTGCTGGTCATCCATCTCATGAGGTAGAGCGATTAAGAACTCGCGAGCTACTGTGCTGTTGACCCTGGTTTCTGCCTTTTCTGCTTCATTCCAAAAGGCTTGAAGGTCTTTGCACCATGCTGGCATTTCCCCTTTGGGAAAAAACATCAAGTTTGCGGCCAAGCCGCCGCGATTACTGTAGTTGGATGTTTTTCCTGAAACAGTGTCCAAAAGGGTAGTTCTGGCTCGGTATGCAGCGGCTTTGACCGAGCTATGTCCCTTGGCTCGGGAGAAGGTGCTAAGGCTGCAACGATAGATTGCCATTAGCTAGACCCTCCACCCTCAACCCCAACAACAAGCAAAACAAAGGGTTTGAGCTTTATTTGGCAAAGCCAAATGGGGTCAAGGGGCCATGCCCCTTGCACGCGCAAACGAAGTTTGCCTAAGCGTGCTTTTAAGACTCGGCTTTGGGGTTGATTTTTGGTTATGCCGCTCACTGTGATTTTTTGCTCCTCTTAATATCTTGACGAATTGACAGAACGAGTCAATATCAAGAGAAAAGGTGAGAAATGAGCAAAAAACTAGAACAGGCTGAAAAAGCGATCAGCAAATATGAGGAACTACTAAAAAGACAAAAAGTGATCCTCGCCAAACAAAAGGCCAGAGTTAAGCTAAAAACAAAAAGAGAAGCCCGAAAAGCCAGAGAGCATAGGATTTATACTCTTGGGGGAAAGGTTGAAAAAATGGGGCTTGATCAGGCTGATGAAAAGTTTTTGCTTGGCTTATTTTGGTTTGGAAACCAACTGCTCGCCGGAAAATCAGCCGATGGTATGCCAGGTCTTGATGCAGAGTATTTGAGATTGCAAGGTGAGACTTATTTGATTGATGGGGTGAAGATGGATAGGCCAAGGGGAGTTGCTACAAGAGACCAGAACGCGTAATACTTCAACCGACCACAGGATCACTGGGGAACGCGCCCTTGGCAGTCTATAGATTTCAGAAACGCGCTAAGACGCTGTTTTTCTAGCTTATAAATGAAAAGTTATAAATGAAAACTAAAGTTCCCCATTTTCTACCGTATCAAGGCAGCAAAAGAAAGTTAGCTCCGATAATTTTGGATAAATTTTCAGGTCGCTATGACTTCATCTATGAGCCATTTGCTGGTTCTGCGGCTGTAAGTCTTGCTGCACTAGCTTGTGGAAGAGTTAGACGAGCGACAATCTCAGATAAACTTGAGCCACTCATGGCTCTTTGGAACCTTGTAATAAATGATCCTGATAAAATAGCAGACCAATACGAGAGGCATTGGAACGCTCAGCTAAAAAGCCCGTCCGATTATTTCATTAAGGTCAGAAATCACTATAATGAAACAAGGCAGCCATCTGAACTTCTATACCTGATAGCAAGATGCGTCAAAAACGCAGTTAGATTTAATGCCAATGGGGATTTTAATCAGTCTGCTGATAGTCGCAGACGTGGAACAAATCCTAGAACAATGAGATCAGAAATAATGATGGTCTCTAAGCTGTGCGCCGGGAGAGTTGAGGCTGTAGGCGCTGATTTTAGGGATGTGCTAAAAGATGCTAAACCCACTTCACTGGTTTACCTTGATCCACCTTGGCAAGGCACTAGTGGAAAAAGAGATCAGCGTTATGCGTTTCCGCTTCTGATTGATGATCTTATTTTGGCCCTTGAAGATTTAAATCGAAGAAAAATTCCGTATCTACTGAGCTACGATGGAACATGCGGAGATAAGTCGTATGGGAAGGATTTGCCAGATTATTTAAACCTGAGAAAAGTTGGACTCAATGCAGGGCGATCCAGCCAAGCAACACTGCTGGGCAGAAACGAAATAACAATAGAGTCGTTATATATTTCACAAGACGTAAAATAAAAATTACCGGCCGCTCAAATGTTTTGAAATTATATCCTTAATAATGTCTTGAACACTTGAGCCGCTTGCACTTGCCATTTCTTCTATTTTTTTATAATCATCAAAATGTGTTGAAGAGAAAGTCAGGCTAAGATTTTTTATATTTTTCATTGCTACGTGCGCGTAGTTATTTGGAAATGCCCAATAGCACGTGGAACATGTTTGTATGTTTTTTATCTGATAGTTGGGGCAATGCTCGCAGGCCCATGATTTTTGTCGCTGCGCTGGCCCTGAGAGCAACATAAATGCGTTTGGGTCTCTTTCATCAGAGACCTTATCCCCTGCTACGGCGTATGGAACTCTGTGGTCTATTTGTAAATATAACGGATCATAGTATTCAGAACTTATCTCGCATTTTGCTCCGTTGCTTTCAATTAGTTTTATTTTAAAGCTTTTTGAGAAAACTTTTCGTCCACCCTGTTTGTGTCCCTCAACTTTATCAGGATCGCCAAAGACATAGGCAGCAATTTCCTTGCCGTCTTTATCCTTGGCTTTGATGCGGATAACAGGGATGCCTTCATCTTTGACATCCATAGCAGCTCTTGGGGCGTGCTTATACCCGTAGGTGTGAAGAAGCTCTTCGGTGGTTATTCGACCATGCTTGATGATGTGGTCAATGACTGTCTTAGCACGCTTGCGCGTGACCCTTTTGGCAGCTTCTAGGATGCGTTTGTCTGTTGTCATGCCCGCATCGTAGCGAGGCATCTTCAGACTGTCGAGCAACTGGCTTGGGCCCGCTTCGACTGGGCCTTGTTCCTTCTTTTTCCTACTCACGAACGATAGTGAGTGTGATTTTTAGACAAGGGGGCCTTTAACATGCCCCCTTCGATTTACTCTATCGAGTAAATCTACCCCCCGGTTGCTGAAAGTGCTTTGCACTTTCAGCCTTGTTCCGCTTTGCAGAGGGGAAAGACTTCTAAGGGCTGAGCCTTGCTCCGATAGTGAGTTTGCCGAAAAGCCCAAGTGTTTTTCTTGGGCTGATAGGCAAAGCTCGGCCATCCCTAGTCCAGCGGACAAGGTTCAAGCACCTTAGAGCCTTCGTTTCCGTCTGAAAATCTGGTGACTTTCAGACCATCGAGGGTCCCTTAGTTCCTTCAAGGCCCATCTTCTCTACCGATGGCTGGCTGATGATTTCCAGCCATCCATAGATGGATAGTGCTGCTGTGCTGAAGGCATTCCTGGCTTCTCACTTTGCCCCGTGCAGATCCCAGCTTTGGGGCTACAAAACAAGCCAAGCTGTGGCACCAGACCTCATCTGGGGACATTTAACTCTTGTTCCGGCGAGTTTTAGGATTTTAGGTATTTGACTTAATTATCTTGACAGCTCGCAAACGTAATCTACAAAAAAAACAAAGCAAGTCAATAGGCAAGAAAAAACCCAGCTACTTAGTGGTGCGAGCCGTCAAGAGAGCTGGGTTTTTGTTTGTCTGTGCGGAGCAGGGAGACAAAATAATAATAGTTTATTTATGGCAAGTCGTCAATATAAATTATTGACTTTCTGAGCTAAAGAGGTATTTTAGCCAAAAGGAGTTAATAATGGGAAACAATAATAATGATAAAAGTATGCTGGATAAGGCATTTGGCCTTTTTTCATCATCTGTAAAAATGGTATTGATGCTTTTTGGGTTGGTTGTAGTTGCCTCAATAGTGCTTGCATTTATTGCAGTGGGTGAAGTAAGCCAAAATGTATCAGGAAATAATTCAGATACTAAAGTCATTCAAACTGCGGCAGCGCCCTTGAACGTTCAAGCTACTATTACCCAGGCAAAAATAACTTCAGATGGCTACAACGAGGTGCTGTCAATGAAATTTCAATTTAAGAATAATTACAGCAAGCCAATAGCGGCAATTAAAGGCAACATTGGTCTGTATGACAATTTCAACAAGCAGCTATCTAATGCGGAGTTTGTTGAATATAAGCTTTCTCTGGCGCCGGGAGCAGCAGTTGAGAAGAAACTTTCTATGGACCTAAATCCATTTATAAGCGAACATCAAGATATAAAAAATGCTACTGAAGGCGGACAGATCAAGTTTTTGATAGAACCCAAATATGTCTCATTCTCTGACGGCACAACGGTCGAGAAATAATTAAAGTTATAAAATGTCAATTATTTTCTTTTTCTTCTTGAGTGGTGGCAAGCCTTCAGTTAGCTTTTTGCCTTCAGCAATGCCCATTGCTTGTTTAAGATGCTCGTCCTTTACATAGATGAAGACTGTGCCTTTACAGCCGTCTTGAGTAGTAAATTTGCGAAAAAAGAAATACTGTTCAACATCCCTATCATAATCAAAATAAACGATCTCCCCCTCAGCGAAAGGGGCTTGAGTCAATGTGTCTTTGTATGATTGAAAACGATCAAGCAAGGCAAAGACTGCAACCTCATTGGGTTCTTCATCATCCCAATGCCTTGGTATATCAATGAAGGGAATGTCTTTAGCAGTTTTCTTCTTGGTCATTATTAAACCGATTTTATGTGAATCTCAATAAAATTGCGCTAAAGAATTTTTGTCTTTTTTTTGATCTTGGCAACGCCAGTGCTTGCCTCTCCCTTCAATGAAGCTTTTTGGAGATCTGAGAACTCATTCCAAAACTCTGAATTATTTCCTTTATGGTTGCGAAATGCGATAGCCAAATAAGGCGACTGGCTATAAATTGCGTTGAATGTTTGCCCAAATGACCTAAAAACTCCGCGATAAACTTTATCGCCCTTCATTTTTATAAAAAGCCTGTATTCAGACATTAATCTCTTAATATATTCCCTGCAATCATTCTCAGTAGAAAATGCAAAGGGTCTCTTTCTTCCTAGCATAATAAATTCGCTGAGAGAATATTTTGCGTTTTTGAACGTGAGATTGTATCCGTTCAAATATCTTTCGTCTTTCATTTCTTATCCGAGAGCTGGGAAGATCACTTCTGCAAGTTCTTTGGGTGTGTATTTTCTTGAATACGCTTGATAGTGCTCATCATCAAGATCATGCCCCATATATTGGGCCCTGATGTCTGGTGGGATTTTGGCAGATTGCATCTTGTGAATGATGGTTTTGCGGAAAGAGTGGAAGCCCTTCATGCCAGTAGTTGGCTTGATTTCCAGCTCATCAAGGTAGCGAGAAAAAGCCTTGGTCACTGCATTGCCATAACCATTGATGGCATTGTTCAGCTTGGGAAATAGCTTGCTCTCCCCTTTGGTTCGCAGTTCTTCCACGTAGGCCAACAGGCCCAATTCGATCAGCTTGGGATGAATGGGGATGATGCGCTTGCTGTCCTGGTTCTTGAGCTTCTGTTCTGCCCCTTCGTCTGTGATGACAAAGCAAGGCAAGCCCTCAACAGTGATGAAGTCGGCAAGCCTGAGCTGTGCTACTTCATTCACACGGGCGCCCGTGTAGTTGCCAATCCACACCGGCCAGTATTTCTGGGGTTTTTTCCGGTCAAGGTTGCTGGTGATCTTCTGGATTTCTTCGGCGGTGAAGGGTTCAAAACCCAGCTTTTTTCTGAAACTTCTTTCCCGCTTGGTGTAGCTGACCTGCCCCGCTGCCGGGTTGTCCTGATTTGGGTAATAGCCAGCGTTTTGGCAATAGGTGAAAAACTGCTTGATAAATCCAAACTTCAAGGCAATGGTGGGCTTGGCCTGCTGCTGGTTGATCAGGAACTGATGGAACTCGGCCAGATCGGTTCTGGTGATGGTGTGCAGTGGGGTTGTGGGCTTTGCCCAATGCACTAGGTCAGCAAGTGCCTTCTGACGGCCGGTGAAGGTTTTGCGCACCGCTGTGGCCTTGATGGTGGCCAGATACTTCCTGCTGGCTTCCTGAAGCTGGATGGCATTGCCTGAAGGCAGTTGGCCCCGTTGGGGCTGGATAGGGGGAGGAAGATTGCTACCGCCCCCATTCAGGAGCTTGAGGGCTTCCATTGCGCGGGCGTGGTCGTCTTCACCATCTGCCTTGATGGTGAAGCCTTGCGGGGTGGTGATGCTGTAAGTCCTCGCCTGCCCCTGCTGTAGAGCCTCAAGAGTTTTCTTGAAGTCCATCCCTGCCCCTGTTCTGAACGTGGGCAGATGGTAAGCAGCCAGCCCATAGGCCAGCAATTTTGCTTCTGTGGGGTTGCGGGTTCCCAGCGATTGCTTGATGACCTTGCGGCCAAGCTGGTGCTGTAGGTGCTTGGGAACAATCAGGCGAAAGTAGTAGATGCCTGATGGATGCTGCTGCAAGTGGTGTGCAAGGTTCAAAAACCGGCCCTCGATGGGCTTATTTTTGTCCTACCTTGTTGTCCTACTTGCGGTTAGATGACCCTTGTAAGTGTTTAATTTACAAGGGCTTTTCTAAGGTGGCGGACAGGGCGGGATTCGAACCCGCGAAACGGTTACCCGTTTACAAACTTTCCAGGCTTGCTCCTTAAACCACTCGGACACCTGTCCAGATTCACTATTTTACCGGCAAATGCCCTTATTTGGCAGCGGGCGCCGCCGGTGGCGGCGCGGTTTCTTCCTGCGGCGGCATCTGCGGCGGCACATCGAGGCAGGCGCCGCGCCGGCCCTTGCCGCGCGGTTGCGGCTCGGCAGCGGCGGCCTTGGCGGCCTCGCTGAGCGGCGGAATGCGCAGGGCCGAGGGCGACTCCGGCAGATGCAGGTCGCCAGTGCCCTGGATCACCGGGATCGACTCCGCCTGCCGGTAGCGGGCCTTGGCGGTGCACTCGCGGTCGGAGGCGCAGCCCACCAGGCTCAGGGACAGCAGGGCGAGAACGGTCAAGCGGGAAACACTCATGCAAGCACTCCAGAAGCGCGCAGCGCCTCGCGAACCACGGGTTGTTGGGCGGACGACAGCGGCACCAGGGGCAGACGCAGGCCGCCGGGAATGCGGCCCATGGCATGCAGCGCCCACTTCACGGGAATGGGATTGGGTTCCACGAACAGCTTCTGGTGCAGCGGCAGCAACTGCGCATCCAGTTGCGCGGCTAGGGCGGCGTCACCGGCCAGCGCGGCGGCGCACATGCGGCTCATCAGTCCGGGTGCGACGTTGGCGGTGACCGAGATGTCGCCGGCGAAACCGGCGAGGATGGCCTCGCGCGCGGTCTCGTCGTCGCCGGATAGCAGCAGAAAGTCTTTGCGCAGGCCGAGGCCGAGCAGCGCCTGGCGGCGCTCCAGGCTGCCCACGGCTTCCTTCAGACCGATGATGTTGGGGATCGGCGCAAGCCGCGCGACGGTTTCCGGCAGCAGGTCGCAGCCGGTGCGACCGGGCACGTTGTAGAGCAGGATCGGCGCGCCGGTCGCTTCGGCAAGCGCCTTGTAGTGCCGGTACAGGCCTTCCTGCGGGGGCTTGTTGTAGTAGGGCGTCACCACCAGGCAGGCATCGGCCTTGGCCGCCTGCGCGGCACGGGTCAGCTCGATGGCCTCGCTGGTGGAATTGGCACCGGTGCCGGCAATCACCGGCACCCGGCCACGGGTCTGCTTGACCACCCGCTTGACCACATCCAGGTGCTCGTCGAAATCGAGGGTGGCGGACTCGCCGGTGGTGCCCACCGCGACCAGCGCGTTGGTGCCCTCGGCGATGTGCCACTCGACCAGCGCATCCAGGCTGGCCCAGTCCACTTCACCATCGTCGTGCATCGGCGTCACGAGAGCGACGATGCTGCCCCGGATTTGCATGGGATCATTGAGTTTCTGAAAAGGGGCGCCAGTATAGCCCAGCCCCCCATGCCGCCGACGCGCCTTGCGCGACGCTCAAAGCGGCTTAAACTCAGAACGCCGCGACTTCGCGGCACGATCACCGCACATGCTCTCTTCCGAATTCCTAAGCATTTCCGTACTGGCAGCCCCGCGTCCGCAGATCGCGCTGGAACTGTTCAGGGCCATCCGCGAACGCGGCGGCGAGGTGGAGGACTGTCGCATTGCCCCCATCGGCGACCGCCTCACCGCCAACCTGGTGGTCTCGGGCAACTGGAGCACCCTCGGCCGTCTGGAAACCGCCCTGCCGGGGATCGCCGAAAAGCTGGAACTACAGGTGCGCTTCGAGCGCTGCGGCGCCCGCGAGCAGAATCCGGCCTACCGTCCCTATGCCGCCGATGTCATCGCTCCCCAGCAGCCGGAACTGCTGGTGCACCTCCTGGAGTTCTTCGGCTCCCAGGACGTGCAGGTGGCGGAGATGAACTCGCAGAAATATTCCTCCGGTCACACCGGCGCCTCGATGTGCAGCGTGCAGATGGTGCTGCATGTCCCGGTCAATCAGCACCCGCAGGCCTTGCGCGAATCCTTCATGGATCTCTGCGACGATCTCAACGCCGACGGCATGCTGGACCCGATCAAGACCTGAAAAGACCGAGCCTGACCATGAGCATCGACATCGGAGACAAGCTGCCCGCCCTGAGCCTGCCGGCCAGCGGCGGCAAGACCATTGCGCTCAGCAAGGACTACGCCGGCCGCAAGCTGGTGCTGTACTTCTACCCCAAGGACAACACCCCCGGCTGCACGCTGGAGGGGCAGGACTTCACCCGTCTCTACCCGGAATTCCAGAAGGCCGGCACCGACATCGTCGGCGTCTCCAAGGACAGCGTGAAGTCGCACGACAACTTCTGCGCCAAGTTCGGCTTCCCCTACCCCTTGATCTCCGACGCCGAGGAGCAGGCCTGCACGGCCTTCGGCGCCATCGTCGAGAAGAGCATGTACGGCAAGAAGTACCTGGGCATCGACCGTTGCACCTTCCTCTTCAACGAGAAGGGCAAGCTGGTGCAGGCCTGGCGCAGCGTGAAGGCCAAGGGCCATGCCGATGAGGTTCTCGCCACCGTGAAGGAGCTGTAAGCGCCTTGGGCGCGGTCGCTCCGCCGTCCGTTTTCCCGAAGGCCGGGACGCTCCGCGTCGCCGGCTTTTTTCTTGCTTGAGTGTTTCCCGTCGCGTCCTCCCCCACCCGATCCGCCCCACGCACCGAGCCCGCATGTCCAAGAAGAAGATCTTCGTCCTTGACACCAACGTGCTGATGCACGACCCGAGCAGCCTGTTCCGTTTCGAGGAGCACGACCTGTTCATCCCGATGGTGGTCCTGGAGGAACTCGATGGTCTGAAGAAAGGCGCCAGCGAGATCGCGCGCACCGCCCGCCAGGTCAGCCGCCTGCTCGACGATCTGGTCGCCGGCAAGGACCACTCGCAGATCGAGAAGGGCATCCCGCTGCCCACCACGGCGCTGAAGAAAAGCGGCAACGGCGGTGGCCGCCACGGCGCCGCCTCCACCGGCAAGCTGTTTTTCCAGACCCAGCCGACCGAGACCTCGCTGCCCGGCATCCTGCCCGGCAACAAGCCGGACAACTCCATCCTCATCACCGCGCTGGCGGTGCAGGCCGCGCATCCGGGCCGGCCGGTGGCCCTGGTGTCGAAGGACATCAACCTGCGGATCAAGGCCGCCATCGTCGGCGTCCATACCGAGGACTACCACAACGACCAGGTGCTGGAAGACACCGACCTGCTCTACACCGGCTACACCACCCTGCCCGCCGACTTCTGGGACAAGCACAGCGACAAGATGGAGAGCTGGCAGGACGAGCGCGCGCGCGCCTGCTACAAGATTCGCGGCCCGCTGGTGAAGCAGTGGCACGTCAACCAGTTCCTGCACCTGCCCGATGACGCCGACGACGAGGGCCTGGACATGGTGGTGCAGGCGGTCGAGGGCAATAGCGCGACGCTGCGGGTGATCCGCGACTACCAGCACGGCAAGACGCCGGTCTGGGGCATCCACGCCAAGAACCGCGAGCAGAACTTCGCGCTCAACCTGCTGCTCGACCCCGAGATCGACTTCGTCACCATCCTCGGCACCGCCGGCACCGGCAAGACCCTGCTGACGCTGGCCGCCGGCCTCGCCCAGGTGCTGGACGAGACCCGCTACCGCGAGATCATCATGACCCGCGTCACCGTGCCGCTCGGCGAGGACATCGGCTTTCTGCCCGGCACCGAGGAAGAAAAGATGACGCCCTGGATGGGCGCGCTGATGGACAACCTGGAAGTGCTCACCCAGCCGCACGGCGGCGGTGGCAGCAGCAACGACTGGGAGCGCCAGGCCACCAACGACATCCTCTCCAAGCGCATCAAGATCCGCTCGCTCAACTTCATGCGCGGCCGCACCTTCCTCAACCGCTACATCATCATCGACGAGGCGCAGAACCTCACTGCCAAGCAGATGAAGACGCTGATTACCCGCTGCGGCCCCGGCAGCAAGATGATCTGCCTGGGCAATCTGGCGCAGATCGACACCCCCTATCTGTCGGAGACCACCAGCGGCCTCACCTACGTGGTGGACCGCTTCCAGGGCTGGCCGCACGGCGGTCACGTCACCCTGGCGCGCGGCGAACGCTCGCGCCTGGCGGCGCACGCCTCGGATATTCTCTAGGGCAAAGACCAATTACCTGGAGTTGACATGCTTTCTTCCCTGGTCCGTGGCGCCAAGGACGGCGCCCTGGCGCTGTCCATGAAGGCCTTCCTCAATGAGAAGCTCGGCATGTACGGCGAGATTCTCGAATGCGCGGTGGACACCAAGGCCAACCGGGTGATGCTCAAGGCCCATCTCAAGGGCGAGGCACATACCGTCACCGCCGCCATCGAGCGCTACGACCTGGAGCGCGAGGGCACGGACCAGTACATCGTGCTCAAGCAGTTCTCCAGCTCGCGCGAGTGGCTGACCCTGGTCTTGCAGCGTTTCTTCACCGACAAGCGCTACAAGCTGCCCTCGGCGGTGACCAAGCTGCTCTAGGCACGACCGGCCGCGACCTTGGGCGCGCTCGACACCACCCTGGCCGCGCTCTGCGGCTTCGCCTTCCTGGCCGGCTTCATCGACGCCGTGGTCGGCGGCGGTGGGCTGGTGCAGGTGCCGGCGCTGTTCGTGCTGCAACCGCAGCTCGCGCCGGCGACGCTGTTCGGCACCAATAAGTTCTCCAGCGTGTTCGGCACCGCCAACGCCGCCTGGCAGTACGCACGCCGCGTGCAACTGCCCTGGCGGGTGCTGGGCCTGACCGCCGCCACCGCCTTCGTGTTCTCGGTGCTCGGCGCGCGCGCGGTCAGCGTCTTCAACCCGGCCTTGCTACGACCGCTGGTGCTGATCCTGCTGGCGGTGGTGTTCGTCTACACGCTGTGGAAGAAGGACTTCGGCAGCCTGCACGCGCCCCGGCTCAGTCCGCGCCAGCAAAGGCTGGCCGGCGCAGCGGTCGGCGCCGTGATCGGCTTCTACGACGGCTTCTTCGGCCCCGGCACCGGCAGCTTCCTGATCTTCGCCTTTGTCGGCCTGTTCGGATTCTCCTTCCTGGCCGCCTCGGCCGCCGCCAAGCTGGTGAACCTGGCGACCAACCTGGCGGCGCTGGCCTGGTTCGTCCCGCACGGGCAGGTGGTCTACCGGCTGGCGGCGCCGATGGCGGCCTGCAACATCGCCGGCTCCTGGCTGGGCTCGCATCTGGCGATCCGCAAGGGCAGCGGTTTCGTGCGTGGCCTGTTCATCCTGATCGTCGCGGCGCTGATGGCGCGCATGGCCTACGACCTCTGGCGCGGCGCATGAGCAGCCTGGAACCGGGACTCGCAGCGACGCCGCCGCCGCAGGCGCCGAAGCCAGCGCGTGCCATCAGCGCGCTCGACTGGCTGATGCTGGTGCTGGCGCTGTTCTCCATCGGCCTCTTGAGCTGGGAAACCTGGGGCACGGTCAGCGAGACGCAGCGCCGCTGGATCCTCGGCGCCGACTACCTGGTGTGCGCGATCTTCGCCGCCGAATTTCTCTGGCAATGGCGGCGCGCCGGCTGGCAGCGCGGCTATCTGCTGCGCAACTGGTACGAGATCCTGGGCATGATCCCGGTATCGAGCCCGGCGCTGCGCGGCTTCCGGCTGTTCCGGGTGATCCGCATCTTGATCCTGCTCAGCCGCTTCGGCATGGCCGCCGACCGCGCGCTCGGTCGTGGCTACACCTACCGCCTGGTCAACCGGGTCAGCGAGCGGCTGATCGAGCTGATCAGCGCCCGCATCACCCTGGCGGTGCTCGACGAGGTCTGCGAGGTGCTGCAGAAGGGCCACTACACCAAGAACGTCGCCCGCGCGCTGGACGAAAACCGCGAGGCGCTGCGGGCGATGGCGCTGGAGAAAGTGCTGGCGGACCCGCAGATGCGCCGCTTCCAGCGCATCCCCTTCTTCAACGACATCAGCAACGCCGCCGTGGAAGCCAGCCTGCGGGTCGCCACCGAACTGCTGCACGACCCGCGCACCGACGAGTTCGTCGCCGACGTGCTGCGCGAGAACATCCAGCAGATCCGCACCGCCGTCGCCGCCAACCACCCGGAGCAGCGGCTGCCGCCGACTCCGGGGAGCTGAGCCGGAGTATCAGAGGATCAGGCGCGGCTTCTCGCTCAGACCATCGAGGATCAGCTTATTGAGGCGCTTCACGAAGCTCGCCGGATCGTCGAGCTGGCCGCCCTCGGCCAGCACCGCCTGGTCGTGCAGCAGCTCCGCGAGTTCCGCGAAGCCGGCCTCGTCGCTGCTGTCCTTGAGCCGCGCCACCAGCGGGTGGTCGGCATTGATCTCGAAGATCGGCTGACCACCGAAGGGCAGGTTCTGGCCGGCGGCCTTCATCATCCGCGCCATGCGCAGCGACATGCCGTACTCGTCGGCGACCAGACAGGCCGGCGATTCGGTCAAGCGCGCCGACAGCCGCACGTCGCCGACCTTGCCCGCCAGCGCCTTCTTCAGCCGCTCCAGGGTGTCCTTGTAGGCGGACTCGTTGGCGGCTTTCTCCGGCGTCTCGATGGCGGACTCGATGTCCTTCGCCGAGCGGGCGACGCTATCCAGCTTCTTGCCCTCGAACTCGCGCAGATGGCTGGTCAGCCATTCGTCGATGCGGTCGGTGAGCAACAGAACCTCGTAGCCCTTGGCAACGAAGCCTTCCAGATGCGGGCTGTTCTTCGCCGCCGCCAGGGTGTCGGCGGTGATGTAGTAGATGCTCTTCTGCTCCGGCTTCATGCGCGCGACATAGTCGGCCAAGGTCACCGTCTGGCCTTCCGGGTGCGCGGTGCTGGCGAAGCGCAGCAGCTTGGCGACCCGCTCGCGGTTGCCGTCGTCCTCGATCACGCCTTCCTTCAGCACCGAGCCGAAGGTCTTCCAGAATTCCGCGTACTGCTCCGGCTTGTTGGCGGCGAGGTCGTCGAGCAGGTCCAGCGCACGCTTGACCAGCGCGGCCTTGATCTTGTCGACCATGCGATTGCCCTGCAGCAGCTCGCGCGAGACGTTGAGCGGCAGGTCGGCGGAGTCCACCAGACCGCGCACGAAGCGCAGCCAGGGCGGCAGCAGTTCGGCGGCCTTGTCCATGATGAACACGCGCTTCACGTAGAGCTGCACGCCGCTCTGTTCCTCGCGGTTGAACAGATCGAAGGGCGCGCGCTTGGGGATGTAGAGCAGCGAGGTGTATTCGAGATTGCCCTCCACCTTGTGGTGGGCCCAGGCCAGAGCCTCGTCCCAGTCGTGCGAGAGGTGCTTGTAGAAGGCCTGGTAGTCGGCCTCGGTCAGCTCGGACTTGGGCCGGGTCCAGAACGCCTTGGCCTGGTTGATGACCTCGGCCTTGCCGTCCTTGACCAGGCTCACCGGCAGCGCCAGATGGTCGGAATACTTGTGCACCAGGCCGGTGAGGCGCTCGGCGTCGAGGAATTCCTTGTCTTCGGCGCGCAGGTGCAGGATCACCTCGGTGCCACGATCCGCCTTGTGGTGCGGCTGGATCTGGTAGCTGCCCTCGCCGTCGGAGTCCCAGCGCACCGCTTCGGCATCGGCCTTCTTGGTCAGCACGGTGATGCGCTCGGCGACGATGAAGCCGGAGTAGAAGCCGACGCCAAACTGGCCAATGAGCTGCGAGTCCTTGGCGGAGTCGCCGGTGAGCGACTCGAAGAACTTCTTGGTGCCGGAGCGAGCGATGGTGCCGAGGTTTTCCACCACCTCCTCGCGTGACATGCCGATGCCGTTGTCCTTCACCGTCAGGGTGCCGGCGGCGGCATCGGGGATCAGCTCGACGCCAGGGGTGTCGCTGCCCAGCAACTCCGGCCGGGCGAGCGCCGCGAAGCGCAGCTTCTCGCAGGCGTCGGAGGCATTGGAGATCAGCTCGCGCAGGAAGATTTCCTTGTTGGAGTACAGCGAGTGGATCACCAGCTTGAGGACCTGGCGGGTTTCGGACTGGAATTCTTTGGTTTCCACGGTTTCGGTCATGGCAGGAAGTCGTAGCGGTGGGCCGGGGTTTGTTGATTGATTTGTTGGCCGTTTTGGGGATGAAGCCGCGCCGTTCAAGGCCTGCGCATGGCCTCCGAACCCACTTCTCCGATGCCCGACGGCGGCGCGGCCGGCCATTGGCCGCACAGTTGGCACCCAATTTGCTCTGGTTTCCGCTGTAGCTGCTGCATTGCACCAAATCTGTACCTACAGACACTGTTCAAGGACTGCCAGTGAGCAATCGCACCGCCTTCAGCCGGCTGATGAGCCTGGCGCTGATCGCACTCGCCTCCCCCGCCCATGCCCAACCGACCACGGTGGGCTTCGACCAGATCAGCGCCGGCGACACCGCCTGGATGCTCACCTCCACCGCCCTGGTGCTGCTGATGACCATCCCCGGCCTGGCGCTGTTCTACGCCGGCATGGTGCGCAAGAAGAACGTGCTGGCCACCGCCCTGCAGAGCTTCTGCATCTGCGCGCTGATCACCGTGCTCTGGGTGTTCGTCGGCTACAGCCTGGCCTTCACCCCCGGCACGCCCTGGATCGGCAGCCTCGACCGCCTGCTGCTCGAAGGCATGCTCTACATCAAGGAAACCTCGCAGCTCACCGTCAGCCACATCGCCCCGACCATTCCGGAGTCGGTGTTCGTGATGTTCCAGCTCACCTTCGCGATCATCACCCCGGCGCTGATCACCGGCGCCTTCGCCGAGCGCATGCGCTTCGGCTCGCTGATGGTGTTCATGGCGCTGTGGTCGCTCCTGGTCTACGTGCCGGTGGCGCACTGGGTCTGGGAACCGGGTGGCTGGCTGGCCTCGCTGGGCGCGCTCGACTTCGCCGGTGGCACCGTGGTGCACATCAACGCCGGCGCCGCCGGTCTGGTCTGCGCCTGGATGCTCGGCCCGCGCGCCGGCTACGGCAAGGATGCCTTCCTGCCCTACAACCTGGCCCTGACGATGGTTGGCGCCTCCCTGCTCTGGGTCGGCTGGTTCGGCTTCAATGCCGGCTCGGCGGTGGCCTCCGACGGCCGCGCCGGCATGGCCATGCTCGCCACCCAGGTCGCCACCGCCACCGCAGTGCTGGTCTGGATCACGGTGGAATGGATGACCCGCTCGCGGGTGACCATGCTCGGCGCCTGCTCCGGCGCGGTGGCCGGTCTGGTGGCGATCACCCCGGCCTCCGGCTTCGTCAATGTCGGCGGCGCGCTGGTCATCGGTCTGGTCGCCGGCATCGCCTGCTTCTGGGGCGCCACCGGCCTCAAGCGCCTGCTGCGCGCCGACGACTCGCTGGACGTGTTCGGCATCCACGGCGTCGGCGGCCTGGTCGGTGCCCTGCTCACCGGCCTGCTGGCCGACAAGAACATCGGCGGCGTCACCGGCAACATCGGCATCCAGGCCATCGGCGCCTTCGGCACCCTGCTCTACAGCGCCGCCGTGAGCTTCGTGATCCTGCTGGCCCTCCGCTACACCATCGGCTTGCGCGTGAGCACCGATGAGGAGCGCAGCGGCTTGGACCTGTCCCTGCACTCCGAGCAGATCATCTGAGCCGCCCGGTGCGTAGGAACCCCTTCTCACGCGAGTCCACCAGGAGTCCAGTGTGATGGTCTATGACGACAAGTTCCCCATCGCGGCGCAGTTGTTCATCCGTCTCAAACGCAGCCCAGGCCGGGTGATCGACGTCACCTGGATGCTGGAGAACGAGATGTACGCCCTGGAGGTATTGCGGGTAGCACGCGCCGCCGACGCCGAGAGCGCCGAACTGGCCAACCGCTACGAAGCCCTGCTACGCACGCGCCCGGGCAAGGCGGCGGCACCCGCCGCGCCCGCCCAGGGCGGCGCCATGTTTGCCCGCACCGGCGCCTTCGTCGCCGGTGGCGCCGCGCCGGCCGCCAGCGAGGAAGCCGTGGCGCCGGAAGTCGGCCGTCACTACGTCGGAGCCCTGCGCTAAGGCAGCCCTCCCGGCGGCAGGCGCAGACCGAAAGCAAAACGCCCCGCGATGCGGGGCGTTTGCGTTGGCGGTACAGCAGATCAGTCCTTGATCGCCTCGACCTGGATACGCAGGCGCACCTTGCCGGCCAGACCGTCGGCGTACTTGCTCATGCCGAAGTCGGCGCGGTTGAACTCGCCGTAGGCATCGCCACCGCAGTCTTCCTTCTTGATGAAGGGGTGGATGATGCAGGTGAACTCGGTGATCTCGAGCTTGACCGGCTTGGTCACGCCCAGCAGGGTCAGCTGACCGTCGACGCCGGAGGGCTTGTCACCGGTGAACAGCAGCTTGCCCTTGTAGGTCGCGGTGGGGTACTTGGCGACGTTGAAGAAATCCTCGCCGAGCGCGTGCTCGTTCATCTTGTCGTGGCCGAAGTCGATGCTGGCGACGTCGATGCTGATGTCCACCGAGCCGGCCTTGGCGGCCTTGTCGAGCACCACCTTGCCGCTGGTCTTGTTGAACTTGCCACGCCACCAGGACACGCCCAGATGCGGCGCCTCGAAGCTCGGATAGGTGTGGTTGGACTCGATGGTGTAGCTCTCAGGCGCGGCAAAAGCGGTCAGGGAGGTGCCGGCCAGCAGGGCGGCGATCAGGCTGCGTTTCATCGGGGTGTTGCTCCAGTGTGGGCGTGGGTTTTTCGGGGTCTTGGGTAAATCGCGAACGGCCGCGCGACCTCAGCGCGGCTGCACGATGCGGAACTTCACAGTGACCAGGTCGTCCACCACCTCGTTCCACGAGGGGTCACCGATCCCGTAGGTCTTGCGGGAGACCGGCAGGCTGCCCTCGAACACGGTCGCGGCGGCCTCGCGCTTGACCGTCACCGGCAGGCTGATGTCGGCGCTCTTGCCCTTGATCGTGAGCTTGCCGCTGGCCTGGTAGCGGTCGCCGCCCAGGGCCTTGAAGGCGGTGGACTGGAAGCTCGCCTTGGGATAGGTCTTGCTGTCAAACCATTCCTTCTTGCGCACCTCGGCGTTGTAGTCCTCCATGCCCAGGTCGAAGCCGGCGGTGTCGATCTCGATGCTGGCGCTCGCCGCCTCGGGCTTGGCGGGGTCGAAGCTGACGGTGCCGGCGATCTTGGTGAACTCGCCGTCGACCGGCACGTTCATCTGCTTGAAGGTGGCGGTGGCCTTGCTCTTGGCCGAGTCGATGGCCAGCGCCGCCGGCGCCAGCGCGCCGAAGCTGAGCAGGCCCAGCGCGAACAGGGATTTCGGAACGAACTTCATGGATTTTTCTCTCCGGTTCAGGCCCCGAACCACATCCGGCCGAGCAGGCCGTCGCGGTCGAGAAAGTGATGCTTGAACGCCGCCAGCACATGCACCGCCACCAGCACCAGCAGGCCGGTGGCGAGCAACTCGTGCACCTCGTGCAGCACCCCGGCCAGGGCCTTGTCGCGGCCGACCAGATCCGGCAACTGCACCAGCCCGAGATAGACCACCGGGTAGCCGGAAGCCGAGCTGTACAGCCAGCCGGACAGCGGCAGGATGAAGATGAGCAGATACAGCGCCCGGTGGCCCCACTCCGAAGCCTGACGCTGCCAGGCGGGCATGCCGACCGGCAGCGGCGGCGGGCGATGCGTCAGCCGCCAGACCAGGCGCAGCACCGCGAGCAGGAACACCGTCACCCCGATCCACTTGTGCCAGGAGTAGTACTTGAGCTTGGCCGGTGACAGCGGCAAGTCGGTCATGAACCAGCCCAGCCCGAAGGCGCCGGCGATCAGCAGCGCGACCAGCCAGTGCAGGCTGACGGCGGTGCGGGTGTAGCGCTGGATCATCGCTTCACTCCAATTGAACGATGCCCGGCAGCTTAGGCGCTGAGGCGGCCATGAAGTAAGCGGAATGTTTTGAGCGCTTCATTCAGTCGGTTTGAATGCGCGCGGCCGACCGGCTTCGGCCCTGGACCCTGGTGCGACTGGCCGGACTCGAACCGGCACGCCATTGCTGGCACAAGATTTTAAGTCTCGGGCGTCTACCGATTTCGCCACAGTCGCGCGTGACCATTGTACCGGCAGCAGCGGCGCCAGCTCGCGGCTGGCGCGCCGGCTCAGCGCAAGCCGAGAATGAGATCGGCCGCCTTCTCGGCGATCATCGTCGTCGGCGCATTGGTATTGGCGCCGACCAGGGTCGGCATGATCGAGGCATCGACCACCCGCAGGCCGGCGACGCCGCGCACCCGCAACTGCGGATCGACCACCGCCAGGGCATCCACGCCCATCTTGCAGGTGCCCACCGGGTGGTAGGTGGTCTCGGCATTGCGCCGCACCCACTCGGCCAGCTCGGCGTCGGTCTGCACCGCCGCGCCCGGGCTCAGTTCCTCGCCACGGTGCGGCGTGAAGGCTGGCTGGGCCAGCACCTCGCGGGTGCGGCGCACGCCGGCCACCAGCTTGCGCACATCGCTGTCCTCGGCGAGGTAGTTGGGGTCGATGCGCGGTGGCGCCAGCGGATCGCTGCTGTGCAGGCCGACCCGGCCGCGCGAGCGCGGCCGCAGCTCGTAGACGTAGGCGATATAGCCGTAGCCGCGCAGCATCGGCCGCAGATCCTGGCCGTGGCTGAGATTGGGGAAGGGCCCGAAATGCCATTGCAGGTCCGGCCTCGGCTCTTCCGGCGTGGAGCGGAAGAAGCCGCCCGCCTCCGGCCCATTGCTGGTCAGCGAACCGCGCCGCGCGAACAGGAACAGCAGCAGCGCCCACAGCGAACGCAGCAGCGCGCTGGGATGGAAGGACAGCGCCAGCCGGCTGCGCTCGCGGCTCTCGACGATCACTTCCAGATGGTCTTGCAGGTTCTCGCCCACGCCCGGCAGTTCCTGCACCAGCGGAATGCCGTGGCGCTCCAGCTCGGCGCGCGGGCCGATGCCGGAGAGCATCAGCAACTGCGGTGACTGGAAGGCGCCGGCGCTCAGGATCACCTCACGGCGGGCACGCAGCTCCTGCTCCTCGTCGCCGGAGACGCGTAGGCGTACCCCCACAGCCCGCCCCTGTTCGATCAGCACCCGGGTCACCTGGGCGCCAGTGAGGATGTCCAGATTGGGGCGGCTGCGTACCTCCTTGCCCAGATAGGCGCGGGCATTGCTGCAACGCAGTCCGTCCTTCTGGAACACCTTGAACTGCCCCACGCCCTCCTGCTCGGCGCCGTTGAAGTCCTCGTTGCGACGATGCCCGGCCTGCACGGCGGCGCTGACGAAGACCTCGCTGAGCGGATTGGTGTAGCGACGCTCGCTCACCTGCAAGGGCCCGTCGTGGCCGTGGAATGGCCGGTCACGCTCGGAGAGCGGTGCCTGATAGCTCTCCGAGCGCCTGAAGTAGGGCAGCACCTCGGCATACGACCAGCCCTCGCAGCCCAGGCTGGCCCAGTGGTCGTAGTCCCAGGCATGGCCGCGCGTGCAGACGGTGGCGTTGATGCTGCTGCAACCGCCCAGGGTCTTGCCGCGCGGCTGGTAGGTGCGACGGCCGCCCAGGTGGGCCTGCGGCTCGCTCCAGAACTTCCAGTTGGCGAACCAGCCGCGCACCAGGGCCACCACGCCGAACGGCAGGTGGATCAGCGGATTGCGGTCGTCCGGCCCGGCCTCGATCAGCGCCACCCGGACCGCCGGGTCGGCGGACAGCCGGTTTGCCAGCACACAGCCGGCGCTGCCGGCACCGACGATCACATAGTCGTACATGCGCTCTCCTCGTCTTGTTGTTTGCTACCCGCGTGGAAGCAGGCGGCGACGCAGCTTCAGGCGCTCTGCCCAGCCGAGGTCGGCGCTTGCGCTCCGGCGAGCTGGTAGTGCGCCAGATCGGGCCTGGCAGTGCGCCGGCGGTACTCGCGCATCAGGCCGATCCAGTTGTTGGTGTTGCGGCCCTCGGCGGTCTTGTACCAGGACTGGCAACTGCCCTCGAAGGTGGACTCGGCGCTGCGCCGCTGCACCTCGGCGACGAACTCGGCCTGCACCTCGGGCCGCAGATCGGCATAGCGCCAGCCGTCGGCGCGCTGGGCGGCAATCAGCTGACCGATGTAGCGCTGCTGGCTTTCCAGCATGTGGACGATGGAGCCGGAGCCGACATTGGTATTGGGCCCGTAGAGCAGGAACAGATTGGGAAAGCCGCTGACGCTGATGCCCAGATAAGCCTCGGCCCCGCCCCGCCACTGCTCGCGCAGCTCGCGGCCGCCGAGGCCACGGATCTGCATCGGCGCCAAGAACTCGGTGGCGGCAAAGCCGGTGCCGTAGATCACCGCATCCACCTCGCGGAGCTTGCCGTCGGCCGTGCGCACGCCCTTGGGCTCCAGGGCCTGCACCGCCTCGCTGACCACCTCGACGTTGGTCCGGGTCAGGGCCGGATACCAGTCGTTGCTGAGCAGGATGCGCTTGCAGCCCACCGGGAAGTCCGGCGTCAGCCGCCGGCGCAGCGCCGGGTCGCGGACCTGCCGCCAGAGCTGGAACTTGGCCAGCCCGGTCACCAGGCGCTCCAGCCAGCGATGGCCCATGTAGGCGCAGGCGAGCAGCTCGGTGATGGCGTAGATGCGCAGTCGGTCCAGCTTCTCGATCACCGGCAGGCGGTTGAGCAGACCGCGCATGAACGGCGAGATCGGCCGCTCGACCTTGGGGATGGTCCAGCCCGGGGTGCGCTGGTAGAGGTAGAGCTGCTTCACCTGCTTGGCGATTTCCGGCACGAACTGCACGGCGCTGGCGCCGGTGCCGATCACCGCCACGGTCTTGCCCTTCAGCTCGTAGCCGTGATCCCAGTGCGCGGAGTGGAAGGCCTTGCCGGCAAAGTGATCGCCGCCAGGAATGCGCGGATACGCCGGCCGGTGCAGCTGGCCGACGGCGCTGATCAGAAATCGCGCCTCGTGCACACCACCGCCGGCGAGGCGGATGCGCCAGACGCCGCGCGTGGCGTCGAAGTCCGCGCCCTCGACGGCGGTGCGGAAGCGGATGTGCCTCAGCAAGTCGAACTTGCGGCTGCAATGGCGCAGGTAGTCGAGGATTTCCGGCTGCCGGGCGTAGCGCCAGGCCCAGGGATAGTGGCTCTCGAAGGAGAACGAATAGAGGTGCGAGGGCACGTCGCAGCCGGCGCCCGGGTAGCGGTTCTCGCGCCAGGTGCCGCCGACCTCGTCGGCCTTCTCGAAGATCACCAGCGAGTCTATGCCCGCCTGCTTCAGCTGCCAGGCCATGCCCAGGCCGCCGAAACCGGTGCCGATGATCGCGACCGTGCTGGCGCTGCTAGTCTCCGCCGTCATGCTCCCTGCTCTCCTCCGAAAGGGTCTCGCAGCATTGCCGCATTCGCCGGTGGCGTGGATGACGGCCTCGGACATTCGATTGATAATCCGGGCCAGTTTCCCACCTCCCCGCCCATGTCGCTGACCGAAGTGCGCCGCAACATGGTCAGCGCGCAGCTGCTGGCCCGCTTCGCCACCGAGCGCGGCCTGTCGCAGGCCGCCTGCCTGGAGGGCACCGGCATAAGCGTCGAGGCACTGGCCGACCCGCAGACCGAGATCGGCGCCGAGCAGGAGCTGCGACTGGCGCGCAACCTGCTGCGCGGCCTCGGCCCGCAGCCGGGTCTGGGCCTGGAAGCCGGTCTGCGCTATCACCTGGCCACCTACGGCATCTGGGGCTTCGCCCTGCTCAGTTGCAAGAACTTCCGGGCCGTCGCCGAAGTGGTGGAGCGCTATCTCGACCTGAGCTACGCCTTCATCCGCTTCCGCACCCGCATCGAACCCGGCCTGCTGCAGATCCTGCTCGACGACAGCGCCCTGCCCGAAGACCTGCGGCCGTTCTTCCTGGAACGCGACTTCGCCGCCTGGTCCAACGCCATGCGCGAGCTGCAACCGCAGGGTCTGCCGGTGCAGGCGGTGGAGCTGCGGCTGCCGCGCCCGATGGATGTCGCCCGCTATGTCGCGCTGTGCGGCGTGGAGCCGCGCTTCGACGCCGAGTACAACCGCATCCACCTCGACCCGGCGCTGCTCGATGCGCCGCTGCCGCAGGGCAATGCCCTGATCGCCCAGCTCTGCCTGGAGCAGTGCCGGCAGTTGCTGGAAAAGCGCCGTCGCCGCGATGGCATCGCCGGCCAGGTGCGCGAGCGGCTGTTCCAGCGGGCCGGGCAGATGCCCTCGCTGGACAGCATCGCCGCCGAGCTGCAACTGGCGCCACGCAGCCTGCGCCGGCACCTGGAGCAGGAAGGCACCAGCTTCCGCGCGCTCGCCGACGAGGTGCTGGAAACCCTCGCCGAGGAGCTGCTGATCGTCGCCCACATGAAGCTGGAGGAAGTCGCCCAGCGCCTGGGCTATGCCGAGCCGGCCAGCTTCATCCATGCCTTCAAGCGCTGGAAGGGCGTCTCGCCCAACGCCTACCGCGAGCAGCGGCGCCAGGCCGCGCCCGGCCGCTAAAGCATTTTTGAGTCAAGACCACACGAATATCGTCATACCGGCGAAAGCCGGTATCCAGTCCTGCAAGCCGGGAAACCTTGGCCGGTACTGGATTCCGGCTTGCGCCGGAATGACGGGATTGGATGTCTCCATACATGTAAACGAAAAATGTACTAAGACTCACAGCGTCTTCAGGTACTCGATCAGCGCCCGCCGCTCGGCGTCGCTGAGCACGCGGCTGAACTCGTGGCCCTGGCGACCCTGGCTGTAGGCCAGGGTGTTGTAGATCTTGCGGCGCTCGATCTCGGCGCTGGTCATCAGCGGCGGCGTCGGCAGATACCAGAGCAACGGGTTGTTGCCGTGGATGCCGGATAGCAGGCGCTGCAGCAGGGTCGGCGCCTCCGGATCACCGGGATCGCAGTCCACATAGGGCAAGGCGCCACCGACTCCGCAGGCCAGGGCCTCGTACTTCCAGCCCAGGCGGGCCGGGTCGTAGGCGCGCGCCAGATCGCTGTCGTAGCCCATCACCACCTGCCCTTGCTGATCGGCGCGCGCGGGCGCCGACAGCCGCCGCCAGATCGCCGGCCGGCTGTTGGGATCGAGCACGCCCCAGACATCCGGCACCGCGCCATTGTGGAAATACGGCGCGCTGGCCCAGACCCCGTACAGCGGCGGCGCCAGATAGCCCGGCGCGCGACTGCCGCGCAGCTCCGAGCGGTTCTGCGGCCCGCAGTCGAGGTGCTCGGGGCCACCAACGGTTTCCGGGTAGGCGAAGAAGTCCTTCTTGCCGTAGACCTCGGCCGCCTCGTTGTCGCTGTCCACCCGCGCCGGATCGGTGCCGATCAGATCGCGCGGCACGATGTAGCTGGCCTGGCCTTCCAGCGCCGGGCTGTCGAGATAGGCCGGGTCGTGCGCGTAGCGCGGCGAGTAGACGCCGTGGCAACTGGCGCAGGAGCCGTTGCCACCGGCCGGGCGCGGCGTCGGGTTGTCGAGCCCGGCAGCCCAGAGATCCTTGGCGTGGAACAGGATCGCGCCCTGCTCGGCCAGCGCGCGGTCCACCGCCAGCGGGTACGCGGGCGCCTTCAGCGACATCAGGTAGGTATCGCCGGCGCGCGCATGCGCCCGCACCCAGGCAGTGGCGGCGGCGGTGTCGAAGGGGATGGGCGCATCCATCATCGGGATGAAGAAGCCCAGGTCGGAGCGCAGCGCGTCCATCGCCAGGAAGCCGTCCTGAAACTTCACCGCGCGGTGGCCCATGTTCCACCAGGCGGGTGCGTCCAGCGAGCCGCCGTTGGGCGCGGTGAAGAAGAACTGGAAGGCCTCGGCACTGAGCTGCGCGTCCAGGGTCAGGAGCACGATGATCTGCAGCGCCAGAGCGTTGTTGGTGCCACGGGTCTTGCCGACGCTGATCGCGCTCAGCGAGCCGGCGCCAGGCAGGTTCAAACCCAGGCCGGTCTCGTTGAGCAGCAGCGGAAAATCGCTGAGGCTGTTGCCATTGCCGAGGACGGCATTGCGAGCCTCGGCATCGCCTCCCGCCGCGCCGCTGTGGCAGGCGTGGCAGGTGACGCCGATGCTGCCGCTGTAGCGACCGTCGGCGGCGCGCAACTGGGTGAGCGCGGTCGGCAACTGGCCGCTGCCGCCGTCGCTGGCATTGGGGTCTTCGCCCGGCAGCGGATAGGGGTTGCGGGCGCTCGAAAGCGACAGTCCGTAGCGCTCGGCGGCCAGGCGGTCGAAGTTGTCCGGCCGCGCGCGCAGGCCCCATTTCTTCCACAGGCTGGCGTAGGTGTCGGCGCTGAACGACAGGAAGCCGTCGGTATCGGTGCCGGCGAAGAAGCTGCCGGCGCCGGTGGCGCCATTGCCGAGGATCAAGGCCTCGCCGCGCGCCGCGAACTCGCGCAGCTCGCCGCAGCTCCGCGCCGGCGGCTCCTCGCCGACCAGGGCCGGATCGGCGTGGCAGTCCTTCCAGTAGGCGTTGAAGTACACCGCCTTGCCGGCATTGACGCCGGGCCGGATCAGCGACCGTGGATCGGCGGGGAGCGGCGTCGCATCCGGCTGGCCGGCACAGAAATCGAACCAGTAGTGCCCACCGCGCGCACTGCCCAGCAAGGGCTGCTCCTCGACGCTGCCACCACCGCCACCGAGCTGGCAGGCGGCAGGATCGACATAGCCCTGCAACAGCGCTGCCATCTCCACGTAGGCCGCCGAACCCGTCGGCCAGGGCGCGCCGCCGCTGTGGCTGCGGGTGTCGGTGCCGGAGGCCATGCGCAGGATGCGCGAGGGCGTGCTCGCCGCACCGCCCAGGGCTTCCCAGGAGGCTTTCAGCTTGGCGGCATCCTGCGCGCGGTCGCTACCGAGCTGGAACAGGCGGCCATCCGGCACATCGCCCAGGCCACCCGGCACATGGCAGGTGCGGCAGTAGTCCAGCCGGGGCTGAACGCGGGTGCTGAACAGCGTCGCGCAGTCCTTCACCGCGCCGGTATCGCCGCCGCCAGGCTTGGGCTCGGCAGGCAGGTCGTAGTTGCCGGCCGAGCCGCAGCCGGCCAGCAGCAGCGCGGCCAGCGCCAGCGCGGCGGCAGACCGGAGCGGCGGGCTCATAGCGTCTTCAGGTACTCGATCAGCGCCCGCCGCTCGGCATCCGTGAGCACCGCCGTGAACTCGTGGCCGGCCTTGCTCTGGCTGTACATCGCGGTGTTGTAGACCTTGCGGTCCTCGATCTGGGCATTGCTCAGGATCGGCAGATTGAGCAGGTTCCAGGCCAGCCCGCCATTGCCCCAGATCAGGCCCAGCACGTCCTGCACGCTCTGGCCGCCGTCGTTGGGATTGCAGTCCAGATAGGGCACCGTGCCGGCGGTGCCGCAGCTCAGGGTTTCGTGATTCCAGCCCAGGTGCGTGGCGTCGTAGCCGCGCTCCAGACTGGCGTCGTAGCCCATCACCACCTGACCTTCCTGATCGGCGCGCGCCGGCGTCGACAGCCGCCGCCAGATCGCCGGACGGTCTTCGGGCTTGAGCACCTGCCAGACCGTCGGCACCGCGCCGTTGTGGAAGTACGGCGCGGTCGCCCACACCCCATACAGCGGCGGCGCCAGATAGCCGAGCTTGCGGCTGCCGCGCAGGGCGCTGTCGTTCCAGTCGCCACACAGCGGCGCGCCGTTGTCGGCAAACGGACCGTCGGCGTAGGCGAACCAGTTGTAGCGCGCATAGTCGGCGACCAACTGGCTGTTGCCGTCGAGCCGGCGCGGATCGGTGCCGATGATCTCGATGGGGGTGATGTAGGCGGCGATGCCCTCCATCACCGGGTCTTCCAGAAACGCCGGGTCGTGCACATAGCGCGGCGAGTAGGCGCCGTGGCAGCTCGCGCAGGAGCCATTGCCGCCTTCCGGGCGCGGCACCGGGTTGTTGAGACCGCTGCCCCAGAGATCCTTGGCGTGGAACAGGATCGCGCCCTGCTCGGCCAGCGCGGTGTCGATGGCGCCCAGCTTGGCCGCCGGCCAGACCGGCGCCTTCAGCGAGGAAATCCAGGCGTCGCTGTCCTGCTGGTGTTCGAGGATCCAGTCGCGACCGGCCTGGTTGTTGGGCGTGACCGCGTCCGGAAAGTGGAAGGACAGCTCGATGCGCTTGGAGCTCATCACCTGGCCACCGTCGAAGAACTTCGCCGGCCGGTGTCCGACGTTCCACCACACCGGCGGGTCCTCGGTGCCGGTCGAGGGCTGGGTCTGCACCGACAGGTAGCGCAGCAGGCCCAGCAGGTTGTCGGCGGAATCGTCGAACAGCGTCAGCGTGCCGAACAACTGGAAGTTGGTGATGTTGCCGGTGCCGCGCACCTTGTTCTGCGAGATCACCGACAGCGCCGCCTGCTGCGGGGCGATGCGGCCGAGGTCGGTGAACATCACGGTGATGTCGCTCTGGCTGTTGGTGCCGTAGAGCGGTCCCAGGCCGGGGCCGTCGGCGACGCTGCCGACCTGGCCGCCGTGGCAGATGCTGCAGGTGGCGTTGAGCTGGCCGGTCCAGCGGCCGTCGGCCTCGCGCAACTGGGTCAGGCCCACCGGCAACTGGCCGCTGCCGCCGTCGCTGGCATTGGGGTCTTCGCCGGGCAGCGGATAGGGATTGCGGGTCGCCGACAGCGGCATGCCCCAGCGCTCGGCCATCAACTGGTCGAAGTTGTCGGGGCGCGCCGGCAGTCCCATCACCTGGTCCCAGAGCGTGTTGTAGCGCTCGGCGCTGAACGAGAAGCTGGAGCTGGCGTGATCGCCGGAGAACATGCTGCCGGCGCCGATCTCGCCGTCGCTGGCGACGATGGGAAAACCACGCGCCACCCGCGCGCGCTGCTCGCCGCAATTGGCCGGCTGGTCGTCGGCCTGGCAGCTCGCCCACCAGGCGTTCATCAGCACCGCCTTGCCGGCGTTGAAGCCCGGAATCACCCGCGCTCGCGGGTCACCGGGCAGCGGCGTCTCGTCCGACTTGCCTTCGCAGAAGTCGTCCCAGTAATGGCCACCGCGCGCGCTGCCCAGCAAGGGCTGTTCCTCGACGCTGCCACCGCCGCCGCCGAGCTGGCAGGCGGCAGGATCGACATAGCCCTGCAACAGCGCCGCCATCTCCACGTAGGCCGCCGAACCCGTCGGCCAGGGCGCGCCGCCGCTGTGGCTGCGGGTGTCGGTGCCGGAGGCCATGCGCAGGATGCGCGAGGGCGTGCTCGCCGCGCCGCCCAGGGCTTCCCAGGAGGCTTTCAGCCTGGCGGCATCTTGCGCGCGGTCGCCGCCGAGCTGGAACAGGCGGCCGTCCGGCACATCGCCCAGGCCACCGGGCACATGGCAGGTGCGGCAGTAGTCCAGCCGGGGCTGAACGCGGGTGCTGAACAGCGTCGCGCAGTCCTTCACCGTCCCGGTATCGCCGCCGCCAGGCTTGGGCTCGGCAGGCAGATCGTAGTTGCCGGCCGAGCCGCAGCCGGTGAGCAGCAGCGCGGCCAGCAGGGCAAGCGCGGAGAACCCACGGACGGTGCTCATGGCGTCACCGGAATGACTTGCACCGGGGTCGGCAGCGCCGGCTCCGGCTGTAGCGTGCTGGTACCGCGCGGCGCCGGTGGCGCCAGCGACCATTGGTAGCTGACGGCGGCGCTGACCACCAGGAAATCCACCAGCCCCGGACTCTCGTCGCGCACCGCGCGCAGCGCCAGATCGCCATCGCTTTCATAGGCTTCGACGGCGGCCGCGAAGGAAAAACCGCGCCAGCTCTTCTCCGCCGCGATGCGGCCGCTGAGCGCCCCGTAGGCCGAAAGCCGGTAGTCGCTGCTGTAGTAGCCGTCCTCGCGGGCGACGGTGTAGTAGGGCCGGTAGAAGTTGGCGTGGCCCTGCTGATACCAGCGCAGGCTGGGCGTCAGCCGCCAGTCGGCCGGCAGCTTCTGTACCCAGGCGACTTCCAGACTGTCGGAGGCCAGGCCCCAACTGTCGGTGTAGTAGCGGGCATCGACATGCAGCGCCGCCTGCAAGGACCGCAGGTAGTGACGCAGGCGGCCGGTCAGCGCCCACTGATTGCGGTCCTGCGGCCGGTTGTCCGGCAGCAACCGGGCATCGACATAGGCCAGCTTGTAGGGGTCGGAGAGATAGCCGTCGCTGTAGCTGTAGGACAAGGCCAGTTGCGCCACGGTTTGCGGCGTCAGCACCTGGCTGAGGCCGGCGTAGGCGGTGAAGCTGTCCTTGTCGGCCTTGGCGATGCGGTCGGGGAAGCGCGCGCTGCCGCCGTCGGTGGGCTTGAGCTGGTCGTAGGAGTAGCCGAGGCCGGCGGAGAGCGTGTTACGGCGCTGGTTGAAGTCCCACTCGGCTTCGACCCCGCCGGAGTAGGCGAGATAGTCGTCCTCCTTGGAAATCCCCAGGCTGAGCGCGCGCCGCCCCTGCTCCAGATGCTGCCGCGCACGGCCCTGCAAGACCGCGCGCCGGTCCTGGATGCTGGCGCCGGACAGCACCTGGATAGCCTGACCACCACTGCCGGGCGCCACATACCAGGGCGAGGCGCCGGACATGGTCTCCAGCATCAGGTCGGTCTTGAAGTCCCAGGCCTCGCCCTGCGGCTGCAGCCAGTGGAACTGGTGGCTGTCCACCCGATAGCGCTCGCCGGGACCGCCATTGGTGGCGCTGGCCGGCAGGGCTGCCTCCTGGTAGTGCGAATAGCGGTAGCCGGCTTCGACCGACTCGTCCGCCCAGGCCTGCGCCGGGCCGGAATAGCCGGGCAGCGCGGCGGCAGCAGCGCTCAGTGCCAGCAGCGCTGGCGAAGTCGCAATCCTGTCCTTGCTCATGGCAGGCGCTCAGTTGCAGCCACAGCCGCCGCCACCCAGGGCCGGGCCACCGATCGCGGCCTCCTTGCTCTGGTAGGTGTGGCTGCGGATCGCGCCCTCTTCCACCAGACCGCGTTCCCAGGCCATCTCCGGCCGGGCCAGGTCCTCGCGTTGCCAGGGCTGCACCGGTTGCAGGCCGCAACCGGCCAGCAACAGCGCGCCCGCCAGGAGCAGGCTCTTGGTCTTCATGATTTCTCCTCCAGCAATTTTTCGATCTCGGAACGGATCGTTGGCAGATCAGACCGACGGAAGCCCTGGTGGATGTAGCGCACCCGGCCCTGGCGATCGAGCAGATAGGCGGACGGCATCTGGCCGATCCCGAACGGCAGCAGGCTGGCCGGCTCTGGTGCGGCCAGCGTCGGATAGCGCAGGCCCAGTTGGCGGACGACCTGCAAGGCCTTGCCGCGTTCCTCGTCCAGGCTGACCCCGAGCACCTCGAAACCGCGTACCGCGTACTCGGCGCGCAGGCCGTCGAGCAGGGGCAGCGAGATACGGCAAGGCGCGCACCAGGTGGCCCAGAAGTCGAGATAGACGACCCGGCCGCGATAATCGGCGAGGCCTTGCGATTCGCCACCGGCCAGGGGCTCGGCGCGCAACTCCGGCGCCGGACTGCCGAGCGAAGGCGGCGCCGCCTGGGCGGCCAAGGCCAGCAGCCCGCCCAGGGCCGAAAGCCAGGCGGCAGCGCGGCGGATTCTCACGTTCTCTCCTCCGTGGATCTCGTTATGACGCCATAGTCTGCCTGTCGGCCGCCACTGCCCATAGCCCGAACGGCCAGGGCGTTGATAGTTTTGACCGGCCGCCGCGCGGCCCCACCGCGAGTCTTTTATTGACATTTGTCAATTCAAAACCCGATGGCTACTCTCGCCGCCATGCACGAGGACCTCGACCCGCAGGCGGTCGCCAGACAACCCACCCAGCAGCGCGCCCGCGAGCGCTTCGACCGCATCCTGCTGGAAGCCGAAACCCTGCTGCTCGAACAGGGGCTGTCGGGCTTCTCGATTCCGGTGCTGGCCGAGCGCCTGGGCTACACCCGTGGCAGCGTCTACGCCTACTTCCCCACGCCCTACGCCATCCTCAACGAGCTGGTCGACCGCTACCTGGGGCAACTGGAAACGGTGTTCACCTCGCGCCGCGAGGAGCTGCGTCGGGTGGGACTCGGGGAAGGCATCCGCCGGATCGTCCAGCACGCCGCCGACTTCCACAACACTCAGCCGGCGGCGCGGCTGCTGATCCTCGGCGGCGCGGTCACCGACGACAGCTACCGCGCCCAGGAGCGCACCAACAAGCGTCTCGGCGACCTCGGCCGCATGGTCTGGTACGGCGGCGCGGCGCTGCCCGCTGGCCTGCCCGACATCACCACCCTGGCGGCCGATCTCGGCACCGCCTGCTTCCGTCGCTCCTACTTCGAGCACGGCGAGATCACCCCGCCCTACCGCGAGGCTGCGGCCCAGGCGATGACCGGTTTCCTGGCCGCCTACGCACCGGCACTGGCGGCGGCCAGCGACAGCAGCACCCGCAGCACGACACACAAACCAGCCGCACAGAAAATCACGAGGAGAAACCGATGACATCCGGACTGCAAGAACGCAGCCCCCTGGCCTGCCTGTATCACTGGAAGAAGACCCAGCCGCAGACCGTACACTTCGTCCAGCCCACCGGCGGTGGTCAGGTCAGCGAGTACACCTGGGCGCAGATCCTCGACGAGGTGCGGCGCATGGCCGCGCACCTGCAATCGCTGCAACTGCCACCGCGCAGCCAGATCGCTCTCCTGGGCAAGAACAGCGCGCACTGGATCATGGCCGACTGGGCAATCTGGATGGCCGGCCACGTCAGCGTGCCGCTCTACCCCACGCTCAACGCCGACACCGTGCGCTACATCCTGGAACACAGCGGCGCGAAGCTACTGTTCCTCGGCAAGCTCGACGACTGGCCGGCCATGCAGTCCGGCGTGCCGGCGTCGATGCCGATCGTCCGTCTGCCGTTGTCGCCGGAAGCCCGTGGCGAAAGCTGGTCGGAACTGATCGCAGACACCGCGCCGCTCCAGGGCGAGCCGGACCGCAGGCCCGACGAGCTGGCCACCATCGTCTACACCTCCGGCAGCACCGGCCAACCCAAGGGCGTGATGCAGAGCTTCCGCTCGTTCCAGCTCTGCGGCAGCCTGCTCAACGAACTGTTCCCGCTCACCGCACAGGACCGCATGCTCTCCTACCTGCCGCTGGCGCACGTCGCCGAGCGGCTGATCGTCGAGAACGCCTCCACCTACCACGGCTTCAAGGTCTACTTCGCGGAGTCGCTGGAAACCTTCGTCAACGACCTGCGCCGCGCGAAGCCGACGATGTTCTTCTCGGTGCCGCGCCTCTGGACCAAGTTCCACCTCGGGGTCTGCGCCAAGCTGCCGCTGAAGAAGCAGCGCCTGCTGTTCCGCATCCCCCTGCTCGGCCGCAAGGTCAAGCGCAAGATCCTCGAACAGCTGGGCCTGGAGCATGTCCGTATCGCCGTCACCGGCGCGGCGCCACTGCCGGCCCCCATCGTCGCCTGGTACCGCAGCCTGGGGCTCGACCTGCTGGAGGCCTACGGCATGAGCGAGAACTTCGCCTACTCGCATTTCACCCGCCCCGGCGACGCCAAGACCGGCTACGTCGGCCCGCCCAATCCGGGCGTGGACTGTCGCATCGGTGACAACGGCGAGATTCTGGTGAAGAGCCCGGCGCAGATGATGGGCTACTACCTGGCAGCCGAGGCCACCGCCGAAGCCTATACCGCCGACGGTTACTTCAAGACCGGCGACATGGGCGAGGTGGACAGCGAGAACCGCCTGCGCATCACCGGCCGGGTCAAGGAACTGTTCAAGACCAGCAAGGGCAAGTACGTCGCGCCGGTCCCCATCGAGAACAAGCTGGGCGCACACCCCAAGCTGGAAGTGGTCTGCGTCGGCGGCGCCAACCAGGCGGCGACCTATGCGCTGGCGCTGCTCTCGGAGGACACCCGCAAGCAGCTCGGCGCCGGCGGCGACCGTGCCGTGATCGAAACCGAGCTGGTGACGCTGATGGAGCAGGTCAACACCGGCCTGGACCCGCACGAGCACCTGCAGTTCATCACCGTGGTCAGGGAGGTCTGGGGCATCGACAACGGCTTCCTGACGCCAACCATGAAGATCAAGCGCAACGTCATCGAGAAACACTACGAGCCGCAGGTGGAGCGCTGGTTCCGGAGCGGCCGGCCGGTGATCTGGGAAGGCGCTTGAGCGGCGCACCGGCGCCGGCCCGCTTGGTCGGCGCCGGCAGCAGCGCCGCCGCCATCTCCGCGAAGCACTCGATGATCTGCTCGCGGCGGGCCTGCGGACTCGGCTCGCTGATGTAGCGGACGATGGTGAACAGCACGCTGTTGACCAGCACGTAGACCTTGGTCGGCAGATCCTGCACCGGCCGCCGCGCCGGGTGGTGCATCAGGTACACCCCGAGCGCGGTGGTCATCTGCCGCTCCAGGTCGTTCATCACCGCCACGAATTCGAGTTGCGCCCAGTAGCGGGTCACCCGCAGGTAGCGCTGGCGGTCGGTTTCCAGATAGCTCCAGACCGCGTGCAGCAGATCGCGCACGAAATCCTCGATGCTCTTGTTCGGCAGGCGCTCGATCTCGGCCGCCACCAGCGCCTTGAGGCCGACGGTAATCCGCTCCAGCACGGCGGCGTAAAGGTCTTCCTTGCGGGCGAAGTACTGGTAGAGCGAACCGACGCTGACGCCGGCGCGTTCGGCGATCCGCGCGGCCGTGGCCGCCGGCAGACCGTCCTCGGCGATGCAGATGGCCGTCGCCTCCACCAGGCTGTCGACCATCGAGCGGGACCGTCCCTGACGCGGCTTCTTGCGCATGACCCTGGCTCCAAACGCGAATTGAATGCGAACAAATATTCGCATTAGGCTCGTCACATAGCCACCGAGGAGGGCATGCGATGACCGCCAGCAAGGCCGGTCGCTGGACCTGGGCGCGGGACCAGATCCAGCAGCTCGATGTCGAGCACGACTACCACCGCATTGCCCGCTTGTCGTTCGTGGTGCGCTACGGCACACCGATGTTCCTGCACGGCCTGTTCTCGGTCGCCTTCGTCTACAACGTCGGCATGCCGGCGATGGCGCGCATCCTGCACCGGGGCGGGCGCGGACCGATCCTGCGCGACACCCGCAAGCGCAACTTCGACTCGCTGGTCTTCTTCGGCGAGCTCTACCGCCACGGCGACAGTGAACCGAGCTGGCGCATCGCCGAACGGCTGGTCCGCATCCACGCCAATTTCCCGATCGACAACCGCATGTCGCTGTACACGCTGGCCACCCTTTCCTGCCTGCCGCGCCGGATCTCCGAGGACTACCTCGGCGAGCATGGGCTCAGCGACAAGGAATGCGAGGCCCAGTATCGCTTCTGGCGGCGCATGGGCGAGCTCATGCAGGTACGCGACATTCCCGGCAGCCAGGAGGCCTTCCTGGACTGGATGCGGCGCTTCGAGCAGGAGGAATTCCAGCCCAGCCCGGAGTGCACGGAGATCACCGCCGCGCTCGCGCAGGAGTGGTCCGAGTACTGGTTTCCGGCGCCGCTGCGCCGCACCGGCCGGGGGCTGTTCTACGCCCTGATCGACCCCGCCCTACGCCGTCGCCTGCAACTGCCCGAACCCCACCGCCTGCACTGCTGGCTGGCGCGCCAGGGCATACGCGCCCTGTTCTTCGCCAAGCGCTGGCTGCCCGACCCCGCCGACCGTCAGATCAGCGACTACTTCGGCCGCGCCTATGGGGCGCGTCCCGACATCCGCCAGGTCGGCTACAAGGCGGAGTCGCCATGAGCGCCGACGGACAGCTTTCGGCGCTCGGCTTTGCCATTGCCGGCCGACCGGTCGCCACCATCCCCACCAGCAAGGGCCTGGCCGGCCCGGTGACCCTGGCGCGCTGGCGCCGCACCGCCCTGGTCTATCTGCTGGTGCTGCTGCTGGGCACCGCGCTGGCCTGGGCCGGCGATGCGGCGCTGGCGAGCTTCGGCCTCGGGCTGGTGCTGCCGGGCGGCGGCTTTCTGATGCACGCCGGCCTGGGCGCGGGCTGGCTGCCACACCTGGGCCTTCTGGTCGCCAGCCTGGGACTGTTTCTGCTCTCCCTGCTGCTCTGGGTCGCCACCGGCAACCTGATCGCACCGGTGCTGGTCTGGCTGGGCAGCGCGCTGGCAGCAGCGGTCATGGATCACTGGCCGTCCACGCCCTGGCAAACCATTCTGCAGATGTGCCAGACGCCGGAGTTCACCCTCGCCCGCCTGTGGACCGAGACCCGGGTGTGGCTGCCCACCGGCATGCTGCTGCTGATCGCCGGCGGCGCCTATTCGGCCCAGCGCCGGCTGCCGCGCCAGCGCGCCGACTGCGCGCGCATCAACGCCTACCTCGCCGAGGCCCGCACCACGGTCACCCGCAGCCTGCGACCCGACAACGGTCTGCCCCTGGTGCAGCCGGTCTCGACGGACGATCTCGCCCTCTGGCGCTTCCTGCTCGACCGCGCGTTGCAGCCGGTGCAGGACTTCTCGGGCTTTGATCGCATCGACGAGTTCCGCGAGGCTGCCAAGCGCTACCAGATCTGCAACATCTCCTACATGTTGTCGATGCACGCCTACATCCGTGCCCCCGCCTTCCGCGGCTACCAGGCCGAGGCGCAGGAGCGGCTGAGCCAGAAGATGATGGACCACCGGGTCTGGAGCTACTGGCGCCTGGAGAATTTGTGGGGAAACCTGCGGGCCGATCCCAACCCCTTCGCTCGCGACAACATCATGTACTACGGCTGGTACGGCGGCATGCTCGGGCTCAACCTCTGCCTGGGCAATGGCGCGCACTACAACCAGCCCGGGGCGATCCGCCTGCAGCACCCCTCCGGCCGCGAGTACCGCTCCAGCTTCGGCGAGATCTGCCAGATCATCCGCCGCAACATGCAGCAGTCGGACTACTGCCTGTTCCCCTGCGAGCCGCGCTGGATCTACCCGATCTGCAACAACTTCGGCGCGCTCTCCCTCAAGTGCCACGACCGCCGCTACGGCAGCCACTACTGGGAGGAAATGCGCGAGCGCTACCAGCGCAGCCTGGAGGATGAGTTCGTCGGCCTGGATGGCCGCATCACCGCCATCCGCGACCACTACACCGGCATGACCATCCCGGCGCTGACCGCGACCATGGCCGACGCCGTCACCGCGCTGTTCCTGCACCCGCTGCTGCCGGAGATCGCCGGCCGCAGCTGGGAGATCATCCGCCACGACCTGATCCACTTCGACGACGCCGGCCTGCGCCTGAGCACCCGCGGCTGGGACCACATCGACTTCGGCAATTACCGACGCAGCCCTCTCAGCACCTATGCGCTGGTCGCCGCCTCAGCCCGCGAAATGGGCGACGACGAGGTCGCCGACCGCCTGCTGCTGCGTATCGAGGAGGAGTTTCCCAGCCAGGTCATCGACGGCGTGCGCCACTACCCGGGCGCCTCGGTCAGCAGCCATGCGGTGATCCATGCCGCGCGCATCCTGCGTGGCAACGGCTTTCACGATCTGGTCGAAGTGGGCATGCCGGCCGCCTGGGCCCAGGGGCCGATGCTGGAATCCGCACCCTACCCGCAGGTTCTGGTCGCCGCTGCGGTCTCCGACGGCCAAGCCCTGGAACTGCACCTGGTGGCCGGCACCGGGCCCGGCCGCTACCCGCTGGAACTCTCGCAACTGCGCCCGGGACGGCAGTACCGGCTGCGCGGTCTTGGCGAGGAACAGAGCCTGATGGCCGACGAGCAGGGCCGCGCGCGCCTGCAGGTCGATCTGCCGGCGCAGGCCCAGCTCCTCATCCACCCACGCGACTGAGAGCCGCCATGGCCTGCTGCCTGGTGGGGTCGCTGCTGATGGTGCTGGTCGCCGGCCTGTTGCGCTGGCTGCGAGGCTGGCTTCCCGGGGCAGGCGCACAAGCGCCGGAACGCTGGCGCCTGCATGCCGACCCCTGCACCCCGCCCTCGGCTCAGGCCGGGGCCAAAGCGGCGGCCCGCCCGGCCAGGCACCGGCGCAAGCTGCCGGCGCGAGTAGGGAGCGCGCTCTAGGGTGTGTCATCAATTACCTGGTCGCTGCGGCCGAAGGCTGTTTTGGGGCAGTGCAAGGAAGGCAGGGAGCGGAATAGTGGTTCTATTTCCCTCTCTGGCTGACGCCGCAATGCCCCAAAACAGTCCTGCGCCGACACGGTGTTTGCGCAGCAAGGGGTGCGGGAGACGCCGGTGGGGCTCGCTCCCGCACCCGCCTCGCGCGCTCGGGCACCGTGTCGCGAGCCCGCCCCACAGGGTTGCGGCCAAAACCGCGCATTGCGTCGTTGCGAGACTTGCTCAGGTTCCAACCTGCGCTACGTCTCGCGCCTCGCACTGCGCGGTTTTGACTCGCAACGCAGCGAGCAGGTAATTGATGACACACCCTAGCGCCCCTTGAAGTTGGGCTTGCGCTTCTGCACGAAGGCCATCGCGCCTTCCTGGAAGTCCAGCGAGCGCCCGCATTCGCGTTGCAGGTCGCTTTCCAGATCGAGCTGCTTGGCGAGGTCGTTGCCGGCGGCGGCGTGCACCGCGCGCTTGATGCGCTCGATGGCGATGGCCGGACCGTCGGCCAGACGGCGCGCCAGCGTCAGCACGCCGGGCAGCAGTTGCTCGTCGTCCATCACCTCCCAGATCAGGCCCCAGTCCCTGGCCTGCTCGGCGGGCAGGCGCTCGCCGAGCAGCGCCAGGCCCATCGCCCGTTGCTGGCCGAGGGCGCGCGGCAGGATCCAGGTGCCGCCGGCGTCCGGGATCAGGCCGATGTTGACGAAGGCTTGCAGGAAGTAGCTGGAGCGCGCGGCGATGGTGAGGTCGGCCATCAGCGCCAGATTGGCGCCGGCACCGGCCGCGACGCCGTTGACCGCCGCGATCACCGGCTTGGGCAGGCTGCGCATCTTCAGGATCAGCGGGTTGTAGTAGCGGTCCAGCGCGTAGCCGAGATCGAGCCGGCCCTGCACGTCCAGCGGCGGCTTGGCGGCGGTGGCAGCGAGATCGGCGCCGGTCGAGAAGCCCCGGCCCTCGCCGGTGAGCACGATCACCTTCACCGCCGGATCGGTGGCGGCCTGATCGAAGGCCTGGCCGAGTTCCTCCATCAGCGACAGCGTCATGGCGTTGAGCGCCTTCGGCCGGTTGAGCTTGAGGAGGGCGACGCGGTCTTCGACGCTGTAGAGGATGTCCTGGAAATTCATGATTCAGTCCAAGGTGGAACGGGCAATGATCTCTTTCATGATCTCCGAAGTGCCGGCCAGGATGCGGTGGATGCGCTCGTCCTGGTAGAGCCGGCAGATCGGATATTCCTCCATGTAGCCAGCGCCGCCGTGCTGCTGCACGCCCTCGTCGACCATGCGGCCGTTCAGCTCACTGCTGAGCAGCTTGGCGCGGGCGGCGTCCACCGGGTCGAGCTTGCCGAGGTTGTGCTGCTCAACGCAGCGGTCGACGTAGACCTGAGCAAAGTCCAGCTCGGCATCGAGGGCCGCCAACTTGAAGCGGGTGTTCTGCATCTTCGCCAGCGGCTTGCCGAAGACCTTGCGCTGCTTGACGAAGTCGCGGGTGAGATCGAGCGCGACCCGGGCGGCGGCGACATTGCCGACGGCCGCGATCAGGCGCTCTTCGGCCAGGCCCTTCATCAACTGGTAGAAGCCGGTGTGCGCCTGACCGAGCACATTGGCCTTGGGCACCTTCACGTCGCGGAAGAACAGCTCGGCGGTGTCCTGCGACTTCATGCCCATCTTCTTCAGCAGGCGACCGCGCTCGAAGCCCTCCATGCCGCGCTCGATCAGGAACAGGGTGACGCCGTGCGGATTGTCCGGCTGGGTGCGGGCAGCGACGATCACCAGGTCGGCGAGGATGCCGTTGGAGATGTAGGTCTTCGCCCCATTGAGCAGCCAGTGGTCGCCCTGGTCTTCGGCGCGGGTCTTCATGCCGGCCAGATCGGAGCCGGCGTCCGGCTCGGTCATCGCGATGGCCAGGATGGTTTCGCCGGAGATCAGCCCCGGGAAATAGCGCTGCTTCTGCGCCTCGCTGCCGAAGTGCTGGAGGTAGGGCGCGACCAGGCGGCTATGCAGGGTGACGAAGTAGCCGCTGTCGCCGTGGGCAGCGTTCTCCTCGATCAGGATCTGCTCGTAGCGGAAGTCCTTGAGCCCGAGGCCGCCGTACTTTTCGTCGGCCCACATGCACAGATAGCCCGCTTCGCCGGCCTTGAGAAAAGCCTCGCGGTCGACCATGCCGGCCTCGCGCCAGCGCTCCGAGTGCGGCCGGATCTGGGTCTGGAAGAACTTGCGCGCCGAGTCGCGGAACAGCTCCATCTCGGCTTCCAAAGGCTTGCGTTGCATGGTCGGTCAGGGAGTTGCGAGAGGGAGAATGCGCGCCACCGGAAACTGCATCCGGAACTGCGAGACGCCGACCGTCAGCACCGGCCGGGCGCGGGCGAGCAAAGGAAACTCCTCGGCATCGCTCCAGGCCCGGCGCAGGCTGGCCGGCCGCACGACGCCGCTGGCCGAGGGCGCGTAGATGAAGCTCTGCGAGCCGCAATGCTGGCCGAGGGTGCGCAGCCCGGCCGGAATCAGCCCGCCGGAGAACGGCAGCGGCAAGGGATAGCTCTTGAAATCCAGCTCGGCGAACAGGCGCCCGCCGCGCGAAACCTTGACCCGGTCCAGGCCATCGACCCCGTAGCGGACCTCGAACTCGGCGAGGTCCTTGGGGATGCCCCAGTTGGCGCGGCCGCTGACCACGCTGGCCGGCGAGGAGACGAAGATGCGGCTGATCGACAGGTGGCGCTGGCCGTCCTCGAACGGAAAGCTGCCGGGGATGAACAGCAGCTCGTGGTAGGGCCCGACCTCGGAGTGGCGGTAGTCGACGAACATCAGCCAGGCGTAGGGACTGCGGCTGCGCCGGCCGGCAAGGCTGCGCGGCAGAAAGCGGTCCTGCTGTTCGCCCTGGTCGTCGAAGCGCAGCAGACTGATGTAGCCACGCCCCTGCAACTGCCAGGGCGCGGGCGTGACCGGCAGGCCGGCGAGTTGGGGATCGTCGCGCATGCTCCTGGCCCTCCCTTCAGGCCGCCTGGGCGAGCGCGTAGAAGCGCTCACCGCCCGCCGCCCGCGCGAGCAGCCAGGGCGAGGGCGCGAAGCGCTCACCCCAGTCCTGCGCCAGTTGCTGGCACTGCGCAACGAAGTCCTTGGCGCCCAGGGTGTCGATGTACGACAGGGTGCCGCCGGTCCAGGCCGGATAGCCGATGCCGAGGATGGAGCCCAAGTCGGCGTCGATGGGATTCACCACCACGCCCTCCTCGAAGCAGCGCGCGGTTTCCAGCGCCATGATGCTCAGGAAGCGCTGCTTGAGCACCTCTACCTCCGGCTGCTCGGCCTTCACCGGGAAGGCCTGCGCCAGGCCGGGCCAGAGCTGTTTGCCGCCGCCTTCCGGGTAGTCGTAGAAACCGGCACCGAAACGGCGGCCCGGGCGCTTCAACTCATCGACCATCTTGTCGATCACCGGCCGACCGATGCGGCCCCGGTACTTGTCGTCCAGGCCGTCGGCGTCCTGCTGCTTGAAGATGCTCTGTTGCAGGCTCAGCGTCACCTCGTCGGACACCGCCAGCGGCCCGACCGGGAAGCCGGCGAGCTTGGCGGCGTTCTCGATCAGCGCCGGCGCAATGCCGTCGAGCAGCATGCGCAGGCCCTCCTGGGTGAAGGTGCCGAACACCCGGCTGGTAAAGAAGCCGGGGAAGTCGCGGACGATGATCGGCGTCTTCCTGATCTGGGCAACGTAGTCCAGCGCCTTGGCGATGGTCTCCTGGCTGGTTTCCTTGCCGACGATCAGCTCCACCAGCGGCATCTTCTCCACCGGCGAGAAGAAGTGGATGCCGATGAACTGCGCCGGCCGCTTCGAGGCCTGGGCGAGACCGGTGATCGGCAGCGTCGAGGTATTGGAGCCGAAGGTCGCGGTCGCGGGAATCACCGCCTCGGCCTTGGCGGTGACCTCGGCCTTCAGTTCACGCTTCTCGAACACCGCCTCGACGATCAGATCGCAGCCGGCAAGATCGGCGTAGTCGGCGGTGGGCCGGATGCGCGCCAGCAGGGTGTCGATCTTCTCCTGCGTGGTGCGGCCCTTGGCGAGATCCTTGCCCTGCAGGGCGGCGATGCCGGCCTTGCCCTTCTCGGCCTGTTCCAGGCTGGCGTCCAGCAGCACCACCTCGATGCCGGCCTGGGCGCTGACGTGGGCGACACCGGCGCCCATCATGCCGGCGCCGAGCACGCCCAGCTTCGCCACCTTGGACTTGGCCACGCCCTGCGGCCGGCTGGCGAGCTTTTCCGCCGCGCCCTTGTTCACGAACAGGGTGCGGATCAGATTGCGCGCCACCGCGCCGGCAAGCAGCTTGCCGAAGTACTTGCTCTCGATGCGCAGGCCGGTGTCGAACGGCAACTGGGTGCCCTCGTACACGCAGGACAGAATCGCCGGCGGCGCCGGGTAGTTGCCGTTGGTGTTGGCCGAGGTCAGGGCATTGCCGGCGATGAAGGTCTGGCTGGCGTGCGCGGCCATCGGGCCGGCGCCGCCGGGGATGCGGTAGTTCTTCTTGTCCCAGGGCTGTTCGGCGCTGGGCGTGGCCAGCAGCCATTCGCGCGCCTTGGCGACCACCTCGGCGGCCGGCGCGAGGGCGTGGACGATGCCGAGCTTGAGCGCTTCCGCCGGCTTCACCTGCTTGCCCTGCAACAGCAGCGGCAGGGCGTTGGGGATGCCGATCAGGCGCGGCAGGCGCTGGGTGCCGCCGGCGCCCGGCAGCAGGCCCACCTGCACTTCCGGCAGGCCGATCACGGTCTTGGCGTCGTCGGCCAGTACCCGGTAGTGGCAGGCCAGGCACAACTCCAGACCGCCGCCCAGGGCCAGGCCATTGATCGCCGCCGCATAGGGCTTGCCGCTGGTCTCCAGGCGCCGGAACAGGGCGGAGATTTCGGTCGAGGCCTTGGATGCCTCGACGGCGTCGATGCCGCGGTCGAAAGCGGTGACCAGATCCTTGAGGTCGGCCCCGGCGACGAAGGCGCCGGGCTTGCCGGAGGTGAGGATCGCGCCCTTGATCGCGGCATCGCCGGCGATGCGCTCCACCGCCTGCGCCAGCTCGGCGAGCAGCTCCGGAGTGAGCACGTTCATCGGCCGCCCGGTCACGGCGATGCTGAGCAGGGCGATGCCGTCGGCACCGAGTTCGAATTTCAAAGCAGTCATGGCGAAAGTCCTTCGGAGATTCAGTGGGGCGCGCTCAGACGCGCTCGATGATCGCGGCATTGCCCATGCCGGCGCCGACGCAAAGTGTGGCCAGCGCGGTGGCCTTGCCGGTCCGCTCCAGCTCGTCCAGGGCGGTGCCGAGGATCATTGCGCCGGTGGCGCCGAGCGGATGGCCCATGGCGATGGCGCCGCCGTTGACGTTGACCTTCTCGTGCGGCACGTCCAGGGCGCGCATGAAGCGCAGTACCACCGAGGCGAAGGCCTCGTTGACCTCGAACAGGTCGATGTCGCCGACCTTCATCCCGGCCAGCCTCAGCGCCTTTTCCGACACCGCTGCCGGGCCGGTGAGCATGATGCAGGGCTCGGAGCCGATCGCGGCGAAGCTGCGGATGCGGGCGCGCGGCTTCAGGCCCGCACGCTCGCCAAAGGCCTTGCTGCCGATCAGCACGCCGCAGGCGCCATCGACAATGCCGCTGGAATTGCCGCCGGTGTGCACATGGCGGATCGCCTCCACCTGCGGGTAGCGCTGTAGCGCCACCGCGTCGAAGCCACCCATCTGGCCGATCTGCTCGAAGGCCGGCTTGAGCTTGCCTAGATCGGCCAGCGTGGTGCCGGCGCGGATGTGCTCGTCGCGGTCCAGCACCACCTGGCCGAGGATGTCGCGCACCGGCTGGATCGACTTGCCAAAGCGGCCTTCCTGCCAGGCCTGCACGGCGCGGCGCTGGCTCTCCACCGCGTAGGCATCGACATCCTCGCGGCGGTAGCCGTCGAGGGTGGCGATCAGGTCGGCGCCGATGCCCTGCGGCACGAAGTGCACCTTCGGGGCCAGGCTCGGGTCGGTGGGCCAGGCGCCGCCGTCGGAGCCCATCGCCACCCGCGACATCGCCTCCACGCCGCCGCCGATGGCGGCCTCGGCCATGCCCGACATCACCCGCGCCGCCGCCAGGCTCACCGCCTCCAGGCCGGAGCCGCAGAAGCGGTTCACCTGCACGCCGGACACGGTCTCGGCATAGCCGGCGTTGAGCGCGATCAGGCGCGGCAGCACCGCGCCCTGCTCGGAGACCGGCGAGACGATGCCGAAGATCACGTCGTCCACGAGCGCGGTGTCGAGCCGGTTGCGCTCGCGCAAGCCGGCAAGTACCTGCGTGCCGAGTTGCAGCGGGGTGATCTCGTGCAGGGCACCGTCGGCGCGGCCCTTGCCGCGCGGGGTGCGGAGGTGGTCGTAGATATAGGCTTCGGTCATCGCGGTGGGCCGGTTGGTGGGAGCGCGGAAGAGGGAGTACCGATGCTGCCTGCGGCGCCCCGGCCTGCCCATGCGGAGGCAGGCCAGTCGGTTAATGTTTTAGGCCAAACACCGAGGCTGGATGGCCACCAGCAGACTGGCATGCCGGTTGGTGGACCGGTGAATAATGGCCAACTGTCGAACTGCCTCAAGGGGTAATCCCGATGTCCACCATGGAAGTGCGCCGCCCGGTATTGAGCGTGCAGTTGCTGACGCAGTTGGCCGCCGAGCGTGGCCTGGGCCTGGAGCACTGCCTGCGCGATACCGGCCTCGGCGCCGCAGCGCTGTCCGATCCGGCCACCGAGATCACGGCGACGCAGGAACTCCAGGTGGTCCGCAACCTCCTGGCCGGACTCGGTCAGGTGCCTGGGCTGGGGCTGGATGCCGGCCTGCGCTACCACCTCTCCAGCCACGGCATCTGGGGCTTCGCCCTGCTCAGCAGCCCGACCTTTCGCGGCGCCGCCGAGATCGCGGTGCGCTATCTGGATTTGAGCTACGCCCTGGTCCGCTACCGGCTGGAGAACCAGGGTGACGACCTGCTGATCGTGCTCGACGACAGCCAGTTGCCGGCCGATGTCCGGCAGTTCCTGGTCGAGCGTGATCTGGCCGCCTGGGCCAACGCCGCCTGGGAGATGCGCCCGGGCGGTTTTCCGGCCAAGAGCGCGCAGTTCCGCTTTGCCCGGCCCGACTACGGCTGGCGCTTCGAGAAGCTGATGGGCGTGCGCCCAAGCTATGGCGCCGCCAGCAACGCGGTGCTGCTGTCGGCCCGCGACCTCGACGCGCCGCTGCCGCAGGCCAACCCGCTGCTGGCGCGCATGTGCGAGGAGCAGTGCCGGCAACTGCTGGCGCGCCGACGGGTGCGCTCGGGTGTCGCCGGCCAGGTGCGCGACCGGCTGCTGCGCAGCCCCTCGGAAATGCCCTCGCTGGAAGCGGTCGCCAAGGAGCTGCTGCTGGCGCCGCGCAGCCTGCGCCGGCGTCTGGAGGAGGAAGGCACCAGCTTCCGCGCCCTGGTCGACGAGGTGCGCCAGACCCTGGCCGAGGAGTTGCTGCTGTCCGCACACATGAAGCTCGCCGAAATCGCCGAACGCCTGGGCTACACCGAGCCGGCCGCCTTCATCAGCGCCTTCAAGCGCTGGAAGGGCATGTCGCCCACCGCCTACCGGCAACAGCGCCAGCCGTCGGCCTGAGCCACCGCGCCACGGTCACCGCGCGCGGCCGGTCAACCGGGGCCATTTCGGGTCTCCCAGACTTCACGCGGATCGGGCGTGCTACCGCGTTCGCATCCAGCCCCCGCCACTACCTGCCAGGCAGGGCCTGATCAACCCGAGCAATGAGGGTTGCACGCGAGCAGCGCCCGCTTCCCCACCCCGGTCCCATGCGTATTACCTGCACGCACCCATAGCAGGCATCCGGCAGATCTGGACCTGTCGAAGACTCCAGCCAGTCGCCAGCGTACAGGCGACCAGCGGCCCCGCGATCCTGAGCAACTAACGATAGACTCCTGCTCATGCACAAGGGCGTCACATTCTGGGTCGTCTGCCTCTCCCTCGTCCTGACGAGGCTGGTGGGGCTGCACCTGCACGCCTGCGCCTGTATCGAGAAAGGTGTCAAAGGCACCGAGATCCATCTGGCCGACAACGGACTGATCTTCGGCGAAGACCACATCGACGATGACGGTCACGACCGCGAGATGGATCCGGCGGTCGCGATGGCGGTAAAGATCTTCACCGCCATCGACGACGTCGCCTTCCCGCTGCCCAGCGCGCCGCTGATGATCGTCAGCAGTGCGCCTGTCCCGGCTCTGGGTGCACGCGGACCACCCGCAGCCTTGCCGTCACGGCCGCAGCACTTCACGCCGCCCCTGCGCGGCCCTCCCGCGAACTCCCTGGTTTGACCCCGTAGAGCGACTGCTTTTGCAGGCGCTCCCGCCTGCCCGCAGGCGGCTTTGGCTGGTTAACTTTTCTGGGAGTTTCCCCATGTACCGCTTTCCCGCCGCCGGGCGCATCGCGCTCGCGGCCACGCTGGCTTTCAGCCTTCACCCCCTGGCGCAGGCCGAAGGGCCTGCCATTTCCTTGCGTGAGGCGCTGGACCGCACGCTGAAATCCAATCCCGATCTCGCTGCCTACCAGTACGTTCTCAAGGCACAGGACGGCCGGATCACGCAGGCGGGGTTGAAGCCCAACCCGACTTTCACCGCCGATCTGGAGAACGTCCTCGGCACCGGCGCCACGAAGGGCGTGGATGCCGCCGAGCTGACGCTGGGCCTCAGCCAACTGATCGAGCTGGACGGCCTCCGCGACAAGCGCGTTGCGAGCGCGCAGTGGGCTCGCGAAGGACTCGAAGTCGAAGGGCACATCGCGCGTCTCGACGCGGTGGCCGAGACGGCGCGCCGCTTCGTCAAACTAGTCGCTCAGCAGGAAGAGCATCGGCTGACGCACTTGGCGGTCGAACTGGCCGAGAAGACCTCGGCGGCGGTCGAACGTCGAGTCCAGGCCGCCAAGTCGCCCCTCGCGGAGCGGGACCGTGCCGCCGTCGCGCTGGAGCGTGCCCGCAGCGACGACGCCCACACCGAACATCAGCTCCTGGCATCCCGTTACGAGCTGGCAGCGTCCTGGGGCTCGGTGAGTCCTGACTTCACTGAAGCCGCCGCCGATCTCTACACCCTGCCTCCGGTCGAGGATTACCCGACCATGGTGGCGGCGCTGGCGAACACGCCGGATCTGAACCGCTATCTGAGCGCAGCCCGTCTGCGGGAGTCCGAGATCACACTGGCACTGGCGGCTCGCCGTCCCGGTATCGAAGTCGGTGTTGGCCTGCGTCGTCTGCAGGCCGATGACGACACCGCCCTGGTGTTCTCAGTCGGCGCTCCCCTGGCACTGAAGAACCGCAACCAAGGTCTGGTGCAGGAAGCTCAGGCCCTGCGCGACGGCGCCAATGCCCAGCGCACGGCCGCGATGGTGAAGGCGCGGGCACAGCTCTTCGGCAATCACCGCGAGCTACTCGACCGTCAGCGCCAGATCACGGCGCTGCGCGAGCGCGCACTGCCTCGCATGGAGGCCGCCCTCGCGAACACCGAATACGCCTACGAGCGTGGTCGCTACAGCTACCTCGAACTGGTGGATGCCCAGCGCGAACTCCTCGCCGTGCGCCGCGAGCTGATCGAAGCGGCCCAGCAGTACTACCTGACCCTGATCGAGATCGAACGGCTCACCGGCTCTGCCGTCAGCCGCTAAAGGAACCCCCATGAACTCCAAAAACTCTTTCCTGGCAGCTGCCGCCCTGCTGTCCCTCTCGCTCGCCGCCTGCGGCGACCGGGAAACACCGCGCCCGGCACCGCCGACTGACGAGGCCGGCCACGCTCACGATGAATCGAAAGGACGCGATGAGAACGAGCGGCACGACAAGTCCGAAGCGCACACGGAAGCTGATCGCCATGAGTCCGGCGGTGAGCAAGGCCACTCCCAAGAAGGTGGCCATGCCGAGGCGCTCAAGCTCACCCCGGAAGCCCAGAAGTTCGCGGGCCTGAACATCGCTCCAGCCGGCCCGGCGAACCTGACCGAGACGATTTCGCTCTACGGAACGGTGAAGCCGAACGCCGAGCGCATGCGCAGCGTCGCCGCTCGCTTCCCGGGCGTGGTTCGCAGCGTGAACGTCAAGGTCGGCGACTCGGTTCGCCAGGGCGCCAACCTGGCCAGCGTCGAGAGCAACGAGAGCCTACAGGTCTACAACGTGCCCAGCCCCTTGGGCGGCGTGGTGACCGAACGCCTCACCAATCCCGGCGAGCAGGCGGAAGGCCAGCCGCTGTTCACGGTGGCCGATCTCAGCACGGTCTGGGTCGAGCTCTCGCTGTTCCCGCGAGACCGCAGCCGGATCCGCGCCGGTCAGCGGGTGCAGGTGAAGGCGGAAGGTGGGCTGATCGGCAGCGGAGAAATCGTCTTCGTGTCGCCGCTGTCGACCAGTGCAACACAGAGCCTGGCAGCGCGCGTGCTGCTCGACAACCGGGACGGTATCTGGACTCCCGGCTTGTATGTCCAGGGCGAGGTGGCCGTGGCCGAGTCCTCGGTCCCGCTGGCGGTGCCGGCCTCGGCGCTGCAGGAACTGGAGAGCGGCCTCTCGGTGTTCGTGCAGGACGCGCACGGCTTCGAACCGCGCGCCGTGAAGACGGGCCGCAACGACGGTCGCAAGGTCGAGATTCTGGAGGGGCTGAAGGCCGGCGAGTCGGTGGTCAGTGACGGCAGCTTCGTGCTGAAGGCGGAGCTCGGCAAAGGCGAGGCCGAACATGGCCACTGATCGCTACCGCCACGCCGCTCCCGGATTCGGAGAACACTGCCATGATTGAAGCGATCCTGCGCTTCGCCATCACCCGCAGTGGTGTGGTGATGACGCTGATGCTCGCGCTGGTCGCGCTGGGCATCTACAACTACCAACGCCTGCCCATCGACGCGGTGCCGGACATCACCAATGTCCAGGTCCAGATCAACACCCAGGCCGCCGGCTACACCCCGCTGGAGGTGGAGCAGCGCATCACCGTGCCGATCGAGACCTCCATCACCGGCTTGCCCGGCCTGGAATACCGTCGCTCGCTGTCGCGCTACGGCCTCTCCCAGGTGACGGTTGTCTTCAAGGACGGCACCGACATCTACTTCGCGCGGCAGCTCGTCAACGAGCGTTTGCAGCAGGCCCGGAGTCGCCTGCCCGATAACGTCGAACCCGCGATGGGGCCGATTGCTACCGGTCTCGGCGAAATCTTCCTCTACACCGTCGAGGCCGATTCCGAGGCCCGTCAAGCCGACGGCAGGCCTTACGACGCGATGGCGCTGCGCAGCCTGCAGGACTGGGTGATCCGCCCGCAGTTGCTGCAGGTGCCTGGCGTTACCGAGGTGAACAGCATCGGTGGCTACGCCAAGCAGTTCCACGTGCAGCCAGACCCGGCACGCCTGCTCGCCTACGGCCTGAGGTTTGAAGACGTCGCTCAAGCCGTCGAACGCAACAACGCCAACCAGGGCGCGGGCTATCTGGAGCGCAACCAGGAGCAGCTGCTGGTCCGCATTCCCGGCCAGGTCACCGGTATCGACGATCTGCGCCGTCTGGTGGTCGCCACCCGCGAGGGTGTGCCGATCACGGTGAACGATGTCGCCGAGGTTGGACTAGGCAAGGAACTGCGCACCGGTGCCGCCACGCGCGACGGACACGAGACGGTGCTCGGCACCGCCGTGATGCTGGTCGGCGAGAACAGCCGCACGGTCGCCAAAGCGGTCGCCGAGCAGCTCGTGAAGGTCAACGACTCGCTGCCCAAGGGCGTGAAGGCGGTCACCGCGTACGACCGCACCGTGCTGGTCGACAAGGCCATCGCCACGGTCCAGAAGAACCTGCTGGAAGGCGCGCTGCTCGTGGTGGTGATCCTGTTCCTGCTGCTGGGCAACCTGCGGGCGGCCCTGCTGACCGCGACGGTCATCCCGCTGGCGATGCTGATGACCATCACGGGCATGGTCGAGACCAAGGTGTCCGCCAACCTGATGAGTCTGGGTGCGCTGGACTTCGGCCTGATCGTCGATGGTGCGGTGATCATCGTGGAGAACTGCCTGCGTCGCCTCTCCGAGCAGAGCGAGGAGCAGGGCAGCTTGAGCCTCAAGGCGCGGATGGAGACCGTCTATGAATCCACCGCCGAGGTGATCCACCCCAGCCTGTTCGGCGTCTTCATCATCACTGCGGTGTATCTGCCGATCTTTGCGCTCGAAGGTGTGGAAGGAAAGATGTTCCACCCGATGGCGCAGACCGTGGTGATGGCGCTGGCCGCCGCCTTGTTCCTGTCAGTCACCTTCGTCCCTGCCGGCGTGGCGTTGCTGTTCCGTGGTCCGGTCAAGGAAAAGCACAACCTCGTTCTGGAAACGGCGCGGCGCGGCTATGAGCCGCTGCTGCGCTGGGCGCTCAAGCTGCGCGCTGCCCTCCTTGCGGGAGCGCTTGTCCTGGTGCTGGCCTGCGGATGGCTGGCGACCCGCCTGGGCAGCGAGTTTGTACCTAGCCTCAACGAAGGCGACATCGCCGCTCAGGCGCTGCGCATCCCAGCCACGGGTCTGAGTCAGTCGGTGGAGTTCCAGAAGCAGATCGAACTGCGCCTGATGCAGTTCCCGGAGGTGAAGACGGCCTTCGCGCGCACTGGCACCGCCGAGGTCGCCACCGACCCGATGCCGCAGAACATCTCGGACGGCTACATCATGCTCAAGCCGCAGAGCGAATGGCCGGATCCGAAGAAGCTGAAGTCCGATCTCGCGGTCGAGATCCAGGAGGCCCTGGAGCAGCTCCCCGGCAACGCCTATGAACTCAGCCAGCCGATCCAGCTCCGCTTCAACGAGCTGATCTCCGGTGTCCGCTCTGACTTCGCCGTAAAGCTCTACGGCGACGACCTCGAGCGGATGCTGGCTACCGGCAACAAGCTGGCCGCCGCGTTGCGCAGCGTTAAGGGCTCCGCCGACGTGAAGGTCGAGCAGGTGAGTGGTCTGCCGGTGCTGTCGGTGCTACCGCGTCGCGAAGCTCTCGCGCGCTATGGCTTGGCGATCTCGGACGTGCAGGGCGTGGTCTCGACGGCGATTGGTGGTCGCGAGTCGGGCCAGGTCTTCGAGGGCGACGCCCGCTACGACATCGTCGTGCGCCTGCCGGAAGCCCGCCGTGACGACCTGCGCGCTCTGGAGCGCCTGCCCATCCCGTTGCCCGGCGGTGGTCAGGTGCCCCTGGGCGAGATCGCGGAGCTGAGCATCGCTCCGGGGCCGAACCAGGTCAGCCGTGAGAACGGCAAGCGGCGCATCGTCATCACCGCCAACGTCCGTGGCCGCGACCTGGGCGGCTTTGTCACCGACGCTCAGGAAGCGATCCGGCAGGTGTCGGTGCCGGCCGGCTACTGGCTCGACTACGGCGGCACTTTCGAGCAGTTGCAGTCGGCGTCGAAGCGGCTGTCGATTGTGGTGCCGGTGACCCTGGCGCTGATCCTCGGACTGCTGGTGCTCGCCTTCGGCAACTTCCGCGACGCGCTGGTGATCTTCAGCGGCGTGCCGCTGGCGTTGACCGGTGGGGTGTTGGCGCTCTGGGTGCGGGACATTCCGTTCTCGATCAGTGCCGGCGTCGGCTTCATCGCGCTGTCCGGCGTGGCCGTGCTCAACGGCCTGGTCATGGTCAGCTTCATCAAGTCGCTGCGCGAGGACGGAATGGGCATGGACGACGCCATCATCCAGGGTGCACTGACGCGACTGCGTCCGGTGCTGATGACCGCGCTGGTCGCGAGCCTGGGCTTCGTGCCGATGGCGCTCAACACCGGCACCGGTGCCGAGGTCCAGCGTCCGCTGGCCACGGTGGTCATCGGCGGAATCATCTCCTCGACCTTGCTGACGCTGCTGGTGCTGCCGGGGCTGTACCGCCTGGCTCACCGCCGCGAGGCCGAAGAGCAAACACCTCAGGACACGAGGCTGAACTCCCAAGCCAGCACGCCCTAAGGCTGGCTGCCTGGGTCTTTGACCTGGAAAGGAGACGGACATGGCTCATCTCAAACCGATGGCAAGGCTCGAAAATGCAGTGAAGGGAGTAGCGCAATGAGCAAGCAACACGGACAAAGAGGTTCCGGTACTGATCGAGCCGATCCGCACGATCACGCCGGCAGCGAGGTCGGCCAGGGTGGTGCCCACGATGAGAAAAGCGGTCAGGCCCACAACGACAGCAAGGGCGGCGGCAGACACGAGCATGGCGACGGTGGGATCTTCGGCGAGAAGACCGAGCTGATCTTTGCGCTGCTGACGGGCGCGCTCACGCTCGCGGGTTACCTGCTCGCCAAGCAAAGCATCGGGCCTGGCTGGTTGCCGACAGGCCTCTATGTAGCGGCCTATTTCTCCGGTGGGTTCTACACGGCGCGAGAAGCACTGGAGAATCTCCGCGCGCAGCGCTTCGAGATCGACACGCTCATGCTGGTCGCGGCCATCGGTGCCGCAACACTGGGCGCCTGGGCAGAAGGTGCTCTGCTGTTGTTCCTGTTCAGCCTCGGCCACTCGCTGGAGCACTTCGCCATGGGGCGAGCCCGGCGCGCGATTGAGGCGCTGGCGAAGCTGGCGCCCGAGGTCGCGACCGTCCGCCGCAATGGCACCACGAAGGAAGTGCCCGTCGCTGAGCTGGAGATCGGCGAGATCATCCTGGTCCGCCCGAACGAGCGACTGCCAGCCGACGGCGTTGTGACGGTCGGCACCAGCGCCGTCAATCAGGCACCGGTAACGGGTGAAAGCCTCCCGGTCGACAAGGAGCCGGTGAAGGATGTCGCGGCGGCGATGGCCGGTTTCGACAAGCTGCCGGCGAAGCACCGGGTGTTCGCGGGCACCATCAACGGCAGCGGCGCGATGGAAGTCAGCGTGGCTCGTCGCTCCGATCAATCGACGATGGCGCGCGTGGTGAAGATGGTCACCGAGGCCGAGGCACAGCGTTCGCCGACGCAGAAACTGACCGAGCGTTTCGAGCGGATCTTCGTGCCGTCGGTGCTGCTGCTGGTCGTGCTCCTGATGCTCGCCTGGGTGGTCATCGACGAGTCTTTTGCGACGAGCTTCTACCGCGCCATGGCGGTGCTGGTGGCCGCGAGCCCCTGCGCGCTGGCCATCTCGGTCCCCAGCGCCGTGCTCAGCGGTGTGGCGCGCGCCGCGCGCGGCGGCGTGCTGGTCAAAGGCGGTGGTCCGCTAGAAAACCTGGGCACGCTCACGGCAATTGCTTTCGACAAGACCGGAACGCTGACCGAAGGCAAGCCCAAGCTGACCGATGTCGTCCCCGCTGACGGAGTGCCCCTCGAAGAGCTGCTGAATGTCGCGCTCGCCGTCGAGAAGCAGAGCGACCATCCCTTGGCCTCTGCCGTGGTCGAGGGTGCGGTGGAGCGCCTGAAGGACAAGCTTCAGGCGCTTTCGCTTGGGTCGGTCGAAAGCATGACGGGGCGCGGTATTCGTGCCGACCTGGGTGGCGAACAGGTCCTGATCGGCAAGCCGGTGATGTTCACGGAGATGAAGGACGCGCCAATCCCCGAAGACCTCGCTCAGACCAACGCGAAACTGGTGGACTCCGGTCGAACGACCATGATCGTCCGGCGTGGCACTCGCTATCTCGGCGTCATCGGCGTCATGGATACGCCCCGCCCGGCCGCCGGTGAGGTCATGAAGCAACTGCGGCAACTGGGCATGAAGCAGTTGGTCATGATTTCCGGCGACAACCAGAAAGCGGCGGAATCGGTCGCCAAATCGGTCGGCCTGACCGAAGCCCGTGGCGACCTGATGCCGGAGCAGAAGCTCGATGCGATCAAGAGCTTGATCGAAGCACACGGCAAGGTCGCGATGGTCGGCGATGGTGTCAACGACGCGCCGGCGATGGCCAAGGCGACGGTCGGCATCGCGATGGGAGCCGCAGGCTCCGATGTCGCGCTGGAAACCGCCGATGTCGCATTGATGGCCGACGACCTCCGCCATCTGCCCTTCGCGGTCGGGCTCTCGCGCGCGACCAGCCGGGTGATCAAGCAGAACCTCTGGGTGAGCCTTGGCGTGGTTGCGGTCCTGATTCCGGCCACCATCTTCGGGCTGAGCATCGGCGCGGCCGTGCTGTTCCACGAGGGCTCGACCTTGATCGTGGTGATCAATGCCTTGCGTCTGCTGGCTCACAAGGGAGCGAACTCATGAACGGCATGGACGTTGGCCATAGCCCGGTAGATCGCGCGCCGGTGTGCCCGAATTGTTGAGTGGGCTCGGTGGTGAGCGCGCGGCAGAACCTCGCGATCAACGCCAGAACGCCGATCAGGACGGATGCGACGGGTACCGACTTCCCAGCATCGCCGAACCTGCCGGCCCCGCCCGGCCTGTTCCGGCGAGCACACCGGCGCTGACAGGCGCGGAGGGCATCAGCGAGAATCAACTACGCGCCGGCATGCGCGGCTACCTGCCTGCGGCCGCGTCCACCCTTTAAGCAACCGGTGCACCCGATCATGAGGCCCAGCCGCCCGCCGACCACCCTCGCCCTGGCACTGCTGGCCGGGCTCCCGGGGGCGGCGCAGGCGCACTCCTTCGGCCGGCTCTACAACCTGCCGGTGCCGTTCTGGATGTACATCTACGGCGCGACGGCGGCGCTGCTGCTGTCGTTCCTGCTGGTGGCCTGGTTCGCGACCGCGAAGGAGGAGACCTTCGCCACGCGTGCGCCCAAGACGCTGCCGCTCGCCCTGTCCGGTTTGAAACCCCTGCTGCGGCTGATCGCCCTGTGCGGCCTGCTGCTGACGGTCGCCACCGGCTACTTCGGCAACGCCGACCCCTACCGCAACTTCAGCATGACCTTCTTCTGGATCGTGTTCGTGCTGGCCTACGCCTATGCCACCGCGCTGTTCGGCGATCTCTACGCGGCGATCAATCCCTGGCGGACGCTGGCGGAGAGCCTGGGCCGGCTGATCCCCGGCTACACGCGCGGGCGCTGGCGCTATCCCCGGCGCCTGGCCTACTGGCCGGCCCTGGCCTTCTACATGGCCTTCATCTGGATCGAGCTGTTCGCGCACACCCGTCCGTTTTCGCTGGCGGTGACGCTCTCGGTGTACAGCCTGCTGAACCTGCTCGGCGTCTGGGCCTTCGGCGCGCGCGACTGGTTCCGCTACGGCGAGTTCTTCGCAGTGTTTCTGCGCCTGATCGCGAAGATGGCGCCGTTCGCCTACGAGCAGGGCCGCCTGCGCCTGCGCAGGCCGTTCAGCGGCCTGTTGGAACAGCCAGCAGAACGCTGGAGCCTGCTGGTCTTCGTGTTGTTCATGCTCTCGTCCACCGCCTTCGACGGGCTGATGGCGACCCGCACCTGGCTGCAACTGTTCTGGAGCGATCCCTGGGGCATCCTCGAAGCCTGGGTCGGCACCAAGGCGATCTACGCCTTCCCCACCCTGCGGCCGGTGTACTTCGCCTTCCAGAGCTTCTGCCTGCTGATCTCGCCGTTCCTGTATCTGGCGGTCTACCTGCTGGCCATCGGCCTGATGAAACTGATCACCGGCAGCCGCCTGCCGCTGCGCACCCTGGCGCTGCGCTTCGCGCTGTCGCTGCTGCCCATCGTGCTGGTCTACAACATCACTCACTACTACACGCTGATCCTCACCCAGGGCGTGAAGATCGTCAGTCTCTTGTCCGATCCCTTCGGCCGGGGCTGGAACCTGTTCGGCACCGCCGGCCTGTTCCGCGCGCCCTACCTGCCCGACATCGGTCTGGTCTGGCATGTGCAGGTCGGGCTGATCCTGTTCGGCCACATCGTCAGCGTCTACCTCGCGCACCTGGAGGCCCTGCGGCTGTTCCCGAGCCGGGGCAAAGCAGCGCTCAGCCAGATTCCCATGCTGCTGCTGATGGTGCTGTTCACCGGCGCCGGGCTGTGGATCCTGGCGCAGCCGATCACCAGCCGCTGAGTCCGGGCGGCAGGGCGCCGCCCGGCGCGCACGAACCTAGCGGTTGTAGACCCGCTCCCACATCTGGATGTAGGCCTCGGCGGAGTTGTAGAAGGCGCTTACCGCCTCCTCGCCGCCTTCCAGACGCAGCTCCTCGACGATGTCGGGCATCAGACCGTAGTGCGGCGTGCCATCCACGTCCGCGTTCCAGGACTTGCCGCTCTCGGGGATGGTCAGCATTTCCACCGTGACCGGCTTGATACCGGCCGCCGCGAACTGCGGCCCCCAGCCCGGGCCCTCGAACAGCTTGAAGGGATAGCTGATCTGCGGCCGGCTGGCGCCACGCGGCTCGGGATAGCCTCCGAAGCCGTTGCCGTCGAAGCCATAGCCCATGCCCAGGGGGCGATCCGACGGCCACATGGTCTTGAGTTCGTCGAACACCGACTTGGCCATCACGCCGTTCGGGTTGTAGGGGAAGATGATGCCGCCGAGATCGAGGATGTCCTTGGCCATTTCCTTGGTCAGGCCGCCGTGGCCGCCATGCACCGAGATCAGCGGATACACCGGCGTCTGATGGCGGGCGACGTCGATCATCTCGTTCTTCACCAGCATCGAGGCGTGGTCGGTGTCGAGCACCATCTTCTTCTTCATCGCCTCCTGCAGGGCGTAGCGGCCGAGGTCGGTCAGGCCCTTGGCGTTGCACTGACGACCCGGCGGATAGATCGGCAGGATGCCGTTGGTGATGCCCAGCAGGAAGTCGGTGAGCGGGGTGTTGATCGGCAAGGAAGCTTCCTGCACCGCACCGGCGATGTAGAAGTCGGCGAAATGCGGCAGGCCACGGTCCTGCGCGAACCACTGGTGCTCTTCCGGCGGGCAGGTGTAGGTGTCGCGGAAGGAGCCGGTCTGCAGAAAGCCGAGCAGGTCCATCACCACGCCGCTGAAGATGCCGGTGCCGGCCAGCGCGTTGTTGATGTCGTGGTAGAGGTAGAGCTGACGGACGCCGAGCTTGTAGACCTCTTCGAGGCCGGCGTCGATGTCCTCCTTGGTGCACTGGGCAACTTCACCGATGCCGGCGATGGACTTGGTGCCGCAGCCGAAGATGTTGGAGAACTCCAGACCCAGCACCACCGCCATCTTGCCCTCGTTGATGACCTGACGCGCCTCGGCCGGCGACTGCACGATGCGATACCAGCCCTTGCCGGGGCCGCCTTCCTGGGCGTCGATGTAGTCCTGCATCTGGTAGGCGTACTTGAGCTGCTTGATGCCGATGCTCATGTCGTTGCAGTCGGCGAACTTGGTGCCCAGCGTCAGCGAGCCGAACTGGCAGAGCGCCTCGATGTTGGTGCCGAGGTTGACCATCAGCCGCTGGCCGGCGATGTAGGAGCGCTCGACCCATTTGTAGTACATCGCCTGGTGGCTGATGTTGGGAACCTTCGGCCAGTCCACGAAGGTCGGCCAGCCCTGGGTGTCGTGGGTTCCGGGCGCGGTGCCGGCAACGATCCACTCGGCGTCGAGAATGCCGTTGGGGCCGTGGAAGGCCTGGCAGTTGCCGAGCGCCTCGGTCACACCAAAGCGGTTGAACATCTGGCCGTAGACAATGCCGGCCGCCGAGGGACCGACGTTGCCGCTGCCGTCCGACAGCTCACTGCCCATCGCCATGTGGGTATGGGCGTCGGCGTAGCCGATCACCGGCTTGTCGATGCCCTGCCCCGTGAAAGTGCGCCCCTGGATGCCGACCGGCATTTCCGGGTAGGGCGTGCAGCCGCTGCTGGCCTCGAAGTCGAACGCCGTCGCGCCGCCACTGGCCAGCACCAGGGCGCCGCTGTTGTCCGCCGCCAGAGGCTGGCCTTCCTGCTCGGAGACGATGCTGAAATGGCCGTCGGCAGTCTTGTCCACGGTCCACACCACCGCCTCTTCGGGAGCATCCACGCTGCCCACCGCCTCGGCGCTGGTGGCGGCGAGAAAGCTCTGATCCTTGGCGTAGAACAGGTACTTGCCCAGGCCGGTCGGGCGCAGCAGCAGCGGCTCGCCGCCAGCGGCGGCGGCGGCGGTCGCGGCATAGCCGCCGTTGCCATCCTTCACCGCGTAAGCCTTGGAGGCGACCGACTTGAGCACGAAGCAGCCGTTGGCGAGGGAGTAGCGATCCTGGGTCGAGGCCACATGCGGAACCGGCGCATTGGCGCAACTTCCGCCGCCGGCCGGCGCCGCCGAGGCGTCCGGTGGCAAGCTGTCCACCTCGGGCTTGCTGCTGCTACCGCAGGCCACGCAGGCCAAAGCCAGAGCAATACCGGAAAATCCCTTTATCTTCATACCACTGTCCTTGGGTGAACGACTGATCGCTGGGTTCAAGAAGCGTGCCAGAAAAAAAGCGGCAACATGCCTGTCACACCCCGGTAAAAAATGCTCTGACCATAGATTCAGGACTGAATCACGCCGCGAGTGGCGAGAGCGGTGATCGGGGTCTGCGACCGGCATTCTCGAAACCGAAGCGGCCTACCATCAGCCGCTGCGGTCACCAGCCAGCAGTCAGGTCATCCCGGCCCGACTCCAACCGACCGCCTCCCTCCGAGCAGCAGCGCCATTCATGCCACCGACCCTTGATGAGCTAGACGCGCCGAAACCGGCACAGACCCAGGCAGATCGACCGATCCTGAGCAGCCCATGGCCCAGACATCTGGGCGATGCGGCCTTTGAGCGCGTGGTGATGACCCTGATCGCCATCGGCGCCTTCCTGCCCTATTTCCCGATCAACCATCTGACGCTGTCACTGCCGGCGCAGGACCTGAGAGGAACGATCGACCGGCTCATCCCGTTCAATCCGACCTGGGAGCTGGTCTACGTCTCGATCTACTTCTACCTCTTCGTCCTGGTCTTCTACATCCGCGACGCGCACCTCTTTCGCAGGACGGTGCTCAGCTTCGTGGTCATCCAGTTCACCTGCTTCGCCGTGTTCCTGGCCTACCCGGTCGGCATCGAGCGGCCAACCAATCTCCGTCCGGACAGCCACTTCCTGGAGTGGGGACTGGCGCTGAACTACGCACTGGACCAGCCGCGCAATCTGTTCCCCTCGCTGCACCTGGCGAATGCCTTCATGGCCTCGCTGCTGTTGCTCAGGGTGCAGCCGCGCGTCGGCGCCGTGGCCATCGCCTGGGCGGTGCTGATCGGCTACTCGACGATGGCGGCTCGCCATCACGCCTTCGCCGATGTCGTCGCCGGCGTGGCGGTGGCACTGCTGACCGACCGGCTGATCGTCGCTCCGGCAGTCGCCGGCCGCCGCGACCAGGCCTTGCTGAACCCGCCACAGACAGCCCTCGCCGTCATCGCCATCTATCCGATCACGGTGCTGGCGCTGTATCTGCTCTGGCGCGCCGGCTGGCAGCCCTTCACCTGGCCAGCGGCCGGCTGATCGCCCCTGACTCAGGGTAGGGGCAAAAGCAACAGCGCCATGCCGTTGTAGACCATGTGCAGGACGATGGGCGAAAGCAGAGAGCCATGCCGCTCGCGGAAGTAGCCGAAAACCAGCGAGGGTATGAAAGTGGCGATGGCGAGCCAGGCTGCCCGCGAACCAAGGTGCATCGCCGCGAACAGCAGACTGGTAACTAGGTTGGCGAAGCTCAGCGGTCCGAAGCCCACCGGCAGCCGTCGCAGGAGCGCCTCCTGGATGGCGCCACGGAACGCGAGTTCCTCCACCAGTGGGTGAAAGATCAACACCAGCAGGACGGTTTTCAGATCCGGCGACTGCCAATGCCAGGTCAGGGTGCCAGTTCGCACCCAGGCCAGCAGCGCACAGGCAGGAAGGGCAGCCGCCAGCGCGGCAAGAAAAAGCCGGTCGCGCAGCGGCGCGTCGTACCGCAGACGCGCGACTACTGGCTGGAAGAGGCCGATGCCTGGGCCCGCCAGCCACCCCGCCGCAGCAGGCGGCGGAGCAGGTAAAACAGCGCCATGCCGACGATCAGTGGCAGGCCTGGGTTGCTGGTGGCGCAACTGATGCCCGTGCCAAGCACCGGCGCCGCCTTCTCTTCCAGGCTCGCGGAACCGTCGGGCTCGACGCTGAGCACGTACTTTTCATCGCCGTTCTCGACATCGATGGTGGCCTTGCCGTTCTGATCGACGTTGCCACCCTCACTGGAAAACTTGGGGTTCTCGGTCAACGAGGTGTAGAAGGCCTCCCCCGCCGCAGTCTGCCCGCCGCTGGCGCCGAAGACTGCCTCCGACTGGCCGGAAGAAGCCACCAGGGAGCCACCAGGCCCGCTACGCAGACTGACCGGGGGTCTGTTTCCAGCCATCGCCGTGAAACTCAACAAGGCGGCAATCGCGATCAGCAGTGTGCGCATGACTTGGGTCTTCCGTGGTGCGAAGAGAGGATCAGAATCTAAAGGAGTAACCAACGCCGCCAGAGAACTCAGTGCCTGCGGTGTTCTCGGTCAGGTTGATGGCCCCGAGGTTGATCGTCAGCGGCCAGCGCCTGAACGGAACCCAGGAAACACCACCGTTCAGCTCGATACCGTTGTAGTCGGCGATCAGCGAAACCTGCGGGTGCACGAAGACGGCCATGCCACCAAACAACTGCGTGCCTTCCCCGCCTTTGCTGAAGCGGTTGTCGCCAAGCCCGATATTGAAGGCCAGGGCGCGTGGACCATTCCAGGGCAGCGGAACCAGTTGGGAATAGGCGACGAAGGTCGAAGTACGGGTTTTCTTTGCGGTCCCCCAGCGCGCGACGTTCTCGACGCCGACGGCCATCGCCGAGAACCGGGACAGGGAGGTGTGCAGTTTGAGATTGACGTTGCCGTCGTGCCCGGGATCCTCACCGATACTGATGATGTTCACTGCGGACTCAAGCCCCACGGCGGACTTGGGGTTTCCCACTCCCACCACCACCGAGGCGCCACCGTCCAACGTCGGCGAACGGCCCTTGGGGCGGGTGGATCCACCCGCGCCGACACCTACCTCACCCCAACCCGCACCGAAGGCCACTGGGGAACCGAAGGCGATGCCAGGCGAGGCGACCGGGGCCTTGGCCTGCGCCAACAGCGCCTTGATCTGCTCGGGCGACAAGCCGAGTTCGGAGAGTTGCAGTGCGGATGCGGCCTGAGGGCCGGCGATCAGGGCGGCGGCAAGGACCAGGGTCCTCATGTTCATGCGCATGGCTTGCTGGGGACGAGGTCGTGGCGGGGGCGTCTGAATTATTGCACGCGCGCCGTGCGGGCCGTCATCTCGGCAAAAGACCACGGCACCGCCGAATGGCCGGAACACTGGCGCAGGCGGGCGGCCCGCTGCGACGCCGATCTCGCCTCAGCGCGAGGCCGCGTCCCCGGCTTCGAGCCTCCGCCCCGCAGTCGGGCCAGCGGCGCGCGGCGCCAGGGCCAGCACCAACAGAGCGGTGAGCACGAATGCGACCGACAGATACTGCGAGGGCATCAGGCCAAAGTAGGTCTTGTCGTCCACCCGCCAGAAGTCGAGCACGAAACGCATCACGCCGTGACAGATGAAGCCGAACGCCAGCGTGGTGCCTGGCCGTCGCGCATGCCGGTCCACATAGAACATGGCCACGGTGATCGGGATCAGCAGCACGCATTCGATCAGGCCCATGTCGAGTTGTGGGCCGCCCGGAAAGTCCACGGCGAACCAGGCATCGCTATGCACACCCAGGTGATCGTGGGCCAGGGCACAACCGGCCCGGCCAATGGTCAGCGCCACGCCGTAGGCCGGAATGATCGCATCCTGGAACTGCAAGGATCTTTCGACCGACCAGTAGCGCCGGGTCACTAGCCAGGCCCCCAGATGTCCGCCGAACAGCGCGCCGGTGGACGACATACCGCCGAAGGCGGCGATAGCCCGCCAATCGCCGGAGAAACCGATCTCGGGAAAATAGGCGAGCAGCATGGTCAGGTAGGACCCGATACCCCCCAGGGCCAGCGCGGCGGCGGCCATGCGCGCCGACTGGACGATGGGCAGCCCCTTGCGGCGCGCCAAGCGCTCGGCCACCAGCACGAAGCTGACCACCGCCAGCGTCAGCGTGATTTGGAAGGCTTGAACCTGCAGGCCGAAGATCGAGACGACCGGGTGCGGAATGTAGGGAATCACTCGGGAGTATTCGGGTGTCGGATGAAGGACCGGGTATCGGTCTTCGGCGCGCGAGCATGGAGCATCGGCCGCTTGATTTCCATCTCGGCAAAGACGCCAACTGAGCACGAGCAAGGCGCCTGCGAACAGGCCAGGAAGTGCCCCGGAGGAAAAGACGCTAGTTGGGTCTGCGGCCAGCGACAAGCTGGATTTCGTACTCGGTTCCGTCGGGCCGGCGGGCGCGCACCCGAACGACATCACCCACATTACGGTACAGGCCCTTGCCCGCCTGCAGAATCGAGCAGCCGGGGATTGGGCAATCGTCAATGCGCAGGATGCGATCCCCCGCCCGCAAGCCGGCATGCTGGGCTGGCGAGCCGTGGGCGACGGCGAGAATCTCCACCGACTCCAGCTTGCGTGCCAGCCAGAATCCCTGCGTGGCGTAGCGCGCATCGACGCCAAACCAGCCGCGCTCACCGGCGTTCGCGGTGGAAGCCAGCAACATCGAGAGGAGCAGAACCAGAATCCTGTGGCGGGAAACACTCATGAGATGCCTTGATTCCTGAACCCGCCAGGGACCATCACCAAGTCCGGCGTCGGCGCGCTATCGGATCGTACACGTCTCGCCCACCGGACCACGCCAGCCTCGGCACGCGCGATGAGCGCTGGCGTCTCCATCTCGGGGCCGCGAACAAGAAAGCTTGGGAGCCGAAAGGCGGGCGACCTGGAGAGCTGTAGCCTCCAGGTTCGCAAGTGGAGGCTGGGGTCGGAATTGAACCGGCGTACGCGGATTTGCAGTCCGCTGCATGACCACTCTGCCACCCAGCCACTTGCGCTAGCGATAAAAATCAAAAGCCCCGCTGGGCGGGGCTTTGAATCTTTGGAGCGGGAAACGAGATTCGAACTCGCGACCTATACCTTGGCAAGGTATCGCTCTACCAACTGAGCTATTCCCGCTTGCGTGGCCGGCATTATAGGGGGGAAGCTCGGAGTGTCAAGGAAAAATCCGGCGATCTGAGGGACTGCTCTCAAGCCACCGCGAGCGCATTCCGAAGCGCCTCGGCATCGGCAGCCACCGTGCAGCCGCGACACGGCTTATTGCGGCATCGATTCCCGCAGCAGCGGCCAGGCGGCACGCAGGTAGACCACCATCGACCAGATGGTCAGCGCCGAGGCGACGAACAGGCACAGATAGCCGATCTCGTAGATGGGCAGGCCGAGAAAGGGCTGCTGCCAGAGCATCAGGCCGATGGCGGTCATCTGGAAGCCGGTCTTGACCTTGCCGACCATGCTCACCGCTACGGTGGTGCGCTGGCCCAACTCGGCCAGCCATTCACGCAGGGCGGAGATGGTGATCTCACGGCCGATGATGACCGCGACCAGGATCGCCATCACCCCACCCGGCTCGTCGCGCAGCAGCATCACCAGCGAGATCGCCACCAGCAGCTTGTCGGCGACCGGATCGAGAAAGGCGCCGAACTTGCTGGTCTGGTTCCACTTGCGGGCCAGGTAGCCGTCCAGCCAGTCGGTGATGCCCGCCAGGGCGAACAGCACGCAGGCCCATTGCCGGGCATGCGGCCAATCGACGTAGAACAGCGCGAGCACCAGAGGGATGGCGGCGACGCGGCCCAGCGTCAAGGCAAGTGGAAAGTTGATGCGCATGGCTTTGAAGGATAGCCGAAAGCATCCGGGCCACCGCCCCGCCCCATCCCCGGCAAGGCAAAAAAATGTGGCCCACCGCGTGCCTCAGTGGAAATGCGCGTAGATGCGCTCCGCCAGCGGCCGGTTGACGCCTTCGATCTTCGCCAACTCATCAACGCTGGCGCGCTTCACCGCCGGCAGCCCGCCAAAGGCGGTGAGCAGCGCGCGTCGGCGCGCCGGGCCCAGGCCCTCGATCTCCTCCAGGCTGGAACTCACCCGCGCTTTCTCGCGACGGTCGCGATGGCCGGTGATAGCGAAGCGGTGCGCCTCGTCGCGGATGCGCTGGATCAGGTGTAGCGCCGGAGAGTCCGGCGGCAGCCGCAGCGGCAGCTCGCGGTCGGGCAGGATCAGTTCCTCCAGGCCCGGCTTGCGGGTCGGCCCCTTGGCGATGGCGACCACCTTCAGGTCGCTGAACTCCAGCTCGTCCAGGGCTTCGAGCGCGGCATTCAGCTGCCCCAGGCCGCCGTCGATGAACAGCACATCCGGCGCTGCCACCTCGCCGCCCTTGATGCGGGCATAGCGGCGCTTCACCGCCTGGTGGATCGCGGCGTAATCGTCGCCAGCGGTGATCGCGCCGCGCAACTCATCCGCCACCGCCGTGGGCGCCGACGGGCCTGCCCGGCCGGCATCACGGCCCGGGTCCACGGTTTCGAGATTGAACTTGCGGTAGGCGCTCTTCAGCGGCCCGTCCTCGTTGAACACCACGCAACTGGCGACGGTGCGCTCGCCACGGGTGTGGCTGATGTCGAAGCATTCCAGCCGGCGTGGCGGCTGCTCCAGATCGAGCGCGCGCTGCAGCTCCAGCATGCGTTCGTCCATGCTCGCCGCCTCCACCAGGCGGGTGGACAGCGCCTGTGCGGCGGTGGCCTGCGCCATCTCCAGCAGGCGCACCTTGGCGCCGCGCTGGGGCCGATTGACCGTCACCTTGCGGCCGGCGCGCGCGCTCAGCGCCGCCTCGATCATCGCCTCCTCGTCCACCGCGTGGCTGACCAGAATCTCCGGCGGCGCCGGCTGGTCGAGATAGTGTTGGGAGAGGAAGCTCTCCAGCAGCTCCTCCGGCGCCGCGTGCGGCGGATGACGAGGAAAGTGGCTGCGGTGGCCGAGGTTCATGCCGTCGCGCACGCTCATCACCACTACGCAGCTACTGGACTGGTGCGGGGCCACCACCACCACGTCGAGATCCTCGGCGCCACCGGTCAGCGAGCGGCTTTCGCGCACCCTCTTGAGCGCGGCGATCTGGTCGCGCAGCGAGGCGGCGCGCTCGAATTCCAGGGCCTCGGCGGCCTGCTCCATCTCCACCGTCAGCTCGCCGGCCAGGGCGTCGGCCTTGCCTTCCAGCAGGCGCACGGCATTGCGCACGTCGCGGGCGTAGTCGGCCTCGCTGATCAGGCCCACGCAGGGGCCAGAGCAGCGCTTGATCTGGTATTGCAGACAGGCGCGCTGGCGGTGCGCAAAGAAGTTGTCGCGGCAGGGCCTCAGCTTGAACAGCTTCTGCAAGGTGTAGAGCGTTTCCTTCACCGCGCCGGCGCTGGGGAAAGGCCCGAAGTAGCGGTGCTCGCCGGTCTTCTGGCCACGGTAGTAGCCGATGCGCGGATAGCGGTGCGCGCTGAAGCGCACGTAGGGGTAGCTCTTGTCGTCGCGGTAGACGATGTTGTACTTCGGCCCCAGCTCCTTGATGAGGTTGCTTTCGAGGATCAGCGCCTCGTCCTCGGTATGGGTCAGCGTCACCTCGATGCGCTGGATCTGGCTGACCATCGCCTCGATGCGGGCATCGCCGGAGGCGCGCAGGAAGTACTGGCTGACCCGCTTCTTCAGGCTCTTGGCCTTGCCCACGTAGAGCAGCTCGTCCTGCGCCCCGTACATGCGGTAGACGCCGGGGGCGGTGGTGAGCTGCTGGAGGAAGGAACGGGAGTCGAATTCGGCGGCCATGCCCATATTGTCGCCGCTGGGCGTTGCGGACGGATTCCAGGGTTGAGGTCGGCGACCTGCCTCGGAGTAAGTGCGGCCCGCAGCGCAGGCCGCCCTCACCTACTTGATCGGCCAGTACAGCTCGGTCTTGACCTGCTCCGGCGGCACCGTGGTCGGGTCGCTGACGTAGTGCTCCCAGGAGTTGCCGTTGTCCTCGAAACCGGCCACCGCCTTGTAGGCCAGCAGCTTCTCGTAGGTTGGCTCCATCGCCTCGTAGGGGCCGGTATGGACGGCACGCAAGGCCCAGCCGGCATAGCTCACGCCCTGCTTCACCGTGCCCTCGGCGAGGGGCTCCGGGGGCTGGCGATCCACCGGGATCGCGGCGTCGAATTCCCAGAACTTGCTGGCCTCGTCGAACTTGCGGGTGATGGCCATCGGCGCCGCCACCTGCTTCAGCCCCTGCGCCGCCATCACCGCCATGATCTGCGCGTAAGCCGCGCCCAGCTTGGCGCCGGCCTCGGCCGCGCTGGCGCTGGCGGAGACGTAGAGGATCGGCCCGGCCTCGACCTGCACCACCGCCAGTTCCACGCCACTGAAATCGGTCTTGGGCATGGACTCGACCAGGGTCTTGAGCCGGGCCAGGCCCTTCTCGTAGTCAGGCCCCAGCATCTTGTCGAGCATCAGGCCGAAGTAGCGGCCCAGCAGATTGCCGTGGAACACCGAGTCGTAGCTCCAGACCACGCGGGTGCCCTCGCCTTCGGTGCTCAGGCGGTAGATCGAAGTGTTTTCGCTGTCGAAACCCGCGAAGACCAGACGCACGGTCACGCTGCTGTCCGGCTCGGTGGCCATGATCTCCTGCGAGCCGCTGCCGACATTCGGGTCCTGGCTGCTCCAGGCCTGCTGCGCGCCAACACCCCAGATCGGGCCAGACAGGGTCTGCACCGCGTTCGGATCGAGGTCTTCCCAGGGCGACCATTTGCGGAACTGCTTGAAGCCGTTGAGCACCGCGTAGACCGCCTGTGGCTTGGCCTGCACCAGGGTGCTGCGCTCGATGTGGGCACGATCCGGCAACGCAAAGCCGACGATCACCAGCAGCGCGATCAGGCCGACGATCACCGAGATCACGATCTTCAGTGCTTTCATGATTCTTCCCCCTCCAGTGGAGCCGCCAAGCTACGCCGCCGCCGGGAACGACTCAAGCGTTTTCGCGCGACTCCGGACGCAGCGCGCGCAACCAGTCCTCGGCCTCGGCGAGGCTGGACAGCAGCGGGATCGGCGGCAGGCTGGCCAGCACCTTGCGGCCATAGCCCTTGCTGCGCAGGCGCGGGTCGCAAAGCATGAGCAGGCCCTGGTCGCTGACATCGCGGATCAGCCGTCCAACGCCCTGGCGCAGGGTGACGATGGCGCGCGGCAGCTGGTCGTCGCTGAAGGGATTGCCGCCAGCCTGGCGGATCGCCTCCAGCTTGGCGTCAAGCACCGGGTCGCCGGGGGCGGCGAACGGCAGCTTGTCGATGATGACCAGCCGCAGCGCCGGGCCTTTCACGTCCACGCCTTCCCAGAAGCTGGCGGTGGCGACCAGCACCGCATTGCCGGCCTCGGCGAAGCGGCGCAGCAGCTCCGGCTTGGGCCATTCGCCCTGGGCCAGCACCGGCAGCTCCGGCAGCGCCGCGCGCAGCAGGCCGCAGAGCTGCTGCAGCGCGCGGTGGCTGGTGCAGAGCACGAAGGCCCCGCCGCCGCTGGCGCGGATCACCGGCAGCATCGCCTGCGCGGCGGCGCCGGTGTAGGCGGGGTCGTTGGGCTCCGGCAGACCGGGCGGCAACCACAGCCGCGCCTGCTGGCGGTAGTCGAAGGGGCTGTCCAGGCGCAGGCTGCGCACAGCGTCCAGACCCAGAGGCCGGGTGAAATGGGCGAAGTCCTCGCCGGCGGCCAGCGTCGCCGAGGTGAAGATCCAGGCACCGGGATGGGCGGCGCGCATGGTGCCGAAGCTCTCGGCGACTTCCAGCGGCGTGGCATTGAGCGCCCCGCCCCGCCCCACCGGCTCCACCCAGCGCACCTGCGAGTCGCGCGCGTCGAGGTCGGCGACCAGCGTCCAGCGCTCGCTCAGGCGCAAGGCTCGCTCCAGGCAGGCGCCGAACTCGGCGCTGCGCTCTTCCAGCGGCTTCAGACAGTCCACCAGGGTTTCCAGCGCCTGGGTCTGGGCGCGCAGGCTGTCGGCGACCCCGAAGCGCGACGCGTACTCGCGCAGGCGCTGGCGGAAGCCGCCGCCGAAGCTGGACTCGACCCGCGCATTGCTCTCGCCCAGGTCAGCCACCGCCTGCATCAGCGCCGGGACATCGCCGTACTGCTCGGCCTCGGTCATCGCGTCGCGCGCCAGTGCCTGCACCTGCTGGGTGGAAACCCTTTGGCCGAAGTGGCGCAGCGCCAGTTCCGGCAGCTGGTGCGCTTCGTCGATCACCACCGCGTCGGCGCCGGGCAGCACGCTGAAGCCCTCCTGGCGCAGCAGGTGGTCGGCGAACAGCAGGCTGTGATTCACCACCACCAGGTCGGCGGCGGCGGCGGCGCGGCGCGCTTTCACCACGAAGCAGTCGGCAAAGTCGGGGCACTTGGCGCCCAGGCAGTTGTCGGCGGTGGAGGTGATGCGGGCATTGAGGCCGTCATCGGGCGGATCGCCCGGCAGCTCGGCGAGTTCGCCGCTGGGCGAATTGCGGCCCCAGGCCTCGATCTCCGCCAGCCTGGGCCATTGCGGACGCGCGCGCACGTCCATCTGCGCCTTGGCCAGACGGTGCAGACACAGATAGTTGGCGCGGCCCTTGAGCAGGCTGACCCGGACCTGGGCGTCCAGCGCCTGCAGCAGACGCGGCAGGTCGCGGCCGAACAACTGGTCCTGGAGATTCTTGGTGCCGGTGGACACCACCACCCGCTTGCCGGAGCGCAGCGCCGGCGCCAGGTAGGCGTAGGTCTTGCCGGTGCCGGTGCCGGCCTCGACGATCAGACTGTCGCCGCAGCTGAAGGCCTCGGCCACCGCCGCCGCCATGGTCTGCTGGGCGGCGCGCGGGGCGAAACCGGGGATGGCCCGTGCCAGCGCGCCGTCTTCGCCGAAGATGCCGTCCAGCTCCGCCGCCAGGGCTTGCGCCTCGCTCAAGGCGCCAGCGGCGGCTGGGTCAGCAGGCGCTGCAATTCCTCGTGGCGGGCCTCGGCCTGGGCCGCGCCATTGGCGTTGCCACGCTGGGTGCGGGCGGCCGCCAAGAGACGCCAGTTCTCGACCTCGATATAGGGATTGCGGCGCGCCAGGGAATTGGACTTCTGGGCCTCGCTCTCGGCCTGCTCGGCCTGGCCCATCTGCAGGTGCAGGCCGGCCAGCGCCTGCCAGACCCAGGGATTGCGCGGCTCGATGCGCAGCGCCCGCTCCAGCGCGGCGGCGGCCGGCTCGAGCTTGCCGGCCTTGCGCGCCTCCCGGGCCTGACGCACCAGCGACAACACCGGCGCGGCGGCGCCAGAGGCCTCGATATTGCGCGGATAGCTGGGCAGCAGCGGCGGCTTCACCTCGGGCACCGGCACCGGTTCGCCGGGCGACACCGGCTGGCCCACAGCGCCGCCGGGCACCGGACTACCGCCGGTGCTGCTCGGCTGGCCGGACGGCTCGGGATACACCTGGCCCACCGGCTGCGGCTGGATGTTGGCGCAGCCGGCGAGCAGCAGGCCGGCAACAGGGATCAGCAGCCATCGTGTCACTGGAAAATCTCCTTGAGCCAATCCGCCGGCTTGTCGAGCAAGCCGCCGGCACAGGGCGCGGACTCGCTGGGCGCGTAGCCGGCAACAAAGGGAATGCTCACCGCGCCGACACAGCGCTCGTCGGCCTTCAGCCCACTGGCGGGGTCGATCAGCGCTTCCTCGACCTCGGCCGGCGGGGTGTCGTCGAGGCCGCGCACCTTGAGGTCGCGCATCAGCCGCGACCACATCGGCAAGGCGCCGGTGGCACCGGACAGGCCGGTAGGCTTGTAGTCATCGCGGCCGACCCAGATCACCGCCACCCGGTCGGCGGAATAGCCGGCGAACCAGCTGTCGCGCAGGTCGTCGGTGGTGCCGGTCTTGCCGGCCAGCCGGGTGCTGGCGGGAATCACGCTGTAGGCGGAGCGCGCGGTGCCGAACTCCAGCACCTTGTGCATCGCCCAGGTGGTGAGGAACACCGGCGCCTCCGGCAGCGTCTGCTTGACCTTGAACGGATAGCGCTTGAGCGGCTGGCCCTCCTTGGTCAGCACTTCACGGATCGCGCTTAGCGGCGTCTGGTAGCCGGAGGCCGCGAGCGTGTTGTAGACCTGCGCAACGTCCAGCGGCGCCATGTCCACCGCACCGAGGAAGATCGAAGGCAGCGCCGGCACGTTGGCGAAGCCGGCGCCGGCGAAGGCCTGCTGCACCTTGTCCACGCCAACGTCCAGGCCCAGGCGCACGGTCGGCAGGTTGTAGCTCTGCGCCAGCGCCACGTAGAGCGGCATGCTGCCGTGCAGCTTCTTGTCGTAGTTGGCCGGGCTCCAGACATTGCCCTTGGACAGCTTCAGGTTGATCGGCTCGTCCGGCAGCACGGTGGCGAGGTTGTAGCGCTCCGGCTGCATCAGCGCCGCCAGGTAGACGAAGGGCTTGGACAGCGAACCAATCGAGCGCCGCGAATCCAGCGCGCGGTTGAAGCCGGCGTAACGGATGCTGCGACCACCGACCACCGCCTGCACCTCGCCGCCCTCGACGCTGGTGATGACGCCGGAAGCTTCCAGGGTGCCGGCCGGCAGCTTGCGCGCCTTTTCCAGCTCCGGCAGGTCGGCGAGCAGACGCAGTTCCAGCGCCTCCTGGGCGCGCGGCTCCAGGGTGGTGAAGATGCGCAGGCCCTCGTTGGTGAGTGCCTCTTCCGGGTACTGGTCGCGCAGCTGGCGCTTCACCAACTCGACGAAGGCCGGGTAGCGCTCGACACCGCCACGGGCGCCGCCGGACAGCCCCAGGGGTTGCGCGAGCGCCCGTTCCAGCTCGTCCTCGCGCAGCAGGCCGCGCTCGGCCCAGGTCTTCAGCACCAGATTGCGGCGCTCGCGCACCAGGTCCGGCCGACGGCGCGGGTCGTACTGGCTCGGGCCTTTGACGATGCCCACCAGCAGCGCCATTTCCTGCGGCTTGAGTTCGGCCAGCGGCTTGTTGAAGTAGAACGAACTGGCCAGGCCGAAGCCGTGCACCGCGCGCGAGCCGTCCTGGCCCATGTAGATCTCGTTGAGGTAGGCCTCGAGGATGGCGGCCTTGTCGTAATGCGCCTCCAGCAGCAGGGCCATGACGATTTCCTTGGCCTTGCGCCGGAAGGTGCGCTCGCTGGACAGGAAGAAGTTCTTCACCAGCTGCTGGGTGATGGTGGACGCACCCTGGCGCACCCGGCCCGAGGTCATGTTCTCGAAGGCAGCGCGAGCGATGCCACGCAGGCTGATGCCGGCGTGCTCGTAGAAGGCGCGGTCCTCGACCGCCAGGAGGCCCTGCACCAGCAGCTCCGGGGCCTCCGAGAGCTTGATCAGCACCCGGTCTTCGCCGCCTCGGCTGGGGTAGATGCTGCCGATCAGCATCGGGTCCAGACGGATCAGGTCGAGCGGACCGCCAGTGCCGAGATCGCTGATCGACTCGATGCCCTCGGCGCCGCCGCGCACCAGCATGCGCGAAGCCGGCTGCGCGCCATCCCAGAAGCCGAAGGCACGGGTGGCGATGTCCAGGCTGTCGGCGCGGGCGACGAAGGTGCCGGCGCCTTCAAGCGCATCCACCGGGCGGTAGCCGAGCCGCACCAGCTCGTGGCGCAGGTCGGCGAGCGGCAGGTTGAGGCCGGGATAGAGCTCCTGCGGCGCGGCGTAGACCTGGGCCGGCAGGGTCCAGCGCACGCCGGCGAAGCGACTGCGGATCTCGCGGTCGAGACTGGCGACCTGGAAGGCAGCGACGACCAGCAGGGCGCTCAGCAACAGCACCAGCGCGGTCAGGCCGGAGCGGAGCAGGTTGCGACGGGTAAACCAGGACGCCAGACGGGGCGGCAGCACGGATCTTCAGTAGGGGCGTGGGAGCAGCGGGCAGTTTAAAAGAAAACCCCCGCTGACGCCGGGGCGCGTGCCTACTCGTCGTCTTCCTGGACTTCCTTCTTCATCGCTTCCAGCGAGATGTGGCGAACGTCCTTGCCCTTCACGAAGTAGATGACGTACTCGCAGATATTGCGGGCGTGGTCGCCGATGCGCTCCAGCGCGCGCACCGCCCAGATCACGTCCAGCACCCGGCGGATGGTGCGCGGGTCTTCCATCATGAAGGTGATGCACTGGCGCATCAGCGCCTCGTACTCGCGGTCGATGTTGACGTCTTCGTGCGCGCAGGCCAGCGCCGATTCGGCGTCCATGCGGGCGAAGGCGTCGAGGGCATCGCGCACCATCTGCGAGACGTGGCGGGACAGATGCCCGACCTCGACCAGCGGCGCGATCCCACGCTCCTGCTCGGAAAGGTCCGCAGCCATGCGCGCCACCTTCTCGGCCTCGTCGCCCATGCGCTCGAGGTCGGTGATGGTCTTGATCACCGCATAGACCAGGCGCAGGTCGGAGGCGGTGGGCTGGCGGCGGGCGAGGATGCGGCTGCACTCGTCGTCGATGCTGACTTCGAGGGTGTTTACCTTTTCATCATTGGCGATCACCTCGGCAGCCAGCTCGGCATCCACCTCGGTCAGCGCCCGGGTGGCGTCGACGATCTGCTGCTCGACCAGGCCGCCCATCGCCAGCACGCGCTGGCGCACGTCCTCGAGTTCGGCATTGAAGACGCTGGAGATGTGGGATTTGTAGGTCGGGGTATGCATGGCGTCTTACCAGGTACAGCGCGGATGTCGTGACTGGGGGTGCGGCACGGTGTGCCGGAACCGGCGGTGGCGCGCGGCCAGGCCTCAGCCGTACTTGCCGGTGATGTAGTCCTCGGTCTGCTTCATCGACGGCTTGGTGAACAGCTTGTCGGTGTTGCCGAACTCGATCAGATCACCGACGTACATGAAGGCGGTGTAGTCGCTGACGCGCGCCGCCTGCTGCATGTTGTGGGTGACGATGACGATGGTGAATTCCTTCTTCAGCTCGTTGATCAGCTCCTCGACCTTGAGGGTGCTGATCGGGTCCAGCGCCGAGCAGGGCTCGTCCATCAGCAGCACCTGCGGCTTGATCGCCACCGCGCGGGCGATCACCAGGCGCTGCTGCTGACCGCCGGAGAGACCCAGCGCGGAATCGTCAAGCCGGTCCTTGACCTCTTCCCAGAGCGCGGCGCCCTTCAGCGCCCACTCGACGGTTTCGTCCAGCTCGCGCTTCTTGGTGACGCCGGCCAGGCGCATGCCGTAGGCGACGTTCTCGTAGATCGACTTCGGGAAGGGATTGGGCTTCTGGAACACCATGCCGACGTTGCGGCGCAGCGCCGAGATGTCGACATCCTTGTCGTAGATGTTCTTGCCTTCGAGGTTCAGGTGCCCCTCGACGCGGCAGCCATCGACCAGATCGTTCATGCGGTTGAAGCAGCGCAAGAGCGTCGACTTGCCGCAACCGGAAGGGCCGATGAAGGCGGTGGCCTTCTTCTTGGCGATCTTCATGTTGATGTTCTTCAGCGCCTGCTTGGGGCCGTAGAACAGGTTGAGGTTCTCCACGGTGATGGCGTGGACGTCGTCCTCGATGCGCGACGGCTGGCGGGAGGCACTGAGAGCGTCGATATCCATGGCGCGTAGGGAAGAAGTGGGTTGTACACCGGTCATAGTCATTGTCCTGGATTCCTGTCGGAACGCGAAACTGCCGGGCGGCCTAGCCGTCCAGGGCCTTGTACTTCTCGCGCAGACGGTTGCGGATGCGGATCGCCGAGACATTGAGCAGCACGATCACCAGCACCAGCAGGAAGGAGGTGGCGTACACCAGCGGTCGCGCCGCCTCCACGTTGGGGCTCTGGAAGCCGACGTCGTAGATGTGGAAGCCCAGGTGCATGAACTTGCGTTCCAAGTGCACGAAGGGGAAGTTGCCGTCCAGCGGCAGGCTGGGCGCGAGCTTGACCACGCCGACCAGCATCAGCGGTGCGACCTCGCCGGCGGCGCGGGCGATGGCCAGGATCAGGCCGGTCATCATCGCCGGGCTGGCCATCGGCAGCACCACCTTCCACAGCGTTTCGGCCTTGGTCGCGCCCAGCGCCAGCGAGGCTTCGCGCAGCGAGCGCGGAATGCGCGCCAGACCTTCCTCGGTGGCGACGATCACCACCGGCAGGGTCAGGATCGCCAGGGTCAGCGAGGCCCAGAGGATGCCGGGGGTGCCGAAGGTCGGCGACGGCAGCGACTCGGCGTAGAACAGTTGATCGAGCGAGCCGCCGACGAAGTAGACGAAGAAGCCCAGACCGAACATGCCGTAGACGATGGAGGGCACGCCGGCCAGGTTGTTGACCGCGATGCGGATGATCTGGGTGACCGTGCCCTGCTTGGCGTACTCGCGCAGGTAGAGCGCGGCGAGGATGCCGAACGGCGTCACGAACACGCTCATCAGCAGCACCATCATCACGGTGCCGAAGATCGCCGGAAAGATGCCGCCCTCGGTATTGGCCTCGCGCGGTTCGGCGGAGACGAACTCCCAGAGCTTCTCGAAGTACAGCCCCAGCTTGGCGAACAGGCCCATGGCATTCGGCCGGTAGCCGCGGGCGATTTTGGCCAGCGGAATCTCCAGCTCCTGACCATCCACCGACTTCAGCACCAGCGAATCGCGCGCCAGCTCGGTCTTGATCTCCACCAGTCGGGTACGCAGGGTCTCGTAGCTGGCGTCCAACTCCGCCTTGCGGGCGTCGAGCTTCTGGTAGTCGGCGGCGGCGTTTTCGCGGGTCTTGCCGGCCAGTTCCAGGCGCCGGGTGTCGAGGCGCACGCGCTCCAGGCCGTAGTTGATGCTGCCGATCTCGCCCTTCTCGATCTCGCGCAGCTCGTGATGCAGGCGGTCGGCGCGGCGCTGCCGCTCGGCGTAGGCGGTCCAGGCCTGCTCGCCGGTTGCGACCACGCTGCCGTTCTCCTTTAGCGCTTCCAGAAAGCCGTGGAAGTTGCCCCACTCCATGCGCTCCAGCACCACCGCGTCTTCGGGATAGCTGCGGTTGAGGATCCACTCGTCGAGCAGGTAGCGGAAGTCGGCGCCGTAGAGATCGCGATTGCCGACCTTGATCAGATCGCGGGTATGGAAGGGCTGGCTGTCATCAAGCTTGAGGCCAGCGGAGATCAGGCGCGCGGTACTGACCTCTTCCTCGCTGATCAGCTCGGCGAGCAGCGGCACCGGCTCCGCACCCGGCTCCTGGTACTCGGCCTTGAGCAGATCGGCCGGCCAGAAGTGCGGCATGCCACGGGCGGCGGTCAGGCACAGCAGCGCAACGGTGATGATGAAGGCGACCGAGATCGCGGCCGCCGTGAGCCAGACATAGGGTTGGCCCGACTTCACATAGGCGGCGACGGACTGCGTGTCCTTGGCGGTCAGGTCCAAGGGCTTGGGAGCTGGGGTGGCGGCCATGGCTTAGATGCTCGCGTATTTCTTGCGCAGGCGGGCGCGGACCACTTCGGCCAGCGTATTGAAGAAAAAGGTGAAGATGAACAGCACCAGGCCGGCCAGGAACAGCAGGCGGAAGTGCGTCGACCCGACCTCCGACTCCGGCATTTCCACCGCGACGTTGGCCGACAGCGTACGCATGCCGCTGAACAGGCTGGCATCGGTGACCGGCGTGTTGCCGGTCGCCATCAGCACGATCATGGTCTCGCCTACCGCGCGGCCGAGGCCGATCATGATCGCCGAGAAAATGCCGGGACTGGCGGTGGGCAGCACCACGCCGGTGAGCGTCTGCCAGGGGCTGGCACCTAGGGCCAGCGAGCCCAGCGACAACTGCTTGGGCACCGAGAAGATGGCGTCTTCGGCGATCGAGAAGATGGTCGGGATCACCGCGATACCCATGGCGATGCCAACCACCAGGGCATTGCGCTGGTCGTAATGGATGCCCAGGGTGTGATCCATCCAGGACTGCATGTTGCCGGCGAAGGCCACCGCCTCGATGGGCTTGGCAATGGCGAAGCAGAACCAGGCCACCAGCGCCACCACCGGCACCAGCAGGGCGCCTTCCCAGCCGGCGGGCACGAAGTAGCGCAGCCGTGCCGGCAGGTTCAGCCACAGGTAGCCGAACAGCGGGATGCTGATCGGCAACAGCACCAGCAGCAGGAACACGCCGGGCAGGTTCGATTCGATGAACGGCGCCAGCCAGAGGCCGGCGAGAAAGCCGAGGATCACCGAGGGCAGCGCTGCCAGCAGCTCGACCGTGGGCTTGACCACCTGACGCAACTCGGCGGACATGAAGTTGGCGACGAAGATCGCGCCCATCACCGCCAGCGGCACCGCGAAGATCATCGCGTAGAAGGCGCCCTTAAGGGTGCCGAAGGCCAGCGGCGTCAGCGAGAACTTGGGCTCGAAGTCGGCGCTCGCCGAGGACGACTGCCACAGCCACTTGGCGTCGTCGTAGCTCTCGTACCAGACCTTCGACCAGAGCGCGCCGAACGACACCTCGGGATGTTCGTTGTGCACGTCGTAGGCGTGCACCTTGCCGTCGGCGCTCTCGGCGATCAGCACCTGCGCACGCGGATTGAAGGCCAGCTGCGAGACTGCGCCAGGCAAGGCCTGCTCGCTGTGAATCAGGCGCTTGGAAGTGGCGTAGAACACGCTCACCCGGCCGGTCTCGTCGCCGACCGCGAAGCTGCGGCGGCGCAGCTCGACGCCGAGGGCGGTGAGCTTGGCGTCGCCTGGCGGATCGAATTCGCGTACCCGCGCCAGATAGGGCTCGCCGTCGTCCTTGCGTGCCGGGAACCACTGGGAGACCTTGCCGTCGGCCTGGGCGACGACGATGGAGATACCACCGGCCAGGTAGTGGGCGGCGCTGACCTCGCTGCCAACGTCCTTGATCTCCACCAGCTCGGGCTGGCTGCCGCCGCTCAGCCGGTAGAAGGCGATCTTGCCCTTCTTCTGGTCGACCACGTACAGCCAGGACAGCAGCGGCTCCACCAGCAGGATGTCGGCGCTCACCGGCGGCGTGAAGCTGAGTTCGCCGGAAACTTCCGAGCTGGACTCGCCGGTGATCATGTTGGTGGTGGTCTCGAAGGCCTTGAGATGCACGGCCTTGGCCGGATCGACGCCCAGGAAGATCGCCTTGTCACCCTCGTCGCGCACCACCAGGCTGCTCGCCGGCCCGGTCATGAACGGCAGCGGTGCCTCGCCCTGCGGGAAGCTCAGGCTGGGGGTGATCAGCCGCTTGTCGTTGGGGTAGCTGATCTCGTACTCGTGGGCGAAGCGCAGCACCGAGCCATCGGACAGCGCCGCCGCCAGCACGCCGCGCTCGGCGGAGACCTCGGCAATCGAAACGATGCTCTGCTCACCGATCGGCAGCTTCTGCTGCACCAGCACCGCACCGCTGGTGAGGTTGAAGAAGCTCACCTCGCCGTTGTCGGCGACCCGCATGGCGACTTCGCCTTGCTCTTCCACCGTGGTGTAGAGCGTCTTGCCGGACCCGGGAACGGCGTACTCGGGGCGCGGATGGAACTCGGCGGGCTCGAACAACGGCGCCACTTCCGAAACCAGGTAGAAGAAGATCAGCATCAGCGCGGCGATCACGCCCAGGCCGCCGACCCACACCACCCAGCGGGCCAGGCTGTCCTTGAAGGCACGGATCTGAAAGCCCATGCCGCCGGCAACGATGTTGTGCCGACTGGTCTCTGAGGCGGAGGGAGTCGTGGGTTCGCTCATGAAATCGCTCGTTGGCATGCCCCGGACGAGGCATGGTCCCTGCTCGTCTTCTTCAAGCCCTCGCCGATTCGGGAGAGCTTGAAGAAAACGCCCGGCCTACACGGCCGGGCGCATTCTCTTACAAGCCCGACTTAGAAACCAAACTGGGCGCGCATCGAAATGGCTTCCGGCTGGTCCTTGCCGGCGCCGACATCGGCTTCGGCCAGGTAGTAGTTCAGCATGAAGCGGACGTTCGGGTTCACGTACCAGTTGGCGCCCAAGGTGATCTGCGAACCTTCGCAGGTCTGGTAGCTGCCAGCGGCGACGCCGGTCAGCGAGCAGCCGTTGGCGGCACCGGTGGTGGTCTCGGAGTTCTCCGAAGCCTCGTAGCGAGCCACCAGCTCGACGGCGCCGTAGCTGTTGATCGGCTTCGGCGAGCCGAAGGCGCCACGATCCTTCTTGTACACCTTCTTCTCGCCGGTGACGAAGTAGCTGGCCTGCACGTAGTAGGCGGTCACGTCGGCATCGGAAGGACCGGCGTAGGCATCCTGCATCGACGCGACGGCGTATTCGGCCTGCGCGGTGAAGGAGCCGAGGGAGCCAGCGATTTCACCGTGGATGGTGTTCTGAGTGCCAAAAGTGGAGCCGTTGGCGGTGCCGGCGCCGGCCAGGCCGAGCGAAATACCGCGACGGCCACCGTACTGAAACACCGCAGCGGCGTTCTTGGAGTTGGTGTCCTCGCGATCCGTGCTGTAGGCGAGGCCGAGGTGCAGGGTCTGGCCGTCGTCGGACATCGGGAACCAGTAGGCACGCGCACCGAAGGAGGTGCCCTCGGTCGGGTCGCCCGCTTCGCCAGTCAGCGTGGTCGCATGGATGCCGTAGCCAAAGCTGTCGGTATTGCCCTTGTAGAACAGACCGCGCAGGAACTGGCGCCCGTTGTAGATGCCGGTGGCGGTGGTGTTGGGACGCTCCATCAGGGTGATTTCATTGGAGCTGGCCAGTTCTTCCATGCCACGGAAGCCCTTGTGCTGACCGATCATCAGCTTGCCCGGACCCACCTTGGTGCCGATCCACATTTCGCGGAAGGTGCCACCGCCAGCGCCAGGGGTGCCGGCGAAATCGTTCTCGAACTTGTAGTCCCAGCCGTAGGCCTTGCCAGTGAGGGTCAGGTAGGCGCGACGGAAGGCGGCGCCACCACGGTTGTCGTTGGCGGCCACGCCGGAACCAAAGGCGGTGCTGCCGATCAGGGCGCCGTCATCTTCCGAGAAGCTGTAATAGTCGAACTGGATGCGACCACCGACGGTGGCTTCGAAGCGGCCATCGTCGGTCTTGATCTTGATGCCGCCCTTGGTCTCGGCCGGGTCAGCGTGAGCAGCGCCGGTGGCGCCGATGAAAGCAGCCAGGGCCGCGTACTTGAGGGTGTTGTTCATCTGGGGTCTCCCGTGGGGGTTTCTGTGTTGCACTTGCGAAAGGTTGCGGGCAGCCGCCCACCGCGGGCCTCCCCGCAGTGGTGGCTAGGCAGGGGGTGGCTTACTGCAGCTTGGCGAGTTCCTTGGCGACCATCGCGGCGGGGAGCGGGATGTAACCGTCCTTCACCACCACGTTCTGACCGGTCTTCGACAGCACCATCTTGAAGAACTCCGACTCCATCGGCGAAAGCGGCTTGTTGGGCGCCTTGTTGACGTAGACGTAGAGCACGCGGGCCAGCGGGTACTTGCCGGTGACGGCGTTCTCTTCGGTGGCTTCCTCGACCTCACCGCCGTCCTTGGCGGACAGCGCCACGGCGCGCACGCCGGAGGTCTTGTAGCCGATGCCGGAGTAACCGATGGCGTTGAGGCCGCCGGCCACCGACTGCACCACCGAGGCGGAGCCCGGCTGCTCGTTGACCGTGGTCTTGAAGTCACCCTTGCAGAGGGCGTGCTCCTTGAAATAACCGTAGGTGCCGGACACCGAGTTGCGGCCGTAGAGCTGCACCGGCTTGCTGGCCCAATCGCCGGTCAGACCGAGGTCGCCCCAGCGCTTGACGTCCTTGCCGCCGCACTTGCGGGTGGCGGAGAAGATGCCGTCCACCTGGGCGATGGAGAGACTCTTGATCGGGTTGTCCTTGTTGACGAACACCGCCAGGGCGTCGATGGCGACGCCGATCGCGGTCGGCTTGTAGCCGTACTTCTTCTCGAAGGCCTGGATTTCCTGGTCCTTCATCAGGCGCGACATCGGGCCGAAGTTGGCGGTGCCTTCGGTCAGTGCCGGCGGCGCGGTGGAGGAACCGGCGCCCTGGATCTGCACGTTGACGTTGGGGTAGAACTTGTTGAACTCCTCGGCCCAGAGGGTCATCAGGTTGTTCAGGGTGTCCGAACCCACCGAGCTGAAGTTGCCGGAGACGCCTGCGGCGGCCTTGTAGTCCGGCAGCTTGGCATCGACACCGGCGCTGGCGGCGCTGGTGTAGGCCCCGGCGGAAACCGTCAACGCGACGAGAAATGACTTCAATTTCATGCGGATAAGCCTCTGATAAGAGTGTTAGCGCCGGCGATTCTGGGCAGCCGGCATGTATAGGGTATGAAGCAGGGATGAAGCATTTGTGACAGGCCCCGATCCGGGGCGCCCCGGCCTCAGGACAGGGCGATCTTTTCCTGCACCACCGGCCCCTGCTGCACCCGGTGCAGCGGAAACTGGCAGCTGAAGGTACTGCCCACGCCCAGCTCGCTGTCGATACGCAGCCGGCCGTCGTGGCGCTCCAGGGCATGCTTGACGATGGACAGGCCCAGGCCGGTACCGCCGCTGGCCCGCGAACGACCGATGTCCACGCGGTAGAAGCGCTCGGTCAGCCGGGCGATGTCCTTTTCGGCAATGCCAATCCCGGTATCGGCGACGCTGAACTGGGCGCCCTCGCCGTCCGCCTTCCAGCGCACCCGGATCACGCCACCGGACGGGGTGTAGTGGACCGCGTTGGCGACCAGGTTGGAGAACACGCTCTGCAGCTCGGCTTCGCGGCCGAGCAGGAACAGCTCGGGCTGGATCTCGGTCTCGAAGCGGTGCTCACCCTTGGACAAGGCCCGGGCATCGTCCACCACCCGGCGCAGCAGGCCCGGGACATCGACCAGATCCTGGCGTGTCATCGGGCTGTCAGCCTCCAGCCGAGCCAGCTTGAGCATGTCGTTGATCAGCGACTCCATGCGCTGCGCCTGGGCGCGCATGTCCTCGATAGGCCCGCGCCAGCTGGCCAGCGGGCCACTGCCGGCGTCGGCGCCCATCATGTCCAGATAGCCGCGCAGGACGGTGAGCGGCGTGCGCAACTCGTGGCTGGCATTGGCGACAAAGTCGCGGCGCACCAGCTCCAGCCGGCGCATCTCCGACACGTCCCGCGCCACCAGCAGACGCTGGCCGTTGCCGTAGGGGACGATGCGGTAGGCCAGGGTCAGTTGGGCGTGGATCGGCGACGGTGCCTCCACCTCGCCCTCGTACTCGCCCTGCGTGAAGTATTCGGTGAAAGCCGGGTGGCGGATCAGGTTGGGCAGGCGCTGGCCGAGGTCCTGCGGGGTGCGCAGGCCCAGCAGGGTGCGGGCGGCAGTGTTGAGCCAGACGATCTCGCCGCGTTCGCCCAGCACCACCGCCGCGTCCGGCAGCGCCTCGGTGGAGGCCTGGAATTCCGAGACGATGGCGGCCAGGCGCTTCTTGCGCTTGCGGTTGCGGCGCTGCAGGGTCAGCAGGCTTTCGAAGATCTCGCCCCAGATCCCGCCGGGCTCCGGCAGCTCGACCTGCTTGGGCGCATCGAACCAGCGCCGCAACACCGCGAGGTAGCGCAGGTGCATGAGCAGGTACAGCGCGATGCCGAGGGTCAAGCCGAGCAGCCATTGCCCGAACAGCCAGCCCAGCAAGGCCCCGAGCAGGGCACGCAGGACCGCCTTGAGGATTTCCTGCTGGAGAGCGGCGGTCATGCCTGCGCGGCCGGCCAGACCTCAGACCTTGTCCGAAAAACGGTAGCCGGTGCCGCGCACGGTCTGGATCATGTTGTCGTAGCCATAGGGTTCCAGCGCCTTGCGCAGGCGGCGGATGTGCACGTCAACGGTGCGCTCCTCGACGTAGACGTTCTGCCCCCAGACCCGGTCCAGGACCTGCTCACGGGTGTAGACCCGCTCCGGATGGCTGATGAAGAAGTGCAGGAGACGGTATTCGGTGGGGCCGAGCTTGACCGGCTCGCCACGGGCGGTGACCCGCTGGCTGGCGGCATCGACTTCCAGGCCGGCCACCGCCAGCCGCTCCTCGACGCCGCCCGGCAGCGAGCGGCGCAGCACCGCCTGGATACGGGCGATCAGCTCGGGGAAGGAAAACGGCTTGGAGACGTAGTCGTCGGCACCGATGTTCAGGCCGCGCACCTTGTCTTCCTCTTCGGCGCGGGCGGTGACCATGATGATCGGGATGTCCTTGCTGGTGGCGCCGGACTTCAGCTCCTTGGCGAACTCCACGCCAGAGAGGCCGGGCATCATCCAGTCGAGCAGGATCAGATCCGGCTGCGCCTCGGCGATCTTCAGGCGCGCCTCCTGGGCGTTGGCGGCGAGCATCACCCGAAACTCGGCGCGCTCCAGGGCGAAACGCAACATTTCGCGGATGGACGCCTCGTCTTCCACCACCAAAATCTGTTTGTTCTGCATTCCCATGGCCTGATTAAACTCTACAAATCAGGCTATTAGCAATTTGTGACAAGGTCATGACCGGCTGTCACAAAAGCGTCGCTCAAAGTTTGCGGAGGATCGCGCTGCCAGCCGAGTAGCCGGCACCGAAGCCGCTGAGCAGGCCCAACTCGCCCGCCGCGAGGTCGGCGTGATGCTTGTGGAAGGCGATGATGCAGCCGGCGGAACTGGTGTTGGCGTACTCGTCGAGGATCACCGGCGCCTCGGTTTCAGTCGCGTCGCGGCCCAGAACCTTGCGGGCAATGAACTGGTTCATCGACAGATTGGCCTGGTGCAGCCAGAAGCGCTTGACCGACTCCGGCGCGATGCCGAGCGCGGCGAGATGACCCAGCAGCAGCTCCGACACCATCGGCACCACTTCCTTGAAGACCTTGCGACCCTCCTGCTGGAACAGCACGTCGTTCCAGGGCCGCGCCTCGATTTCCGAGGCGTTGAGGAAGCCGAAATTGTTACGGATGTTGTTGGAGAACTGGGTCTTGAGCCGGGTCCCCATCACTTCGAAGGCATCCCGGGACTTGGCCCCGTGGAGCGGCTCGATCACCACCGCCGTGGCGGCATCACCGAAGATGAAATGGCAATCGCGGTTGCGCCAGTTCAGATGCCCCGAGCAGATTTCCGGATTGATCACCAGGGCGCACTTGGCGTTGCCCAGGCGCACCGCGTCGACCGCCGACTGGATGCCGAAGGCCGCCGAGGCGCAAGCGACGTTCATGTCGTAGGCAAAGCCGCCGGCGCCCAGCAGTTGCTGAAGCTCCACCGCCACCGCCGGGTACGGCCGCTGCAGATTGGAGGCGGCGCAGATGATGAAGTCGACTTCCGAAGGATCGCGGCCGGCGGTCGCGAGCGCCTGCCGGGCGGCGGCAGCGCCCATCTCCGCCATCAGCGAGGGCTCGTCATTGCCACGGGTGCGGATGCGCGGGCGCATGAAGTCGATGTCGAGCACGCCGGCCTTGTCGACCACGTAGCGGCTCTTGATGCCGGAGGCCTTGACGATGAACTCGCTGGACGACAGCGGCAGCGGCTGCGCGGTGCCGGCGGCGATGGCCTCGGCGTGGCGACTGTTTTCGCGCTCGGCGTAGGCGTTGTAGCAGGCCACCAGTTCGTCGTTGCTGATGGATTCGGCGGGAGTGAACAGGCCGGAGCCGGTGATGGCGACGCGGGTCATGACAGGCTTCCGATCCTTAGAAACGAGTGCGGGAATTGAGCAGGCCGGCAGTGTAGCGGCGGCGCGCTACTGCGCCTACCTTTTAAGGCTTACTTCCAGCCGGCGCTCTTCACCGCCAGCTCCACCACCTCGCGGGTGACCCGCTCGCGGCGGATCGACAGATGCGAGCCCTGGTACCAGTGCACCGGCCGCTGCCAGTGGGCGGACAGCTTGAGCGGATGGTCCGGCGTCACCAGCCGGTCGGCGCTGGCGGCGAACAGATGCAGGCGCTCCGCCGCCGGCAGCGCCGGCCGCGCCAGCGGCGATACCGGCCGCAGGATGTCGCGGTAACGCGCCTCGCTGAGCCCGTGCTGGGCGTAGAAGCGCTCGTGCACCTGCGGCAGATTGCGCCAGAGCGCGCGGGCGACATCGGCCAGCGGCACACCGCCGACCACAAAGCTCAAGTCCGCATCCGCCGTGGCCAGCAGCGAGGCGTTGTAACCGCCGAGACTGACGCCGTAGACACCGACCTGCGCGCCCGGCTCGCGGTCGCGCAGCCAGGCCAGCGCCTTGCGCAAGTCCCAGAGTGCCTGGGTCTGGGCGTGCAGCAGGTCGAGCAGATCGCCGTCGAGATAGTGATCGCCGGACTGGCGGCCGATGCGGCGCAGGCCGTGCAGGGGCAGCACCGGCAGGATCAGGTTCAGGCCCAGCTTCCGGTGCAGCCAGCCGGGGTCGAACAGGCTGAAGTCCATCCAGTCGGCGCCCATGCGGTAGCCGTGGATGCACATCAGCCAGGGCCGGGGTGCGCCGCCATGACGAAACACCCGCAACTGCATGCGCGGATTGGCCGGATGCGCCGCCCAGGCCGCCGCCCCGGGCAACTCCGGTCGCGGCAGGAAGCCGCTGGGGTAGCTGATCCGCTCGTAGTCGATACCACGCCAGCGCTGCGGCTCGGCGACCACCGCCTCCGGCGCACGTGGCGTCTGGTGATAGCTGTCGATGTCGCCGGCCCAGCCCTGCTCCTTGAGCACGGCTTCCAGCCGCAGGGCCTCCAGGCACATGGCCTCGGCGGAACTGCCGGCCGGCACCTTGGCAACCCCGACGAAGTAGGCCAGCACGGTCTCGTCCAGCGCCGCCTTGGCATCGACCGAAAGCCGAGCCTCCGGCTCACTGGCGCCGTGGTAGCGCGGCTCGTACTCCACCGCGATGCGGCCAGCGGTCACGAAGGCCCAGGCCGACAGCGCCCCGGCGAACAAGGCCTCGCCGCCGCCGATGAACAGCGCCGGAATCGCCAGCAGGCTGCCGAGAAAGCCGCCTGCCGCGTGCAACTGATGCACGCGCAGATCGTGAATCTTGGCGAACAGCGCCACCGAGGCGGTCAGCAGATAGGCCACCGGCAGCGCCGCGCACAGCCACCAGGCCCAGCCGCTGCCGCCGCCCAACCAGGCGATGGCTGCCGAGAGCGGGATGAAAGCCCGCCATTCAAAGGCACGCGGCGGCCGCTGCGGCAGGTGGGCGGCAGGCTGACTCATTGCTTGAGCGCCTGCGTGGCACGCGCCAGCGCGGCGCCCAGACCCTGGGCCAGCACACGGGTCTTGGCGTCGATCAGGCCACCTTCGGCGTCGAAGGCCTTGCCGGCATCGTTAACCGATACCGTGTCCGGCAGCACGATGCAGCCGAGATAGCCGAGCACCTCACGCAACTGGCGGATCGAGCGCACCGCGCCCCAGCGACCGGGCGTGGCACCGGCCACCACCGCCGTCTTGTTCTTGTAGACAGAGCCGGCGCCGGGCGGGTCGCCGAGACCGCGGCTGGCCCAGTCGAGCGCGTTCTTCAGCAGCGCCGGGTAGCCACCGTTGTTTTCCGGCGTGGCGATCAGATAGCCATCGGCGGCGCGGAAAGCCGCCTTCAGCCGGGGCGCCGCCTCGGGAATTCCGGCCGCCTCCAGATCCTCGTCCATGATCGGCAGCGGGTGGACCGACCAGTCCAGCACCTCGACACTGGCGCCGGCGGCGCGGGCGCCCTCGACCATCGCGGCCAGCAGCTTGCGGTTGTAGGAGTCGCGGCGGGCACTGCCGGAGATGGCGAGGAGGTGGACGGTCATTGGGCGCTCAGACTGGTGATGGAGACGAGATAGGAGCCGAAGCCGGCCAGCAGCAGCGCCGCCTGGGCCAGCCAGTGCCAGGACCGCTGCCGGCGCAAGCCCCAGGCGGCGAGGCCGGCGGCGACGGTCGCCGACAGGTAGACCAAGGTCAGCTCCACCAGGGTGAACACCTGGTCCCGGTATTCCGGTGCAGTGTCGAGATACCAGCCGAGCAGCAGGGCGCTGACACCGACGCCGATCACCATGGAAGCGCCGAGCACGGCAATGGCTACATCGAGGATGAACAGGTAACGCAGCATGGGGATTTCAGTCTTTCTTCCTGTTGCGCAGCCGACCCATCAGCTTCAGCGCGGGGAACACTTCACGGACCACCTTGGGCTGCGCCAGCGAGGCCTTCAGCAGCAGCATGGTGAAGCCACGCAGGATGCGGTCGCGGTTCTGGAACACACTGTCGACCATCGGCACCTGGCGGTCCTTCATCAGCACCACCGACTCGCCCGGCTCCTCGCCGAAACGGACCTTCAGACTCAGACGCACCTCGAGCGGATCGCCGCGACGCGGCCGGCGTGCGGGGCTGCGGCTTTCGCTTGCCGCCGTGGACTTGCGCGCTTTCGCTATCATCTTGGTGGCTGACTCCTGTACAGCTGCCCATCACCACCCGCGAGGACTACACCCATGCCGCTGCCCGAACGTCTGGTCGTGTTCGCGCATGGCAAGGAGAGCGGGCCTTGGGGGACCAAGATCACGCGTCTCGCCGAAGTGGCGAAGCGCTGCGGCTACGCGGTGATCAGTCCGGATTATAGCCACAGCCATGACCCTCACCAGCGCCTGCGCGAGCTGCACGCGCTGGCACCGCAGGCCGTTCAAAGCCTCGTGCTGGCGGGCTCCAGCATGGGCGGCTATGTGAGCGCGATGGCCTGCGCGCAACTGCGGCCGCAGGCCCTGTTCCTGATGGCCCCCGCCCTGTACTTCCCCGGTTGGGACGAGGAACCCGAAGGCATCCCCGCGCTCGCCAGCGTGGTGCACGGCTGGCGCGACGACATCGTGCCAGTGGAGCGCGGCCTGCGCTTCGCCCAGCGTCACCGCGCGGCGCTGCACCTGCTGGACTCCGACCACGGCCTCAACGACCAGCTCGACACCCTGAGCCTCCTTTTCGAGCAGCTCTTGCTGCGCGCCGCGAAGACGGACACACCATGATCCCTGCCCATCTCCTGCCCCGCAGCCAGCGCCAGCGCCTGGAGCAGGCGTATCGCAAGACCGACTACCAGGTCGCCCTGCCCGAGCACCAGGTGGTGTTCCGCATCGGCGAGCACGACCCGGTGGCCGAGGCCCTGCTGCGCCGCAGCCTGCCGGTGCGCCGGGAGTGGGCCATCCTCACGCCCTGCAATCCGCGCTCGCAGGAAGCCACCGAGGAGCTGAACAGCTTCTACTACCACGAGCTGCGCGACGCCCTCGCCGGCCGCGACGACCGCTGGTTGCAGGCCATCAATCACGCCCCCTCGGGCAGCTGGCCGGACGAGCCGGGCTTTCTGGTCGCCGACGCCGAGCCGCTATGGCTGCACGATCTGGCCGCCCGCTTCCACCAGAACGCCTTCGTCGCCGCCCGGCTCGGCGAGGCGCCGCGCCTGGTCTGGCTGGTCTAGCAGCCTCTTCAGTCGATGGCGCCACGCCCGGCGCGATAGGCCTCGATAAATGCTGCTGGCTGGCGCTTGGGCCGGCCGCTGGCAGGGTCGATGCATACCCAGTGCGTCTGTCCCCGCAGCACGGTCTTGCCATCATCGACGCGGATGATCTGGTAGCGCCGCCACATGCTCAGGCGACCGTCGTTCTCGTGGATCCAGGTGCCCAGCCGCAGGGTCTGGCCGGCAAACGTTGCCGCCAGATAGTCCAGCTCGTGGCGCCGCGCCACGCAGCCGGCGCCCAGGCGCTGGTAGGCCGCCCAGTCCAGGCCCAGTGCAGTGGAGTGCGACCAGGCGACCCGCTCCAGCCATTGCAGGTACACCACGTTATTGGTGTGGCCGAACGCATCGAGGTGCTCGGGGCCGACCAGCACGGTTTCGGTGTAGGGCCTTGGGACATCCCAGGCCAGATTTTCGGGAGTGCTCATGGGCTCATGATAGCGACGCACCCCACCCGCCCGACGCCGGCTTGAAGCCGGGGAATCGCAGGCCTACACTGCGCGCCCCGAAAACCGGACTGCTTTGGTCTTCTTTACGTGCTCAAGCTCGGCAAACTCACTGACTACGCCACCGTGCTGCTGGCGGCCATGGCCGCCGAGCCGGAGCGCCTGCATGCGGCACTGGAGCTGTCCGGGCGCACCTCGGTGGCCGCGCCGACCGTCGCCAAGCTGCTGAAGCAGTTGCAGAAAGGCGGCCTGGTTCAGTCCGCGCGCGGCGCCCACGGTGGCTACCGCCTGGCACGCGCGCCGGGGCTGGTCACCGTCGCCGACGTGATCCGCGCCCTGGAAGGGCCGATCGCGGTCACCGATTGCGCGGTGCACGACGGCGGCTGTGCCATCGAGGTCGGCTGTGCCGCCCGCGCACCGTTCCGACTCATCAATGCTGCCGTCACCCAGGCGCTGGAAGCGGTGACGCTGGCCGACATGGCCGCCTCGCTGTCTGCCACGCCACGACGCCCCGCCGAGGTCCCACTGACCGAGGTGCCGATCCTTTTTCACCCAGCCAACAGTCGTCCGACTAGCCAGGTGCGTGCCCATGTCCGCCGCCGCTGAACTCAAGCCCAAGGCCATCCAGGCCGACGTCGCCGAAGCCATCGCCGCCCGCCGCGAATACAGCGCCGGCTTTGTCACCGACATCGCCTCCGACACCGTCGCACCCGGCCTTTCCGAAGACGTGATCCGCCTGATCTCGGCGCGCAAGGGCGAGCCGGAGTGGCTGCTGGCCTGGCGGCTCAAGGCCTACCAGAACTGGCTCAAGCTGACACCGCCGGACTGGGCGCAGCTCAAGGTGCCGCCCATCGACTTGCAGGCGATCAGCTATTACTCGCAGCCGAAGAGCCACAAGGACGGGCCGAAGTCGCTGGACGAGGTCGACCCGAAGCTGCTGGAGACCTACAAGAAGCTCGGCATCCCGCTGCAGGAGCAGGCGATGCTGGCCGGCGTGCAGTCCAGCAACATCGCCATGGACGTGGTGTTCGACTCGGTGTCGGTAGCGACTACCTTCAAGGCCAAGCTCAAGGAAGCAGGGGTGATCTTCTGCCCGATCTCCGAAGCGGTCCGCGAATACCCGGAGCTGGTGCAGCAGTATCTCGGCACCGTGGTCGGCATCAACGACAACTATTACGCCGCGCTCAACTCGGCGGTGTTCACCGACGGCAGTTTCGTATTCGTGCCCAAGGGCGTGCGCTGCCCGATGGAACTGTCGACCTATTTCCGCATCAACGAGAAGAACACCGGCCAGTTCGAGCGCACGCTCATCATCTGCGAGGACGACGCGCAGGTTTCGTATCTCGAAGGCTGCACCGCGCCGCAGCGCGACGAGAACCAGCTGCATGCCGCCGTGGTGGAACTGGTGGCGCTGGAGCGCGCCGAGATCAAGTATTCGACCGTGCAGAACTGGTATCCCGGCGACGAGAACGGCGTCGGCGGCATCTACAACTTCGTCACCAAGCGCGGCGAGTGCCGGGGCGCCAACAGCAAGATCAGTTGGACCCAGGTCGAGACCGGCTCGGCGATCACCTGGAAATACCCGAGCTGCGTGCTGCGCGGCGACAATTCCATTGGCGAGTTCTACAGCGTGGCGCTGACCCACCATCGCCAGCAGGCCGATACCGGCACCAAGATGATCCACATCGGCAAGAACACCCGCTCGACCATCGTCAGCAAGGGCATTGCCGCCGGCCACGGCCAGCAGTCCTATCGCGGCCTGGTGCGGGTGCTGCCGGGTGCTTCCGGCGCGCGCAATCACACCCAGTGCGACTCGCTGCTGATCGGCTCCCACTGCGGCGCCCACACCTTCCCCTACACGGAAGTGCGCAACCCCAGCGCCAAACTCGAACACGAGGCCACCACCAGCAAGATCGGCGAAGACCAGCTCTTCTACCTGCGCTCGCGCGGCATTGGGGAAGAGGACGCGGTGAGCATGATCGTCAACGGCTTCTGCAAGGACGTGTTCCGCGAGCTGCCGATGGAGTTCGCGGTCGAGGCCGGCAAGCTCCTGGCGGTGTCGCTGGAAGGAGCGGTCGGCTGATGCCCATCGTCCGCGTCGAAATGCTGGAAGGCCGCAGCCTGGAACAGAAGCGCGAGCTGGTGGCGGTCTACACCCGCGAGCTGGCGCGCATCTGCGGCTGTAGCGAAACCAGTATCACGGTCGTCATCGAAGACGTCGCCAAGCACAACTGGGCCAGCGGCGGACAGCTGCTGGCCGACAAGAAACCCTGAAGAAATCACCCCATGCTTTCCATCGAAAACCTGCACGCCGAAATATCCTCGGATCGCGATCCCGCTTCGCGTCTCGCCGGGGCCGGCAAGGCCATCCTCAAGGGTCTGAATCTGCGCATCCAGGCCGGCGAAGTGCACGCCATCATGGGCCCCAACGGTGCTGGCAAGTCCACGCTCTCCAAGGTGCTGGCTGGCCATGAGGACTACCTCGTCACCGCCGGCAGCGTGCGCTACCAGGGCGCCGACCTGCTCGCCCTGGAGCCGGAGGTGCGCGCCCGCAGCGGCATCTTCCTGGGCTTTCAGTACCCGGTGGAGATCCCTGGCGTCTCCAACATGACTCTGCTGAAGACCGCGCTTAATGCCAAGCTCAAGCACGAAGGCAAGCCGGAACTCGACGCCGGCAGCTTCCTCGCCTATGTGAAGCTCAAGGCCAAGCAGGTCGGCATCGAGCCCAAGATGCTGCAGCGTGGCGTCAACGAGGGCTTCTCCGGCGGCGAGAAGAAGCGCAACGAGATTCTGCAGATGCTGGTGCTGGAACCGACCTTGATGGTTCTGGACGAAACCGACTCCGGCCTCGACATCGACGCGCTGAAGGTGGTCGCCGACGGCATCAACACCCTGCGCAGCCCCGAGCGCGCCACCCTGCTGGTCACGCACTACCAGCGCCTGCTCGACTATGTGAAGCCGGACTACGTGCATGTGCTGGCCGGCGGCCGCATCGTCAAGACCGGCGGCCCGGAACTGGCGCTGGAACTGGAAGAAAAGGGCTACGGCTGGCTGGAAGCCGCCTGAGGGCCGGACCGACCATGAGCTTCTTCGACACCTCCCGCCTGGCGCTGCCGGCGGACGAGCAGGAGCGGCGCCAGGCCGCGCTGGAGCGGTTCGCGGCCGAGGGCTTCCCCGGGCCCCGGCTGGAGAGCTGGCACTACAGCGACTGGAGCGCGCTGGCGGAACGCGAGTTTCCCCTGGCCTCCGCTGGGGCCGAGCCGAGCTTCACGCTCGACACCGTGCAGCCCCTGCCCCTGCGGCCGGTGCACACGCCCACACCCTGCCCCGCTTTCGCACTCGACGCGCTGAACCTGGCCTTCGCCACCGAAGGGGTGGAAAAGACCTTGCAGGGCCAGGCCCAGCGGCCGTTCGCCATCGTTCAGCAGGTGACGGGGGCGCAGACCATGCGCCATCTCCGCCACCGGCTGGCCCTGGATGTCGGCGCCAGCGCCACGGTGCTGCTCTGGGATGCCCCTGGCGCGGGCGAGAGCGAGACCCTGCTCACCGCAGTGTTGCAGCTGGAGCTGGCCGCCGGCAGCCAGCTGCGGCTGATCTGCCTGCAGGACGCCGATGCCGCTGCAATCCGCGCCCTGCACCTCAGCGCCAGGCTGGCGACCGATGCCCAGCTGGAACTGATCCAGCTCGACTTCGGCGGCCGCCGCGTGCGCCAGGAGCTGGACATCCACCTCGATGCCCCTGGCGCGGTATTCCGCCAGGCCGGCCTCACCGCCCTCGCCGGCCGCAGCCAGGTCGATCAGCGCAGCCATGTCTGGCACAACGCAGCTGGCTGCGAGAGTCGTAGCGACGGCCGACTGATCGCCGCCGGCAGGGCCAAGGCGGTGCTCAACGCCAAGGTGCAGGTGCAGCCGGGCGCCGCCAAGACCGACTCCGAAACCCGCATCGCCAGCCTGCTGCTGAGCGCCGGCGCGGAGATCGACGCCAAGCCCGAGCTGGAGATCTACGCCGACGACGTGAAGTGCGCGCACGGCGCCAGCTTCGGCCAGCTCGACGAGGCGGCGGCTTTCTACCTGCGCAGCCGTGGCCTCGGCGCCGACGAGGCGCGGCAATTGCTGACCCTGGCCTTCGCGCAATCGGTGCTCGACCAACTGCCCTTGGACGGCCTGCGCGCCTGGTCCGAGCAAAAGGTCCGTGCCCTGCTGGCGGAGCAGCCGGCATGAGCTACGGCCTGGATAGCAGCTACCCGCTGGAGCGCATCCGCGCCGATTTCCCGATCCTGGCGCAGATGGTGCGCGGCAAGCGCCTGGCCTATCTGGACAATGCCGCCACCACCCAGAAGCCGCGCGCGGTGATCGAGGCGATCAGCCGCTATTACGAGACCAGCAATGCCAATGTGCACCGCGCCGTGCACGAGCTGGCCGAGCGTGCCACCACGCAGTACGAGGGCGCACGCGACCGCATCGCCCGCTTCTTCAATGCCCAGCGCGAGGAAGTGGTGTTCACCCGTGGCAGCACCGAGGCGATCAATCTGGTCGCCTACAGCTTTCTGCGGCCACTGCTAAAGGCCGGCGACGAGATCCTGGTCACCGGCATGGAGCACCACTCCAACATCGTGCCCTGGCAGCTGGTCGCCGCCGAGCGCGGGGCCAGCGTGCTGGCGGCGCCGGTGCTCGACGACGGCAGTCTCGACTTCGAGGGCTGGAAGAAGCTGCTCAGCGAACGCACCCGCTTCATCGCCGTGGTGCACGTCTCCAACACCCTGGGCACGGTCAACCCGGTGGCGGAGATCATTCGCGAGGCGCAGGCGCGCGGCATCCCGGTGCTGGTCGATGGCGCGCAGGCGGTCGCCCATCTGCCGGTGGATTTCGCCGCGCTCGGCGCCGACTTCTACACGCTCTCCGCCCACAAGCTCTACGGCCCCACCGGCTTCGGCTGTCTGCTGGGACGGCGCGAGCGGCTGGAGGCGATGCCGCCCTGGCACGGCGGCGGCGACATGATCAAGACCGTGAGCTTTGCCGGCAGCACCTGGGCCGAGCCGCCCTACCGCTTCGAGGCCGGCACGCCGGACATGGCCGGCGCCATCGGTCTGGCGGCGGCACTGGACTATGTCGAGGCGCTGGGCCTGGAGCAGATCGCCGCGCAGGAGCATCGGGTACTCGAATACGCCACGCCGCGTCTGCGGGAAATCCCCGGCCTGCGCCTGATCGGCACCGCCACCGGCAAGGGCGGCATCCTGTCCTTCGTGCTCGAAGGCGCCCATGCCCAGGACGTCGGCAGCATCCTCGATATGGAAGGTGTCGCGGTGCGCACCGGCCATCACTGCACCATGCCGCTGATGGCCCGCTACGGCGTCTCCGCGACCACCCGCGCTTCGCTCGCCTGCTACAACGGCGAGGACGACATCGACCAGTTGGTTGCTGCCCTGCACAAGGCTGTGCGCCTGCTGCGGTCCTAGCACAAACCACCCGCTCATCGCATGCCGCTTTGCGCGCCCGCCGAACAGGGCTAGCATCGACGGCACAACAAATGAGTCGCCGGGACAGGCGGCAGCGAAGGGGTTGGGAACCCTGGAGAACTGCCGGCGAGCCTGCCCCTTGCGTCTGGGAGGGGCCATGCTCGGGAACTGGATGCCGGTTGCTTCTGGCTGGTTGGGGCATTCGCACAAGACCTGCCGACAAGGCGGATTCACCTTGCTTGAGCTGCTGGTCACGGTCGCCGTGGCAGGCGTGCTACTGGGCTTGGCGATCCCGGCCTTCGACCAGGTGGCGAGAAGAAACCAGCTCGCCGTCACCAGCAATCAGATCCTGCTGGCGGCCGGAACCGCGCGACAGTTGGCGGTGAGCGGCAATCGAGCCATCGCCTTCTGCGCAGGCCGCAGCGAGGTCGGCTGTCACGGCGACTGGAGTCTTCAGGAATGGCTGGTCTTCGAGGATCAGGACCGGGACGGCGTCTTCGATTCAGGGGAACGCCTGCATCTGGAGAGCCGTTCGAATAGCAGCTCTTATCTGACCGTCGCAGCCAACGGCCCGTTCCGGAATCGCGTGGTCTTCACGCCGACTGGCCGAGCAGAAACGGCGACCGGCGCTTTCGCCGCAGGGCGTGTACGCGTCTGCGTCGAGCGAATGCCAGCGGATAACACCATCGACCTGGTACTCATCGGCAGCGGACGGATCGTCACCGAACATCACGACCACGCCGGGCGCTGCCTCGCTCCTTAGCGCGTCGTCGCCTTCGCTCGCCAAAGCAGGTTCACCAGCATTTCGATACGTTCGCAGCGGCGGTCGAGCCGTTCGCTCCACGCGTGCCAGCCTGGTTCAGTGTCAGCGTTCCACAAGCCGTATCCCGTGTGGCCTGGTTCCCCTTGGGAACCGCCTGGACAACGTAGGTCGAGCGCGTCGGGGAGCCCGAAGGGAATGAATAGGTGTAATCGTTGCCAGTGTTCTGGTTGGAAGCGCAGTCAAAGGCAGGCAAGGTGTTATCGGTGCTATCCACCCTTTTGTCGTAGCGCATGTTCGCCGTATAGAAGCGCTCCATGTACTGGACATAGATGGAGAGACAGGCCTCGGCCGCGCGACGCCGGGACTTGGTGACGGAATTGCTGTAGGACGGGATCGCGATGGCGGCAAGGATCGAGACAATCACCACCGTGATCATCAGTTCGATCAAGCTGAAGCCGAACTGAGACCGATGCTGTGCTCCTCCCGTACTCGTGGCTTGCGGCAAGAGCGCGGCGTTAACGGGGCTTTGTTGGCAGTGCTTTCTCATATCGACGGAGGTTTGCGAAAAACTGGCGACTGTCATTGTCCCACCAGTTCACGCCAGGACAAGCGTGCCGCCACACCCGCGCCGGTGGGGCGGACATTTAGGCTGCCGGTAGTCGCATTGTCGAAACTCATCATCATGGTGTGCCCGACGAAGATCGGGTTGTTCGGAATGGCGCCAAACCCGACACCAGCCGCCACGTAGGAAGTTCCATCGGCGGCGATCACTCGATCATCCGTGAAGATTCCGCTGCTGTTCACGTCGAAGAACGCGGTACTCGGCGGCGCTCCGGTGAAGGGGTAGATCGCCATCACCCAACCACTACCGGAAGGATTGCAGGGATCACCGGTCGTGGGTAGACGCGTAGTTCCGACCAACAGATACCCGTAGAACTGGTTGGAGGTAATCATGCGCTCACCCTTCTCGGACCCACCACTCAGCTTCAGGTCGATGAACCAACCCTTCTTGCCGACCATATCGCTAGCGGTGGAGGCACTGATCGCACGCGCGGCAAGGCTGGTGTTCGAGGCCGCGCTTTCAGCGACGATACTGCGCTGACGCAGCGCCGAACGCGCCGAGCAACTACTGGAACCAGTGCAACTGACCTTGTCGGCACCCTGAACGATCAGGCCGTACCAGGTCTGCAAGCCATCGGTTGCCTTGAAACTGGACAGGAACGAGCCGGTGCCAAAGAAGACCCAGACCTGATTGTCCTCCGGATTCTTGGCGACCAGCATGCCCGAGGTGATGGGCTGCAGCTTGAAACCACTACCGTCGCGGTCCTTGGCGATGAAGAGCTTGGTGCCGGCACCGCCGCCCGATGCCGTCAAGGTGAATCCCCAGACGTTACCGTTCAGATCACCGGCATAGGCCTCGCTGCTGACATTGCTGCTGACATTGGCGTCCTTGATCCAGACTGCGGGTGGAGCAAGGCCATCGTCTGCGCTACCACCGGTGGTGTAGACACTCAAAGTCCCATCGGTGATGTTGAACTGCAAGAGCGCCGGCGCATTCTGGGTGCTGTTGTAGCCGTTGCCCATCAGCACCGCCCAACCGCCGGCACTACTGACCCTCGCGATCACCGGCTTGCCGACAACCTGACCGATGTAGTCGCTGCCAGTGACGCCGTCGGCCGAAGAGCGCTCCCATAGCAGTTGAATATCAGTCGGGTCGGTGACATCCAGGGCATAGACCGCCTTGGACGGCCCACGCCCCGTGGTACCCACCAGCACGGTAGCCCAACCTCCCACGGCGTTCGGGCAGGCGGTGGCGCATTCGACATCTGCCACCACCAGTTCGCCATCGTTCCAGAACTGGTGAGGGTTGGTGGTATCACCGTAGTCGGCAGCAGAAATCTTGCGAAGTCCGCTCTTGATAACGGCCCTTGGCAGATAGGCGAACACCTCCTGGCCAGGGAGAACGTTGGTGCTGACGCTGTCGATAGTCGCGGTGAATGACGTCGCCTCGGCGCTAAACGCGTGCACCATGCCGTCGTTCGCCGCCACGTAGATCATCTTCTTTCGAGTCTTGACGTCGGAATGGTTGGCGAACGTCCGGTAGGCCGATGCGAAGTTCCGGCCGTTATACAGGTTGGGGTTTGGCGACCCGGAAAATACCGGCTGCGAGTTGACGATGTCGCCCAAGGCCGTGGACCGCAGGCGCAGAGTGCTGACACTGGTGCCGCGCAGGTAATTGATGAGACTGTCGGCCTCCCCCGAACCACAGGCAGCCGAGTTGGCACAGAGATAATTCTTGGTATCGAAGGTCGTGGTCGTCTTGAAGGACACACTGCTGGAGCAGGTGCCGGAGCCAGTGCAGGTCACGATGTTACGGGCGGAGGCCGCTGGCAGCCGCTTCGAAGCTTCCCAGACCGCGGTCGTGGAGATGGTACCCGTCCCACTCACAGGGAACGCCTTGACGTCGCCACGCCAGTCGCCGGTGTAGTAGACAGCCTGATAGGTCGTCGTGCCGGTATCGAGCTTCGTGCTGTTCGCTGCCAGCGAGGCGCCCGAACCAGCGAGATCCTCGACAATTTTTGAGAAGGCGGCGTTCAGCCCGTCAATCATCTTCTGGCCGTTGTTGGCCAGATACATGTTGTTGGGCTGGTAGTAGTCTCCGCTACCACCCAGCCCGGTCTCGACCTTGACCGTCTGCGTCGCTGACGTCCATGTGGCCTGGTTGCTGTTGAACCATGCGGCGTCATGCCGGGTGGCATTGCCGTTGGCGTTCCAGTCATCAACCGGGATGTTGTATCCACCGTACTTGGTCGCGTTGTAGAACTGGTTGGTGGTCGTGGCGTAAAGGTCGTTCTGCTCAACCACGTCCACCCAAAAGGTGGAGATGATCTGACCACGCCGCGAACCCTGCGTCTTATTCGCTACTTCGGTGTTGGGCACATCGGTGCGCAGATCGTTGAGGTGCGCCCAGTAGGCAAGGCCGGCAAGATTTCCCCGGCCGTTGCCGCCACTGTTGAACTCGGTATACCCGCGCCAGGTGCCGCCATCGGCGGCCTGTGTGTTGGTGGTAGTGCTGTCCTTGGTCAGATCGGCGGTATCGTCTTCATTGTTGGTGTGGGTATCACCGATGCCCAGCACGACCGAGGTCTGACACTGGTAAAGCATCGGGTCTCCGTCGGTGCCCGTCGAACGGGCCGGGGTGCTGGCTGTCCAGGCCGTGACGCTGGCGTTGGCGCCAGTCTTGTACCAGTCGTTGATCACCGGCAAACCATCGGCGTTCTGGTATTTCGCCAAGGCCCCGGAGCCCGACAAGTCCGAACTCGCCAGCTTGGTCAGATCACTGAAACTGGAGATGTTGGCCAGGCCACGTAGATAGCGGAGGGCCGTGTAATACATCTCGGTGAGATTGTCGAAGGACTTGAGCGTCGACTGACCAGTCAATATCTGGCCGAAACGGTTCAGGTAGTTGATGACACCGCTGTACTTGACCACACACTGGCTGCTGTCTGGCGCGCTGCTGCCGCAGTTGCCGATGTTGGTGTTGGTCGCTGTCGCGTCGCCGTCGTCAGGATTGTCGATGAACACGCCGGTCGCTGAATCCCATTCCGGGTTGTCGATGCCCGCGATGCGCGCGGCCTTGTCCGGGTATGGCTTCTCGCCCGAAACCACCGGGCCGATGAGCTTCTGGCGGGCACGCATCACACCACCCTGGCGCTGTTGCCCCGTCTCGGTCAGATAGCTGAACAGGCCGTAACGGATCTTCTTGGCGTTCTTCTGAAGCAGGCCCTCGGGCTTGTGGTAGCTACCGTACTTCGTGCAAAGGCTGCGGGTATCCAGGGTGCCGTCGCAAACCTGTACACGAACGCTGACGGCATAGATCGCGTCTTTGCCGGCATGCGCGTAGGTCGCGGCGGTGCCTGCGTAAGTGGTGAAGGAGCAAGTCCTGCCTGAGCCGGAACTGGTAGGCAAGCCTGTAAACGGAGTCGTGCAAAGGTTCGCGGTTGCTCCCGTCGTGCTGGTCGAACTTGGCTGGCACTTCTGAGTGCTGGAGTTGTAGTAGACATTGCCAGATGTCGGACACGCCGCCTTCGTCGTCGTCGACGCACAGGTGCCGTCGGTGTCGCCGGTTGTGGTGGTAGCGTTGCCGTTGGCGCCACCGTTCAGGCAACTCCAGGTTGCTATCGAGCAGCCATACTCGCTCGGGCTTGTGCCGCAGGGCGTGCTATTCGTATTGCTCGCAGTGGCAAGGTCGGGAAGGGTGTTGTAAGCGGGGTTGTAGGGTATGGCCGGTCCATCACCGTCACTGGTCGTCTGAGCCCCATCCGCCACCGGCAAGGGGATCGCCTGTGGGTCGCTGTAGCTCTCGGAATCCCCCAGCGCACCGCTGCTGTTGGGAATAAACCACATCTGGTTACGTAAAGCGCCGATGCGCGTCCGAAAGCTTGACGTCGCAGAGGGGGTGGCACTGGCCACATCCGCAGTCAATTGCCGCAGTTTGGTGTAACCGTTATCCCAGCGATCAGAGTTGCCCTTTTCCAAGTAGGTGGTCCCGGGCATTTCACTGGTGGTTTTGGTGACGCTGACACCATCCGACCCAGTGATAGTGACCGAAGGCGGCGTGCCGTCAGCCGGCCGATGAACACGGTAACCACCCGTCAACGCCAGACGGAAGGTATCAATGGCCTGCATCGAGGCCCAATTGAGGAAGTTGCCGCTCCAGAGCTTCTGGACGGGAGTCCCGCCGGTTTGCCCAACGCAAAGGTAGGCGTTACCCGAACCGTCGGTCGTCGTATTTGAGACGGGGTAGAAGTAGCGGTTCTTTTCCTCCACGGCATAGTAATAGGCGTAGCAAAGCTCGCTGTTGAAGTAGCCTGCGTATGGAATGGTTCTGGTCGTGCCGCTCACCGTGGTGACGCAATTGGTACCGGTGAGCGTGCCACTCGCACAGGAATACGTCGGACTTGGACCAGTCTGTGTGCAGGTGGTGCTGCTGGTGACGCCACTGGACGGCAGGTAACCAGACGGACACGAGTAGCTAGTTGAGGAGATGGAAGGTCCGGAGCAGGTTCTATTGCTGTTGGATCTGCTGTAACCGGTACCGAAACCGGAACATTCCGATGAAGTATAGGTACCACTGGACTTGGTCCTGGAGCAGGTCGTGCCGCTGGTAACGCCACTGCTCGGAGAGAAATTGGTCGGGCACGAATAAGTAGTTGTGGAATTCGGTGTGGTTGTCTGCTGACAAGAACTGCCGCTCAAGTTGTAAGGCGACGTGCAACTTCCAGTCGCGGGCACCGACTTCTGGCAAGACCCACTGGTCAGTGTGAAACCGCCCGGACAGGTCGTGACCGGCGCGGTCGTGTAGACCGCGCTACCGTCACCCTGTCCCGGATCGTTGGCCTGAGTGACCACCGTCGGCCATTCCACCGACGGCACCAAGACCAAATTGCCAGGCACGGTGTTGGGCTTGGACAGGGGCGTGCTGTCAACAAATACATCCGCCCGCCCTGGCAGACACCAGAGCCACACCACCATGCCCAGCGCGAGCCAGAAGTAGTGGCTAGAAACCAGACTTGCATGCTTGTGCCTGGGCATGGCGGTACTCCTGTCTGATGGGGTCACGACAATGGAACCTGGAAAACCGCTTGCAGAATGACAACGGCCCGGTTGGTGCCTGCCTCGCTGCCTGGGTCGCCGCTGCGTGCGGTGATCCGGTAGTAGGCGAAGTCCGCAGCAGCGGTGTTTTCAGTGCCATAGGACTGACAGTTGGCCGACTGGCAGTTGCCGGTAGAGCCGGCCCCTGCGCTGCAGGCATTGTTCAGGCAGATCAGCTCGATGACGAACTGAGGCTGGCCAGGCGCGTTGGTGTCCGACACGTCGTAATCGTCGGTATCGACCGTTTTTATGAAGCCGGTGCCCAGCCCGCTGTCGGCGAACGGATTCGCCAAGCAGGTATCGCCGTCCTGACAATTGCGAAAGTCCACTCCATCGACCAGCGGCGAACCAGGGTCGCTCAGGTAGGCTTCTCCGGCACGCAAGCCCGCCTCGGCGCTCTGAAAGGCAATCTCGCGGTCATAGAAATTGGCGGTCATCCGCTGCTGGATGGTGGTGCCGCGAATGGCCGCCAAGCCGATCAGGGTCACCAGAATCAGCAGGAACAAGGAGACTGCCAGCGCCACTCCGCGCTGACCGTCTGCGAAGTGCCTTGAACGTGTTGGGTGATGAAAGGCGAAGGGCGCGCGCATGGTCATCAGATCGGTGGGTTGCGCAAGGCGACGACGGTATTGAGGTCGCGGAAGATCATCGCGTTGGCCTGCAGGGTGTCGCTGGAACTCATCGCATCCCGGCTGGAGCGATCCTCGGCCACCAGGCGCAGGCTGACGCGGACCGCCGATACGGTGTTCAGCGGCCAGGTTGCCGCGGCGATGGCGTTGGCGTCGACGTAGTCGGTCGCGGAGGTATTGAGAAAGGTGAGATCCATCGCCGCCACACCGCGCACCATCTCCTGGGCTTGCAACGAAACCGTTGGCCCCGCCGCACCAACCGCCGCCATGCGATACAGGGAGGTGCCGCCTCGGTTCGGATCGCAAGACAGCGCGGTCAGCGGATTGCAGCCGATGTACCAAGTCACCGATTTCAACGCAGAGACCTGCGCATTTCGCAGATAGGTTTTCGACAGCGCGGCAGTATTGCCCGGGGTTCCGGTACCGGTCGCCAAGTACACTCCCCCGGTAGTGCTGGTGATCTGCGCGATATCGGCCTGGGCGGTATCGCAGATGACCACGAGGTCTCCCACCGAGAGTTCTGGATTGGTTTCGTTGAGCGTGATCTTGCTGGTGGCGGCGTCATGCGTGGCCAGGCTGTAAGCCAGGTCCGAAGCCCCGATCAAGGTGAGGTTGTCAGTTCCCGCCCGGTGGTTGCCGGAGGCGGTGCCGGTCGTCAAGGCGGGATTGCTGTCCGCAGTACCGCCGTCATAGGCGATAAGACCGTTGCCGGCAAAGTTGGCGTACCACAAGGTCGTGTTGTTACTGAGCAGATTGGCTGTCGTCGTCTGGTTCCCGCAGCCGGTCAGACGTGCCTGGCGCAAATCACGGGTCAGCAACTCGAAGGCAATACGGGCGTTCTCCTGGATTTGACCAATCGCGGAATTGGTCCGGTAGGACTGCTTGTTGGAAAGGAAAACGCTGCTCGCCCCCAGCACCACGATCAGGCCAATGACCAGGGCGATCATCAACTCGATCAGGTTGAACCCGCGCTGCCGTTGAAGGGAGAGGATCGGACTCATAGCATCGCCTGCGTGAATATCCGTTGCCCTCTACCCTCGGAAAGCGTCTGGGTACACAGAGCATCGTTCGTCTGGCCGTCGCCGGCACGTCCGCAGTCCAGGGTGAAGAATGTGATGGTCACCGTACAAACACCTTGCGCGTCGCAAACAATCTCGGCTTCGGCACTCTCCCCCAGACGGGCTGCCAGTTCGTTGCTGCACCAGAGGTTGAGTTGCCGGCTAGCCAGACTACTGCCAGCGGCCGGGCAGTCGTTCGCCTTGAGCGGAGCAGTGTTGTCGTGGTTGTAGGCGCCGAGTACCGCTTGCGCCCGATCAGCCCGCATGGAGTCCAGGATCGAATAACTCGCGGCCACAGCCATGGAGCGCGTCATGCTGCTGTTGTTGCTCGACAGCGAGCGGGATTGCACCAGGGCGATCCCCAACAAGCCGATCGACAAAACCAGCACCGCGACCAGAACCTCGACCAGACCGGCACCACCCTGGGCTCGCCCCAGGACGGCACCTTGGCCGAGTCCGGCGCAGCGGGTCTCACTGGCAGTCACTGGGCTCGGTATTGGCATCGCAGGCGGCCGTATTGGAACAGGTCTTAAGGAGAATCCCGGCAGTCATGTAAATGCAGCGGTGACCATTGGCGCTAAGCGCGCTGGATTTCAGGTCCACCAAGCGACCACGGTACGGCGTGGTGGAGCCCGGCGCGCGGGCCAGGCCTTGCGCGGAATAACGCAGGGCAGCGACGTTGGCGACCTCGATATCGGAGGGAATTTCCGGCGCCGCGCGTAACAGGAAGGCCGCGCCACTGGAATCAAGTGCATACACGGCGCCCGTGTTGGTGGTGCCGCAGGCGGTAGCCAGCGCGCCGCTACCATTGCCGGACGCGGCGCAGACCTGGGTGCTGGTGTTCCGGCGCACGGCTTCCACCCGCGCCTCGCTGACGGCCAGGAAGTAGTCGTAGGAAGCCACTGAGAGCCGATTGGAGGCGATGGCGCTGCGGTAGCTGGGCACAGCCATCGCGACAAGAATCGCCATCACAGCGATGGTCACCAGCAATTCGATAACGGTGAACCCGCGCTGCCGACCGGGAGGCGGGGCATCATCGACCCAGTTTTGAAAGCACATGAGTGCCCGCCGGAAGCCGCGTTCCGTTTTCGATCCCGCCCGCCAGCCCCTCGTTTGCGCCATACCAAGCCTGAACGACCCCGGAAAAATTACGATACTTAACTCGTATATCAGAAGGTAGCACGACGGCGCGAACTTTCGAGAGACGCACCGCTCTTCGCACTCAACCCCGCCACTGAACGGCCGCCAAGCCTGGGCAAGGAACGGCCCGTGGTTCCAGACGCCGTGGCCGTTGGTGAGATGATAGCTGGGCGCTCGGAGTGGCCGCAGGAGCGAGCCGCCTGGTCGGCAATCAGCGGAGTTCGTCATTTTTTTGACACCTCTTGTCCCTCGCCATGTTCCGCCCATCGGGGCGTCCAGTGGGCACGCGGCGACGCGCGGTATCCGTGCATTAAAGTGCCCACAACGGGGGCGCAAGGACGATAACGGCGAACGCATGAAAGGACGCGGCAACGGCTTTACCTTGCTGGAACTGCTGGTCGTGCTGGCCATCGCCGGTCTGCTGACCGGCATGGCGCTGCCCAGCTTCCGCGAGTTCCTGGTCAGTGCCGCCCGGCGCGAGGCCTCCACCGGGCTCTATATCAGCCTCAACCGCGCGCGCTCGGAAGCCATCGCCCGCAACCGCACGGTCAAGCTCTGCGCCCGCGACCTCGCGGCCAGCACCCCAAAGTGTGCCGGCACCGGCAACTGGCTCAACGGCTGGATCACCTACGTCGATCTGGACGGTGGCGGCATCGAGGCAATCACCGTGCAGCGGCCGGTCTCGGACCAGCTGCGCCTGCAGCAGGCACCCAGCGGCAGCATCGCCTTCGATTCCGGCGGCCGGGCGACAGCGGAGGCACAGTTCTCGATCTGCGCGCCACAAGGCGCCCGGGACCGCCGGGCCCGGCTGGTGCGCCTGAGCCGCAGCGGCGGCATCAGCCTGGAAGAGTCCGAGACATGCAGCTGAGCCCAGGCCGCCGTCTGCGCGGCTACACCCTGATCGAGGTGCTGATCACGGTGTTCATCATCGCGGTCGGCCTGTTGTCGGCCGCCGCCCTGCAGGCGATGTCCAAGAAGGCCGCCTTCGACGCCATCCAGCGTGGCAGCGCCAACATCCTGGCTCAGGATCTGGTCGAGCGTCTGCGCGGCAACGCCGGCAACCTGGCCAGCTACGCCCCCAACGGCACGGTGACGGTCAGCGCCGACGCCCTGCCTGCCGAGCAGACCTGCACGGCGGACGCCCCCTGCACCGGCCCGCAGCTCGCGGCCTTCGATCTCTGGCAGTGGTGGCAGAGCCTGGACGGTGCCAGCGAGCGGATCGTCGAAGGCAGCGGCAGCACCGCCAGCCGCAGCAATGCCGGCGGCCTGCGCTCGCCCACCGGTTGCATCCTGCGCAGCGCCGGCAGCTGCCAGGCCACCATCGCGGTCGCCTGGCGCGGCATGACCCGCATCCGCCAGGGCGACAGCGACCACGCCGACGACCCGACCAACAACAGCTGTGGCCAGACCCGCGCCGACTACGAGTGGAACAGCGGCGACCAGACCAGCTACCGCCGGGTGCTGGTGCTCCAGGTCAACCTTGGAGCCGGCCCATGCCCCTGAGCCGCAGCCTGCCCCCGTCGCGCCAGCGCCAGAGCGGCTTGACCCTGGTGGAGCTGCTGATCGCCGTCACCCTCGGCCTGATCGCGCTGGCGGTGATGATCGGCGTGTTCATCGCCAACAGTCAGAACTACCGCCAGAACGACGCCATCACCGCCCTGCAGGACAACGCCCGCTTTGCGATGGACAACCTGTCCCGCGATCTGGCGATGGCCGGCTACTGGGGCGGCGTCCGGCCACCGGATGCGGCGCGCGACCTGCTGGTTTCCAGCGCGGCGGCGGCGGCCGTCCGCGCCAATGACTGCGGCCCATCGGCGGCGGCCAGCGATAGCCGCTGGCTGCTGGAGCCCTCGCTGCCGCTGGAGTTCCGCAACCATCTCGACGCCGCCAGCCTGGCCAGCCGCTTCCGCTGCCTGACGGCGGTGCAGGCCAACACCGATGTACTGATGGTGCGAAGGGTCTCGGGCGCCTCGGCAATCGCGCTCGACCAACCCACCGCCACCAGCCTGTCGCTGACGGCTGGCCGCTACTACGTAAAGACCAACCAGAGCAGCGGCGCGCTGTTCCGCGCCGCCAGCGCCAGCGTCAACCTGGGAGATCCGAGCGACTGCCCCGCCAGCGACAGTGGCGTCTCCGGCGGCTGTCCGCCGCAGGAACAGCCAGTGCAGGTGTACGCCTACGTGCCGCGCATCTACTTCGTGCACGACGTCAGCGGCGACATCAAGGTGCCTACCCTGTGCCGCTACGTGCTCAACGACCAGGGTACGACGCCGCGCATGGAGCAGGAGTGTCTGGCCTACGGCGTCGAGAACCTGCAGATCGAATGGGGCATCGACAGCGACGGCGACGATCTGGTCGACCGCTACCTCGCCGCACCCACTGCTGCCGAGCTCTTGCTGGCGCGCAGCGCGCGCATCCATCTGCTGGTGCGGGCCAGCGAGCAGCGGGTGCAGTCCAGCGATGCGTTGAAGGAGTACGTACTCGCCGACTACCGTTCCGCCGACGATGCCACCTTCACCACCACCGGGGTGCTGCGACGCGCCTTCACCACCACCGTGCAGCTCAAGAACCTGGTGTCGCGATGAACCGCCCCCTCCCCGCCCAACCCCTGGAGCGCGGCGCGGCCCTCGCGGTGGCGCTGGTCCTGCTGGTGGTGCTGACCCTGCTGGGGATCGCGGCGGTGCGCAGCACCCAGACCCAGCTGCGGCTGGCTAGCAACGCCGAGAGCCGTACCAATGCCGTCCAGGCCGCCGAATCCCTGCTGGAAACCGTCGCCAGCAACAGCAGCAACACGCCGGTGGACTACAACCCGGATTTCCGCAGCTGCTACCTGCCCACCGGCGGCGCCGCAGCGGCGCTGTTCAGCTGCGCATCGGCCGACAACAAGATCCCGCTCGACAGCAGCAACAGCAGCGCCGACGCCCTCGCTTACGGCTATGCCGAAGTGCGCCGCGTACTGCCGCTGTTCGTGTCGGTCAACGTCATGCGCGAGGCGCAGACCAGCGCGCGGCAGTACGATTTTGCCCGCTACTCGATCACCGGCGGCATTGATCGCTCCGCCGAGGGCCGTAGCGCCGCCGAAGTCGTGGAGTCGGTGCTGATCCTACACAGCAAGCCAGCCGGGGTGACCTATGAATAAGCGCTCCCGCAGTGGTTCCCGGCTGTTGCGCCAGTTGCGCCTGGGACTGGGCAGCGCCCTGCTGGCGCTCATCGTCGGCATCAGCAATCTGGCGCGCGCCGACGACATCGACATCTACGCCAATCAAACGGTGCCGAGCAACCAGGCGCCGCTAACCGTGCTGGTGCTCGATCTCAACCTGCTCAATCTCAACTCGCTGGTGTGCAGCAATGTGCTGCTGTCCAACGAGCCGGACTGCATCGCCCTGCGCCAGCTGCTGACCTTCCAGCAGCTGTTCAACATCCTCGGCGTGCCGCTGCCACTGCTGCTGGGCCTGGACCCGCTCGGCCTGCTGGGCGATCTGGGCAATACCACGCTGTCGATCCTCGACAACGCACCGCCGCTGATCCAGGTACTGCTGGGCAATGTGGTCGGCGTGCTGATCGGCACCATCAATGCCACGCTCAGCTCGGTGCTCGGGCCGCTGAATCCGCTCAACCTCGCCAACAATCCGGCGCTGGCGCTGTTCGTGGCGCTCCAGTCGGTGCTGGAGCCGCTGCTCAACACCCGGGTGGCGCTGATGCTGTTCCACGGCAACCAGGGCCCGCTTGGCGGCCCCTGTGCCTTCGCCGATCTCGCCAGCCTGCCCGGCGAACGGCAGACCACCCCCGGTTGCAGCAACGGCGCCTATTTCTTCCTCGGCCTGATCAATCTGGTCAATGTCACCGACCTGCTCACCAAGCTGGTGCCACAGGTGCTCAACGTCGTCGGCAATCTGCTGACCGGCGGCGCCACCTCGGGCAATCTGATCTCCGGCGCGCCCTACCAGACTAAGGAAGCCTATGTGGAGCTGGCGCGCTATCTGCGCGGCGACCGCATCTTCAATGCGCCGCTGAGCGCCAACGACAACCTGCTCAACGGCCTGCTGGTGCGCGACACCGGCCTGGAAACCACCGACAGCGCCGGCTACAAGGCCTACAAGGGCGCGCTCAAGGATTACCCCAAGGCCTGCACCATCAACATGCTGCACGTGCAGCTGACCGCGCCCGACAAGCAGGACGATTCCGACGCCGACCTCAAGCGTCTGTTCCCGCTCGCCGACCGCAACGGCGATGGCCAGCTGAGCCTGGCGGAGGTGGTCGACTCCGCCGCCACCGACGGCTTCATCTACGGCAACGCCGGCGACCGCCGCAAGATCAATTCCTACTTCCTGGTGCAGGACAGCATCGGCAACCTCGCCGACCTCAGCGCGCTCAAGAACCTGGGCTACAACGTCACCACCTACACCAACCTGCTGGGTCTCGCCGGGCGCGGCCAGGGCATCGCCGGCTCGGTGGTCAATCAGGTGCTGAGTATCGACGCCTCACTGCTATCGACCAGTGTGAGCAGCAGCTCGACCAGCGCCACCGGTCTCGCCGAGGGCGCCTACGTAGCCGAGTTCCGCCCGAATCCGGACAAGAAGCCGACCTGGGCCGGCAACCTCAAGCGGCTGCGGCTGAAGACCGATGGCAGCGGCCAGTTCAAGTACTACGACGCCAATGGCCAGCTCGCCTTCGCCAGCGACGGCCGTCTCCAGAACAGCGCGCTAAGCTACTGGACCGACCCCAGCAAGCTGGGCGGCCGGGCCACCGACGGACGGGTCACCACGCTGGGTGGCGCCGGTCAGAAGATCCCCGGCTACCAGTTCAATGGCGGTGGCAGTCCAGGCCGCAGCAATGGCGCCGTCAGCAGCAATACCGCGCGCCGGCTGTTCTACGACTCCTATGCCTCGCCGAGCGCAGGCAACAAATTCTCGCTCGCGGCACTGCATCCGGACGACGCGGCGGTACGCACCGAGCTGGCCAGCGCCACCGGCGCCGAGGCCTATACCTCGCCAGTCTCGCTGTGCCAGTCGGTGTGCAACAGCAACGCCAACCTGTGCAGCAGCCTGTGCTCCACCAACCAGAGCAGCTGCAACAGTCTCTGCAACAGCAACCAGGGCAGCTGCGACCTCAACTGCAGTACCAGCCAGAGCCTCTGCAACAGCAACGCCACCAGCGCCCGCAATCTCTGCAACAGCAACGCCAGCACCGCGCTGGGGCTCTGCCAGCTCAACAACAACATCGCGCTCTGCCAGACCAATGCCAACACCGCGCTGGGACTCTGCAAGCTGCCGTACGACACCAACCTGAGCCTGTGCACCACCGCCGCCAACACCGCCAAGTCCACCTGCACCTTGCCGCACGACACCGCGCTGAGCCTGTGCCAGACCAATGCCGGTCTCGGCCTGACTCTCTGCAATGTTGGCTGTCTGCTGGGCAACAGTTCCTGCCTTGCCGCCTGCGCAACCACCTACAACAACAACATGGCGGCCTGCACCACCACCTACAACAACAACACCGCCGGCTGTAACGCCACCTACAACAACAGCATCACCAGCTGCAACAACAGCTACAACAGCGGTATCGCCGGCTGCACCAGCACCTACAACAACAGCCTGGCCGCCTGCACCACCAACTACAACGCCTGCACCACCACCTACAACAACAGCCTCGCTAGCTGCACCAGCACCTACAACAACGCCGCCGCCCAGTGCAGCAGCAACTACAGCAGTTGCAGCAGCGGCTGCAGCAGCACCGCCAGTAGCTGTACCAATAGCTGCAGCAGCAACGCCAGCAGCTGCGCCAGCAACTGCAGCAACACGCTCAATGCCTGCACGCTGTCCTGCGGCACCAGCAGCAGCCGCAGCGTCGATACCGTCACCCGCGAGCTGCTGCTCTACGCACGCGGCTATGACGTCGGCACCCAGACCGCGCCCAAGGGCAGCGGCCCAGGAACTTCGCCCAGCAATGCCGGCATCAGCGGCCGACCCTGGCTGATGGGCCCGCTGCTGCACTCGCGGCCGCTGGCGGTCAACTACGGCAAGCGCGGCGGCGGCAGCAGCGACGACATCCGGGTGCTGTTCGGCTCCGGCGACGGCTATCTGCGCATGGTGCGCGACGACACCGGCATCGAGAGCTGGGGCTTCATGCCACAGGCGGTGATGAGTCAGCTCAAGCTGCTGCGCGAGAACCAGGCCGGCGCCAACCTGCCCTACGGCGTCGACGGCTCGCCGGTGGTGCTGATCCGCGACCGGGCCGCCAGCAGCGGTGGCAAGCTCGGCACCATCGGCGACAACAGCGAGGACCGGGTGCTGCTGTTCTTCGGCCTGCGGCGCGGTGGCAGCCAGTACTACGCCATGGACATCACCGACCCGGATGCGCCGGCGGCAGACAGCAATCCCTGCAACGGCGGCGGCGGCGCGCGCCTGCTCTGGTCGATCGGCCCCGAGGGACTGCGCCGCGCCTGCACCAGCGGCATCGTCGCCGGCACCGAGTCGCAGTACGCGGAGCTGGGCCTGGCCTATTCCACGCCGCAGCTCGGACGCATGCGGATCGACGCCGACGGCAACCCGGCCACCACCGGCGATGTGGTGTCGAAATCGGTGCTGATCTTCGGCGGCGGCTACAACGGCGGCCGCAACAGTGCGGGCACCAAGATCGGCAAGGACCTCAACAATTCCCGCAACAGCGTCGCCAGCGAGCGGGTCGGCAAGGACGATGGCAACGCCAGCAGCGCGCGTGGCAACGCGTTGTTCATCGTCGACGCCGAAACCGGCGCCCTGCTCTGGCGCGCCGGCCGCGCCGACAGCGTCGGCTACACGGCGGGCAGCCTGCGCTACGGGCACCCCCTGCTGGTGGACAGCATCCCGAGCGACGTCACCGCGCTCGACACCAACAACGACGGCTACATCGACCGTCTCTACGTTGGCGACACTGGCGGCCGACTGTGGCGCGCCGATTTCCCGGGCGCCGACCGCAGCGCCTGGACGCTGACCCCGCTGGCCAGCGTCGGTCGTCACGCCGAGAGCAGTCCGAGCCTGGCGAGCGACCGCCGCATCTTCGGTGCCCCCGACTACGTGCCGGTGCGCAACCGCCAGAGCGGCGGCAGCGACTACGACGTGGTGCTGTTCGCCACCGGCGACCGCGAAGACCCGCTCAACACCACCACCCAGAACTGGTTCTACGCCTACCGCGACACCGACGTGGTCAGCGGCAAGACCAGCGACGAGATCAAGACCCAGGAGTCGCAGCTGAGCGGCGCACGCCACAGCGCCTTCACCGACCAGACCAACGCCTGCGCCAGCCAGAGCGCCTCCAGCAGCAGCTGCCGTGATCTCGATCTGCTGAGCCCAGGCTATCGCTTCCAGCTTGGCAGCTCGGGCGAGAAGGCGTTCTCCGCACCGCTAACCATCGGCGGCGTCACCAGCTTCTCGACCTACGTGCCGCCGCAGCCCGACGACGCCAGCTGCGTGCCGCTGGAAGGCAGCGGCCGGCTGTACAACATCGCCCTGCGCAATTCCAAGCCGAAGCCAGCCATCAACCAGCTGGGAACCGACCGCGCCAGCCTGCTGCCGGCCGGCGGCCTGCCCGGAGAGCTGACTGCCGTCAGCAACTCGACCCAGGCGGTGAGCGGCGAACTGCAACAGCAGGCGGTACCGCCGCGCTTGCGCGCCTCCTGGCGCGAACGGCTCGGCGAGAACTGATCACAGCCCCCCAAATGCCCACGAACAGGACCGCCATGCGCCGCTCCCGAGGTTTCAGCCTGACCGAACTCCTGATCGCCTTCGCGGTGCTCGGCATCCTCACCGCCATCGCCCTGCCCAGCTACCGTGGCTATGTGGAGCGCACCAACCGCACGGTCGCCAAGACCGCGCTCAGCGAGATCGCCAGCCGGCAGGAAAGCTATGCCACCGACCACAAGGGCTATGCCAGCAGCCTGGCCGCGCTCGGCTACAACTCCAGCGGCAGCACCTATCTGAACTCGCAAGGCAGCATCAGCGCCAGCAGCACCGGCGCGCTGTACACGCTGAGCCTGACGGCCCTGCCAACTTCGGGGGGACTCGGAAACTGCTCGGCGCTGACTGGAACTCCGAATGCCCGCAGCTATGCGATCCGCGCCGTGCCCTACGCCAGCCGCATCGACCAGACCTGCGGCACCCTGTGCATCGGCTCCAACGGCGACCGCGGCGCCACCGGCGGCGCCGACAGCTGCTGGCAGCGCTAATCGCGCTACGGAGGCGTACTCAGGCGGCGGTTTTCCGCACCGCGCGGCGCAGTGCCGGCGGCAGTGAAAACACGATGTGCTCTTCGCGGCCCTCCAGTTCGCTGGCGGTCTTGCCGCCCAGCTCGCGGAGGCGCTCCACCACCTGCTGGACCAGGATCTCCGGCGCGCTGGCACCGGCGGTAACACCAACCCGGGTCTTGTCGCTGACCCAGGCCGGGTCGATGTCGCCGGCGCCGTCGATCAGATAGGCCGGCGTGCCCATCAGCTCCGAAAGCTCGCGCAGGCGGTTGGAGTTGGAGGAATTCTTCGAGCCCACCACCAGCAGCGCGTCACACTGCGCGGCCAGCTGCTTCACCGCATCCTGGCGATTGGTGGTGGCGTAGCAGATGTCGTCCTTGCGCGGCCCGAGGATCAGCGGGAAACGCTGGCGCAGGGCGTCGATGACCTTGGCGGTGTCGTCCATCGACAGCGTGGTCTGGGTGACATAGGCCATGTGCGCCGGATTGTTCACCGACAGGCGCTGCACGTCTTCGGGCGTCTCCACCAGGTAGATCGCCCCGCCCAGGCTGACATCGAACTGGCCCATGGTGCCCTCGACCTCCGGGTGCCCTTCGTGGCCGATCAGCACCACCTCGCGCTTCTCGCGGGCGTAGCGCTTCACTTCGATATGCACCTTGGTCACCAGCGGGCAGGTGGCGTCGAATACCGTCAGGCCACGCTGGCGGGCGCGCTCGACCACGGACCGGGCCACTCCGTGGGCGGAGAAAATGCACGTCGCCCCTTCCGGAATCTCGTCCACTTCCTCGACGAACACCGCGCCCTTGGCGCGCAGGTTCTCGACCACGAAGCGGTTGTGCACCACCTCGTGCCGCACATAGATCGGCGCGCCGAGACTGTCGAGCGCGCGCTCGACGATCTCGATGGCGCGGTCGACACCGGCGCAGAAGCCGCGCGGATTGGCGAGCAGGATGTCCATGCCTACAGCTCCTTGCGCGGCCCGCCGCGTTTCCATTCCAGCAGCATTTCCAGAATCAGGAAGCCGGCACCGACCGAGATCGCCATGTCGGCGACATTGAAGGCAGCGAAGTGCCAGCTGCCCCAGTAGAAGTCGAGAAAATCGGTGACATGGCCCAGACGCACGCGGTCGATGACGTTGCCGATGGCACCGCCGAGGATCAGACAGAGCCCGATGGCGGTCAGCGTCTCGCCGCGCGGGTGCTTGCGCAGCCAGGCGAGGATGCCAGCGCTGACCGCCGCCGCGAGGCCGATGAAGGCCAGCGACGGCGCCTGGTTGAACATCGAGAACGCCGCACCAGTGTTGCGCAGGTGCACGATGTTGAAGTGCGGAATCACTGGAATGACGCCGTAGTGGGCCAGGTTGGCCTCGATCCACCACTTGCTGAGCTGGTCCAGGAAGATGACCAGGGCCGAGAGCCCAAGCCAGGCGGCGTTGTTGCGCATGGGGATGGTCACTCCGCTCAGAACCAGCGCCGGGTTTCGCCCGGACCTTCGATATTGGACACGCAGCGGCCGCAGATGGTCTCGTGGCCGGGGTGCTGGCCGACGTCTTCGCGGTAGTGCCAGCAGCGGTCGCACTTGCCATGCGTGGATGGCCGCGCCAGCACCTTCAAGGCACCGCCACTCCCCGGCTCAACACGCACCGCTGAGGTCTGCAACCAGAAGCGCAGTTCCGGCTCCACTTGCCGCAAGGCTTCCAGGCTCGTGCCTTCCGTTTGCACGACGACCTCGGCCTGCAAGGAGGCGCCGATGGTGCCAGCGATGCGCAGGCCTTCCAGCTCTTTGCGCACGGCATCGCGGGCGGCCAGCAGGCCGGACCAATCCAGCTCGGCCACGCTTACCGCCGGGAAGCTCCACCACCCCTGCGCAAACACACTCTGCGAGCGGTCTCCCGGCAGCAGGCGCCAGATCTCATCGGCGGTGAACGAGAGAATCGGCGCGATCCAGCGCACCAGGCCCTCGGCGATATGCCAGAGCGCGGTCTGCGCCGAGCGGCGCGCCAGCGACTTCTCCGGCAGCGTATAGAGTCGGTCCTTGAGCAGGTCGAGATAGAGCCCGCCCAGATCGTTGACGCAGTAGTTGTGCAAGGCGTGGTAGACGCGGTGGAACTCGCGGTCGCCGTAGGCCGACTTCAGCTCGGCCTGCACGCGCGCCGCCTCGCTGATCGCCCAGCGATCCACCGCCACCATCTCGGCCGGGGCCACGGCATCGGTGGCCGGATCGAAACCGTGCAGACTGCCGAGCAGATAGCGCGCAGTGTTGCGGATACGCCGGTAGGCATCGGCGGTGCGCTTCAGAAGGTTGTCGGAGATCGCGATCTCGCCGGAGTAGTCGGCGCTGGACACCCACAGTCGCAGCACGTCGGCACCGAGGGTGCTGATCACCTTCTGCGGCGCCACCACATTGCCCAGCGACTTGCTCATCTTGCGGCCCTGCTCGTCCACCGTGAACCCGTGGGTGAGCACGCTCTTGTAGGGCGCCTTGTCGTCGGTGGCGACGCGGGTGAGCAGCGAGCTATGGAACCAGCCGCGATGCTGGTCGGAGCCTTCGAGATAGATGTCGGCCTTGTCCGGCGTGGATTGGCCGTTGGCGACAAAGCTGGCCGGGAACACCACGCCGGAGTCGAACCAGACATCGAGTGTGTCGCTGCCCTTCTCGTAGGCAGCCTCATCGACGCCCCAGTCTGCGGGACTGCTGCCGAACCAGGCTTCCAGGCCGCGCTCCTGCACAGCATCGGCGACGCGCAGCAGCAGGGCCGGCGTGTCCGGATGCAGGGTCTGGGTCTCGCGATGCACGAACACCGCCAGTGGCACGCCCCAGTAGCGCTGGCGGGAGATGCACCAGTCGGGCCGGTCGCGGATCATGCCGGCGATACGGTCCTCGCCCCAACCAGGAATCCATTGGGTGGCGGCGATCTCCGACAAGGCCTGCGCGCGCAGGCCTTCCTTGTCCATGCTGATGAACCACTGCGGCGTCGCGCGGAAAATCAGCGGCGTCTTGTGGCGCCAGCAGTGCGGATAGCTGTGCGTGATCGTCGCCTTGTGCAACAGCGCGCCGCTGGCCTCCAGAGCCGCGAGGATGGGCTCCTCGGCCTTGCGTGCATGCAGGCCGGCCACCAGCGGCGTGCCGGCGATGAACACGCCATTGCTGCCCACCGGATTATCGACCGGAAGACCATAGAGCTTGCCGACGCCGTAGTCCTCGACGCCGTGCGCCGGCGCGGTGTGAACCAGGCCGGTGCCGGCGTCCAGGGTGACGTGTTCGCCGCAGATGATCGGCACGACGCGCTCGGCGAAGGGATGCTGGGCCTTCGCGCCTTCCAGCGCCTTGCCCTTTGCCGTCGCCAATATCTGGCCCTCACCGCCCAGGCGCTTGCACACGCCTTCGACCAGGCCGGCGGCCAGCACCAGCTTGCGGGCGCCGAGCTGCACGAGGGCGTAGTCGAGTTCGGCGTTGACGCTGATCGCCTGGTTGGCAGGTAGCGTCCAGGGCGTGGTGGTCCAGATCACGAAGCCGGCGCCGCCAGCATCGACGCCGCCGAAGCGGGCGCCGAGGTCGGCGCCGTCCACCGCCACGAAGGCGACGTCGATGGCGGAGGACTGCTTGTCCTGATACTCCACCTCGGCCTCGGCCAGCGAGGAGCCGCAATCCAGACACCAGTGCACCGGCTTGAAGCCGCGCACCACATGGCCGCGCGCGCAGATGCGCGACAGCACCCGCAACTGCTCGGCCTCGAAGCCGGGCTGCATGGTGAGATAGGGCCGCTCCCAGTCGCCGAGAATGCCCAGGCGCTTGAAGTCCACGCGCTGGCGCTCGACCTGCTCGGCGGCGTACTCGCGGCACTTGGCGCGGAACTCGGCGGCGGAAAGCTTCTCGCCGACCTTGCCGAACTTCTTCTCGACCTGGAGTTCGATCGGCAGGCCGTGGCAGTCCCAGCCCGGCACGAACGGCGCCTGGTAGCCATCGAGGCGCGCGGCCTTGACCACCATGTCCTTGAGCACCTTGTTGACCGCATGGCCGATGTGGATGTCGCCATTGGCGTAGGGCGGGCCATCGACGAAGCGGAACTCCGGCTTGCCCTCGCCTGCCTGCATCACCGCCGCATAGGTCTGCTCGGCCTCCCAGCGCGCCAGCATCTCCGGTTCGCGCTTGGCGAGGTTGGCCTGCATCGGGAAATCCGTCTGCGGCAGGTGGATGCTGTCTTTGTACTTGTTTGAATCGTCGGCCACGGCAAGCTCAGCTAGTAGGCGGGTTCTTCGGGGAACCGGCTCGCGGTGGCGAAACCGGCTTTGGCGTCCTCGGCATCGAGGTGCATCTGGGTCTTGAGGGCATCGAGACTAGCGAAGCGCAGCTCCGGCCGCAGGTAGCGCTGGAACTCGACGCTCAGCAGACGGCCGTAGATGTCGCCCGGCTGGCCGAACAGATGGGTTTCCAGCAGGCAGCGCTTCAGGCCCAGGGTCGGCCGCACACCCAGACTGGCGACTCCGGTCCAGTGCGTCTCGGAGCCCGCGAGTCGCACGCGCACCGCGTAGACACCCAGGGGCAGCGGCGGCGGCCGGCGCAGGGCGAGATTGGCGGTGGGCATGTCCAGTTGGCGACCCAGCTTGAGGCCGTGACGCACCGGGCCGCTGATCGCGTAGGGCCGCCCCAACAGCTCGGCCGCCTCGTCCAGCCTGGCGTCGGCCAGCAGGCCGCGCAGCGCGGTGGAGCTGCAACGGCAGCCGCTGACGTGCAGGGTGTCGAGTTGCTCGGCGCGGTAACCCAGGCTCTGCCCGAGGTTTTGCAGCAGCGCGAAATCACCGCTGCGGCGGGCGCCGAAGCGGAAGTCGTCGCCGACCACCAGCGCCCGTGTGCCCAGCGCCTCGACGATCACCTCACGGACAAAGGCTTCCGCCGAGAGCGCCGCCAGCCGGCGGTCGAAACGGACGATCAGAACCCGCTGCACGCCCTGCGCGGCGAGGGCCGTGAGCTTGTCGCGCAGGGTCAGCACCCGTGGCGGCGCATCGGCCGGGGCGAAATACTCGCGCGGAGTCGGCTCGAACACCAGCACGGTGCTGGGCAGGCCCAGCTCGGCGGAGTGCTCGCGCAGACGACTCAGCAGCGCCTGGTGCCCCCGATGCACGCCGTCGTAGTTGCCGATGGACAGCACCGAGCCCCGGTGAGACCGGTTCAGGTTGTGCAGTCCGCGGATCAGCTCCATGACAGGCCACTCGAAAAGGGTGGCAATTTTAGCCGCTTAGCCGCGCCGGGGCCGTAGGTCACGCGGCCGCAGGCCGAGCGCGATCAAGACGCCGAAATAGGCCAGCATCGCGGCGACGATGACCAGCAGCAGGCGCAGGCCACGATGGGCGGCGTCCAGGCTCAGCCACAGCTCGATGGGACCGGCGAAGTACCAGACCACTGCGGCCATCGCCGCCGTCGCCGCCGCGATGCGCAGCGCGAAGCCCAGCCAGCCGGCACCCGGCGTGTAGATGCCGTCGCGGCGCAGGCGGCGGTACAGCAGGCCGGCATTGACCCAGGCGGTCAGCGTCGTCGAGATCGCCAGGCCGACGTGCGCGGCCGGCAGCGGGCGGACGTTGTCGAGCAGGAACACGCCGAGGCTGAAGGCCATGCCGACGATCAGCGCGATGATCGCGAAACGCACCGGCAGCCTGGTCTCCTGGCGGGCGTAGAAGCCCGGCACCAGCACCTTGATCAGCGAGAAGCCCATGAAGCCGGCGCCGTAGGCCCAGAGCGCATAGGTGGTCATGCGCACATCCTCGGCGCCGAAGCGGCCGTGGCCGTAGATGCTGGCGACCAGCGGGCCGGCCAGCAGCAGCATGCCGGCCGCCGCCGGCAGACCGATGATCAGGATGGTGCGCAGGCCCCAGTCCAGCGTCGATGAAAACTGCCGGCCCTGGGCGACCGCGTGCTGGGCAGAGAGCGTCGGCAGGATAGCGGTGCCGACGGCGATGCTGAAGATGCCGAGTGGGAACTCCATCAGCCGGTTGGCGTAGTACAGCCAGCTCACCGAGCCGTCGCCAAAATGCGTGGAAAGATTGGAGTTGATGAGCAGGCTGACCTGGGCAATGGAGGAGCCGATCAGCACCGGCACCATCAGCTCGACGATGTGGCGCACCCGACCGTCGCGCCAGCCCCAGCGCGGCCGTGGCAGCAGGCGCAGCTTCCACAGCGAGGGCAACTGGAAGGCGAATTGCAGCACGCCGGCCAGGAACACCGCATAGGCCAGCACCTGCACCGAGCCGCCATCGACGAAGGCACTGCCGATCAGGCAGAGGTTGAGGATCACCGGCGTGAACGCCGGCACCGCGAAGCGCCCGTAGGCGTTGAGCACGCCGCCGGCCATCGAGGTCAGCGAGATGAACATCAGGTAGGGAAAGGTCCAGCGCAGCAGTTCGCCGGCCAGGGCCTGCTTGACCGGCTCGGCGGCGAAGCCGGAGGCGAACAGCCAGACCAGCACCGGGGCTGCCAGACAGCCGATCAGGGTGATCAGGCTCAGCACCCCGCCCAGAGTGCCGCCGACCACGGCGACCAAATCGCGGGCGGCGGCGTGGTTCTGGGTGGTCTTGGTCTCGGTGAAGACCGGCACGAATGCCTGGGAGAAGGCGCCCTCGGCGAACATCCGGCGACCGAAGTTGGGGATTTGCAGGGCGACCAGGAAGGCGTCCATCGCCGCGCCGGCGCCGAAGGCGGTGGCGAGCATGATCTCGCGCACGAAGCCGAGTACCCGCGACAACAGGGTCATCGCCCCGACGATGCTGGTGGAGCGCCCCAAAGAGGCGGCGCTCTTGGCAACAGGCCCTGGCCCTGGGGTTTCAAGTTCAGACATGGTGCGGCGAACCGGGGAGACGACAGGCGGTGGGCGACATTGACAGGGCAACCGTTGACAGACTAGGGATCGCACAACATACTTTGCGCCCTTTTTTCCACGATTCTAATCGCTTCGCACCGTCCACAGGACGCGAACGATCTTCAGGAGCTTGACCCTTGGCCAATATCGCCTCTGCCAAAAAGCGCGCCCGCCAGTCCGAGAACAACCGCGCCCGCAACACCGCGCAGCGTTCCATGGTGCGCACCACGATCAAGAAGGTCGTGAAGGCCGTCGCTGCCAAGGACAAGGCCGGCGCCGTCGCCGCCTACGCCGAGATGGTGCCGGTGCTCGACCGCTACGCCAACCGTGGCCTGATCCACAAGAACAAGGCCGCTCGCCACAAGAGCCGCCTGCAGGCGCACATCCTCGCGCTGGCCTAAGACGCCACCGCAGCGCAAAACGCCGGCCTAGTGCCGGCGTTTTTGTTTGTGCGCGATCCAGCGATCTCGGGCCCAGCGCGCTGGGCCTCGCCCTGATTCAGACCAGGATCAGATTGTCGCGATGCACCAGCTCCGGCTCGGCGAGCACGCCCAGGCGGGTCAGCACTTCCTCGCTCTTGGCGCCGAGAATCTTGCCCGCCTCGCCAGCGCCGTAGTTGGAGAGACCACGGGCGATCTCGCGCCCTTCCGGGTCGAGGCAGGACACCAGATCGCCGCGCTCGAACTCGCCCTCGATGCGACGTACACCGACCGGCAGCAGGCTCTTGCCCTGCTCCCGCACCACCCGTGCCGCGCCGGCATCGAGGTGCAAGCGGCCGCGTACCTGCATCTGCCCGGCGATCCAGCGCTTGCGCGCCGCCATCGGTGCTTCCGCCGGCTTCAGCAGCGTGCCCAGGGCCTCGCCACGGGCAATGCGCAGCAGCGCGTCCGGCTCACGGCCGTGGGCGATTACCGTGGCACCACCGCTGCGCGCGGCGGTGTAGGCGGCATTGAGCTTGGTGCGCATGCCGCCACGCCCGAGCACACCCTTGCTGTCGCCGGCCATGCCGACCAGACGGGCATCGGCGAGATCGGCCTCCGACACCAGCTTGGCGTCCGGATTGCTGCGCGGATCGCTATCGAACAGGCCGTCCTGGTCGGTGAGGATCACCAGCAAGTCGGCCTGGATCAGATTGACGGTAAGCGCACCCAGGGTGTCGTTGTCGCCCAGGCGGATCTCGTCGGTAGAGACGGTGTCGTTTTCGTTGACCACCGGCACCACGCCGAAATCCAGCAGAGTGTTGAAGGTGCCACGGGCGTTGAGATAACGGCCACGGTCGGCGACATCTTCGTGGGTCAGCAGGATCTGCGCCGCGCGCAGGCCGTGCTTCTCGAACTCGGCTTCATAGGCGCGCACCAGCCCCATCTGCCCCACTGCCGCCGTGGCTTGCAGCTCGTGCAGCAGCGCCGGCCGCTTCTTGAGGCCCAGCCGCGCCATGCCCTCGGCCACCGCGCCGGAGGAAACCAGGACGATCTGCCGGCCCTCGGCCCGCAGCGCCGCGATCTGCGCACACCAGTCGGCGATGGCGACACGATCCAAGCCCTGCCCCTTGGCAGTGACCAGGGAGCTGCCAACCTTGATGACCCAGCGACGGCTATTCGGGAGTGTCTGACGATTCATCGGATTCGTTCGCCGCCGCAGCCTGGGCGGCACGGTTGGACTCCACCCACTGCATGGCGGCCTCGCACAGCTCGGCGACGCCCGCCCGGGTGGCGGCGGAAATGACGAAATGGCGGCCCTTGAAACGCAGGCGGCGCAGGCTTTTCTTCACCAGCGCGTCGAGTTCCTCAGGCGCTAGGGTGTCGGCCTTGTTGAACACCAGCCACTGCTCGCGCTCGTCCAGCGCCTCACCGAATTCCTTCAGTTCCGCACGGATGGTCTTGATATGACTGACGATGTCGCCGCCGTCCGGCGGATTGACATCGACCAGATGCAGCAGCAAGCGGGTGCGCTGAAGATGCTTGAGAAAACGGATGCCCAGACCGGCACCGCTGGCGGCCCCTTCGATCAACCCCGGAATATCCATCATCACAAAGCTGCGGCCCAGGCCACAACTGACCACGCCCGGCTGCGGATAGAGCGTGGTGAAGGGGTAATCGGCGATCTTGGGACGTGCCGCCGAGGCCGAGGACAGCAAGGTCGACTTGCCGGCATTGGGCAGGCCCAACAGGCCAACGTCGCCCATCAGCGACAGCTCCAGCGCCAGCTCGCGCTGCTCGCCGGGCGAGCCAGGGGTGGACTGCCGGGGCGAGCGATTGATCGACGACTTGAAACGGGTATTGCCCAGCCCGTGGAAGCCGCCCTGCGCCAGCTTGACCCGCTGGCCGTCGCGCGTCAGCTCGCCGATCAACTCCTGGGTTTCGACATCGACAATGCGGGTGCCGAGCGGCATCGGAATCTCGAGATCTTCCCCACCCGCGCCACGGCAGTTGGCGCTGGAGCCGTTCTCGCCGCGCTTGGCCTTGAAGCTGCGGGTGAAGCGGAAGTCCGCCAGGGTATTGAGATTGATGTCTGCGACCGCGTGAATGCTGCCGCCATCACCGCCGTCACCACCATCCGGGCCGCCGAACGGAATCGCCTTCTCGCGCCGGAAGCTGACGCAGCCGTTGCCGCCGTCGCCGGCTTGAACGTGAATGGTGGCTTCGTCAACGAACTTCATGGGAGCACTCTAAAGGGCGGCGCGACTGCGGGCATGAAAAAGCCCCGTCGAACGGGGCTTTTTCAGCGCAGAGCGAAGCCTTAGGCCGCCACGATATCGACGTGGGTCTTGCCCTTGGCGCCGCGCGCCTTGAACTGGACCTTGCCATCGGTGAGGGCGAAGATCGTGTGATCCTTGCCGATGCCGACGTTGACGCCCGGCTTAAACTGCGTGCCGCGCTGGCGGATGATGATGTTGCCGGCGATGACCGCTTCGCCACCAAACTTCTTCACGCCGAGACGCTTGGACTCGGAATCACGACCGTTGCGGGTAGAACCGCCTGCCTTCTTATGTGCCATGACGAATACTCCTGATGCTTGTTCGGGGAGAGGCGGCCTTAGGCGCCGACGATCTCGGTGATCTTCACCGCCGTGTAGTTCTGGCGATGACCCTGTTCCTTGTGATAGTGCTTGCGGCGGCGGTGCTTGATGATGCGGATCTTGTCACCGCGACCGTGGGCGACGATCTCCGCCTTCACGGTGGCGCCAGCCACGGTCGGAGCGCCGACCTTGATGGCTTCGCCATTGGCCACGAGCAGCACCTGGTCGAAGGAAAAGACGCTGCCGACGTCGGCAACCAGACTCTCAACCTTCAGCTGTTCGCCAGGGGCAACTTTGTACTGTTTGCCACCGGTCTTGATCACGGCATACATCGTGGATACTCCGAGCACTGGCCAGCCCCGCAGGGACGGCCGTTTTGAAAGAGGGCGGATTCTAGTGACAAGTCCCCGCCCGGTCAAGCAATTTTCAGATTGACGCACCTCGTTCCGCCCACCTAGCATCCGCGCCGTTTGCCAGACCGCTGAGCCTGCCCAGAATGGACCTGAAAACCCTGCTGCACCCGGTCTCGGACGACCTGCTACGCGTCAATGAGGTCATCCGCCAAAAGCTCGCCTCGCAAGTCGCCTTGATCAACGACATCGGCGGTCACATTATCCAGGCGGGGGGCAAACGGCTGCGGCCCACCACCACCCTGCTGGCCGCCGGAGCAGCCGGCGGTGTTAACGACCGGGCACGCACCCTGGCAGCGGTGATCGAGTTCATCCACACCGCCACCCTGCTGCACGACGACGTGGTCGATCACACCGACCTGCGCCGCGGCCGGGTCACCGCCAACGCCCAATGGAGCAACTCGGCGGCGGTCCTGTCCGGCGACTTCCTGTACTCGCGCGCCTTTCAGATGATGGTCGACGTCGGCGAACTGGCAGTGATGCGCGTGATGGCCGACACCACCAACGCCATCGCCGAAGGCGAGGTGTTGCAATTGCTGAATGCCCGCGACCCCGATGTCGACGAGGCGCGCTACTTCCGGGTCATCGAACTGAAGACCGCAGTCCTGTTCCGCGCCACCTGCCAACTCGGCGCCATCGCAGCCGGGGCCGATACGGCAACACAGTCCGCGCTGGCCGAATACGGCTTGCAACTGGGTATCGCCTACCAACTGGCCGACGACGTGCTCGATTTCGAGGGCGATCCGAAGGAAAGCGGCAAGGCGGTGGGTAACGACCTGATCGAAGGCAAACCGACGCTGCCGCTGATCCAGGTACTGAAGCACGGCGATGCCGAGACCGTCTCCCGTCTGCGGCAGGTGCTGCGCAGCGGCGAGATCGCCGACCTCGACGCCACCCTCGCCGAGGTGCGCAAAGCCATTGAATCGACAGGGGCGATCCCGTACACTCGCGCCCTCGCTGAACGGCATGCCGCTTCAGCCAAAGCGTCTGTCGGCGGTCTTCCCGAGTCCCCCTACAAAACAGCGCTGTTGCAGCTGGCGGATTTCGCCGTCGGCCGCAAACATTGAGGCACGGGGCGTAGCTCAGCTTGGTAGAGCGCTTGCTTCGGGAGCAAGAGGTCGCAGGTTCGAATCCTGTCGCCCCGACCAATTTTTCCCGCTAATCCGAACAGAATCCGACGTCGTTAGTTCCGGCGAGGCTTCGCTCGTGCAACGCGGTCCCCACTAGGCGGTCGCGGCACCAGCACGGCTGGCGCCGGCCGGGTGCCAGCGCCAATGCCTGGTCGCGACGCTACTTCTGCTTCCAGCCGCCAGCGTCCTGATACCACCAGCCCGTGGCGGCCTTGGCGACCCAGCGCTGGGCGAACACGCTCTGAATCTGCCCCTCCCACTGCGGCTGGCCGTTGGCGACAGCGATCTCGTGGTAGAGCGCCTTGCGGTCGCTGTTTTCGTCGGCGAGCAGCGCCTTCACGACATTGCGTTGCGCCAGAGGTACCGCGCTGGGATCACGCAGGGCGACATATCCGTCACCGGTGAGGCCCACTGCGCCGGAATCCAGATGCGACTTCAGGCTGGCATAGCGCGCTTCCAGTGCCGCCTTCACCCGCTGCACCTCGGGCGAGCTGATCTCGATGTTGGGCTGCTGCGCCTGCGCCGGCGGCACCAGGAAATCGAGCAGGGCCAGCGCGGCACGGGCGCCCAGACTGGACTGCGGCATCGGCGTTGCCGCCCCGGCCGGCTTGGCGCCGGGCTGCTTCCAGACGTCCTCGATGATGCGATCAGCCGCTTTCTCGGCAGCGGCAGCGGGAAAGTAGACGTTGATGGTGACGCAGGCGCTCAGCAGGAACGCAAGGCTGAGGAATGAGACGGGCGCAGTGCGGGACATGGCAGCTCTCCGAGGAATCACCGCCGCAGTATAGGTCTGGTGGCGATACCCAGACTGAACCTCACTTCAGCTGCGGCCCGCTGGAAGCCTGCAGCGCCTTGAGCTGCTCGATGACCTGGTTCCAGGACACCCGCTGCGAGTAGCCCACCACGTCGATCCTCGGCAGCCAGCGGCCCTGGACCAGATAGTAGGCCTGCTGACCGTCTTTCGATTTCGCCGGGGCGATGCCATCCATCTGGCAGACACCGTCGCGCAGCACGCAACTGATTCCGAGCTGGGCGTAGGCAAAGTCCTCGAACAGGCTGAGCGCACCGCGCGAGAGCAGGCCGGTTGGGCCGCCGCCGATGGAAGAGATATTGTCGATGGCGCGCTGCGAGATGCGGCGCCGGGACCGGTCTCCGGGCGTGGAGTACAGCCGTGCGTCGAAGGCCACCGGGCTCCAGTTCAGCAGGCGCAGCCCCTTGACCTCGCCGTCCAGGCGCCCGGTGATGCGGCCGAAGGAGAACGCGCCGGTGAGCCGCTCGAGATCAATGTCGCGCAGCTCCACATCGGCCGTCACTCGCGGCAGCACGCCGAACGGCTGGATGGCGCGCAGATTGTCGAGGCGCAGCCGGCCATCGAACGCCTGCGCTTCCAGTGCGCCGTCGACGGTCCAGACCTCGTCACGCACCGACAGACCGGGCAACTGACCGCCCAGCCTGCCGCCAAACTCCGGCCAACCCAGCGCCTTGCACAAGGCGGCCAGATTGATCGGCTCGATAGCGGCCTTGAAGTCGGCGCCGAAGCGGGCGCTGCCCAGCTCACGCAGCGCCAGGGTCTCGACCCGCAGCGCCCCTTCGAGCAAGGGCTGCCGCCAGGGCGCCAGCAGTTCAAAGCTCTTGCCCTGGGCGCGGAAGCGGATCACCGAAGCCGCCAGCGGCAGTTTTTGCACCGCCCCTCCCGCCCAGTGCAGCGTGGAGGCCACCGCCTCGGTGGCCGACCAGGCGAGGTCGCCCGAGATCTGCTCCAGCGCAAGCCCGAGCTTTTCCGCCGTGAAGCTCACTCCCTCAAGCTGCGCCCGCAGCTCGGCCGGAGCACCGTCGCGTATCGAGAGGCTGGCGTCGCCGCGACCGCTGGCGGTCAGGCCGTCGCCGATAGTGCCGATCAGCAGGGGCTGCAGATAGGTGGCCACCAGCGGTACCAGATCCTGCGCGTGCAGGCGCGCCTCCAGTTGCAGCGGCTTGAAATCCGGGCCGAGGCTGCCGCTCAGCTCGATGCTGCCGGCGCTGCCCGGAACCAGCCGCAACTGTTCGACAAGCCAGGCCTGATCGCGCTGGCGCAGACGCGCATCGGCTTGCAGCGGCAGCGCGGAAAAGTCGAAGAACAGCGGCTCCAGATAGGCCTGCCCACCGCGCGTCTGCAAGGCCAGCTGCCAGCGGCGGTCACCAGCGTCGAAGCGCAGCTGCGCTTCGGCAGATAGCTTTTCGCTGGCATAGCGCCCGCTGGGTTCCTCATAGTTGAGTTCGTGAACGACTAGGGTGGTCGCAATCCGTAGCGGCTCCGCCAGCTCGGCATCCAGATGCAGATCGACCTTGCCCGACAGCTCGCCGGGAATCACCAGCTGGAAGGCTGCAGCCAGCTTCTGCAACTCGGCCGCCGACTGCCCTGGCAAATCCAGCCACGCCCGCAGTGCGGATCCCGACTGACTGAGCTGCAGATGCAGGCCGCGATGAGGCACGCGCAGCTCCGCCTGCCAGTGCTCTGCGCTCTGGTAGCGGGCGCTGAGCTGGCCCTGGAGAGATCCCCAGCCCGGCACCCAGACCGCGAAACTGGCCTTGTCGCAACGTGTCGTCGGTCCGGCAACCAGGGCTGGGCAATGCAGACGCAGATTGCGTATGGCGGGACGACCGGCGATGGCGATGCGGTCGATGTCCAGCCGCAGCTGCGAGCCCGGCTGCACCACCAGCCGCAGGCCGGTGGCCCGCCAGGCGGGACTCTCCACCGCCGCGATCCCCAGCGCCAGGTCGGAGCCCTGTACGCTGGGGCAGAGCAGCAGACTGAGGGCCAGCACGACGGCGGAAAACCGCTTCATGACCCGATCATCGCACAAGCACCGGGCGGTCTGGCCGCGCGGCACCGCGCCTCAGCGACCCTTCTTCTCCGGGTCTGGCGCGCAGTTGTTGCAGCCCTCGCAGCCGGCCTTGTCGGTGCCTCGGCCGCGCAGGGCGGTGCGCAGTTGCGGACCAAGCTTGCGCCAGACCACCCGTCCGCTCCAGGCCAGGATTGCCAGCACGATCAGCACTTCCAGCACGTGATAGGCGTTCATGCGAAGGCCAGAGCCAGCCGATAGGTCAGGAAGGACGCCAGGTAGGCCAGCGCGAACAGATAACCGGCGGCAATCGCAACGGTGCGCCAGGACAGGGTTTCCCGACGGATGGCCGCCAGCGTCGAAATGCACTGCGGCGCGAACACATACCAGGCCAGCAGCGACAAGGCGGTCGGCAGGCTCCATTGCGCGGACAGGATCGGGGTGAGCAGCTCGGCAGCGGCATCGTCGGTGGCGGACAGCGCGTAGACCGTCGCTAGCGCACTGACCGCGACTTCGCGGGCAGCCAGACCGGGAATGAGGGCGATGCAGATCTGCCAGTTGAAGCCAATCGGCGCGAACAACCATTGCAGGGCGTGGCCCAGCTGGCCGGCGAAGCTGTAGTCGATCGCGGGAGCGGTGGCGCCTTCCGGCGGCGCCGGGAAGCTCGACAGCGCCCAGAGGATGACGGTCAGGGCCAGGATGATGCCGCCGACACGCTTCAGGAAGATCACCGCCCGCTCCCAGAGGCCAAGCGCGAGGTCGCGAGCATTGGGCAGCCGGTACGAGGGCAGCTCCAGCAGTAGCGAATGCTCCAGCTTGCTGCGCCGCCACCACTTCATCACCGTGGCCACCGCCAGCGCCGAGGCGATACCGGCGGCATAGAGCGCGAATAGCACCAGCCCCTGAAGATTGAACACCCCCCAGACCGTCTGCGCGGGAATGAACGCCGCGATCAGCAAGGCATAGATCGGCAGCCGCGCCGAGCAAGTCATCAGCGGCGCCACCAGGATGGTCGCCAGTCGCTCGCGGGGGTCCTGGATGCTGCGGGTAGCCATGATGCCTGGCACCGCGCAGGCAAAGCTGGACAGCAGCGGAATGAAGGAGCGGCCGGTGAGGCCGGCGCCGACCATGAAGCGGTCCAGCAGGAAGGCGGCACGCGGCAGGTAGCCGCTCTCTTCCAGCGCCAGGATGAACAGGAACAGGATCAGGATCTGCGGCAGGAACACCACCACGCCGCCGATGCCGGCGAGGATGCCGTCCACCAGCAGGCTCTTCAGCACGCCCTCCGGCAGCAGCGCACTGACCCCCTGCCCGGCCCAGCCGACCAGGGCCTCGATGCCCCCCATCAGCGGCTCGGCCCAACTGAACACCGCCTGGAACATCAGGAACATCACCGCCGCGAGGATCGCCAGGCCCCAGACCGGGTGCAGCAGCACGCGATCAATGCGGTCGTCGATCTCGGCGGTGCGACGCGGCATCCGCACCGCGTCGGCGAGCAGGTGATTGACTGCGGCGTGCAGGTCGGTGCCCTCGGGCAGCGGCTTCGGCGGTGGCGGCAGCGCCTGACCCAGACGCTGTACCAGGGCTTGGGTCCCACCACTGCGCACGGCGACGGTCTCGACCACCGGAATCCCGAGGCCGGCCTGCAAACGGTCGCGGTCGATGCGGATGCCACGCTTCTCGGCGAGGTCGGTGCAATTGAGCGCCAGCAGCATCGGCAGGCCGAGCCGCTGCACCTCCAGCACGAAACGCAGGTGCAGGCGCAGATTGGTGGCATCCACCACGCAGACCAGCAGGTCCGGCCTGGGCTCGCCGGCCATGCGGCCGAGGCAGACATCGCGGGTGATCGCCTCGTCCGGGCTGGTCGCGGCCAGGCTGTAGGTGCCGGGCAGGTCGAGGACCTGCACCACCCGGCCATTGCCGTCGGCGAAGCGGCCTTCCTTGCGCTCGACGGTGACGCCGGCGTAATTGGCGACCTTCTGGCGGCTGCCGGTCAGGCGGTTGAACAGGGCTGTCTTGCCGCAGTTGGGATTGCCGACCAGGGCGATACGCAGCGTGGCGGCGCTCATGGCAAGGTCTCCACCTGCACCCGCTCGGCCTCGGCACGGCGCAGCGCGAAGCGGGTGAATCCAACCTGCACCAGCAGCGGATCACCACCCAGCGGCCCTTGCGCCACGACCCGCACCAGTTCGCCGGGCACGAAGCCCAGTTCGCGCAGTCGACGGGCGATCACATCGCCCGGGCGGTGGTCGGCGACCGATAGCACCCGCGCTTCCTGCTGGCGCGGCAGCGTCAGCAGGCTACGGCCATTGGCGAAAGCAGAGCTGTCTTTTGCAATTGTCATTCATTCTCATTATCGGACTTCCCGCCCCGCCCTGTCACCTCGCCGGCGCGGCAAGAAAAAGCCCGGCGCGAGGGCCGGGCTGTTCGCCACCAAGCAGCGTTCAGAAGGCGTCGCCGGGCACCCGCACCCAGCCTTCCATCAACACTCTCGCCGAACGCGACATGATCGCCTTCTTCACTTTCCACTCGCCATTGACCTGCTCGGCTGCCGCGCCCACGCGCAAGGTGCCGGAAGGATGCCCGAAGCGCACCGCCTCGCGGGCGCCACCGCCGGCAGCCAGATTGACCAGGGTGCCGGGGATCGCCGCCGCAGTGCCGATGGCGACGGCGGCGGTGCCCATCATCGCGTGGTGCAGCTTGCCCATCGACAGCGCCCGCACGTTGAGGTCGATATCGCCGGCCTTGACCGGCTTGCCACTGGACGAGAGGTAGTCGGCCGGCGGCGCCACGAAGGCCACTTTCGGCGTGTGCTGGCGCTTGGCGGCTTCGCTGAGGTCCTTGATCAAACCCATGCGCAGCGCTCCGTGGGCGCGAATGGTCTCGAACTTCCTGAGCGCCTCCGGATCGGTGTTGATCGCCTCACGCAGCTCGGTGCCGCTGTAGCCGATCTCGACAGCGTTGATGAACACGGTGGGGATGCCGGCGTTGATCATCGTCGCCTTGAGCGTACCGATGCCTGGCACTTCGAGGTCATCGACCAGATTGCCGGTGGGGAACATCGAACCGCCGCCGTCGCCATCGCCCTCATCGGCGGGGTCGAGGAACTCGATCTGTACCTCGGCGGCCGGGAAGGTCACGCCGTCCAGTTCGAAGTCACCGGTTTCCTGCACGGCGCCATCGCGGATCGGCACATGGGCGATGATGGTCTTGCTGATCTGGGTCTGCCAGATGCGCACGACGCAGACCCCGTTTCGCGGGATGCGCGCGGCATCGACCAGCCCGTTGCTGATCGCGAAGGAGCCGACGGCGGCGGTGAGATTGCCGCAGTTGCCGGACCAGTCCACGAAGGCCTTGTCGATGGACACCTGACCGAAGCGATAGTCGACGTCGTGGTCCGGCTTGCTGCTCTTGGACAGGATCACGGTCTTCGAGGTCGAAGAGGTCGCGCCCCCCATGCCGTCGATCTGCGCGCCGTAGGGGTCGGGCGAACCGATCACCCGTAGCAGGAACCGGTCGCGCGCCTCGCCCGGCGTCTGGCAGCGCTCGGGCAGGTCGGTGAGCTTGAAGAACACGCCTTTCGACGTGCCGCCGCGCATGTAGGTGGCGGGAACCTTGATCTGGGGGAGGTGCGACATCGGGGCCTCGACGTGGGTTATGCGCCGTCCGGAATCTCCGGCTCGACGAGTTGGGTCAGCAGTTGCAGGGATTCCTGCCAGCCCAGGTAACAGAACTCGGTGGGGATCGCGTCGGGAATGCCTTCCTGCGTGATGCTCAGCTCGGTGCCGCAGGCCACGGCGCGCAGACGCACCGTCACCAGCATCTCGCCCGGCAGATTGGGGTCATCGAAGCGATCCGTGTGGCGGATCAATTCACCGGGCTTGAGCTCGGTGTAGCGAACGCTGAACGCATGGCTGGAGCCGGTGCCCAGATTGGTGAACGACATGCGATAGCCGCCCCCCACCCTCGCATCCATGTCCTCGATGCGGCCGACGAAGCCGTGCGGCGGCAACCATTTGCAGAGCGCGGCCGGTTCGACAAAGGCGCGATAAATCCGCGCCGGCGGGGCCTTCAAGACACGGTGCAACTGGACGGTTCCTGGCATGGCTCAATACTCCGGAAGTGACGGATGGTCGGAGAGCGCGAAACCCGCCCTCCCACCTAGCCGTCGAACGAGCAGGCCTGGAATCGACATCCCCGGCCCGAATCCGTTCAGGCCGCCTTGTTCGACGCCAGGAAGTCCTGCGCAAACCGCTGCAACACGCCACCAGCCTGGTAGATGGAGACTTCCTCGTCGGAATCCAGACGGCAGGTCATCGGCACTTCGAGCTTCTCGCCGTTCCTGCGGTGCACGACCAGCGTCAGCGTCGCGCGCGGCGCCAGCTTGCCGGCCACCTCGTAGGTCTCGGTGCCGTCGATCCCCAGGGTCAGGCGGGTGGTCCCCGGCTTGAACTCCAGCGGCAGCACGCCCATGCCGATGAGATTGGTACGGTGGATGCGCTCGAAGCCTTCGGCGGCGATCACCTCGACACCGGCAAGGCGCACGCCCTTCGCCGCCCAGTCACGCGAGCTGCCCTGACCGTAGTCCGCGCCGGCGACGATGATCAGCGGCTGCTTGCGCTCCATGTAGGTCTCGATGGCCTCCCACATGCGCATGACCTTGCCGTCCGGCTCCACGCGCGCCAGCGAGCCCTTCTTCACCTTGCCGTCCACCACCACCATCTCGTTGACCAACTGCGGATTGGCGAAGGTGGCGCGCTGCGCAGTGAGGTGGTCACCACGGTGGGTGGCGTAGGAATTGAAGTCCTCCTCCGGCAGGCCCATCTTGTGCAGGTACTCGCCGGCGGCGCTGTCCATCAGGATCGCGTTGGAGGGCGAGAGGTGGTCGGTGGTGATGTTGTCCGGCAGCACGGCCAGCGGCCGCAGATTCTTGAGCGTGCGCTCACCGGCCAGCGCGCCTTCCCAGTACGGCGGGCGGCGGATGTAGGTGGACATCGGGCGCCAGTCGTACAGCGGCTTGGTCTTGTTGTCCTCGACGATCTTGAAATTGAACATCGGCTCGTAGACGGCGCGGAACTGCTCCGGCTTGACGCTTTTGGCGATCATCGCGTCGATCTCGGCGTCGCTCGGCCAGAGATCCTTCAGGCGGACTTCCTTGCCGTCCTGATCGGTGCCCAGCACGTCCTTCTCGATGTCGAAGCGCACCGTGCCGGCGATGGCGTAGGCCACCACCAGCGGCGGGCTGGCCAGGAAGGCCTGCTTGGCGTAGGGGTGGATGCGGCCATCGAAGTTGCGGTTGCCGGAGAGCACGGCGGTGGCGTACAGGTCGCGGTCGATGATCTCCTGCTGGATCTTCGGATCAAGCGCGCCGGACATGCCATTGCAGGTGGTGCAGGCGAAGGCGACGATGCCGAAGCCGAGTTGCTCCAGGTCCGCGAGCAGGCCGGCTTCCTTGAGGTACAGCTCGACGGCCTTTGAGCCGGGCGCCAGCGAGGTCTTCACCCAGGGCTTGCGCGCCAGGCCCTTGCGCACCGCATTGCGCGCCAGAAGGCCGGCGGCGATGACGTTGCGGGGGTTCGAGGTGTTGGTGCAACTGGTGATCGCGGCGATGATGACGCCACCATCCGGAATCAGACCCTGCGCTTCTTCGGCGCGCGCGGCTTCGAGCTTGTCGGCGCTGGCGATGCCACGCTCTTCCAAGGCGCTCACCGGCAGACGCTTGTGCGGGTTGGAGGGGCCGGCGAGATTGCGCACCACGGTGCTCAGATCGAACTTCAGCACGCGCTCGTACTCGGCGGTCTTCAGCGCGTCCGCCCACAGGCCGGTCGCCTTGGCGTAGGTCTCGACCAACTGGACCTGGGCCGACTCGCGGCCGGTCAGCGTCAGGTAGTCGAGCGTCTGCTGGTCGATGTAGAACAGCGCCGCCGTGGCGCCGTACTCCGGGCACATGTTGGAGATCGTCGCGCGGTCGCCGATGGTGAGCGCCGAGGCGCCCTCGCCGAAGAATTCGAGATAGGCGCCGACCACCTTCTCCTTTCGCAGAAACTCGGTCAGCGCCAGCACCACGTCGGTCGCGGTGATATTGGGCTGCGGCTTGCCGGTCAGCTCGACGCCGACGATGTCCGGCAGACGCATCCAGGAGGCGCGGCCGAGCATCACGTTCTCGGCTTCCAGGCCGCCGACACCGATGGCGATCACGCCGAGCGCATCGACGTGCGGCGTGTGCGAGTCGGTGCCGACGCAGGTATCCGGAAACGCGACGCCATCCTGCGTGTAGATCACCGGCGACATCCGCTCCAGATTGATCTGGTGCATGATGCCGTTGCCGGCCGGGATCACATCGACGTTCTTGAACGCGAGCTTGGTCCAGTTGATGAAGTGGAAGCGGTCCTCGTTGCGACGGTCCTCGATGGCGCGGTTCTTGGCGAAGGCGTCCTTGTCGAAGCCCGGCGCTTCCACCGCCAGCGAGTGATCGACGATCAACTGCACCGGCACCACCGGATTCACCTTGGCCGGATCACCGCCCATGTCGGCGATGGCATCGCGCAGGCCCGCGAGATCCACCAGCGCGGTCTGACCGAGGATGTCGTGACAGACGACACGGACCGGGAACCAGGGGAAATCGAGATCGCGCTTGCGCTCGATCAACTGCCCCAGATAGGCATTGACCTTCTCTGGCTCGCCCTTGCGCACCAGGTTCTCGGCATGCACGCGCGCGGTGTACGGCAACTTGGCCCAGGCTCCGGGCTTGATCGCGTCAACGGCAGCGCGCGCGTCGAAGTAATCGAGCCGGGTGCCAGGGAGTGGTTTGCGGAAGGCGGTGTTCATCGAGACTCTGCTGGCTAGAGGGCTGGCGATCGCTTACTTGCGGTCCTTGATGGCCACGAACTTGAGGTCCTCGGGGCCGGTGTAGTTGGCGGACGGACGGATGATCTTGCCGTCGATGCGCTGCTCGATGATGTGCGCGCTCCAGCCGGAGGTACGGGCGATCACGAACAGCGGCGTGAACATGTCGGTGGGCACGCCCATCATGTGGTAGCTCACCGCGCTGAACCAGTCGAGGTTGGGGAACATCTTCTTGATCTCCCACATCACCGTTTCCAGCCGCTCGGCGATGTCGAACATCTTCAGGTTGCTCTGGTCCTTCGACAGGGTGCGCGCGACTTCCTTGATGACCTTGTTGCGCGGATCGCTGACGGTGTAGACCGGGTGACCGAAACCGATCACCACTTCCTTCTTCTCGACGCGGGCGCGGATGTCGGCCTCGGCCTCGTCCGGGTTGTCGTAGCGCTTCTGGATCTCGAAGGCGACTTCGTTGGCGCCGCCGTGCTTAGGCCCACGCAGGGCACCGATGCCGCCGCAGATGGCGCTGTAGATGTCAGAGCCGGTGCCGGCGACGACGCGACTGGTGAAGGTCGAGGCGTTGAACTCGTGCTCGGCGTAGAGGATCAGGCTGGTGTGCATGGCCTTCACCCACAGCTCCGGTGGCTTGGTGCCGTGCAAGAGGTGCAGGAAATGGCCGCCGATGGAGTCGTCGTCGGTTTCCACCTCGATCCGCTTGCCGTTGTAGGCAAAGTGATACCAGTACAGCAGCATCGAGCCCAGCGAGGCCATCAGCTTGTCGGCGATGTCACGCGCGCCTGGATGGTTGTGGTCGTCCTTCTCCGGCTTGACACAGCCGAGCACCGAGACGCCGGTGCGCATCACGTCCATCGGGTGCGAGGACGGAGGCAGTTGTTCCAGCGCCACTTTCACCGCCGCCGGCAGGCCGCGCAGGGACTTGAGCTTGGTCTTGTAGCCAGCCAGCTCGGCCTTGGTCGGCAGCTTGCTGTGCACCAGCAGATGCGCGATCTCCTCGAACTCGCAGGCATCAGCGACATCGAGAATGTCGTAGCCACGGTAGTGCAGATCATTGCCGGTACGGCCGACGGTGCACAGCGCGGTGTTGCCGGCGGTGACGCCGGAAAGCGCAACGCTCTTCTTGGGCTTGGGGCCGGTGGCGGGGGCAGCAGCTTCGCTCATGGGTTCTCCTGAATGTGGGCGGATGACGCGGTGGCCGGGCGATCAGCCCTTCTTGGCGGCGAAGAGTGCGTCGAGCTTCTTCTCGTAGTCGAAGTAGTTGATGGCTTCGTAGAGCTCCATGCGGGTCTGCATGGTGTCGACGACGTTCTTCTGGGTGCCATCGCGGCGCAAAGCCTTGTAGACGTTCTCTGCCGCCTTGTTCATGGCGCGGAAGGCCGACAGTGGGTAGAGCACCAAGCTGGCGCCGGCGGCGCCCAGTTCCTCGGTGGTGAACAGCGGCGTCGAACCAAACTCGGTGATGTTGGCGAGCACCGGCACCTTCACCGCATCGGCGAACTGGCGGTACATCTCCAGGCTGGTCATCGCCTCGGGGAAGATCATGTCGGCGCCAGCCTCGACGCAGGCCACGGCACGTTCGATGGCCTTATCCAGCCCCTCCACCGCCAGCGCGTCGGTGCGCGCCATGATCACGAACTGCTCGTCGGTGCGGGCATCGACCGCCGCCTTGACGCGATCCACCATTTCGCCCTGACTGACAATCTCCTTGCCCGGGCGGTGGCCGCAACGCTTGGCACCGACCTGATCCTCGATGTGCATGGCCGCACCGCCCGCCTTGATGAGGCTCTTGACCGTGCGCGCGACATTGAACGCGCTGGAACCGAAGCCGGTATCGACATCGACCAGCAGCGGCAGATCGCAGACATCGGTGATGCGGCGGACGTCGATCAGCACGTCTTCCAGGCCGCTGATGCCGAGATCCGGCAAGCCCAGGGAGCCGGCGGCGACACCGCCACCGGAGAGGTAGATGGCCTTGAAGCCTGCCCGCTTCGCCAACAGGGCGTGGTTCGCATTGATCGCCCCCGGAACCTGCAATGGCTTTTCGGAAGCCACCGCAGCGCGAAAAGCCTGACCAGGAGAGCGAGTGGCGGACATGGCATTACCGTGTTTGGGAGTGATAGCCACACATGGTCGCACAGGCACTGGCCTCAGGAAATACGCCATGTGCCGGATTGCGCGCGGGAGGCTTCTCCCCTATCCTTCGCGCCCTCGCATGGGCGGCGGTACGCTCCTCTCAGCGTGCGGAACCGGGGGTCGTTAGCTCAGCCGGTAGAGCAGTTGGCTTTTAACCAATTGGTCGATGGTTCGAATCCATCACGACCCACCATTTCGGTATCGTCAAGCATCCACGCCAGTCGGGGCGTAGCGCAGTTTGGTAGCGCGCCTGTTTTGGGTACAGGAGGTCGGGGGTTCGAATCCCTCCGCCCCGACCACTTCCTCTAGCGATAGCGCGTCGGATCGGCCAAGCCGGCTGCAGAAAACCCATCGGCACGAATCCGGCAGGAATCGCACTTGCCACAGGCGCGCCCGTCCTGGTCGGCCTGGTAGCAGGACACCGTCTCGGCAAAGTCCACGCCTAGCGCCGCACCGCGGCGGATGATCTCGGCCTTGTGCCAGGCGATCAGCGGGGTGTGGATGCGAAAGCGCGCGCCCTCGACGCCAGCCTTGGTAGCGACATTCGCCAGCGTCTCGAAGGCGGCGATGAATTCCGGCCGACAATCCGGGTAGCCGGAGTAGTCCACGGCATTGACACCGATGAACAGATCGCGCGCGCCGACCACCTCGGCCTGGCCCAGGGCCAGTGACAGAAACAGGGTGTTGCGCGCCGGCACATAGGTGACCGGGATGCCACTGCTGGGCGCCTCGGGCACGGCAATGCGGCGGTCGGTGAGCGCCGAGCCGCCAATGGCGTCGAGATTGACCTCGATATGGGTGTGCCCCACCGCGCCCAGGCGCGCTGCCACCCGCTCGGCGGCCTTCAGTTCGGCGATGTGCCGCTGACCATACGCGACCGACAGCGCGTGGCACTGGTAGCCGGCATCACGGGCAATCGCCAGCACGGTGGCCGAATCGAGCCCACCGGAGAGCAGCACCACCGCCTTGGGCGCTGCGCTCATCGACCTGGCTCCTCGCCCCAGAGCTGCTTGTGCAACTGGGTCTGGAAGCGCACGGGCAGGCGGTCGGCCACGATCCAGTCCGCCAGTTCACGCGGGCTGACCTGCTTGTGGCTGGGCGAGAACAGCACCGCGCAGCGCTCGTGCAGACGATGTTCCCGCAGCCGCTCCACCGCCCAGTCGTAATCAGCGCGCGAGCAGAGCACGAATTTCAGCTCATCGCGTGCCGTCAGCAGCGGCAGGTTCTCCCAGCGATTGCGGGCCACCTCGGCGGAGCCCGGCGTCTTGATATCGACGATCCGCGCCACACGCGGATCCACGCCGGCAATGTCCAGCGCGCCGCTGGTTTCCAGCGATACCGCGTAGCCAGCGTCGCAGAGCGCGCTCAGCAGGGGCAGGCAGTTCTTCTGCGCCAGGGGCTCGCCGCCGGTGACGCAGACGTGGCGAACGCCGAGCGCCTGCACCTCGGCCAGCAGATCGGGGATATCGCGCCACTGTCCGCCATGGAAGGCATAGGCGGTGTCGCAGAAGCTGCAGCGCAAAGGGCAACCGGTGAGCCGCACGAACACGGTCGGCCAACCGACCAGGGAGGACTCTCCCTGCAAGGAAAGAAAGACTTCGGTGATTTTCAGGCGTGGCACGAGCTGACCCGCCGCCTCAGAGGGCGGCGCGAGCGGGATATCGTCGGCCGCCACCTGTGACTACCGCTTACCGCGCCTGGTCCAGGCGCTGCCGGGCGAGGCCGGCGGCATTGGATCCAGGGTAATCCTTGACCACCCGACGCCAGGCCGCTTTCGCCGCCTCGGTATCCTTCAACTCAAGCTGGGTCAGCCCGCCCTTGAACAGCGCGTCCGGCACCTTGGGGCTGGCCGGGAAACGCTCGATCAGGGCATTGAAGGCATCCAGCGCCGGCTTGTACTGGCGCTTGATGTACAGCGACTCGCCCATCCAGTACCAGCCGTTGTCGGCGAAGTTGCCTTGCGGCCACTTATCGAGCATGGCCTTGAAGCCGGTGATGGCGCTGTCGTACTTGCCGGCCTTCAGAAAATCAAAGGCCTTGAGATAGGCCGTTTCCTCTTCCGCACCGCCGCCACTGGTCGGGGTGCTGTTGAGGCGCGGACTCACCACCAAAGCCGGCGTGGTGGCAGTGCCGGCCGCCGCCGCACCCGACAAGGGCGGCTGCGAAACCCCGTTGTCGAAGCTGGGTGTGGCCGGCGCAAACGGCGGCAGCGTGCTGCCCGGCAGGGTTTCCAGCTTCTGGATGCGACGATCCAGATCCAGATACAGATCCTTGCCGCGACGCTCCTGGCTGTCGATGTCGAAGCGCAGGCGCTCAATCTCGCCACGCAGGGTGCGCAGCTCGTCCTGGGTGCGGGACTCGTCCTTGTTCTCGACACCGCTGACGCGCCGGGAGAGATCGCCGATCTTGCCCTCGATGGCACGCAGACGAATCTCTTCCGGCGACAGCGGCTCTTCGCCAGTACGGCTCAGCGGCGTGCAGGCCGAAGCCAGGACGGCGACGGCCAGTACGAGTACAGACGGAGCGTAGCGCACCGACATCGGTCTGGCCCGAGCTTACTGGGCGATTTCGACGCGGCGGTTCTTGGCCCAGGCGGCTTCGTCGTGACCAGGGGCGGCCGGACGCTCTTCGCCGTAGCTGACCACGGAGATCTGGGCGTCGGTGGCGCCGACGGCCTTCAGGGCGCGGGCAACGGAGATGGCGCGGCGCTCGCCCAGGGCGATGTTGTACTCGGCCGAACCGCGCTCGTCAGCGTGGCCTTCCAGGCGCACCTTGGCAGCCGGGGTCGAGCTCAGGTAGCGGCCGTAGTTGTCCACCACGGTCTGGCCGGCGCTGTCGATGTCGGTCTGGTCGAAAGCGAAGTAGATGGTCTTGCTGTCGAGGCTGTAGGCGCCAGCGGCGCCGGTGCCGGAACCGATGGCCGAGCCCGCGCCAACGCCGTCAGCGCCGGAGCCGGAGGTGGAAATGCCGCCGTTGTCGTAGGCGCCGGGGTTGGGGCCGGCATCCTTGCTGCCCTTGCTGGCGCAGCCAGCGAGGGTGAGACCGGCGAGCGCGGCGATCAGGACGAGGTTCTTGTTCATTGTGTAGCTCCTGCGAATTGAGTGAGGCTGAATTGAAGGAACACGCGGAGGTGTTCGGGAAATAAAAGACGTCGCTGTTGAAAGTCCAGGCTTAACGGCTGTAGGGGCCCCAGGCCGGCTCGCGTACCTCGCCGGGCTGGCGCATGCGCTGACGCACCCTGCCATCCACTGTCACCGTCGCCAGCTCGGCACCACCACGACCTATCGTGGAGTAGATGATCACCGCGCCATTGGGGGCAAAGCTGGGGCTTTCATCCAGAGGGCCGTCGCTCAGCTTGCGCATCGCTCCGGTCTGGACATCGACAAGGGCAATAGAATACCGCCCGCCGTCGTTATTCACCACCGCAATACTCTTGCCATCCGGCGAGAAACGCGGCCGCTGGTTCTGCTTGCCCTGGAAAGTCAGCCGTCGCGGCTCGCCGCCGGCGGTGGGCATCAGATAAACCTGCGCCGAGCCGCCGCGGTCGGAAGTAAAGGCAATGGTGTTGCCATCCGGCGAGAAGTTCGCCTCGACGTCGATGGCGAAGTGGTCGGTCAGGCGCCGGCGCTGACCGCTGGCGATATCGATCAGGTAGAGATCGGGATTGGTCTCGAACGACAGCGTCACGATCATCTTGCTACCGTCCGGCGACCACACCGGCGCGCCGTTGATGCCGCGCTCGGAGACCAGCTTGCGCAGCTCACCGGTGGCGAGGGTATGGATGAAGATCGCCGAGCGGCCCTTCTCGTAGCCGACGTAGGCCAGCTTCTTGCCGTCCGGCGACCAGGCCGGCGACATCAGGGTCTCGCGCGAGGCGGCGATGGTGCGCGGGTTGTAGCCATCGGCATCGGCGACGATCAGCTCGAAGCGCCGCGCCAGGCCGTAGCCGGAGGCCGTAACGTAGGCGATCTGGGTGTTGAAGTAGCCCTTGGTGCCGGTCAGCTTCTCGTAGATCAGATCGGCGATCTGGTGGGACACCACCCGCAACTGGTCCGGCGTCACTGCCGGCATGTCGAAGCCCAGCACCTGCTGGCCGCGATAGACATCAAGCAGGAAGAAGCGCACCGCCACCCCACCCTTGGGGCTGCGCGACAACGAGCCGATCACCAGGTTCTCCATGCCCACCGCCCGCCAGTTGCGGTAGTCGACCTGGTTCACCGCCGAGGGCGTTTCCAGCATGTCGGCGCGCGGCAACGCGGTGAACAGGCCGGAGCGCACCAGGTCGGCCTCGACGATGCCGGCCACGTCGAAGTTGATGTCCGGCGGCGTGGCGAACGGCGCCACCGCGATCGGCTGGGCGCCGGTATCGCCACCGACCACCGAGATGTCCAGCGCCGCGCGGGCCGGACCGGAGCAGACCAGCAGCGCCGCCAGGACCGGCAGCACCGACTGGGACAGGGAAACACGCAGGTTGTAGAAGAGGCGCATGGGGATTGGCTTTCTTGGAAGCACCGAAAAACTTGAGAGCTTAGAACCGCGGCTGGAAGGAGATGTTCAATTCCGGCACGAAGGCCGAGGGCTCCGGGGGCAAGGGCAAGGGAGAAGCCTTGTACACCGCCTTGAGCACCGAGTCGTCGAGGATCGGCGAACCGCAGCTCTTGGTGATGGTGGCGCTGACCACCTGGCCGTTGGGCAGCAGACGCACGTTCAGCTTGCAGATGAACTGATCGGTATTGCCCGGCGGGCGCAGCCAGGCGCGCTCCAGCGCCCGGTTGATCATCTGTGCCCAAGTGATCTGCGCGGCCCGGATCACCTGCGCCATGCGCGCGTCCTCCTCGGCCTGCAACTGCCGCTGCAAGGCCTCCTGACGCGCCTTTTCCTCGGCGCGCCGCTTGTCCTCAGCCTCCTTGCGAAGGCGCTCTTCCTCGGCCAGCTTGCGCTGCCGCTCTTCCTCGGCGGCGCGCTTCTTCAGCTCCTCGGCTTCACGCTTGGCCTGGGCTTCCGCCTCGGCCTTGACCCGCGCGGCCTCCGCCTCGGCCTGCTTGGCGAGCAGGCGCTCGGCTTCGAGCTTGGCCGCCGCCTCGCGCTTCTGCTCGGCGATCTCGGCTTCCTGGCGCAGGCGCTCGGCCTTCTTGGGATCTTCCTTGGGTGGCTCGGGCTTGGGCTCGGGCTTCGGCGGTTCCGGCTTGGGCTCGGGCTTCGGCGGTTCCGGCTTGGGCTCCGGTTTCTGCGGCTCGGGCTTGGGTTCGGGTTTGGGCGGTTCGGGAACCGGGTCCGGCTTCGGCGGCTCGGGCGCCGGCGGGGGCGGCTTGCCCTCGCGAGGCGCCTCCAGCAGCGCCGCTTCGATGATCTCGGGCTGCGGCGGCTTGGGCGTGCACTGCACACCGCCCAGCAGCAGGCCCAGCAGCAGCACGTGCATCAGCACGGCGGCCAGCAATTGCGAGGGCTTGAAAAGCATGGCGGAAGTTCGGGAGGTCCGGTCGGGCGACTAGCGCTGCTTGGACTTGCCGGCGTCCGGCGGCTCGGTGATGAAGCCGAGTTTGGTCGCCCCACCCTTCTGCAACAGCGCCATGCCGTTCAGTACCCGGCCGTAATCGACCTTGGTATCACCACGGATCAGGATGTTGGTCTGCGGCTTGTTGCGCAGCACCGCGCCGACCCGCTGCACCACCTCTTCGTCACTGAGCGGCTTGCCGGTCTCGGTGCCGATGTCGAGGAAGTAGCGACCACGGGCATCGACGGTGAGGGTCACCGGCTCGTCTTCCACCACCACCGGCTCGCTGGAAGCCTGCGGCAGTTCGACTTCCACACCCTGTACCAGCAGCGGTGCAGTGACCATGAAGATGATCAGCAGCACCAGCATGACGTCGATGTAGGGGACGACGTTGATCTCGGCGTTGAGCCGACGCCGACCGCTGCTGCGGCCGGTCTGGATGGAACCTGCCATCGCCGGCTCCGCCTCAGGCCTTGGCGCCGTGGCCGCGCAGGCCGCGGTCGACGATGCCGATCATTTCTTCCGAGAAGGTGTGGTAGCGGGTTTCCAGCTGATCCACGGCACGGCTGAGGAAGTTGAAGGCGATCATCGCCGGGATCGCCGCGAACAAACCCATGGCGGTGGCGATCAGCGCTTCGGCGATGCCGGGCGCGACCATCGCCAGGCTGGCCTGCTTGACGTTACCGATGGCGATGAAGGCGCTCATGATGCCCCAGACGGTGCCGAACAGGCCGACGTAGGGGCTGGCGGACGCCACCGTCGCCAGCATCGACAGGCCACCCTCCAGGCGCTCGACCTCGCGCACCTGCGCAACCCGCATCTGCCGCTGCACGGCGGCGAGCGCGTCTTCCGGCTCGGTGCGGCCGCCCAGGCCCTGCTGACGGGCGAATTCCTCGTAGCCGGCCTTGAAGATGGCGGCGACGCCCTCTTCCGGCTCGCGGTTGCGGGTCATGGTGGTGTAGAGGTCGCCGAGGGTGCCGCCGGACCAGAAGCGGCTCTCGAAGTCCGCCGCGTTGCGCTTGGCACGCGCCAGCAGGCTGCGCTTGGTGAGGATCACCGCCCAGGACAGGATCGAGGCCAGCAGCAGCAGCGCCAGGATCACCTGCGCCAGGAAGCTCGCCTGCAGGATCAGATGGGAAAAGGAAAGTCCGCCGTTCATGGGTCTGTACGCGTGGTCTTGTGTGGTTTTTGAAATCCGGCCCGGAGCCGCAAGTGCCTATTGTTAATCATCCAGCCAGCCCGTGGGCCAGGAACGCGGTTTAAAACTGACGATATCGACACAGGCCACCCGCACCCGGGCGGTCGCCAGCACCGCGCCGGGCTCGCCCGCGCGGTGCAGGGTCTGCGCGAAGATCAGGCTCGCGCGGCCGCGTTCCGCCACCTCGACGGCGACATCGAGCAGATCGTCGAGACGCGCCGGACGACGGTAGTCCACCTCGACCCGCGCCAGGGTGAACGCGGCGCCGTGCTGCTCCGCCAACACCGTGTGACTGCGCCCGCGCGAACGTAGCCACTCGCTGCGCGCACGCTCGAACCAGCGCAGGTAATTGGCGTGGTAGGCCACACCGCTGGCATCGGTGTCTTCGTAGTAGACCCGGATCGGCCAGCGAAAGATTCCGCTCATGGCCGCTCAGGCGCCGCCGCTGAACAGGCCCGGCGTGCTGGGCGCGGTCAGCCCCAGGTGCCGATAGGCCTTGGCGGAGGCCACCCGGCCGCGCGGGGTGCGCTCGAGAAAGCCCTGCTGGATCAGATAGGGCTCGATCACGTCCTCGATGGTGTCGCGTGCTTCGCCGATGGCGGCGGCCAGGCTCTCGACCCCGGCCGGACCGCCGTCGAAACGGTTGATGAGCACGTCCAGCAAGCGGCGGTCGAGCGGATCGAAACCCTCGCCATCGACATCCAGCAGCCGCAGTGCGGCGGCCGCCATCGCCTCGGTGATCACCCCTTCGCCGCGCACCTCGGCGTAGTCGCGCACCCGCCGCAGCAGGCGGTTGGCGATGCGCGGGGTACCGCGCGAGCGGCGGGCGATTTCGCGGGCGCCCTCGCCCTGCACCGGCGCGCCGAGGATGCCGGCCGAGCGGCTGACGATCTGGCTAAGGTCGTCCACCCCGTAAAACAGCAGGCGCTGGACGATTCCGAAGCGGTCGCGCAGCGGGCTGGTCAGCGCGCCGGCGCGGGTGGTGGCACCAACCAGGGTGAACGGCGGCAGGTCGAGGCGGATCGAACGCGCCGCCGGCCCCTCGCCGATCATGATGTCGAGCTGATAGTCCTCCATCGCCGGGTACAGCACTTCCTCGACCACCGGCGACAGCCGGTGGATCTCGTCGACGAACAGCAGGTCGCGCGGCTCCAGATTGGTCAGCAGCGCGGCGAGGTCGCCGGCCTTTTCCAGCACCGGCCCGGAGGTCACCCGCAGATTGACGCCCATCTCGGCGGCGAGGATGTGCGCCAGGGTGGTCTTGCCCAGGCCGGGCGGGCCGAAGATCAGGACGTGGTCCAGGGCTTCCTGGCGGCGCCGCGCCGCCTCGATGGCCAGGCCCAGCTGCTCGCGGACCGCCGGCTGGCCGACGTAGTCGGCCAGGCGCTGCGGCCGGATCGCGCGGTCGACGCGGTCTTCTTCGGTGGCGCCAGTGGCGGAAACCAGGCGGTCGCTCATGCGTGGAAGTGGAGTGGATCGGAGGGCGACGGCGGCGGTGAACGCCCGGCGCGTCTGGTCAGGATGCGCAGTGTCTCACACCGGGTCGCTACGATCAGTGCGGACCGGTCGCTGGCGCCGCCGGCAGCGCCTGCACCAGCGGCTCCAGCGCCTGCTGCAGTGCCTGCTGCATGGCGGCCATGCTGGCCTCCGGGCTGGCGGCGGCGAGCGGCACGTCGGCGTCAAAGCGGCCGGTACGGCCGGCGGGCTCGGCGTGCCGGGCATAGGCCCAGCTGCCGCGCAGGTGCAGCACGCCGTCCGGCCCAGGCTCGAAGGCATCCAGGCTCAGCGACAGGGTGGCGTCGGGGGCACGGCCATCCGGCGTGGTCAGTGCCAGCACCGCGTAGTCGGCGCGGCGCGCCGCCAGCGCCTGGGTAAGCCAGCGGGTGACCGCTTTCGCCGGGCGCTCCGCCCATTCCACCTGCTCGTACTGGCGCAGCTCGGCTCCCTCGGCGCGGTAGACCAGTTGGCGCCGGTCCAGATAGTCGGGCACGGTCACCGCCCTAACCACCAGACGCGGCCGGATCAGCTCGCTCTGCGCCGGTGCCGGCCCCTCGTAACTCAAGAGCAAGCGGCGCGGCGCGGCGGGCTGCGGGCCGGCGCAGGCGTTCGCGAACAGGCTCAGGGCGAGGATGGCGAGCAGCTTCAGACGGAAGTAGGACATGGCGGGAACCTCTAGTTGCCGAAGACCAGGGCGTTGGGGTTGCGCTCGACGGTGTCGGCGAAGCTGCGCAGCGACTCGGCGCTGGCCGCGAGATCGCGCAGGGCCTGCTCCAGATCGGCCCGCAGCGGCGCGCCGGGCGCGGTCAACTCGGCGGTGTTGGCGAGGGTCTGCTCGGCCGCGCTGAGGGTCTTTTCGGCGCGGCTGAGCGCCGCCTCGGCGGAACTCAGGGTCTTGTTGAGCTGCGGACCGGCCACGTCCAGGGTGGCGCTGGCCTTGTCGGCAGTCCCGCGCACTGCGGCCAGGGTGCCGTCCATGGTCGCCAGCGTGCGGCTGGCCTGGTCCAGGGTCTTGCGCGCGGCGGTGGCGGTGCTGCGCAGTTCCTGGTCGAGCGTGCCCAGGCTACCGCCGGCGCTCTTGCTCAGCTCGCTGATCGAGGCCACCAGGGTCTTCACGTCGTCGGCGATCTGGCGGAACGGGATCTGGCTGAGCTGGTCCTTGATGACATCGAAATCCGACTTCACGGTCGGAATCTCCGGAATCGAGGGGTTCGGGCTGCCGACCAGCACCAGCGGCGTGTTCGGGCGGAAGTCCAGATCGACGCCCAACTGGCCGGTGACGATGCTCTCCATGTTGAGCTTGGCGCGCAGGCCCTTCTGGATGAAGGCCTCGAAGGGAATATCGATATCCTCGCGGCTGCCGCCGATCACCTGGATCTGATTGGGCAGCACGCTGAGATAGACCGGGATGCGGGCATTGAGGGTGGTGGCGTCGAACTGCAGGGCGATGCGGTCCACCGAGCCCACCTTGACGCCCCGGAAGTTCACCGGTGCGCCGACCACCAGGCCGTTGACGTTGCCCTCGAAGAACACCACCGCCCGCTGCTTGGGGGTGAACAGGGCGCTACCGCCGAGGGTGATGATCGCCACCGCGACCAGGGCCAGGGCGCCCAGCACAAAGGCGCCGATCGCAGTCGGATTCGCTTTACTCACGCCCATCTTCAACGTCCTCCGGTGGAACCTCGCGCCTCAGGAAGGCGTGCACAAAGGGATGATCGCAGGATTCCAGCAACTGCTTCGGCGCGCCTCGGGCAATCGGCCGCTTGCTGACCGCGTCGAGGAAGATGCCGTCGTCGCCAATCGCGAACAGGCTGGGCAGTTCGTGGGTGACCACCACCACCGCCGCGCCGGTGCGCTCGCGCAGGTCGAGGATCAGTTCGTCGAGCTTGCGCGAGCTGATCGGATCGAGGCCGGCCGAGGGTTCGTCGAGGAACAGGTACTCCGGCTCCAGTGCCAGCGCCCGCGCCAGGCCGGCCCGCTTCTTCATGCCGCCGCTGATCTCGTTGGGCAGTAGGTCGGCGGCCGCCGACAGCCCCACCAGTTCCAGCAGGGTCTCGGCGCGTTCGCGCTGCTCGGCGGCGGACTGGCGGCGGTCGCCGTTGAGCTTCATCGGCAGCATCACGTTCTCGGCCAGGGTCATGGTCGAGAACAAGGCCGCGCCCTGGAACAGCACGCCGAAGCGGCGGCGGATGGCGTCGCGGGCCGCTTCGTCGGCGAGCCAGTAGTCGTGATCGCCGTAGAGCACCTGCCCCGCTGCCGGTGGCATCAGGCCGATCAGGTGCTTGAGCAGGGTGCTTTTGCCGCAGCCGGAGCCGCCCATGATGATGAACACGCTGCCCTTGGCGACCTCGAAGCTGACCTCTTCCTGGATCAGCTTGCTGCCGTAGGCCATGCGCAGGCCGTGGACGACGATGGCGGGCGTATTGGCACTCATACGTCGAGCGCGTAGGCGCAGAGGGCAAACACGGCGTCGATGACGATCACCCCGACGATGCCGCTGACCACCGCCCGGGTGGTGGCCTCGCCCACGGCGGCGGCGTTGCGGCCGGCGCGCAGGCCGTGAAAGCAGCCGGCGAAGGCGACCAGGAAGCCGAACGCCAGACTCTTGCCCGCGCCGAGCACGAAGTGGGTGCCGGCCAGGGCATCGGCGCTGCGGCTCCAATAGAGATGCGAGGAGAGATCGAGCATGCCGGCGGAAACCGCCCAGCCGCCCAAGAGCCCCACCGCGCAAGCGTAGGCGTAGAGCAGCGGCGTCATCAGCGTCAGCGCCAGCACCCGTGGCAGCACCAGGAATTCCACCGGCGAGACGCCCAGGGTCTTGAGCGCGTCCACCTCCTCGTTGCCCTGCATCGTGGCGATGCGCGCCGCGAAGGCGGCGCCGGTACGGCCGGACAGCACCACGGCGGTGATGACGGCCGCCATCTCGCGGACGGTGGCGATGCTGACCAGATCGGCGACGAACTGCCCGGCGCCGAATTTCAGCAGCTGCACCGCGCCGACGAAGGCGAGGATGGCGCCGACCAGCAGATTCACCAGGCTCACCACCCCGAGGGCGCCGGCGCCGCTGGCCTGCACCACCGCCCAGGCGTCGGCGCGGTCGAAACGTGCCTTGCCGCGCAGCAACCGGCCAATGGCCAGGATCACCTCGCCCAGCAGGGTGGACACCTCGCGCAGCACCGCCAGCCGCGCCAGCACGCCGCGCCCAAGCGCCGCCAGGGCCAGGATCCGCTCGCGGCGTGCGTGGCTCATCGCACCGCGCGCTTCAGGGCTTCGCGGATCAACTGGTCGGTGCCCATGCCCTCGGCCTTGATGGCATTGAGCAGCTTGTCGGCCTCCGCCGTCTTGTAGCCCAGCGCTTCCAGCGCCGAACGCGCCTCCGCCAGCGGCGTGGCCGGCTGCGCGGTGGCGGCACCGCCGAGACTGGCCGGGCCATCGACCGCGCCGGCCTTCTCGCGCAGCTCCAGCACCATGCGCTCGGCGGTCTTCTTGCCGATGCCGGGCAGTTTGGTCAGCCGCACCGCATCGCCGGCGCGCACCAGGGCCCAGAACTCCTCGACGCTGACCCCGGACAGCACCGCCAGCGCCAGCTTCGGGCCGACGCCGGAGAGCTTGATCAGTTCGCGGAACAGGGCCTTCTCGGCCAGGCTGGCGAAGCCGTAGAGCAGGTGCGCGTCCTCGCGCACGGTCAGATGGGTGTGCAGGCTCACCGCCTCGCCCAGCGCCGGCAGCTTGTAGAGGGTGGACATCGGCACTTCCAGCTCGTAGCCAACGCCACCGACATCCACCAGCAATTGCGGCGGTGCCTTCAGCACCAGCTTGCCGCTGATTCGACCGATCATCACCAACTTCCCTTGAGTGCCGGATGCCCTTGGCTGATGGTGCCACGAACATGGGCATGGCAGAGCGCCACCGCCAGCGCATCGGTGGCGTCCTCGGAGTGCGCGGCCTGGAGCTTCAGCAGCAGCTTCACCATCTGCGCGATCTGCTGCTTGTCGGCGCGGCCGTGGCCGGCGATGGCCAGCTTCACCTGCGCGGCGGCGTACTCCGCGAACGGCAGGCCGGTGCGGGCGGCGGCCAGCATCGCCACGCCGCGCGCCTGCCCCAGCACCAGCGCGCTCTGGGCATTGCTGCGGTTGACGAAGGTTTCCTCCAGCGCGATCTCGTCCGGGCGGTGTTCGGCGATCACCGCGCACAGGCCCTCGAACACGGTCAGCAGGCGCTCCGGCATCGCGCCCTGGGTGGAGACGATGCGGCCCGCGGCCAGAAACTGGCTGCGCTGCCCCCGGCACTCCAGCAGGCCCCAGCCGGTGTAGCGCGAGCCAGGATCAATGCCGAGCACCCGCACCGGCGCGACCGCGACTGCGGCCTTGCGCGCCCCGGGAGCGGGAGCGGCGGAAACGGCCGGCAGCCGGCGCAGTTCATCGAGAGATTTCAGTCGGCGGGCCATGTCTGCTTGCCTGCCGTGCGCCGCTGGCTACAGCGCGGCGTTGTGATAGACGTCCTGCACGTCGTCCAGGGCTTCCAGGGCATCGAGCATCTTCTGCAATTGCTCGGCGGCCTCGCCCGCCACCGCCACCCGGTTGGCCGGGCGCATGGTGACTTCCGCCTGCAAGGGCTTGAGTCCCGCCGCCTCCAGGGCTTTCTTGACGGCCTCGAACGCGGCCGGCGCGGTGATGACATCGCAGTAGCCATCTTCGCTGACCACGTCGTCGGCACCGGCTTCCAGCGCGATTTCGAGGATCTTTTCCTCGTTGGCGGCGCCATCCAACTCGAAGATCAGCTCGCCAACCTCGGAAAACTGGAAGGCCACCGAGCCGCTGGTGCCGACATTGCCGCCGTACTTGCTGAAGGCGTGACGGACGTCGGCGATGGTGCGCGTCGGGTTGTCGGTCATCGCGTCCACCATCACCGCCACGCCGCCAACGCCGTAACCCTCGTAGCGGATTTCCTGGGTGGCATCCGCACCCTCGCCCGCCGCGCGCTTGAGCGCCCGCTCGACGGTGTCCTTGGTCATGTTGGCATCGAGCGCCTTGTCGATGGCAATGCGCAAGCGCGGATTGCCGGCGGGGTCGATGCCGCCGGCCCGCGCCGCCATGCTGATCTCGCGGATCAGCTTGGTGAAAACCTGGCCGCGCTTGGCGTCCTCCACGGCCTTGCGGCCGGCGATACTGGGTCCACGTCCCATAGGGGTTCCGCTAGAGCTAGAAGTTGAGACGAATGCCGATGTGACCGGAGGAATCCACCTCGCCGTCACCACCGGCCTCGGGCTTGAGATTGACCAGGCGATAGCCGGCGTAAACCGCCGCCGCGCGCACCACTTCGAATTCGAGATCCAGCGCCACCTCGTGGTAGCTCTTCAGACCGGAAAAGCTGGTGAGTTCCGGCGCGTACCAGCCGTAGCCGGTGACACCAACGCGCTCGTAGCCCGGCCAGCGGACATCGAATTGGCCACCGAAGGCCAGTGCGCCGCCGCTGGCGGAGTCGCCGGCCAGCTCGCGGTCGGCGTAGATCAGCCGCGCGCCCAGGCCGGCGGCCGCCTCGGCACCACGGGCACCGACATCGCCGGTGGCCAGCACCCCGAAGTGCGCCAGTTTCAGCTCGGCGTCCTTGGCGTCGGTCGAGTTGTCCTCGCCCTGCTTGTAGATGAAGCCGGTGTCGTACTGACCGGAAAGATTGCCGGCCAGCCGGGACAGCGGCCCGGACAGAAAGCCACGGAAGCTGTCGGGCCCAAGGTTGAAATCCACCGACTCGGCCCGGGCGAGACCGCTGGCCGCCAACAGGCCGAGAGCGAGACTGAGTTTGCGCATCCGCCCCACCCTACTTCTTCTTGTTGAGGGCGTGGATCGCGCGCCCATCGACCGCCAGATAGGCCTCGTGCAGGGCCTCGGCCAGGGTCGGATGGCCGTGCATGGTCAGTTGCAGATCGGCGGTGGTGGCACCGAATTCCAGCGCGACGATCACCGACTGCAGAATTTCCGAGACGTAGGGGCCGACCATGTGCACCCCGAGGATGCGGTCGGTCTTGGCGTCGCTGATGACCTTGACCGTGCCCACCGCCGCTTCCAGCGCCTTGGCGCGGCCGTTGGCGGCGAAGGGGCTGGTGCCGGTCTTCACCTCGTGGCCCTTGGCCTTGGCCTGCTCTTCCGAGAGGCCCGCCCAGGCGACTTCCGGCGTGGTGTAGATCACGCTGGGGATGGCGTCGTAATTGACCTCGGTCTTCTCGCCGTGCAGCTGCTCGACCAGGGCGATGCCCTCCTCGATGGCCTTGTGCGCCAGCATCGCGCCGCCGACCACGTCGCCGCTGCCGTAGATGCCCGGGATGTTGGTGCGGTAGTGCTTATCGATCTTGAGGAAGCCGCGCGCGTCGAGTTCCAGACCGATGCCTTCGGCGTTCAGGCCCTTGGTGTAGGGCCGGCGACCGACGGCGACGATCAGCTTGTCGAAGGTCTCGGTCTTGATCGCGCCTTCCGACTCGAACTCCACCACCACTTCCTTGCCGACCAGCTTGGCGCTCTGCACCTTGGCGCCGAGACGGATGTCCAGGCCCTGCTTGGCGAACTGCCGCTGCGCGTCCTTGGCGATGGTGGCATCGACCATCGGCAGGAAGGTCGGCAGCGCTTCGAGGATGGTGACCTTGCTGCCCAGGCGCGCCCAGACGCTGCCCAGCTCGACGCCGATCACACCGGCGCCGATGATGCCCAGGCGGGCCGGCGGCTCGGTGAAGTCCAGGGCATCCCAGCTGTCACAGATGTACTGGTGATCGAAGGGCGCGATCTTCAGTTCCACCGGCTCGGAGCCGGTGGCGACGATGATGTGCTTGGCCTTGAGCACCTGCTTGTCGCCGGCATGCGGGGTGTATTCCACTTGGCCGTTGCCGAGCAGCTTGGCGGTGCCCTCCATGCCCACCACGCCGTTGGCCTTGAACAGGCCGGCGATGCCGCCGGTGAGGCTGGAGCAGATCTTGGTCTTGCGCGCCTGCATGGTGGCGATGTCCATCGCCACGCCGGAGACCTTCACGCCGTGCAGCGCCAGCTCGTGATTGGCCTTGTGGAACATCTCCGAGCTTTCCAGCAGGGCCTTGCTGGGAATGCAGCCGGCGTTGAGGCAGGTGCCACCGTAGGCCGGCTTGCCGTCACGGTTGAGCCAGGCGTTGATGCAGGCCACCTTCATGCCCAGCTGGCCGGCGCGGATCGCCGCCGGATAGCCGCCAGTGCCGCCGCCGATCACCACTACATCCCAGTCACCACTGCTGTCAGTCGCGCTCACGTTGTTTCACTCCTCGCTTCGATGCCGCGCATTGTAACGGCGGCCAAGGGCTATTCCGCAGCCGTCTCGTCGTCGCCGCCACCAAAGGAGAAGGGATAGAGCTTGACGTCGAAGTTGATGCTCACGCCGACCGCGATGGAGCTGCTGTCGCCGCCGGTATCCAGCGACACCTGCCGGGCGGCCAGGTAGGCATTGGTGTTCGCGTTCAGCTTGCGGAACAGGCCCAGGCTGTAACCCTGACCGGACAACTCCGGGCTGCCGGGCTTGAAGTCCAGGTAGCCGAAGCTGCCGGCCAGACGCAGGGTCTCGCTCAGGGCATAGGTGCCGGCCAGGTAGTAGTAGCGACGCGCATCCGGCTCGGAGGCGACATCGACGTTCTCGAAGGAAACACCAAGGCTGTATCGCGGCGCCGTGTAGGCCGCGTAGGCCCGGTAGCTGGTGGACACACCCGGCGAACCAGCGACCGCCAGCAACTCGTTGCGGCCAGCGTCACCGGCCGCGAAGGCGGCGACGTTCTCGATCTTCAGATACTGCGCGCCGACGGTGGCCTGGGTGCCCTCGACCAGACCGGGCACGGTGAGCGAGCCGCCAGCGCTGTAGTCCATCTCGTCGTTGGGGGCGTCCTTGTCGTTCAGGAACACCGCCGCATTGAGCCGCAACTGGTCATACAGGTTCGGCGTGCTATAGCCGATCATGTTGCGGGAATAGCCATTGCTGAGATTGGACAAACCATAGCTGGCGCCCTCGCTCTGGGCGCGGCCGTTGAAGCCGGCGACGCTGGTGTCGTAGAAGGGATCGAGGCGCTCGCCACTCAGGCGGTACTCACTGGCCTTCTTGCCGGCCAGCAACTGGCCGTAGGCGGTATCCACGCCCAGATAGATCTGCCGCTCAGGCTCGATGCCGGCCTTGTCGTTGCGCAGGCCCCGATCATAGACGCCGAACAGCCGCGCATAGTCGTTCTTGACGCTGCCCTTGAGGCTCAGCCGCGAGGCGTTGTTGGTGCCCTCGAACTGGTCTTCGCCGGTCTCGAAGTCGGACTCCAGATAGCGCAGGGAGCCGGCCAGGTAGGTGTTGAGGTTCAGTTCGGTTTCCAGGGCCTGGGCGGGCACGGCGACCGCAGACAGCATCAGGGCGGCGGGGGCTAGACGGCGCATTCTTCCTCTCCTTTGAACGATGGCTGATTGTGACCGGCGCGAAACAAAAAAGCGCGCCCCTCCGGGGGCGCGCCAGGGCTTGCGCGGCGACTCGGCTTACAGATTGAGCAGCAGGCGCGCAGGATCTTCCAGGCACTCCTTGATGGTGCGCAGGAACAGCACCGCCTCGCGGCCGTCGATGATGCGGTGATCGTAGGAGAGCGCGAGATACATCATCTTGCCCTTCTTCAGCCGCTTGACGGTGCCGTCGGCGTTCAGCTCGACATCGAGCAGGCGCTCGTTGATGCCGTGCATGCCCAGGATGGCGCTCTGGGGGGGGTTGAGGATGGGCGTGGAGATCAGCGAGCCGAATACACCGCCGTTGGTGATCGAGAAGGTACCTCCGGTGAGATCTTCCAGCGACAGCTTGTTGTCCTTGGCCTTGGTGCCGAAGACGCCAATGGCCTTCTCGACGCCGGCGAGCCCGAGCAGGTCGGCATCCTTGAGGATCGGCACCACCAGACCGCGCGGCGAGCTGACCGCGATGCCGATGTCGTAGTAGTTGTGATAGACGATGTCGCCGCCGTCGATGGAGGCATTGACCGCCGGGAACTTCTTCAGCGCCTCGACCGCCGCGCGCACGAAGAAGCTCATGTAGCCGAGCTTGACGCCGTGGGTCTTCTCGAACTGGTCCTTGTACTTGCCACGGATGGCATCGACCGCCGACAGGTCCACCTCGTTGAAGGTGGTGAGCATGGCGGCGGTGTTCTGCGCTTCCTTCAGCCGCTCGGCGATGCGCGCGCGGATGCGGGTCATCGGCACCCGCTCCTCGCTGCGCGGCGCGGCCGGTGCCGCGGCCACCGGAGCCGGAGCGGGCGCTGCGGCCTTGGGCGCCGCCGCCGGCTTGCTGGCGGCATAGGCCTTGACGTCCTCGACGGTCAGGCGACCACCCCGGCCGCTGGCGGGAATGCCTTCGGCCGACAGGCCCAGTTCGGCCAGCAGCTTGCGCACTGCCGGCCCCTGCACGTCCTCGGCGCTGGCGGCGCTGGTCGCCGCCTCGGCCTTGACCGGCGCAGCAGCAGCGGCTGCGGGTGCCGCCGGCGCGGCCGCCGCCGCGCCCTCGGTGAGGATGCCGATCACGTCGCCGGCCTGCACCGTCGCGCCGGGCTGGATGCGAATCTCGGTGAGCACGCCGTCGGCGGTGGCCGGCACTTCCAGCATCACCTTGTCGGTTTCCAGATCCACCAGGTTCTGCTCGCGCTTGACCGTGTCGCCGGCCTTGACGTGCCAGGTGGCAACCGTCGCCGAGGACACCGACTCCGGCAGGTTGGGGACTTTGATTTCGATGGCCATGTGGCGCTGTTCTCCGACGTGTTTGTTTTGCGGGTTATGCGAATGCGGTTCAGACCGGCTGGCCGCCGGTCAGTGCGGCGGCAACGACTTCCGCCTGTTCCTTGTTGTGCACCTTCAGGTAGCCGACCGCCGTGGTCGAAGTGCCGGCGCGGGTGGCGTAGAGCAGCTCGTGCTGATCGCCCAGGTAGGCGGCCAGGCGATGCTTGATCTGATACCAGGCGCCCTGGTTCTCCGGCTCTTCCTGCGCCCAGACCACCTGCTTGGCCTTGGGATAGGCGGCAAGCGCGGCCTCGTACTCGGCGCGCGGGAAGGGATAGAGCTGCTCGATGCGGACGATGGCGACGTCCTTCAAGCCTTCCTTCTCGCGGGCGGTGACCAGCTCGAAGTAGAGCTTGCCGGAGCAGAACACGATGCGCTTGACCTTCTTGGCGTCGAGCGCTTCGGTCTCCGGGATGATCGGCTGGAAGCGGCCCTTGGTGAGGTCGTCCAGGGTCGAAACCGACTGCGGATGACGTAGCAGCGACTTCGGGGTCATCACGATCAGCGGCAGGCGCAGGCTGCGCTTCATCTGCCGGCGCAGCATGTGGAACATCTGCGCCGGGGTCGAGGGCACGCAGACCTGCATGTTGTTGCCGGCGCAGAGCTGCAGATAGCGCTCCAGGCGGCCCGAGGAGTGCTCCGGCCCCTGCCCTTCATAGCCGTGCGGCAGGAACATCACCAGGCCGCAGAGCCGCGCCCACTTGGCGTAGCCGGCGGCAATGAACTGGTCCACCACCACCTGGGCGCCGTTGGCGAAGTCGCCGAACTGCGCTTCCCAGATCACCAGCGAGTCCGGGTCGGTGGTCGAGTAGCCGTACTCGAAACCGAGCACGCCCTCTTCCGACAGCAGGGTGTCGTTGATGATGAATTTGTTCTTGTCGCTGTGCAGATGGCGCAGCGGCGTGACCCGCTCGCCGGTCTTGGCGTCGTGGATGGTGGCGTGGCGGTGGAAGAAGGTGCCACGGCGCACGTCCTGGCCGCAGATGCGCACCGCGAAGCCCTCGTTCACCAGCGTGGCGTAGGCCATGGTCTCGGCAAAGCCCCAGTCCATCGCCAGCTCGCCGGCCGCCATCTTGGCGCGGTCGTCCATGATCTTGGCGACGCGAGGATGCAGGGTGAAGCCTTCCGGCAGCGCCAGCAGCTTGCCGGCGAGCACGCGGATGCTGTCCTGCGACACCGAGGTATCGACCGGATCGCTCCACTCGCCCTTGCCGTACAGCGACCAGTTGACGGTGTACTGGTTGCCGACGAAACCGAGCGTGGCACGGGCGATGTTCTCGCCCTTGTCGAGGCCGTCGCGGTAGGCGCGGATCAGCTTTTCCGGCTCGTCGCTAGCCACCACCTTCTCGCCCACCAGCTTCTGGCCGTAGAGCGTCAGGGTGGTCGGCAGCTTCTTGATGGTCTCGTACATCACCGGGCTGGTGACGCTGGGCTCGTCGGCCTCGTTGTGGCCGAGACGGCGGTAGCAGCAGATGTCGACGATCACGTCCTTGTGGAAGGCGTTGCGGAAGTCCATCGCCAGGCGGGTGACGAACACCACCGCGTCCGGGTCGTCGCCGTTCACGTGGAACACCGGCGCTTCCAGCATCTTCGCGAGGTCGGTGCAGTAGCGGCTGGTGCGCGCCTCGTGGCCGGGGTTGGCTTCGATCGGGTTCGGGGTGGTGAAGCCGATCTGGTTGTTGACGATCACATGCAGGGTGCCGCCGGTGCTGTAGCCCTTGCTGTGGCTGAGCTGGAGGGTTTCCATCACCACGCCCTGGCCGGCGAAGGCGGCGTCGCCGTGGATCAGCACCGGCACCACCTTCTGGCCGATGTCGTCGTGGCGGCGGGTCTGGCGCGCCTTGACGCTGCCTTCCACCACCGGATTGACGATCTCCAGATGCGAGGGATTGAAGGCCAGCACCAGGTGCAGGCGCTTGCCGGCCACTTCCACGTCGGTGGAGAAGCCCTGGTGGTACTTCACGTCGCCGGCGCGGGTCAGGCTCTCGGCCGAGTACTTGCCCTCGAACTCGGCGAACAGATCCTTGGGCGACTTGCCGAGGATGTTGATCAGCACATTGAGACGGCCACGGTGGGCCATGCCGATCACCATCTCCTCGGCGCCGGCCTCGGCGCTGGCGCGCATGGCTTCGTCGAGCGCCGGGATCATCGCCTCGCCACCTTCCAGCGAGAAGCGCTTCTGGCCGACGTACTTGTTGTGCAGATAGCGCTCCAGACCTTCAGCGGCGGTCATCTGCAGCAGCACTTCCTTGCGGCGCTCCGGCGGCAGCTTGGGCTGGTAGACCTGGGCTTCGAGACGCTTCTGGATCCAGCGCTTCTGCGCCGTCTCGGTGATGTACATGTACTCGGCGCCGATGGTGTCGGTGTACACCGCCTTCATCAGCTTGATGATCTCGCGCAGCGGCAGGCGGTCGGCGTAGGCGAGGCTGCCGGTGTTGAACACCGTGTCCATGTCCTGCGGCGACAGGCCGTGGAAGGTCGGGTCGAGATCCTGCAGCGCCGGGGTCGGCGCCAGACCCAGCGGGTCCAGCTTGGCCGCCTGGTGACCGCGCACGCGGTAGTAGTTGATCAGCCGCAGCACGCCGGCCTGCTTTTCGGCCGCCACCGCGTCCATCGAGGTCGCCGGGGCGACCACCGTCTTCGGCTGCTGCGCCAAGGCCTCGAACCGCGCCCGGACCGGGCCATGCGGAACATCCCCCGCGCCGTTCAGGCTGCGGAAGTAGTTGCGCCAGGTCTCGTCGACCGAGTTCGGGTCTTCGAGAAAGCGCTCATAAGCCTCTTCCACGTACACGGCGTTACCGCCGGAGATCGAAGAGGTGGCGACCAGGGTGTTGTACTTGCTACCGCTCATGCATTCTCCCGCCGGGTAGGGATCGGTCGGGGCTTTAAGCCGCTGAAAGCTGGCCTCGAAACGATTTGCGCCGCCCGGCGGCGGCGCTGTTGGGGTTTGCTTATTTCTTGGCCTTTTCGGCCTTCTCGGGCTTTTTCCAGTCGCCGGTCAGCTCACCGAGGTACTCGCGGAAGTCGCCAGCCAGCTCCGGATGCTTGAGGCCGAACTCGACGTTCGCCTTCAGGTAGCCGAGCTTGCTGCCGCAGTCGTAGCGGGTGCCCTCGAATTCATAGGCCAGCACCGTCTGCTCCTGGATCATCTGGCTGATCGCGTCGGTGAGCTGGATTTCGCCGCCGGCACCGCGCTGGGTGCGCTCCAGCAGCTTGAAGATGCGCGGCGTCAGGATGTAGCGGCCGACGACGGCGAGGTTGCTCGGCGCGTCTTCCTTCTTCGGCTTTTCGACGATGCGGCGGATCTCACCCAGGCCCGGGGCCACCGGCTGGGTCTCGACCACGCCGTAGCTGCTGACCTCGTCCATCGGCACCCGCTGGGTGGCGATGACGCTAGTGCCGTATTCCTGGTAGACGCGCTGCATCTGCGCCAGGCAGGGACGCAGCTTGCCGTCGATCAGGTCGTCCGCGAGGATCACCGAGAAGTCCTCGTCACCCACCGCCGGCCAGGCGCAGAGCACGGCGTGGCCCAGGCCCAGGGCTTCGGCCTGGCGGATGAAGATGCAGGTGATGCCGGGCGGCAGGATTTCCTGCACCGTCTCCAGGAGCTTGGTCTTGTTGCGGGCGGCCAGCTCGGCCTCCAGCTCGTAGGCCTTGTCGAAGTGATCCATGATCGAATTCTTCGAACGGCCGGTGACGAAGATCAGCTCTTCGGCGCCGGCGGAGATCGCCTCCTGCACGGCGTACTGGATCAGCGGCTTGTCCACCACCGGCAGCATTTCCTTGGCCGAGGCCTTGGTGGCCGGGAGGAAACGGGTGCCGAGACCGGCGACCGGGAACACCGCTTTGCGAATCCGCATGTAAAGCTCCGTAAGTTGTCGTGAGTTTTGGCCGGGCCGCCCGGCCTCCCAAATGTTCGCGGCGCGTACTTTACTTCAGGCTGCCGTCCAGGCGGCCACTCAAATGCAGCTTTCCACCCTCGCGGGCCAGTAGATCAAAGTCGAATCCCTGGTTGCGAGCCTGAAACTTGAGGGTGACCCGGCTGGGCAGCAGCAGCGGCTGCTTGAAGCGCACTTCCAGCCGCGCAGGCGCCTGATCCAGTTGCGGCAGCAGCTCGCCCAGGCAGCGGGCGACGCTCCACATGCCGTGGGCGATGGCGCGGGGGAAGCCGAAGGCCTTGGCGGTGAGCGCGTAGAGATGGATGGGGTTGTAGTCCTTGGAAACCGGTGCGTAGCGGCGGCCGATGTCCTCCGGCACGCTGAACGGCCGGTACTGCGCGGCGGCGGCCGGCGGCGGCGGGGGCGGCGCCTTGCGCGCGCCCGGCTTGCCCGGCAGGCGGTGCAGGACGGTGGTCACCGCGCTCCACACCGGCTCGGTGCCGGCCAGCAGCTCGGTACGCAGGTCCACTTCGAGGCCCTGCGGCACCCGACGGCTGTCACCGACCTGCACGCGCAGGTCGTAGCTGGCGTCGAGGTCGAGCACGGCCTTCTGCTCGATGACATTGGCGATATGCACCATGCCCAGCAGCGGGAAGGGGTAATTGGACTGGAGCAGCACATGCATGTGCAGCGGTGCGGCCAGCACCTGCGGGTAGGTGAGCGCGAACGTGCCCTCCGGCAGGCCGCAGACGGCGTTGTAGGCGGCGATGTGCGCCGCATCGAAGCGCAGGCCACGCAGGGTCACGGCATTGGCCGGGATGCTGGAACTGGCCTTGCCCTTGCGGCGGGCGGTCAGGGCGGCGCGGCCGAACAGCGGGCCGGTCTTGGGCAGGGCGGTCAGGTCGGGCAGGACGAGGGCAGCGGTCATCGGGCGCGGACGGGGTCTGTTGGTGGCCGGGGGCGCGATGATAACCCTTAGCGCCCCTTAAACTACGCCCCCTTTTCGGGCTACCCGCAGGCCAAGCACATGGCGTCCAAGATCCCCGTTACCGTCCTCACCGGCTTTCTCGGCGCCGGCAAGACCACCCTGCTCAACCGCATCCTCAGCGAGGAGCACGGCCAGCGCATCGCCGTGATCGAGAACGAGTTCGGCGAAATCGGCATCGACCAGGCCCTGGTCATCAATGCTGACGAAGAAATCTTCGAGATGAACAACGGCTGCATCTGCTGTACGGTGCGCGGCGACCTGATCCGCATCCTCGGCCAGCTCCTGAAGCGCCGCGACAAGTTCGACCGGATATTGGTCGAGACCACCGGCATGGCCGACCCCGGCCCGGTGGCACAGACCTTCTTCATGGACGAGGACATGAAGGCGCAGTTCGCGCTTGATGGCCTGGTCACCGTGGTCGATGCCAAGCACCTGCTGCTGCACCTGGACGACAGCGAGGAGGCGCAGAAGCAGGTCGCCTTCGCCGACGTGATCCTGCTCAACAAGTGCGATCTGGTCACTGAGGACGAACTGGATACGGTCGAGCGGCGGGTGCGCGGCATCAATGCCATGGCCAAGCTCATCCGCACCACCAATGCCGCCGCGCCGATCGAGGCGGTGCTGGATGTCGGCGGCTTCGATCTGTCCCGCGCGCTGGAGCTGAACCCCGAATTCCTGGCCCCCGAATACCCCTTCGAGTGGGCCGGCCTGTACAAGATCGAGTCCGGCGCCGAGCTGGTCGCCGGCGCCTGCGGCCACGGCCATCATCACCACGGTCATGGCCACGATCACGGTCATGGCGACCACGACGATCACGACGAACACCACCATCACGGCCACGATCATGACGCCCACGCGCTGACCCTGGCGCTGCTGCCGGTCCCGGCCAGCGGCGAGGACGCCCTCAACAGCGCCGCCGACAAGGCGGTGCGGGCCTTCGCCAACAAACCCGAGCCGCGCGCGCCCGGTAGCCCGCTGGAGCCGTCGATGACGCCCTGGACGCTCGACCTCTCCGGCGATCACGCCCACTTCCCGATCCGCGTACCTGCGGCCGGCCATTACGTGCTGCTGACCGAGCACGCGCCGGAAGAGCACCACCTGAGCCTCAAGAAGCCGGACGGTAGCCCACTGCGCCCCACGCTCAGCAAGCACTACGAGCACAGCCACGAGCACGAGGCGGGCGTCAGCAGCGTCGGCATCCGTCTGGACGGCGTGGTCGATCCCAGCCTGTTCAGCGGCTGGATGAGCGCGGTGCTCTCCACCCAGGGCAACGACATCTTCCGCAGCAAGGGCATCCTCAACGTCGCCGGCCGCGACCGCCGCTACGTGTTCCAGGGCGTGCACATGGTCATGGACGGCCGCGAGGACGCCCCCTGGGGCAGCGCCGAGCGCGGCAACACCCTGGTGTTCATCGGCCGCAATCTCGACCGCGAGCGGCTCACCGACGGCTTCAAGGCCTGCCTGCGCCAGCCCGCATGAGCAGCGCCCTCACCCCCGCCTGGCAGGCGACGCTCGACGACTACCCCACCGCCCTTGCCGCCTCCCGCGACGGCAGCCTGATCGCCGCCGGCACCGCCAGCGGCCAGGTCTTCGTCTTCGACGCCAGCGCCGGCGATCGGCTGCACACACTCGACGCCCACGCCAACGGTGTGCTGGGCCTGGCCTGGGGCCGCAAATGGCTGGCCAGCGCCGGCCAGGATGGCCACGCCAGGCTCTGGGATGCGCGCCAGGGCCAGGCCCTGGCCGCGCTGCCCGGCAAGTCCGCCTGGGTGCAGCACCTGGCCTGGACGCCGGACGGCAAGCGCCTCGCCAGCGCCGGCGGCAAGACCGCCCGGCTCTGGGACGAGAGCGGCACCCAGCTACAGGAGTTCACCGCGCCCGCCGGCATCAACGGCCTGGGCTGGAACGGCGTCGGCGGCCTGCTCGCCGCCGCTGCCGGCAGCGAGGTGCTGGTCTGGCGCGCCGTCGATGGCGGCCTGGACCGCACGCTGAAATGGGCCAGCACCCTGCTCAACCTCAGCTGGAGCCCGGACGGCAAGGTCATCGCCTGCGGCTGCCTGGACAAGTCCGTGCACTTCTGGCGCGCCGGCCCCTGGGTCGACTCGCGCATGGGCGGCTACGCCCGCAAGCCCCAGGCCCTGGCCTGGAGCGGCGACGGCAAGCTGCTCGCCACCACCGGCGAGGACGCGATCATCGTCTGGAGCTTCACCGGCAAGGGGCCGGAAGGCAGCCGCCCGCTGCAACTGCTGCACCACCTGCGGCCGCCGGAAGTGCTGGCCGCCCATGCCAAGCAGCCCCTGCTGCTCTCCGGCGGGCCCGACCGCGCCGTGCTGCTGTGGAGCCTGAAGAGCGAGGAGCGGCCGCTGGGCCTGGACCGGCTGGAAGACAGCGTCGCCAGCCTCGCCTTCAACCCGGTCGCCAAGCTCGCCTATGCCGCCGGTGCCGACGGTCAGTTGCGCGCCTATTGGATCGACCTGCCATGAGCTTCCCCAAGCCCAGCGTCCCGAGCCCGCTCGCCCCGCCCTCGCCCTGGCTGCTGCTGGCCGAGGCCACCGTCGGGCTGGAATTCGTACGCGGCCTGATCGGCTCCACCCGCGGCCTGCCGCGCGGCCAGGGACCGGTGCTGGTGGTGCCCGGCTTTCAGGCCAGCGACCGAGAAACCGCGCTGCTGCGCCACAAGCTCTCCGCGCTCGGCTACACCGTCTACGGCTGGGGCCAGGGCCGCAACCACGGCAAGACCGGCAAGCTGCTGCCGCCCCTGGTGCAGCGCGTGCGCGAACTCGCGGCCCGGCATGCGCTGCCAGTGAAGCTGGTCGGCTGGAGCCTGGGCGGCGTGCTCGCCCGCGACGTCGCCCGCGAGGCACCGGAAGCGGTGGCACAGGTGGTCACCCTGGGCTCACCCATCGTCGGCGGCCCCAAGTACACCGTGTTCGCCAAGGGCTATCGCAAGCAGGGCATGGACGTGGAGCAACTCGCCAGCAAGGCCGACGCCCGCGAAGCCAGCCGCCCGCTCCCCTGCCCGGTCACCGCCATCTACACCCGCCGCGACGGCATCGTCGCCTGGGGCAGTTGCATAGACCCCAACCACGCGGTCGAGCACCGCGAGACGGCCGCCAGCCACTTCGGCCTGCCGTTTCATCCGCAGACGCTGCGGCTGATTGCGCAGGCTTTGGCGGCAAGGGCCTAGGGCAAGGGCTTGCCGGGATTGAGGCCTGAACCCGGGCGATTCGCCAGAATCTGAATTCGATTCAACGCCTGCGCCTACACCTCAAACACCGCCGGCCGCGACCGATGCCGGTCAACCGCATCTGGGCCATCGACCTAACCGGTAAAGGCGACGCGCAGGGGGCACAGCATGCTCTGCTGGGCATCGTTGATCATGGCTCGCGCGCCTGCCTGCTGCTGGAACGCATCAGGGATCGTTCTTCGCTCGGCCTGCTACTCAAGATCGCGACCACCGTCCACCGGTACGGATGCCCCAAGCTGATCCGCACCGACAACGAGGCCGTCTTCACCTCCAGGACCTTCCGCGCGGGTCTGGCACTGATGGGCATTCGCCACCAGCGAACCCAAGTTGCTTGCCCTTGGCAGAACGGACGGATCAAGCGCTTCTTCGGCACGCTGAAGAGCAAACTCGACCGATGGATCGTCAAGGACGCTGCGCAACTCGACACCAGCCTCCGACTGTTCCGGTTTTGGTACAACCATGTCCGCCCGCACCGGCACCTGGACGGTGCCACCCCGGCCGAAGTCTGGAGCCGGCCCGGCAAAGGGCGGGGGCACGAACAATGGTTCGAGGCTTGGGACGGCTTACTGGCGGGCTATTACCACCCGGCTTAGAAGTGGGTGGTGGCGAGTGGTGTCAACAACATGGGCAGTCCTGTCCGGGGAATCGGCGGGTCGCGAGGGACCTAGTCGAGATTTAGCGACATAGAAACGGTTACGAGCGCAAACGGAGCCGCCTGAGTCTGGTCCCGCTCGCCGCGATGGCGGCGTAATCTGCGATTTGGCCATCAAAACCGGCACGAATCGGCAACGAAATGAGGCGGCGGACAGGCGGACGGGACAGCGTGCAATGAGAAATTCGGTGAATGGGTAAGCTGTCACCGTAATTCCAACCGTAATTCCAACCGGGCTACGCTCGCTTTGATTCTTGATTCCCCTACCGCGACTTCCGCATCTGCTCGGTGAGACTCCCCATATAACTCAGCCAAGACGGATAGATGGCCGGCTCTCCAGGTAGGTAAACCACCACGTTTCCATGAGCTCGCGACTTAGGAGAAACCACCAAAAAAATCGCCCCTGAGCTACCGCCTGCGCTGTAGATCATCAGCACTTCATCGTCTTGAATGCCGAAGCCGATCTCATCGTCGTAAAGAAAGGCATCTCGAATAGCCTTTGCATAAGTTCCATATTTATGGGACCGAGAAATAACAAATTCCTTGAGATCCTCCGTCCCCGGCAAGTCGGCTCCTGGCACATAGTTTCGGATGCCATTAGACGTTCGCAGGAAGTCTTTGTAGTCACCAGGCAATTCGACTCCAATTGTCTTCTCTAAGGCATGTATCTGCTCTTCCGTTGCCGGTTCGTTCCACTGTGGCGGTCGCGCCTTCCAGGCAGCTCCCTGTTCACCTGCCGCCAGGCAAAATGCCGTTAGTAGTTCGACCCAGGCAACGCTCATTTCACGGCTTCCTTGAGATGTCGAGAATTAAGAATGAGTTCGGAGTGTACCCGACGGGATAAGTCGCGTTTTGCCGTCCAATACTAGAGTTAAAACGCCGGGTCATTGGCATGTGGTAAACAGGCGCAGCCTGATGCGTCCAAATTGCATCAGCCAGCGTAGCCCGGATGCAATCCGGGGCCACCATCTGCATCTGCGTACCCGCCCCGGATTGCATCCGGGATACCGTTTGGCAATGGTTTTATACCGCCGCAGCCGGATTGCCAATGCGCCGTACTTCCTGACGATGACCTTGCGGGATCGGCGTTCGTCGCTGTTGGTGGATCACATCGCCTTGCTGCGCGAGGCGTTCCGCGACGCCCGGCAACGACAGCCGTTCGAGACCCTCGCGGTAGTGGTATTGCCAGAGCACCTTCACTGGCTCTGCGCCTTGCCGGAAAACGACGCTGATTTCTCGAATCGCGTGCGCCTCATCAAGCGGGGATTCACGGTGCGTTTGCTGGCGGCAGGGCTACCCCTGCGACGGGATGCACGTGGTGAATACCGGCTTTGGCAGCGGCGTTTCTGGGAGCACACGATCCGCGACGATGAAGATCTGCGGCGGCATGTGGACTACATCCACTACAACCCCGTCAAGCACGGCCTGGTGGCTGCGGTGAGGGACTGGCCACATTCTTCGTTTCATCGCTTCGTCCAGCGGGGCTTGCTGAATGCCGATTGGGGTGGCGAGGCTGGGACAGCGCCGGAAGGTGGGTGCGGGGAGCCTTGAACTCCGCAGTGAGTTGGTATCGGGCTGTGCCTGGGATTGGGTTCCGGCGTGAACCAACCCCGGATTGCATCCGGGCTACCAATCGGGTGCTCACCTCAAACGGCGAGGACGAGGGCTTTCCCCCAACCCCGCCGAGCTTTGGCGCTAACTGCTCCGCAAGGCCTCGGCGGCGGCGACCAGATCCGCCTCGCTGTTGTAGACATGGCTGCACAGCCGGATCGCCAACGGCGGCTCGCCTTCGGTGGGCACCGGCACGTCGCAGAGCACCTGGTTGTCATGCACATAGGCCGCGTACAGGCCGTGCTGTTCGTACAGATTGCGGAAGGCGGCGACCGCCTTCGCGGGCTCGGGCATTTTCACCACGCTGATGCCCAGCGCGTAGCGCTCGTCCTCAGGCGTGCGCAGCTCGAAGCCGGCGGCGCGCAGTTGCTGGCGCAGGCTTTTGCCCAGCGCGTGTATGCGTGCCTCGATGGCGGCCGGGCCTAGCGCCAGGTGGAATTCCAGGGCGGCGCTCAGGGCTGGGAACAGCGCGTCGTTGCGCTGACCCAGGCACTCGAAGCGGGCTGCCCCCTTGGGCAGGCCGGCTTCCGGGTAGTTGAACTCGTAGTCGTAGCCCACCGTGTGCGGCTGCAACTGTTCGGCGCGCTCCGGGCGCAGGTAGAGGATGCCCAGCTCGCGCGGACCCATCAGCCACTTGTGGGCGCTGCTGGAATAGCTGTCGCAGTCCATCGCCCGCAGGTCGAGCGCGATGGCGCCCCAGGTCTGGGCGCCATCGACGTGCACGAACACCTCCGGCCGCGCGGCGTGGATGGCCTTGCACAGCGCCGCCGCCGGCAGGCGCAGGCCGCTAATGTTGGACAACTCGCTGAAGCTCACCACCCGCGTGCGCGGCGTCAGCGCGGCGAGGAAGGGTTCGATCAGCGCCTGCTCGCTGCGTGGCTGCTCGGGCAGTTGCACCACCTTGCAGACGAAGGGCCGGCGGGCACGCCGATAGCCCCAACTGCGGTTGTTGGTGTGGTGGTTGTGGTCCCAGAGCACCACCTCGTCGTCGGGGGCGAAGTCAAAACCATTGACGACGGTGGCATTGGCCTCGCTGGTGTTGCGCACCAGGGCAACATCGCGGCCATCGGCCAGGCCCAGGTGCTGCGCCAGCAGGCCGCGCAGGCGGGCCAGCTCGGTTTGCAGGAACAGGGCGCGGTGATGGAAGGAGACATCCGCCGCCAGCCGCGAGCTGGCCTCGGCATAGGCCTGCTGCACGCGCCGCAGGGGGGGCGTGAGGTTGGCGGCGTTGAGCGGAATCTTCGGTGCCGCAGCCTCGGCGAAGGCGAATTCGCGGCGCACCGCCGGCCAGTCGCCGGGCGTGGGCAGCGGCGTGGCGGCGCTGGCGCTTTCAGAGACGAGGCCGGCTTGTAGCAAGCGGCCACCGCTGGCGGCGGCGAGGCCGGCGCCACCGAGGGCGAGCAGACGGCGCCGGCTGATCATGCGCGCGCTCCCGTGGCCGAGCGACGCCAGATCGCCCAGACCAGCAGTGGCCCGGCCACCAGCAGCAGGCCGGCGCCCAACTGGCTCAGCAAGGCGAGCAGAGCACTGCGCAGGCCTGCGGTCAGGACGGCATCGGCGGTGTACGGCGCGGCGCGGTAGCCGAGCAGGATCAGCGCCGCGAGCAGCAGGCTCAGCAGCCAGGCGAGCAGCAGCGCGGCGCGCTTGCCGACGCGGCCTTTGCGGCTGCGCGGCTGGGCGCCAGCGCCCAACCAGAGCAGGGCCAGCAGCGCGCCCAGCGCCACGCCGAGGGCGGCCGGCAGAACCGAGAACTGCGCGGCGGCGAATACCGTCTCCCACTGCCTTGCCATCAACCAGGCCTGCATCGGCGCCACTCCCCAGTTCGCGTGTCGGTCGCCGGGGAGTATCGGTAGCAGGCGGATTGGCTCCAACTAGTAAATGCAGTTCTGCGCGGAGCAGCCGCTCGGCGCGGATGACGAAGATAGGGCCTGTCAGCCGCTACGAACGCAGCCCCCCGCCCTCAGGGAAGGAACGGTCGCCCCTGGACTCACGCCTTTCGCCGGCGCGCCTCGCGGCCGGCGACGAAGACGCCTAGAAGCGCAGTCGGCCCGGACTCGGCAGACTGATCGGCGGCGCCGACATCGGCACCTCCCGGCGCGGCGCGGCCGGTGCGGGGCTGGACAGCGCGCCGGTCGGGGCGGCGGGTTCACGCCGCACGTAGTACACCGGGTAGGCGTAGTAGTACGGATAGCCGATCAAGAAGTCCGCCCCCACCACGGTCTGCTCCGGAGAGGGCTTGGGCCAGAGGTAGACCTCGGTCGCCGCGACCTTGGGGTACTGGTAGGGGAACTCGCCGATCTGGCGCGACTCGCTGCCGTTGAGCGTGCCGACCACGGTCACTTCGCGGCCACCTTCGTAGGCCTTGGGGTCACGGAAGCCGGGGATGCAGGCCAGGAAGCGGCCGTCGTTGCGGTCGCTCTGCTTCGGACGCGAGCTGGAATCCAGCGGCCGGGCGAGGATCTCGAAGCAGCTCTGCTCGGCCTTGTTGTCCATCGACAGCACCACCCCGCCCCAGCGGATTTTCTGTCCTTCCGGCGGCGCCTTCAGCGCGCTGACCTCGGTCGGAGTCAGCTTGGGGAAGTCGCCACGCAGGGCCTGCGGCGGCGCGCAGGCGGTGAGCAGCAGAGTCAATCCCAGAACGGGGCCGGTGCGGGGAAGAAGACGTGGGTAGGGCATGGGAACTCAGCGGTATTCGGAAGGGACGGCCGCCGGGGCCATCGCGAGGCGCGGCGGGCGGGTCACGACACGGGCCGGGCGCGGCTGACAAGCTCTAAGCGAGTGCGCGCGCGGGGCGGTGCGTGGACCCTGTCAATAACGCTCGAGCGCGCAGGACGCCGACACGGCAAGCACCAAAACAGCAAGGCCAAGCCAGGGCAGCGCCGCTGCGGAGTGCGCCGCTAAAGGACTGAAAGCTGCGGGGCCACCGGAACGCGCGCCGCCATCCAGGGCACGCGGAAAAACTGGCCTGATCTCAGCCGCCGACCCGCTCGCGGATCACCAGGGTCTGCGGCTGGCCGGCCGCTTCGCGGCCGAGTTGCAGGCTGCCCTGCAGATCGCCGGGCTGGGCCTGGGCGCCACCGGACTGCGAGAGCCGGGCGGTGATGGTCCAGCGGTCGAACTGCGAGAGCTTCATCGCCGGGGTCATGGCCATGCTGTCATCCAGCTTCACCGTCAGCGGCAGGCGCGCGCCGGGCAGGCGCTGCACGGCCAGCGGCATCGGCGGGCCGGAGGCAGCCTTGGCGAACACGAACAGCACCGCGCCCGGCGGCAGCTGCGCGGTCAGAGCCGGGTCCAGTTCCACGGTGATGCTCAGGCTCAGGCCCGTCGCGACGGCGCTCTGGTTGCCGGCGGCCTGCGCCGCAGCCGGCGTCGCGGCGGCCGTCATCGGCGCCCCACCCTGCAACTGCCGCAGCTCGTCCAGGCGCTGCACGACGGCGGCGCGGATGTCTTCCGGCAGCTCCTGCTGGAGCAGTTGCCCGAACCGCGCCTGCGCCTGCGCATAGTCCTTGGCCTGGGCGTTGGCGAGGCCGGCGTACCAGAGCGTCTTGCCGTCGTCCGGCGCCAGCTTGAGCGCGGCCTCGAACAGCTGCTGCGGCCGGCCCAGCAGGTCGCGATCACGGGCCATGGCCAGGGCCTCGCCCTCGCCGGTCAGGAGCGCCGGGTTGTTATTGCCCGACAGCTCGTTGGCCTTGGCGTAGGCGCTGGCCGCCTCGGCGTAGCGCTCCATCACGAAGTAGGAACGGCCGAGCATGGTCCAGCCTTCGAGACTGTCAGGCTCGGCCTGCAGACGCGCTTCCAGCTTGGCGACCATGGCGGTGATGTCCGGCGGCTGGCCGCTGTCGGTCGCGACCGGGCCCTGGGCGATCTGCTCGGCGGTGCGCCAGCTGCCGGCCTGCACGTACCAGACCGCGCCACCGACCACGAACAGCACCGCCAGCAACAGCGCCGGCGCCAGCTTGCCCGGGCTCTCGGCGCTGCCGGCCTCCCGCGCATCGGCCTCGCCCAGCAGGCGCTGGTCCAGCTCGCGCTTGAGCTGGCCAGCCTCTTCGGCGCTGAGCAGGCCGGCGGCCTGCTCGGTCTCCAGCTCGGTCAGCCGCGTGCGATAGGCGGCGATGTTGGCGGCGCGGCGACGCTGCGCAGCGGGCAGCTGCGCCTGCCAGAACGGCCGGGTCAGCCAGAAGGCGGCGATCAGGGCGAGGATCGCCATCGGCAAAACGGACATGCTCATTCCTTCGGGTTTCGCGCGGGGGCGTCCTGCGCGGCCAGGGCGGCCTGGGTCTCGGCCAGCAGGCGCTGCACGGCCTCGGGGTCCACGGGCTTTTCGGTCGTCGCCGCCGGCTGCCGGGTGCCGCGCACATAGCGCAGCGCCCACACCAGCCCGCCCAAGAGCAGCAGGAACGGCCCGAGCCAGAGCAGCGCGGTGCTGGCCTTGAACGGCGGCCGGTACAGCACGAAGTCGCCGTAGCGCTGGGTGAGGTAGTCGATGATCTCGGCCTGGCTGCGGCCGGCGACGATCTGGGTCTTGACCTGATTGCGCAGATCCACCGCCAGCGGCGCACTGGACTCGGCGATGGTCTGGTTCTGGCAGACCAGACAGCGCAGCTCGGCAATCAGCGCCTGGTAGCGGACTTCCTGCGCGGGGTTGAGGCCTTCGACATCGGCGTGGGCCAGCGCAGCGGCGAGCGCCAGCGCCAGGCCGGCAAACAGACGGGAGAGGACAAGGCGCATCAGGATTTTCCGGTACCGGCCAGCAGCGGCCGGATCTTGGTTTCCCAGGCTTCCGGCGTCATCGGCCCGATCTGCTTGTAGAGGATGGTGCCGTCCGGACCGACCACGAAGGTTTCCGGCACGCCGTACACGCCCCAGTCCAGCCCGGCGCTGCCGGCCGTGTCAGCAATGACACTGCGGTAGGGATTGCCGTGGCGGTCCAGCCAGGCTTGGGTGTCGGCGTCGGTGTCCTTGTAGGCGAGTCCGACGATCTCGACGCCCTGCTCGCGCGCCAGCTGCATCAGCAGCGGGTGCTCGACGCGGCAACCGGCGCACCAGCTCGCGAAGTAGTTGACCAGCACGGTGCGGCCGCGCCAGTCGGCGGGTGTGAGCTGCGCCGGCGTGCCGCCCAGGCCGGGCAGCGCGAAGGCCGGCGCCGGCTTGCCGACCAGGGGGCTGGGCACTTCGCGCGGGTCGCGGGTGAGGCCGACCGCGAACAACGCGATCAGGCCCAGCAGCACGACAATGGGGACGAGGTATTTCATCGCGTCGGCATCAGGCGACGAGGCTCGCGGCTGGCAGCGGCGCGGCAGCGCGCGCGCCCAGCCGGTAGCGGCGGTCGCTGAGCGCGATCAGGCCGCCGAAGAACATCAGCACCCCGCCCAACCAAACCAAGCGGATCGCCGGCTTGTAGTACAGACGCAGGCTCCAGTCGCCGTTCGGATTCTGCGGGTCGAGCGGCTCACCCAGCGCTACGTAGAGATCGCGGTGCAGGCGGGCATCGACGCCGGACTCGGTCATGACGCTGCGCTGCGAGGGGTAGAAGCGCTTTTCCGGCGCCAGATCGGCCACCGGCCGGCCAGCGCGGGTCACCGTGACATGGGCGGCATCGGCGGTGAAATTGGGGCCTTGCGACTCGCGCACGCCCTCGAAGGCGAATTCGTAGCCGGCCAGCTCGGCACTGGCGCCCGGCGACAGCCGCACGTCGCGTTCGACGCCATAGCCGGTGACATAGGCAACACCCAGCATCCACAGACCCAGGCCCAGGTGCGAGAGCGTCATGCCCCAGGCGCCGGCCGGGACGCTGGCGAGAGCGACAGCGGTGCCGACGCCGTGCTGGCGCTTGGCGCGCAGGCGCTGCCAGACCTCCAGACCCGCCGAGCCGAGCGTGAACAGCGCCAGCCAGGTGGCGACCGTCACCGTCAGCTTGCTGCCGAAGCTGGCGCTGACCGGCGCCAGCCACAGCGCCAGGCCGGGCAGCACCAGGGCGACAGCCAGCGCCAGCAGCGCCGGACCGCGCAGGCGACGCAAGGCGCTGCGCCACTCGCCCTTCTTCCAGGGCGTCACCGCGCCGACCGCGACCAGCACGAACAGCGGCGCGATCAGCGGGAAGAAGATGGCGTTGAAATAGGGCGGGCCCACCGAGATCTTGCCCAGCGCCAGGGCATCCACCACCAGTGGATAGAGAGTGCCGAGCAGCACGCCGAAGCAGGCGGTGACCAGGAACACATTGTTGAGCAGCAGCAGGCCTTCGCGCGAATACAGGCGCAGCTCGCCGTCGGTCGCCAGCTTCGGTGCCCGCCAGGCGTAGAGGCTCAGCGCCGAGCCGATCACTACCGCCAGAAAGCCGAGGATGAACACGCCGCGCGCCGGGTCGCTGGCGAAGGCGTGCACCGACACCAGCACGCCGGAGCGGACCAGGAAGGTGCCGAGCAGCGACAGCGCGAAGGCGAGGATGGCGAGCAGCACCGTCCAGCTCTTCAGCAGGCCGCGTTTCTCGGTGACCGCCAGCGAATGGATCAGCGCGGTGCCGGCCAGCCAGGGCATGAAGCTGGCGTTCTCGACCGGGTCCCAGAACCACCAGCCGCCCCAGCCCAGCTCGTTGTAGGCCCACCAGCTTCCGAGGGTGATGCCCATGGTCAGAAAGGCCCAGGCGGCGGTGGTCCAGGGCCGCGTCCAGCGCACCCAGGCGGCGTCGAGCTTGCCGGTGATCAGCGCAGCGATGGCGTAGGCGAAGGCGACGCTGAAGCCGACATAGCCCATGTAGAGCATCGGCGGGTGGATGATCAGGCCAGGGTCTTGCAGCAAGGGGTTGAGGTCGCGGCCTTCCAGCGGCACCGGGTAGATGCGCTCGAAGGGGTTGGAAGTGATCAGCATGAACAGCAGGAAACCGGTCGAGACCGCGCCGAGCACGGCGATGGCGGTGGCCGACAGTTCCGCCGGCAGGCGGCGGTTGAACAGCGACACTGCCAGCGTCCAGCCCGAAAGCATCAGCCCCCAGAGCAGCAGCGAGCCCTCGTGCGCGCCCCAGACCGCCGAGATGCGGTAGACCAGGGGCAGCTTGGAGTGGCTGTTGTCGGCAACGTAGGCGACCGAGAAATCCTTCTGGATGAAGGCCCAGGTGAGCGCCGCGAACGACACCGCGATCAGCAGGAACTGCACCTGCGCCGCCGAGCTGGCAACCGCCTGTGCCCGGGCGTTGCCCTTCCACAGTCCCCAGGCGGGGACCAGGGTCTGGGCCAGCGCCGCGATGAGGGCGAGGATGAGGGCGAAGTGGCCGAGTTCAGGGGTCATTGAGGCAGCGGTTTACTTCAGTGGCGGCGCGAGGCCGAGGTCGGCGCAGATTTTGCGCGCTAGATGATCGTTGATCTCGTTGTGCCTAGGTACAGCGCTGCGTTTGTTGTTGACTGGGTGATGCCACCAGGAATGTCGCCCCCTTCACGCAGCAATTCACAACCTTGCGCGCTCAAGTAGCGCAGCAGGTCGCGCCGTTTCATGCAGCAATCAGCAACTCTTCAAATCCCGGGCCGGCGGCTAGACGAGCTTCGGCGCGGTTCATTTCCAGCGCCTCCTCCAGCGTTAGCCGCAGGGACTTCAGCAATTCTTCGCGGCTGGCCTCCTGGCAATTCACGCCGGGAACTTCTTCCACCCAGCCGATCCACCAGTCGCCCTGCTGCTTGATGACGGCGGTGTAGTTCTGCTTCATGGCTGCACTCCTTGCGCCGCAGTTTCAGCGCCCATTGTCACCTGAGACTTGAACTCGCCGCAGGAATGCTTGCCGCCCTGCTCCTTCAGCGAGGCGGCGAGATCGGGCGAGATGTAGTTCTCGTCGTGCTTGGCCAGCACCTCGTCGGCGACGAACTGGCCGTCGGCCGCCATGGCGCCGGTGGCGACGATGCCCTGCCCCTCGCGGAACAGATCCGGCAGGATGCCCTCGTAGCGCACGCCGATCACCTTGGCGCAGTCGGCGAGGCGGAATTCCACCAACAGGCCCTGGCCGCGCTGCACGCTACCCTTCTCGACCAGGCCGCCCAGACGCACCTTGGCGCCCACCGGCGACTTGCCGGCGACCAGGTCCGAAGGCGTCTGGAAATACATCATGTTCTTGCGAAAGGCGGTGAAGCCCAGCACCGCCGCCAGGCCGACGCCCAGCACGAGCGCACTCACCGCCGCCATCCGCTTCTGCCGCTTGGTCATGCTTCGCCGCTCCGCTCGGATTCGTCTTCCGCCCGCTCAGACAGGCGTTGCCGCAATTCGTTGCGCACACGCCGGGGCGACCACAGGTTCCAGACCACGACCAGGGCGCTCAGGCCGTAGCTGGCCCAGATGAACAAGGCATAGCGGGGGTCCATCAGCGTGAGGCCTCCATCAGCTCGCGCACCCAGCCGGCGCGGCGTTCGCGCTCCAGCAGGATGTTCTGCATGCGCCGCAGCAGGGCGGCGGCGAACAGCAGGTAAAAGCCGGCCAGACTGGCGAGCAGCGGCCAGAGCATGGGCGTCGACATCTTGGGGTTCTTGATGCCATCCACCGACAGCAGGGTGGAGCCCTGGTGCAAGGAGTTCCACCAGTCCACCGAGAACTTGACGATGGGCACGTTGACCACGCCGACCAGGGCCAGCCAGGCGCAGGCGCGGGCGGCGGCGCGCGGGTCGTTGAAGGCGCCGTTGAGCGCGATCACGCCGATGTAGAGGAACAGCAGCACCAGTTCCGAGGTGAGCCGCGCGTCCCAGACCCAGTAGGCGCCCCACATCGGCTTGCCCCAGAGCATGCCGGTGACCAGGGCCACCAGCGTGAAGCTGGCGCCGATGGGCGCGGCGGCCACCACCGCCACCTCGGCCAGCTTCATGCGCCAGATCAGCGCGATGGCGCCGGCCACCGCCATCAGCGCGTAGATCGACAGCGAGATCGCCGCCGTAGGCACATGCACGTAGATGATGCGGAAGGCATCGCCCTGCTGATAGTCGGGCGGCGCCAGATAGAGACCGGCGTAGCAGGCGGCAGCGATCAGCAACAGCGACAGGCCGGCCAGCCAGGGCGCAAGGCGCTCGGCGAAGCGGAAGAAGCTCGGTGGCGAGCCCAGGCGGTGGAACCAGGTCCAGTTCATCGGTTCAGCTTTCCAGGGCATTACGCAAGACGGCGAAAGGGACCTGCGTCAGGTTCAAGGCCAGCGACGCATCGGGGAAGTATAGCGGCGCGGTCGGCGACGGCTCGTACATTTCGATGCGGGCAGCAAAAAACGGCTCTGCATCGAAACCCCAGGGGAAATGCTGCCGGCGCCATAACCGCCAGGCCGAAGGGCGCACAGATGAGCAAGGCAGATCCAGCGCCCCCAGGACGGCAGTCGGAGGCAAGCCTCCGAGGCAAAATTTTGACCACCGTTGAAATAATCCCTGGATCCAGACTCCATATTTCACTTTCAGCCACCTTAAAAGCAGAGTGTATCCGCATTTAAACAATAATTATTTATAAATTCCTAAAAACTACATTCATTCAGCACCAGCCTCATTTTCTTGATCATTTCAGCATAAAATACAATTGCATTGCCAGATGCTGGCATGATACGTGCAAAAAAATTCATATCGACCGATTAACTGCCCACCTCGGACCTCAGGATTGATCCCCCAAGCGCAGAAAGACAAACAACCAATGATCAAAAAAATTGACATGGTGGTTCCCGATGAATTCCTGAAGCCCATGCTTCCCGTGGCCTATGGCTTGCTGATCATCGAGATTGCGGCAAATCACGGCATAAATCAGAAACAAATGACCGAGGGAATCATCCAGAAACCCGCCATTCTGAGCGACCCCAACGAAAAACTCTCCCACATACAGTGGCTGCGCTTGGTTTCCCGCGCCCTCAGGCTTACCCAGCGCGCGGAATTCGGCATCGAGTTCGGCCTGCTGAACAGTCCGCTCATTCACGGTTCGGTTGGTCATGGCCTGCTGAGCTTACCGACCGTCAGGGCCGCCCTGGATTTCGCCATTCGTTATTCCAGCCTGATAACGGTTGGAATCGGAACCAGACTTATTGAATCAAACAATAGCGCCTACATTAACTTTGCCGAACAATATCCACACGAATCGATTTTCCCTTTCTGCGAAAAAATCCCCACCGGATTCATCCGTCGCTGCATTGCAGAGATGTTCACCATTGGCTGGTGGTCCGTCCTGAACAGGGCTGGATTATTCGTGGACCATCCGGTGCTCCTGCATTTCAATTTTCCGGAGCCCGAGCATATAGGCCTATATGTCTCCCAATTACCACCGATCAAATTCAATAGCGAAAGATTAGCCATCGAGTTTCCCCTGGCGGTTCTGGACCGGCCCATCAATCTGGTCGATCCCATCGCAGCCAGGCTGGCTGAGGCACAGTGCCAGAGCCAATTGCGCTCCCTGAACATGGAAAGCAGCCTGATCGACAAAGTGCTTTCGGCGATCATCAGCGCTGGATACGAACCCCATCCGCGACTGGAAATGATCGCCGAGCGACTGCATACCTCACCCCGCACCCTGAAACGCCGCCTGCAGGAACACGGCACCAGCTACGAGAAGCTCCTGAACCAGCAGCGCCAGGCCGATTGCTACAAGCTGCTCAGCAACCCCCGCCTCTCGATCGAAGTAATCGGACACCAGCTGGGTTACTCGTCGCAGAACAACTTCAACCGCGCCTTCCGTGGCTGGACCGGAACCTCCCCCAGCACCTACCGCAAGAGGCAACTGGGGGAGGCCGCAGACCAGAGGCCTCCCCAGCCCCGTTAAAGAGTCTTGAGGTATTCCACCAAGGCCTTGCGCTCGACATCGGTCAGACCTTGCTTGGGAAAGTTGTGACCAGTGTTGAGGTTGCCCTGAATGCCCGTATCCATGAGGAATGAGTTGCCAGGAACACTCTTGTCCGTGAGATAGCCGACCTTGACAGGATCAAACTGCTCGGTGCCTGTCCAGAACATCTTGGGGCGCTCTGACTCGGGCGAAAGCAGATCGTAAAGAGTCGGTACGGAACCGCTGTGCAGGTAGGGTGCCGTAGACCAGACACCGTTGAGCGGACGGGCACGATAGGCCAACCATCGGTGATCACTCGCCAGACATGCTTCCCCGCGCGCTTTTTTGTCCGCAGGAGGGAGAGGCTCGTCCTGCATCGTGAACCCGGACGTCGTTATACGGTTCAGCAATTGCAGGGAGGATTCACCCGGCAAAGGCAGGAAGCCGGTCTGCCGCAATCCGCCGACGTAACTGTTTAAGGTTCCGCTGACGAACTTGTCGATCTGACCGAGGATGATAAGCAGCACTGCGGTCGCCTGAACGTCACCCACCTTGTTGCGGTTACCGATGATGCCGCCACCACTCGGCGTGCCATCCGGCAGAATCGGCATGCCCTCCAAGTCGCCGGACTGCATCGTGAACTGGTAAGTGTTGCAGGCCATCCACTTATCGGTGCCGATCGCGTTCTCACCCTTGAGCGGCACGAGCGTCGTCAACACAGGCGTTTCAAGATCGTCGCGACTGAGTTCCATGTGGCAGCCGGAACAGCCCTTGCTATCGAACAAAGCCTCTCCCTGTGCGACCAGGGCAGCATCCGGTGCGCCGAATACATCGCTCGGCCACGCAGGAGACTTCAGTCGATTGAGCAGATCGCCGAAGGTCAGCAGCGTCTTGAAGTCGATGCTGGACTTGAAGCCCTTCAAATTGGCCGGGAACGGCGTCGAAACGACATCACCGAAGTCGCCCATGACCACCCCGATGTCGCCCGCGAAAAACAGCGGGTTGAACCGATAGCCGTTGGAGTCGAGCAGGTTCAGTGAAGGCGCGAAGCCGCTGGACTGAAGATGATCCATCTGCGGAACGTTCCATAGTGCCGGGAAGCTGGTCGGAGCGTCGTTCGGGTTGTAAGTTGGCTCTTTCGAGTGCAGTACGTTCTGCCACGCATTCAGCACCAGGCCTGTTGCGTCGATGCGACCCGGCCCACCGGCAACGTCGTTCTTGGCCAGCGCGAACAACGCGTTCATGCGCTCCTCGATGATGACCTCCATCGATGCGCGCAGCATTCTGCGGTTGCTGTCGCTGTCCGAAGCCCCGAGAACTCGCTTGGCAAAGCGCTCGAACCTAGCCGCATCATCGCGAGTGGCTTCCAGTGCTTCGGTCATTGTCTTGAAGAACAGGAAGGTATCCGCCAGCGTCGCGCCACCGTTCACCGTTACCGCCTTGCCGTTGTATCGGATATCGGCCGAGTGACAGCCCGAGCAGTTCACCCCGAGCCAAGGTTCGGTGGTGGACTGGCCCGCCTTCCAGCGCAGCTTGGTAATGCCGTAATCCGTGTCATCGGTCGCATTGAGCGCGAAGCCACGCGGGAGCACCATGCCATCCGGCAAGGTGCGCAAGGGCATCTTGTACACGTCATACAGATAATCGGGATTCATGAACATCCCCGTGCCTTTGGGCTGCTCTAAGGCCTGAGCCCAAGTCCACGGCAGCAGACGCGAGCCGGTGGAGGTGTTCATCCATGTCGCCAGTTCTTCGGCTGTCCATCCCTGATCGAGAATGACCGGCACGCTCAGCGCCGGCTGTTCCGCCGCCGACGGCGTAACGCTGCTTCCGAGCGGCGCCCCGTCCGTCGAGGCGCCGCAGGCAAACAGCAAAGGGAACACAGCCGTCGCAGCACCCAGCGACAGATTGCGCATTTTCATCGAAGTTCTCCCCGTCGATCCGGGATCAAAGGGACTTCATGTATTCGACGAGCGCGCGGCGCTGCCGCTCCGTCATCGTGTCCACGCCGTAGACGTGCCCCCCGTTTAGGTTGCCGAGGATGCTGGTGTCGAACAAAAAAGTGTTGTTCGGCGCCGCTGCGTCGGTGCGGTAGCCGGCGTTGACCGGATCGTATTCCAGCGTGCCTGCAAAGAAGGTCTTGGCGCGCTGTTCCGGCGGCAACACGATGTCGTACAGCGAAGCCACGGAACCGTTGTGCAGGTAAGGCGCAGTCGCCCAAACGCCGTTCAGTGAACGACCCTTGTATGCGATCAGCGAGTTGTCGATCGCCAGGCACTCAGCCATGCGGGCCGCCTTGTCTTCCGACGGATGGGTGATAACCGGATTGACCTGCAACGCCTTCAGCAGTATTTCGAGCGTGAGACCAATCGGCAGATCGAGCGCATCGGCCAACGTGCTTTCGAGGAACTCTTTGGCCGCACCAGCGAGGTTCTCGTCGGAACTACCGAGAATCAGCGCGACCTGGAGCCAAGCGGTCATGTCGAGCATGTAAGCCTCCTGCCCCATAAGGCCCGTACCCTGAACCGTGAGCGACGGCAGCGTCGGCATACCCATCATCTCGCCGGAACCGGTGTAGGACTGATAGCCGTTGCAAGCCGCGACTGGATCGGTGACCAGCGGTTCGAGCGCCGCAGTGAGCAGGTTGTTGCTCGCGGACGGATTGAGACGCGTACGGTCGGTCAAGATCGGCGTGACCAGATCGGTGCGGTCGAGCACCTGATGGCAAGCAGCGCAGCTACCGGCGAACAGCGTCTCGCCTTCCGCGACCAGCGCAGCATCCAGCGCACCGAACAATTCGGTCGGCCACCGTGGGGGGCGCAGCCCTCCGAGGTTGCGTTCAATCGTCAGCAGATTCGGCACGTTGGCGCTGGTGACGTAGCCCAGACCGAGCGGCTGAATCTCCATGTCGGCGAACACGCCGGACACTTCGCCGATGTTGCGCACCAGCGCACCAAAGTCATACCCACCAACCTGAATCTTCGGTGCGAAGGCCGTCCACTGCACTCGATCGAGCTGCGGCACGTTCCACATGAACGGATAGTTCACTGGCGCATCGGAAACAATTTTTCGGTGCGTGTCACCAGCTTCGACGACACGCGAGACGCGATCATAGATATGACCGACGGCATCGAGGCGACCCGGTCCGTAGGCAATACCGTCAGTCCCACTCTGCTCGGAATACAGGTGGTTGCGCGAGTCATAGCGCAGCTTGGTCACAGCCGCGCGCAGCAAGGTGCGGCTTGCGGCGGTGTCGTCCGAACCGAGCACCTTCTTGGCGAATCGCTCGAACTTGGCATTGTCCTTCAGGGTTTCGGCAAGCGCCTTGTTCAGATCGTCGAGAAAAACCTGGGTCTCGATCATCGCCTGCCCACCCGGCACGGCGAAGCTCGTACCCTGATAGGAGATTTGCGAAGTGTGGCAAGCGGCGCAGGTGAAACCCGTCCACTTCTCGGTGGTGCCCTGCCCGCTCTTCCAGCGCAATTTGGTTTGGGTGAAACTGCTGTCGTCCATGCTGTTGATAGCCCAGCCGCGCGGCAGGCGTACAGCCGCGCTTTGCGAGTCGTACATGGGCATGCGGTACTTGGTTTCCATGACGTCATCGTCAAGGAAAGCGAGCGTCGAGCCCGGCTGCTCGAGCGCGAGGAACCACGACAGTGGCAGCACGCGCGCGCCTTGGTCGATTTCGTACCACTGAGTGATCTGCTCAGGTGTCCAGGCCTGATCCAAATCGACCTTTACAACCGGGACCGCCTCCGGTTGCGCCAACTCCGCTGTCGATACGGCGGAATTGCCACAGGAACTAAGCACAGGCACCAGTACCAAAGCGGACAGCAGCAATCGGGTTCTCATCGAAAATGCTCCAAATGCGCAGACGATTTAATGAAGGGGGATTTAGGGGTTTTCGTCTGTTGCAGCGCAGCACGAAAAGTGACTAGATCGTCACGGATTGCAGCCAGACCCGCCACATCACTTGGGGTCAGGCTCTCCATCAATTGGGGCCAGTCGGCAATCCGTGTCCGCCCACGTCAGGCGGCCCGCATCTAGCGGTAGCGGCACCAAGCAGTGTCCGGCTGCCATGCTCAGGTGCTCAGCAGAGCGTTGCCTCGCCGGGCGTCCAGCAGTCTTGGACAGAGACAGGCATATCAACCCAGGCCAACCAACAGACAGCAGCTCGATCCCCACTGCGCAGTAGGCAGCAGCTCAGCGGCGACGGAGGGGAGTTCGGAACAGGCAGAAGCGACGAAGGACCAGATTCAGCGAATCGGCTCAGCCTTCCAGGGCGTTGCGCAGGGCGGCAGCGGCGGCGAAGGGCACCAGCGTCAGGCTCAAGGCCAGTAACGCGGCGAGGAAGTATAGCGGCGCGGTCGGGTCCAGCCCCTGTGCAGCGGCGCGGGCGGCGCCGGCGCCGAAGATCAGCACCGGGCTGAGCATGGGCAGCACCAGGATCGGCAGCAGCACGCCGGCGCGCGGCAGGCCAACGGTGAGCGCCGCCGCGAAGCCGCCGAGCAGCACCAGGGTCGGCGTGCCCAGCAGCAGGGCCAGGGTCAGGGCGCGGCCGGCGGCGGCGTCCAGGCCCAGACCGGCGGCCAGCAGCGGCGCCGCCAGCACCAGCGGCAGGCCGCCCAGCAGCCAGTGCGCGGCCAGCTTGGCCAGCACCGACAGCGGCAGCGGCAGCGGCGCCAGGGCCAGTTGCTCCAGGCTGCCGTCCTCGTAGTCGTTGCGGAACACCCGCTCCAGGGTCATCAGGCTGGCGAGCAGGGCGGCGATCCAGACCAGGGCCGGGGCATAGACCGGCAGGCTGGGCTCGTTGGGCGCGACTCCGAGCGGGAACAGCGCCACCACCAGCGCGTAGAACAGCAGCGGTTGCGCCGCCTCGGCCGGCGCGCGTGCGGCCAGCCGCAGCTCGCGGCCGACGACGGCACCCAGGGCGCGCGGCAGGCTCATCGCAGACTCCAGTGCCGCACCGGCAGATGCTCTTCCGGCAAGGCCTGGTGGGAAGTGACCACCGCGCCGCCGCCGGCCGCGCAGTGCTCGGCGAGAAGGCCGGCGAGCAGGGCCGCGCCTTCGACGTCGAGACCGGCCAGGGGCTCGTCCAGCAGCCACCAGGGCCGGCGCTGCAACAGCAGCCGCGCCAGGGCGCTGCGCCGCTTCTGGCCGGTGGAGAGGGTCCTCACCGGTCGCTGGCGGGCGGCCTTGAGTTGCAAGCGGTCCAGCGCGGCGGGGATGCCGGCCGTGTCGGCGCCGTGCAGGCCGCACCAGGCTGCGAGGTTTTCCACCGCCGAGAGGGCCGGATGCAGGGCGTTCTTGTGGCCGATCCAGTGCAGTTGCTCGGGCTCGGGGCCGCTGAAGCGCCCGGCCTCGGGGGTGCGCAGGCCGGCCAGCACTTCCAGCAGCGAGGTCTTGCCGGCGCCGTTGCGGCCTTGCAGGTGCAGCACCTCGCCGGGCGCGATGCGCAGGTCCAGGCGCTCGAACAGGACGCGATCGCCGCGGGCGACGGTCAGGGAGTCGAGGACGAGCGGAGCGGCGTTCATGGGGCGCGGATTATGGGTGGCGGCCGGCGAGCCCGTAAAATGCGCGGCCTTCGCGGGGCGCGCCCCGCCCCGCCCGGCTACAGACCGCATGACCGCACAATTGATAGACGGCAAAGCCGTCGCCGCCAGTGTCCAGGCCCGCGTCGCCACGGCGGTCGCTGCCCGACTCGCCGCCGGCAAGCGCGCGCCCTCGCTGGCCACCATCCTGGTCGGCGCCGATCCGGCCTCCCAGGTCTACGTGCGCAACAAGCGCCTGGCTTGCGAGAAGACTGGCATCCGCTCCATTCCGCTGGAATTCGGCCCGGAACTCGGCGAAGCCGCGCTGCTGGCAGAGATCGACCGCCTGAACGCCGACCCCAACGTGGACGGCATCCTGGTGCAGATGCCCCTGCCCGCCCAGATCGACCCGGAAAAGGTGGTCGAGCGCATCCACCCGGACAAGGACGTGGACGGTTTCCACCCCAGCAACATCGGCCGCCTCGCCTGCCGCGCGCCGCGCCTGCGGCCCTGCACGCCCTATGGCGTGATGGAGCTGCTGAAGAGCATCGGCGAGCCCTTCAAGCGCCGCACTGCGGTGGTGGTGGGCGCTAGCAATCACGTCGGCCGGCCGATGATGCTGGAGCTGATGCTGGCCGGCGCCACCGCCACCTGCTGCCACCGCTTCACCGCCGATGTCGCCGCCGAAGTCGGCCGCGCCGACATCCTGGTGGTCGCGGTCGGCAAGCCCGGGCTGGTGAAGGGCGAGTGGATCAAGCCGGGCGCCACCGTCATCGACATCGGCATCAACCGCCTCGACAACGGCAAGCTGGTCGGCGACTGCGATTTCGAGTCCGCCCGCCAGCGCGCCGCCTTCATCACCCCGGTGCCAGGCGGCGTCGGGCCGATGACGGTCGCCATGCTGATGCAGAACACCCTGACCGCCGCCGAACTGCGCGGCGCCTAGCGCGCCTGACCCCGGCGCCGAAACTCCCCGACAGCAGACGATGCGCCCGCCACCCGGGCGCCGAGAGACGTACGACATGAGCGAAATGGAAAAAACCTACGAGCCCGGCGCCATCGAGGCACGCTGGCGCGCGGCCTGGGAACAGGGCGGCTGGTTCGCCGCCGGCCAGCACACGCCGGGCGATGGCGAGGGCTATGCGGTGATGATTCCGCCGCCGAACGTCACCGGCACCCTGCACATGGGCCACGCCTTCCAGCACACCATCCAGGACGCGCTGATCCGTCACGCCCGCATGTCCGGCAAGGACACGCTCTGGCAGATGGGCACCGACCACGCCGGCATCGCCACCCAGATGGTGGTGGAGCGCAATCTCAAGCTCGCCGGCGAGCCCAGCCGCGCCGAACTGGGCCGCGACAAGTTTCTGGAGAAGGTCTGGGAGTGGAAGAAGTACTCGGCCGGCACCATCGGCCAGCAGATCCGCCGCATGGGCTCCTCGGTGGACTGGAGCCGCGAAGCCTTCACCATGGACCCGGCCTACAACGAGGCGGTGATCGAGCACTTCGTGAAGCTCCACGAAGACGGTCTGATCTATCGCGGCAAGCGCCTGGTGAACTGGGACCCGGTGTTGCAGACCGCGATCTCCGATCTGGAAGTGGTCAGCGAAGACGAAAACGGCAAGCTCTGGCACCTGCGCTATCCGCTCGCCGACGGCAGCGGCCAGTACCTGATCGTCGCCACCACCCGCCCGGAGACGCTGCTGGGCGATACCGCCGTGGCGGTGCATCCGGAAGACGAGCGCTATCAGCACCTGATCGGCAAGACCGTGCTGCTGCCGCTCGCCAACCGCGAGATTCCGATCATTGCCGACGACTTCGTGGATCGTGAGTTTGGCACCGGGGTGGTGAAGATCACGCCGGCGCATGATTTCAACGACTATCAGGTGGGTCAGCGGCACAAATTGGCGCAGATCAATGTCTTGACCAAGGACGCCAAGATCGCCGAAGGCTTCCCCTACGCCGGCCTTGACCGCTACGCGGCCCGCAAGCAGATGGTCGCCGACCTCGAAGCCGCGACCGGCCTCGCCTGTGCGCCCGCGACGCAGAACGAGGACGGCAAGCCGCTCTACCCACGCGGCCTGGTCGAGAAGATCGAGGACCACAAGCTGAAGGTGCCGCGCGGCGACCGCAGCGGCGCGGTGCTGGAGCCCTATCTCACCGATCAGTGGTTCGTGGACCTCACACGCCAGCAACTGGCCGATGGTCGTCCGGGTGGCTACACACGCATCACCAAGCCGGCCATCGACGCCGTCGAGTCCGGCCGCATCCGCTTCGTGCCGGACAACTGGAAGACCACCTACTTCCACTGGCTCAACAACATCCAGGACTGGTGCATCTCGCGCCAGCTCTGGTGGGGCCACCGCATCCCCGCTTGGTACTCCACTACAAACTGCACGTACGTTTCTCGGAACGAGCGCTCGGCAGTGGCTGCCTTCGAGGCCGAGATGCAAGCTGTCGAAAAGGCACTCACTCAATACATTCACGGTGACAATTCAGGCATCGGAATTATTGAAACGTTCATCGCAAAGCATCACCAGTACGAAGCTCTGCCAGAACAGTACTTCTTCGACGAGAACGGCGCCCTTCAAGAAGGGCGCCGGAAAAAACTCGCGGAGCTAACTCAGCCAGAAAAGAAAGGAGCGGTTGAATGGCTGCGCCGCGAAATTGAGCAAATGCGGGACTTTGGCTTAATTCAGGACAACGACGTCTTCGACACCTGGTTTAGCTCCGACATCTGGCCGTTCGCGACCCTGGGCTGGCCGCAGCAGACGCCGGAACTGCGGAAGTACTACCCGGGCGCGGTGCTGGTTACCGGCTTCGACATCATCTTCTTCTGGGTGGCCCGCATGGTGATGATGGGCTGTTACTTCAACGACGGCGAAGTGCCGTTCAAGGACGTGTTCATCACCGGCCTGGTGCGTGACCCCGAAGGCAACAAGATGTCGAAGTCCAAGGGCAATGTGCTGGACCCGCTGGACGTGGTCGATGGCATCGACCTCGACACGCTGGTGAAGAAGCGCACCACCGGCCTGATGAAGCCGGAGACGGCGCCGAAGATCGAGGCCAAGACCCGCAAGGACTATCCCAAGGGCATCGCTCCGGTGGGCGTGGATGCGCTGCGCTTCACCTTCGCCGCGCTCGCCACCAATGGCCGCGACGTGCGCTTCGACGCCGGCCGCGCCGAGGGCTACCGCAACTTCTGCAACAAGATTTGGAACGCCTCGCGCTTCGTGCTGATGAATCTCGGCGCCATCGACGCCGAGACCGGTGCCGCGCTCGACGCCCCCTCGCTGGACGGCGAAGCGACGCTCAGCACCGCCGACCGCTGGATCATCTCCACCCTGCAACGCGTCGAGGCCGAGGCGGCGCAGCACTACGCCGACTACCGCTTCGACCTGCTGGCGCAGACGCTCTACCAGTTCATCTGGAACGAGTACTGCGACTGGTATCTGGAGCTGTCCAAGCCGGCTCTGCTCAACGGCAACGACGAACAGAAGCGCGGCACCCGCCGCACCCTGGTGCGGGTTCTGGAGGCCTGGCTGCGCCTGCTGCATCCGCTGATGCCTTTCCTCACCGAGGAAATCTGGCAAAAGGTGGCGCCGCTCGCGGGCAAGGCCGGAGGGTCGATCATGGTTCAACCCTATCCGGTGTCGCAGCCGGAGAAGATCGACCCAGCGGCGGAAGCCGACATCGAATGGCTCAAGGCCTTGATCCTCGGCGTGCGCCAGATCCGCGCGCAGATGGACATCTCGCCCGGCAAGGTGCTGCCGCTGCTGGTCCAGAATGCCAGCGCCTCCGACCGCGAGCGCCTGACGCGCCTGAGCGACAGCGTGGTGTTCCTGGCCCGCGTCGAAGCGCCGAAGCTGCTGGCGGCTGACGAGACCGCGCCAGAGTCCTCCACGGCGCTGCTCGGCGAGGCCAAGCTGCTGGTGCCGATGGCCGGGCTGATCGACAAGGGCGCCGAACTGGCGCGCCTGGCCAAGCAGATCGCCAAGCTGGAGGCCGATCTGGTGCTCACCAACGGCCGCATCGCCAACCCCAACTTCGGCAAGGCGCCGGAAGCGGTGCAGCAGAAGACCCGTGATCTGATCGCCCAGCAGGAACGCGACCTCGCTGCCCTGAAGGCGCAGTCGGCGCGCATCGAGGCGCTCTGATGCCCTTCCTGCTGCTGGCGATTCTGGTCGGGGTGGAAACCTACGGCATCCTGCAGGCGATCAAGCTGATCGGCGGCTGGTACACGCTGCTCTGGCTACTGGGCGCGATGGCCGCTGGCAGCTATGTGATCGCCCACGGCGGCATTACCGCGCTGCGTCGCATCCAGCTGGCGGTGGCGCGTGGCGAGCTACCGGCGGCGGAGCTGTTCAGTGGCCTGGTCACTGCCTTTGCCGGCTTGCTGCTGATCTTGCCCGGCTTCGTCACCGATGCCATCGCCATCAGCCTCTTGCTGGGCGGCGGGCGCATACGCAAGCGGCTCGGCGAGAAGCTCTCCGGCCAGATGGCGCAGGCACGCCCCGACCTCAAGCGGCCGGTGACCCTGGACGGTGAGTACCGCCGCCGAAGCTAGCCCCGCAGCCCCGCGTTAGTCACGGCGGCTGACCACCCGCAGCTTGGCCTTCTTGGCCGGCGTCTCGGCGGCTTCGCCTTCGCGCCGGTTGGGCCGGCTTTCCAGCTCGATCAGGCAGTTTTCCAGCGTCTGACTGATGACCGTCTGGTTGCGGATCATCTCCATCCGCGACCAGGTGGCGCGCTCGCCTTCGAGCATGAAGCGCACCACCGACTCCTGGCTGGGATTGCGGGTGACGTTGGCGTAGCGCCAAAGACTCACTTCCGGAACGATATTGATGTTGCCGCGATAGTCCTGGTCGAGCAGGCCGGCGGCGGTGTCCAGGCCCTGGCGCAAGCCGGCGAACGGCATGTTGGCGCGGGCGAAGTTGAGCACACCGCTGGCGAGGCCTCGGCCGGTGGAATACGCCGCCTGCCGGCTGGCGTTGACCAGTCCACGGCCGTCGTTGTCGCGGCGGCTGACGAAGGGCAGCACGTGCGGATTGGTCTGGCTGACGATGAAGTGATTGACGTTGTGCAGGCGGCGCAGGCGCAGCATCGGCAGATCCGACTTCAGCGAGCCATCGTTCCAGCGCAGCAGCGGCATGTACGGCGTGCGCTCGCCCTCCTCGCTCTTGGTCATCAGCATCACCGGCGGAAACAACACCGGCACCGCGCAGGAAGCGAGTACCGCCTCGCGCACGTAGAGGTAGGGGAAAGTCAGGTGGTTGAGCAGCTTCGGCGCCTGATTGAAGCCGGCCGGCGACACCGTGATGTTGACGATGCGGCCCGAGAGCTTGTGCGCCTCCTCGAAGGTGAGGTCACGGATATTGGTGGCGATGGCGCGCTTGAGCTGATTCTGGTCCATCACCGCGCGACGCAGCAGCATCATCTTCGGCGGCAGCACTTTCCAGAAGTGGTAGTAGGCCTTTTCCGGGTCCAGCAGCTCTTCGGCCTCATGCGGTGCACGGGTGCCCACGGTCGCGGCCACCACCGAGCCGGCCGAGGAGCCGGAGAGCACGGTCGGCAGCAGATTTTCGCGGAACAGGGCCTTGACCACGCCGACATGGAACAGCCCGAGTGTGGCACCGCCGGAGAGCATCAGCGCCGAACGGCCGTAGGACAGCGCGACGCTCTGGAAGAAGTTGAGCTTTTCCGGATAGGCGAACTCGCTGTCCGGCAGGTCGCGGATGAACTCCAGGGCCTCGCAGACTTCGCGCAGGTAGTCGGTGACCAGCTTCTTGGTGCCAACCCGGGTGTAGGTGTAGAGCTGGGTGTTGCCGAGATTGCCGAGGTTCCAGTGCAGGCCCTGGCGCAGGTGATGGATCAGCTTGCGGTGCTGCTGCTCGGCGCGGTACTGACGGATCTGCCTCAGGCGGGAGCGGATCAGTCGCCAGTCGTAGTCGTCGCAGGCGTCCTCCAGCTTCCAGGCGTCGGCGCCCTGATGACGGTCCAGCTCCAATGCCGCCTCGCGCCAGCCGGCGTAATCGCTGGCCCGCTGCATGGCCATCAGGCATTCGCGCTCGACTCTGTCCACAGGCACTGCTCCTCATCGAAAATCGAACGGTATGGTGATGTAGACCCCAGATCACAGCAACTTCGGTGCAGTTCTTGAGTAATAATTACCGGATTTCCAAAAATCACCTGAGACACCGCATGAACATCACCATATTCGGCTCTGGCTACGTAGGCTTGGTCACGGCGGTCTGTTTTGCCGAGGTTGGCAACGACGTGCTGTGCGTGGACGTGGACGAGCGCAAGGTGGCGATGCTGCGGCGTGGCG
>NZ_RJVO01000003.1 GCF_003730135.1 Stagnimonas aquatica | reverse complement strand
AGGCTTCGGCCTTCATGACGCAGCGCCATGATCGTGCCGCGTTCCTCCGCGCTCAGGTGCTGGTACGCCTTCCCCATGCTTCACCTCCAGTCTCAGGAAGCGTTGCACTTGATCTTAGAATCCGCCTTACTTTTCTTTGCACAAGCAAAGAAAAGTGAGTCGCCAATAGGCGAAAAAAAGCTACCAAACCCTGCACACCTAAAAGAGCGCGAACGCGCGAACCACAGCGCTTAAGAACGAAGCTGCCCACCCACGATTACCCGCGCGGCTTGAACCCCGCGAACTTCTGCGCCATCTCCTCGTAGAACGCCCGCTGCTCGTCGTTCTCCGCCGGCGGCGCCACCACCCGAATCTCCACCAGCTGATCGCCCGGCGTTGCCGCCGGCAAGCCGCGCCCCTTCAGGCGCAGCTTCTTGCCCGACTGGCTGCCCGCCGGCAGCTTGAGCTGCACCGCACCGCCCAGGGTCGGCACGTCGATACTGGCGCCCAGCGCCGCTTCCCAGGGGGCGACCGCCACCACGCAGCTCAGGTCGCGTTCCTTCAACTCGAATTGCGGGTGCGGGGCGAAGCGGATTTCCAGCAGCAGGTCGCCGCCGTAGCGGCCCTGGCCGTTGAGGCGGATGGTCTTGCCCTCGGTGACACCCTTGGGGATCTTCACGTCCAGGGTGCGGCCGCTGCTCAACTGCACGCGCCGGCTGCCGCCGTGGAAGGACTCTTCCAGCGACACCGTCAGCACATCGCGGGAATCCTCGGCCTCAGGCGCGAAACCGCCCATGTTGCCGAAGCCCGCGCCGCCACCGGCGCCGCCCATGCCGCCGAACAGCGAGGAGAAGAAGTCGGAGAAATCACCACCGCCGCCGAAGCCGCCGGCGCGGCCACCGCGCGCACTGCGGCCGCCACCCATCTGGCCGTCCCAGCCCGGCGGCGGCTCGAAGCGCTGGCCGGAGCGCCAGTTGGCGCCCAGGGCGTCATAGGCTTTGCGCTTTTCGGCATCGCTGAGGACCTCGTTGGCCTCGTTGATTTCCTTGAAGCGCTCCTCGGCACCCTTGGCCTTGTTCTTGTCGGGGTGAAACTCGCGCGCCAGCTTGCGATAGGCCTTCTTGATCTCGTCGGCCGAGGCGCTGCGGGCAACGCCCAGAATCTTGTAGTAGTCCTTGTATTCCATAAGACGGCATTCTCTACGAAAAAAGCCGCGCACCCTAGCAGCACGCGGCTTTGCCTCAGCGATCTCCGCCGGTGGCGGAGGCGGCTCAATGGGTCACGTTGATCCGCCGCGGCTGGCTGGCCGGCCGCTTGGGGATGACGATTTCCAGCACACCGTGCTTGCCGCTGGCGGATACCGACTCGCCGTCGATGGTGTCGGGCAGCGCGAAGCGGCGGAAGAAGCGGCCGGTGGCGCGCTCGATGCGACGACGTTCGACGCCGGCGGCTTCCACCGCCTTTTCGCGGCTGCCGGACAGCGTCAGCACGCCGTTTTCCAGCGTCACTTCGACACTGGCCGGATCGACGCCGGGGATGTCGGCACTGAGCACGAACTTGTCGGCGTACTCGGCGATGTCCACCGAGGGCGTCCAGTCGGCGGTGGCGCCGGTGCTGGCGTCCTGGCTGTTGGCATCGAGGGCACGGGTGAATTCATTCAACAGCGCGCGGTGCAAGGACCACGGCTCGTAGCGGGTCAGACTCATGTTGGTTCTCCTACATCGGTTTCAGAAGATGGACTTCTGTGCGCACGACGCAAAACTGGTGTCGCGCATCCTGGTTTCAAGAGTCCGAAATCGCTTGTCAACCAACTGAGCGCGGCCGGACTTTCATCACCACCGTTCACTCTTCGGAGATTCCCATGCTGCGCAGCCTGATGTTGTCCCTGCCCCTGTCCATCGCCCTGCTGGGTACTGTCCACGCCGCCGAGCTGACGCCCGAACAGCAGGACAAGGTGGCCCAGCACTGCGCCGACAATCCGGCCCAGTGCGAGAAGATCCGCGCCCGTGCCGAGGAGATGAAGGCGAAATGCGCGGCCGACCCGGCCAAGTGCGAGGAGATGAAGCAGAAGATGCAGGAACGCCGTGCCGAGCTGAAAGCCAAGTGCGACGCCGACCCGGTGAAATGCGAGGAAAAGAAGCAGCAGATGAAGGAGCGCCGCGCCGAAATGCAGGCCAAGTGCGACGCCGATCCAAAGGCTTGCGAAGAGCGCAAGGCGAAGTGGAAGGAGCGCATGGAAAAGCGTCGCGGCGAATAGCCCGGCGCCGGTCCGCCCAAGAGCTTCCAGCCTTGGGCGGACGCCGATCTAGAGCATCGACCGGATCGCCCAGAGATCCGGAAACAGCGGCTTGAACAGGGTCGCCCGCAGATAATCGGCTCCGGCCGAGCCGCCGGTGCCGGGTTTGGCGCCCAGGGTGCGCTCCACCATCTTCACATGGCGGTAGCGCCATTCCTGCAAGCCCTCGTCGAGATCGACCAGGCGCTCGCAAACTTGGGCCGCGAAGTCGTTGCGGCGGTAGATCTCGATCAGCAGCGTCTGCACGGCCGCATCCGGCGCCAGCGGCGCCTGCGGATCGCGTGCCAGCGCCGCTGCTGGCACCGCCCAGCCCAGGGCACGCAGATAGCGCAGGAAGCCATCCCAGGCGCAGGGCGCGGCCAGCGCGGCCTGCAGCCGCTCGCGCTCGCTGCTGCCCTCGGGGTAGTGCGTCAGCAGCGCTGGCCGCTTGTGACCGAGCCGGAATTCCAGCAGCCGGAACTGCGCCGACTGGAATCCGGAGCTGGCCTCCAGTCGCGTCCGGAAGGCATTGAAGGAAAGCGGCGTCATCGTCTCGATTACGTCCACCTGCTGCACCAGGGTCTTGAGGATGGTGAGCATGCGCTTGAGCGCCGCCAGCGCCCTGGCACTGTCGGCGGCGGCGAAGGCGCGCTCCAGGCCGTCCAGTTCGTGCAGCAACTGCTTGAACCAGAGCTCGTAGACCTGGTGGATAATGATGAACAGGGTTTCGTCGTGCTCCGGTCCTTCCGACAAAGGCGTCTGCAAGGCCAGCAGCGCGTCGATCTGCAGATACGACGAATAGGTGACGGGTTTGGGCGTGGTCATGGCGCCATGCTAACGCTCCCGTACACCCGGACAAGGTGCATGGACGGAGCAGAACCGGGCTTTCCCCGTGGCGGCAACGCCGTTTCCCGATTCATCGGCCGCGCGGTGCTGCGCGCTTTCGGCTGGCGCCTGGAAGTGCAACTGCCCAGCCTGCCGAAAGCCGTGGTGACTGCGGCGCCACACACCTCCAACTGGGATTTCGTGTTCGGCATGGCCGCGATCCTGGCCCTGGGACTGCGGGTGCGCTGGTTCGGCAAGCACACTCTGTTCTCCGGGCCGCTGGCGCCGCTGATGCGGGCGCTCGGCGGCATTCCCATCGACCGCAGCGCCGCTGGCGGCGTGGTCGCGCAGACCACTGCGGCCTTCCAGGAACATCCGCAACTGGTTCTGGGACTGGCGCCCGAAGGCACCCGGCATTACAACCCGCGCTGGAAGAGTGGCTGGCAGCAGATCGCCCACGCCGCCGGTGTGCCGGTGCTGCCGGCCTATATCGACCACGGCCGCAGGTGCATCGGCCTGGCCCCGGCGTTCCGCACCAGCGGCAACTACGAGGCCGACCTCGCCCAGCTCAAGAGCGGCTACCGGCGCGAGATGGCCAAGAATCCCGAACTGTTCGCGCTCTAGCTTTGCGACCGCACCCGCGACAGCAGCAACATGCCAGCGGCGAAGAAGAACACCAGCACGAAGATCGCCAGCCGGGGATTGCCGGTGAGGCTGGCGGTGAGGCCCACCACCAGCGGGCCGAGCACGGCCGCGAACTTGCCGAGCATGTTGTAGAAGCCGAAGAACTGCCCGGCCGACTCTTTCGGAATCAGGCTGGAATAGAAGCTGCGCGACAGCGATTGCACGCCGCCCTGTACCAGTCCGACGGCGGCGGCCATCAGGTAGAAGTCGGTCTCGGTCTGCATGCTCAGCGCCCAGAGGGTGACGCCGATGTAGATGCTCAGGCCCAGGTACAGGCCGCGCTGGGCTCCGAAGCGCTCACCGATGCGGCCGAAGGCGATGGCGGCCGGGAAGCTGACGAACTGCACGATCAGCAGCGCCTTGATCAGCGCGCCGGGCTCGAAGCCGAGCTTGATGCCGAAGTCCACCGCCATGTTGGCGACGGTGTTCACTGCGTCGATGTAGAGCCAGTAGGCGAACAGGAACAGATACACCGGGCGGTAGCGGGCGATCTGCTTCATGGTCGCCCAGATCGCGGCCCAGCCGAGGGCGCCGACATCGTGCATGGCGCGCGATTCGCGGACGTTGCGGAACAGCGGCCAGGAGAACAGCAGCCACCACACCGCGACGCTGACGAAGGCCCACTTGCCGGCCTCGGCGGCGTTGGCGAGCCCGAACCACTCCGGCTTCTGCACCATGCTGACGTTGAGCACGAACAGCAGGCCGCCGCCGAGATAGCCGAGACCGTAACCGAGCGCGGAGACCCGGTCGCGCTCGGCCGGCGCGGCGACGTTGACCAGCAGCGAGTCGTAGAAGCCCAGGCCGCCGAAGAAGCCGATGCCGCCCAGCGCGAACAGGGCGATGGCCAGCGGCCACTGGCCTTCGCCGACCAGCATCAGTCCGGCGGTGGCGCTGGCGCCGAGCAGGGTGAAGAACAGCAGCAGGCGCTTCTTCCAGCCGTGCTTGTCGGCGAGCACGCCCAGCCAGGGCGCCATCAGCATCACCAGGAAGCTGGGCAGGGAGTTGCCGTAGGCACCGAGGTAGAAGGTGCTGGTGCCCGGGTCCACCCCGGCGGCGTAGTACTTGTTGAACAGGATCGGGAACAGGCCCACCAGCACGGTGGTGGCGAACGCCGAATTGGCCCAGTCATAGAAGGCCCAGCTGAGCTGCTGCTTGCGGTCCGGCGCCATTGACGGGTCTCGGGTCAGAAGATTTCGTAGCCCAGCACCAGCGCATCCTCACGGCTGTTCTCGGCCGCCGGATAGTAGCCCTTGCGCACGCCCAGCGTGCTGAAGCCCAGGCTCTCGTAGAGCCGGCGCGCCGCGTTGTTGGAGCGACGCACCTCCAGCAGCACCACGGTGCACAGTTCCTCGCGTGCCAGCGCCAGCAGGTGCTGCATGAGATAGCGGCCGATGCCCTGCCCCTGCTGGGCCGGATCGACGCAGATGTTGAGCACGTGCGCCTCGCCTACCGCCATGCTGAAAAAGGCGTAGGCCAGCAGCTCGTCGGCCGGATTCAGCACGCCCCAGCAGACGGTGCCGTGGCGCAGGCTGTCGCGGACGATCTGCTCGGTCCAGGGAAAGGGGTAGCCGCGCCGCTCGATGTCGAGGATGTCCGGCACCCGGCTGGCGTCGAGCACTTGCAGGTGCCAGAGCTCGGCGCTCATTGACTGGCGTGGAGGTGCTGCCAGACCTTCTTGAGGTCTTCCCAGCTCTTGGCTTTTTCCTTGGGGCTGCGCAACAGGTAGGCCGGGTGATAGGTGACGAACACCGGCGTCTCGGACTTGCCGTACTGGTGCAAGGGGCCGCGCAGGCGCGACAGCGGCTGATCGGTGGACAGCAGCCGCTGCGCCGCGATGCGGCCCAAGGCGACGATCAGCTTGGGTTGCAGCAACTGAATCTGCATGTCCAGGTACGGCCGGCAGCCTTCCACCTCGTCGGGCTCCGGGTCGCGGTTGCCGGGCGGCCGGCACTTCACGACATTGGCGATGTAGGTGTTGTCGGCGCGCGAGCGGCCGATGGAGCGCAGCATTTCGTCGAGCAGCTTGCCGGCGCGACCGACGAAGGGTTCGCCCTGGGCATCCTCGTCGGCGCCCGGCCCCTCGCCCACCACCATCAGCGGCGCGCTGGTGTTGCCGACGCCGAACACGGTCTGGGTGCGGGTCTTGCACAGCTTGCAGCGCTGGCAGCCGCTGACCCGCTCGCGCAGCGCGGCCCAGTCGGCCGGTACTTGGATGGCAGTGGCGGGCTCCAAGCCGCCGACCTCCGGGCGCTGTGCCGCTGCGGGAGCCGGCACCGGTGCCGGTCGCGAGCTGACGACCGGCGGGGTACGGCTGGAGGCAGTCATAGCGGACGGTGGTGGCGCGACGGACGGCGCTTCCGCGACCACCAGGCCGGGGGTGCCGGCGCCCTTGGCCTGCCATGTCTCGATGCCGAGGGCGTCAAGCACCTTTTTCTGTTTGCCGTTCATGCCGCTATTGTCGGGTGGCAGCGGACACGATGCCAGCCGCCCGAAGGCGGCCGGCATGCCGTGCTCAACTGCGGCGGGCGACGCGATTCAGCGCCGAGAGAATGGCCTTCAGCGATGCGGTGACGATATTGCCGTCGATGCCGACGCCGAACACCGGCCGGCCATCACCGACCTTCAGCTCGATGTAGCTCACCGCCTTGGCATCGCTGCCGGCGGTGACCGCGTGCTCCTGATAGTCGGCCACCGACAGCTTGCGGCCACTCAGCTCCGAGAGCGCGCTGACGAAGGCGTCGATGGGACCGTTGCCCTTGCCGTCCAGGCGGTGCTTTTCGCCGTTGACCGCGACCTCGGTGACCAGCTTCACTTGATCCAGGGTGGAGTCCTCGACCAGGTGATGGGCCAGATAGCCGTAGGGCTCGCCGACGCTCAGATACTCGGTCTGGAACAGCGCCCAGATGTCGGCGGCGCTCACCTCCTTGCCGGACTGATCGGTGACCGCCTGCACGGCGGTGCTGAACTCGATCTGCAGACGGCGCGGCAGCGTCAGGCCGTATTCGGACTCCAGCAGGTAGGCGATGCCACCCTTGCCGGACTGCGAGTTGACGCGGATCACCGCCTCGTAGCTGCGGCCCAGGTCCAGCGGGTCGATGGGCAGATAGGGCATCTCCCAGATGTCGTCCGGCTTACGCAGCGAGAAGGCCTTCTTGATCGCGTCCTGGTGGCTGCCGGAAAAGCTGGTGAACACCAGATCGCCGACATAAGGGTGGCGCGGATGCACCGGCAACTGGTTGCAGTACTCCACACAGCGGCGGACTTCGTCGATGTCCCCGAAGTCCAGGCCCGGATCGACACCCTGGGTGTAGAGATTCAGCGCGATGTTGACCAGATCGACATTGCCGGTGCGCTCGCCGTTGCCGAACAGGCAGCCTTCGATGCGATCCGCGCCCGCCATCAGCGCGAACTCGCCGGCGGCGGTGCCGGTGCCACGGTCGTTGTGCGGGTGCACGCTGATGATGATGGATTCGCGCCGCTCCAGGTGGCGGTGCATCCACTCGATCATGTCCGCGAAGATGTTCGGCGTGCTGTGCTCGACCGTCGACGGCAGGTTGATGATGCAGCGCCGCTCCGGCGTCGGCTGCCAGACCTCGGTGACCGCATCGACGATGCGCTTGGCGAAGTCCAGCTCGGTGCCGGAGAACATCTCCGGCGAGTACTCGAAGGTCCAGTCGGTTTCCGGCTGCTCGGCGGCCAGTTGCTTGATCAGCCGCGCGTGCTGCACCGCCAACTGGTCGATCACCTCGTCCTGGCTGAGATTGAACACGACGCGGCGCATCACCGGCGCGGTGGCGTTGTAGTAGTGCAGCACGACCTTCTTGGCACCCTTCAGCGCCTCGAAGGTGCGACGGATCAGGTGCTCGCGCGCCTGGGTCAGCACCTGGATGCTGACATCGTCGGGGATCAGATCGTTCTCGATCAGATGGCGGATGAAGTCGAACTCGGTCTGCGAGGCCGAGGGGAAGCCGACTTCGATCTCCTTGAAGCCCAGCTTCACCAGCAACTGGAACATGCGCAGCTTGCGCTCGCGGTTCATCGGCTCGATCAGCGACTGGTTGCCGTCGCGCAGATCGACGCTGCACCAGATCGGCGCCCGGCTGAGCACGGCATCGGGCCAGGTGCGGTCGCGCAGATGGACCGGCGCGAAGGAACGGTATTTGGTGGCGGGATTTTTCAGCATGGCCATGTGGCAGCACTCCGGCCCGCAGGCAGCGGACCTTTCAATTCGAATGGGGGGAATAGCGAGAAGACTCTCATCACGGTTTATCCCCCGTGCGGGCGCGTGCCGGTGTCCTGGCCTTCAGGCCGGGACGAGCACGCACTTGCTAAGTCGCGCAGACAGCCTCGGGCATGCCGAGGTGGCACGGGAGGCGGAAGAGATGGCGCGGCAAGTAAACATGGCGAGGCAGGATAGCCGCGAACGGCGGGAAATCAAGTGCTCGGCGACTGAGCGGTCGGTTTGCGCAGACGGCGCCAGAGCGTGCTGACCGGGCCGGACAGGGCGTAGCCCAGGAATACCAGGAACAGCACTTGCGGCGGATTGATCGCCACCAGCGCCAGCAGGCCGACCACCGCGGCGAAGGGCAGGAACTTCATCCGCCCGGCCAGATTGAGCTTCTTGAAACTGTTGTAGCGGATGCTGCTGACCATGGACAGCGCGGTCAGCAGAGTCAGCGGCGCGGCGACCAGCAAGACCTCGTGGCCGGCGACGCCCCAGACATCCACCGCGCTCCATACGAAGAAGGTCACCAGCGCCGCCGCTGCCGGGCTGGGCAGGCCGAAGAAGTCCTTGCTGCCACCGGCGATGTTGGCCAGCACGTTGAAGCGCGCCAACCGCAGCGCCGCGCAGGCCGCGTAGGTGAAGGCGATCACCCAGCCGAGCTTGCCGCCCAGCCAGCGGTATTCGGCCAGGCCCGAGAGGCTGTAGGCGTAGACGACGATGGCCGGTGCGATGCCGAAGGCGACCATGTCGCAGAGCGAGTCGTACTCCTTGCCAAAGTCCGTGGAGGTGTTGGTGAGCCGGGCAATGCGGCCGTCGAGACCGTCGGCGATCATCGCCACCAGGATGCCGACGCAGGCATGGTCGAAGCGGCCGCCCATGGCCATGACGATGGCGTAGAAGCCACCGAACAGGGTGCCGGTGGTAAACAGGTTGGGCAGCAGGTAGATGCCCTTGGTGGGACCCTTGCGTCGCGGTGTCGCGGTGTCGCTCATCTTTCAGTTCTCCGCAGCAGCGTGGCGAGGACGGTCTCGCCGCATCTTATCGTTTGCCCCAGCGCGACTTCCACGCGCGAGCTGGCGGGCAGGTAGACGTCAACCACCCGACTCAGCCGCCGCAGCCCGCACAGTCGTCCCTGCCCGACCCGCTCGCCGTAGGGAATCCACACCGGACGGGCGCCGAGCAGCCAGCCTTGCGCGGCAACCACCAGCACGTCCTCGCCCTCGTCGGTCTGGATGCGGCTGACGCGGCGGGACGCCCCCGGCACAGCCAACACCTCGCCTTCCACCGGCGCCCTGAACAAATAGTTGCCCCAGGCCGCAACCCGGATCCCCAGCCGGATCGCCTCGCGGCCCAGATAGGGGTCGTGGCATTCGCGGCGAAAGATCACCTCGCCGTCCACCGGCGCCAGCACACCCAGCGGCTTGGCGGGGCTGCGGCGAGGGTTGTCGTGAAACCAATACAGCGCGACCGGCGCCAGCAGGGCCGGCGGCAGCGCGAGTTGCCAGGACTCCAGACTCCACAGCAGCAGCGCCAGCAGCATCAGCAGACCGGCGCCGATCCAGCCCTCTGGGACGACGCGCAGGATCGGAACGTAGGCACTACGCATGGATGGGGTCGGCTTGCCTTGGACGCAAAACGGCGCGATTCATCGTAAGGATGAATCGCGCCGTGTTGATTGCAGGCTTAGTTCTTGGTCTTGTCGACCAGCTTGTTCTTGGCGATCCAGGGCATCATCGAGCGCAGGCGGGCGCCCACTTCCTCGATCTGGTGCTCGGCGCCGATGCGGCGACGGGCCTTGAGCATGGGCTGGCCAGCCTGGTTTTCGAGCACGAAGTCGCGCGCGAACTTGCCGGTCTGGATGTCGGTCAGGACGCGCTTCATCTCCTTCTTGGTCTCTTCGGTGACGATGCGCGGACCGGTCACGTAGTCGCCGTACTCGGCGGTGTTGGAGATCGAGTAGCGCATGGTCGAGATGCCGCCCTCGTACATCAGGTCGACGATCAGCTTCAGCTCGTGCAGGCACTCGAAGTAGGCCATTTCCGGCGCGTAGCCGGCTTCCACCAGAGTTTCGAAGCCGGCCTGCACCAGCGCCGAGGCGCCGCCGCAGAGCACCGCCTGTTCGCCGAACAGATCGGTTTCGGTTTCCTCGCGGAAGTTGGTCTCGATGATGCCGGCACGGCCGCCGCCGTTGGCGCTGGCGTAGCTCAGGGCGATCGCCTTGGCGTTGCCGGTGGCGTTCTGGTGGATGGCGATCAGGCTGGGCACGCCGCCGCCCTGCACATAGGTGCCGCGCACGGTGTGGCCGGGGCCCTTGGGGGCGACCATGATCACGTCGAGGTCGGCGCGCGGCTCGATCAACTGGAAGTGGATGTTGAAGCCGTGGGCGAAGGCCAGGGTGGCGCCCTTCTTCAGGTTGGGGGCGATCGAGTCTTCGTAGATCTTGCGCTGGTCCTGGTCGGGGGCGAGGACCATCACCAGGTCGGCGGCCTTCACCGCCTCGGCGACTTCCGCGACCTTGAGGCCGGCGTTGGTGGCCTTGTCCCAGCTCTTCGAGCCCTTGCGCAGCGCGACCGTGACATCGACGCCGGAGTCCTTGAGGTTCAGCGCGTGGGCGTGACCCTGCGAACCGTAACCGACGATGGCGACCTTCTTGCCCTGGATGATGGAAAGGTCTGCGTCTTTGTCGTAGTAGATGGAGATGCTCACGGTCGTGGCTCCGATGGGGCGTGGATGAGGGGGTAAAGCGGGAAAGACTTCAGGCCTGGTGCAGGACGCTCTGGCCCAGCGCCAGCGCGGCAACGCCGGAGCGCACCAGTTCCAGCACGTTCGAGATCTTCGCCAGGTCGGCGATGAAGGCCTCGATCTGGGCGGCGGTGCCGGCCAGTTGTGCGGTGCGGGTGTTCTCGCTGCCATCCAGAGCGGTGGCGTGGTGGTCACGCACGCAATGGATGAAGGCGTTGGCCTGCTGCGGCAGCAGCTCGATCTTGATGATCAGCAGCTCGCACTCGACATGGTCGGTGGCCGAGAGGTCGGCGATGTCGACGACATCCACCAGCTTGCGGGTCTGGCCGACGATCTGCTCGATCACCGCATCGGAGCCGGTGGTGACCAGCGTGAGGCGGGAAACCGCCGGATCGTGGGTCGGCGCCACGCAGAGCGACTCGATGTTGTAGCCACGGGCGGAGAACATGTTGGCCACCCGCGCAAGCGCGCCGGCCTCGTTCTGCAGGAGGATCGAAACGATATGTCGCATTGACCGCGGAACCGTACACCCGGTCTTTCGGGGACGCGAACCTTAGCGTCGCACCGCAGCAAACGCAATGATTCCGCGACTAAAGGTGACGTGAACCAGCCTCCAGGCTCGGCGTGGCTAGCCGCGTCCGTACTGTTTGTGCACCCACTCCACCAGCTGCGCCCGGCGACGGATGCCGAGCTTGTCGTAAAGGTTGTAGGCGTGGGTGGAGACCGTCGAGGGAGCCAGGCCGAGATCGCGGGCGATCTCCTTGAAGGTCATGCCGCCGGCCAGCTTGCGCGCCACTTGCAGTTCCCGGCCACTGACGCTGGGTGCACGGCGGTCGCGGCGGACCCGCACGTGGCATTTGTCGCCGAACGGGTCGAGCCGGTAGAACAGACCGCCGTGAGGAATGCCCTGGGTGTAGGCCTTGACCTCGAAGGAGAGCGGAAACGGCAGATGCCTGCCGTCCCAGTCGTCATTGGCGCGGCGCAGGTAATCTTCGAACACCCGGTCTGAGGACTCGATCAGCCCCTCGGCGTTGACGATGGCGAAGCCCACGGGTTCCGGGTCGCCGCCTCGGGCCTGGCGCAGCAGTCCCTGCAGGCGCCGCGACAAACGCTCGGCGTTGACCAGGTGCTCGAGGTTTTCCTGGAGAAAGCGGCGCTCCTCATCGTTGAAGCTGGACGGCAGCGCCTTCTGCCAGGTGAATTCGTGCCGGGTGTTTTCGACCGGCTCCAGCACCTCGATCCGCAAGGTGGTGAACTCGGCGGCGGGGTCGCTGGAGGCCAGGCCGGCCATGCAGATTTCCCGGATGCCGGAGGGTGTCAGCAGGCACCAGCGCGATTGCGACATGGGCAATCGCTCGACCAGGCAGGACAGCCCCCAAGCTGCGAACTGCTCTTGCTGCTCGAAAACCCCGGAATACAGTGTGGCGGCAAGACTAGGCATCGCAACTCTCCCCAGAGGGCTCACCAAGAGCAGGCAAACATTGTTGTAATGAGGGCATTGTGTCGGGGTGGACTGGAGGTAGCTATCGTATTTATTAAGTACCCTTCCGTTTTTATACGACCCATAGTAGTTGAGCGGCAAGCGCCGAGACGCTGCCGTCATCGCCATGCCGCCACCGGTGAGCCCCTGGAACCCGGACAACCGTCTTTCCAAGCACGCCCGGCCGACTCAATAATGGCGTTTGCCAGCCAGCTCCCATGCCCGTAGACCTTCCCCTACCCGCGCCGCCCGAGCCCGTCGTGCTCGCGCCCACGCGCCGTGCTGTCGGCCGGCAGCTGGACGTCCAGGTCCAGGGGCGGCAGCTGAGCCTGCAGCTGCCGGCGGATGTCGACGTCGACGAGCTGCGTCACAGCCTGCTGCAGAGCAGTAGCGCCGAGGACGCCCTGCGACGGCTGCCCTATCTGATGGTCGCCGCCGGCTATCTGAGCGTGCGCACCTACTACCTGGAGCAGGCCGACGGCAGCCTGCAGGTCTGGCTGATCCCGGTGCCCCTGACCGCAGTCGACGGCGAGGCGCCGATGCTGGACTACTTCAAGCCCCTGGCCGGCAGCCGCCGGCCGCTGCGCGCCAGCGACCTCGAACCTCGGCGCACCCTGGCCGGCCTGCACGCCGACCGCGCCGGTCTGCGCGCGGGTGCACGGCTATTGCCGGACGGCGAGGAGCTGCGCATGGACTTGCACAGCTTTCCACAGGGAGACCGGGGCAAGGTGCGGGTGGCAGTGGGCAATCCCGGCAACCGCTACGTCGGCCGTCGGTTCGTGGACCTCGATGTGCGCATGGATACCGTCTCCGGCGCCGAGTTCGGCCTGTTCTGGCGGGAGTCGGACCGTCTGTTCCAGGGCGGCAACGCCGACTACCACGAACAGGGCGTATCAGCGAGCCTGTTCCGTCCGCAGGGGCTGTTCAGCCTCGGCGCCCGTCGGTTCGACTACCGGGTCCGCGATCCCGCCGGTCTGCTGGACGGCGAGCAGGACTACTACGAGCTCAGCTGGCTGGCCGTGCCGAAGGCCAACTTCCGGGTGCGCTGGACCACCGAATTGAAGCTGGATCTCACCCAGCAGTCGCTGTACCGCAACTCCGACGAGCAACTGCTGCGCCAGGAGCGCTATCCCTCGCTGTCCGCCACCCTGCAGCGCACCGCCACCGCCACCGTGCTGGGCAAGCGGCTCGACTACGACGGCAGCCTGCTGCTGCGTCAGGGTTTAGGCGGGGACCCCACCCCCGCTGGCGCCTCCGTGCTCGACTATCAGCTGACCCGGCTCGGATTCGGCGCCCGCTGGCGTCTGCTGCCCTCGCTGGCGCTGGAAACCCAGCTCGCCGGCCAGTGGAGCGACGACCGCCTTCCCGATGCCCAGCTCTGGGCGCTGGGCGGCCCGCAGCTGGTTCGGGCCTATTACCCGGGCGCCGCTCTGGGGGACCGTGGCGCCTACGCCCGACTCTCCAGTCTGTGGCCACTGCCGGCCTACAAGAGTCTGCAGCTGACGCCCGCCGTGCATGTCGAATGGGGACGCAGCGACCGCGAGAACAGCCCGGACGGCACGCTGGCCGACTTCGCCCTGTCTTTGGACCTGCGTTACCGCCGCAGCTGGTCGGCGAGCCTGAGCAGCGGCCTGCCGTTCGTCGAGCGTGGCGACCCACGGCTGCTGGAAGGCGCCCGGGCCGGATTGTTCTTCCGGCTGGCTGCCGACCTCTGAAGGCCAGCAAACGGTTCGATGGGCGCCAAATCCGGCGCCCAGGCAATGGCCGGTTTCTGACAACGATGTCAGCCCTTCACCCTGCCCCGGCGGCAAAAGCATCGGGCGCGGCACCCACTGCGGCGCAGGCCCGGAAATGCTATAAACCGCGCCCCCAAGCAAGCAGCCTGATCCGCTGCAGATCCGGCCCGGGTCTGCGGCATACACCGAGACCGTCATGAACGCCGCCAGCCCGCTCTCCCCGCACCCGAAATCCGGTCAGGCCATGACGGGTGCCGAGATCGTCGTCCAGATCCTGGCCGACGAGGGCGTCAGCGCGATCTTCGGCTACTCCGGTGGCGCGATCCTGCCCACCTACGACGCGGTGTTCCGCTACAACCAGGGCAATCTGGACAGCGATGGCCACGAGCCGATGCCGCTGATCGTGCCTGCCAACGAGCAGGCCGCCGGCTTCATGGCCGCCGGCTACGCCCGCGCCTCCGGCAAAGTCGGCGTCTGCCTGGTCACCAGCGGCCCCGGCGCCACCAACACCGTCACCCCGGTGCGCGACTGCATGGCCGACTCGATTCCGATCGTCGTGCTCTGCGGCCAGGTGCCGACCGCCGCCATCGGCTCCGACGGATTCCAGGAAGCGCCGATCAGCGCGATCATGGGCCCCTGCGCCAAGCACGTGTTCCTGGTCACCGACGCCAGCCAGCTGGAAGCCACCGTCCGCACCGCCTTCGAGATAGCCCGCACCGGCCGTCCCGGGCCGGTGGTGGTGGACATCCCCAAGGACGTGCAGAACTGGAGCGGCCATTTCCAGGGGCAGGGCAACCTGGCCATCCCCGGCTACCGTCAGCGGCTCGCCAAGGTGACCTCCAGCCGTCTTTCCGAGGCTCAGAAAGCACAGTTCGCGGACCTGCTGCGTGGTGCGCGGCGGCCGCTGATCTACGCTGGCGGTGGCGTCATCCACGGTGAAGCCAGTGCCGCGCTCACCGCCTTTGCCGATGCCTACGGCATTCCGGTGACCACCACCCTGATGGGCATCGGCGCCTACGACACCACCGCGCCGCGCGCGCTGCACATGCTGGGCATGCACGGCACCGCCTTCGCCAACTATGCGGTGGACGACTGTGATGCACTGATAGCCATCGGCGCCCGCTTCGACGACCGGGTTGCCGGCGTACCGGCCAAGTTCGCTCCCAATGCCCGCTGGATCGCCCACTTCGATGTCGATCCCAGCGAGATCAACAAGGTCAAGCGCGTGCAGTGGCATCACGTCGGCGAGCTCAACAACGCTCTCGAGGACCTGCGTACCTACCTGGATGCACAGGGCTTCCGTCCCGAGTACGGCGACTGGCACCAGCACATCGCCGCGCTCAAGAAGACCCATGCGCTCAACTACGAGCGCGGCGGCGACTACATCCAGCCGCACGCGGTGATCGAAGCGCTGAACGCGGTTACCGGCGGCGAGGCGGTGGTCGCCACTGGCGTCGGCCAGCACCAGATGTGGGCGGCGCAGTACTTCGACTTCAAGCATCCCCGCCTGTGGCTGACCTCCGGCTCCATGGGCACCATGGGCTTCGGTCTGCCGGCGGCCATCGGGGCTGCTTTCGCCTGCCCGGACAAGGTGGTCATCGACATCGACGGCGACGCCTCGATCCGCATGAACCTCGGCGAGCTGGAGACCGCGACCACCTACAACCTGCCGGTGAAGGTGGTGGTGCTGAACAACAACGGCGACGGCATGGTCAAGCAGTGGCAGCGGCTGTTCTTCGAGAGCCGCTATTCGGGCTCCGACAAGTCGCTGCACCGCAAGGACTTCATCAAGGCGGTACAGGCCGACGGCTACGAGTTCGCGCGCCGGGTCGAGAAGAAGGAAGACCTGGCGGCCACGGTCGCCGAGTTCCTGGCCTTCCCCGGGCCGGCGTTCCTGGAGGTGATGATCGACCCGATGGCCAGCGTCTATCCGATGGTCGGCCCCGGCATGAGCTATGGGCAGATGATCACCGGCCCCTGGATCGCCGCGCGCACCGGTGGCGCCGAGCCGGTCAAGCAGGACAAGGCCGACCTGTTCTGAACTACATCCAGCAAAAAGGCCGCCGCGAGCGGCCTTTTTGTTGCCTCGAATGGATCAGGCGCGGTGCCGGCGACTGGTCCAGAATTTCACCGTCCATTCACCAGCCCATCCAAGGAAACCCATGTCAGAGGCCCATGTCGTCACCCACCTGGAAGACCGTGTACTGACCGTCCGCTTCAACCGCGCCGACAAGAAGAACGCCCTCACCGGGGCCATGTACACCGCGCTGGCAGAAGCCTTCACGGCGGCCAACAGCAACCCGGAAGTGCGCGTGGTACTGATCCTGGGACAGCCGGATTGCTTCACCGCCGGCAACGACCTGGCCGATTTCCTCGCCGTCCCGCCCAGCGGCCCCGACAGCCCGGTGATGCGCTTCATGCGCTCGCTGGCAAATCTGGAGAAGCCGGTGGTGGCCGGCGCCAGCGGCATTGCCGTCGGCGTGGGCGTCACCCTGCTGCTGCACTGCGACCTGGTCTACTGCGGCGAGCAGACCAAGCTCAACATGCCGTTCTCCAGCCTGGGCATCTGCCCTGAATTTGCCTCCAGCTATCTGCTGCCACGGCTGATGGGGCATGCCCGTGCCGCCGAGTTGCTGATGCTGGGTGAAGGCTTCAGCGCCAAGAAGGCGCTTGAGTGTGGCCTGGTCAATGCGCTGCTGCCGAATGCCGAGGTCGAAGCCACCGCGCTGGCCAAGGCGCGGCAGATTGCGGCGATGCCGCCACGCGCCATCCGCATCACCAAGATGCTGCTCAAGAAGTGGAGCCTGGCCACGGTGAATGAGTCCATCGACTTCGAAGCCGCGCATTTCATGGCGATGCTGCACGAGCCGGAAGCCCGCGAAGCGATCTCCGCATTCATGCAGAAGCGCAAGCCGGATTTCTCCAGCTTCAACTGAGCAACACCGGGCCTTTGCTGCGTTCTGCCAGGCCATGGTGTAGCGCAGCAAAGACCGGGACTTCATCCTTGACGCTGGCGCGGTCGCGGGCGCAGCATTCGCCTGTCACCAACGCCAGGGAGGAGCCCGGGTCGAATGAATCACGCTGCATCCGCCGACCGGCCTTTTCTCCCGAATTCGAACCCGCCAAAGCCCGCCTGCATGGCCCCGCTTCCGACCATCGTCGGCGTCGCCCACACCGCTGGGCTGCCCGGTTTTTTCGCGTACGTCCGGGCGGTCTGATGGCCAAGAAATCAGTCCTCGCCCGCCCGGCAGCAGCGGCCACGCAAACGCCGCCCAGCAGTCCTGGCGGCAAGCGCGAGCGCAACAAACTGGCCAACCGCGAGGCGATCCTGGAGGCGGCGCGCAAGTGCTTCCTCAAACAGGGCTACGACGCGGTCACCGTGCGCGACGTGATCCGCATGACCGGACTCGCCGCCGGTACCTTCTACAACTACTTTCCGGACAAGGACACGCTGTTCCGCGCGGTGCTGGAAACCCGGATGAACGACCTCAATGCCGCGATGCACGCGGTGCGCGGCGAGGCCTACACCATCGACAGCTTCATCCACGGCGCCTTCCTGACGCTGTTCACCCGCATCGCCGAGGATCCGGGCTTCTTCCGTCTGATCATGCGCAACGAGCATGCGGTACGCACCCTGTTCCAGGACAGCGTGGTCGGCATTCCCATGCGGGCGCTGAAGGCCGACCTGAGCGACGCCATCGAGCGCGGCATCTTCCCGCCCTTGGACATCGACCTGATGACCTCGGCCTTCTTCGGCGTCGGTTTCGAGATCGGCCGCACCCTGTCGGTTGCCAAGCGCCCCGACCCGGAAGCCGCCGCCGCCTTCGCGGCCCGGCTGATGACCGCCGGCGTGCAGGCCTTCGGCATCCAGCAGGGCTCCTCGGCACGGCGCAAGAAGGGCGAGGTCGCGATCCGCGGCTCCCTGCCCTAGGGCCTGTCACCAATTAGAACGTCGCTGCGTTGCTGGTCAAAAGCGCGTCAGGCAAGGCGCGAGCCGACGCAAAGGCTGGACGCCTTTGCTAGGCGAGCAACGCGGCATGACGCGCTTTTGGCCAGCAACCCCTTGGGGCGGGACGGTTTTGGGGCATTGCTACGTCAGCAAGAGTTTCAATAGGCCCTCTATTGCGCACTCTTGCTTCCTTGCACTGCCCCAAAACCGCCTTCCGCCGCAGCGATGTTCTAATTGGTGACAGGCCCTAGCCGCGAAGGCGACGCCCAAGAAAAAGGCCGGGGAAGTCCCGGCCTTTTCTTTGCGCGCGTAGCGGACTTCAGTGCACGCGCTGCAGCACGGTGGCGACGCCCTGGCCCATGCCGATGCACATGGTTGCCAGACCGTACTCGCCGCCGTTTTCCTTCAGCACATGCGCCAGGGCGCCGGTGATGCGGGCGCCGGAACAACCCAGCGGGTGGCCGAGGGCGATGGCGCCGCCCTTGAGGTTCACCTTGTCCATCTTGTCGGTGATCTTGAGGTCCTTCATCACCGCCAGCGACTGCGCGGCAAAGGCCTCGTTCAGCTCGAAGAAGTCGATCTGGTTGATGTCCAGGCCGGCGCGCTTGAGCGCCTTCTGGCTGGCCGGGACCGGACCGATGCCCATGATCGAGGGGTTGCAGCCGGCGGCGGCGACCGAGACGATCTTCGCCATCGGCGTCAGGCCCAGTGCCTTGGCCTTCTCGGCGGACATCACCAGCACGCAGGAAGCGCCGTCGGAAATCGCCGAGGAGGTACCGGCAGTGACGCTGCCCTTGGGGTTGAAGGCCGGCTTGAGCTTGGCGAGGTCGGCGAGGTTGGCATCCGGACGCACCACTTCGTCGTGCTCGACCAGAATCGGCGCGCCGTCGGCGTCGTGGCCCGGGGTCGGCACCACTTCGTTCCTGGTCTTGCCTTCCTGGATGGCGGCGTAGGCCTTCTGGTGGCTGCGCAGGGCGAACTCGTCCTGCTGCTCGCGGCTGATCTGGTGGGTCTGGGTCAGCATTTCCGCAGTCAGGCCCATCATCGCCGCCGCCTTGGCGGTGTTCAGGCTCATGCCCGGTGCGCCGTCGAAGCCGTGGGTCATCGGCACATGTCCCATGTGCTCGACGCCGCCGCAGATGTAGACGTCACCGATACCGGCCTGGATGTTGGCGAAGGCGGTGTGGATGGCGGACATCGACGAGCCGCAGAGGCGGTTGACGGTCTGCGCGGCGACGCTCTGCGGCAGGCCGGCCATCAGCGCGGCGTTACGGGCGATATTGAAACCCTGTTCCAGGGTCTGGCCGACGCAACCCCAGATCACGTCTTCGACGTCGGCGGGCTTGAGCGCGGCGTTGCGGGCGAGGATGGCCTTGATCACATGCGCCGACAGCTCTTCGGCGCGGACATTGCGGTAGACGCCACCCTTGCTGCGGCCCATCGGGGTGCGGACAGCATCAACAATCACGACATCAGTCATGGAAAATCTCCTAAACGGTAATTCGGCAGTTCGTGGGGTGACTTACTTCGTGTAGTAGGTCTTGCCTTCGGCGGCCAGTTTCTTCATCGACTCGGTGGGCTCGTAGATCTTGCCCAGGTGCGCGTACTTGGCGCACTTCTCGATGATGGTGGCGAGGCCAACGGTATCGGCGTACTTGAGCGCGCCGCCACGGAACGGCGGGAAGCCGATGCCCAGGATCAGGCCCATGTCGGCTTCCTGCACGGTCTCGACGATGCCCTCGTCCAGGCAGCGCACGGTCTCGATGATCATCGGCAGCATCAGACGGTCGACGATCTCCTCGTCGCTGAAGTCTTTCTGGCCTTCCGGCTGCACGGCCTTGAGCAGCTCGTAGCTGTCGGCCGCGACTTCCTTCTTCGGCTTGCCCTTGGGGTCGGTCGAGTACTTGTAGAAGCCGATACCGTTCTTCTGGCCAAAGCGCTTGGCTTCGTACATCACGTCCATGGCGGTACGGAAGGTCTTGGCCATGCGGTCGGGGTAGCCTTCGGCCAGCACGTCACCGACGTGGTGGCCGGTGTCGATACCGACCACGTCCTGCAGATAGGCCGGGCCCATCGGCCAGCCGAAGGTTTCCATCACCTTGTCGATCTTCTGGAAGTCGGCGCCGTCGCGCATCAGTGCGGCCCAGCCACCGAAGTAAGGCGAGAGGATGCGGTTGACCAGGAAGCCGGGGCAGTTCTTCACCACCACCGCGCTCTTGCCCATGGCGGTGGCGTAGGCCACCACGGTGGCAATCGCCTCCTTGGAGGTCTTCTCGCCGTAGATCACTTCCACCAGCGGCATCTTGTGCACCGGGTTGAAGAAGTGCATGCCGAGGAAGTTCTCGGGCTTCTTCAGCGCCGTGGCCAGCTCGTCGATGGAGATTGAGGAGGTGTTGGAGGCGATGATGGTGCCTTCCTTGACGATACCCTCGACCTCGGCAAGCACGCTCTTCTTGATCTTGGGGTTCTCGACCACCGCCTCGACAACGATGTCGACGCCGCCGAAATCGCCGTAGTTGAGCGTCGGGCGGATGGTGCCGAGAATCTCGCCAGCCTTGGCCGGGGTGAGCTTCTTGCGGTCAACCTGGGTGGACAGCAGCTTGTTGGCCTCGCCCATGCCGAGTTCCAGCGACTTCTCGGCGATGTCCTTCATGATGATCGGCGTGCCGCGCGAGGCGCTCTGGTAGGCGATGCCGCCACCCATGATGCCGGCGCCCAGCACCGCCGCGTGCTTGACCGGACGGGCGATCTTGCCGGCGGCCTTGGCCTTCTTCTTCAGCAGCTGGTCGTTGAGGAACAGCGCGATCAGCGCGTCGGACACCGTGGTCTTGGCCAGCTTGGCGAAGGCGGCGGCTTCGATCTTCAGCGCCTCGTCGCGGCCCTTGCTGGCGGCCTTCTCGATGGCGGACACCGCAGCAACCGGCGCCGGGTAGTTCTTGCCAGCCTTGCCAGCGATGAAGCCCTTGGCGGTGGAGAACACCATCATGCCGCTGAGGTTGTCGAGGTTGAGCTTGCTCTTCTTCTGCTCGCGGCGGGCCTTCCAGTCGAACTGACCGGCCTGGGCGGCCTTGAGCAGCTTGATCGCGGCGGCCTTGAGCTTGTCGCCGGCCACCACGCCGTCCACCGCATGTACCTTGAGCGCGGCCGCAGCCTTCTGCTGCTCACCGCCGGCGATCCACTCGATGGCGTTGTCGGCGCCGATCAGGCGCGGCAGGCGCACGGTGCCGCCGAAGCCGGGGATGATGCCCAGCTTGGTTTCCGGCAGGCCGATCTGGGCCTTGTCGCTCATCACGCGGTAGTCCACGGCCAGGGCCATTTCCAGACCGCCACCGAGGGCGATGCCGTTGATCGCGGCCACCGAGGGCACCGGCAAATCTTCAATGGCGTTGAAGATCTGGTTGGCCTCCAGCGCCCACTTGGCGATCTCTTCCTCGGACTGCTGGAAGTTCTTGCCGAATTCGGTGATGTCGGCGCCGACGATGAACACGTCCTTGCCGGAGCTGACCAGCAGGCCGGTCAGGCTGCTGTCGGCAGCCAGCACCTTGGCCGCTTCGGAAAGCTCGGTGACGGTGCGCAGGTCGAACTTGTTGACGGAGTCCGTCTTGTTGTCGAAGCAGAGTTCGGCGATCCCGCCGTCCAGCTTCGTGACCTGGATTGATTGGCCTTGATACATGGGCACCTCGGGTGGTTTAGAGAAATCGTTGCCGGTCAAGCAGCCCGGGTTGCCGGGGCCAGAGCCGAGAAAGTGCGCGACTTTACCGCGCAGCCTGCTCCCCGGCAATGCGGTAACCAACCGTGCGGTATGCGGGAAAATTGCCGCGCAAAGGGAGAAAAATCGTCGCTTTGACGATAACTTAGCCAATTATCTAGAATGCTGGCCGCTGGACCGCCAAGACGTATTTCTATTAGGGGGAGTTCACATGACCAAGCCGTTTGACCAGATCAAGACTTCGCTCGACAAACTGCGCCGCGAGTCGCTCGATGTTGTCGGTCAAGCCAATCGTATCGTCAGTCAGGGCGTACACCGCCTGGCCGAGCACGAACTCAAGGCCCTCAACGACACCTACCGCACCGTGCTGGGCGCCCTCAAGGACGCCAAGAAAGGCGACTCCATCAAGGACGCCGCCGGCAAGCAGCTTGATGTGATGCAGGAGAGCGTCAACCGCCTGATCGCCAGCACCCGTGAGTCCCTGGCAATCCTCTCAGAGACCCGCCAGGAGCTGACCGGCCTGGTCAGCGGTGGTCTGAAGACCGGCGCGGTCGCCGAAGCCGAGCTGGCCAAGGTCGCCGACAAGGCCAAGAAGGCCGTCGCCGGCGTCAAGGTGGCTGCCGCCGACGCCCAGAAGAAGGCGGGTCAGGTGACGGCCCAGGCGAAGGCCTCGGCCGACAAGGTGGCCGCCAGCGTCAAGTCCGACGCCAAGAAGGTCGCCGCCGCAGTCAAGAAGGATGTCAGCGTCGCCAAGCAGCGCGTCGGCTCGGTGCTCGACATCAAGCCCAAGGGCGCGCCGGTGAAGAAGCCGGTGGTGGCGGTGAAGCCCTCCGCCAACTCCCGCGCCAACCGCGCCACCAGCAAGGCCAAGAGCGCTGCGTCTTCGGTGATCGAATCGGTCAAGAAGATGGGCTGAGGCGCCATCCGCTGCACCCGAGCCCGCCATCCGGCGGGCTTTTTGCTGGCCGTCCCGGCACACTCCGGAATCTATGCTCAGTCTTCAGGAAAGTACCGAACTCTGCCGCCTGCTGGCCGATTCCAGCCGCCAGCGCCTGCTGCTGCTGCTGGAGGCGCACGCGCTGTCGGCGGCCGAACTCAACGAGATCACCGGTCTCGCGCAGAGCCGGGTCTCCACCCATCTGGCCAAACTCAAGCAGGCCGGGCTGATCCAGACCGAGCGCGGCGAGGGCGCGGCGCTCTACTCCGCCCGGCAGCCGGAGGGCGCGGCGGCCGAGCTGTGGCGCTCGCTGCGCCCGAAGCTGGAGGACGCGCAGACCCGAGTCGATCTGGAGCGCGCCGAGCAGGTATTGCGCGCCCGTCACAGCGGCCAGACCTGGGCGGAATCGGTGGCCGGCCGCATGGAGCGGCACTACTCGCCGGGCCGCACCTGGGAGACCACCGCCCACGCCCTGATCGGGCTGGTGCGGCTGGGCAGGGTGCTGGATCTCGCTTCCGGCGACGGTGTGCTGGCAGAACTGTTGGCGCCGCGCTCGGATCGGGTGACCTGCCTGGACATCAGCGAAACCGTGCTGGCGGCAGCCCGGCGACGGCTGGCAGGGTTCGCCAACATCGAACTCAAGCGCGGTGACATGCACGCCCTGCCCTTCGCCGACGCGAGCGCCGGCCAAGGCTTCGACGTGGTGTTTGCCCTGCATGCGCTGGCGTATTCCAGTCAGCCGGAAAAGCTGCTGTCGGAGGCAGCACGGGTGCTCAAGCCGGGCGGACACCTGGTGGTGGCGGCCCTGCGCGCGCACCCGCACGCCGAGACCATGCGTGCCTACGATCACGTCAATCTCGGCTTCCAGCCCGAGGCGCTAGACGCCTTGCTGTCGGGTGCCGGGCTGGCGGTGGAGAGCTGTCAGGTCACCTCGCAGGAAACCCGTCCGCCGTATTTCGAGGTGATCACTGCGGTGGCGCGGCGCTGAGGCGCCCGAGTCAGGCAGCCGGCAGCTCTCCGGCCCACAGGCAATTGCCGCCGCTTTTCTTGGCGATTCCCTTGAGCCGCTCCAGATGGGCATCCAGCTCGGCCTCGCTGGCGCGCGGGACCGCCAGCGGAAGAGCGGCAGCTTCCACCCGCAGTTGCTCCAGCAGGCGCGAGCGGCGCGGCTGGTTGCCGCCATCGCCGGGGCCGTCCAGTACCAACCGCGACTGCCCACCGGTCATCGCCAGATAGACATCGGACAGCAGGCGGGCGTCGAGCAGCGCCCCGTGGAACTCGCGACTGGAGTTGTCGACGCCGTAGCGTCGGCACAAGGCGTCCAGGTTCACCTTCTGGCCCGGGTGCAGCTTGCGCGCCATGGTCACCGTGTCGGTAACCGTACAGACCTCGGCCAGCGGCGTCTCGATGCCGCAGCGCTGGAATTCGCGATTGAGGAAGCCGACGTCGAAGGCGGCGTTGTGGATGATCAGTTCCGCGCCGCTGAGATAGTCCCATAGCTCGCGCGCCAGCTCGTGAAAGCGCGGCTTGTCGGCGAGGAAGGCGTTGGTGAGGCCGTGCACCTGCACCGCGCCGGCGTCGATCTCGCGATCCGGGTTCAGGTACTTCCAGTAATTGTTGCCGCTGGGCCGGCGGTTGATCAGCTCCAGGCAGCCGATCTCGATGATGCGGTGGCCCTGGTCGGCTTCGAGGCCGGTAGTTTCGGTATCGAGGACGATCTGGCGCAGGCTCATGCCGACAGGCTCCGGTCCAGCCCCAGATTGGCCAGACGGTCGGCGGCCTCGTTGCCGGGGTCGCCGGCATGGCCCTTCACCCAGCGCCAATCGACCTCGTGCGCGGACGCGGCGGCGTCGAGACGTTGCCAGAGATCCTGATTCTTCACCGGCTTCTTGTCGGCGGTGCGCCAGCCCTTGGCCTTCCAGCCGCGCAGCCACTCGGTGATGCCGGAGCGGACGTAGTTGGAATCGGTGTAAAGCGTCACCCGGCAAGGCTCCTTCAGGGCTTCCAGCGCCTGGATCGCCGCCATCAGCTCCATGCGGTTGTTGGTGGTGTCGTCCTCGCCGCCGCAGAGCTCCTTGACCTTGCCGTTGAACTCCAGGCGCGCGCCCCAGCCACCGGGGCCGGGATTGCCACGGCAGGCGCCATCGGTGTGGATCAGCACCGTCTTGCGCACGGCGTTCACTGGCTGCCGTCCCGGTGCGCCGCGACCCCTGGCAGACCGATCAGCGGTTTGACCTGGGCGCGGCTGCGCTGACCAACCAGGGTCAGTGGCGTCACCCGTTTCTTGGCGGCCACCAGATAGGCTTCCGAAAACACCTGGAACAAGCTCGCCGGCGTGAACGGATTGCCGTCGCTGCGCGCGGGCAGCCAGGGAAAACCGACGCCGAAGCGGCGCACCTCCAGCACTTCGAAATCGAGCAGGCTCAACCAGTCGCAGACCCGGCCAGCGGAGTAGTAGCGCGAACTGCCCGGCAGTGCGCGCGGCGCCAGACCGACGCGGCGACGCCAGGCCAGACTGCCCCAGGGGCTGAAACCGACCAGCAGCAATCGGCCGCGGTCGCTGAGCACCCGCGAGGTCTCGCGCAGCAGGCGGTGCGGTGAGCGGACCAGCTCCAGGGTGTGAGGCAGCAGCACTGCGTCCACCGACTTGCTGGCCAGCGGCAGGTGCTGGGCATCGACGCGCGCCTGCGCACCCGGCTGCTTGCCGACGGCGAGCACCGCCCGGTGCAGCATCTCCGAACCGCTCAGCCAGTCGCCCTCGCCGCCCCAGGCGCCGATCTGCAGAAAATGCCGTCCGAACAGTTCCGGCAGGTGCCGGGCCACTTCCTCGCGCTCCAGGCTGGTGAGACGACGGCCGTGGGTGGAATCCGCCCAGCGCTGGGTGGGATCGAACTTGCTCGGGCTGGCTGGGGGGGCTGACGGCATGATTGACGGCCTGGAACTCGCACGCGACCATCGGCCGCAATGGGCACAATATCTGCCATTCCCGCCTTCGAGGACAACTACATCTGGGCCTGGCGGCGCGGAGACGAGGCCCTGATCGTCGACCCGGGCGAGGCGGCTCCGGTGCTGCGCTGGTTGCAGGCACAGAACCTGCAACTGCGCCACATTCTGCTCACCCACCATCATCCCGACCACATCGGCGGTGTCGCCGAGCTGGTCCGGCACACCGGCGCGCGGGTCCACGGTCATGGTGCCGACCGCCACCGTCTACCGCCGCTGGACGAGGCCGTGCACGAGGGCGACCGGCTGAGGCTGCTGGGCGGCGAGTTCGGCGTGCTGGCGACGCCGGGGCACACCCTGGGCCACATCTGCTACCACGGCGAGGGTCTCTTGTTCTGCGGCGATACCCTGTTCTCGGCCGGCTGCGGACGGATGTTCGAGGGCCAGCCGGCGCAATACCTCGCGTCCCTGCAGAAGCTGGCCGCCCTGCCCGATTCGCTGGCGGTCTGCTGCGCCCACGAGTACACCCTCGGCAATCTTGCCTTCGCCGCGCAGCTGAGTCCGCAGGATCAGGCGTTGGCAGGTGAACTGGCCCGGGTGCGCACTCTGCGTGCCGAGGGCCTCGCCAGCCTGCCTTCGCAGCTGGGCTGGGAGCGTCGCTACAACCCCTTCCTACGTTGCGAGGACGCCGATCTGGCGGCCACCCTGGGCTGCGCCGGAGCCGAGCCGGCGCAGGTGTTCGCGGCCATGCGCAAGGCCAAAGACGGCTTCCGTCTGTCCTGATGCACCCTATTTTCCGCCTGCTGCTGTTGTTCTTCTGGCTTGCCTCTAGCCCGGCGCATGCCGAGCCCGAGACCGGCGACGACAGCATCTGGCCGCGCATCGCCCAGGGCATGCGCCTGGGTGGGGAGCAGCGGCCGGAGGTTCAGCGCTGCATCGCCAGCTACACCGAAAGCCCGGCATTCTTGAGTGTGATGCTGGAGCGTGCCGCGCCCTTCCTGTGGTTCATCGTCGAGTCCGCCGAGATCCGCGAACTGCCGCTGGAGCTCGCCCTGCTGCCAGCGGTGGAGAGTGGCTTCAACGCCCATGCCCGTTCGGCTTCGGCGGCGCTCGGACTCTGGCAGTTCATCCCGCCCACCGGCCGCGCCTACGGGCTCGGCGACAATCCGGGCTACGACGCCCGTCGCGATCCGGTCGCCTCCACCCGTGCCGCGTTCTCCTACCTGCTGGAACTGCACCGCGAGTACGACGACTGGCTGCTGGCGCTGGCCGCCTACAACGGCGGTGGCGTCCGGCTTCGAACGGCGATCGCCGAGGCCGGTGGCAGCCGTGACTTCTGGCAGCTGCCCCTGCGCAGCGAGACCCGCGACTACGTCCCGCGATTGCTGGCGCTGGCCGCCATCGTCCGCGAGCCGGAGCGCTACCAGGTGCGCCTGCCGACCATCAGCAACCGCCATGCCGCCGAAATGGTGGCGATGGACGAGTTGCCGCCGGGGGCGCTACAGGCGCTGGGGAGGGTGGACCCGGAACTGCTGCGCCGCTTCAACCCTGGCCTGAAGCGACTCAACCGGCAGACCCGGGTGCCGACCCTGCTGCTGCCGCCCAGCGAGGCCCTGTTACTACGAGCCGAACTCGCCGATCCGATTCCAGCAGCCGGCACCGGAAAGACGCTGCGCGAGAACTGGCTGCTGCAAGGTCCCGAAGTCACCGATTCATTGCGGCTGGCGACGATTTCCGCGGGCTTCCCGGGGAAGGACCAGGATGGCTCCGGCCAGGCGCTCACGGAACCAAGCGCGAATCGGTCCAGTCTGCACCGGGTCCGTTCTGGCGAGACGCTGTACTCGCTGGCGCAGCAATACGGGGTCAGCGTTCAGCGTCTGCGGCAGTACAACCAGCTGCGCGCGGGGGCGGTCTTGGAGGTGGGCCGCAACCTGAAAATACCCTCAGTTCACTGATCCCCGAAGCACGGATTTCATTTGCTACACTCGGCCCCCGTTCGATTCCTTCCCTGGCATCCACTACTGCATGCGCCTACGACTGACCGTCCTCTCGCGGCCAAGCTGGCTGTTGGCTGCGCTCCTCTGGACGCAGGTCGTGCTGGCGGCTGAGCCCCCGCAGCCCACTGCGGAAGCCATCGCTCTCGACGAAGCGATCCAGGGCCTCAAGGACGAAACCCTGGAGCTCAATCGCGAGCTGCAGCAACTGGAAGACAACTACGCCTATCCGCCGCACAGCGCGCTGTCGGTGTATGTCGGCTCGGTGGCGCCGAGCAGCTTCCTCAGCGACATTGCGGTCAGCATCGACGACGGTCCCTTCACCCGCTACGCCTACACCGAGCGAGAGGCACGCGCCCTGTTCGACAAGGGCTTGCATCGGGTGCTGCGCGCCAATCTGGAACCGGGTCCGCACCGCATCCGCGTGGAGATGAACGGCCGTTCCTTCAAGGACGCCGCCGCGCCGCCGTTCAGCGAACGTGCCGAAGGCGTGTTCGAAAAGGGCGAGCGCGAGGCGGAAATCGAGATCAGCTTCGGTCGTGGCGGCAAGGTGCAGGCCTTGCGCAACTACAAGCCCGGCAGCAAGGACGACCCTCGGGTTCGTGCCGCCGACTTCCTCAATGGCGACGAGCGCCACTTCTCGGCGGCGATGACGCTGCTGCAGCTGCGGCAGGAACAGGAAGGTCAGAAGCTGCCGGCCGACTACCAGTGGCGGCTGGCCGAGAGCTATCTCGCCTTCGGCATGCGCGGCCGCGCCGAGGCCCTGTACCGCGACCTGGCGGTGACCACCACCGATCACCTGGCCCTGGGGCGGGCGCGGCTGCGGCTGGCGGAGTTCCTCTACGAGCGCGGCTTCCTGCAGGAGTCGGCCACCTCGCTGCTGCGCATGCGCGAAAAGCTGCCGGAACCCTTGCAGCTGCCCTGGCAGGATCTGCTGTCCCGGGCGCTGATGTCGCAGGGCCGCTACAGCGATGCGCTGGAAGTGCTGACCGAGATGAAGAACGGCGACAAGCAGTCGCCCTACACCCGCTACAACCTCGGCGTGGCAATGATCAACGATGGCCGCGTCGCCGACGGCGAGACCTTGCTCGACCGTATCGGCCGCCTGCCACCCACCGATACCGAGAATCTGGCCTTGCGCGACAAGGCCAATCTCACGCTCGGCTTCCACTTCCTGCGCAAGCAGCAAGGTGGCACCGCCAAGCCGCTGTTCAGCCGGGTGCGCATCACCGGTCCCTACTCCAACCGTGCCCTGCTCGGTCTGGGCTGGGCGGAGCTGGCGCCACAGGGTGAGAAGCAGAAGAAGACCGACATCGCCGATCCCGAGCCCGAGGACAACCCGCTGCGGGGCCTGGCGACGCTGGGCATCCTGATCAACCCGGCGCGGCTGGGCGACTACGATGTCTACAAGCGCGCCGGCCTGCGCAGCTTCAAGCTGGAAAAGGTCAAGAAGGAAGACGAGGAGGCCCTGCGCAAGGCGCTGGTGCCCTGGGCCGAGCTGATCAACCGCGATCCGATGGACCCGGCCGTGCAGGAGGGCATGCTCGCGATCCCGTTCGCGCTGGAACGCATCGGCGCGCACATCCAGGCGCAGCAGTTCTACGAGAAGTCGGTGGAGCTGCTGGAGGAAAGCCGGCGCCGCATCGACAGCGCCAGCCAGCAGATTCGTCAGGCGCGCATGGTGGAAACCATCGTCCGTCGCGACATCGACTCCGAGGCCGGTTGGAACTGGCGCCTGCGCGATCTGCCCGATGCGCCGGAAACCTTCTACCTGCAGAGCATCATTGCCGAGAACCGCTACCAGGAAGCGCTGAAGAACTACCGTGACGTGCGTTTCCTGGCGCGCAATCTCGACGGCGTGAAGGCCCGCATCGCGGCGGTGGAAGCGCTCAGTCAAAGCCGTCCGGAAGCCGCCGTTTCCCCCGTCGAGCTGATCGAGCGCGCGCGCAGCGTGCGCAAGCAGGACAAACCGCAGATCAAGCTGAAGCTGCGCATGGACGTGCTGCTGACGGCCCCCTACACCCCGCCCAGCCTGCCGGGCAGCCTGCCGCCCTTGCAGTTGCGGCTGGCCAGCGCGCCTTCGCGTTTCAACGGTGTGCGTGAGCGCTCCGAGCAGTTGCGCCTGCGCTTGTCGGCGCTGCGCAGCCTGATTGACGACGCCGCCAACGAGCAGTCCGAAGTGCTCAAGGACATCGCCCTTAAGGAATTGGCCGGCCAGAAGAAGACCGTGGAAAAGTATCTGGTCGAGTCGCGCTTCGCCCTCGCCCGCATCTACGAAGACCGCCTGAAGGGAGACGCCCCTTGAACCGCCTCCAGCTCAGCAGCCTGGCGATCGGCGTCGCCGCTTTCATCGCCGCCTGCGGTTCGCCGCCGAACCTGCGTCCGCAGGACAAGAGCCCGCAGATCCGCACCCTGGGCAAGCAGAAGGCGCCGGACCAGAACAAGCTGCCGATCATCCTCAGCGATCCGCTCACTCCGGATCCCGAGAAGGCGCTCGACAACTACCGCAAGATCCTGGATCTGGCGCCCGACGAGGCGATGCGCGCCGAGACCATGCGCCGCATGGCCGACTTGCAGGTGCAGGTGGACGATGCCACCGGTGGCACCGGCGAGAGCGAGAAGCTGTTGGCCGAGTCGATCAAGCTGTACCGGCAGCTGATCGAGGAGCGCCCCAACGATCCCAACAACGACCGCGTGCTCTACCAGCTGGCACGCGCTTACCAGAACGCCGGCCAGCCCGAGCAGTCGGTGGCGACGCTCACCGAACTGACCGCGCGCTATCCGGATTCGCCACTCAACGGCGATGCCCACTTCCGCCGCGCCGAGCTGCTGTTCCGGCTCGGGAACTACGCCGAGGCCGAGAAGGAATACCGTTACGTGATGGGCCTGGCGGCGGCGACGCCGTTCTTCGAGCCCTCGCAGTACAAATACGGCTGGTCGCTGTTCAAGCAGTCGAAGTTCGACGACGCCCTTCCGGTGTTCTTCGCCATCCTCGACCGTGAGCTACCGCCCGGCGAGTTGCAGGACGTCGAGGCCTCGCTCAATGCGGTGTCACAGGGCAAGGCCGATCTCGCCAAGGACTCGCTGCGGGTCACCAGCCTGACCTTCGCGGTGATGGGCGGCGGTCCGGCGATGAACCAGTATTTCGCCAGCCATCCGGAGCCGCGCTTCTACCCGCTGCTGTACACCGCGCTGGGCGAGATGTTCCTGGACAAGCTGCGCTACACCGATGCCGCCGGCGCCTTCGCCGCGTTCAACGAGCGCCACCCCGGTCATCCGTCATCGCCACAGTTCCAGGCGCGGGTGATCGAGGTCTACAAGCAGGGCGGCTTCAACGATCTGGTGGCGCGCGAGAAGGAGCGCTACGTCAACGCCTACGCGCCCGGTGCGCCCTATTGGGCCGGTGCCACGCCCAGCGCCGAGGTGATGACCGCCCTGCGCGGCCACCTCGAAGATCTGGCCAAGCACTATCACGCCTTTGCCCAGCAGGACCCGCAGGCCAACCAGGCCGCCTATCTGGTCGCCGCCGGCTGGTATCGCCGCATCCTCGACATCTTCCCCAGCGACCCGCGCGCGCCCGAGATCAATTACCTGCAGGCCGAGGCACTGGAGGACGGCGGCAAGCTGTTCGACGCCGCCCGCGAGTTCAGCCGCACTGCCTACGACTATCCGCCGCATGCGCGCGCACCGGACGCCGCCTATGCCGCGGTGCTGGCCTACCACCGCAACGTCGAGACCATTCCGGCGCCCCAGAAGAACGACGCGCTGCGCGTCGCCATCGACGCCAGCCTGAAGATGGTCGACACCTTCCCGGCGCATCCGCAGGCGCTGGCCGTGCTCACCCGCACCGCCCGCGATCTCTACGACATCGGTGCCCAGGCCGAGGCGGTGACCACCGCCCAGCGGGTGCTGGCCTATGCGCCGCCGCCGACACCGGAGCAGCGCCGCATCGTCCAGGGCGTGCTCGGCGACAGCTACTTCGCGCAGAAGGATTATCCGAAGGCGGAAGTCGCCTACGCCGACCTGCTCAAGCTGACGCCGGCGGACGACCCGCTGCGCGCCAATGTCATCGAGCAGCTCGCCGCCTCCATCTACAAGCAGGCCGAGGCGGCGCGCGCCGCCGGCGACCTCAAGCTGGCGGCGCAGGGCTTCCTGCGCGTCGGCCAGGTCACGCCGCAGGCGAGCATCCGCGATACCGCCGACTACGACGCCGCCGCTGCCCTCATCGGCTTGCAGGACTGGGGCAACGCCGCCGTGGTGCTGGAAGGTCTGCGCAACCGCAACAGCCTGCGCGGCAGTGGCTGGCCGCTGGAGACCGACGTCGACAAGAAGCTGGCGCTGGTCTACGTCAAGGACAACAAGCCGGTCGATGCCGCCGCCGCCTATCGCCGCATCGCTGCCCGCGTCACCGAGGCGCCGGAAGTACGCCGCGAGGCGGGCTGGCAGGCTGCCAAGCTGTTCGACGACGCCAAGCGTCCGGCCGATGCGATCAAGGCTTACGAGTTCTACGTTGGCGCCTTCCCCAGCCCGCTGGAACCGGCGGTCGAGGCGCGCCGTCGCCTGGCGGACCTCTACCGTGCCAAGCCCGATCCCTACCGTGCCCTGTTCTGGCTGCGTGACCTGGTTGCCGCCGACGACCGTGCCGGCAACCAGCGCACCGAGCGCACCCGGGTGCTGGCCGCGCAGGCGGCGCTGGACATCGGTCGCGCCGCCGCTGCCGATGCCGCCCGCATCCGCCTGAGCCTGCCGGTGGAACGCAGCCTGCCGATGCGCAAGGACGCCGTGGAAAACGCCATCCAGGCGCTGGAGAAGGCCGCGAGCTACAACTACGCCGAGACCACGACCGCTGCCGCCTACGAACTGGGCATGGTCTACCAGTCCTTCGCCAAGGCGCTGATGGACTCCGAGCGGCCGCGCAATCTCGCCGGCGAGGAGCTGGAGCAATACAACCTGCTGCTGGAGGAACAGTCCCTGCCCTTCGAGGAAAAAGCCATCCAGGCGCACGAGACCAACCTCAAGCGCGTCGGCCAGGGCCTGTGGGACCCGGCCATCGCCGGCAGTGTCGCCGCCCTGGGGGCACTGTCGCCGGCCAAGTACGGCAAGCGCGAAACCGGAGCCGAAGTCTATGAAAGCCTCAAGTAAGCGCCTGCTGCTGACCGCGCTGGCCTTGAGCCTGGCCGCCTGCGCGGCGCCGAAACGGCGCGAGCCTCTGCCCGACCGGCCCGTCGACCAGACTCCGGCGGCGCCGACTCAGGCGGCCGCTCCGGCGGCGCCGGTCAAGGACCCTCAGACCCGCTTCGACGAAGCTCTGGCCGCTTACAAGGCCAAGGATTTCAAGCTGGCACGCGAAGGTTTTGCCGCGCTGGCCAAGGAGCATCCGGAACTGTCCGGGCCGCTGACCAACCTCGGCATCCTGGACGCCAAGGCCAACAACCGCCCGGCCGCCATCGCCCAGTTCGCCCGCGCGGTGGCCGCCAACCCGGACAACGCCATCGCCTACAACTGGCTGGGCATCCTCTATCGTGAGGCGCGTGACTACCCGCGCGCCGAACAAGCCTATCTGCGTTCCCTGGCCATCAAGCCCAGCGAGCCGGCGGTGGTACTCAATCTCGGCATCCTCTACGACGTCTACTTGAAGCGGCCGGCGCAAGCGCTGGAGCGCTATCGCGAGTACCAGCAACTGACCGGCAGCAAGGAGCTGAAGGTAACCGCCTGGATCAAGGCGCTGGAAGCCACGCAGGCGCCGGTCAGCGCCGAGGTGAAGTCATGAGCCTTCGGTCTCTGCTCGCTGCCCTTGCCGGACTGCTGCTCACCGGCGGCGCCTACGCCCAGTCGACGGCGGAAGAACCGCAGGCGCTGGTGCGACCCTCCGGCGAACGCGACGGCACCACCATCGTCGGCGAACGCGAGTCGCCGATCGGCCTCTACATCACCCCCTGGCGCAATGCCGCGCCAGAAAAGGAGCTGGACCGCCCGGCCCGCTTCCTCGACGAGGCGCTGGTCCCGCTGGACCCGGAAGTGTTCCGTCGCCAGCTCGAGTACTACAACACCATCACCGATCACCTGCGGTCCCGCGCCGCCCAACCGGCTGCCGCTGCGCCGCGCTAGGCGGCGGCGGTTATCCTTTTCAACTCACCAGCACACACAGAGAAACCAGATGGACTTCTTCGGCTCAATCGCCCATTTCTTCCAGGCGGGTGGACACTTCATGTTCCCCATCCTCGCCGTGGCCGTGGTCGGTCTCGCGATCACCATCGAGCGCGTGCTCTACATCCGCAAGGCCAAGGCGGAAAACCGCAAGCTCTGGTCGGAACTGATCCCCCTGGTCAACAAGGGCGATCTGGCCGGCGCGGAGTCGGTGGCAATGGCTTCCGACTCTCCCATCGCCCGCATCTTCGGCTACGGCATCGCCCGTTCGCGCAGCTCCAACAAGCGCGAGGACGTGGAGATGTCGATGGAAGAGAGCCTGATGGAGGTGTCGCCGCTGCTCGAACGCCGCACCCACTATCTCGCCACCTTCGCCAACGTCGCCACCCTGCTCGGCCTGCTCGGCACCATCGTCGGCCTGATCGACGGCTTCTCCGCCGTCGGCACCGTCAATCCGGCGGAAAAGGCCGATCTGCTCTCCGCTGCGGTTTCCGAAGCGATGAACTGCACCGCCTTCGGCCTGCTGGTCGCGGTGCCGCTGCTGGTGATCCACGCCTGGCTGTCGGCGCAGACCAACGAGCTGATCGACAGCCTGGAAATGGCCTCGGTGAAGTTCCTCAACGCGCTCGGCCTGAAGGGCTGATTCCACGCCCGTCGCCATAACGAGAGGCCTATGAGAGGTTTATCCCGTTCGGCCCGGTTGGCCTTGCGCCGTGAGCGGCGCAAGAAGGAAGCCGGCGAACTCAATCTGGTGTCGATGATCGACATCCTCACCGTGCTGGTGTTCTTCCTGCTGGTGAACTCCACCGGGGTGTCGATCCTGGGCCTCAACCTGCCCGATGCCAGCAAGGTCTCCGAGCCGGACCCGAATCGCCGGCCGCTGACGGTGCTGATCCGCAACGACGGCATGCTGCTTACCGAGGGCGGCAGCGAACTGGGCCGCTACGGCAATGCCGCCGAAGGCTATGACTACAAGGCCCTGACCCAGCGGCTGCTGCTGGTCAAGGACGCCCGTCCCGACGAAACCCGCATCACCCTGTTGCTGGAGCCTAGCGTCAGCCACGACACCTTGGTGCAGACCATGGACGCGGTGCGGATCACCCCGGCGGAGGGTGGTCGCGTGCTGCGCGACCTATTCCCCTCGATCTCGCTGGGCGACGCGCCACAGCGCGCCGATGCCGCGCCGGCCGGAGGCACGCCATGAGCCTGCGCCTCTCGCGGCGCGCCAAGCGCATCCTGCGCCGGCATGCGCGCAAGCCCAGCGTGGTGCCGCTGAACCTGGTGTCGATGATCGACGTCTTCACCGTGCTGGTGTTCTTCCTGCTGGTGACCACCGCCAGCGTCGACAACCTGCGCAATCCGCGCGAACTGGCCCTGCCCACGTCTTTGTCGCTGGACCAGCCGCCAACGGCGGCGCCGGTGATCACCCTGACCAAACAGGCAGTGCTGATCCAGGGTGAGCAGGTGATGACCCTGGAGGAGGCGGCGGCAGCGCCGGAAGGCAAGCCGATTCCGCAGCTGCGCGCGGAGCTGTTGAAAGTCACCCTGCTGCAGGTGCAGGGCGCCACGCCCGGCGCCACCACGCGCGGCGAAATCAACGTAATGGCCGACAAGGACATCCCCTACTCGGTGCTGAAGAAGGTGCTGGCCACCTGCGGTGAGCTGAAGTTCGCGCGCATCGCGGTATCGGTGGCGCATGCCTCCAAGCGGGGTGGGCAATGAGCGCCTACGCGATCCGCTGGGACGGCTACGACTACGCCGAGGACTCCGACCGTCGCTTCCGCCGCCTGCTGCTGGCCGTGGCGGTCCCGTTCCTGCTGATGGTGATCCTCAGCCTGATCTACAAGGTCGAGGGTCAGAAACAGGGCGGTGGCACCTATAGCGCGCCGGCCACGGTGGAACTGCTGCCGGCCGAGGTCGCACCGTTGGCCGAGCAGGTCGAAGAGCCGGCCCCCGCCAAGGAAGATTCCAAGGAAGAGCCGCAGGAAGCGGCGCCCAAGAAGTCCGAGACGCCAGTGCCGAAGCCGGTCCCGAACGCCGAGCCGGTACCCGATCCGGTGGAAACCGCGCGCGAAGTGGCCAAGCGCTCCGGCGTGCTGGCTTTTTCGCAGGCCTTGAGCGAGATGCGCAGCAAGGGCGATTCGCTGAATTCCGACCAGCCGCTGCTGTCGTCCAAGGGCGCGGCCAGCACGGCCAGTGGCGGTGCTGCGGGTGGCGGTGCCAACGACGCCGATCTGGCGGCGGCGGCGGCCGGTTCCAGCGGTATTGGTGGTGCCGGTGCGGCTGGCGTCACCCGCACGCAGAGCGGCAGCGGACTCGGCAAGCGGCGCACCACCACCGTGCAGTCGCCGGTAGGGTTCGGTCGCGATGCCAGCAAGGCCGGCGAAGGCGGCAACAAGCGCAATGCCTCGCGCACCCTGGAAGAGATCCAGCTCACCTTCGACCGCGCCCAGGGCTCGTTCTACGCGATGTACATCCGTGCCTTGCGTGAGTCGCCCGGCCTGTCCGGCAAGGTCGTGATCAGTCTCACCATCGCGCCCAGCGGCAAGGTGACCTCGGCCGAGATCGCGTCCAGCGAGCTGGGCGATCCGGAGCTGGAGAAGAAGATCATCGCCCGGGTCATGCTGCTCGACTTCGGTGCCAAGGACGTACCGCCCTTCACCTATCCCAACTATCCGATCCGCTTCAAGCCGCCGGCCTGAGGCTTCATCGACGGGGCATCCAGAGGAATACAGATCATGGGCTTTCTGTCCGGTAAAAAGGCGCTCATCACCGGCGTCGCCAGCGAGCGTTCCATCGCCACCGGCATCACCGAGGCCTTCGCGCGCGAAGGCGCGGAGCTGGCCTTCACCTACCAGGGCGACAAGCTCAAGTCGCGCGTCGAGGAACTGGCGCACGCCCATGGTTCGGAACTGGTGCTGCCGCTGGATGTCACCCGCGACAACGAGATCGAGGCGGTGTTCGGCTCGCTCAAGGATGTCTGGGGCGGCATCGACATCGTCATCCATTCCATCGGATTCGCGCCACGCGAGCTGTTGCAGGGCGGCTATCTGGAGAGCGTGACCCGCGAGGGCTATGCCCTCGCCCACGACATCAGCGCCTACTCCTTCGCCGCGCTCGGCAAGGCCGCGCGGCCGCTGATGCAGGGTCGCGACGCCAGCCTGCTCACCCTCACCTACCTGGGTGCGGTGCGCGCGGTGCCGATGTACAACGTGATGGGGCCGGCAAAGGCCTCGCTGGAAGCCAATGTGCGCTTCATGGCGGCGGAACTGGGCGCCGAGGGCATCCGCGTCAACGGCATCTCCGCCGGCCCGATCAAGACTCTGGCGGCCGCCGGTATCAAGGGCTTCCGCGGCATGCTCGGCGCCGCCGAGAAGATGAGTGCGCTGCGCCGCAACGTCACCATCGAGGAAGTCGGCAACACCGCTGCCTTCCTCAGCTCCGATCTGGCCTCGGGCATCACCGGCGAGATTCTCTACGTCGACGCTGGTTACAACATCATGGGCATGAGCCTGCCGGAGTAAGCCGGCGGGCTCCGCCTCCGGAGCGCTAGCCGGTGCTCTTCAACGCCGGCTGATCCAGCACGCCATCCTCGCCCGACAGACGCGCCACCACCACGGTCGCAGAAGCATCGCCCAGCACGTTCAGGGCAGTGCGGCACATGTCCAGCACCCGGTCCACGGCCAGGATCAGGCCCACACCCTCCAGTGGCAGGCCAATGGCGGAGAGGATCACGGTGATTGCCACCAGACTGGCCGAAGGGATGCCGGCGACGCCGATGGCGGTAATCAGGGCCAGCGCCACCACCGTGAACTGCGCGCCGAAGCTGAGATGGAGTCCGTAGGCCTGGGCGATGAAGATCGCGGCGACGCACTCGTAGAGCGCCGAGCCGTCGGTATTGACGTTGGCGCCAATCGGCAGCACGAAGCCGCTGACGCGGCGCGGCACCTTGGCCTTGTTCTCGATGCAGTCCATGGTCAGCGGCAGGGTCGCGTTCGAGGACGAGGTGGAGAACGCGGTCAGCAGCGCCGGCGTCATCGCCCGATGCAGCCCGTAGGCTGGAACCCGCGCGACCAGCTTGAGGACCAGGGGCAGAATCACGAAAGCATGGGTCAGCAGGCCGGCGACCACCGCCAGCATGAATACCGCCAGCGGCTGCAGCGCTGCGATGCCGGTCTTGGCGACAGTGCCGGTGACGATGGCGAACACGCCGATGGGCGCCGCCCGCATCACCAGCGCCGCGATGCGGACCATGGCCTCGTAGACGCCTTTCCAGAACGCCGCCTGGGTGTCGCGGAGATTGCCGGGGAGCTGCGACAGCGCCCAGCCGAACAGCAGGCCGAAGGTGACCAGGCCCAGCATGTCGCCAGTGGCGGCGGCGCCAATCGGATTGGTGGGGATCAGCCGCAGGATGACGTCCCAGAGGTCCTGCGTCCCCTTCTCCTGCACCTGCGCGACGATGGCGTTGGCGTCGCCCGACAAACCCAGTAGCGGCGCCGCCGGGAGGCCGTTGACGATCCCCGGCGTCAACAGGTTCGCCCAGGCCAGGCCGGTGAGTATCGCCAGCAGGCCGGTGCCGACATAGAACCCGAAGGTGAGCGCGCCCAGCTTGCCGAGGCCGCCCTGTTCGGCGCCGCCGATCAGACCATTCATCAGCGCCGCCAGGATCAGCGGCACGATCAGCATTTTCAGGGCGTTGAGAAACAAGGCGCCGACCATGCCGCAGGCCTGGAGGAAGGCCTCGGAGTCGCCGAACAGCACACCCGCTACCACCGCCGCCACAAGGGCGATCAACATGCGCCAATGCAGCGGTAGCTTCATCGTGTGACCTCAGGGATTCTCGGCGATGGTCTCGACCGGCGGCAGCGCCTTGCGGTCCACGCCGATATCTTTCTCGACGTTGGCACGGAAGCCAGCAAATTCCGCGCCGGACAGCGCATCGCGCAGTTGCGCGCCCTCGCGCTGGAACTCCGGGTCTTCCGGCATCGGGGTGCCATCGCGAACGCCGGACAGCGCCAGCACCACGATGTCGCCGCTGTCGAGCTGGGTCTTGCCGATCTGCAGCTTGCTGGCGGCAGGTCGCGGAAGCTTGAACAAGGCCGCGAGGATCTGCTTGTCCAGGCCTTCGGCGTTACGGCGTACCGAGCCGGGGCTGGTGGCGGTGAGCTGACGCTCGGCCAGTGCAGACTCGAAGACTGCGCCTTCGTTCAATGCCTTGACCAGGGCGTCGGCATCGGCCGAGGCCTTGGCTTTCGCCGCCTGCTGTTTCAGCTCGGCACGGATGCTGTCCGCCACTTCCTCGAGCTTGCGCGGTCGCGCGGCTTCGTATTCAGCCTTGCGGAACACCACCTGACGGTTCTCGCCAACGGCGAGCGGCTTGCTGTTTTCTCCGTCCTGGATGATCTCCGGCGCGAACGCCGCCTTCAGTACGTCCGGATTGGCGGCCAGGCCGCTGCCACCAGTGCGACCGAGCCAGTCGGTGGTCTTCAGTTCCAGCTTGAGCTCCTTGGCGACCGGGTCCAGCGAGGCGGCGTTCTCGAACGCCAGCTGCCCCAGCTTCTCGGCCAGGTCCTGGTATCGCTGCTGGGCATCGCGCTGGCGATAGGTCTGCAGCAACTCGGCCTGCACGGCCGGATCCGTGAACGGCTTGGTCTGCGCCGCCTTCACCTCGGACAGCTTGATCAAGTGCCAACCAAATTCGGTTTCCACCGGTGCCGAGACCTTGCCCGGCTGCAGTTCGTAGAGAGCCTGTTCGAACTTGGGCGTCATCAGCCCGCGACGTACCCAGCCAAGATCGCCACCGCCGCTCTTGGAGCCTGGATCATCGGACGCCTCGCGCGCCAGGGCGGCGAAATCGGCACCGCTGTCGAGACGCGCCTTCAGCGACAGCGCTTTCTTTTCGGCGGCCTCTTTGTCGGCACCGAAATTGATCAGGATGTGGCTGGCGCGACGTTCTTCGGGTGTGGAAAAGCGCGCGAGGTCGGCGTCGTACACGGCCTTCAGCACTGCTGCCTCGGGCTCGGGCGCCGGCGGCAATTCGTCCAGCGCCAGCTCGACGTACTGCAGTTTGAGGCGTTCCGGCGCGTGGTAGCGAGCAGTGTTGTCGGCGAAATACTTCTGCACCGCCTCCTCGCTGACGCTGACAGCCGGCTCATAGCTGGCAGTCTTGAAACTGACGTAGGAGAAAGTCCGCTCCTGACGCGCCAAGCGCCAAGCGGCGGCGGATTCGGCCGAGGTGACAAAGCCGCTACCCAACACGCTTTCACGCACCTGATCAATGGTCAGGCCATCGCGCAGCTGCGCCTCGAAGCTCTGCGGGGTCATGCCCTGGCGGGCCAGCGCTTCCTTGTAGGTTTCGGCGGAGAACTTGCCGTCCTTCTGAAACGCGGGGATGGTGTTCAGCGTGGTCAACAGGGCGGCGTCGGTGGCGGTGTAACCCGCCGACTTGGCATGCTGGCGCAGCGTGGTTTCCTGGATCATTTCCTGCAGCACGCCCTCGCGGAAGCGCTGCGGCTCGATCATGTCGGCGCGGAAGCTTTCGCCCAGCATCTGCTGGAGCTGGCGCATGCGCTGATCGTAGGCCGCCTGTAGCTGCGCCTCGGTGATCTTCTGGTCACCGACCTTGGCCACGGTGGGGTCGCCACCACCACTCTGGAACGATTCGACGCCCCAGAATGCGAAGGGAATGGCAATTAACGCCACGATGACCCAGACGATGGGGCCGGTCAGTCGATCACGAATGGATTGCAACATGCTGTAGCTACGTTCCTGGTTGAACGGATGATCTACACCGCGATGGCGGCCAAACAAAAAAGGCGCTCACGTGGAGCGCCCTTTCAACTTATAAAGTGGCGGAGCGGACGGGGCTCGAACCCGCGACCCCCGGCGTGACAGGCCGGTATTCTAACCAACTGAACTACCGCTCCGCGCGGTTGACTCTTGGTGGGTGCTGACGGGCTCGAACCGCCGACCTGCGCCTTGTAAGGGCGACGCTCTACCAACTGAGCTAAGCACCCGGCCTTGATCGAAGTTCGCTAAACCTTAAGCGTCCCAGCGAGTCAGCTACTTTATCGCATCCTTGAGCGCTTTGCCAGCCTTGAACGTCGGATTTTTGCTGGCGGCAATCTTCAGGGGAGCACCGGTTTTCGGATTGCGGCCAGTGCGAGCCGCGCGCTTGCGGACCGCGAAGGTGCCGAAGCCAACCAGGGAAACCTTGTCGTTCTTCTTGAGTGCCTTGGCGATGACTTCCACCAGGGAATCCAACGCGCGGCCAGCATCGGCCTTGGAGATCTCGGCCTTGTCAGCAACGGCGTTGATCAGATCAGACTTGTTCATTAAAAAACCCCTATTCAATGGCTATGCGACATAGCCGAAGGCAATCCCCAAGAAGTGGCTTCCAACGCGGCCTTTGGCTGGCAAACCAAGCAACCTTGCGCGAACCGTTGGTACGAGCAGCTTTATAGCAAGCGATTTTGGCGAGCGTCAACCGATTTACTAGGGCAAGATCGCACTACTCCCGCGTCGATGAAACGCAGATTCCGGCCCGGAGCCATTCGCTCCGGCCGGCGTCCTGCACATCAATGTGCCCGGGCCGGCTCCTCGCCGACTGGCGCGGGAGTGCCGGCCACGGCAGCTGCCGGCAGCGGCTCCGGCATCCGCTCCAGGGCATGCTTGAGCACATCCTCGATCCAGCGCACCGGCTCGATGCTCAGCTGCGCCTTGATGTTGTCGGGAATGTCGGCCAGATCCTTGACGTTCTCGTAGGGGATCACCACGGTCTTGATGCCACCGCGCTGGGCCGCCAGCAGCTTCTCCTTCAGTCCACCAATCGGCAGGACTTCGCCGCGCAGGGTGATCTCACCAGTCATCGCCACATCGGCCCGCACCGGGATTCCAGTGAGCACCGACACCAGCGCTGTGCACATGGCGATACCGGCGGAAGGCCCGTCCTTGGGCGTTGCGCCTTCGGGTACGTGGACATGGAAGTCCGACTTCTCGTGAAAGCCCGGCTCTATGCCCAGGCTGCGGGCACGGGAACGGACCACGGTAAACGCCGCCTTGATCGACTCCTGCATGACATTGCCGAGACTGCCGGTGAGGGTCATCCCGCCTTTGCCAGGGGCCGAAGCCGCTTCGATAGTCAGCAGTTCGCCACCCACCTCGGTCCACGCCAGGCCGGTGATCTGGCCGACCTGGTTCTTTTCCTCGGCGCGGCCGTAGCGGAACTTCTGCACGCCCAGATACTGGTCAAGGTTGTCGGCATCGACCGTCACCGCGTGCTGCTTGGGATTCAGCAGCAACTGCTTGACGACCTTGCGCGCGATCTTGCTGACCTCGCGTTCGAGATTGCGCACACCGGCCTCGCGGGTGTAGTGGCGGATCATGCCGGTGATCGCCGCGTCCTGCAGTTCCAGTTCGCCTGATTTGAGTCCGTTGTTCTTGAGTTGCTTCGGCAACAAATACTTCTTCGCGATATTGAGCTTCTCGTCCTCGGTGTAGCCGGGAATCCGGATCACTTCCATCCGATCCAGCAGGGGGCCGGGGATGTTGAGGGTGTTGGCCGTTGCGATGAACATCACATCAGACAGATCCACCTCCACCTCCAGGTAGTGATCCTGGAAGGTCGAGTTCTGCTCGGGATCAAGCACCTCCAGCAGGGCCGACGAGGGATCACCGCGGAAGTCCTGACTCATCTTGTCGATCTCGTCGAGCAGGAACAGCGGGTTCTTCACCTTCACCTTGGCGAGGTTCTGGACCAGCTTGCCAGGCATGGAGCCGATGTAGGTGCGCCGATGGCCGCGAATTTCCGCTTCGTCACGCACACCACCCAGCGACATGCGCACGAACTTGCGGTTCAGCGCTTCGGCGATCGAGCGGCCCAGGCTGGTCTTGCCCACGCCCGGAGGACCAACCAGGCACAGGATCGGACCGTTGAGCTTCTTCACCCGCGATTGCACGGCGAGATACTCGACGATCCGCTCCTTGACCTTGTCGAGCCCGTAGTGATCCTCGTCCAGTTTGGCCTGGGCCAATGGCAAATCTATGCGCGACTTGGTGTGTGCCTTCCAGGGAACCTGCGTCAACCAGTCCAGGTAGGTGCGCACCACCGTCGCCTCGGCCGACATCGGCGGCATCATCTTCAGCTTATTCAGCTCGTGACGCGCCTTGTCCTTGGCCGCCTTGGGCATGCCCGATTTCTCGATCTTGCGCGCCAGCTCTTCCTGCTCATTGGGCGCATCGTCGCCCTCACCCAGTTCTTTCTGGATGGCCTTCATCTGCTCGTTGAGGTAGTACTCGCGCTGGTTCTTCTCCATCTGCTGCTTGACCCGGCTGCGGATCTTCTTCTCGATCTGCAACACGTCAATCTCGCCTTCCATCAAGGCGAGCACCAGTTCCAGCCGCGCCTTGGCTTCCAGAGCCTCCAGAACCCGCTGCTTGTCCTCCAACTTCAGCGAGAGGTGCGCCGCGATGGTGTCAGCCAGGCGGCCGGCCGAATCCATCGCCGTCAGCGAGGGCAGCAATTCGGCGGGGACTTTCTTGTTGAGCTTGGCGTACTGCTCGAAGGTGGAAACCGTGGAACGCATCAGCGCGTCCAGTTCGTGCTCGGACCCAGCACTTTCCGGTTCGGCGACCGGCTCGTAGCTGGCGACCAGAAACTCCCCCACCTCATTGATCTCGGTCACCGCAGCACGCTGGCCACCTTCGACCAGCACCTTCACCGTTCCATCCGGCAGCCGCAGCATCTGCAAAACGCTGGCCAGGGTGCCTACGGCGTAGAGATCGCTGATCGCCGGCTCGTCGGTATCGGCCGACTTCTGCGCAACCAGCAGGATGCGCTTGTCGTCCTGCATGGCGGCCGACAGCGCCTTGACCGATTTTTCTCGGCCTACAAATAGCGGAATCGCCATGTGCGGATAGACGACGACATCGCGCAATGGCAGCACAGGGGCGGTATTGGGGGTAGCGCTCATCGAAACGTCCGTGGATGGCTTTGAGGGAGTATGCCTCAAGCATTAGGTGGTGATGTAAGCCCGTCATTCAAGCCAGGGGCATGGCGTCCGCAGTAATGAAAAAGCCCCGCAGGGCGGGGCTTTTTCGAGCAACTACCGAACATCGAGTTCATGCCGACTGCTTGGCCGCGACGTCCTTGTTCTCGTAGACGATGATCGGCTTGGCATCGCCTTTGGCAACTGCTTCGTCAACCACCACCTTGCCGACGTTCTGCATCGACGGCAGGTCGTACATGGTGTCGATCAAGATCTTCTCTATGATGGTGCGCAGGCCACGGGCGCCGGTCTTGCGCTCGCGGGCGCGCTTGGCAACCGCCAGCAGCGCATCCTCCCGGAACTCGAGGGTGACGCCTTCCATCTGGAACAGCTTCTGGTATTGCTTGACCAAAGCATTCTTGGGGTCGCGCAAAATCGAGATCAGCGCCTTCTCGTCCAGCTCGTCCAGCACCGCCGCCACCGGCAGACGGCCAATGAATTCCGGGATCAGGCCGAAACGCACCAGATCATCCGGCTCCAGCTGCTTGTAGGTATCGTTCAAGGCCTTGGAATCGGACTTGCTCTTGACCTCCGCGCCGAAGCCGATGCCGCCCTTGTCGAGGCGCTGGTGGATCACCCGATCCAGGCCGGCGAAAGCGCCACCGCAGATGAACAGGATGTTGGCGGTATTGACCTGCAGGAACTCCTGCTGAGGGTGCTTGCGGCCGCCCTGCGGAGGAACCTGCGCGATGGTGCCCTCGATCAGCTTCAGCAGCGCCTGCTGCACACCTTCGCCGGAAACATCGCGGGTGATGGACGGGTTCTCGCTCTTGCGGGCGATCTTGTCGATTTCGTCGATGTAGACGATGCCGCGCTGGGCCTTCTCGACATCGTAGTCGCACTTCTGCAGCAGGCGGGCAATGATGTTTTCGACGTCCTCGCCGACATACCCCGCCTCGGTGAGCGTGGTGGCGTCGGCAATCGCGAACGGCACGTCCAGCAGACGCGCCAGGGTCTCGGCGAGGAGGGTCTTGCCGGAGCCGGTCGGGCCGATCAGCAGGATATTGCTCTTGGCCAGTTCGACATCGCCGCTGCCCTGAGCCTTGGTGGAAAGCCGCTTGTAGTGGTTGTACACCGCCACCGACAGCACTTTCTTGGCCTGCTCCTGGCCGATGACGTATTCGTCGAGCACCGCCCGGATCTCGTGCGGCTTGGGCAGGCCCTTGACCTGCGGCTTGGCGTGGATTTCCTCGCGGATGATGTCGTTGCAGAGGTCAACGCACTCGTCGCAGATGTAGACCGAGGGACCCGCAATCAGCTTGCGCACCTCGTGCTCGCTCTTGCCGCAAAACGAGCAATACAGCACGCGACCATTGTGCGAACTGCGTGTATCGGTACTCATCGTCGTCCTTCTGTAACGTCCAAAACAACCACGACAGCCTTATAGCACGCTGTCACGACACTGCAAAACCGCCTTCGTCACCCTGCAAGCGGCGTGCGCGAAGCCGGGTTTCCGGCCTCAGGGCTGGGCCGGAGCGACGGCCACCTGACGGCTGGCGATCACCGAATCGATCAGGCCGTAGTCGCGCGCGGCATCGGCAGACATGAAGTTGTCGCGCTCCATGTCGCGCTCGATCTTTTCCAGCGGCTGACCGGTGTGCTCGGCGTACAGCTTGTTGAGCTGCTCGCGCATCTTGAGGATTTCGCGTGCCTGAATCTCGATGTCGGTGGCCTGGCCCTGGGCACCGCCGGAGGGCTGGTGGATCATTACCCGCGCGTGCGGCAGGGCAAAGCGCTTGCCCTTGGCGCCGGCGGACAGCAGGAAGGAGCCCATGCTGCAGGCCTGACCGATGCACAGCGTGGAGACGTCGGGCTTGATGAAACGCATGGTGTCGAAGATCGCCATGCCGCTGGTAATCACACCGCCCGGCGAATTGATGTAGAGGCTGATGTCCTTGTCCGGGTTCTCCGATTCCAGGAACAGCAGCTGCGCCACGATCAGGTTCGCCATGTGGTCGTCGATAGGACCGACCAGGAAGATCACCCGCTCCTTGAGCAGGCGCGAATAGATGTCGAAGGCGCGTTCGCCGCGGGCGGTCTGTTCGACCACCATCGGCACCAGATTGGCTTGCGGACGGAAGTTCAAGGCACTCTCTCCAGAAAATAATAAGGGGTGACGGCCGCTATCGGTCGTCACCCCGGATGGCATCCGAAGTTGATCAGGCCTGAGCCTGCGGATTCAAGAGCTGTTCCAGCGTCTGGCTGACTTCGCTGATGGCGGCATCGGCGGCCAGCGCATCGACAACCTGGTCTTCCAGCACCACCGCGCGCAGGCCCTGCATCATGTCCGGCCGCGACCGGTAGAACTGCTGCACCTGCTCGGGCTGCTCGTAGTCGGCCGCCATTTCGGCCAGGGCCTGCTCGACGCGAGCGCTGTCGAGGGTGATGTTCTTGGTCTTGATCACCTCGCCGATCAGCAGACCCAGGGCGACGCGGCGCTTGGCGGTGGCCTCGAACAGCTGGTCGGGGAGCAGTTCCTTGGCCTTGTCGGCCTTGATCTTGCCCATGTTCATGCGCGCAGCGGCTTCTTCGCGCAGGCGCGGCAGCTCCTGCTCAATCAGGCTGGCTGGCACTTCGACAGGGTGGGCGGCAAGCAACTGGTCGAGCACTTGCGACTTGAGCCGAGCCTTCACGGCCTTGTTGCGCTCGTTCTCCAAGGCTTGGCGGGCCTTGGCGCGTAGCGCTTCGGCACCCTGCTCCGGGGTCAGGCCGTGGGCGGCCAGGAATTCGGCGTCGTCGAGCGCCGGCAGCTGCACTTCCTTGACCTCTTTGATGGTCACGGTGAACTGCGCGGTCTTGCCCTTGAGCGCTTCGGCGCGGTAGTCAGCCGGAAAGGCGACGTCGACCGTGAACGTCTCGCCCACGGCGTGGCCGACGATGCCATTCTCGAGGTCGGGCAGGAATTGGCCAGCGCCGATCTCGAACTCGACGTCTTCACCCTTGCCGCCGGCAAAGGCCTCGCCATCAAGCTTGCCTTCGAAGTCGACCTTGACCGAATCGCCATTGGCGGCCGGACGGTCCGCTTCCTTGAAGATGCGGCGGGCCTTGCGCAGATTGTCGACCAGCTTGTCGATGTCCGACTCGCTGATCTCGACTGCGGGCTTGCTGATCTGCAGGCCGCTCAGCTTGTCCAGCACGATGACCGGGTAGACCTCGAAGCTGGCAACGTACTCGAAGCCATCACCCTCGGCGCCGGTGATCTCGAATTGCGGATAGCCGGCCGGCTGCACCTGAACCTTATCCACCGCCTCGGGGTAGGTCTCGCGCACCAGATCGTTGATCGCCTCGTAGCGGGCGGAATCCTTGTACTGGGCCTCGATCACCTTCATCGGCGCCTTGCCCGGTCGGAAGCCCGGCAGTTTGGCGCGGCTGGCGATGTTCTTCAGACGCTTGGCGACGGCGCTGTCGATACGCTCGGCCGGGATCTGCACGCGGAGACGGCGAGCCAGGGCGCCGGTGGTTTCGAGGTGGACTTGCATGGGTTTGGAGAGTTGTATCGTTAAATTTCTGGAAGCGTGAATCCCGTTGAGGATGCAACAGGGGCCGCGCCTGTGCTGCGTTTCGTGAACTGCCGAGGCCGAAGCTCCAGAGAGGAACCACAGCCGTCATCCGGCAGGCTGGTGCGAAAGGCGAGACTCGAACTCGCACGCCTTGCGGCGCTGGAACCTAAATCCAGTGCGTCTACCAATTCCGCCACATTCGCCCGAAACGGGTCGCGCAGTATACCAGCGTGTGCGGAACCGGCTGTGCCTGCTTGAAGGCGGCAGGACCGGTGACTTTGGTGGCTTGCATTGCAAATGCGAATTGTTATTATTTGAAAACCACAGCCAAACACCTCGGAGCCTCCCACCATGAGCACGCTCACCCTACCCCGTCTGGCCCTGCCCGCCCTCACTTCGCGCCGGGAGCCCGCCAAGCCGCGCCTGCGCAGTGAGGATCTGTTCCGCAACAACCACGAGTTGATCATCGAGCACCGCGGCGAAGAGTACCGGCTCAAGCTGACCCGCAACGACAAGCTGATCCTCAACAAGTAGCTGGGCCTCCATCGGCAGCGAAGGTGTAACCAGGATGATCGGCCGATTTGGCGACGGCCGCGCATAATCGGCGGCCGCCCTCGCCAACCATCTTGTTGATGCACCGATTCCCGCGCCACCTGCTGCTGCCGCTGCTCGCCGCCCTGCTCTGCCTGACCTCGGTCGGCGCGCTGCTGGTGGGGCCGCTGGCGTTGCATCTCTCCGATCTCCGCTCCCTGCTCTCGCCCGGGCCATCGCCCGAAACGGCCTACGCGAGCGCGGTGCTGCTGGAGATTCGGCTGCCTCGGGTGTTCAGCGCCCTGTTGATCGGCGCCGCGCTGGCGGTGTCGGGCGCGGCCATGCAGGGCCTGTTCCGCAACCCGCTTGCCGACCCAGGCCTGATCGGCGTTTCCGCCGGCGCCGCCCTGGCCGCGACGCTCTGGCTGGCACTGAAGCCCGCGTTGCTGACAGCGCTGGCGGCCGCCTGGGTATTGCCACTGGCCGCCTTCGTCGGCGGGGCCCTCGCCGCCCTGCTGGCGCTGCGCCTCGGTCAGCGCGAGGGGCAGACCAGTGTCGCCAGCCTGCTGCTCGCCGGACTCTCCATCAATGCCATCGCGCTGGCCGGCATCGGCCTGCTGCAGCAGCTCACCGACGACGCCACCTTGCGCGACATCACCCGCTGGATGCTGGGCAGCCTGGGCAAGGCTGGCTGGACCGAGATTGCCGCCGCCGCCCCACTGCTGCTGCTGCCCGCGCTGCTGCTCCCGAGGGAAGGCCGGGGGCTGGATGCACTGCTGCTCGGCGAAGCGGAGGCCGGCCATCTCGGCGTCGATGTCGAAGCGCTGAAGCGCCGCATCCTGCTGTTGGCGGTACTGGCGGTTGGCGCCAGCGTCGCCGTCGCCGGCATGATCGGCTTCGTCGGATTGCTGGCGCCACACCTGGTGCGCCTGCTGATCGGCCCCGGACACCGCCTGTTGCTCCCGGCCTCGGCGCTGCTCGGGGCCCTGCTGCTGCTGCTGGCAGACACCCTGGCCCGCACCGTGGCGACGCCAATCGAGTTGCCGGTGGGCGCCCTGACCGCCCTGCTGGGCGGGCCCTTCTTCCTCTGGTTACTGGCGCGCATGGGCGGCCGGGTTGGCGCGCTCTGATGCTGATCGGCCGCGATCTGCACTGGCGGTTCGGCGGGCGGCGTCTGCTGGACGGCGTTTCGCTGACGCTGCGCCCTGGCGAGTTGCATGCCGTGCTGGGCGTCAATGGAGCCGGCAAATCGACGCTGTTGAAGCTGCTGGCCGGCGACCTCCATCCCAGCGAAGGCGAAGTGCTGCTGAACCAGCGCCCGATGCGGGCCTGGTCGCTGCGCCAGCGGGCGCGGCTGCGGGCGGTGCTGCCGCAGGGCGACAACCTGCGGTTCGCCTTCAGCGCTCGGGAAGTGGTCGCGCTGGGACGCCAGGCCGCCGTCAGCGGCAGCCCCGCCGAGGAAGCGGCGCTGATCGACGCCGCGCTGGCCGACGCCGATGTGCTGCCGCTGGCGGAGCGCAGCTATCTGCAACTCTCCGGCGGCGAGCGCCAGCGCGTGCAGCTGGCGCGGGTGCTGGCCCAGCTCAGCCAGCCCCCGGCGCGCGAACCGGTTCCCGGCTACCTGCTGCTCGACGAGCCTACCGCCGCGCTCGACCTCGCCCACCAGCACGCCTGCATGGCCCTGCTGCGACGCAAGCTCGCCGACGGCCTCGGCGTGCTGGCAGTGCTTCACGACATCAACCTCGCGGGCCGCTACGCCGATACCGTCAGCCTCCTGCACCAGGGCCGGATGCTGGCACAAGGGACGCCTTCCGAGGTGCTGCGCCCCGAACTACTGGGGCGCGCCTACGGCAGCAACCTGCGGTTTCTGCCGGTCGGCGATCCGCAGCGTCCACACTTCGACATCGCGGTCGCCGATCCGGACTAAGCCGGGGCCGGTGAGCCGCGCCCGGTCCGACTCGCGGCGGACGCAGGCGGAAGACCGGCGCTAGCCTTGCCGGCACCTGCGGCCCATACTCCGGCGACACCACTAACCGTTCCTCCTGCCTGTCCACCGTGAGCATGGCTGCGCCCAAGAAGACCAAGGCCATCCGCCCGGGAGCCGCCGAGTACCTCGGTCTGGAATGGCATCAGGGACTGCAGTTCAAGCTGGCGCTGTTGTTCCTGCTGCTCTTCGTCCTGCTCGCCGGCGGCGCGCTGTGGAGCAGCCGCACCCTGGTCCAGCAGAACCTGCTGGTCGACAGCTACCGCTACGACGAAGCCTCTGGCCAGCAGCTTGCCAACGGCCTGCGCGCGCTCAGCTATGACGCGCAGACGCTCGCCGGCAGTCTGGCGCAGCTGGCCGCCACCCCCGGCATCAGCCAGGAAGCGCTGCGCAATGCCGCGCCCAGGTTGCTGCGCGGCCGCCCGTACGCGGCGCTGATAGCCGACTTCGGCATCTGGCCGGAACCCAATGCGCTCTACCCCGGACAGGAACGCGCCAGCCTGTTCTGGACCCGCCACGAGGCTGGTTTTCAGCCACGCAACGACTACAACGACCCGCGCAGCGCGCCCTACTACCACGAGAAGTGGTACACCCCGGCGCGCTATGCCAGCGAAGAACGCGGCTACTGGACCGGCCTGCGCAGCGAGCCGCTCAGCAAACAGAGCGTGCTGACCGTCGGCATTCCGATCCGCGATGGCCGCGGCTTCCTCGGCGTCGCGACGGTCTCGCTGTCGCTGCCCGCGCTGGCCGAGTACTTCGCCGGTCCGGCGGGCCCTAGTGCCGGTTACAGCCTGCTGCTGGACGAGAACGACCGCCTGCTCGCCGCCAAGGGCACGCCGGAGCCGCTGACGCCCGGCACACCGCTGGCCGAGATCGCCCAGCGCCAGGCGAGCTACTCGGCGCTGGCGCTGGCGCTGCACAAGCTGGATGAGCAGACCCACAGTGAGATCAGCAAGGCCTCCCTGTACAACGCCAGCCAGGTTTCGGCCTTGCGCGACGGCACCCGCGAGCTGTCGCGCCAGGAGTCGGAAGAAATTCTCGGTGGCATCTGGCGCGGCCTGCTGCCGGGCGCCGACCAGCTGAAGGCGCCGATGCGCATCGACCTGTCCCAGGCGCCGCCCGATGGCCAACCGGCCTACGGCATCCTGTTCGAACTGCCGGGCAGCCACTGGAAGCTGCTGCGCATCACCTCGACCGTCGAGGGATTCGCCGGCGCCAATCACCTGTTCCAGACCTCGTTGCTGGTCAGCCTGGCCCTGGTGGCGATGGCGCTGCTGGCGGTACTGCTGGTGGTGCGCGTGCTGCTGGTGCTGCCCTTGCAGCGCATGACCCATCAACTGGCGCACAGCGCCACCCTGGACGAGGCCTTGAATCTGGTCCTCGACGAATCACCACGCAACGAAGTCGGCCTGCTCGCGCACTGGCAGAACGAACGGGTTCGGCAGTTGCGGGAGTCGATCGACAACGCCCGCAGCGCCCGGGTACAGCTGAGCGCCGAATCGCACGAGCGCAAGAACATGCAGGAGCAGCTGCTGCGCGCCCAGGAGCGCACGGCTCTGGCGCTGCAGGCGGTCTCCGATGCCATCGTCACCACCGACGAGCACGGCGTGGTGGACGACATGAACCCGGTCGCCGAGCTGCTCACCGGCATGTCGCTGCGGGAAGCCCGTGGTCAACGCCTGGAGGCGGTGCTGCGGCTGCAGATGGCCGGTGAGACTGAAGCAAGCGGCAACCTCGCCGAGCTGACCATGCGCCGTGGCAGCCGCCTGGACCTCACCGAAGGGCTGCGGATGAAGCCGCACAACGCCGCCGAGCGCGACCTGGTGCTGCGGGCGGCGCCGATCCGCACCCGTGGCCGGCTGATGGGCGCGGTGCTGGTGTTCCACGAGCGCCAGCGCCGCGAGCTGGGGGCTCCCGAGTACCTGAGCGCCGGCCAGGAGCTGATGGACCCCTTGACCGGTCTGCGCACGCATGCCGCGTGCAAACGGAGGGTGACGGCCTTGCTTGAGCAATCGAGCCAGAGCCACGCGCTGCTCTACCTCGATCTGGATCATCTGAAACGCATCAACGACCTCGGCGGCGTGCCCGCCGGCGACGACGTGCTGATCCGCGTTGCCGAGACCCTGGCCAGCACGGCCCCGGTCAGCCACGACGTCTACCGGCTCGCCGCCGACCAGTTCGCGGTGGTGCTGGAGGCCGTGGACGAGCGCAGCGCCCTGGCGGTGGCCGAGCAGCTGCGCGCCAGCCTGCTCAGCGCCCGCTTCTACTGGGAGTCGCAGCCGCTGGCGGTTACCACCAGCATCGGCGTCTGCTGCTTCGACGGCCAACTCACGGCGCTGGAAGTGCTGCGCCGCGCCGACGATGCCTGCGTCGCCGCCAAGCGCGCCGGCCGCAACCGGGTGATGAACTACAACCCGGCGATGGACCGGGACGTGCGCGCCATTGATGACGACGTCTGGGTGCGCTGCATCCAGCGTGGACTGGACGAAGACCTGTTCCACCTGCGCACCCAGTGGATCGTCGCCGGCAGCGACTATGCCGCCGAGGGCCACGCCTACGAGATGCTGCTGGCGCTGGAGGACGACGAGGGCTTCTGGGCCGGCCCAGCCGCTTTCATGCCCACCGCCGAGCGCCACCAGCTCACCCCGAGCATCGACCGCTGGGTGATCGTGCAGACCCTGCGGCAGTTGCGCGAACGTCCCGAGCTAGTCGAGGGACTGGCCTTCGCCAGCATCAACCTGTCGGCGCTGAGCCTGGTCGATCACGGCTTCCTGGAGTTTCTGGCGCAGCAGCTGGAGCCGCAGCCGCAGCTGGCCGGCAAGCTCTGCTTCGAGATCCGTGAACAGGGTTTGAGCGAGCATCCGCAGGCGGCGATGCTCACCTGCGAAGTGCTGCACCGGCTGGGCTGCAAGATCGCTGTCGACCATTACTTCGGCCGGCACATGGCCGAGCTGGAACTGCTGCGCAAGCTGCCGGTGGACTTCGCCAAGATCGACGCCCAGACCTTCAAGGATCTGGGCAGCGATCCGGTCGAGCAGATCCTCGCGGAATCGACCCTGCGCATGGTTCGCCAGCTGCGTCGCCGGGTGGTGGTCTACAACATCGACGATCCGAAGATGACCGAAACCTGGCGCAAGCTCGGCGCCGACTACTTCCAGGGCTATGCCTACGCCAAGCCCTCGCCGGTGATCTTCCTGCCGCCGAACTGAGCCGGCGGCCGACGCTCAGGCAGGCTCGAGGTGCACCAGCCGCAGTTGCAGCGACTCGCTGCCGTTCCAGCGATTGACGCTGAGCTGGTACACCGCCCTTAGCCGGCCTCCGGCCGGCAGGGCCCGCTCGGCGCCGCCAAAGTCCACCGCCTCCAGCTGCAGGGCACCGGTCTCCAGGCGGTAGCGCACGTGCTGCTGCTCACTGCCCATCAGGCGCAGCGCCGCCACCCGGAACTCGCCGACGAACTGCGGTTCGGGAAAGCCGGCGCCCCAGGGGCCGGCCTGCTCCAGCAGCTGCGCGGTGCCAAGACTCAGTTCCTGGGAAGAGAGCGCGCCGTCGGTCTCGATCACCCGCTCCAGCTCGGCCGGACTCAGGCGCTCGCGGCAGGCGCGGTCGAAGGCAGCCGCAAACTCGGCGTAGCGGGCCTCGGCCAGGCTCAGGCCGGCGGCCATGGCATGACCGCCGAAGCGCTCGATCAGGCCGGGATGCGCGGCGTCCACCGCCGCCAGCACGTCGCGGATGTGCAGACCGGCGATGCTGCGCGCCGAGCCTTTCAGCAGGCCCGGCTCCTGGGCGCGGGCGAAGGCGATGGCGGGCCGGTGGCGGGATTCCTTCAGGCGCGCCGCCACCAGGCCGACCACGCCCTCGTGCCAGCTCTCGTCGAAGGCGCAAAGGCCGACGATGGCGTCGTCCTCATCGACCAGCAGCTGCGCTTCCTCGCTCATCTGCGTGGTCAGGGCGCGGCGTTCGCGATTCAGCCGGTCGAGTTCGACGGCCAGCGGCCGCGCCGCCTCCAGACTGTCGGCAAGCAGGCATTCGATGCCGGCACGCATGTCGTCCAGCCGGCCGGCGGCGTTGAGGCGCGGCCCGAGTACGAAGCCGAGATCGGTGGTGCTGAGCGCGGCCAGCGGCCGCCCCGACGCCTCCAGCAGCGCCAGCAGGCCGGGCCGGCCACGGCCACTGCGCAGGCGGCGCAGACCCTGCTCCACCAGCACGCGATTGTTGGCGTCCAGCCGCGCGACGTCGGCGACCGTGCCGAGCGCCACCAGATCCAGCCACTGCGCCAGATTGGGCTCGCTGGTCAGTGCACCGCGACGGCGCAGCTCGGCGCGCAGCGCCATCAGCAGGTAGAACATCACCCCGACGCCGGCCAGCGCCTTGCTGGCGAAGCCGCAGCCCGGCTGGTTGGGATTGACGATGGCCTCGGCGGCCGGCAGCTCGCTACCCGGCAGGTGGTGATCGGTGATCAGCACCGGCACGCCGCGCGCCCGGGCATGGGCGACGCCGGCGAGGCTGGCAATGCCGTTGTCGACGGTCACCAGCAGCTGCGCACCGCGCGCGATGGCCAGATCGACCAGGGCCGGCGACAGGCCGTAGCCCATGCGGAAGCGGTCCGGCACCACGTAGTCGACCCGGCTCGCGCCCAGGGCGCGCAAGCCCAGGACCGCCAGCGCGGTGCCGGTGGCGCCGTCGGCGTCGTAGTCGCCGGCAATGACGATCTGCTGCTGCCCGGCGATGGCATCGGCGAGCAGCGCCGCCGCGCGGCCGAGGCCGAGCAGACCCTCGGGCGGCAGCAGGTTCTTCAGCTCCAGGGCCAGCTCGGCGGGCGTCACGCCGCGCGCGGCGTAGACCCGACGCAGCACCGGGTGCAGCTCGCTCGGCAGCCGCTCCGGCTGTCCCGCCGCGCGGGTCTGGATGCGCGGCGCGGCGCTCACGGCCAGGCTTAGCGCAGCTGGGAAACGATGGCCTGCTCGACCGCCGCGCGCTCCGCCGCCACCTGCACCAGACCCTTGAGGCCGGCCTGGATGACGATGTCCGGGTCCTTCAGGCCGTTGCCAGTCAGCGTGCAGACCACCGTGGAGCCCTGGGCGATCTTGCCGTTCTTGATGTCACGCAGCGCGCCGCACAGCGAGGCCGCCGAGGCCGGCTCGCACCAGATGCCTTCCTTCTCGGCGAGCAGGCGCTGGGTGGCGAGGATCTCCGGGTCGGTGCACTCGTCGAACCAGCCGCCGGACTCCTTCTGTGCCGCCCAGGCGTGATCCCAGGACTGCGGATCGCCGATGCGGATGGCGGTGGCGACGGTCTCCGGATTGGCGACACGGCCGCCGCGCAGGAAGGGCGCGGCGCCGGCGGCCTGGTAGCCGGCCATCTTCGGCAGGTTGCCGCTGAAGGCCTCCAGCGCATAGCCGTCCATGCTGGCGGTGGCGCGCTGGCCGGTCGCCTCCTTGTAACCCATCCAGTAGGCACTGATGTTGCCGGCGTTGCCGACCGGCAGGCAGTGGTAGTCCGGCGCGCGGCCCAGGGCTTCGACGATTTCGAAGGCGGCGGTCTTCTGGCCCTGCAGGCGGTAGGGATTGATGCTGTTGACGATGGCGACCGGCGCGGTCTGCGCGACCTCCTTCACCAGCCGCATGCCGTCGTCGAAATTGCCCTGGATCTGCACCACCACGGCACCGTGGACCACCGCCTGGGCGAGCTTGCCGAGGGCGATCTTGCCTTCCGGAATCAACACGAAGGCGGTGATGCCGGCACGCGCCGCGTAGGCGGCGGCCGCCGCACTGGTGTTGCCGGTGGAGGCGCAGATGATCGCCTTGCTGCCCTCATGCACGGCCTGGGTGACGGCGGCGGTCATGCCGCGGTCCTTGAACGAGCCGGTGGGATTGAGGCCCTCGAACTTGACCAGGATGCGCCCCTCGAAACCGGCCAGCTTGGGAATATTGACCAGCTCGATCAGCGGCGTGTTGCCTTCGTTGAGGGTGACAGCCTTGACCTCGGGGCCGAAAGGCAGACGCGAGCGATAGCGATTGACCAGACCGGTGTAGTGCATGGGATCAGACCTGTGCGGGTGCGGCGGAAGTAGGAGTTTGGGCAAGCAAGGCGTCGAGGTGCGAGCGCACCTGCGGCCATTCCTCGCGGATGATGCTGAACCAGACCGAGTGCCGGATCGAGCCGTCGGGCATCCGCATGTGGTTGCGGAACACGCCCTCCTCGGTGGCGCCGATCCGGGCCAGCGCGGCGCGCGAGGCGGCGTTGCGGGAGTCGGTCTTGAACTCGATGCGGTTGAGGCCGAGCCGCTCGAAGCCATGCGCCAGCAGCAGGCGCTTGCACTCGGTGTTGACCGGCGTGCGGCGGGCCGAGGCCTCGAGCCAGGTCCAGCCGATCTCGGCGCGTTGGTGCGCCGGCTCGAAGGCGGCGAAACGGGTGGCGCCGACGATGCGGCCGCCCTCGACGCGACGGATCACGAACGGCAGCGCGCGACCGGCGGCGTGGTCCGTCAGGCCGCTGTCGATGTAGGCGCGCATGCCCTGCTCCCCTGCCACCGTGGTGGGGAACCAGCGGAAGGTCGCCGGATCCTGGCCGGCCTCGCAAAGCGCGGCATGGTGCTCTCGCGATAGCGGTTCCAGCCGCACATGGCGGCCTTCCAGAATCACTGGCGCGAGCATCAGTCCTTGAAGTGTTCGACGCGGATCCGGGCCGCGCCTTCGCGGACGAAGGGCAAGGCCTGGATCGCCGCCAGCGCCGCGTCGAAGCGCTGCTCGGCAACGCGGTCGGTGATCAGGGCAACGGTAGCGTCGTCGTCACCGCGCGGCTCCTTCTGCAGGATTGCCTCGATGCTGATGTCGTGCTCGGCGAGGATGCCGGTGAGGCCCTTGAGCACACCCGGCTCGTCAGCCACCCGCAGACGCAGGTAGTAGCAGGACTCGATGGCGCTGATCGGCAGCAGGTTCAGGGCCTGCACCGCCGCCGGCTGGAAGGCCAGCGCCGGCACGTGCCGGTGCGCCTCGGCACCGAGGCCACGCGCCACGTCCACCAGATCGGCGACCACCGCGCTGGCGGTGGCGTCGCCGCCGGCGCCGCGCCCGTAGAAGCCGACCTGGCCAACGGCATTGCCCTGCACCAGCACCGAGTTCAGCACGCCATCTACCTTGGCCAGAAGCTGGTCGTCGGGGATCAGCGTCGGATGCACGCGCAACTCGACACCGGCGGCGCTGCGCTTGGCGATACCGAGCAGCTTGATGCGATAGCCCAGGGTCTGGGCGATCTGGATGTCCTGCGCGGTGACCTTGGTGATGCCCTCGCAGGCCACCGCCGGGAACGACAGCGGCATGCCGAAGGCGATGCTGGCCAGGATGCTCAGCTTGTGCGCAGCATCGACGCCTTCGACATCGAAGGTCGGGTCGGCCTCGGCATAGCCCAGCTTCTGGGCGTCGGCGAGCGCGTCGGCGAAGCTCTGCCCCTTCACCGTCATCTGGCTGAGGATGTAGTTGCAGGTGCCGTTGATGATGCCGGCCAGACTGTCGATGCGGTTGCCGGCCAGGCCCTCGCGGATCGCCTTGATGATCGGAATACCACCGGCGACGCTGGCCTCGAAGGCCACCGGCACGCCGGCTTCGGCGGCGGCGGCGAAGATGCCGTTGCCGTTCTCGGCCAGCAGTGCCTTGTTGGCGGTGACCACCGGCTTGCCGCGCGCCAGGGCGGCCAGGATGGCGTCCTTGGCGACGGTCTGGCCGCCGACGACCTCTACCAGCACGTCAATGTCAGCTTCGCGCGCCAGACTCAGCGCATCGGCGACCAGGGTGATGCCCGCCAGATCGGTGTCGCGCGGGCGGCCCAGGTCGCGGGCGCTGGCGTGGGTGACCTGCACCGGGCGACCGACCCGGCGGGCGATCTCCTCGGCGTTCTTCTGCAGGACGCGGATCACACCCTGACCGACGGTACCCAGACCGATCAGACCGACTTTGACGGCTTGCTGACTCATTACCTTGTTCTCGCTTGCGGACTCAGGAGACGCCGGGCTGTCGCGGAGCGAGCCCGGCGGCACCACCGGCCTTAGGCCTCTCGGAGGAATTTCTTGATGCTGCGGATGGCCTGACGGGTCCGGTGCTCGTTCTCGATCAGGGCAAAGCGCACATGGGTGTCGCCCTCGTGACCAAAACCGATGCCGGGGCTGACCGCGACATGCGCCTTCTCCAGCAGCAGCTTGGAGAACTCGATGGAACCCAGGGCCTTGAACTTCTCCGGAATCTCCGCCCAGACGAACATGGTCGCCTTCGGCTTCTCGACCTTCCAGCCGGCGGCGTTGAGCCCCTCGCAGAGCACGTCGCGGCGGACGCGGTACATCTCGCAGATTTCGGCGACGCAGTCCTGCGGTCCTTCCAGCGCGGCGATCGCGGCAACCTGGATCGGCGTGAACATGCCGTAGTCGAGGTAGCTCTTGATCCGCGCCAGGGCGGCGACCAGGGTCGGGTTGCCAACCATGAAGCCGACGCGCCAGCCGGGCATGTTGTAGCTCTTCGACAGCGTGAAGAACTCCACCGCCACGTCCTTGGCGCCCGGCACCTGCATCACGCTGGGCGCCTTGTAGCCGTCGAAGACGATATCGGCATAGGCGAGATCGTGGATCAGCCACATCTCGTGTTCCTTGCAGATCGCCACCGCCTTCTCGAAGAAATCCAGCTCCACGCACTGCGTGGTCGGATTGCCCGGGAAGTTGAGGATCAGCATCTTCGGCTTCGGCCAGCAATCCTTGATCGCCTTGACCAGTTCCTCGAAGAAGTCGACATCCGGGGTCATCTTCACGTGCCGCACGTCGGCACCGGCCAGCACCACGCCGTAGGGGTGGATCGGATAGGCCGGATTCGGGCAGAGCACCACGTCGCCGGGAGCCAGGGTGGCGAAGGCGAGGTGCGCCAGGCCTTCCTTGGAGCCGATGGTGGCGATCACCTCGGTCTCCGGGTTCAGCTCGACCTCGTAACGGGTCTGGTACCACTTGGCCATCGCCCGGCGCAGACGCGGGATGCCCTTGGACACCGAGTAGCGATGGGTATGGGTGCCGTCCTCGTCGTGGACCTCCGGCTTGACGTAGTCACTCTCGGTGCCGCGCACCGAGGCCTCCACCAGCTTGTCGACGATGTGTTTGGGCGTCGGCTGGTCCGGGTTGCCCATGCTGAAATCGATGACGTCGTCCCCGCGAGCTCGGGCCGCCTTCTTCATATCACCGACGATGTTGAAGACGTAGGGCGGCAAGCGCTGGATGCGCGGGAAATTGGTGTTCATCGTGAACGCAACAGGGGTCTGTCCTCGTGGAGGTGGTCGGCAATGCCGCCGGAGCGGCGACCGCCGCTGACGCGGCGGCGCGCAATTAGACTCTCAGTCGCTACGCGCTGCAACAAAAAGCCCAGTCTGAGACTGCCGTCATCGCGGTGGCAGGAACTTCAGCGGGTCCACCGGCTTTCCGTGCTCGCGGATCTCGAAATGCAGGGCCGGCTTCTGCTCCGGCCCCAGGCCCAGTTCGGCGATGGTCTGGCCGGCGCGCACCTCGTCGCCTTCCTTGACCAGGCGGCGCTGGTTGTATCCGTAAGCGGAGAGATAGCTGTCGTCGTGCTTGACGATGACCAGCTCGCCGTAGCCCTTGAGCGCGCTGCCACTGTAGACGACCTTGCCGGCGGCGCTGGCGGTGACCGGCTGGCCGAGCGTGCCAGCGATGTCGATGCCCTTGGCCCCGAGCGCGAGGTTGTAGCCGCGCAGCAGCGTGCCCTCGGTGGGCCAGGCCCAGCGGAACGCCGCATTGGCGACTGGCGGCGTGGCCGGCAGCACCACCGGCGGCGTGCTGGGGGAAGCGATCACCGGCGTGGCGGGGCCCACCGGCACCGGGACCGGCGCCGAGTCGGTCGGCCGTGGCGGCAAGGGTGTCGCGGTCGGCGTCAGCGGCCGGGTCTGGACCACTTCGCTGCCCACCGCCGTGGCCGGCGGCGACAGTCGCAGCACCTGGCCGCTACGGATCAGGTAGTCCGGCGCGGTCACGCCGTTCCAGCTGGCGAGGTCCTTCCAGTCCAGCTGGTTCTTGAAGCCGATGGCGTAGAGCGTGTCGCCCGGCTGCACCAGATACTCGCCAGCCGCCGCACCACCGCCAGCGATCACCGAACCGCGCGCGGCGTTGGCGGCCGAGGGTGGATAGATGCGGGGCTCTTCCTGCCAGCCGTAGCCGCAGGCCGTGAGTACCAGGGCAGGCGCGAGAGTCAGCAGCAGACGCGACGAGGGCATGGCGGCAATCTCCAGGTTCAACGGCGCGGGCGACGCAGCAGGAACCACAGACCGAACAGCGCCGTCAGCGCCACTGCGGCGTAGCCGAACAGATGGCTGTATTCGGCGACCAGGCGGATGGTGGGCTCACCCAGGTAGTAGCCAAGCAGCACCAGCACGCCACACCACAGGGTTGCGCCCAGGGTGGTCAGCAGCGCGAACGGCAGCAGCGCCATGCCGAAGACGCCCGCCGGCAACGAGATCAGATGACGGATCACGGGGATGAAGCGGCCGACGAAGGTGGCCAGCTTGGCGTTCTTCAGAAACAGCGCCTCGGCCTCGTGGTATTTGGCCTCGTTGATCAGGAACCACTTGCCGTAGCGCAACAGGAAGGCGCGGCCGACATAGCGACCGAGCAGATAGTTGGCCGATGCACCCAGCAAGGAGCCCAAGCCGCCGGTCAGGGTCGCCAGCCAGGGATTGAGATCGCCCTGCGCGGCGCGGAAGCCGGCGGGGATCATCACCAGCTCCGAGGGCACCGGAAACAGGCTGGACTCCAGCGCCATCAGGAAGAAAATCTCGGTGTAGCCCAGATGCTGGACCACCGACTGCACCCACTCGACGAAACCGCTCATCACTGTTTACCGGGCAACAAGGGAACGAAACTGACGGTGGCGACGTCCTGCACCTGGGTCTTGCCGGCGGCGTCGCGGCTGATCAGCTTGAGCAGCTGCCGCCCGGAGGGCCCCACCGGCACCACCAGCCGGCCACCCGGCGCCAGCTGCTCGACCAGGGCTGGCGACAGCGCCTCGGCGCCGGCAGTGACCAGGATGCCGTCATAGGGCGCGAAGCTGGTCCAGCCATCGGTGCCGTCGGCGTAGCCGAAGTGCACGTTCTTGATGCCCATGGCGGCCAGCCGCCGCCGCGCGGTCTCGCTCAGGGCCTTGATCCGCTCGACGGTGAACACGGTGTCGCAGAGTCCGGCCAGCACCGCAGTCTGGTAGCCGGAGCCGGTACCGATCTCCAGCACCCGGCCGAACTTGCCGCTCGGCTTGCCGGCCAGCAGGGCCTCGGTCATCACCGCCACCACCCGCGCCTGCGACAGCGTCTGCGCATGGCCGATGGGCAGGGTCAGATCGGCCTTGTAGGCCTGGGCCTGAAACGCCGGATCGACAAACTCGTGGCGAGGCACCTTGGCGATGGCGGTCAGCACCCGCTCGTCCTTGACGCCGAGGCTGCGCAGCTCCTCGACCAGCTTGGCGCGGCTGCCGGGCGAGGTCAGCCCGCGGCCCTGGGCGTGGCTGTGACTCTCGCGCATCAGCACTCGCCCCGGCTCATTCGGCCGCGAGCCAGCCGCGCAGGCTGTCCAAGGCGCTGTGCTTGGTGAGGTCCACCAGCAGCGGGGTGATCGAGACCTTGCGGTTGTTGACGGCGTGGAAATCGGTGCCCGGCCCGCAGTCTTCCTCCGGCCCGGCGGCGCCAACCCACCAGATCGGCCGGCCACGCGGGTCGGCGCTCTTCACGGCCGACTCGGCGGTGTAGCGATGTCCCAGACGGGTGACCTCGATGCCCTGGATGTCCTCGTAGGGGATGTCCGGCACATTGACGTTGAGGATGGTGTCGCGCGGCAGCGGGACCCGCTGCAGGCGCTCGATCAGCTCTGCCGTCACCCGCGCGGCGGTGCCGTAGTGCTGCGGTGCGTGGGCGACGCAGGACACCGCAATCGCCGCTGTAGCGAGCCGTCGGCCTTCCATGGCGGCGGCGACGGTGCCCGAGTAGAGAGTGTCGTCGCCGAGGTTGGCGCCGGCATTGATCCCGGACACCACCATGTCCGGCGTCTCCTCCAGCAGGCCGGTGAGCGCCAGGTGCACGCAATCGGTGGGCGTGCCATCGACGCACCAGCCGGGAATCTCGCCGTGGTCGTGCCGGTGCGGGCGCAGGGGCTGGAGGATGGTCAGGGAGTTGGAAGCGCCGCTGCGGTTGCGGTCCGGCGCCACCACCTGCACGGCGTGCTGCTCGGCCAGCCTGGCCGCCAGCACCCGCAGTCCGAGGGCGGTGCAACCGTCGTCGTTGGAAACAAGAATTTTCATCGGCCCGCCGCAGCGTATCGGCTGCGGACGTTCACTAAGGGTTTGTGGGAAGGCGGTATTGTATCGCCACCCCTCGCAGCGAGCGCCGACCATGACGCCCGACGATGACAGCTCCGTTGATCTGCTATCGGCCCTGCCCGGGCTGGTCCGTCTGCCCCCTTCGGATCGACTGCCGCCAGCCCTGAAACCCTTGCCACCGCCGCGTCCGCGCCAGCAGGAGCTGGACGACAGCGCGGTGCTGGTCGAGCTGCTGCAAGACCCCTTGCACCCGGAGGATTTCGAGAGCGGCGATACCCTGACCTACCGGGCGCCCGGCATCCAGGACAGCGTCTGGCGCAAGCTGCGGCGCGGGCAGTACCGCATCCAGTCGGAACTCGACCTGCACGGACTCAACCGCGACGGCGCCCGCAGCGAGGTGGCGCTGTTTCTGGCGCACTGCCAGTCGCAGGCCTACCGCTGCGTGCGCATCGTCCACGGCAAGGGCAACGGCTCGCCCAACAGCGGTCCGGTGATCAAGCGCTACCTGGACGGCTGGCTGCGCAAGCGCCGGGATGTACTGGCCTTCTGCTCGGCCCGCGCCTGCGACGGCGGCACCGGCGCGGTGTATGTGCTGCTGCGCGCCAGCGGGAGCTGATTGCCACCCGCTGGCGCAGTGTGGCGCTCAGCCGCCTTGACGAGCTAGGCTCGCTAGCTGCAAAGTTATTCATATTACAAACTTGTAAGTTAATCGCAGGAACCTCTTCGCCGCCGCCGCGCTCGCGAAGCTCACCATCAGTCATCGAAGGCCTTCGCAACGACGAGGGCCTCAACCATTCGGAGGAGTGGTCATGTCGCAGTTCCGTCTACACCCGGCGCGGGTCGCCGGCGTCCTGGCCGTGGCCCTGGCTGCGGCGCTCGCCCTCGCCGCCTGCGGTGAAAGCAGCAAGCCCTCGGGCGGTGGCGTGCCGGGCGGCGGTGGTGGAGATCCGGGCATTCCGGCGCCGCCGGCCCCGGTCGACAACAGCCCGCCGCCACCGGCCGCGAGCCTGGACAGCAGCGTGCTGCAAGACCTGCTGAGCTTCGACCGCTGCGATTTCCTCAATCGCGAGTACTGCATGTTCCCCTGGCCGAACAACTGGTTCACCACCGCGGACAGCAGTACCGACACCGGCCTGCGCATCAACCTCAACCCTTTGTCGATGCCCAGCAATGTGCTGGGAAAACCGCTAGACCCCAGCGACTGGAACCGCAATGACGGCTTCTCGCCGGGCCAGGCGATTCTGGTGCGCATCCCCGGCCTGGACCTCGCCAAGACCGGCGCGGTGCCGCTGACCGACATCGCCAAGAGCTACGCGCACGATGCGCCAATCGAGGTGATCGACGCCGACACCGGCGAGCGCCAGCTGATCTGGGCGGAGATGGATGCCAACATCACCAAGTTCGAGGGCTGCGACACTCTCGGGATCGTCGCCACCCTGGGCAATCTGCTGGGTGAAGTCGGCCTGCCGGGTGTGGACAGCGTCGAAACCCTGGCCAACACCCTGCGCGGCTACTGCGGCCAGTTGCCGGCGATCAGTAACCCGCTGGTGGACCCCGGCCCGGCGCTGATCATCCGCCCGGCGAAGAACTTCACGCCGGGCCACCGCTACATCGTGGTGCTGCGCAACCTCAAGGACACGGATGGCAAGGCCATCGAGGCCCCGGCGGCGTTCCGCATCTACCGCGACAACCACAGCAGCAGCCTGCCGATGGTGGAAGGCCGGCGCGCGCACTTCGAGGATCTGTTCACCAGCCTGGGCAAGGCCGGCATCCCGCGCGGCGAGCTGTTCCTCACCTGGGATTTCACCGTCGCCAGCGAGCGCAACCTGACCGAGCGAGTGCTGCACATCCGCGACGACGCCCTGGCCGCGCTGGGCGACAACACCCCGGCCGACGGCATCGTCCAGGGCGAGGCGCCGACTATCTCCAACATCACCGTCAGTGACCGCGTCGGCGACGAAAACATCGCCCGCGAGGTGCGCGGCGTCATCACCGTGCCGAGCTATCTGAATATTCCCAACGGCCCGGCCGGCTCGCGCTTCTATTACACGCCCAGCACCGACGGCCTCTACGGCGACGGCCTGCCCGACCGCAATCCGATCAAGGGCACGCAGACCTTCGACTTCCTCTGCCGCATCCCGCGCCGGGCCTTCGACGGCGCCCAGGATCCGGCCACCGCCACCAAGGGCAATCCGCAGCGGCCGGCGCTGTACGGCCACGGCCTGCTGGGCTCGCAGAGCGAGGGCAGCGGGCAGGTCGGCGCGATCATCCAGGAGGTCGGGATGATCTACTGCGCCACCGACTGGATCGGCATGGCCAGCCACAACTTCGACCCGACCAAGCCCTTCGACACGGTCTACTACGACCCGCCGCTGGGCGACGTGCTGAACGTGCTGACGCTGCTGATCGACATGAGCAACTTCACCACGCTCACCGACCGCGTGCAGCAGAGCCTGATCAACTTCACCTATCTGGGCCGGGCGGTGATGCACCCGGACGGCTTCTGCAAACTCGACGCCTTCAAGGTTGGCGATCAGTGCCTGCTCGACCGCACCGAGCTTTACTACGACGGCAATTCCCAGGGCGGCATCATCGGCGGCGCCCTGATGGCGGTGAGTCCCGACATCAAGGCCGGCGTGCTCGGCGTGCCGGGCATGAACTACTCGACCCTGCTGTCGCGCAGCGTCGATTTCGACCTCTACGCCACGTTCTTCTACGCGAGTTACCAGGCCAGCCTGGACCAGCAGTTCGTGCTGTCGCTGATCCAGATGCTCTGGGACCGCGCCGAGAACAACGGCTATGCCTGGAGCCTGGCAGCGGGCAAGAACCTGCCCGGCGCCAGCCCCAAGCGCGTGCTGCTGCACCCGGCCTTCGGCGACCACCAGGTGACCATGACCACGGCGGAAGTGATGGCGCGCACCATCGGTGCCGGGGTGCACTGCCCGGCGGTGGCACGCGGGAGCAGTCCGCAGCGCGGTCGCGGGGTCTATGACCTGGTGAATGCCGCCATCGGCCTGGATCCGCTCGATCTCAATCGCCGGCACCCGGACGACGAGCCCTATTACGCAATCCCCTGCCTGAGCAATCCGCATGTCGGCAACGCGCTGGTGGTCTGGGACTCCGGCCCCACCCTGCGCGCCGACGGCACGCCGCGCAACGACGCCGACGACAGCGGCGAGAAGCTCTCCGGCGTCGCGCCGCCGCCGGTGACCAATACGCCGCCACGACCGGAACTGGGTTACGGCGCCGATCCGCACGAATACCCCCGCTCCACCGCCGCCAGCCGCCAGCAGAAGGACGCCTTCTACCACCCCAACGGCGCAGTGGTCGATACCTGCGGCGGCAAGCCCTGCGCCACCCGCAAGTTCGAGCCATGAGCCGCCGGACGACCGCCCTGGCCATCGCGGCCGGGTTGCTGTTGGCCGCCTGCGGCAACTCCTCACGCCCAGAGCTGGGCGCCGGGGATGGCGTGATCGGCGATCCTGCCCTGCCCGACCTGGAAGTGCTCGCCGGCCCGCCGATTCGCGAGGGCGAGGGCGGCGCCGCAGCGCTGCGTTTCGAGCTGCGGCTGAGCCGGATCAGCGACCAGCCTGTGCAGTTGCGCTACCGGACCCGCGACGGCGACGCGAGGGCCGGAGAGGACTACCAGGAAACCGTCGGCAGCCTGAGCATCCCGGCCGGCGAACGGCGCGCCTACGTCGTCGTGCCTCTGATCGACGACGCACGTCCAGAACCTGACAAGCGATTCGAGCTATTGCTCAGCGAGGTCAGTGGCGGCAACCTGCGCGGCGCCAGCGCCCAGGGGCTGATCGTCGACGACGACCTGGTCCCGGATTGCCGGCAAGCGGCACCCGGCCTGTTCTGCGCCGGCGCCGCCGAAGGCGCGCTGCGGGTGCCGGTCGGCGTCCCCCTGGGCGGCTATCTGCGGCCACCGCTGGGCGGCGAGTACGCGCCGCAACTGGAGGAGCTGGCCGGTGGCAATCCGCTGCCCTTCTTCCAGGCCCTGCTCGGCTTCATCCCGGCGATCAGCGAGGGCGGCGGCATCAATGTCACCCCGCCCAACGAGCTGCGCCGCTCGCCCTATTCGACCATCTCGCCGTCCTCGCGCGGCTACTACGACTCGCTGATGACCAAGGCCATCGCGCTCAGCCGCGACGGCAAGACCCTGGTGCTGGTGAAGACCGACACCGTCGGCATGCTCGACGAGTTGGTGGTCGGCGTGGCCGCCGAGGTGAAGAGCCGCACCGGCATTGATCTCGGCGACGGCCTGATCATGTCGGCCACCCACACCCACGACGGCCCGGGCGCGATCGGCAATCTGTCGATCAAGTACTTCTGGGCAGCGCTGGATGTCTACCACCCCGACCTGTTCGCGCAGATCGTGCACAGCGTCAGCGAGGTGGTGGTGCAGGCGCTCGCCAACCGGGTGCCGGCGCGCTTCGGCTTCACCGAAGGCCTGGAACAGGGCCGTGGCGAGGACCGCTACCTGAATTCCTTCCGCCGCTCGCGCGAGCCCTACAGCGAGGAGCGCGTCGCCGAGCAGACGCTATTGCGCCGGCGCATCGGGGTATTCCGCCTCGACGAGGTCGATGCCCAGGGCGCACCGGTGCGGCCGCTGGCGGTGATGGTCAACTACGCCGCCCACGGCATCATGTTCGATGTCGAGAACCTGTACTTCTCCGGCGACTGCCTGGCCGGCCTGGAGCGCAGCGTGCAGGCGCGCTTCGAGACGCCGGTGGTGGCGATGCTGATCCAGGGCGCGACCGGCGACGTCAGTCCGCGTGCCGATGGCGGCCCCACCCGTCAGCGGGTCGAGCGTTTCGGCGAACTGATCGCGCCGCAGATCCTCGATCTCTGGCGGGGCATCGACAATTTCAACCGCGCGCCGGAACTCAAACTGCTCAGCCAGCGCGTCATCCTCAGCCTGGACAAGCTCGGCTACGCGCCCAGCGAATATCCCTACCCGTTCGGCGCGGTGCAGTGCAATGCGCTGGCGCCCCTGCCGCTATGCCTGCCGGCGACCCCCTCCGGGCCGGAGGATCTGCTCGACAACGGCGTCGCCGAAAACGACGCCTTCGTGCCCCAGGACACTCATCTGGGCGTGGCGCAGATCGGCGATGCGGTGCTGATCCTGCAACCGGGCGAACCGCTCACCGAGCAGGGCCTGCGGCTCTTGGAGGCCAGCCCGTTCCCGCGCGAGCACAGCTTCATCTGGGGCTATTCGCAGGACCACGTCGGCTACATCCTGCCCGACCTCAAGGCCGACTGGGATCTGGGTGGCACCGAGGGCACCACCACGTTCTGGGGCTGGAAACAGGGCGGTCTGATCCTCGATCGCACCGTGGCTCTGCTGAACGCACTGAAGAACCACAGCGAGCCGCCACCGGATGAATTCCAGGTCAACTACTTCTCGCTGCTGCCGGCTCTGCCGCCACCGGCGCTGCCTTCGCTCAGCCCGGGCAGCGTGCTGGTGCAGCCGGCCAGCATCGCGCGCTTCGGCAACAACCATCTGCGTTTTGAAGGCGGCGATCCGGTGATCGACCTGCCGGTGGTGACCCTGGAGGAAAAGGTCGGCGAGAGCTGGCAGCCGATGCGGCGCAGCGACAGCCGGGTGCTGCAGCCCTACTACGAGTTCTGGCTGGAATATCTGATGACCAACGGCCGCCACGGCTGGAACGTCCGCTTCGAGCCGGCCAAGGATTTCCCGGTCGGCGAGTACCGCTTCCACGTGCGCGGCGTCGCGCAGCAGTTGCCGGTGCAGGCGCCCTACGAGTTCAGCTCCGAACCCTTCACCGTCTCCGAGGCCGACAACCTGGTGCTGGAAGACCTGCAGCGCGAGGGCGAATGGCTGAACGCCACGCTGGCCTACACGCCGGTGCCCGGCAACTACCGCAACATCGAGCCGGAAGGCGAGGTCGAGCAGCCGGCGCCGGTGCGCCAGGGGCGCGTGCGCTTCCAGTCGGGCTCGCGGGTGGCGGTCGCCAGCAAGCCGGAGATCGAGGAGATCGAGGGCAGGGTCTACGCCCGCTATCGGGTGCGCCTGCCAGCGGCGGGCACCGATAGCGCCAGCGGCGAGGACCGCTGGGGCAATCGCACGCCGGAGCCCGGCGACTAGGCCGGGTTTGGCCTAGACCTTCGCCAGCAACACCACCGCGTGGGCGGCAATGCCCTCGCGGCGGCCAATGTGGCCCATGGTCTCGTTGGTGGTGGCCTTGACGTTGATGGCGTCCAGCCCCAGGCCCATCACAGTGCCCAGGGCCTCGCGCATCGCCGGCACGTGCTTGGCGACGCGCGGCACCTCGGCGATCAGGGTCAGGTCGGCGTTGGCCGGCGCGTAGCCGGCGGCGCGCACCCGCTCCATCACCACCGCCAGCAGTTTCCGGCTGTCGATGCCCTTGAACTGCGGATCGTTGTCGGGGAACAGCTTGCCGATGTCGCCGCCGGCGATGGCGCCCAGCAGGGCGTCGCAGAGCGCGTGGATCAGCACATCGCCGTCGGAGTGGGCAATGATCCGCCAGTCGCAGGCGATGAACACGCCGCCCAGGCTGACGCCCTCGCCCGGTTCGATGCGATGGGCATCAAAGCCGTGACCAATGCGGAACGGCAGGCCGCTCATGCGTGGCGCTCGCGCCGCGACAGCCAGAATTCGGCCAGCGGCAGGTCTTCGGGATAGGTCACTTTCAGATTGCTCTCGTGGCCACGGACCAGCCGTGGCTTGTAGCCGGCACGTTCCATCGCACTCGCCTCGTCCGTCACTTCCAGGTCGCGCGCGCGGCACTCCTGCAAGGCCGCGCTCAGCAGCGTCAGTGGGAACAGCTGCGGGGTCTGCGCTCGCCAGTAGAAGGCACGGTCGACGGTCTCCACCACCTTGTTGGACTTGGCGCGTTTGAGCGTGTCGGTGCAGGGCAGCGCCAGCAGGCCGCCGTGCGGCTCGCCGCATTCCTCGCGCAGGCGCTCCAGCGCCGAAGCCTCAAGGCAGGGGCGAGCGGCGTCGTGCACCAGCACCCGCACGTCCTCGAAGGCTGCCGCGCGTGCCGCCACCGTGGCCAGACCGGCCAGCACCGAGTCAGCGCGCGCGGCGCCGCCGGTGGTGACCACGATCTTCGGATGCCCGGCGAGCGCCAGGCTGGCGAACTCGCTGTCGCTCTTGGCCAGCACCACCACGATGCCGTCGATCCAGCCGGCATCCAGCAGGGGTTGCAGGCTCCATTCGATCAGGCTGCGACCGCGTAATGGGAGGTACTGCTTGGGCCGGTTGAGACCCATGCGGGTGCCGCCGCCGGCGGCCGGCACCACTGCCCAGTAGCGACAGGCGGGGCGCGAGGAAAGAGAGCCACTCACGGCTTGGGTGTCATCAGGTAGAAGGTCTCGCCGGGCTGGATCATGCCGAGGTCGGCGCGGGCGCGGGCCTCGACGGCCGCCACGCCGGCCTTGAGGTCATCGACTTCGGCTTGCAGGGCGGCGTTGCGGGCGCGCAGCCGCTCGACTTCGAGCCGCTGCGCTTCCACCTGGGCCGACAGCCGACGCTTGTCGGCGTAGCCACCGTCACCCAGCCAGAGCCGGTACTGCAACACCAGCACCAGAGCCAGCAGCAGCCAGGTCACTAGGCGACGTGGCATGGCCGGCTCCGGCAGCGCCGAGACTGATGCTTAGCCGATCTTCACCGGGAAGGCGCCGGCGCCCGGGTAGCGGGCCTGCTTGCCGAGGATCTTCTCGATGCGCAGCAGCTGGTTGTACTTGGCCATGCGGTCGCTGCGGCACAGCGAGCCGGTCTTGATCTGGGTGGCGTTGGTGCCCACCGCGATGTCGGCGATGGTGGCGTCCTCGGTCTCGCCGGAGCGATGGCTGACGACACTCGAATAGCCGGCGTCGGTCGCCATCTGGATCGCCTGCAAAGTCTCGGTGAGGGTGCCGATCTGGTTGGGCTTGATCAGGATGGAGTTGGCAATGCCCTTGGCGATGCCTTCCTTGAGGATCTTGGTGTTGGTGACGAACAGATCGTCGCCGACCAGCTGCACCTTCTTGCCGAGCTTGTCGCTCAGGTACTTCCAGCCCTTCCAGTCGCCTTCGGCCATGCCGTCCTCGATGGAGATCACCGGGTAGTTGGCGACGATGCCGGCCAGGAAGTCGCCAAACTGCTCGGGGGTGAAGCTCTTGCCCTCGCCATGCAGGTGGTACTTGCCCTTCTCGAAGAACTCCGAAGAGGCGACATCGAGGCCCAGGTAGATGTCCTTGCCCGGCTTGAAGCCGGCCTTCTCGATGGCTTCCAGGAGGCAGTCCAGCGCCGCGACATTGCTGGCGAGGTCGGGCGCGAAGCCGCCCTCGTCACCCACCGCCGTGTTGAGCTTGCGGCCCTTGAGCACCGACTTGAGGCTGTGGAAGGTCTCCGCGCCCCAGCGCAGCGCTTCCGAGAAGCTCGGGGCGCCGACCGGCAGGATCATGAACTCCTGGATGTCGACATTGTTGTCGGCATGCGCGCCGCCGTTGATGACGTTCATCATCGGCACCGGCAGGGTCACGCTGCTGATGCCGCCGAGGTGGCGGAACAGCGGCAGGTAGTTCTCGTCGGCCGCCGCCTTGGCGTTGGCCAGCGACACCGCCAGCAGGGCGTTGGCACCTAGGCGGGATTTGTTCTCGGTGCCGTCGAGGGCGATCATCGCGGCGTCGAGCGCTGCCTGTTCCTGCCCTTCCAGGCCGATCACCTTCTTGGCGATCTCGGTCTCGACGTTCTTCACCGCCTGCAGCACGCCCTTGCCCAGGTAGCGCGGCTTGGCCTTGCCCTTGGGAGCGCCATCGCGCAGTTCCACCGCCTCACGGGTACCGGTGGACGCCCCGGACGGCGCCGCCGCGCGGCCCACCGCACCCGACTCCAGCTCCACCACCGCTTCGACGGTCGGGTTGCCACGGGAGTCAATGATTTCGAGGGCGGTCACTTTGGCGATCTTGGACATAGGGTCGGCTACGGGCTTGGGTTGGAAAAGACTTCAAAGAATGGCGCGCATTTTAGGGCCAGTTGCTGCGGCTGGCATCGCCTGCCCCGCCATTGACTGATGCCATCAGCAACAGCGGATGCTGGACGACAGCCCTCCCGCCCTCAGAAGAGGGCTTGATGCAACGGGTGAAGCCTGAATTTGCAGTGGCCGGCTAGACGCAGCCGGCCGGCTTGAGTTCGCTGTCCAGCGCCTCGCTGGTGCAGGTCCAGCTCACCGCACCGCTGGCGTCCTGGCGGGGCGTGTAGCGGAGCACGGCACCCGGCAGCGAGGAGCCCTCGCGGAACCAGATGCTGATCATGCCGCCATCGCTAACACCGTAGGTCACTCCGGGAAGCTGGTCACCGCCCACCTTGAGATCCTCGATGCGCGACGGCCAGCGCTGCTGGCTGGTGGCGAATTCGACCACGCCTTCCTGCAGTCGAACGGCCGACTCGCTGGCGATCTTGAGGTGTTCCGCCTTCTGCTGACCGCCGCAGGCCAGCAATACCAGCATGGGTGCCGCCGCGAGCACCCGCAGCGACGAACGGGCGTACTTTGCGCCTTTCATGGTTCTCCTCCTGCCGACGCCAAAACGGGCCGGCTGGGCGGAGTCTAACGCCAGACCTGACAGCTGTAGTCAGCCGAACGGGCTAGGCGCGCCCGACGGCCTCGCTCAGACCAGGGCGGCTTCCAGCAGCGGCCGCTTCTTGACCACCCGGTCCAGCTCGACCAGGGTCTCCAGCAAGTCGGCGATCTTGGCCAGCGGCAGGGAGTTGGGGCCGTCGCAGAGCGCGGAGTCCGGGTCCGGATGGGTTTCCATGAACAGGCCGGAGATGCCAGCGCCGACCGCAGCGCGCGCCAGCACCGGGATCATCTCGCGCATGCCGCCACTGGCGGTGCCCTGCCCGCCTGGCAACTGCACGGTGTGGGTGCCGTCGAACACCACCGGCGCGTACTGGCGCATGATCGCCAGGCCGCGCATGTCGGCGACCAGATTGTTGTAGCCGAAGCTGAAACCGCGCTCGCACAACATGAAGTTATGTTTGTGCGCGGAGGCCGAGGCCTCCGCTTGCTGCGGCGCGACCGCCTTCATCTTCTCGATCACGTTGCCCATTTCCCAGGGCGACATGAACTGGCCTTTCTTGACGTTGATCGGCCGACCGGTCTTGGCCACGTTCTGCATGAAATTGGTCTGCCGGCAGAGGAAGGCCGGGGTCTGGATCACGTCGATCACGCTCGCCACTTCCGCCAGCGGAGTGTCTTCGTGCACGTCGGTGAGCACCGGCACGCCGATCTGGCGTTTCACCTCTTCCATGATCTTCAGGCCGCCTTCCAGGCCCGGGCCACGGTAGCTCTTGTGGCTGCTGCGGTTGGCCTTGTCGAAGCTGCCCTTGAAGATGTAGAGGATGCCCAGCCTGTCGGCGATCGGCTTGATGTGTCCGGCGACATCCAGGGCCAGTTGCTGGGACTCCAGGGTATCCGGGCCGGCAATCAGGAACAGGGGCTGGTCGATGCCAATGTCGCGGCCGCAGAGTTTCATGGAGAGTCCTTAGGCCTTGGCCTGATGAGCGAGGTGGTGTTCGCGGGCCATGCTGACAAAGCCCTTGAACAGCGGATGGCCTTCACGCGGGGTCGAGGTGAACTCCGGGTGGAACTGCACGGCGACGAAGAACGGGTGCTCCGGCAGCTCGATGATCTCCACCAGTTCCTCGTTCTCCGACACGCCGACAAACTGCATGCCCTTGGCGGCCAGCGGTTCCCGGTAGTTGTTGTTGAACTCGTAGCGGTGACGGTGACGCTCGTGGATCACTTCGGCGTTGTACAGCTCGCGCGACTTGCTGCCAGCCTTGAGCTTGCAGGCCTGGGCACCGAGCCGCATGGTGCCGCCCTTGTCGGACTTGGCCGAGCGCTTCTCGACCTTCCCGGAGGCGTCCTTCCATTCGGTGATCATGGCGATCACCGGGTGCGCCGACTTCGGCGAGAACTCGGTGGAATGGGCGTCTTTCAGGCCGACGACATTGCGGGCGTACTCGATGCAGGCCACCTGCATGCCCAGGCAGATGCCCAGGTAGGGAATCTGATTCTCGCGGGCATGCCGGGCAGCAATGATCTTGCCCTCGACGCCACGCTCGCCGAAGCCGCCGGGCACCAGGATGGCATCGGCGCCCTGCAGCACCCGCGCGCCCTGGCTCTCGACCTGTTCGGAGTCGATGTAACGGATCTTCACCTTGGTGCCGGTGTGCAGGCCAGCATGGATCAGCGCCTCGTTGAGGCTCTTGTACGCGTCGGCGAGATCGACGTACTTGCCGACCATGGCCACGTTGACCTCGGTATCCGACACCAGGCGCTTCTCGACCAGATCGTCCCACTCGCGCAGGTCGGCCTTGTGGCAGTCGGTGAGCCCGAAGTGCTCGATCACCAGCTCGTCCAGGCCCTGCTGGTGCAGCCAGCCCGGGATCTTGTAGATGTCGTCGAGGTCCACCGCCGAGATCACCGCGCGGATCGGCACGTTGGTGAACATGGCGATCTTGCGGCGCTCGCTCTCCGGCAGCGCCCGGTCGGTGCGGCAGAGCAGCACATCGGGCTGGATGCCAATCGTGCGCAGCTCCTTGACGCTGTGCTGGGTCGGCTTGGTCTTCATCTCGCCGGCGGCCTTGATGTAGGGCACCAGGGTGAGATGCATGAACATGGTGTGCTTGCGGCCCAGCTCGACCTGCATCTGGCGGATCGACTCCAGGAACGGCAGACCCTCGATGTCACCGACCGTGCCACCGATCTCCACCAGGCAGATGTCGCAGCCGGCACCGCCGCGCTTGACCGCGTTCTGGATCTCGTCGGTGATGTGCGGGATCACCTGCACGGTCTTGCCCAGGTAGTCGCCGCGACGCTCCTTGTCGAGCACGTTGCGGTAGATCTGGCCGGTGGTGACGTTGCTGTTCTTGCTGGTCTTGGCGCGCAGGTAGCGCTCGTAGTGGCCCAGGTCGAGGTCGGTCTCGGCGCCGTCCTCGGTGACGAACACCTCGCCGTGCTGGAACGGCGACATGGTGCCGGCATCGACGTTGATGTAGGGGTCGAGCTTGATCATGTGGACCTTCAGCCCACGCGATTCCAGGATCGCCCCCAGGGAAGCGGCGGCGATGCCCTTGCCGAGGGCCGAAACCACGCCGCCAGTGACGAAGATGTAGCGAGTCTGATGGTCCGGCATGAGGTCTAGGTATCCCGTTCGGCTAATCCGACATTTTACGGCAGCGGGGCACCGGGCCGGAAGCCGTCCGCCCCCCGACCCGGCTCCGGGAACGCGGGTCTCAGGCCGTCGGCAGCTGGTAGTCCTTGTACTGCTGGCGCAGTTGCAGCTTGCTGATCTTGCCAGTGGCGGTATGCGGGATTTCCTCGACGAACACCACGTCGTCCGGCGTCCACCACTTGGCGATCTTGCCCTCGAAGTGCGCGATCAGCTCCGCCGCGCCCAGCTCGGCACCAGGCTTCCTGACCACCACCAGAAGCGGCCGCTCGTCCCATTTCGGATGGTGGACGCCGATCACCGCCGCCTCCTGCACCGCCGGGTGAGCGACGGCGACGTTTTCCAGGTCGATGCTGCTGATCCATTCGCCGCCGGACTTGATGACGTCCTTGCTGCGGTCGGTGATCTGCAGATAGCCGTCCGGGTCGATGGTGCCGACGTCGCCGGTCGGGAACCAGCCGTCCTGCAGCGGATCCTTGTCGAGCTTGAAATAACGCTGCACCACCCAGGGCCCGCGCACCTGCAAGTCGCCGAAGGCCTTGCCGTCGTGCGGCAGCGGCTGGCCGTTCTGATCGACGATGCGCATATCCACGCCGAACACTGGCCGGCCCTGCTTCAGCTCGATGGCGAACTGCTCCTCCGCCGACAGCTTCAGATGCTTTTCCTTGAGCGTGCAGACGGTGCCCAGCGGCGACATCTCGCTCATGCCCCAGGCGTGGCGGATCTTCACGCCGTAGCCGTCGCGGTAGGCGCGCATCAGCGCCGGCGGGCAGGCGGAGCCGCCGACGATGGAGTTCCAGGGCCGGCTGAAGTGCAGATTGTTCTTCTGCAAGTGCTGGAGCAGGCCCAGCCAGACCGTCGGCACGCCGGCCGAGAAGCTGACCTTCTCGCTCTCGAACAGCTCGTAGAGGCTGGGGCCATCCAGGCCTGCACCGGGCATCACCAGCTTGGCGCCAATGGCGGCGGCCGAGTACGGAATGCCCCAGGCATTGACGTGGAACATCGGCACCACCGGCAGCACCACGTCGCGGGCAGAAAGCCCCATGACATCGGGCATGCAGGTGCCGTAGGCATGCAGGACGGTCGAGCGGTGCGAATACAGCACGCCCTTGGGATTGCCGGTGGTGCCACTGGTGTAGCAGAGCGAGCCGGCTTCACGCTCGTCGAAGCTGGGCCAGGAATAGTCCGCCGACGCCGCCGAGACCAGCTCCTCGTAGGCGAGCGGCTGGACGTGCTTCATCGCCGGCAGCTTGTCGGCGCTGGTCAGCGCCACCCAGTGCTTGACGGTCGGGCAACCGCCGGCCACCAGGCCATCAACCAGAGACGCAAACGTCACATCGAAGAACACCACCGCGTCCTCGGCGTGATTGATGATCCAGCAGATCTGCTCGGGGAACAGCCTCGGGTTGATGGTGTGCAGCACCCGCTGGCTGCCGGACACGCCGTAGTACAGCTCCAGATGCCGGTGGGTGTTCCAGGCCAGCGTGCCGACCATCGCCTGTGGGCCCAGGCCCAGAGCACTGAGGGCGTTTGCCACCTGGCGGGAACGCCGCGCCACCTCACCCCAGTTGCTGCGGTGGATGGCCCCGCCCGCGTCCGGCAGGCGTGAAACGATCTCAGTGTCGGCGTGGTAACGCTCGGCGTGACGAATGAGTTCAGAGATCAGCAGGGGCTGATCCATCATGAGGCCGTGCATCTAGGTTCTCCTCCAGGCAGGCGATGGTTTGTTGAAACTTTGTCAACGCCAGCTTAGCGGCAGGCCGGGCAGTTCGGCAGTAGACCAAGATTGGATGTATTCACAAGGCAGTTTGTGCTCCGTCCGCCAACGGCCGGCAACGGAGTGCAACTCGCCGTCGACGTAGACCAGCGCCAGGCGCTGACGGAGCCAGGGCGGCAGGCCCTCGCGCTGGGCCAGGGCGCGCAGGCTGCGGTGGTGGGCTTCGCCGGCCAGGCGCAGACGCTCGCCGCCTTGGGGCAGACGCACGGTCGCGCGCAGCGGTCCTGCCGGCAGCAGCCGACCGCAGCCGGCGGGCAGTTCCAGCACACCCCGGCCGTCCCACTCCACGGCGTAGTCCTCGGGTAGCGGCGGCAGGCGCGCGGCGGCGTAGAGCCCGTCGCGGTAGCGGCGGAACTCGCCACCCGGCCAGGCCAGCAGCGGCTCGGCGTCGGGTCGTACCGGCAGCACCTCGCGGTCGAGGTGGTGCAGGGTTTCGTCGTAGACGGCCGGCAGCTTCAAGCGCTCCAGCCAATGCCGCAGCAGCAGGTGCCGGCGCGCCGGGCTCAAGGCCAGCAGACCGGAAACCGAGAGACCACCGTCCTGCCGCTGGACCGCCGGCAGGCCCTCGGCGGCCAGTTCCGCGAGCAGCTCGGCCGCCTCCGCGCAGCGCGCCGCCGTGGACGCCAGTTGCCGCTCCGCCTCCGGCCAGCGCTGGCGCAACCCGGGCATCAAGGTCTGCCGCAGCCAGGAGCGGGCGTAGCGTGGCGAGCGATTGTGCGGGTCCTCGATCCAGGACAGGCCGCGCGCGCGCAGGTAGTCGCGCAGCGCCGCGCCGGGCACCGCCAGCAGCGGCCGCCAGAGCCAGCCCGGGTCGAAGGAGGTGAACGAACGGATCGCCGCCAAACCCTCGACGCCGCTGCCGCGCAGTAGCCGCAGCAGCAGGGTTTCGGCCTGATCGTCACGCTGGTGCGCGGTGAGCAACAACCCGCCCGGCGGCAGGCGGCTGCGCAGCGCGGCATAGCGGGCGGTGCGGGCGGCGGACTCCGGCCCCGCCGGATCGTCGGCCGCAACCTGCACGCGCAGCACCTCCAGCGGCACGCCGAGTCCGGCACAGACTGCCTGGCAGTGCGCGGCCCAGTCGTCGGCGGCGGCTTGCAGGCCATGGTGGACGTGGACGGCACGCAAGCCCGGCAGCCGGTGCTCCACGGCCAGATGCAGCAGGGCGGTGGAATCGGCACCACCGCTGTAGGCCAGCAGACAGGGTGCCTCGCCGTGACCGGCCGGCGCCCGCAGCAGGCCGGCCCAGGGGCTGGCTGGGGGTTTAGCCAACGGCCTTCAGATGGGTGACGACCTGCGGCTCCTCGTAGGCGCCGAAATTCATCAGACGCTGGTAGCGGTCGTGCAGCAGCACCGTCATCGGCCGCTGCACCAAGCGCTCGAGATGCTCCACCAGACGCGCCTTGACGCTGGCGATCATCGCCGCCGGATCGCGGTGGGCGCCGCCCAGCGGCTCCGGGATGACTTCGTGGATCAGTTTCAGGTTGTAGATGTCCTGCGCGCCGACGCGCATGGCGGCGGCGGCCTCCGGAGCCCGGCTGGCGGACTTGAACAGGATGCTGGCGCAGCCCTCGGGCGAGATCACCGAGTAGATGCTGTACTGGAGCATCATCACCACGTCGGCGACGCCAATCGCCAGCGCGCCGCCGGAACCGCCCTCGCCAGTCACGGTGGCGATCACCGGCGTACGCAGACGCGACAGCTCGAAGAGATTGCGGGCGATGGCCTCGGACTGGTTGCGCTCCTCGGCACCGATGCCCGGATAGGCGCCGGGGGTGTCGATGAAGGTCATCACCGGCAACTGGAACTTCTCCGCCATCTTCATCAGCCGCAAGGCCTTGCGATACCCCTCGGGGCGCGGCATGCCGAAGTTGCGCAGCACCCGCTCCTTGGCGTCGCGACCCTTCTGCTGGCCAATCACCACGCAGGCGCGGCCTTCCAGCCGGGCGACGCCAGAGACGATGGCGGGGTCGTCGGCATAGTGGCGGTCGCCGTGCAGCTCTTCCCATTCGGTGAAGATGCCGTTGATGTAGTCCAGCGCGTAGGGGCGCTGCGGGTGGCGGGCCAGCTGGGCGACCTGCCAGGGTGTGAGATTGGCGAAGATCTGCTCGGTGAGCTGGACGATCTTGCCCTCCAGCGCCGCGATCTCGGCGGTGAGGTTGACCTCGCTGCCCTGGGTGGCGAAGCGCAGCTCTTCAATCTTCTGCTGCAGGTCGGCAATGGGCTGTTCGAAGTCGAGATAGTTCAGGTTCATTCATCGTCTCCACCGCCACCGGCGAAGGAACGCTCGAAGCGTCGCTCCTGGACCGGTGGCACGTACCGTCGATATTGCACTTTAACGCAGTCGCCGGGAAGGAATTGTTGCAATGCCGCAAGGCACTGGCCGTCGGCCTTGAGGCGCCAGTCCGGGGGGAATTCCAGCACCGCGCTGGCACCCGTTCCCTGGTACTCCACCGTCACCGGCACGCCCAGCGGGGCCTTGAACGGAGTCAGCAGGGTTTTCAGCGCCTGCACCTCGGCCGCCGGCCGGCGCTGCCAGCGCAGGCTGATGCGCTGGGCGTAATCGTTCATCACCGTCCCGGGCGCGAAGAACTCGGCATTGAACAGCCGCTGCTCCTCGGGACGGTCGTCCTTGGGCTGGGTCCAGCCCAGCTCGGAGAGCACGAACACCAGGCTGTCGGCCTTCAGGAAGCCCGCGTACTTGGGCCATTTGTCGGCGTCGATCCAGACCGCGATGCTGCGGTCGGCATCGCTGAGACTGACCTTGTAGCTCGCCCGCCCGCCCTCTTCCTTGGGTTTGAAGAAGCGGATATCGGTGATCCAGGCGGCGAACAAATGCTTGGTCCGGGGCTGCCACTTGGCCTTGCCGTCATTGCCCTTCACCGGCTTGGGCAGGTTGGCCAGCAACTCGGCCAGCCGGGCGCTGCAGATCTGGTCGATCAGCTCCCGGGAGGTATCCATCGGGTGACCGGACAAGTAGAAGCCGAGCGTCTCGATCTCGCGCTGCAGGCGCTCGCCCAGGCCCCAGTCCTGTACCTGGTCGGCCTGCACCCGCTCGCTGATCTTCGGCTGCGGCGAGCCCAAGCCGAACAGCTCGTTCTGGCCACTGCTGGCCGAGGCAGCCGCCCGCTCGGCCAGTTGCAGGGCCTTGGGCAGGGTCTTGATCAGCGAGGCGCGGTTGAGGCCGAAACCGTCCAGCGCGCCCGAGAAGATCAGGGCCTCCATCACCTTCTTGTTGCAGCGCTTGGTGTCGATGCGCCGGCAGAAGTCGAACAGGTCCTTGTAAGGGCCGTTGGCGTCGCGTTCGGCAACGATGCCCTCCACCGCGCCCTCACCCACGCCCTTGATCGCGCCCAAGCCGTAGAGAACCGCGTTGGCGCCAGGCACGGTAAAGCGGTAGCGGGAGCGGTTGATGTCCGGCGGCTGCACCTTGAGGCCCATGCGCAGGGCCTCCTCGCGCATCACCACGACGGTCTCGGTATGCGCCATTTCGCAGGACATCACCGCCGCCATGAACTCGGCCGGGTAATGCGCCTTGAGCCAGGCCGTGTGGTAGCTCACCAGCGCGTAGGCGGCGGCGTGCGATTTATTGAAGCCGTAGTCGGCGAACTTCGCCATCAGGTCAAAGACCTTGCTCGCCACCTCGGGATCGACCCCCCGCCCGGTGGCGCCGGTGGTGAAGATCTCGCGCTGCTTCTCCATCTCGGCCTTGATCTTCTTGCCCATCGCCCGGCGCAGCAGGTCGGCGCCGCCCAGGCTGTAGCCGGCCAAGCGCTGCGACATCTGCATCACCTGCTCCTGGTACACGAAGATGCCGTAGGTGGGCTTCAGCACCGGCTCCATCTCGGGATGCAGGTACTGCACCTTGCTCGGGTCGCGCTTGTTCTCGCAGAAGGTCGGGATGTTGTCCATCGGGCCCGGCCGGTACAGCGAAACCAGGGCGATGATGTCCTCGAAGCAGTCGGGTTTGAGTTCGCGACTGGCCTTCTGCATGCCCGGCGATTCCATCTGGAACACCGCCGAGGAATCGCCGGACTGGTAGACCTTGCGATAGGTGATCTGGTCGTCCAGCGGCAGCGCCAGCATGTCGAGCTGCTTGCCGTGCAGGCGGGCGATGGTATCCACCGCTTCCTGGATGATGGTCAGCGTCTTCAGGCCCAGGAAGTCGAACTTCACCAGTCCGATGGTTTCCAGGTCCTTCATGTCGAACTGCGTGCGCACGCCGCTGCCATCGGCTTCGCAGTACAGCGGCGTGTAGCAGGACAAGGGCTTGGGCGCGATCACCACGCCGCCGGCATGCACGCCGACGCCACGGGTGACGCCTTCCAGCGCCAGCGCCAGGTCGAGCACCGCGCGAACGTCCTCCTCCTCCTCGTAAGCCTTTTTCAGCTCCGGGTTTTCCTCGATGGCATCGGCCAGGGTGGCGCCGGGAATGCCGGGGATGAGCTTGGCCAGGCGGTCACCGAAGCCGAAGCCGTGGCCCATGATGCGGGTGACGTCGCGCACCACGCCGCGTGCCGCCATGGTCGCGTAGGTGACGATCTGGCCGACGTACTCGCGGCCGTATTTTTCGGCGACGTACTTGATGACGCGGTCGCGGTTGTCCATGCAGAAATCGACGTCGAAGTCGGGCATGGACACGCGCTCGGGGTTGAGGAAGCGCTCGAACAGCAGGTCGTAGGGTAAGGGATCGAGATCGGTGATCTTCAGCGAATAGGCCACCAGCGAGCCGGCACCGGAGCCGCGCCCCGGCCCCACCGGGCAGCCGTTGTCCTTGGCCCACTGGATGAAGTCCGAGACGGTCAGGAAGTAACCGGCGAAGCCCATCTTCTTGATGATGCCGATCTCGAAGTCCAGGCGGTCCCGGTATTCCTGTAAGGGCCGCGTCGGCTGGATCTGCGACAGCCGCCATTCCAGCCCCTGCTTCGCCTCCTGCTCCAGGAAGCTGTCCGGCGTGTGGCCTTCCGGCACCGGGAAGTTGGGCAGGTGGTAGGTGCCGAACTTGAGGCTGAGCGTGCAGCGGCGGGCGATCTCCAGCGTGTTCTCGACCGCCTCCGGCAGGTCGGCGAACAGCGCCTGCATCTCCTCGGCCGACTTCAGGTACTGCTCCTCGCTGTAGTCGCGCGGCCGCTTGTCGTCGGCCAGCATGCGGCCGGTGGCGATGCAGACCCGCGCCTCGTGGGCCTCGAAATCCTCGCGCTTCAAAAAGCGCACGTCGTTGGTCGCCACCAGTGGCAGGCCGCTGTAACGGCTGTAGAGCGCGGCCAGCTCCACCCAGTCTTCCTCGCCGGGGCGGCCGCAGCGGGTCACTTCCAGGTAGACGCGGCCGGGGAAGCGCGCCAGCCATTCGGCGCGGATCGCCTCGGCGGTCTCCAGCGCGTCGCCGAGCAGGGCCTTGGCCAGGCTGCCGTCGCGGCCAGTGAGCGCGATCAGGCCCTCGCTGCGTTCGTCCAGCCAGGCGCGCTTGATCACCGCGCCCTCGCGGCCCTGCCCCTCGGCATAGGCGCGCGACAGCAGCGCGGCAAGGTTGAGGTAGCCGGCTTCGCTCTGCACCAGCAAGGTCAGGCGCTCGGCGCCCTCGTCCTTGCCGCGCTCCTCGATCAGCACGTCGGCGCCGACGATGGGCTTGATGCCCGCGCCTTCGGCGGCCTTGTAGAACTTCACCATCGCAAAGAGATTGTTGCGGTCGGTGATCGCCAGCGCCGGCAGTCGCATCTCCTTGGCGGCGGAGGTCAGCGTCGCGCCCTGGCCACCGCCTTTGCGCTTGGGCGGCTCGACCCGGACGATGCCGTCGGTGAGCGAGTACTCGGTGTGGACCCGCAGGTGCACGAAGCTCATGCGCCCGCTCCCGCACCGGCGGCCTGCGCGGTGCGTGAGGCGGCCTCCAGCAAGGACCGCTGCGCGCAGGGCGCGAAGCTCATCCGGTGCTCGGCGCAGGGTCCAAGACGGCGCAGTGCCGCGAGGTGCGCAGCAGTGCCATAGCCCTTGTGCTGGGCGAATCCGTAACCCGGGTAGCGGCCGTCGAGTTCGAGCAGCAGCCGATCTCGGGACACCTTGGCGAGGATGCTCGCCGCCATGATCTCGGCATGCAGGGCATCGCCACCCACCACCAGCGCGGTGGGCAGGCCCAGGCGAGGATCCTGGTTGCCATCGACCCGGCACAGCGCCGGCACCCGCCCGAGCGCGGCCACCGCGCGGCGCATCGCCAGGAAGTTCGCCTGCAGGATATTCAACTGGTCGATTTCCGCGACGCTGGCTGTGCCGACGGCCCAGGCCAGGGCGCGCTGCTGGATCTGCGGGAACAGTTTTTCCCGTGCCCGCGCCGACAACTGCTTGGAGTCGTTCAGGCCGACGAGGCCGTGGACGGCGGGCAGAATCACCGCCGCCGCCATCACCGGCCCGGCCAGACAGCCGCGCCCAGCCTCGTCGATCCCGGCGATCAGCCGGACGGAGTCAGGGAGGGGGGCGGCACTCATGACCACAGCTTGCCTGCGCACGCGCTGGATTTCACGACTTGACGGATGCCGATTCCCCGCTCAAGCCCGTGCTGACGGCGTTTCCAGCAGCTCGGCGATGGCGGCGGCGGCCTGGCTGGCGGCGTCACGGCGCAGTTCCGCGCGCACGGCGGCGAATCCGGCGGTCTGCCGCGTCGCCGCCCCGTCCGCCGTCAGCAGCAGCCGCAGGGCCTCCGCCAGGCGTTCCGGGGTGCAGTCTTCCTGGAGCAACTCCGGCACCAGATTCTCGCCGCTGAGCAAGTTCGGCAGGCTCACGCTGCTGACCTTCAACAGGCGCCGCAGCAGCCAGGCCGTAAAGCCGCTGAGCCGGTAGCCGACCACCATCGGCCGTCCGAGCAGCAGGCATTCCAGGGTGGCGGTGCCGCTGGCCAGCAGTACCGCATCGGCGGCGCGCATGGCCTCGCGCGACTGGCCGTCGAGCAGGCGCCAGTCCAGGCCCGGCGCATACTGCTGGCGCGCCTGCTCCAGCAAGGGCCGCAGGCTGGGCTTGGCGACCGGGGTGATGACTTGCAGCCCCGGAATCTGCTCGCTCAGGCGCCTGGCCGCTTCGGCAAAGGGTTCCGCCAGCCGGCTTACCTCGCCGCTGCGACTGCCCGGCAGCAGCGCCAGCACCGGCCGTGCCGGATCGAGCCCCAGCGCCTGCTTGCCGGCGGCGGGGCTGACCGCATCATCCAGCTCGTCGGCCAGCGGATGTCCGATGTAGGCGGCCGGCACGCCGTACTTGGCGTAGACCGCCGGCTCGAAGGGAAACAGGCAGAGGATGCGCTCGACCGCCTTGGCGACGGTCTGCACCCGGCCCTCGCGCCAGGCCCAGACCGTGGGGCTGACCAGATGCACGGTACGCAGGCCCCGACGTTTCAGGCGGGCTTCCAGGCCCAGATTGAAGTCGGGCGCGTCGATGCCGATCAGCACTTCCGGTCGGCCGGCGGTGTAATGGCTCACCAGCATCCTGCGCAGCTTGAGCAGGCGCGGAACCGCCGGCAGCACCTCGGCCAGGCCCATCACCGACAGGGTTTCGATACTGGCCACCGCCTCGCAGCCCTCGGCCAGCATGCGCGGGCCGGCGACGCCGCTGAAGCGCGCCTGCGGATAGCGCTGGCGCAGGGCACGGATCAGCGCGGCGCCGAGCAGGTCGCCGGAGAGTTCGCCGGCGATGAGGGCGAAGTGGGGGCGGCCGTGCATGCGCAACTACCCCTCCGGCGGCTGCGCCGCCACCTCCCCTACTTCGCAGGGGAGGCACTCCGCCTTTGCCTCCCCTGCTCGCAGGGGAGGTGTCACCGCAGGTGACGGAGGGGTCGGCGCGGCCTCGGCAATCGCCGCCATCACCCCCTCGAACTCGTCCATCACCTGCACGTTGGTGAACCGCAGAATCTTCAAACCGAGACCCGCCAGATAGGCATCGCGCCGCTGATCCAGATGCTGGGCTTCAAATCCGTCATGGCTCTCACCATCAAGCTCGATCACGAGCTTCGCAGCCGCGCAGTAAAAATCCACGATATACGGCCCAAACGGCCGCTGCCGCCGAAAATGCTGAGGCAGCAGCCGCAAACCTTCGAACCACAGCTTGCGCTCGGCCGGAGGCATCTCGCGCCGCAGCTTGCGGGCACGAGCGAGGCCTTCTCTCGAATAGCCAGGAGCCGTCATTCACCCACGCGCCAGCGGCCGCTTGCCCGAGTTGATGAACTCGGACATCAGCCGGACGTGCTCGGAGGTCTTGGCCATCTCGGCCAGTTCGGCCTTGACCTCGGCCATCACCTTGCCGGAGCGGTAGATGAGCTTGAAGGCCTCTTCGATGGGCGCCATCTCCTCCGGCTTGAAACCACGGCGGCGCAGACCTTCTTTGTTGATGGCGCGGGCGTCGGCCGGGCTGCCCTGCACCATCACGAACGGCGGCACGTCGCCGGACAGGCCGGCCGCGTAGGCGGTGAAGGCATGCGGGCCGATGCGGCAGAACTGGTAGACCAGGGTGTAGCCGCCGAGGATCACCCAGTCGCCGATCTCGACGTGGCCGGCAAGGCTGGCGTTGTTGGCGAAGATGGTGTCGCTGCCCACCACGCAATCGTGCGCGATGTGGCAGTAATTCATGATCAGGTTGCGGTCGCCGATGCGGGTTTCGCCGCGCTTGGTCTCGTACTCCTTCATCGTGCCGCGCTGGATGCTGACGTACTCGCGGATGATGTTGTCGTCGCCGATCACCGTGCTGGTCGGCTGCTCCGGCGTCGCGGTCTTGTCCTGGGAGAGTTCGCCGACGCTGGCGAACTGGTAGACCTTGTTGCGCTTGCCGAGCTTGAGCGGGCCGGTGAGCACCGCGTGCGGGCCGATCCAGGAGTCCTCGCCGATCTCGACACCGGGGCCGATGATCGAGTACGGACCCACTTGCACCGAGCCATGCAGCTCGGCCTTGGCGTCGATAATCGCGGTGGGATGGATGCGCGGCGCGCTCATGCCGAGGCCTCCGCAGCCGCACGACCCTCGTCGGGATGCTTCAGCACGCAGGTCAGCACCGCTTCGCAGGCCAGCTCCTCGCCGACCCGGGCGCTGGTCTTGAAGCGCCAGACATGGCGCTTCTGCTTGTCCAGCTCCACGTGCAGGGTCAACTGGTCGCCCGGCACCACCGGCCGCTTGAAGCGCGCCCCGTCGACGCCGGCGAAATACAGCAGGTAGCCGGAGTCGGGGCGGATGCCGGAGTCGAGCACCGCCAACAGGCCGCAGGTCTGCGCCAGCGCCTCCAGCATCAACACCCCGGGCATGGTCGGCACCAGCGGGAAGTGGCCGGTGAAATACGGCTCGTTGTAGGTGACGTTCTTGATCGCGGTGAGCGTCTTCTGCTTTTCGTAGGCGATCACCCGGTCCACCAGCAGAAAGGGCGAGCGATGGGTCAGCAGACCCATGATGGCGCGGATGTCGAGATTGATCTGGCTCATGAACTAGTTGTCGTTTCCTTCGGAGGCATCGGCGCTCTCCTGCGCCTTTACGTGGAGCAGGCCTTCCAGATGCTTCACCCGCTCGGTCAGCTTGTCGAGGCGGCGCACCCGCGCCACGGTCTTGCGCCATTCGCGCGCCGGCGCCAGTGGCAGGCCGGAGCCGTACACGCCCGGTGTATCGATGGAATTGGTCACCATCGCCCTGCCCAGCAGCACCACGTCGTCGGCGATCACCAGGTGTCCGCCGATGCCGGCGGCGCCGCCGATCATGCAGCGCTGGCCGATGCGGGTGGAGCCGGCGATGCCGGTGCAGGCGGCGATGGCGGTGTTCCTGCCGATCACGCAGTTGTGGGCGATCTGGATCTGGTTGTCGAGGCGCACGCCGTCCTCAATGACGGTGTCACCGAGCGCGCCACGGTCGATGGTGGTGTTGGCGCCGATCTCGACATCGTCGCCGACCACGACGGTGCCGAGCTGGGGCATTTCCTCCCAGGAGCCATCCGGCAGGCGGACATTGCCGAAGCCGCGCGCGCCGATCACCGCGCCCGGCTGCACCAGGACGCGGGCGCCGAGCCGCACCCGCTCGCCGACCGTCACCGCCGCTTCCAGTCGGCAGCCAGGACCGAGGCTGGCGTCGGCGCGCAGGATGCTACCCGGCCCGATGTAGCTGCCCTCGCCGACGCTGACGCCGGCCTCGATCACCGCGCGCGCCCCGACGAAGACGCCGGTGGCCAGCCGGGCGGAACCGGCGACGCTGGCGCTGGCATCGACGCCGGGCGCAAAGGCGCGGCTGGCGTCGAACAGGCGGGCGATGCGCGCAAACGCGAGGCTGGGATCGCGCGCCAACAGCCCCGGCGTGGTCAGCGCCGAGACATCGCGCTTGCCGACCACGACGGCGGCGGCGCGGGTGTCGGCAAGCTGAGCGCGGTATTGCGGGCTGGCGAGAAAGCCGAGCTTGCCGGGCTCGCCGGGCTTGAGTTCGCAAAGACCGGCGACGCGGGTCTGGCCGTCGCCGACCACTTCCAACTGGAAGCGCTCGGCCAGTTCGGCCAGGGTGTAGCTGGGGCTGGATTCAGTCATGGGGCGCAACATTAACGGCAGCGGCGGCGGCGCGCGAACCTGGGCTCAGCCAAGCAGGGCGGCAATCTTGGCGGCGTCAGGCCGCTCGATCACGCCGTGTTCGCAGACGATGGCGTCGATCAGAGAGGCCGGCGTGACATCGAACACCGGGTTGTAGGCGGCGTAACCGAGCGGTGCCACCGGTGCGCCGCGAAACTCGGTCAGCTCGGCGGCGCTGCGCTCCTCGATGGGGATGTGGCCACCGTCCGGGCAGTGCAGATCGAAGGTGCCGCTGGGCGCCACCACCATGAACTTCGCACCGTGCGCCTTGGCCGCCAGCGCCAGCGCGTAGGTGCCGATCTTGTTGGCGGTGTCGCCATTGGCGGCGATGCGGTCGGCGCCGACGATCACCCAGTCGATCTTCTCGCTCTTCATCAGGTGCGCGGCGGCGCCGTCGGCCAGGAGCTTGCCGGGGATGCCCTCCTGCGCCAGCTCGAAGGCGGTGAGCCGCGCGCCCTGCAGCCAGGGCCGGGTCTCGGTGTTGTAGGCGAACTTCAGCTTGCCGGCGGCATGGGCGCTGCGGATCACCCCCAGCGCGGTGCCATGCCCGCCAGTGGCAAGTGCGCCGGTGTTGCAGTGGGTGAGCACCACCGCCCCTGCCGGCAGCAGGGCCGCGCCCAGCGCGCCCATGCGCAGGTTCTGCGCCAGGTCTTCCTGATGGATCGCCTCGGCCTCGGCCAGCAGCGCGTCGGCGCTGCGCGGGGCGACCGCGCGCATGCGCTCCAGCGCCCAGCGCAGGTTGACGGCGGTGGGCCGGGATTCGGCCAGAACCTGCTCCGCCGCTTGGTAGTCGCGGCCCTGCTGGGCATCGAGCACCAGGCCGTAGGCGGCGGCGATGCCGATGGCCGGCGCGCCGCGCACTGCCATGTCGTGGATGGCGCGCGCCACCTCGGCGGCGCTGCGGCAGGCGAGCATCCGCACCTCCTGCGGCAACAGCCGCTGATCGAGCAATTGCAGGTGGTCGGCGGCCCAGATGATCGGCTGTACAACAGAAGACATGGAGCTTGCCCTTAAAATGGTCGGGTGACGAAAGGGCGCGAATTGTCGGTCATCCGCCTCGCGCCGTCATGACAAACCCTCACCACGACCCTGGCGCCGCCATGCAGCCCATTGATCTGCTCGTCTTTCCCCGCTGGCTGGTGCCGGTGGAGCCCGCCGGCCTGGTGCTGGAGCAGCACGCCCTGGCCGTGCATGGCGGCCGCATCCTGGAGCTGCTGCCCGCCGCCGAGGCCGCCCAGCGCTACCAGGCGCGGGAAACCCTGCGGCTGGACCGTCACGCGCTGATGCCGGGCCTGGTCAATGCCCATAGCCACGCGGCGATGAGCCTGCTGCGCGGCATCGCCGACGATCTGCCGCTGATGACCTGGTTGCAGGAGCACATCTGGCCGGCCGAGGGCGCGCATGTCTCGCCCGAGTTCTGCCGCGACGGCGTCTCGCTGGCCGCCGCCGAGCTGATCCGCGGCGGCGTCACCTGCGTCAACGACATGTACTTCTTCCCCGACGCCAGCGCCGCCGCCTTCAGCGCGGCCGGGATGCGGGCGGTCGCCAACCTGATCGTGCTGGACTTCCCCACCGCCTGGGCAGCCAACGCCGACGAGTACATCCACAAGGGCCTGGCGCTGCACGACGCGCTCAAGGGCAACCCACTGGTGACCACCATCTTCGGTCCGCACGCGCCCTATACGGTCAGCGACGCGCCGCTGACCAAGATCCGCGCCTACGCCAACGAGCTGTCCATCGGCATCCACATGCACGTGCACGAAACCGCTGGCGAAGTGGCGATGGCGGTGCAGGCCACGGGCAAGCGCCCCTGGCAGCGGCTCAAGGAGCTGGAACTGCTGGGCCCTGACTTCATCGCCGTGCACATGACCCAGCTCAGCGACGAGGAAATCGCCGAGGCCGCCGAGTTCGGCGTGCACGTCGCGCACTGCCCGGAGAGCAACTTGAAGCTCGCCAGCGGCTTCTGCCCGGTCGGCAAGCTGCTCAAGGCCGGGGTCAACGTCGCGCTCGGCACCGATGGCGCCGCCAGCAACAACGATCTCGACCTGTTCGGCGAGCTGAAGACCGCCGCCCTGCTGGCCAAGGCGGTGGCCGGCGACGCAGAAACGCTGCCGGCGCAGGCCGCCCTGCACATGGCGACCCTGGCCGGCGCCAAGGCCCTGGGCCTGGACGAGCAGATCGGTTCGCTGAAGGAGGGCAAGCAGGCCGACTTCATCGCCATCGACCTCGATGCCCTCAACACCCAGCCGGTCTACAACGTCCTCTCCCAACTCGCCTATGCGGTCAACAGCCGCCAGGTCTCCGAGGTGTACGTGGCCGGCAAGCCGCTGTTACGCGGCGGACTGCTGACCACGCTGGACGAAACGGCCCTGCGCGCCAAGGCGCGTGAGTGGGCGGCGAAAATCCGGCCATGAGCGACCCGCGTTTCGCGACCACACCGCAACCGCCCTACTACGCGGTGATCTTCAGCTCCACCCGCCAGGCCGACGACGGCGCCACCTATGGCGAAACCGCCGAGCGCATGGTGCAACTGGCCCAGCAGCAGCCGGGCTATCTGGGCGTGGAGAGCACGCGCGGCACCGATGGCTTCGGCATCACCGTCTCCTACTGGGAGAGCGAGGCCGCGATCCAGGCCTGGAAGCGGCAACTGGAACACAGCGAGGCCCGTCGCCAGGGCCGCGAACGCTGGTATCAGCACTACGAATTGCGCGTCGCCAAGGTCGAGCGCGCCTACGGAAAACCATGAACCACAGTTCCAGCAGCAACGTCGATCACAGCGAAATCGCCAACTTCCAGAAACAGGCCGCGACCTGGTGGGACCCGAACGGGCCGATGCGCGCTCTGCACCACATCAATGGCCCGCGGGTCGCCTACATCGAGGCCTGCGCCGGTGGCTTGAAGGGCAAGACGGCGCTGGATGTCGGCTGCGGCGGCGGCCTGCTGACCGAGGCACTGGCGGCGCGGGGCGCGACTGCCACCGGCATCGACCTCGCCGACGAGGCGCTGGAAGTCGCCCGTCTGCACGGACTGGAGCAGGAGCTGGCCGGCCATTGGGCCGGCAGCGTGAAGCCCGGCTACCGCGCGATCAGTGCCGAGGCCCTGGCCGCCGAAACCCCGGCCGCCTACGACCTGGTCTGCTGCCTGGAAATGCTGGAACACGTCCCCGACCCGGCCAGCGTGCTGCGCGCGATTGCCACGCTGGTGAAGCCGGGTGGCACGGTGGTGCTGTCCACCATCAACCGCAACCCCAAGGCCTATGCGCTGGCAGTGCTGGGCGCCGAGTACGTGCTCAACCTGGTGCCGCGCGGTACCCACGACTACGGCAAGTTCATCCGCCCTTCCGAGCTGACCAGTTGGGCGCGCGCCGCCGGCCTGGAGGCGGTCGAGGTCAAGGGGCTGAGCTACAACCCGGTGAGCAGACAGGCGCGCTTGGGCAGCGACATCGACGTGAACTACTTCCTGCATTGCCGGAAGCCGGCATGAGCACCAGCAGCCCCGGCCGCGCCGCGCGGGCCTTCTTCTTCGACCTCGACGGCACCCTGGTCGATACCGCGCCGGACCTCGGTGGCGCCGCCAACCACGTCCGCCTCTCACTGGGCCTGCCGCCGCTGCCGCTGCTCGACTACCGCCCGGTAGCCTCGGCGGGCGCGCGCGGCCTGTTGGGCAAGGCGCTGGGCATTAGCCCCGAACACGCGGACTTTCCCCGTCACCGCGACGCCTTCCTGGCCCACTACGCCGAGCACCTCGCCGATCAGTCGCCGCTGTTCGAGGGCTTCGAGACGGTGCTCGCGACCTATGCCGCGCATGGCCTGGCCTGGGGCGTGATGACCAACAAGCCCAAGCGCTACACCGACGCCTTGATGGCCGCACTTGGCCTCGACCGCCGCGCGGCGGCCGTGGTCAGCGCCGACGAAGTTGCCCAGGCCAAGCCGGCGCCGGATGGCCTGCTGCTGGCCTGCGAGCGCGCCGGACTGAAGCCCGAGGACTGCTGGTACGTCGGCGACGACCAGCGCGACATCCTCGCCGGCCGCGCCGCCGGCATGCGCACCGTCGCTGCCGCCTGGGGCTACGAAGGCCCGCATCCCATCCACACCTGGGGCGCCGAGCTCATCCTCGCCCGTCCCATCGACCTGCTGGAACTGATCGCATGAGCACCCTGCCCGCCGACTACCAGCCGCAGCCCGGCAGCCTCAAGGACCGGGTGATCCTGATCACCGGCGCCGGCGATGGCCTGGGCAAGGCCACCGCGCTCGCCGCCGCTGCGGCCGGCGCCACCACCATCCTGCTCGGCCGCACCATCAAGAAGCTGGAAGCGACCTACGACGCCATCGAGAAGGCCGGCGGCCCGCAGCCGGGCATCGTGCCGCTGAATCTCAACGGCGCCACCTGGAACGATCATCTGGCGCTGGCCGAGACCCTGGAAGCCGAGTTCGGCCGCCTGGACGGCCTGGTGCACTGCGCCGCCCACTTCACCGGCTTCGCGCGACTGGCGGAACTGGCCCCGAAGGACTGGATGGACAGCCTGCAAACCAACCTGACTGCCGCCTATGTGCTGAGCCGGGCCTGCCTGCCACTGCTGGAGAAATCGCCGGACGCCAGTCTGGTGTTCGTCAGCGACGCTGGCGGCCGTCGGCCCAAGGCCTACCACGGCGTCTACGGCATCACCAAGGCGGCGGTGGAAGCGATGGCGGCGACCTGGGCGCAGGAATGCGCCGGCAGCCATCCCAAGCTGCGCATCAACAGCTACTACCCGGGGCCGATGCGTACCGCGATTCGGGTCAAGGGCTATGCCGGCGAAGGTGTGCAGGAAACCCCGCCGCCGGACGCCGCCGCGCGGCGGCTGCTTTGGTTGCTGAGCGCGGACAGCTGCGGCGTCAGCGGCCAGGCGCTGTAACCCGCCCGGCAGCCGACAAGGAAGACGGCTCTAGTCCTCGTCGCCCTTCTTCTTGCCGCGCAAGCCCAGCTTGGGCTTGCCGTTGCCGCTGGCGGCCTGGCCGTCGCGCACCGTGAAGCGTTGCAGGTTCTTCTTCGGCGCTCGCGCCGCGTCCGGCTTGCTGCCCCGGTAGCCACCGCCCTCACCGGCCGGCTTGCCAAAGGGGCGGGCTCCCGCCGGACGCTCGCCATAGGCTTTCTTGGCATAGGCGGGGCGTGCAGCGCCGTCCTCGCGGGCAAGGCGTGGCTTGAACGCCGGACGCTCGCCCTCGCCGGCACGCGCCGGGCGCTCGCCGTAGGGATTCTTGCCATAGGCAGGACGGACGGCGCCGTCCTCACGCGCGGCGCGCGGCTTGTAGGCCGGGCGCTCACCGCCAGCGGCGGCGCGCTCGCCATAGGGCTTCTTGCCGTAGGCCGGACGGGCGCCGGACTCCTCGCGGGCGAAGCGCGGCTTGAACGCCGGACGCTCGCCCTCGCCGGCACGCGCCGGGCGTTCGCCATAAGGCTTCTTGGCGTAGGCCGGACGCGCGGCGCCATCTTCGCGCGCGGCACGCGGCTTGTAGGCCGGGCGTTCAGCGCCGGCGGCGCCACGCTCGCCATAGGGCTTCTTGCCGTAGACCGGACGGCCAGCCGCCTCGCCACGCGGCGCGTAGGGGCGCTCGCCACCGGTCTCGCGACGGCGCGGCGGCGGCGCGCTGTCGCCACGCTCGGCGTAGCTACGCTCGGACTTGGCACCGAAACCGCGCGCCTTGAACTGCTGCGGCTCACCGCCGCCGGCCGGCACCGCGCCGGCCACTTCCTTGCGCCAGGGGCTGGGCTTGCCGGCCCGAGGCTTGGCGCCGGCTTCATAGGCGCTGGCCGCGCGGGCCGGACCCGGGGCGGCCGCATCCCGCTTTTTCTCGAAGCGCTCGGTGCGTTCGACCTGCTTGCGCTCGTCGCGGCTGGCCTTGCTCCAGCCCTCGGCACCGGACTTGAACTGCGGCTTGGGCCCGGCAGCCTTGGGTTTGCCACCCTGCGGAAACTCGCTCTTGGCGCGGTGCGATTCCCGCACCCGCTCCGGCAGGGCTTCGCTGTGGTCCATGCCGACGGCGTCGAGCAGCTTGTGGATCTCGTCGCGGGTCGCCTCGCGGTAGCTGCCGCTCTTGATGCCACGGCCGAGCTTGATCGGCCCGTAGCCGGTGCGGATCAGGCGGTTGACGGTGAGCCCCTGCGACTCGAACAGGCGCCGCACCTCGCGGTGCCGGCCCTCGGTGATGGTGACCACGAACCAGTGATTGGCACGGCCGCCGCTGCCTTCGCCTTCCGACTCGTCGTCTTCGATCTCGTTGTCACCGAAGCGGATGGTCTCGAAATGCGCCGGGCCGTCTTCCAGTTGCACGCCGGACTGCAGGCGCTGCATGAAGCCCTCGGGCAGCTCGCCGAGCGCACGCACCGCGTACTCGCGCTTCTGCTCGAAGCTCGGGTGCATCAGCCGCCGCGCCAGCTCGCCGTGATTGGTCATCAGCAGCAGGCCGGAGGTGTTGACGTCCAGGCGGCCGACCGCGATCCAGCGCCCGGTTTCCAGGTCCGGCAGTTTGCGGAACACCGTGCGCCGGCCTTCCGGGTCTTCGCGGGTGACCATTTCGCCGGTGCGCTTTTTGTAGATCAGCACCTTCAGAGGTTCGTTGCCGCCCTTGAGCGAGAGCCGCTTGCCGTCGAGCTTGACGGCATCACTCTCGTCGATCTTCTGGCCAATTTCCGCCGGCTGGCCGTTGACCACCAGGCGACCTTCGACGATCCAGTCCTCGACCTCCCGGCGCGAGCCGTAGCCAAGATTGGAGAGGTATTTCTGGATGCGTTCGGACATGGGACGGCTCGGTCGTGGCGCCTCACGGCGCGAAAAAAGAAAGCTGGCGATGATAGCCAGGCATCGTGATCGTCATGCCGGCGAAAGCCGGCATCCAGTCCCAGCCCTTGAGCGGACTCCACGACTGGATTCCGGCTTTCGCCGGAATGACAAGCAAATCTAGTGAATCGTCACATCGGCCGGCGGATCGGTCTCGATCACCGGCGCCGGCTCCTCGGACTCGGAATCGGCCACCGCGATCTCCAGCGGCTGACCGGCGAGGCGGCTGAGCGCGGCTTCCAGCTGCTCCATGTCCTTGATCTCGGGCAGGGACGGCAACTGGTCCAGCGAGCGCAGGCCGAGATCGTCGAGCAACTGCGGCGCGGTGCCGAACAGGCTGGGCCGGCCCGGGGTTTCGCGCACACCCACCTCGCGGATCCAGCCACGCTCGATCAGGGTCTTGAGGATGTTGGGCGACACCGCCACACCGCGAATCTCCTCGATCTCGCCACGGGTGATCGGCTGGCGATAGCAGATCAGTGCCAGGGTTTCGAGCAGGGCGCGGGTCAGCTTGGGCGGCTTTTCCTGCCAGAGCCGCGCCACCACCTCGGCGTAGTCGGCCTTGACCTGGATGCGCCAGCCGCTGGCGACCTCGCGCAACTCGGCGGCGCTGTCGGCCAGGCGCTGTTCCAGGCGCTCCAGCGCCAGCCGCAGCTCGCGGCGGCCGATGGGCGCATCCGGTGCCAGCAGCTTCACCAGCGCGTCCAGGCTCAGCGGTTGGTCGGCGGCCAGCAGCAGCGCCTCGACCAGGCGCGACAGGCGCTCCAGATCATGAGCCGGCGCCGCTGCGGCTTCCGGCGCTTCGGCGGCTTCGAGTTCGGGCTGGTCTTCAATCTCGTTCATTCGTAGCTCGCCTCTTCGGTCCAGTCCTCGTTGACGTCGCGGTCCTCGCGCGGGCGGCCGACGTCGATCAGCACCGGCGCGAACGGCGCGTCCTGCACCAGGTCGATCAGCGCCAGCTTGGTCAGTTCCAGAATCGCCAGCAGCACCACCACGACGCCGGCCTTGCCCTCGGACAGATCGACCAGATCGCGCAGCTCGCAGGCGCCGTGGTTCTTCACATGCTCCAGCACCCGGCTCATGCGCTCGCGCACCGACAAGGGCTCGCGCGCCACCTGGTGACGGCTGAACAGCTCGGCGCGCTGCAGGACATCGCGCAGCGCCAGCAACAGCTCGCGCAGATGCGGCGTCGGCAGCGGCCGCTCCAGCTTGATCTCTTCCGGCTTGGCCGAGGCCAGATGCCAGTCGCGGCCCAGGCGCGGTAGGCCGTCGAGGTTTTCTGCGGCGGTCTTGAAGCGCTCGTATTCCTGGAGCCGGCGCACCAGCTCCATGCGCGGGTCGCCGCCCTCGTCGGTCTCGGCGACCGGCTTGGGCAGCAGCATGCGGCTCTTGATCTCGGCCAGCAGCGCGGCCATCACCAGGTACTCGGCCGCCAGCTCCAGGCGCAGACCCTGCATGAGCTGGATGTACTGCACGTACTGACGGGTGATGGTCAGCACCGGGATGTCGAGGATGTCGAGGTTCTGCCGGCGGATCAGGTACAGCAGCAAGTCCAGCGGGCCTTCGAAGGCCTCGAGCACCACCTCCAGCGCGTCCGGCGGGATGTAGAGGTCGTCCGGCAGCTTCTCCAGCACCTGGCCGTGCACCTTCACCGGATGCGCGACCAGCGCCTCCGGGCTCGGCTCGACGACGCTGGGCTCGGTCTCGCTCATTCCGGAATGAACCCCAGCGCCTCGTGCACGCGCTTGAGCGTGGCATCGGCCTGCGCAGCGGCGGCATCGGCGCCGGCGCGCAGCACCTTGCGCAGGCCGGGCACGTCTTCGCGGATGCTGGCGTAGTGGGCCTGGATGGGCTTCAGGCATTCCACCACCGCCTCGGCGACCTCGGTCTTGAAGTGGCCATAGCCCTTGCCGACATAGCGCGCGGCGATGCTGTCGAAGCTCTCGCCCTTGATCGCGCCGAGGATGGACATCAGGTTGGAGACGCCCGGCTTCTCGGCGATATCAAAGCGGATCTCGCTGCCCAGGTCGGTGACCGCGCGCTTGATCTTGCGCGTCACCACGTCCGGCGCGTCGAGCAGATAGATGGCGTCGGTCTCGGCGTCGCCGGACTTGCTCATCTTCGCGGTCGGGTTCTGCAGGCCCATCACCCGCGCGCCCACCGGCGGGATCATCGGCTCCGGCACCGTGAACACGGCGCCGTAAAGACCGTTGAAACGCTGGGCGATGTCGCGGGCCAGCTCCAGATGCTGCTTCTGGTCGTCGCCCACCGGCACCTGATGCGCTTGGTAGAGCAGGATGTCGGCCGCCATCAGCACCGGGTAGTCGAACAGGCCGGCGTTGATGTTGTCGGCATGCTTGGCGGACTTGTCCTTGAACTGGGTCATGCGGTTGAGCTCGCCCATCTGCGTGTAGCAGTTGAGCACCCAACCCAGGCGCGCATGGGCACCGACATGGCTCTGCACGAACAGGGTGTTGTTCGCGGGGTCGAGACCGCAGGCGATATAGAGCGCCAGAAACTCGTAGCAGCGCTCGCGCAGCACCGCCGGGTCCTGGCGCACGGTGATCGCGTGCAGGTCCACCAGCATGTAGTAGCAGGAGTAGCGCTCCGACAGCGGCACCCAGTTCTTGAGCGCGCCCAGGTAGTTGCCGATAGTGAGCTTGCCGGAGGGCTGGATGCCGGAGAGGACGATGGATTTGCTGTTGGACATGAGTTGCGCGCTAAGCCTGGATGCCGAACAGGCCGAGGATGAGGGTTTGGCTGATGCCCACCAGGGGGCCGAGAATCTTGCCGAGGATGCCGGTGGCCATCAGCACGATGAGGATCACCAGGCCGTAGGGCTCGAGCTTGGCAAGGGCGATGGCGGGCTTCATCGGCAGCAGACCGACCGCGACGCGGCCACCGTCCAGCGGTGGCATCGGTAGCAGATTGAGCACCATCAGCACCAGGTTGATGCTGATGCCGGCGATGCTCATCTGCGCCACGCCCAGCCAGAGGCCGGCGCTGACATCCTGGCCCAGAGCCATTTTCAGCAGCAGCGCCCAGCCCATGGCCATGAGCAGATTCACCGCCGGGCCGGTGACCGCGACGATGGCCATGTCGCGCTTGGGGTTCTTGAGATTGCGGTAATCGACCGGCACCGCCTTGGCCCAGCCGAACAGGAAGCCACCCAGGAGCAGCAGCAGCGCCGGCACCAGCAAGGTACCAATCGGATCAATGTGCTTGATCGGGTTGAGCGACAGCCGCCCTTGGGCGGCGGCGGTGTTGTCGCCCAACTGGCGGGCGACATAGCCGTGCGCCACCTCGTGCAAGGTGATGGCGAACAGCACGGGTAGCGCCCAGACGGCGATCTTCTGGACGAGAGGGAGGAGTTCGGGCATGGCAGCATTATACCTGCCGCTCCGTCCCAGCCCGGCGCCCTCTACGAGGCTTAACCGAGCCCCAACATGGAAACGTCGCCACGCCCCTGGCGCACCAGCACCGGCGCGTCACCGGAGAGGTCGATCACTGTCGTCGGTGTCAGGCCGCAGTTGCCGGCATCCAGCACCAGATCGACCGAATGCAGCAACTGCTTCTCGGCGTCCTGCGGCTCGCTGACCGGCTGATCCTCGCCAGGGAATTGCAGGGTGCAGGAGATCAGCGGCCCGCCCAGCGCCTCCAGCAGCGCCTGCGCCACCACATGCTCGGGCACGCGGATGCCAATGGTCTTGCGCTTCTCGTGGCTGAGCCGCTTGGGCAGGTCCTTCGAGGCTGGCAGGATGAAGGTATAAGGCCCGGGCGTGAGCAGCTTGAGGATGCGGAACTGCCAGTTGTCGACCTTGGCGTAATGCGCGATCTCGGACAGATCACGACAGACCAGGGTGAACTGGTGGTGCTTGTCGAAGTCGCGGATGCGCCGCAGCCGCTCGGCGGCGGCCTTGTCGTCGAGCTGGCAGCCGAGCGCGTAGCAGGAGTCGGTGGGATAGGCGATCACCGCGCCACGGCGCAGTTGCTCGGCGGCCTGCGCGAGCAGGCGCTTCTGCGGATTGACCGGATGCAGTTCGAGAAATTCGGCGGGCATCGCACATTGTAGGCCCAGCTACAATCGCGGGATGAAAACCCTGCTCGACCTGCTGCCCGCCATCGCCTTCATCTGCGCCTATTACTTCGGCGACATCTACCTCGCCACCGGCGTGCTGATCGTTTCCATGTTCGTCACCGTCGCCGGCCACTGGCTGATCAGTCGCAAGCTGCACAAGGCGCACTTCATCGGCGCCCTGGCGGCCCTGGTGCTGGGTGGCATCACCCTGGTGTTCCGCGACCCGGACTTCATCAAGCTCAAGCCCAGCGTGGTCTACACGCTGTTCGCCGCCGCCCTGCTCGGCAGTCATCTGATCGGTGACAAGGTGCTGCTGCAACGCATCCCGCAGAAGATGCTGGTGATGCCAGACACGGTCTGGAAGCGGGTGAACCTGGCCTGGGCGGCGTTCTTCCTGTTCTGCGCAGTGCTCAACTACTACGTCGCCCACCATTTCGACGAGGCCACCTGGGTCAAGCTCAAGGCCTTCGGTTTCTCGCTGATCATGATGGCCTTCATGTTTGCCCACCTGCCCTTCCTGAGCCGCTATCTGGTGCAGGAGCAGGACGGCGCGGAGAAGAAGTGATGCTCTACATGATCCTCGGCCAGGACGGCCCCGACGCGCTGCCCAAGCGCAAGCTGGCGCGCCCTGCGCACGTTGAGCGCCTGCGCGCACTGCAAGCGCAGGGTCGGCTGGTGTTGGCGGGCCCCAGACCAAAGGTCGATTCCGATGCCCCGAACGAGGCCGGCTTCCACGGCAGCCTGATCGTCGCCGAGTTCGCCAGCCTGGCCGAAGCCGAGGCCTGGGCGGCGGCCGATCCCTACCTGTTGCAGGGCGTGTACGAGCAGGTGCTGGTGCAGCCCTTCGTCAAGACCTTCCCAGAATGAGCGCCGGCCGCGTCGCGCGCATCGAGTCGGCTTTGCGAGTGGCTTTTCCCGACGCCGACATTGAGGTGCAGGACGACAGCGCGCAACACCTCGGCCATGCCGGTGCCGCCAGCGGTCGCGGGCATTTCCGGGTGAGGCTGGTTTCGGCGACCTTCAGCGGCCAGCCGCTCTTGGCGCGCCATCGCGCGGTCTACGCCGCGCTGGGCGAGCTGATGCAGACCGACATCCACGCGCTGGCGATCGAGGCGCGACCGCCAGCCTGATCCCGCGCAAGGCGCTTCAGCCCTCGCCCGCCAGCAGAGTCTGCAAGGCCGCCCAGTCGAGCACCGGCACGCCGAGTTTCTCGGCCTTCGCCAGCTTGGAGCCGGCAGCCTCGCCGGCGAGCAGGAAGTCGGTGTTTTTCGACACGCTGCCTGACACCTTTCCGCCCTGCGCCTCGATCAGCGCCGTGGCCTGCTCGCGCGAGACGCCGCCGGGCAAGGTGCCGGTAATCACCACCGTCTTGCCGCTGAGTACACCTTGCGCTGCCGCTTTCGGGGCTGGCCATTCGATGCCGGCGGCGACCAAGGCGGCGATCACCGCGCGGTTGCGCGGCTCGCAGAAGAAATGCACGACGTGTGCGGCCACCGTCGGGCCGACATCCGGCACCGCTTGCAACTCGGGATACGCCGGAGCCCGCTCGTCTTCAGAGCGACGGATGGCTTTTCCTAGCGCGCGTTCCTGCTCCTCGCGGGCGGCTCGGATCTGGCGCAGCTTCTCTGCGTGATCGGCGTCGCGTTCGGCGGCGGCATAGAGCGCCTCCAGCGTGCCGAAATGACGCGCCAGATCGCGTGCCGTGGTCTCACCGATCTGCGGGCAGCCGAGCGCGAACAGGAAGCGCTGGAAGCTGCTCTGCTTGCTGTGGGCAATGGCCTCGACGACGTTGGCGGCGGACTTCTCGCCCATCCGCTCCAGTCCGGCCAGTTCTTCCGCCGTCAGCGTGTAGATGTCGGCCGCCGAGGCGACGCGACCGGTGTCGATCAACTGGGCCAACAGCTTCTCGCCCAGGCCCTCGATGTCCATCGCCTTGCGGCCGACGAAGTGGATCAACGCGCCGTGCAACTGCGCGCGGCAGGACAGGCCGTTGGTGCAGCGGGCGATGACCTCGCCCTCGACGCGCTCGACCTTGCCGCCGCAGACCGGGCAGGCCGGCACCAGTTCGATCCTGGGCCTGGCCTCGTGGGCCAGACGCGCCGTCTCGTCGGGCAGGCGCACCGCCAGCACTTCCGGAATCACGTCGCCAGCGCGGCGGACGATGACGGTATCGCCCACCCGCACGTCCTTGCGCTCGACCTCGTCCATGTTGTGCAAGGTGGCGTTGGAGACGGTGGCGCCGCCGACGAACACCGGCTTGAGCCGCGCCACCGGCGTCAGCGCGCCGGTACGGCCAACCTGGAATTCGACTTTTTCCAGCACGGTCTCGGCTTCTTCCGCCGCGAACTTGTAGGCGCAGGCCCAGCGCGGTTCGCGGGTCACCGATCCCAATTCCTCGCGGCCGGCGAGATCGTCGAGCTTGAACACCACGCCGTCGATGTCGAAGCCGAGCTGCGCGCGCCGCGCGCCGAGCTGCTCGAAGTAGCGCAGGCAGCCATCGACGCCAATCACCCGCTCCACCAGCCTGGACACCGGGAAACCCCAAACGCGCAACTGTTCCAGCACTTCCGAGTGCAGACGGGGCGCCTGCCAGCCCTCGCTGTAGCCGACGGCATAGGCGGTGAACGCCAGCGGGCGCTGGGCGGTGATGCGCGGATCGAGCTGGCGCAGACTGCCGGCGGCGGCGTTGCGCGGATTCACCGGCACTTTCTCGCTGCGCGCCGTGGCCTCGTCGACCATGCGCCGGAAGCCCTCCCAGGGCAGGTAGACCTCGCCACGCACTTCCAGCAGCGGCGGTACAGCGCCGCGCAACTGCAAGGGAATGCTGCGGATGGTGCGCAGATTCTCGGTGATGTCCTCGCCGGTTTCGCCGTCGCCACGGGTGGCGCCGCGTGTGAGCCGCCCCTGCTCATAGATCAGCGATACCGCCAGGCCGTCGAGCTTGGGTTCGCCGGTATAGGCCACCTCCGGAATCGCCAGGGTCTCGCGGACGCGGCGGTCGAAGTCGCGCAACTCGTCTTCGTCGTTGCACTTGCGCAGCGACTGCATCGGCAGACGGTGGCGCACCTCGGCGAACTCCCGCAGCGGCGCCCCGCCGACGCGCTGGGTCGGCGAGTCCGGCGTCAGCAGCTCGGGATGCGCGGCTTCCAGCCGCTGCAGCTCCAGGAACAAGGCGTCGTACTCGGCGTCCGAAATGCTCGGATCGTCGAGTACGTAGTAGCGGTGGTTGTGCTCGTCGAGCTGTGCCCGCAGCACCTCGGCACGGGCGGCTGGCGTACTCATGAGTGAGCTTGCGAAGAAATCGTAGCGAGCATGGCCTGATGCAAGGAATAGCAGCGCAGCAACCGCAGCGTACTCAAGTACGTGAGGATTGCGAGCAGCGCATGACGCCGCAGCAGGTCAGCGCAGTCGATTTATTCACAAGCTCAGGCGGTGGGGTGTTGCCGCGCCCAGTGCTCGACATCGTGTTCGAGCTTCAGCAGCGCCTCCGGCGTCAGCGGCTTGCGGCGCATGTCGTAGACCTCGGCGTTGAGCGCCTGGGCCAGGGCATGGGCGGTCTGCAACATCTCGCGAAAGGCGGTGACCGGCGGCAGCGGCCCCGGCAGCACCAGGAACATCGACAGGCCCGGGGTGCTGAAGCCGGTCGCCTCGGCGGGGTCGAGATAGCCGGGCTTGAGCAGGCTGGCGACGCTGAACACCGGCTCGCCGCCCGCCAGGCGGTGATAGATCTGCTTGTCGCCAAACGCCAGACCCTGCGCCTTGAGCGCGGCATGAATCTTCGGGCCGTTGATGTGGGTGCCGTCGCGCTCGGCGATCAGCAGGGCGACAATCTTTTGCTGTACCGGCGGACGGGTCGCGGCCTCGGAAGCGGTGGGCGCACCATCCAGGCGCGGCGCGACCTTGCGCGGCTTGCCGACACCAAACTCGTCGAACTGGCCGGTGCTGTTGAACATGTCGAGCTGGGCCTCGGCGGCACGCCGAGGCAGGCCCAGCGTAGGCTCACCGCCGCCACCGGGTTGCCAGTCGCGCAGACCGTTGCCGCGCCGACGCGACGCCCACCAGACCGCGACTGCGGCCCCTACCCCCACAACCAACAGCGCCCACTGCAGTGGCGTCATCGTGCGTTCTCTTGTGGCAACTCCGAACCGGTCAATTCCACTGCCTGCGCCACGTCCACACTCACTAGGCGCGAGACGCCCGGCTCCTGCATGGTGACGCCGTGCAACTGGTTGGCCAGCTCCATGGTGATCTTGTTGTGCGTAATGATAATGAATTGAACGCCTTGCGACATTTCCCGGACGATCTCGCAAAACCGGCCGACGTTGGCGTCATCCAGCGGCGCATCGACCTCGTCCATCAGGCAGAACGGTGCTGGATTGAGCTGGAACAGCGCCAGCAGCAGCGCCACCGCCGTCATCGCCTTTTCACCGCCCGAGAGCAGCTGGATCGTGGAATTGCGCTTGCCCGGCGGCCGCGCCATCACCCGCACACCGGTGTCGAGCAGGTTGTCGCCAGTCAGCTCCAGATAGGCCTCGCCGCCGCCGAAGAGCTTGGGGAAGCGGTCCATGAACACAGTGTTGACGGTGTCGAAGGTCTGCTTGAAGAGATCACGGGTCTCGGCGTCGATCTTGCGCATCGCCTCTTCCAGCGTGTCCAGCGCGCCGGTGAGATCCTGGTTCTGCTCGTCGAGGTAGGTGGCGCGGGTCTGCGCCTCCTCCAGCTCCTGGATCGCGGCCAGATTGATCGCGCCCAGACGCTCGATGCGGCGCAGCATCGAGGCCAGCTTTTCCTCCCAGGGTTCGGCGGCGGCGTCGGCCGGCAGGCCGGCACGCAGCGGTTCCAGCTCGAAGCCGGTCTCGGCCACCTGCTCCAGCAGCGAGGCCTCGCGGGCCTTGTCGCCCTCGGCTTCCAGGCGCGACTGCTGTAGCGCGTCGCGAGCGGCGTCCTGGCCAAACTCGGCCGTGCGCGCAGCTTCCTGCGCCTGGCTCAGCGCCCGCTCGGCAGCGCTCAGGCGCTCACGGGCGCCGCGCAGTTGCTCGCGCTTGGCGGCGACCAGCTCGCGGGCAGCTTCGACTTCGCCAGCGGTTTCGGTGACCGGCGCATCCAGCTCGCCGGCCTGGGCCTCGTACTCGGCCTTGGCCTCGGCCTGCGCGGTGACCCGCGCGGCGAGATCCTGCAAGGCCTGTTGCAGCGCGGTGACCGCGCTCTTCTGCCCGGCTAGGCGCAGTTGCACGGCGTTGCGCGCCTGCGCCGCCTGGTTGAGCAGGGCACGCACGCGGTTGACCTGATCGCGGGCGCGCGCCTGCGACTGCTGCAGCTCGACGCGCTCCTGACGCAGGCGGGCGGCGGTGGCCTCCAACTGCACCAACTGCTCGCGGGAGGCGGCCAGCTCCTGGCTCTGCTGCTCCTGCTGGGCGTGCAGCGTCTGCAATTCCTGACTCAACTGGTTGAGCCGGTTGAGCACCTGCTCCAGGCGCACCGCCTGCGCCTGCCGGAAGGCCTGGCGCTGCGACTGCCGCTGCCGGCGCTGCTCGACCCGCGCGGCCTGTTCGCGGCGCTCGGCTTCGAGGCTCTGCGCCTGATTGCGCAGGCCGCCCAGGCTCTGCTCCTGCTCGGCGACCTTTGCCGCCAGGGCGTCCACCTGTGACTTGAGCTGCTTGAGCAACTGGGCGCGCGCCAGCACGCCGCTCTGGGCGTCGCCGGTCTTGGGGTGGCGCACCCAGCCACGGCCGCGCCAGACGCCGTCCGGGGTTACCACCGACTCGCCGGCGAGCAGGGTTTCGGCGCGACCGCGCGCCGCTTCGGTATTCGGCGCGACGAACACGCCGTGCAGAAATTCCAGCACTGCTGCCGGCCCGCGCACATGGTGCGAGAGGCGGTCGGCATCGCCAGGCGGCACGCCGGGGGTAGCGTCGAGCAGGGCGATGCCGGCCTTGGGCGCACTGGCGGCATCGGCGTAGGTGGGCGTCAGCGGCGCCTGCAAGAGGCCGCCGAGCACATGCTCCACCGCCGCCTCCCAGCCACCTTCAACGCTCAACTGCGAGGCCAGGCGCGGCGCCTCCGTGAGGTTCTGCGCCCGCAGCCACTGGTTCAGCTCGGCATCGTCCTGGCGCAGCGCGGCCTGTTGCAGGGTTTCCAGCGAGGCCAGACGGCCGCGCGCCGACTGCAGGGTCTGGCGGTCTTCGTGCAGGTTCTTTTCCAGATTGGCGCGGATGTCGCGCTGACTGGCCAGCTCCTGATCGACCTGCTGCAAGCGGGCACTGGCCTCGGCCAGCTCGGTTTGCAGGCTAGCCAGCTCGGCATCGCAATCGCTCAGGCTGGCCTGGATCGGTGCCGCGTCCAGCGTCGCCTGCTCGCCGGCGAGGCGCTTGACCCGCTCGTCCAGCATCAGCCGGGCGCGGTCGAGCTGTTGCACGCGCACGCGCTCGGCCTCGACCTGGGTCAGCGGCGCTTCGGCGCGCGCCAGGTGTTCGTTCCACTTCTGCTGCTCGGCCTGGGACTCGGCCTCGGCCTTGCTGACCGCCGCCAGGGCCTCGCCCTCGGCGGTCTCGGCGTCCTGCGCCTGCTGCTCCAGCGCGGCGACATCGGCGTTGAGCGACAGCAGCCGCTGCTGCTCGCGCTGCTCGCGCTGCTGCAATTCCAGAAGCTGGCGGCTGAGCTGTTCCAGTTCGCGCGCCTTCAGGCTTTGCAGCTCGCGAGCGTGCTTGAGCGCCTGCTCGTGGCGGGCCAGGGCGGCTTCGGCCTCGTAGACCTGGGCCTGCTCGCCATTGAGCAAGTCCTGCTCGGCCTTGAACGCCGCCTCGGCCTGCTGGCGGCCGGCATAGCTCTCGATCACCGCCCGTTTGGCGGCCTCGAAGGCCTGCTCCTGGGCCGCGATCTGGGCCAGGGTGGCGCTGCGCTGCTGCTCCAGGGCGACCAGGCGCAGCACCAGAATCTCAGCGCGAAGTTGTCGCTCCTGAGCCTTGAATTCCTTGAACTTCTCAGCGTTGGAGGCCTGCTTGGCCAAAACCTCCAGTCGCGTACCAAGTTCGCTGCGCAAGTCATTGAGGCGGGAAAGGTTTTCCCGCGTCTGCTTGATTCGCGACTCGGTTTCGCGCCGGCGCTCCTTGTACTTGCTGATGCCGGCCGCTTCTTCAAGCCACTGGCGCAACTCGTCGGGTTTGGCCTCGACCATACGGCTGACCATGCCCTGCTCGATGATCGCGTACTGGTTCTTGCCGCCCAGACCGGTGCCGAGGAAAAGATCGGTGACGTCGCGCTTCAGGCACTTCTTGCCGTTCAGGTAGTACTGCGAGTTGCCGTCGCGGGTCAGCTCGCGCTTCACCGAGATGTCGGTGTAGGCGGCGTAGGGGCCGACGATCTGCTGGTCGGAGTTGTCGAACACCAGCTCCACCGAGGCACGGCCGACCGGCTTGCGCGACTTCGAGCCGTTGAAGATCACGTCCTCGGAGTCGGCGCCGCGCAGGTTCTTGATGCTGGTCTCGCCCAGCACCCAGCGCACCGCGTCAATGAGGTTGGACTTGCCGCAGCCATTGGGGCCGACCACGCCGGTCAGGTTGGACGGCAGCGGCAGCGAGGTCGGATCGACAAAAGACTTGAAGCCCGCGAGCTTGATGGCGGTAAGACGCATTGACGGTTTGGCTTGGAGCCGCGTGGTCGCGGTCTAGATGGACGGGCGGACGCCTAGTGTACTAATTCGGGCCGCCGCACTCGAACCGCCCATAGCGCCGAAGCTGGCGATGCTTTCAAGTTTGCCGGAGCGCATCAATAATTCACGCCCTCTTGCGGCCTCGCCGTCCCGGTCGCACCCGATTTTCCAACCTTGCAGGCAGTCCTCCGCCATGTCCACCCAGCCCTCGAAGGCCCTAGAAACCTTCCCCAACCCGAATCCGGCGCGCGATTTCCTGATCCGCATGCGGATGCCGGAATTCACCTGCCTGTGCCCGAAGACCGGTCAACCCGACTTCGCGACCTTCTACCTGGAGTACATCCCGGGCGAGCTGTGCGTGGAGCTGAAGTCACTGAAGCTGTACATGTGGAGCTACCGCAACGAAGGCGCGTTCCACGAGGCGGTGACCAACCAGATCCTCGACGATCTGGCGGCCGCCACCCAGCCCAAGTTCATGCGCCTGACCGCCGACTGGTACGTGCGCGGCGGCATCTACACCCATGTCACCGTCGAGCACCGCCAGCCCGGTTTCACCCCCGCTTTCGCCGACCCCAGCGGCCTGCCGCCGGCGAAGTGGGAGGGTTACCAGAACCACTGAGCGCGCGTGCGGCCAGGCTGAAGGCTCTCAGAACCGCCACTTCAGACGCATCTGTAGCACCGGCTCATCCTGCTGGCCGGTGCTGCTCTTCCAGCAAGCCTGCTGGATGGTGATAACCGCCTTGCCACGCAGGCCGAGCAGGCGATCGGCGTCGATGATGAGTTGTGGCGCGACCTGCAGGCGGCGGTCACGGTCGCGAATCTGAAACGAGGCGTCGAAGCGATCGACGCTGACCAGATCCACCGCCGCCCCCAGGGACCACAACTCCGAGGGCTCCGGACTTTGGTCCTCCCCCAGTATCCAGCGGGCACCGCGATCCAGCTCGTCGCCGCGCGGATGCAGCATGAAGTGCAGCTTGCCAGCGTCCGGCAGGTCGAAATCGACACCAATACCGTTGCGAATGTCTCGGACCTGCTCTACCACCTCGTGATTGCGCAGTTGCAGCAGGCGCGCCAGGCGGTTGAAGGCACCACTCAGACGCGGGTCATTGGTGGAAAACCCGATGCGGTAAACGCCAAGCACGTCGCCGGAATACCCCTTTTGCGCCTCGATGCTCAGGTTCACGTTCAAGGGAATGCTGCCGAACAGCTCCTGCGCCTGTCCGGCGGCCGCGAGCTGCTGACCACTGAGCCAGAGCATCAGCCCGTAGGCCCCACGGCGACAAGCCGCGATCAGCCCCTTGCGCCTCCGCTCCCGACCATTCTTCGACATGCTTGCCTCCCGCGCTGACCCCAGCCTCCTGGCAAGTCTTCCCCGGCATCCTGCACGGGAAGAAGCTCTGATGGCTGAACTATCGGCGCGGGAACCGCTTTGAGCAGAAGATCGCCAACAGCCGCGAGCAAAAGCCCGACGGACGGCGAAAACGACAAAGCCCGCCGAAGCGGGCTTTGCTGCAAAGCGGGGAATGAAGTTGGTCGGCGCGAGAGGATTTGAACCTCCGACCACTACCACCCCAAGGTAGTGCGCTACCAGGCTGCGCTACGCGCCGAACCAGACCATAAGTGTAGCCGAAGTAGCGGCTCAGCCGAAAGCTTTAGACCGGCCAGCGCTTCAACAAATCTTCCAGTTCGGTGCGAATGTCGTGCAGCTTTTCCTTACGCGCGGCCGCAGCGGCGGGTGATGGCCGGGCCGGACCGGCAACCGGCATCAAGGGTGCGACCGACGCGGCGGCGACCTCGACGCGCTCGGCGCGCGCTTCGCGCAGGCGCTGGCGGGCGCCGCCGATGGTGAAGCCCTGTTCGTAGAGCAGACTGCGGATGCGCCGCACCATCTCGACGTCGTCAAACTGGTAGTAGCGACGGTTGCCGCGCCGCTTGATGGGCTTGAGCTGCGGGAACTCCTGCTCCCAGTAGCGCAGCACGTGCGGCTTGATGCCGCAGATCTCGCTGACCTCGCCGATGGCGAAGTAGCGCTTGCGGGGAATTTCCGCCGGGGACAGCGGCAACGGCTCAGCCTTCGCTTTCATCGATGCTGACCCTCAGGCGGAGCTTCTGACCTGGACGGAAAGTAACCACCCGGCGGGCGGAAATGGGGATCTCCTGACCGGTCTTGGGATTGCGCCCAGGGCGCTGATTCTTGGTGCGCAGCTCGAAATTGCCGAAGCCGGAAAGCTTGACCTCTTCGCCGGCTTCCAGGCGCGTGCGCATCTCTTCAAAGAAGAGATCCACGAACTCCTTGGCTTCGCGCTTGTTCAAGCCCAGCTCTTCGAACAAAGCGTCGGCCAGCTCCGCCTTCGTCAACGTCACCGCCACCGGCTCCCAAAGTTGCGAAAAATGTCGTTATTCCCTCAACACGGCGCCGAGGTCGCGGGCCAATGCCGAGGTCACCCTTGCGATGGCCGCATCGATATCCTCGACGGTTAGGGTGCGGGAATAATCTTGGAAAATCAATCCCAAAGCGACACTCTTTGATCCTTCACGCAAACCCTGGCCACGGTAGACGTCGAACAAGCGCAAGCTGCTGAGACTGGGGCCGGCGGTGGCGCGGACGAGGTCCAGCAGGGCCTGGGCCGGCACCGCCTCGTCGACCACTACGGCGAGATCGCGACGGGAGGCCGGGAACTCCGACACCGGCCGGGCGGCCGGCACCGAGGCCTGGGACAGCTGCGCCCAGTCCAGCTCGAACAGCAGCGGTGCCGCCGGCAGGTCCAGCTCGCGGGCCAGTACCGGGTGCAGCTCGCCGTAGACGCCGACCTCGATGCCGTCGCGCAGCAGGCGGGCGGTACGACCGGGATGCAGGGCCGGATGGCGACCGGCCTCGAAGCGGAAACGCGCCGCCTCACCGCCGAAGATGGCGCAGACCGCTTCGAGATCGGCCTTGATGTCGTAGAAGTCGACCGGCCGGCTGCCGACGCCCCACTGCTCGTCCAGCAAAGGGCCGCTCGCGAGACCGGCCAGACGGGGGGTCTCGACGATGCCTTCGGTGTTTTCGGCGAAGGTGGCAGCCAGCTCGAAGAAGCGGGCGCGCTTGTTCTGGCGCTGGTGATTGTGCAGCCAGGCGCCAATCAGGCCGCTCCAGAGGCTGGTCCGCATCACGCCCATGGTCTCGGCGATCGGATTGTCGAGCGGGATGCCGGTGAACTCCGGCGTCAGCCGCGCCTGCAGCTTGGCGTCGACGAAGCTGTAGGTCACCGCCTCCTGCCAGCCACGGGCGACCAGCGCGTCCTTGATCCGGACCGAGGGACGCAGGGCTTCCGACTGCACGGCCGGCGACAGAGCAGCGGCATAGGGCAGCACCGGGATGTTCTCGTAGCCGTGGAGGCGCGCCACCTCCTCGATCAGGTCCTGCTCGATGGCCAGATCGAAGCGCCAACTGGGCGGCGTGCACAGCCACTCGCCATCGCCGGCAGCGGTCAGCGCGATGCCAAGACGGCGCAGCAGGGTCTCCACCTCGGAGGCAGGCACCTCGCAACCGAGTAGCGCCAGCAGGCGCGCATGCCGCAGGCGGATCGCCGCCACCGCCGGACGCTCCGCGCCGGCGAAGCTGATCGGGCCAACCTGCCCGCCGCAGATCACCAGGGTCAGCGCCGTGGCGCGTTCCAGCGCCTCGCGATGCAGGGCCGGGTCGACGCCGCGCTCAAAGCGATAGGCAGCGTCGGAGCTGAGCTTGTGGCGGCGGGCGACGCCGGCAATCGCCGCCGGCGTGAAGGCGGCGGACTCGAAGAAGATCGCGGTGGTGCCCTCGCCCACGCCGGACTCGGCGCCGCCCATGACGCCGGCCAGTGCCACCGGCACCTCGCCGCTGGTAATCAACAGCTCGTCACGCAGTTGGACGGTGTCGTCATTGAGCAGCTTGATGGTCTCGCCGGCACGCGCACGCCGCACCCGGATCGGGCCGGACAGCTTGGCGAGATCGAAGGCATGCAGCGGCTGCCCCAGCTCGATCAGCACGTAATTGGTGATGTCCACCACCGGGTGGATGCTGCGGATGCCGGAGCGGCGCAGCTTTTCGCGCATCCAGTCCGGCGTCCGCGCGGCCGGATTCAGGCCGCTGATGACGCGGCCGGAGTAGGCCGTGCAATCAGCCGCGCTATCGACCGCCACCGCCAGCGTCTGTTCGCTGTCGAGCGTCGCCGCGCTCACCGCCGGCCGGCAGGCTTCTAGGCCATACAGGGCCGCCACCTCACGCGCCAAGCCCGCGACCGACAGGCAGTCCCCACGGTTCGGGGTCAGCTCCAGGGTCAGCAGGCCGTCCTCGAGTTGCAGATAGGTTTCGATGGGCGTGCCCGGCACCGCGCTGTCGTCGAGTTCCAGCAGGCCTTCGGACTTGTCCGACAACGCCAGCTCCTTGGCTGAGCAGAGCATGCCGCTGGAGTCGACGCCGCGCAGCTTGGCGTCCTTGATCTCCATGCCACCGGGCAGCTTTGCGCCCGGCAGCGCGCAGGGCACGCAGAGGCCAGCGCGGGCGTTGGGCGCGCCGCAGACGATCTGGCGCGGCTGGCCATCACCGACATCGACGCTGCAAACCTGCAGACGGTCGGCCTGCGGATGCCGCTCGGCGCTGAGGATGCGCCCGACCACCACGCCGCTGGCTCGCTCGGCGAGCAGGGGCGCCGCCTCGCATTCGAGGCCAGCGAGGTTGAGCTTATGAGCGAGTTCGGCGGCGGTAACAGGCGGATTCGCCCATTCGCGCAGCCAGCGTTCGGAGACTTGCATGGCTGGCTCTCTTACTTGAATTGTTCGAGGAAGCGGACGTCGTTCTGGAAGAAGTCGCGCAGATCGCTGACGCCGTAGCGCAGCATGGCCATGCGCTCCACGCCCATGCCGAAGGCATAGCCGGTGTAGCGCTCGGGATCGATGTTCACCGCCTTCAGCACGTTGGGGTGGACCATGCCGCAGCCCATCACCTCCAGCCAGCGCGGCCCCTTATCCGGGTCGTCCCATTTGATGTGCACGTCGGCACCGGGCTCCACGAAGGGGAAGTAGCTGGGGCGGAACAGCGCTTCCACCTCGCGCTCGAAAAAGCGCGAAAGGAAGGTGACGATGTCGTACTTGAGGTCGGCGAAGCTGACCTTCTCGGCCACGTACAGGCCCTCGACCTGATGGAACATCGGGCTGTGGGTGCGATCGTAGTCGACGCGATAGACCCGCCCCGGGCAGATGATACGGATCGGCGGCGTGCACGACAGCATGGTCCGCACCTGCACCGGACTGGTGTGCGTGCGCAGCAGGCGGCTGCCGTTCTTGAGATAGAAGGTGTCCTGCATCGCCCGCGCCGGATGGCTTTCGGGAATGTTGAGCGCCTGGAAGTTGTGGAAATCGTCCTCGATCTCCGGCCCTTCGACGGTCTCGAAACCGAGATCGTTGAACAGCCGCGAGATGCGGGCGATGGTGCGGCTGATCGGGTGCAGGCCGCCCACGGTCTCGCCACGGCCGGGCAGCGTCACGTCCAGGGTTTCCGAAGCCAGCTTGCGACTCAGCTCCGCCTCGGCCAGCGTCTTCGCGCGGCCATCCAGCGCCTGGTTCACCGCGTCACGGACCCGGTTGACGCGCTCGCCAAAGGCCTTGCGCTCGTCCGGGGCCATGCCGCCCAGGCTCTTCAGCAACTCGGTCACCCGGCCCTTCTTGCCGAGCAGGTCGACCCGCAGCGCTTCCAGCGCCCGGGCGTCGGCGCTGGCGGCGATGTCCGCCTGCGCTTGGGTTTGCAGTTCGAGAAGTGGGTCGCTCATTTCGCTAAGGTCCACAAACAAAAAGGGGGAACGGCAGACCTGCCGCTCCCCCGCTTGATGCTAGTCGCGCGATCAGGCGGCGAGCTTGGCCTTGGCCTGCTCAACCAGACCCGCAAACGCCGGCTTGTCGCTGACAGCCAGTTCCGCCAGGACCTTGCGGTCCAGCTCGATGCCGGCCAGCTTCAGGCCGTGGATGAACTTGCTGTAGGACAGACCGCTCTCGCGGGCGGCGGCATTGATGCGCTGGGCCCAGAGGGCGCGGAACTCGCGCTTCTTGACGCGACGGTCGCGGAAGGCGTACTGGCCAGCCTTGATGACCGCCTGCTTGGCGACGCGGAAGACGCGCGAACGGGCGCCGTAGTAGCCCTTCGCCGCGTTGAGGATTTTCTTGTGACGGGCCTTGGCGGTAACGCCACGCTTGACACGAGCCATGGTGATTCTCCTTTAGATGGGGGTGGCGTTAGGCGTAGGGAAGCATCTGCTTCACTTCGGCCACGTCCGACGGGTGGACCTGGGTTTCGCCGCGCAAATGGCGGATGGTCTTGCCCGACATCTTGGTGAGAATGTGGCGCTTGAACGCGTGACCACGCTTGAAACCACCCTTGCCGGTGGCCGAAAAGCGCTTGGCAGCGCCCTTCTTGGTTTTCAACTTCGGCATCTTGATGCTCCTGATGTCTGCATTTTTTAACCGGCTTCACATCCCACGACATCAAAACGGGAGCTGACCGGGCTTGCTGAAAAATCCAGCAAGGCTTCGGGTGCTGCTGAAAACCACGTCGGTCTGCTCTGGCTGACCGACCCATCTGGCCGCCCCGCCATGCGGGGACCGCCCTACTTCTTCTTCGGCCCCATCACCATGACGGCTTGGCGACCTTCCATCCTGGGGTGCTGCTCGACCACCGCAAGCTCGATCAAGTCGGCCTTGATGCGTTCGATCATCTGCAGGCCGATCTCCTGGTGGGCCATTTCGCGGCCCTTGTAGCGCAGGTTGATCTTGACCTTGTCCCCCTCTTCCAGAAAGCCCCTGATCTGCCGCAACTTGGTGTTGTAGTCCGCCTCTTCGGTACCGGGGCGAAACTTCATTTCCTTGATCTGGATCTGCTTCTGCTTCTTGCGCGCGGCCTGTTGCTGCTTGTCCTTCTGATACAGGAACTTGCCGTAATCCATGATCTTGCAGACCGGCGGTTCGGCGTTGGGGGAGATTTCCACCAACTCCAGACCCTCGGCAACCGCCATGGCGATCGCTTCGCGTGTGGGGATCACGCCAATCTGTGCACCGTCGGAGCCAATCACACGTACGCGGGGTACGTTGATCTCCTCATTGCGACGATCCTGCTTTTCTGTCGAGATAACTAAATCCTCCAGCCGAAACCCGGACGGGCGGCCAAAAATAAAGGTCGCGGATGATATTCGAGCAGCCCACCTCAAGACAAGCTGGGCTGGCGCCGCCGGCTCAGGGCGCCCGTGCTGGCAGCAATTCGTCCAGGGGGGCGGGTCGGGCAAAGTAGAAACCTTGCGCGAAATCGACGCCCAGATCACTGGCCTGCTGGGCCTGGTCGGCGGTTTCCACGCCCTCGACCACCACCTCCAGCCCCAACTCGTGGGCCATGCCGACGATGCCGCGCACCACTTTCTCGCTGGCCCGGCTCACCGAGATACCGCGCACGAAGGAGCGGTCCAGCTTCATCGCCTGCACGTCGAACAGATGCAGATAGGACAGCGAGCAATAACCGGTACCGAAGTCGTCGAGCACCACCGGTACTCCCAGCTCCCGGCAGCGGACGATGAAATCCTGCATCAGCGCCACATTGCCGATCATCAGCGACTCGGTGACCTCCAGCTTCAGCCGGCAGTGCCGACCGTGCAGGCGCGCCACCTGTGACGCCAGCAGTGGCAGCAACTCCGGATCCTGCAACTGCCGGGCTGACAGGTTGACGTTCATGAACAAGGGCGTGTCGACGGACTCCCCCAGCCCGGATTGCGCCAAGCGCAGCAGGCCGTCCACCGCAGTTTCCAGCACCCAGCGTCCAATCGGCCAGATCAGGTCCGAGCTTTCGGCGATCGGAATGAACTCGGCCGGTGGCACGCGGCTGCCGTCCGGCTTGATCCAGCGAATCAGCGCTTCATAGCCAGCCACCGGCCCCGCTGGCAGACGCAGTACCGGCTGGAAGTACAGCTGGAACTCGCGGCGCTGCAAGGCCAGTTCCATGGCCTGCTCGATCCGTACCCGGCCGAAGGCCAGGCGCCGGTCGTTGGCCGCCAGTTCCTCGGCGATAAGGTCGGCGCCGTTGCTCGGTGCCGGCCCCGGACGATGGCGCTGCAGCAGTTCGCGACTGCGCAGCACCAGGGTGCGCAGCAGATGCCGGGTCAGTGGGTCGGCGCTTTCCAGCCGCTCGCGCAGGTGGTCGGGAGTGATCACCAGCAGCCGCGTCGCCTCCAAGGCCACCGCCGAGGCGCTGCGCCGGCTGTCACCCAGCAGCGCCATTTCGCCGAACAGCTCGTTTTCAGTGAGCCGGGCGATAGTGTGGCGGCCGTCGGCATCCTCGGCGTAAATCTCAACGACCCCGACGTCAATCACGTAAGCGGCGTCGCCGTGCTCGCCTTGCCGGAACAAGACTTCCCCGGCCTCGACCAGCCGGCAGTAGCGCTCCTCTATTGCCCCCCGCAGGAGCGGAATGTCCATCCGCTGCACCCTATTTTTGGTTTGGTTATGGATGATGGCATCGGCCTGAAAGCACTGGCAAACCCAGCAAGCCGCAGGGCCAGGAACCAGCACCGGCCAGCACCAACGAAAAACCCCGCCGGAGCGGGGTTTTCGTGTTTTGGTAGGCGCGATTGGACTCGAACCAACGACCCCCACCATGTCAAGGTGGTGCTCTAACCAGCTGAGCTACACGCCCAAAAGTTCGTTCGAGGGCGCGAAGAATACTGTCCCGCCTCGCAAAGGGCAACCCGTCGCGCTAAACCACCGCCGAACGCAGAGCCGCCTCCCGCAACTGTCGGATCTGGTCGCGCAGGCGGGCCGCCTTCTCGAACTCCAGATTCAGCGCCGCCTGCTTCATCTCCTTTTCCAGGCGGACGATGTTGCGGCCCAGCTTCGCCGGGTCCTCGTAGCTGACCAGCGGCTCGGCCGCCTTGGGCAGCTCGCGGGCGCCGCCCTTGCGCCGGTCCTCGGGCAGGGTTTCGTAGCCGAGGCGCATGACGTCCTGCACCTTCTTCTTGACGCCGCGCGGGGTGATGCCCTGCGCGAGGTTGAAGCTCACCTGCTTCTCGCGCCGGCGATTGGTTTCGCCGATAGCCTTCTTCATCGACTCGGTCATCTGGTCGGCGTAGAGGATGGCGCGGCCATTGAGGTTGCGCGCCGCACGGCCGATGGTTTGGATCAGCGAACGTTCGGAGCGCAGGAAGCCCTCCTTGTCGGCATCAAGGATGGCCACCAGAGAAACCTCGGGAATATCCAGGCCCTCGCGCAGCAGATTGATGCCGACCAGCACGTCGAACACGCCCAGGCGCAGGTCGCGGATGATCTCGGCGCGCTCGACCGTGTCGATGTCGGAATGCAGATAGCGCACCTTCACGCTGTGCTCGTCGAGGTAATCGGTCAGATCCTCGGCCATGCGCTTGGTCAGCACGGTGATCAGCACCCGCTCCTGCCGCTCCACCCGCAGCCGGATTTCGCCCAGCACGTCGTCGACCTGGCTCAGCGCCGGCCGCACCTCCACCTGGGGATCGACCAGGCCGGTGGGCCGCACCACCTGTTCGACCACCTGCCCGTCCGACTTCTTCAGTTCATACGGACCCGGCGTCGCCGAGACGTAGATGGTCTGCGGGCAGATGCGCTCGAACTCCTCGAACTTCAGCGGCCGGTTGTCGAGCGCCGAAGGCAGACGGAAGCCGTACTCGACCAGGGTTTCCTTGCGCGCCCGGTCACCCTTGTACATGCCGCCGATCTGCGGGACGGTCACGTGCGACTCGTCAAGCACCACCAGGGCATCGGGCGGCAGGTAGTCGAACAGACAGGGTGGCGGCTCACCGGCTTTTTTGCCGGACAGATAACGACTGTAATTCTCGATGCCCTTGCAGTAGCCGATCTCCTGGATCATCTCCAGATCGAAGTGGGTGCGCTGCTCGATGCGTTGTGCCTCCACCAGCTTGTTCACCGAGCGGAAGTAGGCGATGCGCTCCTGCAACTCGGTCTTGATGGTCCCCATCATGCCCAGCGTGCGCTCGCGCGGCGTCACGTAGTGGCTGCCGGCGTAGACGCTGACCCGGGGCACCCGCCGCAGTATCGCGCCGGTGAGCGGATCGAAATAGGCGATGCTGTCCACCTCGCCATCGAACAGCTCGATGCGCACCGCCTCATCGTCGGATTCCGCCGCGTAGATGTCGATCACCTCGCCACGCACCCGGAACTGGCCGCGTTCCAGCACCGTTTCGTTGCGGGTGTACTGCATGGCGGTGAGCTGCAGGATGATGTCGCGCTGGCTGATGCGGTCGCCCTTGACCACGTGCAGCACCATCTGGAAGTAGCTCTCGGGGTCGCCCAGGCCGTAGATCGCCGAGACGCTGGCGATGATGATGGCGTCGCGCCGCTCGATCAGCGCCTTGGTCGCCGACAGACGCATCTGCTCGATGTGCTCGTTTACCGCCGAGTCCTTCTCGATGAAGGTGTCGGAGGACGGCACATAGGCTTCCGGCTGGTAATAGTCGTAATAGGAGACGAAGTACTCGACGGCGTTGTCGGGGAAAAACTCCTTGAACTCGCCGTAGAGCTGCGCCGCCAGGGTCTTGTTCGGCGCCATGATCAGACAGGGCCGCTGCACCTGCTGGATGACGTTGGCGATGGTGTAGGTCTTGCCGGAGCCGGTGACGCCGAGCAGGGTCTGGTGCGCCAGACCGTCGTTGAGTCCCTGCACCAGGCCGGCGATGGCGGCCGGCTGATCGCCCGCCGGCGGCCACTCCTGCTTGAGCTGGAACAGCAGATCCTGCCGGCGCTTGAGGCGGACCAGCTTGCCGGAGACGTGCTCGACGACCAGATCGGACATGGGAACTGACACCTGGCGAAGGGACCATCTAGTTTGCCTCAGACGAGGCGCCCCCGGCCTGCTTGCGCGCCGGCGCTAGGCGACCGGCGGTCCGCCGGGTAGACTCCGCGGCCATTTTTTTGGCCTGCGGCCCGGTTCCACCCTCCCATGACTGCCTACGCCGCCATCGACTTCGGCACCTCCAACTCGGCAGTGTGTCTGGGCATCAAGCAGAAGCGCCGGCTGGTGCCGCTGGAGCAAGGCAAGGACACCCTGCCCACGGCGGTGTTCTTCAACGCCGACGAGCAGCACACCGCCTTCGGCCGCCAGGCTCTGTCCGAATACCAGGCCGGCTACGGTGGCCGCCTGATGCGCTCGCTGAAGAGCCTGCTCGGCAGCGACCTGCTCGGCGAAACCACCCTGGTCAACGGCCGGCCGCTGGCCTACCGGGAAATCATCGCCCAGTTTCTCGCCCACCTGAAGACCGCCGCCGAGACCCAGGCCAAAGGCCCGGTCGGGCCGGTGGTGCTGGGCCGGCCGGTGCATTTCGTCGACGACAACCCCGAGCGCGACCGTCTGGCCGAGTCGACCCTGGCCGATATCGCCCGCGAGGTGGGGTTCACCGAGGTGCGCTTCCAGTACGAGCCGATCGCCGCCGCGCTCGACTACGAGTCCAAGCTGGAACGCGAGGCCCTGGTGCTGGTCGCCGACATCGGCGGCGGCACTTCCGACTTCTCGCTGGTGCGCCTGGGTCCTGGCCGTGCCGGCCGCGAGGACCGCAGCGCCGACGTGCTGGCCAGCGCTGGTGTGCATCTGGCCGGCACCGATTTCGACCAACAACTGAGCTTGGTCAGCGCCATGCCCTGCTTAGGCCTGGGCAGCCTCGGCCGCAGCGGCAAACCGGTGCCAGCCCATACCTATTTCGAGCTGGCGACCTGGCACAAGATCAACTTCCTGTACGCGCCACGCGAGCTGGCGCAGGCGGAGACGCTGCGCCCGTTCTATGCCGACGAGCGCCTGCACGCCCGCCTGATGCGGGTGCTGCGCGAGCGCGAGGGGCACCGCATCGCCGGCCTGGTGGAAGATGCCAAGGTGGCGGTCGCCAACGGCGGCAGCACCCGCATTCCGCTCGACTTCATCGAAGAGGCGCTGGCGGCCGAGGTCGATGAAGCCGGTCTCAACGGCGCCATCCAGAAGGCGGTGAGCAGCATCGCCGCCACCGCGCTGGAAACCCTGAAGCTGGCCGGGATCGCGCCCGGCGGCCTGGACGCCATCTACTTCACCGGCGGCTCCACCGGCGTGCGTGAGCTGCGCAGCGCCATCGCCGCCGCCGTGGGCGACGCCGAGGCGGTCATGGGTGACCCGTTTGCGAGCGTCGCCCGCGGCCTCGGCGTCTACGCCGGCATGCTGTTCGGCGGCAAGAAGACCTCAGTGCGGTAGCGTCGCCTCCTCCTCGTCCGGCGAGGAGCCAAACCAGCGTTTGGCACGCTCGCCGAGGGCGTAGAGGTAGGTGTAGAGCACCGGCACCACCACCAGGGTCAGCAGGCTGGAAGTGATGATGCCGCCGATCACCGCCCGCCCCATCGCCGCATTGGTTTCGCCGCTGAGGCCGGCGCCGATGGCCATCGGCAGCATGCCGAAGATCATCGCCAGCGTGGTCATCAGAATCGGCCGCAGGCGCACCTGACCGGCGTCCAGCTGCGCCTGCCGCAAGGGCTTGCCCTCGCGCAGGGCCTGGTTGGTGAAGTCCACCAGCAGGATGGCGTTCTTGGTCACCAGGCCCATCAGCATGATGAAGCCGATGATCGAGAACAGGTTCAGCGTGGTGCCGGTGATCATCAGGGCGATGAACACACCCGCCAGCGACAACGGCAGCGAGGCCATGATCGCCAGCGGCTGCAGGAAGCTGCCGAACTGCGAGGCGAGGATGATGTAGATGAAGATCACCGCCAGCCCCAGCGCCGCCAGGGCCGCTGCGAACGACTCCTCCATGTCCTGCTGCTGGCCGCCGACATCGAAGCGGTAACCCGGCGGCAGCTGGTCTTCCATCTCCTTCATCAGCTTCTTGACGTCGTTGCCGACATCACCCGCCGGCCGGCCTTCGGCACCGGCATAGAGCGAGATGCGACGCTCCAGGTCCTGGCGCTTGATCTGCTCCGGGCTGGTGGTTTCGACGAACTCCGCCACTTGCTTGAGCGGCACCAGCAGCGGCAGGCCTTGTCCATCGAGACGGTTGCTGGTCAGGTACAGCTCACCGAGGTCGCTGGCGATCTGCCGCTGGTTCTGCGGCAGACGGGCGATCACCTCGTAGTTCTGGCCGTCCGGGCCCAGCCAGTAGCTGATCTGGTCGCCAGCCACCAGCGGCCGCAGGGCGCGACCGATGCGTTCATTGGAGAGGCCCAGATCGCTGGCCAGCTCACGGTTGATGCGCACCGCGACGGTCGGGTTGGCGCCCTTCTCGCTGCTCTCCAAGTCGGCGATGCCGGGGATCTTCGCCATCTTCGCCATCAGCAGTTGCGAGATCTCGGTCAGACGGGTGGCGTCCGGCCCGAGGATGGAGACGAAGATCGGCTTGTTGAAGCCCACCGACATCTCCAGCCCCGCGATCTGCGCGACACGGTCGCGGATCGCTTTCTCGATTTCCTGCTGCGGCCGACGCTTGGTCTTCAGCACATCGGTCAGCTTGAGGTTGAGGCGCGCGTAGTTGCGACCGTCCTCGGTGCCCACCTGGGTGTCGACCAGCTCGATTTCGGGAAATGCCTTCAGCGCCTCTTCGACCTGCCGGGTCTTGGCGTCGGTGTATTCCAGACTGGAGCCGATCGGGGTGTTGATGCGCAGCGAGGTGAAACCGTCGTCGTCCTCCGGGAAGAACTCGGTGCCGATCAGCGGCACCAGCAGGAAGCTGCCGAAGAAGATCACCGCCGCCGTCCAGAGCACGATGCCACGGTTGCTGATCGTGCCGATCTGCCGCCAGTCCAGCGTGCGGGCGGCATGGGTCAGCCCGAACAACGGGAACCAGGCGCGGCGACGGCGGGTTTGCAGAGCCCAGTCCAGCGTCCGGCCGTAGACCTCGTGCAGCCAATCGACGCCGCGCTCGATGCGCTCCATCAGCCGCCCCAGCCAGGGCAGGTACTTGAAGCGGTTCTTGGGCGGATCGCGCCAGACCGCCGAGAGCATGGGGTCGAGCGTGAAGCTGACGAACAGCGACACCAGCACCGCCACCGCGACGGTGATGCCGAACTGGAAGAAGAACTTGCCGATGATGCCGCTCATGAAGGCGACCGGCACGAACACCGCCAGGATCGCGAAGGTGGTGGCCATTACCGCCAGGCCGATCTCCTCGGTGCCTTCGCGCGCCGCCTGCAAGTGAGACTTGCCCATGTTGAGGTGACGGACGATGTTCTCGCGCACCACGATGGCGTCGTCGATCAGCAGACCGATGCAGAGGCTCAAGGCCATCAGCGTCAGGAAGTTGAGCGTGAAGCCCATCGCGTAGACGACGATGAAGGTCGCGATCACCGAGATCGGCAGGGTCAGGCCGGTGATGATGGTCGAGCGCCAGGAGTGCAGGAACAGGAAGACGATCAGCACCGTCAGCAGGCCACCTTCGAGAATGGTGCGCTTGACGCTGTCCAGCGAGCCCTTCACCCACTCGGCGTTCGAGTAGATGGTGACGATCTGCACGTCTTCCGGTAGCCGCTTTTTCAGATCGACCAGGGCGTCCTGCACCGCCGCCGCAGTGTTCACCACGTTGGCGCCCTGGATCTTGAAGACGTTGAGGCTCAGCGAGGGCTTGCCGTTGAGCCGTGCCCGGGAGGTTTCCTCGGCCTCGCCATCAACCACCTCGGCGACCTGGTCGAGATGGATGGGCACCCCGCCCTGTTGCAGGTAGACCGCGCTGCCGCGGGTAGCGACGATGATCCGGCCGAACTCCGCCGGCTCCTTGATGCGGCCTTCGATACGCACCAGCTGTTCGGTGGCGCCACGGCGAATGCTGCCGGCCGGCAGATCCTGATTGGCGGCCTGGATCGCGGCGATCACTTCGTCGACGCCGATGCCGTAGCTGCGCAACTGCTCCGGCTTGAGGAAGACCTGGATCTGCCGCTCGACCGAGCCGCTGGTGGTGACGTTGCCGACGCCGGCCGCGCTCTGCAGCCGCTTGACGATCACCTGTTCGGTGAGCGTCGACAGTTCGCGCAGCGGCCGCGTCTCGGAGTACACCGCCAGGTTGATGACCGGCGAGGAGTTTTCGTCCGCCTGGGTACGGCTCACCCGTGGCGTCTTGGCCTCGCGCGGGAAGCTCGGCTGCAGGTCGGCAACCTTGTCACGCACTTCCTGGGCGGCGGCGGTGACATCGACATCCAGACGAAACTCGATGCTGAGCCAGCCCACGCCCTCGCGCGCGGTGCCGTAGATGCGCTTGACGCCGCTGACGGTGTTGACGACGTTCTCGATCGGCTTGATCAGGTCGTTCTCGATCGCCTCCGGCGCCGCGCCCGGATATTCGAGCTGGATGAACACCACCGGCACGGTGACATCCGGCATCTGCTCGACCGGCAGCCGGTTGTAGGCGAACACACCGAGCACGACCAGGGCGAACATCACCATGGTCGCGAATACGGGCTGGTTGATGCTGGTCTTGGTGATCCACATGTCGGGGCTCCGGACGCGCGGCGGCTCAGCCGCCGTTGCCGGCGGCGGCCGGCGCAGCGGCGCTCTTCAGCACCACCGCAGTGCCGGACTTGAGACTGTCCAGCCGCCCTACCACCACCACATCACCGGGTTTCAGGCCTTCCAGTACTTCGACCAGCGCGTTGTCCTCGGTCGAAAGGCCCAGCTTCACCGACTTCTGCTGCAGCTTGCCGTCGACCACCGCCATCACGTACTTCAGGCCGGCTTCGCTGCGGATCGCGGCAACCGGCACCACCGGCCCCTCGCCGCTCTGGCCGATCACCAACTCGCCCTGGGCGAACATGCCGCCGCGCAGCAACCCTGCGCTGTTGTCGAGCGACAGATAAATGAGGATGGAGCGCGAACCCTGCTCGGTGGCCGGATTGATCCGCGCTACCGTCGCTTCGAAACGCTGGTCGCCGTAGCCGTCGACGCGCACCTGCGCCTTCTGGCCGGGCTTGACCGAGGGGATTTCCGAGGCCGGCGCCGAAGCCTGCAACTCCAGCTGGGTCAGGTCCACCAGCCCGAGCAGTGGCGAATCCGACGACACCTTCTCGCCCGGCTCGGCCAGCCGGCGCGAGATGATGCCGGCGAACGGCGCGCGCACCACGGCGTCGTGCAGGCCGATCTCCGCCAGTTGCAGCTGTGCCTCGGCCAGCTTCACGTTGGCCACCGCCGACTCGTAGGTGCTCTGCGAGGTATCGAGCACGTTCTGGGCGATGAAATTCTTCTGCAACAGGCGCTGGTTGTTCTCCAGATTGAGCTTGGCCAGCGCCAGGTCGGCCTTGGCCTTCTCGAGGCCGGCACGCTGACTGGCGACCTGAGCCTGCTGGTTGCGGGTGTCGATGCGTGCCAGCACCTCGCCCTTGTTCACCGCCTGGCCTTCGCGCACCCGGACTTCCAGCAGTTCGCCACCCACCTTGGCCTTGATCGTGGTCTGCGACAGCGGGGTCAGCGAGCCGGACAGCGGCAGGCGTCGCACCAGCGAGGCGGTGCTCACGCTGGCGACATCCCCGGCGGCCAGCTCCAGCGGCCCGGTCGGCTTCTTCTCGCCCTCGGCTGCGGCGTCGGCCGGTGCTGCCGTCGGCTTGCCCGCGCCGGCGCCGGAGCGCAGCAGGAAAAACCAGGCTGCGGCGGCGATCAGCAAAATCAGCAGGATCCACTTGATCGGCGAGGCGCGCCGGGGCCGCTGTGAAAAGTCCGGAGTCATCTTGGGTCGTCCCTGTCTCTCTGAATGTGCCGTGGCGGGTTATCGCCTAGTTATGCGGATCATCGCGCCCTCCAAGGGCTGCGACCTGCCTCCGATGCGCGGGATGGTCCCGGCGTTTGAAAACATTTTCGCATCTCCGGGGAAAGACCGATTGCCAACCTCCCGGTGCAGCCGGGCAAGCCGGCTTTGCGTATCATTGCGCGCTTTTTTCCCGCAGCAGCCCTGGAGACTCCCCGTGGAACTGACCCTCGCCCAGCGCGTCGGCCGCATCAAGCCGTCCCCCACCCTTGCCGTCACCGCCAAGGCGGCGGAGCTGAAAGCGCAAGGCAAAGACGTGCTTTCCCTGGGTGCCGGCGAGCCGGACTTCGACACCCCCGCCCACATCAAGGCGGCGGCGCAGAAGGCGATGGACTCCGGCTTCACCAAGTACACCCCGGTGGGCGGCACGCCCAGCCTGAAGAAGGCCATCATCGACAAGATGAAGCGCGACAACGGCCTGGACTACAAGCCCAACCAGGTGCTGGTGTCCTGCGGCGGCAAGCAGAGCTGCTACAACCTGTGCATGGCCTACCTCAACGCCACTGACGAGGTGATCATCCCGGCACCCTACTGGGTGAGCTACCCGGACATGGTGCTGCTGGCCGATGCCACCCCGGTGATTCTCGAGACCACCGCCGCCACCCGCTTCAAGATCACCCCGGAACAGCTGGAGCGCGCCATCACCCCGCGCACCCGCATGATCTTCCTCAACAGCCCGTCCAACCCCAGCGGCATGGCCTACACCAAGGCCGAGCTGGTGGCGCTGGGCGAAGTGCTGCGCCGGCACCCGCAGGTGCTGATCGCCAGCGACGACATGTACGAGAAGATCCTCTGGACCGACGAGCCCTACAGCAACATCGTCAACGCCTGCCCGGACCTCTACGACCGCACCGTCGTGATCCACGCGGTGAGCAAGACCTATTCGATGACCGGCTGGCGCATCGGCTGGGCTTGCGGCCCGGCCAAGCTCATCACCGCGATGACCGACATCCAGAGCCAGTCCACCAGCAACCCCAATTCCATCGCCCAGGTGGCGGCGGAGGCGGCGCTGGCCGGTGACCAGTCCTGCGTCGAGGAAATGCGCCTGGTGTTCAAGGCCCGCCACGACAAGCTGGTCGCCGACCTCAACAGCATCCCCGGCGTGCGTTGCCTGCCCGGCGACGGCACCTTCTACGTATTCCCCAACGTCGAAGGGCTGATGGCCAAGCTGGGCTGCAAGACCGACCTGGAGCTGTCTGACAAGCTGCTCAACGAGGCCCTGGTGGCGCTGGTTCCGGGTTCTGCCTTCGGCACCCCGGGTCATGTCCGCCTGTCCTTCGCAACCAGCGAGAAGGTGCTCTCCGGCAGCGTCGAGCGGATCAAGGCGCTGGCCGGCTAAGGCCAGGTTCTTACGGCTTGCAGCCGTGTGGGGCGCTCACTACAATGCGCGCCCTTACCGAGTTATTCCGTGATAGCTCAGTCGGTAGAGCAAGTGACTGTTAATCACTGGGTCCCAGGTTCGAGTCCTGGTCACGGAGCCAAATCTTTCGGACGCACTGTCTGAGAAAGTACGAAAACCCCGCCGCGCTGCGGGGTTTTTTGTGGGCCGCAAACGGCTGTCGCAGCCTGCCCATGAGGAGCCCCAGGAAACTCCGTGGCAGCCGTCAGGCGACGCGGACGAGACAGCCCCGGCGCCATGGACCGCGATGCCAGGACTAGAACTGCCAGCTGACCCGCAGATCAAGGCTGGTGAACTGCACCAGCCCGGGATTCTCCAGCTCGACCTCGCCGAGCGCGTAGCCGGCCTTGGCCTGGTAATGCTCGACGCCGGCGCCTAGCAGCCAGCCGCCGAAGCGCTTGCTCACCGCCAGCCGACCGGACAGGGCTCCGAACGGCGACAGCCGGTAGTCGCTGGAGGCAAAGCCGTCGGCGCGTTCGCGACGGTAGTAGGGGGCATAGAAGTAGGCCTGGCTCTGGCTGTACCAGCGCAGCGAGGGCACCAGCTGCCAGTCGCCGGGCAGCGTCTGGTACCAGGCCAGGTCGACCGTGTGCGACTCGATCTTCCAGTCGTCGCGGTACCAACGGTAGTCGAGATGCAGAGCCGCGTTTGCGCGCGGCAGGAACTGTCGCAGCCGCCCGGTCAGCGCCCAGGCAACGCGGCCGTCCGGCCGCTCGTCGGCGGTGGTGCTGGCCGTGTCGGTGAGATACGCCAGCTTGTACGGATCGCTGAGGTAGCCGCTGTTGCCTAGATAGCTGAGGCTAGCCTGCACCACCGTCTCCGGGCCCAACACCCAGGCCAGGCCGCCATACAGGCTGTGGCTGCGCTTCTGGGCGCTGGCAATGACCGTGGGCGAACTGGCGCCGCGAGTCGGTTGCAGCGTGTCGCTGGAATAGCTGAAGCCAGCGGTATAGGTCAGCTGGCGGCCTTCCGGGCTGAAGCCAAGTTCGGCGCCGCCACTGAGCGAGCGGTAGTCGTCCTCGCTGGAATAGCCCAGCGTGGCGCTGGCATCGAGACCGTCGAGCAGGGTTTGCAGAGAGCGGTTCCAGCTGGCTTGCAGGGCCGTGCGCTGCTCCTGGATGCTGGCTCCGCTCATCACCTGCACCGGTCGCCCCTCGGCGTCCGGCAGGATGAACCAGGGCGAGGCACCGCTGAGGGTTTCGTAGTTCAGATCGAGCCCGAAGTTGCTGTCGTCCACCGCCAGGCTGGCGCGCAGCAGGTGCGTGTCGATGCGAAAGCGCGGGCTGGCACTGCCGCTGGCGCTGCGGGCCGCCGGCAGGCTGGCCTCCTCGTAGCGACTGTAGAGGTAGTCGGTTTGCAGGGTTTCGCCATCGGCGGTGGCGAGGCCCGGCAGGGCCAGTGCCGCCTGGCTGAGCGCGAGCAGGGTGGCAGAACGGGCGCGCATCAGTTGCAGCCGCAGCCGCCACCGCCCAGCACCGGGCCGCCGGTCGCGGCCTCCTTGCTGAACTGCACGTGGCGGCGATAAGCCGCCAGCAGCGGATCGGGCTCCCAGGCCATCTCCGGGCGGGCCAGATGGCCTCGCTGCCAGGGCTGAACCGGCTGCAGGCTGCAGGCGCTGGCGAGCGGCACCATCAGCAGGCCGAGCAGCAGTCTGTGCTTCATGACCATGGTCGGGCGCCCCCTGCTCACAGCGTCTTCATGTATTCGAGCAGCGCGCGCCGCTCAGCATCGGTCAGCGCCTGGGTCCACTCGTGGCCGCTGTTCTTCTTCGAATAGAGATTGGTGTTGAAGATCTTGCGGATCTCCATGCCGGCGTCGCCGACCGGGGGCGGCACGATCCAGCTCGGCCACAGCAGACCGCCACCGACCGTGCGCAGCACCCAGTCGATCTCGGTGGGCAGCGGCGTATCCGGCTGGCAGCTGTAGTACGGGATGCCCTGGGGGCCGGCGCCGCAACTGAGGGTCTCGTGCTTCCAGCCCAGCGCCTCGAAGTCGTAGCCGCCGTCCTCGCCGCTCAGGCGGTGCTCGAAAGCATTCACCAGATGGTCCGGCGTCGTGGTGCTCTGGCGCCGCCACATGCTCGGCCGGTCGCTCGGCTTGAGCACGTCCCAGACGGTGGGCACCGAGCCGTTGTGAAAGTACGGCGCGCTGGCCCAGACGCCGTGCAGCGGCGGCGTCACATAGCCCACCGTCTTTTCCTCGAAGCCGCAGGCACCCTTCACCCGGCCCATGGTCTCGCTGGCCGGGATCGGCGCGATCAGCGGCAAGGTGGCGCCGAGCACGCTCGTCAGCACATCGCCTAACGGTTGCAGCAGGCCCATGCCGTCGAGATTGCGGCCGAGCTGGTCGGCGAGTGCGGGGCCGTTGGTGAGGCCGTCAACGTAGCCGGAGTAGTCGTCTAGGAACTCGGTCAGCGGATCCTTGTTCTCGGGAAAGCGGTAGTTGGGCTGGGCATCCGGGTAGGACCACCAGAAGGTGCTGACGAAGCCACGGATGTTCTTCGCCCAGCCGGTCGCCTGCGCCGGATCGGTGCCGATGATCTCGATCGGCACGGTATAGCCGGCCAGGCCGATCATTTTCGGATCGGGCAGGAAGCGTTTGTCGTTGGCGTAGCGCGGCGAATAGGCACCGTGGCAGCCGGCGCAGGCGCCATTGCCCTTGGGCTGCGGGATGTCGGCGTTCTTGCCGTCGGCCCAGAGGTTTTTTTCGTGGAACAGGATCGCGCCCTGCTCGGCCAGTGGCCGGTTGATGCAGCCCTCCTTGTCGCCCGGCGCCGGGCTGCCGTCGCTGCCGCTGCAATAGCCCTGCGGGTAGTCCGGCGCCTCCACCGTCAGCGACCAGTCGTGCACGCTCTCGAAGATGCCCTCGTTGTTGAGCACGTCGTCGCCGCTGAGGCTGTTGACGCTGCCGAAGTACATGTTGCCGCGCGAGGAGTCGGTGCTGTGGCCGCCGAACCAGAGATAGCGCGACTTGTTGTGCAGCCACCACCAGGCCGGTGGGTCCTGGTCGCCGTAACTCGGGTGCGCGGGGTCGACGAAGGCGTGGTTGAAGTTGAGGGTGTCGAAATCGCGGATCGCGACGATCGCCTCGATCTCGGTATCGGCGGCATTGCTGCCGCGGGTGGTGTTGACCAGCGGCAGGTAACCCACCGGCGGCAGGTGCAGGTTGAACGGCTGTTGGGCGTGGATCAGATCGACGATCAGCACACCCAGTTCGGTGTCGGTATTGGGCAGCCCCATGAAGCTGCCGTCGGAGTTGCTGCCGTAGCTGAACGCCTGCCGCAGCCCATCGCGGCCGGCTACCTCGCCCTCGCCGATCTGCCCCGCGTGGCAACTGAAGCAGTTGAGCCCTAGCTGGCCGTTATAGACGCCGTCGGCATCACGTCCCTGGGCATAGCCCAGCGGCAGACGCCCGGTGCCGCCGAAGGTCTTGCTGAGCAGCTTGGTCTCGTCAATGCCCTTGGCGCTGTCGATCACCGGATACGGATTCGGGTACTCGTACTCGTAGCTGCCCGGCGCACTGCCAGGGCGCGGCGGGGTCGGCGAGTGGCCGTAGCGCTCGGAAACCTGGGAGTCGAAGTTGTCCGGCCGCTGCGAATAGCCCCAAACCTGCCAGAGCTTGTTCCAGGACTGGGCATCGCTGCCGCCGATGCCGCCACCGCCGCTGCCATTGCGAGGCGAATTGGTGGGCGAGTAGGCGATCCAGTCATGCCCTTCCTTCACCCGCGCACGCCATTCGCCGCAGGTCGCGGCATAGGGTTTGGCGGTGTGGATCGGCGTCTTGCCGGCGGCCAGCCGCAGTTCGTTCTGCTTGGCCTGGTTCTCGAACAGCGTCTCGGTGTGGCAGATCTCGAAGGGATCGTTGAAGTGGACGGCGTACTGGTCGTTGTCGATGTTGCCGCTGCTCTGGAGCATGAAACGGCGCGGATCGGCCTGCCAGTCGATGACCGTGTTGTCCGGCGCGCCGTCGCAGAGCTGGTTGACGAAGTAGTGCTTGCCCGGGTTGCCGAGCAGGGCCTGCTCCTCGACGGCCGGGCCACCGCCATCGCCGGCGATCAGGCCGGCGCAGGCGCCGGGGCTGTCCCAGCAGCCGAGCAGGACACGCATCGCCGAGTAAGCGGCGCTGCCCTTGGGCCAGGGCGCACCGCCGGAATGCGGTTGGGAGTCGGTGTTGGAGGCCTTGGTGAGAATCCGGTTGCCGTCGACGCCGCGACCGAGTGTTTCCCAGGACTGCCGCAGCTGGGCGTAGTCCTGGCTGCGGTCGGCGGTCAGCATGAAGCGCCGGCCTTCGGCGGTGTCGGCCACGCCGCCGGGCAGATGGCAGGTCCGGCAGAAATCCAGCTTGGACTGCACCCGTCCGGCGAAGTACGCCTTGTCGTCGGCAAAGCTGCCGCCCCCGGGGTTGCCACCGCCGGCGGCATCGACCGTGCCCTGGTAGTTGCCCGAACAGGCTGCCAGGACCAGACCCAGCGCCGTGACCACCGCAGGGGTGGTCCAGTTGTTGTTCATCGTTCTCTCTCCCGAGACGGCACGCCGTCTCCCTGGCTGGCCGTTGCACGAGGCATCTTGGCGCGCCCGGCTTTGCAGCGTGAGGGGCCAAGATGCCAAGATGGCTGTCATATCGGGCCACGCCCCCGTGGCCCATTTGCCCCGAACCGCATGAAGCTGGAAGACCTGCACAAGCCGGCTGTACCCGTGGCCTACGGCCGGCTGATCCTGGAAGTCGCCGGCAAGCTCGGGGTCTCCGCCGAGAGCCTGCTCGACGGCCAGGGCATAGCCCCGGAGCTGCTGGACAACCCGGAAGCGCGGCTGTCGATGCTGCAGGCCAACAATTTGCTGTACCGGGCGCTGCGCCGCAGCGGCAACCCGGCGCTGGGCTACGAGATCGGCCTGCACAGCGGCCTTACCACCCACGGTTTCATCGGCTACGGCCTGATGAGCCACCGCAGCCTGCGCGAAGGCGTCGGCTTCGGCGCCCGCTTCCTGCAACTGCGGCTGCCCAATCTCAGCCTGCGACTGTTCGAGGACGGCGAGCAGGGGGTGATCGAAGTGCGCGAAACCCTGCCCTTGGGCAGCGTGCGGCAATGCATGCTGGATCTGTTCCTGGTCGGGATCTGGCAGATGGCCAACTACTTCGCGCCGGAGGAGATGCGCAACCGCGCCGAACTCTGTTTCGACACGCCCGAGCCCGCCTACTACGCCCGCTACCGAGACCGCTTGCCGCCGGCGCGCTTCGCCATGCCCGCCAACCAGCTGCGCTTCCCGGCGCGGGTGCTGGATCTGCCGCTGCGGACCGCCGATCCGATCACCGCGCAGCTGGTGACCCGGCAGTGCGAGCAGGAGTTGTCGCGGCTCGGCTATGCCAAGGATCTGCTGGTGCAGGTGCGCGCCCTGCTGGTCGGCCGGAATGGCGAATATCCCGATCTCGAACAGCTGGCGGCCGCCCTGCATGTCTCCAGCCGCACGCTCAAGCGCCGCTTGCAGGATCACGGCCTGAGCTTCCAGGCGCTGCTCGACGAGGTTCGCCGCCGCGACGCCCTCGACCTGCTTGCCGACCCGACCCTGGGCATCGAGGAGATCGCCCGCCGCATCGGCTACGGCGATCCCGCCAACTTCACCCGCGCCTTCCGCCGGTGGACCGGCCAATCTCCCAGCGCATTCCGGCGCATCTCGCTCGGGCCGGTCGCCGCCGAAAGCTCCGGCTGAGCGAGTACCTCCGCCAGAATTTTCCCTGTGCCCGGGGCTACGGCGGGCAGTTGCGGCTGAGTCGTCGGACTGAAAGAATGCCGCCCCGCGTCAGTCCCCGGCCTGCAAGCCTGGGCGCGAGCGCGGCAGAACGGATCACTCACGCGGGCGCTGTCCGCAGTGCAGTGACCCAATAACTAATCGCAGGCTGCTCAGCAGCCGCTGTGCTGCTTGGAGAGAGTCCCGGTGAGTCTTGGCCCCCGCGCCGCTGCGGCGCTGTTTCCGCGATCTGGGCTTCCGCGTGCCGGAGGCCGCCGCGAACGGCGTTCCCGAGGAGTTCGGGCGTTGCAGATCGCGGTGCTGAGCTTGTCGATGGCGGCTTGCGGCGAGTCGGCGCTACCCAACCCGCAAGACGGCAGACCGGATCCAGGGACACCAGGGCTGTCTGGATGGAGCACGCTGGGAACCCGTGCGGCGCCTGCGGCGGACAAGGGCGCGGCCAGGAGTGGCGCAGGCTGGCGCGGCGCAGGGGCCTGGCAGGACTACCTCCCGGCCGAGCGATTTGCCGGTCAAAGCACCAGTCAGCACAGCATCGTCATGGCCGACGGAACCGTACTTTCCGCGGCCGTCAGCCTGCCGGCCGACGCCAACGGCAATCGCGTCCAAGACCGCTTGCCCACCTTGGTCACCCTCACCGGCTACAACAAGAACCTGCCCGGCAACACCCCGGTCAGCGCCTTTCTGGGGCGCCACGGCTATGCGGAGGTTCTGGTCGATGTCCGTGGAACCGGCTCTTCGGGAGGCGACTGGGACATGTTCGGCCCCGTCGAGCAGGCGGACTACCGTCCCATCCTCGACTGGGTGGCGGCACAGCCCTTCTGCGACGGCAACATCGGGCTCTATGGCGAATCGCTGCTGGGCATCACCGCCGCCCTCGCCGCCTCGAAACAACATCCCGCCGTCAAGACCGCCTTCCTGAAAGTGCCGATGGCGGACGCCTATCGCGACATCGTTTTCGCCGGCGGCCAGACCAGCCTCAGCTTCATCCCCGCCTGGTTTCTTCTGGTCATGGGTGGGTCGGCACTCAACCCCGAGACCCTGGCAGACCCCATCACCGGCCTGCCAAGAACCGTCGGACAGTTGCGGCATGCGCTTACCCGGCAGGAGGTTCCGTTCCTGCTCAAGGCGCTGCTCGGCGACGACGACACCGTGTACGACAACGCGTTCTGGAGCAGCCGCTCCCCCATCGAGCATGCGGCGCAGATCACGGTGCCGACCTTCATCCTCGGCGGCCTGCAGGACATCTTCCAGCGCGGCGAGCCGCTGCTCTACGAAGCCATCCAGCAACACGGGGAGGCCAAGCTGCTGATCGGCCCCTGGACCCACACCAAGCTGGGTGCCGGCCTGCCAGCCGATGGGGTGCCGGCGCTGGAGCACATCGCCTTGCAGTGGTTCGATCATTACTTGCGTGGTCTGGACACCGGCGCCGACAGGCTGCCGAACGTCACCCAGTACGTCCAGGGCTTCGACCACTACGTGAGCAGCGAGGACTGGCCGCATCCGCGCGCCACGGCCAGACGCCTGTACCTGCGCGGCGACCAGCGCCTCACCGAGGACGCACCCGGGGCCGCAGAAACCAGCCGCACCACGATCCAGTACCCGCTGGGCGGCCTCTGCTCGGCCAGCACCGTGCAGTGGACAGCCGGCCTGGCGGGCAATCTGCCGCTGCCCTGCCTCACCGACAACCGCTTCGCGGAGACGCTGGAACTGCAATACCAGACGGATCCGATGGCCGAGGACATCTACGTCAACGGCCCCATCCTGGCGACGCTCTGGGTATCGACGACGGCGCGGGACGCCGGCTTGTCGGTACGGGTCGACGATGTCAGCGAGGCCGGGATCCAGCCGCTGACCAGCGGGCTGCAGATGCTGTCGGCGCGCGCCGTGGACGATGCCCGCTCGCGCCGGCTGGATGGCGAGTTGTTGCAGCCCTGGCTGAGCTATACCTCGGCGAGCGCCGATCACGTCGAAGCCGGAGAAATCGTCCCGGTTTCGGTGGAGATCTTTCCCACCAGCGCGCTGATCCGCGCCGGCCATCGTCTCCGCATTTCCATCGGATCAAGCGACTTCCCTCGTGGTTTGCCACCCGCGCCGCTGCTGCTGGCCAGCGCCGCCGGCGCGCTGACGGTCCATAGCGACGGCGAGCACCGCTCCAGCCTGGTGCTGCCGGTGGTGCCGACCGACGCACTGACGCTGCCGCGCTGAGCCGCGAAGCCCTCATCCCACTTCCGTCCGCTGTCAACCGGACGGCGATCCACATTGGCTAGGAGAAAATCGATGCACCGGCATCTCAGATCAGCGGTACTGGCGGCAGCAATCGTCCTCGGCGGCTGTGGCAACAGCGCTCCCCCGCTGAATTCCGACCCCTCGGGTTCTGACCCCTCAAGTCTGCCGATGTCGGTGCTCTCCAACCGCGCGGACCTCATCAGCGGCGGCGACGCTCTGGTCGCCTTCGCGGCGCCGGCGGGTGTCGAGCCACAAGCCGTCAGTCTCAGCCTGAATGGCAAATCGTCGCCCGCGACGTTCAAGCGGATGCCGAATGGACAGCTCGGGAGCCTGTTGACTGGACTCGAGCTTGGGGCCAATGCCGTCGTCGCCCGCTTTCCCGGCGGTAGCGCGGCCACCACGATCGTCAACCATCCTGCGGGCGGGCCGGTGTTCAGCGGTCCGCAGCTGATGCCCTGGCTTTGCCGCAACTCCGGCGCGGTGGACGCCCAGTGCAATCAGCCGGTCGAGTACCGCTATGCGTACAAGTCGAGCAATCCGCTCAAGGCCGGCATGCAGACCTACGACCCCGGCAATCCGCCCACCGATGTCGCCCAGATCACCACCGAGAACGGCTTGACCCTGCCGTTCATCGTCCGCATCGAAACCGGCTACATGGACCGCGACCAGTACCAGATCGCGGCGCTCTACCAGGTCGACCAAGCCTGGACGGCGACGGAGCCGCAACCGCAGTTCAACCACAAGCTGGTGATCAACCACGGCTTCGGCTGCGGGGTGGAATACCAGACGGCCTCGGCGCCGGCGGTGGCCCCGGGGGCCGGCACCGCGATTCCAGTGGTCGGCGGCCAGCTACCCATCGGCTTGCCCTTGGTCGAGGTATTGACCGACGCCACCGAGGTGGCGCTCGGCAAGGGCTTTGCAGTGATGTCGACGGCACTCGACAACAGCTCCCACAACTGCAACGTCGCCTTGCAGGCGGAGTCCCTGGTCATGGCCAAGGAGCGGGTCGTCGAGCAGTACGGAGACCTGCGCTACACCATCGGCCAGGGCTGTTCCGGCGGCTCGCTCGCCATGCAGTGGATTTCCAACGCCTATCCGGGGATCTACCAGGGGATTCTGCCGACCTGCTCGTTTCCCGATGCCTGGAGCACCGCCACCCAGTTCGCCGACTACCATCTGTTACTCGCCTACTTTCAGGATCCCTCACGCTGGGGCGCGGGCGTTTTGTGGTTGCCCACGCAAATGGGCGACGTCATGGGACACCTCTCGTTGCTGAACGCGATCGTCAGCGAAAACGCCCAGTTCCATGTGGCCGTGGCAACCGATCCCTGCGGCGGCACCACCGACGAAACCCGCTATCACCCCACCAACAATCCGGCCGGTGTCCGTTGCACGGTGATGGATGCCGCGATCAACCTCCTCGGACCGCGCCAGCCGGAGGATTGGGGTGAAGTTGAGAAGCAGCTTGGGCGGGGATTCGCCGGCTTCCCGGTGGATAACGTCGGGGTGCAGTACGGGCTCGGAGCCCTGCGCGCCGGCTTGATCCTGCCCGCGCAGTTCGTCGATCTGAACGTCGCCATCGGTGGACTCGACATCGACACCAAGCCGATCCCCTCGCGCACGCCTGCGGCGCAACCGGCCCTCGCCAACGCCTACCGTACCGGCCTGATCAACGAAACCAACAACCTCGACCAAACCGCCATCATCGACTGCCGAGGCCCTGACCCCGGCGCCTTTCACGATGCGTACCGCGCCTTCGCGATCCGCGCCCGACTCGACCGCGAGCATGGCAATCACGACAACCAGGTGATCTGGGAGGGACCGCTGTTGATCATGGGCGACAACGAGTGCGCGCGGAACAGCTTTGCCGCCATGGACGCCTGGCTGGCCGCCGTCGAGCAAGACCTGAGCCCGATGCCGCTCGCCCTGAAGCTGACGACCCACAAGCCGACCAACGTCGTTGACGCCTGCTATGACGGCCTCGGCCAGCGCATTAGTGCGGGCCTGTGTCCCGAGCTGATCGTGCCGGTGTATGGCACCCCCCGCACGGTGGCCGGCGACGCCATCAGCACCGACACCAACAAATGCCAGCTCAAGCCGCTGGACCGCAATGACGACTACGGGTTGTTGCCGTTCACCGACGCGCAGTGGGCAAGTCTGTCTGCGGTGTTCCCGGAGGGCGTCTGCGACTACAGCAAGCCCGGCGTCAGCCAGCAAGGCACGATCCCCTGGCAAACCTATCAAGGGCCGCTCAATCAGGTGATCTACGGCGGTACTCCCCTGCCACCAGCGCCGGCGAACTCCGGCACCGCCTGGGCCGGCCCGGCATTTCAGGTCTTCACCCACTGAGTCGAGGAAGATGCGCGGTTCCCTGCCCCGGGCGCCGCGCCGTGCGACTCCCTGAGCGCCAGGTTTTTCCCAAGCGCGTCGGCGACGCCGGGCCCGGTAAGCGCGGAGATTCCGGACTGGCCAACGCAGCGATGCCGTCGCCCTGACCGGCGACGGCCTCGCCGCTGCGCCGCTAAAAACCTTCGCGCGGGTTCAGCGACAGCCTGGCGTCGGTAACGGCCTGCTTGCAGCCGGCGACGAATTCGGCCGGATAGCCGTTGCAGGCCTTGGCATCGAGCAGGCTGGCGCGTTGTGCCCACTGGTAGCCGTCTTCCTGGCTCTGGCAGTCGATCTTGCAGGGCGCGGCTTCGCCCTTCTCGGGGGTGCCGCCGCAGGCGCCGAGCAAACAGGCGGCGGTGGCGGCCAAGCACAGCGGGCGCAGGGCCTGGGAGCGGAAAGGCAGCTTGGTCATGGAGGCGCTATCTCGGATGCCGGGGCGGTTTGGCGGCGACCCTGCATCGAGTGTTTCTGGGGGCGACAAGTTCACTAGTCGGGCGGATCGCTCAGCAGGCTCTGCGCTGAAACACCCCCGCCCTGGCCCTCCCCCGCTTGCGGGGGAGGGAACCTGGCGCAGCGGATGGGGACTGGGCTTCGAGTTAGAACTTGACGCCGACCACGGCGAACAACTGCCGGCCGGGCGCCTGCTGGGCGAAGTAGGTACCGGGGAAGAAGGTGGCGTCGGTCACCTGGTTGAGCACGCGCTTGTCGCCCAGGTTGGTTCCGCCCACCGACAGGCTCCAGCGCTCGCGCACGTCAGCGACGATGAAGCGCGCGGCGTACTGATAGTAGGGATCGACATGGGTCGCCGGGTCGAGATCGACGTCGGTGTACTGGTCTCCCTGGTAAATGATGTCGCCCGCCAGCGTAAAGGCGACTTCACCGAACTCGTAGGTGAGCGAGGGCGTGAGCGTGCCGGTGGCCTTGGGCGCGAAGGCGATGCGCTGGCCGCCGAGGTTCTGCTTGGCGCCGATACCCTGTGAAATGGGCGCAGGCGCACCCGGGTAGTCGAGGTACTTGGCGTCGAGCAGGCCCAGCGAGCCGACGATGCGCAGCGGCCGGTAGGGCGTCAGCCACTGGAAGTCCGCCTCCAGGCCGCGCGAGCGGGCGGTGCCGGCATTGCTCACGTCGAACAGCACGCCGTTGAAGGCCAGCACCTGCAGGTTGTCGAAGTCGGTCTGGTAGAGCGTCAGGCTGGTGTTGAGGGTCTTGTTGAAGAAGCGGCCCTTGGCGCCCAGCTCGTAGGTCTGCGCGGTTTCGGCGTTGTATTCCAGCTTCTCGCCGGTGAGCGAGATGGCGTTGATGCCGCCGCTCTTGTCGCCGCGCGCGTAGGAGACGTAGTAGTTGACGCCGTGGTCGGCGAAGTACTGCATCGAGAGCTTCGGCGAGATGTCGTATTCCTTGCGCTTCTTGTCGGGCTGGTCGTAGTCGGAGCTGCCCAGCAGCAGTTCCATCACGCAGGGCGGCGCCGGGATGCCGGGCGGCAGCGCATCCTTGATCTGGCAGTGGCTTTGACCCTTGGTGCTGATCTTCTTTTCCTCCATGCCCAGGCGCACGCCGGGGGTGATGGCGAAGTGCTTGGTCCAGTTCCAGGTGAACTGCCCGAACAGGGCGTTGGCGGCGACCTTCTGGGTGTAATCGAACTGGTAGTAGTCGCCGTTGGAGATCAGGGGGCCGGTCAGCAGACCCAGATTGGAAAGGTCGAACGAGCCGAGAAAGCCCAGCGGCGACGAACTGAGCGCGCCGCCGCTGGCGAGCTGGGCAGCATCGTCGGTGAGCAGGTAGGAGGCCAGGTCCTGGCCGGCCATGATGCGCGCCAGCAGGGTGTAGTCGGAGTCGTAGCGGAACAGGCCGCCGACGAATTCCAGGCCGGTGCCCAGGCCGAACAGGCTGTCGGCCTTGCCGGTGAAGCGCAGCTCGGCGGTGAGCTGCTGGTGGTCTTCGTGGTTGTCGAGGCGGGCGATGTCGGCGGGCGAGACATCCAACTCGTTGAGCTGGTCGATGCGGAAGCGCGAGCCGCCCAGCACCAGCACGGTGTTGAAGTCCTTGAGCCCGGCCACCGGTCCCATCGCCCATTCGTTCTTCAGCGCGACGGTGTCGGAGCCCTTCTCGATCCAGCCCGGGGTGTCGAAAGAGGTGCGGAAGTTGTAGGGGTCGTCCTCGATGTTGGCATCGAAGTGCTGAAGGTAGGTGCGGGTGTCGGCGTCCAGCTTCATGAGCTGGAAGGGCCAGAACGGCGCGGTGGTTTCGGAGGTCAGCAGCATCAGCTCGCTGCTCCAGATGCCCGAGGCCAGCTTGAGCTTGCCGCGCACGGCCTGCTGCTGCAGGGAATCTTCGTAGCGGTCGAGAAACTGGTTGTAGGTCTGGCCGTCCTGCTCGCGGTAGAGAAAGCCGACGCGGCCACCGAAGTGCTCGCCGAACATGGCGCCCATGCCGCCTTCCAGCCGCTGCTCGCCCTGGCCGCCGTAGAAGTAGCGGGCGTCGGCGCTGGGCTCGCTGGTGGGGCCCTTGCTGATGACGTTGAACACGCCGGCGATGGTGTTCTTGCCGAACAGCGTGCCCTGCGGCCCGCGCAGGATCTCGACGCGGTCGATGTCGAACATCGACTCGGTGAAGTAGCCAGGGCGACCGAAGTAGAGATCGTCCTGCACGAAACCCACCGAGCTTTCAAAGCTGGGGTTGAAGGCGTTGGTGCCGAAGCCGCGGATGAATACCTGCGGCGAACCGATGTCGTCGGCATCGACGCGGGAATTTGGCACGTACAGCGAGACGTCGGCGAGGTCGGCGGCGCCGGTTTCCTTGATGAAGTCGCCGGACAGCGCGGTGACCGAGGCCGGCACCCGGCGCAGCGACTGCTTGGTCTTCTGCGCGGTAACCACCACCTCGCCGAGCTGGCGCGGGCCGGCCTTGGACTCCTCGGCCGGGGCCGGCGGCGGCGCCGATTCGCTCAGCGCCTGCACCGGCAAGCTGCCCAGGTCGGCGCTGCCCTCGGGCGGCACTGGCGTCGGCGCTTCCGACTGGGCCAGGACGCTGACGGGGAGCAGCAAGGCCGCGCTGGCGGCAAGCAACAGAGCTTTCATGGGGCTTAGGTGGCGAGCAGGTTTATGGTTATGCGCTAGCAATACACGGTCCAGGCTGACGATCAAGACCGCCCGCGCGCGCCAGGGTCATTTTTACCAAGCGGCGCCGCTCAGTCGTCCTGCGCCGCCTCGGCTTCCTCGCGGCCGCGCTGGCGGCGCTCGGCCTCGCGACGCGCCTCTTCGATCTGCGCCAGCACGCCGTCGACATCGGGCGCGCCGGGCGGGTGCTCGTAGCGACCGGTGAGCGGGCTGTCGGGCCGCAGCTCGCCGGCCTGGTAGAGCTGCCAGATCTCGTAGGCGTACTCGCTGTCGAGCAGCTCCGGCGCGTAGCGACCGCAGTAGGCGCGGATGTTTTCGACATCGCGCAGCAACATGCGGAAGGCGTTGTTATTGCCGGTGGCGTCCACCGCCTGCGGCAGGTCGATGATGGTCGGGCCGTCGGCGGCCAACAGCACATTAAATTCCGAGAGGTCGCCGTGGATCAGGCCGGCGCAGAGCATGCGCACGATCTGGTTGATAAGCAGCGCATGCCAGGCACGCGCCTGCTCGGCGTCCGGGTGGACATCGTTGAGGCGCGGCGCCGGCTGGCCCTGCTCATCGACCACCACCTCCATCACCAGCACGCCCTCGTAATAGCCCTGCGGCCGGGGTACCCGCACGCCGGCGGCGGCGAGGCGGTAGAGCGCATCGACCTCGGCGTTCTTCCAGGCCGCCTCCTGTTCGCGGCGGCCGTGGCGGCTGCCCTTGCCCATGGCGCGGGCATCGCGGCTGCCGCGCGCCTTGCGGCCCTCCTGGTACTCGGCGAGCTTCTGGAAGCCGCGCTGCTGCGCATCCTTGTAGACCTTGGCGCAACGGATGTGGCTGCCGCAGCGGACCAGGAACACCGAGGCTTCCTTGCCGCTTTTCAGTTGTCGCAAGACCGCATCGACGATGCCGTCGTCGATCAGCGGTTGCAGGCTGTTGGGGATTTTCATGCGGCATTGTGAGGGATCGCCCGCCCCGGCGGCCAAACCACCGGCACCGGATCGGCCTCAGCGCAGCTGGGCGCGCACCTCGGCAGCGGCGCGCTCGCCGGAGCGGATGGCACCGTCGAAGTAGCCGTTCCAGACCTCGGCGGTCTCGGTGCCGGCCCAGTGCAGGCGGCCGATCGGCTCGCGCAGCGCGCTGCCATAGTCGCTCCAGACGCCGGGCGGGAAGTAGCTGGCATAGCAGCCGCGCGACCATTCCTCGTCGGCCCAGCTCTGCTCGATGTATTCCCGCACTTGCAGCGCCTCGGGGCCGAAGTAGCGGGCGAAACATTCCAGCGCCAGCGCGCGTCGCCGCTCCGGCGTTTCGCGCAGCAGGCGGCGGCCCTCGCTGCCTTCGATGAAGCCCATGAGAATGCCGACATGGCCGTCCTGCGGCGAGTTGTCATAGACCAGCTTGATCGGCCCGGTATCGCTGGTGACCTGGCCGTTGCTGCCGGCGCGACGCCAGAACGGCGTGGCGTACACCGCGTTGACCTTGGTGACGGTGCCCATCGGCAGGCGCTGGGTGAGCTGGTCGCGCAGGCCGTCGAGCAGCGGGAAATAGCGGATACGCGCCGCCAGCGGCGGCGGCACGGCGACGATCACCCGCTGGCCGCGCACTTCAAAGCCGGCGCCGGAGACGGTCACGCCCTGCCCGTCCTGCTCGATGCGCTCGACGGCGGCGTTCAGCCACACCGCCTCGCCGAGCTGCTCGGCCATCGCCAGCGCGATGCGCTGCGAGCCGCCGACGATGCGCGCCTCCTGGGCGCCGCCCTCGGTGTTGATGAGCAGGTCCAGCGAGCCGGCGCTGTGGATGTAGAACAGCACATGCAGCAGCGAGAGATCGCGCGGCTGGGCCGAGAACACCGCCTCGATGGCCAGCTCGATCAGTTCCTTGGCGCCGCCCGTCCAGAGGCGGCGGTCCATCCAGCTCTGGAAGGTCTGGCCGTCCCACTCGGCGGCGCGCGGCGCGGTCCAGGGCGCGGCCAGCGGCACCTCCCTGGCCATGCGGTTGAGGCGGTTGATCGCCAACTGCGCCTCCACCGAACCGAGCAGATTGCCGGGCGGGATGCGCCCGGAGTACTGGCGCAGGCGGCCGCGCCGGTAGTCGGTAAACCGGCCCTCGCCCCAGGTCTTGAAGGTGGACAGCCCCAGCTCCTCGATCAGCGCCAGCACCCGGTCCTGGGTCGGCCCCACCCATTGGCCACCGATCTCCACCACGGTGCCGGGCTTGGCGCCCGGTGCGGTGAGCGCATGGTTGAGCGTGCGGCCGCCGACACGGTCGCGTGCCTCCAGCACCAGCACCTGCCGGCCTGCGGCCTGCAATTGACGGGCGGCACTGAGGCCGGCGAGACCGGCGCCGACGACGATGACTTCGGTGCTTGCACTGCGCATGGAGCGTCCTTGCTGGGATTGGCGCGCGGGGAGCGGAACGGGCAATATTCCGTACGCGTTATCGAAAATAGGAAACCATGCCCAGGAAGTCAACGCCGCCAGCCGCCGGGCCGGCCTCGACCGAGACCCTGCTGCGCAGCCGTGGCCGACCTCGGCGCAGTGTCGAGCACGAACAGCAGCGCCGCGCCCGGATCAGCGAGGTCGCGCGCCGGCTGTTTGTCGACGAGGGCTTCGAGGCGGTGAGCATGCGCCGGCTGGCGCAGGAAGCCGGCTGCGGCACCATGAGCCTGTACGGCTACTTCCAGAGCAAGAACGCCATCCTGCGCAGCCTCTGGGAGGACTGCTTCGCCGAGCTGTTCGCGCGTGTCCAGCAGGCCAGCCGGCGCGGCACGCCGCGCCAGCGCCTGGAGCGCGCCGCCACGGCCTTCGTCGACTACTGGTGTGCGCAGCCGCAGCACTACCGGCTGGTGTTCCTCAACCAGGATCACCGCAGCGGCGAGGAGCGCTACTACGTCGACAGCTCGCCGCTGATGGAGCGCTTCGGCCTGTTCCGCGAGCTGGTCGCGCAGTTGCAGACCACCGGCCAGGGCCGCGCTGGCGATCCGCAAGCGCTCAGCGAGGCGCTGATCTGCGCGCTGATCGGGCTCTGCCACGCGTTCATCACCATCCCGGAATTCCGGTGGCAGCCGCGCCCGGCATTGATTGCCGCGAGCCTGGGGATCGTGCTGGGCTAGGTCGAACCCCTTCCCCTGCGCAGCGGGGGAAGGCCGGGATGGGGGCGTTTTTTGCGGTCCTGATCCGCGCGCAAGAACCGCCCCCCACCCTGACCCTCCCCCGCTGCGCTGGGGAGGGAATCGCTGCCCGGCCGGACCACCTAGGCCAGATAGCGCTGCCCGGCCACAGCCCCGTGCAGCCAGCGCAGGCAATGGTCGGCCTCGGCGCTGCCCTCGACCGGCGCCCAAGGGGCGAAGTCCTTGTCGCTGGCGGCCTCGTAGGGGCCGAGCTTCACTTCCAGCAGCACCGCAAAGCCTTCGCGCACGATCAGCGAATGCCAGGTGTTGGGCGGGATCTGCACCAGGCACAGACCGTTGCCATCGACCGCCAGCCCCTGGCGCTCCAGCAGCGCGCCCCGGTCGTCGAACAGCAGCAGTTCGAAGGCACCGGCCAAGCAGGCGGTCAGCTCCAGCTTGTGGGCCTGGACATGCCGATGGGCGCGCACATAGGAGCCGGGCAGCATGCCCACCAGGAAGCGTTGCAGGGCATCGTCGGCGCCGCCGGCATGCAGCTCCAGATGCGCGCGGCGGCGCGGGCTGGCCTCCGCCGCCGCGCGCAGGGCCGCCAGTTCGGCCGGGCCCAGCCTGCGCGTCAAGGCCGGCCCTGGAGGCTGAGGTTGAGTTTGGCTTCGCCGTCCTCGACCTGCTCGACCTTCACCGGCATGTAGTCCTTTTCCGGCGCCAGCCAGAAGCGCAGCGTGGTCTTGGGATCGTCGATGCGCTCGAAGCGCACCGCCTCGAACTTGCCGGCCCCCGTCTCCACCGTGCCGCGCCCGGCAATGGCAAAGGTGTAGCTCTTCACCCGCTTGTGGTCGGCGATGGCGATCACCAGCGGCGCCGGCTTCTTGTCGCCGACGTGCTTCTGCACCCACAGACGCGCCGCCTGCTGCACGCTGAGCCGGTCCAGGGTGCCGGCGCTGATCGGCAGCGGACCGTTGCGGCCACCGAGCACCAATCCCTGCTTCCAGTCGAACTCGATGACGAAACCGTCCTTGCTGCGCTTGGGGTTGTTGAACTCCATGCGGCTGGGCACCACTGCGCCGTCGACCACGCAGAACTCGCTGGTCTCGCGCGGGCTGCCGTACAGCCAGCGCACCACGCCCACCGGATGGGTGTTCAACTCGTAGCGGTAGCAGTCTTCGCCGGGCTCGGCACTGAGCGTGAGCCGGCCCTCGCCCAGCGGCGTCGCGCCCCAGGACACGTCGTAGCTCAGCGACATCGGCTTCAGCGCCGGCGCCGCCAAGCCCAGGGCGGGGAGCAGCAGCAGGATCGCGGCGAGGCGGCGCAGCAAGGGCGGGTTCATCGGAACGGCTCCTCCAGGTCGGCGAGCGTACGGGGCTGCGACAGCGGCGCGCCCTGCAACCAGGCCAGGTCACCGCGCAACTGCAGATCGCCACGCGCCAGCCAGGCCAGCGCCTGAGGATAGATCTTCAGCTCGACCTCGTTCATGACCCGCTCGGCCAGGGATTCCGCCGAATCCTCGGGCGCGACGGTGAATGCGCCCTGAAGCACCAGCGGCCCGCCGTCCAGCGCCTCGGTGACGAAGTGCACGCTGGCACCGTGTTCGGCATCGCCGGCCGCGAGAGCTGCCGCATGGGTCTTCAGCCCCGGATGGCGCGGCAGCAGCGAGGGATGGATGTTGAGCGCGCGGCCCAGGTAGCGGCGGGTGAAGCCGGGCGTGAGGATGCGCATGAAGCCGGCCATGGCCAGCAGATCCGGCGCGTGGCGGTCGATGGCAGCCGCGAGCGCGGCGTCGAAGGCCTCGCGGCTGGGGTAGTCGCCGTGCGGCACCACCTCGGTGGCGATGCCGGCGCGACGGGCGCGCTCCAGGCCGTAGGCCTCGGCCTTGTTGCTGACCACGGCGGCGATGCGCGCCGGGATGTGGCCGGCGGCGCAATGCTCGATCAGCGCTTGCAGATTGCGGCCGCTGCCGGAGATCAGGACGACGAGGTTTTTCACGAAGGACTCGCTCGCCCCTTATCGCGAACCGTCCCCTCGCCCCTTGTGGGAGAGGGTTAGGGAGAGGGGTGGCGTCGTCGGAGACGACGTGCTTATCGCACCCGGATGCGAAACGGCGCTGCGCGCCGCCCCCTCTCCCCTCACCCCTCCCCCACAAGAGGGGAGGGGAACGGCAAAGGCATCAAACAAACCGCACTTCCTGCTTGCTCTTGACCATCTCGCCGAGCACGAAGGGCTTGAGCTTGCTCTTCTTGAGCTGGGCCAGCGCGGCATCGAGCTTCAGGCGCGGCACCACCAGCACGAAGCCGACGCCGCAGTTGAACACGCGCCACATCTCGTCCTGCTCGACATTGCCCTTTTCCTGCAACCAGTCGAACACCGCCGGCCGCTGCCAGCTCTTGGTATCGACCACCGCGCCCAGGCCTTTGGGGAAGCAGCGCGGCAGATTGCCGACGATGCCGCCGCCGGTGATGTGGCTCATGCCGCGCACCGGGATGCCAGCTTCCAGCAGCTTGAGCACCGGCTTGACGTAGATGGTGGTAGGCGCCAGCAGCGCCTCTTCCAGGGTCTGGCCGCTGAACAGCGGCGCGTCCAGGCGGGTCTTGCTGACTTCCAGGATCTTGCGGATCAGCGAATAACCGTTGGAATGCGGACCGCTCGAAGGCAGGCCGATCAGCACGTCGCCGGCCTTGATGCCGCTGCCGTCGATGATCTTCTTCTTTTCCACCACCGCGACGGTGAAGCCGGCGAGGTCGAAGTCGCCCTTGGCGTAGAGGCCGGGCATCTCGGCGGTCTCGCCACCGACCAGAGCGCAGCCGGCCAGCTTGCAGCCCGTTGCTATCCCCTTGATGACCTTGGCGGCAACCTTCTGGTCGAGCTTGCCGGTGGCGTAGTAGTCGAGGAAGAACAAGGGCTCGGCGCCGTTGACCAGCACGTCGTTGACGCACATGGCGACCAGATCCTGGCCCAGGCCCTCGACCCGGCCGGTGTCGATGCCGAGCTTGAGCTTGGTGCCGACGCCGTCAGTGCCGGAGACCAGCACCGGGTTCTTGTACTTCTTGGGCAGGCTGACCAGCGCGCCGAAGCCGCCGACACCGCCCAGCACCTCGGGCCGCTGGGTGGATTTGACGATTTTCTTGATGTCGTCGACGAGGGCATCGCCGGCGTCGATATCCACACCGGCGTCGCGGTAGGACAGGGAAGCGCGCTTTTTCATGGCTAATCGCGTGAGGGAACGCTGCTATTTTACCGGTCGCACTCCCATAATTCCGCCCCAACCCGCGATCCGCCCTCATGCACGCCGAGCCCCATACCCGTCTGCACTGGCGCGAATTCTGGCCCTGGCTGCTCGCCGTCCTGGCGCTGGCCGCCCTGGTCAGCGCGCTGGGCCCGATCCTGATGCCCTTCGTGGTCGGCGCCATCTTCGCCTACCTGGGCGACCCGCTGGTCGATGCCCTGGAGCGGCGCCGGCTGTCGCGCACCTGGGGCGTGAGCCTGGTGTTTCTGCTCATCACCCTGTCGCTGGTGCTGCTGATCCTCTTGATCGCGCCGATGCTGCAGCAGCAGGCGGTGACCCTGGCGCAGAACATCCCCGAGGGCCTGCGCTGGTTGCAGGACGTGGGCCTGGCCAAGCTCGGCATCCAGTTGCCGGACAATCTGCGGCTGGACTCCAACTACCTGCGCGACTGGATCAGCAGCCATTGGAAGGAGGCGCGCGGCGCCGCCGGCCTGGTCGCCGAATCCGGCCTGAAGGTGATGGCCACCATCGCCAACATCGCGCTGATCCCGGTGGTGAGCTTCTACCTGCTGCGCGACTGGGACAATCTGATCGCCTGGTTCGACACCGTCACCCCGCCCCGCCACCGGCCGCTGGTGCGGCGCCTGGCCCGCGAGTGCGACGAGGTGCTCGGCAGCTTCGTGCGCGGCCAGGGCCTGGTGATGCTGGCGCTGGCGCTCTACTACGCGCTGGCGCTGTGGGCGGCCGGACTCAAGCTGGCGCTGCTGGTGGCATTGATCGCCGGCCTGCTCAGCTTCGTGCCCTACCTCGGCTTCGCGATTGGTTTTGCCACCGCGATGATCGCCATGCTGGTGCAGTCGCCGGAACTCTGGCCGCTGCTCTGGGTGGTGGCGATCTTCGCCTTTGGCCAGGTGCTGGAAGGCAATGTGCTGACGCCGCTCCTGGTCGGCGACAAGATCGGTGTGCACCCGGTGGCGGTGATCTTCGCGATCATGGCCGGCGGCCAGTTGTTCGGCTTCACCGGCGTGCTGGTGGCGCTGCCCTGCGCTGCGATCCTGGCGGTGGGGCTGCGCGAGGTGCAGAGGCGCTGGCTGGACAGCAATGTCTACCGCTGGGGCGAGCAGCCGCAGGTCCCCGAAGCGCTGCCCGCGCCGGCCGACAGCGCGGCCGGCGGGGAGCCTCCGGCGGCATGAAGGGTCAGCAACTGCCACTGGCGGTGGCGCTGCGGGAGACCTCCAGCTTCGCCAGCTTCCACGCCGGTCCCAACACCCAGGCGGTGAGCACCCTGCGCGGTCTGCTGAACCCGGGAGGCGGACTGGCGCTGCTGCTGCACGGCCCGGCCGGCAGCGGCAAGACCCATCTGCTGCAGGCGCTGGGCCGCGAGGCTGCCAGCCTGCGCATCAGCCATGCCTATGTGCACCTGCCCAGCCATCTCGCCGAGTTGCCCGAGGCCCTGGCCGGACTGGAAGCGCGCAAGCTGGTCTGCCTGGATGGACTCGACGAGGCCCCATTGCCGGAAGCCGGGGTGCTGGCGCTGGCGCGGCTGATCGACGCGATCAAGAGCCGTGGCGGCAACCTGGTGCTGGCGGCGCGCAAGCCCGGGCACCAGTTGCAGTTCGCCCGGCCCGATCTCGCCACCCGGATCAGCGCCTGCGCCAGCTTCGGCCTGCGCCCGCTCAGCGACGAGGACCGCGCGCGCCTGCTGATGCTGCGCGCCCACGCCCGTGGCCTGCACCTGCCGGACGATGTCGCCCACTATCTGCTCAAGCGCCTGGCGCGCGACATCGGCTCACTGCTGGAGGCGGTCGAGACTCTGGACCGCGCCTCGCTCAGCGCCCAGCGGCGGCTGACCATTCCCTTCGTGCAGTCGGTGCTGCTGCGCGCTTGAGAAACGCGCTACTGGTCGCGGGCAAGCCCGCTCCTGCATCCGCTGCGCTGCGTAGGTGGGAGCGGGCTTGCCCGCGACCAACAACCAGCCACTAGCCCCGGCGCGTCAGCGCCTTGGCGCCCTTGGCGTAGAGCATCAGGGCCACGAAGTCCGCCGCCGCCACCACCGCCAGCAGCAGTAGCGGCAGCTTGAAGGCCGGCTGCATGTAGGCCTCGGACAGCAACAGGGCGCAGTAGAAGGCCACCAGCATGCTGGTCCAGGACGCCGTGTAGGCACGGCCGCGCAGCAGGCCCGGCAGCGGCAGCAGCAACGGCAGCACCGCCAGGGTCGCCAGCACCAGGGCCGACTCGCTGCCGGTGCGGGCGATCAGCGCGTACAGGCCGGACGCGAGCCCGAAATGCGCGGCCCAGACCAGCCACTTCAGGCGTTTCACCAGAGCTTCGATCCTCATGGCGCGAGCCTCGTCGCCGCCCAGGCCAGGCGCCGGCCGAGAGCCTCGCAGAGCGCGATCTCCTGAGCGTCCGGCTTGCGCGGCGCGCCAGCGGTGCCGGCAACGTGACTGGCGCCGTAGGGCGTGCCTCCGGACTGGGTGCTGGACAGCGCCGGTTCGGTATACGGCAGGCCGACCAGCAGCATGCCGTGGTGCAGCAGCGGCAGCATCATGCTCAGCAGCGTGCTCTCCTGACCGCCGTGCAGGGTGCTGGTGGAGGTGAACACCGCCGCCGGCTTGCCGGCCAGGGCGCCGGACAGCCAGAGGCCGGACGTGCCGTCAAGAAAATACTTGAGCGGCGCCGCCATATTGCCGAAGCGGGTCGGCGACCCCAGGGCGAGGCCGGCGCAGTCGCGCAGGTCGGCGGCCTCGCAATAGGGCGCGCCGGACTCCGGCACCGCCGGTGCCACCGCCTCGGTTTCCGCCGACACTGGTGGCACCGTGCGCAGGCGCGCGTTGCAGCCTTCCACCGAAGCGACACCGCGTGCGATGTGGCGCGCCATGGCGGCGGTGGAGCCGTTGCGCGAGTAGTAGAGGATCAGGATCTCGGTCATGGCGCGCAGGGTAGCCGATGACGATTGCGGATTGCGGATTGCGGATTGCGGATTGCGGATTGCGGATTGCGGATTGCGGATTGCGGATTGCGGATTGCGGATTGCGGATTGCGGATTGCGGATTGCGGATTGCGCGGCGATTGTTCAGCCTGCGGGCATGAGCGCAAGCAACCCCTCCGCCGTCAGCCCGGACGGTCACGGCACAAACTCGAGCATCACGCCGCCGCGCGTGCTGCTACTCGCCCTGCGTGACGACTGGCTGGGCCCGCCGCGCCTGGCCGGCGCCTTGCGCGAGGCCGGGTTGGCAGTGGCGGCGGTCTGCCCCAGCGAGGGGCCGATGGCGGTCAGCGCGGCGCTGGAGCAGCGCTACCTGTTCAGCCGCCAACAGCCGCCGACCCTCCCGCTGCTGCAACAGGCCTTCGAAGACTGGCAGCCCGCGCGGGTCTTGCCGATGGACGACGCGGCGGTACTGCTGCTACGGCGCCTGATGCAGATGCAGCCACCGCTGCCCGCCACGCAGCAGGCGCTGCTCAGCGCCGGCGGCGCGCGGCCGGTCGAGCAGTCGGACTGGCTGGACAAGCACTGCGGCAACACCCGCGCCCGCGACCTCGGCCTGGCGGTGCCGGACTGGCAATTGCTGCCGCCCGGCAGCACGCGGCTGGAGCCCTTGCAGCGGCTCGGCTTTCCGCTGCTGGCCAAGCCCGCCGTCGGCTATGGCGGCGTCGGTCTGCGGCGCATCGAGCGCGCCGAGCAGTTGCAGGAATTGCGCGCCAGCCCGCGCGCCTGGCTGCTGCAACGCGAGGTTTCCGGCGGCACCTGGGCCTGCGGTTTCTACGCCGAGCAAGGCCGCCTGCTGGCGGCGCTCTGCGCTGAGAAGGAACGCGTCCATCCCTCGCCCTATGGCCCCAGTTCCCGACTACGCGTCTGCGCCCAACCGGCCCTACGCGCCGCCACCGCGCAGCTGCTGGCAGCCAACCACTACACCGGCTTCGGCAGCCTGGACGCCCAGATCGACGCCCAGGGCCAGTTCTGGTTCCTGGAGCTGAATCCGCGCCCCTCGCCCTTCCTCCACCTGGGTGCGCGCGCCGGCCCCGATCCGGCGGCGGCGCTGGCGGCGACGCTGCGCGGCGAGGACTACAGCGAGTCACCGCTGCGGCGGCCGAGTTGGTCGGTGGCCCTGTATCCGCAGGAGCGCCTGCGCGATCCCCATGGCCAGGAAGCCGGCCTGGCGGACTGGGATATTCCCGATGGCGACCCGCCGCTCAAGGCCTGGCTGGAGCGCTGGTTGAACGCACAAAAGGGCTAATCGAAGGCCCAGTAGTTGCGCAGCGCGCCCAGCACCTTGTTGGGGTATTCGGAGCGGCCGTAGCTGCCGTTGTAGCGCGCCAGGGCGTTGAACAGATTGCCGCGCTCCTTGTCCAGGTAGAAACGCAGGATGGTGCAGCCCATGCGCAGATTGGTGCTGGCATGGAACAGGTTGGAACCCTTCTCACCGAGTTCCTCCAGCCAGAACGGCATGATCTGCATATAGCCCAGCGCGCCGGCGTGGGAGATCGCGTAGCGGTCGAAGCGGCTCTCGATGTGGATCACCGAAAGTACCCATTCCGGCTTCAGCCGCGCCCGCTTGGCCTCGGAATGCACCAGCCGCAAAAACTCCAGGCGTTGGGCCTCGTCTGGCTGGTAGCGCTGCAAGCGCGTGGACATGTCCAGCAGCCAGACCTGGGCCTCGTACTTGTCTTCGAAGCTGTCGGCCGCGCGGATGGCGGTCATCAGCCGCGCGCGCAGTTCCGGCTCCGGCTCGCCCACCGGCCCGGCCAGGGCGGCGGCGGTGAACAGCAGCAGGCAAAACGACAGCAGGAGCTTCATGGACGAGGTGTGTTTTTGAACGTTGCGATTGTAGTGGTCGCCCGTGATATACAACCTTGCAAGCCATTGACCAAGAGCCGGACGCGCATCCGCCAGGACGCCGCAACACGGCCCGCTGTCCCGAGGAGAGATGCAGATGAGCAAGCCCAGCAGGCCGCGCGATGGCTCTGCTTCGCCGATGCTGTCGCGCCAGCTGCGCCCCACCGTGCGCGCGCTTTCGCAGCAAGGCGAGAACATCGTCAGCCGCGTTTACACGGCTGTGCGCGCCGAGGTCGCGGAATACGCCGCAGTGCGCGATGCGCAGGTGCTGGCCGAGATCGAGAACATGATCCGCATCAACGTCGGCATCTGGTTCCGGGCCCTGCTCGACGGCCGGCCGCCGGATGCCGAGACCCTGCGACCGGTCGCCGACCTGGCGCGCCGGCGGGTGCATCAGGGCATCCCGATGACCAGCCTGCTGCACTCGTTCCGGGTCGGCTGCACCGTGCTTTGGCAAGCCTTCCTCGACGGCGTGCAGCATCAGCATTCCGCCCGCGACGAGGTGCTGCTACGGCTGTCGCCCTACATGCTCTACCACACCGATCTGCTCGGCCAGACCATCAGCCACGCCTATGCCGACGAGCAGCGCCGGGGCGAGCGCTGGCAGTCCCGTTTGCAGCACGAACTCTGCTCCATCGTCTTCGACCGCAGCGAAGACCGCGAGGGCTTTCACGAGCGGGCCCAGGCCCTGGGTATCGACCCTCTGGGACGGCGCATCGCGCTGGCGTTCGCCTTGCCGACCCCGGGGCCGGGCGACGCCGGCGCGGAGGACGCACTGGAAACGCTCACCGCCCAGCTCGGCGCCGGCGCCGAACCGCGCCCCATCGGCACCCTGCGCCGAGGCCATGCGCTGATCTGGATGGCGGTCCCCAGTGGCGAGAACAGCGTCCATCGCGAGCGGCTTCTGTCCAGCCAACTGGCGCAGCTGCCGGCCCTGCGCGGCCGATCACAGGTCGCCGGCCTCGGTCTCGCCGGCAGCGGGCCTCAGGGCTGGCGCCTGAGCGCCGAACAAGCCCTGCGCGTGCTCGACATCGGCCGCCGCCTCGCCACGCCGGCGCCGCTGTTCCTGTACTCCGACTACGTGCTCGACGACACCGCACTGCAATCGCGCAATGTCGCCGGCTACCTGGAAAGCCTGCTGGAGCTGATCGCGCCCGAGCCGCATCTGCTGGAAACACTGGACTGCTATTTTCTGCAACGCCGCCAGCGCAAGACCGTGGCGGATAGCCTGGGGATTCATCCCAACACGCTCGCCTACCGCCTGCAGCGCATCGAAGCCTTGCTCAAGGCCGATCTCGACAAGCTCTCCTGGCAGTCGCGCCTCAGTGCCGCGCTGCTGATGCGGCGCATGGGGCGCGGCGAGTCGCAAAGCCTGGCGGCTTAGCCCAGGGCCTTGTGCGCCGACACAACATCGGCTGGCAACCCACCAATGGCGGCGCTGGTGCCGTCGCCGCAAACTTCTCCACAGCTGCACATACCTAGATTGAACGCTGGAGGAGAGTCATGCGCATCGCGACCGCAAGGTTCGTGCGGCAGAGCCGTCGCCGTTGTTTTTCACTGCTGCTGAGTCTGGCGCTGAGCCTGCTCGCCGCCTGCGGCAGCAGCAGCCCGCTGGGCACCCCGGGCATCGACCCTAGCCGAGAGGTTGACGACGCGCTGTTGCCCAGCGAGGCGCAGTTGCGCGGCTGGCAGACCGAGATCGACGCGTTCAACGGCGGCTTCCGGCCGGCCGGCAGCGTCCACGAGATCGCGTACGCCCAGCGCCTGGCGGCTCAGCTCAAGGAGATGGGCGTGCCAGAGGTCAGCCTGGAGCCCTACACGGTCAGTCGCTGGAGCGCGAAAACCGCCCGCCTGGAGCTGCTCGGCAATGGCGAGAGCGAGGCAGTGCCGCTGGTCTCCTATATCCCCTTCTCCGGCAATACCGGAGCGGAAGGCCTGGAGGGCTCGCTGCTCTACCTGCCCGGACTGGCGGCGGTGGACCTCAGCGACGTGCTGATCCGTCTGCTCGACAGCGGTGCGGTCACCGGCGGGCTGACGGGCCTGCTGCGCAATCTCGGCGAGCTGCTGGGCGATACCGGCAGCGGTCTGTCCTCGATCCTGGCCGCGATCAGCAGCCTGGACCTACGCGGCAAGATCGTGGTCTACGACCTGCCACGCCTGACCATCCCGATCGGCGTACTCAGCAGCCTCGCCCTGCACGTCACCGACGACGCCGGGACCATGGGGTTCACTACGCCGTTTTCGCGCCCCTTCCTGGACATGGTGGTGGCGCAGGTGGTGACCACCGCGCTGAAGGCTGCGGGCGCCGCCGGCGCGGTCGGCATCATCGACTACCCGAAGGAAGCCGCCCAGGGCTCCTACTACCCGTTCTTCGCGCGCTTCCTGCCCGCTGCGCCGACGGTCTATCTCGACCGCGACGTGGGGCGGGCGCTCAAGCAGAGACTCGCCGGCCGGCCGCTGTCACCGCTGAAGGCGCAGTTGACGCTGGACGCGCTGGAGGAAGAGGTGGAGGCCTACAACGTCGTCGCCCGCCTGCCCGGGGTGAGCCCGCTGGAGATCGTGCTCAGCTCGCACACCGACGGCACCAACTCCATCGAGGACAACGGCACCGCCGCCATCCTGGGGATGATGCGCTACTACACGCGGGTGCCGCCGGCGCAGCGGCCGCGCAGCCTGCGGGTGGTGTTCAGCGGCGGCCACTTCGGCGGCGGCGGGCTCGGGCAATACCTGGAAGCGCACCATGACGAACTGCAGGCGCGGGTGCTGGCCGCCGTCGAGATCGAGCACGTCGGCGCCCGGGAATGGCTGGAAGTGGCGCCCGGGGTGATGGCGCTGACCGGCCTCAACGAGCCGCAGGTGATCGTCAGCCCGCTGGGCGCGGTGTTCGAGCGCGAGAGCGCGCTGCTATCCAGCCAGATGGACCGCAGCATCGTGCTGCCGCCGGTACTGCCGTTCGGCGAGGGCCAGGCCTACCGCAACGAGGCGGGGCTGCCGATGATCCAGTACATCACCGGGCCGGTGTACCTGCTCAATTTCGGCATCCCTAAGGTCACCAGCGAGTACACCGACTACGCGCTCATGCACCGGCAGGTCAGGGCGTTCATCCGCCTGGTCACCAATCTCGCGGCGGAACCGGCCGGGCGGTTGCGACCGGGGCTGAGCGAAAGCTAGCCGCGCGAGCGGCGGGGAGGGATCAGCCGGTCGCCTCTTCCGGCGGCAACACTTCCCGGCGCCGGATCAGTTCGCGCACGGATTCGGGGATCGGACTCGGTTTCTGCTGGCTGTAGTCGAACCAGACCAGGGTGGCGCGGGTGACGGCCACCAGGCGTTCGCCCTCGAACATCGCCGCCTCGGTATCCAGACTGCTGCGCCCGAGCCGGCGGATACGCAGGCCGACATCGAGTGTCGCGGGGTAGCGCAACTGCTGCAGGAAGTCGCAGCCGATCTTCGCCAGGATGATCCCGGAGGTCTGCCAGAAACCGGGCTGGATCGCGGCGATGGCCTCGAAGTACTGCAGCCGCGCCTGTTCGTCGTAGGTGAAGAACTTGACGTTGTTGACGTGCCCCAGGGCGTCCATGTCGCCCCAGCGCACGGTCAGGCCGATGCGGTGGCTGAAGTCGCCCAGACTGGGCCGGACCGCGCCGCTCATGCGGCGGCGGCGGCCTGGGTGCGCTCCCAGAGCGCCAACTCTTTGCGATGCCGGTAGAGGTTCCAGACCACACCCGCCGCGCAGACCACCAGGTGCGCCGCGCAGAAGAAATTGGCCTGCAAGGGAAAGTAGAAGGCGTACAGGCCGGCGTACAGCAAGGCGCCGGCGAACAGCACCTGGAACAGCATCACCGGCGAGAAGTAGCCCTTCAGCGACTGGCGGGCGATCACCGTGACCAGCAGCAGGCCGAAGGGAATGCCAGTGGCCGCGACATAGCGGTAGTTGGCTTCCGGCAACAACTCGATGTTGACGGCGAAGAAATGCGGCATCCACCAGGCGAAGACCCCGAAGCAGGTCAGCACGTAGGCAATGACCACTACCGAACCCAGCAGGCGATTCATGAGGAGATAGACCTGTTCGTAGATGGCTGGATTATAGCCAGCCGCTGGCGGGCGGCCGCGACGATCTGGTTTTTGCGGCCTGGGCTGGCGGAGCCCCATTCGGCGATCTCGCCAATCTCGCGGCCGCAGCCGATGCACAGCCGTCCCTGCAACTGGCAGACCCCGACGCAAGGAGAGGCCGGCGGCTCCGGCGGGATGGGGACTTCAGAGGACATGACCAGAACGCGGACGACAGTCGGGCTTGCAGTAAGATTCCGCGCAGAATGCCACAAGCCCACTGGGGATCGCCGAACAACATGCCGGTACCGACCTCCGCTCTCAAGCTCGTCGCCAGTCTGGGTCTGCTGGTCGGCCTGAGCGCCTGCGCCAGCCGGCAGGTAGCGGAGCAACTGCCGTTCAGCGATGCGCTGATCCAGGACTACGGCCTCGGAGAGACGCACAAGCAGCGTCTGCAGTACTACCTCTCGAGCCCGATCACCCTCGCCCGCAGCTCCGCCACCTCGGTGCGCGGCATTGCCGACGGACGCCTGGTGGATCGTGGCCAGCGCGCCATCGACAAGCTGGAGGTTCCCGCCCAGGCACCGGGGGTGGTCGTGGGCTCGGGCGCCAACTGGCTGGCGGTGAGTTTCGAGGCCGGCAGTTATCTGTATTTCGTTTCCGGCCAGGCGGAGATCCAGTCGCCCTACCGCCGAGAAAGCCGGCTACCGGACCGCTACTACCTCTATGCGCCGGACTGGGACGGCCGCGCCGGCACGGTCAAGGTCGGCAACATCAGCTACCAGGCGCTGGGCCAGAGCATGGACGCCTACCTGTTGGTGGACCGTGAGTCCCTGCACCAAACCGAGAGCCAGGGCCGGGTGCTGTCTGGCCGGCTGCTGGAGCAGAGCCGGTACTGAGCCCGAGGCGGTTGCTGGACAGTAAAAAGCCGCCTGGACCGGTTGCGGTCCAGGCGGCTTTTCATTGCCCCGATGCGTCTCCGGCTTAGCGGCGGATGACCCGGAACTGCACCGAACGGTTGGCGCGACGGCCTTCCTCGGTGGCGTTGCTGGCCACCGGCTTGAACTCGCCGATCGACAGCGTGGTGAGACGCACCGAATCCGCGCCCTTGGCCAGCAGGTACTGGCGAACCGCCTCGGCGCGCTGGGCGCCGAGCACGATGTTGTAGGCCTCGGAACCGCGATTGTCGGTGCGGCCTTCGATCTCCACGCGCAGCGAGGGATCGGAGGCCAGCAGCGCCGCGACGTTGTCGAGCTTGGTCTTGGACGGCTCGTCGATGTCGAAGGAGTTCAGCTGAAAGCTGACCGACTGCGGCTCGCCGACCGGCACCACCGGGTCGGTCGGGGCCGGAGCCGGCTCGGCGACCACCGGGCAACCCACGGCATTCACCACCGCGCCGGGCTCGCTGGCCGGGCACTGGTCGACGCCGTCGGCGACGCCGTCGTGGTCGGAGTCGGCGGCGCAGTCGCTGCGGCCGGTGGCGGGATCGACCACCGCCAGCGAGCAGGCTTCAATCGGCTGCGGCGCCGTCGCCGGCGCATCGGAGCCGAACGAGGCCAGCATCAGCGGCACCTGCAGACCGAGCAGCAGACGGTAGTCGATCAGGTAGTCCTGGTCCGGCACCGACTGGTCGTTGATCTGGCTGAGCACGCGGGCTTCGGTGCGCACCGCCAGGCCGTACCAGGGCAGGCCGATGAGGGTGCCGGCGCCGACATCGACCCCGAAATGGGTGTGCTTCTCGCCGAGCACGTCTTCCTGCACGCCACCGAGGCCGGCCAGCACGAAGGGCTTCAGGGCAAAGCCCTTGTCGCTCCAGCCGTAGGTGCCGAGATCGTGGACGTAGTTGACCAGCAGCGAGGTCTGGTAGTCCTTCTTGCCGTCGATGGCGCGGTCGCGACCGACGTCGTAGAAGGAAACTTCGACAGCGCCGTTCTTGATCGGCAGCGGCACGCCGAAGCTGAGCTGGTAGCCGAGGCCGGTGTCGGCACCGCGGCTGCTGTCGCTGATCTCAGCGGCGACGGCGGCAGCGGCGTAGTTGCCGCTGGTGCCGTCGGCGTTGACGGCCAGGGCCGGTGCCGAACAGCCCAGGGCAAACAAAGCGGCCCAGACGGAAGCGTGGTGGGTGGTGCGCATGGTGTTACCCCTTGGGTCGGTCTTTTTTGGAAATGGTCAGGACGCGGGAGACGGGCCGTCCGGCGAAGCTACCGAACTGTAACCTCCGGTCTTGGGTCAGGCAACGGAGGAGTAAGAAATTTCACACAAGATTCAAGCGAGTGCGCGCGCGCACTCGGTCACCAGCGCCGGCCCGCGATAGATGAAGCCGGTGTAGACCTGGACCAGATCGGCACCGGCGGCGCGGCGCGCGAGCGCGTCCTCGCCGGAGTCGATGCCGCCAACGCCGATCAGCGGGAAATCCGGACCGGCAGCGGCGCGCAGGCCGCGCAACACTTGTTCGGCGCGGGCGCGCAGGGGCGCCCCCGACAGCCCACCCGCCTCCGCCGCGTAGCGGTGCCCGGCCACGGCACTGCGCGACAAGGTGGTGTTGGTGGCGATCAGCCCGTCCATGCCGTGCTTGCGGGCCAGCTCGACCATGCCCGGCAACTGCTCGTCGGCGACATCGGGGGCGATCTTCACCAGCACCGGCGCCTGCCGGCCTTCCGCTTGCGCCAGCTCGCGGCGGGCGGCGGCGATGGCCAACAGCAGGCCGTCGAGCGCGGCGTCGTTCTGCAACTCCCGCAGGTTCTTGGTGTTGGGGCTGGAGATGTTCACCGTGATGTAGTCGGCGTGGCGGTGCAGGCGCCGCAGGCAGAGCAGGTAGTCGTCGGCGGCGCGCTCGATCGGCGTCACCGCGTTCTTGCCGATATTGATGCCGAGCACGCCGGAATAGTCGCTGCGGGTCAACTCCAGCCGCCGCGCCAGTGCCTCCATGCCCAGATTGTTGAAGCCCAGGCGGTTGATCAGGGCGCCGTGCTCGGGCAGGCGGAACATGCGCGGCCGCGGGTTGCCGGGTTGCGGCTGCGGGGTAACGGTGCCGACCTCGACGAAGCCAAATCCGAAGCGCTCCCAGGCCGCCAGGCAGAGACCGTTCTTGTCCAGGCCGGCGGCCAGACCGACGCGGTTGGGGAAGCGCAGACCGAGCAGCGGCGCCGGCGCGTCCACCCGGCGCTGCCCCATCACCAGTCCCGCCAGCGCCGGGGTGCGCTGGAGCAACTCCAGGGTCAGATCGTGGGCGCGCTCGGCATCGAGCGCGAACAAGGCGGGGCGGACCAGTTGATACAGCATGGGCAGGTGCGGGAGGCGGAGGATGGGCTAGCGGAATCTGCCGCCCGGGGCCGCGTCTCGGTCCGGGTCGGCAGACGAATAATTCAGGGCAACACCGGCGCGGGCCGCGCCAGCCGACGCGGCGGCGGCGCGATCCGCAGGCGCAGGAAGTTGGGCAGCGGCAGGCTCTGCGCCAGCTTGCTGCGGATGGCGGCGATCTCGCGATGAAAGACGTCCTGGGTGACGGTCAGCGGCAACCGGGCCAGCGACCAGCCCAGATCGCGCAGCAGCAGGCGCTTGGGGTCGCCCTCGTACAGCGAGCCGAAGCTGCCGGCGGCGGCGAACAGTGCCCGGGACAGGTGCAGGTAGTCCTTCTGTACCACCAGGCCGACCTGCTGGGTGTTGCTCATCAGCTGCAGCACGGTCTGGCCACGCGCGTGCAGGCCGGCCATGCCGCCGCGCTGCAACTGGCGGATGAAGTTGCGGCGGGTCAGCGGCTGCACGCCCTTCTTCGCCAGGGTTTCGCTCAGCATCGCCTCGATCTCGGCACGCCGGGCGGCGTTTTCCTGCGGCTGGGTGCTGATGCGGATCATCGCGTCGGCGAGCAGCTTGACGTCGGCCAGCATGGCGCCGGTCAGGTAGTCCCAGACCAGCGACCACTTGCCGTCCAGCGGCACCACATTGCCCCAGTCGATCAGGTAGAGCGCGCCGTCGGTGCCGATCATCACATTGCCGGGATGCAGGTCGCCGTGCATCTCCCGGTAGACGAAAACATGGTGCAGCACGGTGTAGAGCAGGCGCTCCAGCACCTGCGACTGGAACTGCCGGCGTTGCGAACGCGGCATCCGCGCCAGCGCGCGGTTGAGGCTGCTGGCGTCGGCGAGGTATTCCATCTCCAGAATGCGCCTCGCATGGCCGTAGAGCTGCGGCACCCGCCAGACCTGCGAGCGCTGGGCCCGCTCGTGGAAGCGCAGGTGGTGACGCGCTTCCGACTCGAAGTCGATCTCCTCCATGAAACCGGCGACAAATTCGTCGGCCTGCTCCTGCAAGGCACGCAAAAACGGCGCGAGCTTGGAGTGCGGCGCCCAGTACTGGCTGGACATGATGGCGAGGCCGATCACCAGCTTGCCGATCACGAACTCGCGGTCGATGTTGTGGCGGCCGACCTTGATGACCACCGGCCGCAGCACCTCGACACCGTTCTCGATGAACGGCTTCTTGGCGAAGTAGACGCTGCCGATGGAGCCCGACTTCACCGGCCGCTCGGCGTCGAAGTCCATGTAGAGCTTGTCCGGCGGCTTGCCGAAGCACTCGATGAAGGCCTGGTTGACCTCCTCGGCGCTCATCGCCGGCACGTCCTCGTGGAACACCGCCAGCTCCCGGGCGATCTCCTCGGGCAGGAAGTCGGCGTTGGCGGCGGCGACCTGCGCCATCTTGATGAAGAACGGCCCGAACTCGCGGACCATCTGCGCAACGATCTCGGCCTGGGCGGTGAAATCCTTGGGATCGGCGGCGAAGAACGGCTTGATGTAGCGGATCGCGCGGATCTGACGGCGGACGATGGCGATGTCGTTGCGCACCAGCGCCGCCCGGCGCAGCACCTCGCGCAGCTGCCATTCGTTGAAGCGGCGGCCGGCCTTCAGGAGGTTCACGACCTCGGTCAGCAAGGGCTCGTAGGTCTTCAGGACCAGGCGCACCATGTCCAGCGACAGCTCGCCCAGCCCTTTCAGTTCCGGCGCCCGGAACAGCTCCTCGAAGAAGTTCCAGAACTCCTGCACCAGCGCTTCCGGCACCGGTACCGGCGAGCGCTGCAGCGACTGATCAACGACGAAGCGGATCAGGTTCTCGGTGGACTGCTCGTTGGGAATCAGCCCGCGCGAGCGCAGCCGCTCGGTGAGGTGGCGCGACTGGTGGACGATGGGGTGTTCGTAGAGCTTCTCGAACAGCGCGTCAATGGCTTCCGCCAACTGCGCGGAGGTGACATCCTCGGTCGAGGCCAGCAGGCGTCCCAGCGGCACGAATCCGCGCGAGACCTGCACGGTGGAAACGGTCAGCGAACCCAGTTCACGCAGCAGGCTGCGTGAACCCGATAACTGGTCGCGCAGCAGGCTGCGCGGCCCGGCGGCGGCACGCAGGCGTTCTGCCTCGTCCTGCAGCTCGGTCACGGCGGCAGGAGATGCCCCAGGCGTTTGCGCTTGGTGGCGAGGTAGCCGGCGTTGTGCGGGTTTTCCCCCACCTGTAGCGGCACCCTGTCCACCACCTCGATCCCGTCAGCGGCCAGCGAGGCCACCTTGCGCGGGTTGTTGGTGAGCAGGCGCAGCCGGCAGACGCCCATTTCGCACAACAGCGCCACCGCCAGCCGGTAGTCGCGGGCGTCGTCGGGGAAGCCCAGCTGGTGATTGGCATCGACGGTATCGACACCCTGGTCCTGCAAGGCGTAGGCGCGGATCTTGTTGCCCAGGCCGATCCCCCGCCCCTCCTGACGCAGATACAGGATGGCGCCACGACCCTCGGCGGCGATGCGGTGCATCGCCTCCTGCAACTGCGGACCGCAGTCGCAGCGCATCGAACCCAGCGCATCGCCGGTGAGGCATTCGCTGTGGATACGCACCAGCGGCGGCGGCTCCGCCTTCAAATCGCCCAGCGACAACACCATGTGCTCCTTGCCGTCCTCGGCGCGGAACACGGTCATGGTGAAGGTCGCCTCGGCGGTCGGCAGCTGGGCCGAGGCGATCCTCTCCAGCGGTGGCACGGAAGCGTCCGCCAAGGGCTTAGGCCCCCAGCCAGTTCTGGCCGCAGACACGAAGGGTCTGGCCGTTGACGCCGGCCGCCAACGGCGAGGCCAGGAAGGTCACCGCCTCGGCGATGTCCTGCGGCAGGCCGCCCTGGGCCAGCGAGTTGATGCGGCGGCCGACCTCGCGGTTGGCGGCCGGCATGGCAGCGGTCATCTGGGTCTCGATGAAGCCCGGGGCGACGGCATTGATCGCCATGCCCTGCTTCGCGAGCACCTGCGACAGCGCCTCGGCATAACCGATCACGCCGGCCTTGGTGGCGGCGTAGTTGGTCTGGCCGGCGTTGCCGCCGATGCCGCCGATGGAGCTGATGCAGACCAGGCGCGCCTGGTCCTTGAGCGCGCCCTGCAGCAGGCGGTCGTTGATGCGCAGGATCGCGCCGAGGTTGATGTCCAGCACCATGTCCCAGAGATGCGGCGCCATGTTGCGCAGCATCTTGTCGCGGGTGACGCCGGCGTTGTGGACGACGATGTCAGCACCGCCGAAGCGGCTGATCAGCTCGCTGGCCAGACGCTCCGGCGCCTTGGGATCGGTCACGTCCAGGGCCAGGCCGACGCCATTGAGCGGCGCCAGGGTTGCGCCCAGGGCGCCCTCTTCGGCCGGGCGGTCCATGCCGACCACGGTGGCGCCTTCGCGCGCCAGCACCTGGGCGATGGCCGCGCCGATGCCGCGCGCGGCGCCGGTGACCACCGCCACCTTGCCGGCGAGCGAGGCCTCGGGGCTGGCGATGGCCTTCACGCCCTTGGGCGCGCCGTCGACAGTCAGCACCTGGCCGGTGACATAGGCGGAGTTGGCGCCGGTGAAGAAGGCCAGCGCGCCCTTCACCCAGGCGTCGCCGTTCTTGCCCAGCACCAAGAGGTTGGCGGTGGAGCCGTTCTTGCCGACTTCCTTGGCCAGCGAGCGCACGAAGCCGGTCAGCGCCATCGAGGCGGTGGCGCCTTCGACGCTGCCGGTGTCGGCGGTTGCGCGGGCCAGCACCACCACCCGGCTGTGCTTGGGCAGGCGGCGCAGGCGCGGCTGGAACAGCTCGTAAACCTGCTTGAGGCTGGCGGCACCGGACACCCCGGTAGCGTCAAAGACGATCACCGGAGCCACCGGCTCGCTGTCGCCGCCCTCGCTCTGGAGCGCAATGCCCGCCTTCTGGGCGGCGGCCTTGAGCGGCGCCAGCCCTGGATGGGCGGGGGCGATCTGCACGGCGGCACCGAGTTCAACCAGCGCGGCCAGCACCTGGCCGGTCGCGGTGGCTTCGGCATCGGCCGCCAGCAAGGCAGTGACACCGGCCAGCGGCTGCGCGGCGTAGCCTGCGGTGGCGCGCTTCAGGCGCACCGGCATGGGCAGCCCCAGCGAGCTGGCAATGCTCTTGCCGAAGGGGGAGTTGATGAAGTCGAGATAGCGGTCCTGCATATCGGCCTGATCGGAAGAGGGCAAAGGGGTGCCTATTATGCCGCCCACTTCGGCTAGCCACCTTGACCGTAACGACGCGACCACCCTGCTACGCGGCGGTTTACATGACTAGAATACGGCGGCTGACGATCAACAGCCGGCGGCACCCAGCAACACATACCGGATCGCACACAACAGTTTTTCGAGGGGAGTTTTGGAATGAGCAGCCGTTTTCTGCCGCTGGCCGGCATCACCTTGGTCCTCGCCATTGGCAGCTATTTTGCCCTCGGCCTGATCTTCCCCCACAAGAAGGAAGCGCCGCCGGTCGTCGGCATCCAGGCCGAACAAGTGCTCGGCGCCAGCCTGAGCGAGAGCGAGGCGGCGGCGATTCCCGATGCCGGCACCCCCAGCGAACCTGCGCCCGAGGCGCAGGACGCCAGCGCCACGGCGCCAACCGAGAGCGTCGAGACCACGCCGACGGAGACTGCCAGCGGTAACGAGGTCGCGGAAACGCCGGCCGAACCGGCCGTCAGCGAGGCTGCAAGCGAACCGGCTGCCGCCGTGGAGCCCGCCCCGGCGCCGGCGGTGACCGGCAGCGCGCCAGCCAGCGGCCTCAGCCGTGACGAACTGGCCCGCATCGTCGCCGAAGCCGCCGCCAAGGCCGCTGCCGAAACCGCCAAGTCCATCGCCGAGCAGGCCGCGCGCGACGCGGCCCAGCGCTGATCGCGGCCCCGGTCGGTACGCACCCGAAGCACGCCCAGACCATGAACCAGAATTCACAGACCAATCTCACCATTGGCATCCTCGTCGCCACCGTGGTGGCCGCCGGCGGTACCTATTTCGCCTTCGACTTCCTGACCGGGGACAAGGCCAAGCCGCAGGTGCAGGCCGAGCCCGGCCTCGCTACGCCGGTCGCTGAAACTGCGTCCGAACCGGCTCCGGCCGCCAGCGTCGACAACGCCAGCGCAGACCCGATCAGCGCCGCCACCGAAGCCGCCGTCGCGGCGGTCGGCGCGGAAGCGGGCAGCGCCGGCCTCAGCGAGGCCGACGCCCGCCGCATCGGCGAAGAAGTGGCACGCCAGGTGGCGGCCCAGGTGGCGCAGTCGATCGTCGACCAGCAGCTTTCGAAAACGCCCGCCAGCACCACCGGCGGCGGCCTGAGCGCCGAGGAAGCCCGGCGCATTGGCGAAGAGGAAGGACGCCGGGTTGCGCAGGAAGTGGTGCAGACCGCCCTCGCCGCCCAGTCCGGCAGCTCCGCCTCATCGGGAAGCAGCCTGAGCGCCGCCGAAGCCGAGGAGATCGGTTACGCCGCCGGCAAGCGCGCGGCTCAGCAGGTGGCCGCCAGCACCGCCCGCCGTGTGGTGCGCGAAGAATTTGGCGGACAAGCGGCGGCAGCTTCCGAGCCGGTCGCCCAGCCGGCGGCAGCGGCCCGCGAGCCCTCCCCGATAAAAAAGCCGGCGGCGCCGCGTCCGCGTCCCGCCAAGGCCGCGCCCAAGCTCAGCTCCCCCGCCTCCGATGCGCTCAAGGCCTGGTGGCCGGCGGCCTCTGGCGGCTTCAGCCTGGTCTATGCCGGCCAGCCCAAGGGCGAGGCGGCGATTGCCCTGCTGTTTTCCAGCGCGCCGGGTGTGGGCGCGCTCAACCAGTCGGTGAAGGTCTACGACCAGCGCGGCGCGCTGGTCAGCGGCAGCTGGGAAGCCGCCGCCAATCCGCGCCTCGCGGTGTTCCGCAGCCTCAAGCCGGGCCGCTACACCGTGGTGGTGGAGGCCGGCCTCGCCGACAGCCAGGGCCAGAGCCTCGGCCAGGACCTGCACGGCCCGGTCTACGTGATCTGATCCGGACGCCGTTCGCGGCGTTCGTGACACTGTTCCGCCGGCCGCGCACGCGGCCGGTTTGTTTTTTGCCCCCAGGAAAGAGGAGTTTCCGATGAGCACCCCACTATTCAATCTCAACGGCAAGATCGCCCTGATCACCGGCGCCTCGCGCGGCATCGGCGCCGCCACCGCCCGCCTGCTCGCCGAGCAGGGCGCACACGTGGTGATCTCCAGCCGCAAGCAGGCCGACCTCGATGTGGTCGCCGACCAGATCATCGCCAGCGGCGGCCAGGCCACCGCCATTGCCGCCCACCAGGGCGAGTCGGCGGCGCTCAAGCATCTCATCACCGAGATCGAGCAGCGCTTCGGCAAGCTCGACATCCTGGTCAACAACGCCGCCACCAACCCCTACTTCGGCCACGTCACCGACACCGGCATGGACATGGTGGAGAAGACCCTGCAGGTGAACATCAAGGGCTATTTCGAGCTGTCCTCGCTGGCGGCCAAGCTGATGAAGAAGGGCGGCGGCGGCGCCATCGTCAACATCGCCAGCGTCAACGGCCTGAAGCCGGGCATGTTCCAGGCGATCTATTCGATCACCAAGGCCGGCGTCATCAACATGACCCAGGCTTTCGCCAAGGAATGCGCGCCCTGGGGCATCCGTTGCAACGCGGTGCTGCCCGGCCTCACCGACACCAAGTTCGCCTCGGCGCTGACCAAGAACGACCAGATCCTGAAGACCGTGCTGCCGCAGATTCCTCTGCAGCGGATGGCGCAGCCGGAAGAGATCGCGCCCGGCATCCTGTTCCTGGTCAGCCCGGCCAGCAGCTATGTCACCGGCACCACCCTGACCATCGACGGCGGCATGATCGGCTGCGGCGGGCTGTAGGCATGGGCTTCGACGCCGGCCGCGACGGACTGCGCAGCGCCCGGCTGCAGCTGCGCCGTTTCGAGTTGGCGGATCTGCCGCTGCTGCAAAGGCTGAACTCCGACCCCGAGGTGATGCGCTACCTCGGTGGCCCGGAGGCGCCGGAAGACACCCGCACCATGCTGGAAGGTCGCATCCTCAGCTACTACCAGGAGCAGCCCGGCCTGGGCGTCTGGGCCAGCATCGAGCGGCACAGCGGCGCCTGTATCGGCTTTCATCTGCTCAACCACATTCGTGGCGAGTCGCTGATCCAGGTCGGCTACCGGCTGTTTCCCCAGTATTGGGGCAGCGGCTACGCCACCGAGATGAGCGTGGCCCTGCTGCGCTACGGCTACACGCAGCTCGGCCTACCCAGCCTCTGCGCGATCACCCATCCGGACAACGCCGGCTCGCAGCGGGTGCTGCTGAAAAGCGGGCTGGAGCGACAGGGCGAGCGCGCCTTCAGTCACCCCTCCTATGCCCCCTACGGCGCCATGCCGTTCTTCCAGCGCGGCGCCGAAGACTGGCTGCGCACCGCGCCCGGGGGCTGACGCCAACAAAAAAGCGAGCGACAACCCGTAAGGATCGTCGCTCGCTTGGAGCCGGCTTCGCGGAACGGATCAGCAGTCCGTCCCGCGACCCGATGGCGGATTACTCCGCGCGGGCGCTCAGCTTTTCCTTGATGCGGGCAGCCTTGCCGGCCAGATCGCGGAGGTAGTAGAGCTTGGCGCGGCGGACGTCGCCACGGCGCTTGACGGCGATCTCGGCGACCTGCGGGCTGTAGGTCTGGAAGGTGCGCTCGACGCCTTCGCCGTGGGCAACCTTGCGCACGGTGAACGCGGAGTTGAGGCCGCGGTTGCGGACCGCGATCACCACGCCTTCGTAGGCCTGGAGACGCTCGCGGTCGCCTTCCTTGACCTTGACCTTGACCTCGATGGTGTCACCGGGGCCGAATTCGGGAATCTTCTTGGCCTGGGCGGCAATCGCTTCGGCTTCCAGCTGTTGAATCAAGTTCATGTTTAAAACCTCGCAAACGTACTGCGCTATTTATCAAGCCACTGCGAGGCGTACTCGGAGAGATACTCCCGCAGCAACATATGGTGTGACGCCTTCAACTCCAACCCGGCCAACAAATCCGGCCGTTTCAACCAGGTCTGACCCAGTGCGTTTGCCAGCCTCCACTGCGCAATCGCCTTGTGATCGCCTGACAGCAACACGTCCGGCACCGGCTTCCCACGCCAGTTGACCGGCCGCGTGTAGTGCGGATGATCGAGATGCCCGGCGCTGAAGGAATCCGTCACCGCCGATTCCGCATCACCGAGTACACCCGGCAGCAGACGCGTCACCGCGTCCACCATCGCCATCACGGCGATTTCACCGCCGGACAGCACGAAGTCGCCCATCGACAACTCCGCCGTCACCTCGCTCGCCAGAAAGCGTTCATCAATGCCCTCGTAGCGACCGCATACCACAATCCATGCGGGCTCTTTTGCCAGCCGCTCCGCCCATTGCTGGTCGAAGCGCTCACCCTGCGGTGACATCACCAGGACCGGCGCCTTGGCACCGCACTCCTGTCTTGCCGCCGCCACCGCCTGAGCCAGAGGCTCGGGCTGCATCACCATCCCCGGCCCACCGCCGAAAGGACGCTCGTCAACGCGATTCCAGCGATTGCCGCTGAAGTCGCGCAACTGTCGCGTGACCAGGGTCAGCGCGCCAGATTCGGATGCGATGCGCGGGATGCCAACCGTGGTGAGCTGCTGCACCAGTTCCGGGAACAGCGTCAGCACTTCCACCCGCATCGCGCTACATCCTCACCAGTCGGGCTGCCAGTGCGCGACGATCTCGTTCGCTTCCAGGCTCACCGATTCAATGATCGGCCCGCGGACGAAGGGAATCAGTCGCTGCATCGGCCCACCGGCCTCGTCCAGCACTGCCGCGTCACGCACCACCAGCACATCCTGCGCGCCATTGCTGGTCACCGACTCGACGACGCCCAGCGGTTCGCCAGTGACCGAGCGGACGGACAGACCCACCAGGTCGATCAAATAGACTTCACCGGACTTGGTCGGCGGCAGTGCCGAACGCGGCACCGCGATTTCCAGCCCGACCAGACGGGCGGCGCTGTCGCGATCCTCGATGGCCGTGCCATCCGCTCTGGACAGCTGGGCCACCAAACCGGCGCCGTGTATCCGCCCTTCCAGCAACTTCGCTTCGTAGCCTTCCGTGGAACCCGGGCGGCTGAGCCACCAGCGGGGGTAGCGGAGGATGCCTTCGGCGGGTCGGGTGGAAGAAACCAGCTTCACCCAGCCCTTGATGCCGTAGACGCCGGCGATGCGCCCCAGCGTCACCCGCCTTTCAGCGCGGGGCGCTTCGGCGCTCATGGCGTCTTAAGCCGCAGCGGCTTCCGCCTTGGGGGCGGACTTGACCAGGAACGCCACGCGCTCGGAAATCTGGGCGCCGTTCTTGGCCCAGCCTTCGATCTTGGCGAGGTCGAGCTTGAGCTTGACTTCCTGACCACGGGCGCTGGGGTTGTAGTAGCCCAGGCGCTCGATGAACTTGCCATCGCGCGAGCTGCGGCTGTCGGTGGCGACCACGTTGTAGTACGGAGCCTTCTTGGCGCCGGAGCGGGCGAGACGAATCTTGACCATGCTGTTTTCCTGCCTGTGACGGTTATCTGGACCGGGACGGACCAGCGCGAACACTGGCTCCCGGCCCAAAAAAGGTCGCGTAGTTTAACGACTTTCTGCCGAAAATAAAGCCAGAATCGCTATTTAGCGCAACTGTCAGCCCAATCGGGCTATTCGCTGCTGGCAGGCTCGGCCGGCGGCTCGCCGGGGTTGCCGCCTTCGGCCTCGGCTTCCGGCTCGAAGCGGTCGACGCCGACGATGCGGTCGCCCGGCTCCGGCCGCATGATCCGCACGCCCTGGGTATTGCGCCCGGCCACCCGTACCTCGTGGGAACGGGTACGGATCAGGTTGCCACCCTCGGTGATCAGCATCAGCTCGTGACGGTCGTTGACCGCGATGGCCGCGACCAGATCGCCGGTCTTGTCGGTGACCGCCTGGGCGATCACGCCCATGCCGCCGCGACCACGCACCGGGAACTGCTCGATGGGGGTGCGCTTGCCGTAACCCTGCTCGGTGATGCTGAGGATGTCCACCCCGGCTTCCAGCACGATCATGCTGATGATGCTGGCGGCGGCCGGCAGCAGCGCGGCGCTGTCGTCGCCGGCAGCCTCGTCGCCCTCGCCCACCTCGTCCTCGGCCGCCTCGGCGACCCGCACCAGACGCATGCCGCGTACGCCGGTGGCGCCACGGCCCATCGGCCGGACATGGCTTTCGTTGAAGCGGATCACCCGGCCGGCGTCGCTGAACAGCAGCACGTCGTCGCTGCCGGTGGTGAGCGCCACCGCGATCAGCTCGTCGTCGGCGCGCAGATCAACCGCGATCAGGCCGTTGGAGCGGATGTTGGCGTAGGCCGCCAGCGCGGTCTTCTTCACCGTGCCGCGACGGGTGACCATGAAGATGAACGGACCGGTCTCGGAGGCCTCGCTCTGCTCGGCGCCGAAGGACTTGATCGGCAGCACCGCATTGACCTTCTCGCCCTCTTCCAGCGGCAGCAGATTGTTGAACGGGCGACCACGGCCGCCGCGCGAGCCTTCCGGCAACTCGAACACCCGCAGCTTGTAGACCTTGCCGTGGCTGCTGAAGCACAGCAGGGTGTCGTGGGTGTGGCTGACCCAGAGCTTTTCGAGGAAATCCTCGTCCTTGGTGGTGGCGGCGATCTTGCCGCGACCGCCCCGGCGCTGGGCCTGGTACTCGCTCAGCGCCACGGTCTTGACGTAGCCGGCGTGCGAGAGCGTCACCACCATGTCCTGCGGCTGCACCAGATCCTCGTGCGCCATGTTCAGGGCGGCGCCGGTGATCTCGGTGCGGCGGTTGTCGCCGAAGTTGTCGCGGATCTCGATCAACTCCTCGCGCACCACCGACAGCAAACGCGCCTCGCTGCCGAGGATGTCGAGCAGGTCGATGATCTTGGCGATGTAGCCCCTGAATTCCTCACGGATCGCGTCCTGCTCCAGGCCGGTGAGCTTCTGCAGGCGCATTTCCAGGATGGCGGTCGCCTGCGCCTCGCTGAGCTTGTAGCCGGCGCCGTCCTCGGTGAGGCCCAGGCCCGCCGGCAGATCCACCGGCCGGGTGCTGGCGAGATCGACCCGCTCCAGCATCGCGGTCACCAGGCCGGGGTTCCAGGCCTTTTCCATCAGCCCGAGCTTGGCGGCGGCGGTGTTGGCGCTGCGCTTGATCAGCTCGATCATCTCGTCGATGTTGGCCAGCGCGATCGCCAGGCCCTCGGCGATGTGCGCCTTCTTGCGCGCCTCCTGCAGGCGGTAGCGGCTGCGGCGGGTGACCACCTCGCGGCGGTGGCGCAGGAAGATGTCGAGCAGCGCCTTCAGGCCCAGCCGCTTGGGCTGGCCGTTGTCCAGGGCCACCATGTTCAGCGAGAACGCGGTCTGCATCTGGGTGAGCTGGAACAGGTTGTTCAGCACCACCTCGGCGTTCTCGTCGCGCTTGAGCTCGATCACCACCCGCATGCCGTCCTTGTCGGACTCGTCGCGGATGCCGCTGATGCCTTCGAGCTTCTTCTCCTTCACCAGCTCGCCGATGCTGACCAGCAGGTTGGCCTTGTTCACCTGGTAGGGCAGCTCGGTGATGATGATCGACTGCCGGTTCTGGCCAAACTCCTCGAAGTGGGTGCGGCTGCGCAGCACCACGCGGCCGCGCCCGGTCTCGTAGGCATTCACCAGTTCGTGGGCGTCGAGCAGCAGGCCGGCGGTCGGGAAGTCCGGCGCCGGGATCAGCTTCATCAGGCCGGCCAGATCCAGCGCCGGGTTCTCGATCAGGGCGAGGCAGCCTTCGATCACCTCGGTGAGGTTGTGCGGCGGGATGTTGGTGGCCATGCCCACCGCGATGCCGGCCGAGCCGTTCACCAGCAGATTGGGGATCTTGGCTGGCAGCACCACCGGCTCCTGCTCGGAGCCGTCGTAGTTGTCCTGGAAGTCCACGGTGTCTTCGCCGATGTCGGCGACCATCTCGTGGGCAATCTTGGCCATGCGGATTTCGGTGTAGCGCATGGCGGCGGGGTTGTCGCCGTCGATGGAACCGAAATTGCCCTGACCGTCGATCAGCGGGTAGCGCAGCGAGAACGGCTGCGCCATGCGGACGATGGAGTCGTAGATCGCCGAGTCGCCGTGCGGGTGGTACTTACCCATGACGTCGCCGACGATGCGCGCCGATTTCTTGAACGGCTTGTTGTAGTCGTTGCTCTGCTCCTTCATGCCCCAGAGGATGCGACGGTGCACCGGCTTGAGGCCGTCACGGGCGTCCGGCAGGGCGCGGCCGACGATCACGCTCATGGCGTAATCGAGGTAGCTGCGCCGCATCTCGTCTTCGAGATTGATATGCAAAACTTCTTTGGCGAAATCGGTCATGTTGCGCACCAGCAAGCGTGATTTTTTCGAGGCTTCCGCGCAGGCACTTTTTTGATCGTTTCCTAGGCCCGCTGGAAGCCCTGGGAGTGTAGCACGCCAGAGTCGGTAAGACCTTGACCAGACTTGAATTTAGGCAGGCTTTCCAGGCCTGTTCAGCAGCCCCCGCCGATGACTCCCCCGGAGCGGTTCAGGCAGCCGGGGTTTTCGCTCGTAATGCGGCCTGTTCGAGCAGAGTGAGCGCAATCCGGTTGCGGAGATAAATTGGCGCCAGCAAAGCGGCGTCACCAGCGGCCCCGGAAACGAAAGCCGGCACTGCCAGCCGCAGGGCATCCCCAGCCCGAGGCAGGGCCTGGCCATCCAGCGCTGACAGATCGGCGCCGGTCGCGGCGCGCAGCTCCGCCTCGTAGCGCCCCCAACCAGTACCGACCGCCTGCCAGCGCCCCGGCTGCGCCGGCACCCGCTCCGGCCGACAGACCCGGGCTTCGTCCAGCGGCACGGCCAGGCCGGCGTCATCGCGGCCGTAGGCGGCGCAGTAAACCTCGTCCATGCGGGCGTCGATGGCCGCCAGCACCCGTTCGGCGCCGCAGGCGCGGATCGCGCCCTGAGCCAGCATCGCCAGCGAGGACACACCCAGCGCCGGCTGCCCGTGGGCAAGCGCCAGCCCCTGGAGATAGGCCACGCCGATGCGTACGCCGGCGAAACTGCCCGGCCCCAGGCCGCAGACCAGGCCATCGAGCTGGGAATAGCCCAGACCGGCGTCCGCCATCAGCGCATGCAGCATCGCCGGCAGCCGCTGGGTGTGGTCGCGTCCGGCCAGTTCGAAACGCTCCAGCAGGGCGCCATCGACCCAGAGCGCGACGGAACAGGCTTCTGTGGCGGTGTCGAGAGCAAGTAGTTTCATGGGTCTAGGCAGTCTAGCCGCCGGGCAGGCCTGACAGGCGGAAAAGACAAAGGGCGCTGCTTTTGGCAGCGCCCCCTGGGTGTTGCTTGCCAGCGTCCGGCCTGGCGAGTCTTACGCTCCGAAGCGAGCGATGCAGACCGCAAAGCCGTGCTGCGGCCTCGTGACGCCAGGATCCCCAAGCCTCGGGCTTGGGGCCCCTACACGCTACGCGGCCTTTAGTGGAACTGCTCTTCTTCGGTCGAGCCGGACAGCGCCTTGACCGAGGACGAACCGCCCTGGATCACGGTGGTGACGTCGTCGAAGTAGCCAGCGCCCACTTCCTGCTGGTGGCTGACGAAGGTGTAACCCTTCTCGCGGGCCGCGAACTCCGGCTCCTGCACCATCTGGGTGTAGTGCTTCATGCCTTCGCCGCGGGCGTAGGCGTGGGCGAACTGGAAGGTGTTGAACCAGTTGATGTGGATGCCGGCCAGGGTGATGAACTGGTACTTGTAACCCAGCGCGCTCAGCTCTTCCTGGAAGGAAGCGATCTGGCTGTCGTTGAGGTTCTTCTTCCAGTTGAACGAGGGCGAGCAGTTGTAGCTCAGCAGCTTGCCCGGGTTGGCCTTCAGCACGGCCTGGGCGAACTCGCGGGCGAAGCCGATGTCCGGCACACCGGTCTCGCACCACACCAGGTCGGCGTAGGGCGCGTAGGCGACGCCACGGCTGATCGCCTGCTCCAGACCGTTCTTGACGCGGTAGAAGCCTTCCTGGGTGCGCTCACCAGTGAGGAAGGGCTTGTCGTTGGCGTCGTGGTCGGAGGTCAGCAGGTTGGCAGCTTCGGCGTCGGTACGGGCCAGCACGATGGTCGGAACGCCCATCACGTCCGCAGCGAAGCGGGCGGCGATCAGCTTCTCGCAGGCTTCCTGGGTCGGCACCAGCACCTTGCCGCCCATGTGACCGCACTTCTTGACCGCCGCCAGCTGGTCTTCGAAGTGCACGCCGGCGGCGCCGGCGGCGATCATGTTCTTCATCAGCTCGAAGGCGTTCAGCACGCCGCCGAAACCGGCTTCGGCGTCGGCCACGATCGGCAGGAAGTAGTCGACGTAGTCCTTGTGGCCGGCTTCGATGCCGCGCGACCACTGGATCTCGTCAGCGCGCTTGAAGGTGTTGTTGATGCGACGAACCATGGTCGGCACCGAGTCGTACGCGTAGAGCGACTGGTCGGGGTACATGGTCTCGGAAGTGTTGCCGTCGGCGGCGACCTGCCAGCCGGACAGGTACACGGCTTCCAGGCCAGCCTTGGCCTGCTGCATGGCCTGACCGGCGGTGATGGCACCGAAGGCATTGACGTAGCCCTTCTTGGCGCCGCCGTTGACCTTGGCCCAGAGCTTCTCGGCGCCCTGCTTGGCGAGGGTGTACTCGATCTGGACGTTGCCGCGAAGGCGGACGACGTCGGCGGCGGAGTAACCGCGCTTGACGCCCTTCCAGCGGGGGTTGGTCGCCCAATCGGTTTCGAGGGCCTTGATCTGCTCTTCGCGAGTCGACATCGGTGAAGTCCTTGCGGGTGGGAAAGAAAATCGTTGAAACCGGCACTCTGGACCCGACCTGCGGATGTCAGAACGGTGAAAGCCGGTTTCGCGGGCGCGAATTATACAGGCGACTTTTTTGCACCGCACAACATGTTTGTCGGCCGACCTGACCAGAACGGACTAGACCTTGGTCGCCCCGCCCTGCACCGGCCAGCACCGAACCGGTCCTTATATAGAGAGACCCGTAGCGCCAGCGCTGGCGAACAGGGCCTCGGACACAAAAAAGGCGCCAGAGGCGCCCTTTTTGCACAGAACCAGCGCATCAATCCAGATAGCGATAGCCCGGCAGGGTCAGGAACTCCTCGCACTTCGGCGCCGTCGACATGCGCGCCATGATGCCGGCGGCCTCGACGAAGCGGCCCTGGTAGAACTTCTCGGCCCCGAGCTGCTTCTTGTAGGCCTCCAGCTCCTCGTCGACGATCTTCAGCACCAGCTCGCGGGTCACGCCACGGCCATCGGCCAGCACCGCGCCGTACTTCAGCCACTGCCAGACCTGGGTGCGGCTGATCTCGGCGGTGGCGGCGTCTTCCATCAGATTGTGCAGCGGCACGCAGCCGACGCCACGGATCCAGGCCTCGACGTAGCCGATGCCGACATTGATGTTGTTGCGCAGGCCACCCTCGGTGATCTGGCCTTCCGGCTTGGCCAGCAGGTCGGCGGCCTTGATCTTGTAGTTGAACTGCTTGTGCAGCTGGTTGGGGGTGGGCATGTGCTCGTTGAACACTTCCATGGCCACCGGCACCAGGCCCGGGTGGGCGACCCAGGTGCCGTCGTGGCCGTTCTTCACCTCGCGCAGCTTGTCGGCACGCACCTTGGCGAACACTTCCTCGTTCTTCGCCGCGTCCTTGGTCGGGATGAAGGCGGCCATGCCGCCCATCGCGAAGGCACCGCGCTTGTGGGTGGTCTCGCAGAGCAGCTTGGAGTAGCTGTCCAGGAAGTGCTTGTCCATCGTCACCTGCAGACGGTCCGGCACCACCCAGTCGCCGTGGGCGTTGAGGGTTTTGATGCAGCTGAAGATGTAGTCCCAGCGGCCGCAGTTGAGCGCGACGATGTGGTTGCGCAGTTCGTAGAGGATCTCGTCCATCTCGAAGGCCGCCCACAGGGTCTCGATCAGCACCGTGGCCTTGATGGTCTTCTGCGGGATCTTCAGCTCGTTCTGGGCATCGACGAAGATCGCGTTCCAGAGCTTGGCTTCCAGATGCGACTGCATCTTCGGCAGGTAGAAGTACGGACCGGTGCCGCGCTTCAACAGCTCCTTGGCGTTGTGGAAGAAGTACAGCGCGAAGTCGAAGATGCCGCCGGGAACCGGCTTGCCGTCGATCAGCACATGCTTCTCGTCCAGGTGCCAGCCGCGCGGACGCACGATCAGGGTCGCGATGTCCTTGTTGAGCTTGTATTCCTTGCCGTCCGGGTTCTTGAAGCTGATCTTGCGGCGCACCGCGTCGGCGAGGTTGATCTGGCCGTCCATCATCAGCGACCAGGTCGGCGAGGCGGAGTCCTCGAAGTCGGCCATGAAGCACTTCGCGCCCGAGTTGAGGGCGTTGATGATCATCTTGCGGTCGACCGGACCGGTGATCTCGACACGGCGGTCGAGCAGATCCTTCGGGATGCCGGCGATCTTCCACTTGCCGTCACGGATCTTCTTGGTCTCCTTGAGGAAACCCGGCTTCTTGCCGGCGTCGATCAGCTTCTGGCGTTCGGCGCGCTTGGCGAGCAGCTTCTCGCGGGTCGGGCCGTGCTTGCGGACCAGCTTGGCGAGGAACTTCAGCGCTTCCGGCGTCAGGACTTTCTTGTAGGCCGGGGACAGCGGGCCCGTGATTTCGATGCCGGCAGGCAGGGTCATGGTGCAACTCCTGGGGTTCAAGGGAAACCGGAAGGCCGCAGACATGCATCACGGCCGCAAAAGTGGCGCGAATTATAGCGGCGCACTCCGTCGGCTTGTGATCTGAAGCCAGCCTCGGGATGATGCGGACACAAATACAAACCCGCTGGAGGAGAAACCCATGACCGGTGCCGGCTTCACAGGCGCGCTGCTGCCCCTATCCCTGTTCGTGATCATGACCAGCTTGGGACTGGCGCTGACCCTCGCCGACTTCCGTCGCGTCGTGCTGTTCCCCAAGGGCGTGGCGATCGGCCTCGGCAACCTGCTGCTGCTGTCGCCGCTGCTGGGCTTTCTGCTCGCCAAGCTGTTCGGTCTGCCGCCGGAACTGGCGGTCGGCATGGTCCTGCTCGGTGCCGCACCGGGCGGCACCACCGCCAACATGCTCACCCACCTCGCGCGTGGCGACACCGCGCTGTCGGTGACCATGACCGCGATCAGCAGTCTGGCGGCAGTGTTCACGGTGCCGCTGTTCCTGGGCCTGGCCAGCGCCCATTTCGCTGCCGACGGGGTCGCGCCCAATCTGGACATGGTCGGCATCGTCAAGAAGGTGTTGCTGATCACTCTGGTACCGCTGGCCTTCGGCATGGCGATCCGTGCCGCCCTACCCGCCTTCGCGCAACGGGTGGAGAAGCCGGCCAAGAATCTGGCGATGGTCTTTTTCGTGCTGGTGGTGGCGGTGGTGATCTGGGCGGAATGGCACAACCTCGGCGGCGCCATCGGCAAGGTCGGTCCGGCGGTGCTGGCGCTGAATGTGCTGGCCATGGGCCTGAGCTTCCAGATCGCCCGGCTGGCGCGGCTGGACAGCAAGCAGTCCACCGCCATCGCCATCGAGCTGGGTGTGCACAACACCACCCTGGCGATGGCGGTCGGCGCCCTGGTGTCACCGGTGATGGTGATCCCGGCGGCGGTATACGGCGTGTTCATGTTCTTCACCGCCGGCGCCTTCGCCAAGTTCATGCACGGCCGCAACGCGGCCTGAATCAGGCTCAGCCAGCACCGGGAGCCGTCAGCTTGCGGCGGAACTCCCGGCGCAGCAGCGCCAGACTGAGGACCATCTGCAGCCCCACCGAGATCGCCGAAGCGATCCAGACCTGGTGCAGCTGAAAGCCCTCCCGCCCGGCCAGCCAGAGCACCGGCAGCACGAAGCTCAGCAGTCGCGAAGCCGAGGCCAGCAGCGAGGGCAAGGTATTGCCCAGGCCCTGGAACACGCCGGCCGCGACCATGATCAGGCCGGAGGCCACGTAGTTCCAGGAGATATAGCGCAGGTAGTCGGCACCAACCGTCACCACGGTGGGTTCGCTGGAGAACCAGCCCATCATGAGCGCCGGCGCCAGCTGGCAGACCAGGGTGAACAGCAGCATGAAGCCGATGTTGAGCTTGGCGCTCTCGGTGAAGCTCTGTCGCACCCGCTGGTGATGGCCGGCACCGTAGTTCTGCCCGGCCACCGCCGCCACCGCAAAGCTGAGCGCCACCGCCGGCATGAAGCCGGCCTGCATGATCCGCATGCCAATGCCGAAGCCTGCCTGCGCCTCGGCGCCGAACGGCCGTATCACCCAATAGATCAGCCCCAGGATCAGCGACATGATCAGGAACTCGGCCCCGGAAGGCAGGCCGATGGACAACATGCGCCGCCACAACGCCCAATCCGGCCGCCATTGCGCCCAGTCGATCCGCAGATAGGTGCTGGCGCGCCCGAGATACCAGACCAGGCCGAGCACCGCTGACAGGGTGGCGAGGAAGGTGGCGAGCGCGGCACCGGCCACGCCCAGCGCGGGAGCGCCCAGCCAGCCAAAGATCAGGAACGGCGCCAGCAGCATGTTGAGCAGCACCGAGCCAACCTGGGCGATCAGCCCCGGTTTCATGGCGCCGATGCCGCGCAGGGCCGAGCCCAGGCCGGTCATCAGGAACAATAGGCTCTGCGCCGGGATGAACCAGGCGAGGAACTGGCTCGCCAACCCGGCCGTTATCGCGTCGCCCGCCAGGCGAGCGGCGTAGTAGTCCTTGCCGGCATAGCCGATCAGCAGGAACAACAGCGCGGCGGCGATGGATTGCGCCTGCGCCTGATTGAACAGGTACTGCACCTGCCGCTCGTTCTTGGCACCGAAAGCCTGTGACACCAGCGCCACCACGCCGACGCCCAGGGTTTGCGAGACCGCCAGCACCACGAACATCAGGTTGCTGGCGACGCTGACGGCGGCGATCGCCTCCTTGCCCAGGCGACTCACCCACCAGATGTCCACCAGGGCGTAGAGGGTCTGGGTGAGCATGCCGACCAGCATGAAGCTCATCATCCGCAGGACGTGGTTGCGGATGGGGCCGGTGGTCATGTCTTGCACGGAGTGTCTGTTCTTTTGAGGTGGAAGTCGTGGAGTGTACTGGGCGGGTGTTTAAGTTTTCGTCTGCTTGCTGGGCTGTGGTTCGCGCGTTCGCGCTCTGCTTTGTGTGTGCTGTTTGCTGTCTTTTTTTCGCCTATTGGCGACTCAGCAGAGCGCGAACGCGCGAACCACAACAAAACAGCGTGACCGACCCACACTGCCCAAAACAAAAGGCCCGCCGAAGCGGGCCTTGAAGGGCCATGCCGAATCCCAGCCTACTTCTTGTGAATTGCAGAATCCGAAACCACGATTCCATCCAGGTCGGCATACAGCCAGGCCCCAGGCTTAAAGGTCACCCCGGCGAAGGTCACCACCTTGTCCACATGCCCGGAGTGCAAGCCCTTCTCACTCTTGCGCGGATGGGTGCCCAGGGCCTTGAGGCCGAAGTCCTGCTCGGCGATCTCGGCGGCGTCGCGGATGTAGCCGAACACCACGATACCGGCCCACTTGTTCTTGACCGCCAATTCGCCCAGCAGGCCACCCACCAGCGCGCAACGGGTGGAGCCGCCGCCATCCACCACCAGCACGCGCCCCTCGCCGGGTGTCTCCAGGGTGGAACGCACCAGGGCGTTGTCCTCGAACACCTTCAGGGTCTTGATCGGACCGTGAAACGCTAGGCGGCCGCCGTAGTCGGCGAACAGCGGCTCGGCGACCTGGGCTTCAGGATGGGCGTCGGAGAGATCAGTGGTGGCGGTGCTCATGGCGGGCGGACGGTCGAAGAAGTACGGGTCGCAAGGGTATCGCTTCACCGCCGCCCTGAGAATCGCTGCCGGCAACTTCATCGTCCCCGGAAGGGTCTCAACCCCAGTGCTGACCCCAACCGGAGACCGACGATGACCACCACTCACACCGCCGCCCTGCTGGCTCTGAGCCTGAGTATCGGACTCGGCGCCTGCAGCACCACCGCCTCGCGCATCGGTGAACAGCAGGGGCAGTTCGACAGCTACCCGGCCGAGGTGCGCGAGAAAATTCGCGCCGGCGAGATCGCCATAGGCTTCACGCCGGAGCAGGTGCGTATGGCCCTGGGCGAACCCAGCCGCGTCTACAGCCGGCAGACCGCTGAGGGCGAGGCGGAGGTCTGGTCCTACCAGGACCGCGGCCCCGCGCTCAGCTTCGGCCTGGGCGGATTCAGCGGCGGCGGCACCAGCGTCGGCGCCGGTGTTGGCATCGGCACCGGCGGCGAGGCCCTGGAAAAGCTACGGGTCCAGTTCGAAGCCGGCCGGGTGAGCTCGATAGAGACCGCCGGCAAGAATTAGCGCGGCGCGATCAACGCCGGGCCAGCAGGGGCGTCAGCAGCGCCCAGGCGATCAGCGCGAAGAACACCATCAGGGTCCAGAACGGCAGGCTCTGGCCGAGGAAGGTCCAGTCGATCTTGGCGCAGTTGCCGTCGCCCTTGAGGATGGTGGTGACCACCTCCTGCAGCGGCATCATGTCCATCAGATAGCTCAGCGTCGGGCCGCAGGCGGGGCGCTGGTCTTCCGGCAGGCCCTGCAACCACACATGCCGCCAGGCGATGCCGGCGCCGATCAGGCTGGCCAGCGTCGCCAGGCCGCTGTAGACCCAGCGCCCCCAGGCCTTGGGGCCGTGCAGCGCGGCGATCAGGAATACCAGCCCGGCCGCCAGCATGGCGACGCGCTGGAAGATGCACATCGGGCAAGGTTCCAGCCCCAGGAACTTCTGGAAGAAGAAGATCGCCATCAACAGGCCGCTGGCGCAGCCGGCGAAGCCGAGGAAACTGAGACCGCGATAGCTGAGCAAGGCCTTCATGGCGTCCCGATCAAAAGTCTGGTGGAGGAAGGATCAGGCCGAGACCACGGGGATGCCCGCGAGCTTGCCCTGCCAGAGCTTGGGCCCGGTCTCGTGCACGGAAGTTCCCTGCGCATCGACCGCCACGGTCACCGGCATGTCCACCACCTCGAACTCGTAGATGGCTTCCATGCCGATGTCCTCGAAGCCCAGCACCTTGGCCGACTTGATGGCCTTCGACACCAGGTAGGCGGCGCCGCCCACCGCCATCAGGTAGGCGCTCTTGTGCTTCTTGATCGCCTCGATGGCCACCGGGCCGCGCTCGGCCTTGCCGATCATCGCGATCAGGCCGGTCTTGGCCAGCATCATCTCGGTGAACTTGTCCATGCGCGTCGCCGTGGTCGGGCCGGCCGGGCCCACCGCCTCGTCGCGCACCGGATCGACCGGGCCGACGTAGTAGATGACGCGGTTGGTGAAGTCCACCGGCAGCTTCTCGCCCTTGGCAAGCATGTCCTGGATGCGCTTATGGGCGGCATCACGGCCGGTGAGCATCTTGCCGTTGAGCAGCAGGGTCTGGCCCGGCTTCCAGCTCGCCACTTCTTCCGGCGTCAGGGTATCGAGATTGACCCGGGTGGAGGTCTTGGTATCGGCCGCCCAGGTCACCTGCGGCCAGTCTTCCAGCTTCGGCGCTTCCAGCTTCGCCGGCCCGGAGCCGTCCAGCTCGAAGTGCACATGGCGGGTGGCGGCGCAGTTGGGGATCATCGCCACCGGCAGGCTGGCGGCGTGGGTCGGGTAGTCGATGATCTTCACGTCCAGCACGGTCGTCAGGCCGCCCAGGCCCTGGGCGCCGATGCCCAGCGCGTTGACCTTCTCCAGCAGCTCCAGGCGCAGTTCCTCGACCTTGGTGAGAGTTTCACCGCGCGCCTTCTTGGCCTTGACCAGATGGATGTCCACCGGCGCCATGATCGCCTCCTTGGCCATCACCGCCGCCTTCTCCGGCGTGCCGCCGATGCCGATGCCGAGAATGCCGGGCGGGCACCAGCCGGCGCCCATGGTCGGCACGGTCTTCAGCACCCAATCGACGATGGAGTCGCTGGGGTTGAGGCAGACCAGCTTGGACTTGTTCTCGCTGCCGCCGCCCTTGGCGGCGCAGGTTACCTCGACGTGATCGCCGGGGACGATCTCGTAGTGGATCACCGCCGGGGTGTTGTCCTTGGTGTTGCTGCGCTTACCGGCCGGGTCGGCCAGCACCGAAGCGCGCAGCTTGTTCTCGGGATTGAGGTAGGCGCGGCGCACGCCCTCGTTGACCATCTCCTGCACACTCAAGGTCGCGTCCCAGCGCACATTCATGCCGACCTTGAGGAACACCACGCAGATGCCGGTGTCCTGGCAGATCGGGCGCTTGCCCTCGGCGCACATCCGGGAATTGGTCAGGATCTGCGCAATCGCGTCCTTGGCCGCCGGTGACTCTTCCTTCTCGTAGGCCTCGCCCAGCGCCTGGATGTAGTCCAGCGGGTGGTAGTAGCTGATGTACTGGAAGGCGTCGGCAATCGACTGGATGAAGTCGTCCTGGCGGATGGTGCTCATGGCTGGGCGTCTGGCGGGTGGTTTTCGGCAGGCGCGCATCCTACCGAAATGCCACCGACTTGGCCGGCTCCGGAATGGCAGCCGGCCGCCACAGCCCTGTCAGTTGGAGGCGTAGACCGCGTGACTATGGTGGTCCGCCGGCTCCCAGAGCGCGATGCCGTTGCGGACATCGTCCAGCTCCAGCAGGCCGCGCGAGTCCTCGCGCATGGCGGAATCGACGAAGGCCGCTTCCAGCACGCGGGTCAGGGCGCGGACATTGCCATGCCAGCGGCAGTCGCGGATCGCCTGCCAGGCGGGTTCCGACAAGCCCTCCGGCGCCCGCCAACTGGTGCAGCGCGAACCCAGCTTGGCGAGATTGGCGGCGACCACGGCGATCATGTCTTCCTCGCGCCGGTGCAGTTCCGGCACCGAGATGGTGGCCGCACCCAGGCGGGTGAATTCGTCGATGTTCACCGAGTTGCGCAAATGCTCCCAACTGCGGTTGGTGGCGAACAGCAGGGCGCAGTCCAGCGACTGCTTGGCGGAGGCGCCGAACGGCAGGTACTGGCCGTTGTCCAGGGCTTCCATCAGGGTTTCCATCACCGCGCCGGTGACGCCGTGCGCCTCGTCCAGGAAGCAGACGCCGTCGCGGGCATGCGAGAAGGCGCCAGTGCGGCCGCCAGCGCCGGGGAAGGCCCCGGAGACGTGGCCGCAGAGCAGGGACTTGATCGCCGCCTTGTCGCCGGTGTTTTCCGCCGCCAGGTTCACCGACACGAAGCGACCCTTGTTGCGCACCAGGAAGTAGTAGAAGGCCAGCGAGGTCTTGCCGCTGCCGGGGCCGCCGAGCAGATAGGCGCGGCTGACGCCGTTCTTGGCGAAGGCACGGATGCGCGCCACCACCGCGTGCAGCTCCGGGCTGAAGATGTAGAAGCTCTTGTAGCCGGGGTTGTCGATCTCGGTGGAGGTCGGCATGCGGATCAGATTGTCTTCCACCACCGGGCTCAGCCGCCGTGGCAGTTGCGCCAGGGCATCGGAGACATCGCGCGCCACCATCAGATGCACGCCGGCCAGGCGACCGGCGGAACTGCGCCGCTCCAGCCAGCGGCCAAGAGCGCCGAACTGGCGGCCGTTGATGACGATCACCAGGCTGTTGTGGCGGCCGCCGGAACGCGCCGCCAGCACCTTGTCGGCGATGCCGTCGAGCTGTTCGGGATCGAGGAACAGGCTGACCACGAATTCGGAGGAGGCGGGGATCAGCGGCGTGCCCTCGCGCTGCGGCTCTGGCGGCGCGGCCAGTTCGTAGCGGGTGCCCGGCGGCAGCAGCGACTCCAGTCCCGGCGCCAGATGCGGATCGTGACGGCCAGCCTCGGCGGCATAGACGGTCAGATAGGCCGGCGGCAGCGCAACGGCGACGGGTTCGGGCTTGCGAGCGGAGCTGCGGAACATGGAGTGCCTCCTGGCGTGTTCTTCTGCGGCAAGCCTAGTCGCAAACCCGCTCTCGGCGCAGGCCTGCCGATGGAATCATCTGCCATCCCGACCAAAGGTCATCCGCCCCTCGCCGCTCAGCCCCCAGCGCCGCTGGAACCGCCCTTGATGCCGCCCTCGGTCAGCGCCGCCGGATCCAGCAGACGGCGCAGTGTGCGCTCCGGCAGGCCGGTTTCCTCCAGCGCCACCTCCAGCACCGGCCGCCGCTCGGCGTAGGCGCGCTTGGCGATGGCGGCGCCGCGCTCGTAGCCGATCCGCTCGTTGAGCGCGGTGATCAGGATGGGGTTCTTCGCCAAGGCCTCGTCGATGTGCGCCTGGTTGACCACGAAGCCGGCGATGGCGCGGTCGGCCAGCAGGCGGCTGACATTGGCGAGCAGCTCCAGCGACTGCAAGAGGTTGTGCGCCACCAGCGGCAGCATGACGTTGAGCTGGAAGTTGCCGGACTGGGCGGCGATGGTGATCGCCGCGTCGTTGCCGATCACCTGGGCGGCGACCATGCAGGTCGCCTCCGGTATCACCGGATTGACCTTGCCCGGCATGATCGAACTGCCCGGTTGCAGGGTCGGCAGGGCGATCTCGCCCAGGCCGGCCAGCGGGCCGGAATTCATCCAGCGCAGATCGTTGGCGATCTTCATCAGCGAGACGGCAATCACCTTCAACTGACCGGACAGCTCGGCGGCGGCATCCACCGTCGCCAGGCTCTCGAAAGCGTTCGGGCTGGGCACGAACTTGAGGCCGGTGCGCCTGGCCAGCAGCCGCGCGAAGCTGCGCGCGAAGCGCGGATGGGCGTTGATGCCGGTGCCGACTGCGGTGCCACCCTGGGCCAGGGCCAGCAGTCGCGGCATCGCCGAGTCCAGCCGCGCGACGCCGTTCTTCACTTGCTGTGCCCAGCCGGACAGCTCCTGATCGAAGCCCAACGGCATCGCGTCCATCAGATGCGTGCGCCCGGTCTTCACCTGCCCGCGCAGGCCGCGCGCCCTGGCCTCGATGACCTTGTGCAGATGCGCCAGCGCCGGCTTCAACTGCTCCTGCACCAGCAGGGCCGCCGACACATGCACTGCGGTAGGGATCACATCGTTGGAGGACTGGCCGTAATTGACGTGGTCATTGGGATGCACCGCCAGGCCGGCGGCCCGGCTGGCGAGCCGCGCGATCACCTCGTTGGCGTTCATGTTGCTGGAGGTGCCGGAGCCGGTCTGGAACACATCCACCGGAAACTGCTCGTCGTGGGCACCTTCGGCCACCTCGCTGGCGGCGGCGGCAATCGCCTCGGCGCGGGCGGTGTCGAGCAGACCGAGCCCGGCGTTGGCCTCGGCGGCCGTCGCCTTGATCAAGCCCAGCGCGCGGATGAATGCACGCGGCAGGCGCAGGCCGGAAACCGGGAAGTTCTCCACCGCCCGCTGGGTCTGGGCGCCCCACAGCGCCTGCGCCGGCACCTGCATCGGGCCCAGGCTGTCCCGCTCGATTCTGAACTTGCTCATGGCAATCGCACCTCGTCGCGTAAAATGCGCGTCTTTCGCAGCTACCGCCGCAGCCCGGCGGCCCGACCCAAGCCCGTCCGATGAACCTGACCTCGCTCTCCGCCATCTCCCCCATCGACGGCCGCTACGCCGAAAAGACCGTCGCCCTGCGCGAATTCTTCTCCGAGTACGGGCTGATGCGCTACCGCGTGATCGCCGAGATCCGCTGGTTGCAGGCCCTGAGCCGGCACTCGGGCATTCCGGAGGTGCCGCCGCTGTCGGAGGCCGCCCACGCCCGGCTGGAAGCGATCATCAGCAATTTCAACGTCGATGAAGCCCAGTGGATCAAGGTCAAGGAGCAGACCACCAACCACGACGTGAAGGCGGTCGAGTACTACCTGAAGGACAAGGCCCAGGGCCATCCGGAACTGGCGGCAGTCACCGAGTTCATCCACTTCGCCTGCACCAGCGAGGACATGAACAACCTCGCCCACGCCCTGATGCTGCGGGATGCCCGCGAAAAGGTGCTGCTGCCGGCCATCGACAAGACCCTGGCGGCGATCTCCTCGCTGTCGCAGCAGTACGCCGAGCAACCGATGCTCAGCCGCACCCACGGCCAGCCGGCCTCGCCGACCACGCTGGGCAAGGAGATGGCGGTGTTCGTGGCGCGCCTCCGGCGCCAGCGCGCGCAACTCGCCGCCGTGCCCTGCCTGGGCAAGATCAACGGCGCGGTCGGCAACTGGAACGCCCACATCGCCAGCTATCCGGAAGTCGACTGGCCGGCGATGGCCGGCGACTTCATCGCCAGCCTGGGCCTGGAGATGAGCCCGGCCACCACCCAGATCGAGCCGCACGACTACATCGCCGAGTACTTCCACGCACTGTCGCGGCTCAACACCATCCTGGTGGATTTCGCGCGCGACATCTGGAGCTACATCTCGGTCGGCTACTTCAAGCAGCGCGCGGTGGCGGGCGAGGTCGGCAGCTCGACCATGCCGCACAAGGTCAATCCCATCGACTTCGAGAACGCCGAGGGCAATCTCGGCATCGCCAACGCGCTGTTGCAGCACCTGGCCGAGAAGCTGCCGATCTCGCGCTGGCAGCGCGACCTCACCGACTCCACCGTGCTGCGCAATCTCGGCGTCGGCGCGGCGCACTCGCTGATCGCCTACCAGGCGCTGCAGAAGGGCATCTCCAAACTCGAGGGCGATGCCTGGAAACTGGGCAAGGACCTGGACGACAACTGGGAAGTGTTGGGCGAGGCGATCCAGACCGTGATGCGCCGCTACGGCCTGCCCGAGCCCTACGAGCAGCTCAAGCGCCTGACCCGTGGCCAGAAGATCGGCCGCGAGGCGATCCGCGAGTTCGTCAAGGGTCTGGAGCTGCCGGAAGAGGCCAAGGAGCGGCTACTGGCGATGACGCCGGCGAGCTACATCGGCAACGCCGCCAGCCAGGCGCGCAAGCCGTGAGCGAGGCGGTCGCGGTCGAAGGCCTGGAAGGCTTTGCCGCCACCGCCCTGGCCGCCGTCGGCGGCGCCCGGCGCGAAGTGCTGCTGCTGAGCCTGGAACTCGACCCGCGCCTCTACGGCAGTGCCGAGTTGGTCGAGGCGGTGCAGCGTTTCGCGCTGTCCAGCGAGCGCGCCGAGCTGCGGCTGCTGCTCAACCGCACCGAACTGGCCCGGCGCGGCCACCCGCTGATCGCCCTCGCCCGCCGCCTGCCCAGCCGCATCCAGATCCGCCAGCTCAGCCCGGAACGCCGCCGCGACCGTCTCGATGAGCTGCTGATCGTCGACGGTCGCCACCTCTTGCAGCGCAAGGATGCCCGCGAGCTGCTGTCGCGCTGGCAGACCGAGGCGCCGGCCGTCGCCAAGCGTGAGCGCGAGGACTACATCCAGCTCTGGGAAGAATCCGAACCCGCCGCCGACCTGCGCGAACTGTCGATCTAGGCGGGCTGGCGCGGCGCCGGGCGCAGCTACAGCAATTGCCGGCCCGCGAAAGCGTGGCTGAGCGTGCCGCCATCGACGTATTCCAGCTCGCCGCCCATGGGCACGCCGTGGGCGATGCGCGTCACCTTGACGTTGCGGGCGCGTGCCAGTTCGGCGATGTAGTGGGCGGTGGCCTCGCCTTCGACGGTCGGGTTGGTGGCGATGATCAGCTCCTGCACCGTGCCGTCGGCCAGTTGCTCGGCAAGTAGATCCAGACCGAGCGCCTCGGGGCCGATGCCGTCCAGGGGCGAGAGCCGGCCACCGAGCACGAAGTAGCGGCCACGATAGGGCGTGCTGTTTTCGATGGCGATCAGATCGGCCGGGTTTTCCACCACGCAGAGCTGGCCGGCCTTGGCGCGCGAGGCACTACAGAAGCCGCAGTGCGCCGGTTCGCAGAACATCCGCGTGCGCGGGCAGCGCTCGATGCCGCTCAGCGCCTCACCGAGCGCGCGCGCCAAGTACTCCGCGCCCTCGCGGTCGCGCTGCAAGAGATGCAGCGCCATGCGCTGCGCCGACTTCGGACCGACGCCCGGCAGGCGACGCAATGCCTCGATCAGCCGGCCGAGGCGCGGCGAATAAGCGGTCATGCGGGTCCGATCAGAAGCCGAGGTTCATGCCTGGGGGGATGGGCATGCCGGCGGTGACCGCCGACATCTTCGCCTGGGTCGCCGCTTCCAGCTTCTGGGCGGCGTCGTTGATGGCGGCGGCGATCAGGTCTTCGAGAAATTCCTTGTCCTCGGTCAGGGCGTCGGCATTGATCTCGACCTTCTTCGCCTGGTGCTTGCCGGTGAGCGTGACCTTGACCATGCCGGCCCCGGCTTCGCCGGTGATCTCCAGCCGGGCGATCTCGTCCTGCGCGCGCTTGACGTTGTCCTGCATTTTCTGGGCTTGCGCCAGAATCTGGGCCATGGGGCCTTTCATCGGATTCTCCTGGGAGTGGGGCCGGCGTCTGAACCGGCGGGGATAACTGAAAACCTAGAGGGGGCGGATGCTGCCCTGGCGCAGCAGGGCGCCGAATTGCTCGCGGAAGGCGCGTATCGCCGGGTCTTGCTCGATGCTGGCCTCGGCCGCCTTCTGACGGGCATCGACCTGGGCCAGGGCCTGCGCCACCGGGGTATCGAGACTGCCGATGCCGAGGTCGATGGCGAGCTGGAGGCTCTGCCCCAGTTGCTCGGACAGCGCCTTCTGCAAGCTCAGGCGCCGCTCCTCGGTGAGCAGATGCTTCACCTTGGAGTCCAGCGTCAGCCGCAGCACCTCGCCTTCGTGGGCGGTCCAGGCGCAGTTGAGCGCCAACTGCTTGACCATCGCGTCCAGGCGCAGGGCGGCGATGCGCATGCTCCAACTGGCATCGGCGGCCAGCGGCTCCGCCGCCACGGCGGGCGGCTCCGCGACCGGTGCGGAAGCGGCAGGCAGGCTGGGCTTGGGCGGGGCCGACACCACCGGCTCTGGCGCGCGGGTCTGGGGCGCGGGCTGCGCCTGGCTGGCGACCGGGGCGCGCGGCGCGGCGGCGGCGGGAGCGCCAGCAATGCGAGCCCCCGCGCCAGCGGCGGTGGCGGACTCGGCCCGGCGCGGACCCTGACCATCCGGCCCCGGCGTTTCCGGCCGGAACGCCAGCATACGCAGCAGCGTCATCTCGAAGCCGATGCGCGGGTCCGGCGCCCAGCCGAGATCGCGGCGGCCGAGCACTGCGATCTGGTAATGCAGTTGCAGGTCTTCCGGCGCGAACCGGCTCTTCAGCTCGATCAGCGCCGGGTCGTCGTCCTCGCTCTGCGCCTTGGGCAGCAGTTGCAATACCGCCAGCCGCTGCAACTGCGCGGCCAGCTCGCTGAGCAGGGCGGCGTAGTCCGGGGCCTGCTCTTCCAGGCGCTGGATGCCGCTCAGCAGGGCCTCGCGGTCGTCGCCGGCAATCGCCGCCAGCAGCTCGAACAGGCTGCGCCGGCCGCTGGTGCCGAGCATCGCCTCCACCGGCTCGCGTTGCAGGGTGCCGCCGCCGGCGAAGGCGATGGCCTGGTCGGTGAGCGAGAGCGCGTCACGCATGGAGCCATCGGCGGAGCGTGCCAGCTCGGCCAGGGCGCCGGGCTCGAAGCCCTGACCCTCCTCGGTCAGCACCTTGGCGATCTGCTCGCGGATCAGCGATTGCGGCAGGCGCTTGAGGTTGAATTGCAGGCAGCGCGACAGCACCGTCACCAGGAGTTTCTGTGGGTCGGTGGTGGCGAGGATGAACTTCACATGCTTGGGCGGCTCTTCCAGCGTCTTCAACAGAGCGTTGAAGGCGGCCTTGCTGAGCATGTGGACTTCGTCGATCAGATAGACCTTGTAGCGGCCGCGCGCCGGCGCGTACTGGGCGTTCTCGATCACCTGACGCACGTCATCGACGCCGGTGTTGGAAGCGGCGTCGATCTCCAGCAGATCGACGAAGCGGCCCTGATCGACCTCCTTGCAACTGCCGCACAGCCCGCAGGGCTGGCTGGTGACGCCGGTCTCGCAGTTGAGGCCCTTGGCGATGATGCGCGCCAGCGTGGTCTTGCCGACGCCACGGGTGCCGGTGAGCAGGATCGCCGGGTGCAGGCGGTCGTGGTCCAGGGCGTGACTCAGCGCCTTGACGACATGCGCCTGGCCCATCACGTCTTCGAAGCGGCGGGGACGGTATTTGCGGGCGAGGGCTAGGTAGCTCATGGCGACGCGAGCAGCGTGGAGGGGCCCCACGCGGCGCGTGGGGATCGTAGCGTGGCGAGCCGTCGCCGGCATGAGACCACGCACAATGGCAACAAAGGGGAAGCAAAGCGTCTCATGCCCACAGTTTATAGCGGGAGGCGGGGCTAAGATGCGCGCTCGCCTGCCGCCGCCCCGTACTTTTGAAACGCTCCCTGCTCTATCTCGCGCAACTCGCGGTGCTGCTGCTGTTCGCCTGGGCCATCGAGCACTGGTGGGGCTTCGCCCGGCTGCTCGCGCCCTGGTCGGCGGTGCCGCTGGCGCTGGTGCTGCTGGTGGTGCTGGCGCAGCTCGCCAGCTATTCGCTGCGCGCGCTGCGGGTCTACCTCGCCGAGCCGGCGATCCCGCGCGGACGCTGGCTGGACTGCCTGCGGCTGATCCTGCTCAACAACGCGCTGAACCTGATCCTGCCGGCGCGCACCGGCGAGGCCAGCTTCCCGCTGCTGCTGCAACGCTGGTTCGGCGTCGATCTGGCGCACGGCGCCGGCACCCTGCTGTGGCTGCGACTGCTCGATCTCAATGTGCTGGCCAGCCTCGCCGCCGCGACCCTGGGGCCGCGCTTGTGGGCGGCGCCCGGCACCGGCGGCTGGTACGCGACGGCGCTGCTGATCGCCGGCCTGCCGCTGCTGGCACCGGCGGTGCAGCGCGGTATGGCGCGGCTGCTGGCCGGCCGCGAGAACGGCGGCGCCCGCTTGCTGCGCCGGCTGCTGGGCGGCGTGCCGCAGCGCAGCGCCCAGGTCGGCCTGGACCTGCTGCTGAGCTGGAGCGCCTGGAGCATCAAGCTGGCGGCACTGGCAGCGGTGTTCGCGCTGCTCGCCAGCCTGCCCGCCGCGCAGGCGCTGCTGGGGGCCATCGGTGGCGATCTCTCTACGGTATTGCCGATCCACACCCCCGGCGGCTTCGGCACCTACGAGGCCGGCGTGATCGCCCTGGTCTCGCCCTTCGCAGCGCCGAGTCCGGCCTTGCTGGCGGCGGCGGTGAACCTGCATCTGCTGGTGCTGGGTGTGGCGCTCGCCGCCGGCGCCCTGGCCTGGCTGGGCAGCCGCGACCCTGTGAGACAATAGGCCGTCCCCTACTGCCTTACTGACCGCAATGACCGCACCGCGCCTGTCCGTCGTGATCCCGATGTACAAGGAACAGGACAACGTCGCCCCGATGCTGAAAGGCGTCCACGACGGCCTGGCCAGCTACCCCGGCGAATGGGAACTGATCGTCGTCGACGACGGCTCCAGCGACCAGACCGGCCCGCGCCTGATGAAGGCGGCCGCCGAATACGGCCCGCATGTCCGGGTCATCCGCTTCGCGCGCAATCACGGCCAGACCGCCGCCATGCAGGCCGGCATCGACGCCGCCCGTGGCGAGATCATCGCCACCCTCGACGGCGATCTGCAGAACGACCCGGGCGACATCCCGATGATGGTGGAGGAGCTGCTGGCCCGCGATCTCGACCTCCTGGCCGGCAAGCGCGCCAACCGCCAGGACGCCCTGGTCAGCCGCAAGCTGCCCAGCAAGATCGCCAACCGGCTGATCGCCAAGGTCACCGGCGTCAACCTCACCGACTACGGCTGCTCGCTGAAGATCTACCGCGCCGAAGTGATCAAGAAGGTGCGCCTGTACGGCGAGATGCACCGCTTCATCCCGGTCTGGGCGGCGATGGTCACCTCGCCCAACCGCATTGACGAAGTGCCGGTGCGCCACTACGCGCGCCAGTTCGGCGCCAGCAAGTACGGCATCTCGCGCACCTTCCGGGTCATCCTCGACCTCTTGACGGTGTTCTTCTTCATGCGCTTCCAGGCGCGGCCCGGCCACTTCTTCGGAGTCATCGGCCTGAGCTTCGGTCTGGTCGGCAGCCTGCTGATGAGCTGGCTGTTGTTCGTGAAGTTCGCGCTGGGCGAGAACATCGGCGGCCGACCGCTGCTGCTGGTGTCGATCCTGCTGCTGGTGTTCTCGATCCAGTTCATCACCACCGGCGTGGTGGCGGAAATGCTGTCCCGCATCTTCTACCAGAACGAACCCCGGGTGGCCTTCCTGCGCGAAACCGGCGAGCCGCAGCCGGCCAGCTGGCACACGCCTTCGGCAGCCCCCGTGCTCCCCACCGCCCCCGACAGCCAACTGGCCTGAGGTCGCGATGTCGCGCCAGCACTGGCTGCTGTTCGCCCTCGCCCTGTTCTGCGGCTACTGGCTGAACAGTTGGGCGGTGCCCTTGTTCGACCTCGACGAGGGCGCCTTCAGCGAGGCCACCCGCGAGATGTTCGCGCGCGGCAACTTCCTGATGACCTATCTCGACGGCGAGCCACGCTACGACAAGCCGATCCTGATCTACTGGCTGCAGGCCGCCAGCGTCGCCCTGCTCGGCTGGAGCGAGTTCGCCCTGCGCCTGCCGTCGATGATCGCCGCCAGCCTCTGGGCCTGGGCGGTCTACCGCTTCACCCGCGAGGTCGGCGGCGGCTCGCACGAGAAAGGCCTGTTCGCCGCCGGCAGCCTGGCGCTGTCGCTGATCCCGGGGCTGATCGGCCATGCCGCCACCGCCGATGCGCTGCTCAACCTGCTGCTGGCGCTGTCGCTGCTCGACCTCTGGCGCTGGATCGAGCATCCCCGGCGGCTGGTGCTGCTGCGGGTCTATCTATGGATCGGCCTGGGGCTGCTGACCAAGGGACCGGTCGCGGTGGCCCTGCCGGTAATGGTGATGCTGCCGTTCGCGGCCCTGTACGGCCGCTGGCGCGAGGGCCTGAAGGCCGCCTTCTTCGTGCCCGGCTGGCTGCTGGCGCTGGCGGTGTTCCTGCCCTGGGCGGTGTTGCTGACGCTGCGCGACGGCGGCGAGTTCTTCCGCCACTTCCTGCTGGACCACAACGTCAGCCGCTACTCCGACACCATGGAGAGCCACGGCGGCCATCTCTGGTACTACGCCGCCTTCCTGCCGCTGATCGTGCTGCCGTTCAGCGCCTGGCTAGTGCCGGCCCTGGCCAGCGCCAAGCGCTGGAAGAGCGAGCCGCTCACCGGCTATCTGCTGGTCTGGTTCGGCGGCGTGTTCCTGCTGTTCTCCACCTCCGCCACCCAGTTGCCGCACTATCTGCTGTACGGCTGCACGCCGCTGTTCGTGCTGTTCGGCCTGCACCACGAAGCGATCACCCGGCGCTGGCTGGCCCTGCTGCCGGCGGCCATCTTCCTAGTGCTGCTGCTGGCCCTGCCCAGCCTGCTGCCGCTGTTCCCGCCGCCCGAGCACCGGCTCTACGAGCGCGGCCTGGTGGCACTGATCCAAGCCACGGTAACGCCCGGCTACTACCTGGCCTGCGGCGGCGCGCTGCTGCTCCTGCTGGTCACCGCCTTCCGCCCGGGCCTGCCGGCCTGGCAGGCGACCCTGCGCGCCGGCCTGGCGGTCGCCATCGCTGCCTGGGGCGGCGTGCTGCCCCTGCTCGCCAACGGCCAGCAGTGGCCGGTGAAGCTGGCCGGACTCAAGGCCAAGGAACTCGGCCTGCCCGCCGTCGCCTACCGCATCCACATGCCCAGCTTCAGCGTCTACCGCGAAGCCGAGACCCCGCACCGCACCCCGGTCAGCGGCGAACTGGCCTTCACCCGCGTCGACCGCCTGGAAGACCTGCAAACCGAAGTCGCCCGCCCGCTGGTGGTCGAATACCAGGCCGGCGGCATCGTTCTGGTGCGGGTGGAATAGCGACGACGCTCGCAATCGTGCTTGTCCGGTGGGATAGCACCGACGCCCCCACCTCGATCCTCCCCCGCAAGCGGGGGAGGAAGCAAAACGCCCAGCCACGCGCAAGTCGATGCAGAAACCTTTTCGGCCCGAGTCGGCGTAGAGAGCACTGCGGAGCGCGGAGCGCGGCGGGCAGAAACGCCAAGCCTCTGAATTGGCGTAACGAGCATTTGGGGGCCCGCACTTCACGATTAGGCAGGCCTTTCGGCCCGAGTCGGCGTGGCGAGCATTGCGAGATGCGTGCTGGAACGCGCGGAGCGGCCTAGTGGCCGTGAGCACGATCCGGCGCGCAGATCGCAAGCGCAGTAGCCGAATCGGGCTGAAAGAGGGATTCGCGCCGACTTGCCCCGGCACCCGGTGGCACCGCTGCCGTTGCTCCCTTCCGGGCCTGGCGGGGTTCACGGCTCACCGTCGCGGGGGGCCGGCGCGAATCGACGCTATTGTCGCACGAAGACGCCCGATCTGACCGACTTGGCCGCACCGACAGGCCCAGGTTCGCCGCAGCCAGTACCGCAGCGCAACATTATGGTATCGTGCCATCACTCACTGTAATCGTCGCCATCAAAGAGCGGCGCTGCACGAGCAACCACCCGGAGACCCCATGGCATTCGACGCACACCTCCCGGACGACGGCGCGCCGCTGTCCACCCTGATCATCGGCACCGGCTTTGCCGGCCTCGGCATGGCGATCCGCCTCAAGCAGGAGGGGCGCAGCGACTTTCTGGTCCTGGAGCGCGCGCAGAGCGTCGGCGGCACCTGGCGCGACAACACCTACCCCGGCTGCGCCTGCGACGTGCAGTCGCACCTCTACTCCTTCTCCTTCGAGCCCAATCCGGCCTGGTCGCGGATGTTCGCGCCGCAGCCGGAGATCAAGCGCTATCTCGAACACTGCGCCGACAAGTACGGCCTGGCGCCGCACCTGCGCTTCGGCGCCGACGTGACCGAGGCGCGTTACGACGAGGCCGCGCAGCTCTGGCAGGTCAAGACCCGTGACGGCCGCCGCTTCCAGGCACGCGCTCTGGTCGCCGGCCTGGGTGGACTCTCCACCCCCGCCTACCCCGAGCTCAAGGGCATCACCAAATTCAAGGGCAAGGCCTTCCACTCCGCCGAGTGGGACCATGACTACGACTTCCAGGGCAAGCGCGTCGCGGTGATCGGCACCGGCGCCTCGGCGATCCAGTTCGTGCCGCAGTTGCAGAAGCGCGCCGGGCATCTCGATCTCTACCAGCGCACCCCGCCCTGGATCATGCCCAAGCCGGACCGCCGCATCAGCGCCCTGGAGCAGCGGCTGTTCAAGCGCCTGCCGCAGGCCCAGCAGGCGATCCGCGAAGCGATCTACTGGTCGCTGGAAGGCCGGGTGCTCGGCTTCGTGCTCAATCCGCAGGTGATGAAGCTGCCGGAGCTGCTGGCCCGCCGGCACATCCGCAAGCAGATCAGGAACCCCGAACTGCGCGCGAAGGTCACTCCGGACTTCGCCTTCGGTTGCAAGCGGGTGCTGATCTCGGACGACTACTACCCGGCGCTGGCGCAGGCCAATGTCGAGGTCGTCAGCACCGGCATCCGCGAGGTCAAGGCCCACAGCATCGTCACCAGCGACGGCGTCGAGCGGCCGGTGGATTGCATCGTCTACGGTACCGGCTTCAAGGCCCAGGACCCGCTGCCGCGCGGCGCCATCTTCGGTCGCGACGGGCTGGACCTGCTGGATGCCTGGAAGGACGGTCCCGAGGCCTATCTCGGCACCACCATCCACGGCTTCCCCAACCTGTTCATGCTGGTCGGCCCCAACACCGGCCTGGGCCACAGCTCGATGGTCTACATGATCGAGTCGCAGATCGCCTACGTGCTCGACGCCTTGAACACCATCCAGCGCCAGCAACTACGCGAGGTGGAGGTGAAGGCCGCCGTGCAGACGCGTTACAACCAGGGCCTGCAGAAGCAACTGGGCAAGGCGATCTGGGCTAGCGGCTGCAAGAGCTGGTACGTGAACGCCAACGGCAAGAACACCACCCTCTGGCCCGGTTTCACCTTCCGCTTCCGTCAGGCCACCAGGCACTTCAAACTGGGCGACTACCGCGTGAGCCGCGCGACCGAAACCGCCTGATTGCAAACCACCTAGAAATCCAGAGGAGTCCATGAAGTCTTTCCAGAACAAGGTCGCCGCCATCACCGGCGCCGGCTCCGGCATCGGCCGCGCGCTGGCGATCAATCTTGCGGGTCAGGGCTGCGCGCTGGCGCTGTCCGACGTCAACAGCGCCGGCCTCGCCGAAACCGCCAAGGCCTGCGAGGCCAAGGGCGTGAAGGTCACCCAGACCAAGGTGGATGTCGCCAACCGCGACGCCATCTACGCCTGGGCCGAGGCCAGCGCCAAGGCGCATGGCCAGATCAACCTGGTGTTCAACAACGCTGGCGTCGCCCTGGGCGCGGCGGTGGACGGCATGAAGTTCGAGGACTTCCGCTGGATCATGGACATCAACTTCTGGGGCGTGGTGCACGGCAGCCAGGCCTTCCTGCCCTATCTGAAAGCCTCCGGCGACGGCCACATCATCAATATCTCCAGCATCTTCGGCATCATCGGCGTGCCCAGCCAGTCGGCCTACAACGCCAGCAAGTTCGCGGTGCGCGGCTTTACCGAAGCGCTGCGCATTGAGCTGGACATGGCCAAGAGCCCGGTCTCCACCACCTGCGTGCACCCGGGCGGCATCAAGACCAATATCGCCCGGGCGGCGCGCTTCGACGACAACATGAAGGCGCTGATCGGCCAGGAAGCCGAACAGGGCAAGGCGCGGTTCGAGAAGATGTTCATCACCACGCCGGAGACGGCGGCGGAAACCATCCTGAAGGGCGTGCGCCGCAATTCCCGGCGGGTGCTGATCGGGCCGGACGCGGTGGCGGTGGACCTCATGCAGCGGCTGCTGCCGACCGGCTACCAGAAGCTGGTCGGCCTCGGCACCAAGCTGCAGATGAGCAAGGGGAAGTAGCGGCCCGAGCAGGGCAAACGCCCCCACCCCGCCCCTCCCCCGCAAGCGGGGGAGGGAGTCAGCGGATCAGCTGCTGCGCGGCTGGTTGGACATCTGTTCCAGCACCGTCGCCAGGCGGTCGCCCAGATGCTTGTTGGCGGCAATCTCCATCGCCCGCGCCACTTCCGCGTGCACCGCCATCTCCACCAGCGGGCGCAGGCGCCAGATGATCTCGCCGAGCTTGGGCACGTCTTCCTTGGGCGGCAGGCCGCTGCCGTACTTGTCGAAGATGTAGTGCTCGACCAGGCGCACCATCTCGTCCGCCGCGCGCTCGACATTGGCGCGCAGGCCGGCCACCACGTCCAGCATCTCGTCCAGCGGAATGCCGACACTGACCAGCTCGGCGCCGGCTTGCAGCGTGCGTGGCGAAGGCGCGACGAAACGTGCTCCCTGCTGCTTGATGATGCCCAGCTCGTTGGCCTTGACGATCCAGGACAGCTCGAAGCGCCCACCGAACAGCTTCACCAGATCAATCAGTGAGTAGGTCGCCGGCGTCTCGTCGGTCCAGGGGCTGGACACCGCCGACTCCAGGCCGATCAGCCCGGCGATGTCCTGGCCGCGTTCCCAGGCTTCGATCAGCTCACCGATGCTGGCCAGGGTGTAACCCCGCTGCAGCAGGTGGCCGATGATGCGCAGCCGCGACAGATGCGCCTCGCTGTAGACGCCAGTGCGGCCGCGCCGCTCCGGCGGTGGGATCAAGCCGCGATCCTGGTAGGCGCGGACATTGCGCACCGTGGTCTTGGCGGCGCGGGCGAGATCCTCGATGGAGTACTCGACGGGCTTGCGCAGCTCCTCGGCGTCCCCGGCGGCTTTGCTTTTCTTATTCAGCGGCTTCATGCCGGCATGATAGCGGCCTCTAGGCAGGACGCCGAGCCTCCTGCGCAAGGACGAACTCGCGCACCAGGCCGGCCAGCCTGTCCGGCTGCGCCAGCGGCTGCCAGTGGCCGCCGCTCAGCTCCCGGGTCTGCAACTGCGGCAGGCGCGAGGCGCGCTGCCGCAACAAGGCGCGCAGAAACGCCGGCGCGACATAGGGATCGCCGGTGGCGATCAGCAACTGCACCGGCAGATTCACGGTGCGCGGCTGCGGGCGCCGCAGACGGGCAGGAAAGTTGGCGCGGTACATGCGGATGCCGGCGATGCCATCGGCGGTCTGGGTTGCCGAGGCCAGCGCGCGCACCTGCTCCTGGCGACTGAGCAGGCGGTGCCAGACCCGGCCCAGACCGGCGCGCCAGACCAGCGGCGCCAAGCCCGGCAACTGGAACATGCCGATGTACCAGGAATGCAGCATCTGCCGCAGCAGCGGACCCGCCTCCTCACGACCTCGGCCCCGACGCAAGTCCTGCAGCCATTCCCCGACGTGGTCGATGCAGGGACCGGAGATCGAGGTGAAGCTGGCGAAGTAGCGCGGCGCGCTGTCCACCCCCACCGCCTCCCAGCTCTGGATCGAGCCCCAGTCGTGCGCGACCAGATGCACCGGCCGCTCGGGCGAGACCGCCGCGATCACCGCTCGCAGATCGTCGGCGAGCAGCTCCAGCCGGTAGTCGCCGACCCGGGCTGGGCGGTCCGAGCGGCCGGCGCCGCGCACGTCGTAGCTGATCACATGGAATTCGCTGGCCAGCCGCTCGGCCACCGCCTCCCAGACCTCCTGCTGGTCTGGATAGCCGTGCAACAGCAGCACTGGCGGCCGGCCTTTCAGGCCGCGTTCCCGGACCGCCAGCCGGACCGTGCCGGAGACCACCCAGGAGTCGCGGGGCAATTCCGAGTCCAATCCTTCGGTTACAGAGCTTGATGGCATTGTTTGGTTGATCTGCGGCATTTGTTGTGACATCGTTTGATGTAACAGTACCACCGACACCCAAGGAGTCAATCATGTCCGTGCTTCCCATCCGCCGCGATCTGCGCTTCACGCTACCGGCCGAGCGCATCGGTGACTGGCACGGCCGCGGCCCGCTGGTGACCCAGTTCGTCAACACCTTGTCGGTGTTCTTTCCCGTCGGCGAGCGCTTCTTCATCCAGTCGGTCCGCCACTACCGCGAGCAGATCCGCGACCCTGAACTTCAGAAGGCCGTTACCGCCTTCATCGGCCAGGAGGCCATGCACGGCCGCGAGCACGAGGACTACAACGACCTGATGCAGGCCGCCGGCATGCCCGCCGCTGAACTCGAAGACCAGGTGCGCCGGCTGCTGGAGCGGATCAAGGCGGTGGCCCCGCCCTCCACCCAGTTGGCGATCACCATCGCCCTGGAGCACTACACCGCCCTGCTCGCCGATTGGGTGCTGTCGGTGGACTCGGTCACCCGCGATGGCGAGCCCAACTACATCTCCCTGTGGCGCTGGCACTCGCTGGAAGAGACCGAGCACAAGGCGGTCGCCTATGACGTCTGGCAGACGGTGATGAAGGGCAAGCCGCGCGCCTATGCCGAACGGGCGGCGGTGCAGCTGGTCGCCACCTCGCTGTTCATGCTGCTGGTGGCCATCTACACCGTGCGCATGAGCCGCGCCAATCCGAAGGCCCGCGGACTCGCCCAGTGGCGCGAACTGGCCAGCTTCCTGATCGGCCGCGACGGCTTCCTGCGCCGCTCGTTCCGGCCCTGGCTCGACTACTTCAAGCCCGGCTTCCACCCCTGGCAGCACGACAACCGCCATTTCCTCGCCGAAATCGACGGCTTCGTCCGCGAACACGACCGGCTTGCCGCCGCTGCCTGAGTGCTGTTGGTCGACCCCGCCGCCCCCGCTAGCCCCGGGGGCGGCTTTGTGTTGGCAGCGAGCCGCCACAGCGGGCAGACTGCCGTTCCAATAATCCCAATAAATATCTGGAGGAGAGTGCATGCGCGACCATGTTGGCGCCCCCATCAACGCCAAGCTGGCCGAGAAGGCCCTGTCGGTGGCCGACCGCATCCGCAGCGGCGCCATCAAGCCGCAGCAGGCCGATGAGGTGGTCAAGGTGGTCTGCGAGATGACCGAGGCGGCGATGACCCACTTCTTCGTCAAGCCGGTGAAGGACTTCGGCGGCGGCATCACCATGCGCGGCCTGGCCGAGATGGGCGTCAGCGGCAGTGTCCGCGCGGTGCATTTCGGGCTGGGCAAGATTCTGCACAAGCTCGACCAGCGACAGTGGGTGATGGTCGCCGACTTCCTCGACCAGTCGCTGGTGGAAGTCAACGGCCGCCCGCAGTGAGCAGCGACAACCGCGTCCGGCTAATCGACATCGCGCGCGGCGCGCTCGCCAGCCTCGGTGACACGCTGACCGTCAACCGAGGCCTGCTGCGACTGGCCCTGGCCAACCCGGAGAAGCCCGGCTCCATCGGCCTGCTGCTGCAGGAGCAGGCCGAGCGCTATCCCGAGCACCTGGCGCTGCGCTTCGAAGAGCGCGCCTGGACCTATGCCGGCTTCAATGCCTGGGTCAACCGCATCGCCCAGGCGCTCAAGGCGCAGGGTCTGAAGCCCGGCGAGGCGGCGGCGATCCTGATGGACAACCGCCCGGAAACCCTGGCCTGCGTGGCTGCGGTGGTGAAGCTGGGCGCCATCGCCGGCATGCTGAATCCGCAGCAGCGCGGCGAGGTGCTGGCACACAGCCTCAAGCTCACCCAGGCCAAGCTGCTGATCGTCGGGGAGGAATGCCAGGAGGCGATTCTCAGCACCGGCCTGAAGCCCGGCAACGACGGCGGCCGACCCTGGCTCTGGGACGGCGACAGCGAGGCGCCGGCACCCTGGCTGAACCTGCGCGCACTGAGCCGGAATGCCGACGACAGCAATCCGCCAGAAACCGCTGCGGTGCTGCAAAAGCAGACTGCCTTCTACATCTTCACCTCCGGCACCACCGGCCTGCCCAAGGCCAGCCGGATGACCCACTACCGCTGGCTGCGCGGTGCCGCCGGCCTGGGCCAGATGGCCCTGCGCCTGAAGCCGGACGACGTCTTCTACTGCTGCCTGCCGCTCTACCACAACAACGCGCTGACGGTGAGCTGGGGTTCGGTGCTGCTCAGTGGTTCCTGCCTGGTGCTGGCGCGCCGTTTCAGCGCCTCGCGCTTCTGGGATGACATCCGCCGCTACGACATCACCGCCTTCTGCTACATCGGCGAACTGCTGCGCTACCTGCTGCTGCGTCCGGAAACCGCCAGCGACCGCGAGCACCGGGTGCGGCTGATCGTCGGCAACGGCCTGCGTGCCGAACTCTGGGATGCCTTCGTGGCGCGTTTCAACATCCACCAGATCAGCGAGTTCTACGGCGCCAGCGAATCCAACGCCGCCTTCATCAACGGCTTCGGTCTGGCCAAGACCGCCGGCTTCTGCCCCCTGCCCTTCGCCATCGTCGAGTTCGATGGCGAAACCGAAACGCCGGTACGCGACCGCGCGGGCCGCATGCGGCGGGTCGCGCGCGATGGCGTCGGCCTGCTGATCACCGAGGTCGGCAACAAGACCCCGTTCGACGGCTACACCGACCGCAAGGCCAGCGAGGCCAAGCTGTTGCGCGATGTGTTCAAGCCCGGCGACTGCTGGGTCAACAGCGGCGACCTGGTGCGCGACCAGGGCTGGCGCCACATCCAGTTCGTCGACCGTGTCGGCGACACCTTCCGCTGGAAGGGCGAGAACGTCGCCACCACCGAGGTCGAGGCCGCCTTCGAGGGCTTTCCGGGCATCGAGGAGACCGTGGTCTACGGCGTGCAGCTGCCGAATGCCGACGGCCGCGCCGGCATGGCGGCGCTGACCGGCCTCGGCGAGATCAACGGCGCGGCACTGGCCAGACATCTGCAATCGCGGCTGCCGGCCTATGCGGTACCGCTGTTCCTGCGCCTGCGCAGTGCTCAGGAGACCACCAGCACCTTCAAGTTCCGCAAGGTCGACCTGAAGCGTGAGGGCTGCGATCCGGCGCTGATCCAGGAGCCGCTCTACGTGCTGGCCGACACCGCGCTCGGCTACCAGCCGCTCACCGCCAGCCTCTACCAGCGCATCCTCGACGGCCAGCTGCGCTTCTGAGCAAGCGACTACCCGGCGTTGACCGCCGCGCCCATGGCGGCGGTCCTCGGGCCATACACCCGGCCCGGAGGCTCTGCGAGGCTGCGCAGCACCCTGGCAACCATCTACAAGTCCCGCATGAAGGTCCAACTCTCGATCGAGCGCAGCCTACCGGTCCCGGTCAGCGCCAATGAAGTCCTGGCGTTGTTCGACGACCTGGAAACCACCATCGGCCGCTTCCCCAAGCTGAAGAAGCTGAGCCACCTCGGCGGCAAGCGCTACCGCTGGGACATGGACGTGATCGGCTCGCGCATCGCCAACATCGCCCACAACGTCAGCTACGGCGCCGAGTATCACATCAACCCCCAGGCCGGCGAACTTCGGTGGACCGCCCTGCCGGATGTCGGCAACGCCCGCATCGAAGGTGCCTTCCGGGTGCGCGAGGCTGCCGGCGGAGCAACGCTGAGCTTCCAGGTGCGCGGCGAATTGCACGACGTACCGGTGCCCCTGGTCTATCGCCTGGTGGCGCCGGCTTTCATCCAGGGCAAGTTCACCGCACTGGTGGACCGCTTCCTGGAGCAGACCCGCACCGCCTTGCAGGAAGCGCCGGCCACCAAGAAGCCCAGCCGCAAGAAAGCCGCCGGTTGAGCGGCGACGCCGGGCGTCTCGCACCCGGCATGATCTGGAGGAGAACCCGATGAGCGTCCCCGAGAAGACCATGGGCCTCGGGCTCAAGGTGCTGAACCGCTTCGCCGGCCTGTCCCTGGTCGACAAGCTCAAGCTGCGCAAACCGTCCGAGCAGTTGCTGTTTCAGGCTACCCGCGCCGGCTTTGTCGGCATCGGCGCCGCTGCCCGCAGCTTCGCGGCGGTGAACAAGCTGGTGCGACCGGCACGGCTGGCGCCCGGCCGCGAACGCGAGCTGTTCGACCTCAACCCCAGCGAGGAGCAGCAGATGCTACGCGAGGCAGTGGCTGCCTTCGCCGACGCCGAGCTGCGCGCCGCCGCCCAGGCTGCTGACAGCGCCTGCCTCGCGCCCAAGCCACTGCTCGAAGCCGCTGGCGAGCTGGGCATCGGCCTGATCGGCCTGCCCGAGGAGGTCGGCGGCGCAGGCAGCGAGCGCTCGGTGGTCAGCAATGTGCTGGTCGCCGAGGCACTCGCGCACGGCGACCTGGGCCTGGCAGTGGCGATCCTCGCCCCGGGCGCGGTCGCCAATGCCCTGGGGCTCTGGGGCGACGAGGCCCAGCAGGCCAAGTATCTGCCGGCCTTCGCCGCCGCCAGCGCGCCCGCCGCTGCGCTGGCGGTGCAGGAGCCGCGCGCGCTGTTCAACCCCTTTCTTCTCAAGACCACTGCCCGCCGCGAGCGCGACGGCAGCTATCTGCTGGAAGGCCTGAAATCGCTGGTGCCGCGCGCCGCCGATGGCGAGCTGTTTCTGGTCGCCGCGCAGCTTGAGGACCACGGCCCGGCGTTGTTTCTGGTTGAGGGTTCGACACGCGGCTTGAGCGTGCGCGCCGAACCAGCGATGGGCCTGCGCGCCGCCGCCACCGCGCAGCTGCAATTGCACCGGGTGCGGGTCGGCGCCGATGCCTTGCTGGCTGGTGGTGATGCCGCCGTCTACCGCGACTGCATCCAGCTCTCCCGGCTGGCCTGGAGCGCGCTGGCGCTCGGCTGCGGGCAGGCGGTGCTCGATTACCTGATCCCTTACGTGAACGGCCGCGTCGCCTTTGGCGAGCCGATCAGCCACCGCCAGGCGGTGGCGTTCAGCGTCGCCGACACCGCTGTCGAACTGGAAGGCTTGCGGCTGACCACGCTACGCGCCGCCTCGCGCGCCGAACGCGGGCTCGACTTCGCCCGCGAGACCGCCCTCGCCCGCCGTCTCGTCGCGGAACAAGGCGCGCGCATCGCCAGCGACGGCGTGCAGCTCCTGGGCGGGCATGGCTTTACCAAGGAGTACCCGGTGGAGCGCTGGTACCGCGACCTGCGCGCGGCCGGCTTCATGGAAGGCGCTTTGCTCGTCTAGGAGACCGGCGATGATCAACCTCGAAATCCCGCGCAAGTACGGCGCCCTGGTCAGCCAGGCGCACCAGGTGGCGGCCAACATCTTCCGTCCGAACTCCCGCAAGTACGACCGCGCCGAGCACAGCTACCCGAAGGAGCTGGACATGCTCGCCTCGCTGCTCGACGGACTCAACGCCGCTGGCGGTGCCGACGGGGCCAGCGCCGCGGGCGTGCGTCGCGACGCGGTGCAGGACAGCGGCAACCGCAACGGCAGCAACCTCGCCACCGTGCTCGGGGTGATGGAACTCTGCTGGGGCGATGTCGGCCTGCTGCTGTCGATGCCGCGCCAGGGCCTGGGCAATTCCGCCATCGCCTCGGTGGCCAACGAGGAGCAGCTCAAGCGCTTCGAGGGCCGCTGGGCGGCGATGGCGATCACCGAGCCGGGCTGCGGCTCCGACTCCGCCAACATCCGCACCAGCGCCGTGCTCGACGGCGACCACTACGTGCTCAACGGCGAGAAGATCTACGTCACCAGCGGCGAGCGCGCCGATCTGGTGGTGGTCTGGGCGACGCTGGACCGCAAGCTCGGCCGCGCCGCGATCAAGTCCTTCGTGGTCGAGAAGGGCACGCCGGGCTTCGAGCTGGTGCGCCTGGAACACAAGCTCGGCATCCGCGCCAGCGACACCGCCGCCTTTGTGCTGAAGGACGTGCGGGTGCCGAAGGAAAACCTGCTCGGCTCGCCGGAAGTGGACGTGCAGAAAGGTTTCGCCGGGGTGATGCAGACCTTCGACAACACCCGCCCCCTGGTCGCCGGCATGGCGGTAGGCCTGACCCGCGCCTGCCTTGAGGAAACCCGCAAACTGATCGAGAGCACCGGCCTGGTCATCGACTACGCGCTGCCGGCGCACAGCCAGTGCTCGGCGGTGGCCGACTACCTGCGCATGGAGGCCGACTACGAAGCGGCGCGGCTACTGACCCTGCAGGCCGCCTGGATGGCCGACAACCGCCAGCCCAATTCGCTGCAGGCCTCGATGGCCAAGGCCAAGGCCGGGCGGACCTGCGTGGCGGTCGCGCTCAAGTGCGTGGAGCTGGCCGGCAGCCTCGGTTATGCCGAGGGCGAGGAAGGCCCCGGCCTGCTGGAGAAGTGGGCACGCGACGCCAAGATCCTCGACATCTTTGAGGGCACCCAGCAGATCCAGTTGCTGATCGTCGCGCGACGCCTGCTCGGCAAGACCTCGGCCGAGCTGAAATAGCCGGCCGGAAAAAAACGGCGCCCGAAGGCGCCGCCGGTTTGCCAACGCCCCGCCCTACTTGCCGCGCGCGCGGCGCTTCAGGTTGCTGGGGTCGAAATAGCTGTCGGAGTAGGTGACCTCGAAGTCGGTCACCGCGTCTTCGTTGACCATGGTGGTCGCGAAGTAGCGGTTGGACTGCAAGTCGTAGATCAGCTCCGGAATGCCGGTGGTGGTGGGGATGAACGGCGCGGTCAGCAGGTGTGCCTCCTGCACTTTCCACAGCGCGCCGCGGGCGTCGTAATTGTCGATGCTGGAGATCGCCCAGGAATCCTCGTCGACGTAGAAGGTGCGCTTGGCGAAGTTGTGGCGGGTGCCCGGCTTCAGCGTTGCCTCCACCACCCAGACCCGGTGCAGCTCGTAGCGCGGGTACTCCGGGTTGATGTGGAAGGGCCGGAGGATGTCCTTGTATTTCAGCTTCGGACTGTTGATCTGGTAGGAGTTGTAGGGGATGTAGACCTCCTTCTTGCCGACCAGCTTCCAGTTGTAACGGTCGAGCGCGCCGTTGAAGACGTCGATCTGGTCGTTGTACTGCTCGTTGTCGGTGCCCAGCGCCGGGTTGTCGTAGCCGACGTCGGGCGCGCGGGTGACGCGGGCCAAGCCGGGCGAGTACAGCCAGGCGGCGCGACCACCGCCCTCGGTGCCGGCGAACTCGTGCACCAGGGTGATCTGGCCGGCGACGCGCGGCGGCGACACCACCTCGCTCAGGTAGAAGGCGAACAGCTTGTTGTCGGCCGCCGGCGGGTCCTTGAGATTGGCGTACTTGAACTTCACGTCCTCGACCAGCTTGGTCAGCACGAAGCTGCCGTCCGGCTTGACGATGGCCTGGTTGTTGTAGCGCTTGGCCGCCGAGCCACGGAACTTCAGCTTGTGGTTCCAGATCACTTCGGCGCCGTTCTTCGGGATCGGGAACGGGAAGCCGAGCTTGGCGCCCTTGAGGTCGTCGGTGCCGGTGAGCACCGCCGTGGTGGCGTTGGCAATGGTCGCCGCCTCGATCTCCTTCGGGTAATAGGCGGTGCGTACCGGCTTGTAGACGCGCAGCTTGTAGGTCGGGTATTTGCTCAGCATCGCCTTCTGCCCTTCGGTGAGCTTGTCGGCGTACTGGGCCATGTTGGCCTTGCTGATCTCGAACAGCGGGTTCACCGCCGCCGGATCGACATTCTTCTTGAAGTCGTTCTCCAGCTTGTCCGGGTCCTTCTTGCGCAGTTCCTCCAGCCGCGCCCGGGTGTACTTCTTGGTCTCTTCCGGAAAGTTCTTTTCACCGGTGAACTCGGGGATTGAGCCGTCCTTGTTGCCGGCGCGGGTCGCGCCGACCGGGGTCAGCTCCTTGCCGAGCTTGGCGGCTTCCTCGGCACTGACCGCCGCCTGCGCGGAACCGGTGGCAAGGGCAAACAACAGGGCACCCGCGAGCGCGTGAACGCGCGATAGCTGCGATCTCATGGTCTCCTCCAATGATCGGTATTGTTTCAGTCAGCGATGGCAAGTTTAGGGCGCGCGCCACCGATCCGCGATGACCGTTTGGCGCCTAGGCCGGCTGCGTGTCTGAAACCGCCGGCTTGCGCCGTTGCTCACGGTATTGCAGGGGTGTCATGCCTGCCCAGCGGCGGAACGCCCGGTAGAAAGTGCTGGGCTCGGAGAAGCCGGTGAGGTAGACGATGTTCTCGATCGGCTCCTCGGAATGCGCCAGCAGCCGCCGCGCCAGCGCGTAGCGGAAGTCGGTGCGCAACTGGCTGAAACTGGTGCCGGCGCGGGTCAGCTCGAAGCGCAAGCGGCGCGGCGCCAGTTGCAGTTCGCGGGCCACGTCCTCCAACTCGCATTGCTCGATCTCCAGGCGCCGGGAGAACACCGCGCGGATGCGCTCGATCAGATCCTGACGCTCGATCTTGGACAGCCGCTTGGCGGCGAACTCCTCGTGCAACTGCAAGAGGTCCGGGTCCCAATGCGGCGAGCGGTAGTCGAGCACCGCCGCATCGAAGCGCGCCTGCGCACTACCGGCACCGAAGCTCACCGGGCAGCCGAAGACCTGTTCGTACTCCGCCAGCGCCGCCCGGGGCTGGCAGCTCAGCGCCACCGCCAGGGGACGGAAGCGCCCCTCGGTCACCTCGCCGACCAGACGCACCAGCTCGTAGAGCATGCAGATCTCGGTGTGCCGCTGCACCGGCGTGGACAGCGCGGCACTGGTGAGATTGATGCAGACGCTGCTGCCGTCCTTGACCAGCCGCACGTTGAGGGCATCGCTGATCAGCCGCAGGTACTTGAGCGCGCGGTTCACGCCCTCGCCGAAGGTGCGGCTGGAGAACAGCAGGTATTCCAGCACCTCGCCCCGGTACAGCGGCAGGTGGGGACAAAGATGTAGACCGATCTCGGAGTCGCCCGTTACCGCCTCGACGGTCTCCCAGAAAAAGCTCTGCAACTGGTGGGCGGTGCGCAGCTCCCGTAGCGGCAGCTTCTCGGCGTCATAGCCCAGGCGGGCGTAGATGCGCTGCACGTCCAGACCAGCATTCACCATGCCTGTGTGCACTACCTGCAGCATCTGTCCGGAATCGCGCATCGTCCCTCGCCAAAGTCCTTGTTGCCATCAACGAAAGACAACGTAACACCAAACCCATGTATATTTTCCGGCACAGCCCGGGCAGTTCCAGCGGTGATCGCAGCCGCCGGCGCACAGCATAGAGGCGAACAATAAATCAGTGCAGGACTCGATTTGGAGCCGCACGGAGGAGAGAGCATGAAAATGAAGTCGGCAAGCGGCCCGCTACTGTTTGCGCTCGCCTGTTGCAGCGGCGCCGTCCAGGCACTGGACTGGCAGTGGGGCGAGGCGCAGTTCTCCTTGAAGAACAGCTACTCGGTGGGCGCCGCCATGCGCATGCAGGACCGCAACGGCATGCTGGTCGGCAAGCTCAATACCCCCGGCCAGCAAGACCTCTGCGCAACCGACAACTGCATCTCCTTCACCGGCGATCCCGAACCGAACGCGAGGCTGGTACGCGCCGGCGGCGCTTTCTCCGGCGTCAACCAGGACGACGGCAACCTCAACTACGACAAGTACGACCTCGTCGCCGCCACCAACAAGCTCAATTCGGTGTTCACCGCCGAGTACGGGGAGTTTGTGGCCAAGCTGCGCGCCATCGGCTACTACGACCCGGTCAACGCCGGCTTCGACGAGCACCACACCGACACCCGCTACCAGCCGGCCCGCAGCGAGCGCCCCAGCGACATCTCGCGCGACTTCGCCAAGGGCGTGAACCTCTACGACGCCTATCTGCAGTACAACTTCAGCTTCGGCGAGCGCAACGGTCTGGTTTCCATTGGTCAGCAGTACGTGCGCTGGGGCGAGGCCAATCTGGTCGCCATCAACAGCCTCTCGGAGATCAACCCGCCCAATGCAGCGGCGCTGCGCATGCCCGGCAGCGAGATCAGCGAGGTGTTCCAGCCGGTGCCTTTGCTACTGCTTTCCACCGACATCAGCGAAGGCCTGTCGGCCGACTTCATCTACCAGTTCGGCTGGAAGGCGGTGCAGGCCGATCCGCGCGGCAGCTTCTTCGCCGACACCGATCTCGCCGGCGGCGGCCGCTACGGCTATATCTCGCTGGGCCAGTTCGGCGAGGATCCGAACAAGCTGGCCAAACCGGCCGGCGTACTGGGCCTGATCTCCAGCACGTCGCTGACGGTGGACCTGGAACAGACCGAGGCGCGCGACGACGGCCAGTACGGCCTGCGGATCAACTACCTCGCCGACTGGCTGAACAACGGCACCGAGCTGGGGCTGTACTTCCTCAACTACCACAGCCGCTACCCCTACGCCTCGATCATCGCCGCCGACGAGTCCTGCGCGCGCAGCTCGACCAATGCGGTCGAGGCCTATGTCGCTTGCGGCGGCTTCAACGGCAGCCTGCCTGGCCTGCCGGGTTTGCAGAAGGAGCCGCTGCCGATCGACACCATGCGGGCGCAGTTGGTCTACCCCGAAGACATCCAGATGTACGGGGTGAGCTTCAACACCACCATCGGCAGTTGGTCGCTGGCCGGCGAATACTCCTTTCGTCCCAATGTGCCCCTACAGGTGCACATCACCGACGTGATCTTCACCGGCCTGCAACCGGCCTTCCCGGACAACGACATCGTGTCCGACCCGACCAGCGCCAATGCCCTGATCACCCAGATCGCCAATGGCCTCAACATCGACCCCAACGCCATCACCGCCCTGCTGCCCGGCCTCAGCGGCGACGTGGTGGACCTGCTGCGCGCCACCCTGCCCAGCGCCGACAACGGCGTGCCCAGCTATCTCAAGCACTACCGTGGCATCGACCGCATCGCTGCCAACCAGTTGATCAACGGCTACGAGCGCTTTCCGGTGGGCCAGCTTGATCTCACCGCGATCAAGGCCTGGTCGAAGAACCCCTTCAATGCCGACCAGGTGCTGCTGATCGCCGAGGCCGGCATGACCCAGATCTTCAACCTGCCCTCGCATCAGGTGCTGCAGATCGAGGGCGGCGGCGCCAATCGCACCCACGCCAGCCCTGGCGCCGACTGCACAGGCGAGGCGCCCGGCACGCCGGTCGCGGACTGCACCAAGCATCTGAATCCCACCCAGCAGACCAGCAACTTCGCCGACAGCATCGCCTGGGGCATCCGCCTGCTGACCCGCATGGAGTACAACGACGTGGTCTTCGGCTGGAGCTTCAAACCCACCTTCGGCTTCTTCTGGGATGTCGAAGGCGTGGCCCCCTACCCGATCCAGAACTTCGTCGAGGGCCGGATGGAGGCGCTCGCCGGCACCGAGGTCAACCTCACCCCGGCACTGACCGGCCGCATCGCCTACCAGAGCTTCTTCGGTGGCCGCCCCGGTGAGAACACCCGCGCCGATCGCGACAATCTCTCGCTGAGCGTCAACTACACCTTCTGAGCAGCATCGCCCCGGCAAATCGGCCGGAGGTCTCAGGCCAGGCTGGGCACCGCGCTGCGGCGCGGCCGCTCGACATGGGCGAAGCCGTGGCCGTGGTGCAGCAGGTATTCCAGCCAGCGCGCCAGCATCAGATTGCGGCTCCACTGGTCATTGAGGTACAGCTCGGCCTCGGGAGCGCCGCCCTCCTGTGCCAGCCAGGGCGGCCGCTGCGCGCAGTGCAGCGCTTCGGCAACCCGCGCATCGCGATAGACCTTGATCCAGAAGTCCGGCGCCAGACGCAGACCTTCGGCATTGCGGAATTCGTAGGTCAGGCGTAGCTCCACGGTGTAGGGAGACCGCTCGACGGTGATCAGGTGCAGCGGCAGATCGCTCGCGGAATGCGAGACCGCGTGCTCGAAGGGCAACTCCAGCTCCGGCAGCAGGCGCTCCAGCAGCAGGTAGTTGCGCTCGTAGAGGTCGATGAGATGCGCCAGACGGCGACGACCCAGCAGGCTGCTGGTGAGCTTCGTGGTTTGCATGGCCGGACTATAAGATTGCGCTCCCGTCAGCGACAACCGGGCTCTGCAAGCGCCGAGCCAGCCCCATGCCCATCCGCGAAATCGCCACCAAGCCCTATCTCGATCAAAAATTCGGTACCGCCGGTCTGCGCAAGAAGGTGGTGATCTTCCAGCAGCCGCACTACCTGGAAAACCTCTTGCAGTCGGTGTTCGACTGCGTGCCGGACCTCAAGGGCCAGACCCTGGTGATCGGCGGCGATGGTCGCTACCACAATCGCGAGGCGATCCAGACCGCGATAGCCATGGCCGCCGCCAACGGCGTCGCCCGGGTGATCGTCGGGCAGGGCGGCATCGTCTCCACCCCTGCGACCTCGCATCTGATCCGGCTCAAGGGCGCGGCCGGCGGCTTCGTGTTCAGCGCCAGCCACAACCCGGCCGGGCCGGACGGCGACTTCGGCGTGAAGTTCAACATCGCCAACGGCGGCCAGGCAGGCGAAACGGTCACCGATGCCATTTACGCCCGCACCAAAGAGGTCAGTGCCTACCGCATTGCCGACGGTGGCCACATCGACCTCGACCGCCGCGGTATCAGCCAGATCGACGGCATGCAGGTGGAGGTGATCGACGGCGTCGCCGACTACGCGGCGCTGATGCAGGAGCTGTTCGATTTTCCGAAGATGCGCGACTGGCTCAAGCGCGGCGGCCGGGTGGTCTTCGACGCCATGCACGCGGTCACCGGCCCCTATGCGCAGCGGATTTTCGTCGACCTGCTCGGCGCGCCCCCGTCGAGCCTGTTGAATGCCACGCCGCTGGCCGACTTCGGCGGTGGACATCCCGATCCCAACCTCATCTACGCCAGCCATCTGGTCGATCTCGCCAATGGCGAGGACGCGCCCGACCTGCTGGCCGCCAGCGACGGCGACGGCGACCGCAACATGATCCTCGGCCGGCGGCAGTTCATCTCGCCCGGCGACTCGCTGGCGATGCTGGCGGCGCATCTGCACCTGCTGCCCGGCTACCGCGAGGGTGTACGTGGCATCGCCCGCTCGATGCCCACCTGCCGCGCCGCCGATGTGGTCGCCGCCAGCCTGGGCATTCCCTGCTACGAGACACCGACCGGCTGGAAGTTCTTCTGCAACCTGCTCGACGCCAACCGCATCACCCTCTGCGGGGAAGAAAGCTTCGGCACCGGCTCGACCCACGTGCGTGAAAAGGACGGTCTCTGGGCAGTGCTGGCCTGGATGAACGTGCTCGCCGCCACCGGCCTTTCAGTGCAGGCACTGGCGCAGGCCCACTGGCGCCGCCACGGCCGCCATTACTACTGCCGCCACGACTACGACGAACTGCCCACCGCCGACGCACAGGCGGTGATGGCCGGATTGAAAGCACAGTTTCCGGACCTGCCCGGCCGCCGCTTCGGCAACTGGCAGGTCAGCCTCGCCGACGAGTTCGGCTACGACGATCCCATCGACGGCAGCCACGCCAGCGCCCAGGGCCTGCGGGTTGTGTTCGGCGAGGCGGCGCGGCTGATCGTGCGGCTGTCCGGCACCGGCACCAAGGGTGCGACGCTGCGGGTGTACTTCGAGCGCTACGAGACCGCAGAGAGCGAGCTGGGCCACGACAGCAACGCCGCCCTGGCGCCGCTGGTGGTGATCGCTGAGCAGTTGCTGCGTCTTCAGGAACTGACCGGCCGCAAGGGGCCGGACGTGGTGACCTAGGGCGCCGCACCCAGGCGCCCCAGCGCCTCAGGCGCGGGCATCGTCAAAGGCCAGCACCGCCGCCAGCGCCGGGGCCTCGAGCAGCAACATCAGCAAGCGGTCCACGCCCAGAGCCACGCCAGCGCAATCGGGCAGGCCCTGGCGCAGGGCGGCGATCAGCTGGGCGTCGTAGTCAGGCACCGCGCGCGCTCGGTCGCGGCGCCAGGCCTGATCCGCCTCGAAGCGACGTTGCTGCTCGCCGGCGTCCGCCAGCTCGTGAAAGCCGTTGGCCAGCTCGACGCCGCGCCAGAACACCTCGAAGCGTTCGGCCACCTCGCCACGCACCCGCGCCAGCGCAGCCTGGCTGGCCGGAAAGTCGTAGAGGAAGCAGGGCTGGTCTTGACCGAGCTGCGGGCCGACCACCAGCGACATCCACAGGTCCAGCCAGAAGTCGCGGTCTTCCAGCTCCGCAGGCTCGAGATTGCGCGGCAGGCTGTGCCCGCGCTGCTCCAGTCCGCTGCGCAGCTCGGCGAGTGTGGCGATCCAGGGGTCGAGGCCGGCGTAGCCTTGAAACGCCTCGCGATAGCTCAGGCGCAGACATACCTGCGGCATGGCGACACCGCAGGCCTGTAGCAGCGCCTCCATCTCGTCCATCAGCCGATGGTGGTCGTAGCCTGGCCGATACCACTCCAGCAGGCTGAATTCCGGGTTATGCCAGCGGCCGGATTCCTCGTGACGGAACACCTTGCACAGCTGCCAGATCGGACCACTGCCGGCGCACAGCAGGCGCTTCATCGCGAACTCCGGCGAGGTCTGCAACCAACGGCCGTCGTTGCAGCGGAAGCTCTCGATGTGACGATCCACCGTGGCATGCCGAGACAGTAGCGGCGTCTCCACTTCCAGCACCTCGCGCTCGGCGAAAAATTCACGGATTCGCCGCAGCAGATTGGCTCTGGCGCGCAGGTTTTCCAGGCTCGCGGAAGGTGGCCAAAGCGTGGGCGATTCGTTGCCGGAAGATTTCATTGACGTTGCGCAAAAACGAGTGCTATAAGGCTCGCTATCGTAGAGAAATACCTAGTGTTCTCGAACGATGCGAGGCATCCAAGGCCATTTTGACTTACGAGGGAGACCCTGGTGACAACGAAGAAAGCCAAGCCCGCCGCGAAGAAAGCGCCGGCGAAGAAGGTCGCTGCCAAGAAACCCGTGGCGAAGAAGGCACCCGCCAAGAAGGTTGCGTCCAAGAAGCCGGTCGCCAAGAAAGCGCCGGTGAAAAAGGCAACCGCTAAGAAGCCCGTCGCCAAGAAGGCCCCCGCGAAGAAAGTCGCCGCCAAGAAGCCGGTCGCCAAGAAAGCGCCGGTGAAAAAGGCGCCCGCAAAGAAAGCCGCTCCGGCCAAGAAGCCGGTCGCCAAGAAAGCCGCGCCCGCGAAGCCGGCAGCCAAGCCGGTCGCCAAGAAGGCGCCGGTGAAGAAGGCGCCAGCCAAGAAGCCGGTCGCGCCGAAGGCCGCCCCGGTCGTCGCGGCTCCGGTTCCGCCGCCGGTCGCCGAAAAGAAAGACGAAGAGGAAAAAAAAAAGCTGGACGTAGTCTGAGCCCAGCAAAGTCCGTCATCATTGCGCCTAGTGCGAAACCCAAACCGAAACCGGTTCAACTTCCGAGAGGCGCAGTGTTGACGGAGCAGCAGGTCCGCGATATGCCGGACTCTGAGTACATGAACGACGCCCAGCTGGAATTCTTCCGCCAGCGTCTGATTCAAATGAAAGAAGAAGTGCTTCGTCGTGAAGTGGACGCCAAGGAGCGTCTGCACGAGCGTGAAGTCTTCGCCGACCCCGCCGACCGCGCCACCGCCGAGGAAGAGCACTGGCTCGACCTGCGCCTGCGTGAGCGCGAATCCATGCTGCTGCGCAAGGTCGATGACGCCCTGCGCCGGATCAAGGAAAAGGAGTACGGCTATTGCGAGAAGACCGGTGAGCCGATCGGCATTCCGCGCCTGCTGGCCCGCCCTACCGCGACGGTGATCGTCGACGTGAAGGGCCTGCACGAGAAGGTCGAGACGCACTTCCGCGACCGCTGAAGCCTTCAGGCGCCTCCGCGCCGATACCGTCTCCTTACCTCGTTACGCTACCTACGACCGCCGCTGATGATTCAGCGGCGGTCTTTGTTTGCCGCGCCGCCAAAACTCGCTCGCTCAGCGCGGCCCCGGCTTGGGGTCGAGAACCGCTTCGACCTGGATCGCCAGACGCACCTGGGTGCTGCCGTACTGCGCGGCGTAGTCCATGCCGAAATCCCGGCGGTCAAACTCCGCCGTCGCGTCGGCACCGCAGACCTCGCGCCGGAGCAGGGGATGGATCAGACAGCGGAAGCGCTGGATGCGCAGCGGCACCGGACGGCTGATGCCGAGCAACTGCAGTTCGCCGTCCACCGCGACCGGCTGTCCGGCCTCGAAGCGCAGGGGGCCGCGATAGCGAATTTCCGGAAAGCGCTCGGCCTGGAAGTAGTGCTCGCCGCGCGCCACCTCGTTCATCTTGTCGTGGCCGAAGTCGATGCTGGCGGCCTCGATACGCACGTCCACCGAGCCCTGCTGACGCTCGCGATCCAGTTCGATGCGCCCCTGGCTGCGGTTGAACTTGCCGCGCCAGACCGAGATGTCCATGTGCGAGGTCTCGAAACTTGGATAGGTGTGACTCGGGTCGATGCTGTAGGTCTGCGACACCGCCTGGGCGACACCGGCCAGCAGACACATTCCGACCAGGGCGGAAACTCGTTTCATCATCGGGGTCTCGCTGGGCGGGAAAACTGTCCCAGCTTACGCCGACGCCGCCACGGCGGATGCCGGCACCGGACAAGCACAGGCCCGAAGCCCGGAACGACCGTGCGAAAATGCCGCATGAGTTCTTCGCCACATCTGTTCTGCACCGCTCCCCTGATGGACTGGAGCGACCGTCATTGCCGCTACTTCTGGCGCGGCCTGAGCCGCCATACCCGGCTCTACACCGAGATGGTCACCACCGGCGCTCTACTGCATGGCGACGTCGCCCGCCACCTACGTTACGAGGCCAGCGAGCATCCGCTGGCCCTGCAATTGGGCGGCAGCGAGGCCGACGCCCTGGCCCGCTGCGCCGAGCTTGGCGAGCAATGGGGCTACGACGAGATCAACCTCAATTGCGGCTGCCCTTCCGACCGCGTGCAGGAGGGCCGCTTCGGCGCCTGCCTGATGAAGGAGCCGGCGACCGTGGCCAGCGCGGTGGCCGCCATGCGCCGCGCGACGCGGCTGCCGGTGACGGTCAAGCACCGGATCGGCGTCGACGACTGCGAGGACTACCCCTTTCTGCGCCACTTCGTGGCCACCGTCGCTGCCGCCGGCTGCGAGACCTTCATCGTCCACGCCCGCAAGGCCTGGCTGAAGGGCTTGTCGCCGAAGGAGAACCGTGAGATTCCGCCGCTCACCTACGAGCACGTGCACCGCCTCAAGCAGGAATTCCCGCAGCTGCGCATCGTCATCAATGGCGGCCTGAAGACACTTGCCGACTGCCAACAGCAGCTCACACAGCTGGACGGCGTGATGCTGGGCCGCGAACCCTACGAGAACCCCTGGATGCTGGCGGCGGTCGACCCCACCCTGTTCGACAGTCCGGCGCCGGTGGAAACCCGCAAGCAGGCGCTACGCCGGCTGCAAGCCTACGTCGAGCGCGAGCGCCTCGAGCACGGCACGCCGCTGGCAGCGATCACCCGTCATGTGCTGGGGCTGTATCGCGGACAGCCCGGCGGCCGCGCCTTCCGGCGGGTGCTGTCGGAACGCGGCCACCGCGCCGGTGCCGGCTGGGAGGTGGTGGAGGCCGCACTGCTGGCGGTCCAGGGCGAGCAGCAGAAGCTCTCCGACGCCGCCTGAGCCGCGACGGCGGCGACCCCGCCCAGCCGCTAGAATTCCGCACCTTGCTACGTTGTCCTCCACCGTCGAGATCGCCATGCGCCTCAAGACATTGCTGCTTTCCACCCTGCTCGGACTGTCCATGACCGCCACCGCTGAAGCCAAGCCCACCACCGTCCTGCTCAAGACCAGCCAGGGCGACATCACCCTCGAGCTGAACGCCGAGAAGGCGCCCAAGACGGTCGCCAACTTCGTCGCCTACGTGAAGGCCGGCCACTACGACGGCACCGTGTTCCACCGCGTCATCAAGGGCTTCATGATCCAGGGCGGCGGCTACACCGGCCCCAATTTCGCCGAGAAGGACACCCGCGAGTCGATCGCCAACGAGTCCAAGAACGGCCTCTCCAACCTGCGCGGCACCATCGCCATGGCGCGCACCAGCGCGCCACACTCGGCCAGCGCGCAGTTCTTCATCAACCACGCCGACAACGACTTCCTCAACGCCGGCGCGCGTGGCGAGTGGGGCTATGCGGTGTTCGGCAAGGTGGTGAAGGGCATGGACGTGGTCGACAAGATCGCCAGCATCCCCACCGGCCGCACACCGCCGTTCGGTCAGGACGTGCCGACCACCACCGTCACCATCGAAAAAGCCAGCGTTGTCGACTGATCTGCTGCTGGCGGACCTGCACCTGCCACCGAACGACGGTGGCAGCGGCGGGGACCCGCTGGGGACCGCGTTCCGCCGCTTCTGCGAAGGACCCGCGCGCGCCGCCCAGCGGGTGTTCATCCTCGGCGACCTGTTCGAGGTCTGGGTCGGCGACGATGCCGGCCTGGTCGAGCATGCCGAGGATGTCGCCGCCATCCGGCGTCTGGTCGACTCCGGCGTCGAGGTCTACTTCCAGCACGGCAATCGCGACTTCATCGTCGGCGCTGCCTTCGCCCGCGCCACAGGGCTGCGACTGCTGCCCGATCTGGCGGTGTTCGAGATCGCCGGCCAGCCCTGCCTGCTCGCGCATGGCGATCTCTTCTGCACCGACGATGCCGCCTACCAGCGCTGGCGGCGCTTCTCACGCAATCGTCTGGCGCAATGGATCTACAACCGGCTGCCGCTGTCGCGGCGCCGTCGCATCGCCGGCGGGCTGCGCAGCGACAGCCATAAGCAGCGCAAGCCCGAAGCGATCATGGACGTCAATGAAACGACGATCCGCGAGACCTTCCTCCGATATGCGGTGCCGCGCCTGATCCACGGCCACACCCATCGCCCAGCGGACCATCACTACCAGATCGAAGGGCGGCACTGCGAACGCATCGTGCTTGCCGACTGGCGACCGGATCGCATGGAGTGGCTGCGGGCCGATGCCTGCGGTCTGCACCGCGAAACCCTGGCCACGCCGTGAACCCGAACTGGCTCAGCTTCAAGCAGTTGGACGAAGCGGCAGAAGTCCCCAAGGGCGAGGCCTTCCGCGCCTTCCGCCGGCTCGAACAGCATTGGCGGCAAGACCGGGATTACCGACTCCTGCGCTCGGATCTGGATGCCGTGGAGATCTCGGAATTGAAGCGTTCCGGCCAGGTCTATCGCAGCAGTGCCAACGTTGTTCTGCTGGCGCCCGCGCGTGCCGAGCAACTGCTCGCGATACTGCGGAGCGCAACAATTGCAGATGGCGGCGCGAGCGCACAGCAACAGCAGTAAGAGCCATTTCCAGCAATCAACTATTCATATGCAGAATGGTTGCCACTGGTTGTCGCAGCGCCTTACCATCCCCGCTCCAAACCATCCTTTCTGGAGAGACACAATGTCCGCCGCCGTCGAACTCATCAAGAAAATGCCTGCTGCCTTCACTGGCGACGGCCAGGATTGCACCATCCAGTTCAACATCTCCAAGCCGATGTACGTGACCATCGCCGGCGGCGCCTGCACCGCCTCCGAAGGCACCGCCGCCAACGCCGACCTCGGCATCACCATGGAAGACGACGATCTGGTCGCGCTGATGAAGGGCGAACTCAACGGCATGACCGCGTTCATGACCGGCAAGCTGCAGATCGACGGCGACCTGATGCTGGCCCAGCGCCTGGGTTCGTTCTTTGACCCCGCCAAGCTCGGTTGATCCCGCCGCCACTGCGGTGGCGGAAACCAAAGCCCTGAACTTCAAAGTTCGGGGCTTTTTGTTTGAGCTCCGAGAGCTCGATGGCCGCCTGTGCCTGCGGGCGCCGCATCTGGCCGGCTACGGGGCGATCAGCGCCGACTGGGGCAGCGAGGATGTCCGCCGCCGCATCAAGGGCGGCAAGAAGCAGTTGCTGGCGAAGGCGGTGGGGCTGCACAAGCACCCCAGCCCGCACGTGCTCGACGGCACCGCCGGCCTGGGCCGGGACGGCTACACATTGGCGGCACTCGGCGCCAACGTCACTCTGGTCGAACGCACCCATGCGCTGGTGCGGCTGCTGCGCGACGCCCAGGCCCGCGCGCTGTCCGACGCGACCCTGTGCGCGGCCGCCGACCGCATCACCGTGATCGAGGCCAGCAGCCATGCGCTGCTGACCAGCTCCGCCAGCGAAGGCGCGGCCTGGGACGTGATCTATCTCGATCCGATGTACCCGGAGGACGGCAAGAGCGCCCTGCCCTCCAAGGAAATGCAGGTGCTGCGCGACCTCACCGGCGGCGACGCCGATGCCGACAGCCTGCTCGATCTCGCCCTGGCCTGCGCCCGTCAACGGGTGGTCATCAAGCGGCCTGCGAAGGCGCCCTGGCTGGCTGGCCGCAAACCCGGCCTGGAGCTGAAAGGCACCCAGGCGCGCTTCGACATCTACCTGCCGTCGCCCAGGCCCTGAGGCAGTGCCGCCCCCGGCTGGCTGCGCTTGAGCCGCAGCCAGCGCGCGACGGTACGCAGCAACACTTCCGGATCAATGGGCTTGGCGATGTGGTCGTTCATGCCCGCAGCCAGACAGCTTTCACGGTCGCCGCTCATGGCATTGGCGGTCATCGCCAGCACCGGCAGGTCGTGGAACTGCGGCTGCTCGCGGATGCGCCGGGTAGCGGTGTAGCCGTCCATCACAGGCATCTGCAAATCCATCAGCACCGCGTCGAACTGCCCCAGCGCCAGCTGCGCCAGGGCCTCGCGACCATTGCCGGCGGTGCCGACCACCGCGCCGGCCTGGCGCAGCATCTCGCTGGCCACTTCCAGATTGATGGCGTTGTCGTCCACCACCAGCAGGCGCGCGCCCTTGAGCAGGGTCTGGCTGTCCGCCGGTTCCAGTGGCGGGCTGCGCCAGTCCGGCGCAGCCGGACTCAGCTTGAGCACGAAGGAGAAGCAGCTGCCCTTGCCAGGCTCGCTCCGCGCACTGAGATCACCGCCCATGAGATTCACCAGCTCCTTGCTGATGGTCAGGCCCAGCCCGGTACCGCCGAAGCGTCGGGTGGTGGAGCTGTCGGCCTGGGTGAAAGCCTTGAACAGGCGCGCCATCTGCGCCGGCTGGATGCCGATGCCGGTGTCGTGCACCGCGAACCGTAGCTGGGCCCCGCTGGCGTCCTGGCCTAGCAACTCCACCTCCACTCGCACTTCCCCGGTTTCGGTGAACTTGATGGCATTGCTGATCAGGTTGAGCAGCACCTGGCCGAGGCGCAAGGGATCGCCGACCAGATCGTGCGGCAGCGTCTCCGGCCGTTGCAGGCTCAGCCGCAGTCCCTTGCTGGAGGCGCGCTCGGCCATCAGGCCCTCGACCCGATCCAGCACGTTCCAGAGATCGAAAGGGATGTGCTCCAGACTCATCCGCCCGGCCTCGATCTTCGAGAAGTCGAGAATGTCATTCAGCAGGCCAAGCAGGCTCTGGGCGGCATCTTCGACCTTGCCGAGCTGCTCGCGCACGCCCGGCTCGGCGGTCTGGCCGTGGGCGAGGTGGGTAAGACCGATGATGGCGTTCATCGGCGTGCGGATCTCGTGACTCATGTTGGCCAGGAACCGGCTCTTGGCCTCGTTGGCGGCATCGGCCTCTCGGCGTGCCTGCTGCAGCGCCAGTTCCAGCCGCTTCTGGTCGGTGACGTCGATCCAGTAGCCGTTGAGCAGCACCCCGCCCTCCTCCTGGAAGATGTTGGCGGAGGAGCGCAGCCAGCGCAGCTGCTCGCCACCGCTACCGGGGACGCTGACCCGGAACACCTGGGTGTGCTCGCTGCCGTTGAGCACGGCATCGCTGATCGAGGCCATCAGCGCCGAGTAGTCCTCGGGGTAGACCCGGTCCAGCACGGTCTCGAAATTGGCCAGCGCCTGTTCGCGCGACACCCCGAAGACCTTTTCGACACCGGCGCTGACGAAGCGCAGCGACATCGGTTTCCGCTGCGGACGAAAGATCTGGTAGACCGCGCCGGGCATCGAGTTGGTGATGTCGCGCAGCAGGCGTTCGGCCTGGCGCAGGGCCTCGGTACGCGCCTCCACCCGTTGTTCCAGCTGGTGGTTGAGCGACTCCAGCTGGCTCTGCGCCCGCTCGCGCCGGAACGCCAGGCCCAGCTGCTGCGCCACGCCCTCCAGCAGCTGCTGGTGGCTGGCCTCCAGCGGCGTCTCGGCGTCGAGCGCGAACACCCAGACCCCGCCCACCGTGGTGCCATCGGTATGGATCGGCGCGAACAGGCCGCGCTCGCTCTCCCGGAATGGCTCGGAGCAGCTGCGGTGGCTGTCGAGATCGACACGGGCGCAGACCCGGTCGGCCTGCGCCCAGGCCTCCGGCAACAGCACGGTGACCCGCCGCAGCATCTCGGCGAAATCGGCATCGACCCAGCCCAGCAGGTCGGCCACCCGGTACAGGACCTGCTGCTCGCGCATCCGGTCGGCGAGATCGCTCTGGCGGGCGGCGACGCTGCGGTCGCGGGCGTGCAGATCGTCGATCAGACGGCCAATGCTCAACACCAGACTGCCCAGCTCATCCTTGCCCTGATAGTCGACGCTCGGCACCGGCCGCCCCTGCCCGACCTGTTGCACCGCCAGCGACAGTTGTTCCAGCGGCCGCGAATAGCGGCGCGCCACCCGGTACAGGATGGCACTGGCGACCAGTACCGCCAGCAGCAGCAACCCGGCCAGCAAGGCCTGACCGGGCCGGGCAAGCTGTGCCACCTCGCGCTGACTGCGCGCGTGGAACAGACGCCAGCCGGTCGCTTCGACGATGGCGGTCCCGACGAAGGCGGCGTCCAGTCCCGGCCAGCTCAGATCCCGCTGGCTGGCGGCCGCTTCATGCAGCTGCCCGGCGATCAACGCGGCAGCGGCGCTGCCGGCCGGTGCGAAATCGGTATAGGGTCGGCCCAGCCGGCTGGCCTCGCGGGCGTAGAGAATGCGTCCGGCCGTGTCGAGCAGCAGCCAGTCGCTCGCCGCCGTCGATACATCCGCCGCCAGCAGGCGCGGCAACAGGTCGAGCCGCAGCTCGGCGCGCAGCGCGCCGGCAAACTGCCCGTCGCGATAGAACGGCACCAGATAGGCCAGCACCCAGCTCGGCGCCGGGCCGGGCAACAGATCGGGGGCCGTCCACTGCGGCTTTCCTCCGGCCTTGACCTCACTGAACCAATCGGGGTCGGCAGCGCCTGCGGTTACGGTGGAGGACGGCGTCTGCGCCCGGCTGCGGTACACGGCGCGGCCGTCGGCATAGCGCAGACCGAGCCCGTACAGGACTCCCGGCCGTGCCAGCAGCCGATCCAGCCACGACCGCAGCTCGGCTTCCGGCAGCTCGTCCCGCAGTGCGAGCAGATCGGCGCTGCGCTCGGCGTCAGCGGCGGCCAGCCGCAGCGCCAGAGACAGTTGGTCGGCGCGCCGCGCCGTCTCCATCCGCACCTCGGCCCGCTGGACCCGCTGCTCGCTCTGGTAGAAGTGCAGGAGGGTCAGCAGGCCGAGCAGACCCAGCACCAGCGCGGTGGGCAGAATGGCGCCGAGGACGATCTTCTGGTGTAGGTTGAGTCGCATGTCCCGGGTCGGCCTTCGTCGTTGCGGACTGGGAAGGCCACAGTTCACTGACGTCGCGGCAAGATGCCACATCCGCCATCAAATCGTTACACAACTCGCCTAGCGTTCCCGGCATGCGCCTGCTGACCCTGATCCGCCACGCCAAATCGTCCTGGGACTACCCGGGGCTCACCGACTTCGAACGCCCGCTCAACGACCGCGGCCGAAGGGACGCGCCACGCATGGCACAGCGACTGGCGCGCCGCTGTAAGCCGCCCCTGCTGCTGCTCAGCAGTCCCGCCACCCGGGCGGTGACCACCGCCCGGCTGTTCGCCGAGGCATTGGGCGTGGACTTCGACGAAGTGCTGATCGAACCGCGCCTTTACGAGGCCAGCCGCAAGACCCTGCTGGAAGTGATCGCCGGCCTGCCCGAGCGCCGCAGCCAAGTCCTGCTGTTCGGCCACAACCCCGGGCTCAGCGAACTGGCACATACCCTGGCCGCCTGTCCCTTCGACGAGCTGCCGACCTGCGCGGCCGTGCAGCTGCAACTCGACATCGCCAGCTGGGCCAAGGTCGGCCCTGGCTGCGGCAAGCTGCTGCACTACGGATTCCCGAAAGACGGCCTGGATTGAACCCCGCGCTTCAGGACAGCGCCAGGCCGGCGTGGCGCTGTTCGCGGCGGCTCCAGTAGCGGTCGTGAAAATGCGCCGCCAGGGTATTCAGGAATGGCTCGACCAGGGCACTCATGCCACCCGCCACCAGACTGCCAGTGAAGGCGTAGGTGACGCTGAAGGCGATGCCGAAGTGCAGCAGGGCGAAGCTCAGGGTCTTTTTCATCGCGGCGCTCCCGCCGATGGGAAGGCCTCGAATGATATTGATTCCCAACCGATCCGCCGCAACCCGGCATTGATCGCGCCGATAGCAGCCGCCAATCAGACGCCGGTCAGCGGCCGCAGGCCCTTGGCAAAGCGCTGGCCGTTCTGGACGTAGTGGCGCGCCGAAAGTGTGATGAAGGCGATCTCCTGCGCACTCAGTTCACGCACCACCTTGCCCGGGCTGCCCAGAATCAGCACTCCCTCGGGGAAGCTCTTCCCTTCGGGGATGACCGTCCCCGCACCGACGATGCTGTTGCGGCCGATCACCGCGCGGTTGAGCACCACGCTCTGGATGCCGATCACACAGTTGTCGCCAATGCTGCAGCCGTGCAGCATCACCTGGTGACCGATGGTGCAATCGCGGCCGATGTGGAGCGGCACGCCGAGATCGGTGTGCAGTACCGAGCCGTCCTGGACATTGCTGTTCTCGCCGACGGTGATCGGCTCGGTATCGCCGCGCAGGGTGGCACCGAACCAGACGCTGCTGCCGGCGTGCAGCACCACCTTGCCGATCACGGCGGCGTTGTCGGCGATGTAGTGGCCTTCGCCCAGCAGTTGCGGACGGTGTTCATCGAGGGCGTAGAGCATGGGTGGGGCCGGCGGAAAGGGGCTGCGAAGAAAACCACATCCCGGGCGGACAAGGAAGCGGGAATCCGGCTTTCCCAAGCGCCATCGCCGGCTACACTGATCCCGACCCCGATCTGGAAGATGCCATGCACAGCCTCGCCCAGCTGCTTGCCGGACTGTTGGACCGCATCCTCGCGGTGGTGCTGGCGATCACCGCTGCCCAGGCACCGATCTACTACGCGCAGTACCTCCAGGTGCTTTCCGGCGTGCGGCTGGAAGCCGAGGCGCGCTACCTGGAACTGCAGCGGGAAGCCCAGCAACTGCATATGAGCGTCGAGGCCTTCGTGACCCGCCACGAGGCCAACGCCGATCCGGCGTTTCAGGCCTCCGGCCGCATCCATCGCAGCACCCTCAGCCGCTACCGGCAGTACGACGCCGCCTGGCAGGCGCTGAGCAGCGCCAGCGCCGACCAGAAGCCGGCGCGGCTGTGGCGCCACTTCGATCCCCGCATCCATGCGGCCGTGCGGTTCACGCCCGGTCTGCCGCTGAATCGCGAAGGCCTGGTCTGGGCCGGCATCGGCCTGCTGCTGGCCTGGCTGCTGGCCAGCCTGGGGCGTTGGTTATTGCTGCCCTCGCCGCGAAGCCGCAACGCCCTGCGCTGAGCCGAAACGGGTGCCAATGAAAAGGCCCGGTGCTTGCGCACCGGGCCTGCTTTCCCGCGTGGGGAAGCTTACTTGCCGGCGCTGGCGTTCAGGCGCTTGAGCACGTCGGCGGTGACGTCCACCGCCGGGCTGGCGAACACCGGGTCCTGCACGATCAGGTCGGCGCCCTTTTCCTTGGCGACCTGGGCAATCACGTCCTTGATCTTGGACATCATGTCCTGGGTCAGCTCGCGATCACGGTTCTGCAGATCTTCCTGGAACTTGCGCTGGGCGAAGTTGAGATCGACCTGGCGGGCGTTGAGGTCCTTCTCCTTCTTGGCGCGCTGGTCGGCGGACATGGTGTCGGCGTCGCGCTGATAGGCCTTGACGTCGTCGCCGAAGGCCTTGCCCTGGGTTTCGATGTCGGCGCGGCGCTTTTCGAACTCGGCCTTCATCTTGGCCTCGGCAGCCTTGAACTGCACGGAGTCACGCACCACGTCGGCGGAGCGGACCACCAGGATCTTGGTCTCCGCCTGGGCGGCGGTGGCAGCGGCGAACAGAGCAAAGGCAGCAAGGGCAATACGGGTACGCATAAGAGGTTCTCGGTGATCGATTGTTGTGGTTGAGACGACGAGGCCGGCCCGGCCTCAGAAACCAGAGCCGAAAGTGATCTGGAAGCGGTCCACCTCGTCCTGCGGCTTGGCGTTGAGCGGGAACGAGTAGGACAGCTGCAACAGACCGAGGAAGGGCGTGAAGTAGGACACCGCCAGACCCATCGACTGACGCAGCTCGTTGACCTCGAACTGCCCCGGCTCGGCGAAGATGTTGCCGACATCATAGAACAGCGACACCCGGCTGCTCTTGCCGTCGGAATCCAGCGGCGTCGGGATGATCAACTCGGTCTGCGCGGTGGTGCGCAGCTTGCCACCGTAGGGATTGTTGAACGGCGTATCACGCGGCCCCAGCGTGCCGTCCTTGTAGCCGCGAACGGTGCGGGGACCACCGGCGAAGTAGTTCTCGTACGGCGGCACCGTGCTGCTGTCGCCATAGGTATCGACGTAGCCGACGGTGCCGTCGAACTCGATGAAGAACTTATAGAACAGCGGGATGTACTGCTGGTGCTGGTAGAACAGGTTGTAGAACTCGATGCCGCTGCCCGGCACCGTCACGTCCAGATTCAGGCGGTTGAGCGTGCCGCGGCTGGCGAAGAAGGTGCGGTTGCGGGTATCGCGGGTGATACCGGTGCGCAGGGTGAAATCGGTGAACGAGGAACCGTTCTCGCGCACGAAGCGCAGCACTTCGTCGGCGGAATAGGCCGGGAAGGTCTCGATGGCGGTCTGGGTGACACCGCCGCCGATGCGCAAGGCGACGAACTCCGACAGCGGGATGCCGTAGGTGAGATCGGCGCCGATGGTGTTGGAGTTGAAGCCGGAGCTGTAGCGGATCACCGACTCCGCCTTGCGGTAGTAGGTGGAGATGGTCTGGCTGATGCCGTCTTCGGTGAAGTACGGATTGGTCCAGCTGAAATTGAGCTGACGCGAGTACTGCGAGTTGTCGATGGACAGCTCGACACGGTTACCGGTGCCCAGGAAGTTGGTGTGGGTCAGGCTGGCGTTGACCAGGAAGCCCTGGGCGCCGGAATAGCCGACACCGAACTGCACCGATCCCGGAGCGCGCTCCTTGATCTTGAAGCTGACGTCGACCAGGTCGTCGGAGCCCGGCACCGGCTTGGTGTCGACCTCCGCTTCCTCGATGAACGGCAGACGCGTCAGGCGCACGCGCGAGCGTTCCACCGCCGACTTCGAGAACGGCGAAGCCTCCAACTGGCGCATTTCGCGGCGCAGGGTCTCGTCGTTGGTATCGCCGTGACCGGTGAAATTGATCCGGCGCACATAGGCGCGCTTGCCGGGCTCGATCACGTAGTTGAGGCTGACCTGCTTCTTTTCTTCGTCCACTTCCGGCAGCGGCGTGACCTTGGCGAAGGCGTAGCCAACGTCGGAGAGCGCCGCTTCGATGCGATTGGCCGACTCGGTGGCTTCCTTGCGCGAGAAGGTGTCACCGGGCTTGGTCGACAACAGGCGGAACAGGAACTCCTCGTTGAGGATGGTCTCGCCGCTGAACCGGCGATCCTTCAGCGAGTACTTGTCGCCTTCCTCGACGTTGACGGTGATGAAGATGTCCTTCTTTTCCGGCGACAGCGCCACCTGCACGGAAGCGACGTTGAACTTCAGGTAGCCGCGGTCCTGGTAGTAGGACTGCAGGGTCTCGAGGTCGCCGCCCAGCGATTGCTTGGAGTAGCGGTCGGACTTCTGGAACGGCACCCAGTTGGTCGGCTTGAGCTGCAACTGCTCCTTCAGCTCCTTAACCGGGAAGGCGGTGGCGCCGAGGATGTTGATGTCCTTGATCTTGGTGACCTTGCCCTCGGTGACCTTGATCTTGATGTCAACACGGTTGTTGGCGAGGTCGGTGACCGTGGTGTCGATGCCGACGTCGTAGTAGCCGTTGGCGTAGTACTGGCGGCGCAGTTCCTGCTCCACCTGGTCGAGCAGCGCGCGCTTGTAGGTTTCGCCATTGGCGAGGCCGAGATCGGCCAGGGATTTCTTCAGCTCGTCGCCGCCGATCTTCTCGTTGCCCTCGATCTCGAACTTGACGATCTGTGGCCGCTCCTCGACACGGATCACCAGGGCATTGCCGTCACGCAGCAGTTGCACGTCCTGGAACAGGCCAGAAGCGTAGAGCGCGCGGATCGCCTGCCGGGAGGTGATGTCGTTGAGCTCGTCGCCGGTGGTCAGCGGCAGATAGGTGAGGATCGTGCCCTCGTCCAGGCGCTGCAGGCCCTCGGCGCGAATCTCGCGCACGGTGAACGGTTCTAGTGCCCAGCTGGCCGGGATGAAGAGCAGTGAGGCGCACGCGGCGAGCGCGCGCTTTCGGAGCGAGATGGTCAAAGTGGGCCCTGAAGTCTTGCTTGAGAAAGGGTTCAGCCAATCAAGCGTGAAAGGTCATTATAGAAGGCAAGACCCATCAAAAGCGCGAGGAAGGTCAGGCCGAACTTCTGGCCCAGCAGCTGGACGCGTTCGGACAGCGGCGCGCCACGAACCATCTCGACGGCGGTGAACAGCAGATGACCGCCATCCAGCACCGGCACCGGCAGCAGGTTGAGCACCGCCAGACTGACGCTGACCAGGGCCAGGAAGCTGAAGAAGGCCGCCGGCCCGATACTGGCCGAGAATCCCGCCGCCTCGGCGATCTGCAAGGGTCCGCTGACGTTCTTCACCGACACTTCGCCAGTGAACATGCGGCCGAACATCTTCAGGGTCAGCATCGACATCCGCCAGGTCTGGTCGATGGCGGCCGGGATCGCCGCCAGCGGCGGCAGCCGGTCCTCGGCGCGCAGGGCATCCCAGCGGGCGCCGTCGATGTTGATGCGGGCACCAAACCGGCCGAGGCGCTTTCCATCCTCCTCGACCTGGCCCAGCAATACCGCCTTGCTGAGCGTCTGGTCACCCCGCTGGAAGGCGATCTCGGTGACCACGCCAGGGTGCGCGCGCACCCAGGTGGCCCAGGCCTGCCAATCGCTGATCGCCTCGCCATCGCGACTCAGCAGGCGATCTCCGGCCTGGAAGCCGGCCTGTTCAGCCGCCCCGCCCGGCTCCACCGTGGAAATCACCGGCTCGATCAGGGGCTGGAACGGCGACAGACCGAGATCGTCGAAGAGCCGCTCGGGGTCGATGCGCACGCCCTCCAGGCTCAGCGCCAGCGTCCGCCGCTGCTCCGGCTGATCGACCGCGCGTTGCAGTTCCAGCTGCAGGCTGTGCTGGGCGACCACCTTCTCCAGCAGCAGGGTGCGTAGCTGGGTCCAGGTGGCCACGGCCTCGCCGTTGACGCGCAGGATCACCTCGCCTTCCTGCACCCCGGCGCGGGCGGCGGCGGAGGCGGCCGGTGGCGCCTGCACCACCGGCTTGAGGCCGGGCTGGCCGAGCACCAGCACCAGCCAGAAGAAGGCCACCGCCAGCAGCAGATTGGCCACCGGGCCGGCGGCGACGATCAGAAAGCGCTTCCACGGCGGTTGGCGGTTGAAAGCTTGCGGCGCCTCGTGGGCGGCGACCTCGCCTTCGCGCTCGTCGAGCATCTTCACATAGCCGCCGAGCGGGATCGCCGCCAGCACGTACTCGCAACCGTCGGCACCGCGACGGGTGATCAGCGGCCGGCCGAAGCCGACCGAGAAGCGCAGCACCTTCACACCCAGGCGGCGAGCCACCCAGAAATGACCGAACTCGTGAAAGGCCACCAGCACGCCGATGGCCACCACGAACCACAGGGCACTGCTCAGCACATCGTTCATCGGGACTCCCTCTTAAGCATCCTGCGCCAGCCGGCGTTCAGCCTCGCCGCGCGCCCAGGCATCGACCGCCAACACGGCCTCAAGTTCGTCGCCAGTGACGAGGTCCGCAGAACCTGCCGCCTCCAGCACCCGCTCCACCAGGCCGGCGATGGCGGTAAAGGCCAGGCGACCGTCCAGAAAGCGCGCCACGGCCACCTCGTTGGCAGCGTTGAACACATTGGGCGCGGCACCGCCGGCGCGCAAGGCCTCCCGGGCCAGGCGCAGCGCCGGGAAGCGCAGGGGGTCGGCCGGCTGGAAGCGCAACTGCGCCAGCTGCCGCCAATCCAGCCCTTCCACGCCCGACTCCCAGCGCTGCGGCCAGGCCAGCGCATGGGCGATGGGCGTACGCATGTCCGGCCGCCCGAGTTGCGCCAGGGTGGAGCCGTCGTCGTACTCCACCATCGAGTGGATGATGCTCTCGGGGTGGATCACCACCTCGATCTGCGCCTCGCCGAGTCCGTAGAGCACCGCCGCCTCGATCAGCTCCAGACCTTTGTTCATCATGGTCGCGGAGTCCACCGAGATCTTCCGCCCCATGCTCCAGTTGGGATGACGTACCGCCTGCTCCGGGGTCACCGCCGCCAGGTCCGCCAGCGGCGTCTCCCGGAACGGCCCGCCCGAGGCGGTCAGCAGGACCCGGCGGATACCCGGCGGCACCGGTGCGCCGCAGCGGGCCTGGGCCGGCAGGCACTGGAAGATGGCGTTGTGCTCGCTGTCGATGGGCAGCACGGTGGCGCCGCTGGCGGCGGCGGCGCGCATCATCAGCGCACCGGCCATCACCAGGGGCTCCTTGTTGGCGATCAGCACCCGCTTGCCGGCCTGGAGCGCCGCCAGGGTCGAGGCCAGGCCGGGACTGCCGGCGATGGCAGCCATCACCTGATCGGCCTGCGGGGCGGCGGCGATGAAGTCCAGCGCGGCGCTCCCGGACTCGACCCGCGTCGGCAAGCCTTCCGTCCGCAGCGCCTGACGCAGCTGCTCGGCGGCGGCGGCCTCCACCAGCACCGCCCACTCGGGCCGGAACTGCCGGCACAGCGTCAGCAGGCCGGCGGCATCGCGATGAGCACTCAGCGCCCAGACTTCCAGCTTGTCGGGATGCCGGGCGGCGACATCGAGCGTACTGCGACCGACCGAGCCGGTGGCGCCCAGAACCACCAGACGCTGCCGCACAGTCATAGGCCGGACAGGCGCAGGCCGAGATAGAACACCGGCGCGGCGGCGAGAATGCTGTCGATACGGTCGAGCACCCCGCCATGACCGGGCAGCAGCTTGCCGCTGTCCTTCAGGCCACGCAGGCGTTTGAACAGGCTCTCCAGCAAATCACCGACGACGGACAGGGCGGCGGTCAGCACCGCGATCAGCACCAGCAGGCCGAGCTGCACGGGCGATTCGAAGCGGAACACGTAGGGGCCGGCGGCCAGCGCCCACAACGCCACCAGCACCAAGCCGCCCAGCGCACCCTCGACGCTCTTGCCGGGCGACACCGCCGGCGCCAGCTTGCGCTTGCCGTAGTTGCGGCCGACCAGGAAGGCACCGATGTCGGCGGCAAAGACGATGAACAGCATGAACATCAGCCGCCAGGCGCCCTGGTCCTGGGCGTGCAGCGCCGACAGCGCCAGCAGGGTCGAGGGGATCAGCAACAGACCCAGCGGCGCCATCCGGGATGGCGGCCAGGGGCCCTGGGCGAAGTTGGCCGGGAACCCGCGCACCAGACCGAAGGCATACAGCCACCAGACCAGGGCCAAGCCACACAGGGCCGGCACGCCCCAGGCCAGGCCGTGCAGCGGCCAGACTGCGGCCAGCGCCAAGGCCATGACCAGCAGATACGCCAGACGCGGCGCCAGCCGGGCCAGGCCCATCAACGCGGTCCACTCCCAGGCGGCCGCCAGGCCGACCAGGCAGAACACCAGATAGAGCTTCGGCGTGGGCAGCAGGAAGATCGCCGCCAGCAGCAGCGGCAGTAGTACCAGGGCAGTCAGTACGCGCGGGATGAGCATCGCCGGTCCTAGCTGGCCTCGGGCACGCGCCCGAAGCGGCGCTGACGACCGGCGAACCAGGCGAAGGCCTCCAGCAGGTCATCCGCGCCGAAGTCCGGCCACAGGGTGTCGCAGAAATACAGCTCGGCGTAGGAGAGCTGCCAGAGCAGGAAATTGCTGATGCGGATCTCACCACCGGTACGCACCATCAGGTCCACGGCCGGCAGGCCGGCGGTGACCAGGCGCTGCTCGATGGCCTGCGGCGTGACGGCGATCCCTTCAGCGGCAGCACGGGCGGCGGCCTGGGCGATGTCCCATTGACCACCGTAGCCAACCGCGATCAGCAGGGTGAGGCCCTGGTTGTCCTTGGACATGGCCTCGGTGTCGCGCATCAACTGCTGCAACTCGGCCGGAAAGGCGCTGTGCTCGCCGATGAAACGCCAGCGCACCTGATTCTTCATCAGCGAGCGGATCTCACGCTTCAGCGTCTGCACGAACAGCCGCATCAGCAGGCTGACCTCTTCTTCGGGACGGTGCCAGTTCTCCTGCGAGAAGGCGAACATGGTCAGCACCTCGACGCCAGCGGCGGAAGCGGCACGCACAACCCGCCGCGCCGAGCGCACCCCGGCATGGTGACCAAAGGCGCGCGGACGCATCTGCTGTTTCGCCCAGCGGCCATTGCCGTCCATGATGACGGCGACGTGGCGTGGGTGAGACGGGTCTTTGGGCGACAGCCGGTGGCTGTCGCCCCCGTCGAACGCCCGTCCAGGGATGGACGGGCCGGGGGTGGTCATGCCCACAGAGGCCTCGCCAGGGACGGCCAGCGTGAGGCTGGGTAAACAGATGGAACCGCAGAAGTCATGTCAGCCCAGCCCCCTCACATCGACATCAGCTCTTTTTCCTTCACCGCCATCAGCTCTTCAGCCTTGGCGATGTGCAGGTCGGTAAGCTTCTGGATGTCGGCTTCGGCACGCTTCTCGTCGTTCTCGGAAATCTGCTTGCTCTTGAGCAGATCCTTGACCGCCTGCATGGCGTCACGACGGGCACCACGGATGGCGACGCGGGCGCCTTCGGTCTCGTTCTTCACCACCTTCACCAGGTCCTTGCGGCGCTCCTCGGTGAGCGGCGGCAGGATGATGCGGATGCTCTGGCCGGCGGTGTTCGGGGTCAGGCCCAGGTCGGACTTCAGGATCGCCTTCTCGATCGGGCCGGTCATCTGCTTTTCCCAGGGCGAGATGGCGATGGTGCGGGCGTCTTCCACCACCACGCTGGCGACCTGGGAGAGCGGCACGTCAGAGCCGTAGTAGTCGACCAGCACATGGTCGAGCAGGCCGGCATTGGCGCGGCCGGTACGCAGCTTGCTGAAGGCGGTCTTGAGCGCGTCCAGGCACTTGAGCATGCGCTGGGTGGCGTCTTTCTTGATGGGATCGATCATGGCGTAGTCCTGGGAGCAGCCAGGCCGGAGGCTGGCGGAGTATGGGAATCGGTCGACGCTGCGGCTAGACGGTGACCAGGGTGCCGATCGGCTCGCCGTTGACGATGCGCAGCAGCGCACCCGGGCGGTCCATATCGTAAACCCGCAGTTTCATCTTCTGGTCGCGGCACATGACCATGGCGGTCTGATCCATGACGCCCAGGCGCTTGTTGAGCGCCTCGTCATAGCTCAGATGCTCGTACTTGGTGGCGGTCTTGTCCTTGAACGGATCGGCGGTGTAGATGCCATCCACCTTGGTGGCCTTGAGCATCAGGTCGGCGCCGATCTCGACCGCGCGCAGGGCGGCAGCGGAGTCGGTGGTGAAGAAGGGGTTGCCGGTGCCGGCGGCGAACACCACCACCCGACCGTTTTCCAGATGGCTGACCGCGCGGCGACGGATGAAATCCTCGCAGACCTCGTTGATGCGGATCGCCGATTGCACCCGCACCTCCAGACCCAGGCGCTCGACCGAATCCTGGATCGCCAGCGCGTTGATGACGGTCGCCAGCATGCCCATCTGGTCGCCGGTGACCCGGTCCATGCCGCCCCGGGCCAGGCCCTCGCCACGGAAGATGTTGCCGCCGCCCACCACCACCGCCACCTGCACCCCGGCGTCGATCGCCGACTTGATCTCGCCGGCGACGAAATTCATCACGTCGGGGGCGATGCCGAAATTCAGTGACCCCATCAGCGCCTCGCCCGACAGCTTGAGCAGGATGCGTTTGTAGACCGGGGCGGGAGCGGAGTCAGACGGCATGGGCAGAAGTCCGAAAGGCAGTTAAAGCAAGGCCCCGTTACCGGGGCCTTGCAGGATGCAGCAATTGTACCGCTTCGACCTTAGCCCTTGGCTGCCTCGGCAACCTCGGCGGCGTAGTCGGTGACCTTCTTCTCGATGCCCTCGCCCACCGCCAGGCGGACGAAGCGGGCAACCGCCGCGCCCTTGGCCTTGAGGGTCTTTTCGACCGGCTCGTCGGCCTTGGCGCCGTAGGCGTCGTTCTTCACGAACGGCTGGCCGTGCAGGGAGATTTCCGAGGTGAACTTGTTGATCTTGCCGTCGATCATCTTGGCGACGATCTCGGCCGGCTTTTCCTTGTACGGCTTGCCGGTTTCCTCGGCCAGCGCCTTGGCTTCGGCCTGCTCGGTAGCCACCTGACCCTCGATGATCTTGCGCTCGGCGGCAATCGCCTCGGCGGAGACATCGGCGGAGGAGAGCACCTTCGGCGCCATCGCGGCGACATGCAGCGCCAGGTCCTTGGCCAGGGTCTCGTCGCCGGCGTGCAGGGCCAGCGCGACACCGATCTTGGTGCCGTGCAGGTAGTGCACCGCCGGGCCGGCGGCCTTGGGAACGACCTCGAAGCGGCGGATGGTGATGTTCTCACCCAGCTTGGCAACCAGGGCGCGGCGCTTCTCGTCGAGCGTCGCGTCGCCGTCCTTGAGCGCCACCAGTTCCTCGACGCTGCCCGGCTTGTGGGCCAGGGCGAGACGGGCGGCGGCATCGGCCAGGGCGACGAAATCGTCAGCCTTGGCGACGAAGTCGGTCTCGGAGTTGACCTCGACCAGGGCGATGGCATCGGCACCGGTGGCGACCGCGATGCGGCCTTCGGCGGCGACACGGCTGGCCTTCTTGTCGGCCTTGACCATGCCGTCCATGCGCATCTTCTCGGCGGCGGCGTCGATGTCGCCTTCGGTCGCGACCAGGGCCTTCTTGCAGTCCATCATGCCGGCGCCAGTGCGCTCGCGCAGTTCGGCAACCAGCTTGGCGGTGATATCAGCCATGTTGCTTAGGCCTCCGTACGGGCAGCGGGCTTGGCGCCACGGCCGGCACCGGGACCGTTGCGGCGCGGAGCGCCACGGTCGTCACGGCGCGGCGGCTTGCGGGCGCCACGGTCTTCGTCGGCACCTTCCACCGGCTCCGGACGCGGAGCGGTGGTGATGGTGCCCTTGCCTTCGATGATGGCTTCGGAGATGGCGGTGGCGTAGACCTTGATCGCGCGGGTGGCGTCGTCGTTGCCCGGGATCACGCACTCGATGCCGGACGGGTCGTTGTTGGAGTCGACCACGGCGATCACCGGGATGCCCAGCTTCTTGGCTTCGGCGACGGCGTTCTTCTCGTAGCCGGTGTCGATGATGAACAGGCAGTCCGGCAGGCTCGGCATGTCCTTGATACCACCCAGGGACTTGCGCAGCTTCTCGATCTCGCGGGTGAAGTTGAGCTGTTCCTTCTTGTTCAGACGGTTGATGGTGCCGTCCTCGACCTGCTTCTCCATCTCCTTCAGGCGCTTGATCGAGAGCTTGACGGTCTTGAAGTTGGTGAGCATGCCGCCCAGCCAGCGCTGGCTGACGTAGGGCATGCCGGCGCGGACGGCCTCTTCCTGCACCACGTCGCGGGCGGCGCGCTTGGTGCCGACGAACAGGATGCGGCCACCGTTGGCGGCCAGCTTGCCGGCGAAGTTGCAGGCGTCCTTGAGCAGCGGCAGGGTCTGCTCGAGGTTGATGATGTGAATGCGGTTGCGGGCGCCGAAGATGTAGGCTTCCATCTTCGGGGACCAGTAGCGGGTACGGTGGCCGAAGTGGGCGCCGGCTTCGAGCAACTGGCGCATAGTGACGTTAGACATGGTTCAAGCTCCGATGGGTTAGGGCTGATCGCGCGGTGCACACCGGGAACCCGATGCACCCAAAGGCCGCGCGAATGAGTTAACTCCCTGGATTGCCAAGGCAATTTCGGGATGTCCGGGGCGGGATTGCCTCCGGAGGGCGCGCTTTATACCATGCGCGGCCTTTTGGAACAACGAGTTGCGGCGCTTAAGCCAGGGTTCTATGACCATTACTATCAAAACCCCTGCCGAGCAGGACGCCATGCGCGCCGCCGGTCGAGCCGCCGCCCAGGTACTGGAGTTCATCGCTCCGCAGGTCAAGTCGGGCGTCACCACCGGCCAGCTCAACCAGCTCTGCCATGACTACATCACCGGCGAGCTGGGCTGCGTGCCGGCGCCGCTGGGCTACGGCGGCTCGGGCAGCCGGCCGCCGTTCCCGAAGTCGGTCTGCACCTCGATCAACCATGTGGTCTGCCACGGCATTCCGGGCGAAAAGCCGCTCAAGCGCGGCGACATCGTCAACATCGACGTCACCGTCATCAAGGACGGTTTCCACGGCGACACCAGCTACATGTTCTGCGTCGGCGAGCCGCCGGTGCTGGCCAAGCGGCTGGTGCTGGTCGCCCGCGAGGCGATGCTGGCCGGCATCCGGGTGGTCAAGCCCGGCGCCCGGCTCGGCGACATCGGCTTCGCGGTACAGAAGGTGATCGAGGCCAACGGCTTCTCGGTGGTGCGCGATTACTGCGGCCACGGCATCGGCCGGATCTTCCACGAAGACCCGCAGGTGCTGCACTACGGCCGCCCCGGCACGGGAATTGAATTGCAAGAAGGCATGACCTTCACCATCGAACCCATGGTCAACGCCGGCCGCCACGAAACCCGGCTGCTGCCGGACGGCTGGACGGTGGTCACCAAGGACCACTCGCTGTCCGCCCAGTGGGAGCACACCGTGCTGGTTACCCACAACGGGGTCGAAGTCCTCACCCGCCGGCAAGGCGAGGTTCTGTGAGCGCCGAGCTGGATCTCGCCGAGGACACCGCCGCCGAGGTGTTCTCGACCCGCAAGGTGCGCGGCCGCCTGCGCGCGCCCGGCCGGCCGGCCATCGCGGTCTTCAAGGAAACCCTGGCCTGGGGCAAGGACCGGCTCTATGGCCTGTTCCACGACGGCGCTCCCGCCGACGTGCTGGTGCGCGCCCGCTCGCTGCTAATCGACGAACTGCTGCGCGAGGCCTGGGAGCGGCATCTTGGCCCGGCCGCACCCGGTCTGGCGCTGCTGGCGGTCGGCGGCTACGGTCGCGGCGAACTGCTGCCGCATTCCGACATCGACCTGCTGCTGCTGCACGATGCCGAGGCGCTCGACGGCTACAAGAGCCAGCTGGAGCCGTTCTTCGCCTTCCTCTGGGACATCGGCCTGGAAGTCGGCTCCAGCGTGCGTACCGTCGCCGACTGCGCCCGCATCGCCGCCGAAGATCTCACGGTCATCACCAACCTGCTGGAATCGCGGTTGCTGACCGGCGATCCGCGGCTGGCCCAGGAGCTGGCCGAGCAGATCGGTCCGGATCACATGTGGCCGGTGGCGAAGTTCTTCCACGCCAAGCTGGAAGAGCAGCGCCGGCGCCACGCCAAGTACGACGACAGCGGCTACAAGCTGGAGCCCAACGTCAAGGAGTCTCCCGGCGGCCTGCGCGACATCCACACCATCGCCTGGGTGGCCAAGCGCCACTTCGGCGCCACCTCGCTGACCGAGTTGCGGGATGTCGGCTTTCTCACCAAGCAGGAGTGCGACGAGCTGTTCGCCGGCCAGGATTTCCTCTGGCGGGTGCGCTTTGCCCTGCACATGGTCACCGGCCGCCACGAAGACCGCCTGCTGTTCGACCATCAGATCCGCATCGCCAGCCTGTTCGGCTATGTCGATCTGCCGGCCGAGGACGGCCAGCGGCAGGACAACCGCGCGGTCGAGCAGTTCATGCAGCTCTACTACCGCACCATCAAGTCGCTGAGCTGCCTCAACGACATGCTGCTGCAGCTGTTCGAGGAGGCGATCCTCGACCAGCACGACGACCCGGCGGAGGTGAACGTACTGAACGCCCGCTTCCAGGTCCGCAAGGGCGTGATCGAGGCGCGCGACGACCAGGTGTTCAAGAGCCAGCCCTGGGCGCTGATCGAAATCTTCCACCTGATGCAGACGCATCCGGAAGTCGACAGCGTGCGCGCCGAAACCCTGCGGATGATTCGCCGCGACCTGCGCCTGCTCGACGACAACGTGCGCCAGGACCGCCGCGCGCGCGGCCTGTTCATCGACCTGTTCCGGGTCGGCGACGGACTCACCCACGGCCTGCGGCGGATGAACCGTTACGGCGTGCTGGGCCGTTACCTGCCGGCGTTCGGCAAGATCGTCGGGCACATGCAGTACGACCTGTTCCACACGCTGACGGTGGACGAACACATCCTCTACGTGGTGCGCAACGCCCGCCGCCTGGCGATGCCGATGTTCCGCCACGAGCTGCCGTTCGCCTCCGAGGTGCTGGAGCGCCTGGCCAAGCCGGAGCTGCTCTACCTCGCCGCCTTCCACCACGACCTCGCCAAGGGCCGAGGCGGCGACCACTCGGAACTGGGTGCGGTCGACGCCGAGAAGTTCTGCATCGAGCACGGCCTTTCGCATGCCGACGCCGAGCTGGTCGGCTGGCTGGTGCAGAACCACCTGCTGATGTCGCTCACCGCCCAGAAGCAGGACGTGCAGGATCCGCAGGTGGTCGCCCACTTCAGCGAGCGGGTGCAGACCCGCGAACGTCTGGACTACCTCTACCTGCTCACCGTCTCCGACATTCGCGGCACCAACCCCAAGCTCTGGAACAGCTGGCGCGACTCCCTGCTCAAGGAGCTTTACAAGGCTACCGCCCGGGCATTGGAGCAGGGCATCGGCAGCGTCTACACCCTGGAGGAGCGCGCCGGCATCCACCGCGCCCAGGCCCTTGCGCGCCTGGCCCAGCAGGGCATCGAGGCCGAGGTGGCGAAAGCCGTCTGGGCCCGCTTCGACACCGACTACTTCCTGCGCCACACGGCGGACGAGCTGGCCTGGCATCTGCCGGAGATCCTGCGCGCCGGCGAGGCGCCGGTGGTGGTGGCGAAGAACTTCGAGGACCGTGGCACCACGGTGTTCCTGTACTGCCGCGACCGCGATCATCTGTTCGGCCTGTCCACCGGCGTGCTGGCACGCCTGGGCCTCAACATCCTGGACGCCCGCCTGCACACCACCGCCGACGGCTATGTGCTCGACAGCTACGTGGTGCTGGAAGCCGACGGCTCGCCGATCAACAACCCACACCGCTTCGCCGAGATCGCCGAGCGCTTGGTGAAGGTGATCGCCGACCCGGCGATGACCGTCGTCGATGTCAACCGCCGGCTGCCCGCCAAGCTCAAGCACTTCAACACGCCCACCAGCGTCCACATCAGCCAGGACAGCGCCCGCAAGCGCACCATGCTGGAGCTGGTGGCGGCCGACCAGCCGGGTCTGCTGTCGCTGATCGGCCGGGTGTTCCACAAGCGCGGCATCCTGCTCGACGCCGCCAAGATCGCCACCATCGGCGAGCGCGCCGAAGACGTGTTCTATCTCACCGACCGCGAGCACCAGGCGATCACCGACGAGACCGCCCTGGAAGCCTTGCGCGAGGTGCTGATCCGCACTCTGGATCGCCCTGCCGACGCCTGAGCAAACACCCCGGCTCGCCAGCGCCGGGACCTGTCCATCGGGAATGGCAATCGCCATTCCCAGCCCGCCAAACCAAGACCAATGACCGACCGCACGCTGCAAACCACCATCGAATCCGCCTGGGACAACCGCGACCAGCTGGACCGCAACGACCCCGCCATCCGCGACGCGGTCGCTGCCGCCATCGAGGCCCTGGACAGCGGTCGGGCGCGGGTCGCCGAGCCGGGCGCCGAAGGCTGGAAGGTCAACGAGTGGCTGAAGAAAGCCGTGCTGCTGTACTTCCGACTGCACGACAACGCCCCCATCGCCATGGGTGCGCTGTCCGGCTACGACAAGGTGCCGCTGAAGTTCGCCGGCTGGAGCGAGGCGCAATTCAAGACTCAGGGCGCCCGGGTGGTGCCACCGGCGGCGGTGCGCAAGGGCGCCTACATCGCCCCCGGCGCGATCCTGATGCCCAGCTACGTCAACATCGGCGCCTACGTCGGCAAGGGCACGATGGTCGATACCTGGGCCACGGTCGGCAGCTGCGCGCAGATCGGCGCCAACGTGCATCTCTCCGGCGGCGTCGGTATCGGTGGCGTGCTGGAACCGCTGCAGGCTGCGCCCACCATCATCGAGGACGACTGCTTCATCGGCGCCCGCTCCGAGGTGGTGGAAGGCGTGGTGGTGGAAAAGGGCGCCGTGCTGTCGATGGGCGTGTTCATCGGCCAGTCCACGCCGATCTACGACCGCGCGACCGGCGAGATCAGCTATGGCCGGGTGCCGTCCTACAGCGTGGTGGTGCCCGGCTCCCTGCCCCGCGATGGCGGCCGCTACAACCTGACCTGCGCGGTGATCGTCAAGCGTGTCGACGCCCAGACCCGCGCCAAGACCGGCATCAACGCCCTGCTGCGCGACGACTAGCGCCGCCCCTGGCCGGGCGCCGATCCGCGCCCGGCTTGCCGGCCATCCCCAGGCTCGCCATAGTCGCCGCACCTGCCCCTGGCGCCCCCACATGGCCGACCGCCCCAGCGAAGACCTCGAAGACATCCTGCACTGGCTGAATGCCCATTGCGTGCGGCTGTCCGACGGTGTGCCCGCCACGCTGCTGCAGCAGAAATGGCAGGCCGGCCGCCGCGATCCCGCTCACCTGCGCGACGGCCTGGCGCAGCTGTTCGCCCAGGGCCAGATCGCGCTCACGCCCGACCTCGAACCGCCGCACGTGCGCTTCACCGCCAGCGGTTATGCGCGGCTGCTGGAACAGTTCGACCGCGCGAGGCGGCCAGCGCCCGCCGGTACCGGGGCGGAGGCGACCGAACCGGTTCCGGCGACAACTTTGCCGCCGCCGGCGCTGACGGGCGCGCCCGCGGAGCTGCCGCTGGCACCGCCGCAGCGCTTCCTGCGTCACGGCCAGCCGCCCACCGAGATCGCGCTGCGCAACCAGCTGCTGGACATCTACCGCGACCTCAAGCTCAAGCCGGGCAGCCAGATCATCGCCATGACCCTGTCGCGCTACTGGCAGGAGATGGGGCTGCGCGCCGGCGACCTGCGCATCGCCATCGACGTGCTGGTGCGCGACGGTTACCTGATCTACAGCAGCCTGCGTTTCGAGCCGCATTGGCGGCTCACCGAGACCGGCCACGCCTATGTCTGCGCGCCGCTGACCCCGGCACCGCTGCTCGATCTCGCCGAACCGCTCACCCAGCCCGAGGCCCACGGCTTGAGCGAGGAGGAGCTGCGTCGGACCGGCCTGGCGCTGTTCCGTGGCGCGGCCAGCGAATGGCGCTCGTTCGAGGGGCTGGAGAGCGACTGGCGGCGCGGCCGCGACAGTCTGCTGCACAGCCTGGATCTGCTCTGGAAAGCCGGCCTGATCGAACTGCGCCTGGGCATGCCACTGGCGCTGCGACTCACCGAGCAGGGCGCCGTCCTGCGCGACAAATCGGCTGGCGGCCTGCGCCGCCTGATCGGCCTTTGAATTCCTCTTCGTCTGTCTCCCCTGCAATGCCCTACGACTCGCCGGTACTCGAACTCACCACCCAGCTCATCGCCCGCCGCTCGCTGACCCCCGACGACGCCGGCTGCTGCGCGCTGATCGCCCAGCGCCTGGAAGCGCTCGGCTTCCGCAGCGAATGGATCAATGCGGGCGGCGTCACCAACCTCTGGGCCAGCTACGGCAGCGGCGCGCCGCTGAGCATCCTCGCCGGCCACACCGACGTGGTACCCACCGGCCCGCTGGAGCAGTGGCACAGCGATCCCTTCGCGCCAGAGATCCGTGACGGGGTGCTCTACGGCCGTGGCGCCGCCGACATGAAGTCGGGCCTGGCGGCGATGATCTGCGCGGTGGAGCGCCTGCTCGCCGCCGGCCCGGTGCGCGGCACGCTCGCCTTTCTGATCACAAGCGACGAGGAAGGGCTGGCCCAGTACGGCACCCGCCATGTGGTGAAAGTGCTGGCCGAGCGCGGCATCAAGCCGGACTACGCTATCGTCGGCGAGGCCAGCAGCAACCAGCAGCTCGGCGACCGCATCATGATCGGCCGCCGTGGTTCGCTGAACGGCGTGCTGAAGGTGTTCGGCAAGCAGGGCCACGTCGCCTATCCGCACAAGGTCGAGAACCCGATCCACCGTTTCGCACCGGCGCTGGCGGAACTGGCCGCGACAGTCTGGGACCAGGGCAATGCGCACTTTCCGCCGACCTCCTTCCAGGTCTCCAACCTCAATGCCGGCACCGGCGCCAACAACGTGGTACCGGGCGAGTGCGTCGCGGTGTTCAACTTCCGCTACTGCACCGAGTCCACCGAAGCCAGTCTGCGCGAGCGCGTGCATGCCATCCTCGACAAGCACGGCCTGCGCTACGAGCTGGCTTGGCAGCTATCCGGCGAACCCTTCCTCACTGAGCAGGGCGCGGCGATCAGCGCCGCCCAGGCGGCGATTGCCGAAGTCACCGGCCTTACTCCCGAGCTGTTCACCGGTGGCGGCACCAGCGACGCCCGTTTCATCAGCCCCTGGGGCGCGCAGACCCTGGAAATCGGGCCGATCAACGACTCCATCCACAAGATCAACGAGCATGTGCGAGTCGCCGACCTCGAGCCGCTGTCGGCGATCTATGAGGGCACCCTGAAGCGGCTGATGCGCTAGAAAACCCGCCTTCCGCCGCCGGCTTCAGGCCGGCGGCAGGCCCGGCAGCCGCAGCGTCATGAACACGCTGTTCGGGTCCTCGCGGTAGTCGCCGAACGGCCCGCAGTACTCAAAGCCGAAGCTCTGGTAGAGCCGCTGCGCCGGCTGGAAGGCGGCCATCGAGCCGGTCTCCAGACTCAGGCGCTGATAGCCGCGCGCCCGGGCGACCTCGATCAGATGGGTCAGGATCGCGCGCCCGGCGCCGCGCCGGCGCAGGGCCTCCGGGGTACGCATCGACTTCACCTCGCCATGGCTGGCGTCCAGCTCCTTGAGCGCGCCGCAGCCGAGCAGCGTCGCGCCCTCCCAGGCGGACCAGAAGCTGATGCCCGGCTGGCGCAGCTTCTCGATATCCAGCGCGTGCACGCTCTCCGGCGGCGACAGCGCGTACATGCTCTGGAGGTGCTCGTTGAGCAGGGCGTGGATTTGCGGTCGCGAAAGATCGTCGATCTCGATCTGCATGGGCGGGCTGGCGGACAGTGAACCGCGCAACAGTAGCGCAGCGGCGACGCCAAGCTGAACCCCGCCGCCCGCGCCCGGTCAGACCGATTACGCAGGGCCAGATTGCCATCGACCGATGTCACTGAGGCCATAGGTCGAATCCGCTCGCGGGCGTAGCGTCGAACCCAGTCATGCAAGACGAGGAGAACGACATGGACAACCCACAGCCGCAGCGCCGCGATCTGCATTTTCCGCTCGATGCCGGCCGCATCAACGACTGGCACAGCCGGGGCGAGCACGTCAGCCAGTTCTTCAACACCATGTCGCTGTACTTCCCCGAAGGCGAGAAGTTCTTCATCCAGGCGGTGCGCCACTACCGGGATCGGGTCAGCGACCCGACGCTGCAGCAGGCGGTCACCGCCTTCATCGGCCAGGAGGCCATGCACGGCCGCGAACACCGGGTCTACAACCAGTTGATGCAGGACGCCGGCCTGCCCGCCGAGCGCATCGAGACCTTCTCGCTCAACCGCCTGAAGATGGCGCACAAGATCTTCCCGCCGTCGATGCAGTTGTCGATGACCATCGCCCTGGAACACCTCACCGCGATCATGGCCGCGCACCTGCTGCGCACGCCGGAGGTGCTGGGCGGCGCGGCCTCGGCGCCCGACTACGTGCGGCTCTGGCGCTGGCACGCGCTGGAGGAAACCGAGCACAAGGCGGTGGCCTTCGATGTCTGGAAGACGGTGATGCCCAATACCCTCGGCAGCTATCTGAAGCGCTGCTGGGGGCTGATCCAGACCAGCTGGTTCTTCTGGCTGTTCACCGCAATCTTCCACTGGAAGATGTCGAAGGCGGCGCATCCCAAGGAAAGCCATCTGCGTGGCTATCTGCGGCTGTTCGGCTTCCTGTTCATCAAGCCCGCCGCCTGGCTGGCGCTGGCGCCGGCCTGGTTCGCCTACTTCAAGCCCGGCTTCCATCCCTGGCAGCACGACAACCGCGAAGCGCTGGCGGAACTGCCGCAGTTGGTCAGCGAGGTCCGCGCAGGCGCCTGATGGCGACGGCGCGCGCGCCGCTCTACCATCGGCCCTCGCCCCGCACTCCAGCCAGCCCGTGGTTCCTTCGTTCTCGCCCGCCCCGGGCCTGCGTTCCGCCTTCCTGCAATCGGTACTGGCCAGCAAGCGCCCGGTACGCTGGCTGTGGCGGCGGCGCGGACTCGACCTCAACGCGCTGTCCAGCCTGCGGCACTTCCTGGTGCGGGACGAGTCCGGAGCGGCCGTCACCCTCACCGGCTGGCACACACCCAGCGCCAATGCGAAGGCGCTGGTGGTGCTGATCCACGGCTGGGAAGGCGGGCAGGATTCCAGCTACCTCTATGGTCTGGCGTGCAGCCTGCACCGCGCCGGCTACGCCCTGGTGCGACTGTGCATGCGCGACCACGGCAGCACCCACCACGGCCTCAACGAGCAGATGTTCCACTCCGCCCGCCTGCGCGAAGTCGCCGAAGGCGTGCTGGCGGCACAGGCGCTGGAACCCGGCCTGCCACTGTTCGTGGTCGGCTTCTCGCTGGGCGGTAACTTCGCCCTGCGCATGGCCTTGCGTGGCGGCGAGTACGGGGTGAATCCCCGACTCAGCATCGGTATCTCACCGGCGATCAATCCGCGCTCGACCCTGATCGGCATCAACGAGGGGCCCAAGCTGGTCAACCGCTACTTTCTCGACAAGTGGCGCAAGACCATGGACGCCAAGGCCGCCGCCTTTCCTGGGCGCTACGACTTCAGCCGCCATCGCGCCATCGCCGACTTCACCGAGATCACCCGCGCCTTCGTCGAGGACCACACCGAGTTCGAGACCCTGGACCATTACCTGGAGCAGTACACCCTGACGCCCGCCATGCTGATGGCCAGCCCGCAGCCGCTGGCCATCCTCACCGCCCGGGACGATTCGGTGTGCCCACCGGCCGACTTCGAAGGCCTCAAGGCCGGTGGCAAGGTCGTCGCCTACGCCGCCACCGAGCGCGGCGGCCACTGCGGCTTCATCGAAAACTGGAAGCTGGATAGCTGGGCGGAAGCGCGGGTACTGGAACTGCTGGCGCAATCCTTGGCCAGTTAGCGATTTCCCTCCCCCGCTCGCGGGGGAGGGTCAGGGTGGGGGCGTTTCCCGCGAGCTTCCCGCAATCAGCGCCTTCGCTACAGGAAGCAAGGCCCGGTTTCGCGCACTTCGACAGTCGCCCATTCCGTCGCCGGGCATTCGGCGGCGACCGCCAGGGCTTCCTCACGGCTGCCGCAGGCGAGCAGGAAGAAGCCGCCGACCATTTCCCTCGCTTCGGAGAACGGGCCGTCGAGCAGATGGTCGCGACCCTCACGCTTTTGCAGGCGCACGCCCTCTTCATCCGACTTCAGCGATTCCACCGCCAGCAGCAGGCCGCGCTCCTTCAAGCCGGCGCCGTACTCGACCATGCGCTGGTAGAGCGCGCGGCCCTCGGCCTCGCTGCGGCTGGCGCGCTGGCCGCGCGGTTCGTTGATGAGCAGGACGAAGGGCATGGCGGCTCCTAGTCGTTGATGACGCCGGCGGCGACGTGACCGGTGGGCACCACCCGCGCGGCGGCGTCGCAATGGCGGGTCTGGTCGTCGAAGAAGAAATCCGGCTCGAATTCCTGCAGGAAGGCGCTCTTCTCCAGTCCTCCCAGGAACATCGCCTCGTCCACTTCCAAGCCCCAGTCCAGCAGGGTGCGGATGGCGCGCTCGTGCGCCGGCGCGCTGCGGGCGGTGACCAGGGCGGTGCGCAGGCGCATCGGCGGCGCCGGCTCCACGGTCTCGCCCTCGCCCGCCCGCTTCATACGGTGCAGCGCCTCCAGCAGCGGCTTGAACGGCCCCGGTGGCAGCGGCGTGGCGTAGCGCTCGGCCTCGTGGGCCTGGAAGGCGTCGAGGCCATTGGCCTGGAACACCCGCTCGGCCTCGTCGGAAAACAGCACGGCGTCGCCGTCAAAAGCGATGCGGATCTCCTGCGGGTGCGCCACCGCCACGCGCGCCGACTCGGCATAGACCCGCGCGGCGGGAAAGCCGGCGTTGAGCGCGTCACGCACGTCGGCCTCGTTCATCGACAGGAACAGATGCGCGTGCAGCGAGCGCAGGTAGCCGAACGGCGAGCGGCCACGAGTGAACACGCAGCGCTCGATGGCCAGGCCATGCGCCTTGGTGGAGCGCAGCACCCGCAAGCCCGAGACCGGGTCATTGCGAGACAGGATCACCACCTCGACGCGCTGCTGCTCCGGCGTGTTGAAGGCCAGGAGCTTCTGCACCAGCGGAAACGCCACACCCGGCTTGGCTGGCGTATCGAGACGGTCGAACTGCAGGCGCATGTAGGCGCGGTCGTCGGTCTGCTCGAAGACGCGGTTCTCCTCCTCGAAGTCGAACAGCGCCCGCGAGGACAGCGCGACCACCAGCTTGCCTTCGAGCGTCGGCATCAGGGCGCCGCCACCACGGCGAGCGTGCGCGGCTTCGCCTTCTTCGCTGTTGCGATCAGCGCCTTGTCGAAGCTGCGGAAACCCTGCTGCCGCTGACTCAGCGCCAGATGCAGGGCATCGGCGAGGTCCATGCCCTGCTCCGCCCAGGACAAGCCCAGGGCCACCGCCTCGCCCTGGTCGCAATGCAAATTCGGCAGCCCCAGCAACGCGCGCAGATCCTCGATCACCTCCTGCTCGGAGGCACGCACGCAGCCCAGCACCCAGGCCAGTTCCAGAAAAACCGTCACCGGCACCCAGACCGCCGTCTTGAGCAGCGCATCGGCCCGACGCACCTGCGCGGCATCGTCGCGCAGCACGAAGCGGGCAAGCACATTGGTATCAACGGCCTGCACGGCTGCTCAGGTCCTTCTCTAGCAGCTTCTCGCCGATGCGCCGACGCAGCTCGGGCTCGGAGAGCTTCCGCGCACTCGCCTTGGCACGCCCGACAAAACCCTCGCGAACCTGCTCGAAGCTGACCCGCGGCACACCGGGGTAGCGCTCCGACGCACCCGAGCCCGCCACCGGCCGTAGCAACAAGCCATCCGGCACGACTTCCACCGAAAGACGCGCACCCGGAAGCAGTTGCGCCGACTGGCGTGCCTTGGCCGGAATCACGACCTGGCCTTTGGTGGAGAGTGTGGTGTGCATCTTTGCAAGCCCGAAGTAAGACGCCAGGTAAGATGCGCCCGTCCCACTAGCTGGTCAAGCTACCAACCAGGGCTCAAGCGCTCCGAGCGGGCCCTCAGGTCACCTTGGCGCGCTTGATCGCGTAGCTGAGCAGGCCCGGCAGATGGCGCTTGAGGCGCACGAAGATCGCTTCCTTGCGGCCGATCAGCGCCTCTTCGCGGCCGGCGGCGACCGCCGCCCAGATCTGCCGCGCGCATTCGGCCGGCTCCATGCCGTGCAACTGGCCGGCGTCCATCACCCCGTGCTGACCGCCATCGGCGGTGATGGCATTGAGCGAGACATTGGTCTTGATGAAGCCGGGGCAGATCAGGGTGACCTGCACGTTCTCGCGCCAGACCTCGGCGCGCAGCGCGTCGTAGAAGCCGTGCAGCGCGTGCTTGGCGGCGGCATAGCCGGACCGCAGCGGCGTGCCGACGTAACCGACCACGCTGGAGATCACCACCAGCGTGCCACGCTTGCGCGCCACCATGCCCGGCAAGAGCGCCTTGGTCAGCGCCACGCAGGCGAAGAAGTCCAGCTCGAAGATGCGCCGGTAGACCTCCATCTTGGTCTCCAGCACGGTGCTGCGCTGACTGATGCCGGCGTTGTTGACCAGCACGTCCACCGGCCCGAAGAAGCTGGTGGCCCTGGCGGCCAATGCCTCGGCATCGAAGGCGGTGAGGTCCACCGGCAGCAGCGCCACGTTCTGCGGATTGAGGCAGGCCGCGCGCACCCGCTGCAACTCGGTCTCGCGGCGGGCGCTCAGCACCAGCCTGGCGCCCTGCTCGGCGGCGCTGATCGCCAGCGCCTCGCCGATGCCGCTGCTGGCGCCGGTGATCCAGACCACCTTGTCTTGCAATTGCCTCATGGGCTCCTCAGGGGATGTCGAGCACGATCTTACCGTGGGTGTTCTTGCCCTGAATCATCGCATGCGCCCGCGCGGTTTCCGCCAATGGCAGGCGCGCCGCGATCAGCGGCTTGAGCCGGCCCTGCGCCACCCATTCCGAGAGTTGTTCGAGGTCGGCGCGCTTGGAGCGCACGACTACCAGCCGCGCCCGTTTCAGTGGCGACAGCCGGGTGAGCAGATGATCCCGGATGTTGCGCGCGCTTGGCACCGTGCTGACGTAGCAGCCTCGTGCCGTCAGCAGTGGTTTCACCGCGCCATAGCGCTGGTTGCCGAACACGTCGAAATAGGCCTGATAGCGGCCGGGCAGCCGGGCCGGATCGGTCTGGCGGTAATCGAACACCTCGTCGGCGCCGAGACCGCGCACCAGCTCGGCGGAGTCGGCGCCACAGATCGCGCTCACCCTCGCCCCCAGCGCCTTGGCGATCTGCACCGCCAAGGTGCCGACGCCGCCCGAGGCACCGTGGATCGCCACCCGGTCGCCGGGCCGGACGCCGGCGAGGTCGCGCAGCGCCTGCAGTGCGGTCTGCGCCGCCAGCGGAATGGCGGCGGCCTGGGCGTAGTCGAGCCCGGCCGGACGCGGCGCCAGCTCGTCCGCAGGCAGCGCCACGTACTCGGCAAAGGCGCCGGCACGCCAACTCTGAATCATCCCGTACACCGGCTGCCCTGGCGTGTAGCCGCGCACACCCTCGCCGACCGCTGCCACCTCGCCGGCCAAGTCGTAGCCCATGCGCTTCGGGAACCCAGGACCGGCCAAGCGCTTGAATTTGCCTGAACGCACCAGCGCATCCTTGGGATTGAGCGCGGCGGCATGGATGCGTACCAACACCTCGCCAGCCGCCGGCTGCGGCTCCGACCTGTCTCGTAGTTCGATGACCTCGGGGCCGCCGTAGCGGTCGTATTCGATGACTTGCATGGTCTGGGCCGTGGTCTTTACAAAGTGCAGCGTTAATCGGTCGGCAGAGTCTCCTGCCGAGCCAACATCATCCCCTTATCGACCGGGCCTGAGCCATAGGCCACCGAGAAAGCCATCTGCAAACAGCGGTGGATTGCTTACCCAGCTGACCACCTTTTGCACGCCTCGAAGTTGTCTCGTTGAAACCAGAAGCGGCCACTGGCGCCTTGACTACCGACGACGATTAAGCGGCAGAAGCAGCCGGTCAGACACACTCCGACTCAGCGCCGCGCCACGCAGCGGTCTTTCTGCGTAATCCAATTGTTGGGTGACGGCTCATAGAGCGTTTCATACCGCCATCACCGCAGGGGTGTCCTCCACGAAAGCGTCAGCCATCATCATCCTGTAGTGCGCGCTGTGTCCTGACTTCTCGAAGATTGCCCTGAACACTTTTAGGTAGGCATCCACCATCGTGTCCTCAATCGAGACGTACAGATCGTCGTGCGCGTAGTGCGAACCGTCATGCACCCACGAGCAAAGCGATTTGCAGATTATCTTCTCTTTTCCTTCAAACATTGCGCACAACCCATCAAATTCGATACCGCCTAGAATCTTGAAGTAGTTCTCCAAGATTCGTCGAAGCGTGTTTTGAATGGCTATATTTGATCGCTCTGGTTTGCGAACCTCCGCCCATAGCAACTCGTAGGATGTCTTGATTGGGTTCGTCAGATGCTTGTCGAGCTTTGAGATCAACCCGGACTTGCGCACGATCCAAAATGTTTCCTCTTTCATCGCAACGTCCTTGCGCTTAGGGTTATAGGTGACCTCCTTGTGAAAGTAGACGTTATGCGTGAGAACGAATATCTGTTTGACGTAACCGGTTCCAGCACGCACTTCATCGAATAGTCCTTTGATGAGACTGCTGACGATGAAGAGAATGTCGCTATCAAGACTCGAGACAGGGTCGTCAAAGACAACAATTCGGTCCGTGGTCATTCCGCTGTCAGACTCGCTACCTTTAAGCAGGTGGTAGAAATAGAGAAAAGTGACGAAAGTTTTCTCGCCCTCGCTCAAGGTTGCCTTGGCGTCGGAGCCATCCAAGCGAACCAGTTTGTAGGACGTTCCATTCGCGGCTTTCGCAAGCTTGAAACCTTGAAACCCGAATGACAGAAGCAGACTGTTGATCCCGTCTATCGTGGGCTGGATGCTCGTAGTTTTTTTCTCCAGCTCGCGAATCTCGATTTCCTTCTTAACCTTCTCAGTCGTCGCTGTCGTTATCTGGTCTTTTATCGATGTGATGGCTTTGTCCAAGCCTTCTTTCGCTGTCTTGAAAGCAGCGAGGTCGGTCTTCAGTTCTTCGAGGACGAACTTCCATACTTGGGCAGTCAGCGTCGCGCGCTCCTTCGCAAGGTTAGCGACCATCTTGTTGTGAGCAGTCACTTGGGTGTTGGCGACATCAATCAGCGTACTAATCGCTGTGCAGACGTTGCCCAGTGGCTCCAATTCGACTACCTGGCTAGCCTCCTTTTTCTTTCCGGCAAGACGCTGGTTGTTAACTATGATGCGCGCAGCAAGTAGCTCTTTCTCTGCCTTTAACTTCTCGACATCAAGAAACTTGGGCGGCGAGGCAATGGTCACGGATATTTGTTGCTGAACCCGAGCTGCTTCGGTGGCGTAGTTCGCAGCAAGGTCGTCAACCTGCTTGCTGTCGGCCATGAATGACTCATCGAAATACTCGTTCAGACTCCGTGCAAGTGCGTCGGTCGTGTCCTGTTGGCAGAACGGACAGATTTGATCGTTCGCTGCGTAGAATCGACGACCCTCACGGACCCAATCGCTGTTCCCGAGTTTTCTAATCATTGCAGCGATATCGACGTCATCCTTGCCGATAACCCGCTTCGTCAAAATTGGATTCGTCTCATGTGAGAGGAGTTGGGACGTGTCGAGCGCTGTGACTGCTGTCTCCGTCATGGGCGTCGGTCCAAAGACACTTCCAGCTTTCGTTTCCAACTCCGCCAAAGTCAGGAGTGTCGCAGTGTTAGACGTTTGCTCTTGAAGCACTTTCCCCTTGAATTTTTCTGAATTGTTCCTAAAGCCCTCGAAGCCGCCCTGCAGTTTCGCGTCATGCTTCTGCTTCTGCACCCAGCACTTTTCTTTGAATCCGTTCTCAAGTGCAGCCAACTCGCCCTTTTTTCCGCCGCTTCCATCTGCACCTTGCAATCCCAACGTTAGGGTTGCAACTTTGGTTGTGATGGCGTCGAGTTCAGTTTTCGCGGCCGCGATTTTCGCAGCGACATCAAGTTGTTTCTCGCCCAACGTAAATACGCCTTTCAGCTCGGTCGATTGGTTGAAGTTCCTTTCGACGAAGTCACGGTTGTATACCAGTGGCTGAAGTGTTGCTCCTGCTCTCCAAATAACCTTGCAACTTGGAAAAGCTGGCGCATCCGCAATCACTCGGCTGACGGTCGTCTTTCCCGCGCCGTTCGAGCCGAAAAAGAAATTAAACTGAGAAAGCGCATTAAGTTGCTCGGACGTGCCGCTGAAGGTCGCCACTCCGGAAATAGTGATTGATTCGATCACGGCCCCTGTCCCCTTGCTTTGATTGTCGAGGCGTTCCCGACGCCTAGTTTTGATACTGCCGTTCTCGAACGGCCGAAGCAATCTCAAGGTGCCGACTGAAAGTCAGCTGTGGGCTGCTTTGCCCCACTCCCGTAAACCGCCCGACAATCCGCTCGCGCGCGCTCCGCAGCCAGCAGTGGTGCTGACCACCCATTCCGGCATCTGGCCGTCAATAGATCGAGTCTCGTGGCACTACTCCAAGTCCATATTTCTTGCACTTGGCCATAAAAAACCCGCCAGCACCTCTCGGTGCGGGCGGGTCTTTCGGTCGCGGTAGCGAGGTGGCTTAGGCCGCCTTTTCCAACGACTTGTCCCACTGACCCAGCGCGGCGAGGCCGTTCATCTTGGCGCGGTGCAGGTGGGCGGCCTTGCCGGCTTCCACGTTGCTGCCGCCCCAGGCCTTGAGCGCGGCGGCCTGCAGGGCGCGGCCGTAGCTGAAGGTCAGGCCCCAGGTGAAGCCGCCGATCTTGTTCATGGAGTCCAGGTGGGCGGTGGCCAGCTCGTCGCTCTGGCCGCCGGAGAGGAAGGCGATGCCGGGGACGGCGATCGGCACGCGGCGCTTCAAGACGCGCAGGGTGGCTTCGGCGACTTCCTGCACGCTGGCCTGCTCGGGGCACTTGATGCCGGGCACCACCATGTTGGGCTTGAGCACGATGCCTTCCAGCAGCACCTGCTGGGCGGAGAGTTCCGCGAACACGGCGTCGAGCACGATGTCGGTGACTTCCTCGCAGACCTCGATGCTGTTGTCGCCGTCCATGAGGATTTCCGGCTCCACGATCGGGACGATGTCGGCTTCCTGGCAGAGCGCGGCGTAGCGGGCCAGGGCGTGGGCGTTGACGTGGATGGCGTAGTCGCTCGGGGCTTCTTCGTTGATGGTGATGACCGCGCGCCACTTGGCGAAGCGGGCGCCGGCGGCCTTGTACTTCTGCAGGCGCTCGCGAAGGCCGTCGAGGCCTTCGGTGATGGTTTCTTCCAGACCGCCGCCGGCCAGGGGCTGGGCGCCCTTGTCGACCTTGATGCCCGGGATCACGCCCTTGGAGGCCAGCAGTTCCGGGAACGGCACGCCGGCCAGGCTCTTCTGGAACAGGGTTTCCTCGAACAGGATCACGCCGGAGGTGTGCTGCTCGAAGCCGGGAGTGGTGAACAGCATGTCGCGGTAGGCCTGACGGTTGGCCTCGGTGTTCTCCACGCCGATCTTGTCGAAGCGCTTCTTGATGGTGCCGGTGGACTCGTCGGCAGCAAGGATGCCGCGGCCGGGAGCGACCATGGCCTTGGCGGTGGCGTTGAGAATCTGTTCGTTCACGTAAAAACCTCGTTCGGATTGTCTTTAGGGCGCTGAAAACCGGCGGGATTTTACCCGTAGCCGCCCCTGGCGTCATCGCCGGGCCGGGGGAATCGGGGCCGCAGGCAGCACCAGGGGCCGGTCTGGCTGCCAGGGAGGCGGGTGGCGCAAGGTGTTGCCAGGGCATTCCCAGGCTGGAATGGCGCCCTCTTTCCTCGCGGTGCGAAGCAGCCCCCTCCCTCGCTTGCGGGGGAGGGTTGGGGAGGGGGCGATGATCGGAGCGGACCAGGCTGGTAGCCCAACCCCTGCGGTCGCACTCGCCGCCCGCCCCCATCCCGGCCTTCCCCCGCAGGCGGGGGAAGGAGACCCGCCGGGTCAGCCTCCAGGCGAATACAGCGAGCTAGCGCCGCAGGAAAGGATTGGCCGGTTGCACCTTGAACCAGGCCGCGTAGAGCGCCGGCAGGAAGGTCAGGGTCAGCAGGGTGGCGACGATCAGGCCGCCCATCAGGGCGATGGCCGCCGGGCCGTAGAACACGCTGCGCACCAGCGGGATCAGCGCCAGCACCGCAGCGGCGGCGGTGAGCATGATCGGCCGGGCGCGGCGTACCGCCGACTCGACGATGGCGGTCCAGGGATCGTGGCCGGCCTTGATGTCCTGCTCGATCTGGTCCACCAGGATCACCGAGTTGCGCATGATGATGCCGGCCAGCGCAATCACCCCGAGCAGGGCCACGAAGCCGAAAGCGGTCTGGGTGATGAGCAACGCGAAGGCGGCGCCGATGATCCCCAGCGGCGCGGTCAGCAGCACCAGCATGGTCCGCCCGAAGTGCTGCAACTGGATCATCAGCAGCAACAGGATCACCACCAGCATCTTCGGCATTTCGGCGTTGATCGAATCATTGGCGACCTGATTGGCCTCCAGCGGCCCGGCGATGCCGATGCTGTAGCCCACCGGCAGCCGCGACTTGATCTCGCCCAGCTGGGCGTCGATGGCATAGGCGGCATCCGGCGACTGGATGCCGTCCAGCACCTCGGCCTGGATGGTGATCGCCCAGAGCCGGTCCCGGCGCCAGAGCACGCCGGGCTCGAAGCTCGGCACCGCCTTGCCGAAGTGCGAGAACGGCACCGACTGCCCGGTGACGGTGGGCATGTAGGCGTCCTTCAGGCTGCCGAGCTGGTCGCGTTCCTCCAGCGGCTGGCGGGCGATGATCTCCACCTCGCGATTGCGCTCGCGGTAGCTGCCGATCGGCGTGCCGGACAGGATGGTGTTGCTGGCGCCACGCACGTCGTTGGAGCTGATGCCGAGCACCCGCAGCTTTTCCTGGTCGACGTCGATCTTCATCACCGCGATCGGCTCGTGCCAGTTGTCGTGGACGTTGCGGACCATCGGGCTGGCACGCACCACCGCCTTCACCTCTTCGGTGAACTGCCGGACCACCGTCGGGTCCGGGCCCTGTACACGGAATTGCAGAGGCCAGCCGGTCGGCGGCCCATTGGGCAGACGGTCGATCTTGGTCCGCACCTCGGGAAACTCGTCGTCGATCCAGCCGTGGATGCGCTTGCGCAGACGCTCGCGGGCCTCAAGGTCCTTGGACAGCACCATGAACTGCGAGATGTTGGTGTGATTCAGCTGCTGGTCGAGCGGCAGGTAGAAGCGCGGGCTGCCGGAACCGATGTAGGCAACGTAATCGCTGACATCGGGGTCCTGGGCCAGCTTGGCTTCCATGCGCTTGGCCACGTCTTCGCTGGCGGCAAAGCTCGAACCCTCGGGCAGCCAGAGTTCCACCATCAGCTCCAGGCGGGTGGAATCCGGGAAGAACTGCTTGGGGATGAAGCGGAAGCTGAACACGCCGACCAGGAACAGCAGCAGGGTGGCGACGATCACGGTCCAGCGGTATTCGACGCACCAGTCGATCAGCCGCCGCAGACGCTGGAACCAGGGACCGTTGAACAACTCGTGCTGTTCACCGTCCGGCAGCCGGTGCTCCTTGAGCAGCAGGTAGCCGATGTAGGGCGTGACGTAGACCGAGGCGAACCAGGAGACGATCAGGGCAATGCCGATCACCTGGAACATCGACTGCGTGTACTCGCCGGAAGCCGACTTGGCCAAGCCCACCGGCAGAAAGCCGGCGGCGGTGATCAGGGTGCCGGTGAGCATCGGGAAGGCGGTGGAGGTGTAGGCGAAGGACGCCGCCTTGAGCTTGTCATAGCCCTCCTCCAGCTTGCGGGCCATCATCTCCACCGCAATCATCGCGTCGTCGACCAGCAGCCCCAGCGCCAGCACCAGGGCGCCCAGCGAAATCTTCTGCAATTGCAGGCCGATGGCATCCATCACCATGAAGGTGACGCCCAGCACCAGCGGGATGGTCAGCGCCACCACCAGGCCGGTGCGGAAGCCGAGCGAAAGGAAGCTCACCGCCATCACGATCACCACCGCTTCCACCAGCGAGCGCACGAAGCCGCCGACGGCTTCCCGCACCACCTTCGGCTGGTCGGTGTACTGCTCGATCTCGATGCCGACCGGAAAGGCCGAGCGCAGCTGGGCGACGCCGATCTCCAGACCCTTGCCGACGTGCAGCACGTTGGCGTCGTTGCGCATGACGATGCCGAGCGCGATGGCCTCACGGCCACGATGGCGAATCTTGCTCAGCGGCGGGTCCTGGTAGCCCCGGTAGACCTTGGCGAAGTCACCCAGACGGAAGCTGTTTTCGCCGACCCGGAAGCGACTGTTCTCGATGTCCTGGAGGCTGTCGTAATGGCCGTCGACGCGCACGAAGATGGCCTGCTCGTCGGTATTGAGCACGCCGGCCGGCGTCATCGCGTTGTAGCCGTTCAGCGCCGCCTGCAGCTGCTGGAAGCTGATGCCCAGCTGGGCGAATTTGCGGTAGGAGAACTCGACGTAGACCTTCTCTTCCTGCTGGCCGAGCACCTCCACCTTTTCCACGCCCGGCACCCGCAGCAGGCCATTGCGCGCCTGGTCAACGTAGTCGCGCAGCTCGGCGTAGGTGAAGCCGTCGGTGGTGAAGGAATACATGGCGATGTAGGTATCGCCGAATTCGTCGTTGAAGAACGGCCCGATCAGGTTGCTGGGCAGCGCGCTGCGCACATCGCTGGCCTTCTTGCGCACCTGGTACCAGATGTTCTTGACCTCCTTGACCGGCGTCTCCTCGCGCAGGAACACCATCACCGCCGCCTCGCCCGGCTTGGCGTAGCTCTGCAGCTTGTCCAGATACGGGGTTTCCTGAAGCTTGGCTTCCAGCGGATCGACCACCTGCTGCGCCATCTCGATGGCGGTCGCGCCCGGCCAATAGGCGCGCACCACCATCACCCGGAAGGTGAAGTCGGGATCTTCCTTCTGCCCCAGCTTCAGATAGGAAATGCCGCCGGCGATCAGCAGCAGCACGATCAGGAAGCGGGTGAAGTTGGCGTGCTCGATGGCCCAGCGCGAAAGATTGAAGCGTCCGGAGGTTTCCATGCGCGGCTCCGGCTCAGCCCGCCGCCGGCTTCGGCGCCGTAGGCAGTGCCGGTGGCGCAGCCAGCAGCTTCACCTTCTGCCCGGCGTGGAGGTAGGCGGCGCCGGCGGTCACCACCACCTCGCCGGCACCCAGCCCGGCGCCCACCAGCACCTGATTGCCCTCGACGCCCGCAAACTGCACCGGTTTGAAGCGCACGCTCGAACTCTGTGGTTCCACCACCCAGACTCCGGCCTTGCCGTCCTGGGTGACCATCGCCGAGGACGGCAGATGGATCAGGTCCGGCTGGCCCGGCAGCGGAATGCTCACCGTCGCGGTCATCCGCAGCTTCATCTCCGGCGGCGGCTCGGCGACGCTGATCCGCAGCGCATAGGTGCGGGCATAGGGATCGGCCGCCGAGGACAGCTCCCGGATGCGCCCCGCGTAGCTCTTGCCCGGCTGCGACCACAGCGAGACCGTCACCGGCATGCCGACGCTGAGGCTGCTGACCCGGTCTTCCGGGATCGCGGCAGCGACCTCAATCTCGCCCCGGCGCGCGATCTGGATCACCGGCTGGCCGGCGGCCACCACCTGGCCGGCCTCGGCCAGCACCGCAGTCACCACGCCATCGCTATCGGCCAGCAAGCGCGAGTAGGCGGTCTGATTGGTTTGCACCGCCGCCTGCGCCACCACCGCCTGGGCCTGGGCCTGGGTTGCCTTCAGCTGGGTTTCCTGGCGGTCGTACTCGGCCTTGCTGATGAAGCCCTTGGCCAGCAGCTCCTTGACCCGGCGGTAGTCCAGTTCGGCCACCTCGGCCTGCGCCCGCGCGGCGGCGACCTGTGCCTGGGCGGCGGATTCGCTGAGCACCAGATCCTTGGGGTCGAGCTGGGCCAGCAGCTGGCCGGCCTTCACCTGCATGCCGACATCCACCTTGCGGCTGACCAGCTTGCCCGGCACCCGGAAGCCGAGCGTCGACTCGTAGCGGGCGCGCACCTCGCCGGAGTAGCGGTGCTCCGCCGAGGTCTGGCTGGCGCCGACGGTGAGGGTGCGCACCGGACGGATGTCCTCCACCGGCTCGGGCGCCTTGCCGCAGGCCGCCAGCACCAGGCCCATCGCCGCCAAACCGAGCCGAATCGCAGTTTTCATTTCCCTCTCCTCACGACATGCAGACCGGCCGGGCCGGGCATGAATTAAAAGTGACGACTTTCAGCAATCGTCACGAATCAGACGAAAAAATCAGCCCTTGAGAGCACGAACCAGAAACTCGCCCATGGCGGCGGCCTGGCGCTTGTGATCCTTGGCGAACTGCTCGGCGACGATCTGCGGGTGGCAGAACGGCAGCATGGCGTTGTTGACGCAGGTCTCGACGAAATCGAGGTCGGCCTTGGCGAACTCGCCGGACTTGATGCCCTCGGCGATCAGCCCGCGGACGATGGAGCGGATGCGGCGGATGTGGGCGTCGATCACCCCCCACTGTTCGCGCATCGCCTTGGCACACAGCTCGTGCACCTCGGTGTCTTTCAGGAAGCGTTCGCAGGAGAAGGTGTGCATTTCCAGCAGCAGCTTGCGCAGGCGGTCGGCCGCCGGACGCTGCTCGGCCACCACCGCCTCGGCCTTCTGCTCGACCTCGGTCAGCAACACCTCGGTGATCGCCTCGTTGATCGCCGCCTTGCTCTCGAAGAAGCGGTAGATGTTGGCCGGTGACATCTCGCATTCGCGGGCGATGTCGGCCACCGTGGTCTTGGCATAACCCCAGGCGCGGAACAACCGTTCCGCTGTCGCCAGAATCTGGCCACGGACCTCGGGCTGGGTAAGGGAGGCGCTACGCATGTGACGAATACTAAATTTCGTCAGTCGTGATTGGCAACACCCCGGCCACTCCGTCGCCCCAAAAAAGCAGGGCGTTGCCACCGGCCCTGCCCCTCAGGCCGGCGCCTTGCCGGAATCCATGCGCGCCAGGTCCAGCATCTGCTCGCGCAGCCAGGCGCGCGCCGGCTCCTCCTCGTAGGAGGGATGCCAGTAGAGATGTACCTGCACCGCCGGCAGCTTCAGCGGCAGCGGCAGGACCTGCAGACCGAAGCGCTCGCGCAGCCACTCGGCCTGGGTGCGCGGCAGGGTCAGCAGCAGGCGGGAGGCGGCGACCGCGCGGGCGGCCGCCTCGTGACTCTGGCAGCGCAGCCGCACCCGGCGCTCGATGCCGAGCCGCCCCAGCTCGAACTCCTCCATCGCCGGCCCGCTGCGCCGGGAGGAAACCGCGACATGGTCGGCGCGGCGGTAGTCGGCGGCCGTCAGACGCCGGGCGTCGGCGGCGACCACGCAGTAGCGGTCCTCGAACAGCGGCCGGTGGCGCAGACCCTGTACTGGCTGGGCGATGTCCACCGCCAGGTCCAGGCGGCCGGCGGCGAGATCGGTCTTCAGCTCGCTGCGTTCGATGCGGACGCTGCTCAGGCTTGCCTCCGGCGCTGCCTCGGCGAGGCGGGCCAGCAGCGGCGGCAGCAGCATCGGCTCCATCTCGTCGGCCATCGCCAGCCGCACCCGGCGCAGTTCGCGGGCCGGATCGAAATGGCGCTCGGGGCGCAGGATCGACTCCAGGCTGACCAGGGTTTCGGACAGCCGTGGCGCCAGCTGCTCGGCGCGCGCCGTTGGCACCAGCTTGCCGGCCTGGCGCCGGAACAGCGGGTCGTCGATCTGGTTGCGAAGGCGCGCAAGCGCATGACTGACCGCCGGCTGGCTCAAATGCAGCGCCGCCGCCGCCTTGCCCAGGTGGCGCTCGCGGTAGACCTGATCGAAGACCCGCAGCAGGTTCAGATCCAGCCGCGACAAGCGGCCACGTTCATTCGTTTCCTGCATAACGCCCCATTCAGACAAATCAGTTCATGAATCGACGGCGGCAGCATACGATGCCGTCCACTACCGAGGAGCACCGACATGGACTTTGAACAAAGCGCCAAGAGCAGGGACTACACCAAGCGGGTCCGGCAATTCATCAAGGAGCACATCGCCCCGATCGAGAAGCAGCACTGGGACGAGATCCACGAGCAACGCCACGGCGGCGACTGGAAGAGCTGGCGCATCCCCGACCATGTCGAGAAGCTCAAGGCCATGGCCAAGGCGCAGGGCCTGTGGAACCTGTTCCTGCCCGACCCGGAGCTGGGCGCCGGCCTTTCGGTGCTCGACTACGCGCCGATTGCCGAGGAAACCGGCCGCAGCCTGATGGCGCCGGAAATCTTCAACTGCAACGCCCCCGACACCGGCAACATGGAGGTGCTCTGGAAGTACGGCAATGCCGCGCAGAAGGAGCAATGGCTCAAGCCGCTCCTGGCCGGCGAGATCCGCAGCGTGTTCTTCATGACCGAGCCGGATGTCGCCTCCTCCGACGCCACCAACATGCGGGCGACGGCGATCATCGAAGGCGACGAGATCGTGCTCAACGGCAAGAAGTGGTGGAGCTCGGGCGTTGGCGATCCGCGCTGCAAGATCGGCATCTTCATGGCGCTCACCCCCAACGAGCAGCTCGGCCGCCACAGCCAGCACAGCATGGTGCTGGTGCCGATGGACACGCCCGGGGTGAGCATCGAGCGCATGCTGCCGGTGTTCGGCGACTACGACGAGCCGCACGGCCACGGCGAGGTGCACTTCAAGAACGTGCGTCTGCCGCTCGGCAATGTCATCGCCGGCCCCGGCCGTGGCTTCGAGATCGCCCAGGGCCGACTGGGCCCCGGCCGCATCCACCACTGCATGCGCTGCCTGGGCGCTGCCGAGCAGGGCCTGGATCTGGCCATTGCCCGTGGCATGGCGCGCACCGCCTTCGGCAAGCCGCTGCTCAACCTGGGCGGCAACCGTGAACGCATCGCCGACGCGCGCATCGCCATCGACCAGGCGCGCCTGCTCACCCTCTATGCCGCCTGGAAGATCGACAAGGTCGGCCCGCTGCAGGCGATGACCGAGATCAGCGCCATCAAGGTGGTCGCCCCCAACGTGCTGCAGAGCGTCACCGACATGGCGATGCAGATCCACGGTGGCGCCGGCATGTCGCGCGATACGCCGCTGTCCGGCTTCTTCGCGCAGGCGCGTTCGCTGCGCCTGGCCGACGGCCCGGACGAAGTGCACAAGGGCGTGATCGCCCGCATCGAGCTGGCCAAGCGCGGATATTCCAAATGACCCAGGGCCGCATCGAAGACCGTGGCGGCGCGGTGCGTGAAGGCGAGGAACTGCCGGCCGCGACGATCAGCGCCTGGCTGCGCAGCCTCGGCGTCGAGTTGCAGGGCGAGCCGCAGATCACGCAGTTCTCGGGCGGGGCCTCCAACTGGACCTACCGCCTGCAGTACGCCAACCGCGACCTGATCCTGCGCCGCCCGCCCTCCGGCACCAAGGCCAAGGGCGCGCACGACATGGGCCGCGAGTACACCGTGCAGTCGGCGCTGAAGCCGGTGTTCCCCTACGTGCCGAACATGGTCGGCCTGTGCAAGGACGAGTCGCTGATCGGCAGCGAGTTCTACGTGATGGACCGCATCGCCGGCATCATCCCGCGCAAGAACCTGCCGCGCGGCCTCAGCCTGACTCCGGAACAGACCCGCCAGCTGTGCACCAACATGCTCGACAAACTGATCGAGCTGCACCGCGTCGACGTGCAGGCCGCCGGTCTCGGCAGCCTGGGCAAGGGCTCCGGCTATGTGCAGCGGCAGATCGAGGGCTGGTGCGACCGCTACAGCAAGGTGCCGACCTGGAACGTCAGCGCCTTCAAGGGCGTGCAGGCCTGGCTCAAGGCCAATGCCCCCAAGGATGTCGCCAATGTGCTGATCCACAACGACTGGCGCTTCGACAACCTGGTGCTGTCCAGCGAGGATCCGACCCGCGTGATCGGCGTGCTCGATTGGGAGATGGCCACCCTCGGCGATCCGCTGATGGAGCTGGGCTGCATCATCGCCTACTGGTCGGAGGCCGGCGACGACCGCTTTGCCCAGTACATGCGCCGCCAGCCCACCCACCTGCCCGGCATGTTCAACCGTAAGGAAGTGGTCGAGTACTACCTGGCCAAGACCAGCTTCAAGTGCGAGAACTGGGCCTTCTACGAGGCCTACGGGCTGTTCCGGCTGGCGGTAATCATCCAGCAGATCTACTACCGCTATCACCACAAGCAGACCCGCAACCCGGCGTTCAAGAACTTCTGGATCATGGCCAACTACCTGGGCTGGCGCGCGCGCCGCGTCATCAAGGAATCCGGCATCTGACATGGGCACGATCTACCTGATCCGCCACGGCCAGGCGAGCTTCGGCCACAGCAACTACGACCAGTTGTCCAAGCTCGGCTTCGAGCAGGCGCGGGTGCTCGGCGAGCACCTGCGCGAGCGGCTGCCGAAAGTCGATGCGGTCTACCAGGGCAGCATGCGCCGCCATCGGGAAACCGCCGAAACCTGCCTGGCCGCCATGGGCCTGAGCCTCCCGGTACAGGAACTGCCCGACTACAACGAGTACGACCACGAGGAAGTCATCGCCCGCTACGAGCCGCGCTACGCCGACAAGCGGGTGATGCAGGTGGAGCTGGCGCAGACCGGCGAACCCAAGCGCGCCTTCCAGGCGATGTTCTCGCAGGCGGTGGACCGCTGGATCTCGGGTAGCGCCGATGGCGACTACCGCGAGTCCTGGCGTGCCTTCAAGGACCGCTGCGACCGCGCCCTGGACGCCACCATCGCCCAGCTCGGCGACTCCAAGACCGCCCTGGTGTTCACCTCTGGCGGCGTCATCAGCGCCCTCACCCAGCGGCTGCTGCGCATCCCCGAGCACGAGCTGATGACGCTGAACTGGAACATCGCCAACGCCAGCCTGAGCAAGCTGCTCTACAGCCGCCGTGGCATCAGCCTGTCCAGCTTCAACGAACAGGGGCATTTCGAGGGCCGTCAGAGCGAGTTGCTGAGCTTCCGCTGAGCGCGCAGGCCAGAGCCCAGGCTTGGTCGCCGATCCGCCGGCGACGGCCTTCAGTCGCTGGCGGCGGTTACTGCGGCGGCCTCGGCGTTCAGCGCCTCGCCGGTCTGGCGCGGCGCGGTCAGCGGCTGCGGCTTCAGGCGGTTGCCGTGCATCAGGTCACGGCCGGCTTGCAGACCGCCGGTGAATTGCAGGTCCAGCCGTTCGAGATCGCGGCGACGGACATCGGCGGCGATCTCCGCCGCTTCGGCCTCCGGCACGCCCAGCAGCTTCAACGCGGCCTCGCCGAAGGCGCTGGCGCCGTCGAAGGTTTCGCGCACCCAGTAGTCGACATCGGCGGCCATCAACTGCAAGGCGTGCTCGCGGTCGTAGGCACGCACCAGTACCTTGGCTTCGGGGAATTCGTGACGCGCCAGCTCGACGATCTTCAAGGCCGCCACCCGGTCGTTGACGCAGACCGCGATGGCGCGCGCCTGGCTGGCGCCCGAGGCGTGCAGCACGTCGAGACGGGTGCCGTCGCCGTAATAGACCTTGAAGCCGAAATCGGCGGCGCTGCGGATCATGTCGGTGTCGGTGTCGATGATCGCCACCTCGATGCCGCGCGCCAGCAGGGCCTGGCTGGCGACCTGACCGAACCGGCCAAAGCCGATCACCAGCACCGAGCCGCTGAGATTCTCGGCGCGATCCACGCCGTCGAGCGATTCGCGATCGCCGGGCACCAGCCAGCGCAGGGCCATGACCGCCAGCGGCGTCAGCGCCATCGACAGGATGACGATGGCGGTGAACATGGCATTGGTGGTGGCGTCGAGGATGCCGCCGGCGAGGCCTGCGGCGTAGAGCACGAAGGCGAATTCGCCACCCTGCGCCATCAGCACCGTGCGGTGCATGGCGTCGGCGTGGCAGGCGCCGGTGAGGCGGGCAACGCTGTAGATGCCCAGGCCCTTGACCACCATGAACAGCAGGGTGCCGCCCAGGATCAGCGCCCACTGGGCGCTGAACACCGACAGATCCAGCGACATGCCGACGCTGAGGAAGAACAGGCCGAGCAGGATGCCGCGAAACGGCTCGATGTCCGCCTCCAACTGGTGGCGGAAGCTGGATTCGGATAGCAGCACGCCGGCCAGGAAGGCGCCCATCGCCATCGACAGGCCGCCCCACTGCATCAGCAGGGCGGCGCCCAGCACCACCAGCAGCGCCGCCGCGGTCATCACCTCGCGGGCGCGCGAGGCGGCCAGCAGCCGGAACATCGGGTTGAGCAGCCAGCGGCCCACCAGTACCAGGGCGGCAATCGAGACCAGGCCCAGCGCTACCGCCAGCCAGCGCGAGCCGGTCACCGCCTCGGCCGGCGTCGGCGCCAGGAAGGCCACGGTGGCGAGCAGCGGCACAATCGCGAGGTCTTCCAGCAGCAGCACCGAGACGATGCGCTGACCGCGCGGCGCCGAGGTCTCGCCACGCTCGTCGAGCAGCAGCATGACGGTGGCGGTGGAGGTCATCACGAAACCCATGGCGGCGACGAAGGCCGCCGCGCCGCCCAGGCCGGCGAGCAGGCCCAGCCCGGTCAGCAACAGGCCACAGAGCAGCACCTGCGCCAGCCCGAGTCCGAAGATCTGCCGGCGCAGACTCCACAGCCGCGAAGGCTGCATCTCCAGGCCGATGATGAACAGGAACATCACCACGCCCAGTTCGGCCACGTGCAGGATGGACTGCGGATCGGAGAACAGACCGATCCCGAACGGGCCGATCAACAGACCGGCGGCGAGATAGCCCAGTACCGAGCCGAGCCCGATGCGCTTGAACAAGGGCACCGCCACCACGCCGGCAGCCAACAGGGTGACCACGCTGATCAGTTCACTGCCCGCCGCTTCCGTGCTCATGCTGCTGTTTTCCCCGGTCGTGTGTTGAACCGCCATCGTCGCTGGCGGATGGCTGGCGGCAAAGCCTTACCGGATCGTCGCAGACTTTCCCGGCCGATCCCAGCCGCCACTGGCACTGGACTGCGGCGGCGCGGCTAGCGGCTCAAACGGCGGTGCAGTTCCTGGGCGTCCAGGCCGTCGATCTCGGCCAGCTTGCTGGTGGAAGTCTCGCCCCGCACGATGCGCACCGCCGACTTGGGCAGGTGCAGCACTTCGCAGAGCAGGTCGACCACCGCCTGGTTGGCCTTGCCCTTCTCCGGCGCCACGGTCACCGACAGCTTGAGCGTCTCGCCCATCCAGCCGGTCACCGCATTGCGCGAGGCCTTGGGCGCGACCTTGAGCGGCAAGCGCAGCGGCGCCGACATCCCGGGCTAGGCGATCTTGTCGAAGAACTGCTTGGCCTTGCTGAGCCAGCCCGCCGACTCCGGCGTGTGCTTGCCGCTGTCGCCGTCCACCGCCTCGCCGAAGGCGCGCAGCAGGTCTTTCTGCTTGCGGTTGAGGTCTACCGGCACCTCCACCACCAGATTGCAGATGAGATCGCCCTGCGGGCCGCCGCGCACCGACTTCACGCCCATGCCGCGCAGCTTGAAGGTCTTGCCGCTCTGGGTGCCCTCGGGAACCTTGAGGCTGGCCTTGCCCTTGAGCGTGGGCACCTCCAGTTCACCGCCCAGGGTGGCGGTGACGATGGACACCGGCACCGTGCAGTAGAGATCGCTGCCGTCGCGCTCGAAGAACTCGTGCGGCTTGACGTTGATCTGCACGTACAGGTCGCCGCTCTGGGCGCCACGGTCGCCGGGCTCGCCCTCGCCGGACAGGCGGATGCGGTCGCCGGTATCGACGCCGGGGGGAATCTTCACTTCCAGGGTCTTGTCGCGCTTGAGCTTGCCGACGCCACGGCAGCTCTTGCAGGGATCGGTGACGCTCACCCCGCGCCCACGGCAATGCGGGCAGGTCTGCTGCAGCACGAAGAAGCCCTGGCGCACCTGCACCTGGCCGGACCCCTGGCAGGTCGGGCACTCGCGCGGCTTCTTGCCGTCGGCGGTGCCGTGGCCATTGCAGGCCGAGCAATCGTCCCAGGTGGGGATCTTGATCGACTCGGTGACACCGAACACCGCCTGCTCCAGCGTCAGCTCCAGCAGGTAGCGCAGGTCGGAACCCCGGCGCGGCCCGCCACGGCTGCCACCACCGCCACCGAAGATGTCGGCGAAGACATCACCGAAGATGTCGGAGAAGCCACCGCCACCAAAGCCACCACCGCCGGCACCGCCACGCTGCAAGCCTTCGTGACCGTACTGGTCGTAGATCTTGCGCTTCTCGGCGTCGCTCAGAACCTCGTAGGCCTCGCTGATCTCCTTGAACGCCTCCTCGGCCGCCTTGTCACCCGGATTGCGGTCCGGGTGATGCTTCATCGCAAGCTTGCGGTAGGACTTCTTCAGCTCCTCTTCGCTGACGCTTCTGACGACGCAAAGAACTTCGTAATAGTCGCGCTTACTCATGACCGGGAGCGGGAAGTGGTGAAAGGCAGAGACGATGGATCAGCGGCCGCGCCGGCGGCCTGACAGAAACAGAAAAGACGTGAGACACCCGGGAGCGTCTCACGTCTTGGGGACCACTGCTTACTTCTTGTCGTCCTTGACCTCGGTGAACTCGGCGTCCACCACGTCGTCGGACTTGGCACCGGCACCGGCCGCGCCCGCCGCACCCGGTTCGCCGCCAGCGGCGCCGGCCTTCTCGTAGGCGCGCTGCACCACCGGGTTGGACACAGCCATCAGCGCCTGGGTCTTGGCGTCGATCTCGGCCTTGTCGTTGCCCTTGGCGGCTTCGCGCAGCTCGTTGACCGCCTTCTCGATGGCCGCCTTCTCGTCGGCGGACACCTGCTCGCCGAGATCCTTCACCGACTTCTCGACCGCGCCGGCCAACTGGTCGGCCTGGTTGCGGGCGGAGACCAGCTCGGCGAACTTCTTGTCCTCTTCGGCGTTCAGCTCCGCGTCGCGCACCATCTTCTTGATCTCTTCTTCCGAGAGACCGGAGTTGGCGGTGATGCGGATCGACTGCTCCTTGCCGGTGGCCTTGTCCTTGGCGGTGACGTGCAGGATGCCGTTGGCGTCGATGTCGAAGATCACCTCCACCTGCGGCATGCCGCGCGGTGCCGGCGCGATGCCGGTCAGGTCGAAGCGGCCGAGCGACTTGTTGGCCGCCGCAATCTCGCGCTCGCCCTGGTAGACCTGGATGGTCACCGCCGTCTGGTTGTCGTCGGCGGTGGTGAAGGTCTCGGACTTCTTGGTCGGGATGGTGGTGTTCTTCTCGATCAGCTTGGTCATCTTGCCGCCCAGGGTTTCGATGCCCAGGGACAGCGGGGTGACGTCGAGCAGCAGCACGTCCTTGCGGTCGCCGGACAGCACCGAACCCTGGATCGCGGCGCCGGCGGCGACCGCCTCGTCGGGGTTCACGTCCTTGCGCGGTTCCTTGCCGAAGAACTCCTTCACCGCCTCCTGCACCTTGGGCATGCGGGTCTGGCCACCGACCAGGATCACCTCGTCGATGTCGCTGGCCTTCAAGCCGGCGTCCTTCAGCGCGATGCGGCAGGGCTCCAGCGACTTGGTGATGTAGTCCTCCACCAGCGACTCCAGCTTGGCGCGGGTCAGCTTGAGGTTGAGGTGCTGCGGCACGCCGTTGACGGCGGTGATGTAGGGCTCGTTGATCTCGGTCTGGGTCGAGGACGACAGCTCGATCTTGGCCTTTTCGGCGGTCTGCTTCAGGCGCTGCATGGCCAGCGGATCCTTGCGCAGATCCTGGCCGTGCTCCTTCTGGAACTCGGCCGCGATGTAGTCGATCACCTTCTGGTCGAAGTCCTCGCCACCCAGGAAGGTGTCGCCGTTGGTGGCCAGCACCTCGAACTGCTTCTCGCCGTCCATGTCGGCGATCTCGATGATCGAGATGTCGAAGGTACCGCCGCCCAGGTCGTACACGGCGACCTTCTTGTCGCCCTTGACCTTGTCGACGCCGAAGGCCAGCGCGGCCGCGGTGGGCTCGTTGATGATGCGCTTCACATCCAGGCCGGCGATGCGGCCGGCGTCCTTGGTGGCCTGGCGCTGGCTGTCGTTGAAGTAGGCCGGCACGGTCACCACCGCCTCGGTCACCGGCTCGCCGAGATAGTCCTCGGCGGTCTTCTTCATCTTCATCAGCACTTCGGCGCTGATCTGCGGCGGCGCCATCTTCTTGCCGCGCACTTCCACCCAGGCGTCGCCGTTGTCGTTCTTGACGATGGCGAAGGGCGAGTGCTGGATCGCCTTCTGCACTTCCTTGTCGTCGTAGCGGCGGCCGATCAGGCGCTTGGCGGCGAAGATCGTCGCCTTCGGGTTCATCACCGACTGGCGCTTGGCCGAGCGGCCGACCAGGGTCTGGCCGTCGTCGGTGTAGGCGACGATGGAGGGCGTGGTGCGCTCACCCTCGCTGTTCTCGATGACTTTGACGTTGTTGCCTTCCAGGATCGCCACGCAGCTATTGGTGGTGCCGAGGTCGATGCCGATGATCTTGCCCATGGTGAGTACTTGCTCCGCGTTGTTTCGTTGACTGCTCTGTAAGTAAGTGGACTGCCGCCGTTTTCAAGTGGCGCGGCGGAACGAATCAGCCGCCGCCCTGGCTCACCACCACCAGCGCCGGGCGCAACAGGCGGTCGTGCAGGCTGTAGCCCTTCTGCATCACGCTCAGCACATGATTGGCCGGCAGCTCGCCACCGGGGGCCATGCTCATCGCCTGGTGATGTTCGGCGTTGAACGGCTGGCCGTGGGGGTCGATCTGGCGCACACCATGCTTTTCCAGCGCCGACAGCAACTGCTTGAGCGTCATCTGCACGCCGTCGACCAGCGCCTTGGCGACGCCGTCCGGCACGGTGCCGGCGGCCTTCAGGCCCAGTTCCAGCGAGTCGGTGATGTGCAGGAAGTCCTTGAGCACTTCCTCGGAGGCGAACTTGCGGGCCTTGGCGGCCTCGTTCTCGGCGCGGCGGATGCGGTTCTCGGCTTCGGCGGCGGCACGCAACTGGGCGTCGCGGGCGGCGGTCAGCGCCAGTTGGGCTTCGGCGAGCTGGTCGCGCAGGCGCGCCAGCTCGGCTTCCGGGCTCAGACCCGGTTCGGGCGCGGCGGCGGCATCCGGCGTCGGATGGTGGGCGTCGGTCATGGTTTCGGGGGTAAACAGTGTGGCGGCGCGCCGGCGGCGCGCTCAGGGACTCAACTGGGGTTCAGGCGTCCGCTTTCAAGCCCTGCGAGAGGACTTTGGCTGTCTCGGCAACCAGCGGGATGATGCGATTGTAGGCCATGCGGGTAGGGCCGATCACGCCCAGCACCCCGGCCACCTTGCCGTTCACCGTGTACGGCGCCGACACCACGCTGCACTCGTCCAGCACCCGGTAGCCGGACTCCTCGCCGATGAAGATCTGCACGCCGTCGGCGGCCAGGCACTGGTCGAACAGGCCGAGCAGGTCGCGCTTGCGGTCGAGGGCGTCGAACAGGCCGCGCAGGCGCGCCATGTCGTTCATTTCCTGGAAGCCCAGCAGGTTGGCGCCGCCGGAGACCAGGTACCCGCCCTGCGGATGGTCGTCGCCGCGCAGTGCCGCTTCGGCCATCGCAGCAGCCTCGCGCAGGATCAGATTGACCCGGCCCTGGGCGTCGGCGACCTCGTCCACCATCGCCCGCCTGAGGCTGACCAGATCGCGGCCGGCGAAGTGCTCGTTGACGGCGTTGGCGAAGCGCTCCAGCTCGTCGGCGCCATAGGGCCGGCTGGTGTGGATCACCCGGTTCTGCACCTCGTGCTGGTTCACCACCAGGATCACCAGCACCCGGTTGTCGGACAGCGGCAGGAACTGGATGCGGCGCAGGACCGCCAGGTTGCGCTTGGGCACGGTGACCACGCAGGCCATCCGCGAGAGCTGCGAAAGCAACTGGCTGGCGGCCTGCACCAGATCGTCGGCGGCGCGGTAGCCGGGGGCCAGCTCCTCGGCAATCTGCACCCGCTCCTGCTCCTCCAGATGTTCGGGCGAGAGCAGCTGGTCGATAAAATAGCGGTAGCCGCGGGTGGTGGGGATGCGCCCCGCCGAGGTGTGCGGCGAAGCGACCAGGCCGAGCTGGTCGAGATCGGCCATGACATTGCGGATGGTGGCCGGCGAGATGCCCAGCGCCGCCGCCCGCGACAGGGTGCGCGAGCCGACCGGCTCGCCGTCCTGGATATAGCGCTCGACCAGCAGCTTGAGCAGGTCGGCGGCGCGCGGGTCTAGGCGGGAAGTCATGACCGCAATGTGGGAATCGGCGGCACGGCTGTCAAGAGTCAAATGGCAGCTTATTTGTCGCGCCCGCCCCCTACAATCGGTCCATGTCCCAGACCCGCTCCCCGTCCAGCCAGCCCGCCGTCGCGCCCTTCCCCACCGTCGGCGTGATCGGCAAGCGCACCGATCCTTCGGTGAAGGGCACCCTGCTCGGCATCTGCGCCCTGCTGCGCGAGCTGGGCCGGGAAGTGTTGGTCGACGAGATCCACGCCGATACCGCCCGCAAGGCCGGGGTGCCGGCGGTCAGCCGAGCCGAGCTGGCCGCCCGCTGCCAGCTGGTGGTGGTGGCCGGCGGCGACGGCACCCTGCTCGACGCCGGCCGCAGCCTGGCCGGTCATGAGGTACCGGTGCTGGGCGTCAACCAGGGCCGGCTCGGGTTCATGGTCGACGTCAATCCGGAAGAGCTGCGCGAGGCCCTGCAAGCGGTGCTGGCCGGCGAGTACCTCACCGACGACCGCCTGCTGCTGCACACCCGCATCCAGCGCGCCGACGGCAGCGAGACAACGCCGGTGCTGGCAGTCAACGACGTGGTGCTGCGCAATCTGGCGAGCATCCGCATGCTGGAGTTCGAAACCTGGCTGGGCGAGGAATTCATCAGCCAGCACCGCGCCGACGGCATGATCGTCTCCAGCCCCACCGGCTCCACCGCCTATGCACTGTCCGGCGGCGGCCCGGTGATCCATCCGGCGGTGGCGGCCATCGCGCTGGTGCCGATCTGCCCGCACACGCTCAGCGACCGCCCCATCGTCGTGCCCGCCGACCGGCCGGTGAAGCTGGTGCTGCGCGGCGCCGACAACAGCAAGGCGACGGTGACCTGCGACGGCCAGGTCAGCGAGCCGCTATCCCCCGGCGACACCGTCGTCGTCAGCCGCGCGCCGCACCCGCTGCGCCTGCTGCATCCGCACCGCTACCACTACTTCGACGTGCTGCGCGACAAGCTGCACTGGGGACGCGGCCCGGCGCGCGGTTAAAATCCCGGCCTCTACTCCAACGACGCCGCGCGCGCCCGATGCTCAGACAGTTGCAGATCAGGAACCTCGCGATCATCGACGAGGCGCAACTGGACTTCGCCGCCGGTTTCACCGTGCTCACCGGCGAGACCGGCGCCGGCAAGTCGATCCTGCTTGATGCCCTGGGTCTGGTGCTGGGCACCCGCGCCGATCCGGCGCTGGTGCGCCAGGGCAGCGACAAGGCCGAGATCAGCGCCGAGTTCGACCTCAGCGACTCCACCGCCGCGCGCGACTGGCTGGCCGAGCACGAGCTGCTCGACGCCGACGACGGCCAGCTCTGCCTGATCCGCCGGGTGGTGCACGCCGAAGGCCGCACCCGCGCCTTCGTCAACGGCCAGGCGGTCAACGCCGGCCCGCTGCGCGAACTGGGCGAGCAACTGGTGGAGCTGTTCGGCCAGAACGAGTCGCAGACCCTGCTCAAGCCCGAGGTGCAGCGCGGTCTGCTCGACGATTACGGTGACCACGGCACCGAGCTGGCCGCCGTGCGCGCTGCTGCCGGCGCGGTACAGCAGGGCGAGCAGGCGATTGCCGCCGCCCGCGCCGCCGCCAGCCGCGATCCCGCGCAGCTCGACTACCTGCGCCACCAGGTGCAGGAATTGGAAGCACTGAACCTGCGCGAGGGCGAGCTGGAAGAGCTGGAAGCCGAGCATCGGCGTCTGGCCAACGCCGGCCGGCTGATCGAGGACGGCAACCGCGCGCAGGAGCTGCTCTACGGCGGGGAGGCGGCGATCTACGATCAGCTGTCCAGCGCCAGTGACCTGCTCGCCGGCTTGGCCGGCCTGGAGCCGGGCTTCGCCGAGGCCGAGAACCTCGCCGCCGCCGCCCAGGCCCAGGTGCGCGAGGCCGCCGACCAGATCCAGCGCCTGCTGGATCGCCTGGAACTCGACCCCGAGGCACTGGAGCGCTGCGAACGCCGTCTATCGGCCCTGCATGATCTCGCCCGCAAGCACCGGATCCGGCTCTCGGAGCTGCCGGCCCATCAGGCCGGCCTGCGCGCCGAACTCGACGCGCTGGAGCATGCCGCCGGCGGCCTCGATGCTTTGCTGGCCACGCAGGCCGGTTTGATCGCCCGCTATCGCGCCGCCGCCACCCAACTCAGCGCGGCGCGGCGCAAGGCCGCTGGCGCTTTCGGCGCGGCGGTCACCGCCGTGGTGCGGCAACTGGGCATGGCCAATGCCCGCTTCGAGGTCGCGGTGGACGCCGCCGCCGGCGAGCGTGTGCGCAGCCACGGCGACGACGAGGTGCGCTTCGATTTTTCCGCCAACGCCGGTCAGGCGCCCCGGCCCCTGTCCAAGGTCGCCAGCGGCGGCGAGCTGTCACGCGTCTCGCTGGCGATCCAGGTGTGCAGCCAGACCGCGCGCGGCGGCGGCGTCGCGACCATGATCTTCGACGAGGTGGACGCCGGCATCGGCGGCGGCGTCGCCGAGGTCGTCGGCCAGAAGCTGCGCGAGCTGGGCGGCCAGCGGCAGGTGCTCTGCGTCACCCATCTGGCGCAGGTGGCGGCGCAGGGCCGCCAGCACCTGGGCATCCGCAAGGAGGTCAGCGACGGTCAGACCTACACCCGCGTGCGGCCGCTGGAAAAGGACGCGCGGACACTGGAACTGGCGCGCATGCTCGGCGGCCAGGACATCACCGCCGCGACCCAGGCACTGGCGCGAGACCTGCTCAAGCGCGCCGGCTAGCCCTCTGCCCCGAGCCTTGAGGGGAGCCGGGAAAACTGCGACTCAGCGGGTCTTGCCGCCGCGTCCTTCCTGCGCCTTCACGTACATCACCAGGCTGTGGCCGATGATCTCGTAGCCGTGCTTCTCGGCGATCTCGTGCTGCAGGCGCTCGATCTCCGGGCTGACGAACTCCACCACCTTGCCGGAATCGACATCGACCATGTGGTCGTGGTGGTCACCGCGCTCCAGCTCGAACACCGCGTGACCGCCCTCGAAGTGGTGGCGCTTGACCAGGCCGGCCTGCTCGAACTGGGTCAGCACCCGGTAGATGGTGGCCAGACCGATGTCGGCGTCTTCGTTGAGCAACAGCTTGTAGACATCTTCCGCCGACATGTGGCGCATGGCGTTGCCCTCGAGGATTTCGAGGATCTTCAGGCGTGGAAGAGTGACTTTCAGGCCGGCGTTGCGGAGGTCTTGGGATTCCATGGCGTCGTGTCTGGCTAGCGCTCCCGGGCGGGGGCTTTCCGCTATTATCGCCGCTCGATTCATTCCGGCCAACGACATGCGCGTGCTGTTGATTGCGGTGCTGGGGCTCGCCCTCTCCGCCTGTAACCTGATCTACAAGCTGCCCACCCGCCAGGGCAACGTCATCGAGCAGAAGCAGTTGGATCAGCTCAAGGTCGGCATGACCCGGGACCAAGCCCTGTTCCTGCTCGGCACGCCGATCGCCGCCAGCCCGTTCCGTGCCGACCGCTGGGACTACCTCGGCTACTACAAGTCGCCGCGCGGCCAGGTCAGCAGCCGCACCGTCACCCTGTATTTCGAGGCCGACAAGCTGGCCCGCATCGACGGCGCCGCGCCGGTCGCCGGCGCCAGCAGCCTCGACACGCCCGACGCCAAATCGGTGATCGAGCAGCAGAAGAAGGACAAGGTCGAGGCCGAACGTGCCGCCGAACCCACCGAGTCGGGCGTGGTGCTGACGCCGGAAAGCGCGCCGCAGGCTCCCTGAGCCCAGCCTAGCGCTGGCGCCGCGCGCGGACCGCCCGGACCTGCGCGCGCCGCCGCTCCTTCGGATCGGCCTCCAGCGGCCGCAACAACTCCACCCGATCCCCGGGCTGCAAGCGGGTCTCGCCTGCCGCCAGACGACCGAAGATCGCCAGGGCCGGCCAACCGCCCGCCAACTCCGGATACTGCTGCCGCAAGCCGGAGCGCTCGACCGCCTCGGCCGCCGTGCACCCGTCGGGCACCTGTAGACGGATCAGCAGTTGGCGCTCGGGCCGGGCGTACACCACCTCCACCTCCAGCAGAACGGTTTCAGCGGCGACCATAGATCGCCTCGGCGCGCGCCTTGAACGCGGCGATCACCCCGGCCACCGCGCGTTCCATCTGGCCGCCGAACAGGCTTTCCAGCGCGCGCGGACCGAAATCCAGCTCCACCCGCAGACTGGCCTTGCTGGCACCTTCCCCCAGCGGCAGGAAGCGCCACTCACCGCTGAGTTGCCGGAACGGCCCGCGCAGCAACCGCATCTGCAAGGCGTGCGCGCCATCGTCTTCCACCCGGCTGAGGTTCTCGGTGGCGAAGCTGTCGCTCAGGCCGCTGATGCGGAAACCCAGACGCGCATGCACCAGCGCGCCCTGGCGCTGCTCGATGGCGGCCGAGGTGCAGCCGGGCAGGAACTCCGGGTAGCGCTCGACATCCTCGACCAGCGCCAGCAATTGCGCCGGCTCGAAGGCCAGTAAAGCGGAGCGTTCGACGCGCGCCATGGGCTGTTGATCTTGGGAGTGATGAGGGTGGACCTATAATTCTCGTATGAGCAAACCCAAAGAGAAAGGCAAGGAGCCCGAGCGCACCATCGCCCTCAACAAGCGCGCCCGCTACGAATACTTCATCGAAGACAGCTACGAAGCCGGCCTGATGCTGGAAGGCTGGGAGGTGAAGAGCCTGCGCGAAGGCCGCGCCCAGATCACCGAGGCCTACGTCATCATCAAAAACGGTGAGGCCTGGCTGATCGGCGCCCATATCACCCCGCTCAAGCAGACCTGCACCCACGTGCTGGCCGACGCCACCCGCACCCGCAAGCTGCTGCTCAACAAGAAGGAGCTGAGCGCCCTGGTCGGCAAGGTGGAGCGTGCCGGCTACACCCTGACGCCGCTGGACCTGCACTGGAGCCACGGCCGCGCCAAGCTGGCCGTCGGCCTCGCCAAGGGCAAGAAGCAGCACGACAAGCGCGAGACCATCAAGGAGCGGGACTGGCAGCGCGAGCAAGGCCGGATCATGCGGCACCACGCTTAAAGCTCCGAACCCAGACATCCATTGCCAGTCCGGCGCCGACTCGCCTGCCTCCCATCCCCGCCGAGGGCGGGGCCCCTGGTCAGTGGCTCGCGTCGCTACTGGCAGCGCGAGCAGGGCCGGATCATGCGGCACCACGCTTAAAGCTCCGAACCCAGACATCCATTGCCAGTCCGGCGCCGACTCGCCTGCCTCCCATCCCCGCCGAGGGCGGGGCCCCTGGTCAGTGGCTCGCGTCGCTACTTGGCAGCGCGAGCAAGGCCGGATCATGCGCCATCACGCCTGAGACTCCCTACCCGCATCGAACCATTCGAGCGAGCATGTGTCTCCCTCCCCCGCTTGCGGGGGAGGGCCGGGGTGGGGGCGTTCAGACTCCGCGCAGAGTCTGCCTCCGAGGCTGCACATTGAACCCGGGGGCTTGAACCACCCCCGCGTGCTACCATCTTCACTACACGGGGGTGACATGGCTTCGACGGCGATGTTGAAACCTGACGTGCATGCCGAGGTGCAGTGGCCCTCGTTAATCTCTACTGCAAACAAGCTAGTTGCGAACGACGCTAACTACGCCCTCGCCGCTTAATCCCGGTGAGCGGTTGCCTCGGTGGTGTTGATGCCCCGTACGCAGCCGTCGACTCTCATCAACTCGCGCAAACGTCCGCCCTTGGCGTAAGTGCTAAAACCCTAAGGGGATAAGTGTTGGCGTTCCGTGCCTGTCCGGCAGCCCGCATCGAAAACCAATGATTAGGCTACGCATGTAGAGCGAAGGGCGGAGAATCGTCGGACGCGGGTTCAATTCCCGCCACCTCCACCAATTCAAGGGGTCAACGTTTCTACGTTGACCCCTTTTTATTGCTCTCACGCCCGGAGGACGACATGCCGGAGTTGGTCTTGACCAGTCGCTGCCATACGCCATGAGTCCGCCGGCGGAACCCGCCCTGCTGGCGAGCCTGGTGCTGGCCGCCGTTCTGGAGGAGGTGATCTTCCGCGCCGGCCTGCAGGAAGCCTTGCTGCGCTGGAGGCATACCGCGAGCCGGCGCTGTCTGGGCCTGTCTGCCGCCAATCTGATGACGGCGCTGCTGTTCGCGGCGGCGCACGCATGGACCCGCTCGGCCTGGCTGGCGGGCGCGACGCTGGCGCCGGCGTTGCTGCTGGGCTGGCTGTACGAGCGCCGGAGAAGTATCTGGCCCTGCATCGCCTTGCACGCCGGTTTCAACCTGTGTTGGTGGCTGGCCGCACCCTGGCTGGCGTTTGGACTTCGGCACTGAGCCGGACGCAAGCTGCACGGGCGTCAAGGCACGCCGTCTGCACCGACTGGCGATACCGCCAGTCGCAACTGCGGCGGAATTAATCTGACGGACAGGCTCCGTCCATCTTCGGTTCAGCAGACTCCTCTCGCGCCCCACCCAGGGCCGAGGAGACCGAAGTGCCCAGCCAGAAAATCACCGTCGTCTACGGACGCCGCCTGCTTACCGCCCTGTTCCTGATCGCTGGCTCAGCCCATGCCGCCGATGCGCTGCGCGGCAAGCAGCTCTACAGCAGCACGCCGGGAGGCACCTCCTGCGCCAACTCCTCCTGCCACGGCACCAATGTCGCGGCCAACCGCAACAAGGTGCAGCGCGGTGCCAACAACCCCAGCCTGATCCAGAGCGCGATCAACAGCAATACCGGCGGCATGGGCATCTACCGCAACAACGTGCTGACCGCGACCGATGTCGCCGATATCGCGGCCTACATCGCCAACCCCAACGTCACGGCCGCCCCGGTGGCTGCGGTTTCGCCCACCACGCTGAGCTTTGCCGCCACCGCTACCGGCGCCACCAGCGCAACGCAGACGGTCAGCCTGTCGAACAGCGGCTCGGCGGCGCTGTCGATCAGCAGCATCACCGTCAGCGGCAGCGACTTTCTCCGCTCCGGCGGCAGTTGCGCCGCAGGCGGCAGTCTGGCGGCGGGCGCCAGCTGTACGGTCGGCCTGGCCTTCAAGCCACTGAGCGCCGGCAGCAAGACCGGCTCGCTGAGCATCGCCCACAACGCCACCGGCAGCCCCAGCACGGTCAGTCTGTCCGGCACCGCGACGACGCCGGCCGCCGCCAGTCCAGCGGTCAGTCCTGGCACCCTGAGCTTCGGCTCGGTGGAGGTCGGCAGCCAGAGCGCCGCGCAGACCGCGACGGTCAGCAACTCCGGCACCGCAGCGATGCAGCTCAGCAGCCTGAGCATCACCAACAGCGTGTTCAGCATCAGCGGTGGCACTTGCGCCGCAGGCAGCACGCTGGCGGCTGGCGGCGGCTCCTGCACGGTGTCGGTGCGCTTCAGCCCGGCGGCCAGCGGCGCTGCCAGCGGCACCCTGAACATCGCCCACAACGCCTCGGCCAATCCGCTGACCGTGGCGCTAACCGGCTCCGGAACGACGCCGGCGGTGGCCATTGCCCAGCTCTCGCCGGCCAGCCTGTCGTTCTCACAGACGGTGGGCAGCAGTTCGGCAGCACAGACCCTGACCCTCTCGAACAGCGGCAGCGCGCCGCTCAGCATCAGCGCCATCACCTTCGGCGGTGCGGCTGCCTCCGAGTACCGGATCGGCGCCGGCAGCACCTGCAGCGTCGGCGCCAGCGTCGCTGCCGGCAGTTCCTGCAGCCTCGGGGTGGTGTTCACGCCCGCCGGCACCGGCAGCCGGAGCGCCAGCCTGAGCATCAGCCACAACGACGGCGCCCACAGCCCTTCCAGTGCCAGCCTCAACGGCAACGGGACCGCGGCGCCCGCCGGACAAGTGTCGGTGAACAAGCTCAGCCTCGGCTTTGCCGCGCAGGCGCAAGGGAGCCGCAGCGCCAGCCAGACCATGAGCGTCAGTAACAGTGGCTCGGCGCCGATGCAGCTGAGCAGCATCGCCATCAATGGCGCCCATGCCGGCGACTTCGCCATCGACAACAGCCTCAGCGACTGCAACACCAGCAGCAGCATGGCGGTGGGCGCCAGCTGCACGTTGGGCCTGAGCTTTGCGCCGACGGTGTCTTCGGGCACTCGCAGCGCCGCGCTGCAGATCAGCGCCGGCAGCAGCAGCGCCACGGTCAGCCTCAGCGGCAGCGCCGCGCCGGCCGGTCAGCCAGCGGTCAGCTGGAGCCCGGGCAGTCTCGATTTCGGCACGGTACCGCTGGGCAGCAGCGCCAGCCGCAATCTCAGCCTGAGCAACAGCGGCAGCAGCACGCTCACGGTGATTGCGCTGTCGGTCAGCCCCGCCGCCTATACGCTCAGCCACGACTGCCCGGGCAGTCTGGCGGCGGGCGCCGGCTGCAGCCTTTCGATCCGCTACAGCCCGGATCGCAGCGGCAGCTCCAGCGGCGTGCTGACGCTGCAATCGAACGCTGCGACCTCGCCCGACACGCTGGCACTCAGCGGCGCCGGCATCGCGGCGGTAGGCCAGCTGGGCTGGCAACCCTCGGCCGGCCTCAGCTATCCGGACACTGCGGTCGGCAGCGCCTCGGCCAGCCAGATCGCCACGCTCAGCAACAGCGGCAATGCCAGCGTGCTGATCCAGCAGATCCAGCTCGCCGGCGGCAACAGTGCCGAGTTCAGCCCGGACGCCGCCAGCAGCAGTTGCAGTGTCGGCCAGAGTCTCGCGCCGGGAGCCAGCTGCACGCTCGGCTATGTGTTCGTCCCCAACGGCGCCGGCCCCCGCAACGCCAGCCTCAACCTGGTGGCCGATGCCGGCACCCCGCCAGCATTGCCGCTGTCGGGCAATGGTGTGGCCAGCGGCAACGCCCAACTGAGTCTCAGCCCCGGCTACATCACCCTCACCAGCAGCGCGCCCAACCAGCCGATGCAGCCCGAGGCGCTGGTGCTCAGCAACGACGGCAACGCGGTGCTGCGCATCACCACGATCAGCGCGACCGCCGGTCTGCAGGCCCTGAATGCCAGCTCGCCCGCCGGTGGCACCTGCCCGCCGCCGCCCTTCGAGCTGGGGCCGGCGCTGTCCTGCACGGTGATGGTGTCGGCACTGTCCGACCAGCCGGTGAGCGGCAGCGTCGATGTCTACAGCAACAGCAATCCGGCCAAGAGCAGCGCCAGCGTGCAGGGTGCGCCGCTGGGCAATGCCGGCGCCGGCGGCTGCTCGATCGGTCCGCCGGACCAACCCCAGGACCCGATCTGGCTGCTGATGCTGATGCTCGCCGTCGCGGTGCTGGCCTACCGCCATCGCCAGCGGTCCTGAACCCGTCCCCCCATTTGACCAGGAGCCCCCCATGTCCCTTTCGATTCGCAAACCCTGGCTGCGCGGCCTGAGCATCGCTGGCCTGCTGCTCGGCTTGGCCGCACCGGCCCTGGCGGTGAAGCCGGGCGAGGCCGCACCTGCTTTCGCCCTGCCCAAGGTCGGCGGCGGCACCCTCAGCCTCGCGGACTATCGCGGCCAGGTGGTCTACCTCGACTTCTGGGCCTCCTGGTGCGGCCCCTGCCGGCAAAGCTTTCCCTGGATGAAGGACATGCAGGCCCGCTACGGCGCCCAGGGGCTGCGGGTGCTGGCGGTGAACGTCGACAGCAAGAGCAGCGACGCCGAGGCCTTTCTCGCCCAGTTCCCCGACCTCGGCTTCGGCATCGCCCTCGACAGCAAGGGCGCGACCCCAGCGGCCTACCAGATCAAGGGCATGCCGACCTCGTTCCTGATCGGCCCCGACGGCAGGGTGCTGCTGGTGCACCAGAGCTTCAAGGAAAGCGACCGCGAGGCGCTGCAAGCGCAGCTGGCCACCGCTGTTGCCGCCAACGGCAAGGGCAAGCAGCCATGAGCCGCCACCGCCAGAAGCTGGCCGCCCTGTTCGTCGCGCTGACCCTGAGCGGCTGCGCGCTGGACCCGCCGATGCCCTGGGAGAAAGGCACCCTCGCCCGCCCGGAGATGAGCATGGCCGGCGACAACCTCGAACAACGCTTCGATGAACACATCCGCGCCAGCAAGGAGGCCGCTTCCGGCGGCTCCGGCGTGGGAGGAGGCGGCTGTGGCTGCAATTAAGTCGCGACACCAACGTCCGCCTGCGCGCCCGGGCGGCGAGCGCCTCGGCAGTGTGCTGCTCGCCGCACTCGCCCTGCCCGGCCTGCTGCCGGTGGAGGCGGTCGCCGAGAACGCGCCGGAACACGCGGTGCTGGCCTACAAGCAGCTCTATTACCAGGACTCCCAACCTGGGCTCGACCGCATCACCGTCAACGCGCCCTCGGTGTACGGGCTGCTACCGATGGGCGAGCACTGGTCGGTCGAAGGCTCGGCGGTGGTGGACGCGGTGTCCGGCGCCTCGCCGCGCTACTACAGCACCGTTTCCGGCGCCTCGCACATGGACGACCTGCGCACCGCCGGCGATGCCAAGCTGAGCTACTACCGCGAGCGCAGCGCCTACAGCGTCTCGCTCAGCCGCTCGCAGGAGCACGACTACATCTCCAATGCCGCCGCGCTGGATGCGCGCTTCTCCAGCGCCGACAACAACACCACCTACAACCTCGGCGTCGGGGTCGCCCGCGACTCGATCAACCCCACCAACGATCTGGTCGACGACGAGACCAAGAACAGCTTGCAGGGCATCGTCGGCGTCACCCGCGCGCTGACCGCCGTCGACCTGGTGCAGTTGCAGCTCGCCTACAGCAGCGGTCACGGCTACTTCAGCGACCCCTACAAGCTGTTCGACAACCGCCCGCGCGAGCGCAATCAGGGCACCGCGCTGCTGCGCTGGAACCACCATGTCGCCGCCGCCGACGCCACGCTGCGGCTGAACTACCGCTATTACAACGACAGCTACGGCATCGCCGCCCATACCCTCGGCCTGGAGTGGGTACAGCCGCTGGGCCGCAACTTCAGCCTGACGCCGTCGCTGCGCTACTACACCCAGAGTTCGGCGGACTTCTACATCGACCCGCCGGCTTCGGCGCCGTTCCCGAACATTCCGGAGGGCGCGTACTCCTCGCTGGACCAGCGCCTGTCGGCGTTTGGCGCCTTGGCGGTGGCCGGCAAGCTGGAGTGGCGCCTGAGCCCGGAGTGGAGCACCGACTTCAAGGCCGAGTACTACCAGCAGCGCGCCGAGTGGCGCCTCACCGGCAATGGCTCACCGGGCCTGGAACCGTTCCGCTATGTCTCCTTCGAATTCGGCCTCACCCGCCGCTTCTGAGGCTGGCCGGCCAACGCCGCTGCAGCTGAGCGCGGTGGCGGACGGCGGCGAGGAGCAGCTGGCCCGCTTTGGGGCGATGGCCTGCCGGGCGGAGATCCGGGTTGCCGGCGTCGATGCCGACAGCGTGCCGCCGCTGATCGAGGCGGCGGTCGCAGAGGTCCGGCGCATCGAGGCCAAATACTCCCGCTACCGGCCCGACAGCCTGGTGTCGCGCATCAATGCCGCCGCCGGCAGCGGCGCGGCGGTGGAGGTCGATGAGGAGACGGCGGGTCTGCTGGAGTTCGCCGCCAAGCTGCATCGCCTGAGCGGAGGCCTGTTCGACATCAGCAGTGGCGTGCTGCGCCGGGCCTGGAACTTCCGCAGCACCGACCTGCCGAGTCCGCAGCAACTGCGGGCCTTGCTGCCGCTGATCGGCTGGGCCGACATCGACTGGCGGCCGGACACGCGCGAGATCGCGCTGCCGCGCGCCGGCATGGAGATCGACTTCGGCGGTTTCGGCAAGGAATACGCCGCCGACCGCGCCGCCGCGCTGCTGCAGGCGGCCGGTCTGCGTAGCGGCTACGTCAATCTCGGTGGCGACGTCCGCCTGCTCGGGCCACGGCCGGACGGCCGTCCCTGGACCCTGGGCATCCAGCATCCGCGCCAGCTCGACGCCACCGCCGCCGGCCTGGCGCTGACTCAGGGCGCGCTCGCCACCAGCGGCGACTACGAGCGCTATCTGGAGGTCGGCGGCCAGCGCTATTGCCACATCCTCAACCCCAGGACCGGCTGGCCGGCACATCGCTGGCAGTCGGTCAGCGTACTGGCGCCGCTCTGCCTCGCCGCCGGTGCACTGACCACTGTCGCCATGCTGCTGGAAGAGGAAGGCATCGACTTCCTGCGCCAGCAGGCTGTTCCCTTTCTCGCCATCAATCAGCGCGGACAGCTGCTCCGCGAAGGTCTCTAGCCGCCATGAACCGCCATCCCCGATTCGCCCGCGCCTGCCGATACGCGGCGCTGCTGCTGGCCGCCCTGCTCTGGCTGGCGGCGCCTGCCCGCGCCGAGGAGTTTCTCGACGTCGATCAGGCCTTCGTCCCGAGCGTGCAGCCCGAGGTGCAGGGGCTGGCCCTGCGCTTCCAGATGCCGGCCGGCTATCACCTGTACCGCGAACGGCTGTCGTTCGAGTCGGAACCGGCCTCGCTAAAGCCAGCTGCGGCGCAGATGCCGCAGGGCGAGCTGGTACACGACAGCAACTTTGATCGCGATATGGAGATCTACGCCGGCCAACTGCAGCTGGCCTTGCAGTTTTCCGGGGCGACCCCGGCCGGCGGCAGCGCGCTGCTGCGGGTGGGCTACCAGGGCTGCGCCGACGCCGGCCTCTGCTACCCACCGCAGTCGCGCCGCTGGAGACTGCAGTTCGACGCCGCCGGCCGGGTCGCTAGCGCCACCCCGTTGGCCGAGCCGGCGGCCGACGACGCTGTACCGCCACCGGCAGCGACAACCCTGGCGACCACGGTCGCGGCGGCTGACGTCAGCACGACCACCAGCAGCGACAACGCAGCGGCCAGCGGCAACGACAGTTCGCGCATCCAGTCGGTGCTGGCCTCGCGGCAACTGCTGACCATTGCCGGCGCCTTCCTGCTCGCGGGCCTGCTGCTGTCGTTCACGCCCTGTGTGCTGCCGATGGTGCCGATCCTGTCCTCGATCATCGTCGGCCAGTCGGAAACCCCCAGCCGCGCGCGCGGCTTCTCGCTGGCGCTGGCCTATTCGCTGGGCATGGCCCTGGTCTATACCGCGTTCGGCGTCGTCGCCGGGTTGCTGGGCGAGGGCCTGGCCGCCTCGCTGCAAAACCCCTGGGTGCTGGGCGCCTTCGGCCTGCTGATGGCGGTGCTGGCGCTGTCGATGTTCGGGGTTTACGAATTGCAGATGCCGAGCGCGATCCAGACCCGCCTGACCGTCGCCTCCGGTCGCCTGCGCGGCGGCAATCATCTCGGCGTGTTCGTCATGGGCGGCCTGTCGGCGCTGATTGTCGGCCCCTGCGTCGCCGCGCCCCTGGCCGGCGCCCTGGTTTACATCAGCCAGACCCGGGACGTGGTGATCGGCGGCGTCGCGCTGTTTGCACTGGCGGCGGGGATGAGCGTACCGCTGCTGCTGGTCGGGCTTTCGGCCGGAGCCCTGCTACCGCGCGCCGGCCGCTGGATGGAAGCGGTGAAGCGGGTGATGGGCGTGATGCTGTTGGCTGTGGCCTGGTGGATGCTGTCGCCGGTGCTGCCGGCGGCGGCGGCCATGCTGCTGCTGGCCGCGCTGCTGGCCTTCGTGGCGGCGCTGCTGGGCGCGTTCCAGCATCTGGACGGTCAGGCCGGTCTGGGCCGGCTGAGCGCCAAGGCCATGGGCTGGCTGCTGGCCTGCGTGGCGGTGGCCCAGCTGGCCGGGGCGCTGTCGGGCGGCGACTCACCCTGGACGCCGCTGGGCCACTTCGCCAACCGAACGGTCGGCGCCGCGAACGCCGCTAGCGCCTCGGCCGATCTGCGCTTCCGCCCGCTGGACAGCAAGGTCGCACTCGATCAGGCCCTGCGCGAGGCGCAGGGGCGGCCGGTGATGCTGGACTTCTATGCCGACTGGTGTGTGGCCTGCAAGGAGCTGGAACACCGCACCTTCGCCGACCCGCGGGTACGCAGCCGAGCGGCGCAGGCGGTGCTGCTGCGCGTCGATGTGACCGACAACGGCAGCGAGGCGCGCGCCCTGCTCAAGCACTTTGGTCTGTTCGGCCCGCCCGGCGTGCTGTTCTTCGATCCTTCCGGCCCGGAGCGCCAACACGCACGGGTGATCGGCTTCCAGGACGCCGAAACCTTTCTCGGCAGCCTGGAGCGGGCCGGGCTGTGAGTGGCCGTAGCCACGCCGCGATCCCGGCCAAAGGTTCTCGGCGCGGCCGCCAGCGGCACTCCCGCCGTGCGCGGCAACTGAGGCTGACGGCAGAAAACGCCTGCCAGGCGAGTCGCCAAGCACCTCGATAAGTATCTAATTTTTATCGGCTAATTCGCACCGCTGGACGGGCTTGGTGACGGAAATTCGACACCGCCATTCAGGCTGCTGGGGCTCACTTTCCCGCCCTCCCAGCCATGAACTACAGACAAGCCCACGCGGGCCCCCGACGACAGCGCGGCGCGGTGGCGGTGATGGTCGCGATCAGCCTGCTGGCGCTGATTTCGGCGGTGTTTCTGGCCATCGAGGTCGCCCGCGTCTACCAGGCGCACCGCGAACTCAAGAAGCTGGCCGGCATGGCCGCGCTCGACGCCGCAAGGGTCGTCTCCGGCTGCGCCGACGAGCACGGCCAGAGCGGCGGCGGGCTGAGCGCACTGAACCGCGCCGTGCAAGCCAGCCTGAAAGCCAACAACCCCGGCGGCGAGCCAATCGAAGTGAAGATCACCCCCGGAGTGATCCGCAGCAATCGCGACCTGCCCAGCAGCGATCCCGGCTACAACACCCGGGTGCTGGAACCGACCTCGATCGGCGCGGCGCAGGCGGTGCGGGTGACCCTGACCCGGCCGTTCCCGACACCGATGCTGCCGTTCCTGTTCGGCAACCAGAACCGGCGGATGAGCGCCAGCGCCACCGCCGTGCAGGAGGCGCTCGGCAGCTTCTACCTCGGCACCACCCTCGCCTCGCTGCAAGGCGGCCTGGTCAACGATCTGCTCGGCGCCCTGCTGTGCCCGCTGGGGCCGGTCGGCAACAGCTGCCGCAGCCAGGTGCTCAACCTCAAACTGCTGGACAGCAACAAGGGCCTGGCCAGCCTGAATGTCTCGCTCGACAACCTGCTGCTGGGCGCAGTGCGGCTGGGACTGAATGTCCGCGATGTCCCGACACTGCTGGACCTGCAGCTCACCCTGCCGCAGTGGCTGGGTGTGCTGGGCTATGGCCTGGAGCAGGCGGTCGGCGGCACGGTCGGCCAGGTCGGCAGCGGCGTCGGCGGACTGATCCGTGGCCTGGCCGGCTACACCGACGCGACCCGCACCTTCAGCCTGAGCACCATCCTGAATGTCACCGGCGACCTGCTCAATCCGGCGGTGTCCGGCGTGCTCGGCGCACTGCCGGTGGTCAACGGCCAGGAGCTGCTGCTGGCCCTGGGCCAGGCCGCCAAGGCCGACCCCGGCGGCAACCTGCAACCGATTGCCCTGCCGGTGCAGGTAGGGCTGGGCAATCTGCTGCAGGTCTACATCTTTCTGCAGATCCTGCAGCCGCCGAAGTTCGCGGTCGGCCGCGCCACCGGCACGCCGCCGGCCTGGAACGGCAGTGCGGCGATGAGCGACTGCAGCTACGACGGCGAGTACACCTGCGCCCAGTCCAGCCAGATCCGGCTGAAGGTGCGCGCCGGCATCAACGACCAGGTACTGGGCTTGCTGAAGCTGCGTCTCGGCGTCGATCTCGATGTCGGTGCCGGGGTGGCCTATCTCGACAGTCTGGAATGTCCGAGCCTGCGGCAGCCGCGACCGGTGGCCCACCTCACCGCCATGCCTTCGCTGGGGGTACTGGGCGTCGGTCCCTATGTGGGCGAGCCGCAGAACGCCAAGAACGCGCCGGCGCTCTACAACCTTCCGGGTGGGCCCAGCGCGACGCGCCCCTATCTGCTGCAACTGTTCCCGGACCAGGGGCTGCTCGGCGGCATCAGCTGGTTGCTGGGCTGGCTGCTCGGCGACCTCACCACCTCGGTGGCGCTCAATGCGCCGTTGGAGGTTCCGCTGAGCACGCCTCGATTCCAGAATCTGGACCCCATCGACGACTTCCAGCTGGCAACGCCGAAAACCAGCCACGACACGCCGCTGTACCTCGCCTACGGGCAGTCAGGACTGCCGGCCAGCGATAGCAATCCGCAGACGGTGGGCAGCTCCGGGCTGCTCGACAGCCTCACTGGCGGTCTGCTCACCGGCCTGGCCTGCGGCAGCCTCAACGGCAGCTGCAATCTCAACAGCCCGCCCAATCTCTACGTCAGCGGGCCGGCCTGGCAGAACAATTCCGCCAATCTGCTGACGCTGTTGCTGAAGGGCTTGGCGCAGCTGCTGAACCAGGTGGTGACGCCGCTGCTGACCGGCATTCTCGGCATCCTCGACTTCCTGCTCTCGCCGCTGCTGCAGCTGCTGGACGCGGTGCTGGAAGGCTTGCTCGCGCTACTGGGCGTGGAACTCGGCTCGCTGACCGTCAACATGGACTCGGTGAGCATCGACCAACCGCACATCGTCGCTCTGGATGACGAATGACTGGCGACCGCCTACCAGACTTCCAGCGTCGGCTCGAAGCGGCCGGTCTTCTCGGAATGCCAGGCGCGAATGTGGATGGCTCGCGGCACCAGGCTGCCGGCGCAGTACTCGGGACGCACTTCCACCTGGTTGACCAGATCGCGGTGGAAGAATCGGTCCAGCGAGCCCATCAGCTGCTCCCAGTTGTCGGCCAACGCCGTCGGCAGGTAGGCGGACGACACCGGCACCGGCCGGTTGCCGCGCTGCAAGGGCGTCAGCCACAGCTTTTCCAGGGCACCCTGCTGGCAGAGACGCTCGGCCACATCCGGCGATTGCACCGACGAAAAGTCCATCACTCCTCCTGCACGCTGCGGTCTGCCATCAGCCTCGGAATTCGCGACGACTGGGCGACAACTATTTTCTGACTCAGAGCTCATGTTAAGCCAAAACCACCCGCCCCGGCGATGCCGCTACCGGTCAATCTGGCCAAGCCCACCCTCCGCCCAGGCAGGGTGACTTGTCCAGCAGCGACTGACTAAGCTGCCGCCTCGCGGTCTGCCCATTTCACGGAGCGCTGTGCGTTTCAAACTCTCACTTCCTCGCTGGCTGGGCAACGCCTCCATCTCGGCCAAGCTGGCGATCTCCTTCCTCGCCTTCCTGCTCGCCACCACCGCGCTGCTGGCGGTGGTGGTGCTGGTGTTCCAGGTGCTCTCCGGCGTGCGCGCCTATGTCGGCGGCGAAGGCCTGTGGTCGAAGGGCCAGAAGGATGCCGTCTACGCGCTGAATCGCTATCTCGACAGCCGTGATCCGGCCGACTTCCACCGCTTCGAACAGGCCATCAGCATCCCGCTGGGGGACCGCCGCGCGCGGCTGGCGATGGAGCAAGACGCGGACAACTACACGCTAATCGAGCAGGGCTTTGTCCAGGGCGGCATCGCCGCCGCCGACGTTCCGGCGCTGGTGTTCCTGTTCCGCCACTTCCGCGACTTCGCCTATTTCTCCGACGCCATCGCGATCTGGCGCCAGGCCGAGGCCTATGTGCTGGAGCTGGAAGCCTGCGGCGAGGAGCTGCGCGCTCTGGCCGTACAGGGCCCCTGGAGCGCCGATCAGGTTCGGGACTTCCGAAGCCGCATCGACCACATCAACACCGCAGTGACGCCGCTGGAGCAGCGTTTCTCCTCCACCCTTGCGGAAGGCGCCCGCGCCACCCAGGGCCTGCTGCTGACCCTGGTGCTGGTGGTGGCGGCGCTGCTGACCAGCTTCGTGCTGTGGATCAGCTGGCGCATCTCCCGCGAGCTGCGTTCCAGCATCCTCGGCCTGCGGCTGGGCGCCCAGCAGGTGCGCTACGGCGATCTCAATGTCGAGATTCCGGCCCGCTCCAACGACGAACTGGGCAAGCTGACCCGCGAGTTCAACGCCATGATCGCGGCCCGGCGCAAGGCCGAGCACTCGCTGACCACCGCCCAGGAGTTCAGTGACAAGGTGATGGAGAACGCCACCAACGCCATCTACGCGCTCGACCGTCTGGGCCGCTTCACCCTGGTCAACCGCCGCACCTGCGAGATCAGCGGCTACAGCCGGGAGGAGTTGCAGGGACAGCACTACAGCCTGCTGATTCCCGAGGCCTACCACGCCGAGCTGGCCGAGCGCTTCGAGGCGATGATCCGGGGCGAAGGCGCGATCCCCCACTACGAGGTGCCGTTGGCCCGGCGTGACGGCGCCACGGTGATCGTGATGTTCAGCACGGCGGCGATGGAGCGCGATGGCCAGATCTTCGGCGCCGTCGGTGCCGCCGAGGACATCACCGAGCGCAAGCGCGCCGAGTCGGAGCTGCGCAACCGCGCCGAAGAGCTGGCGCGCTCCAACCGCGAACTGGAGCAGTTCGCCTATGTCGCCTCGCACGATCTGCAGGAGCCGCTGCGCACGGTCTCCGGCTTCGCCGAACTGCTGGCCAAGCGCTACCAGCAGCAGCTGGGCGAGGAGGCCGACGAGTACATCGGCTTCATCACCGCCGGTACCCGCCGGATGAAGAGCCTGATCGAGGATCTGCTGCGCTACTCGCGGGTCAGTCGCGAGCGCACCGAGCTGAGCCTGGTTGACCTCAACCTCGCGCTGGAAACCGCGCTGGCCAACCTCCAGGCCGCGATCCGCAGCAGCGGCGCCCAGATCGACGCCGGCCCGCTGCCCAGCCTGCGGGCCGACCGCCAGCAGCTGGTGCAGCTGTTCCAGAACCTGGTCGGTAACGCTCTGAAGTTCCGTAGCGCCGCCAGCCCCGAAGTGCGGATTCGCGCCGAGCGGCGCGGCGGCGAATGGTGGTTCTCGGTGCAGGACAACGGCATCGGCATCGACCCAACCAGTGCCGAGCGGGTGTTCCAGCTGTTCCAGCGCCTGCATACCCGCGATGTCTACGAGGGCAATGGCATCGGGCTCACCATCTGCAAGAAGATCATCGACCTGCACGGCGGCCGCATCTGGGTGGAGCCAGGCAAGCCGGGCTCGGTGTTCCACTTCACCCTGCCCGCTTAAAGCGCCATCGAGGCTGCCAGCGCAGTAAGGTAACGGCGCTCCAAGGCCATTCATCGTTATGTCCGATCTGCTCCGCCTGCTGCCCCAACTTCCAGTCGCCAGCCCCCTGCCTTTCGAGCTTGGTGCGCGGCCGGGTCTGCATCTCGATCTCAGCGAACGCAATCCGGCGCTGCGGGGCTTCGATCCCGCCGACACCGCTGCTTTCTCCGCCTGGCTGCTGGCGCAACTGCGCGAGCACGGCGCCGATTACGCCATCGGCGGCTATGGCGAGAACCGTGGTCTCTACCGCCTGAGTCCGCACTTCAACGGCGATCATGGCGAGCCCCGGACCCTGCACCTGGGCGTCGACCTCTGGCTGGCTGCCGGTACCGCCGTCCACTGCGTGCTCGCCGGCACGGTGCACAGTACCCGCGACAACGCCGTGTTCGGCGACTACGGGCCGACGGTGATCCTTGAGCACCGGTTCGAGAACCAGCGCTTCTACAGCCTCTACGGCCATCTGGCGCGGACTACGCTGCAACGCCTCCGGCCGGGACAGCGCCTGGAGGCGGGCGAACTGCTCGGCTGGCTGGGCGCACCGGAAGAGAACCTGGGCTGGCCGCCGCATCTGCATTTCCAGTTGATCGCCGACCTCGGCGGCCGGGTTGGCGACTACCCGGGCGTCTGCAAGCCTTCGGAGGCGGCGCACTGGCTGGGCTTGAGCCCGGACCCCAACCTGCTGCTGCGCCTGCCGCTGCTGCGGGAGCCGGCATGAGACTGCCCGGCGCCAGCCCGATTCACCGCGTCGATCCCGCCAGCGAACAACTCACCGAGGAGCGCTGCCACATTCTGGAGCTGGCCAACCACGCCGGCGATCCGGCGCTGTCAATCGCCCGCGCCCGCGTTGAGCCCGGCGTCTGCACCCGCTGGCATCGGCTGCACGGCATCAGCGAGCGCTACCTGATACTCGAAGGCGAGGGCCTGGTCGAGGTCGGCGCGATGGCGGCGCAGACCGTGAAGCCCGGAGATGTGGTGCTGATCGTGCCCGGCGAGCGGCAGCGGATACGGAACTCCGGTCCGCACGATCTGGTCTTTCTGGCGCTCTGCACGCCGCGCTTTCGCTGGGACGCCTACGAGGATGTCGATCCGGCGCCATTGTGAGGGGCGGCGACTGGGCGTATCGTCATTCCGACCTTCGAGTCCGATCCCCCGTGCTGGCCTGCTGCGCCGCACCCCGAGAGCCATGCGCCTTTCCCTGATCCGCTACTGCTGCGCCGCGCTGATCGCCGGCCTCGCGGCCTGCAGCCATGATTCCAGCCGCTTCGTGAAACCGGTGGCGACGCCGGTGGCCGGCAACACGGTGCAGGGCACCGGCTCCCGCTACGACGACGGCTATCTGCGCATCTTCGTCAGCTCCAACCTCGACGCCAACGGCCGCGCGCTGGACTTCGGCAAGGAAGACCAGCGGCCGGCGATGCTCTTGATCTCGGCGCGCTTCGGCAAGGGCACGGTCGCCAGCTTCGCCAGCGATACCGACCCGGAAATTCCAGTGCTGCTCTATGACGTGCAGTCCGGCAAGACGGTCAGCTCGGTGGTCAACAACGCCCTGCTCACCGAAGGCCTGCTGGTGGACCCGGAATCGCTGTCGAAGTCGCCGCACCTGCAGATCTACGTGCGCGGCGTGCCGGCCGACAAGGCGCACTGGGTCACCAATCTGCTGGCCATCGCCAACGACGAGCCGATCATGAAGCTGGGCCTGGGCTTCATCCCCGGCGGCAGCGCGGTGAACCTGCTCAGCACCCGCCTGGGCAGCCTGCTCAGCGAGGAGATCAAGTCCAGCAACAAGCCCTGGGAGGAAAAAACCCTGCTGGGCCTGCGCTCCGACCAGGGCCTGGCCGCGCTCGACGGCCGTCAGTTCGTGGTGATGCTCAACCCCAGCACCACCACGCTGGAGCCGCCCTCGCCGGACCTGCGCCGCTGCCCGGTCGACCAATCCCCCACCGGACTCTGCAATGCCGACGGCAAGCCCTGGGCACCGGCGCAGGCCTATGTGCGCTTCGAGCTGGATGTCAGCGACTACCGTTCGGTGAAGGATTTCCTCGGCACCGCCGTCTCCTGCGAGGCCGATGAGCGGGTCTGGGGCGAGTACCGGGCGCTGATCGCCTCGGGTCAGTTGGCGCGTCGCCAGACCCAGTACGAGCGTCATTTGCTGAGCCGTGGCGAACTGCTGCTGGCAATCCGCCGCGCCCAGGCCGACAGCACGCCCACGCCCTACGCCGGCCGTCTGCTCTACTTCGCCCAGCAGGCCAGCCTGCTCGGCACCCCGGACGACGCTTACTGGGCGGAGCACTTCCGCGACCGCGCCAAGCAGCTCGATGCCTGCGTCCGCAGCACGGCGATCAAGGGTCAGTCCAGCCTCGCCGGACTCTGGGACGACAGCCGCGCGGTGTTCGCGCGCACCGCCGCCTACCCGGGCTGGCGCAGCGCGCTGGCGGAAGTGCGCGGCGCCGACGCGCCGGTGCTGCGCGAGGCCGAGGACGAACTCGGTCGCCTCAACCACCTGCTGGCGCTGGACGAACTGCGCGGCCTCGACCGCCAGAGCCTGGAGAGCCTGCTGAGCCTGTCCAACCAGCTCAGGCAGATGCTGCTGCCGGCCTACGAGCGCATCGCCCAGCAGACCGTCGGAGCCAACGACCTGCCCGCCGAAGCCCGCATCGCCCATCTCGAAGCGCTGGCGCTGCGCAGCGCCTGCACCGATTGCTCCTCGCTGCTGCGCCAACGCGCCGAGGCCCTGCGCGCCAGCCTGCGGCCGCCGGAACCGCCGCCCGCCAGCGCCGAGCCCACCGCGCCGGCGGCAGACGCCGCCACCGTGCCCACGCCCAATCCGGCCGCTCCCGAAGCCAGCGGAGTGCCGGCCACGGCCGCTAACGCCGCGCCGGCTCCTTGAGCCCAGACGCCAGGCCGGCTTGGCGGGCCCGGCCCGGCGCGAATCGCAAGAGCGCGGCGCGCCAGGCGGTGCTGCTTGGCGCGCGTTAGCGTTTGCGCCGCAGGCGCTCTCAGCGCCCTGAGAAGCGGCGGCGCAGGCCCGCCGCCAGCAGGCCCAGCAGGCTGATCCAGCCGAGGGCACCACCGCCGTAGCTTCCGGACGTGCCGCCACCGGAACCACCGCCGCTGCCATTGCCACTGCCGCTACCCACCGCAGTGAGCAGCGTCGGTGCCGCCTTCGGGCTGACCTGGTCGGCCTCGGCGCTGCCCGCCAGGCTGTAGCTGCCGCTCTGGGCCGGACTCAGTTCCAGGCTCAGAGCCCACTCCTCGCCCGGTGCCAAGGCGGCGTGGCTGAAGCTCAGCACCTGGCCCTCGCTGGCGCTGGGCGCCTCGGAGGAAGACTTCAGGCTCAGGCCACTCGGCAGCGTCAGCTTCAGCAGGGCATTGCTGAGGTCGATCTTGCCGCTGGCCGGCTGGCTGAGGGTGAACACGGCGGTGTAGCTACCGCCGCTGGCGACGCTGGCTGGCGCGCTGGCCTGCACCGCCAGCTGCGGACGCGCCAGCACGGCGGCGGCGGCGTCGATGCGACCGTAGCCGAAGATGTTGTTGGGGATGGTCGCAGCATCGGTGCCGCCGCAGGTGGAGGCGGTATTGCTGGTCTTGACGTTGGGGTTGGCGGTGCGCTCGATCAGCGCGCGGATGTCGTCAACGCGACCGATCAGGCGCGGCTCGGCGGACATGATGAGAGCCACCAGGCCGGCGACGTGCGGGCCGGCCATGCTGGTGCCGCTGATGGTGTTGTAGTCGCCGTCGTTCCAGGCCGAGCGGGTGTCGACGCCGGGCGCGGTGACGTTCGGCTTGGTGCGCAGCGAAAGGTCGGTGAGCACCGGGCCCAAGCTGGAGAAGTCCGCCATCTCGTCGCCGACATCGCTGGCGCCGACCGAGAACGAGGACTCGTACACCGCCAGCGGGAAGGCGATGGTGCCGCAGACGCCACCGTTGCCGTCGTTGCCAGCCGACACCACCTGGACGATGCCGGCGGCCTTGATGGCGTCGTTGGTGGACTTCAGCAGCGGCGGAATGCAGCCCTCCAGACAACCCCAGGAGTTGTTCACCACGTCCGGCGCCATCGCCGGGTCGGCGGCGTCCGGCTGATCCACCGGGTAGGGCGCCAGCTGCCACTGCATGCAGTCGAGATAGGTGGGGATGGTCCCGACGCCGACGATGGGGTCGAGCAGCGAGCGGCAGGCGATCCACTTCGCCTCCGGTGCAACGCCGACCTGATTGGCGCCGCCGTCCCAGCCGACCATGGTGCCGGTGGTGTGGGTGCCGTGGCCGTTGGAGTCGCAGGGCACGCCGGGATCGGTGCAGAACAGATCCAGCGCGCCAAAGGCATTGCGCCAGTTGTAATCGTGATGGGCAGTGCTGCCATCCCAGCCACGGTACTGGCTCTTCAGCGCCGGGTGGTCCCACATCACGCCGACATCGTGATCGCCGACCACCACGCCCTGGCCCTTGTAGCCCAGCGCCCAGACCTCGGGCGCGCGGATCAGCGCCACGCCGGGTTCGACGCTGTCGGCCAGTGCCTTGGCGAGATCGAAGCCACCGACCGCCGCCGTCGCGCGCGGCGCCGGACGCGGAGTGTCGATGAAGCGGGCGATGCCGGCTGGTAGTTGCCGGCTGAGCTGGTTGTCGATCTTGTAGAGCTGCTTCACCGGCGCCAGCGCGGCCAGCGCCTGCAAGTCGGCCAGGCTGCCACGCGCGGTGACGGCGTTGGCGATCCAGAACGAGCGGTACTCCAGGCCCCGGGCCCGCAACTGCGCCAGCACCGGCGCCTGGCTGCGCTCGGCGGTGGCGCGCAGGGCCTGCATCACCGCCCGGCCCTTGTCGGCGCGGGTCTTCTCGGCGTCGGCGGCGGACAGATCGGCCTGCTCCTCGAACCAGATCAGGAAGTCAGCCTGACCGGCCGACTGCACCGCGCTCAGCAGCGCCGGATCGATCTTGACGCTCACCGCCGCCTGCGCGGAGGCGAAACCTGCCGTCAGCATCAGGAAAACAACCAGCTTCAACACAGCAGCCTGCAACTTCATCGGCGCTCCTAGCAACATGTCGGTCGTGGACGCGGCCGGCGGCCGCAGAATGGCAGAGGGAATTTTCCCCGCCGGATGTGGGCCGTACAGGCACGGAACGGGCCAATTTCCGGCAACATAGAAGCAACGACCGCGCCCTTACGCGGTTGACCTGAGCCCTCCATGCAAATCGACAAAACCAAGCCGGTGCTGGTCACCGGCGGCAACGGCTACATCGCTTCCTGGCTGGTGAAATACCTGCTGGAGGACGGCGTCGATGTCCACGCCACGGTCCGCGACCCCGGCAACCAGGCCAAGGTCGGCCACCTGCTCAAGGCCGCCGCCGGCGCCAAGGGCAAGCTGACGCTGTTCAAGGCCGATCTGCTCAGCGAGGGCGCCTACGACGCCGCCATGCAGGGCTGCGAGCTGGTGTTCCACACCGCCTCGCCCTTCGTCATCAAGGGTCTGAACGACCCGCAGAAGGATCTCGTCGACCCGGCGGTGATGGGCACCCGCAACGTGCTGGAAGCCGCCAACCGCGTCGCCAGCGTCAAGCGCATCGTGCTCACCGCCAGCGTGGTGTCGATCTACGGCGACGCGGTGGACATGAGCCAGCTCGGCCTGAAGACCTACACCGAGGCCTACTGGAACACCACCAGCACGGTCGATCACCAGCCCTACAACTATTCCAAGGTCGCCGCCGAGCGCGCCGCCTGGGACATCGCCAAGGCGCAGTCGCGCTGGGATCTGCTGACCATCAATCCCGGCCTGGTGCTCGGCCCCTCGCTGACCAGCGCCAGCGACTCCACCAGCCTGAGCACCATCCGCGAACTCGCCGACGGCACCCTGATGAGCGGCGTGCCGGACATGGAATTCGGCCTGGTGGACGTGCGCGACGTCGCGCTGGCTCACATCAAGGCCGGCTACACCGCCAGCGCCAGCGGCCGCCACATCGCGGTGTCCGCCTCGGTGACCATGTGGCAGATCGTGCAGATCCTCAAAGCCCGCTTCGGCCGTGGCTACCGCTGGCCACTGATGGTGGCGCCCAAGCCCATCGTCTGGCTGCTGGCGCCGCTGCAGGGCTATAGCCGTCGCTTTGTCAGCGGCAACGTCGGCTGGCCGCTGAAGTTCGACAACAGCTACACCCGCAAGGATCTCGGCCTGCAGTTCCGGCCGGTGGAAACCACCCTCGCCGAGCACTTCCAGCAGATGCTCGACGACGGCATCCTCAAGAAGCGCTGAACTTCCAACCCGCAACTGCCGATCTCCGCCATGACCCGTCTGCTCCCCGGCGCGCTGCTTGCCGCCTCGCTGCTCAGCGCCTGCGCCAGCGCGCCCAAGTCCACGGCCTACTTCCTCCCCGACCAGGTGCGGGAGACCGAGCGCGCCTTCGCCCAGACCATGGCCAACCGCGACTTCGCGGCCTTCACCCGCTTCCTCGCCGAAGACGCGATCTTCTTCGAGGGCGACAGCGCCACCCGTGGCAAGCAGCGGGTCGCCCAGGCCTGGAAGCCCTACTTCGAGGGACCGCAGGCACCGTTCTCCTGGGAACCGAGCGTGGTCGAGGTCGCCGCCAGCGGCAACCTCGCGCTCAGCAGCGGCCCGGTGCGCGATGCCAGCGGCAAGACCATCGCCCGCTTCAACACCATCTGGCGTCTGGAAGCCCCGGGCGAGTGGCGGGTGGTGTTCGACAAGGGCACCGAGGTCTGCAATTGCGAACCGAGGATCAGCACCCAGGCGGTGATCCCGGCGGAGCCGCTGCCCGGCCCTGTGGAACTGCCCCAGGCCATCGAACCCGAAGCCCTGCCCGACCCGGCCACCGCGCCGCTGGCAACACCTCCGTCCGGCAACTGAGCCGGGCGGAATCGCAGACTCAGGGTTCCGTCGGTACCGGGACCGGCTGCGGAGCGGCGCCCTCGGCGGCTGGTACCGTCGACTCGGCGCCCTCGGGCGCCTGGCTTTGCTGTTCCGGCACGGTCGGCGGCCGCGCCGCTGCCTCGGAGGCCGGGTCCGGGTCTGAGTCCGGGTCCGAATCCGCCGGTGGCTCCGGCTCCGGTTCGGCGGCGAGACGGGCGCGCTGCCCGTAGCCCATCTGCCGCAGCACCCAGGCCGCGCGCTTCTGCACATAGGGGCCGGGCTTGCTGACGCTCCAGCGGCGCGGGCTGGGCAGCACCGCCGCCAGCCGCGCCGCCTCGGCGGCGCTGAGTTTGGCGGCCGGCTTGCCGAAGTAGCGCTGCGAAGCCGCCTCGACACCGTAGATGCCCGGCCCGAACTCGGCGACGTTGAGGTAGACCTCAAGGATGCGCTCCTTGCCCCAGAGCGTTTCCAGCAACAAGGTGTAGACCGCCTCGATGCCCTTGCGGAAATAGCCGCCGCCCGGCCACAGGAACAGGTTCTTGGCGGTCTGCTGGCTGATGGTGGAGGCGCCACGGATGCGCCTGGACTTGCGGTTGTGCGCCTGCGCCTTCTTGATCGCCTCCAGATCGAAGCCGGAGTGCAGCGGAAACTTCTGGTCTTCCGCCGCAATCACCGCCTGCCCGGCCACCTTGGCGATGCGCTCCATCGGCACCCACTGGTACTGCACCGGCCGCACCTCGCTTTGCAGCATGAAGGCGGTGGTCGGCGGCGGCAGCCATTTCAGCGCCAGCACCGGCAGCAGTAGCACGGCCAGCAGCACCAGCAGCAGCCGGAGCAGCCAGCGCAGGGGGCGGAACGGGGAGCGGCGTCTGGACACGGGGGCCGGGCTGTGGAGGGACTTGGGCGGCCGCCATCAGTGGCGGCGGCGCGATAGTGCCGGCTTGCCCGCGCGGGCGCCAGCCGGCGCCGGACGGCTCAGGTGCGGCCGCGCGTCCAGGCGCGGATCTCGGCCTCATGGCGCTGCACCAGCCGCCGCCCCTCCTCGATGGCCTCGTTGGCGCGGTGGAAGTCCATCAGCGCGAAGTCCTCCAGGTGCGGGATCAGGGTGATTTCCGGCGGATCGCCGGCCATGCGGCTGCGGGTGATGCGGTCCTGCATGATGTTGACGCTGGCGGCGATCACGTCGAAGAAGCTGGGGTGCTGGCCATCACCCTGGAAGCGCGCCATCACCCGGCTCCAGAAGCTGCGCTCGGGGGTTTCGCTCCTGTCGTGCGCCTCGCGCTCGGCCTCCTCGCGGCCGGCATTGGACAGGTGCGCGCCCACCAACTGGGTGTTGAGGTTGACGGCGATCACCACGTCCGCCCCCAGCGCCCGGCAGGCCGACACCGGCACCGGATTGACCAGGCCGCCGTCGAGCATCCAGCGCTCCTCGTACATCACCGGCGAGATCACCCCCGGCAGCGCGCAGGACGCCCGCGCCGCGCTCAGCACCGGGCCGTGGTCGATCCAGATCTCGCGACCGCTGCGCATCTCGGTGGCGACGCTGACGAAGCGCTGGCTGAGCGTCTCGATGTCGGGATTCGGGTGGTGGTCGTTGAAGTAGCCGAACAGCTTCTCGCCCTTCATCACGCCGCCGGAGAGGGTGAAGTCCATCAGCCCCACCACGTCGCGGACGTTGAGCTTGCGCACCCAGTCGGCGAATTCCGCCAACTGGCCGGAGACATACACCGCACCGACCAGCGCGCCTATCGAGGTGCCGGCCACCACCTCCGGCCGCACGCCCATTGCCTCCAGCTCCTGGATCACCCCGATGTGCGCCCAGCCGCGCGCGGAACCGCTACCCAAGGCCAGGCCGATCACCTCGCGCGGCGCGGTCGGCGGCGGCGGCACTGGCGCGGCGACCTCGGCCGACTTCTTCTCACTGGACTTCTTCATGCCGACTCTCCGGCCGCGTTCAACTTGTCGCGCAGTTTTTCCAGCCGCCGCCGGTAGAACCCGGCGAGCAGCCGCAGGGCCGGCGCCGGCATTGCCACGGTCGCGAGCTGGAAGCCCAGCGCCAGCGCCGTGGTGCGTCGCGCCGGGCGCTCGGCGATGGCCTCGACGATCCAGGCGGCGGCGGCAGCGACCTCCATCTGCGGCAGGTACTTGTAGATCGCGGTGGGCGCGGTCATCGCCGTCTTCACCAGCGGGTAGTTGATGCTGGTGACATGCAGACCTTTCTCGGCCAACTCGATGCGCAGCGAGCGCGAGAAGGCATCCAGCGCCGCCTTGCTGGCCTGGTAGGCGGCGAAGCGCGGCGTGGTCATCAGCGCCGCGACGCTGGAGATGTTGATGACCTGGCCCTCGCCCTGCGCCAGCAGCAGCGGCAGCAGTCCCAAGGTCAGGCGCACCACCGCCAGGTAGTTGAGCTGGATGGTGCGCTCGAAGTCGTGCGGCCGGTCCAGGCTGTCCAGCAGCGGCCGGCGGATCGAGCGGCCGGCGTTGTTGACCAGCACATCCAGGCTGACCAGCTCCTGGCGCAGGCGCGCCACCAGGGCGTCGACCTCGGCCGGCTCGGAAAGATTGCAGGGATAGATGCGCGCGGAGCCACCGGCGGCGCCGATGGCCTGCTGCACCCGGCGCAACTCGTCCTCGCGACGGGCCACCAGCAGCAGGCGGGCACCGCGCGCGGCCAGTTGCTTCGCGGCCTCCTCGCCGATGCCGCTGGAGGCCCCGGTAATGAGCACGGTCTTGCCGCGATAGGGATCGGTGGGAGCGGACTTGGCCATGCGCGGCGACTTCGAGGGAACAAACGCCGGCGGCATGCCGGCTCCCACAGCGTGGGCGGAGGCGCGGCGCTTTTCAAGCGGATTGTCGCGGCTCTGCCCGAACCGGGCGCGGGACGATGACCCGCCCGAATACTCGCTGCGCTCGCCCCCTCTCCCCTGCCCCTCTCCCACGAGGGGAGAGGGGTTTCCATCGGTTGATGACCAAGAAAAAAACCCCGCGTCCGGTGTGGACGCGGGGTTGGTCACTGCCCGTGCTGAGCTCAGGGCGTGGCTTTCTTCTTGCCGCTCGCGGCGGCGTCCAGGCCACGCCGCACCAGCAGCGGCTGGATGTCGGCATCGCGGCCACGGAACTCGCGGAACAACTGCATGGCGTCGGCGCTACCGCCGCGCGACAGCAGCTTGGCGCGGAACCAGTCGCCGTTCTCGCGCTTCAGGCCGCCCTGCTCCTTGAACCACTCGACGGTGTCGGCATCCAGCACCTCGCTCCAGATGTAGGCGTAGTAACCGGCCGAATAGCCGCCGGCGAAGATGTGCGAGAAATAGCCGCTGCGGTAGCGCGGCGGCACGGCGGCGAAATCGACGCCGGCCTTCTTCAGCGCCGCCGCCTCGAAGCCGAGCACGCCCTCGGCCTCCGGCGTCTGCTCCGGTGCGAGCTGGTGCCAGGACTGATCCAGCAGCGCCGCGCCCAGGTACTCGGTGGTGGCGAAGCCCTGGTTGAACTTGCTGCTGGCCTTCACCTTCTCCACCAGGGCCTTGGGCATGGTCTCACCGGTCTGCCAGTGCTTGGCGTAGTGCGCCAGGATCTCGGGGTCGTCGGCCCACATCTCGTTGACCTGCGAGGGGTACTCGACGAAGTCGCGCGGCACGTTGGTGCCGGAGAAGCTCGGGTACTGCACGTCGGAGAACATGCCGTGCAGGGCGTGACCGAACTCATGGAACATCGTGGTCACCTCGTCCCAGGTGAGCAGCGTCGGCTGGCCGGCCGGCGGCTTCGGGATGTTGAGGTTGTTGGTGACCACCGGCTTGGTGCCCATCAGCTTCGACTGATCGACGAAGCTCGACATCCAGGCGCCACCGCGCTTGCTGGAGCGGGCGTAGAAGTCGCCCAGGAACAGCGCCAGCGGCGTGCCATCGGCGTTGAACACCTCGTAGACGCGCACGTCCGGTCCGTAAGTCGGCAGATCGGTGCGGCGCTTGAAGCTGAGGCCGTAGAGGCGGTTGGCGGCGTAGAACACGCCGTCTTCCAGCACCCGGTCGAGTTCGAGGTAGGGCTTCATCTGCGACTCGTCGAAGTCGTAGAGCGCCTTGCGCTGCTTCTCGGTGTAGTAGGCCCAGTCCCAGGCGGCGAGCTTGAAGCCGCCCTTCTGCTTGTCGATCAGCTTCTGCAAGGCCTGGGCTTCCTTGCGGGCGTTGGCGACCGCCGCCGGCGCCAGTTGCGCCAGGCGCTGGTTGACCGCCTTGGCACTGCCGGCGGTCTCGTCTTCGAGCACGTAGTCGGCATGGGTGGGGTAGCCGAGCAGGCGCGCGCGTTCGGCGCGCAACTGCACCAGGCTGGCGATCACGCCCCGGTTGTCGAACTCGCCGCCCTGGGTGCCGCGCGCCAGCGAGGCCCGGTACAGGCGCTCGCGCAGGGCACGGTTCTTGAGGCTGGCCAGCGGCGGCTGACCGCTGGTGTTGAGCAGGGTCAGCAGGTATTTGCCTTCCAGCCCGCGCGCCTTCGCCGCTTCGGCGGCGGTGGCAATGGCCTCGGAAGACAGGCCGTCCAGCTCGGCGACATCGTCCACCACCACGGCCCGCGCATTGGTTTCCTTCAGGTTGTTCTGCTGGAAGCGGGTGGTCAGCGAGGACAACTGCTCGTTGATGGTGCGCAACTTGGCCTTGTCGGCCTCGGCGAGATTGGCGCCGGCGCGCACGAAATCGGTGTGCGTGCGCTCGACCAGGCGCAGGGTTTCGGCGTCGAGACCCAGACTCGCGCGGCTCTCGTAGAGCGCCTTGACGCGGGCGTAGAGCGCGGCGTTGAGGTAGATGCCGTCGCGGTGCGCGGACAGCTTGGGGGCCAGCTCCGCCTGCAGCTTCTGGATCGTCGGGTTGGCATCGGTGCCGGCGAGGTAGAAGAACACCGCCGAAACGCGGTTGAGCAACTGCCCGGACTTCTCCATCGCCACCAGGGTGTTCTCCACCGTCGGCGCCGCCGGATTGCCGGCGATGGCGGCGATCTCGGCCTGCTGTTCGGCCATGCCCTGCTCGAAGGCCGGCGCGTAGTCGGCGTCGGTGATCTTGTCGAACGGCGGCAGCAGATAGGGCAGCGTGCTGGGACTGAAGAAAGGATTGCTCACGGCGGGCGGGCTGGTTTCGGCCACGGCCGGGCTGGCCGAGGCATTCTGGGGCGGAGTGTGCGCGCAGGCGGTCAGCGCCAGGGCGCCGACCAGCGTCAGGGGAGTACGGAGTCGCATGAGAGGTCCGGTGAGAATGGGCTTGCCGACCCCGGTGCGGGGCCAAGCGCTACCGCGCTTGGAGTAGCCGGGGCGGCGAAAGGTTTAAACCGCGCCGCCCACGCCCCGCCAGACCCCGCCCGGCGCGGTGGCCCTCAGTACAGCAGCCGCGTTCGCAAGGTACCGGGGATCGCCGCCAGGCCGTCCTTGAACGCCTGCGCCTGGGTCTCGTTGGCGTTGACGTCGATCACCACGTAACCGACCTGGCCCGTGGTCTGCAGGTACTGGGCGTCGATGTTGACCTCGCCGCTGGAGAACACCTCGTTGATGCGCGAGAGCATGCCCGGCACGTTGCGGTGGATGTGCAGCAGGCGGCGGCTGCTCGGGTGCTCCGGCAGCGAGACTTCAGGGAAGTTCACCGCCGACAGGGTGCTGCCGTTGTCGCTGTAGCGCACCAGCTTGGCGGCGACCTCGATGCCGATGTTCTCCTGCGCTTCCAGCGTGCTGCCGCCGACGTGCGGAGTGAGGATGACGTTGTCCATGCCGATCAGCGGCGAGACGAAGGGGTCGGCATTGCCCTTGGGCTCGACCGGGAACACGTCGATGGCAGCGCCGCCCAAGTGCTTGCTGCGCAGCGCCTCGGCCAGCGCCTCGATGTCCACCACGGTGCCGCGCGAGGCATTGATGAGCAGGCTGCCACGCTTCATCTTCTTCAGCTCGGGCGCGCCGATCATCCACTTGGTGCTGGGGGTTTCCGGCACATGCAGGCTGACGATGTCGCTGCGCTCCAGCAGCTCGCCCAGACTGGCCGCCGGGCCGGCGTTGCCGAGTGCGAGCTTGGTCTCGATGTCGTGATAGATCACCCGCATGCCCAGGCCTTCGGCGAGCACGCCGACCTGGGTGCCGATGTGGCCGTAGCCGATCAGGCCCAGGGTCTTGCCGCGCACCTCGTAGCTGCCGCTGGCGGACTTGCTCCAGCCGCCACGGTGGCACTCCATGTTCTTCTCGGGGATGCGGCGCATCAGCAGGATTGCCTCGGCGATCACCAGCTCGGCGACGCTGCGGGTGTTCGAGTACGGGGCGTTGAACACCGGAATGCCGCGCGCCTGAGCGGCTTCGAGATCGACCTGGTTGGTGCCGATGCAGAAGCAGCCGATGGTCATCAGCCGGCGCGCCTGCTCCAGCACCTCGGCGGTGAGATAGGTGCGCGAGCGGATGCCGACGATGTGGGCATCGCCGATGGCGCGGATCAGTTCCGGCTCGGGCAGCGACTTCTCGTGGAATTCGATCTGGCTGTAGCCGGCGGCGCGAAAGCTTTCGACGGCGGTTTGCGACACGCCTTCGAGCAGCAGGACCTTGATGTCCTGCTTGGGATAGGAGGTTTTCTTCATGGCGGCGAGGGCCTGCGGCGGGGCGATCCGGCTGATCGCGGCGCGCATGATGCCAGCCCGGCCCGGCAAACACAGCCCCGCGCCGGCAACAAAAAGCCGCCCGGGACGGTGGTGCCCGGGCGGCCTGCCGGTGGCGAGCCAACTAGCCGGTGAGCTCGGACTTCAGACGCAGATCGTTCTTCACCTCCTTGACGCCCTTCACATGCTTGGCGACATCCACCGCCTGCTCGATCTGGGCGGTGGAGATCACCGCGCCACTGAGCACCACCACGCCGTTGGTGGTTTCGACGCTGATGTCCAGCGACTTCAGATTGGGCTCGGCCAGAAACGCCGACTTCACCTTGGTGGTGAGCGCCGCGTCACCGGCGTACTGCTTCACCTCGGCCTTGGTCGGCGTCTGGATCGGTTCGGCCGCATGAGCCAGCAGCGGCAGGGAGCTGGCACCCAGGATGGCAGCGGCAAGCAGGGTTTGCTTCTTCACGGTACACCTCCATTTCACTTTGGGCCGGCGCCCGGGGATTCCCGAAGACGCCGGCCATTGCTGCCCTGTCACCGCAATGCGTATTGGGGCGGACCACCAATAGGGATTGCGTCGAACCGCCGTGGGCGAAAAGGAGTGGCGGATTCGATGCCTGTGCAGTGACGGGGTTCAGCCTGCGCCCCCGGCAATGAACTCCCGGTGAATCTTCACAGTGGCTCACAACGCCTTTGCGATGGCCGCGTAGGGGCAGGCCCCGCACCGAGCCCGTGCAGTGCCCAAGGCCGGCGCCAGCGTTCAGAATGGCGCTTCCACGCAAGGACGCCACCATGACACCCCGCAGACTGTTGTCCCTCGCCCTGCCCCTGCTCGCACTTGCCTTGCCCCAGGCGCAGGCGCAGGCGGCGAGCAGCGCCGAGATCCTCGCCCAGTCCAGCGCCAGCGACTGGCGCCGGCCGGATCCGGACAATCTGCTGCTGATGCAACTGCCCGGCGGCCCGGTGCTGATCGAACTGGCGCCGGCCTTCGCGCCCCGGCACGTCGCCAACATCCAGAAGCTCGCCCGCGAGCGCTACTACGACGGCCTGGCGGTGGTCCGCGTGCAGGACAACTACGTCGCCCAGTGGGGCGACCCCCAGGCCGAGGACGCCACCCTGCGCCGGCCGATGATCGAAGGCCAGCCGCAACTGCCCGGCGAGTTCAGCCGGCCCATCGCCGGCCTGGAGCTGAGCCCGCTGCCGGATGGCGATGTCTATGCGCCCGGCGTGGGCTACTACCAGGGTTTCCCGGTGGCCAGCAGCCGCAAGCTCGGCCGCGCCTGGCTCGCCCACTGCTATGGCATGGTCGGTGCCGGCCGTGGCGACACCGCCGACAGCGGCAGCGGCGCCGAGCTGTACGCCGTCATCGGCCATGCGCCGCGTCACCTGGACCGCAACGTCACCCTGGTCGGCCGGGTGTTGCAGGGCATGGAGAATCTGTCCAGCCTGCCGCGCGGCCACGGCCCGCTGGGCTTCTATCTGCCGGAAGAGGCAAACACGCCGATCCGCAGCCTGCAAAAGGTCGGCGAACTGCCGCCGGAGCAGCGCCCGAAGGTGGAAGTGCTGCGCACCGACACCGCCACCTGGAAAGCCTACGTGGAAGCCCGGCGCACACGCCGCGAGGACTGGTTCCTGGAACCGACCGGCCGCATCGAACTGTGCAATGTGCCGGCGCCAGTGCGGGTGGTCGCGCCTTGAACGAGCCGATTTCGACTGAAATTTCCCTAGGAACAAGCCCATGAGCGAGACACACTGCGGATCCTGCCTGTGCGGCCAGGTCCGCTTTGAGGTGCAAGGCGCCTTCGAGCGCTTCTTCCTCTGCCATTGCAGCCACTGCCGCAAGGACAGCGGCTCGGCGCACGCGGCGAATCTGTTCAGCAGCACCGCCAGCCTGCAGTGGCTGACCGGCCAGGAGAGCGTCCGCAGCTTCAATCTGCCTGCCACCCGGCATACCCGCTCCTTCTGCACCGCCTGCGGCTCGGCGCTGCCTTACGCGGACGCCGCTGGCGGCTTCCTGGTGGTGCCGGCCGGCAGCCTGGACAGCGAACTGCGCCGGCGTCCGGATGCCCATCTGTTCACCGCCAGCCGGGCGGCCTGGGACCAGGGCCTGGAGTCGATCCCCTCGTTTCCCGGCTTTCCCTCCTGAGGCGCCGCGCCTTCGCTGGCCGGCGCTTCGCCATGGAAGGCAGAGGCGCAAGCCTCTCCGGAGACCGCCACGACGAAGGGGCTCAGCCGCTATCCAGCGGTCTGCGGCCTGCTGGCAACCGGGCCGGCGACCCTGCTGGCCCTCAGCAAAGGGCCAAGCGCGGGTGCGCAAAGCCTGGGAGGCCAGCAGCGCAAGAGACCCTCTTACCCTGCATCACCGGGGAGATGGCGGCGTCATGACGGCGGGCGAGCCCCTCAAGCTGCCGTCCCGGATGCGCCAGCCGGGGTATCAGCGGAGCGCTTCTTGCTAACTTTGCTGGCATTCCTTTCCGCCTCAGGAGACTGACGACCATGCTTGCCCTCAGCCGCCGCCACTTTCTGCAGCTCGCCGCCGCCAGCGGCGCCGCGCTCGCCCTGCCGGCGCTCACCGAGGCCGACCTCGCCCAGGCCGCCGCCCCCGCCGCCGGGCCGGGCGCGGTGCTGCTCAACTACAACGAGAACCCGCTGGGCCCAGGCCGCGCGGCGCGCGCGGCGATCATCGAGGCAATCCCCCGCAGCGGCCGCTACCTGTTCGAGCTGACCGCCGAGCTGGTGGCGGAATTCACGGCGCAGAACGGCCTGAAGCCGGACTACGTATTGCCCTACGCCGGCTCCAGCGAGCCGCTGCAATACCTGAGCCTCGCCTACACCGGGCCGGGCCGCAGCCTGGTCACTGCCGACCCCACCTTCGAGAGTGCCGCCGAGGTCGCGCGCGCCAACGGCGCCACGGTGCATGCGCTGCCGGTGCTGGCCGACGGTGCCCACGATGTCGAGGCCATGCTCGCCGCCGACCCCAAGGCCGGGCTGATCGTGATCTGCAACCCCAACAACCCCACTGGCTCGGTGACCCCGCGCGCCGCCATCGAGTACGCGCTGGCGCACAAGCCGGCCGGCTCGCTGCTGCTGGTGGACGAGGCCTACATCCACTACTCCGAGCAGAAATCGGTGCTCGATCTGGTCGCCGCCGATGGCGAGCTGGTGGTGCTGCGCACCTTCTCCAAGCTCTACGGCATGGCCGGCCTGCGGGTGGGCCTGGCGGTAGGCCGGCCCGATCTGCTGGCCAAGCTCAAGCCCTATGGCAACAACCCGATGCCGGTGCTCAGCGTCGCGGCGGCGCTGGCCAGCCTGCGCGACCCCAGCCTGGTGCCCAGCCGCCGCCAGCAGACCGCCCGGCTGCGGGCGGATGTCGCCGGCTGGCTGCAGGCGCGCGGCCACCGGGTGACGCCCTCGGAGGCCAATTGCTTCCTGTTCGAGGCCGGCCGGCCCGGCAAGGAGCTGGCGGCGGCGATGGCGGCGCAGGGCGTGGTGATCGGCCGTAGCTGGCCGAGCTGGCCGCAGTGGTCGCGCCTGACCATCGGCACGGCGGCGGAGATGGCGCGCTTCAAGACCGTGTTCGCGGCGGTGGCCGGCAGCCCGGCGCCCACCCGCCTCGGTCAGATCGAACCAAGCCTGCCGGCGTTTGTCCCACACTGGGCTTGACGCTGGGTTGATGCCCAAGGCCTCAGCCTTTATACAGTCGCCCCGGTTTTTCCCGGCCGCCCCGCCCGGCCCCAGATTGGTCCTCAATGCCGTCTTTCCATCGCTTCTTGCCTCGCCTCCCCGTCTTGCTGCTGGCCGGCCTGGCCTTCGGTCCCGGCCTCGCCCATGCCGACCTGCCGGCTCTGAGCAAGCTGCAATCGCAGGGCGGCAAGGTCAGCGCCCTGGTGGTGGATCTGGACCGCAACGAGGCGATTGCCGCGCTGAACGCCGACAGCCGGCTGTCGCCGGCCTCGGTGACCAAGCTGGTCACCGCCGGTGCTGCGCTGGACGCCTGGCCGGCCGACCGCAGCTTCACCACCCGCCTGCTGTCCGAACGCGGCCCGCGTGAAGGCGCCATCGAGGGCGCGCTGACCCTGCACGGCGAAGGCGACTCCACCCTGGATCACCAGGCGCTGTTCTCGCTGGCGGTGCAACTGCGCTCGGCCGACGTCACCGCCGTCAATGGCGGCATCACCGTCAGCACCGCGCCGTTCGGCCCGCTCGGCTGCGAGACCAAGGACCGCTGCGACGCCCTGGTCAAAAGCGCGACCGCCTACAACGCGCCGCTGGCGGCGCTGGGCGTGGACTACGGCAACTGGTGCATCGAGGTGCGTCCGCAACGGGTCGGCACGCCGGCGCAGATCACCGCCTGTGGCGGCGTGCAACTGCCGATTGCGGTCGAAGGCAGCGTGATGGTGGTGCCCTCCGGCCGCCGCCAGACCTTCTACCTGGACCGTTTCACCAACAGCGGCGGCGACTTCCTGCGGGTCGGCGGCGAGCTGCCCATGGGCGGCATGCAGACGCTCTACCGCGCCATGTCCGAGCCCAGCCTGGGCACCGGCCTGCTGCTGCGCGAGACCCTGCGCTCGGTCGGCATCCGGGTCGATGGCGCGGTCAGCGTCTCCCCCGAATGGCCGTCCAACGGCGCCACCGAGCTGGCGCGGGTGGAAGGCGCGGCGCTCAAGGAACAACTGGCGCGCATGCTGCGCCACTCCAACAACTATGTCGCCGACCTCATCACCCTGAATGTCGCGGTCGCCATCGGCCGCAAGCCCGGACCGCTGGCCGATGCCGCACAATCGCTGAGCGACTACGTGGCGCGCGCCCAGCCGGGGAAGAAGAACGACGCCCGGCCGGTGCTGTTCTCCGGCTCCGGCCTGACCCCGGAGAACCGGTTGTCGGCGCAGGACCTGGTCTCGGTGCTGGAACACCAGTACCGCGACACCCGCCGCTTCCCCGCCTTCTACGGCGGCCTGGTGGTGCCGCGCGAGGGGCCCTATGCCTTCCTGCGTCGCGGCGGCAGCCCCGCCTGGCTGGACCGGGTGGCGCTGAAGACCGGCACGCTCAGCGAGCCGATCTCGGTCAACGCCATGGCCGGCTATCTGCGCAAGAAGAACGGCGGCTGGATGGCCTTCGCGGTGATCGTCAACGGCGCGCCGCCGCGCCGGGTGATCCCCTTCGGCACCGCCGTCGAGGCGATCCGCACCGACATCGAGCAGATCCTGGCGCGCTACTGAGGCACCCGCCAGCTTCGCGCGGTCATCCGGCTCCGCCACCCGGCGTGCGGCGAATCGCGCCGCCGCCTCCAGCCGGCCGCTAAGCGTCGCCGGCTGGCGTACCCGGCTCGGGCCGGTTGCGCATCCAGTCGGCGGTGCCGGCGAGGTGCTGCATCAGCACCGCCGCCAGCTCCGGCTCCACCCGCCGTTGCAGCAGCGCGCCGGCCATGCAGTGCAGCCACTGGTCGCGCTCGGCGATGCCGATGGAAAACGGGAAGTGCCGCATCTTCAGGCGCGGATGCCCGTAGCGCTGCTGGAAGTACTGCGGCCCACCGGTCCAGCCGCAGAGAAACCAGTACAGCTTGTCGCGCGAGCCGGCTAGATCGGCCGGATGCAGGTCGCGGATCAGGGCGTAGTCGGGCTGCTGATCCATGCGGTCGTAGAAGGCATCGACCAGGGCGCGCAGGCCCTCGTCGCCGCCCAGGGCCTGATGAAGACTGGTTTCACTCATGCCGCCGATAGCGGCTGCAAGGCATGCAGCATCACCGTCTCCTCGTAACCCTTGATGGCCTCCGGCGAGCGCGCCAGGAAGCGCGCCGCCAGCTCCGGCGCCAGCGCCTGCCGGCTGGTCTGGTCGATCAGCAGCTCGCCGTCCCCGGCGCGCTGGCAGAGCCGGGCGGCGAGATTGATCGCCGAACCCACCGCCACATACTCCAGCCGGCCGGCACCGTGGATGGCGCCGACGGTCGCCACGCCGCTGGCGATGCCGACGCCCAGGCCGATCTCCGGCGCCCACTGCCGCAACTGCGGCCGCAACTGCTCGATCAGCGCGATGCCCAGGCGCGCGGCGCGGGCGGCGTGATCCTTCTGCGCCACCGGCGCGCCGAGCAGGATCAGCACGCCATCGCCGGCATGGTCCTTGACCGTGCCGCCCTCGGCGGCGGCGGCGGCACCGACGGCGGCGTAGTAGCGCTCCAGCAGGTTCATCACCTCCTCGCTGCCGCGCTCCTGGCTGTAGGCGGTGAAGCCGCGCAGGTCGCAGAACACCGCGCTGAGCGTCCGTCGCTCGCGCTTGAGCGCGCGTTCGATGCCCTTGAGGCGGACCATGCCGGCCACCTCCGGCGCCAAGAACTGGCTCATGAACTGCCCGCGCCGGCTCAGCACGTTGAGGTAGCGCAGCGAGCCGGCCAGCACGATCAGCAGCGCCAGCGCGATCAGCACCGGCACCAGGCTCGGCCGCACCATCAGGCTGGCGAAGAACAGCGGCCCGGCCAGCAGCAGCGCGCGCAGGCGGATCGACTCCGCCGGGTCGGTGCGGGTGATCAGCAGCATGAAGATGGCGATGGCCGCGACCAGCGCGGCGGCGCCCAGCACCGGCGCGAAGATCGCCCACTCCAGCGGCCGCACCCGGATCAGGCCGCTCAGTCCGCTGGTGGCATCGGCCGGGTCCAGCCAGAGATAGCCGAGCGCCAGGCCGCCGTAGACCAGCATCAGGATCTGGGCGGCGCGGAACAGCCAGTGGATGGCGCCGCGCAGCCGGCGGGTGGCGGTCTCGGCGACGCGCCGCGCCCACTCGATGCCGGTCAGCAGACAGAACACCTCCATGCCACGGGTGAGACCGGTGAGCAGCACCGGATGGGCGCTGCTGGCGGCCAGTTCCAGCGGCGCCAGTTGCAGGCGGATGCCGAGCACGATCAGGCACAGCGCCAGCGCCCGGCTGCTGCGGCTGTGGCGGTCGGCGAGACCGAAGATCAGCCCGCAACCGGAAGCGAACAGGCCCACCACCAGAAAGGCATCGGCGGAGGCGGTGGCTGGGTCCATGCGGGAGGATGCGCGCCGCGACAGCGCGGCGAGGCTTGGTTGAAAATGGACCGGTACTTTAGTGCAGACGCTCCATGTCCGACGCTTTCAGTCCGGTAGCGGCCCGGCCAGCCGCGCTGGTCTTCATCTTCATCACCGTGCTGATCGACGTGCTGGCGTTCGGCATCATCATCCCGGTGCTGCCCAAGCTGGTGGAGGAGTTCCTCGGCGGCGACACCCCGCGCGCCGCCGAAATCTACGGTCTGTTCGGCATCGCCTGGGCGCTGATGCAGTTCCTGTTCGCGCCGGTTCTCGGCGCGCTTTCCGACCGCTACGGGCGCCGGCCGGTGATCCTGCTGTCCTGCCTCGGACTGGGCCTGGACTACGTGCTGATGGCGCTGGCACCCTCGCTGCTCTGGCTGTTCGTCGGCCGGGTGATCTCCGGCATCACCGCCGCCAGCTTCACCACCGCCGGCGCCTACATCGCCGATGTCACCCCGCCGGAAAAGCGCGCCGGCGCCTACGGCATGATCGGCGCCGCCTGGGGCGTCGGCTTCGTGCTCGGCCCGGCGCTGGGCGGCCTGCTCGGGCATTTCGACCCGCGCTGGCCGTTCTGGGGCGCGGCCGGGCTGGCGCTGCTGAACTTCCTCTACGGCTGGCTGGTGCTGCCGGAATCGCTGCCGGCCAGTCGCCGCAGCCGGCTGCAATGGGCCAAGGCCAATCCCTTCGGCGCGCTCCGTCTGTTGCGCTCGCACCGCGAGCTGTTCGGGCTGGCTGGCGTCAACGTGCTGTTCTATCTAGCCCACCACTCGCTGCCCAGCGTGTTCGTGCTCTACACCAGCTACCGCTACGGCTGGAGCATCGCCACCACCGGCTCGGCGCTGGCCCTGGTCGGCGTGTGCAGCGTGATCGTGCAGGCCGGCCTGGTGAAACCGGCGGTGCGCTGGCTGGGCGAGCGCGGCGCGCTGCTGCTGGGCTCGGTGGCAGGCGTGATCGGCTTCGCCGGCTTTGCGCTGTCGCCGACCGCGCTGGGGATGTGGCTGAGCATCCCGGTATTCGAGCTGATGGGCCTGACCCAGCCGGCGATGCAGGCACTGATGACCCGCCATGTCGGCGAATCCGAGCAGGGCCAGTTGCAGGGCGCCAATGGCGCGATCATGGGACTCACCGGCATCGTCGGCCCGGGCCTGTTCGCCTACACCTTCGCCTGGTTCATCCGCCCGGAGGCGAGCCCGCCGCTACCCGGCGCGCCCTTCCTGCTGGCCGCCGCATTGATGCTGGCGGCGGCGCTGCTGGCGGCGCGGGTGACCCGGAGACCGGCATGAGCCGCGTCGAAGCGGTGCTCGAACAGCTGGAACCCTGGTTCGACGAGCGCGAACGCGCCGCCCTGGAAGCCGCCTGCGCGCTGGCGGCCGACGGCGGAGCCATCGACCTGCCGGCCCTGCTGCACGCGGTGGAGACCGCGCGGGCGCCGGCCGAGGCGCGCCGGATCGCCGCCAGCGCCCTGCGCTACCGCCTGGGCCTGCCGGTAGTCCCCGGCGCCCCCTGCCGGAAAGGCCCGTGACGCCGCGCCGGGTGGACAGCCTGCGGCTGGACAAATGGCTGTGGGCGGCGCGCTTCTACAAGACCCGCAATCTCGCCAAGCAGGCCATCGACAGCGGCCATGTGAAGCTCGACGGCGAGCGCGCCAAGACCAGCAAGGAGCTGCGCCCCGGCCAGCGGCTGCAACTGCGGCGCGGCCAGGAGGAGATCGAGCTGCTGGTCCTCGCCTTGTCCGACCAGCGCGGCGGCGCGCCCGAGGCGCAAACCCTCTACGAGGAAACCGCCGGCAGCCGCGAACGCCGTGCCCAGGCGGCGCTGGAGCGGCGCGCCAACGCCGTCCAGCACCCGGACGGCCGCCCGACGCGCCAGCAGCGGCGCGCTATCCTTGGCTACAAGCGCGGCGCCCTCGGCGATCCCAGCGCCTGAACTGCCCGCCATCACGACCATGCCGTTTTCCGCCAGCCACCACCGCCAGCTCGACCGCTGGCTGTTCGTGGGCGGGCCCCTGCTGGCGCTGCTCGCCGGCTATGTGAACGTGATCCTGCTGATGAGCTTCTCGGTGCCGGTGAGCCATGTCACCGGCTCGGTCGCGCACCTGGGCCTGGACGGCGCCCATCACGACGCCGCCCACCTGCGCCTGGCCGCCAGCATGGTGCTGGCCTTCCTGATCGGCGCTGCGATCACCGGCTACTGGACCGACGGCCAGATGTTCCAGCACCGGCGCCGCTACGGCCTGGTGTTCGTGGTGCAGGGCCTGATGTTCGGCCTCGCCGCCCACTGGCTGGCGGAGGAGAGCCCCTGGGCGGTGCCCGCCGCCGCGCTCGGCTGCGGCATGCAGAACGCGCTGGCCAGCAGCTATCGCGGCATGAACCTGCGCACCACCCACATGACCGGCATCGTCACCGACATCGGCGTGCTGCTGGGCCTGCGCGCGCGCGGCCAGCAGATCCAGTGGTGGCGGCTGGCGCTGCTGAGCCTGATCTTCGGCGGCTATCTGCTCGGCACGGTGATGGGCGTGCTGGTCGCCGACCGCTGGCGGGCGCTGGCGCTGTATCTTTCCGCCTGGACCTGCCTGATCGGCGGCATCAGCTACCTGCTGCTGTTCCCGCGCATCCGTGGCGCCGACGCGACCACGACCTCGGTCTAGCCCGGTCGGCGCCAGTTCAGCCCTCGTTCAGCGCCGCGACCGCAAATGGCGCGGGTCTTTCAGCCATCGTCACGGAGTCCGCCATGAATCTTGTTCGTACCGCCCGCCTGCTGTTGCTGCTGGGAGCCTTCGGCAGCGGTCTCGCCTCGGCGGTGGAGCCGGTGGTGATCCTGCAAGGCGGCGGCGCCGCTGGCGATAGCCGCTTCAGCCTGCGCAACGAACCCTCGGCCAGTTGCAGCGCCGCCGGTGTCGGCGACTGCGGCAGTTGCTCGGTGAGCTGCCCGCAGGGCCAGGCGGCGGTCTGCAAGCCCGGCAAGGTGCAGGCCCTGGTCGGCGACGGTAGCTGCCAGCGCGAGCCGGTGTGCCGCTGCGAGAACGCCAGCCCGGAGCCGGCCACCCGCCGCTAGAGGCTGACCTCGGCCGCCAGCGGCAGATGGTCGGAAAGCCGCGACCAGGGTGCCGGGCTCAGGCTCAAGGGCGAAGCCTGGCGGAAATTGCGCGCATAGATGCGGTCCAGGCGCAGTAGCGGCCAGGCGGCCGGAAAGCTGCGTGCCGCCCGGCCCTGACTGCCCACCCACAGCTCCTCCAGCCCCACCCGACGCAGCCGCTGGTGCAGGCTGCAACGCCAGTCGTTGAAGTCGCCGGCGACCAGCAGCGGCGCCTCGGGCGGCACCTTCAACTGGATCAGGGCCAGCAGGCGCTCGGCCTGCTCCCGGCGATGCGATTCCAGCAGGCTCAGGTGCGCGCAGAACAGGTGCAGCTCCGGATGGCCGTCCGGCAGCCGCAGCACACAGTGCAGCAGACCACGGCGCTCCGGGCCGGCGATGGAAATGTCGTGGTTGTCGTTGTGGATGATCGGAAACTTGGACAGCACCGCATTGCCGTGATGGCCTTCGGTGTAGACCGCGTTGCGGCCGTAGGCGTACTGGCTCCAGATCGAGTCGGCCAGGAACTCGTACTGCGGCTGCGTCGGCCAGTTGGGGTGGCGCCCGCGATGCCCCTCGTGCTGGCCCTGCACTTCCTGCAGAAACACCAGATCGGCGGCCATGCCACGGATCGCCTCGCGCAACTCGTGCAGCACGAAGCGGCGGTTGAAGGCATTGAAGCCCTTGTGGGTATTGAGCGTCAGCAACCGCAGCCGCAGCGGCGATTCGGCGGCGGCGGAGTTCCCCGAGGGCCTCTGCGGCCCGGCCTTGAGCATGAGCGGCCTTCCTTGGACGAATGCGATGCCGCCTATGCTCGCGCATCCGCCGCCGCTGGCAAGCCGTGCGCGCCGGGCGGCGGAAGCCGCGCGGCGAGCGGCCCGCCGCGTCGGCGGCTCAGCCTGCGGGAATCAACGCCCGCCGCGCGAACCCGAACGGTGCCCGCCGGGGCGGCCACCACCACCCGGACGACCACCGCCGCTGGGCTTGTTGAGGTGCGCAGGCAGATTGCCGCGACCGGTGCCCGGCGCAAAGCCGCCGCCGCTGTCCGAGCGCGCCGGCTGGTTGCCGTGGCGCTGCTCGGGCTGGCGGGCACCCTCGGGACGCTGCGCCACCGCCGGCCGGTTCCAGGAGTCGCCACCACGGCCACCACCGCCCGGCGCGGAGGAGCGACCGCCGCCACCGCCACGCGAATCGGAACGCCCCTGGCCGCCACCCTGACGACCGCGACCACCCTGGGGCGGACGCGGCGGGCGCGGCGGCTCCGGCCGGTCGGCGGCGGCGCTGGGCACGAAGCCTTCCACCGTCAGCACCGGGATCTCGCGCTTGATCAGGCGCTGGATGTCGCGCAGGAAGGCGCGCTCGTCAGGCGCGCAAAAGCTCAGCGCCTCGCCGTCGTTGCCGGCGCGGCCGGTGCGGCCGATGCGGTGCACGTAGTCCTCGGGCACGTTCGGCAGCTCGAAGTTGATGACGTGCGGCAACTGGTCGATGTCGATGCCGCGCGCGGCGATGTCGGTGGCAACCAGGGCGCGGATGCGCTTGGCCTTGAAGTCGGCCAGTGCCTTGGTGCGGGCGCTCTGGCTCTTGTTGCCGTGCAGAGCGGCGGCCGGCAGACCGACTTCGTTGAGGTAGTCGCAGATGCGGTTGGCGCCGTGCTTCATGCGCGCGAACACCAGCACCTGCTGCCAGTCGCCCTGGCGGATCAGGTGGCTGAGCAGCTCGCGCTTGTGGCGCTGCTCGACGTAGGTGACCTTCTGGGCGACGGTGTCGATGGTGGAGTTGCGCGGCGCGATGTCGATCTCGCGCGGCTGGTGCAGGAAGGTCTTCGCCAGCGTGCGGATGTCGTCGGAGAAGGTCGCCGAGAACAGCAGGTTCTGGCGCTTGGCCGGCAGCACCTTGAGCACCCGCTTGATGTCGTGGATGAAGCCCATGTCGAGCATGCGGTCGGCCTCGTCGAGCACGAAGAATTCGAGCTTGGAGAGGTCGCAGATGCGGTCGTTGATGTGCTCCAGCAGACGGCCCGGCGTGGCGATGATGATGTCGACGCCGCGACGCAGGGCGTCGATCTGCGGCTGGTGGCCGACGCCACCGAAGATCACCGTGCTCTTCAGCGGCAATTCCTTGCCGTAGGTGGCGATGCTCTCGGCGACCTGGGCGGCCAGCTCACGGGTGGGGGTGAGCACCAGGGCGCGCGGATAGCGCTTGGCCGGCACCGGCGCGCTGGCCAGCTTGTGCAGCATCGGCAGGGTGAAGCCGGCGGTCTTGCCGGTGCCGGTCTGGGCGGCGGCGAGCAGATCGTGGCCTTCCAGCACCACCGGGATGGCGCGTTGCTGGATCGGGGTGGGGGTGGTGTAGCCCTCGCGGGAAACAGCATTCAGCAGGGCTTGATTCAAGCCCAGTTCGGCAAACGACATCTAGGGGAACTCCGGGAGCGCCGTCGAAAGGGCGTGCAAACCTCGCTGCGGAGGTCTGACGGCAGGGCGCGCGACGGTGAACCGCACCCAGTGAAGGCGGCGGATTATACGGACTGCGGAAAATGCTGCCTGAATAGAACTGGCTCAGGCGTCGTCGTGGATCGCCTTCAGCACATCACGCCGCGAAATCTGACCAACCAGGCGGCCATCCTCCACCACCGGAAAGCGCTTGTAGGGCGAGTCGAGGAAGCGGTTGGCGACTTCCAGCAGGGTGTCGTCCGGCGCCAGGCAGCGCACGCTGGTGGTCATGAAGTCGCGCACCGCGCCGGGCGAGACGCCCTCGTAGCTGGCGACCACCGCGACCTTCAAGCAGTCCTTCTCGGAGAGCATGCCGACCAGCCGGCCGCCCTCTTCGCAGACCGGCGCACCGGAGTGACCGCTCTTCACCAGGGCCCCGATGGCGCTCATCACCTCGGTATCCGGCGTGAAGGTGAGCAGGTTGCGGGTCATGTGGTCGCGCACGCTGTGCGCGCTCAGGTCAGCCATGATCGTCTCCTCCCGCGCCCGTGTTGGCGCTGGTCAAAGACTAGCCGAACCCCGTGGCCCTGGGCAGCCGTCTGAACGGACGAGTCGCGGGCCTCAGGGCGTGTCGCCGGCAGGCTCCGGGAGCACCTTCGGCAGACCGCCGCCGAGCAGTTCCAGCTGCTGCTTGCCGGAGGTCAGGCGGATGCCCTCGGCAGCGAAGGCGGCCAGGATCGCGTAACGCAGCTCGCTGGCGATGCCGCCACGGTCGTTGACGTTCATCACATAGCCGCCGATCTCGAAGGACAGCGTGCCGCCCCCGAAGTCCTTCAGCGATACATAGGGGCCGCCCAGCCCGGGGATCTGGCCGGCCTGGATCAGCCGAGGGCTGGCAGCCACCACCGCCTGCAGCACCGTGCGCACCTGGTCGGGCCGGCAGTCGTCGGACACCGGCACCGCCATCACCACCCGGCCATAGGTGTTTCCGTAGGTGAGATTCTCGACCCGGGTGGAGATCAGCTCGGAGTTGGGGACGATGATCATGGTCTTGTCCCAGGTCTCGATCTCGGTGGCGCGGATGCGGATGTGGCGGATGAAGCCCTCGGTCGCGCCCACCCGCACGTAGTCACCGACCCGCACCGGCCGCTCGAACAGCAGGATCAGGCCGGAGACGAAGTTGTTGATGACGTTCTGCAGACCAAAGCCAATGCCCACCGACAGCGCGCCGGCGACGATGGCCAGCTTGCTGAGGTCGAGACCGGCCACCGACAGGCCGACCATCGCGGCGATGATGAAGGTGATGTAGCCGAACAGCGTCGCCACCGACACCCGCACGCCGGGGTCCAGATGCGACAGCGGCAGCCAGTCCTCCTCCAGCTTCTTCTTGATGTAGCGGGTGAAGGTGATCAGCAGGAAGAACCAGATCAGGCCGAGCAGTAGGCTGGACGGCACGACGTGCGACTTGCCGATCTTCACGCCCTGCCCGGTCAGCACCTCGCTAACCCGGTCACCGAGATCGTGCTGCCCCCAGACGTGCAGCAGCAGGAAGCCGATGAAGGGCCAGAGCACGAACTGGTAGCTGAGCGTCAGCCACTTCAGCTCGGAGATGCGCTTGCCCTCCTCAACGCCGATACGGCGGCGCAGCCGCCGCTGCCAGGCATAGCGACCGGTGTCGAGAGTGCGGGTGATGAACTCCACCACCAGCGAGCAGACCACGCCGAAGGCGATCAGTACCAGGGTGCTGGTGGTCGGGTTGGCGAGAGCCCAGGTCGGCAGCATGCGCAGATTTCGCTCGTTAAACAGGTGGCCGGCATTTTCCACCATTGCGCCGCTCGTGCCAGCATGTCGGCATGAACGCCCCAGCCACCGACTCCATCCGCGACGCCGTCACCGCCGTCCTCCTCTGCGCAGGCCGCCTGCTGATGGTGCGCCGCCAGCCCAGCCTGAATTCCTTCGCCGGCTTCACCGCCTTCCCGGGCGGCAAGGTCGACAAAGCCGATGCCGAAGGGCCGGAGCCGGCGCTCAGCTGCGAGGGCCACGCGCCACGCCTGATCACCGCCTTGCTGCGCGAGGTGCAGGAAGAACTGGGCATCGACCTCACCGCCCTGGCCCAGACCGGCGCGGTGCAGGGCCTGCACTGCCTGGGCGAGGCCACCACCCCGCCGATTTCGCCGGTGCGCTTCCGCACCCATTTCTACCGCATTGATCTGGACCGGGCGCCGGAGCCGGTGCCCGACCTGGGCGAGATCGCCGAAGCCGGTTGGGCGACCCCGGCGGAATGGATGGCGCGCTACCGCGATGGCCGCCTGCTGCTGGCGCCGCCGACCCTGGACGTGCTGCTGGCGCTGGAGGCCGAGCCCGCCGTCACCCGCATCCCGGCGCTGGACGAGGACAACGACCGCACCGGCGCGGTCAACGCCCTGCGCAGCATCGAGCCGCTGCACGAACTCAAGCAGGTGTTCGTGCGCTCGCACACCCTGCCGCCGGCGCAGCACACCAATGCCTTCCTGATCGGCGACAAGCACAAGGTGCTGGTGGACCCCAGCCCGCGCGACCGCGAGGAGCTGGAGCGGCTGCTCGCCCTGCTCGATGTCATCGGCGTCGACGAGGTGCTGCTCACCCACCACCACCCCGACCACCGCCAGTACGCCAACGAGATCGCCGAGCGCTACGACATTCCGCTGGCGATGAGCGACACCACCCGCAAGCTGCTGGGCATGGCCGCGCCCGGCTTTTTCGGCGAGCTGCTGCTGCGTACCTACGACGAGGGCGATGTGGTGACCCGCTGGCTGGGCCGGCCGGTGCGGGTGCTGGCGGTGCCCGGCCACGACGAGGGCCAGATCGCACTGATGCCCGATGGCCGCGAGTGGTGCATCGTCGGCGACCTGATCCAGGGTGTCGGCACCGTGGTGATCCACAAGCCGGAAGGCCACATGGGCCGCTACTTCCAGACGCTACAGCGGCTGATCGACCTCAATCCGGCGGTGATCATCCCCTCCCACGGCCAGGCGCTGGGCACCGTCTACCGGCTGGAGGAAACCCTCAAGCACCGGCGGCTGCGCGAGCAAGCGGTGCTGGAACTGCACCGGGCCGGCAAGGCCATCGACGAGATGCTGCCGCTGATCTACCAGGGCCTGGACCCGCGCCTGCTGCCGCTGGCGCGCGCCAACATCGAGAGCCATCTCGACAAACTGCTGGAAGAAGGCCGGCTGGCGGCCTGAGCGCCGCCGGATCGCCTACTGCGGCTGTTCTGCCGCCTTGAGCTGGGCGTCGAGCGCGTCCTTGCGCTGGTCGTTGGCATCGAGCGCGCCATCGACCTTGTTGGCGATGGCATCGCCGGCGTAGCCAATCGCCTCGGTGTTGCGGATGCCCTGGGTCTCGGCGCGGCCCTGGGTATCGTCCACCTTCTTCGGCTCGGCGTTCGGCTGGCAGGCGGCGAGCGGCAACAGCAGGGCGGCGATCAGGACGGGTTTCATGGGCTTGCTCCGGGGTTGAAAGGCATGCTTACCAGAAGCCGCTGGGGCGATCCGGGTCTTCAGCATCGGCATCGGTCTTCGGTTCAGCGGCGGACGCCGGCTTTGCAACCGGCGGTGCGCCGTTCGGGCGGCGGCTACGGCAGTGCGATACCGCGCGCAGGGTGGCGAACGGCCCGACGATCAGGGCCACCACCAGCACCAGCACCCAGATCAGGGTCGCGTTCATCGCCCGGGCTAATCGGTGACCGCCAAGGGCTGCTCCCGCAGGCCCTCGGCCAGCAGCCGCCAGCCGCGCATTTCCAGCACGCCCTTGGTGTTGAGCGAGATCACCAGATGCAGGCCGTCGCCGCTCAGCTCTTCCGGCAGCGGCTCGGCGGCGCTGGTGGGCTTGGAGTAGCAGCGGGCGTAAACCACCGCCCCCGGCGCCGGCTCGCCTTCGTGATAGCGCAACGCCCCCGGCTGCACCCAGCCACGGCTGCTGTCCGGCGCCGCCAGTTGGGCGGCGTGGAGGATCTGGATGGCGAGGCGGCGCGGCAGCACCAGCGGTTCTACGGTCATGGCGGAATCTAGGCAGTGGCAGCGGCCGGACCGCAATGCGGACAGGCGGGATCACGAAGCAGGCGCAGCTTACGCCAGTCGAAGCAGCGTGCATCCCAGCAATGCAGGACGCCGGTGTTGTCGGCATGCCCAAGCAGCAACTGGATCGCCAGCAGGGCCTGCATCGCGCCGATCACGCCGACCACCGGACCGAGCACGCCGGCGTCCTCGCAGGCCTCGGCGGGCTCGCCGGCATCCGGGTACAGGCAGGCGTAGCAGGGGCCGCCCTGGCGCAGGTCGAAGGCGGCGACCTGCCCTTCCAGCCGGATCGCGGCGCCGGAAACCAGGGGCTTGCGGGCGCGCAGGCAGGCGGCGTTGATGGCGAAGCGGGCCGGGAAATTGTCGGTGCAGTCGAGCACCACATCGGCCTCGGCGACCCGCGCCGGGAACTGCGCCAGCTCGGTGTCGCCGTCGAGGGTTTCCACGATCAGCGATGCATCCAGCGCCAGCAGCCGCTCGCGGGCGGCATCGAGCTTGCGGCGGCCGACATCGGCTTCGGTGTAGAGCAACTGGCGTTGCAGATTGCTGCGCTCGACCCGGTCGCGGTCGGCCAGCACCAGGCGGCCGACGCCGGCAGCGGCGAGATAGAGCGCGGCCGGGCTGCCCAGGCCACCGCAGCCGACGATCAGCACGCTGGAATCGCGCAGCAACTGCTGGCCAGCGACGCCAACCTCGGGCAGCACCACCTGGCGCGCGTGGCGGCGGAAATCGCTCACCGCGCCACCCCCGGCCAGCGCCCGCCGCTGACCCGCTCCTGGCCGCCATAGTCGCGACGGCTGCTCACTTCGACGAAGCCGGCGGCAAGCAGCAGCGCGCGTACTGCCGCGCCCTGGTCATAGCCGTGTTCCAGCAGCAGCCAGCCGCCGGATGCCAGGCGTGCCGGCGCCTGGGCGATCAGGCGGCGCAGGCAGTCCAGACCATCGGGGCCGGAAACCAGGGCCAGACGCGGCTCGTGGCGCAGCGCCGGCAGATGCGGGTCGTCCTCGGCGATATAGGGCGGGTTGCCGACAATCAGCTCGAACGGTACCGGCGTCGGCCAGTCCAGGCCGTCGGCCTCGACCAGCTCCACCCGCGACAGTCCCAGAGCCTCGGCATTGCCGCGCGCAACCGCGAGCGCCGCCGGCGACAGATCGCTGGCGAGCAGGCGCGCGGCGGGGCTGGCCTCGGCGATGGAAAGCGCCACGCAACCGCTACCGGTGCAGACATCCCAGACCTGCGGCGCGGCGCAGCCGGTCGCCTGCCAGGCGGCGATGCGCTCCAGCGCCCAGTCGACCAGATGCTCGGTATCGGCACGCGGGATCAGCACCGCCGGGTTCACCTGCAATTCGATCTGCCGGAACGGCTGCTGGCCGCTGAGATAGGCATAGGGCTCACCGGCGGCGCGGCGCGCCAGCCATTGTTGGTAGCGGCGCACTTGCTCGGCACTGGGGGCGGCGGCCAGACCGGCGGCGAGCCGGGTGCGGCTGCTGCCCAGCACCTCGGCGAGCAGGCGCTCGGCCTCGGCGCGCGGCGACTCGCTGACTGCCGCCAGCTGCGGCGTCGCCTCGCGCAGCAGGGCCTCGATCACCTCGGAAGCCGCTTGGCTCAAGGCGCGGGCGGGCAGTTGAAGCTGCAAACCTGCTGGCTGCTGACCACGCCGCCGCAGCCCTGGAAGCAGATGCGGTGGTCGGACTCGCACTGCTCCTGGTCGCTGCCGGCGCCGGAGACGTTGCAGAGGCGGCGCTGGCAGTGGCTCTTTTCGGGATCGGCGCCCTGCACGGTGAGGCAGCGCTCGAAGTCGTCGCGCGCCTCGCGCTCGCAGCGCAGCTGGCGATTTTCGGCGCGCAGGTCGGCGTTGATCCGGCACTGGCTCTTGCCAACTTCGCACTGGGCAATACAGGCGCGGCCCTGGGCGTCGGCAGGCGGCGTGTAGCGGTACTGGGTCTCGTAGATCGGCCCGCAGGACAGCAGCAGGAAAGTCGCCAGGGCAGCAAGCAGGATGCGCATCAATAGTCTCCGTTACCACTGGTGAGGTCGGCGAGCAGCTCGGCTTGGTGCTCGGCCAGCAGCGGCTGGATCACCGGATCGAGATCGCCCTGCATCACCCGGTCGAGCTGGTACAGGGTGAGGTTGATGCGGTGGTCGGTGATCCGGCCCTGGGGGAAATTGTAGGTGCGAATGCGCTCGCTGCGGTCGCCGGAACCGACCAGCTTCTTGCGGGTGGCGGCCTGCTCGGCCTGCTGCCGGTTGCGCTCGGCATCGACCAGGTGCGAGGCCAGCAGGGTCATCGCCTTGGCGCGGTTCTTGTGCTGGCTGCGCTCGTCGTCGCATTCGACGATGACGCCGGTGGGGATGTGGGTGATGCGGATCGCCGACTCGGTCTTGTTGACGTGCTGGCCGCCGGCGCCGCTGGCCTTGAAGGTATCGACCTTCAGATCGGCCGGGTTGATCTCCACCTGCGCCTCCTCCACTTCCGGCAGCACTGCGACGGTGGCGGCGCTGGTGTGGATGCGACCCTGGGCCTCGGTTTCCGGCACCCGCTGCACGCGGTGGGCGCCGGACTCGAACTTGAGCTGGGAATAGGCGCCGTAGCCGACGATGCGGCTGATGACTTCCTTGTAGCCGCCGTGCTCGCCCTCGCTCAGCGAGATGCGCTCCAGGGTCCAGCCGCGCGACTCGGCATAGCGGCTATACATGCGGAACAGGTCGCCGGCAAAGATCGCCGCCTCGTCGCCGCCGGTGCCGGCGCGGATCTCCAGAAACACATTGTTGCCGTCGAGCGGATCGCGCGGCACCAGATAGCCCTGCAACTCCTTCTCCAGGGCCTCGATGCGGGCTTCCACCAGCGGCAGCTCGGCGTCGGCCATGGCGCGCAGCTCGCGGTCGCTGTCGTTGCGCATGGCCAGAAGATCCTCGCGCTCCTGGCTGGCGGCGCGGTGGCCGTCGTAAGCCTCGACCAGCGGGCCCAGTTGTGCGTACTCCTGCGACAGGCGCCGGAACAGGTCGTTGTTGGCGGCCACCGCCGGCTCGGCCAGCTCGCGCTCGATCTCGGAGCGGCGCTCGGCCATCTGGGACAGTTTTTCCAGCAGGGAGGATTTCATGGCATTGCCTGTGGCCCGCCCCGTCTGTGTGGGAGGGCTGGGTGGGGGTTCGCATCGCGCGGAACGCCCCCATCCCTACCTTCCCCCGCCAGCGGGGAAAGGGGTGCTAATGGTCGGATTCGGTGGGCAGATCGAACAGCGTCTGCGCGGCATTGAGCAGCAAGGCCTGCTCGACCGCGTCGGCGCGCTTCAGGGCGGCGCTGGGGGCATGCAGCAGCTTGTTGGCGAGGGTGTCGGCGACGAACTGCATCACCGCCTCCGCCGGCTCGCCGCCAGCGAGCTTGCGACGCGCCTTGTCCAGCACCTCGTCGCGGTAACTGCGCGCCTGCTGGCGCAGCGCGCGGATGGTCGGTGCCGAATCGCGCGACTCCAGCCAGCGGGAGAACTCGCGGGCGTGTTCTTCGAGCATCGCCTCGGCCTGCTGGGCGGCGGTCGCGCGCGCCTTCAGGTTTTCCGAGATCACCGCCCGCAGGTCGTCGACGGTATAGAGGTAGCAGTCTTCCAGCTCGCGGATCTTCGGGTCGAGATCGGCCGGCACCGCCAGGTCGATCAGGAACACCGGCTTGCGCCGCCGCCGGGACAGCGCCAGCTCCATCTGCGGCCGGCCGATCAGGTAGCCGCGCGCGGCAGTGGAGGACACCACCAGATCGGCGTCGGCCAGATGGCTGGGGATGTCGTCCAGGGAACAGGCGAAAGCGCCCAGTTCGCGGGCCAGATTCTGGGCGTTCTCGATGGACCGGTTGGCGATGATCATCCGGCCGATGCCCTGCCCGCGCAGGTGGCGGGCGAACAGGCGGATGGTCTCGCCGGCACCGATCAGCAGGGCGGTCTGGCGCGAGAAGTCGGTGAAGATGCGCTTGGCGATCTGCACCGCCGCATAGGCGGCCGACACCGGGTGGGCGCCGATTTCGGTATCGGTACGCACCCGCTTGGCCACCGCGAAGCTGTGCTGGAACAGGCGGCTGAGCACCGGACCCAGCGTGCGGGTCTCGCTGGCCACCGCATAGGCCTGCTTCATCTGGCCGAGAATCTGCGGCTCGCCCACCACCATCGAGTCCAGGCCGGAGGCGACGCGCAGGGAGTGCAGCACGCTGCTGAGGTCGCGGTGCACGTAGAGGTGTTTTTCCAGCACGCCGGCCTCGGCCTGGCGCTCGCGCCGCCACCACTCTGCCAGCCGCGATTCGTGCTCGGGCTCGGCGACGGTGAAGATCTCGGTCCGGTTGCAGGTGGACAGGATCGCCGCCTCGCAGACGCCCGGCAGCCCACGCAGGCGGGTCAGCGCCTGCGGCAGCTCGGCATCGGTGAAGGCGAGCCGCCCACGCGTCTCGACCGACGCGGAGTGGTGGCTCAGCCCTAGCGTGATCAAGGACATGGGGCTACCGGTAACAGGTACACATTGTCCCGCATCCTCCGAAAGGCCGACAAGCGAACGCCCGCCGGTGGGCGTAAAATCCGCCTCGTCCAGCGCCCTGATCGCTGGCCCATCCAGAGACAGACGCCCCGTGTTGGAAGCCAGCGCCAGCCGCGTACCCGCTCACCTCAGCCTCCCCATCCTGTTGATCTGGGCCGCCGCCCTCGCCCATTCGCCGACGGCCTTGGCCACGGCCGAGCCGGCGCCGGCCCTGCGCTCGCCGCAGGCCCAGGCCCAGTACCACGTACTGGCGGGCGAGATGGCCGCCGGCCGGCAGATGCCGGAAATGGCGGCGCAGGAATTCCTCCGCGCCCTGGAGTTCTCGCCCGACCCGGCGCTGGCCGCCCGCGCCACCGCCATGGCCCTGGCCGCCAAGCGCGAAGACCTGGCCCTGGCCGCCGCCCGCAAGTGGCTGTCGGCCGAGCCCTCCAGCCTGGAAGCGCGCGAGGTGCTGGCGCGGCTGAGCTTGCGCGCCGGCAACAGCGCCGAGGCGCTCGCGCAGTGCCAGGCCATCGTCAAGGGACACCCGGGCGGCGAGTCCGACGGTTACCGCCACGTCGCCCTGCTGCTGTCGCAGGACCGCGAAACCGCCGAGCCGGCGCTGGCCCTGATGAAGACGCTGGTCGCGGAAAAACCGCAACTGCCAGGCGCCCAACGAGCGCTGGCCTTGCTGGCCTTCCGCTTCGACGACGCCGCGCTCACCGAAAAGGCCGCCCGCGAGGCCCTGCGGCTGGCCCCCAACGAGCGGGAGTCGACGCTGCTGCTGGTCGGCGCCTTGGTCAAGAAGGGCGATGTGGCGGGCGCTGACGCGGCGTTCGAGAACCTGGTGCGCGAGCAAAAGAGCCCTGCCGAGCTGCGACTGGGCTACAGCAAGCTGCTGATCGACGCCAACCAGCGCATCCCGGCCCGCGAGCAGTTGCTGAAAGTGCTTAAGCTAGACCCCGGCAATGCCGACGCCCACTTCGCCCTGGCCCTGCTGCTGCTCGACGAGCGCAAGCCCGACGAGGCCGAACCGCATCTGAAGCTCCTGCTCGACAATGCCGAGCGCCGTCACGACGCCGCCTACTACCTGGGCCGGATTGCCGAGATGCGCCGCCAGCCGGAGGTAGCCCTGGGTTGGTACGAGCGGGTGCAGGCCGGCTCGCAGGCCTTCGACGCCTATCTGCGCCGCGCCCGCATGCTGTCGCAGCTGCGGCGGATGCCGGAAGCGCGCCAGCTGCTGTCTGGCCTGCGCGCGCAGTTCCCGCCGCTGGCGAGCCGGCTGTACGCCGCCGAAGGCGAGCTACTGAGCCAGCAGGATGCCGTTCTGGAAGCGCTGAGCGTCTACGACAACGCGCTCAAGGAAATCCCGGACGACGCCGAGCTGCTCTACGCCCGCGCCCTGCTGCACGAGCGCATGGGGCGCATGGAGCTGTCCGAGGCCGACCTGAGGCGCGTGCTCGCCAAGGACGCCAACGACGCCCGCGCGCTCAACGCCCTGGGCTATCTGCTGACCGTGCACAGCAACCGCTACGAGGAGGCGGCCAAGCTGATCGGCCGCGCCGCCGAACTGAGCCCGAACGACCCGGCGGTGCTCGACTCGCTGGGCTGGGTACTGTTCAAGCAGGGCAAGCCGCGCGAGGCACTGCCGCCGCTGGTGCGTGCCTACGAAATCTTCCAGGACGCGGAAGTCGCCGCCCACCTCGGCGAGGTGCTGTGGACGCTCGGCGAGAAGGACCGCGCGCGGGCGATCTGGGACAGCGCCAGCAAGCTCGACCCCGAGCACCGGGTGTTGCGCGAGACCATCCAGCGCCTGGCGCCGACCCGCTGAGCGATGCCGGTTTCCGCCGCCAGATTGCTGCTGGCACTGGCCCTGGCGAGCGGGCTGGGCGCCTGCGCCAGTGTGCAACCGCCATCGACCGGCACCGGGCTGGAGCAAGTCAGCCGCGCCTGGGAACAACGCCGCAGCCAGCTGGGAGCCCAGGACGGCTTTGAGCTTCAGGGCCGCCTGGCCGCGAAAGGCGGCGGCCTGTCCGGCAGTCTGCGCTGGCAGCAGGCCGGCAGCCGCTTCCGGTTGCGCCTGAGCGGCCCCTTCGGCGCCGGCGCGCTGAGCCTGGAAGGCGACGAAGCCCTGGTGGCGATCAAGGGCAAGGATCTCGACCTGGTCACCGCCGAACCCGAGGTCGTGCTCGCCGCCCGCACCGGCTGGCGGCTGCCACTGGCCGCGCTGCGCTGGTGGGTGCTGGGCCTGCCGGCCCCGGACGCCGAGGCGCAGTTGCAGCTTGATGCCGACGGTCGTCCGCTCGGCTTCCGCCAGCTGGGCTGGCAGCTGCGCTTTGCCGACTGGCGTCCCGGCACACCCAGCCTGCCCGGCCGCATCGAGGCGCAGCAGGACAACTGGCAGGCGCTGCTGCTGATCGAAAACCTCAGCCTCGGCGCCCCGCCGGCCCTGAGCGCGCCGTGATTCCGGAGGTCTGGCCGGCGCCGGCCAAGATCAACCTGTTCCTGCACGTGCTTGGCCGCCGTGCCGACGGCTATCACCGGCTCCAGACCCTGTTCCAGTTCCTCGATCACGGCGACGAACTGCGCTTCCGGCTCCGTGAGGACGCCGAAATACGCCGCAGCGCCGGCCCGGCGGAGATTCCCGAGGACAGCGATCTCGCCATCCGCGCCGCTCGCGCGCTGCGCGCCGCCTGCCCGGGCAGCCAAGGTGTGGACATCGCCGTCGACAAGCGCACGCCCACCGGCGCCGGCCTAGGAGGTGGCTCTTCCGATGCCGCCACCGTGCTGGTGGCGCTCAACCGGCTCTGGGCCTGCGGCCTCGACAGCGACCAGCTTGCCGCCATCGGTCTGAAACTGGGCGCCGACGTGCCGGTCTTCGTGCGCGGCCTGGCGGCCTGGGCCGAGGGCGTGGGCGAGCAACTGACGCCCGTGCTGCTGCCCGAGCCCTGGTACGTGGTGCTGGTGCCGACGGTGCATGTCGCCACCGCCGCCGTGTTCGGCGCCCCTGAGCTGAAGCGCGACAGCGCGCCGATCTCGTTCGCCGACTACCTGGCTGGCGCCGGCCACAACGATTGCACGGCGGTGACCGCCGCGCGCTATCCGCCGGTGGCCGAAGCCTTGCGCTGGCTGGCGGCGCGCGGCCTGGATGCCCGCATGTCCGGCACCGGCAGCGCGGTGTTCGCCGCCTGCGAGGACGAGGGCCTGGCCCGCGCCACCGCCGCAGCGGCGCCGACCGAATGGCGCGGATTCGCCGCCCGTGGGCTGAATGTCTCTCCCCTCGCGGCTATAATTCGCGCCGCTTGATGTTGGGGCGTCGCCAAGTGGTAAGGCAGCAGGTTTTGATCCTGCCAATCGGTGGTTCGAATCCATCCGCCCCAGCCATTTTTTGCGCTTTGGCGCAAAAAATGCCCCCCGCGCAGGCGGGGGTCCAGTTTCGTCATTGACCACGAGCTGGGGAGCCATGAGCAAAACTGGATTCCCGCCCGTGCGGGAATGACCAACCCACAGAACCGGCACCGAACAGGAACCGCAGCATGTCCGACTCCCTGATGCTCTTCTCGGGCAACGCCAACCGCAAGCTGGCGCAGGACATTGCCAACTACCTGAAGCTGCCGCTCGGCCAGGCTACGGTCGGCAAGTTCTCCGACGGCGAAGTGCAGGTGGAGCTGCTGGAAAACGTGCGCGGCCGCGACGTGTTCGTGATCCAGCCGACCTGCGCGCCCACCAACGACCACATCATGGAACTGTGCATGATGCTGGACGCGCTGGAGCGCTCCTCGGCGCGCCGCATCACCGCCGTGGTGCCCTACTTCGGCTACAGCCGCCAGGATCGCCGCATCCGCTCCGCCCGCGTGCCGATCTCGGCCAAGGTGGTCGCCGACATGCTGGTGCACTCCGGCGCCGATCGCGTGGTCACCGTCGACCTGCACGCCGAACAGATCCAGGGCTTCTTCGACGTCGCCGTCGACAACATCTACGCCTCGCCGATCCTGCTCGGCGACATCTGGCGCCAGAACTACGACAACCTGATCGTCGTCTCCCCCGACGTCGGCGGCGTGGTCCGTGCCCGCGCCCTTGCCAAGCGCCTGGACGATGCCGACCTGGCGATCATCGACAAACGCCGTCCGCGCCCGAACGAGTCGAAGGTGATGAACATCATCGGCGACGTGCGCGGCAAGACCTGCGTGATGATCGACGACTTGGTGGATACCGCCGGCACCCTCGGCAAGGCCGCCGACGCGCTCAAGGAAGCCGGCGCGGTGAAGGTGGTGGCCTATGTCACCCACGCAGTGCTGTCCGGCAACGCGGTCAGCAACCTGATGAATTCCACCCTCGACTCGCTGGTGGTGACCGACACCATCCCGCTGGCGCCGGACGCCGCCGCCTGCGGCAAGATCCGCCAGTTGTCGATCGGCGGCCTGCTCGCCGAGACCATCCGCCGCGTCAGCGCCGAGGAATCGGTCAGCTCGCTATACGACGACTGAGGTCGGCCCACGCGGTTCGACTACCGCCCGGCACCCCGGTGCGGCTATACTCCGCGCCCTTTCGCCCGGTCGCAGGCGAAAGATTCACCATTTCCGGAGTAGTCCCATGAAAGAATCCTTCGTCGTCAACGCCGAAGTCCGCAACGATCAGGGCAAGGGTGCGAGCCGCCGCCTGCGTCGTGAGGGCAAGGTCCCTGCCGTGCTGTACGGTGGTCATGAAGGCGCGCAGTCGCTCGTCGTTGACCACAACGAGCTGAAGAACCACCTCAAGACCGAGGCCTTCTACAGCCACATCCTGACCCTGGACGTTGGCGGCAAGCAGCAACAGGTCGTGCTCAAGGACCTGCAGCGTCACCCGCTGCGCCACGAGGACATCCTGCACCTCGACCTCTACCGCATCCTCGCCGACAAGCTGCTGCGTCGCGCCGTGCCGCTGCACTTCGTGGGCGCTGAAGCCGCCCCCGGCGTCAAGCTCGGCGGCGGCAAGCTCGAACACGTCCACAATGAAGTGGAAGTCGAGTGCCTGCCGAAGGACCTGCCCGAGTACATCTCGGTGGATGTCTCCAAGCTGGAACTGAACCAGTCGATCCACCTCTCCGAGCTGAGCCTGCCGGAAGGCGTGAAGCTGACCAGCCTGCTGCGTGGCAAGGACGACAGCGTCTGCGCCGTGCACGCGCCGAAGGTGGTGGAAGAAGCCGCCGCCGCTCCGGCCGCCGCCGATGTGCCGGCTGCCAACCAGAAGGCCCCTGCGGCCGCTGCGGCTCCGGCCAAGGCTGCGCCCAAGAAGAAGTAAGCCGCGGTCGGCGCCGACGGCGCCCGGTCCTCGAACCGGGCTCCGACGGCACCACCCGGTGGTTGCTTGCCACCGTTGCCGACCCCATCCGCTCGCAAGAACCGGATGGGGTTTTCGCTTTAGAGCCCCATGCCCGCCCCCGCTCTCATCGCCATCGTCGGCCTGGGCAATCCCGGACCGGAATACGAACGAACCCGCCACAACGCCGGCTTCTGGTTTGCCGATGCCGTGGCCGAGCGCTGGCGCGGCAGTTTCCGCACCGAGAGCAAGTTCTTCGGGCAGTTGGCGCGGGTCAGGATCGAAGGCAGCGAGGTCTTGCTGCTCAAACCCTCGACCTTCATGAACCGTTCCGGTCAGGCGGTGCAGGCGCTGATGCAGTTCTACAAGTTGACGCCGGCCGAGCTGCTGGTGGCGCACGACGAACTGGATCTGCCAGCCGGAGAAATGCGCCTGAAGCTGGGCGGTGGACACGGCGGCCACAACGGCCTGCGCGACATCCACAAGCCGCTGGGCGATGGCTACCGGCGCCTGCGTATCGGCATCGGCCATCCCGGCGACAAGAATCTGGTGCTCAACTACGTGCTCGGCCGGCCGTCGAAAGCCGACGAGGACGCCATCCACCAGGGCATGGCGCGCGCCGCCGATGCACTGCCGGTCTGGCTGGGCCAGAGTTGGGACAAGGCGCTGCAACAGTTGCACAGCCGGGACGCGGGCCACGGGAAGGCGGAGTAGCAACTCCCTCCCCCGGCCGGCCTTTCCCTTTTCTCATTTTTTAAGTTTTCCGGAGTTATTCCATGGGCATCAAGTGCGGCATCGTCGGGCTCCCCAACGTCGGCAAATCGACGCTCTTCAACGCCCTGACCAACGCCCAGAACGCGGCGGCGGAAAACTATCCGTTCTGCACCATCGAGCCCAATGTCGGCATCGTGCCGGTGCCGGACAAGCGCCTTGAGGCGCTGGCCGCCATCGTCAAACCGAACAAAACGGTGGCGACCACGGTGGAATTCGTCGACATCGCCGGCCTGGTCGCGGGTGCTTCCAAGGGCGAAGGCCTGGGCAACCAGTTCCTGGGCCACATCCGCGAAACCGACGCCATCGCCCACGTCACCCGCTGCTTCGTCAACGACGACATCATCCACGTCAGCGGCGGCGTCGATCCGATCCGCGACATCGAGGTCATCAACACCGAGCTGGCGCTGGCCGATCTCGACAGCGTCACCAAGGCGGTGGAGCGCAATGCCAAGCTGGTGCGCGCCGGCAACAAGGACGCCGCCGCCCGGCAACTGGTGCTGGAGCGCGTGCAGGCCCACCTCAACGAAGGCCAGGCGGTGCGGGCCTTGAACCTCGACGCCGACGAGAAGCTGGCGATCCGCGACCTGATGCTGATCACCGCCAAGCCGGCGCTCTATATCGCCAACGTCGACGAGGCCTCGCTGAAGAACGGCAACGCCAACCTCTCGAAGGTGCAGGCCTACGCCGCCAAGGAAGGCGCCCAGGTGGTCGCGGTGTGCGCCGCCATCGAGGCCGAGATCGGCCAGCTCGACGAGGCCGACAAGGCCGAGTTCCTGAAGGATCTGGGACTGGAGGAGCCGGGCCTGAACCGGGTCATCCGCGCCGGCTACGCCCTGCTGGGCTTGCAGACCTACTTCACCGCCGGCGTGCAGGAAGTCCGCGCCTGGCAGGTCAAGAAGGGCGCCACCGCGCCGCAGGCGGCGGCGGTGATCCACACCGATTTCGAGAAGGGCTTCATCCGCGCCGAAGTGATCGCCTACGAGGATTTCATCCAGTACAAGGGCGAAGCCGGCGCCAAGGAAGCCGGCAAATGGCGGCTGGAAGGCAAGGAATACCTCGTGGCGGAAGGCGACGTGATGCACTTCCGCTTCAATGTCTGACCACCGGCACTCGACGCCACTGCGGTCATTCCTTAAACTTCGCGCCCCTGCAAAACGATTGGTGATGTAGCTCAGACGGTTAGAGCGAGGGATTCATAACCCCTAGGTCGGCGGTTCGATTCCGCCCATCACCACCAGTTGCATCGGGCAAGGACCAGGCCCCCGTTGATCGGGGGCCTTGTTGTATCTGGGCGACGGCGCCGGCCGACGACCCTCGCAGAACCCGGAGCGCCTCCATGAACAGCCCGCCGCGTCCGCGCCAGCCGCCCACCGAGATCAGCGATCTGCAACGTCTGCGCGCCGCGCTGGAAGCGGTGGAACGCAGTGGCTGGCGCTCGCCTTCCGGCTGCGCTTCGGCTCTGCAGATCGGCTTCGAATCCTGGCTGGAGCGCGACTACCTGCGCTATCGCTCGGAAACCAATCTGCTGCTGCAACGCCTGGCGGTGGCCTTGGGGGTGCTGTTCTACAGCATCTATATCGGCTACGACTGGCTGGGCTCGCAGCACTTTACCGATCAGCCCATGTTGTTCTGGCTGATGCTGTTCGTGGCTCCCAGCAACGCCCTACTGGTGGCCTGCAGTTTCCGTCGCGGAGCCTGGCGCTACATCCAGTCGGTGGCGCTGCTGGTGGCGGTCGCCAACACCGTCGGCATGGTGGTGGTCAGTGTTGTGGGTGAACGAAACGGACTGCATGCCCCGCACGAACTGCTGCTGATCCAGCTGTTCTACGACTTCTTCCTGCTCGGCCTGCCCTGGATCCAGGCCACCATCCTGGCCCTGCTCACCGCCCTGGTGGCGCCGTTCGCGCTGTGGCTGGCCGGCAGCCGCGGGACTGCTTTGTTCGACTACGGTTTTTTCCTCGCCGTCGCCGCCGTGCTGGGTACCATCGCCTGCTACCTGCAGGAACGCGCTCAACGACTGGCCTGGTTGCGTCAGCAGCTGCTGCGCCAGCTCTCCGAACACGACCCGCTGACCGGCATCTGCAACCACCGCGCCTGGTACGAGCGCTGCGACGCGATCCTGCGTCAGGCCCAGCGCGAACAGCAGCCGGTGGCGGTGCTGGCGGTCGATGTCGACCATTTCAAGCAGTTCAACGACCGCCACGGGCATCTCGCCGGCGACGACTGCCTGCGCCGGGTGGCGCAGGCGCTGGCCGGTTTCGCGCGCCGACCGCTGGACGTGGTCGGACGCCTGGGCGGCGAGGAGTTTGCGCTGTTCCTCTACGGCGTCGACGCGGCGACTGCCGAACAGCACGCCGAGGCCGTGCGCGAGGCGGTGCGCGCCCTGCAACCGCTGCCGGAGGTACGGGTCAGCACCAGCGTCGGCGTCGCCAGCGCCCTGGCCAACCGGCTGACCAGTACCGAAACCCTGGTGGCGCGCGCCGACACCGCGCTGTATCGCGCCAAGACCGGCGGCCGGGACCGGGTCTGCCTGTGGTCGGAAGCCGAACCGCCGGCCTAAAACAAAGGGCCGCCCGAAGGCGGCCCTTGATCGCGTTGTGGACGACTAGGGACTGGTGCCGGCGGCTTGCAGCGATTGGCTGAGGCCGGGGACGAACTCGGCGCCAACCTTCACCTGCAAGCTGGAGTTCGCAAAGTCCTTGCCCACCGCTTCGGCGCGACCGCCCAGGCATTTCTCCAGGAAGGCCTCGGAGATGGCGTAGAACGACTGGCGGTTGGGCGGACGGGCGAAGCCGTGGCCCTCGTCGGGGTAGAGCACATAGGTCACCGGGATCTGCTTGGCCTGCATGGCGGCGACGATCTGCTCGGCCTCGGCCTGCTTCACGCGCGGGTCGTTGGCGCCCTGGGCGATCAGCAGCGGTTTCTTGATCTGCTCCACGCGGCTCAGCGGCGAGCGCTCGGTGAGCAGCTTCTTGCCCTCCTCGGTGCGCGGATCGCCGACCCGCTTGGCGAACTGTTCGAAGAAGGTCTTCCAGTACGGCGGAATGGTCGACAGCAGGGTGTTGAGATTGGAAGGACCAACGATGTCGACGCCGCAGGCGAAGGTATCGGGGGTGAAGCTGAGGCCCACCAAGGTGGCGTAACCGCCGTAGCTGCCGCCGTAGATGGCGACCTTGTCGGCGCTGGTGATCTTGCTGTCGATGGCCCACTGCACGGCGTCGAGCAGGTCTTCGTGCATCTTGCCGGCCCACTCGAGATTGCTGGCGTTGACGAAGTTCTTGCCGAAGCCGGTGGAGCCCCGGTAGTTCACCGACAGCACCGCGTAGCCACGGTTGGCGAGCCACTGGTGCTCGCTGTCGAGGCCCCACTCGTCGCGCGCCCAGGGGCCGCCATGGACGTTGAGCACCAGCGGCAAGGGCTGGTTCGGCAGGCCGTCGCCATCGGGATCGGATTCCACCGGCAGCGAGAGATAGCTGACCAGCTTCAGGCCGTCCCGCGCCTTCAGCACCCGGGGATGCATCTTCGCCAGGGTCTTGCCCTCGTACCAGGGCCGGTTGGCGAACAGGAATTCCGCCTTGCGGCTGGCGCGGTCGTAGACGTAAGTCTTGTAGGAGGCGTCGGAGCGATCGACGCCCACCACCCAGCGGCGGTCGTCCAGGGTGCGGTCCAGCACCTTGAAGTAGCCGTCGCCGGCCAGCGCGGCCAGCGCCGCGAAATCCGCCTTCACCGCCTCGTCGAGCACCGTCCAGACCGGCTTCTCGTAGTTGGAGGCCACTGCTTCCAGCCCATGGCTGACCGGGTTGATCAACACCTCGTCGACATCGGCACGGGCATCCTCGAACACGAGCTTGGGCGCGCTGTCCTTGAGTCCCAGAGTAGCCAGCGCGGCGGTATCGCGGCCGCGCGAGTCGAGCAGATAGAGCGTCTCGCCCTTGGCGTCGAGACCCAGGACATTGGTGGTGAGCGCGTCTTCCAGGCCCACGCTCAGCAGCGGCTGCCACCGGCCCTTGGCGTCGCGCTGCAGATAGGTGGTGCTGCCGTCCGGCTCGCTGCGGATCGCCAGCTTCACCGCGTAATCGTCGTCGCTGACATAGCCGGCAAAGCCGGGGTTCTTCTCCACCAGCTTGCGCTTGCCGCTGGCAATGTCGATGCGATACAGATCGTGCAGCGAATGGTCGCCGCGATCATTGAGTCCAACCAGAATCTCGCCCGGCAACTTGTGGCTGAGACCGTTGATCTCGGCACGACTGCCTTTGTACGGCGTCAGATCGGTGGTCTTGAGGCTCGCCAGCTCGACCGCGTAGACGTGGAAATTCTCGTCACCGCCGCTGTCCTGAAGGTACAGCAGGCGCTGGTTGTCATAGGCCCAGTAGTACTGACGGATGCCACGACCGCTGTCCCGGGTCACCGGCTTGGCCGCCTTGGGGTCGGTGGCCGGCGCCACCCAGATATTGAGCACGCCATCCACCGGCGCCAGCCAGCTCAGTTGCTGGCCGTCCGGCGACAGCTTGGGCAGCGCCTTGTCGGGATTGCCGAACAGCTCGGCACGCGGGATCAAGGCCGGTGGCGCCACCGCCGCCGCGACGACCGGAGCACTGGCGGCGGGTGGTGCCTCCTTCTTGCCGCAGGCGGCCAGCAGGGCCAGGGAGGACAGCAGACAGATTCGCAGCAGGCGCATGGACGGTCTCCGTTTCAGGCTCATTCCTTGAACACCGCCGTAACTTAGCGGAGATGGCCAGGCTTTGGATGCCGCCTGCCGTACACCGGGTTTGGCTGAGGCTCAGTTCGACGTGCGCAGTTGCCGGCCGATGATCGCCATCAACGCCGCCCAGGGCAGCAGATGCGGGCCGAGCACCGCCTTGCCGGTGACCAGCAGGGCGCCGGAGAGCGCACGCGCCGGGTCGGCCCAACCGAGGATGTTCATGAAGCCCAGATGCCCGTAGACGCCGCCGGTGGCCGGGCCGAACAGGCTCATCGGCCCGCCCAGCATCATGCCCTCGCTGTAGCGCATCGGCAGCAGCAGCATGGCGTCCGGCACGGTACGGCCACGCGGCTGCACCGCGCGGGCGATGGTCTCTTCCTTGAGGATGCGCCGGCCCTGCCAGACGCCGCCGTCGAGCAGCATCTGGAAGAAGCGCGACAGCTCCTCGGCGGTGGCGTAGAGGTTGCCGGCCGGGATCACCGCGTCCATGAACGCCGGGGTGTTGGAGGCCGACACCACCTCGTCGAAGGGCACGATCAGCGCGCGCTCGATCAGCGGCGCCACCGGAAACAACACCGGCATGCCGGCCGAATAGTTCAAGGCCACGCGCTCGCGATGCTCGGGCGCCAGGCCGTACTGGAAGTACTTCATGCCCAGGGGCCGGCGCAGCTTGGCGTCGAGATACTGCTGGATGGTCTGGCCGGTGACGCGGCGGATCACCTCGCCGAGCACGAATCCGCCGGTGATGGCGTGATAGGCCACCGGCCGCAGACGACCACCGGGAGCGGCGCAGATGCGCTCGATGACGCCGTCCCAGTCGTTGAGCATCTCCACCCTGCGCTCGGCCTTGGGAATTTTCAGCCCCGGGACGCCGGCGCGGTGCGAGAGCACCTCGCCGAGAGTGACGCCGGCCTTGCCGTTGCGACCGAATTCCGGCAGGTAGTGGGCGACCGGCGCATCGAGGTCGACACCGCCCTCCTCCGCCAGCTGATGAACCAGGATGGCGGTCACCGCCTTGGAGGCGGAGAACAGGCAGACCGGCGTATCGAGATCGAGCAACTGCCGCTCGCTGCCGGCCGGCTCGCGCGGGCCGTTGCCGCGCGCGTGGCCGTAGGCGCGGTGAAACACCACCTGCCCGTGCTTGCGCAGGCACAGCGATGCCGCCGGATAGGCGCCACTGCGATAGACCGCCGCCAGCGCGCGGTCCACCGTCTGGATCGCCGAGCGGCTGAGGCCGACGCTTTCCGGCGCGACCTCGGCACCGAAGGTCTGCACGCCGGACAGCGCGCGCGGCACCGCGACCTGCGCAGGCAGCAGCCCGCGCGGACTGGGAAGTGGCATACCGCTCTCCTCTGATTTCTTGTTGTGGTCGTGGCGCCAGCCCAGCGCTCAGCGCTCGTCTTCGTCCTGCAGCAGGCCAGGGTCGAGACCCAGGCCGTCCTCGGCATCGTCGCCCAGCCGCTCGCGGTGTTCGATCAATGCCTCGATCAGCGCGCGGGCCACGCCTTCCTGATCCATCTGCTCCTCGATCTCCTCGCGCAGCGCCAGCGAGTCGTAGTTTTCATCGAGCGCGTCGGTACTGCCTTCCAGGCTCAACTGGCCGTCCCAGCCCTGTTGCAGCACGAAGGCGACCAGGCTGGGCGGCAGTTCCTCGTCGGCGGGGGTGAAGTCCCAGCGCTCTTCATCGTCGTACCAGAGCACGGCCTGGGGCACGCCGGTTTCGATCCAGGCGATGGCCGCCTCGGCGTAGACGGCGGCGAATTGCAGAGAGGTTTGCGGATTCATGAGGGGATCCTGGGCTTCGGGTCTAGGCGGGATAGCCGGTGATGCGGCGGATACGGTGGTAGAGCGGCTTCAGGCGCGGGTACAGCTCCTGGTAGACCCCGCGATAAAGCGCTTCGTAAGTACGCACCGCCTCGGGATTCGGACGAAACAACGCGCCGGGCCGGCACATCGCCGACACCGCGCTGGCGTGATCGGCATGCCAGCCCAGGCCAACGGCGGCATTGATCGCCGCGCCCAGCGCCGAGGTTTCGTACAGCGCCGGCCGCTCGGCCGGCAGGTTGAAGACATCGGCGGTGATCTGCATGGCGGCATCGCTCTGGCTGCCGCCACCGGCAACCACCAGCCGCCGCACCGGCCGGCGCAGCTTGCGCTCGATCTGCTCGCGGCCGGCACGCAGGCCGTAGACCAGGCCTTCGAGAATCGCGCGGTAGAAATGCGCGCGGGTATGCACGTCGCCGAAGCCGATGATCGCGCCCTTGGCCTCCGGGCCCGGATCGCGCACGCCGGGGCTCCAGTAGGGTTGCAGGGTGAGGCCGAGACTGCCGGGTGGGATGTCACGCACCAGCTCGTCGAACAGCGACTCCACCGACACCCCGCGCTCGCGGGCCAGGCTCTGTTCGCGGTGCGCGAACTCGCGCTTGAACCAGCTCACCATCCAGAAACCCCGGTAGATCTGGATCTCGGTGTTCCAGGCGCCCGGCAGCGCGCCGGGATAGGCCGGCAGCAGGCGCTGCACTTCCAGGTAACGGCGCTGGGTGGTGTTGATGGTGGCGGTGGTGCCAAACGACAGCTGTGCCACTTCCGGCTCCAGCGCGCCGCAGCCCAGCACCTCGCAGGCCTTGTCGGCGGCGGCGGCGATCACCGGCAGGCCGGCGGGCAGGCCCAGGGCCTCGCCAGCTTCGGCGGTGAGCGCGCCGAGCCGCTCGCTGGGACGCACCAGGCGCGGCAGCTGTTCGCGCCGCACCGCCAGCGCCTGCCACTTGAAGTCGCGTGGCGCCGCCCAGTCCAGGCGCCGGTAGTCGAACGGCAGGTAGCCGACCGTACAGCCGGTGGAGTCCACGTAGTCGCCGGTGAGGCGCTGGCTGAGCCAGCCGGACAGCAGCAGGAATTTGTCGGTGCGCGCCCACAGCTCGGGTTCGTGCTGGGCCAGCCAGTTGCACTCGGCCTGGCGCTGCAGATGGGCGATCAGGCCGCTGGCACCGGCCAGCGCGAAGGCGGCGCGCCAGTACCAGGACAGCCTGGGCGGCTGACTGCACTCGCGCTGGTCCAGCCAGACCATCGTCGGCCGCAGCGCCTGGCCCTGGGCGTCGACGCAGACCACGCTGGCCCGCAGGGTGGTCAGCGTTACCGCCGCGATCTCTTCGGGCCTTACCGCCCCGCCCTGCCAGAGCTGCTCGCAGACGGTGCGGATGGCGGTCCAGTACTGTTCCGGGTCCTGCTCGGCCCAGCCCGGCTGCGGCGAGACATAGGCCGGCTCGTGCAGCGACTGCGCCTTGGCGTGCACCTGCCCCTGGGCATCGAAGACCAGGGCGCGGCTGGACTGGGTGCCGACGTCGATGGCGAGGATCTTGTTCTTGGTGCTCATGCTCTCCCCGGTCGCCGCGCTAGGCCAGGCCGCGCGGATCGTGCTGACGGCGCCAGTAGTCGCGGTAACGGCCGGCCTCGGCGGCGCAGCGCTCGGCATCCCAGCCCAGTTGCGTCTGGCAGGCGGCCAGCGTCGGCTCGATCAGGGCTTCGGCGGCCTCCGGCAGCACCAGTCCGGCGCGGCTGCGGCGCAACAGCAGATCATCGAGGTGGAACACCTGCTCGCCGACGCGTGCGCGAATCTGCGCCAGGTCAGGGGTTTCGCCTGGAGATTCCTGCGCTGGCCGGTCGAACAGCGGCGCTGAATCTGCGGCCAAGCGCAGCGCCGGCAGCTGCTGCGCGGCGGCTCGCAGGGCCTGGCGGGCGGTGACCCGGAAGGTGGTGAGCTTGCCGCCGGTGACGCCGATAAAGCCCGGCGAAGCCCATTGCGCCGACTCCCTGGACGCCGCCGAAGGTTTGTCGGCACCGTCGTCCACCACCGGCCGCACGCCGGCGTAGCTGGACAGCGCATCGGTCAAGACCAGACCGGCGCTGGGAAGCAGCCAGTCCAGGGCTTCCAGCAGGTAGTCGGCCTCGGCGCGCTGCATGCGCGGGCTCCAGAGATCCTCGCGGTGATCGAGATCGGTGGTGCCGAGCAGGGTCGCGCCCTGCCAGGGATAGGCGAACACCGGCCGCCGGTCGCGCGGGTGCAGCCAGCCCACCGCTTGCGGCAGCGGCAAGCGCGCCTGCGGGAACAGCAGATGCGAACCGCGCAGCGGCCGCAGGCGCGGCGCGCCGGCCGGCTGGCCGGGCAGCGTGTCGGCCCAGACCCCGGCGGCGTTGATGACCAGCCCGGCTTCGATCTCGCGGCTCTCGCCGGTTTCGGCGTCGCGCAGCGCGGCACCGCAGACCCGGTCCCGCGCCTGCAACAACTGTTCGGCGGCCACGTAGTTGAGCGCCCGGCCGCCGTCGCGCTGGCCCTGGTCGATCAGCCGCCAGACCAGCCGGCAGTCGTCGGTGTAGGCATCCTGGTAGCGCACGGCACCCAGCAAGCGCTCCGCACGCAGACCGGGCTGGACCGCACTGGCATCCGTCGCCGGCAGAAAACGCGAACGCGCGCCGCCCCGGGAAAAGCGGTCGTAGAGCCAGAGCCCCAGACGCATGGTGGTCTTGCCGGGCTTGATACCCCTGTAGAGCGGCATCACGAAGTCCAGCGGGCGCACCAGATCGGGCGCCTCGCGCAGCAGACGTTCGCGCTCATGCACCGACTCGGCGGTGAGCCGCCATTCGCCGGTCTTCAGGTAACGCAGGCCGCCGTGCACCAGTTTCGACGACCAGGACGAGGTGCCGGAGGCGTAATCACGCGCTTCCACCAGCAGCACCGACACCCCGGCCCGCGCCGCCTCGCGAAAAATGCCGGCACCGGTGATGCCGCCGCCGACTACCAGCAGATCCACCTTCGCCGGCAACGCGCCCAGGCGGCTCACGACAGCAGATCCTTGTGGACGCTGAGCAGCACGGGCGCCCAGGTGTCGTCGATGGTGGCCAGAAAGCGGTCGCGCAGCGCCGGGTCCAGCGGCCCTTCCTGGCTGAGCAGTTCGCTCATCGCCTCGGAGGCGGCCTGGCTGGGCCACTGCGCGTAGGCGATCCAGGTGCCCTGCATGGAGCGGTGCAGACGCGAGCCACCGCTGCCGAAGCGGACACGGATGCGCTCGGTCAGCTCGGTCCAGGCGGCGACGAAGTTGCGCACCTCACCCGGCTTCACCGACCACTGATAGAGCACCGCGAACTGCGGCGCGGCAGCGTCGCTCAGCGAGGCCGGCGGATGCACGCTGGCGCTGGCCATCAGGCGAACAGCTTGCCGGGATTCATCTGCCCCTGCGGGTCGAACTCGCGGGCCATGGCGCGGATCAGGTCCATGCCCAGTTCGCCCTTCTCCTGCGCCAGGTAGGGCGCGTGGTCGCGGCCAACGCCGTGCTGGTGGCTGATGGTGCCGCCGTGGGCGACGATGGTCTCGCTCAGGCGGCGCTTGAGGCGGGTCCAGCGCTCCAGGTCGCGCTCGTAGTCGCCGCCGGCGCGGAACACGAAGGTGGAATAGACGCTGCAACCCTGGCGGTAGACATGGGAGAGATGGGTGAAGCAGTGCACCTTCTCGTTCTCGGCGGCGAACAGGCTACGCGCCGCCTCTTCGATGGCGCGCATGGTGGCGGTGGCGTTGTTCCAGCCCACGCAGGTCTCCACCGTGTCGGCACCGTAGCCCAGCTCCCACAGGGAGTTGCGCAGGTAGGGGCCACGGAAGCGGTTCTTCGCCCAACCCTTGCCGATTGCCCTGCCAGTGTTGACGCCCCGGAACTGCTTGCAGATCGCCAGCGCCTCGCGCTTCAGACGCAGCACCTCGCGGTGGTTGCCGGTGGTGCCGACCAGCAGCATCACCGGCTGTTCGCCGACCTTGCGTACCTTGAGATAGCGGCGCAGCCAGGCGATGAGCTTTTCGTGACCGGCCAGCGCCAGTTGGGTTTCGGTCTCGACTTCATTGGAGAGACGCAGCAGCGACAGACCGAGGTCGGCCTGCGCCAGATGGCGCACTGCTTCGCACCCCAAGTCCCAGGTCGGGAAGAACACCGCGTGGAAATCCTCGTGCGTGGGCAGCCGCCGCAGCCGCACCGAGACCTCGGTGAGCAGGCCCAGGCGCCCTTCCGAGCCCATCAGCGCCTCGCGCAGATCCGGGCCAGCGCTGGAGGCCGGCAGGCCGCCGATATTGAACACCCCGCGCGGCGTCGCCAGCCGGCCACCGTGGAACAGCTGCTCGATGCGGCCATAGCGCAAGGACTGCTGGCCGGAGGAGCGGGTCACCACCCAGCCGCCCACCGTCGAATACTCGTAGGACTGCGGAAAATGACCGAGCAGGAAGCCGCGCTCGCGCAGTTGCGCTTCCACCAGCGGACCCGGCGTGCCGGCGTCGAAGCGGGCGATCCACTGGCGCTCGTCCAGCTCGCGCAGCTTGTTGTAGCGACCCAGGGCGATGTTGACCACTGGCCGGTCGCTGACCGGAACATCCAGGTGGCCGACCACGCTGGTACCGCCGCCATAGGGGATCACCACCGCACCCAGCTTGAGCGCGGCCGCCAGCGCCGCCTCGGCTTCCTCGCTGCTGGTGGGCAGCGCCACGGCATCGGCGACCGGCCCGAGCTTGCCGTAGCGCAGGGCCAGCCAGTCCGGATAGCTCTGGCCGCGTGCGTGCTGGGCGCGGCTGGCGGCGTCGGTGAGAAAGGGGCCGTTGGCCAGGCGCGAGGGCGCGACGCCGGCCAGTACCGATTCCAGGCTGGCATCGCGATTGGCGCTGCCTTGGCCGACACGCTCGCGCAGGAAGCCGCGCGCGACCTCGTTCAGCGGGTAGTCCTGCGCCTCATCACCCCAGCCGTTCCAACGCCGCATGTTCGCTCCTGATCTGCCCTGCCGAAGAGCGGCGGAGTATACCGATGGGCGCTGGTCTAGAGCCTCGGCGCGGCGCTGCGGGCGATGCGACGCAAGGTCTTGAGCCCCAGCTGTGGTTCGTCCATGCGGCCGGCCAGCACCCGCGCCGGCTGATCCGGCTCGCCCAGGGCATCGAGCACCAGGCTGGCGGCGGAAAAATCCTGCTCCAGGGTGTCGCTGTTGACGGTGATGACGGTGGGCACGCCGGCGGCGCGGGCGGCCTGCAAGCCCATCGCAGAATCCTCGATGGCGATGCACTCGTACGGCGCGAGCTTGAGCTTGCCGAGGGCATAGCGGTAGAGGTCGGGCGCGGGCTTGCGGGCGGCGATCTGGTCACCGCCGACCACCAGGCTGATGCGCTGGGCCAGGTCCTGGCCGAGACCGTATTTGAGAAACGGCTTGACGCTGGCGCGGCTGGCATTGGTCACCACCGCCAGCCGCAAGCCGGCCTCGCTGGCCTCGCGCAGCAGCCGTGCGACCCCTGGACGCAGCGGCACCTTGCCCTGGCGGAGGTAGCGGCGGAAATAGCGCGACTTCAGCCGGTGCACGTGCTCCACCCAGGCCTCCTCGCTTTCGGAAACCGCCTCGGCGTGCTCCCCGAGCTCTGGTTGGTAGCGGCGCAGGTAGTGCAGCAGGCGCTCGCGGCCGCTGGGCTGCTTGAGCAGGCGCCGGTACAGCTTCGGGCCCCAGCGGAAGCCGAGACCGAGCTTGCGAAAGGCGCGGTTGTAGGACGGGCGATGTCCGTGCGCCTCGGTATCCGCCAGCGTGCCATCGAGATCGAACAGCAGGGCGCGCAAGGCCATCAGCGGCCCTCTAGGGGCCTGCCGCAGGCGCGAGGCAGGACAGGATGCATGCCGTATTCTAGGTGAAGAAGATGCAAGAACAGCTTGATTTTGTTCACGACCCGATGAGCCCTCCCGACCCCGAATACCGCGGTCGCTTCGCCCCTACACCTTCGGGCCCGCTGCACCTGGGCTCGCTGCTGACGGCACTGACCAGCTGGCTGCGCGCACGCCAGGCCGGCGGTCGTTGGCTGCTGCGCATCGACGACCTCGACCGCGCGCGCTGCCCGCCCGGCGCCAGTGCAGTGATCCTGCGGCAACTGGAAGCACATGGACTGCATTGGGACGAGACGCCGCGCCTGCAAAGCGCACACGGCGCCGAGTACACGGCGGCGCTGGAACGCTTGCAGTCCCAGGGCCGGGTCTATCCCTGCGACTGCACTCGCGCCCGGCTCGCGGCCGAGAGCCGGCCCGGCCCCGATGGCCCCGTCTACTCCGGCCGCTGCCGCTCGGCACCGATCGGCACCGGTGCGGCCGCATTGCGCTGGCGCGTCCCCAGCGGCGGCGTGGAACTGCAGGACCCGGTGCAAGGCCGTCTGTGGCGCGATGCGGAAAGCGAGATCGGCGACTTCGTATTGCGTCGCGGCGACGGAGTTTGCGGGTACCAGCTTGCCTGCGTGGTCGATGAACAGGCGCAGGGCATCACCGAGGTGGTGCGCGGCGCCGATCTGATCGGCTCCAGCCTGCGCCAGATCCTGCTGCTAGGCGCGCTGGGTGCGCCGGTGCCGGCCTACCTGCACTTGCCGGTGCTGGTCGCGGTGGACGGCCGCAAGCTATCCAAGCAAAACGGCGCTCCGGCGCTGGATGAACACAGCGCCGGCGCCAATCTCCAGCGTTGTTTACGTGCCCTCGGCGGCGCACCACCGGTGGAGCTGGAGCGGGCGGCGCCGCAGGAAATTCTGGCCTGGGCCCTGCGGGAATGGCGACTCACGCAAGTTGCTCCAGCCCGGCAACAGAGCATTCCTGAAATGGCGGGTTAGAAGCGCCTCAATAGCGGGAAAGGGCGGCTTCTGGCATTCTTTCCGCAGTGCAACATTTTTATCCCGCGCCCATGAACGATGTCCGCATCATCAAGAAGTACCCCAACCGCCGGCTGTACGACACCCACGTCAGCCGCTACATCACGCTGGAGGAGGTACGGCAACTGGTTCTGCAGAACATCAGCTTCCGGGTCGAGGACAAGCGCAGTCACGAGGACATCACCCGCTCGATCCTGCTGCAGGTGATCGCCGAGCAGGAGGAAGGTGGCAACCCGATCTTCAGCGCCGATCTGCTGATGTTCATCGTCCGTTATTACGGCGACCCGATGCAGTCCAGCATCAGCCGTTACCTGGAGCTGTCGCTGCGCCTGTTCTCCGAGCAGCAACACCACTTCACCGACCAGCTGCGCGACCTGCTCGGGCAGGCGCAGCAGCCAGTGCAGGTGCTCAAGGAACTGGCGGAGAAGCAGGTTCCGGTCTGGCGGGCAGTGCGCAAGGAGTTCCTGAAGAGCCTGGAACGCGCCAAGGCAATCAACCCCTTGCGAGAAAAAGGCGAGGACGGCCCTGGCGTCTGAACAGAACGGCCCGGTTATTGCTTTCTTCTAGCCGTGACAAGCCTGATTTCGCAGCGGCATTAGCTCAGATCAATCATTGATATAAATGACGTTTGCGTCACCAATTTTTCAAGAATCAAAATAACTCATTGTTATGGTTGAATTTTTTTAAGCATCTGCAGAATTGACATTGCAATAACAGAGGTCTATACTGCACTGCAACAAAAGTAGGAAACGAAAAAAGCCCGGAAGCGGGTCTCGTTTCCGGGCTTTTATCTGGTCTCCTCCAGAAAGGCCATGCGCCTTTCTAGCACCTTACCCCCTTCGGCAACGAGGGGGGTTCTTTTTTTGGTCGGGACAAACTGACAGCGACCCGATGTGTTGCATTCTGAAGCAATCAGACGGTTGTTTCAAGCCGATGACGGCGCAAAACCCGGGTTTATTCCGCCGCAACGGCGGTACCGCGTAAAGAACACCACAAAAAACAAAACGGCCGCTCCACATGGAGCGGCCGTCCTTGTTGCGGCCGACGATCAGGCGAGACCGACGTCGGAAGCCTTCATGGACAAACGAATCTTGCCGTCACGCCCCACTTCCAGCACCTTGACGCGCACGATGTCGCCTTCCTTGACCACCTCTTCCACCTTCTCGACGCGCTGCTCCGAGAGTTGGCTGATGTGCACCAGACCGTCGCGGCCAGGCAGGATGGTCACGAACGCACCGAAATCCATCAGGCGGGCCACACGACCCTCGTAGACATCACCCGGCATCACTTCGCGGGTGAGCATGGTGATGCGGGCGATGGCGGCTTCGGCCGCTTCGCCAGTGACGGCGGCGATCTTGATGGTGCCGTCGTCGTCGATGTCGATCTGGGTGCCAGTGGCCTCGGTGATCGAACGGATGGTGACACCACCCTTGCCAATCACTTCGCGGATCTTGTCCGGGTGGATCTTGATGGTGGTGATGCGCGGCGCCCAGGGGCTCATGGTCTCGCGGGTACCGGACAGCGCCTGATTCATGGCGCCGAGGATGTGCAAACGCGCGTCCTTGGCCTGGGCCAGCGCCAGCTTCATGATCTCGCCGGTGATGCCGGTGATCTTGATGTCCATCTGCAGCGCGGTGATGCCGTTGACCGAACCGGCCACCTTGAAGTCCATGTCGCCGAGGTGATCTTCGTCGCCGAGGATGTCGGTGAGCACCGCAAACTTCTCGGCCTCCTTGATCAGACCCATGGCCACGCCGGCCACTGGCGCCTTCAGCGGCACGCCAGCGTCCATCAACGCCAGGCTGGCGCTGCACACCGAAGCCATCGAGGAAGAGCCGTTGGACTCCATCACCTCGGTGACCACGCGCACCACGTAGGGGAATTCCTTGACCAGATCCGGCATCACCGCCATGACGCCGCGCTTGGCCAGACGGCCGTGGCCGATCTCGCGACGCTTGGGCGCGTTCAGACGACCAGTCTCACCGACGCAGTACGGAGGGAAGTTGTAGTTGAACAGGAAGCTGTCGTTGGTCTCGCCGGAGGCAGCGTCGATCAACTGCGAGCTCTTGCCGGTGCCCAGGGTGATGGCGGCCATCACCTGGGTTTCGCCACGGGTGAACAGGGCCGAGCCGTGCACACGCGGCAGCAGGCCGGTGCCCATGGTCAGCGGACGCACGGTAACGCGGTCGCGGCCGTCGATACGCGGCGCGCCATCAAGGATGCGGTTACGCACCACGCGGGCTTCCAGGGCGTGGAAGGCATCCTTGATCTTGCCCTCGCTGAACTTCGGGGCATCGCCGCCGGCCAGTTCGGCGGTGAGCTGCTTGCGGACGGCGGCCACGGCGTCCTGACGCGCCTTTTTGTCGGTGATGCTGTAGGCATCGCTGACCAGGGCTTCGACGGCATTGATGGCGGCGGTCAGCTCGGCGGATTCAGCCGGAGCGGTCCAATCCCACTTCGGCTTGCCGGCGACGGCAGTCAGCTCGTTGATGGCATTGATCGCGGCCTGCATCTGCTCGTGACCGAACAGCACGGCGCCGAGCATCACGTCTTCCGAGAGCTGCTGGGCTTCGGATTCCACCATCAGCACTGCGTCCTTGGTGCCGGCGACCACCAGGTCGAGCTGCGAGGTTTCGAGCTGCTTGGTGGTGGGGTTGAGCAGGTACTGGCCATTGGCGTAGCCAACGCGGGCGGCACCGATGGGGCCTTCGAACGGCACGCCGGCCAGGCTCATGGCGGCGGAAGCGCCGATCAGCGCCGGAATGTCACCGGCCACTTCCGGGTTCAGCGAGATGACGGTGGCGACCACCTGGATCTCGTTGTAGAAGCCATCCGGGAACAGCGGGCGCAGCGGGCGGTCGATCAGGCGCGAGGTGAGGGTCTCGTTCTCGGTGGGACGGCCTTCACGCTTGAAGAAGCCGCCAGGGATGCGGCCGCCAGCGTAGAAGCGCTCCATGTAGTCAACGGTGAGCGGGAAGAAATCCTGGCCTTCCTTCGGCTCCTTCTTGGCGACCACCGAGACCAGCACCACGGTCTCGCCCATGCTCACCACCACGGCGGCGGTGGCCTGGCGGGCCATGTGGCCGGTTTCAAGGACTACTTCGTGCTGACCGTACTGAAAGGACTTGCGGACCGGCTGGACTGGAAAGGTCATGGATTCGTTCTCTGATTCGAGTGGAAGTCGCGCCGGCGCCAAACGCAGACCAGACGCGCAAAAACGAACCGCGCCTTTGGCGCGGTTCGTGTGGATCGCTTAGCGGCGAAGACCGAGTTCGGCGATCAGCTTGGTGTAGCGGCTCTCGTCTTCCTGCTTGAGGTAGTCGAGCATCTGGCGACGCTGGTTGACCAGCTTGAGCAGACCACGACGCGAGTGGTTGTCCTTCTTGTGCTGCTCAAAGTGCGGCGACAGGCTGTTGATGCGGTTGGTCAGCAGGGCGACCTGCACTTCCGGCGAGCCGGTGTCGCCCTTGGCGCGGGCGAACTTCTCGATCACGGCGCCTTTCTGTTCGGTGGTAACGGACATAAAAACAACTCCAGGGGAATGCGTTTCGGATGCTTGCACTTTTTTGAGCGCGAAATTATAGCGGAGACCACATTTTCAAACAATTACCAGGGAAAAGCCGTTCAAATCCCGACCGACCCGAACCAGCGTCGTGGCTGCAGCCGACCTTCGGGAGTCACTTCACCCAGACCCAGCAGCCTCTGATCCGCCCCCTCGATGGCCACTGGCCCCACCTCCTCGCACGGCCAGGGAACCGACCCACCGTGGTCCAGCGTCGGGAGCAACTCATCCTCCGGCCGCACGAAACGCCAGCCGTCCAAAGCCGCGCGCGCCGGCAGCAGCAAGGCATCCAGCGCCGCCACGCCTTGCTGTGCGACCTGCCCGAGTTCTTCCAGGGTCCGCATCGGTTGCTGACCGAAGGGGCCGACTTCGATTCGTCGCAGCGAGTGCAGGTGCGCCACCTGCCCCACCGCCTTCGCCCAATCCTCGGCCAGGGTGCGGACGTAGGTTCCCTTGCTGCAACTCACGTCCAGCAAGGCCAGCCCGTCTGCGAACGACAACAGGTCCAGCGCATGGATTTCGACCTCCCTCGGCTCGCGCTCGACCTCCAGGCCTTCACGAGCCAATTCGTACAGCCGCTGCCCACCCTGCTTGATCGCCGAGTACATGGGGGGAATCTGGCGTATGCGGCCGGTCAGGCTCTGCAGGGCGGCGCGCAGACGCAAGGGTTCCAGTCCGGCGGGATCGCTGCGAGCGATCACTTCCCCTTCCAGATCGCCGGTACTGCGCAGCTCGCCGAAACGGACTTCAGCCAGATAGCGCTTGCGGGAGTCCAGCAATTGCGCGCTCAAGCGCGTCGCCTGTCCCAGGCAGATTGGCAGCAAGCCGGTGGCGAGAGGGTCCAGCGTCCCCGTGTGCCCCGCCTTGTCGGCCTGGTAGAGCCTGCGCACCCGCAACAAAGCGTCGTTGGAACTCAGCCCCCGAGGCTTATCGAGCAGCAGCACGCCATGCACGGCGCGCCGTGGCCGGCGCACGCTGTTCATTTATTCGGATTCGGAGTCTTCGCCACGCGAGCGGGCGTGCTCGCGATCTTCAGCGACCACGGTGCGGATCAGCGCCGTGATGCGATCACCCTCGCGAGTGGCTTGGTCGGCGGTGAAACGCAGCAGCGGCAGATGCCGGACCTGAATGCGCTGACCCACCTCGTGACGCAACTTGCCCGCCGCGTGGTTGAGACCTTTGACCGCCTCCGCCAGCTTGGCGTCGTCGACCAGGCTGGATACCCAGACATGGGCGTTCGCCAGGTCCGGCGTGACATCAACGCTGGTGACGGTGAGCCCGGCACCCGCGACCCGGGGATCGCGGATGACGTCGGCGCGCAGAATTTCGGTCAGCACCGCGCGCAGCTCGGCATTGAACCGGGCGGCGCGTGGGTAGTCACGCTTGCTGGCCATCGCGCTGGCGTCGCCTTAGGCCTAAGCCTTGACGACGCGCTGCACCTCGACGCGCTGGAAGCATTCGATCTGGTCGCCGACCTTGACGTCGTTGTAGTCCTTCACACCGATACCGCACTCGGTGCCGGCCTCGACCTTGGCGACATCGTCCTTGAAGCGACGCAGCGACTCCAGCACGCCTTCGTAGATCACCGTGTTGTTGCGCAGGACGCGGATCGGCAGGTTCTTCTGCACGCTGCCGTCCATCACCAAGCAGCCCGCGATGGCGCCGATCTTGGAGCTGCGGAACACGTCGCGCACCTGGGCGATACCGACGATCTGCTCGCGCGTCTCGGTGCCCAGCAGGCCGGTGATGGCCGCAGTGACGTCGTCCAGGATGTTGTAGATGATCGAGTAGTAGCGCAGATCGACGCCGGTGTCCTGCACGCGCTTGCGTGCCTGCGCATCGGCACGGACGTTGAAGGCAATGATGATCGCCTTCGAAGCCAGCGCCAGTTCGACGTCAGACTCGCTGATACCGCCGATGCCAGTGGAGAGCACATTGACGCGCACCTCCTCGCTGGGCAGCTTGCGCAGCGCTTCGGTGATCGCCTCGGCGGAACCCTGCACGTCGGCCTTCACCATCAGGTTCAGCGCCTTCTTCTCGCCATCGCCCATGTTGGCGAAGGCGTTCTCCATGCGTACCGCCGAACTCTGCGCGAGCTTGGTCTCGCGCATCTTGTTCTCGCGGACGATGGCCAGCTCGCGCGCCTTGCGCTCGTCGGCCACCACCACCACGTCGTCACCGGCATCCGGCGCGCCGGAGAGACCGAGCACCTGCACCGGAATCGACGGACCCGCCGACTTCACCGGCTTGCCATTCTCGTCGAACATCGCGCGCACGCGGCCGAAGTGCGGGCCGGTGAGAATCACATCGCCCTGCTTCAGGGTGCCGGAACGGACCAGCACGGTGGCGACCGGGCCACGGCCCTTCTCCACCGACGATTCGATGATCACGCCGCGCGCGAGGGCATCCACCTGGGCACGCAGCTCCAGAACTTCCGCCTGCAGCAGCACCGCGTCGAGCAGTTCGTCGATGCCCTGACCGGTGTGGCTGGAAACGCCGATCACCATGGTGTCGCCACCGAAATCTTCGGCGACCACCTCTTCCTTCAGCAGTTCGTTCTTGACCCGGATCAGATCGGATTGCGGCTTGTCGATCTTGGTTACCGCCACCACCATCGGTGCCTTGGCGGCGCGCGCATGCTGGATGGCCTCACGGGTCTGCGGCATCACGCCGTCGTCGCCGGCAACCACCAGGATCACCACGTCGGTGATCTGAGCGCCGCGAGCACGCATGCGGGTAAACGCGGCGTGGCCCGGGGTGTCGAGGAAGCTGATGACGCCCTTCTTGGTCTCGACGTGATAGGCGCCGATGTGCTGGGTGATGCCACCCGCTTCGCCGGCGGCGACGCGGGTCTTGCGGATGTGGTCCAGCAAGGAGGTCTTGCCGTGGTCGACGTGACCCATGATGGTCACGACCGGCGGACGGGTGATGGTCTCGACATCCGAGCCCTCACCGGTGACCGCCTGCTCCAGGCTGTCCTCGAAATCGGTGTCCTTGATCGCCTTGGCGGTGTGGCCCATTTCCTCGACCATCAGTACCGCAGTGTCCTGGTCCAGGGTCTGGTTGATGGTGGCCATGACGCCGTTGCGCATCATCACCTTGATCAGGTCGCCGGCCTTGACTGCCATGCGCGACGCCAACTCGGCGACGGTGATTGCCTCCGGCACTTCCACCTCGCGCACGATCGGCGCCAATGGCCGCTCGAAGGCGTGGGCGTTGTCACCCATGCGCATCGCGCCGGAAGGCTTCTTGCCACCCTTGCGATCCCGCCGCCCACCCTTGCCATCGGCCAGGTGCAATTCCTCACGCCGGCCGCGATCACGATCACGGTCGCTTCCCTTCTTGGCCGGAGCCGGCGCGCCTGCCGGCGCAGGGCGCGCGGCGCCAGGAGCAGGACGGGCACCAGCCGGCGCAGGGCGCGCGGCGGCGGCAGCCGGGCGGGCAGCGACCGGAGGCGGTGCGGTACGGGCAATGCGCGCGGCTTCCGCAGCGCGCGCCAAGTTCTCCTGGGCGCGACGACGGGAGGACTCAGCCTCCCATTTGGCGCGATAGATCGGGTCGTTCTTGAGCTTCTCAGCGTGCTCAGTGCGGGCGCGCTCGGCGGCCTCCGCCTCGGCCCGCTGCTTGGCCTCCACTTCCTCGCGCTCCTTGCGCTTGGCCTCTTCCTGCACCCGCCGCGCTTCTGCTTCGGCGGCGGCCCGGGCGGCGGCGGCTTCGCGGTCGGCCTGCTGGCGCAGCGCTGCCTCTTCGGCCGCCTGGGCTTCCTCGGGACTGATTTCCGGCAAGTCTTCCGGTGCGCGCGTCGCGGTCGGCAGCTCGTCCTGGGCGACGTAGGTGCGCCGCTTCTTGACCTCAATGTTGACCGTCTTGGAGGGCAGGCCACGACCACCACCCAGCTTCAGCTCGGTCTTCTCGGTGCGCTTGAGGGTGATCCGCCCGGCACCGCTGGTGGCCAGCGTGCCGCTGCCGCGAGCCATCTTCTGCAGGTGCGCCAACAGGGCCATCTTCTCGGACGGCGAGATCGCGGACTGCTCGTCCTTGGCCTCCACGCCGGCGTCCTTGAGCTGAGACAGCAGTTCGGTGACGGGCTTGTGCAGCTCCGCCGCCAACTCGCGGATCGTTTGGGTACTCATGCGTGCGTATGTCCTAGGTCTGGGTCCGGGCTTAGCCGAGACCCCGCGCCGTCATGATCAGATCCGAGGCACGGGCCTCGTCGAGATCCGGCAGCATTTCCAGCAATTCATCGGTGGCGAGATCGCCCAGGTTTTCCCGGCTGATCACACCCTTCTCCGCCAAGGCATAAGCGGTGTCTTCATCCATGCCTTCCACCGCCAGCAAGTCGTCGTCGGGCTTGGCGCCGGTCGCGCGTTCGGCCTTGGCCAGGGCGCGGGTCAGCAGCACGTCCTTGGCGCGATTGCGCAGTTCCTCGACGATACCCTCGTCGAACTCGTCGATCTGCAGCAGTTCCTCGGCCGGGACGTAAGCGATTTCCTCCAGCGAGGCAAAACCTTCCTGCACCAGGATGCCGGCGATGTCGGCGTCGACATCCAGGCCTTCCATGAACATCTGCAGCAGGTTCTGGTTCTCCTGCTCCTTCTTGGCCTCGGCGTCGGCGGCGGTCATCACGTTCAACACCCAGCCGGTCAGCTCCGAGGCCAGACGCACGTTCTGGCCACCACGGCCGATGGCCTGCGCCAGCTTGTCCTCGGCGACGGCGATCATCATCGAGTGCGCCTCTTCGTCCATGACGATGGACTCGACTTCCGCCGGCGCCATGGCATTGATCACGAACTGCGCCGGGTTGTTGTCCCAGGGCACGATGTCGACGCGCTCGCCCGCCAGTTCGGTGGACACCGCCTGCACGCGCGAACCGCGCATGCCCACGCAGGCGCCGACCGGGTCGATGCGCTTGTCCTTGGCCTGGACAGCGATCTTGGCGCGCACACCGGGATCACGGGCGGCACCCTTGAGCTCGATCAGACCCTGGGCAATTTCCGGGACCTCGAGCTTGAACAGCTCCATGAGGTATTCCGGCTTGGTGCGCGAAAGGAAAATCTGCGGGCCGCGCTGCTGCGGGCTGACTTCGTAGAGGTAGCCACGGATGCGGTCGTTGGGACGCACCGGCTCGCGCGGGATCAGCTGCTCGCGCAGGATGATGGCCTCGGCGTTGTTGCCCAGGTCGATGATCACGTTGCCGCGCTCGATGCGCTTGACCATGCCGGAGATCAGCTCACCGATACGGCCCTTGAAGGCCTCGACGATGCGCGCGCGCTCGGCATCGCGCACCCGCTGAAAGATGACCTGCTTGGCTTTCTGGGCGCCGATGCGGCCAAATTCAATCGACTGCAGCGGCTGGGTGATGACCTCGCCCACCTGGGCGTCAGGATTGTCGATCTGCGCGCGCGCCAGCAGCAGTTGGCGGGCCGGAGACTCGAAATTCTCGTCTTCGTCGTCGACCACGGTCCAGCGCCGGGCGGTCTCGTACTCGCCGGTGTCGCGGTTGATGGTGACCACGATGTCCCACTCGGCGCCGTAATGCTCCTTGCTCGCCGAGGCCAGGGCCGCTTCCAGAGCCTGGAAGACGATTTCCTGATCCACGCCTTTCTCGTTGGCCATGACCTCGACCATCAGCAGCAGATTCTTGGCGTTATTCATTCGTTGAGTCCCCATCGTCTTCCTGCTCGGAAGACCCTTTTTTGGAAAATTCCTTGGCGAAATCCGGCACCAACCTGGCGCGTTCCAGATCCGCCATGGGCACTTGCAAGCTCTCGCCGTCTACCTCGATCACCAGCGTCTCGGCACTGGCACCGCGCAGCACGCCCAGCAGCTTCTTGCGCTTCTGAACCGGGGCCAGCAACTGCAGGCGTACCTTCTCGCCGAGGAAGCGCTGGAAATGCGCCAGCTTCACCAGCGGCCGATCCAGACCGGGCGAAGACACCTCCAGGCGATAGGCTTTCTGGATCGGATCTTCGACGTCGAGCAGAGCGGCAACCTCCCGGCTCACCTTCTCGCAGTCCTCCAAAGCCACGCCCTTGGGCGCATCGATATACAACCGCAGGGTGCCGGTCTGCAGGCCGGGGCTGAATTCCAGCAACACCAGCTCGTAACCCAGCGATTCCACGGCGGGTTCGATCAAGTGGCTGAGGCGTTCACGCAGCAAGGGCAACTCCAGACCAGTAGCAACAAAAAAGGCCCACGAGGGGCCTGGCACCAATTCAATATTTGGTAGCGGGGGCAGGATTCGAACCTACGACCTTCGGGTTATGAGCCCGACGAGCTGCCAGACTGCTCCACCCCGCACCAGACAGACAAAAAGTATACCGCAAACCACTTTCCGAATCAATGAACCAAGCTCAAATCAGACAACCGATTTCCGCTTGGTACCGACGGCGAGACTCGAACTCGCATAGCTTTCGCCGCTACCACCTCAAGGTAGTGTGTCTACCAATTCCACCACGTCGGCATTCGGGGGCGCGGATTATAGCCCAAGCGCCATCGCTGGGTAGTGGCTTTTATTCGGGCAGCTTCGGCTTGGCATCTTCGGCCGGCGCAGCCGGCGCCGGAACTGGCAGTTGCTCACCGACAGCAGGCGCCGACGCCTCGCTGGCGGCGGCCGGCAGGCTGTCGACGACGCTGGCACCGACACCGCTCTTGGTGTTGACGAAATACGCCAGCGCCAGGCTGATGCCGAAGAACACCACCGCCAGATAGGCGGTCGCGCGCGACAGGAAGTTGGCCGAGCCGCGGGAGCCGAACACGGTCCCGGAGGCACCGGACCCGAAAGCGGCGCCGGCATCGGCACCCTTGCCATGCTGCAACAGCACCAGGGCGATCAGACCGATCGCGACAATGACCTGAATAACCACCAGAAAGGTATACATCCCAACCACCGTCCCTGCGTTTACGAGTGCGACTGCGCCGCAGCACAGATCGCGAGAAAATCGGCCGCCTTGAGGGCCGCGCCGCCGATGAGGCCGCCATCGACATCGGGCTGGGCAAAAATTGCCAGCGCGTTGTCGGGCTTGACGCTGCCGCCGTAGAGAATCCGAAGCGAAGCCGCGATTTTAGCATCGCGGGCGGCGACACGCGCCCGGATGAAAGCGTGGACCTCCTGCGCCTGCTCCGGACTGGCCGTCTTGCCGGTACCGATGGCCCAGACCGGCTCGTAGGCGATGACCGCCTGCGCGAAGACCTCAGCACCACCGGCATCCAGCACCGCATCCAGCTGACGGCCGATCACGGCTTCGGTCTCACCAGCCTCCCGTTCGGCCAGGGTTTCGCCGACGCAGACGATGGGCAGCAACCCCTGTCGCAGCGCCACCAGGGTCTTACTGGCGACAATCGCGTCCGTCTCGCCGTAGTAAGCACGACGCTCCGAGTGACCGACGATCACGTAGCGGCAACCCAACTCGACCAACATCGTCCCAAGCACCTCGCCGGTGTAGGCGCCCTGCTTGTCCTGGTCAGAGAGATTCTGTGCACCAAGCGCCAAAACCGACTTGCCGATGGCGGCCGCAGCGGCGTCCAGATAGGGGAATGGCGGGCAGACCAGGGCCTCCACCGCAGGCGCGGCCGAAAGACCGTCGCGTATGCCGGCGATCAGCTCTGCGGTCAGCGCCCGGCTGCCGTGCATTTTCCAGTTACCAGCGACGAGATACTTGCGGCTCACAGTGACACTCCCCTTGCGAAATACAGCTTGTTAGAAAGATTCATCGACGATTCCACACCTCGGCTCAGGCCAGTGCGCGGACCCGTTCGGCAATGCGTTCTGCCATGCGCTGGCTCAGCGCCGCCTCGTCGGCCTCAACCATGACCCGCACCAGCGGCTCGGTGCCCGAGGCGCGTAGCAGCACCCTGCCCCGCGCGCCCAACTCGGACTCGACGGCGGCAACCTCGGCCACCAGGGAAGCATGCTCGACCAGCGCCTTGGCACCACCAGCGACGCGGACGTTGATGAGCACTTGCGGAAACTTCCTCAGCCCCGCCAGCAATTGTTCCAGACCCTGCCCGGCTTCCACCATGGCGGCCAGTACCTGCAGGGCCGTCACGGTGCCGTCGCCGGTGCCGGTCCGGTCCAGGCAGATGGTATGACCCGAGGTCTCGCCACCCAGAACGCCACCCTTGGCTTTGAGCAGCTCCATCACGTAGCGGTCGCCGACCTTGGCCCGCTCGAACTCCAGGCCCAGTGCGCGCAGCGCCTGCTCCAGCCCGAGGTTGGACATCTGGGTGCCGACCACCGGACCGCGCAAGCTACCCGCCGCCAGCCGCTGGCGGGCGATCAGATAAAGAATGTCGTCGCCGTCGATCTCGCGGCCGCTCGCCGACACCATCAGGCAGCGGTCAGCGTCCCCGTCCAGGGCGACGCCGACATCGGCGCGATGTTCCAGCACCGCCGCCTTGAGCAGTTCCAGATGGGTAGATCCGCAGTCCCGATTGATGTTGAAGCCGTCGGGCCGATCTCCGATCGTGATTACCTGGGCGCCCAGTTCGGCAAACACCGCCGGCGCGGTCTTGTAGGCCGCACCATTGGCGCAATCGACAACGATCTTGAGCCCAGCCAGCGTTGCCTCGCCTGGAAAGCTGCTCTTGCAGAACTCGATGTAGCGGCCGGCAGCATCGTCGATACGGCGCGCGCGCCCCAGTTGCTCGGCAGCCACGATCTGCATGGGCTGATCCAGCAGCGCCTCAATCTGCAACTCCACCGCGTCGCTCAACTTGCCACCGTCGGCGCCGAAGAACTTCACCCCATTGTCGTAATGCGGGTTGTGCGAGGCCGAGATCACCACGCCGGCCTGACAGCGCAGGGCCCGGGTCAGATAGGCGACACCGGGCGTCGGCAGCGGACCCAGCAGGTCTGTCTCGACCCCGGCAGCGGCAAACCCCGCTTCCAGAGCCGACTCGAACATATAGCCGGAACGACGGGTGTCCTTGCCGATCAGCACCCGGGCACCTGGCACCCGGCCCAACACGCGCCCGGCGGCCCAGCCCAGCTTGAGCGCGAATTCGGGGGTCATCGGCGTCTGGCCTACCGTGCCGCGGATGCCGTCGGTGCCAAAATACTGGCGAGTCATCTATTGGGTCTCCCGGCGTGCCTGGCGGATAGCCTGGGCAGTCTGAACCGCCTGCACCGTGGCACGCACATCGTGGGCGCGGATTATCGCCGCCCCCTGCTGGATGGCAAGCGCGGCGGTCACCACGCTGGGAATCAGCCGCTCGCCCACCGGCAGGCCGAGCAGTTTGCCGAACAGGGACTTCCTTGACACCCCCAGCAGCAGCGGACAGCCGAGGTCTGCGAAGACATCGAGACGCGCCAGCAGACGCAGGTTGTGCTCCAGGCTCTTGCCGAAGCCGATCCCGGGATCGACCAGGAGGCGGTCTCGCGGGATGCCGGCGGCCAGGCAGGCCGCGACGCGCGCGCCGAGGGCGGCATGAACTTCCGCCAGCACGTCCTGGTAATGGGGCGCGGCCTGCATGCTGCGCGGCTCGCCCTGCATATGCATCAGGCAGACCGCCGCGCCGGTCTGCGCGGCCGCTTCGACCGCACCCTCGGCGCGCAGGGCGTTGACGTCGTTGATGAGGCCGGCACCGGCAGCCACGGCGGCGCGCATGACGGCCGGCTTCATGCTGTCCACCGAAATCACGCAATCCAGATCGCGACGGAGGCGCTCGATGATCGGCACGACGCGGTCCAGTTCTTCCTGCTCGGACACCGGCGCCGCACCCGGCCGGGTGGACTCGCCGCCGACATCAATCAGGCGCGCACCCTCCTCCAGCATCTGACGGGCCTGGGCCAGAGCCTGATCGGCCTGCAGCCAGAGCCCCCCATCGGAGAACGAGTCCGGAGTGACGTTGAGGATGCCCATGACCGCCGGAACGGCAAGATCAAGTTCGCGATCTGGCAACTGCAGGATCAAGGCGATGAAGAACTCGGGGCAAAAATGAAAATGGGGCCGGCAAGGCCGACCCCATCAAAGGAGCTCGCTGCTTACAGCTGACTGGCAGGCGCAACCGACGGCGTGGGCGCTCCGCCCGTGGAGCTGGGCTTGGGCGCACTGGGCTTGTTCGGGTCGGTCCAGTTTTCCGGCGGGCCGGGTGGCTCACCGCGCATCAGACGGGCCAACTGCTCGCTGTCGATGGTCTCGTACTTCATCAGGGCGTCGGCCATCGCGTGCAGGATGTCCATCTTCTCGATCAGGATGTTCTTCGCCCGCGTGTAATTGCGGTCGATCACCTCGCGGATCTCGCGGTCGATGGCGTTGGCGGTGTCGTCGGAGACGTTCTTGGTCTGGGTGACGCTCTTGCCCAGGAACACTTCGCCGTTGTCCTCACCATAGGCCAAGGGGCCGAGACGCTCGGACAAGCCCCACTTGGTCACCATGTTGCGGGCGATCTCGGTGGCACGCTCGATGTCGTTGGAGGCGCCGGTGGTGACCGCCTCAGGCCCAAAGATCAACTCCTCGGCAAGACGGCCGCCGAACAGCGAGCTGATCTGCGAGTTCAGGCGCGACTTCGAATAGCTGTAGCGGTCGGCTTCGGGCAGGAACATGGTCACGCCCAGAGCGCGGCCACGCGGAATGATGGTCACCTTGTAGACCGGGTCGTGGTCCGGCACGGTCAGGCCGACGATGGCGTGACCGGCCTCGTGGTAGGCAGTCAGCTTCTTCTCGTCCTCGGACATCAGCATGCTGCGGCGCTCGGCGCCCATCATGATCTTGTCCTTGGCCTTCTCGAAGTCCTGATGATCGACCAGGCGCTTGTTGGCACGGGCAGCGAACAAGGCCGCCTCGTTGACTAGATTGGCGAGGTCAGCACCCGAGAATCCAGGCGTCGCACGGGCGATGATCTCGGCCTTGACGTTATCGGCCAGCGGCACCGAGCGCATGTGCACCTTGATGATCTGCTCGCGGCCACGCACATCGGGCAGAGGCACCACCACCTGGCGGTCGAAACGCCCCGGACGCAGCAGCGCCGGGTCGAGCACGTCCGGCCGGTTGGTGGCGGCGATGACGATCACGCCCTCGCTGCCCTCGAAGCCGTCCATTTCCACCAGCAACTGGTTGAGGGTCTGCTCGCGCTCGTCGTGGCCGCCGCCCAAGCCGGCGCCACGGTGGCGGCCGACGGCGTCGATTTCGTCAATGAAGATGATGCAGGGCGCGTGCTTCTTGGCCTGGTCGAACATGTCGCGCACGCGGCTGGCGCCGACGCCCACGAACATCTCGACGAAGTCGGAACCGGAGATCGAGAAGAACGGCACGCCCGCTTCGCCGGCGATGGCCTTGGCCAGCAGAGTCTTGCCGGTGCCGGGCGAGCCCGACATCAGCACCCCGCGCGGAATCTTGCCGCCGAGCTTCTGGAACTTGCCCGGGTCCTTCAGGAACTCGACCAACTCGGCGACTTCCTGCTTGGCTTCCTCGACACCAGCGACGTCGGCGAAGGTGACCTTCACCTGATCGGCGTTGAGCATGCGCGCCTTGGACTTGCCGAAGCTCATCGCGCCACGGCCGGCGCCACCGCCCTGCATCTGGCGCATGAAATACACCCAGACCGCGATCAGCAGCAGGATCGGGAACGAGCTGTACAGCAGCTGCAGCAGGATCGGGGTTTCCTTCGGCGGCTGGCCGTCGAAGCGGACGTTGTTGTCCAGCAGGGTGCCGATCATCGAGCGGTTATCGGTTTCCGGGCTGTAGGCCGAGAAGCGCTGACCGCCCTTAAGCTGACCCCGGATTTGCTGGTTCTCGATGACCACCGACTCGACATCGCCCTTCTTCACCTGCTCCAGAAAATCGGAGTAGGCCAGCGGCTGTTCGGCACCACGGCGCCCCGAGAAACTCTGGAACACGGTCATCAGCACCACCAGGATGACCACCCAGAGCAGCAGGTTTTTGGCTAGATCGTTCAAGAATTCACCTTCACTTCCGACTACTACAGAAAATTCGCACGTTTTGACCTTACACCCGGCGAAAGTTCTTCGCCACCAGATAAACCTCGCTGGAGCGTGGGCGGCTGGCTTTGGGTTTGCGAATGGCCACAGAACCGAACAGCGCCCGAACCTGCTTCAAATAAGCGTCAAACCCTTCGCCCTGGAATACCTTCACCACGAAGGTGCCCTGAGGCTTGAGATGCAGCCGGGCGAACTCCAGTGCCAACTCACACAAATACAGGCTGGCCGCCTGGTCGGATGCATCAATGCCAGAGATGTTGGGGGCCATGTCGGACAACACAAGGTCCAGCGCCTGCTCTCCGACCAGCGCCTCCACCCCCTTCAGTACGGATTCCTCGCGAAAGTCCCCGCAGAGGAAGTCGACGCCGGGGATCGGCTCAATGTCGAGGATGTCGGTGGCGATCACCCGGCCTTTGGCACCGACCATGGGCCGGGCCATCTGACTCCAGCCGCCGGGGGCCGCACCGAGGTCGACCAGGGCCATGCCTGGCTTGATCAGACGGTCGCGCTCGTTGAGTTCCTGCAGCTTGAACACCGCCCGCGAGCGATAGCCCAGACGCCGCGCCTCCTGCACATAGTGGTCGGCGTTGTGCTCGGCCAGCCAGCGGGCGGAGGACGGGCGGCGCTTCTGGCTCATGAGGGCCTGCTGACGCCAATGGGATCGCTGCGGCGGAAGGCGATTTTGGCGCAGTGCCAGAAAGCAAGGCTGCGCAATATGTCGATATTGAAAGACTTGCTGACGAAGCAATGCGCCAAAACCGTCCCGCCCCGAAGGCTTGCGGCCAAAACCGTGTCATGCGGCGTTACCGGCCTGGCGCAGGCAAAAAGCCTTCGCGTCGTGCGGCGCCTTGCCTGACGCGGTTTTGACTCGCAACGCAGCGGTCCCGTTGGCATCAGCAGGCCCTACAGGTAGTGCACCGCGACGATTTCCAGCTCGCGCGTGCCACGCGGCGTGGCAACACCCACCGCGTCGCCTTCCAGCTTGCCGATCAGCGCACGGGCAATGGGGGAATTCACCGAGATCAGGTTCTGCTTGATGTCGGCCTCGTCCTCGCCAACGATCTGGTAGCGCAGCTCCTCGCCGCTGTCGCTGTCCACCAGCTCGACGGTGACCCCGAACACCACCTTGCCGTTGTGCGGCAGCTTGGTCGGGTCGATCACCTGGGCATTGGAAAGCTTGGCCTCGATCTCGGTGATGCGGCCTTCGTTGAAGCCGTGCTGCTCACGGGCGGCCGCGTACTCGGCGTTCTCCTTGAGGTCACCGTGGGCGCGGGCCTCCTCGACGGCGGCGATGATCTTCGGACGCAGCTCGGACTTGCGCTCGCGCAGCTCTTCGCGAAGCTTTTCGGCGCCTCGCAGGGTCATGGGGGTCTTGATCATGTCAAACGGTTTCCAGTGTTCGCTCGCCAGCGGCGCTCTGGCCCCGCCTAAGCGTGGGCCGGCGCCGCAGGTCGGCGGTTGATGTTAGTGCAGGTCCTGCAGGCGGTTGACCTGCACGTTGTCGAGATGGTCCATGGCCAGAGCCGCCGCCAGCGCGCCAGCCAGGGTCGTGAAGTAGCAGAGCTTGTGCTGCATCGCTGCCGCGCGGATCGAGCGACTCTCCTCGATCGACTGCTTGCCTTCGGTGGTGTTGCAGACGAAGTGGATCTCGCCGTTCTTGATCGCATCCACGCAGTGCGGACGGCCTTCCTTAACCTTGTTGATCGACTCGCAGGGCAACCCGGCGGCGGCAATGACCCGGGCGGTGCCCGAGGTTGCCACCACCTTGAAGCCCTTGGCGACCAAGGCGCGGGCGAGATCGACGGCACGCGGCTTGTCCTGCTCGCGCACGCTGATGAACGCGGTACCGGACTCCGGCACCACCATGCCCGCCGCCAGCAGAGCCTTGTTGAAAGCCTCGCCAAAGCTGTCGCCGACGCCCATCACCTCGCCGGTGGACTTCATCTCCGGCCCCAGCAGCGGATCGACGCCCGGGAACTTGTTGAACGGGAACACCGACTCCTTCACCGAGTAGTGCTTGGGCACCAGCTCTTCGAGCACGTTCTGCGAGGCCAGGGACTGGCCGGCCATGCAGCGTGCGGCGATCTTCGCCAGCGGACGACCGGTGGCCTTGCTGACGAACGGCGAGGTGCGCGAGGCGCGCGGATTGACCTCGAGCAAAAATACCCGGCTGGCCTGCACCGCGAACTGCACGTTCATCAGACCATTGACCTTGAGTGCGCGAGCCAGCTTCACGGTCTGCTCACGGATCTCGTCCAGCACCGGTGCCGGCAGCGAGTAGGCCGGCAGCGAGCAGGCGGAGTCACCGCTGTGCACGCCAGCCTGTTCGATGTGCTCCATGATGCCGCCGATCACCACCGCGCCGCTGCCGTCGGCAAGCGCATCGACATCAACCTCGATGGCGTCATCGAGGAAGCGGTCGATCAGCACCGGCGAGTCGTTGCTGACCTGCACCGCCTCGCGGATGTAGCGGGTCAGGTCGGCGTCGTCGTGGACGATCTCCATGGCGCGGCCGCCGAGCACGTAGCTTGGGCGCACCACGCTCGGATAGCCGACCTTCTTGGCGGCGGCCAGCGCGGTTTCCAGCGAGGTGGCGGTGCCGTTTGGCGGCTGCAGCAGCCCCAGTTCATCGACCAGCTTCTGGAAGCGCTCGCGGTCCTCGGCGAGGTCGATGGAATCCGGCGTGGTGCCGATGATCGGCGCGCCGGCGGCTTCCAGCTGGCGCGCCAGCTTCAGCGGCGTCTGGCCACCGAACTGCACGATCACGCCCTTGGGCTTTTCGAGGTCGATGATCTCCATCACGTCCTCGAAGGTCAGCGGCTCGAAGTACAGGCGGTCGCTGGTGTCATAGTCGGTGGACACCGTCTCGGGATTGCAGTTGACCATGATGGTCTCGTAACCATCCTCGCGCAGAGCGAGGCTGGCGTGGACGCAGCAGTAGTCGAACTCGATGCCCTGCCCGATCCGGTTCGGGCCACCGCCCAGCACCATGATCTTGTCGCGGCCGCTCGGCTGCGCCTCGCACTCCTCGTCGTAGCTGGAGTAGAGATAGGCGGTGTCGGAGGGAAACTCGGCGGCGCAGGTGTCCACCCGTTTGTAGACCGGCCGCACGCCCAAAGCATGGCGGCGGGCGCGCACTTCCAGCTCCATCACGCCGATGAGTTTGGCGATGCGACGGTCGGAGAAGCCGAGACGCTTCCAGCTACGCAGGGTGTCGGCGTCCAACTGGTCGATGCGACTGCCGGTGATCGCCTTCTCGGTGAGAATCAGTTCCTCGATCTGCTCCAGGAACCAGGGGTCGATCTTCGAAGCGCGGAAGATTTCCTCCAGGCCCAGGCCGGCACGGAAGGCATCGCCGACGTACCAGAGCCGCTTGCCGCGCGGCGTCGCCAACTCCTCGCGGATGCGCGAGATCGACTCTGCCGAGTGATCGGGCACCTGCGGGTCGAAGCCGTCGCTGCCGGTCTCCAGGCCGCGCATGGACTTGTGCAGCGCCTCCTGGAAGTTGCGGCCCATGGCCATCACCTCGCCGACGCTCTTCATCTGCGTGGTCAGGCGCGAGTCGGCGGCCGGGAACTTCTCGAAGGTGAAGCGCGGAATCTTCACCACCACGTAGTCGATGCTGGGCTCGAACGAAGCCGGGGTGACGCCGCCGGTGATCTCGTTCTTGAGTTCGTCCAGCGTGTAGCCGACCGCCAGCTTGGCGGCGACCTTGGCGATCGGGAAGCCGGTGGCCTTGGACGCCAGCGCGCTCGAGCGCGACACGCGCGGATTCATCTCGATGACGATCAGGCGGCCGTCCTTGGGATTGACCGCGAACTGCACGTTGGAGCCGCCGGTCTCCACACCCACCTTGCGCAGCACCGCCAGCGAGGCGTTGCGCATGATCTGGTATTCCTTGTCGGTGAGCGTCTGCGCCGGCGCGACGGTGATCGAGTCACCGGTGTGCACGCCCATCGGATCGAAGTTCTCGATGGAGCAGACGATGATGCAGTTGTCGTTCTTGTCGCGAACGACCTCCATCTCGAATTCCTTCCAGCCGAGCAGGCTCTCTTCGATCAGCACCTCGGTGGTCGGGGAAAGATCGAGGCCACGGGAGACGATCTCCTCGAATTCCTCGATGTTGTAGGCGATACCGCCACCCGAGCCGCCGAGCGTGAAGCTGGGCCGGATGATGGCCGGGAAGCCGACGTACTTCTGCAGCTCGCGCGCCTCGTCCATCGAGTGGGCGACGCCGGACTTGGCCGAGCCCAGGCCGATCTCGGTCATCGCGTCGCGGAACTTCAGGCGGTCTTCGGCGAGGTCGATGGCATGCGCGTTGGCGCCGATCAGCTGCACGCCGTACTTGTCGAGCACCCCGTGTTTGACCAGGTCCAGCGCGCAGTTCAGCGCGGTCTGGCCGCCCATGGTCGGCAGCACCGCGTCGGGCCTTTCCTTCTCGATGATGCGCGCCACGGTCTCCCAGCGGATCGGCTCGATGTAGGTGGCATCGGCCATCTCCGGGTCGGTCATGATCGTCGCCGGATTGGAGTTGACCAGGATCACCCGGTAACCCTCGGAGCGCAGGGCCTTGCAGGCCTGCGCTCCGGAGTAGTCGAACTCGCAGGCCTGGCCGATGATGATCGGGCCGGCGCCGATGATCAGGATGCTCTTCAGGTCTGTGCGTTTCGGCATGGAACTCTCACTCTCATCAAAGACTGGCGGTCGCCAGCTTGGCGCTGAACGCCATGAACAGGACACCGGCCAGACCGGTCCCACCCGCCGCCAGGCGGCGACGGGAGCGGACGCTCTCCGCCAGGCGGCTGCCGGCGAAGATCAGGGCGGTGAGGTACAGGAAGCTGATCGTCTGCAGCATCAGCCCCAGCAAGGTGAAACTCAGCCCGGGATGCGGGTAGACCGGGTCCACGAACTGGATGAAATAGGACATGAAGAACAGGATCGCCTTCGGGTTGGTCAGGCAGATGCCGACGGTCCGGGCGAAGGGGTTTTCCACCCGCGCCAGCGGCACCGACGGCATCGAATCCGCCGACCGCGACTGACGCCAGGCTTCGGCACCCGCACGCAGCAAACCCAGCCCCAACCAGGCCAGATACGCGGCCCCGGCCAGCCGCAGCGCCAGATAGGCGCTCGGATAAGCCTTGGCCAGAGCCGCCACACCGAGCACCGAGGCCAGCATCAGGATCGCATCGCCAACCATCACGCCCGCCGCCGCCCGGTAGCCATCGCGCACACCCTGGCGGGCCGCCACACTGAGCACGAACAGGGAGTTCGGACCGGGCAGCAGAATGATGACCACCGTACCGATCAGGTAGGCGGTCAGGTCGGTGATGCCGAACATGGCCGCCCTACTTCGCCGCCATCAGCTGGATGAAACGGTCGAACAGCACGCCGACGTCATGCGGACCCGGGCTGGCTTCGGGGTGCCCCTGAAAGCTGAAGGCCGGGGCGTCGGTCAGGGCGATGCCCTGGTTGGAGCCGTCGAACAGCGAACGGTGAGTAACCTTCACATTGGCGGGCAGCGTCGCCTCGTCCACCGCGAAGCCGTGGTTCTGACTGGTGATCATCACCTGGCCGGTGCTGAGATCCTGAACCGGATGGTTGGCACCGTGATGGCCGAACTTCATCTTCAAGGTCTTGGCGCCGGCGGCGAGGCCGAGAATCTGGTGACCGAGGCAGATGCCGAACAGGGGCGTCTTGCTGGCGATGAATTCGCGAGCGGCGGCGATGGCGTAGGTGCATGGCTCCGGGTCACCGGGGCCGTTGCTGAGCATCACGCCGTCCGGCTTGAGTTTGAATACCTCGGCCGCCGGCGTCTGCGCCGGCACCACGGTCAGCTGACAGCCGCGATCCACCAGCATGCGCAGGATGTTGCGCTTGATGCCGAAGTCGTAAACCACGACCTTGAAGCGCGGATTGTTCAGTTCGGTCTCGCGATTGGTCTCCAGCGTCCAGGAACCCTTGGTCCAGGCATAGGGTTCCTTCACCGACACCAGCTTGGCGAGATCGGCGCCCTTCAGGCCCTTGAAGCCGCGCGCAGCGCTCAGCGCCTGCTCGGCAGTGACGCCGGGACCAGCGACGATGGCGCCGTTCTGGGCACCCTTGTCGCGCAGGATGCGGGTCAAGCGGCGGGTGTCGATGCCAGCGATGGCCACCGTGCCCTGCTCGGCCAGATAGGCGCGGAAATCCTGGCTGGAGCGGAAATTGGAGGGCTTGCGCGGCACCTCGCGCAACACCAGCCCGGCCAGGCGCACCTTGCCGGACTCGTCATCCTCGGCGTTGACCCCGACATTACCGATGTGCGGATAAGTCAGGGTAACGATCTGGTCGGTGTAGGAGGTATCAGTGAGAATTTCCTGATAACCGGTCATCGCGGTGTTGAACACCACTTCCCCGGTCGTGGCACCTTCGGCGCCAACGGAAATGCCTTTAAAAACAGACCCATCGGCAAGGGCCAACAGGGCGGGCGTAGCTAGGTTCATGGTCGCAGGGGCTCTCGAACGTCGGGGTGCGGCCATGAAAAAGGGGGCTTTTGGCCCCCTTCTTCAGGATTAAGGCGATAGTTTAGTGGTTTTAGGCCATTTCGTCCATGCGGACGAGGCTCGGAGAAAGCTAGAACAGCCCCATCTGGCCACCGAGAGAAGGCGGCCGAAATCGCGCGGCACTCAAGCTCAGGCGCTCGCCAGTGGCCAGGCCCAGACGCCGACAGGCCAGCTCGAAGCGCCGGCGCAGCAGCTCCGCCACCGGACCGCTGCCACGGAAGCGGCTGCCCCAGTCGGCCTGGTAATCAGCGCCGCCACGGGTGTCGCGGATCAGGCTCATGACGTGCTGGGCGCGGTCCGGGTAGTGGCTCGCCAGCCATTCCTGGAACAGCGGCGAGACCTCGCGCGGCAGTCGCACCAGGATGGTGCTGGCCCTTTGCGCACCGGCCTCGCTGGCGGCTTCGAGAATCCGCTCCAGCTCGTGATCGTTGATGCGCGGGATCATCGGCGAGGCATTGATGCCCACCGGCACCCCGGCTGCACGCAGTTCGCGGATCGCGCGCAGCCGCGCGCCCGGGCTGGCGGCGCGCGGCTCCAGGATGCGCTTCAGCGCCGGGTCCAGCGTGGTCAGGCTGATGTAGACCGCCACCAGATCGAGCTTGGCCATCTCCGCCAGCAGATCGAGGTCGCGCAGCACCAGCACGCCCTTGGTGACCAGGGCCACCGGATGGCGCGCTTCGAGCAGCACTTCCAGCACGCTCCGGGTCAGCTTCAGCTCGCGCTCGCAGGGCTGGTAGGGGTCGGTGCTGCTGCCGAGATTGATCGCCGAAGGCCGGTAGCCGGGCGCCGCCAGCTCCTGGCGCAGCAACTGCGCCGCCTCCGGCTTGTAGAACAGCTTGGTCTCGAAATCGAGGCCCGGCGACAGGCTCAGGTAGGCGTGGGTCGGGCGCGCGTAGCAGTAGATGCAGCCGTGCTCGCAGCCCTTGTAGGGGTTGATCGAGTACTCGAACGGGATGTCCGGCGAGTCGTTGCGGGTGAGGATGGTCTTGCTGCGCTCCGGAATCAGTTGGGTCTCCAGCGTCGGCGCCGGGTCTTCCTGGATGTCCCAGTCGTCGTGGAAAACCGCATGTGAGTGCGCGCTGAAACGGCTGTCGGCATTGGAAACCGCGCCGCGCCCCTTGCGCGGCCCCGTGGTCGCCGAACTCACCCTGCCCTCGCCCGCGCGTTGGCTTCGACGAGCAACTGCTGGAGCACCGTCGGATTGATGCCGTCGAGGCCCTTGAGGTGCAGACAGGCCTTGCCGGCGCGGTACTTCCCCAGTCGCGCGACGATGGTCTCCAGACCTTCCAGGCCGCCACCCAGGTAGAGGGTGATCTCGTTGCGGCGCGGCGCGAAGCCCAGCCGGAAATCGCCTTCGGCACCGGCGGCGCGCCCGGGGCGACTGCCGAAGCCCAGCACCGAATCGCCGCAGACCCGCGCCGGCTCGCCGACCACGTTCTGCATCAGCTTGACCAGGAAATAGCAGTCCTGCCGCAGCTTGCCGTCCGCCACTGAGCGCAGCAGCGCATCAACGCCGGGCGCGGTCACGAACGCCCTCGTTCCGGCCGCCAGGCCCGCTCAGGGCTGGACCGTCGCGGCATAGTCCACCACCAGATTGGCCAGGGTGCGCACGCCTATCGGCAGCACTCCCTCGTCCAGATGGAAGCGCGGCGAATGGTTGGCGGCGAACTTCTCCGGCGCCTCGCCCTTGGGCCGCGCGCCCAGGAACACGAACAGACCGGGCACCCGCTGCGCGAAGTAGGAGAAGTCCTCGGCGCCGAGCATCGCGTCCGGGGTCTTCACCGGGCCGCCGGCGACCCGCGCCAGGGTCGGGCGCATGCGTGCCACCAGGGCCGGATCGTTGACCGTCACCGGGTAGTCCGACTCGGCACCGATGGTGACCTCGGCCGTGGTCCCCGCTGCTTCCGCGATTTTCTGCGCGGTGCGGGTCACCCGCTGGTGCAACTCCGCACGCATGCCGTCGTCGAGCGCCCGCAGCGTGCCCTTCATCACCACCTGGTCGGGGATGATGTTGTTGCGCACACCGCCGTCGATCTTGCCGATGGTGACGATGACCGGCTCCTTGCCGATGTTCATCTGCCGCGAGGCGACCGTCTGCAGGCCCATCACGATCTGGCTGGCGACGACGATGGGGTCGATGCCCTGCCAGGGTGCCGCGCCGTGGGTCTGCTTGCCCCTGACCAGGATGTCGAGACTGTCGGCGCTGGCCATCGCCCCGCCTTCCTTCACCAGCAGCTCGCCGACCTCCCACTGCGCGAACACATGCAGGCCGAAGATCGCCTCCGGCTTGGGGGCCTGGTCGAACACGCCCTGCTTGAGCATGAGCTGGGCACCGCCTTCCTCCCCGACCGGCGCGCTCTCCTCGGCCGGCTGGAAGATGAACTTCACCGTGCCCGCCAACTGCGGCTTGAGTTGCGCCAGCACCTCGGCGGCGCCGAGCAGGATCGCAGTGTGAGCGTCGTGACCGCAGGCGTGCATCACGCCGACGTCCTTGCCGTCGTAGCTGCTGCGGACCTTGGAGGCGAACGGCAGATCAACTTCCTCGACCACCGGCAGCGCATCCATGTCGGCGCGCAGCGCCACCACCGGCCCCGGCTTCCCGCCTCTGAGCACCGCCACCACCCCGGTGTGGGCCACTCCGGTCTGCACCTCCAGGCCCAGCCCCTTGAGCCGGGCGGCGACGAACTTGGCGGTCTCGAACTCGCGGTTCGAGAGTTCCGGGTGCTGGTGCAGGTGGCGGCGGTTCTTGATGACCTGGGGCTCGATCTGGGCGCTCAGGCGGTCGATCTCCGCATGCAGATCGACGGGCGCGGCGGCCGCCAGAACCGGAGCCATGGCGAGGGCGGCGAGTATGGCCAGGGATTTCATGTCGAGCGCTCCGGATCGCGGGAACCCCAGCTTAGCGGACTACAGCCCCAACACATCCGGCATGTCGTACAGCCCTGGCTTGGCCGTGGCCAGCCACTGCGCCGCGCGCACCGCGCCGCGCGCGAAGTTCATGCGGCTGGTCGCCTTGTGGGCGATCTCGACCCGTTCGCCGTCGCCCAGGAACAGCACGCTGTGGTCGCCGACCACGTCGCCGCCGCGCACGGTGGAAAAGCCGATGGTCTGCGCATCGCGGGCGCCGGTGTGGCCGTAGCGCTCGTAGACCGCGCAGGTCTTCAGGTCACGCCCCAGGCCGAGCGCCACCGCCTCACCCATGCGCAGCGCGGTGCCACTGGGGGCATCGACCTTGTGGCGGTGATGGGCCTCGACGATCTCGACGTCATAGCCCTCGTTCAGCAGCTTGCCGGCCTGCTCCAGCAGCTTCAGCACGACGTTGACGCCGATGCTGAAATTGGCCGCCAGCACGATGGGAATCTGCGTCGCGGCAGCGGCAATCGCCGCCTTCTGCTCCGGCGTGAAACCGGTGGTGCCGATCACCAAGGCCTTGCCCTGCTGCTGACACAGCGCCAGCGCGGCGAGCGTGCCCTCGGGGCGGGTGAAGTCGATCAGCACGTCCAGGCCGGCGATGGCAGCCGCCAGATCGTGGTGCACGCTCAGCCCGACCGGCGGCAGGCCGACCATGGAGCCGGCGTCCAGGCCGTAGCCGGGCGTGCCCTCGGGCGCGATGGCGGCGGCCAGCCGCGCGCCGTCGGCGGCGGCAACCGCCTGGATCAGCGCCTGGCCCATGCGGCCGGTGGCGCCGTGTATACCGATGCGCAAGCTCATGCGGCGCTCCTCAGCGGCCCTGGACGCCGACGATCTTCATCGCCAGCTCCAGCGCCTGTTCGTAGTTGAGTCGGGGGTCGACCTGCGAGCGATAAGCGCGCTCCAGATCGGTTTCGGTCAGGTTGCGGGCGCCACCGACGCATTCGGTGACATCTTCGCCAGTCAGCTCCAGGTGCACGCCGCCCAGACGCGAGCCGGCGGCACGATGGATCGCGAAGGCGCTGGTCAGCTCGCCGGCGATGTCGTCAAAGGCGCGGGTCTTGAGACCATTGCTGGTGCTCTGGGTGTTGCCGTGCATGGGGTCGCAGAGCCAGAGCACCGGGTGCCCGGACTTCCGCACCGCCTCGACCAGCGCCGGCAGGTGCTGCTCGATCTTGCCGGCGCCCATGCGGTGGATCAGCACCAGCTTGCCGGCCTCGCGCTGCGGATTGAGCGCCTCGCACAGGGCCAGCACCCAGTCGATGCCCATGCTCGGACCGACCTTGACGCCGATGGGATTGGCGATGCCACGGCAGTACTCGACATGGGCGCCATCCAGCGCTGCCGTGCGCAGACCGATCCAGGGGAAATGGGTGGACAGGTTGTACCAGCCGGGCTGGCGCGGCACCTGCCGGGTCTGCGCCTGCTCGGCCCAGAGCAGCAGGGCCTCGTGGCTGGTGAAGAAGTCCACGCGCTGGAAATCGCTGATCGGTGCGCCGGCCAGGGTTTCCATGAAGCGCAGCGAGTCACCGATGGCATCGACCTGGGTCTGGTATTCGGCCGCCAGCGGCGCGTGCTGTACCCAGTCCAGATCCCAGTACTCGGGGTGATGCAGGTCGGCGAAGCCGCCGTCGATCAGGCCGCGCACGAAGTTGATGGTCATCGCCGAGCGGGTATGGCCGTCGAGCAGGCGCTGCGGATCGGGCCGCCGCGCTTCGGGAGTGAATTCCGGCGCGTTGACCAGATCGCCGCGATAGCTGGGCAGCGTCAGTCCGTTCTTGGTCTCCAGGTCCGCCGAGCGCGGCTTGGCGTACTGGCCGGCGAAGCGGCCGACGCGGGTGACGCGGGTCTTGAGCCCGTGGGTCAGCACCAGGCTCATCTGCAGCAGCACCTTGAGCCGGTTGGTGATCAGCTCCGGCCGGCAGTCGGCGAAGCTCTCGGCGCAATCGCCACCCTGCAGCACGAAGCGCTCGCCACGCTGGGCGGCGGCGAACTCGGCCTTGAGCTTGTTGACCTCCCAGGAAGTGACCAGCGGCGGCAGCCGCTTGAGCTGGGCCAGCACCTCCTGCAAGGCAGCGGGATCGGGATAGGTCGGGTGCTGCGCGACCGGCTTGGTCTGCCAGCTTTCAGGGGTCCAGGTCATCGGTGAAGCGCGATCAAGGCGGTGCGGGCTGCGATAATGGGGGCGCAAGTATAGACCCCACCCGCCTACTTCCCGACCGATGACCGTGACTCCGGCCGCCGCGCACACTCCCTTGATGCAACAGTACCTGCGCATCAAGGCCGACTTCCCGGCGACCCTGGTGCTGTTCCGGATGGGCGACTTCTACGAGCTGTTCTACGACGACGCCCGCAAGGCGGCGCGGTTGCTCAACATCACCCTCACCCAGCGCGGTGAATCCGCCGGCCAGCCGGTGGTGATGGCCGGCGTGCCCTACCACCAGCTCGACAACTACCTGGCCCGGCTGATCAAGGCCGGCGAGTCGGCGGCCATCGTCGAGCAGGTCGGCGAGGTGGGCGTGGACAAGGGACCGGTGCGCCGCGAGGTGGCGCGCATCGTCACCCCCGGCACCGCCACCGACGAAGCCCTGCTCGACCCGCGCAGCAGCAACCGCCTGGCTGCGGTCTGCGTGCAGGACGGGCGCTATGGCCTGGCCTGGCTGGAACTCAGCTCCGGCAGCTTCCGGGTGCTGGAGACCAGCAAGATCAGCGACTTCAGCGGCGAGCTGGCGCGGCTGAGGCCCAGCGAGCTGCTGATCCCCGACGATCTCGCCTCCACGCTCAGCGACTTCCTCTCCGGCAGCCCGGCGCGCCGGCGTCCGCCCTGGCACTTCGATGCCGTCGCCGCCCGCCGCAAGCTGACCGAGCAGTTCGGCACCCGCGACCTGCGCGGCTTCGGCGCCGAGGACTTGCAGCCGGCGCTAGGCGCGGCCGGCGCCCTGCTCGCCTATGTCGCGGAAACCGCCCGCGCACAGCTCGCCCACGTCGCCGGCCTGACGGTGGAAATTCCCGACGAGGCGCTGATCCTCGATGCCGCCAGCCGCCGCAATCTGGAGATCGACCGCACCCTGGCCGGCGAGCCCTCGCCCACCCTTGCCAGCGTGATGGACAGCGCGGTCAGCCATATGGGCAGCCGCCTGCTGCGCGCCTGGCTGCTGCGACCGCTGCGCGACCGCAAGCTGCTGTCGGCCCGCCAGGATGCGGTGCAGGAGCTGCTCGCTGCCTCCACCGCCATCCCGCCCTGCGCTCAGCCGCTGCACGAGCCGCTGCGTCTGGCGCTGCGCGACATCGCCGATCTGGAGCGCATCACTGGCCGCATCGCCCTGCGCAGCGCGCGACCGCGCGACCTCGCCGGCCTGCGCGACACCCTCGCCAGCCTGCCGGCGGTGCGCGGCGCGCTCGCCGGTGCCAGCACCGCCCGTCTGACCGAGCTACTGGAGCGACTGGGTCAGCACGAGGCGCTGACCGAGCGCTTGGCCGGGGCGCTGGCCGAATCGCTGCCATTGCTGGCGCGCGACGGCGGCGTGTTCCGCGCCGGCCACGATGCGACCTTGGACGAGCTGCGCGGCCTGTCGGAGAACGCCGACGGCTATCTGCTCGACCTTGAACGCCGCGAGCGCGAGCGCAGCGGCATCGACAGCCTCAAGGTCGCCTACAACCGGGTGCATGGCTATTACATCGAGATCGGCAAGAGCCACGCCGCGAAGATCCCGGCCGACTACACGCGCCGACAGACGCTCACCAATTACGAGCGCTACATCACCGAGGAGCTGAAGCGCTTCGAGGACACCGTGCTGTCCGCCCGCGACCGCGCACTGGCGCGCGAGAAGGCGCTCTACGAGGCGCTGCTGGAAGAACTGGCCGGCCATCTGCCGGCGCTGCAGGCGACCGCCGCCGCGCTGGCCGAACTCGATGTGCTGGCCGCCTTCGCCGAGCGCGCCATGCAGTTACGGCTGGTGCGGCCGGAGCTGGCGGAGAGCGGCGGCATCGAGATCGTCCAGGGTCGGCATCCGGTGGTGGAATCGACCCTGAGCGAGCCGTTCACGCCCAACGATCTGCGCCTGGATGAAGGGCGCCGCCTGCTGGTCATCACCGGCCCCAACATGGGCGGCAAGAGCACCTACATGCGTCAGGCGGCGCTGATCGTCCTGCTCGCCCACACCGGCAGCTTCGTGCCCGCCGCGTCAGCGCGCCTCGGCCCCATCGACCGCATCTACACCCGCATCGGCGCCGGCGACGACCTTGCCGCCGGGCAATCGACCTTCATGGTCGAGATGAGCGAGACCGCCAACATCCTGCACAACGCCACCGAGCAGTCGCTGGTGCTGATGGACGAGGTCGGCCGCGGCACCTCCACCTACGACGGCCTGTCGCTGGCGCGCGCCAGCGCCGAGCATCTGGCGGTGGCGGTGCGTGCCTACACGCTGTTCGCCACGCACTACTTCGAGATCACCGCGCTGGCCAGCGAGAAGCCCGGGGTGGCCAATGTCCATCTGGAAGTCGCCGAATACTCGACGTCCGGCAATGGTGCCGGAGCTGATGCCGGTGGCGAGACCCTGGCCTTCCTGCACAGCGTCCGCGAGGGGCCAGCCAACCGCAGCTACGGCCTGCACGTAGCGGCACTGGCCGGCGTGCCCAAGCCGGTGATCGAGCAGGCGCGGCGCATCCTCGCCGAGCTGGAACAGCAGCCGGAAAAAGCTCCGAAGCCCGACCGCAAGGCGCCGCAGCTCTCGCTGTTCGCCGAGCCGCCCTCGAAGGCGCTGGCCGCACTCGACGCGCTGGACCCCGACGAGCTGTCTCCCAAGCAGGCTCTAGAAGCGCTCTACAAGCTCAAGAAGCTGCGGTGAGGACGGCGGCGGCTGGCGGCCGTCCTCGCCGACTCAGTGCAGCATGATGAAGGTCTGCAACTCGCCGACCAGGAAGCCGAGCACCGCGCCGACCACGATCAGCGACCACTCGTCCTCCTTGAACGCCGGCCGCAACATGCCCTCGAATTCCTCGGGGCTGAGCTTCTGCATGCGCGCCTGCAAGGTGTTGCGGATGTCCATCGCGCCCTCGGCGTAGCCATCGACGTGGCGCAGGGTCTTGGGCAGGGTCTGCACCAGCTTCTCGGTGACGGTCTGCTTCATCTGCTGGTACTGGCGCGAGCCGATGGCGAAGGCCACCAGCGGACGAGCGAAGCCGGCCTGCTCGTCCACGGTCTTTTCGACGTGCTTCTGCACCAGCGCGAACAGGCGATCGGAGGCAGGCCCCTCCAGCACCGCTTCCCAGATGTTGGCGGGGGTGATGATCTGGTCGGCGACCAGTCGCGCGTAGTCGCGCGAGACCTCCTGCTGGCGGCGCAGGAACAGGCCCTGGTAGGTCAGACCGAGGATCTTCTTCGGCTGCTTCGGGTGGAACAGCATCTGCAAGGCCAGCCAGTCGGAGGCGAAGCCGATGAACAAGCCGAACGCGGGCAGAATCCAGGGCGACTGGTAGAACAGCCAGACCAGCATCTGCACCAGACCGATGATGAAGCCGAACACCAGACCGGAGTGGCCGAAGAAGCGGAACTCCTTGCGCCCCACTTCGGAGAACACCCGGTTGAGCAACTGCTTGTCCCTCAGCAGCGCGGTGATGACCATGTGCTTGAGGTCGAATACCTGCCCGATGTTGCTGCGCAACTCGGCCATGACCTGCGCCACCACCTGCGGCGCCTCAGCCTGCACGCGCTTGATCAGACGCTCGCGGGCGAAGTTGGGCAGCAGCTCCCAGAGCCCGGGCTGATACTGCGAGAGCACCTCCCGGGTGATCTGCTCGACCGCGCCGAGCATCGGCTTTTCGATCTCGGCGGCGATCTGCTGGGGGTCGAGACGGGCAAAGATTTCCTCTACGGTGATCAGCCGGCTGGTGATCACGTCCACCGCGACGCTGGCCATCTTCTCGGCCTTGCGCGGGATCACGCCCTGCCAGCCCAGGTAGGGCTTGATGCCGACGAATTCCAGCGGCTGGAACATCATCCGCACCGCGACGATCTTGGTGACGTAGCCGATCACCGCTGCGATCAGCGGCATCGACAGGTACAGCCACCAATGCGCCAGAAAATTGGCCTGTGCGGTCAGCAAGGCAGCATGCAAGCTCTGCAACATGCAGGCGTTCTCCCCTCGAAAGGATTCTTGTGCCGGGAAGGCTAGCAGACCGGCGGCCACAAAAAAGCCCGCGAGCTGCGGGCTTTCCAGGATTTTCGCGCGCCGCCATGGCGGCGCATGGCGCCGCGCTAGTTGCCGGCCATACCCGCCTGCTCCAGCGAGCAGCGCACCGCAAACAGCACGCAGGTGACAAACACACAGACCATCACCGCGCCCATGAAGATCAGCTTGCCGGGGCTGGCCTTCTGGAAATCGCGCTGGTGGGCCTTGGAACTCTGAACCCCGAACATGGCCGCCGCCGCGCTGGCGGCGGCAGCGGCGAGGCCGCTGTCCTTGTCGGCATTGCCGGTATTGGGGCTGCTGTTCTCGGACTCCGGCTTGTTCATGCTCGCTCGCAGTGGTGCAAAAGGGTACTGCTCAATAATCGGCCAGGATCTTGGCCGACACCGTCTGATCGCGCGCCGACTTCACCTTGACGTCCTCGCCGAGCAGGGCCTCCAGTTTGCCACCAACCAGCGGAATGCCGCAGGACAGCGTCCACTTCATGCGGTTGACCGCGCTCTTGGCGTCGCCTTCCAGCTTCATCTCGGCGGTGACCTTCACCGGCGCGCCCTTGATCTCGGTGCTGATCTTGCCGGTCTTGCTGGCGGCGTCCCAGCTATCGGTCTGGGTCACGCTGATGCGCTCGCCAATGAACTTCTTGGCGAAGTCGGGTAGCGGCGCGTCGGAGCCGGCGTCGTAGCGGACGGTGATCGAAAAGCCCTTGGCGGAACTCTGGTAATCCAGCACTTCGATGTTGCTGTAGCCGGAGTCCTTGTACTTGCGCTCGAAGAAGGCACGGTCGGAGTACATCTTCCAGACGCTGGCCACGCCCTTGCTGAACTTGTGCTCGAGATCGATCTTGGTGCTCATGGTTTCTCCCCTGTAAGTCTCGTTGTGCGCCTAAGAAAAAAGGCCGCCGGGCGTACGCGCGGCGGCCTTTGTCACAGCCCTGTTACTTGGTGGACATCTTCTGCACCGAAGCGGCGGAGAAGTAGTCCTTGCTGAAGTTGGCGGTCAGGTCGAAGGGCTTGTCTTCGTTGAACGCGGCGGTGATGAAGTAACGGCCGGAGGTGAAGTGGTAGATGATTTCCGGCACCGTCGAGGTGGCCTGGATGTTCGAGCCGAACACCAGATGGCCTTCCTGGAACTGGTACAGGTTGCCACGCGCGTCGTAGTTGTCGGCGGCGACGATGTTCCAGCTGTCTTCGTCGAGGTACATCACGCGCTTGGCGAAGGTGTGGCTGGTGCCCGGCTTGATGGTGGCTTCCACCACCCAGACGCGGTGCAGCTCGTAGCGCGGCAGGTCGGCATTGAGGTGCTTGGGCTTGGCCAGATCCTTGTACTTGGTCATCGGGCCGGCCAGCTTGTAGCTGTTGTAAGGAATGTAGATTTCCTTCTTGCCGACCAGCTTCCAGTTGTAGCGCTCAAGCACGCCGTTGAAGACGTCCACCTGGTCATAGAATTCGTGACCGTCGGTGCCCTCGTAGGGGTTGTCGCAGCACACCGTCGGCGCGCGGCGGATGCGCTTGATGCCGGGCGAGTACAGCCAGGCCGCGCGACCGTCGTTGCCAATGCCCGCCTTGTCGTGAACCAGGATGAAAGTACCGGCGAGACGCGGCGGCGCCACGGTCTGCGACAGATACTTGAGGTACTCGCCCTCGGTCTTGGTCATCGGGATCGGGTTCTTGATCGAGGCGTAGGAGAACTGCACGTTCTCGATCACCTTGGTGAGCTGGAAGTCACCATTGGGCTGCACGATCATCTGGTTGTTGAAGCGGGTCACCGACTCGCCGCGCCACTTCAGCTTGTGGTTCCAGACCGGCTCGGCGCCGCTCTTCGGGATCGGGAAGGGGAAGCCCAACTTACAACCGTCGAGCACGTCGGTGCCGATCAGTTCGCAGTTGGTGGCGTTGACCTTGGTGGCGTCGTAGATCGGCTGCGGCCAGGACACGTTGCGATGCGTCGGGTAGACGTTCATCTTGTAGGTGTCGTAGGTCTTCAGCAGGTACTTGTGACCCTCGGTCAGCTTGTCCTTGTACTGGTCGAGCGTGGCCTTGGTGATGGTGAACTTCGGCTTCTCGGCCGCGATCACCGGATCCATCGGGAACTCGCCCTTCAGCGAGCCGCTCTGCGGAGCCGGCTTCCATTCCGGAACGCTGCCATCCTTGTTGCCGGCCTTTTCCGCACCGATCGGGGTGAGGCTGGTGCCGAGCTTGGCCGCTTCATCGGCCCCGACTTTCGCAATGGCCTGTTGGGCCGCAAGGCTCAGCGCGATGGCGCCGAACGCTAAGGACAAATTTTTCATGTCCGATTTTCTCCTCGGAGGGTGGCAGTGTTCGCAGGTTTACGGCCCCTGCGAGGCGTTGGATGCTAACGAATATTCCGCAGTCGCGCCAAGCTGACTAGAGGCTCGGTTGCAGAAGGATTTAATGCTGCATTGCGATAGCGGAAAGCGCTCTGGCCAGAGGCTTGCGCAGATCGAGTTCGGCACCCAGGGTCGCCAGGGCAATGAACACGCCGGCCAGGCGCCGGTGCAGGAAGACGATTTCGCGCGGCGGTACGCGGAAGCTCAGAGAAAGCGCGTTCTTTGCCGCCATCTGGCTGACCCGCATCGGCAGGTTGGAAGCGCCGAACCGATAGGCGCCACTCGCGTTCAGCAACTCCTTGGGTGCGTGCTCGGGGTCGAACGGCTCGACGATGCGCGCACACATGTCGGTGAACGCCTGCAAGGCCGCCGGGGGGAAATTCTCGCCGGCGAGGCCGATGGCCGTAGCCCCCACGCCGACCATCGGCGCATCCCGGTGCAGGGCGCCGCGCAGGATCAGGGCGTAGTCGCGGACGAAAGCCGGCTCGTAGACCCGCGTAGCCCCGAAATCCAGCAGCACCAGCCGGTCGCGGCCGTCGGCATCCAGACGCACCCGGTAGTTGCCGAAGTGCGGGTCGGTCTGGACCAGCCGCCACTCGAAGAACTCGCGCAGGAACAATTCGGCGAAGGCCAGGCCCAGGGCATCCCGCCGCGCCTGCGGCAGCTCCCGCACCTGCACGTCCTGCACCGAACAGCCGGACTCGTAGGTGGTGGTGAGCACGGTCGCGGCGCTGTACTCGGACAAGACCCGGGGCACGGCGTAGCGGTGGTCGTCGGCCAGGCGTCGCCCGAACTCCTCGGTCCAGGCGCGCTCCTGCACGTAGTCGCACTCGCGCAACAGCATCTCGCGGACCTCGGCGAAGATCGGAGTCAGATCGAAGTTCTTCGGCGTCAGCCGGCTGGCGGCGATCAGTCTTGACAGAGTCTTGATGTCGCTGTCGATGGCCGAGGCCACGCCCGGGTACTGGATCTTCACCACCAGCTCCAGACCGTCCTTGCGCCGGCGCGCCCGGTGCGCCTGCCCCAGGGAGGCGGCGGCAATCGGCGTGTGGTCGATGTCCAGTTCGCGCAGCACCTTCGCGCCCAGCGCCTGCTCCAGCTGCGGCGCCACCACGGTCCAGGCCACCGGCATCGAGGAGTCCTGCAAGGTCGCCAGCACCTGCACCGCTTCCTCCGGCAGGAAGTACTGGGCGTAGAGCGAGAGCATCTGCCCCGCCTTCATCACGCTGCCCTTGAGCTGGCCCAGTTCATCGGCCAGCACCTGCGCCTGCTGGGCGTAGAAGCGGCGGTCGGCCTCGGTGCGGGAAATCTCGCCACGGAAGATGTTGGACAGCGAATGCAGGGCGATCTTCGCGCCCGCGCCCATGCCCAGTTTGGCGAGCGCCAGATTGCGCTCCAGCGGTCGGGTTTTCAGGCGCGCGATGGTAGGCTTCGCGGCATCGAATTCGTCTTCCGACATCCCTGATCTCATGAGTTCTCTCGCCGACATTCTATTGGCCGCTCACCACCGCGACGAACTGATCGCCGATGCCGCCCGGCTGGTCGAGCAGCACATCCAGCAGCGTGGCGGACTCAAGGGCATGGGGCTGAAGACCGGGCTGGCCCTGCTCAAGGCCGCCCGGCCGGACATCCTCGAGCGCGCCAGCCAGCGCATGCTGCCGGACATGGTGCGGGCGCTGGAGCCCCTGTATCAGGAGTTCCGGAACTCCGGCGTGGGCGATTTCGCGGTGTTCCTCGACCGCCGTGCCGATACCGCCGTCGAACTGCTGCTGGGCGTCGCCGATGCCAAGGTCGCGGCGGCCCAGAATGCCGCCGCCAAGTCGGCCTACCAGAAGTTTCGCGGCGGTGCCGGGGAGGAAGTCCGTGGCCTGCTGCCCCGCATCGGCAAGCTGGTCGCCGCCTACCTGTAGAGCGGGCCAACCCGAGACCGTCAACCTGAACGCGAAAACAGGGTGACAGCGTTCTGACAGGCCGCTATAAACACTGCAAATCCGCCGGGCGGCATGTGTCCGGCGCATAAAAAATTCATTCGGAGGATTCATGCGTACCCACCGCCGCCCCAGTACCCTGCTGGCCGCCCTCGCCCTTGCCCTGAGCGCCGGCTCGGCGCAGGCCGTCAATCTCAATTTCGAGTCGCTCGGAATCGAGGGCACGCTCAACAACACCGTCACCGTCGGCGCCCAATGGCGCATGGAGACCCGCTCGGGAGACCTGGTCGGCAAGGCCAACCTCAACCAGGGGGTCTGCCGGGGCGTGTACCAGTCCTGCCAGGGTCTGTTCAAGGACCAGATCTACCCCTCCGAGCAGCTCGCGCGCTCCCCGGGCGCGGCGAGCATGCGTACCGACAACGGCAACCTCAATTACGACCGCTATGACATGACCCAGGGCGGCGTGCGCCTCACCCAGGACATCACCCTCAACAAGGGTGACTTCGGGTTCTTCGCCCGCGCCATCTCCTTCTACGACGTGCTCAACGACCAGAAGAAGGACTACTACCCGAGCCTGATCACCACCGACAACGCCGGTCGCGTCGGCATCACTGGCGACCCGGTCGCCAACCGCTACTTCACCCGCGTCTACGGCCCGGGCGAAACCACTGAGCTGGAGCGCACCGACTCCACGCTGCGTCGGCAACTGGTGGCCGATGTGCAACTGCTGGATTTCAACTTCTTCGGCAAGCTGCCCATCCCCTTCACCGACAAGGAATTCGCCTTCAAGCTCGGCCGCCAGAACGTCAACTGGGGCGAGTCCACCCTGCTGGTCATCAACTCGCTGAACCAGGCCCAGCCGGTCAACGCCAACAACCTCAACCGCTTCGGCTTCATGGTCGAGGAGGTGTTCACCCCGGTGAACATGGCCTTCTTCAGCTTCGAGCCCTACGAGAACGGCACCCTGGAGGCCTTCTACCAGCTGGAATGGAAGCCGGTCGAAATCCCGGCGCCGGGTAGCTATCTGTCGAGCAACGACATCGGCACCGACAACGTCATGAACTACGTCAACCTGTCGTTCGGCGGCTCGGCGGACGACAAGGACAAGGTCGGGTACTACCTCGACAACCCGCTGTCGCTGGTCACCGGCACCACCGCCAACATCAGCCGCCTGCCGGATCGCGATCCGGGCTCGGCCGGCCAGTTCGGCGTCGCTCTGAAGACCTACTTCGAGGACCTCAACGGCGGCACCGAGATCGGCCTGTACTTCATGAACTACCACTCGCGCCTGCCCTACGTCAGCTTCAAGGCCGGCCAGGCCAGCTGCGCGCGTCGCGAGGGCAACGCCCTGGGCATCGACGCCACCAACTCGGCGCAGATCTTCCAGACCTGCCCGAACCTGCCGGTACTGACCGTGCCTTCGGCGCTCAACCAGTTCCGCCTGGACCTGCTCGACACCATCGGCCGCAACCCGGAAATTCTGCTGAATAACGATCTGGGCCTAGGGCTCGACCCCGCCGCCCTGGGCGTGCTGACCAGCCTGCTCACCGGCGGCGATGCCAGCGACCCGGACGACTTGGTCAAGCTCGACTCCGGTCCGTTCTTCCTCGAATACCCGAAGAACATCCAGTTGTTTGGCGCCTCCTTCAACACCACCGCCGGCGACTACTCCTTCCAGGGCGAAGTTGCCTACCGGCCCAACCTGCCTTTGCAGGTGTCGGTGATCGACGTCGCCTTCGCCGCCGCGCAGCCCTTTTTGACCCGCTGCGGCGGCAAGGCTGCGGACGGCTCGACCATCAACTGCGCCGGCTCCAGCGCCGGACGCGGCTGGGCCGAGAACGGCACGCGTGTCGATTACGACCGCAGCGACGCCGACCCCAACTGCGTCGCCAACGGCAATTGCGACACCGTCAACCTGCTGCTCGGCAGTGCCCCCAATTCGGCGCGCTCCTTCCCGAGCTTCCTGTGGGCGTATCGTGGCCGCGAGGCCGGCGAAGCGACGCCGGGCGAGTACATCCAGGGCTACGAGCGCTTCGACGTGCTGCAGTACAACCTGGGCATCACCCGCATCTTCGGCGCCACCGAAAACCCATTCGGCGCCGACCAGATCATCTCGCTGGTGGAGATCGGCGCGACCCACGTGCCCAACATGCCATCGGTGGACGTGCTGCAGATCGACGCCCCCGGCGTTTACTACCACGCCAGTGCCGGCGCCGACGGCAGCGGCGCTGACGGCTCCCGCCAGGCCTGCGTCACCAACCCGAACTGCGTGGTTGGCCCCGACGGTGGCCGCTTCAACCCGCACCAGGCGAATCTCGAAGCCTTCGCCGATCCTTTCTCCTGGGGTTACCGCTTCGTCAATATCGTCAAGTACGAGAGCCTGCTGCCGGGCATCTCCTTGCAGCCCTTCCTGGTGTTCGCCCACGACGTCAACGGCACCGCGCCGGGACCGGGTGAGAACTTCATCCAGGGCCGCAAGAGCATGAGCGCCAACTTCGAGGTGCGTTACAAGTCGGACTTCTCGTTCACCGCCGGCTACAACTGGTACTGGGGCGGCGGCGAGAACAACCTGATCCACGACCGCGACAACCTGCAGCTGTACGCGCGCTACCTGTTCTAAGAGCGGCCTGCGAGGCCCAAAGCCCCAAGTCCGGGAGTCCGGGCTTGGGTTTTTTTGTTGCTGTGGCGAGTTTTCCGCTCTCCCGTGGCAGGAGAGGAAACGGCAAAGACCGACCGCAACGATAGGTCCGCGCCTACTCCGGCAACTCCGCCACATCCTTGGGCAGGAAGAAGTCCGGCAAGAATTTGCGGGTGCCCGGCACCGCCGCGTACGCGGAGAAATCCCGCACGCCCGCTTCGTACAGCACCAGATCGTCAATACAGAAGTTGCCGGTGAACGCCCTGGACGGCTTGCTCAGGATCTCCTGCGCGGCGTCGGCCATGATGCTGGGCAGGCGGCTCTGCTTCATCATCGGATCACCGCCCACCATCTGGATCGCGGCAGTGGCAATGGTGGTGCGCGGCCACAGGCTGTTGGCGGCGATGCCCTCGCGCTTGAACTCCTCGGCCCAGCCCAGGGTGCACAGACTCATGCCGTACTTGGCGATCGCGTAGGCGACATTCGGCCCGAACCAGCGCGGCTCCATCGCCAGCGGCGGCGAGAGCGTCAGGATGTGCGGGTTGCGACCGGCCTTGGCGGCGGCTTGCAGATGCGGCAGCACCACGCGACCGGTCAGATAGGTACCGCGCGCGTTGATCCCGTTCATCAGGTCGTAGCGCTTCATGTCGGTGGCCAGGGTGCCGGTGAGCTGGATCGCACTGGCGTTGTTGACCAGGATGTCGATGCCGCCGAAGCGCGCCACCGCCTGCCGAACCGCCTCGACGACCTGCGCCTCCTCGCGGATGTCGCATTGCACCGCCAAGCCCTGCCCGCCGGCGGCCTCGATCTCGGCCACGGCGGTGTGGATGGTGCCAGCCAGCTTGGGATGCGGCTCGGCGGTCTTGGCGGCGATGACCACGTTGGCGCCGTCGCGCGCCGCGCGCAGGGCGATGGCGAGGCCGATGCCACGGCTGCCGCCGGTGATGAACAGGGTCTTGCCGCTCAGGGTGTTGCCTTGCAGACTCATCGTCTTTCCTCGGACTGGACTGATTTGTTGGTGGCGCAGTTTAGCGAGGGGCGGCGGCAAGGGGGTTTACGCGGCGCGCGGCGAAGCTCGTTCATCGGGAAGCAAAGATTTGGCTCCCCGCTGCCGAATGGCGTGCAATTTGCGCATCGCTGAACCAGACAGGAAATCCAGGAGATTCGCCCATGCGTTGGCTTCAGCAATCGTTGCCGGGGATTGTGCTCTGGCTGATCGCCACCACCACCAGTGCCCAGGCCGGGCCGCTCGCCAATCTATTCCCCGGCCAGTCAGCCTGCCCCGCCGTGCCGGTGCCGCAGGCCGCAGGCGGCTACGGCGCCAACGGCAGCTACACCCAGGCGAGTCTCTCGTTCAAGAATCCGGTGACCGTGGGCGAGAAGGTCTACATCTACTACCCGCAGGGAGCGACCCCGGCTCCGACCATCTTCTTCTCGCACGCATTCGGGGCCCGCGACCCGGACCGCTACAGCAGCACCATCGCGCACCTGACCAGCCTCGGCTACACCGTGGTGTTCAGCCAGTACCAGACCCCGGGACGGGCCGACCCGAAGTACGACGTGCTCTGGGGTGGATTCCAAGCGGCGGTGGCCCAGCATCCCGAACTGATCGACACCTCGCGGGTGGCATTTTTCGGGCACTCGTTCGGCGGCGGCGCTAGCCCCCGCATGGCCCTGAATGCCAAGGCTGCCGGCTGGGGTTCTGCGGGCACCGCCATGTACATCATGGCGCCGTGGTACTCGCTGCGGCTGTCAGACGGCGACCTCGCCGGCTTCGATCCCAGCGTCAAGCTGGTGATGACGGTCTATGACGAGGACAGCACCAACGATCACCAGATGGCGATTGACGTCTACGATCACATCGCCATCCCCAACAGCGAAAAGGCCTTCATCAAAGTCTTCAGCGACACCGAAGCCGGCTGCACGCTGACCGCCGACCACACCCTGCCGTCAAAAGAAAACCAGGCCAGCAACGTCAACGGCCTCGACTACTGGAACTGGTACCACATGGACGCCCTGCTGGCCTACACCTTCACCGCTGACGGCGTGGCGAAAGACATTGCGCTGGGTGGTGGCTCCAGCGCCCAGACCTATTGGGGCAGCTGGTATACCGGTCGCGCGTTCACCCCAGCACAGGTGAGCACCGACCCGCAGCCATCAATGGCCTCCTGCGACTACGAGTTCCCCTGCGACTCGTCGGACAACTTGCGGGCGGCGAGTTGCCAGACGCATCAGTCTTGCGGAGGACTGCTTGGCGGCAGGTGAGGGGCTGCAAGCCCAAAACCGACACTCGCAATCCCGGTCACTTGACGGCCCAAAGTAGTGGGTGTGAAGTCGAGATCAGCTGCGGAGGGGTCTGCGGCATAACTCGGCGACGCTAAGAAGTAGCTCGCACCAAGGGACTGATTCGCATGACCAAGCACCCTCATACGACCGCCTTGCGGCAATTAGTTGCCGCATTTCGGCGGTCTAATTGGCGTTGGACCGCATGAATAACAGCAGCCCCAACCACATCGGGTCCGCCAAGATATTGGTTTCAGACGTCTTTAATGGCGTCGTCTTTTTCTCTTTTTTTGGACCTCCCTTAGGGGGTCTTGTATACGTAACCTGTGCATTTTGCGGCCAAATCGTTGGATGGCTTATGCAAGGGCAGTCGATACACTTCGGAGCAACGCTCGGGATGTTCTATACAGCGCCGTTCTTCGGATATTTATTGGGTTTGGTACCGGCCGCTGTCACAGGGCTCGGTGCAGGGCTTGCGAGGAGAGTTCGAGGCAAGAGTGTTGAGTCGTTAGTGGGCGTTTTTTCGGCCGCATGCAGCGTCGCTTACTTTGCAAAATCGGGCGAAGCGTACGCGACGGAAAAACTCGTCGGCATATGTGTTGCAGCCTTTTTGGCGTCATTTGTTCTTGCACGTATTTTCTGCAATCCAGCAGAGGTCCAACTAGCGGTTCAACGTGACGGCCCCGCCTCCAGCGGGTCCGCGCGTTAACCTAGGCGTTGACCGTCCGCGGCACTGCACGGTCACCGTGCAGTGACTATCCACTCCCCTTCCACTGCCGCCCGCTTCATCTGAAAGCGAGCGCGATGCGCCGTAGTGCCGCCGAACGGGGTGCGCGCTTCGAAGTGCACCTCCACATCGAATCGGCCCGGATCATCGGCGAGCGGTGCGATCGCGGTGACGGTGTAGTTCTGCAGACTGTCGGGAATCCGCAGTCGCGCCTTGACGAGAGGGCGGGTGTAGAACACCACCACGGGAATCTCGGGCGGGGCTTCCAAGGCTTTGGCGGGCGAGGCCGATGGGCCTGCTGCCTGCGCAGCACCCGGATTGAACAGCAAAAGGAAGCTGAGCAAAGCAACCCGAAGCAAGGGCGACGACGGCACGGGAGCAGGCCGCGAGGCGGCTCAGTTCAGCATCGCGGTCATCCGCGCGATGCGCTCGGACTGGATGCGGTTGAGGTTGCGGAACACCGTGGCGGCGATGCGCGGGTGACGCAGGCGCAGGCGTTCGAGATCCTGACTGTCGAAGCGCAGCAGACGGACATTGCTGGTGGCGTCGATGTTGGCGGTGCGGCGCTGACCGAAGTAGCCGGCCTCGCCGATCACCGCGCCACGGCCGAGCGTCGCCAGCGTCTTGCGCTCGCCGTTGCGTTCCACCCAGGCCTCGACCTGGCCGTCGATAATCACGTACATGTCGCGGGCGTAGTCACCCTCGGTGATGACCCGCCGGCCACCGGGCAGCTTCTCCATGTTGGAGAGCAGCGCGAAGGTGCGGGCCTGCCGCAGCGACAGGCCGGACAGCAGCGGGATCGTGTGTTGCGGACTGTGGCCGAGGTCCAGGCGCAGCAGATCCCACAGCGTGACGATGCGGGCGTAGGAGGCCAGCGCCGGGGTCAGGGTGATGTCCGAGGCCCAGGACAGGAAAAGGGTGAAGGCGGCGAGCGCACCGAACTGCACCTGGCTCTTCATGTCGGCGCCGAGGAACACCAGGAAGCCCAGGCAGAGCGCGATCATGGTCAGGGTGATCGGCCGCAATACGCCGGCCAGGGCGTGATGCACCGCCTCGACCTCGCTGCCGCGCGCCCTCGCCTCGCGGTTGAAGCGGACCATGTAGTGGATGGTGTCGTCCACCGAGATGCCGAGCACGATGCTGGCGATCAGGCTGGTGGTGGGCGACAGGCCGATGCCGGTGAGTTGCAGCAGGCCGTAGTAGATCGACACCGGCACCAGATTGGGCAGCAGGGCCAGCAGCGCCGCGCGCGGCGAGGTGAAGATCACTGCCAGGATCGCCCAGATCAGCGCCGCCGTCAGCGCCACCGTCGCCCACTGGCCGGAGGTGAGCTGCGCCACCGTGCGGGTGGCGAGCAGGCTGGAGCCGGTGAGACTGGCCGACAGCGGCGGCGGCAACAGCGCCAGGCGCGCATCGACCCGCTGCGCGAAGGCGGTGAGCATGGCGGCGTCGTCCACCTTCACCCGCAGCACCACGGCGGCGGTCTTGAACTGCTTGTCCACCACCCGCTTGATCTGCTCGCCGCCGGCGAACACCAGCAGTTGCTTGATCGCCGGCGCGTTGTCCGGCACCACCGCGTAGACCGGATCGCCCTCGTTGAGGCTGCGGTTGAGCAGCTTCAGCAGGTCGACATAGGTGTAGACGCCGCCCACTTCCGGTTGCTGGCGCAGCCAGTCGGCGAAGCGGTCGATCTCCCGCGCCAGCGCGGGATCGGTGAGCGCGTCCGGCACATGGGTCTCGACCAGCACGGTGAGCACATTGGCGCCGTCGAAATTGCGGTTGATGGCCTCGTAGTCGACCCGTACCGGCGCGTCCTCGGGGAAGCCGCGCACGAATTCGGCACTCGGCTTGAGCTGCGAGGCCAGCACGCCGCCCACCAGCAGTAGCCCGATGGCAGAGCTGATGATGAGGGTGCGGCGCCGCACCGCCAGCCGCGACAGGCGGGCGGCGATGGCGTGGTAGATCGGCTCGCGCGGCTGACGGTAGCGGCCGCTGCCGCAGAGCAGCGTCAGCGCCGGCAGCAGGGTGAGCGCGAGCACCGCCGCCAGGGCGGTACCGATGGCGGTCAGCACCGCGAACTGCCGGATCGCCGGCAGGTCATTGAGCAGTAGCGCCAGGAAGCCCGCGCAGGTGGTCAGCGCATTGAGCGCCAGCGGCAGCGAAGCATGCTTGAGCGCCCACTGCGCGCGGGCTGCTGGCGGGCGCGTGTCGCCGTGCTGCACATAGTCGGCCAGCCAGTGGATGCAGTAGCAGAGCCCCTGGGTGACCACCAGCACCGGCGTCAGTGCGGTGAGCATGTGCAGCTTCCAGCCCAGCCAATGGGCGATGGCCAGGGTCCAGATCAGCGCAACACTGACGGTGACGGTGCCCGCCAGGGTCACGCGCAGATCGCGGAAGGCCACCAGCAGCACGCCGACGATCACCAGCAGCACCATCGGCACGGTGACCATGAAGGTCTTCAGCAGCGCATCGGCGGTGGCGCGCTTGATCACCGGCGCGCCGCTCACCCGCACCACGCTGGCACCGCTGACCTCCCTGGCCAGCGCAGTCAGGCGCTCGGGATAGCCGGCGGCGCGGAAGGCCTGCTCGTCGAAGTCGTGCAGCGACAGTGCGAACGCCGCCTCCTTGCCGTCGGCGGACACCAGGGTGTTGCGGTACACCGGGTTGTCGGCCATCTGCCCGGCGAGCAGCGCCACCCGCGAGGGATCGGCCTCGGCCTGCTGGGTGAAGCTCGACACCTCGACATCCTCGCCGCTGGCCGAGAGGTTCGGCGCGGTAGCGAGCGAGAACACGTCGGCGACGCCGGGCTGCTCGCGCAGGCGGTCGCTGAGGCGGGCGACGGTGGCGAGATTGGCGGCGGTGAACACGCCGTCCTCGAAGCGGACGGTCAGCAGCACCGGGTCGGTGTCACCGAACACGGCACGAGCGCGATCCAGCACGGCACGGTCGCTGTCCTGCGCCGGCAGCAGGCGCTCCATCGCCGGGTCGATGCCCAGCTTCAGCTGGCGACTGTGGAAGTCGAAGATGCTGAACACCGCCAGCAGGCTGATCAGCGTCATCACCGTCAGGGTCAGCCAGGGGCGGGCGGCGAAGCGCTCCAGCAAACGCAGCATGCGCGGTCTCTTAGTTGCCGACGTAGAAGTTGCGGGTGTCGAAGAAGCGGTTGGCCATTTCCACGCCGCTCTTGACGCCGGTGATCTTCAGGCGGGTGCGGCTGCCCTCCTTGAGATCCTCCATGGTCGCCTCCGACAGATACCAGTAGCTGCCGGAGCGCTCCAGCGCCTTGGCCGGGCCGGTCAGGCGCTTGCGCACGCTGCTGCCTTCCAGAAACTCGACCTTCAGCGCCACGCAGCTTTCGTCGTCCACCCAGGCACGGATGCGGCTGTAGCGCGAGCCGGCTTCCTGATGCGGCACCACCGACAGCCGCTTCACCGAGCGGCCGTCCAATTTCTCGGCGGCTTCGATGACGGGCTGGTTGCCGCTGAAGGCGTTGTGGATCTGCTTGATGTCGGCATACGAGAGGTCGGTGCCGAACAGCGGGCCGTCGCTGCTGCCGCCGGTGATCCGCCGCACCTTGTTGAGCGCCGGCAGGAACACATACATGTCGTCGGACTTTTCGCCCTCGCGCATCAGGTAGGAGGCGCCGTTGACGTCGTTGGGGGCGGTGAGCCGCAGCATCGCGCGCAGCTTCTCGTCCTCGCGCTTGGCATACAGGCGCCCGCGCAGCAGGCGGGTGCCGCCGGCACGGTCGGTGGCGACGAGGTCGAATTCCTGGATGCGCAGGGTCTGCGGAATGTTGGCGCGCATGCAGCTCATCAGCTTGTCTTCCGGCGCGCCGGCCTGCGCCGTGCCGGCCAGCCAGCCCAGGACCAGCCCCCCTAGTCCGCGCAACAGCAAACCACGCATATCCATGTCCCCGGCCGCCAGCCTGTGATCCCGCCGGCAGTGTAGCCGGGGCCGACCACGGGCGCGTAAGCTCGCCACTCGCTTTCGGGTACGCACAGGAGTTGCAGCCGATGATCACTCTGGTCGGCGCCGGCGCGGTCGGCATCACGCTCGCCAGCTATCTGGCTGCCGCCGGCCGGCCGCTGCGCCTCTACGTCCGCGCCAAGGACCGCGCCGCCTTCGAGCAAGCCGGCCGCCTGCGCCTGGAGCGGCCGCGCGGCGCTGCGCTGGAAGCGCCGCTGCCAACGCTCACCGAGCGGCTACTCGACGCCGACACCCGCTATCTGCTGATCGCCACCAAGTTCGGCGCGCTGGACGGCGTGATCGACGCGCTCGGCACGCCGCCGCCAGGGCTGAGCCTGGTGTCGACGCTCAACGGCGTGCGCGCCCTGCCGCGCCTAGGCGAGCGCCTGCCGCAGACGCCAGCGCTGGCCCTGACCATCATGTTCAACGCCCAGCATCTGGGGCCGCTGCACGCGCAGCTCACCACCAAGCCGGCGGTGATCCTCGCCGACGGCGATGAGCAGTTGCGCAGCCTCCTCGAAGGCAGTGGCCTGGCCGTCGGCCGCAGCCGGGGCGAGGAGGCCTGCTGGGGCAAGCTGCTGATCAATCTCGCCAACGCCATCGGCGCGCTGACCCAGAGCACCTTCCGCGATCTGCTCAGCGAGCCCGACCTGCGCCGGATCTTCGCCGCCGTGCTGGAGGAAGCGGTGGACCGTATCGAGGCGGCCAACATCGCCTACAAGCTGCCGATGCCGCTACCGCACGCCGCCTACCGGCAGTTGCTGCTGCGCGGCGGGCCGCTCACCTGGTGGCTGGCACGGCTGAAGAATGGCCTCGACGACGGCGCCTATCCGAGCATGGTCTCGGACGTGCGCGCCGGTCGCGCCACCGAGGTGCGCCAGCTCAATGGCGAGATCGTGGCGCTGGGCGAGCGCCTGTCCTGGCCGGCGCCGCTCAATGCCCGGCTGGTGGAACTCGTGGAAGCGCTGGAGCTGTCCAGCCCAGCGCGGCTCAGCCCGGACGAACTGCGTCGGCAGCTCGGCCTCTAGCCGAAATCAACCGGCCCTGGCGCGCGGCCCGGCCAGCCACCAGATGATGAAGCCAAGCACCGGCAGGAACAGCACCAGCAGGGTCCAGACCACCTTCTTGCCCACCGTCTCGCTGCTACTGAAGATGCTGAACAGCGCGTAGAGGTCGGCCGCCAGAACCAGCAGTCCGAACAAGCCGCCGTAACCACCACCGAGGTTGATGCTCATCACTTGCTCCGATCAGGGTTGGGCGGCGTCTTGCGGCCGCATCAGGGATTCGATCACCGCCACCGGCGCGCTGCCGAAGCTCAGGAAGCGCTCGTGGAAGCGTTTGAGGTTGAAGCGCGGCCCCAGTTCAGCCTTGAGCCGCTCGCGGTAATCGTAGATCGCCGAATAGCCGGCGAAATAGCTGGTCAACTGCACCTGGCTGAGCGTCGCCCGCCGCCACTTGCCGCGTGCCTCAGTCTCGCTCTGGAAAGCCTCGTCGCGAATCAGGTCCAGCACCTGCTGCTCGGACCAGCCCAGCACCTGGATGCCGTAGTCGAGCAGGGTGTTGGTGACCACCCGCAGCAGCCACTTGCTGTGGATGAACTCCATCTCCGGCTCGAAGCCGCCCCAGCCGCTCTCCAGCATCATCTTCTCGGCGTACACCGCCCAGCCTTCGACCATCGCGCCGTTGCCGAACAGGGTCTTGATCCGGCTCGGCGACTTGTTGGCGTGCAGGAGCTGCACGTAGTGGCCGGGCACCGCCTCGTGGATGTTGAGCACCTGCAACTGCCAGTGGTTGTACTCGCGCAGGAAGCTCTCGGCCTGCGCCGGCGTGTAGTCGCTGAGCGGCGAGACGTTGTAGTAGGTGTTGGCGGTGGGGTCGTAGGGACCGGGCGCGTTGATGCTGGCGATGGAGAAGCCGCGCATATAGACCGGCGTCTCGCGCACCTGTAAGGGCCGGGTCGGGTCCTGGCTGACCAGATCGTGCTCGCGCACCCAGGCCTCCAGCAGCGGAATCTGCCGCTTCACCTCGGGGATGAAGTTGTCCGGCGTGGTGTGATTCTCGGAGAGCTTGGCGATCAGCGCCGCGATCTTCGCCACCCGGTCGGCGGGCGGCGCGGTGTCGGGGAAATACTTGGGCCAGAGCTCTTCGGCGAGCACCGCCATCCGCGCGTGCAGGCGCTCCTTCTCGGCCAGCGCGCGCTCGTAGAGCTGCTTGGCGCTGCCGCCGGACTGGATCTCGTGGGCGAACTTGGTTTCGTAGAGCGCCTCGCCGAGACGGAAGCTGCGGGCACCGCCGTGTTCGGCGAGATCGGCATCGAGCGCCTTCAGCCAGGCGATGTAGTCACCGACCGCCGCCCGCGCCCTGCCCAGGCGTTGCAGGAACAGCGTGCGCTCGGCAGCGCTGAGGCCGGAGCCGGCCACCTGGGTTTCCAGCGGCTTGCCCAGTACCTCCAGCGCACCGGCGTTCTGCTGGATCGCCAACTGCGTGTGCTCGCGGGTGGGCTGACGGACCGCCGCCTTCGCCGCCGCGTAGTAGGCCGGCACTACCGCCAGCCGGCGCAGCACCACCCGCAGGCGCTCCGGCTCCGGCGCATAGGGCGTGTTCAGCAGCAGCGCGAAGGGTTCGGCGACGTTGTAGAGCGCCGGATTCCACTGCCATTCCTTCAGTTCGAGCAGGGACCAGCGCTCCAGCTCCAGCCGGTTGGACAGCAGCGCCCAGTCACTGCGGTGGTTCTCGTCGAGCGCCTGCGGGTCCACCGCAGCCAGCGCCGCCAGTTGCCGGTCGAGATAGCGCAGGTAGCCGGCGCGGCCGGCGGCATCCGGCGCCAGCAGGCGGTCGGCGTAGCGGTAGTAGCCGTTGGCGATCCCGGCATCCGGGTTTTCGCGCCAGTAGCCGTCGAGGAAGGCATCGCCGAAACGCTGCTCGAAGGCAGCATCCGCCGCGCCCGCGCGCGCCGGCCCGGACAGGCCCCACAGGGCCAGACACAGCGCCAGCCATCCCCAGTTCTTGTTCACGGTGCCGCTCCGATGCATGGACGCCGCATGATAACGAGGCGGCTGCGAGATAATGCGCCATGAGCGATACCCCTCCCCCCGTCGTCCCGGTCACCGAGCCCAGCCCTGAGCTGTCCTCGTCCGCCATCCCCGCCATGCCCCTGTTCGCCACCTGCCCACGCGGCGTCGAGCCGCTGCTGCTGGAGGAGCTACGCGGCCTGGGCGCGGCCAGCCTGAAGGAAACCGTCGGCGGCATCCACGCCAGCGGCGACCTCGCCTTTGCCTACAAGGCCTGCCTGTGGTCGCGGCTCGCCTCGCGCATCCTGATGCCGCTGCAGCGCTTCCCCTTGAGCGGCGGCAGCGGCCCGCATGCCGGCAGCGAGCAGCTCTACGCCGCCGCCCATGCCATCGACTGGCCGGAGCTGTTCGATGCCCGTTTCAGCTTCGCCATCGAGGTCGCCGGCCGCTCGCGGATCGTCACCCACACCCACTACGCGGCGCTGAAGGTGAAGGACGCGGTTGCCGACCGCTTCCGCGCCGCAGTCGGCAAGCGGCCGGACGTTGATGCCGAAGCCCCCGACATCCGCATCCACCTGCACCTCGATGGCGACTACGCGACGCTGTCGCTGGATCTCGCTGGCGAGTCGCTGCACCAACGCGGCTACCGCCAGCGCGGCGTCGCCGCGCCGCTGAAGGAGAACCTCGCCGCCGCCCTGCTGCTGCGCGCCGGCTGGCCGGCTATCGCCGCCCGTGGCGGCGGCCTGCTCGACCCCATGTGCGGCAGCGGCACCCTGGTGATCGAGGCCGGCTGGATCGCCGCCGACATCGCCCCCGGCCTGCTGCGCGAGCGCTGGGGCTTCGCCGCCTGGAACGAACACCAGCCCCGCCTCTGGCGCACCCTGCGCGAACAGGCAGAGACCCGCCGCGAACGCGGTCTGAAAGCCGAGTTGCCAGCCCTCGCCGGCCGCGACCTCGACCCGGCGGCGGTCGCCGCCGCGCGCCGCAACGGCCAGCAGGCCGGCCTCACTGGCAAGGTCGATTTCACCGTCGGCGACGCCACCCTGGCGACCCCGCCGGCCGGCGCGCCCGGCCTGGTGATCTGCAACCCGCCCTATGGCGAGCGCCTGGCCAACGAGGCCGAGCTGGTGAAGCTGCATTCGCTCTACGGCAGCCGGCTGAAAGCCGCCTTCGGCGGCTGGAAAGCGGCGCTGTTCACCGGCCGCCCCGACCTCGGCCACCGCCTGGGCCTGCGCGCCGACAAGCTGTACGCCTTCTACAACGGCGCCCTGCCCTGCAAGCTGCTGCTGATGGACGTGCATGCGCAAGCCGCTGGCGGCCTACCGGCGACGCCGGGCGAGCCGCTACCGGACGGCAGCGCGCTTGAATCCGGCGCCACGCAACTGCCCACCGCACCCTCGCCGCTGGGCAGCGGCGAGCGCAAGGAGGTGGCGCCCGACTTCGCAAACCGCCTGCGCAAGAACCTGAGCCACCTCAACAAGTGGGCGAAGCGCAGCGGCGTCAGCAACTACCGCCTCTACGACGCCGACCTCAAGGACTACGCGGTGGCGGTGGACCTTTACAGCACCCCCGAGAGACACGCGGTGGTGCAGGAATACGCGCCGCCGAAAACCATCGAACCGGCCGCCGCCGAGCGTCGTCTGCGCGAGGCCCTGACCGTGATCCAGCAGGTGCTGGAACTACCTTCGGCGAATCTGCACTACAAGCTGCGCCGTGCCCAGAAGGGCCCCAGTCAGTACCAGCGGCAGGCGGAAACCGAGCGCTATCACGTGGTCGCCGAGCACGGCGCCAAGCTGTGGGTGAACTTCGACGACTATCTCGACACCGGCCTGTTCCTCGACCACCGTCCGATGCGCCTGCGTCTGCAGAAGGAATGTGCCGGCAAGCGCTTTCTCAATCTCTTCTGCTACACCGGCGCGGCGACCGTGCAGGCGGCGGTGGGTGGCGCGGCGCAGACCTTGTCGGTGGACCTGTCCAACACCTATCTCGACTGGCTGGCGCAAAACCTGGAACTGAACCAGATCGCCTGCACCGAGGTGGACGGCCGTGGCGCGCTGCCGACGCGGCTGCCGGCGCACGCGACCCTGCGCGCCGACTGCCTGGACTGGCTGGCGCGCACCGCCGCCGACCCGCGTGCGCCCCAGTTCGACGTGATCTTCTGCGACCCGCCGACCTTCTCCAACTCCAAGAAGATGGAGGACAGCTGGGACGTGCAACGCGACCACACGGCGCTGATCGCTGACGCCTTGACGCTGCTGGCGCCGGGCGGCGTGCTCTACTTCAGCTGCAATCGCCAGCGCTTCAAGCTGGAGCCGCGCGAGGACTGGCAGGTGCGCGACATCAGTCCGCAGACCCTGGACGAGGACTTCAAGCGCCCACCGCCGGCGCATCGCTGCTGGCGGATCACGCCGGCCACCTGATCAGCTCAGTCGTCAAACAGCGCGGCATTGATCGGCTTGATGCTCCGGTAGTGGCGTAGGCGGTCGCGGAGGTCGATCGCCAGGAGATCAATGCGGCCATCGCGATCAAAATCGCCGACCACCAGGCCGGTGCTGGTGTCGGCATCCAGCAGTTCGCTCGCATCGACGAATTTGCCGCCGCCACGGTTGAGCAGGATGGAACGGGACAGTCGGCCCTTGCCGCTGTCGGCATTGCCGATGGTCCGCAACACCAGGTCCGGTCGGCCGTCGTTGTCGAGGTCAGCGATGTCGATGCTGCTGACCCAGCCGTCGGTCTCCGGAAAAACCACGTCCAGCCGCGAAGAGACGTCGCTCAACTGTCCGCTGCCTTCGTTGAGCAGCAACTGCAGGCCCGGGACCTTGGATTCGGCATCGGTGGCCTGCAGCAGATCAAGCTTGCCGTCACCGTTGACGTCCAGGCAGACGATGGCGACGGTGTTGCCCTTGTCGCCATGCAGCTTGGCCGGAATCGGGAAGCGCGCGTCGGCGGCGAAGCGCCCAGTGCCGTCGTTCATCAGCAACCGGGTCGGCGCCTCCGTGCCGGCGCCGACCGAGGGGTTGTAGCTGCCACCGATCACCAGATCCGGCCGGCTGTCGCCGTTGAAATCACAGAAGGCCACATCGGACGGTGGCGAAGGCCATACCCGCTCCTCGGTGACGCGGCTGCTCTCATCGAGAAAGCTGCCGCCGCCCTGGTTCCGCCAGAGCACCGACCCGGACCCATCGTAGTTGGCAAGGTACAGGTCGAGCGCGCTGTCGCCGTCGATGTCGCCCGCGCTGACGCCGTGGCTGTAATGGTCTATCCGTGGCAGGCGGGTCGCCGTCTGATCGCTCAGGCGGCCAGCGGCAGTGCCGACCAGCAGCCGCGACTGCGTGCCGGGATAGGGCTCGGTGTCGGTGCCCGTATCGGCGATGAACAGGTCCTTGCGGCCGTCGCCGGTGAAGTCCGCCACCCAGGCGTCACGCGGGTTGATCGCCACGATGTCGCCGAGCAGGCTCTCGGTCGCCTCGACGAAACGGCCAGCGTCGTTGCGGAAGCCGAGCAGTCGACGCTCGGTCGCAGGGAATGTCGGTGGGAACGCGACCTGGAAGGCCACCAGGTCGAGATCGCCGTCGCCGTCGATATCGATCACCGCACCGCTGCTGCCATCGGTGAGCACGCCGGCCGGAACATCCACCGTCGACAGCTCGAAATAAGGCCCACTATCGAGCACGGCGGTGCGGCTGGTGCCGACCCGCAGGATGCGGGTCAGGCCGGCGCGCCCTTCGGCATCCGTGGCCGCAACACCGCGACGCTCGTCCAGCGGCCAGCGCGCGACCAGGCCGGTGCGATCCGTGGGCAACGACTGCCCCGCCGCCGCCTGAATCTGCGTGGCGCTGCGGGCAACGCTCCAGACCCTCAACTGCCGGGCATGCAAGCCGGGCTCGTGGCTGTTGGCGGGCAATCCGGCGGCGTCGTAGGGCGCTCCGACGCCGAAAGGCACGTCGGTCAGAGCCCGCAGCGTGCCGGTGTAGCTGCCGGTGGCGACGACCGCGCCGTTCACCAGCAGACGCGCCTGGCCGCCATCGAGCACGGCCGCGACATGGGTCCAGCGCCCCAACGGAATTGGCTCCGGCGCGTCGAGCGCGAAGGACGTGGTGGTCGAGAAGGCGAACTGCAACCGCCGCCCGTCACCCCCCAGCTTGAGCGCCGCCGCGATCTCGACGCCGCTCGCGCCACGATCAATGGGCCGGCCACGGCCCATGATCCAGGCCTGAGGCAGGGCGCGGCCGAGGTGGATCCAGCCCTCCATCGTGTAGCTCGTGGCGGGGTTGAGGGCGGCGACCAGCGGTGCCCGCAAGGGAGCACCGCCAACGTGGGCGACGAAGGCTTGCGCCGGCGGCGCGAGTACCACCGGATCGGCGGTCGCCGCCGCAGTCACGGTGCAGTTGGCGGTGACGCCCCCCGTGCTGTAGCTCACCGTCCCCGGTGTGGCGCGGCTCGCGGCCGTTCCGCCGCAGCCGCTGACGGTCAGATTGCTGTAGCCGGTGGCAAGCGTGACGGTGAAAGTAGCCGAGCCACCGGAGTTGACATTGGCGGAGCCAGGCGAGAAGGACGTACCAGGGCCTGGCGAAGTGCTGACGAGATGCTGGGGCGTCGGCGGTGGCGTGGTGCCGCCGCCAGCCTCGCCGCCACCACCGCCGCCACAGGCGGCCAGCACGACGGAAAGCGCCAGTACCAGAGCGGGGAGCGTCCGGGCTGGTGCCACAACCACCTGGAAATCCTGAGATGTGCCCATTCGTGATCTCTTCCTCATTGTTCGAATTTTTTAGGGATTCTGAACGAAATATACAGAAGTGGATTCGCTCCACCACCTCCGAGGCCGGGCCGCGAGGTCCGATCCGCCAGGCCGAGCAGGCCTGCGCTTCATCAGGCCGTGCGAAAGCCCCCCCGCAAAGAGGTCGAAGGCAGCCACACACAACCGATCCACCGGCCTTCATCGGTACGAAACATCGCGCCGCTAGGCTTGCTGGCCGACTATCGAACGCGGGTTGCGCTCCATGTCTCACCACGATTCGTTCAACGCCTCTCGGCGCCTCGTGCTGGCTGGCCTCGCCGGCTCCGCCGCCGGCGCTTCCCTGTTCGCCGCCTGCGCCAGTTCCGAAGCACCGAGCGACAACGGCCTACCCGAGGACTACGTCCCGGCCCAGCATCCACCGGCCGGCAAGACGCTGCCCAAGCCCGAGGACAGTGGCATCGAACACATCGTGGTGGTGATGATGGAGAACCGCTCCTTCGACCACATGCTCGGTTGGGTGCCCGGTGCCAACGGCCGCCAGGCCGGGCTTCGCTTTCCCAATATCGAGGGCAAGAGCGTCGAGACCTTCCGGCTCTCCGACGATCCCGATTACGGCTACCAGAGCTGCGGCTGGGCCGACCCCGACCACGGCTACAACGGCGGTCGCGTGCATCTCAACAACGGCAAGCTCGACGGCTGGCTGCTCACCGACGACACCAAGCTCAATCCCGCCGACAAGTTCCCGGTCGGCTATTTCACCGGCGAAGACCTGCCCTTCTACAAAGGCATGGCGGAACACTGGACGGTCTGCGACCAGTACTACCACGGCATTCTCAGCTCCACCTACCCGAACCGCATCTACATGCACTCGGGGGAAACCGACCGCCTCAGCAATGGCTTCGACCGCTGCGCGCTGCCGACCATCTGGGACCGGCTGGCGGCGAAGGGCGTCAGCGGCAGCTACTACTTCCAGGATCTGCCGCTGACCGCACTCTGGTACGAGCAGCATCTCAACGTCAGCCTGCCCTACGCGAGCTTCCTGCTGCAGGCCTCGCTGGGTCTGCTGCCGGCGGTGAGCTATGTCGAGCCGCGCTTCCTCGGCGAGAACCCGCAGGGCATCTCCAACGATGACCACCCGGTGGCCGACGTGCGTGACGGCCAGGCCTTCCTCAACCAGGTCTACGAGGCGCTGCGCAACTCGCCGAACTGGGACAAGACCCTGCTGATCATCAACTACGACGAATGGGGCGGCTTCTTCGACCACGTGGTGCCGCCGATGGCGCCACTGTCGGAGGCGGAGAAGGCGCTGGGCAACGACGGCCGCCTGGGCTTTCGCGTGCCCTGCCTGCTGGCCGGGCCGCGCGTCGCCAAGGGCGTTAGCTCGCTGCCCTTCGATCCGCAGTCCATCCTCAATCTCATCACCTGGCGCTTTGGCCTGGACCCGATCGGGCCGCGCGCCGACTGGTCGCTGAACCTGGCCTACGCGCTGGACTTCGCGAACCCGCCGCGCGGCGACAAGCCCGCCTTCGACGTGCCCGCTGGCCCGCACGGCCGACTGTGCACCAGCGGCCTGCCTCTCGGGGTGTCCTCGGCCAAGACGATGGAGACCCGCGCGGCGGAATCGCATTACGGCGAGTGGCTGGTGCTGCGCGAGATCGCGCGCCGCTACGGCTTTCCCGAGCCCTCCGCCAACGGCGGGTAGCGGAACTCCAGCACGCCGCCGACCGGCACGCCCGGCCAGTGCGCCAGCATGCCGGTCAGCGCCGCGTGCAGCGCCTGCCAGCGTGACTCGGACAGCGTCGGCATCGGCAAGTGGTAGTAGGCGAAGGACTCGGCGCACTGCCGACGTAATTCGCGCCAGTCCGGCGCCTGGCTCCAGTCCACCCAGTCGAGGGTGCTGGCGATGGTCTCGGCATTGACCGAATCCACGGTGCCGGCGTCGAAGCCGGCGAAGCTGCCGGTCGCCACGTCTTCCCGCAGATTCTCGTTGCGCAGCAACTGGCCGAACATGGCGTCGCCAAAGCCCAGTTCGGTCTCCACCAGCCAGTGCAGCAGGTCGTGCGGCAGGCCCGGCTGGTGCGGAGTAATCATCGCCAGACTGCGACCATCGCTGCGGGTGCAGCGTAGGAGACTGGTGACCGGGCTGATTTTCTCGAAGCGGACTTCCAGGCTGGCCATGTCCACTCCGTCCGCGAGGCTCAGGTGCGCGGCAGCGTCACACCGCGCTGGCCCTGATACTTGCCGCCGCGATCCTTGTAGCTGGTCTCGCAAACCTCGTCCGATTCGTAGAACAGCATCTGCGCCACGCCCTCGTTGGCGTATATCTTCGCCGGCAGCGTGGTGGTGTTGCTGAACTCCAGGGTCACATGGCCTTCCCACTCGGGTTCCAGCGGGGTGACGTTGACGATGATGCCGCAGCGCGCGTAGGTGCTCTTGCCCAGGCAGACCACCAGGGTCGAGCGCGGGATGCGGAAATACTCGACGGTCCGCGCCAGCGCGAAGGAGTTGGGCGGGATGATGCAGACATCCGACTTCACGTCGATGAAGCTCTTCGGGTCGAAGGCCTTGGGATCGACGATGGTGGAGTTGATGTTGGTGAAGATCTTGAACTCGTCGGCGCAGCGCACGTCGTAGCCGTAGCTGGAGGTGCCATAGCTGACGATCTTGTGGCCGTCGGCCGCCACCCGCACCTGGCCGGGCTCGAAGGGCTCGATCATGCCTTGCGCCGCCATGCGGCGAATCCACTTGTCCGATTTGATGCTCATCGCGTCCGTCGTTGCCTAGTCTTGGTTATTTGCTGTTATTTGCCACGGAGGAATACCGAGGCCGAGCGTACCCACATCAGCTCGCAGGCCCCGGCACCGGTGTCGGATCGGGTCAGCGAACTCTGCCACTGCCAGCCGTCCTGGGCGGCGACATCCACCAGCCAGCCGTCCAGCGCCACCACCTGCCCCGGACGCATTCTAGCGAGCGCGCGCCGCACGCTGTCGTCGGCGGGAATCAGATGGGTGTTGGCGGAGTGACGCAGCATCTCGCTCTCGCTCGCTGGCGCCGGCTCGCCCCAGCGCAGCCAGAAGTAGCGGCCGGACTGACTGATCTCCAGTGCATCCAGCACCCGGTTATCGGACATCACGCCCCAGCCCAGCGCGAAGTCCAGCGGTGACAGCTCGGCTTCGCGGCCCAGGTGATAGGACTCGCGCGACAGCAGACGGGCTCGCAACTGATAGCTGGCGCGCGGGCTGAGCCGATAGCCCTCGTACTCGAAGCTGTCGGCCACCACCGTCTGCTGGCGCGGATCTTCCGCCGCCAGCACGCCATCAGCCTGTTGCACCGGTCGCAGGCGCCACCACTGGCCGGCCTGCCAGGCGCAGAGCGCCAACAGCAGCACCAGCCACAGGCGCGACATCGCTCAGGCGATCTCGATGGAGGGGAACGCCGTCTGCGCCGCACCGTGCGCCAACCGGGCGGCGGCGGTGCGGGCGATGGCACGGTAGCTCTGCGCCTCGGCCGAGTCCGGCTCGGCGATCACGGTCGGACGGCCGCCATCGGCCTGGGCGCGGATCTTCGCCGACAGCGGCAGCGCCCCGAGCAGCTCGGTGTCGTAGTCGCGCGCCAGCTTCTCGCCACCGCCGGCGCCGAAGATGTGCTCGCTGTGGCCGCAATTCGGGCAGCAGTAGATCGCCATGTTCTCGACGATGCCGAGCACCGGCACCTCGACCTTGCGGAACATCTGCAGGCCCTTGCGGGCGTCGAGCAGGGCGATGTCCTGCGGGGTGGTGACGATCACCGCGCCGGACAGCGGAATCTTCTGCGAGAGCGTGAGCTGGATGTCGCCGGTGCCCGGCGGCAGGTCGATGACCAGGTAGTCCAGCGCCTGCCAGGCGGTCTCGCCGATCAGCTGGTTGAGCGCCTGGGTGGCCATCGGGCCGCGCCAGATCATCGGCTGGTCATCGTCGATCAGGAAGCCGATGCTCATCACCTGCAGGCCCTGCGCCTCGATGGGATGCATGCGCCGGCCGTCCGGCGAGGTCGGGCGCTCGCCCTCGACCCCCAGCATGCGCGGCTGGCTGGGGCCGTAGATGTCGGCGTCGAGCAGGCCGACCCGCGCACCCTCCAGGCGCAGCGCCAGCGCCAGATTGGCCGCCACCGTGCTCTTGCCGACGCCGCCCTTGCCGGAGGCGACGGCGATGATGTTCTTGATCTCCGGCAGCGGCTGCAGGTTGCGCCGCAGGGCCTGCGACTGGATCTGCCAGCTCAGCTTCACCTCGGCCTCCACGCCGCAAGCCTGGCGCAGGGTCTGCGCCACCGCCTGGCAGAAGCGGTCGCGGATGCCGGCGGCCGGGAAGCCCAGCTCGATCTCCACCAGCGGCCGGCTACCCGGCTGCACCGACTTCACCACGCCAGCGCTGACCAAGCCCTGGCCTAGCAGAGGGTCGACATGGTGGTCGAGAGCGGCAAGCAGGGTTTCGCGGCTGGCGGTCATGGTTTCGACGGGGCAAAAACGGCCGGCAGTCTAGCACCGGCACCCCTGGAGTCCGGCCCGTCGCCGGCCAGAAAAAAGGCGGGCACCAGGCCCGCCTTCTGTGTACAGCCTTGAATCGAGCTGACTCAATGCGCCACGTACAGCAGCGCGTTGGGCGAGCCGGCACCCAGGCCGGTCAGCACGCCCGGCGTGGCCTCGCCGAGCAGGGCGTCGGCGATCTCCTCCGGCGAGGCGGTCGGATTGGCGCCCAGCAGCAAGGCGGCGGCGCCGGCGACATGCGGGCTGGCCATGGAGGTGCCGGACAGCACCGAGGAACCGGTGTTGTTGGCGTAGTTGGCCGAGGTGATGTCGGAGCCCGGGGCGAAAATATCGACGCAGCTGCCAAAGTTGGAGAACGAGGACATCGCGTCGGTCTTGGTGGTCGAGCCGACGGTGATCGCTTCCGGCACCTTGTTCGGCGAACCCGAGCAGGCGTTGGCGGAATCGTTGCCGGCCGCCACCGCGACCGCAACGCCGCTGGCGATCAGGTTCTTCACCGCAACGTCCAGAGCCGGCGAGTCGCCACCACCCAGCGACATGTTGGCAACCGCCGGGTACTCGGCGTTGGCGGCCAGCCAGTCCAGGCCCTCGACGATGCCGGTGGTGGAACCGGAGCCGGAGCAACCCAGCACCCGCACCGAGTGGATCGTGGCCTTCTTGGCAACGCCGTAGGTACTGCCAACGGCGGTACCGGCGACGTGGGTGCCGTGACCATTGCAGTCGCTGGTGTTGGCGGGATCGGTCGGCCCCGAGAACAGGCCGGTGCCCAGATCCAGCGCGCCGAGATTGATCGGCAGCAGCCCGCCCAGCAGGCCGCCCACCAATCCGCCGAGCAGACCGTCGCTGTTGGGCGCGAAGTTGCGACCACCGCCGACCCGGCCGCTGAACTCGCTGTGGTTGGGGTTGAGGCCGGTGTCGATCACGTAGACGTGAACCCCGGCGCCACCCTGATCGGGATAGATGTACTGGCCATTCAGCGGCAGCGCGCGCTGGTCGACGCGGTCGATACCCCAGGTGGCGCCGGTCTGGGTGGCAGTCGCGTACATGATCTGGTCCGGCTCCACCGAGGCCACGTAAGACAGCCTGGACAGCGCCGCCGCCTGGTTGGCGGTCAGCCGCGCCGAGAAACCAAACAAGGCCGACTGGTAGTGACTCAGCACCACGCCACCACCCACCTGGCTCAAGACCGACTGCGTGATGCCCTGCAGACCCTGTGCTTTCAGGGTCTTGGGAAGCGCCTGCGGCTTCAGCACCACGATGTACTGATTGGGAATCACCGCCGGCTTGTTGGCGGGTGCGGCGGCCGAAGCGGAAAACGAGGCGGCGACAGCAAGAGCAGCGGCGAACAAGGGTTTCAGCAGCGGACGACGGGCCATGAGTTCTTCCTTGAGGGGACTGGTAAATACGATTTTGTTCGGCCCCAGGCGAAACGTCTTCCCTAATTTCGCCTGCTGAAAGCAGCCAATCGGACTCCTGTTCCACGAATCATCTGAAATCTGGACCAAGATTTCCGATTCGGGATCTGCCGCAACTTGAATTTGCTGTCACCTCTACAGCCGGCACCCCATCAAACCCGTGAGAGTTCGCGGCGGCGGCCAGGGCACAAAAAAAGGCGGGCACCAGGCCCGCCTTCCTTGCCGCTTCCGTGCTCAGTGCGCGGTGTAGAGCAGCGCGTTGGGCGAACCGGCGCCCAGGCCGGTCAGCACGCCCGGGGTGGCGTCGCCGAGCAGGGCGTTGGCGACATCCTCCGGAGAGGCGGTCGGGTTCAGACCCAGCACCAGCGCGGCGGCACCGGCAACATGCGGGCTGGCCATGGAGGTACCGGACAGCACCGCCGAGCCGCTGTTGTTGCTGTAGTCGGCCGAGGTGATGTCGGAGCCCGGCGCGAAGATGTCGACACAGGCACCGAAGTTGGAGAACGAGGACATCGCGTCGGTGTTGGTGGTGGAACCGACGGTGATCGCCTCCGGCACCTTGTTCGGCGAGCCCGAGCAGGCGTTGGCGGAATCGTTGCCGGCGGCCACCGCGATGGCGACGCCGCTGGCGATCAGGTTCTTCACGGCGGTGTCCAGCGCAGCGGAATCACCACCGCCCAGCGACATGTTCGCCACCGCCGGGTGCTGGGCATTGGCCGCCACCCAGTCCACACCGGCGATCACGCCCTCGTTAGAGCCGGAGCCGCTGCAACCGAGCACGCGTACGGAGTGAATAGTGGCCTTCTTGGCGACGCCATAGGTGGTGCCGACAGCGGTGCCGGCAACGTGAGTGCCGTGACCGTTGCAGTCGGTGGTGTCGGCCGGATCGGTGCCGCCGTCGAACAGGCCGGTGCCGAAGTCCAGGGCCGCCAGATTGAGCGGAATCAGACCGCCGGGGATCAGGCTGCCGATCAGGCCGTCGCTGTTCGGCGCGAAGTTGCGACCGCCGCCGACGCGGCCGGTGAACTCGCTGTGGTTGGGGTTGAGGCCGGTGTCGATCACGTAGACGTTGACGCCAGCACCGCCCTGGTCGCGGTAGATGTACTGGCCGTTGAGCGGCATGCTGCGCTGGTCGACGCGGTCCAGGCCCCAGGTGGCGCCGGTCTGGGTGGCGGTCGCGCGCATCACCTGATCCGCTTCCACCGAGGCCACGTAGGGCAGCTTGGCCAGTGCCGCCGCCTGATTGGCGGTCAAGCGCGCCGAGAAGCCCAGCAGCGCCGACTGGTAATGATTGATCACTTGGCCGCCACCGACCTGCGCCAGCACCGACTGCACCAGGCTCTGCACGCCCTGGCCACGATAGGCCTTGGGCAGCGCCTGCGGCTTGAGCACGACGATGTACTGATTGGGGATCACACGGACCTGCGCGGCCGAGACGGCCGACGCCGAGGAGGCGGGCATGGCGGCGAGGGAGGCGCAGCCGGCAACGGCAGCGGTGAACACGGACTTCAGCAGCTTGCTACGAGCGATCATGAGGAATCCTGAGCGACGTGGAAGGGAGTAGTAATGCGGTTCAGCAAGAGACATCCGATGATTGGCAACGGCTGTCCGATGGATGGGTTGACGACCGGATGCAAAAAGCAGCTTTCAGATCAGCAACTTGAACCAACCATCAGATTCGGATGCAGACCGGCATGAGCACTACCCCCAGCTTTCTCTGGCACGACTACGAAACCTTCGGGGCCGACCCTGCCCGCGACCGGCCGAGCCAGTTCGCTGCCCAGCGCACCAATGCCGAGCTGGAGCCGGTTGGCGAGCCGCTGCTGCTCTACTGCCAGCCGAGCATCGACGTGCTGCCCCACCCGGACGCCTGCCTGCTCACCGGCATCAGCCCACAGCAGGCGCGCGAGCTGGGCGTGCCGGAATACGAGTTCGCCCGCCAGATCGCCGAGGCCTTTGGCCAACCCGGCAGCTGTGGCGCCGGCTACAACTCGATCCGCTTCGACGACGAGGTGACCCGGCATCTGCTCTACCGCAACTTCTATGATCCTTACGAGCGCGAATGGCGCGGCGGCAACTCGCGCTGGGACCTGATCGACGTGGTGCGACTGTGGCACGCCCTGCGTCCGCAGGGCCTGGAATGGCCGAAGCGGGAGGACGGCGCCACCAGCTTCAAGCTGGAGCACCTGAGCGCCGCCAACGCGCTGAACCACGCCAAGGCCCACGACGCAATTTCCGACGTCGAAGCCACCATCGCCCTCGCCCGCCGCTTGAAGCAGGCGCAACCGAGGCTGTTCGAGCACGCCCTGAAGCTGCGCGACAAGCGCTACGCCGGCAGCCTGCTCGATGTGAACGCGATGACGCCGGTGCTGCACGTCTCCGCGAAGATTCCGGCCAGCCGAGGCTGCCTGGCGGTGATCGTGCCGCTAGCGCGTCACCCCACCAACAACAACTGCGTGCTGACCTACGACCTCGGCCAGGACATCGAGGCGCTGCTGAGCCTGGACCCGGAGGAGCTGCGCGAGCGGGTGTTCGCCCGCGCCGAAGACCTGCCCGAGGGCGTCGAGCGGCTGCCGCTGAAAGGCGTGCACCTCAACAAGTCGCCGATGCTCTCGCCGCTGTCGGCGCTGCGCCCGACCGATGCCGAGCGCTGGGGCATCGACCTCGCCGCCTGCCTGGAACGCCGCGAGGCCCTCCACGCGGTCCGCGAGGCGCTGGCGGCCAAGGTGCAGGAGGTGTTCAGCGCCCCCGAGTACGGCGAGCAGGACCCGGAACTATCGCTCTACGGCGGCTTTCTGCCCGACGAGGACAAGGCCAGACTCGCCAAGGTCCGCGCCGCCAGCGGCGATGCGCTCTGGCGCTACCAGGACAGCTTCAAGGACCCGCGCTACGACGAACTCCTGTTCCGCTACCGCGCCCGCCATTTCCCGGACTTTCTCGACGAGGATGAAAAGGCCCGCTGGCAGGACTTCGTGCAGCGCAAGCTGCGCTACGACACCGGGCTCGCCAGCCTCACCCTGGAAGCCTACGAAGCCCTGCTCGCCGAGCGCTTCGCCGGCGAACCTCAGCCCGAGCGCCTGCGGCTGCTGCAGAAGCTCAAGGACTGGCCGGTGGAATCGGGCCTGATGCGACTACTGGAAAGCTGAGCGCGATCTGCAATCCGCAATCCCCAGAACCTAGCGAACAATCTCCCGGGATTTGAGCACCATCATCTTGCGCACCTGCAGCTCGCGCATGCTGTGCGGGATGCCGCCGACGCCGTAGCCGGATTGCTTGAGCCCGGCGAAGGGCATCCAGTCAACCCGGAAGGCGGTGTGGTCGTTGACCATCACCGCCGAGGCATCGAGGCGCTGGTAGCAGCGCAGGGCGGTATCCAGATCACGGCTGTACACCGCCGCCTGGAAGGCCACCGGCAGGCTGTTGGCGCGGGCGATGGCCTCGTCGAGCTGCTGGTAGCGGTAGATGCAGACCACCGGCCCGAAGACCTCCTGGTTCGAAACCTCGGCCTCGGCCGGCGGGTCGAGCAACAGGGTCGGCGCGTAGCAGGTGGCGGACAGCGGCTCGCCACCACACAGCAGGCGCGCGCCACCGGCCACGGCCTTCTTCACCCAGGCGTCGATGCGCTGCACCTCGGCGGGCGAGATCAGCGGGCCAACCTCGGTCTCGGCCAGGGTCGGATCGCCGACCTTGAGCCGCCGCGCCGCCTCCGCCAGACGCTGCGCGAGCGTCTCGGCGATGGCGGCATCGGCATACACCCGCTGTACCGACACGCAGACCTGGCCAGCGTGGTAATAGCCGCCCTTGGCGAGGCTGGGCACCACCGCGTCGAGATCGGCGTCGGCGGCGACGATCACCGGCGCCACACCGCCGTGCTCCAGCGCGCAGCGAGTGCCGAGCGCGAGCTGGCTCCTGAGCTTCCAGCCCACCGCCGCGCTACCGATGAAGCTCAGGAAGGCCACCCGGGGATCGCTGACCATCGCCGTGGTCAGCCCGTTGTCCACCGGCAGCACCAATTGCACCCAGCCCGGCGGCAAACCGGCCTCGTGGAGGATGTCGACGAAGCGCTGGCAGGAGAGCGGCGTGGCCTTGGCCGGCTTCACCAGCACCGGGCAGCCCACCGCCAGCGCCGGCCCAACCTGGTGGGCAATGAGATTGAGCGGATGGTTGAAGGCGGAAACCGCCACCACCACGCCAATCGGCTCCAACTGGGTGAAGGCGATGCGCTGCGCGCTGGAAGCGGTGGCGCCCATCGGCACCACCTCGCCGGCCTCGCTGCGCAGGGTTTCGACGCAGAGCTTCAGCGAGTCGATGGCGCGCGCCACTTCGACCCGGCTGTCGATCAGCGGCTTGCCACCTTCGCGGGCGGCTTCCACCGCCAGCTCCTCGGCGCGCGCCTGCATGCGGGCGATGGCACCTTCGAGCACGGCGATGCGCCTGGGCATGGGCAACCAGGCGTCGCGATTGCGGAACAGCGCATGGGCGCCGGTCAGGGCCTGTTCCACCGCCGCCGCGTCGGCGAGCGCGATCTCGCCGATGGGACGGCGGTCATAGGGCGCCTCGACCACCAGCGTGTTGACGGCCGGCTCCTTGGGGTGAGGCTGTGGAGGGCTCATGCCGGCTGGACCAGTGGGAACGGGCGGCTAGTCTGCGTCCACCCGCGCCGCTTGCCCAGCCGTGGGTCAGGGAGCGCGCGCCGAGGCGGCGTCCTGGTGATAGGCGAGCAGCTGCTGCAACTCCTGGTAGTGCGCGAACACCCGCTCGTGTTCCAGGTACGGCAGGTCGGTCCGCAGCCGCAGGTTCACACCGTAGCCGGAGGCATCCCAGTAACGCTCCGGCAGCGACAAGCCGTACTGCCAGCGACCGTCGGCCTGCCAGAACCAGGTCTTGGTGCGCGGCGCGTAGTAGAAGCCGCCATCGGGGTAATAGACGTACTCACGGCTGGTGCCGGAGGGATCCTCCGGCTCGGCTTCCGGAATCGTCACCTCCACCGGCGCGATCTTGGCCGGCGTCGGGGCGGACTCCGAATGCAGGCGCGTCAGCAGCAGTGGCGCCAATCCCAGGACGGCGAGCAGGCTCAGCGCGATCCCATACCGCATCAACAGGTTGCTCATGGGGAACTCCTGAATGTCGGGTAAGCCAGACTAGGTTTCAGGCCCTGAACCGGTTCTGAACTCGCCGCCCCACGCCGGGCGCCAGCCGCACGGGTGGCATAATCGCGCCCCCTACGTAGAGGTCCCCATGTCGCGCCGCATCCTCGTCACCAATGCCCTGCCCTACGCCAACGGCCCCCTGCATCTGGGCCACATGGTGGGCTACCTGCAAGCCGACATCTGGGTGCGGTTCCAGCGCATGTCGGGGCAGCAGGTGCACTACGTCTGCGCCGACGACGCCCACGGCACGCCGATCATGCTCGCCGCCGAAAAGGCCGGGGTGACGCCGGAGGCCTTCATCGACGCGATCCGCGCCGGCCACGAGCAGGACTTCGCCGACTTCGGCGTGGCCTTCGACCACTACCACTCCACCCATTCGCCGGAAAATCAGCAGATGGCGGAGCTGATCTACGCCCGCCTGAAGGCCGGCGGCGCGATCAGCGCGCGCAGCATCCAGCAGCTCTACGATCCGGTGAAGGAGATGTTCCTGCCGGACCGCTACATCAAGGGCGAGTGCCCCAAGTGCGGCACGCCCGACCAGTACGGCGACAACTGCGAGAACTGCGGCGCGGCCTACTCGCCCACCGACCTCAAGAACCCGAAGAGCGTGGTCTCCGGCGCCACGCCAGTGCTGCGCGATTCCGAGCACTACTTCTTCGAGCTGGGCCAGTTCCAGAGCTTTCTCGAAGGCTGGCTGGGCCAGGAACAGGTGGCGCCGGCGCCGGTGCGCGCCAAGCTGCGCGAATGGTTCGACGCCGGCCTCAAGGGCTGGGACATCTCCCGCGACGCGCCCTATTTCGGCTTCCCGATCCCCGACGCACCGGGCAAGTTCTTCTACGTCTGGCTGGACGCGCCGATTGGCTACATGGCGAGCTTCCGCGCGCTCTGCGCCAAGCAGGGCCTGGACTTCGACAGCTACTGGAATGCCGGCAGCGCGGCGGAATTGCACCACTTCATCGGCAAGGACATCGTCAACTTCCACGGCCTGTTCTGGCCGGCGATGCTGCACGGCTCCGGCCATCGCACGCCGACGGCGCTACACGTCAACGGCTATCTGACGGTCAACGGCGCCAAGATGAGCAAGTCGCGCGGCACCTTCATCCGGGCGCGCACCTATCTGAATCATCTGAACCCCGAGTACCTGCGCTACTACTTCGCCGCCAAGCTGGGCAGCACGCCGGAAGACCTCGATCTCGACCTCAAGGATTTCCAGGCGCGCATCAATAGCGACATCGTCGGCAAGTACGTGAATCTTGCCAGCCGCTGTGCCGGCTTCATCGAGAAGCTGTTCGGCGGCCGGCTGGCGGCCGATCTGGGCGCCATCGGCCCGCTCTACACCCCGCAACTGGATGGCGCTGAAGTGGCCGCGCTCTACGAGGCCGGCGAGTACGCGGCGGTGGTACGCCTCGCCACCGGCATCTGCGACCGCGCCAACGAGCAACTGCAAGTGCACGCGCCCTGGAAGCTGGCAGCCGACGAGTCACGGCGCCAGGAGTTGCACGCGATCTGCTCGGCGGCGCTCAACACCTTCCGCGTGGTCAGCGTGCTGCTCAAGCCGCTGCTGCCGAAGCTGGCGGCCGAGGCCGAGCGCTTCCTGGGCGTGGCGACGCTGTCCTGGCGCGATCTGGAGCAGCCGTTGCTGGATCACCCCATCCAGCCCTACCAGCCGCTCGCCACCCGCATCGACCCCAAGGCGGTGGATGCCATGCTCGCCGAGGAAGCCGCCGCTGCGCCCGCCCCGGCCCCAGCCACTACCGAGGCCGCGAAACCGGCAGCCGCGAAATCCGCGAGCGCCAGCCCGGCTCCGGCCGCCAGCGACACCATCGGCATCGAAGACTTCAGCAAGGTCGATCTGCGCATCGCCCGCATCGCCGAAGCGGGCCCGGTGGAAGGCGCCGACAAGCTGCTGCGTCTGAAGCTCGACCTCGGCCCGCTCGGCGAGCGTCAGGTGTTCGCCGGCATCAAGAGCGCCTACGCAGCGGAAACCCTGGTCGGCCGGCTCACCGTCTGCGTCGCCAACCTGGCGCCGCGCAAGATGAAGTTCGGGATGAGCGAGGGCATGGTGCTGGCTGCCAGCGACGAGCGCGGTGGCCCCTACCTGCTATCGCCCGACAGCGGCGCCCAGCCCGGCATGCGCATCAAGTGACCATGCGCGCAGCGCATGGTCATCCCGGCGCAAGCCGGGATCCAGCTCAGACAACCTGCACAGCGCATGGTGGTCCCCACGGAAGCGGGGAGCCAAGCCATGGCGACCCGCATTGCCGCATCGCAAGCTTCCCACCGTGACCAGCCTCGCCGACCGCCTCGACGCCGCCCTGCCGCAGACGCAGTGCACCCGCTGCGGCTACCCGGACTGCCGCGCCTACGCGGAGGCGCTGGCGAACGGTGTGGCCGACATTGACCAATGCCCACCCGGCGGCCAGGCCGGGGTGGCGCGGCTGGCGGCGTTGCTGGGAGTGGCAGAGAAGCCGCTCAACCCCAGCTACGGCGTCGAGATCGCGGTGGAGCTGGTGGCGCGGGTGATCGAAGCCGACTGCATCGGCTGCACCAAGTGCATCCAGGCCTGCCCGGTGGATGCGATCTCCGGCGGCGCCAACCTCATGCACACGGTCATCAGCGCCGAATGCACCGGCTGCGAGCTGTGCATCCCGCCCTGCCCGGTGGACTGCATCGAAATGGTCGAGGCCCCCGGCCTGCCGGCGCCCTACGTCCGCGCGCCGCATTCGCTCCTGCGCTATGGCGCCCGCCAGCAGCGCCTGCGCCGCTGGCAGGCCGAAGACGCCGCCGCCCGTGCGCGCAAGAAGGCCGCCGACCCACTGGCCGCCGCCCTCGCCAAGGCCCGTGGAGCCCCGCCATGAACGCCGCCAAACGCCGCGCCATCTACGAAACCCTGCGTGCCGCCAATCCGGCGCCGACCACCGAGCTGCACTATTCCAACCCCTTCGAGCTGCTGGTGGCGGTGGTACTGTCGGCGCAGGCCACCGACGTCTCGGTGAACAAGGCCACCGCCCGGCTCTACCCGGTCGCCAACACGCCAGCGACAATCCTGGCGCTGGGCGAGGCCCGGCTGCGCGAGTACATCAAGACGATTGGCCTCTACCAGACCAAGGCGAAGAACGTCATCGGCCTCTGCCAACAGTTGCTGACCCTGCACGGCGGCGAGGTGCCGCGCGCCCGCGAGGCGCTCGAGGCCCTGCCCGGGGTCGGCCGCAAGACCGCCAACGTGGTGCTCAACACCGCTTTCGGCGAGCCGACCATCGCCGTCGATACCCACATCTTCCGGGTCGCCAACCGCACCCGGCTGGCCGTGGGCAAGGACGTGCGCCAGGTCGAGGACCGGTTGGTGAAGTTCACCGAACCCGAGTTCGCCCGCGACGCCCATCACTGGCTGATCCTGCACGGCCGCTACGTGTGCAAGGCCCGAAAGCCCGAATGCCCCCAGTGCAGCATCCAGGAATGGTGCGAATATCCTTCCAAAACCAGGGCCTAGACTTGGTTTTTCACTTGTCGCCTCAGGTGTTGCGACGCACAATCCATCCATGAATGCGATTTCTTCACCCCAGCGGCTGATCCCCGCCTGGCAGTCGGCGCTGACCGAGGCCTTTACCCGGCCGGCCGAGCTGCTGGAGTTCCTGCGCCTGCCCGCCGACCTCCCGGCCCTCAAGCTGGCTCAGATGCGGGAGTTCCCGCTGCGGGTGCCGCGCGCCTTCGCCGAACAGATGGAAAAGGGCAATCCGCGCGATCCGCTGTTCCTGCAGGTCTGGCCGCAGGCAATGGAGGCCGAAACCCGCCGCGACTACGTGATCGACGCGGTGGGCGATCTGGCCAAGCTCAAACCTGGCGGCATCATCCACAAGTACCACGGCCGCGCACTGGTGATCGCCACGGGCGCCTGTGCGGTGAACTGCCGCTACTGCTTCCGCCGCCATTTCCCCTACGGCGAGACCCGCGCCTCGCGCAATCACTGGAAGGGCGTGCTGGCCGAGCTGGCCGATGACGACAGCATCGAGGAAGTGATCCTCTCCGGCGGCGACCCGCTGTCGCTGACCGACGACAAGCTCGCCGACCTGGTCGAGGGTCTGGCCGGCATCCCGCACCTGAAGCGCCTGCGCGTGCACAGCCGCCAGCCGATCGTGCTGCCGGAGCGGGTCAACGACGACCTGCTCGACTGGCTCACCGGCTCGCGTCTGCAACCGGTCCTGGTACTGCACGCCAACCATGCCCAGGAGCTGAGCCCGGCGGTAGCCGCCGCCTGCGAGCGCCTGAAGCGTGCCGGGGTGCCGCTGCTCAACCAGTCGGTGCTGCTGGCTGGGATCAATGACTCGCTGGACGTGCTGAAAACCCTGTCCGAGCGGCTGTTTGAGAGCGGCGTGCTGCCCTACTATCTGCACCTGCTGGATCGCGTGCAGGGCGCGGCGCACTTCGAGGTGGACGAGGCAGTCGGCAAGGCGCTGGTGCGCGAGCTGGCCGGCCACCTGCCGGGGTATCTTGTACCGCGCCTGGTTCGCGAGATTCCCGGCAAGCCCGCAAAAACCTGGATCGCCTGGTGAACGCACCCGCCCGCAGTCACACCAGCCCCATCAGTCCCACTCTCGCGGCCGATGGCCGCGGACTGCTGCTGGTGGCCGGTCCTTCCGAGGAGGTCGCCAAGCGCATCGAAAGCTTTCTGCGCAACGCCGGCCATCCGCTGCGCTGCGCCTGGGTGGACGATGCCAGCGAGGTCGAGGACATCCTCCGCCGCTCGCCGCCCGATCTGCTGCTCTGCGACGACAGCGCCGGCCAGGCCCAGTGCGACCGCCTGCTGAAGACCGCGCTGGAACTGCGGCCCGACCTGCCGGTGCTGATCCTCAGCCGCGAGCCACGCCCGGGCGGCGTCGTGCAGGCGCTGGAACACGGCGCCCGCGATCTCCTCGGCTACGGCGACGCTGCCCAGCTACGGCAGCTGGAGCTGGTGGTGATCCGCGAGTTTCTCGGCCACCAGCACCTGCGCCGCCTGCGGGTGATGAGCGAGCGGCTGCACGATTTCGAGCAGCGTCACAGCCAGTTGCTGGAAACCACTGCGGACGCGGTCGCGCACGTTCAGGAAGGCATCCTGGCCCACGCCAACCCCTCGTTCGCCAAGCTGCTCGGCTACGAAAACCCGGAAGCCCTGCAAGGCGAGCCGCTGATCGACTTCGTGGTCGCCGACCAGCGCACCCGGGTCAAGGAGCGTCTCCGCCTGGTGCTCAAGGGCAAGCATGCCGGTGAGCCGCTGGAGTTCAGCTTCGAGGGCAAGGAGCATCCGGTACCGGTGTCCGCCCAGCTGGTGGTGAGCAGCGAGGATGGCGAGCGGGTGATCCAGATGATCATCCGCTCCGACACCCAGCCCGGCCTGACCCCTTCGGTGGTGGAAGGCACCCTGGTCGCCAATCCGCCACCGGCGTCCGCGAGCGTCGCCCCCTCCAACGAGCGCCTGGGCTTCCTGCACGCACTCAGCGCCAGCGAGCGGTCCGGCCAACCGCGCGGCGCGCTGCTGCTGACGGTGGATGGCTTTTCGGCACTGGAAGACCGCTTCGGCCTCGCCGACAGCGAGAGTCTGCTGGAGCAGCTGCGCCAGGCCCTGAAGGCCCGGCTGGCGCCGGCGGATCAGGTGTTCCGCTACGCCGCCGGCGAGCTGGCGGCGGTGGTCGGCCGTCCCCGGCTGGCCGACATCCAGTCGCTGGGCGAGCTGTTGCAGCGCGAGCTCAGCCAGCAGATCTACACCACCGCCCAGCACGAAGCGCAACTGACCCTGAGCCTGGTGGCCTATCCGCTGGCCGGCGACGAAAAGGCCGAGGCGGTGGTGCGGGAAATCCAGCGCGAGAGCCGCCGGCTGTCGCAGAAAGGCGGCAACCAGTTCGCGGTGCTGGGTGCGGCGGCGGAAGCCAGCCAGAGCGAGCGCGAAGACGCCCGCAAGGCGGCCATGGTGAAGAAAGCCATCGAGGAAAACCGCCTGAAGCTGGCCTATCAGTCGATCGCCAGCCTGGAAGGCGACTCCCGCCAGCACTTCGACGTGCTGGTGCGGATGATCGACGACACCGGCAAGGAACTGCATGCCGGCGAGTTCCTGCCGGCCGCCGCAAAGTTCAACCTGATGCGCAATGTCGACCGCTGGGTGATCGCGCGCAGCCTGGCGATCATCGCCAAGCGCGCCGGCGGCAAGGACATCCCCTCGCTGTTCGTGCGTCTTTCGGAGGACAGCCTGCGCGAGACCGACGACTTCCTGAAATGGCTCACCGAGCTGCTCAAGGCGCACCCGCTGCAGAACGAGGAGCTGGTGTTCGAGATTCAGGAGATGGTCCTGCAGAACCACATCCGCAAGGCCAAGACGCTCACCGAAACCCTGGCCAAGCTGGGCGCCAGCATCGCCGTGGATCACTACGGCATGTCCAGCAACAGCGCCCAGATGCTGGAACACCTGCCCAACATCAGCTATCTGAAGTTCCACTCCTCCTACACCCAGAAGTTCAACGAGAAGGAAGTGAACCGGCGGATGAGCCAGCTGATGGAGGTGGCCAAGCAGAAGAAGATCAAGACCATCGTCAGCCATGTCGAGGACGCCAACGTGATGGCGCGGCTCTGGCAGATGGGCGTGAACTACATCCAGGGCTACCACGTGCAGGAGCCGGAAGTGGTGCTGCTGGCCAGTGAGTTCATCACCAAGGCCAAGTCGATCCACGCGCCGCGCTAGTCCCGAGGGCGGCACAAAAAAAGGCGGCCTCTCGGGCCGCCTTTTTGTTGCCTGGCGGAACCGCTCAGCCCTGCGCCTGCTCCAGCGCAGCGATGCGCTTTTCCAGCGGCGGGTGCGAGGAGAACAGGCCCATCATGCCCTCACGGATACCGAAGGCAGTCATCTCCTTGGGCAGCTGGCTGGGCGAGTCCTTGAACGACTGCAGGCGCTGCAGGGCGGCGATCATCTTGCGACGGCCGGCGAACTGCGCGCCGGCGGCGTCGGCGCGGAACTCGCGGTAGCGCGAGAAGGCGGCGACGATCATCGAGGCACCGATACCCAGCACCACCTGCATCACCAGCGAGACCAGCATGTAGGCCACGCCCGGGCCGCTGTCGCGGCTGTCGCCACGGCGCAGGAACTGGTCCACCGCGTAGGCGATGACGCGCGAGAGGAAGATCACGAAGGTGTTGACCACGCCCTGGATGAGGGTCAGCGTCACCATGTCGCCATTGGCGACGTGGCCGATCTCATGGCCCAGCACCGCCTCGACTTCTTCCTGCTTCATCGCCCGCAGCAGGCCGGTGGAAACCGCCACCAGGGCGTTGTTCTTGTTCATGCCGGTGGCGAAGGCGTTGGGCTCCGGCGAGTCGTAGATGGCGACTTCCGGCATGCCGATGCCGGCGGCGCGTGCCTGGCGCTCCACCGTCTGCAGCAGCCACATTTCGGCGGAGTTGCGCGGCTGGGTGATGACTTCGGCGCCGGTGCTGCGCTTGGCCATCCACTTGCTCATCGCCAGCGAGATGAAGCTGCCGCCCATGCCCATCACGGCGGAGAAGATCAGCAGCGAGGTGAGGTTGAGGCCGTTGGCGGTGAGGTAACGGTCGACGCCGAGCAGCGAGCAGACCACGCCGAGCACGAGGACCACGGCGATGTTGGTGAGCAGGAACAGGGCAATGCGTTTCATGGCGGTTGGCTGGGGAAACAAAGTGTCAAGGGATTGTGGAGACTGAGACCGCGAACTCAAGCCTGAGGTTTCACCGGCAGATCCGGCCGCATCGCATCAACCCGCTGGAATCCGCGCGGCAGGTGGTTGCCACGGGTGGCGCGCGAGCCGAGATAGCCTTCCAGATCGCTGGCCTTGAGCGTGTAGGTGCGCTTGCCGCTGGTGATTTCCAGCGGCGCGCCGGCCGGTAGCACGCAGTGGGCCAGGATGCGGTCCTCGCCCTTCAGGCTGACCAGCTTGTTGCCCTTGCCCTTGGCCAGTTCCGGCAGTTCGGCGACCGGGAACACCAGCAAGCGTCCCTCGGCGGTGGCCAGCGCCACGCGGTCGCTGGCGCTGTCGCCGACCCGCAGCGGCGCCAACAAATTGCCTTCGACATTCACCACCGCCTTGCCAGCCTTGTTGCGGCCTTCCAGATCGCCGAGCTTGGCGACGAAGCCATAGCCATCGCTGCCGCCGAGCAGCAACTTCTCGCCAGCCTCGCCGAGCAGCATGGCCACCACCTTGCCGCCGTCCTGCAGGTCGACGCGGGTGGTGATCGGCTCGCCCTGCGAGCGCGCGGACGGCAGCTCGCGCGGGTTGAGCGTGTAGGCGCGGCCCTTGTCGTCGAGCAGGATCAGCAACTGGTTGGTCTTGCCCTGGGCGTGGCAGAAGTACTCGTCGCCGGCCTTGTAGGACAGCGCGGTCGGGTCGAGTTCGTGGCCCTTGCCGGCACGGATCCAGCCGGCCTTGGACAGCACCACGGTGATCGCCTCGGCGGGTACGATCTCCTCGGCCGCCAGCGCCACCGCCACCGGCCGCGCCACCATAGTGCAGCGGCGGGCGTCGCCATACTTCTTGGCATCCTCGCGCAGTTCTTCGCCGATCAGCTTCTTCAACGCCTCTTCGGAGTTCAAGAGTTCCTCGATGCGCCCCTTCTCGGCGGCGAGTTCGTCCTGCTCGCCCTTGATCTTCATCTCCTCCAGGCGCTGCAACTGGCGCAGGCGGGTGTCGAGGATGTAGTCGGTCTGGATCTCGGAGAGCGCGAAGGTCTGGATCAGCTTGAGGCGCGGCTCGTCCTCGAAGCGGATGATGCGGATCACCTCGTCGAGGTTGAGGAAGGCGATCAGCAGGCCCTCCAACAGGTGCAGGCGATCATTGACCTTCTGCAACCGGTGGTTGAGCCGGCGGGTGACGGTGGCAAAGCGGAAGTCCAGCCACTCGACCAGGATCTCGCGCAGGTTCTTCACCCGCGGCCGGCCGTCGAGGCCGATCATGTTGAGATTGGCGCGTGCGCTCTTCTCAAGATCGGTGGTGGCAAAGAGATGGGCCATCAGTTGCTCGGCATCGACGCGGTTGCTGCGCGGCACGATGACGAGGCGGGTCGGGTTCTCGTGGTCGGACTCGTCGCGCAGATCCTCGACCAGCGGCAGCTTCTTCGCCCGCATCTGCTCGGCGATCTGCTCCTGGATCTTGTTGCCGCTGACCTGGTGCGGCAGGTGGGTGATGACGATGTTGCCGTCGTCCTCGCGCTCCCAGCGCGCACGCATGCGGATCTGGCCGTTGCCGGTCTGGTAGAGCTTCAACAGGTCCGCCGACTCGCTGACGATCTCACAACCGGTCGGGAAGTCCGGCCCCGGCACGAACTCCATCAGGGTTTCGAGCTGGGCGTTGGGATGCTTGAGCAGATGCAGACAGGCCTTGACCAGCTCGCCGACGTTGTGCGGCGGGATGTCGGTGGCCATGCCGACGGCGATGCCGGTGGTGCCGTTGACCAGGATGTTGGGCAGCCGGGCCGGCAGCAGCTTGGGCTCCTCCATCGTGCCGTCGAAGTTCGGCGCCCAGTCCACCGTGCCCTGCTCCAGCTCCTGCAGCAGGGCCTGCGCGTAGGGGGTGAGCCGCGACTCGGTGTAGCGCATGGCGGCGAAGGATTTCGGGTCGTCTGCCGAACCCCAGTTGCCCTGCCCGTCCACCAGCGGATAGCGGTAACTGAACGGCTGGGCCATGGTGACCATCGCCTCGTAGCAGGCCGAGTCGCCGTGCGGGTGGTACTTGCCGAGCACGTCGCCAACCGTGCGCGCCGACTTCTTGTGCTTGGCAGTCGATTGCAGGCCCAACTCGCTCATCGCGTAGACGATGCGCCGCTGCACCGGCTTGAGGCCATCGGCAATGTTAGGCAGCGCGCGGTCGAGCACCACGTACATCGAGTAGTCGAGATAGGCCTTTTCCGCGAACACTCGCAAGGGCAGGCGTTCGGGTTCGATCAGGGTCGCGGTCATTGGTTCGGATTGGCGTGCAGCTGGGTGAAAAACTTAGGCGTGGCGGCGCTCGAAGGCGATGTCGAGCATGCCGCGGGCGATCTCTCGCTCGCCCATGATGATGGTGCCGGCACCGCACTTCTGGAGGTGGGCGACCTCGGCGTCGGAATGGGCGCGGGCGACGATGCGCAGATCCGGGTTGGCAGCGACCGCCTGGCTCACCACCTGCCCGGCCTCGAAGCTCTGCGGGATCGCCACGAACAGCCGGCGTGCCGCCGCCAGATTGGCGGCGCGCAGCACCTTGGGATCGGCGGCATTGCCGGAAATGATTTCCGCACCGTCAGCGCGCGCGGCGGCGGCCGGCAGCTTGCGGTCCTCGATCACCAGAAACGGCTCGCCGGCACGCTTCAGGCCGGCACCGACCATGCTGCCGACGCGGCCGTAGCCGACCAGGATCGAATGATTGTGCAGGCTGGTCGGGTGCAGATCGCTGACCACCGGCTTGGACGGCGCATCGGCCGGCGTGGGCAGGGCCTCGGGGCGGTTGGGCACGAACAGCTTGAACAGCAGCGGATTGAGCAGGATCGACAGGATCGCGCCGGCCAGCACCAGGTCCTGCCCCTTCTGCGGCAGCAGGTTCAGGGTGACACCGAGACCGATGAGGATGAAGGAGAACTCGCCGATCTGCGCCAGGCTGGCGGAAATGGTCAGCGCGGTGCGATTGGGATGCCCGAAGGCGCGCACGATCAGGAACGCGGCGACCGACTTGCCGAACAGAATGATCGCCAGCGTCGCCAGCAACTCCAGCGGTGCGCTGAACAGGATGCCGGGATTGAACAGCATGCCCACCGAGACGAAGAACAGCACCGCGAAGGCGTCGCGCAGGGGCAGCGACTCCTCGGCGGCACGCTGCGACAGCGGCGACTCGTTGAGCATCATGCCGGCGAAGAAGGCACCGAGCGCGAAGGAGACGCCGAAGAGCATGGCCGCGCCAAACGCGACGCCCAGGGCAATCGCCAGCACCGACAGGCTGAACAGCTCGCGCGAGCCGGTCTGCGCCACCCAGTGCAGCAGCGCCGGAATCACCCGCCGGCCGACGATCAGCATGAAGGCGACGAAGGCTACCGCCTTGCCCATCGCCAGCAGCACCACCCCGCCGATGCCGGTGCCGGCGTCGGCATCGGTGCTCCCGGCCTCACCACCAAGACCGACGACGCCGGCAATCGCCGGGATCAGCACCAGCGCCAGCACCATCGCGAGATCCTCGACGATCAGCCAGCCAACGGCGATACGGCCCTCCTGGGTATCCATCAGCCGCCGCTCCTGCAGGGCCCGCAGCAGCACCACGGTGCTGGCCACCGACAGCGCCAGGCCGAACACGAAGCCGGCCATCAGGCCCCAGTCGAGCAGCGCCGCCAGGCCCATGCCCATGAGAGTGGCGACGGCGATCTGCACCAGCGCGCCGGGCACGGCAATGGCCTTTACCGACAGCAGATCCTTGAGCGAGAAATGCAGGCCGACGCCGAACATCAGCAGGATCACGCCGATCTCGGCCAGTTCGTTGGCCAGCGATTGGTCAGCGACGAAGCCCGGAGTGAACGGCCCGACCGCCACGCCCGCCAGCAGATAGCCGATCAGCGGCGACACCCGCAGCCGGTGCGCCAGCGCACCCAGCAGGAAGGCCAGCACGAGGCCGGCGACGATGGTGGCGATGAGTGGGCTGTGATGCATGGGAATTCCGTCGGTGACCAGAGACAGCGGGCGGCGGGTGACAGCCGGAGAATACCGACATCGGGACGCGACGTCGGTTCCTCAAGTCACTGGATCAGATCTCGGCGCGATTTCCTTCACGTTCCAGCCATTCCTTGCGGTCCCCCGCCCGCTTCTTGGCCAGCAGCATGTCCATCAGGCTGTCGGTCTTCGGCGCATCCTCGCTCTCCGGCTCGTCGAGGCTGAGCTGCACCAGGCGCCGGGTATCGGCGCTCATGGTGGTCTCGCGCAACTGCAGAGGGTTCATCTCGCCCAGGCCCTTGAAGCGGGTGACCTGGATCTTGGCGCGATTGCCTTCGGCGGCCAGACGGTCCAGCACACCCTGCTTTTCCGATTCGTCCAGCGCGTAGAACACCTGCTTGCCAGCGTCGATGCGGAACAGCGGCGGCATCGCGATGTAGACATGCCCGGCCGCCACCAGTGGCCGGAAATGCTTGAGGAACAGCGCGCACAGCAGGGTGGCGATGTGCAGGCCGTCGGAGTCGGCGTCGGCCAGCACGCAGATCTTGCCGTAGCGCAGGCCGCTGAGGTCGGGGCTGCCGGGATCAACGCCGATGGCGACGCTGATGTTGTGGATTTCCTCGCTGGCGATGGCCTCGCCGGCACTAGCCTCCCAGGTGTTCAGGATCTTGCCGCGCAGCGGCATGATCGCCTGGGTGTCGCGGTCGCGCGCCTGCTTGGCGGAGCCGCCGGCGGAATCACCCTCGACCAGGAACAGCTCGGTGCGGCTGAGATCGGTCAGCACGCAATCGGCCAGCTTGCCGGGTAGCGCCGGGCCGCTGGTGATCTTCTTGCGCACCACCTGCTTGGCCGCCTTCATGCGCGCCGAGGCGTTGGCGATGACGAGTTGGGCGACGCGCTCGCCCTCGTCCGGATGCTGGTTGAGCCAGAGGCCGAAGCTGTCGTGCACGACGCCGCTGACAAAGGCGGCGGTCTCGCGCGAGGACAACCGCTCCTTGGTCTGGCCAGCGAATTGCGGGTCCTGCATCTTGACGCTGAGTACGTAGGCCAGACCCTGCCAGACATCCTCCGGCGCCAGCTTGAGGCCACGCGGCAGCAGATTGCGGAACTCGCAGAACTCGCGGATCGCCTCGGTCAGGCCGGTACGAAGACCATTGACGTGAGTGCCGCCCTGGGCGGTGGGGATGAGGTTGACGTAGCTCTCGGCCAACAACTCGCCAGCACCGTCGGCATTGACCCAGGCCAGCGCCCACTCGGCCTCTTCACGCGGCGACTTGAACTGGCCGGTGAAGGGCGCGACCGGCACGATCTCGTGGCCCTTGACCGCGTCCAGCAGGTAGTCGGTGAGACCGTTTTCGTAATACCAGACCGTCTCCTCGCCCGCCGCCTCGTCCTTGAGCGTGATCTTCAATCCCGGGCAGAGCACCGCCTTGGCGCGCAGGTTCTGCTTGAGCTTGGTGACGGAGAATTTCGGCGAATCGAAGTACTTGGCATCCGGCCAGAAGCGCACCCGGGTGCCGGTGTCCTTCTTCGCGCAGGGACCGACCTCGCGCAAGGGACCGGCGGTGTAGCCGTTCTCGAAGTGCATGGTCTGTTCGACGCCATTGCGTCGCACCCAGACATCGAGGCGGGTAGAGAGGGCATTGACCACCGACACGCCGACCCCGTGCAGACCACCCGAGAACTGGTAGTTCTGGTTACTGAACTTGCCGCCCGCGTGCAGCTTGGTGAGCACCAGCTCCACACCGCTGATCTTGTGCACCGGGTGGATGTCGGTGGGGATGCCGCGACCGTCGTCCTGCACTTCGCAGGAGCCATCGGCATGGAGCGTGACCCGCACCTGCTTGGCGTAGCCACCCAGGGCCTCGTCGACGGCGTTGTCGATGACTTCCTGCGCCAGATGGTTGGGGCGGGCGGTATCGGTGTACATGCCCGGGCGCTTGCGCACCGGATCGAGGCCGTCGAGCACCTCGATGGCGTTGACGTCGTATTCGCGGGGACCGGATCCCGGAGCTTTGCTGGAGGCGGCCATGGCGGCAGATGGTTTAAAGGGCGGCGGGAAGGTAACGGAGCGCCGCCGGTGCGGCAAGGCGGGTAAACTGCGGCATCCATACGCCTCTTCCCCACCATGAGCACTGCTGTCGACCCGGTTGCGCGTTTCGAAGACGCGATGAAGGAACTCGAAGCCATCGTCCAGAAGCTGGAGCGAGGCGAGCTGAAGCTGGAGGAATCGCTGAGCCTGTTCGAGCGCGGCATGGCCCTGAGTCAGGAATGCCGTGGCGCGCTGGATAGCGCCGAGCTGAAAATCAAGACCCTGGTTCCGGGCAAGCCGGCCGACGACAGCGAATGAACCGCTGCGATTTTTCCGCCTGGGAGCTGTCCCGGCGAGCACGCTTGCACGCGGCGCTGGATGCCGCGCTGCCGCCAGCCGAGACCTATCCCGCACGGCTGCACGGCGCCATGCGCTACGCCAGCGAAGGCGGCAAGCGCCTGCGCGCGCTGCTGGTCTACGGCGCCGGCGAGGCCCTGGGCCTGGCGCCGGAACAACTCGATGCCCCGGCGCTGGCGGTGGAGCTGATCCACGCCTTCTCGCTGGTGCACGACGACCTGCCGGCGATGGACAACGACGACCTGCGCCGTGGCCGCGCCACCGTCCACAAGGCCTATGACGAGGGCACTGCGATTCTGGTCGGTGACGGCTTGCAGACCCTGGCCTTCGAGGTACTGGCCGCCTCCCCACAGCTAGGCGCGGAGGCGAGGTCCCAGATGCTGCTCGGCCTCGCCCGCGCCAGCGGCTCGCGGGGCATGACCGGCGGCCAGCAGGCCGACCTGGCAGCCGAGGGCGCCAGCCTGAGCCTGGCGGAGCTGGAGCAGTTGCACAGCCACAAGACCGGCGCCCTGATCCTGGCCTGCCTGGAGCTGCCGCTGGCGGCAGCGCCCGCAGCCAGCCCGGATTCGCGGCTGGCCTTGAACCGCTATGGCCGCGCCCTGGGCCTGGCCTACCAGATCCAGGACGACGTGCTGGACGTGACCGCCAGCACCGGCACGCTGGGCAAGACCGCCGGCAAGGACATCAGCAGCGTCAAGTCCACCTACGTGCGCCTGCTCGGGCTGGAGGCTGCCCAGGCCAGAGCCGAGACGCTGTTCGAGGAAGCCCAGACCGCGCTGGCCGGTTTTGACGAGCGCGCCAACCCCTTGCGCGACCTCACCGACCGCATCCGCGCCCGCCGGCACTGATTTTGCTGCAACGCACAAATTCGTCAGAATAACGACCCTGTGACCCTGCACCTTGCTGGTGCGCCGCTCCGTCATAATTGCGACATGACCACCCATTCCGCAGACACGCCCGGCTATACCTTGCTGGGGCGGGTCAACACCCCTGCCGACCTGCGCCAGTTGCCAGTTCGTGAACTGCCCCACCTCGCGGTGGAGATGCGCCGTCACCTGATCGAGACGCTGGGCCGGATCGGCGGGCATTTCGCCGCCAATCTCGGCACCGTCGAGCTGTCGATCGCCCTGCACCATGCCTTCGACACGCCCCACGACCGCCTGGTCTGGGATGTCGGCCACCAGGCCTACCCGCACAAGATGCTGACCGGCCGGCGCGCAAGACTGGAGTCGATCCGCAAGCTGGGCGGGCTGATGCCGTTCTGCCACCGTGGCGAGAGCGAGTACGACGCCTTCGGCGTCGGCCATTCCTCCACCAGCATCAGCGCCGCCGCCGGCATGGCCGCCGCCGCGCGGGTGAAGGCCGAGCAGCGCCGCGTGGTCGCCATCATCGGCGACGGCGGCATGACCGGCGGCATGGCCTACGAGGCCATGAACCACGCCGGCCATCTCGGCCTGGACCTGCTGGTGGTCTACAACGACAACGACATGTCGATCTCCGAGAACGTCGGCGCTCTGCGCAACCACTCGGCGCGGATCGCCGCCAAGCTCGGCTTCCCCACCCCGCACCGCGAGGCGGAGGGCTGCGAGAACGCCATGCACCTCGCCGACCGGCCGGGCGCGCTGTTCGAGACCCTGGGCTTCGCCTACCACGGCCCCATCGACGGCCACGATCTCGACGCCCTGCTTGGCGCCTTCGAGCAACTCAAGGACGCCAAGGGTCCGCAGTTCCTGCACATCATCACCACCAAGGGCAAGGGCTTCGAGCCGGCCGAGGGCGACCCGATCAAGTATCACGGCGTCACCCAGTTCGATCCGGTCACCGGCGCCTTCCCGGGCAAGAAGCCGGGCAGCAAGCAGACCTACACCCAGGTGTTCGGCGACTGGCTGTGCGAAACCGCCGCCCGCGACCCCAAGCTGGTGGCGATCACCCCGGCGATGCGCGAAGGCTCTGGCCTGGTCGAGTACTCGCAGAAGTTCGCCGAACGCTACTTCGACTGCGGCATTGCCGAACAGCATGCGGTGACGCTCGCCGCTGGCCTCGCCTGCGAGGGACTGAAGCCGGTCTGCGCGATCTACTCAACCTTCCTGCAACGTGGCTACGACCAGTTGATCCACGATGTCGCCATCCAGAACCTGCCGGTGCTGTTCGCCATCGACCGTGGCGGACTGGTCGGCGCCGATGGCGCCACCCATCACGGCGTCTTCGACTTAAGCTTCCTGCGCTGCATCCCCAATCTGGTGGTGATGGCGCCCTCCGACGAAAACGAGCTGCGCCGCCAGCTCGCCACCGGACTCGCGCACGCCGGCCCCAGCGCGGTGCGCTATCCGCGCGCCACCGTGCAGGGCGTGGAGGTGGACGTGATCGCCAAGCCGCTGCCGCTGGGCAAGGGTCGCGTCGTCCGCGAGACCCACGGCCGGCGCCGGCCTCGGGTTGCCTTCCTGGCCTTTGGTGCGATGGTGCAGACCGCGCTGGAAGCGGCGGAAATCCTCGACGCCACGGTCGCCGACATGCGCTTCGTGAAGCCGCTGGACGTGGAGCTGATCCTCGACCTCGCCCAGGAGAATGACCTGCTGGTGACGCTGGAGGAGAACGCCCGCCTCGGCGGCGCCGGCAGCGGCGTCAACGAGGTGCTGGCCGCCCACCACCAGCCGCTGTCGGTGCTCAACCTCGGCCTGCCCGACCACTTCGTCGAGCACGGTACCCGCGAGGAGCTGCTGGCGCAGATCGGGCTCGACGCCGCCGGTGTGCTGCGTGCGGTGCAGAAGCGCCTGCGCGGCAAGGAGTTCGACGCGCGCGAAAGCGCGCTGCCGCGCCAGGCTTAAGTCAGTGCCGCCGGCGCAGACCGGCGGCCATCAGCAGCAGGCTCAGCAGACCCAGCGGCAGCGCACCGCCATCGGCAGCCTCGGTCGGCGACTGCGTCATGAGCTTGCCGGTATCCGGCGTCGAGGCCTGCATGGGCAGCACCTCGCGCTGCGCCGGGCCGTTGCCGGCGAACACGGTCTTGCTGGGATCCCAGGGACTCTCGCCCCAGCCGCGCTCCAGCAGTTGCACCACGTCGTTCTCGACCTGCACATAGGCATAGGCGACGTTGTCGTTCTCGTTGCTTTCGAGAATGGCGTCGCGCTCATCGACCCGCGACTGCACCACGTAGCGGCCGTTGGGCTGACCGTAGAACTCGACGTACATGCCCGGCCGCTGCCAGCGGTAGACATCGCCCCAGCCCACCGACAGGCCCATCACGCCGTTTGCCGGCGAGGTGCAGTTGCCCAGGGGCTCGTCGCCACCCGGCACCTCGTAGCCCTGGTCGAAGCTATACCAGTCGCCCCAGAGCTGGTCGGCCGGGCAGAAGCCCGACTTGGTGCCCTCGCCGACCCGCTCCATGGCGCCACTGGCGGTGTCATGCACGGCGTAGAGCCGGAAGCTCAGCACATAGTCGTCGTGGAAGTGCGCGTGGATGGGATGGAAGCTGTAGGTGCCGGCGGAGCGCTCCTGGGTGCTGCCGTCGCTGTAGTGGATGACCTGGCGCATCGGCCCGATCACCAACCGCGACAAGGCTTCCTGCGGAGCGAGGTGCGCGGTGCCGGCGATGAAGTCGCCGATCATGTCGAAGCGCATGTCGTACAGGCCCTCGCCGAGATTGATCGGCCCGGAGGTGAAACGCAGGCATTTCTTCGCCGCGCCGCCGCCCAGGGCGACCGGCGCCATCTCGTCCACCGTGCAGGAGATCGGATGGATGCCGGCGATGTCCAGCGGCGGATTGATGGTGTCCGGCGGATACAGGCCGTTGAGCGGATTCAGCGGCGCGATGAAGCCGAACTCATAAGGCGGCACCACCTTGAGGTTGGGCAGCTCCGGGACCACGCCGGGCGCACGTGGCAGGTCTTCCGGCAGCATCGACTCCAGCTTGGCGCGCATGCGGTAGGAGCCCTGCTGCACCGATTGCGGCCGCACCCTAACCGTGTACACCCCGCCCGCCGGCTGCAACAGCATGGCCTCGGAGTTGAACTGGTTGGAATTGTCCTCGCTGGCCAGCACGGTGCCGGCGGCATCGAGCAGCTCGACCGCGAAGGTATTGGTCCGCACTGGGCTGTCGATGCCCACCCGCAGCCGCGCGCCACCGTGGGCGATGCTGAGCTTGTAGGTGGGACAGGCACCGGCGGCGGTATCGCAGAGCGCGGCGGTCTGCACATTGCCGGCCAGTGTGCCACCGTCCCAGAACACCGCCTCGTCCAGGCCCAGCACGCCGCCGTTGAGGCCAGCCTTGCTCGCCACCGGCGCCTGCGCCGTGCCGTGTGGCCAGGCGAGGCCCGAAGCTGAAGTCAGTATTGCCGCAGCCATCCACAGTCCGGCCCGCCGTTTCGCATCCTGCTGCATCGCTTTGTCCCCTGGAGATTTCCAGGGGCAGGCGCAAGCAGCATGCCAAGGCGCGGCAATCCCTCAGCGCGCCTGGCCGGCCGCGAGCCCCTGCCAGACCACCGTCTGCCTGCGCTGCGCCCAGGCCTCGAACTGCCCGGCGTAGCTGGCCTCGATGCTGGGACGCTTGACCTTCAGGGTTGGCGTGATCAGGCCGTTCTCCACGGTCCACTGCTCGGGGACGACCACCAGGAAATCGAGCTTCTCGTGCTCATCCAGCGTGGCATTCACCGCGTTTAGCAACTGCTGCAGCGAGGCCCCCAGCTCCGCCCTACGCCCGGCATCGGCGGCGCAGCCAGCGGCGGCCTCGGCATTGAGCATCAGCAGCGCGAAAGGCTGTGGAAAGCTGGCACCCACCACGCAGCAGGCCTCCACCGCCGGGTGCACGCTGAGCTTGTTCTCGATCGGCGCCGGCGCCACGTATTTGCCCTTGCTGGTCTTGAACTGCTCCTTGAGCCGCCCGACGATGCGCAGCCGCCCCAGTTCGTCGATCTCGCCGAGATCGCCGGTACGCAGCCAGCCATCCTCGGTCATGGTCTCGCGAGTCTTCTCCGGCTCCCGGTAATAGCCGAGCATGGTGGTCGGCCCTCGGGTCTGCACCTCGCCCTCGGGCGACAGGCGATGCTCGGTGCCCTCCCAGACCTCACCGACATAGCCGATGCGGGCGCGGCCAACGCGGCAGCCGTGCGAGCAGCCGAAATTCTCGGTCATGCCATAGCCCTCCAGCAGTTCCAGGCCGAGGTCGCGATACCACTGGATCAGCGAAGGTGGCATCGGCGAGGCGCCACCGCCGGCGTAGCGGCAGTGCTCCAGGCCCAGGCCCTTGAGGATCTTCTCCTTCATCAGCCCGCCCAGCAGAGGCAGCTTGAAGATCAGGTCCAGCTTCTGCTTCGGCAGCTTGCTGAACACGCCCTGCTGGAACTTGGTCCACAAACGCGGCACCGACACGAAATGCGTGGGCCGGGCGCGGCGCAGATCGCTCAGGAAGCTGTCCAGCGACTCGGCGAAATAGACGCGAAAGCCAGTGCGGATGGAGGCCGCCTCCACCAGCCAGCGCTCGGCGACATGCGCCAGCGGCAGGTAGGAGAGCATGCGGTCGTCGGCACCGATGCCGCTGGCGGCGGTCACCGGTCCGGTGGACCAGCCGATGGCGCCGAAACTGTGCATCACGCCCTTGGGCATGCCAGTGGTGCCAGAGGTATAGACGATGGTGGCCAGTTCGTCGGCATCGCGGACGATCTCGCCCTCCAGCGGCTCGGTCTCGGCGACGATCCGCTCCCACTGTGGGTAGTCGTTCTTCGGCGACAGAGGCGTGGAAAAGCACAGCACGCCTTCGGGAATTCCCGGACGCATGGCCTCCCAGCCGTCAAGCTTGCCAACCAGACAGGCCCTGGCCCCGCTGTGCTCCAGGATCTGGCGCACGCTGTCGGCGGTCAGCGTCGGATACACCGGCACGCTGACATGGCCGGCCATCCAGATCGCGAAGTCGGCCATGATCCAGTGCGCGCAGTTCTTGGACAGGATCGCGACCCGCGAGCCCGGTTCCCAGCCTTGGGCCCGCAACCAGGCCGCCACCCGGCGCGCCTCGCCCACCGCCTGCGCCCAGCTGTAGTCACGAACCAGGCCGTTGCCCATGGGCTGGGTGAGATAGGGGTAATGGGCCCGTTCGCGCTCCCAATGGAAGATGCGCGCCAGAGGCAGGAATTCGGGGGCACAGGGGTGCGCGGACATGGACTCTCCTCCATACGCTCGGGCGGTTCTCGTTGTGCGTCGATGCTAGCGCATCGCCACCATCTCCCGTAACCTGCGGAACACCGTTTTCCGAAGGAGATGGAAATGCCTGTATCCGCCGCTAGTCCTTTCTACAATCAAGAACACGAGGACTTTCGCGCCCAGGTAAGACGGTTTGTGGAAAGAGAGATTGTTCCTCATATCGAGCGCTGGGAGGCGGCCGAGGAGCTGCCGCGCGAACTGCATCGCAAGGCCGCCGACGCGGGTCTGTTGCAGATCGGCTTCCCGGAGCGCGCGGGCGGCGTCGAGGTGCCGGACCTGTTCTACATGATCGTTCTCACCGAGGAACTGGCGCGCGCCGGCAGCGGCGGCCTGATCGCCTCGCTGATGAGCCACGGCATCGCCACTCCACCGATCTGTCACACCGGCAGCGCGGAGCAGATCGCGCGCTTCGCCGCGCCGGTCCTGGCCGGCGAGAAAATCGGCGCACTGGCGATCACCGAGCCCTCCGGCGGTTCCGACGTCGCCGCGCTCAAGACCCGCGCGGTGCGCGATGGCGAGCACTATCTGGTGAACGGCTCGAAGACCTTCATCACCTCCGGCATGCGCGCCGACTACATCACCTGCGCGGTACGCACCGGCGGCGAAGGCATGGGCGGCATTTCCCTGCTGGTGATCGAGGCCGGCACCCCCGGCTTCAGCCGCTCGCCGCTGCAGAAGATGGGCTGGTGGGCGTCGGACACGGCCAGCCTGTACTTCCAGGATTGCCGGGTGCCGGTCGCCAACCGCATCGGCGCCGAGAACATGGGCTTCATGGCGATCATGATGAACTTCAACCAGGAGCGGATCATGCTCGCCACCCAGGCCTGGGCCTTCGCCAAGGTCTGCTACGAGGACAGCCTCATCTACGCCCGGGAGCGGCAGACCTTCGGCAAACCGCTGATCCGCAACCAGGTGATCCGTCACAAGCTGGCCGACATGAAGATGCGCCTGGACGCGGTCAAAGCGCATCTCGACATCCTGGCCTGGCGGGTCAGCCACAAGCAGATGCCGGTCGCCGAAGTCTGCCTGCTGAAGAACCACGCCTGCACCGCGCTGGAATGGATCGCCAACGAAGCCATGCAGATTCTGGGCGGTGCCGGCTACCTGCGGGGTTCCCGGGTGGAGCGCATCTACCGCGAGACCAAGGTACTGACCATCGGCGGTGGCTCACTGGAGATCATGAAGGATCTCGCCGGCAAGCAGATGGGGTATTGACGCGGTAGACGCCGGCTCCCGCACCCACTTGTGCCCGGCCAATGGCCGGACCCAAGACACCGTGTCGCCAGCGCACCGCGAGACCAAGGTACTGACCATCCGCAGTGGCTCGCTGGAGATCATGAAGGATCTCGCCGGCAAGCAGATGGGGTACTGACGCGGTAGACGCCGGCTCCCGCACCCACTTGTGCCCGGCCAATGGCCGGACCCAAGACACCGTGTCGCCGGCGCACCGCGAGACCAAGGCACTCACCATCGGCGGCGGCTCGCTGAAAACCATGTAAGGCTTTGGTCAGCAAGCAGATGGGCTACTGGCCCCTGAAATCCGAGCACAAAAAAAGGGCGCCAATCGGCGCCCTTTTGTTGCAACTGATCCAGCTTACTTGGGCAGTTCCGCCTTGGCGCAAGAGCCATAGACGGCGAACTCGGTGGTACCACCCAGCAGCAGGGACTCCAGCAGGCCAAGCACCGGCCCGATGATGATCGGATCGCTGGTGAGGTAGCCCGGCACCGTCAGCGTCATGTCCACGCGGCTGAAGGTCGGCTTGGTGGTCGGCGTCGGCACCGTGATCAACTCACGGACGCGGTTGCTGGAGCTGGCGCCCGGCAGGGGATTAACCGACAAGGTGCCACCCTGGTACTCGGTGCCGCCAGACCACACCGACAACTTCAGACCGGCGTTGTTGGCGGGATCGGCCGGAACGAAAGCGCTGTTGTTCGCACGCTCGATGATGAAGCCGATGCGGCCCTCGGCCGGGAATTCGATACCCGCCGCCGCAGACACGGCGAGACGGATGTTGGCATCCAGCGGACCGGAGGCCAGCGCGACCGTCGCGGCGTTGTTCACGTCTTCGTCAATCACGTTGCCGGCGTCGGTGACACCCGAGGCGTTGCCGAAGATCGGCAGCGTCGAGGGCGTGGGGGTACCGGAAACGGTGGCGCCGTCCGCCGCCCGCAGCGGGATCACGCAGACACGGTCGGTGAGCGTCACCTGGATGGAGTCGCTGCGCACGGTCGCGTTCGGGTAGACACCCGTCTTGATCGTGCCAGTCACCACCACCGCACCGGTCGCGGTGCCGGCAGTGACGATACCCTGGGTGTTGACCGTGGCCAGATTGCTGGAAGCCGTCCAGTTGATGAAGCTGTCGCTGATCTCCTGGGGCTCGTCGCTGTTGCTGAACCGGCCGAGCAGACGCACTTCCCGCTTGGAGTCGGGGGTGGTCGTGGAGGTCGACGCCGGCAGGTTGAAACCATCAACCGCACCGGACGGGCATTCGACAAGACCGGTAGTGGTCGACACCGGGCAGGCCTGCAGCACTTCCAGCAGATCGGCCTGGGTCACCACGAACAAGGCGGTATCGGTGATGTCATTGCCGTTCTCGTCCTTGATGGGCGTGTTGCTCTTATCAAGGGCGCGGGCGGTGATGGTGACAGTGACGGTCGAGTTCGGCGCCGAGGAACCGGTCGAGACCGCAGTCGCCACGGTGCTGGTGCTCGGACCCTCGATCACGGTGGCGTAATCAGCCTGCGAAGACGTCCATTTGATGTCCACCGCCGAAGTCGGAATTTCACCGAAGGTCGAGCTGTTGCTGTAACGCCCGGTCACGGTGAAGTTCTTGGTGGTGCCGACCGGAGCCGACTGGTTGTCCGGCGCGATCACGATCTCTTCCAGAACCGGCTGGGTCACCGAGAAGCCGATGCTGCGGGTGATCAGCTCACCTTCGGCATTGGTTACGGTGGCGCGCAGGGTGGTCACGCCCTGCTGGAGGCTCTGGACCACGGTGTCGCTACCCTGAACCGGGGTCGCCGAGCCGACCGCCGGGTTTGCCAAGGCCCAGCTGACGCTGACCGGAGCGGTGCGCGTCGAGGACACCGGGCAAGTGGAAGTGCTGGTCGAGCAGGTGTAAGTCGTGTAGGTGCCGGTGGCGCCGTAGGAAATCGAACGCCCCAGAGCCGTGGTGGTGGTGCCACCCGCTTCCGTGGAAATCAAGGTCACATCGGTCAGCACCTCACCGCCGACCAGCACCGAAGCGCTGTCGGTGAAGTTGCGGAACTGGGCGCGCACGGTGCCCGTGCCATGACGCAGGCCTCGCACCAAACCGGTGCTCGGGTCCACGCTGATGGTGGCGCCGGAGCCGCTGGAGTCGGTGGCCCAGGTAATGCTGGACGGGGCAGGACCCAGCGAGCAGAAGTTCGTACCGCAGGGGTAGGCCGTGGCCGTGCTGCCGGGCGGCAGGGTGTAGAGACCCTGGGCCACCAGCTGCGTAGAGCCGCCGACATCGACACTGGCCGGGTTCGGCATGATCTTCACGCCGACCACCTGGTCGTCAAAATTCGGGCTTTCCACCCCACCACCGCAAGCCGACACCAAAATAGAGGCGGCAACCGCTAACCACGCAAAGCGCATCATCTGAAATTCCCCTGTCCCGAGATTGGTGGAGGCTGACACAAAATTCTTTCCGTTTCCATGCTGTTGGACGGTTTACGACGCCGCCCTCAGCGAATCATAATCGGAAGAGCGGTCGAAAAGTCGTGGCTCAGCGGTAGTACATGCAACTCTTGCACCACAAGTCGGGACCTGTGGGGCCACGATGATCAAGAACTCTTAACGCAACGGCAGCATCCACGGATGACACTCATGAAGCGGATTAAATGGTTGTACACGGTGCTGGCCACCGTCGGACTGGTGGCCGCTGCGCAGGCCGCAGAACCGGACTACCGGTGGTACGTCTCCCCCTCGATTGGTGCAATTTTCTCTGGTACCGGCGGCGGCGCACATTTCGGTATTGCTGCGGGCCGCGACGTGCTGCCCAACTTTGGCGTCGAATTGGAATTGGCCACTGGCAGCCAGAGCGTCGACAACCTGCCCTCCGGCAACGATTACGAGCGCAGCATCTTCGGCATCAATGCCCTGGCCTACCTGACGCCGCAGGGGGAAAAGATTCGCCCCTACCTGCTGGCCAACGGTAATTTCCACGCCATCGACTTCCTGGGCGAGAGCCTGTCGGGCGCCGGTATCGGCCTCGGCGGCGGTGCCTTCATCAGCATCACCAAGAGCCTGGATCTGCGTCTGGACGGCCGCTACAACCTCGACTTCGTGTCGGCTTCGGGCCCGGTCAGCGACAAGACCTTCAACGTCGGCACCGGCACCGTCGGCATCCGCTACAAGTTTGGCGCCGACCCGGATGACTCCGACGGCGACGGCGTGCCCAACAGTCAGGACAAGTGCCCCGACACCCCGCGCGGCGTGAAGGTGTACTCCGACGGCTGCCCCACCGATCTCGATGGCGACGGCGTGCCGGACTACCTGGACAAGTGTCCCGGCACCCCCAAGGGCGTGGTCGTCAACAAGGATGGTTGCCCGGCCGATGCCGACGGCGATGGCGTGCTCGACTACCTCGACAAGTGCCCCGGCACCCCCAAGGGCGTGCCCACCGGCAAGGATGGCTGCCCGCTCGATAGCGACGGTGACGGCGTGCCCGACCACCTCGACCAGTGCCCGAACACCCCTCCGGGCACCCAGGTCGATGCCCGCGGCTGCCCCTTCGTCGACAAGGACGGCGACGGCGTGCCGGACTACCTCGACAAGTGCCCGGATTCGCCCAAGGACATCCCGGTCGGCAAGGACGGCTGCCCGCTTGACAGCGATGGCGACGGCATCCCCGACTACCTCGACGAATGCCCGAACACCCCGCCCGGCCTGAAGGTGCTGCCGAACGGCTGCGCGCTGAAGGGTGACTGCCGCCGTCCGCGCCCGGGCGAGGCGGTGGACAAGAAGGGTTGCGCGCTGGATCAGCGCTTCATCCTGCGCGGCGTCAAGTTCGAGTTCGACTCCGACCGCCTGACCGAACCCTCCAAGGAAATCCTGGCCGAGGTGGCGGTGACGCTGCTGAGCTACCCGGACGTCAAGGTGGATGTCGAAGGCCACACCGACGATGTCGGCACCGACGCCTACAACCTGGGCCTCTCGGAGCGCCGCTCCAACGTGGTCAAGAAGTTCCTGGTCGACAACGGCGTCAACCCGGCCAATCTCAAGCCGGTGGGTTATGGCGAGAGCGTGCCGATCGACACCAACCTCACCGAAGCCGGCCGCGACAACAACCGTCGCGTCGAATTCAAGGTGACCAACTAAGGTTTGCCGACAGCCCAACGGCTGGCAGACCGGACCCGGCGGATGGCAACATCCGCCGGGTTTTTTATTGCCCGCCATCCATCGCGCCCAAACCCATGACCGCCGCCACCCGCACGCTGATCGAGAACTACTACGCCGCCTTCAACGCTGGCGACATGTCCGCCTTCCTGTCCATGCTCAGCGACGACGTCGCCCACGACATCAACCAGGGTGGTCGCGAGACCGGTCGCGCCGCCTTCGTCGCCTTCATGGAGCGGATGAACCGCAGCTACCGCGAGCAGATCGTCGATCTCTGCGTGTTCGCCAGCGAGGATGGTCGTCGCGCCGCCGCCGAGTTCACCGTGCTGGGCGAATACCTGAAGACCGACGAGGGCCTGCCCGAAGCGCGCGGCCAGACTTACCGCCTGCCGGCCGGCGCCTTCTTCGACATCCGTGACGGCAAGGTCGCGCGCATCAGCAATTTCTACAATCTGCAGGACTGGCTGCACCAGGTCGGCGCCTGAGCCCGACGCCGATGTCCGAGTTGCGCTACGAACTGGTGCGGGGCGAAGTCATCGCCAGCCGGCTGGAACCCCTGGCCGCACTGCGCCTGCAAGTGTTCCGTGATTGGCCTTATCTGTACGAGGGCAGCATGGAATACGAGCGCCACTACCTGGAAACCTACAGCCGCTGCCCCGACAGCCTGGCAGTCCTCGCCTGGGATGCGCAGACCTGCATAGCCGCCACCACCGCGCTGCCGCTACGCGAGGCCAGCCCGGAAATGCAGGAGCCCTTCCTGCGCGCGAACATCGACACCTCGGACATCCTCTACTTCGGCGAGTCGGTGGTGCTGAGCCCATATCGCGGCCGCGGCGTCGGCCTGCGCTTTTTTGCCGAACGCGAGGCGCACGCCCGCCAACTGGGCCTAGGGCACTGCGCCTTCTGCGCCGTGGACCGCCCCGAGCAGCACCCGCTCAAGCCCGCTGGCTACCTGTCCAACGATGGCTTCTGGCAGCGGCGCGGCTACCAACGCCAGCCGGATCTGGTCTGCCACTTCGACTGGCAGGACCTCGGCGAGCCAGCGCCCAGCCGGCACCCGCTCACCTACTGGCTGAAAACCCTGTGAGCACACTGCTCCGCATCGCCGCCGCCCAGTACCCGGTCAGCGAACCGGCCGATTGGCAGGCGGTGGAAGCCCAGTTGGAACGCTGGGTGGCTAAGGCTGCCGACGACGGCGCACATCTGCTGGTGTTTCCCGAGTACGCGGCGATGTCTCTCGCCGCGCTGTTCCCGCCCGCAGTACGCGGCGATCTGCAGCTGCAGTTGCAGGCCTTGCAGGAGTTGTACGCCGGCTACCAGAGCCTGCACCGACGCCTGGCGCAGCAGTACCGGCTGTACATCCTGGCCGGCAGCTTCCCCCTGCGGGTCGGAGAGGTCTACCGCAATCGCGCCGAACTGTTCGCGCCCAGCGGCGCCAGCGGCTGGCAGGACAAGTGGACCATGACCCGCTTCGAGACCGAGCAGTGGGGCATCAGCGCCGGCCGCCAACTAAAGGTCTTCGACACCGCCCTGGGCCGGATCGGCATCAACATCTGCTACGACGTGGAATTCCCGCTGCTCGCCCGCGCCCAGGTGGAAGCCGGCGCTGAGCTGATCCTGGCGCCGAGCTGCACCGATACCACCGCCGGCTACTGGCGCGTGCGTCTGGGCGCCCAGGCCCGCGCCCTGGAAAACCAGTGCGTGGTCGTGCAAGCCCCGCTGGTGGGCGAGGCGCCCTGGAGCCCGGCCGTGGACGTGAATGTCGGTGCCGCTGGCGTCTACACCCCGCCCGACCGAGGGCTGCCGGACCACGGCGTGCTGGCCGAGGGCCGTTGGAACGAGGCAGAGTGGCTGCATGCCGAGATCGACCCGCAGCGGCTGCTGGCGGTGCGCGCCGATGGCCAGGTGTTCAATCACCGGGACTGGTCGCGCCAGCCCGGCCTCGCCGGAGCCGGTATGGTGCCGGTCGAGATCGAAACCCTGCGCTGAACCTGGAGGGGTCAACGCTAGCCAAGCGGCGCACCCGCGCTGCCACATCCGAATCCCTGCTGGCCGCGTAAGCGAGGCCAGGCATTCACTCCCAAGGAGAACCCCACATGATTCGCTCATCCCTGCCCCGCCTGCTCAAATCCCTACCCCTGCTAGGCATGCTCATGGCCGCATCCGCCCAGGCCGCAATGACCGAGACCGCCGTCGACTACCAGATCGCCGGCGCTCCCCACCGTGGCTATGTGATCTACGACTCCGCCGTAAAGGCCAAGCGCCCGCTACTGGTGCTGGTGCCCAACTGGCTGGGCGCGAATGCCGCCAACCGCAAGCAGGCTGCCGAGATCGCCGGCAAGGACTACGTGGTGTTCGTCGCCGACATGTTCGGCCGCGACCAGCTGCCGGCGAACACCGACGAGGCCGGCAAGGCGGTCGGCGCCATCTATGCCGACCGGGCGCTGTTGCGCAGCCGGGTGATCGCCGCAAAGAGCACCGCCATCGACACGGTGAAGGCCAAGAAACTGCCGGCCGATCTCGACAAGATCGCCGCCATCGGCTTCTGCTTCGGCGGCGCCAGCGTGCTGGAACTGGCCCGCAGTGGTGACGACTCCGCAGCCGTGGTTTCCTTCCACGGCAATCTGTCACTGACCGGTCCGGCGCAGGACCAGCCGATCCGCGCCAAGGTGCTCGCCTTGCACGGCGACGCCGACCCCTTCGTGCCGGCCGAACAGGTCGATGCCTTCCTCACCGAAATGCGCGCCGCCAAAGCCGACTGGGAGCTGGTGCGCTACGGCGGCGCCGTGCACTCGTTTACCGACCCCGACGCCAACTGGGCCGGCAAGGCCGAGTACAACCCCAAGGTCGCCAAGCGGGCGTTCGCGCGCATGAAGAATTTCCTCGACGAAGCCTTCGCCGGCAAACCCTGATCCCCAGGCAGCGCACAAAAAAAGCCGGCGCGAAGCCGGCTTTTTGTTGACCGCGCGGCTCAGGCCAGCGGCTTCACCACCAGCAGCACCGCCTTGTTGCGCACCTGCTGGCCGGGCTCGGCATTGACCGACTCGACCACGCCGGCCACCGGCAGCGAGAGCTGGAACTCCATCTTCATCGCCTCCAGCACCGCCAGCGTCTGACCCTTCTCGACCTGCTCGCCGGGCTTGACGTGCACCGCCACCAGCTTGCCGTCGGAATGCGCCAGCAGGCGGCCGTCGGAACCGGGCGCCGCGCCTTCCACCGGCGCCAGGGTGCGGTCGTTGAAGCACCAGTTGCGGCCTTCGGCCTCCAGCCAGAGCTGATCGCCCTGGCGCGAGAAATAGGCCTTGCCCTGCACGCCCTCGCAGAGATAGCTGTAGCTGTCCGCGTCCTGCCGATGCAGTTCCAGCTCCACCTTCTCGCCGGCGATGACCGCGCTGAAACGCCGTGAGGCCTGCGCGCTCAGTTCAAATTCAAACTCCTGCTCGCGGCACTTGAGCTTGAAGTCGACGCCGGTCTCGTGCGAGCTGTGCCAGCCGATCATCTCGGCTTCGATGCCGTGCTCGCTGCGCAGGCGGCGGGCGTCGTCCAGATACAGCGCCACCGCCGCCAGCACCACCTGGCGGGCACTGGGCCTGGCGGCATTGATGGCCTCCTGCGAGAAATACTGGCCGATGAATCCGGTGCTGAAGTCGCCACCGGCAAAGGCCGCGTGGCCGAGGATGTCGCGCAGATAGTCCTTGTTGCTGACCAGGCCGAAAAAGCGGGTGTCAGCCAGCGCCTTGAGCAAACGTTGACGCGCCGTTTCGCGGTCTTCGCCCCAGGCGATCAGCTTGGCCTGCATGGAGTCGTAATAAGGGCTAACCACCGCGCCGGTTTCCAGATAGGTATCGACGCGCAGACCCTCGCCCACCGGCGCCTGCCAGCGCAGCACCGGCCCGGTCTGCGGCAGGTAGTTGGCCTGCGGGTCTTCGGCACAGAGCCGCACTTCGATGGCATGGCCGTAGCGGTTGTCGAGGATCTCCGCCTGGCCCAGCGGCAGCTTCTCGCCCTGGGCGACACGCAGCTGCCACTCGACCAGATCGACGCCGTAGACCAGCTCGGTCACCGGGTGCTCGACCTGCAGACGGGTGTTCATTTCCAGGAAATAGAACTGGCCGTCGCGCGCCAGCATGAACTCGACGGTGCCGGCGCCGACATAGTTCACCGCCTTGGCGGCGGCGACGGCGGCGGCGCCCATCTTCAGGCGCAGGGCGTCATCGACTGCCGGCGACGGCGCTTCTTCCACCACCTTCTGATTGCGGCGCTGCACCGAGCAGTCGCGCTCGCCGAAGTGCACGACGTTGCCGTGACGGTCGCCGAACACCTGGATTTCGACGTGGCGGGCATCCATCACCGCTTTTTCGATCAACAGCTGGCCGGAGCCGAAGGCGTTTTCCGCCTCGCTGCGCGCGGACCGGATGTTCTCCAGCAATGCCGCCTCGTCGAACACCAGACGCATGCCACGACCACCACCGCCGGCCGCCGCCTTGACCATCACCGGCAGGCCGGCTTTCCTGGCCTCGGCCACCAGGGTGTCGTCGCGCTGGTCGTCGCCCTGGTAGCCCGGCACGCAAGGCACGCCGGCCGCGATCATGCGGATCTTCGAGGCGCTCTTGTTGCCCATGGCCTCGATGGAAGCCGGGTCCGGGCCGATGAAGATCAGGCCAGCCGCCTGTACCGCCTGCGCGAAGGCCTCACGCTCGGAAAGAAAGCCGTAGCCCGGGTGGATCGCCTGCGCGCCGCTGGTCTTGGCGGCGGCGATGATCTTCTCGATGACCAGGTAGGAATCCTTGGCCGGCGAGGCGCCGATGTGCACTGCCTCGTCGGCCTCGCGCACGTGCAGGCTTTGAGCATCGGCGTCGGCGTAGACGGCGACGGTCTGATAGCCCAGCTTCCGGGCGCCACGGATCACCCGCAGCGCGATCTCGCCACGGTTGGCGACCAGGACCTTGTTGAAACGCTTGCTCATGATGTTCTCGCTCATCTTGTAGTGCCGTCATACCGGCGCAAGCCGGTATCCAGTCCTTCAATCTCTTCCCCAGTCGGATGGACTGGATTCCGGCTCACGCCGGAATGACGACCAAAATCATTGCGCCCACTTCGGCGCGCGCTTCTGCATGAAGGCGGCAATGCCTTCCGGCGCTTCCAGCCCGCGCACGCAGGCGGCGAACTTGGCCGCTGCGTCGTCGAGCACGGCGTCCATGTCGAGCTTGCCGACATTCAGCAGGATGGCCTTGGTCACCGCATTCGCCTTCGGCGCGCAGCCCAGGACTTGCTTCAGCGTGTCGGCGAGCTTGGTCTGCAACTCTTCCTCGCTGGCGAAGCCTTCGTGCACCAGCCCCAGCCGCAGCGCCTCGGCACCACGAAACTGCGCGCCGGTCAGCGCCAGCCGGCGCGCCTGGGTCAGACCGATGCGCTCGACCACGAAGGGCGCGATCTGCGCCGGCGGCAGGCCACGGGTGGTTTCCGGCATGCCGAACTTGGCGTCCACATGCGCGAAGGCGATGTCGGACACGCAGGCCAGACCGAAGCCGCCACCCAGCACCGCACCCTCGCACACCGCGATCACCACCTGCGGCGCGTTCTGCACCCGGCGCAGCATGCTGCCAAAGGCGCGGTTGATGCCGGCAATCGGGTCGGGCTCGCCCGGCGCCGGCGGCTTGAGTCCACGGGGCTCCGACACGGCGTCCGACCGAAGGGAGGTGGGAGCGGGAGGAGCCCCAGCGCCCGCTCCCGCACCCACGCTTCGCGGCACCGTGTCGCGGGCGCCCATCATCGACTTGAGATCGGCGCCCGCGCAGAAGTGACCACCCTCGCCGCGTAGGACCACGGCGCGCACCCCGTCGTCGGCAGCGATGGCAGCAAACACCGCCTCGATGTCAGCCAGCATCTCCGGCGACATGGCGTTGCGCGACTCCGGGCGGTTGAGTGTCAGATACAGAACCCCCTTGTCGAGGTTCAGCAGCAGAGTTGGGGGTTCAGGCAGCTCCACCATGTTTCCTACTCCGTCATACCGGCAGAAGCCGGTATCCAGTCCTTCAATTTTTTCCCACGCCGGATGGACTGGATTCCGGCTTTCGCCGGAATGACGACTGGGAGATTCACCACAAATGTCTTCATACAGATCACGCCATGCCGGGTTGTTCTTTTCGATCAGCTCGCGCTTCCATTGCCGCCTCCATTCCTTGATCTGCTTCTCGCGGGCAATAGCGCTTTCTGCGTTGTCATGTGCCTCGAACCAAACCAACTGATCGACACCGTACTTCTTGGTGAAGCCCTCAACGACCTTGCTCTTGTGCTGCCAAACCCGCCGCACCAAGTCCGAGGTCACGCCGGCATACAGGGTGCCGTTCTTGCCACTGGCGAGGATGTAAACGAAGAAATGTTCCCCATGCCAACCCTCGCCAGTCTCGTCATACCGGCGAAAGCCGGTATCCAGTCCCGTAATTCCCTCCCAAGTCGGATGGACTGGGTTCCGGCTTCCGCCGGAATGACGACTAAACCCTCTTCTTCCCCCCAAACCCCAGCCGCTTGCTGATGATGCCGAGCATCACCTCGTCGGCACCGCCACCGATCGCGTGCAGGCGCAGGTCGCGGTACATCTGCGCGACGTAGTTCTCCCACATGAAGCCCTGGCCGCCCCAGTACTGCAGACAGGAGTCCGGCACCTCGCGGCCAAGCTGGCCGGCCTTGAGCTTGGCCATGCTGGCGAGCAGGGTCACGTCCTCGCCGGCGAGCATCTTCTCGCAAGCGCGGTAGATCAGCGCCCGCAGCGCCTCGATCTCGGTCTGCAACTGCGCCAGGCGGAACTGCACCACCTGGTTGTCGAGGATCACTCCGCCGAAGGCCTGACGCTGACGGGTGTAGGTCGCGGTCTCCTCGATGCACTTCTCCATCGCCACCAGGATGCTGGCGGAGAGGAACAGGCGCTCGTGCTGGAACTGCTCCATCTGGTAGATGAAGCCCTTCCCCTCCTGGCCAATCAGGTTCCGCACCGGCACGCGGACGTTGTCGAAGAAGATGATGGCGGTATCGCTGCTGCGCTGGCCGAGCTTGTCGAGCTTGGTCTTGCGATCGACGCCCTTGGCATCCAGCGGCACCACGATCAAGCTCTTATTGCCGTGGCGACCACCGCCTTCAGTCGAACCGGTGTTAGCGAGCAGGCAGACCCAATCGGCCTGGGTGCCGTTGGTGATCCACATCTTGCTGCCATTGATCACGTACTCGTCGCCCTCGCGCACGGCGACAGTCTTGATGCCAGCCACGTCGGAGCCGGCGCCGGGCTCGCTGACGCCGATGGCGGCGACCATTTCACCGGCGACCGCCGGCTTCAGGAAGTTCTCCTTGAGATAGTCGGAGCCGTAGCGCGCCAGTGCCGGCGTCGCCATGTCGGTCTGCACGCCGATGGCCATCGGCAGGCCGCCGGTCTTGCAGTGGCCGAGCGCTTCGGCGAAGGCGAGCTGGTAGCTGTAATCGAGGCCGAGGCCGCCGACCGACTCCGGCTTGGCGATGCCGAGCAGGCCCAGTTGGCCCATGCCGCGCAGCACCTCGCGCGCCGGCCAAAGGCCCTCGCGCTCCCAGGCATCGAGGTGGGGGTTGATCTGCTCCTCGACGAACTTCTTGGTGGTGTCGTAGAGCGACTGGTGTTCGTGGGTCCACTGCATGTCGAAAACTCCCGGCGCCGCGCTTACAGGCGCGCCACGCCAAAACTGTTGGGGAACACCTGCCGCAGCTTGGCCTCGCGGCAGACCGAGAGCGTCAGGCCCAGCACCTTGCGGGTGTCGCGCGGGTCGATCAGGCCGTCGTCGAACAGGCGCGCGGTGGCGGCGAAGGCGTGGCTTTCCTTGTCGAACTGGCTGATGACCTGCTGGCGCAGCATGGCCAGCATCTTCTCGTCGGTCTCACCCATCAGCTTGCCTTCGGCTTCCCACTTCTGGCGGGTGATGATCTCCATCACCCCGGCGGCCTGCTCACCGCCCATCACGCTGGTGCGGCTGTTGGGCCAGGCGAAGATGAAGTGCGGCCCGAAGCCACGGCCGCACATGCCGTAGTTGCCGGCGCCGAAGCTGCCGCCCATGACGATGGTGATCTGCGGCACCGTGGCGTTGGCCACTGCCTGGATCATCTTCGAGCCGTGCTTGACGATGCCGCCCTGCTCGCTCTCGGTGCCCACCATGTAGCCGGTGGTGTTCATCAGATAGACGATGGGGATGTTGGACTGGCAGCACTGCTGGATGAACTGCCCGGCCTTGGTGGCACCCTTCACGGTGATCGGACCATTGTTGCTGATGATGCCGACCGTGTGGCCCTGGATAACCGCCCGCCCGCAGATGGTCTGCTGGTCGTACTCGGTCTTGAAGTCGAGGAACTCGCTGCCATCGACCAGCCGCGCGATCACCTCGCGGCAATCCACCGGCTTCTTGTAGTCCGGCGGCACCACGCCGCAGAGTTCCTCGATGTCGTAGAGCGGCGCCCGCACCTCGCGCAGTTCCAGCTTCGGCTTCTGCGCATTCCAATGAATGCTTTTGACGATATCGCGGGCGATGCGGATGCCGTCGGCATCGTTCTCGGCCAGGAACTCGGCGGTGCCGGCCACCGAGCAGTGCATGTCGGCGCCACCCAGGTCTTCGTCCTTGGCAATCTCGCCGGTGGCGGCCTTCAGCAGCGGCGGGCCGGCGAGAAAGACCTTGGCGCGCTTGCGGATCATCACCACGAAGTCCGACAGGCCCGGCATGTAGGCGCCGCCGGCGGTACTGGAGCCGTGTACGACGGTGATCTGCGGAATGCCGGCCGCCGACAGCCGGCACTGGTTGGCGAAGGTCTTGCCGCCGGGGATGAACACCTCGGCCTGGTACAAGAGGTTGGCGCCGCCGGACTCGATCATCGACACCACCGGCAGCTTCTGCTGGAGCGCGATCTCCTGCAGGCGCAGGGTCTTCTGCACGCCCCAGGGGGTCATGGTGCCGCCCTTGATTGCCGAGTTGCTGGCGACCACCAGGCAGCGGGTACCGGAGACATAGCCGATGCCGGCGATCATGTTGCCGCCGGCCAGCGAACCGTCCTTGTCGTCGTGCTGCTTGTAGCCGCAGAGCGTGCTGAACTCCAGCCAGGGCGAGCCACGGTCGAGCATCAGGTGCACGCGTTCGCGCGGCAGCAACTGCTTGCGCTTGTGGAAGCGCTCGCGCTTGCTCTCTTCTTCCTTGCGGCCCTTGGCCTCCACCGCGCGCCAGTCGGCGATGAACTGGAGCATGCCCTCGCGGTAGGCCGCGAACTGGGCGCTATTGGTATCAATCTTCGATTCAATGACCGGCATGTCGCTCTCTCACTCCCACGTCACTCCCGCCAGGCGGCGGAAATCCAGTTTTTTCTAGTCCCGGCCAGCCCGCCGGCGCGCTACGGCAACCGGAAAATCTCCGGTGCGGACGGTCGGCAAGCGCCGTTGACAGGCATGATAACGGGGCTTTCCAGAAACCTCGAAATCCTGGCCTCTATAGGGCCTTTTTACCAGTCTTTACGCTGGCTTTCACGAACAATATTTCTTACCAATCAAACAGAAAACTGACTCTCCGCAGGCCGCTCAGGCCTGACTCTTCCAAGCTGCGGCGCCCAGGAAGATCAGCATGATCTGCTTCTCGGCATTGCGATGGATGCGCGCCACCTCGGCCGTGTCCTTGGTATCCACATCCAGAATCAGCTCGGTGGCGGCGATGACGGTGTTCACCACCAGCCCGGCCATCATCCGCAGGTCGTCGCCATTGAAGGATTTGAGCTTGGGAAACGGCGCCAGGTCCGCCGCCAGCTCGCTGGTCCAGAGCCGGATCTCGCGACGGATCGCCAGCCGCACGGCGGAGGAGCCGCTGTAGCGCTCCTTGGCGATGAACTCGAAATGCGGCCGGTGATCCTGGCTGTACTTGAGGAAAGTCGCCACCGAGTTGGCGATGAGATTGGACGGCGGCAGCGGCGCGCTGCGCGCCTCGCGCATCATCGTGTGCAGGGTGCGGAAGGAATCGTCGACCAGGGCCAGCCCCAGGTCTTCCATGCCGCTGAAGTGACGGTAGAACGCCGCCGGCACCACCCCAGCAACCTTGGCCACCTCGCGCAGGCTGATCGAGCTGAAGCTGCGCTCGCCCTGGATCAGTTCCAGCGCCGCATCCATCAGCGCACGGCGGGTGCGCAGCTTGCGCTCGTCCCGCAGGCCGCCGCCGGTCGCATCCGCCCCGCTTTCCTCGGTCTTTTTCCGCAGTCTCATCAGGCCATTGTAGCGTGAACACCCCATCGGCCTTTGTTGCGGCATTCGCTGCACGACTCTTCGAGATAGCTACAAGTCACTGTTTTCATTGAATCCATACTTTCAGTGAACACTTGTTGACTTGTTCGCTTTCCCCAAACTATAGTGCACATATGTTCACTAATGTGCTTGCAGCCTGAGCCCGGAGCCATCGCGATGAATGCCAGCCAGCCCCACCACCAGCCCCGCCCTCGCCAGGAGTCCGGTTTCGTACGCCTCGCCGCCCTGCTGACGACGCCGCTGGTCCCGGACGACTACATCGAGCTGGTCAACCCGCTGTGGACCCGCAAGACCCTGCGGGCGCGGGTCGAGGCGGTGATCCCGGAAACCGCCGACAGCGCCAGCCTGGTGCTGAAGCCCGGTCTGCGCTGGCAGGGTCACCGCGCCGGGCAGTTCCTGCGCGTGGGCGTCGATATCGACGGCGTGCGCCACTGGCGCTGCTACTCAATCAGCTCGGCGCCGGAGCGCGCCGATGGCCGGATCAGCATCACGGTCAAGGCGGTCGAGGGCGGCCGGGTGTCCAATTATCTGGTTCGCGAACTGCGAGCCGGTGCCGTGCTGGAACTGGCTGCCGCCGAGGGCGAGTTCGTGCAGCCGCAGGGCCACGACGACAAGCTGCTGATGATCACTGCCGGCAGCGGCCTGACCCCGGTGATGAGCCAGCTGCGCAGCGCCGCCGCCCGAGGAGCGATGCCGGAGTGCACGCTCGTTCACTACGCACCGACCGCCGAGGACTGCCTGTTCCGCGACGAGCTGCTGTCGCTGGCGGCCGAGCACCCACAGCTGCAACTGCATCTGGTCTACACCCGCAGCGGCCAGAAGGGCGGGCACTTCCAGGCCGCGCAGCTCGCCACGCTATGCCCGGACTGGCGTAGCCGCCGGGTCTATGCCTGCGGCCCCGCCGCACTGCTGACGAGCGTCGAAGCCTTCTGGGCCGAAGCCGGCCTGAGCCAGCAGCTGGTGGTGGAACGCTTCCGCCCTGCCCTGGCGGCGGCCAATGCCGGCGCCACCGGCGGCGCGCTGAACTTCGCCGCCAGCGCGCGCCAAGCCGACAGCGATGGCCAGACCTCGATCCTGGAAACCGCCGAGCAAGCCGGCCTCGCCCCTGCCCATGGCTGCCGCATGGGCATCTGCCACGGCTGTACCGCCCGCCTGATCTGCGGCCAGGTGCGCGATCTGCGCAGCGGCCAGGTGTTCGGCGAGACCGACGACCTCATCCAGATCTGCGTCTGCGCCCCGGCGGGCGACGTGCAGATCGACCTCTGACCCCACACCCCGCAGGAGCCACGCCATGACCCTGTTCCAGAGCCCGGCCGGTGATACCGAGATCGGCCACAGCGAGTCCGTTACGCCGAAGCCGAGAAAGCCGCGCGCCAAGGCAGGCGCGCCGGCAACTGCCGTCACCGCCACCTCGGCCTGGCTGAGCAAGGCCGAGGCCGATGCCTTCGGCCGCGAGATGGAAGCCATCCGCGAGCAGGTGCTGGCGAGCCGTGGTGCCAAGGACGCCGCCTACATTCGCCGCATGATCCGCATCCAGCGCGGCACCGAGATCGGCGGCCGCGCGCTGATCTACGCCGGCATCGTCTTTCCGCCCGCCTTCCTGGCCGGCGCCACGACGCTGGGTGTGGCGAAGATCCTCGACAACATGGAAGTCGGCCACAACATCATGCACGGCCAGTGGGACTGGATGCGCGATCCCAAGATCCACTCCAGCAGCTGGGAATGGGACACCGCCTGCCCGGCCGACCAGTGGAAGCACAGCCACAACGTCGGGCACCACACCTGGACCAATGTGGTCGGCAAGGACAAGGACGTGGGCTACGGCATTCTGCGCATGAGCGAGCAGGAGCCCTGGCAGCCGCGCCATCTGCTCAACCCGATCAACAACGCGCTGCTGGCGACCCTGTTCCAGTGGGGCGTGGCGGTGCACGACACCGGCATCGAGCAGGTGCGTACGCCGACCGCGCTGCACAACATGCCTTCGGAGATGAAGGCCAAGCTGCGCGGCGTCTGGAAGAAGGCGAAGAAGCAGGTGCTGAAGGACTACGTCTTGTTCCCCGCCCTCGCCGGCCCGTTCTTCCTGCCGGTGCTGGCGGCCAATGTCGGCGCCAACCTGATCCGCAACTTCTGGACCTACACCATCATCTTCTGCGGCCACTTCCCCGACGGCGTGCAGCAGTTCAGCGAAGAGAGCATCGAGGGCGAGTCGCGCGGCCAGTGGTATCTGCGCCAGCTGCTGGGCTCGGCCAACATCGAGGGCGGCAAGCTCTTCCACGTGATGAGCGGCAACCTCAGCTTCCAGATCGAGCACCACCTGTTCCCCGATCTGCCCAGCAACCGCTACGCCGAGATCGCGCCGCAGGTGCAGACGCTCTGCGCGAAGTACGGCCTGCCCTACAACAGCGGCTCGCTCAGCCGGCAGTTCGGCACCACCCTCAAGCGCGTGTTCAAGCTGGCGCTGCCGAATCGCGAAGAGTTCAAGGCCGCCTTCGCCTGATGGCCGCACGGCGGCGGCCCGCAAGGCCTGCCGCAGTGCATCAATGACCGGCCCGGCGCCGAAGCGCATAGTGCCGGGACAAAACAACAACACCGAGCCACATGGAGGAGACACCATGCAGCCATCCGCAGCACCCGTCGCACACAAGAAATCCCTGCTCGACCGCGTACTCGCCGTCACCGACGCCTTCGCCTGGCCGCTGCGCACCTCGCACTACCTGGAGCTGGTGAATCCGCTCTGGACCACGCATGCCTTGCAGGCGCGGGTCGAGAGCGTCTGGGACGAGACCGCCGACGCCCGCACCATCACGCTCAAGCCCGGCCGCAACTGGCGCAGCCACCGGCCGGGCCAGCACCTGCGCATCGGCGTGCCGATCGGCGGCATGCACTACACCCGCACCTACTCGATCAGCTCCGCGCCCGAACGCGAGGACGAGTGCTTCACGATCACGGTGAAGGCGATCCAGAGCGGGCGCATGTCGCACCACCTGGTGCGGCAGATCAAGCCGGGCGATTTCCTGCCCATCGGCGTGCCGCAGGGTGACTTCTACCTGCCGGACGCCAACCCGGTCCAGCCGCTGTTCATCAGCGCCGGCAGCGGCATCACCCCGATCATGAGCATGCTGCGCAGTCTGGTCGCGCAGGAGCGCCTGCCCGATGTCACCCACATCCACTACGCGCCGCACGCCTACGACGTGATCTTCGGCCAGGAGCTGAAGGCGCTCGCCGACAAGCATCCGCACTACAAACTGCATCTGGTCTACACCCGCGAACCGGGCGAAGACCTGAGCGAAGCGGCGAAGCGCCGCAAGCCCTACTTCAGCGGCGAGCAACTCGAAAAGGTCTGCCCGGACTGGCGCAGCCGCGATGTCTGGGCCTGCGGGCCCCAGGGCCTGCTCGACGCGGTCGAAGGCCACTGGCGCGAGGCCGGCCTGAGCCGGCAGCTGCATACCGAGCGCTTCCGCGCCCAGGTCGCGCCGACGCCGACCGAGATCACCGCCGGCACCGTGCGCTTTGCCGACAGCGCGGTCGAGGCAAGCAGCGACGGCATCATCAACCTGCTGCGGCTGGCCGAGGACAACGGTCTGAACCCCCCGCACGGCTGCCGCATGGGCATCTGCCACGGCTGCGACGCGGTGCTGAAGTCCGGCTGCGTGCGCGACCTGCGCACCAACGCGATGCTCAACGAACCCGGCCAGATCGTGCAGATCTGCGTCTGCGCCGCCGCCGGCGACGCCGAGCTGGCCCTCTAGTTTCCTCACCTTTCAGGAGAACCCTCATGGGCATGCCCACGCACCTGTCCGCCGCCGAGATCGAGGAATTCGGTCGCGAGATGGACGCCATCCGCAACGAGGTCATGGACTCGCGCGGCGAGCGCGACCGCGCCTACATCCTCAAGATCATCCGCTGGCAGCGCAGCCTGGCGCTGGGCGGCCGCCTCGTGATGTTCCTGAGCCTGCTGCTACTCCCGGCCTCGCAGCTGCCCTACGCCGGCTGGCCGCAGTTCCTCGCCGTTCTCGGCCTCGGCGCGGTGATGCTGGGACTGGCCAAGATCATCGAGAACATGGAGATCGGCCACAACGTCATGCACGCCCAGTGGGACTGGATGCGCGACCCCGAGATCCAGAGCAACACCTGGGAGTGGGACAACGTCTGCCCGTCGGACCAGTGGAAGCACAGCCACAACGTCGTGCACCACACCTGGACCAACGTCTTCGGCAAGGACCCGGACATCGGCTACGGCGTGCTGCGAGTCACCCCGCAACAGCCCTGGCAGCCCAAGCACCTCGCCAATCCGGTCATCAACTTCTTCCTCAACATCTGGTTCCAGTGGGGCGTCGCGGTACACGACGTCGAAGCCGACAAGATTCTCGAAGGCAAGAAATCGCTGGCCTCGGTGAAGCCGCTGCTGCGCGGCATCTGGCGCAAGGCCGCGCGGCAGCTGCTGAAGGACTACCTGCTGTGGCCGGCGCTCGGTGCCGCGCTGACCGTACCGGCCTCGCTGGCGCTGGGTCTGTCGCCCGGCGGCATCGCCCTCGCCGCCTTCCTGTGGATCGCCGGCGCCAACGCCCTGGCCAACTTGCTGCGCAACGTCTGGTCGAACGTGATCATCTTCTGCGGCCACTTCCCCAGCGGCGTGCAGCACTTCACCCAGGAAGAAGTCGCCGGCGAGACCCGCGCCCGCTGGTACGTGCGCCAGCTGCTGGGCAGCTGCAACATCGGCGGCGGCACGCTCTTCCACATCCTCAGCGGCAACCTCAGCCACCAGATCGAGCACCACCTGTTTCCGGACATGCCCAGCAACCGCTATCCGGAAGTGGCACCACGCGTGCGGGCGCTGGCCCAGCGCTACGGCCTGCACTACAACACCGGCTCGCTGACGCGGCAGTTCGGCACCACCACCTGGACGATCTGGCGTCTGGCCCTGCCCGGCGGCGGCACCGCCCACGCGGCCGCCTGAGCCGCGCTGCCTCAGCTCACCGCCGCGCGCTGGGCGCGCATCCGCGACGGCGGCACCCCGTAGCGGCGGCAGAAGGCGCGGGTGAAGGCGCTGGGCTCGGAATAGCCGAGCAGGCTGGCGATGTCGGCCAGCGGCAGTTGCGGCTGCGCCAGATAGGCCATGGCGAGGTCGCAGCGCACCTCTTCCACCAGCTCGGAATAGCTGTAGCCGTGCTCGGCGAGCCGGCGTTGCAGGGTCCAGCGCGGCAGCCGCAGCAACTCGGCGACCGCCTCGATGTGCGGCGCGCCCTCGCTCAGCGAGGCGCGGATCTCGCTGCGCACCCGGTCCATGAAGGCCAGCGCGATGGGGCCGCTGCCGCCACCGACGCGCGACAGCTCTTCGCAGAGCCGGGGCAGTTGCGCCAGATCACGCCCCGGCATGGCGCGCTGCAACTCGCGGTTGCGGAACACCAGGGCATTGCTGCGGCGGCCGAAGTACACCGGCGCGTCGAAAGCACGCTCGTGCTCGCGCCAGTCGCCGGGGCGCGGATGCTCGAACTCCACCCGCTCCGGCGCCCAGCCGCGCCCCAGGCAGCGGCGCAGCACGTTGGCGAACATGCCCAGGGTCAGCTCGGCGTCCTGGCGGCGCTCGACGATGTGGCCGTCGAGGATGCGGTACTCCAGGCGCAGCAGGCCCTCGGCCTGGTAGAAGCGGGTTTCGGTGACCTGCTGGTGCAGGTGGAACAGGCGGGCGAGATTGTCGAGTGCGCTGCCCAGGGTCGGCGAGGCCAGCGCGATGCGGCCGATCAGGCCGAGTTGCTCGGGCTCGAACTGCTGGCCGAACCAGAGCCCGAAATTGCCATTGCCGGTCTGCGCGGCGGCGGTTTCCATCAGCCGGCAGTAGGCGCCGAGATCGACTTGCAGGCAGGGATTCTCGATCTGCTGCGGCGCCAGGCCGGCGCGCGACATCAGCGTCAGGGGATCGCTGCCCTGCGCGGCGATGAAGCGGTCCACACCGTGCGCGGCGGCGGCGAGCACATGGCGCTGGCGTTGATAAGGGCTTGCGACGGACAAGGGCCAGACTCCGAAACCGACGACCCGGCCTGGACTACGCCAGACCGGAACCGGAACTGCGTTCTACTCCAAGCAAAGATCGTTCCGCGCCGCCTCGCCCAGGGCCGGCGCGGCGTCCACCTTCAGCTCGACGCCGGTGAGCCGGCGCTGGCGCGCCTCCGCCATCAGCCAGACCAGGGTGTCGGCGGCCTGGGCGTAGGACAGGCCGTCGGCGTGGATGTTGGAAATGCAGTTGCGCTCGGAATCGGCGCGCCCCAGGCGCGGCGCCCAGGTGAGATAGATGCCCAGGCTGTCGGCGATGGAAAGACCGGGCCGCTCGCCCACCAGCACCGCCACCAGGCGCGCGCCGAGCGCTTCGCCGACTTCGTCGCCCAGCGCCACCCGCGCCTGCTGCGCCAGCACCACCGGCGCCAGCTTCCAGTTGGGGATGCGCTCCAGCAGCGCCGCGATCAGGGGCGCGGCATGGGCATTGACCGCCGCCGCCGAGAGGCCGTCGGCCACCACCAGAGCGAGGTCGTAGTCGCCGTGCAGGGCGGACAGCGCCGGCAGATCCTCGGCATGCAGCCGTCGGCCCCAGTCCGGGCGACGCAGATAGCTGGCGCGATCCGGCGCGCGCGAGCGCAGCCTCAGGCTTGGCAGCGGCTGCAACAAGCCAGCGATGCGCTCGTAGTCCACCACCCCGTGCACGGCGTCGCGGGCGCGGCCGTGCGCGGTCTGGAAGTCGAGCAGCGCCGTGGTCGGCAGCGCGTCGCCGCTGCGGCCCAGGCCGATGCGCGCGCGGGTGGCGACCCGCAGCCCGGCGTAGGGATCGACCAGGTCCGCCGGCGGCGGCTTGAGCGCGCTCATCGCGACAGGCCCTCCAGCGCCAGCAACTGCCGCAGCGCGCGACTGTCGGCTCCGGGCGGCGGCAGCCGGCCCTGCGCGTCGAGCAGACCCATGCGCGCCAACCAGGCCTCGAATTCCGGCGCGGGTTTGAGATTCATCAGATGCCGGGTCGCCACCACGTCGTGATAGGACAGGCTCTGGTAGCTGAGCATCACATCGTCGGCGCCCGGCACCGCGATGACGAAGTTGACACCCGCGGTCGCCAGCAGCACCAGCAGCGTGTCCATGTCGTCCTGATCGGCCTCGGCATGGTTGGTGTAGCAGACATCCACGCCCATCGGCAGGCCCAGCAGCTTGCCGCAGCAATGGTCCTCCAGGCCGGCACGGATGATCTGCTTGGCGTCGTAGAGGTATTCCGGGCCGATGAAGCCGACCACGGTGTTGACCAGGAGTGGCTGGAACTCGCGCGCCACCGCGTAGGCGCGCACCTCCAGGGTCTGCTGATCGACGCCGTGATGGGCGTTGGCGGACAAGGCCGAGCCCTGGCCGGTCTCGAAGTACATGCAGTGCCCGCCGACCGTGCCGCGCTTCAAGCTCCGCGCCGCCGCATGCGCCTCGCGCAGCAGGGCGAGATCAATACCGAAGCCGCGGTTGGCGCCCTCGCTGCCGGCAATGGACTGGAACACCAGATCCAGCGGCGCGCCGCGCTCCATCGCCCGGAGGCTGGTGGTGACATGCGCCAGCACGCAGGACTGGGTGGGAATCTCGAAGCGCTGGCGCAGCGCGTCGAACATCTCCAGCAGGCGGATGCAGTCGGGCACGCTGTCGGTGGCCGGGTTGAGGCCGATCACCGCGTCGCCGGCGCCGAACAACAGGCCATCCAGGGTGGAGGCGGCGATGCCGAGCGGATCGTCGGTGGGATGATTGGGTTGCAGCCGGCAAGCCAGCCGGCCGGGCAGGCCCAGGGTGCTGCGGAAGGCGGTCACCACCCGGCACTTGGCGGCCACCGCGATCAGATCCTGGTTGCGCATCAGCTTCGACACCGCCGCCACCATCTCCGGCGTCAGACCCGGCGCCAGCGCCGCCAGCGCCTCGCTGGTCGCCGCGTAGGACAGCAGCCAGTCGCGAAAGCCACCGACCGTGAGATGCGCGACCGGCGCGAAGGCGGCGGCATCGTGGCGATCCACGATCAGCCGCGTCACCTCGTCGTCCTCGTAGGGGATCAAGGCCTCGCTGAGAAAGCTGCGCAGCGGCAGCTCGGCGAGCGCGTAGCGCGCGGCCATGCGGCGCTCGTCGCTGTCGGCGGCCAGGCCGGCCAGCTCGTCGCCGGAACGGCGCGGCGAGGCGCAGGCCAGCAGGGTCTTCAGGTCATCGAAGCGATGACGCCGGACCCCGAGGTCGTGGTGGTAGGCCACGGTTCAGCCGCGCAGGCTGATCGCCCGCCAGCCGCGCTTGGCGGCCTCGGCGCTCAGCACCGGGTCGGCATCCACCGCCACCGCCTCGTCGGCCATCTCCAGCAGCGGGATGTCGTTGCGGGAGTCGCTGTAGGCGATGGTGCTGGTATAGGCCTGCGGCTGCTGCGCCAGCCACTGCCGCAGGCGCGTGACCTTGCCGCCCTGGAAATTGGGCAGGCCGGCGACCCGACCGGTGTAGCGGCCATCGACCATCTCGACCTCGGTGGCGAGCAGGTGATCGACGCCGAGCAACTCGGCAATCGGCTCGGTGACGAAGCGATTGGTGGCGCTGGTGATGAGCAGGGTGGCGCCCTCGGCGCGGTGACGCGCCAGCAGCTCCGGCGCCTTGGGCGCGACGATGGGCGCGATGCGCTCGGCCATGAACTGCCGCCGCCAGGCATAGAGCGTCTGCGGATCGTGCGCGGCCAGCGGTCGCAGCGCGAAGGCGCAGAACTCCAGCATGTCCAGGGTGCCGGCCAGGTACTGCTGGTAGTAGGCCTGGTTGGTCGCCTCGTACTCGGCGCGGTCGACATGGCCCTCGTCGCACAGGAACTGCCCCCAGAGGAAGTCGCTGTCGTCGGTCAGCAGGGTGTGGTCGAGGTCGAAGATGGCGAGGCGCATGGACTAATGATGGGCAATACGAAGTGTGAGGAAGCGTGCCGGGCTCAGACGCCCATGGCCGGGTCGCTGACCGAGGCCGCGCCGGTTTCGACCCGGCCGGCGTAGCGGCGGCTGTAGCCGCTGTCATCGCCTTCGACGGTCACCGTGAAGTCGTACCAGTGGAAGCTGTCGGCCAGCGACCAGGCGTGGTCGGCGCTGCCATAGCCGGGCAGGCGCAGGCGCACCGGGCCGCTGCTGAAGTAGGCGTTGGGGGTGATGAGCAGGGTCCGCGCCTCCTTGGACGGGTTGCGGGTCTGCAGGTAGACATCGCCGTTGGCGGCGTCGTAGCAGACCCGGATCTCCGGCGTCGGCGCCTGTGTCGAGGCCTTGCCGGTGAAATGCCGGTGCCAGCCATTGTGGCTCAGCACCCAGAGATCGTAGGCACCGCCGTCCTCGGCCAGATCCCAGTGGTCGTCGAGCATCTTGCCGGCTTCGATGCCGTAGCGGCGCGGGTTGCGGTCCAGATGCAGGCGGTCGTAGACATGGAACACCGCGCCGGCGGAACCGGTGTTGGCCAGCAGCAGCTTCAGCCGGCGCTCGGCGTGATCGACCTCGGCGGTCACATGCAGCTCGTAGGGCAGCGCGCAGGAGGGCTTCACGCCCAGCTCCTGCACCGGATAGGCCTGGCTGGCCTCGTCCGGCACCGCCACCTGCGACTGGATCTCCTGGCTGTAGCGGATCAGATCGGCGCTCAGCTTGGTCTGCAAGGGCAGGCTGTCGCCGCTGTCGTCATTGGGATTGACGAAGTTGAAGCAGCCCATCAGATCGCCGGAGAAGGTCTTGCGCCAGGCGCTGATGTTGGGCTCGGCAACCCCGAAGCGCTGCTCCAGGAAGCGCAGCACCGAGGTGTGGTCGTAGGCTTGCGAGTTGACCCAGCCGCCACGGCTCCAGGGCGAGATCACGTACATCGGCACTCGCGGGCCGGGGCCGAATACATGTTGGTGGTACTGCTCGCCGCTGTAGTACTCGCTGCCGAGGTCGGCGAGCGTGCTCTTGCCGGCCAGGCTGCCGTCGGCGTTCAGCGAGGGCGCGGCATGCGGCGGCACATGGTCGAAGAAGCCATCGTTCTCGTCGAAGCAGACCAGCAGCACGGTCTTGGCGAAGACCTCCGGGTTGGCGGTCAGCGCATTGAGCACTTCCTGCGTGTACCAGGCGCCCTGCACCGGGCTGGACGGCCCCGGGTGCTCGGAGTAGTTGGCCGGCGCCACCACCCAGGACACCTGCGGCAGGCTGCCGGCCAGCACCTCCGCCGAGAAGTCCATCAGCATCAGCGGATTCAGCATGTTGCCGTTGGGCATGGTGTTGGAGCAGCCCTTGTACAGCGGGATGTCGCCGTGCAGCGCCTCGGTGTAGGTGAAGTAGGGGAAGCCCTCGCTGGTGTTGCCGGCCGCCTCGTTGGCGACGCGGTACTGCTTGAAGCCGTGCAGCGGGTTGTCGGTGAAGTTGTCGGGCAGGTTCTGGTAGACCTTCCAGCTCACCCCGGCCGCTTCCAGCCGCTCGGGATAGGTGGTCCACTCGTAGCCCTCGCTGGAGGCGCCCAGCGAGTCGTAGGTGTTGTCGATGGCCGGACCGCCGCCGACGCCGCTGGGGTTGTTGGTGCCGGTCCAGTAGAACAGGCGATTGGTGTTGGTGCCGCCTTGGAAGGCGCAGTGGTAGTCGTCGCAGAGCGTGAAGGCATTGGCCAGCGCGAACTGGAATTCCAGCTCCGCCTGCTTGTAGTAGCCCATCGACTGCGGCTGCTTGTAGGTCGGCCACTGGTCGATGCGGCCGTTGTTCCAGGCCGGCTGGGCGTTGTCCCAGCCGTGCGGGGTGCCATCGACGCGCTGGGCGTTGCCGGCGCTGCTGTCCAGGTGGTAGGGCAGGATCACGCGGCTGCCGCCGTCCACCGCGTAGGTCTGCTCCCAGACCTTGCGCCCGCCGGGCAGCGGAATGCCGAAGCGGTCACCGAAGCCGCGCACCCCGGCCATGGTGCCGAAGTAGTGATCGAAGCTGCGGTTCTCCTGGATCAGGATCACCACATGCTCGACATCCATGATGGTTCCCGCCTTGTTGTTGGCGGGGATCGCCAGGGCGTCGCGGATGCACTGCGGCATCAGCGAGGCGGCGGCGCTGCTGCCGGCGAGCTTCAGGAAGCGGCGGCGGTCGAGTGTGCTCACGGCGTCTTTCTCTAAGGAATAAAAAGGTTCAGCCCAGGCCCATGGCCGGATCGCTGAGCAGGGGCTCGCCGGTTTCGACGCGGCCGGCGAAGCGGCGGCTGTAGCCGCTGTCGTCGCCCTCGATAGTCACCGTGAAGTCGTACCAGTTGCCGCTGCTCGCCAGCGACCAGCCGTGGTCGGCGGCGCCGTAGGGCCGCAGGCTCAGACTCCAGGGGCCGTCGCCGAAGTAGGCATTGGCGCGGATCTTCAGCGTGCGCGCGCTGGCGCTGTCGTTCTTGGTCTGCAGGTAGACACCGCCGTTGGCGATGTCGTAGCAGACCCGCAGTTCCGGCAGCGGCTCGGCCTGCGCGAACAGATTGCCGGTGAAATGCCGGTGCCAGCCGTTGTGGCTCAGCACCCAGAGATCGTAGGCGCCGTCATCGGCATTGAGATCCCAGTGGTCGTCGAGCAGCTTGCCGGCCTCAACGCCGTAGCGACGCGGGTTGCGGTCCAGATGCAGACGGTCGTAGACGTGGAACACCGCGCCGGCGCTGCCGGTATTGGCGAACACCAGGCGCAGGCGGCCGGTCCTGGCGTCGAGTTCGGCGCTGGCATGCAGCTCGTAGGGCAGCGCCCGCGACAGCCGCACCCCGGTCTCCTGCACCGGGAGGCTCTGCTCGCTCTCCGAAGGCACCGCCACCGGTAGCAGCAGCGACTGCGTGAGCGTGACGGTATCGACGCCGAGCTTGGTCAGCGCCGGCAGTTCGGCGCTGTTGTCGTTGTTGGGATCGACGAAGTTGAAGCAACTGGTGAGATCGCCGCAGAAGGCCCGGCGCCAGGGCCCGATGTTGGGCTCGATCACGCCGAAGCGCTGTTCCAGGAATCGCAGCACCGAGGTGTGATCGAAGCTCTGGCTGCACACCCAGCCGCCACGGCTCCAGGGCGAGATCAGCATCATCGGCACCCGTGGGCCGGGGCCGAAGGCGTGATTCTTGTACTCGTCGCCGCTGTGGTACTCGCTGGAAATGTCCGCCAGCGTGCTCTTGCCGGCCAGGCTGCCGTCCTCGTTCATCGACGGCGCGCAGGGCGGCGGCAGGTGGTCGAAGAAGCCGTCGTTCTCGTCGAAATTGACGATCAGCACGGTCTTGCTGAACAGCTCGGGATCGGCGGTGAGCGCGTTCAGTACCTCCTGCACGTACCAGGCACCCTGCACCGGGCTCGATGGACCCGGGTGCTCGGAATAGAACATCGGCGCGATCACCCAGGACACCTGCGGCAGCTTGCCGGCGGTGATGTCGGCGGCGAAGTCGGCCAGCATGTTCGGGTTGAGTGTGTTGCCGTTCGGCAGCGTGTTGGCCACACCCTTGTAGAGCGGATTGCTGGCGTCCTGCGCTTCGTCGTAGGCGGGATAGGGAAAGCCGTCGCTGTTGTTGCCGGCCGCCTCGTTGGCGGCGCGGTACTGCTTGAAGCCGGCCAGCGGGTTGTCGGTGAAGTTGTCCGGCAGGTTCTGGTAGACCTTCCAGCGCACCCCGGCTTGCTGCAGGCGCTCGGGATAGGTGGTCCAACTGTAGCCACTGCTGCTGGCGTCCAACGAGTCGTTGGCATTGCTGGTGGCCGGGCCGCCGCCGGCGCCGCTGGGGTCGTTGGTTCCGGTCCAGTGGAAGATGCGGTTGGGGTTGGTGCCGGCGTGGATCGCCGCGTGGTAGTGGTCGCAGACCGTGAAGGCGTTGGCGAGCGCGAACTGGAACTCGACCTCGGCCTGCTTGTAGTAGCCCATCGACTGCTCGGTCTTGTAGGTCGGCCACTGGTCGATGCGGCCGTTGTTCCAGGCCGGCTGGGCGTCGCTCCAGCTGTGCGGCAGCGCGGTGAGCTGGGCCACCCGCAGGGCATTGCCCTTGCTCTTGTCCAGGTGGTAGGGCATCAGGGTGCGCGAGCTGCCGTCGGCGCTGTAGGTCTGCTCCCAGACCTTGAGCCCACCGGGCAGCGGAATGGTGAAACGGTCACCGAAGCCGCGCACCCCGGCCATGGTGCCGAAGTAATGGTCGAAGCTGCGGTTTTCCTGCATCAGGATCACCACATGCTCGACGTCCTGGATGGTCCCGGACTTGTTGTTGGCGGGAATCGCCAGGGCGTCGCGGATGCACTGCGGCATCAGCGAGGCGGCGGCAGTGCTGCCGGCCAGTTGCAGGAAGCGGCGACGGTCCATGGCGCGGCTCAGGAGTGGCTGGCCTTGGCGTGCTCGGCTTCGCAGGCGGCGCTGTCGATCTTCGCCACCGCGACGCCGTCGGCCGACTTCGCCGCCACCGTCGCCGGGTCCGGCGCGCAGCGCAGCTCGCGCGGCGCCGGCGCGAAGCTGGCCTCCGGCGCATGCGAGGGGCCGCAGGCGGCGAGGCCGCCGGCCAGGGCCAGACCCAGACAGAGGCTGGCGGCGGCACGATTGCGACGGTGGGCGTGGTGGTTCATGACGTGGCTCCGGTCTGGGCTGACGGCGAATCGGGTCGGGTGGCTGCGGTCCGCGTCTCGGCCTGGGCCTGACGCAGGTGAGGTAGAAAATGGCCGGCGTCGGGGCTTTGCGCCAGCGGATTCTTGGCGCAGTCGTCGTAGCGGCGCAGACGCAAGGCCGCCTCGGCCTGCGGCAGGCGGATGAAGGCGGCGGCCTCGTCGGCCGACATCGCCCCGCCCTGCACCGCCAGGCTGGCGCGCGAGGCCGCCGACAAGGCCGCGAGGTAGTCCGGCTCGCGCGCGCAGAGGTAGCGCTTGGCCTGTACATGCAGGCGCACCGGCTCGACCACGGCGGCACCGAATTCGCGCTTGAGCAGGCGCAGCGCGCGCAGCTCGTGATGGTCGTCCTCGCCGCGCGCCAGGCGCTCCACCTCGCTGCCCTCGACCAGATGACCGAGATCGTGCAGCAGCGCGGCGGCGACCAGCGGCGCGCCCTCGCCCGCCGCCTCGGCGAGGCTGGCGGTCTGCAGGGCGTGAGCTAGCTGGCTCACCGGCTCGTAGCCGTACTGTCCGCCGCCCCGGCTCACCAGCAGCGCCAGCAGACTCTCGACGCCAGCACTCACAGCCGCGCCTCCAGCACTTCCTCGGCGAGGCCCAGCGACAGCGTCATGCCGGCGCCGCCCAGGCCATTGACCACGGTCACGCCCTTGAGCGGATCGGCGATCAGCTCGGTGCCGCCCTTGAGCTTGGGATAGATGCCATGCCAGCTCCGCGCCGGGCGATGCCCGGGCAGGCGCATGAACTCGTGGATGGTGTCGAGGATCGCCTGGTTGATCTCCTCGCGGTCGAAGGGCTCCAGGGTGTGACCGTACTCGTGCGAATCGCCGAGGATCAGCTCGCCGCCGGCGTGCTGCGAGATCAGCGCGTGGATGCCCCAGCGCCGCTGCAGCGGGTAGACCGCGTCGGCGCGCGCGCGCAGCGCCGGCAGGCTGTCGGTGCAGCCGCTGAAGGCGTCGTAGTGCAGCAGCGTGAGGCCGGCGCAGAGTCCGGGGCCGAGGCGGTAACCGCTATCCTCCGGTGCCACCGACAGCATCTGCAGCTTGCACAGCGTCAGGGGCGCCAGCAGTTGCGGGAACAGGGTCTGCAAGTCCGGCCCGCTGCACACGAAGATATGGCCGGCGCGGATGCGGCCCTGCTCGGTGTAGAGCAGGCCGCTGTCGACGCCGGTGACCATGCAGCGGTTGAGCAGGCGCACGCCCCAGCGCTCGGCCAGGTGGCTGGCCAGGCCACGCACGCACAGCGGCGAGGTGGCGGTGAGTTCGGTGGCGCTCCAGAGCGCGCCGAGCAGGCCCTCGCGGCGTAGCGACGGCGCCTTGGCGACCGCCTCGTCGGGCGTCAGCAGGCGCATCTCGTAGCCGGCGTCGGCGTAACGGCCGAGGAATTCCTCCAGCACCGCCAGCTCGGTGGGATGCCGCGCCGCGTGCAGGCTGCCGCTTTCCTCCAGCGGCAGGCCCGCCGCCGCCTTGAGATCCAGCCAGTGCCGGCGGCTGCGCAGCGCGCGGTCCAGCAAGAGGCCGGGTGGCTGGCCGATGGGCCAGATCAGGCCGAAGTTGCGTACCGAGGCGCCGACCGCGAACTCGCTGCGGTCGATCAGCGCCACCTTCAGGCCGCGCCGCGCAGCCTGATAGGCGTGGGCCAAGCCGACGATGCCGGCGCCGACCACGGCGACATCGAAGTCGCGCCCGCCATTGAGGCTCATGGCCGCTCCCCGCAGGCGAGGCGCATCTCGATGTCGTCCAGGCTGACTTCCAGGCTGGCGACGCTGTCGATCACGTAGTGGGCGCCGGCCTGCCTCAGGCGCTGGCTGGCGGCGGCGGCGCGGGCGCTGCGCTCGGCCGGCGGCAGCTTGGCCCAGTCGGCCAGCGACAGGCCCACCTCGTTGCCGCTCAGGGCCACCGCCACCGTCCACATGCCGGCCGACAAGCCTTCCTGGATGCCGGCCACGGTGTCGTCCACCTTCACGCAGGCCTGCACGCAGGACAGGCCCAGACGCTGGGCATTGGCCAGCGCCAGATCCGGCCAGGGCCGGCCGCGCGGCGCGTCCTCGGCGGCGAGGCTGCAATCCGGCGCATAGCCCTGCGCCAGCGCGGCGCGCTCGCAGAGCGCCAGCATCTCGCGGTTGTAGCCGGTGTTGGCGCCGATCTTCAGGCCGCGCGCGCGCAACCGCTGCACCAGGGCCACCGCGCCGGGAATCATCTGCGCATTGCTGGCGATGGTGGCGAGCTGGATCGGCTGGAACTCCCGGTAGAGCCGGTCGATGTCGGCCTCGCTGGTGGTGCTGCCCTTGGCTTGCTGCCAGGCGGCGGCGACCGCCGGGATCGCCAGCAGGCGGCGGATGTGTTCGCGCTTCTCGGTGCCCATCGGCTCGCGCGCCTGCGCCTGGCTCAGGCTCAGGCCCTCGCGGCGGAACAGTTCGACGAAGGCCTCGACCGGCGCCAGGCAGCCGTAGTCGATGACGGTGCCGGCCCAGTCGAAGATCACCGCCTGTAGCGGGCCGGTGTAGCGGCGTTGATAGCGTTGCGCGCTCATGGACGTGGCTAGGAATGGCGCCAGTGCTGGAGGCGCGCCAGCAGGAACTTCGACACCAGCCAGTGCAGCAGGCGCACCAGCAGGCAGGCCAGCACGATCAGCACCGCCATCGCGCAGGCCTCGGCGGTCTCGCCGGAGTCGTCGAGGTTGAGCGAGGCGACCGAGGCCAGGGTGGTGTCGGTGGCGTAGAGGAAGATCACCGCCGAGACGGTGCGGATGCCGTTGACGAACAGGTAGAACCAGATGTCGAGGATGGCCGGCAGGCAGACCGGCAGTGTCACCTTGCGCAGCAGCCGCCAGGCCGGCGCGCCGAGCATGGCGTTGGCGGCCTCGAATTCGCGGTCGAGCTGGTTGATGGCGGTGGCGGCGGTCATGTGCACCACGCTGTAGAAGTGCACCACGGTGCAGATCACCAAGAGGCTCATGCCGCCGTAGAGCACATTCAAGGGATTGCCCGGCGCGTTGAAGTAAAAGACATAGCCCAGACCGAGCACCAGGCCGGGGATCGCCAGCGGCAGCATCGCGAACAGGCGGAAGGCGTTGCGCAGCAGCACGCCCTTGCGGCCCTTCTCGGTGAAATAGGCGAACAGGAACACCAGCACGGTGCCGAAGCAGGCGGTGTGGAAGGCCAGCTCCAGCGAGTTGCGGAAGGCGCGCCAGCCGGTGCCGGGCACCGACTCGAAGCGGTAGTTGTCGAGCGTCAGCGTCAGGTTGTAGGGCCAGTAGCTGACCAGCGAGGCGTACACCGCCATGCCCATCACCGCCAGCACCGCCGCCGACAGCAGCAGCGCGTAGACGCCGGCCAGACCGTCGCGCAGGCGATCCGGCGGCGGCGTGTAGCGGGTGGCGCGCGCGCCCAGGGCGGCGCTCTGCTTGCTCGCTGACCAGCGATCCACCGCGAAGCTCAGCAGCGCCGGCAGGATCAGCACCAGGCTGATCGCCGAACCCATGCCGAAGTTGTGCTGGCCGATCACCTGCTTGTAGATGTCGGTGGGCAGCACGTTGTACTGGCCGCCGATCACCTTGGGTACGCCGAAGTCGGTGAACACCTGGGTGAACACTACCACCGCCGAGCCGATCAGGCCGTAGCGCACCGAGGGCAAGGTGACGGTGCGGAACACCCGGAACGGGCTGGCGCCGAGCACCCGCGCCGCCTCGAACAGCCGGCCGTCGGCATTGGCGAAGGCGGTGCTGAGGATCAGGAAGGCCAGCGGCAGGGTCCAGAACACCGAGCCAATGACGATGCCCACCGGCCCGTACAGCTCGGCGCCGAACAGCAGGCCCTTGGCCAGACCCTGTTCGCCGAACCAGTAGACCAGCGCCAGGCCGGGCATCAGCGAGGGCGCCATCAGCGGCAGGAACAGCACCAGCCGCAGCAGGCCGCGCCCCGGCAGCAGGGTGCGGGAGACGCTGTAGGCGGCGAGAAAGGCCAGCGTCACCGAGATCAGCGTGGAAACCGTGGACACCCACAGCGAGTTGCGCAGCGAGCGCTGCAAGGCCGGATCGGCGAGATAGCCGAGGAAGCGCGCAAAGCCGACCCAGCGGCCGGAGTCATCGAAGAAGGCGTGCTCGACCAGGGTGCCCAGTGGCAGCAGCAGGGTCGGCACCGCCAGCGCCAGCGCGAACAGCAGCAGGCCGCGATCCGACAGGCCCTGCCAGAGCGGGCGCCAGCGCGGCAGGTTCAGAGCCAGGCTGCTCATGCCGTGGCCGACTCGCTCAGCGGTTCGGCGGGAAACAGCCGCAGATAGTCGGGGTTGAAGTCCAGCGCCAGCGCGCCGCCCACTTCCGGCAGGCCGGCGGCGGCCTCCACCGGCAGCAGCAACTGCAATTCGCTGCCGTCCGCCAGCCGCGCCAGCAGGCGCAACTGGCTGCCGAGGAATTCCCGCGCCAGCAGCGTCGCCGGCAAGCCGCTGGCGGCCAGCCGCACCCGCTCGGGGCGGATGCCGGCGGTGATCGGCAGCCCGGGCAGCAGCGAAGCTGGCTGCGGCAGCTCGATGAGCGTGCCGGCGACTTCCAGCAGGCTGGCGTTGCGCAGCCGCGCCGGCAGGAAGTTCATCGCCCCGACGAAATCGGCGACGAAGCGGGTGCGCGGCTGCTCGTAGATTTCGTACGGCGTGCCCACCTGCTCGATCTCACCACGGTTCATCACCACGATGCGGTCGGCCATGGTCAGCGCCTCTTCCTGATCGTGGGTGACCATGATGGTGGTCACGCCCAGTTGCGCCTGCAGCGCCTTGATCTGGCTGCGCAGGTGCACCCGCACGCGGGCGTCGAGCGCCGACAGCGGCTCGTCGAGCAGCAAGAGACCCGGCTTGGGCGCCAGGGCACGCGCCAGGGCGACGCGCTGCTGCTGGCCGCCCGAGCACTGCGCCGGATACTTGCGCTCGAAACCTTCCAGGCCGACCGTCGCCAGCAGTTCGCGCGCCCTGGCCTCGCGCTCGGCGCGCGGCAGCTTGCCGACCAGACCGTAGGCGACGTTGTCCAGCACCGTCAGATTGGGGAACAACGCGTAGGACTGGAAGACGATGCCGAAGCCGCGCTTCTCGGCCGGCAGCGCCGAGATTTCCGCCTCGCCCTGGTGGATGCTGCCGGCGCTCTGCGGGTCCAGGCCGGCGATGGCGCGCAGCAGGGTGGTCTTGCCGCAGCCCGAGGGGCCGAGGAAGCACAGGAACTCGCCGGCCTGCACGTCGAGATGGATGCGATCCAGCGCGATGGCCTGGCCATAGCGCTTCTGCAGCTTGCGGATGCGGAGCAGCGGCTCGGTCATGGGGAGCGGTTCCGGCGCGGCCTAGGTCTTGGGCTCGGTCTTGCTGGAGTAGCGCTTCTGCCACTCGGCCAGCACCCGCTCGCGGTTGCCGGCGACCCAGGCGAAGTCGTTCTTGGCGTACTTGCTGGCGATGTCGGCCGGGTAGCCGCTCACCGGCTGCGCCAGCGCCGGGATGCCGATCATCGGATAGGCCTGGTTGTAGAGCTTGTTGGCGGTTTCGCTCACTGCGAAGTCCATCAGCTTCCGCACCGCCTCGGGCTTCTTGGTGCCGGCGATGATCGCCTGCGCTTCCATGTCCCAGCCCAGGCCCTCGCTGGCGAACACGATCTCCACCGGCGCGCCCTTGGCCTTCTGCTTGACGCCGGTATAGCCCAGCGAGATGCCAACCGGCACTTCACCGGTGGCGACTTCCTTGCAGGGCTTGGAGCCGGAATGGGTGTAGCGCGCGATGTTGGCGTCCAGCGCGTTCATGTACTCCCAGGCCTTGTCCTCGCCCATCATCTGCAACCAGCCGGCGACGGCGAGGAAGCCGGTGCCCGAGGAATTCGGGTTGGGCATCACCACATAGCCCTTGTAGACCGGCTTGGTGAGATCGGCCCAACTGGCCGGCATCGGCAGGTTCTTCTTCTTCAGCTCTTCGGTGTTGACGCAGATCGCCGCCTCGTAGGCGTCGGCGGCGGTCCACAGCGGCGGCGTGTGGCTGTCGACGAAGCGCGGGTCGAGCTTTTCCACGCCCTGCGGCGCATAGGCTTCCAGCAGCTTGTAGTTGTCGAGCAACAACAGCGAGCTGGCGGCCAGACCCCAGACCGCATCGGCGCGCGGATTGTCCTTCTCGGCCAGCAGGCGGGCGGTGATGACGCCGGTGGAATCGCGCACCCAGTCGATGCCGATGTTCGGGTTGGCGGCCTCGAAGGCCTGCTTGAAGGCCGGCAACTGCTCCGGCTCGAAGGCGGTGTAGACCACCAGGCTGGTCTTTTCGGCGACGGCCGGGGCGGCTTCCTCGGCGCTCTTCTTGCCGCAAGCGGCGAGCAGGCTCAGCGCGACGGCGGCCAGGGCGAGGTGCGGACGGTGCTTGATGAACATGGCGTTGTGTATCCCAAAGAGGCGCGGTGCTTAGAAAACCCACTGGACGCGGCCGACCACGGCGCGGCCGCTGTCGCCAGCGGCGCCGGTGTCGAGGCCATCGACGGTGGCTTGGGTGACGTTCAGCGCCAGCTTCACGGCGCGGATCGGATACCAGTTGGCGCCCACCGTGTAGGCGTCGGCGCTGACCTCGGTGCCGCCCTGCGGCGACACCGTGGCGCTCTGGATGCGGGCGACCAGCTCGATGGCGCCGTAGCGCTGGTTGCTGGGCACGATCTTGTCGAAGCGGCCGTCCTTGCGCTTGTAGCCGCGCGACTCGCCGGTGAGCGTGTAGGTGCCGGTGAGGTAGTAGCCACTGACCTCGATGTCGGCGTTGCCTTCGGCGCCGCCGATGCTGCGGTTCTGGTACTCGGCCTGGAACGACATCGGCCCGAAGATGCCGGCCGCCTCGAAACCGAACTGGCTGTCGCTGGCTATCGGCTGGCTGGCCGCCAGGGTGAGCTTGTTGATGCCGTGCACGCCCAGCCGCGAGCGGACGTTGGTGGTGGCGCCGTCACCGGGGTTCTGGTCGCCGTAGGACAGGCCCAGGTGCAGCATGCGGCCCTTGTCCACCCAGGGGGTGTAGACCAGGCGGCCGTTGAGCGCGTAGTGGTCCTTGCCGCTCTTGGTCGGCTCGTCCTCGGCGTAGGCGTCGGACAGCGCCAACTGGTAGACCAGGCCGGACTTGTTGCCGAACTCGAACAGCTTGCTGGCCTGCACCGAGAACTTGGTGATGTCGTTGGCCGGCGCCAGCTCCCAGATGTAGGCCAGCTCGGTGAGCGGCTGCCAGTTGGAGCTGGTGAGGATGTCCAGCGACACCGGCCGCTTGAAGCGGCCGACGGTGAGATCGGCGTACTTGAAGCCGGTGTACTGCACCATCGCGGTGTCGATGGTGGTGGCGGTGGAGTCGATGTTGCGGGTGTCCTCGGCGAGGTTGACCAGGAAGGTGTAGTTCCAGTCCTTGCTGTACCAGCCGTTGAAGCCGAAGCGGGCGCGGCGCAGTTCGCTCTCGCTGCCGGTGGCGCCGTCGCCACCCTGGTTGTAGAAGCCGTCGAAGTAGTTGACGTCGAACACCGTGCGGCCTTCGATGTCGAAACCGGCGCTACCGTCGTCCGACTCGATGCTGAAGCCGCCACGGCTCTTCACCTTGAAGCCGATCTCGCGGACTTCCGGCTTGGCCGGTTCGGCCAGGGGCTGCACCGGGATGGTGGTCACCGGCTCCTGCGCCGCGACCGAGTAGGAAACCGCGAGCAGGGCCGCTCCGGCGAGACGGGCTGGCAAAGACTGGTGCATGGAAGTCCCTTTTCTTGTGGCGGGGGAAGAGAGCGAAGGCAGCGTGGATCGCTGGAATCACCCCGGACGGGGCTTCGAGCTTGGCTGGGAGTCTAGGCAGCGCTTCGCGGCAGCCATTTGACATTTGGATACAAGTTGACCGCACCCGCTTGGTGCGTCTGCACCAGCGCTGACTTTTTGCCCAGCCCGTCAAGCTCGGTCTGGGAACCCGGCCAAAAATCGCCGGTCGCATGCCCTGCTCTGCCGCAACTGAATCTAAACTTCGCGCGCCTGCCCCAAAGAAACACGCCAGCTCATGAATCGCAGAGGCTTCCTGAAGTCCGCCACCGCCCTCGCCGCCTACGGCATCCCGCTCGCCGCCCTACTGGAGGCGCTGCCGGCCGAGGCCGCCACCGCCAAGGCGCAGGCCTTCGACTACGCCTGGCTCAAGGGCCATGCCCGGCATCTGGCGGAATCGCCCTACGTCTCGCACCAGGGCGAGCTGCCGAAGTCGCTCAAGGACATCAGCTGGGACGACTACCAGCGCCTGCAATTCAAGCCCGAGCACTCGCTCTGGCGCACGCCGGACAGCCCCTTCCAGGCCCGGCTGTTCCACCTCGGCCTGTACTTCCAGACGCCCGTGCACCTGTTCGAGGTGGTGGACGGCCAGGCGCGCGAACTCGCCTACAAGCCGGAGTACTTCAAGTACGACGGCAAGGCCAAGCTCGGCAAGCTGCCGGAAGACCTCGGCTATGCCGGCTTCCGCATCCAGGTGCCGCCCAAGTTCGAGCTGGATGTCGCCGCCTTTCTCGGTGCCAGCTATTTCCGCGCGGTGGGCAAGGACAAGCAGTACGGCCTGTCGGCGCGCGGCCTGGCCATCGACACCGGCCTGCCGCGTCCGGAGGAATTCCCGATCTTCAGCGCCTACTGGCTGGAGCGCCCGAAGAAGGGCGACGAGCACCTCACCGTCTACGCCCTGCTCGACTCGCCGAGCACCACCGGCGCCTACCGCTTCCTGCTCACCCCCGGCGACAGTCTGGTGATGGAGATCGACGCCGCGCTCTATCCGCGCAAGGCCATCGAGCGGCTCGGCATTGCGCCGCTGACCAGCATGTACCAGTACGGCGAGAACGACCGGCGCATGGCCTGGGACTGGCGCCCGGAGATCCACGACACCGATGGCCTCGCGATGTGGACCGGCGCCGGCGAATGGCTGTGGCGGCCGCTGGTCAACCCCACCGGGGTGCGGGTGAACAGCTACTTCGACAACAACCCGCGCGGCTTCGGCCTGTTGCAGCGCGACCGCAACTTCGACCACTACCAGGACGACGGCGTGTTCTACGAGAAGCGCCCCAGCCTCTGGGTGGAGCCCAAGGGCGACTGGGGTCTGGGTGCGGTGCAACTGGTGGAGATTCCCACCGTCGACGAGACCTTCGACAACATCGTCGCCTTCTGGAACCCGAAGGAGCCGGTGCAGCCGGGCCAGGAGTACCTGCTGTCCTACAAGCTGCACTGGGGTGCGGTGCCGCCGGCGACGCCGCCGCTGGCCACCGTCCATGACACCCGCACCGGCCTGGGCGGCGTGATCGGCCAGAAGCGCACCCGCTTCTCCTGGCGCTTCGCCATCGACTTCGCCGGCGGCAAGCTCGCCGAGCTGGACCCCAAGACCCCGGTCGAGGCGGTGATCGAGGCCTCGCGCGGCAGCGTCGAGATCACCTCGGCCCGCCCCCTGCACGCACTCAAGGGCTACCGGGCGATGTTCGACCTGGTGCCGGACGACAGCCTGGAGCCGATCAACATCCGGCTGTATCTGAAGAGTGGCAAGGAAACCCTGAGCGAGACCTGGCTGTACCAGTACACGCCGCCGCCAGTGAGCGAGCGCAAGCTGTACTGAACTTCACGAAAAAGCCCCGGGAAACCGGGGCTTTTGCACTACTGCGTAAATGCTTCTTTGGGTGGATGCAACCCAACCTGCAACGGTTTCACGCCCTCCAGTCGAGGGAGCGAGAGACAACAGACGGCGTTGGGTGGGAAATCGGAAAAACCAACTTACTTTCACAGGAATGGCACATATAGGTCTTCGCAGAGTAGGCGGTTACTCGCAAGTGCAAGCGAGCGTAGGGTGAGCTTCAGCTCACACAGCATCTAAGCTGCAAGGCGCTCAACACCAAGACGATCACGTTGATCCTGCAACTGCCAAAGATCGTAGGCAGCCTGATGCCCAAGCCAGCTCTCGGCACTCTTGCCGAAGGCCAGCTCCAGCCGCAGCGCCATTTCCGCGCTAACCGAAGCACGGGCGTTCACGATTTCGGACAAGGTCTTGCGCGAAACCTTGAGCTGCGCCGCTGCCGCCGTCACCGAGAGGTTCAGGGGCTGCAGCCATAGCTCACTCAGCAGCTCGCCGGGATGCGGGGGATTGAACTGGGTCATGGCGCGCTCCTTCAACAACATCAGTCAGTGGTAGTCCAAGTAATCGACGATCTCGGCGTCACCGTTGGCGTAGCGAAACATCACTCGCCAATTGGCCTGCACCGTCACCGACCACTGGCCGGCCAGATCGCCCTTGAGCCGGTGCAGAGCCAGGCCGGGCGCGTTCATGTCTTCGATCACGCGGGCCTGATCCAGCAGGGCAAGGATCAGTTGCAAGCGCCGGGCGTGCATGGCCTGAATACCGGCCTTGCTCCCGGTCCGGTAGAACCGCTCCAGCCCCTTGTGCGCGAAGGACTTGATCACGGCCCGGATTGTCACCCTCAGAACCCCGATCTGCAACCCATGGGGTTACAATTTCACCTCGTCGTCATTCCCGCGCAGGCGGGAATCCGCCGTCGAGGCAGGTCACTTCGTCGCCAGTCTGGATTCCCGCTTTCGCGGGAATGACGAGCGTCTCAACCGCCGCCCACGGCCTTCGGCTTCACCGCCCGATGAAAGCCGTCGTAAGGCCGGTTGCCCTTGCCCTGCAGCGGGAACAGCTTGGTGTTGAGGCTGGCGCCACCGTCGATCTTGATCGTGTGGCCGGTGACGAAACTGGCGCCGTCGGAGAGCAGGAAGACGATGGCAGCGCTGATCTCCGCCTCTTCGGCCATGCGCTTGAGCGGGATGGTGCTGGCCATCTGCGGAATCACCTGGGCGGTGAAGGCCGGGTCGTACTGATCCATGCCGGAGCTGGCGACAAAGCCCGGCGCCACCGCGTTGACCCGCACCCCGGCACTGGCCCATTCGGTGGCCATGGTCTCGGTGAGGTTCATCATGCCGGCGCGCGCGGCACCCGAATGCGCCATGCCGGGCATGCCGCCCCACATGTCGGCAAGCATGTTGACGATGGCGCCGCCGTTCTTCTTGAAGTGCAGGTTGTAGAGCTCGCGGGCGACCAGGAAGCCGCCGGTGAGATTGTTGGCGACCACCGCCTCGAAGCCCTTCTTGGAGATCAGCGCGACCGGCATCGGGAACTGCCCGCCGGCATTGTTGACCAGACCGTGGATGGCGCCGTGCTCGGCAAGCATCTGCTTGAGCGCCGCCTTCACCGCCTCTTCGTCGCGGATGTCGAAGGCATAGCCGGCGGCCCGGCCGCCGTCCTCGAGGATCTCGGCGACGGTCTTGTCGAGCTTTTCCTGCTTGCGGCCGGTGATCAGCACGGTGGCGCCGAGGCTGGCCAGCTCGTGCGCGGTGCAGCGGCCGATGCCGGAGCCGCCGCCGGTGACGATGTAAGTGCGGCCGGCGAAGGCCGCGCGCGAGAACACGGAACGGTAAGACATCTTTTCATCCTCCAGATACGACAAAGGCCGGTCGCCCGGCCTTTGTCAGTTTCAGCCTGCCGCGCGCATTACAGCTTGGCGGTCAGCTCCGGCACCACGGTGAACAGATCGCCGACCAGACCGATGTCGGCCACTTCGAAGATCGGCGCTTCCGCGTCCTTGTTGATGGCGACGATGGTGCGGGCATCCTTGATACCGGCAAGGTGCTGGATGGCGCCCGAGATGCCGATGGCGAAGTACAGCTCCGGCGCGATGATCTTGCCGGTCTGGCCGACCTGCATGTCGTTCGGCACGTAGCCGGAGTCCACCGCCGCGCGGCTGGCGCCGACGCCGGCGCCGATCTTGTCGGCGAAGTCGTAGATGACCTTGAAGTTCTCCGAGGAGCCCAGCGCACGGCCGCCCGAAACCACCTTGGCGGCGGACTGCAGGTCGGGACGCGCGGACTTCTGCGCTTCCAGCTTCACATAGCGGGTGTGGGTGGCGGCGGTGACGCTGACGCTGGCCTTCTCGACTGCGGCGCTGCCAGTGGCGGCGACGGCGGTGAAGGAGGCCAGACGCACGGTGGCGACCACGGTGCCGGCCGGGGCTTCGACGGTGGTGATGGCATTGCCGGCGTAGATCGGGCGGTCAAAGCTGCTGGCCGAGTGCACGGCCATCACGTCGCTGATCTGCGGCACGCCCAGCTTGGCGGCGACGCGGGGAGCGAGGTCCTTGCCGAAGGTGGTGCCCGGGAACAGCACATGGCTGTAGCCGGCGGCCAGTTCGACGATGGCGGGAGCGAGGTTGGCGGCGACCGGCGCGGCCAGGGCGGCGTTGTCGGCAACGACGACCTTGGCGACACCGGCCAGCTTGGCGGCTTCGGCAGCGACGGCGGCACCGTCGGCGGCCAGCACCAGCACGGTCACTTCGCCACCGATCTGGGTGGCGGCGGCCAGCACCTTGGCGGTACCGGCGTTGAGCTTGCCTTCGGCGTGCTCGGCGATTACGAGAATCTTGGACATGGTTCTGAGTTTCCTTTCGTCTTAGGCGAGGCCCTTGGCCTTCAGCGCGGCGACCAGATCATCGACGGTCTTCACCATCACGCCCTTGCTGCGGCTCGGCGGCGGCACGGTCTTGACGGTCTTCACGGCGGCAGCGGCGGTGACGCCCAGGTCGGCCAGGGTGGTGGCCTCGATGGGGATGCGCTTGGCCTTCATGATGTCCGGCAGCTTGAGGTAGCGCGGCTCATTCAGGCGCAGGTCGGCGGTGATCACCGCCGGCAGGTCGACCTCCAGGGTCTCCAGGCCGGCGTCCACTTCGCGGACCACGGTGGCCTTATTGCCATCGACGTCCACCTTGCCGGCGAAGGTCGCCTGGGCGATGTCGAGCAGGGCGGCGACCATCTGGCCGGTCTGGTTGGCGTCGTCGTCGATGGCCTGCTTGCCGGCGATCAGCAGCGAGGCGCCTTCCTTCTTGAACACGGCGGCCAGGGCGCGGGCAGCGGTCAGCGGCTGCACCTCGCCTTCGTCCTTGATGTGGATGGCCTTGGTGGCGCCGAAGGCCAGCGCGGTGCGCAGGGTCTCTTCGTTCTTGGCGCCGCCGATGGTCACGGCGATGATCTCGGTGATCTTGCCCTTCTCCTTCAGACGCACCGCCTCTTCCATGGCGATTTCGTCAAAGGGGTTCATGCTCATCTTGACGCCGTCGGTGACGACGCCGGAGCCGTCCGGCTTGACCTGGATGCGGACGTTGTAGTCCACCACGCGCTTGACGCTGACGATTGCTTTCATGCGGTCTCTCTACGGTTCAAAAGAAAAAGCGGTTTATTTTGCGGTGCAGCAAGGCAGTCGGGATTGGCCGTAGCGACGCAACCCCGCCGGCCGGCGCCTTACATCGCCGCGTAATTCGGGCCGCCGGAGCCTTCCGGCGCCACCCAGTTGATGTTCTGGGCGGGGTCCTTGATGTCGCAGGTCTTGCAGTGCACGCAGTTCTGGGCGTTGATCTGGAAGCGCTGCGCCTCGCCCTCGCCCACCACCTCGTAGACGCCGGCCGGGCAGTAGCGCTGCGCCGGCTCGTCGTACATCGGCAGATTCTTGGCGAGCGGGATCGAGGGATCCTTGAGCTGCAGATGGCAGGGCTGCTCTTCCTCGTGGTTGGTCGAGGACAGGAACACCGAGGACAGCTTGTCGAAGCTGAGCTTGCCGTCCGGCTTCGGGTAGACCGGCTTCACCGAGTCCTTGGCCAGCTTGAGGGTGGCGTAGTCCGGGATGCGGTCGTGGACGGTGAACGGGAACTTGCCGCCGAACCAGTTCTGCTCGACGTAGTTGATGCCGCCGCCGATCAGGGCGCCGAACTTGTGCAGGAACGGCCCGAAGTTGCGGCTGCGGTACAGCTCGTCGTAGAGCCAGCTGGCCTTGAACTTGTCGGTGTAGTTGTCGAGCACATCGGCCTCGCGGCCGGCGGCCAGGGCCTCGGCGGCGGCTTCGGCGGCGAGCATGCCGCTCTTCATCGCGGTGTGGCTGCCCTTGATCTTGGCGAAATTCATGGTGCCGAGGTCGCAGCCGATCAGCACGCCGCCCGGGAAGGCCATCTTCGGCAGCGAGTTGAAGCCGCCCTTGCTGATCGCGCGGGCGCCGTAGGCAACGCGGGTGCCGCCCTGCAGGTACTGCTTGATCACCGGGTGCTGCTTGTAGCGCTGGAACTCGTCGAAGGGCGACAGGTGCGGATTGCTGTAGGAGAGGTCGACGATCAGGCCGACCACCACCTGGTTGTCTTCCAGGTGGTACAGGAAGGAGCCGCCCAGGCTCTCGGTGCCGCCCACCGACAGCGGCCAGCCGGCGCTGTGCAGCACCAGGCCCGGCTTGTGCTGGCCGGCGGGCACCGTCCACTGCTCCTTGATGCCGATGGCGTAATGCTGCGGGTCGGCGTCCTTGTCCAGCTCGTACTTGGCGAGCAGGCGCTTGGCCAGGTGGCCACGGCAGCCCTCGGCGAACAGGGTGTACTTGGCGCGCAGCTCCATGCCCGGCGCGAAGTCGGGCTTGTGGTGGCCTTCGCGGTCCACGCCCAGATCGCCGACCTGGATGCCACGGACGATGCCCTGCTCGTCGATCAGCACTTCCTGGGCGGCGAAGCCGGGGTAGATCTCCACGCCCAGTTCCTGCGCCTGATCGCCCAGCCAGCGCACCAGCTTGCCCAGCGAGATGATGTAGTTGCCCTCGTTGTGCATCGGCTTGGGCACGAACAGGCCGGGCATCTTGAAGGCTTTTTCCTCGGAGAGGAGGAAGTAGATGTCGTCGCCGGCCACCGGGGTCTTGAGCGGCGCGCCCTTGGCCTTCCAGTCCGGGATCAGCTCGTTGAGCGAGCGCGGCTCGAACACCGCGCCGGAGAGGATGTGGGCGCCGACTTCGGAGCCCTTCTCCACCAGACAGACCGAGAGGTCGGGGTTGATCTGCTTCAGGCGGATGGCGGCGGACAGGCCTGCGGGGCCTGCGCCGACGATCAGCACGTCGTACTCCATCACGTCGCGTTCGATGCTCATCTGGGTGCTACCTGGATCGAAAAGGAACTGTTTAGGCGCCACAGCGGGCGGCCAAGCCGGGCGATTTTACGTGCTTTACCCCCTCGAAGCGACGGCCCCGGGGCGGTCCCAAGCCTTCAATCGGGGCGGTTGGTGTGGGTACGGCGCGCCTCGCTGATGCCGCGCACCGCCCGCTCGCGCAGTTGGCCCAGATCGGCCGGACCGCTCACCGCCACGTCCAGATGGCGCACCAGACCATCGCCCAGGCCATAGATCCAGCCGTGGACGGTGAGGGGCTGGCCGCGCGCCCAGGCGTCCTGGACGGTCAGCGAGGAGCAGACGTTGAGGGCCTGTTCCAGCACGTTGAGCTCGCACAGGAGGCTGAAGCGGTGCGCTTCGTCCGGCTCCAGGTCGATCAGCGGCTGGTGGCGGCAGGCGACATCGCGCACATGCCCAAGCCAGTGGTCGGCGACGCCGTTCACCCGCTGGCAGGTCAGCGCGGCGCGCACGCCGGAGCAGCCGTAATGGCCCACCACCATGATGTGCTTGATCTTGAGCACGTCGACGGCGAACTGGATCACCGACTGGCAGTTGACGTCGGAATGGTTCACCACGTTGGCGACATTGCGGTGCACGAACAGCTCGCCGGGGGCGAGGTCGACCACCTCGTTGGCGGGCACCCGGGAGTCGGCGCAGCCGATCCAGAGGTATTCCGGCGCCTGTTGGGCGACCAGCCGACGGAAGAAGCCGGGGTCGTTCTTGACCACGCGGGCCGCCCAGCGGGCGTTGTTGTCGATCAGGTGCTGCAAATCGTAGTTACCGGCCATCATCGGTCCCTTGTCAGGAAGGAAATCGGGGGCGTACTGGCGCCCTGCACGGCGGGTGGCCGCATCGGACGCCGGTCGGAAAGTGCGTTCGACGCAATAGTTTGCCAGTTCCCGGCGCGCTTTTCGCGGCGGGCAGTGTGGTCTGGTCGCTGCCGCCGCGCCTGCGCCATCGGCGGCTTGACAGCCATCCGGCCCTTGGAAAAGACAAAGCCCGCGACGGACGCGGGCTTTCGGGCGCTGCCTCGGTTGCGGCGGCTAGAACAAGTCCACCGAGCCGGAATCCATCGAGGCCTGAAGCACCGCCTTGTGCGGCACCGCCCGCCACTGGCGGATGCGGTCCTCGGCCTGCCGGTGCCAGCGGTCCACCTCGCTGCGCCGCTGCTCGTCGTCGGTGGCCGGGGATTCCGCCATCAGCCGGTGCAGGTTCTCGGCCTCCAGTGCCATCGCCTGCACCCGGTCGATGTGGCTGACCGCTGCGCTCAGGGCCTGGGTGGAGATGTCCTCGAACTGCAGGCAGCGCACCGCCTCGCCCACCGCGTCGGCGATGCGCTGGCCGGAGCTGGAAAGCTCGCGCATGCCGGATTCCATCGAGCTGTTGAGCGCCTCCACCTGGCCGAGCACGCCCGACATCTCCTGCTGGGCGGTGCGGCTCAGGCTCAAGTCCCGGCTGGCCATCTCGCTGACCGTGGCGCGCACCGCCGCCACCGCCTCCCGCGAGGAGCCGACCAGGCCACGGATCTGCTCGTTGAAGGTGTTGGAACGCTGCGAGAGGTTGCGGATCTCCTCCGCCACCACCGCGAAGCCGCGTCCGGCCTCGCCGGCGCGCGCCGCCTCGATGGCGGCATTGAGCGCCAACAGATTGGTCTGGTCGGCAATCGACTTGACGTCGTTGAGCAGCTCGAAGATCGCGTCCATGTGCTGGACCATGGCGTCGATCTGGCCGACGCTGGCAGTGCTCTGGGCGCTGACCTGGGCCAGGGAATCGACCAGGCCGGACATCAGGGTGCCGGCGCGGCTGACGAAGCCGTGGACGTTGACGCCCTCGTCGGCGGCGGCGTCCTGGCGGGTGACGATGCGCGCCACCGTCGCCGACTGCTCGCGCGACTGCCGGTTCATCGCCTCGAAACTCTGCTGCAACTGGCCGACCGCGTCGCGGATCAGCACCCGCACCCGGTCCACCTCGCCGAGCACGCTCTGCGCCTCCTCGCGCGCCGAGTCGCAGATGCCGGCCAGCAGCCGGTGCTGCTCGGCCAGCCAGGCCTCGTCGCGGGGTTTCTGGCGCAGCAGGGCGTCAAGCTTCCGGCGCTCCTGACGTTGCAGGCGCCAGCTGGCGTGCACCCAGGCCAGCAGCATCGCCGCCAGCAGCGTCCACACCATCGGCGCCGGCGCGGCCAGCAGGGTCGCCAGCGCGTGGGCCGCGGTGAACACCAGGGGCGGCAGTAGGGTTTTCAGGATCGGACTGGTCATGGCAGGCCTATGGGCTTTGATTCGGGTGAGATATCGACCCCGGCTCGACGGTCCTTGAGCGTGGCTCGGAGGAACGGCGCGCCGAGGCCGGCGCACTGGCCAGCCTCAGCAATTCCTGTGCGATCTGCGCCAGCGGCAGCACGCTTTCGGCGCCGCCCATGCGGACCGCAGCCCCGGGCATGCCCCAGACCACGCTACTGGCCTCGTCCTGCACCAGGGTGCGGGCGCCGGCCTGGCGCAGCGCCAGCAGGCCCCGGGCACCGTCCTCGCCCATGCCGGTGAGCACCGCCGCCACCACATTGGGGCCGGCGTGCTGGGCCAGGCTGCGGAACAGCACGTCCACCGCCGGCCGCTGGAAGTTTTCCGGCGCCTCGTCGCCGAGCCGGCAGACGTAGCGGGCGCCGCTGCGCACCACGTGCAGGTGGCGGCCGCCCGGCGCGACGTAGATGTGACCGGGGACGATCTGCTGGCCGTCCTCGGCCTGGCAGGCGCGCATCGCGCCGCAGCGGTCCAGGCGTGCCGCGAACGGCGCCGAGAATGCGGCGGGAATGTGCTGGGTGATGACGATGGCCGGCGCATCCGCCGGCATCCGCCGGATCACCTCCTTGACCGCCTCCGGGCCGCCGGTGGAAGAGCCGATGGCGATCAGCTTGTCGGTGGTGCCATAGAGCCGGCGGCCGCCGCCGAGCGGACTCGCCGCCGGTCGCGGCAGCGCCGGAATCCGGGCGCGTGCGACCTCCTTGAGCTTGCCGCGCAGAAACTCCGACTGCTCCAGCAGGCCGGCGCGGATGTCGAGCTTGGGCTTGGTGATGAAGTCCACCGCGCCCAGATCCAGCGCCTGCAGGGTCACCTCGGCGCCGCGCTCGGTGAGCGAGCTGACCATCAGCACCGGCATCGGGTGCAGGCGCATCAGGTTTTCCAGAAAGGTCAGGCCGTCCATGCGCGGCATCTCGACATCCAGCGTCAGCACGTCGGGCTTGAGCTGCTTGATCTTTTCGCGCGCCACCAGCGGGTCGGCGGCGCTGCCGACCACCTCGAAGGCCGGATCGCTGGCGATCATTTCGGTGAGCAATTGGCGCACCAGCGCGGAGTCGTCAACGATCAGCACTTTGATGGGCATGGGGTCGTCACTAGTCGAACAGTTCGACGCTACCCGCCACCGGTGCCGTCACCAGGCGCGAGCGATAGGCGGTTTCTTGGGCGAGGTCGCGGCTGGCGAGCGTGCTGGTCAGGCGGCGCACCAGCACCCGGCCATCGGCGGGGAAGTAGAAGATCTTGCGCGGACAGGTGTCGCCCAGATCCTGGGCCAGCACCGGGATGTGTTCGGCCTTGAGATAGTCGAGCACGAACTGGGCATTGCGGTTGCCGACATTGCTGTCGGTGAAGCTCTTCAGCACCGCCGCGCCGCCGAACACCTTGGCCTCCAGGCCGGAGCGCCGGGCGCCGGCCTTGAGCAGTTCGTTGACCAGCACTTCCATCGCATAGCTGCCGTAGCGCGCGGAACTGCCGCTGCCCAGTTCGGCGTCGGGCAGCATGAAATGGTTCATGCCGCCGATGCCCAGGCGTGGATCGCGGATGCAGGCCGACACGCAGGAGCCGAGCACCGTGGTCAGCACCAGGTCCTCGCCGGAAACATAGAACTCGCCGGGCAGCAGCTTGACGCCGGTCTTCTCGAACTGGCGGTCGTAGTAGACAAAGCTGGCCCAGCCATCCCCGGCGGCGCCGGAACGGCCCCAGGAGTCGCCCATGGTCGCATCCGCGCTCACGCCGCCACCGGACGCCGGCGTACCGGCACGGAGGAAGCGGTCGCCGCGTAGATCGTCCGGCCCAATGGCCGGATCAGGTGCGCGGCATGGAAGAAGCTCTCGGAATGCCCGGCGTACAGCAGGCCGTCGGCGGACAGTCGCGGCACCAGCTTGCTGATGATCTCCAGCTGCGTCGGCTTGTCGAAATAGATCATCACATTGCGGCAGAAGATCGCCTGGAACGGCCCCTGCATCGGCCATACCGGATCAAGCAGATTGAGCTGCCGGAAGCGGATCAGCTGCCGCAACTCGTCCACCACCTTGCAATAGCCGGCGTTGCTGCCGGTGCCGCGCCGGAAGAAGCGGCGCTGGCGTTCGGCGGAGAGCTTCTCGATGCGCTCCAGCGGATAGACGCCGCGCTCGGCGGTGGCCAGCACCTGGGTGTCGATGTCGGTGGCGAGGATGGTCACCGGCGGCGTCAGCGTGCCGAACACTTCGGCGGCGGTCATGGCGATGGAGTACGGCTCCTCGCCGGTGGAGGCCGCCGCCGACCACAGCAGGATGCGCTCGCCACGCGGACGCGACTTCAACAGGCCCGCGAGCGACTCGAAGTGATGCGCCTCGCGGAAGAAGGCGGTGAGATTGGTGGTCAGCGCATTGGTGAAGGCCTGCCATTCCTCGGCGCTGCCAGCGCTCTCCAGCGTGTCCAGATACTCCTTGAACGAGCCGCTGCCGGTCGCGCGCAGGCGCCGCACCAGCCGGCTGTAGACCATGTCCGACTTGCTGTCGGCCAGCGCGATCCCCGCACGCGCGTGGATCAGCTGCCGCACCCGCTCGAAGTCGCGCGGCAGGTACGAATACTGCCGCTGTTCCTGGTCCTGGCTCATCTCAGTTCGCTGGAATCGGCGTTATCGCGGCTTCCGCCGGCATCGGCCTGGGGTCCGGCTCCTCGTCTTCGTTGACGGCGAGCGGCAGCCCGGCCAACCCCAGCCCCCAGTTGGCGAGTAGCCGGAGATAGCACTGCGAATCGCTGTGGGTGGCGAACAGCTTCATCTCCGGGGCTCCCGTTCGGTGGTCGTCTAGAACTCGCTCCACTGGTCGTCCGACTTGCCGGTGGTGCCGTTGCGCTTGCTGACCACCGCCATCGGCTTGCCGACCGGGCGGCTGGGTGCCGTGGGGCGCGGCGCCCGCGCCACCGCCGGCCGCTCCATGCGCACCGGCGCCGGCCGGGCCGCCACCGTGGGTGCCGGCGCGTAGCGGTCGTTCTGCGCCTCCGAGAGGCGGAACTGGCTGACTGACTGGCTGAGGCCGCCGGCCTGCTCTTCCAGCGAGCGGGCGGAGGCGGTGGCCTCTTCGACCAGGGCGGCGTTCTGCTGGGTCACCTCGTCCATCTGCGTGATGGTCTGGTTGACCTGCTCGATGCCCTGGCTCTGCTCCTGCGAGGCGGCGGTGATCTCCGACATGATGTCGGTCACCCGCTTCACGCTGCTGACGATCTCGTCCATGGTCTTGCCGGCCTGCTCGACCAGCTTGGAGCCGTTGCCGACCTTCTCCACCGAATCGCCGATCAGGCCCTTGATCTCCTTGGCGGCGCCGGCGCTGCGCTGCGCCAGGCTGCGCACCTCGGCGGCCACCACCGCGAAACCGCGACCCTGCTCGCCGGCGCGGGCGGCTTCCACCGCCGCGTTGAGCGCCAGGATGTTGGTCTGGAAGGCGATGCCGTCGATGACGCTGATGATGTCGACGATCTTCTTCGAGGACTCGTTGATGGCCGACATGGTGGTGACCACCTCGCTGACCACCTTGCCGCCCTGCACCGCGATGCTGCTGGCGCCGATGGCGAGCTGGTTGGCCTGCTTGGCGTTTTCGGCGTTCTGCTTCACCGTCGAGGTCAGCTCTTCCATGCTGGAGGCGGTTTCCTCCAGCGAGGCCGCCTGCGACTCGGTGCGCGCCGAGAGATCGCTGTTGCCGGCGGTGATCTCCTTGGCGGCGGTGTTGATGGTTTCGGTGGCCTGCTTGATCTGGCTGACGATCTGGGTCAGCTGGCTGACCGTCGCGTTGGCGTCGTCCTTGAGCTTGCCGAAGGTGCCCTTGAAGTCGCCGCTGACGGTCTGGGTGAGGTCGCCCAGCGCCAGCGCGCCGAGCACCCGCGCCACTTCGTTGAGGCCGACATCGCTGGCTTCCAGCAACTGGTTGATGTTCTCGGCGAGCTGCTTGAAGAAGCCGTCCTTGCCGTCCAGGCCGACCCGGCGCGAGAAGTCGCCGTTGGCGGCGGCGGCGACGATGGCGCCCACCTCGTTCTCGACCATCACCTCGGCGGTGCGGTTCTTCCACTCCACCACCGTACCCAGGCGTTCGCCCTGGGCGTTGATGATCGGGCTGGCGATCAGCCCGAAGGTCAGGCCGCCCACCTTGATCTCGGTGCGGTAGGTGCTGCGCAGATTGGCCAGCATCTGGGTCTGGTGCGCGGGATTCTTGTGGAACACGTCGATGCTCGCGCCCATCAGCTTGCGGGCATCGAAGTGCGGCAGGGCCTTGCGCAGGTCGGACTCCGCCTGGGTCAGCATCTCGCCGACCGCGCCGTTCATGTAGACGATCTCGCGCTCGTTGTTGGCGATCATCACGTTGCCGGACACGTTATCGAGCGCGTTGCGGATACGCAGGTTCTCGTTGGCGATGCGGCGCTCGTCCGCCTGGCGCTCCGCCTCGCGGGCGGCGGCGGCGAGTTCGGCGGTCAGGTCCTTCCATTCCACCACGTAGCCGAGACGCTCGCCCTTCTCGCCATTGATCGGGTTGAGGATCAGCGAGAAGCTGCGGCCACCGAGCTTGAGCTGGGCCTTGTGGGTGTCGGTCATCTTCGCCAGCAGACCGCGCTGGTAGGCGGGCGTCTTGTGGAAGGTGTCGATGTTGGTGCCCACCACCCTGGCGGCGTTGAAGCTGGGCACGTCCTTGCGGATGTCGGACTCGGCGGTGGCCAGCATCTCCTTGATCGAGTTGTTGACGTAGACCACGTTGAGGTCGGCGTCGGCCACCATCACATTGGTCTGCACCACGTCCAGACCCTGCTTGATGCGGCTGGTCTCGGCGCTGAGACGCTGCTCGCGCGCCAGCGCCGCCAGCTCGGCCGTCATGTCCTTCCACTCCACCACGTAGCCGGTTTTCTTCTCGGCCTCGAAGATCGGATTGAGGATCAGCGAGAAGCTGCGGCCACCGATGGAGAGCGTGGTCTTGTGGGTGTGGCTGAGCTGCGCCAGCATGCCGCGCTGGTAGGCGGGGTTCTTGTGAAAGCTGTCGATATTGGTGCCCACCACCCTGGCGGCGTTGAAGCTGGGCACGTCCTTGCGGATGTCGGACTCGGCGGTGGCCAGCATCTCCTTGATCGACTCGTTGACGTAGATCACGTTGAGATCGACGTCGGCGATCATCACATTGGTCGCCACCACGTCGAGGCCCTGCTTGATGCGGGCGGTCTCGGCGGCGCGGCTGATCTCCAGCGCCTTGGCGGCCAGCTCCGCCTGCTTGTGGACGGTGATGTCGGTGGCGTACTTCACCACCTTGTAGGGACGGCCGGCCTTGTCCAGCAGCGGATTGTACGAGGCCTGGATCCAGACCTCGCGACCGCCCTTGCCGAGGCGACGATATTGTCCGGCGTCGAACTCGCCGCGCCCGAGCTTCTCCCAGAAGGCCCGGTATTCGGCACTGGCGCGGTATTCGGGATCGACGAACAGGCTGTGATGCTGGCCGCGCACCTCGTCGAGGCTGTAGCCGACGGTCTTGAGGAAATTGTCGTTGGCGCGCAGCACCGTGCCATCCAGGCCGAACTCGATCACCGCCTGCGAGCGGTTGATCGCGGCGATCTGTGCCAGCGACTCGTCCTGCGTCCGGCTCGGGGCCGGCGGCTTCTTCACCAGCGCCGCCGGACGGCGGGCAGCCGTGGCCTTGAGCGGCTTGGCGGGCGCGGATTTCCTGGCGGGCTTGCTGGCCTTCTTCGACTGGACGGCGGCGACGGATTTCATGGCGGTTCGGCCCTGATTAGTGATGGGATGAGCTGGCGACGGCGCAAGACGCGCTGGCTTTCGGGGAACGTTGCAGATGCAGTGCGGCGGCAAGCAGTTCGCGGCCGGCAGCGCCCAGCAGGGCCAGCCCGAACAGCGGTGCGAGAACGATGGCGGCGATCAGGATCAGTGGCGTGCCGATCAAAGCGTCCATGGCCATGAACAAGTTTTCCGATTTCATTGGTGACTCCTTTCCAAGACGGCGTCCTTACTGCAGGGACTGGGCATGCGCATCCATCAGCGCCATGTCCGATCCGGACATCAGCTTCTCGATGTCCACCAGAATCAGCATGCGGCTGTCGAGCGTGCCCAGGCCGGTGATGTAGCGGGTATTGATCGCGCTGCCGAACTCGGGCGCTGGACGGATCTGTTCGGCCGTCAACTGCATGACATCGGAGACCCCGTCCACCACCATGCCGACCACCCGGCGGGCGATGTTGAGGATGATCATCACCGTGAACTCGTTGTACTCGGCACGCCCCAGCTTGAACTTCAGACGCATGTCCACGACCGGCACGATGGTGCCGCGCAGGTTGATCACGCCCTTGATGAAATCGGGCGCGTCGGGGATGCGGGTCACCGCGTCGTAGCCACGGATCTCCTGCACCTTGAGGATGTCCACGCCGTACTCCTCGGCACCGAGCGTGAAGGTCAGGTACTCGCGGACCGCAGCCTCCGAGGGATTGCCGCCGGCCTGGGCGATGGCGGCGTTATGGGAATCGAAGACGGGAGGATTCATGCTCGGCGAGCTCCTGTTGGTACTAGGCCGCCACGGCGGGCTGCAAGCGGCGCACCAGCTCGCCGGCGTCAAGAATCAGTGCCACCCGGCCATCGCCGAGAATGGTGGCGCCAGACATGTTGGGAACCCGGCGGTAGTTGCTTTCGAGGTTCTTCACCACCACCTGCTGCTGGCCGAGCAGGTCGTCGACACCGAGTGCCAGCTTGCGGCCGTCGGACTCGATGAGGATGCAGAGATTGCGGTCGTTCTCGGTCGCCGCCGGCAGGCCGACCAGATCGTGCAACGCCATCAACGGCACCATCTCGTTGCGCACCCGCACCACCCGCGCGCTGTGGCCGATGGTCTTCACATCCTCGGGATGCGCCTGCAGCGACTCGACCACCGCCGCCAGCGGCACGATGAACACCTCCTCGCCGACCGCCACGCTCATGCCGTCGAGGATCGCCAGGGTCAGCGGCAGGCGGATGGTCACCTGAGTGCCCTGCCCCGGACGGCTGCCGAGATCGACCTGGCCGTTGAGGGCGAGGATGTTCTTCTTCACCACGTCCATGCCGACCCCACGGCCGGAGACATCGGTAACCACTTCGGCGGTGGAAAAGCCCGGCGCGAAGATCAGCTGGTAGACCTCGGCATCGGCCAGGCTGTCGGGCGCGTCCAGGCCCTGGCTGCGCGCCTTGGCGAGGATGCGGTCGCGGCTCAGGCCACGGCCGTCGTCGGAGATTTCGATGACGATGCTGCCGCCCCGGTGGCTGGCGCGCAGGGTGATGACGCCCTCCTCCGGCTTGCCGGCCGCGAGACGCTCGGCGGCGGTCTCGATGCCGTGGTCCAGGGCGTTGCGCACCAGATGGGTGAGCGGATCGGCAATCTTCTCGATCACGCTCTTGTCCAGCTCGGTGTCGGCGCCGACGGTTTCCAGACGCACCTTCTTGCCGAGCTTGCCGGCAAGGTCGTGCACCAGGCGCGGAAAGCGGCTGAACACGAAGTCCATCGGCAGCATGCGGATGCCCATCACCGATTCCTGCAGGGCGCGGGTATTGCGGTCTAGCTGGGCCAGCGCGGTGAGCAGGCGCTCGTTGACCACCGGGTCGAGGTTGGCACCGGTCTGCGCCAGCATGGCCTGGGTGATGACCAGTTCGCCGACCAGATTGATCAGCACGTCGATCTTGTCGGTGGGCACGCGGATCGAGCCGGTGCCCTCGCCGGCGCTGCGGCGCTCGCTGCCGGCGCGCGCCTTGGGCGCGGCGCTGGCGGCCGGCGGCGGCGTCTCGGCCTTGCCGCCCTGGATCAGGGTCAGCGCTGGCCGGGTGTCGGCGGCCAGCAGCGGGCTGATCTGCAGCTCGCATTCGTCCTCCACCCAGGCGAAGGCCTCGCGCACCGTCGCCTCGCTGGCGGAGCTGAGCAGCTCCAGATTCCAGCTGACGTGGCTGTCTTCCGGCTGGGTGTCGGCCAGGCTCAGCGCCTCCGGCAGCTGCGCCTCGGCGCTCAGGCTGCCCAGGCCGGCCAGCTCGCGCAGGATGCGCAGCGGGTCGTTGCCGGAGCGGAACAGCCCCGGCTGCGGAACGAAGCGGATGCGCCAGCCGCGCGCGGCGGCCGGCGGCGGCTCGGTCGCCGGGCCGCCGGTGCTGCTGGCGGCGACGGGCTTGCCGGCCAGGGCCTGCTCCAGGGCCAGCTGGTGGCCGGCGATCAGATCGAGATTGGCCGGGCGGCCGTCGCGGGCGGCGTTGAGCAGCTCGCGCACCGCGTCCACCGAGCGCAGCAGCAGATCCACCAGCTCGGCGGTAACCGGCCGGCTGCCGCTGCGCATCTGGTCGAGCAGGGTTTCCAGCAGATGGGTGAAGGCCGACACCGCCGTGAAACCGAAGGTGCCGCCGCCGCCCTTGATCGAGTGGGCGGCGCGGAAGATGGTGTTGATGGTCTCGGCCTCGACGCTGGCCGGGTCCAGGCGCAGCAGCGCCGATTCCATGGTGTCCAGGCCTTCGAAGCTCTCCTCGAAGAAGGTCTGGTGGAAGCGCGACAGATCCAGGCTCATGGCGTCGCCCTGCGCCTCTGCCCTTGCTCCTCTGCCTGCTTGCGGGCGGAGGCCGGAGGGCCGGCGTGCGCGAGCGCTGCCCGGGCGGAAACCGACCCCACCCTGGCCCTGCCCCGCTCGCGGGGGAGGGAACAAACACGGCTTTCGGCGATGACCTGCCGCTCGTAGGCGCGCACCGCCATCGCGGCCTTGCGCATGGCGTCGGCGGCGGAATTCATCCCTGCCGTCCCTGGCGCGACTTCGGTGCCCGGATCAGACCCCGGCCCGGCCATTGCGGGCGGTGCCCGCAAGGCATGGCCGCTCACCCCAGCACCTTGCGGATGGTGGCGATCAGCTGCTCGGGATTGAAAGGCTTGACCAGCCAGCCGGTGGCACCGGCGGCCTTGCCCTCGGCCTTCTTCTCCGGGGTCGACTCGGTGGTCAGCATCAGCAGCGGCGTGAACTTGTAGTCGGGCAGCGTGCGCAGGTTCTTGACCAGGGTCAGGCCGTCCATGTTGGGCATGTTGACGTCGGCCAGCACCAGCTTGAATTTTTCCTTCTGCGCCAGGTTCAGCGCCACCTGGCCATCCTCGGCCTCGGTGACCTCGAAGCCGGCGGACTGGAGAGTGAAGGCGACCATCTGCCGCATCGACGCGGAGTCGTCGACGGCGAGGATGCGCAGGCTCATGCCGCCACCTCCGCCGGGTTGTCCTGGCTCAGGGCGAGCAGGCCCAGCAGGCTGTTCATGCCCAGCAGGGTGGCGGCGCTACGCAGCGCCTCCGAGGGTTCCGACCAGCGGGTTTCGCGGCCGGCGGCGCGACGGTCCCGGCAGAACAGGCAGAACAGCTCCAGCGCCGCCGTGTGTACCGCGCGCACCTCGCCGGCCTGCAATTCCACCGGACCCGGCTCGTCCACCGCCCCCAGCAGCTGCCGGTGCAAGCCGCTGGCCTCCTCGATACCCAGTTCGGCGCCGAGGGGAATACAGGCCACCCCGGCCGGCGCGGGTGGAGTCCGGGGCGAGGTTTGCGCGACGGCGGAACGTTTGGCGGCCATGTTCTTGAGTTCTCCGCAGTGGGTCTTGTCGATTCCCGCGTCGGCGTGTTGACGTCGCTGGCTGCGGTTACCGCCCTATCGGCAAGCCCTGTTCCCGCTTGAGAGGCCGCTCCCGCCGGCAGCGGCCACTGCGATGAACGGCGGTTTCAACCGCCGTGAGCGGCGGGCAGCTGCGGCGCCAGCAGCGGCGCGGCGTCGAGCAGAGTCAGAATCTCGCCGCCGTCGGCGGTGCTGCCGCAGGCCAGGGCCTGCAGCGCCGGCGAGGCCTCCGGCGCCGGCGCCAGAACTTCGTCGGGCATGCGCTTGAGCAGTGCCGCCATGGCGTCGACGCGCAGGCCCAGGCTGTAGCCGCCCTGCTCCAGCACCAGTACCGGCCCGTCGGCGCGCGCGGGCGCCTGCCCCAGCCAGCGCCCGAGGTCGAGCAGGGTGACGATCTCGCCACGCAGGTTGATCACGCCCAGCACCGCCGCCGGGGCCCCGGGCACCGGCTCCGGCCGCGTCTCCGCCAGCACCTCGCGCAGTTGCCGGATTTCCAGCGCGTAGCGGGCCGCGCCCAGCCAGAAAGACACCCAGCGACGCAGCTCCGGCGGCTCCGCCGCGATCTCGGCGGCGATCAGCTGGGCGGCCAGCAGCTCCGGACCCGGCAGCGGCAAGGGGATCGGCATCGGCGTCGGCGGCTTGGCGAGCGTCATGGCGCGGCGGCAGCGTGGTCGACGAGGCCGCTGGCGACGGCCGGCGGACTGGCGGCACCGACGGCCGGCGCGGCCGACGGAATCTCGGCGCCGCCGGAGACCGCCGCCGGCGCCTGGGCGGCGAGCGGATCGCCGCCGTCTTCGCTGGCCAGCACCACCAGCACCACCCGGCGGTTGCGGTTGCGGTGCTCGACCGAATCGTTGGCGACCACCGGCTGGAACTCGCCGTAACCGGCCACCGACAGCCGCTCCGGCAGCAGGCCGGCGCCGATCAGCACATGCACCACGCTGGTGGCGCGCGCCGCCGACAGCTCCCAGTTGCTGGGAAAGGCGGCGGTGGCGATCGGCATGTCGTCGGTATGGCCCTCGACGCGGATGCGGTTGGGAAACTGCGCCAGGATGCCGCCCAGCTTGGCCAGCACCGGCCGCGCCGGCTCGGCGACGGCGGCGACGCCGGAGGCGAACAGGATGTCGGTCTTGATCTCGATTTCCAGCCGGTTGTCCTTGCGGCGGACGATGATGATGTCCTTGCTGATCAGGTCGCCGAGCGCGGCCTCGACCTCGTGGGCGATGCGCCGCAGAGCCTCGCGCTCGCCGGCGTCGGCGGCGGATTCGCCGCGCTCCTTCATCGGCATCGGCACGCCGGCCGAGGGCAGCACCGCGCCCAGCCCGTGCAGGCTGTCCGGCATGCCGGTGCCACCCTGCTCGCGGCGCGGCCGCGACGGCGCGGCCGCTGGCGCGCCGCCGATGCCGTGGGCGCTTTGCTCGCCGATCTGGATCGGCCGCGAGACCCGGGGGGTGCCGTGGAAGGCTTCGTTGAGCGATTCCGAGAGCACGCGGTACTTGCCTTCGTTGACCGAGGACATGGCGTACATCACTACGAACAGGGCGAGCAGCAGGGTGACCAGATCACCGTAGGGGATGGCCCAGGCCTCGGCATTGAGATGCTCTTCGTGCTTGTGCTTTCTAGCCATGTGCTGCTCTGGCTGGGGCCTGCTTGTGGTTCGCGCGTTCGCGCTCTGCTGGCTGTGCAGGGCTTGATAGCTTTTTTTCGCCTTTTGGCGACTCACTTTTCTTTGCTTGTGCAAAGAAAAGTAAGCAAAAGAAAGCACACCCCTGCGTAGCGCCCCTACGGGGTACCCTGCGATGCTCGTGGCCGGGGGGACGCGCCCGAACTCGGCGCCCTATAGGCGCCTCAAACATGCGGGCGCTTCCATACCCCCCGTCCACTGCGCTTCTCGGCGCTACGAAGGGGACCGGAGCATCTACAGCACGGCAGTCTCCGCCCGCCGCCACCACAACATCACCAGCAACAGCAGGCGCTTGCTTCGCTCGCGCGAGGTCGGCGAAGCCGACGAGCCAGAGTGCCGTTGATGTGGCTTTTGATGTGGCTGTGGCTGCTGATGTGGCTTTTGACTTGCCCTCCCCTTCGTAGCGCCGAGAAGCGCAGGACCAAAGGGGGATAACAGCGAGCGCATGTCTGAGGCGCCTATAGGGCGCCGAGTTCGCGAGCGGCCCCTTTGGGCCGAGCATCGCAGGGCAGTCCGCAAAGCGGACCGCTACGCAGGGGCCTGCTTTCTTTTGCTTACTTTTCTTTGCAGGAGCAAAGAAAAGTGAGTCGCCAATAGGCGAAAAAAAGCTATCAAGCCCTGCACAGCCAGCAGAGCGCGAACGCGCGAAGCACCCCCAAGCAGGCGAGGCCCAAAGCACGCCTGGCAAGAAACCACTCAATGCAAATACCCCGAGAGCTTCGCCTCGATATTGCGCGGGTTCTCCCCCTGCGCAATCGAGATCAACCCCTCGATCACCAGATTCCGCATCGCCGTCTGCGCGGCAATCGCCGCCTTGAGCTTGGCCGCCATCGGCAGGAAGAACAGATTGGCGGCGGCAATGCCGTAGATGGTGGCGGTGAAGGCGGCAGCGATGCCATGACCGAGCTTGGACGGATCGGCCAGGTTCTTCATCACCGCGATCAAGCCCAGCACCGCGCCGATGATGCCCAGCGTCGGCGAGTAGATGCCCATGCCCTCGAAGAACTTCGCGCCCTGGGTGTCGAAATGCTCCTTCGCCTCCACCTCGACTTCCAGGATGGTGCGGATGGTGTCGGGCTCGGCGCCGTCGACCAGCAGTTGCAGGCCCTTCTTGAGGAAGGGATCGGACTCGCCCTCGACGCTGCTCTCCAGCGCCAGCAGGCCCTGCTTGCGCGAGAGATCGCTCCACTCGACGATGCGGTTGATCAGTGCCCGGCCATCCTGCGCCGGTGGCTTGAAGATCCACTTGGAGATCTTCAGCGCATGTTTGACCGTCGGTCCCGGGGTCTGCACCAGGATCGCGGCGATGGTGCCGAGAATGACGATCACGAACGCTGCCGGCCCCCACAGCGCCTGCACGCCGGCGCCCTTGAGGATGGAGCCGCCGACCAGCGCGCCAATCGCCAGAACCACACCGATGATCGACATCAGGTCCATGCGCAAGCTCCCAGTTCGCTGCCGGTTTCATGGGCCTGCACCAAGCTGTCGACATCCAGCACCAGCGCGACCCGGCCCTCGCCGGTGACGGTGGCGCCGGAGAATCCGGCCAGGCCCTTGAGCAGGGCGCCCAGCGGCTTCACCACGGCTTCCTCGCGGCCGCGCAGGCGGTGCACCAGCAGAGCGGCACGGCGTTCGCCCACCTGCACCACCGCGACGTGGCGGTCGGGATCGGCGGCGGCCTCCTCGGCGTCGAGCCAGCGCGAGAGATCAATCAAGGGCATCTCCTGCTCGCGGTGCCGCCAGCGGCGGCCGCCGGCGTCCTCGACCAGGGCCTCGGGGCGTAGAGCGGCGACTTCCAGCACCTTGTCGAGCGGGATCGCGTACAGGCGCGAGCCCACCGTGGTCATCAGCACCGGCGCGATCGCCAGGGTCAGCGGCAGGCTCAGCCGCAGGCTGGTGCCCTCGCCGACCACCGATTCGATGGCGACGCTGCCGTGCAGGCTGACGATGCGGCTCTTCACCACGTCCATGCCGACGCCACGGCCGGAGAGATCGGAGACTTCGTCCTTGGTCGAGAAGCCGGGCAGCAGGATCAGCTCCAGCGCCGCCTGCGCGTCGAGACGGGCGGCGGCCTCGGCGCTGATCAGGCCTTTCTCCACCGCCTTGCGGCGCAGCCGCTCGGGGTCGATGCCGGCGCCGTCGTCGCTGACCGTGATCAGCACCCGGTCGCCGGTATGGCGGGCGGCCAGGCGCAGCCGGCCGGCAGCCGGCTTGCCGGCAGCCAGCCGCCGCTCCGGCGTCTCGATGCCGTGGTCGCAGGCATTGCGCACCATGTGCAGCAGCGGGTCGGCCAGGGCTTCGACCAGGTTCTTGTCGAGATCGGTGTCCTCGCCTTCCAGAACCAGCTCGATCTCCTTGCCGAGCCCGCGAGCGATGTCGCGCACCAGCTTGGGAAAGCGGGAGAACAGCTTCTTCACCGGTTGCAGGCGCAGGTTCAGCACCGAGCCCTGCAGGCGGCGGGTCAGTGCGTCGAGTTCGCGCAGGCTGCGCTCGCTCTCGGCCGGCAGGCTGCCCTGCGGGTGCAGGGTCTTGAGCCGGTTGCGCACCAGCACCAGCTCGCCGACCAGATTCATCAGGCCGTCGAGGCGCTGGGTATCGACGCGGATGCTGCCATCGCCATCGCCGGCGCGGCGCGCCGGCAGGCTCACCGCCTCGATGCCGGCCGCCGGCGCCTGTGCCGGCGGCGGCGGCGGCGGCAGTTCGACCGCCGAGGTCGGCGGCTGGCCGCTGCCGTGCAACTGGTCGAGCAGGGCCTCGAATTCGTCGTCGCTGATGCTGGTGGCGGCGGGCGCACCCAGCAGTGCTTCAAGGTCATGCAGCAGGGTCGCCGGTGCCGGCGCCGGGGTCTGGCCCTCGCGCACCCGGTCCAGCATCGACTGCACCTGATCGAGCGCCGCCAGGCTGACATCCATCAGCCGGGCATCGACCTCGCGCTTGCCGGCGCGCAGGGCGCCGAACACTTCCTCGGCGCGGTGGCAGAGCTCAGCGAGCATGCCCAGCTGCAGAAAGCCGGCGCCGCCCTTGACGGTGTGGAAGCCGCGAAAGATGGCGTTGAGCAGCTCCGGGTCGTCCGGGCGCCGCTCCAGCTCCACCAGCTGTTCGCCCAGGGTCGCCACCAGCTCCCCGGCCTCGGCCAGGAAGTCGTCGCGGATGTCGTCTTGGACGGCGGACATGGCAGTCGTGGTTCCTTGCGAGTGGCCTTACATGAACATCGCCAGCAGCGCGTCGGCGTCATCCTGACCGCTGACCGCGCCGGCTTTTTCCAGGCCCGGCACCGCCGGACCCTGCAAGCCGGTATCGGCGCCGGCGCCGCGCTCTTGAGCGCCACTGCGCTGGCTGAGCAGCTTCATCAGCTCCCGCTCGACCTCGCGGATCACACCGGTCACCCGCTTCAGCAACTGGCCGCTGAGATCCTGGTATTCCTGCGCCATCGCCAGCTCCGAAAGTCGGTGGCGCAGCTGGCCCTGGGTAGCGATCAGCGCGCGCTCGATGCTCTCCAGATCACCCGCCAGCTGCGCCAGCGCCGGCGAGCTGCCGGCCGCCATGTGCAGGCGCGCGCGGCTGCTGGAGATGTTCTGGGCGGTGGCGCCCAGCGCCGCCAGTTCCGCCTGGCTCTCCTCGACCAGATCGAGCGTGCGGTGCGCGGCTTTCTCGGTGAGTTGCAGCACGTGATCGAGGCGGGCGCCGGCATCCGGCAGCTCGCTGGCCAGGGCGTTCCAGCGCGAGTCGCTTTCCAGCGCGGTGAAGGCCGCGCGCAGATCCTGGGTGAGCTGGGCGATGCGCAGAAAGAAGCTGTCCTCGCGGCGGCGCAGCAGGTCCTGCAGGCGCTCGGCAAACAGCAGGTCGTCGCCCTGCTCCAGTGCCTGGGTCATGTCACGCAGCCGCCCGAGCAGCTCGTTGCGCGCGGCCTGCTCGGCCTCCGGGCTCAGCCCGGAGCTCTTGCCATCGTCCATTGCCAGCTCCTTTAGGCGGCTTGCGCGTAGCGCTCGAAGATCTTGTCCAGCTTTTCCTTCAGGGTGACGCCGGTGAAGGGCTTGACGATGTAGCCGCTGACGCCGGCCTTGGCGGCCTCGATGATCTGCTCGCGTTGCGCCTCGGCGGTGACCATCAGCACCGGGATGCCCTTCAGGCGCTCGTCGGCACGGATGTGCCGGAGCAGCTCGATGCCGGGCATGCCGGGCATGTTCCAGTCGGTGATCACGAAGTCGAACTGGCCGGCTTGCAGCAGCGGCAGCGCGGTCTTGCCGTCGTCGGCCTCGGTGATGTCGGAGAAGCCCAGCTCATTGAGCAGGTTCTTAACGATGCGCCGCATGGTCGAGAAGTCATCGACCACCAGGATCTTCAGGTTGCGGTTCAAGGGAGCGGTCATGGCGGAGTCTCCGGCGTCTAGACGGGATGGGTTTGGGGATCGGGGAAAGCGGCGGGGCCAGAGGACCCGGCAGCCTTGGGGCTGGTCTTGGCCAGCCGCACCGCCGGCTTGCGCCGGGCCGGCGGCGACAGCCAGTCGGCGAGATGGCCGCGCAGCCGCACCAGCGCCTGGCCGTGGATCTGGCAGACCCGCGATTCGGTGATGCTCAGCACCTCGCCGATCTCGCGCAGATTGAGTTCGTCGCGGTAGTAGAGCGAGAGCACCAGCTGCTCCTTTTCCGGCAGCTTGCCGATGGCCTCGGTCAGCGCCTTCTTGAACTCCCGGCCCTGCAGCTGCTCGGCTGGCGAGGGGCTGTTGTGGTCTTCCACCTGCCAGGCCTCGTCGTCGTCGCCGTCGCGCGGCGCGTCCAGCGACAGCATCTGGCACTGCACGGCGTCGGCCATGGTCTGGCGGTAGTCCTCCAGGCTCACGCCCAGGGTCTCGGCGATGTCCACCTCGCGGGCGGCGCGGCCGAACTTCTGCTCCAGCGCGCGCATCGCCTCGCTGGCCTCGCGCACCTTGCGGTGCACCGAGCGCGGCGCCCAGTCGCCGGAGCGCAGTTCATCGACCATGGCGCCACGGATGCGGATGCCGGCATAGGTCTCGAAGCTGGCGCCGGCCGAGCCGTCGTAATGGCGGGCGGCGTCGAGCAGGCCGATCATCCCGGCCTGGATCAGGTCGTCGATCTCGACGCTGGCCGGCAACCGCGCCGCCAGATGGTGGGCGATACGCCGCACCAGCTCGGCGTGCTTCTGCACCAGCGCACGTTCATCGACGGCCGGCAGGGCGAATTTCGGCATCGCGCTCATGCGCCGCTCCGGGTCTGGGCAGGGCCGCTCACGCCGCGACTCCCTGCGGCTGTTGCAGCAGGCGTTCGACGAAGAACTCCAGATGCCCGCGCGCGGCGGTGGGCGGCACCCAGGCCTCGATCCGGCGGGCGATGGCCTGGAAGGCCAGGGCCGAGGGCGAACCCGGATACAGCTCCACCACCGGCTTCTGCCGGCGCACCGCCGTCTTCAGCCAGTCGTCGTAGGGCACCGCGCCGACGAAGGCGAGCGTGACATCGAGAAAGCGCTCCGAGACCCGCTCCAGTCCGGCGTAGATCTCGCGCGCCTCGCCAAGATTGGCGACCTGGTTGGCGAGCACCTGGATGCGCTGCACGCCGTGGTCGCGCGACAGCACCTTGATCAGCGCATAGGCATCGGTGATCGAGGCGGGATCGTTGGTGACCACCACCACCACTTCCTGTGAAGCGGCAGAAAGCGTGGTCACCGAGTCGGCAATGCCGGCGGCGGTGTCGACGATCAGCACGTCGATCTCGCGCCGCAGTTCGGAGAAGGCGCGGACGATGCCGGCGTTCTCGGCCGGCGTCAGCTCGGCCATGTTCTTCTTGCCGGACGCGGCCGGCACCACCATCAGCCCGGCCGGGCCTTCCAGCAGGGTGTCTTCCAGCGAGCAGCGGCCTTCGAGCACGTGCGAGAGGTTCCAGGCCGGGGTCAGGCCGAGCAGCACGTCGACATTGGCCAGGCCCATGTCGCCGTCCAGCAGCAGGGTCTTGCGGCCGGTCTGGGCGATGGCGGTGGACAGGTTCACCGAGACCGTGGTCTTGCCCACCCCGCCCTTGCCGCTGGCCACCGCGATCACCTTCGGCGGCGGCCGTGGGCCGGTGCCGGAATAGCCGCCCAGGCGCAGGCCGGCGGCCTGATCCTCGGGCGCGCGCTCGGATTCAGACGGCCACATGGCTGGCGCCTCCGTGCTGGGTCTGTCGGCCGTGCTGGGCGGCGGCGTAGTCGTCGGCGAGCAGTTCCTCGTCGCGCGCCTGCGGCAGCAGCCGCGCCAGCTCGCAGGCGCGGCGGACCAGATCGTCGGCGCGCACCGCGCAGAGGTCTTCCGGCACCCGCTGCCCGTCGCTGATCCAGGCCAGCGCCAGCTGGTGGCGTATCGCCGCCGACAAGGCCGCGCCGATGCGCGTCGCCTCGTCGATCTTGGTGAGGATGCAGCCGGCCAGCGGCGTCGCCCGGAATTGAGCCACGATGTGGTCGCAGTCGCCGGCCGAGGCGCCGCCCGGCATCACCAGGTAGCTCGACAGCTTGCCGGCCAGCGGCCGCAGCAGCGACAGCTGGTTGGACAGCAGGCGGTCGCGCGGCCCCATGCCGGCGGTGTCGATCAGGATCAGCCGGCGGTCGCCGAGCCGGCCCAGCAGCGCCTCCAGCTCGCCGGCGTCGCGGGCGGTCTGCACCGGCACGCCGAGCAGGCGGCCGTAGTGGAACAGCTGCTCCTGGGCGCCGATGCGGTAGTGGTCGGTGGACACCAGGGCGATGTCGCGGGTGCCGTGGCGCTCGGCGTAGCGGGCGGCGAGTTTGGCGATGGTGGTGGTCTTGCCGACCCCGGTGGGGCCGACCAGGGCCAGCACCTGCTGGCCGCCGGTGGTGTCGATCAAGGGCTCGCGCGGCAACACCGGCAGCTTGCGCGCCAGGCCCTGCAGCACGCTGCGCTTGGCCTGCTCGGCATCCGCCTCGGCGCCGGCCTCGGCGCTCAGCTCGCGTGCCAGCGCCGGGTCCAGCCCCAGGCCGAGCAGCGCCCGGAACAGGCCGGCGCGCTGCGGCTGCTGCATTTTTTCCCGCGACCAGGACAGGCCGGCGAGCTGACTCTGCATCAGGCTCTTCACCTCGGCGATCTCGCGGCGCAATGCCGCCAGCTCGCCGTCACCGGCGCGCGGGCCGGTGCTCCAGGCCGACGCCGCCGGCGGCGGTGGGGTGTAGGCCGGACGCGGCGCGGCGGGCGGCGGCGGTTCGGCGGCCTGCACCGCGCGCAGGGTCTGCTGCGCCGGGGTCTCGTCGTAGTCGACGGCCGCCACCACCTCGACGCCATCGGCGAGCCGGCGGCTTTCGAGGATCACCGCGTCGCCGGACAACTCCTGGCGCACCCGGTTCATGGCCTCGCGCATGTTGCGCGCCTGGAAGCGTTTGATCTTCATCGAGCGTCCTCAGGGTGAGACTGCCGAGACCAGACGCAGCTTCTGGGTCTCGGGAACTTCGTTGAAGGCCAGCACCCGCAATCCGGGCACGGTCTGGCGGGTGAACCGGGCCAGCATCGGACGCAGCGGTCCGGGCACCAGCAGCACCGCCGGCTCCCCGGCGTTCTGCTGCTTGCTGACGGCATTGGCGAGACTGGTATGCATGCGCTCCGCGAGTCCGGGTTCGAGCACGGCGGCTCCTTGGCTGAGGGAGTCCTGCAACACGCGTTCCAGAGCCGGAGCCAGGGTCAGCACCGGCAATTCGGTGTTGGCGGCGGCGCCGGAGGAGTCCTGGATTTCCTGCACGATCTGCCGCCCGAGCGCGACCCGCACGGCGCTGGCGAGGGTGACGGGATCCTGGCTGCGGGCACCGGCATCCGCCAGAACTTCGGCGATGGCCTTCAAGTTGCGCAGCGGCACCTGCTCGGCGAGCAGGGTTTGCAGGACCTTGGTGAAGGCGCCCAGCGACAGGGTCTTGGGCACCAGGTCTTCGACCAGCTTGGGCGCGGCCTTGGCCAGCGCGCCGAGCAGCTGCTGGGCCTCGTCGAAGCCGAGCAGCTCGGGTGCGTGCTCGCGCACCACCTGCGAGAGATGGGTGGCGATCACCGTGCCGGCATCGACCACGGTGTAGCCGAGCGTCTGCGCATGGGCGCGGGCGCCGGGCTCGATCCACACCGCTTCCATGCCGAACGCCGGGTCATGGGCGCGGATGCCGTCCAGCTCGCCGTAGACGCGGCCGGGGTTGAGCGCCATCTCGCGGTCGGGATAGACCTGGCCACGGCCGACCGGCACGCCGGACAGCAGCAAGCGGTAGGCATTGGGCAGCAGCTCCAGGTTGTCGCGGATGTGTACCGGCTGGATCAGGAAGCCGAGTTCCTGGGTGAGCTTCTTGCGCACGCCCTTGATCCGCGCCATCAGCTCGCCGCCCTGCTGGGTGTCGACCAGCGGAATCAGCCGGTAGCCGACCTCCAGGCCCAGCGGATCTTCCGGCCGCACGTCGTCCCAGCTCAGCTCGGCCGGCGGCGCTGGCGCGCTGGGCGCGGCCTGCGCCGCCGGCTGCGCGCGCGCCTTGGCGATCAGCCAGGCGCCGGCTGCACAGGCGCCTGCCAGGATCAGGAACACCAGGTTGGGCATGCCCGGGATCACCCCGATCAGCGCCAGCACCGCCGCCGCCACCGCCAGCACCCGTGGTTGCCGGAACACCTGGCTGGCGACCTGCTGCGCCATGTCGCTGGAACGCGACATGCGGGTCACCAGCATCGCCACCGCGACACTGGTGAGCAGCGAGGGCACCTGGGCGACCAGGCCGTCGCCGATGGTCAGCAGGGTGTAGTTCTTCAGCGCCTCGCCGAACGGCAGGCCGTGCTGGGCGACGCCGATCAACAGGCCGCCGAGGATGTTGATGAACAGGATCAGGATGCCGGCGATGGCGTCGCCACGGATGAACTTCGAGGCACCGTCCATGGAGCCGTAGAAATCGGCCTCCTCACGGATCTCCTCGCGGCGGGCACGGGCGTCCTCGCGGGTGAGCAGACCGGCGTTGAGGTCGGCGTCGATCGCCATCTGCCGGCCGGGCATGGCGTCCAGCACGAAGCGGGCGCTCACTTCCGAGACCCGCTCCGCGCCCTTGGTCACCACCATGAAGTTGATGATGGTGAGGATCATGAAAACGATGAAACCGACCGCGTAATTGCCGCCGATGACGAAGTGTCCGAAGGCCTCGATCACCCGGCCGGCGGCGTGGGCACCCTCGTGACCGTGCATCAGCACCACCCGCGAGCTGGCGACGTTGAGCGCCAGCCGCAGCAGGGTGGCGAGCAGCAGCACGGTGGGAAAGGCGCTGAACTCCAGCGGCCGCAGCACGTAGATCACCGCCAGCAGGATCACCAGCGACAGCGCGATGTTGAAGGTGAACAGCAGATCCAGCACCGGCGTTGCCAGCGGCACCACCATCATCGCCAGGATCGCGAGCAGGAACAGCGGAGCCGCCAGGCCGTCGCGCGGGATGGCCTTGAGGCCAGTGGCGGCGCGGCTCAGCAACGGATTCTTGGCGTAGGGCATGTCAGGACGGGTGACGGATTTCCGTCTGCCCTACTGCAAGCCGCGTGCGCGCCCCGGTTTTGCACCTAGCGGTGGGGCTTTGCCCCGGCCACGCAGCGATCTGACGATCCTGGAAGCTAGCGCTCCAGGGCGCCGATCACCGGCGGCGCCAGACGCGGCTGGCGCCGTTGCAGCTCAAGCGCTTTCGAGGCCTGCTCGATCAACTGCGGCGGCGAGACGGCGTCACGCGGGTACAGCGCCAGCCCCAGAGACAGCTGCACCGGCGGCAGCGGTTGCCCGCGCGGCGAGAACGACAAGCCCTGGACCTGGACCTGCGCCTGCACGCGCTGCACCGCCAAGCGCGCCAGCTCCGGGTCGTCGCCGACCAGCACGATGGCGAACTCGCCGGGGCCGTGGCGGAACAGCGGCTCCTCGGTGCGGGTGGCCTGTTGCAGCAACTCGGCCAGTTCGCGCAGCAGGGCCTCGACGGCATCCAGGCCGAAGCGCTCCAGCAGCCCGGTGTAGTCGTCGACATCCATCCGCAGCAGCCCGAAGCCGCGACCGCCGCGCGCCTGCTCGGCGGCACGGCGGCGCAGGTGCTGTTCCAGCTGCTGACGGTTGCCGAGGCCGGTCACCGGATCGTGCACCGACTGCCGGCGCAGCTCCTCGCGCAGGCGGACATTGCCGATCGCCAGCCCGACCTGCTCGGCCAGGCTTTGCAGCAGCACCGGCTCCGGCGCCCAGCCGTCCGGGCGGGCCTGCCAGGCCAGGGACAGCAGGCCCACGGTCTGGCCCAGCGCCACCAGCGGCAGGCAGGTGCGCGGCTGCTCGCTGGCGAGATGGTGGTGATGACCGCAGCGCAACTCGTCCAGGCAGTCCTCGATGCGGTGCTCGCGGCCGCGACGTACCGCCCAGCACTCGGCGGGCTCGAAGCCGGCCGGCGGCGGCTCGCCGCCCCAGTGTTCCTGCAGCACGAAGCGCTCCGGCGCCTCACCGATCAGGTACAGGGCGGCCTGCACGTCGGGGAACAGCCGGCGTCCGGTGTGGGCGACGATCTTCATCGCCTCCCGCAGATCGCGGGCGCCGCCGAGCAGACCGGTCATCTCGGCGATCCGGCGCAGATCGCGGCCGCGTCTCTCGGCCTCGTTGATCGCCTCGTGCAGCTGGTTGGTGCGTTGGGTGACGCGATTCTCCAGGCTGGCGTTGAGCGCCTGCACGCGGGCCTGGCTGGCCTTCAGGTCGCTGATGTCTTCCAGCAGCTTCACGTAGCGCGCCGGCGCCGGGTAGGCGGTTTCGATCCGGCGGGCATTGATCATCACCCAGGCCTCGCCGCCGTCCTTGCGCCGGAAGCGCTTCTCGCAGCGGTAGCTGGACAGCTCGCCGGCGAGCAGACGCCGCACCAGCCGCTGGTCGTTGCCGGGGTCGGCGGGATGGGTGATCGCGTCCATGTTGAGCGCCTGCAATTCGTCTTCGCGGTAGCCGGTCAGCTCGCAGAGCCGTTGATTCATCGACAGCCAGCGGCCCTGGTCGTCGAACAGGGCGATGCCGACCCCGGCCTGATCGAACAGACTGCGCAGCAGGGCCTCGCTCTGGCGCAGACCGTGGACCGCCGCCTGTCCCTCGCTGATGTCGTCCACCAGGGCGAACACCGACAGCGGTTCACCCCGGGCGTCGCGCAGGATCGAGTTGTACCAGCAGCAGTGGGCGATGGAGCCATCGCGCCGGTGATTGCGGCATTCAATCGTCAGCTGCAGATCGCTGCCGTTCTGGATGCGCTGCTCCAGCTCGCGCACCTTGGCCTCGTCGTCGTCGTGGATGAACGGCCACTCGAAAGGGCTCTTGCCCAGCACCTCGGCAGCCGACCAGCCGAAGATCTGCTCGGCACGCCGCGACCAGCCGGTCAGCCGCAGCTGGGAATTCCATTCGATCACCGCCAGCGGCGTGTTCTCGATGTGGAACTGCAACACCTGCCGCTGACGCGCCCAGGCGGCCTCGGCCTGCTGCGCCAGCTGCCGGGATTCGCGCTCGGCGACGGCGGCGGCGGACAGCTGGTCGGCCAGCCGCTTCTGCACCCAGGCGGCGCTGAACAGCAGCAGCACCAAACTGCCATGCCCGAGCCAGACGTAGACCAGGGTGGCGGCGAGCATCGGCCGCGCCGGCAGGCTCTGGAACTGCGGATAGCTGAGCACGGTGGTGACGCTGGCCAGCAACAGCCAGGCGATGACGCCGGCCAGTGCCGACGCCGGATACGGCAGCAGCACCAGGATCGCCAGGTAGAGCAGCACGTAGTAGGAGAACACCGGCATGAACAGGCTCTGCGTCGGATCGTCGAGCAGGGGCCCGGTGAAGATCGCCAGCAGCCGCTCCACCAGCAGCAGGCTCGCCAGACCCACCGACAGCGAGGCGGCGGTGAGATAGCCGATCCAGTCGCGCCAGAGCGCCAAGGACAATACCAGCAGGATGCCGCCGACGGCGGTGAACAGCCTCGTCTCGTAGCTCAGCGCCCCCGGCAGGCTTTGCAGTACCCAGGTGTAGCTGAAGCAGAGCAGGATCACCAGCAGATTGTTGAGCAGCAGGGTGCGCCGGCGCTCCGCCGCCTGCGGCAGCCAGGCCAGGACGCCGGTGGGGTCCGGATTCATGACCGTCGCGCCTGCGGCAGCTCTGGCGGCCGGCTCAGCCGGTCGTAGCGCTGCGCACGGTTGCGACCGCCGTGCTTGGCGGCGTACAGCGCCTCGTCGGCGAGATTGACCAGCTTGTGCACATCCGGGCTGTCGCCGGGCAGGCAGGCGATGCCGATCGACACCGTCACCGCCGGCAGGATCTGGCCACGCCGGGAGACCCGCAGCGTCTGCATCTCGGCACGGATGCGCTCGGCGGCGCGCTCGGCCTCTCCGGGGTCTTCGGTGGCCAGCACCATGACGAATTCCTCGCCGCCCAGGCGGAACACCGCTTCCTCGACGCGCGCGCAGCGGCGGAACAGCGCCGCCGCCTCCTGCAGTACACGGTCACCGGCCTCGTGGCCGAAGCGGTCGTTGATGGTCTTGAAGTAGTCGAGGTCGAGCAGCAGCAGCGAGCAGCCACGGCCGCTGCGCTGGTACTCGCCACCGCGCTGGCGCAGGTGCTCGTCGAGCTGGCGGCGGTTGAGCAGGCCGGTGAGCGGATCGTGCTGGGCCTGCCGGCGCAGCTCCTCGCGCAGGCGGACATTGCCGATCGCCAGACCAATCTGCTCGGCGAGGCTGCGCAGCAGCACCGGGTCCGGCGCCCAGCCGGCGCCGGCACGCCAGGACAGGCTGAGCAGGCCCAGACGCTCGCCCAGGGCCATCAGCGGCAGGCAGCTGTGGGCGCGGTCGTCGCCGTCCTCGCCGCCGCCGTGGTGCCGGCAGCGCAGCGGGTCTCCGGGCTCTTCCACCCGGTGCTCGTGCCCACGCCGCAGGCCCCAGCAGTGATCGGCGAGCAGGTTTTCCGCCGGACGCGGACCATTGCCCCAGTGCTCGCGCAGTTGCAGGCGGTCGGGAGCCTCGGTGGCCAGATACAGGGCGGCATCGGCGAGCGGGAACAGTGTCCGGCAACTGCGTCCGACGATGCGCATGGCCTCGTCCACGTCGCGGGCGCCGGCCAGCAGACCGGTGGTCTCGGCCACCTGCGCCAGCTCGACGTTGCGTTGCTCGCTGGCAGTGGCCGACAAGCGCAGCTGCTGGGTGCGCTCGCCGACCTGCTTTTCCAGGGAGATCTGCAAGGCCTGCAGACGTCGCTCGGCGGCCTTGCGGGCGCTGATGTCCTCGATCACCGAAACGAAGCAGACCGGCAGCTCGGCGGTGGCGTCGATGCGGCCGACATGCAGCAGCACCCAGACCAGGGAACCGTCCCGGCGCAGGTAGCGCTTCTCCATCTGGTAGCCGGGGATCTCGCCAGCCAGCACCCGGTTGGCGAGATCGACATCCTTGGCCAGATCTTCCGGGTGGGTGATGCTCTGGAAGTCCAGGCGCAGCAGTTCCGCCTCGTCGTAGCCGACGATCTTGCAGAGGCTGCGATTGACCTGTAGCCAGCGGCCCTGGGCGTCCAGCAGCGCGACACCCACCGTCGCCTGATCGAAGACGCCGTGGTAACGCGCCTCGCTGGCGCGCAAGTCGCGCAGCGACTGCTCGCGGGCGCTGACATCCTGGCTGAAGCTGAGCAGCGAGACGATCTGGCCGGCGCCGTCGCGCAGCAGCGAGCGATGGGTCTCGACCAGCAGCTCGCTGCCGTCGCGGCGCCGGCAGCGGCAAAGTACCGGCGACAGAATCTCGTTGGCGCTGTAGAGGTCGCGCAGCCAGCGCTGGCGATTGCCGCGCTCGGACTCGGCGAGCAGGCCCAGCTCGCTGGCGCTGCGGTCCAGCGCCTCGGCGCGGGTCCAGCCGAACATCGCCTCGGCCGAGGCCGACCAGTCGCGGATGCGCAGCCGCGCATCCCATTCGATCACCGCCATCGAGGTATTGCCGAGGTGGAAGCGGTGCCGCCGCAGATGCTCGCTCAGGGCGTCCCGGTTTTGACGCTCCTCGGTGACGTCGCGCGCGGAGGGAATCAGGTAGCGCGGGCGGCCACGCCGGTCGGGCTCGGCGCGCAGGTGGAGATCGACAGTCCGCACCTGACCGTCGGGCAGACGGATCTGCAGGTCTTCACGAACGCTGTCACCGGCGGCGGCGCGCTGTACCAGCTGCCGCCACTGCAGGCGCGAGGCCGGCAGATCCAGCGTCCAGGGTGCCTCCCAGACCGGCTGGCCGATCAGGCGTTCGCGCGGCAGCCCGGCGAGGCGCAGGGCGGTTGCATTGGCTTCCAGAACCAGACCACGCGGATCGAGCAGCGCCACGAAGATCTCCGGATCGAGACCATCGAGCATCTGCGCCCAGCGTCGACTGTCATTCCGAAAACGCGTCACGACGCCCTCGGCCAGGCGTCGCAGCACGCGCTTCAGTCTGGGGGCCTCGGACATCGACTCTCCTGGTGGCGACGGCCGGCGTTTGTCGTCCCGGCATTAACCTCCGGCCGGCAGCTGCTGGCCGGCCCGGCCCGACAAACGCATCAATCCGGCTGGCCGTTCGGCAAGCCTTCGTCGATCCGGGGTGGGGTCGGCGCGGCGGCGGCGCGGCGGCCGTGACGGATCTCCCGCAGCTGATAGACATAGCTCAGCACCTGCGCCACCGCCTGGTAGAGCGCCGAGGGAATCTCGGCGTCGAGTTCGCAGCTGCGGTACAGGGCCCGCGCCAGCGGCGGCGCCTCGACCAGCGGCACCCGGTGCTCGGCGGCGAGTTCGCGGATCGCCCGCGCCAGTTCATCGGCGCCCTTGGCCACCACCCGCGGCGCGCGGTCCTTGCCGGCGCTGTAGCTGAGCGCCACCGCGTAGTGCGTGGGGTTGGTCACCACCACGTCGGCGCCCGGCACCTTCTCCATCATCCGGGCGTTGGCCATCTCCTGCTGCAAGCGGCGGATCTTGGCCTTGACCTCGGGCTTGCCCTCGCTCTGCTTGTACTCCTCGCGCACTTCCTGCTTGGTCATGCGCAGCTGCTTGGCGTGCTGGAACAGCTGCCAGGGCACGTCGATGGCGGCGATCAGCAGCAGCCCTCCGCCCATCCACAGCAGGGCGTTGAGCGCCAGCCGCAGGCCCTCGGCGATGGCGCCGGCGGTGGGCAGCGCGCCCAGCGCCAGCAGTTGCTCGCGGTCGCTCCAGATCACGCCGCTGGCGATGCCGGCGATCAGCAGGAACTTGAGCAGGGCCTTGAACAGCTCCGCGAGGCTGTTGGCCGAGAAGATGCGCTTGAGGCCACTGAGCGGGTTGACCCGCCCCGGGTCGGGAGCCGCCGCGCCAGGGCTGAAGTTCCAGCCGCCGATCAGCATCGGCGCCGCCAGCGCCGCGATAGTGGTCAGCGCCAGGATCGGCAGCACCTGCAGGAAGCCCTGCCCCGCCAGCTCCGCCGCGCGGATCGGCAGCTGGCCGGGGTCGTCCAGCGCCGGAACGATGCCGGCATAGCTGTCGCGCAGCAGCGCCGCCGCGCCGGTGGCGGCGGAGCCGCCCCAGGCCAGCACGCCACCGGCACCCGCCAGCACCACCGCCGCCGCGCTCAACTCGCGCGAGCGCGGCACCTGACCTTTCTTGCGGGCGTCGGCCCGGCGTTTCGGGGTGGCGGCTTCGGTGCGGTCTTGGGCAGAGGATTCGCTCATGTCCCTACCCTGCAAGCAGCATGCTCACCTGCTGGGCGGTTTCGCTGAGCAGGCGGGCAAAGCCCTGCTGCATGCTGTCCAGGCTGAGGGTGAGCATCACCAGGCCGGCGGTGAGCGAGATCGGAAAGCCGACGCCCATGATGTTGAGCGAGGGCGCCGCGCGGCTGAGCACGCCGAAACCGAGATTCACCAGCAGCAGCGCACACAGCGCCGGCAAGGCCATCAGCAAGCCGCCGGCGAACAGCCGGCCACCCTGCTCCGCCAGCCCGCGCATCGCCTCCGCGCCCAGGCCCTCGGGCCCTACCGGCAGCGCGGTGAAGCTGGCGACCAACCAGTCGAGCAGAGCGTGATGGCCGCCCAGGGCCAGGAAGCTGAGCACCGCCAGCGCGTTGAGAAAGGCACCCAGCACCGGCGAGGCGCTGCCGCGCAGGGGGTCGGCCATCTGCGCGAACGACAGGCCCATGGCCACCGAGATCAGTTCGCCGGCCATCAGCACCGCCTCGAACAGCAGATGCAGCAGCAGGCCCAGGGCGAGGCCGATGAGGATCTGCTGGAGGATGATGAGCAGGCCGTCGCCCTCGAAGAACTGGAGCGGCGGCATTGCCGGCAGCGCCGGTGCCAGGGCGATGGTCAGCACCAGAGCGAGCATCAGCCGCAGGCGGGCCGGCAGGGTGCGGCTGCCGAACAGCGGCGCAGCCATGAGCGCGGTGCCGATGCGCAGGAAGGGCCAGAACCAGGCGCCCAGCCAGGTGAGTAGTTGCTGGTCGCTCAGGTGCATGGGCGCTTCCCAGCGACTTGTAGCGTTTGCTTGCGGACTGCTGGAGGACTTGCGCGGAGAGTGGTGTCTTCGCGTTGACCTTCTTGGCTGCGGTTCGCGCGTTCGCGCTCTTTTAAGTGTGCAGGGTTTGAGGTCTTTTTTTCGCCTATTGGCGACTCACTTTTCTTTGCTTGTGCAAAGAAAAGTAAGCAAAAGAAAGCACACCCCTGCGTAGCGCCCCTACGGGGTGCCCTGCGATGCTCGTGGCCGGGGGGACGCGCCCGAACTCGGCGCCCTATAGGCGCCTCAAACAGGCGGGCGCTTCCATACCCCCCGACCACTGCGCTTCTCGGCGCTACGAAGGGGACCGGAACATCTACAGCACGGCGGTCTTCGCCCGCCGCAACATCACCAGCAACAGCAGGCGCTAGCTTCGCTCGCGCGAGGTCGGCGCAGCCGACGAGCCGGAGTGCGTTTGATGTGGCTGTGGCTGTGGCTGTGGCTGTGGCTGTGGCTTTTGACTTGCCCTCCCCTTCGTGGCGCCGAGAAGCGCAGGACCAAAGGGGGATAACAGCGAGCGCCTGTTTGAGGCGCCTATAGGGCGCCGAGTTCGCGAGCGGCCCCTTTGGGCCGAGCATCGCAGGGTAGTCCGCAAAGCGGACCGCTACGCAGGGGCCTGCTTTCTTTTGCTTACTTTTCTTTGCAGGAGCAAAGAAAAGTGAGTCGCCAATAGGCGAAAAGAAGCTTGCATCAACTGCACCGCCAGCAGAGCGCGAACGCGCGAACCACAACCCAGCGACAATCCCGGAAAAAGGCAAAGACAACCGCACTAGCGCGCAAGCACCCACCACCCGCTACCCAATCAACCCCGGAATACTCTCAAACAACCGCCGCGTGTACTCGCTTAGCGTCTGCAACATCCACGGCCCGGCGATCACCACCACCGCCGCCATCGCCATCAGCTTGGGGATGAACGACAGCGTCATCTCGTTGATCTGGGTCGCGGCCTGGAACAGGCCGACCAGCACACCCACCGCCAGGCTGGTGAGCAGCAGCGGCGCCGCCAGGCTCAGCGCCAGCAAGAGCGCCTGGTGCCCCAGCGTCAGCACGGTCTCTGGCGTCATGCCACTGCCTTGAACGAGGCCGCCAGCATCGACATGGTCAGCGACCAGCCATCGACCATCACGAACAGCATCAGCTTGAACGGCAGGCTGATCAGCATCGGCGACAGCATCATCATGCCCAGACTCATCAACACGCTGGACACCACCAGATCAATCACCACGAAGGGCACGAAGATCAGGAATCCGATCTGGAAGGCGGTGGTCAGCTCGCTGGTGAGAAAGCTCGCGGCGAGCACCGTGAATGGCACCTCGCTGGCCTCGGCATAGGGCTCGTCGCGGCCGGACAAGCGGGTGAAGGTGAGCAGGTCGGCCTCGCGGGTCTGCGCCAGCATGAAGGCACGCAGGGGTTTCTGGGCCTGATCGAGCGCCGGCTGGAACTCCAGCTTGCCGTCCATGTAGGGCTTCACCGCGTCGTCGTGGATCTTGCCCAGCACCGGCGCCATCACGAACAGGCTCAGGAACAGCGAGAGACCGATCAGGATCTGGTTCGACGGCGTCTGCCCGGTGCCCAGCGCCTGCCGCAGCAGGCCGAGCACGATGACGATGCGGGTGAAGCTGGTCATGGTCAGCAGCAGCGCCGGCAGCAGGCTCAGCGCGGTCATCAGCGCCAGCACCTGCAAGGACAGCGACCAGCTCTGCGCGCCGTTGGCGGAGGTTTCCAGGGTCAGCGCCGGGATGCCGGCGGCCTGCGCCGTGGGCCCCAGCGACAACAGCAGCAGTAGCGCCAGGATCTTCATCGGACTCAGGCGGCGGTGTGGAAGCGCGAAGTACGGAACGCCGCTGGCGGCGGAGACGGCGGAGGCGTCGCCAGGGGCGCGCCGCTCGGCGGCGAGGCCGGTGCGGTCGCAGCGGCGGCGACCGGCCGCGCCGGAGCCAGGGCGTCGGCGGAGCGCTGACGGGCGCGGTCGAGGATCTGGCGCAGCCGGGCCGCGAAGTCGGTGCTGTTGGCCCCCTTGAGCTGCGGCTGATCGAAGTCCGGCGGCACCTCGAACACGTGCAGGTTGTTGACCCGGCCGGCGGCGACGCCGAGCAGCAGATGGGTCTCGCCAGCCTGCATCCACACCACCCGCTCGCGGCTGCCGACCTGCAGGCTGCCGCGCAGCTTCAGCGCTTCGTTGCCGACCGCGCGTCCGCCTTGCAGCACCCGCACCCCGCGCGCCAGCAGCAGGATCAGGCCCAGCACCAGCAACAGCGAAACCAGCATGGTACCGGCGCCGGCGGGCGCGCTGAGGCCGGTGGCCAGCGGCCTGGCGGGGACCTGCACACTGGCCAGCTGCGTCGGCGCCGCGCTCAGCGCCTGCGGCTCCTGCACCGGCAGGCTGGGCAGCTCCAGCAGGGCCGGTTCGACACTGGCCGGGGCGACCACCGCCGGGCTGGCATCGAGCGGCGCGAGCAGCGTGATGGGCGTGATCGGAGTGATGCTGGCTTTCATGGCGCTACCTCAGCTTGCGAATGCGTTCGGCCGGGCTGACCACGTCGATCAGGCGGATACCGAACTTCTCGTTGATGACCACCACCTCGCCGTGGGCGATGAGGGTGCCGTTGGCGTAGACATCCAGCGGCTCGCCGGCGACGCGCTCCAGCTCCACCACCGAGCCCTGATTGAGTTGCAAGAGATTGCGGATCGGCAGACGGGCGCGGCCGACTTCCATCGACAGCGTCACCGGCACGTCGAGCAGCACGTCGAGGTTGACGTCGTTGCTCTGGGCCGGCGCCACCGCCTTGTCGTCGAACACCGGCGGGGTGAATTCCTGATTGGTCGCGGCGCTGCTGCTCATGCACTGACTCCTGGCTGCTTGGGGTTGATGACGCGCGGATCGCGGCGGACGGTTTCGAGAATGCGCACGGCGTTGTGGCCACCGGAGACGCCGTAGGCGGCCTTGAACAAGGGCACGTCCTCGACGCAGAGCTGCACCTGGCGCGGCATGGTGAACGGGATGACATCGCCGCTCTTGAGCTTGAGCAGCTGGCCGAGGCTGATCTGGGTGCGCGCCAGCTCGCAGCTGGCCATCACCTCGGTGTCGCGGATCTGCTCCCGCAGGGTGGCGCTCCAGCGCTCGTCCTTCTCGACACGGTCCGATTGCAGGCCGGCGTCGAGCTGCTCGCGGATCGGCTCGATCATCGAGTACGGGAAGGTGACGTGAACATCGCCGGCGCCGCCTTCCAGCTCGATGTGGAAGCGCGACACCACCACCACCTCGGAGGGACTGACGATGTTGGCGAAGTGCGGGTTCATCTCGTGACTCATGAACTCGAACTCCAGCGGCAGCACCGCGCTCCAGGCCTCGGTGAGGTCGGCGAAGCCCTGGCGCAGCATCAACTGCACCACCCGCAACTCGGTGGGGGTGAACTCGCGGCCTTCGATCTTGGTACGGTAGCGGCCGTTGCCGCCAAAGAAGTTCTCGACCACGGTGAACACCAGGCGCGGCTCGAAGATCACCAGGGCGGTGCCGCGCAGCGGCTTGACCCGGATCAGGTTGAGACTGGTCGGCACATAGAGGCCGTGGACGTAGTCGGAAAACTTCATCATCTCGATCCCGACCACCGACAGCTCCGGCGTGCGCCGGAGCATGTTGAACAGGCTGATGCGGAACAAGCGCGCGAAGCGCTCGTTGATCATCTCCAGCGTCGGCAGGCGGCCGCGGACGATGCGGTCCTGGGAAGCGAAGTCGAAGGACTGCGCGACGCCGGGCGGCGGTGGCGGCGCGGTATCGACCTTGCCGCTGTCGACGCCGTGCAGCAGGGCGTCGATCTCGTCCTGGGAAAGGATGTCTTGCACGGGCGCGGACCGGGCTACTGCATCACGAAGCTGGTGAACATCACGCCGTCGATGCGCGGCTTCTTGCGCTCCTCCAGCAGCTTGTTGATCTCTTCCAGCGACTGCTGCTGGAGCTTTTCCTTGCCCTCGCGCGGCAGCAGGTCGCGAAACTTCTGCGAGGAGAACAGCAGCACCAGGCGGTTGCGGATCACCGGCAGATTGGCGCGTACCGCATCCAGCGCCGCCGGCTTCACCGCCATCACCTCGACCTCGATCTGCAGGAAGCGGGAGACGTCCTCGTCGTTGAGGTTGACCACGAACGAGGGCGCCAGGGAGAAGTAGTCACCGCCGGTCACCGGGGCGCCACCGCCATGCTCGTCGTGCCCGCCGCTGGCCGCCGGGGCCTCCTCGGCGGCCTCGCCCGCTACCGGCGCCGCAGGCGGCGGCAGCAGGTGCTGCGCCGCATAGAAGGCGCCGCCGCCGGCGACCGCAGCCGTCACCAGGATGGCCAGGACCATCTTCATGGCGCCGCCCTTTTTCTTCGGTGCGACGGGAGCGGCTTCGGTGGCGGCAGCGGCAGACATGGCGGACTCGGACGGCAGGGACAGCCAGCCCGGGAGCAAGCCATATGCCAGGCCCGGAGAGCCCTTGGGGCGGGGGTTTGTCGGGGGAGTGCCGGAGAATTGGCGCCTGCTTTGCAGGTGGCGTGTCGGGAAATCGGCTGGGTGCAGCAGCTTGCTACCGGCGCTGTGGTTCGCGCGTTCGCGCTCTGCTGAGTCTGCAGTTGGTGCGAGCTCTTTTTCGCCTATTGGCGACTCACTTTTCTTTGCTCCTGCAAAGAAAAGTAAGACGGATTCAAGCATCAAGTGCAACACGGTTGTTTTGATCGCGTTGTTCGAAGCATTT